>NZ_CP047237.1:0-422500 GCF_018141345.1 Pseudoalteromonas sp. A22
ATCCCTCAAGCAGTATTATTTCCTAGAACAAATCGAGACGTACAACTTGCACTTGAAATCGCCCAACAAGACCCATTTTTGTCTCTCACTTTTGGCCCTAGAGGCGGAGGAACTGGTACGAATGGTCAATCACTTACACCCGGTATCGTGATTGATCTATCGAGACACATGAGAGAAATTCTTGAGATCAATGAACAAGAAGGCTGGGTTCGAGTTCAGGCGGGTGTGATCAAAGATCAGCTTAATGACTTTCTAAGACCTTACGGCTATTTCTTTTCTCCAGATCTTTCCACCAGTAACCGAGCAACAATAGGTGGTATGGTAAATACAGATGCGTCGGGCCAAGGTTCACTAGTTTATGGCAAAACAAGCGATCATGTTCTTGGGCTTAAAACCTTTTTAGTGGATGGAACAGAGCTAAATACCTCGAAGTTAGCAATCGATAAAGCCGAGCTACTAGCTGAGCAAAACTCAAAGACTTCTCACATTTATGCGAATGTCATCGAGATTTGTCGAAGCAATCGAGCACTTATACTAGAAAAATTTCCAAGACTAAACCGTTTTTTAACTGGTTATGACCTCGAAAATGTATTCGACGATTCACTAACTACTTTTGATTTGTCTCGAATTATTACGGGTTCTGAAGGTTCCCTTGGTGTTGTAACCGAAGCAAAACTTAATTTAACGCCAATTCAGCCATATAAAACCCTAATAAATATCAAATATGACTCATTTGAATCAGCGCTTAGAAACAGCCCTTTCTTGGTTTCCGCTAATGCTACATCGGTCGAAACTGTAGATAGTAAAGTTCTAGGTCTTGCCAAAGAAGACATCATCTGGCATTCGGTATCGGACTTAATTCAAGATGTACCAGGTGTTGAGATGCAAGGTCTTAACATGGTTGAGTTTAATGGTGAATCCGAAGATGAAATTTCGTCTAAAGTCGATAGTTTATGTCAACGACTAGATCAGCTTATTGCGAATAAAGAGGCGGGTGTTATTGGTTATCAGCTTACCAACGATAAAGCGGATATCCTTAAGATCTATGCGATGCGTAAAAAATCAGTTGGCTTATTGGGTAACGCAAAAGGTAATAAAAAGCCACTTGCTTTTGCCGAAGATACAGCCGTTCCGCCTGAAAACCTTGCTGATTTTATCATTGAATTTAGAGAGTTACTTGATAGTTACCAATTAGATTATGGTATGTTTGGTCATGTTGATGCCGGAGTTTTACATGTGCGCCCTGCACTTGATATGTGCGACCCCGAACAGGAAAAATTACTACGTGTGATCTCCGATAAAGTAGTGGCGTTAACTGCAAAATACCGAGGACTAATGTGGGGAGAGCATGGAAAAGGTTACCGAAGTGAATATGGACCAGAGTTTTTCGGTGAGCAACTCTTTAATGAACTTCGTAAAATTAAAAGTTTATTTGATAAAAACAATCGCCTAAATCCTGGAAAAATTTGTACACCACTGGATTCAAGTGATCAATTAGTGTCAGTCGATGCACAGAAGAGAGCTTGGTTTGACCGTACAATCCCAACTGAAGTAAAAGTAAACTACGAAGCGCCAATCAATTGTAATGGTAACGGACTTTGCTTTAACTATGATGACAACTCACCAATGTGTCCATCGTACAAGGTAACCAAAGATCGTAGAAACTCTCCAAAAGGACGCGCTGGGCTATTTAAAGAGTGGTTACGACTACAAAGCAATAAAGGGGTCGATTTGATTGCTGCAGAAAAGCAATTAATCAATCATGAAAATGATACCACTTGGTGGGAGCGCTTTCTCAATACCCGAAAGAAAAACGAATATGACTTTTCCCATGAAGTTAAAGCATCAATGGATGAATGTTTAGCCTGTAAAGCGTGCACAACGGCATGCCCAATAAAAGTGGATGTTCCTACGTTTCGAGCTAAGTTTTTAAACTTTTACTACAGCCGTTATAATCGTCCACTTAAAGACTACTTAGTTGCGAATATAGAGCGAGCACTGCCTACCATGGCTAAGTTTCCAAATTTAGTTAACGCTCTACAGAGTAATCGCATATCAAACTTTTTCGTTGAACGGATGATCGGCTATATTGATTCGCCAGCACTAAGTAAGGTGCAGCTTAGCAAGTTAGTGCCGAACAAATATTTCTATTCAGAGCGCAGTTTTGAAAAGTTAAGCGATGAAGAACAAAAAAGCGTGGTATTTGTTGTTCAAGATCCGTTTACTAGTTTCTATGAAGCAGAATTAGTATCGGACTTTGTGCAAGTTATATCAAAACTTGGGTTTTATCCACTTGTATTACCATTCAAACCAAACGGTAAGCCACAACACGTCAAAGGCTTTTTAAAGGAATTTAAATCGACTGCGAAGACTGCCGCACAGTTTTTAAATACAATCAGTGAATATAACAGGCCTTTAGTTGGGCTCGATGCCTCTTTGGTGATGTGCTATCGCGATGAATATAATGATATTCTCAAAGAGAGCAGGGGAGGCTTTAAGGTACAATTAGCGCATGAATGGCTTGCAACAGTCGATATCCCAACGGCTGCGACAATCAGTCCATCAAAATTTACGTTGATAAGTCACTGTACAGAAACAACAGCGATGCCTGAATCTAAAAATGTTTGGCAAGGTATTTTTAATAAGTTGAACTCTAATTTAGAAGCGGTTAATACGGGATGTTGTGGCATGGCGGGAACTTATGGCCACGAAGCGCAAAATCAGGAAAACTCAAAAGCGCTCTATGAATCCTCATGGCAGCATCATATTGATAACGCAGCTCAAGATGAAATATTAGTGACTGGCTTCTCTTGTCGGTGTCAGGTTAAACGCTTTAGTGGACAAAAACCAAAACACCCGCTTCAAGCACTTAATAATCTACTAGATTAGTATAGTAGTTAAACGAGCCCAGTTTACTGGGCTTTTTTTATTAATAGTTTTAGTAGAAAGTAAGCTGAGCGAGTTTACAATCTTGTATGATGTGTTCTTGCAGGCGTGCTGCGCGAATACAAGTTCCTTATTCTCGAACCAGTATAATTGAACCGCTCAATAATATTGATCCAATTAAAGACTCAAAAGCTATATTTACCATCATCTATACAACACCAGCAAACGAGTATTCGATAGTACAGTCGCCGATAAGTCGATAAGTCGATAAGCTATTATTATCGCTTGACCATAATTCGAAAGGGGATTGGGCGTTGTGTTTCCAACTGCTTAAGTTTATCTATCGACTTATCAGTAAAGATATGGCCTTTTGGTAGCAATAAAATTCCTTGATTACTGTGAAGCGCTAAACCTAATATCATGCCAGGCTTGAGTTTTTCAGTTGTCAATATATCAACCGAACCGACTTGCTCTTGGCCTAGCTCGTTGTTACTCACTGCTTTCTCTAAAATATCAACGACTTCTGGGGAGTAGAAATTTCCTCTATAGGTTCGGATAAGATCTAGCGCTAAATCGGCTTTCTCTTTATCAGAACCGTTAGCGCTGTATAAATTGTCATAATAATCTCGGGCGACAGCAAGTATCTGTGAGCCCAAAGGAATTTCTTTGCCTTTAAGACCTTTAGGGATCCCTTGGCCATTAAATTTTTCAAATTGATGATAAATCGCCTCGGATACGTCAGATAAGTGCTGCGCTGGCATCAACATAAGCTGTGCAATGGAAGGATGCGTATAATAAATTTTCTTTTGTGCTTCGCTTAGTTTTCTGGGTGGCGATTTATAAATTTCTGGGTCCATAGCAAGTAAACCTACTTCCGCTAAATACCCTGACATCATAGCCGTTTCAGCTACTTCACTAGAAAGTTCTAGCTTATTCGCTATAATTTTACATAATTTGGCTATGCTCTTCGCTTTTTTACCATCGATAAATGGATTTGCATTCAGAAAATTATAAAGTAACTCGACGGTAGCCCGATGTTCTTTACGTTCTTTTTGATTAGCTTGCTCTAATTGACTTAACACTTTGCGGATCTGCGCAGTGCGTTTTTGTACAAGTCCTTCAAGGTTTTCATTTAACTCAGTGAGTTGCGCATTTTTTTGTACTATCTCTTCATTTAGTCTCTTATTTACGCTTTTTAATCTGTATTTCTCTGAACATTCTCTCACGGTATGTACGAGTATATCGTTATCCCAAGGCTTTTGAATATATGCATGGATCCCACTTTCATTGATGGCTTTAATTGTTGAAGCAAGATCTGAGTATCCTGTCAGTAATATCCGTTGCGTGTCCGGGCATATACGCTTTACTTCATGCAAAAATGTAGCGCCATCCATTTCAGGCATCCGCATATCACTAATAACAACTTCAAATGAGGAGTCTCGGATCAGCGCCAAGGCTTGCTGTGGATCACTACAGAGCTCTGCGTGTATTCCATTTTGACGGAATAATCGATTTAATGACCGTATCACATTCGTCTCATCATCGAGACAAAGCACTCGTATCGCTTCATTTGAAGTCGTTGATAGCTCAGCAAATTCCAAAGTTCAATCTCCTAAATGAATTAATTTAAACTTAGTTCAAAAAGGAAGCCACGACAAGAAACCATTAAAATACGCCTTAAGTCTAATATTACCCTTCAACCTTATTAATAACTTTTCAATATATGCTTAAAAAACAAACTAGTAACTGTATAAACTTTAGAGAAGTAGGCTAGTAACTATCGCTTAATATTAAATAATTACAGTTTTATTTCTATGTATCAGAAAACTAAAACTAAGCATATTAATCAACAATTTAGTATTACATTTTGATGAAAAGCAAGCTCCAATTTACGCTTACGTTAACGTTATCAGCTAGAGAAAAATGTTGTTGCCATATTGATTTTATGTGTTAGGTTTATGTTGTTATTGTTAACCAAATACAATAAATGGTTGGAGAACCAAACTATGAAACAACATGTAAAGACCCTTAAATTATCGCAAATGGCTTCTATCCTCGGAGCCATTTTATGCGCTAACTCATATGCTTATAATTGTGATGGCTTACCTGAATGGTCACAAAATTCGGCATATAATGGCGGCGCTCAAGTACAAAAATCGCAACAAGCTTTTGAAGCGAAATGGTGGACTCAGGCTGATCCAGTTACCCATTCCGGTCAGTGGGATGATTGGAAAAAATTGGGCGACTGTGACAGCGTTGTCACAAACACACCACCCACAGTACAGAGCTTACTTCCAGCTGATGGCAGCGCTTTTAACGAAAATGACAGCGTTGCCATTTCTGTAAATGCAACAGATAGTGATGGCCAAGTCGCACAGGTAGAGTTTTTTGTAGATGGCACGTCAGTTGGTATTGATACCACAGCGACAGGTGATAATTTTTCATTTAATTGGTCAGCAACCGCTGGAACACACGCAATTTCAGTAGTTGCAACAGATGACAAGCAAGCTGTGTCCAACACATTAATAACCAATGTCATCGTTAATACGGCAGGAAATCAGTTACCTACAGCAAACCTTTCGTTAGGCGGAGGTAATAATCTGGTTATTAATCAGCCTGTAGACATCGTTCTTGATGGTTCAGATCCAGACGGCTCAATAGCAAAACTAACCCTGCTTATTAACGACCAAGTCGCATTTGAAAGTGCAACAGCACCAGCTCAACATACTTGGACACCAACGCAACTGGGCACAGTAACATTAAAGCTTGTTGTTGAAGATAATACCGGTGCGACAGCAGAGAGCATACTCAACGCAAATGTGGTTGAAACACCGCCAGTTGTAAACAGCTGTGTTCCGCATGGTCTTTATCAGACTCCAAACACATCGCCTAATTACTGTGATATTTATGACGAAAGCGGTCGAGAAAAAATGGGAACCGATCACCCAAGACGCGTCATCGGTTACTTTACCAGTTGGAGGACAGGTAAGAATGGTCAACCGAGCTACTTAGTTGATGATATTCCATGGGATAAGATCACCCATATCAATTACGCTTTCGCGCACGTTGATGCCAATAACAAGGTTTCAATAGGTAATCCAACAGCTCCTAACAATGCAGCGACGAATATGACTTGGCCGGGGGTTGCTGGTGCAGAGATGGATCCATCTCTTCCCTATACCGGTCACTTTAACTTGCTAAACAAATTTAAGAAACAGCATCCTGATGTTAAAACCTTGATCTCAGTCGGCGGTTGGGCAGAAACCGGTGGCTACTTCGACGAAACAGGTAAGCGAGTTGCCAGCGGCGGTTTCTATACGATGACGACCAATGCAGATGGCAGCGTGAATCACGCTGGTATTGACGCGTTTGTAGCAAGTTCAGTTGAATTTATCCGTAAATATAACTTTGATGGTGTCGATATCGACTATGAATATCCATCTTCTATGAACGACTCAGGTCACCCGGATGATTTTGCGATATCAAACCCGCGTCGAGCGGCATTGAATGCTTCTTATCAAGTGTTAATGAAGAAGCTAAGAGAAGCATTAGATCAAGCAGGTCAGCAAGACAATACACACTATCTATTGACGATCGCATCACCGTCTTCTGGTTACCTTCTACGTGGTATGGAGACATTCCAAGTCACCAAGTATCTAGACTACGTCAATATCATGTCTTATGACTTACATGGAGCGTGGAACCAGCACGTTGGTCATAACGCATCGCTATTCGACACCGGCGAAGATTCCGAGCTAAAACAGTGGAATGTTTACGGCACCAAAGAGTTTGAAGGTATTGGTTACCTAAACACTGATTGGGCGGTCAAATATTTCAGAGGCTCTGTCTCTGCAGGGCGCATCAACATCGGTATCCCTTATTATACTCGTGGTTTTAGAGATGTAACGGGTGGTACAAATGGCCTTTGGGGGCAAGCTGCATTACCTAACCAAGCTGATTGTCCTCCGGGGACTGGCAGCGGTGAAAAGAACAAGTGTGGTAATGGTGCTGTGGGTATCGATAACTTGTGGCACGACAAGAACGATGTTGGCTTAGAAGTACCCGCAGGTTCTAATCCGCTTTGGCATGTTAAAAACCTTCAAAATGGCGTGTTAGGAAGTTACCTAAGTGATTATGGACTAGATCCAGTTAACAACCCAGAGCATCAGATTAGCGGTACCTATGCCCGCCATTATGATTCAGTAGCGGTTGCTCCTTGGCTCTGGAATGCCAGCAAGAATGTTTTCTTATCCATTGAAGATGAAGAGTCAATGGCTGCGAAAGTCGACTATGTCATCAACCAAGAACTAGGCGGAATCATGTTCTGGGAGCTTGCTGGTGACTTCGATTATGATGTAAGCAAAAATGAATACTTCATGGGTTCATCGCTAACAAGCTTAGCTTACAACAAGTTTAATCAAAGTGGCACGCCATACTCGGTTAAACAAGGAAATAAGACCTTTGTAAAACCAGCTTCTGCAGTTGATGTCACATTCGTTGCTAAAGATTTCCCAGCCGGAGATGCTAACTATCCAATTGCACCAACTTTTGCCTTTACCAACAACTCAGCGATAGATTTGAGTGGCGCAAAAATTTCGTTTGATGTTCCTGTTGCAACATCAGCAATTTTCAAATCTAACTGGAATGCACAAGAAAAGCTTGGTATGGCAGTAGACGTAAATGGCTCAAATGCTGCGGGTAATAATATTGGCGGCTTCGAAAACGAATTCCACAGATTCTCTATCACCCTTGTGAACGAGTGGGGTGGTACGCCTAAGTCTTTTGCTCCCGGCGAAACCATCAATGCCCAAGTCATGTACTACATGCCGATTTCTGGGCCCGTTAACTTTGTGGTTGAGAAAGACGGTAATCGCTATGCATTTACCAGCGAATATACCGACCTACCAATCGCGACACCTGGTACAGGGCCAACAGATCCGGTAACTAGCTGTAAAGGTACACCTATCAGTCAAATTGTGGTTTACCCGAACTTGCCACAGGGCACACATGCAGCTCAAGGAGATTTAATTGTTGAAGGAAACGCGGTGTATGAAGCGAAATGGTGGAGTAATAAGCAACCATCAGTCAGTAGCGACTATACCAAGGTTTGCAACTTGTAAATAATAAATGGGGAGCTTTGCTCCCCTTTATAAAAGGCGAATAAGCATGAATAGTTTACACCGTAAATATGCGCTTGGTCTTTTTGGCGCAACCTCAGTTTTGCTTTCAAGCGCAGTTTCAGCTCATGGTTTTATGGACTTTCCCAAAGCAAGGCAAGCGATCTGCCAAGCGCAAGGAGGTTATTGGTGGCCGGATGATGGCTCAAATATCCCAAATTTAGCGTGTCGAGCAGCTTTTCTAGACTCAGGCCATTTTCAGTTTGTGCAAGAGCATGAATTTTCGACCAATACCGCTGACTACAATAACCTAGAGGCGGTAAAAGCGAATATCCCCAATGGTACGCTTTGCTCAGCTGGTGACCCAAACAAAAGTGGCATGAGTGTTGTCTCACCACACTGGCAGCGTACAGTTGTAGAGCCAAACGCTCAAAATAAACTTGCCATTAGCTTTAGGGCGACAACACCTCATAATCCCAGTTTTTGGCAGTTTTTCCTGTCAAAGCCAAACTACGATGGCGATACATCTCCTCTGACTTGGAATGATTTAGAGCTTATTAATGAATTTGGCAATATTGATTTCGTTGTGGATCCTGAAGGTAAACGCTTCTATAAAATGGAAATAGATATACCACAAGGCCGTGAGGGCAATGCAGTTTTATATACCCGTTGGCAGCGGTTTGATGTCGCAGGAGAGGGATTTTACAATTGTTCTGATATCACAATAACCTCAACAGGCACGCCACCAGAATGGGTAAGCAGCGGCTATTTCTTAAAGCAAGGGCAAGATGCTAAAGCCGGTGATAGCGTGTGGTTTAGAACGTTTGATCAATCTGGAAATGAATTAATTAGCCATAACTTGAATGTAACCTCCACTAATGCATCAACATGGCAAGCTGAGTTAGCTCTTTATCTTAATAGCAATTACGGAAATAAGGTCAACATTGGTGTTAAGCAAGCGGACGGTTCAATTGCGTTTGATGCAAATGCCTTATTAGCAAACGAAGTATTTTTGCCACATGCCGCTTACACCAGCAATCTTAGCGTTGTAAAAGGGGGTGACAACACCGCGCCTACGGTGAATCCAATTTCTAACCAAAGCATCGCAGAAAATAGCCAAGCGACAGTGCATGCTCATGCGTTTGACGACCAAAATGACCCACTGACATTCATATGGAGTATTCCTGCACCGCTTAGCTTTAGTGGCGAAGGTGACACGATTTCCATCTCAACACCTGAAGTGACGGCTGATCAAACCTTTCAGGCTGAACTTAATGTCACCGATGGCAAAGCAAGCACGACCGTAAGTTTCTCAATTACCGTTCAAGATAGCACCAATAACCAATACCCAGCTTGGAATAGTACAACTACCTATGTCGCAGGCGACAGAGTAACGCATCAACAGAAAGTGTATGAGGCCAAGTGGTGGACTCAGGGAGAAGAGCCCGGCGCATCCGATGTTTGGAAAGCAATTTAAAGAAAACCCAAATTAATTGGGTACAACATGTAACTACAATAAGGTTGAAGATATGAAACTTAATAAAATAACCAGCTATATAGGACTTGCCTTACTGAGTGGCGGGGCACTTGCAGCCCCTTCTACACCAACATTAGATTGGCAGCCACAACAGTATTCGTTCGTAGAAGTTAACGTCGATGGGCTTGGCTCTTACAAGCAACTGGTAAAAGCCAAAGATGTTGTCGATATTAGCATCAAATGGAATGCTTGGAGTGGCTCTGGCGGTGATAACTATAAAGTATATTTTGATGATCTACTCGTAAACCAAGGTACGCTTGCAGCTGGTACTAAAAGCGGAGTAGTACAATTCCCCTACACTAAATCGGGTCGCCATCAGCTTTATTTAGAACTGTGTGAAGGTACCGTATGTGCAAGAAGCGCAGGGAAAGAAATCGTCATTGCCGACACTGACGGTGCACATCTAGCGCCACTTCCTATGAATGTAGATCCGAACAACCGTAATAACGGTACAATACCAGGCCGTGTAACGGGTGCTTATTTCGTTGAATGGGGCATTTATGGCCGTAATTACGACGTAACTAAGATCCCAGCTCATAACCTATCGCACATTTTATATGGCTTTATTCCGATTTGCGGACCTAACGAGTCGCTAAAATCCATCGAAAATGGTAATAGTTGGAGAGCGCTTCAAACTGCATGTGCTGACTCTCAAGATTATGAAGTCGTCATTCACGACCCTTGGGCTGCAGTGCAAAAGTCTATGCCAGGGGTGGATGCAAAAGATCCTATTCGCGGTGTATATTCTCAATTAATGGCGCTAAAACAACGTTATCCAGACCTTAAAATTCTGCCTTCAGTGGGTGGTTGGACGCTATCTGATCCGTTCCATGGCTTTACAAATAAAGCAAACCGCGACACTTTCGTTGCGTCTGTAAAACAATTCCTTAAAACGTGGAAATTTTATGACGGTGTAGATATCGACTGGGAATTCCCAGGTGGTGATGGTCCAAATCCAGACTTAGGCGATCCAATTAACGACGGTCCAGCCTATGTGGCGCTAATGCAAGAGCTTCGCGCAATGCTAGATGAATTAGAAGCTGAAACCGGCCGTCAATATGAGCTCACTTCTGCAATAGGTGCAGGTTATGACAAGATTGAAGATGTAGATTACCAAGCTGCTCAGCAGTATATGGACTATATCTTTGCGATGACCTATGACTTCTATGGCGCTTGGAACAATGAAACGGGTCATCAAACCGGTATCTACTGTGGCTCTCATCTCAGTACTGATGAATGTAACGGGACAGGCGTTGACGACAAGGGTGTGCCACGCAAAGGCCCAGCATATACTGGCGACCATGCAATTCAATTGCTACTTCAACAAGGTGTGCAGCCCTCTAAGCTCGTTATGGGCGTTGCAATGTACGGCCGCGGCTGGGAAGGTGTGCTAGATGCAAATGCAACCATTCCTGGTAATCCGATGACGGCGCCGGGCAATGGCCCATTGACAGGTTCCACCTCTGAAGGCGTGTGGGAACCAGGCATTATGGATTATAAAGCAATTGCAGCGAACGCTGTAGGCCAAGGTGGTTCAGGTGTTAATGGTTATGAAGTAGGCTACGATGAGCAAGCACAAGCAGCATATGTTTGGAACAGAAGTAACGGTAAACTCATCACTTACGATAGCCCACGCAGCGTTATCGCAAAAGGTCAGTATGCAAACACTCATCAACTGGCTGGTTTATTTGGTTGGGAAATTGACGCTGATAATGGCGACATTCTAAATGCAATGTATGATGGCCTTACAGCAGGTGAGATCCCTAATCGTGCACCTTCTATCGGAGTTTCTGGACCAATCAATGTGACCTCAGGTCAGGTTGTGGATGTCGATGCGCAAGCAAGCGATTTAGACAATGATCCATTAACCTATTCATGGGTTGCTGCCCCTGGTTTGGCTTTATCTGCTAACAACACCGCAGCTGTCGCTGTAACCGCGCCTTCAGTCAATCAACAGACAAGCTACGACTTGACTGTAACGGTCAATGATGGCGTGTTATCAACAACCAAAACAATCGTTGTTGTTGTAAACCCAGAAGGTGCAAATGCAGCGCCTGTCGTTACACCGGTTTCAGATATTTCGGTTAATGAAGGGGCCTCGGCTACTGTCAATGTGTCAGCAACTGACCCTGAAGGCGCAGCGCTTAGCTATAGCTGGAGTGCACCAGCCGAGCTGAGCGTAGTAGCAAATGGTAGCTCAGCGACTATTACTGCTGCAAATGTCACTGCCGACACAACCGTCCCAGTAACTGTTACCGTATCAGACGGGGTGAACGCTGTTGATACAACATTTAATGTTACGATTAAAGACGGTGGCGCCCAATACCCGACTTGGGATCGCTCTACAGTATATGTCGGTGGCGACCGAGTAATTCATAACGGCAATGTCTTTGAAGCAAAATGGTGGACTCAAGGTGAAGAACCTGGAACCGCTGATGTATGGAAAGCAGTAACTAACTAATCTAACCATCCCCAATTAATGAGCTTGCCAGTCAAGCTCATTTTTTATTCACATAAACATAAAGTTACCCATTATCTGGCTTTTATCACCAATTTCTTCTTTCTTTTTCTGCTTGGTCTTTCATAATGACATAATGAACTTCATAAAAGAGTCATAAGTTCTGGCAGTGCTTATTCGTCTATCCGTTTTATTATTCGTTTTAGTTTTTCCAAAAAGCTACGCGTCCGACTGCGCGAATAAGTCATCCCTAAAAATCGGCATTGGCTCTAGCTGGCCGCCTTTTGTTATGTATGGCACTCGTCCTTACGGCATAGACGTAGATATCACGAGAGCAGTTTTTGAACGAGCCGGGTTTTGTATCGAGTTCATTCAGCTTCCTTCATCGGCTCGTGGGATCACTGAGCTTGAAAAGGGCTTAATTGATGTCCTGCCATCCGCAAGTTTTAGCGTCGATAGAGCAAAAATCGCTTACTTCTCCTCGCCATATCGGCGTGAAAAAATGCGCTTGTTTGCTAACAAGGAAATAGATCTCGATAGCAACTTAATCGAATTGTTTTCTGCAGGCTATACATTCACGGCCAATCCTGGAGCCTACTACGGTGAGGAAGTGAAACAAATAAAAAAAATCGATTGGTACGACAGGCGTTTGTTTGAAATCGCGAGCTTAGACCGGCGAATAGAAATGGTGGCTAAAAACCGCATCGATTTTCTGATTGAAGATGAGGACGCAGGCTACTACTATATCAACAAGCTAGGCTACCAAAGCATTCAGCTACACCCTTATGTAGTTAACGATAACGCTATACATTTTATGCTTGGACGTCATGCATTTAAGCGTAGTGACATTGAGCGCGTTAATGAAGCAATCACCAATTTAAATGGCACAATAGCGAATATCTCAGAAAAATATAGAAAAGATTCAGGATGACTCAACAGCAGCAACTCTTTCAAACACTACAAAGTACATTTGGACATACCACACTTCGCCCGGGGCAATCGGAAGTCATTGAATCTATACTTCAAGGCCAAAGTGCAATCGCTATTTTTGCAACTGGTGCAGGCAAGTCGTTGTGTTATCAGTTACCAGCAATATTGAAGCAAGGGATGTGCTTAGTCGTTTCACCACTATTGGCACTAATGCACGAGCAGCGAGATTACCTACAAAGTAAAGGGGTTGCGACTGCTTGTCTTGACAGTACTCAAAGCAAAGAGGAAACGTTGCGCATAGAAAATGCGGTGCGAGACAATGCACTTAAAGTCCTCTTTATTTCAGTAGAGCGACTGAATAGCCAAAAAGCACGTACCTTGTTATCACAAAGCAATATCTCTTTTCTTGTCATTGATGAGGCGCATTGTATTTCTGAGTGGGGACATAATTTCAGGCCAGATTACCTAAAAGTGGCCAAATATCGCCATGAACTTGGTATCAACCAAGTGCTATTACTCACCGCGACAGCAACAAATAAAGTTGCACGCGATATGGCAGGTAAATTCGATGTATCCGATCAAAATATCATTAGAACGGGCTTTTACAGGAAGAATCTATTCTTAAGTGCGGCGCATATTAGCGAATCTCAAAAAGACGAATATTTACTCGCCTTTTTAAAAAAGGCAAAAGGCGCTGGTATCGTTTATGTCACGCAGCAAAAGCAAGCAGAAGAAGTAGCAAAAATGATAACTGCTTGTGGCTTTCCTGCAGAAGCTTTTCACGCATCATTGCAGAGTGAGAAAAAGGCCCAAATTCAAGCAGATTTTCTAGCGAAAGCTAATCTTATCGTTGTAGCTACCATTGCATTTGGTATGGGTGTAGACAAACCCGATGTTCGCTGGGTACTACATTATGATATGCCAAAATCTATTGAGGGATATAGCCAAGAGGTGGGTAGGGCAGGCAGAGATGGCGAGAATGCACATTGCGTTGCTTTAATTAATAATGAAAAAATTGCCACATTAGAAAACTTCGTTTATGCCAGTACATTAGAGCGAGAGTCATTAACGCTGCTTTTTAATGAACTTTTCGGTGATCCAGCTACAGATTATCACCTCAATGAATACGATCTCGCCTATAAAACCAATATTAATCAATTGGTACTAAAAACACTTATTGTCCAGCTCGAACTGCAAGGTTACTTACAAGTAAACTACAGCTATTTTGCGGATCTAAGCATCGCATTCAGCCAAGACAAAGATAAAATATTAGCCAAGTACTCGCCTGAGCGGCAACTGTTTTTGACTCAGCTATTCTCGTGTTTTGAATTCAAAAAGAAATGGGGATTACTTTCACATCAAGCATTAAGCGAGCAAAACATCCCACAGGCTAAAGCCCAAGAAGTCGTTGAGTATTTGCAAAACCAACAATTGATTGACGTAAAAGTCGCTAAATATACGTCGGTTTATGCAAAGCCTATCCAACAAGTTAACATTAATGAACTGGTTGAGTCTTTCTACCAGCAATCACAAATTAAAGAGCAAGGCGAACTTGCACGGCTAAGACATTTACTCAAATTTTTCCAACTGACTTCATGCTATCACAAAGCGCTTGCCAGCTACTTCGGCGATATGCACGCACCAGAACAATGCGGTCACTGCGGGGTCTGCGGCGGTAAGCATTTGATCGTCGATGCACAAGAGAGCCACGAATTAGATATTGAAACAACACGAAATATTTTAAGAGACGCTTCGCAGTTTGCATCGCAACGCGGCGTAAATTTTTCTACTCACCTCAAAACGTTGTTTTTGCTAGGCTTAAATTGCCCCTATTTTACTAAATATAAATTCAGACAACTTGAAGGATTTGGCAGCTTGTCCGGTGTAAAGTATGAACAGGTAAAAGCAGTGATCATGGAGCGCGCATTATAAATGAAAACAGATATTATTAAACTCGCCACGATCGCGGAAAAAAAGACCAAATATATAGTCGGACTAATGAGCGGTACCTCATTGGATGGATTAGATATTGCGTTATGTAAAATTGAAGGTGCTGGGAAAAGTACACAGCTAACGGTCGAACAATTTACCACGATAGAATACACCCCTTCGCAAAAGCAGCTTCTCGGTGAGCATGCGTCTAAATCTCAGGTAAATCTTAAAACATTATGTCAATTAAATGCGTGGCTCGGCGAGTTGTACGCAAGTCTAATCAATAATGCTTTGAAAGAATGGCAAGTCGCAGCCGACACTGTTGATTTAATAGCGAGTCATGGACAAACACTTTACCATTGTCCAAAACAAGCCTTTGCAGACTTAGAAAAATTAAATAGCACGTTGCAGATCGTTGACGCCGATATTATCGCGACAAAAACGAACATCATCACCATCGCAGACTTTAGACAAAAGCATATCGCCAAGGGATATGAAGGAGCGCCTCTCGTGCAATATGGTGACTACCTATTATATTCGAGCACGAGTATCGATAGGGTTTTACTCAATATTGGCGGTATTTCAAACCTTACTTATTTACCAAAAAATTGTACACTTACGCAGAGTATGAGTAGTGACATCGGTCCAGGAAATACATTAGTAGACCAATATTGTCGCCACGTATTAGGGCTGCCATTCGATGAAGATGGTGAGATAGCCTCAAGTGGAAAAATTCAATTTCCTTTTCTCGAAGCCTTACTGTCACACGAATTCTTTGATAAGCCACTTCCAAAATCAACTGGACAAGAGTTATTTAATCAAACCTTCGTGCATCATGCATTGGATGGAAAAGATTATAATCATGAAGATATCATCACGACACTGACAGAATTCACAGCTATCACCGTCGCAAATGCGGTGAACGAGCTTGGTACAACTGAATTAGAGCTATATGTTAGCGGAGGTGGAATTCATAATGTGTTTTTAATGGCGCGAATTGAAAGCCATCTGAGTAACCGTGTTTTAATCAAGGATTTCTCACAACTGGGTGTCAACCCTGATGCCAAAGAGGCCGCGTTATTTGCGCTACTTGCGAATGAAACCATATCAGGTGATAGCGATGGACTGCCTTTTTCTATGGGTAAGATTTCATTACCAACGTAGTCGCTAAAAAACGGATAATACAGCGCTGACCGCCGAGTTAAAAATACGTTTGAAGCCAGTAGTCTGAGTTGTAACCGCTTCAGATACAGGCTCGCTTACGAAAATTCGTTCATTCAAAATGATATCAAACTCAGCCGCATTCTTTAGGTAATCGTGGAGTCCCACTAGATTCAATTGCATAAAGTAAGGACCTGCATCAAGCGATTGCTTTACTTTGATTTCTACAATCTTAGTGAGATAAGACTCCGGATCAACCACCAAAGAGACCTCGCACTTCGCATTTCGCTCGCCGTGCTTTGTTAGTACAACGTTAACTCGGTCATCAATACGCGCATCCATTGGCAACTCTATCACCAAAGAAAGTCCTTGCTCACCTGGTTGCAGACTAAGTTTCTCATAGGGTTGAACAGCACGGTACTGCCCCCTCATAGAACTTGTGATCTGTGCTGCATTAAAACTAAAAATACCAGGTTTGCTACTCATTACTTTCTTTCGTTATTTACAAGACAATGTTAATTATCTCAAAGCTAGATTACAAAATTATGACTTATCGCCCTAAGGCTAAAAAATCAAAGCTCGGCAATACCGAGCTTTAAATACATTCTTTGTGCGTTTTATTTATCGTACTGCGAGCATAATGAGTCCCGGAAATACAAAGAACGAACCTAATACGTAAGCCAAAGCTGCTGGTTTATTCTGCGCACCAATCTCAGCTAACTTCTCAGCTAGACGAAGTGGGATTTCTCTCAGCAGTGGTAACCCGTAAATAAGTGCTACCGCAAAAACGTTAAACATAACATGTACAAGAGCAATCGTTAATGCGACTTCTGCAGCAGGACCTGTAATAGATGTTGCTGCTAACAAAGCGGTAATTGTAGTGCCTATATTTGCACCTAAAGTGAACGGATATATCTGGCGAGTGGTAAATACGCCGCTGCCAGCGAGTGGGATCATCAAGCTTGTTGTTGTCGAAGACGATTGTACCATTACCGTAACTAACGCGCCTGAGCTTATACCTACAACAGGACCTCGGCCTATCGCACTGTGTAATAATTCTTTCGCTTTACCTACCAACGCCTTTTTGAGTAATTTACCTAAGTAAGTCACAGCGAACAGGATCATCATGATACCGATAACAACCATGGCAATACCTGCTGCCGTAGAATCTAAGAAGCTAACACCATCTTTTACCACGCTAACCGCTGGTTTCACTAGTGGTTTGATAAAGTTGTAACTTTTTAACGATAAATCAGCATCACCAACAAATACATGGGCTAGTCCTGACGCAAGTTTCTCTAACATGCCAAACATGATTTCCAAAGGAAGGAAAATAGCAACGGCTAATAAGTTAAAGAAGTCATGTACGGTGGATGCGGCAAACGCTCTTCTAAACTCTTCTTTACTACGAATGTGGCCGATAGAAACGAGCGTGTTGGTAATAGTCGTACCAATATTTGCGCCCATCACCATAGGAATTGCGATACTAATAGGTAATCCACCAGCAACGAGGCCAACAATAACAGAAGTCACCGTTGAAGAGGACTGCACCAATGCAGTTGCTAAAGCCCCTAAGAGTAGGGCGACGATTGGATTGGTTGCAAATGCGAAGATTTCCTTCGCGCCTTCACTTCCACCTGAGGCCAATTTAAAACCGCCACTCACAGTGCCAACTGCGACTAAGACTAAGTAAACAAGTAATACGATTGACAGCCAGTTAAAAAGTTTAGCTGATGCTGAAGTCTGAGATTGATTAACCATAGTTTCGCTCTTAGAGTAAGTAATGTTCATTCATTACACTTTTATTTCAGCCGCGCATTTAACCACCCAATTGTTACAGTTATATTTCAGTTTTATGTAACTCGACACGTATGCTCATTTTCTCATCGCATTTTTTGAAACAATGGTAACTAATAGTAGTAATATGCTGTTTTTACTGATTATTAGTTCTGTGATGCATTTACATTTGTTTACTCCTCCAAATTTGATCCACATTTGCTTCACTATTTAAAAGTAGGATTTAGCTATAATTATTGTGCCTTATATCACTATGTTAAGACTTTTCTCGTTAATTTTTATGCTTTTTTCTATGGCGGCTGGTGCAGTTGACTTTACGCCTAGTGCCGAGCATAGAGTAAGTGAACCATTAACAGTCCATTTTGGAGAAGTCGATGCTGCGCAATTATCTTCAACGCTCGGCATAAATGAGCGCGAAAGCCAATCTATTGCAGAGATACTTTCAAGCAAAGCACCTGAGCTAAAGAATGAGTCTTATCAGTGGGCGTTGATCACCCCAAATATGCTTATATCCGAGGGCAAAAATTACATCGCATTTGGTTTTGCAAGATTGCCTTGGCTAAGTGTTGCTTTGGTTAACAACGGCGAGGTCTCATTTTTAACGCAGCACACCCTGAATACCGCGTTTAATATTAGGGAAGTAGAAGCACCGCAATTATATCTACCAATATCAAAAGAACACTTAGGAGGGGCAAGTCTTATTGTCCGCTATCAGACTTTTGCGAATGCCCCCGCTGACCTTAGATTAATAAATGATAATGAGCTAAACAGTAATGTTCTTACCAGTACGGTTACCAATGCTACACTAAGCGGGATCATAGCAGCCGTGTTTGTTATTGTATTGGTCAACTTCTACTTTAATGCCAACGCGACCAACGCTTATTATTGTATTTGGACGCTATTGTTTTTGCTAATTGTGTTGGATATGTCGGGGCTCACATTTCAATATTTTTGGCCTTCACAAGGCAAATTTGCCACCTTATTTTCGGCTTGTTTGATGACTTTTGTACCAGTGTTTCATCTTCTTTTCATCAAACAATTTCTGCAATTAAAGCAAAGAAACAAAACCTTACACCTTTTATATAATGGATTTTTAGCGGCTTACCTACTGCTTATTCCAGTAGCAATCTATTCAAAATCGGTTCACTACAACTTAGTATTAAGCTTAAGTATCATCCCGCTATTTCTTTATACCAGCTATTGGTCTTTGAAACAGAGGGCTCCTGGTTCTGTCACTTTTTCCCTCAGCCTGCTAAACCATGTCATCTTTGTAAATTTCATTGCTATCGGTGGGACAATGTATGCGGGCTTTATCAATGTTTATCATATATCAAGCGCGATTAAATTTGGCTACTTAATAGAGGTCATGTTATTTACGCTGGCACTTGCGCAACAAAATAAGTCAGCCCAAAATAATCTGCTATCAACACTACAAACTCAGGTGAATGCACTCTCGAATACAGTACAAACAGAAAAGCAGTTCAACCGTCAAAATCAGCAGGCGTTAGAAAAGAAAGAACAACGTTTATTTACCGATCTCTCCCATGAGCTGCGCACCCCCCTAACGGTGATGAAGGTACAAGTTGAATCTCTACAATACAATATTGTAGAGAATGTTCAGGAAAGCTACGGCAAGCTCATGGATAAAATTGACGAGCTAAATCACTTTATTAATCAATTGATGCTTGTCACTGACAATGAAAAGTTAGCAACTATGCTTAATCTAAGAGACTTCACGATCTGCAAGCTGGTAAATCAAGTACATACTCAGGCCGCGGGTTTATTTAAGGATAATAAGGAGCAATTAGAGGTTAACTATCAAATATCTGGTACAGAAAAGATAACCATCGACCTAGACGCGATAACTAACTGCGTTCTCGAGATCTTAGGTAATGCGATTAAGCATGGAGGAGATAAGGTCCAAGTAAAGATGAGTTTCTTTAGCGTAGACAGCAATCTAATCATTCGCATTGAAGACTCAGGCACTCCGCTATCCTATGAGGCGCACCAACAGCTATTTGACCCGCTTTACAAATCACAATCTGCGAGGACCAATTCGGGAAAATCCAAAGGGATGGGCCTTGCGATGTGCAAAAAAGTGGTAGAAGCTCACTGTGGACAAATTGAATCCTTTAATAGTCTATTAGGCGGATTGAACATGGAGATCAAGCTTCCGTTAACTAAAGTGCCTGCTTTTAACTGATATACAACAGTGTGTTTTCGCGCTCACGTTTTATTATTTCGTCGCGGTATTAGCTTAAGCCAAAATGCAATTTCAAGTGCCACACCCAATATCACAAAAATAAACATCCCAGTGTGGCTGCTATAGCTATAAGCAGCTACTGCACCAATGAGGAGAGCCAATAAAATAGCGATTCTGTGAAGTGTCTTCATCTTATATCCTTTTCTATGGTGACTTAGCTAATTCATTTACAGCCGAATACCAACTTTACAACTCTCCTGAAATTGCCACTTGGTTACGACCATTACGCTTGGCAAAATAAAGCGCCTGATCTGCCGAGGCGAGCAATTCTTTACCGATGTATGGTGGCTTAGTCTGAGTATGTAATCCTGCGCTTAATGTCATCTCTATACTATAGCTTTTGCTTATCAATGGGCTAGCCTCACATGTCATTCTGATCTTCTCTGCAAGGTCAAAAGCCTGCGAGCTATCGGTTTGTGCAAGTACAATACAAAACTCTTCGCCGCCATACCGTGCGACAAAGTCTCCCGCTCTCGTAGCACAATTGGAAAGTATACGTCCGATGTGAATCAGACAATCGTCTCCCGCTTCGTGACCATAGGTATCGTTAACCTGCTTAAAAAAATCGATATCGATCATAATAACACTAAGAGCGTGTTCAAAACGCTTTGCTCTTAAGCATTCACTATGCAAGGCTTCGTCTAGCGCTCGCCTATTGGCAACACCGGTAAGCGCATCGGTGCGACTCGCAAGCTCCAGTCTATCGTTAGCTTCCTGTAGCGCTTGGGTTCGGATGGCGACAGTCTTTTCTAATTGAGAGTTTACTTTTTGGATTTCATTGAATGCCGTTAATTGCGCTTGAAAGCGCTTGTTTTTCTCGGTATTGAGTTTTTCACCTATTGCTATTGATAAACAGGCCACCTCAATGGCAGTACCTATCAATAGCGCATTTTCGGTAAACCAAGTTTGACTGATTAAATCTAATTTATTTAGCGCAAGAATGATCCCGCCAATGAGCACTGAGCTCCAAGCAATCGAATAGTATGTCGCTAAGCGGCTTTTCCCAGCCAAACGTAAAATACGGCAGAATACGCCCCAGATACAAGCTGATACGGCATACGCTATGGTAAGTTTTATCATCACTGCATAGTCAAAAAACACCGAAGAAAATAAGAGTACCAACCCTAATACCAAAATTAAGCGACAACCTAGGTAAAGCCACTTGTCAGAAATACCAATCTCGAGCAATGTCACAACAAAGTAAGTGCCGGTTAACACCGAGCTGATAAGAAAAAACAAGATTGCTTGATCGTTCCACCAAAGACTATTTGGCCAAAGATATCGAAAGGCAAAACCTGACAAACAAGCGGAAAAGAGCGCTAAACAAATAACGTATAAAACATAGTAAAATAACGTGGATTCGCGAATGGTAAAATAGAGGAGCACATTATAAGCTGCCATTATTCCCATCAAACCAAAGTAGATCCCCATCACGATACGGAAAACTTGGTCATTTATCAAAAAGTCATGGTGTGTCCAAAGTACCACCGGAAGTTGCAGAGCACTGGATGAGCGTACTTTAATGTATAGTGCTACCTTACCATGCGTGCCGTTTGGGAGCGGTATGATAAAATGCTCATGCGCAAAAGGGCGGTCAACGAAAGGTTGTTTATCTCCTAATTGCTGATGAACAAATATATTGCCTTCTTGTTGCATGTAAACATCAAGCTGATCCAGCACCGGATAGGCTATCTCAAGTAAATAAGGCCCTTCTTTTTCATCAATATTTAACGACGTACGTACCCAGTAACTTAGGTTGGAATAACCTAAGTTCAGCACTTTATCATCGGTAGTTTGCCAATGGATACTTGGGTTATTTATGACGTCGACAATTTTAGCATTTGAAGCCACGTACTCTAGTTGCAACGTCTCTTTGCCAGCAGCTTCCACTTGACGACACAGAGACAACAGGAGTACAAACAATAAAAAGACGTACCTTTGCCTCAATCAACCACCCTCTCTACGTCCCATAATCACAGACAAATAGCGCTCTCGCCGAAGATTATGAAATAAAAATAGTACTTTAATCATAGTCAGCCATAAATAGTTCGCCAATTTTGAATTACGTTCAACTATCCTATAGAATGCGCCGCTTGTTTGATGTGATCGATTCCAACGTCACAAATCAAATATGATGCAAAAAAGCGTAATGAAGGGGCAAAGTAATGAGCTTTTGGCAAGAAAAAACACTCGAAGAAATGACTAGAGATGAGTGGGAAGCGATTTGTGATGGCTGTGGTAAATGCTGTTTACACTCTTTTATCGACAGCGATGAGGAAGATGAATCATTTGAAAGCACCGACTTTTTACGCGAAGGTGAAGAGTTACTCTACACTGATGTTGTTTGCCAATATAACGATAAAAATAGCTGTGGTTGTAGCCGCTACAGCGAAAGGCAAGTTCTAGTTCCGTCTTGCGTACAGCTAACCAAAGAAAACCTCAAAGATATCTTTTTTATGCCAAACAGTTGTAGTTATCGACGACTTCATGAGGGCAGGGGACTGGCAAGCTGGCATCCTCTTAGAAATAATGGTTCCAAACAAGCCATGATAGATGCGGGGATCAGTATTTTTGGTAAGGCAACCTCAGAGCTGGAGGTAGACTTAGAGTCTGATTTTGAAGCGCATATAGTAGAGTGGCCCCACAAAGACTGCGACTAAAGAAACAGGGACTAGGATAAATGCGAGCGTGCATCTATCCTAGAAAAAGTATTCTATTCGCCAATATCAGCTTTAGACGGCAACGCGGCAAATGCACCGTAGCGTTGAACGGCGAACGCACCACATTTTGCAGCATATGCGACTAAGCCTTTTGCCTCATTTAGTGTGATGGCAAACTCAGTATCTTGGGTAGGTTTAAACTTTCGAATGACCTCAGCAAGTAACCCCCCTACAAACGCATCTCCCGCAGCCGTGGTATCCACCGCGACAACATTTGGCGCAGCGACTTTAGCACTATCATTTGGTAGATAAATCTCAACGGGGTTTGCACCGTCGGTTATCAATAATAATTGAGTTTGCTTATCCATAATTGCGGCTATGGTTTGCGCTTCGGTTTTACCCGAATGACTATTCGCGTTCAGGTATTCCAATTCTTCGCGTGAGAGTTTAACGACATCACTTAGCGCGATACAATGCCAAATTCTATCAAGAATATGCGCAGTCGAACTCCACAGGTTCAACCTGAGGTTCATATCAAAACTAACAAGCATGTTGTTTGCACGCGCATGCTCGAGCGCATAAACTGTGGTTTTATAGATATTCTCTTCAGTAAGACTGTTACTGCATATATGTAATACAGAATGCTCTGTAAACATATCCTCAGAAAAATGTGTTTGCCTGAACAACAAATCCGCCGCTGGTGGCCGATAAAAACTAAAGCTTCTTTCACCTTGTTTATCTAGAGAGACAAATGCCAATGCCGTTTTGGCTTTATCTGTATACTCAAGGTAACGAGTATTTACGCCATTAGCCTGTAGCTCTTCAGCTAAAAACTGGCCGAACATGTCATTGCCTAACATGCCGCAAAAATACGCATCAACGCCTTGCTTTGCCGCAGCTACTGCCACATTTGCAGGCGCGCCGCCTGCATATTTAGTAAATGATTCTGGTGTTTTGCCATCCGATAAAAAATCAATCAACGCCTCACCAAAACAAACAAGTGCCATATTATTCGCCTTTTAACTTCATTGAATGCAGGACTTCGTAACACGCGCCCATGGTGTGATAATCGGTCTTGCCCGCCGGGCTTTTTTCATCACTGTACTTTTCGTTCTTGTTATTCAAAATACGATACCAAGCACCGTATTCATGGTCGACGAAGTTATCCCAAGCATATTGCCAAATTCTGTCGTACCACTGCCAATATTTTTCATCACCAGTTTCAAGTGCTAGTAGCGCAGCCGCAGCGAATGACTCCGCCTGAACCCAAAAGTACTTATCATCATCGCAAATAGACTTATCCGGCGCAAAACCGTAGCAAATTCCCCCGAATTCACTATCCCAAGCAGCTTTTAATGACTCATCAAACAAGTGCACGGCTTTTTCCACAAGCCATGACTTTGGCATGTAGCGGTTAATCAACAATAATAATTTTGACCACTCAGTTTGATGGCCTGGTTGAAATCCCCAAGGTCTGAATAAGTGTTTGGGATCGTCTTTGTTATACTCAAGGTCGATTTGCCATAGACTATCATAGTGCTCCCAAATCAGCCCTTCTGCCTTAGCGGCTTGACGATTTACCATATTGTCGGCAAGCAAATATGCACGCTGTAAAAACTTCTCATCCTGGGTTGCTTCAAAGCAAGCAATTAGCGCTTCGCAGGTATGCATATTGGCATTTTGACCTCGGTACTTATCTGCCTGATTAAAGTCCACATCGAATTCATCCTTATAGAGTCCAAACTCAGGCTCAAAGTACTTCTCTTCTAACAGCTGCCATACTCGCTCGATTGCAGACTTGCTGTCCGATAAACCAACCTTAAGCGCGCAGGCATGAGCCAATAAAACAAAGGCAAGGCCATAACAATGGTTAGTGCCATCGATAACATTTTCGCCTTCAAGCAGCCACGCATAACCGCCATTTTCTTGTCTATGGACAGTTTCTAAATAATTGATACCATGCTTAACCTTGTCTAAGTCAGTTGGCTCTTTAAAATAGTCATAGGCCATAGCATAGTTAAAGACAAAGCGGGTACTTGATACCAAGTGACGCGTATTCGCATCATAAATCTCGCCATTATCCCTGAAGAAGTGATTAAAGCCACCACGTTCATCCACGCAATTTGGTGCGTAAAAGCTGAGCGTCTTTTTAATGTGTGCTTCTAAAAATTGCGTTGTTCTAAAATTCATCTAACTTTTAACCTACTGCTGAACATTTCCGTTACTTTAGCAGATAAAACATGGAACGATCCAACAAAACATTTGTGATTTTCATGTAACAGTGTGTAGAATCAAGGTGAAAACAGATTGGAGTATCACTTGTGAGCGAAATAAATACAAATCAAACCTTCGTCACAAGCGGGAATACCGAGAATAATAATTATCGACTTCCGCTTATTGCAATGACAACGCTTTTTTTCCTTTGGGGATTTATCACCGTTTTAAACGATGTCCTCATCCCACGTCTAAAAGGCGTGTTTGACCTTAACTACACAGAAGCAATGCTGATCCAGTTTTGCTTTTTTAGTGCCTACTTTATTATTTCTTTACCTGCTGGGTATTTAGTTAAACGCTTTGGCTATAAAAATGGCGTACTAACGGGCTTAATCGTGGCATCTATTGGCTGCATCATGTTTTATCCTGCCGTTGTTGTTCACGAATATTGGATTTTTCTCTCAGCCCTTTTTGTGCTTGCATCTGGTATTACTGTTTTGCAAGTATCAGCGAATCCTTATGTAGCAGCACTCGGACATCCTCGCACTGCATCAAGTCGCTTAAACCTTGCTCAGGCGCTTAATTCATTAGGTACCACTATTGGCCCAATCGTTGGTGGCTTTTTATTGTTTGGCTCAGCCGGTACGTTAACCGTTGAAGCTGCGGCAAGCGCAGAGGGTGTCAAAGTACCTTATCTTATTTTGGCAGCTGCGCTACTAACAATCGCCGTTGTATTCGCGTTTTTAAAGTTACCCGTCATTGCTGAGCATACTGAAGCGGTAGATTGTAAAGCGAAACACCATAACCTAATTGAAGCGCCACACTTAGTAATGGGTGTAGTAGCTATTTTCTGCTATGTCGGTGCAGAGGTTGCGATTGGGAGTTTCCTTGTAAATTACTTCGCAGAACCTGAAATCGCAGGACTTGAAGAGCATGCCGCGGCAAAACTTATCGGTTACTACTGGGGTGGTGCTATGGTAGGGCGCTTTATCGGCTCTGCTGCCTTAAAGACTATTGCACCTTCAAAAGCGGTGGCTTTTAACGCTGTCGTTATTATTTTATTACTGGCATTGACCATGAGCACCAGTGGCAACATTGCGATGATTGCCGTACTCGCGATTGGCTTGTTTAACTCTATTATGTTCCCGACAATATTCTCAATGGCAATTGAAGGCTTGAGCTCACTAACCAGTAAAGGTTCTGGCTGGCTGTGTTTAGCCATTGTCGGTGGCGCTATTGTGCCGCTCATTCAAGGTGTGGTTGCGGATAAATTCCATATTCAGATTAGCTTTATTGTGCCATTGCTTTGTTATGTCTACATCGCATGGTACGGATTAAACGTGGTTAAGCTGTCGCAAAAGTGGCAAGCAAAACTGAATTAAGTTAACGAAAGTTTACAAGGCGAGCATAGCTCGCCTTTTTTATTGCATAATTTTTTCGTCGCAGAGTATTGAATACGTATTCATAAAGGGTATTATAAAATAAAATTGGAACGCTCCAATTTAAAACAAAAACTAGGAGAGAGTAATGCGAGCTAAAACTTGGGCGTTGGCAATCACACAAAGTGTGTTGTTATGCGCAACAGTTCACGCCACTGAATCAAATACACAGTGGGTCGATACCTTCATTGGTACTGGCGGTGATGGCCACACCTTCCCTGGCGCAGTCGTGCCATTTGGTATGGTGCAATTAAGCCCAGATACAGATAACCCCATGCGCGGTGTTTCCCCTCAACCAGAAATCTACAAGCGCTGCGCTGGTTATCACTATGACGACCATACTATTGTTGGTTTCTCCCACACGCATTTCTCTGGTACTGGTCACTCAGATCTTGGCGACCTGCTGATCATGCCAATGACAGGCGAAGTAAAACTCGATGCTGGTACCGCTGAAAATCCAGACTTAGGGTATCGCTCACGCTTTTCTCATGACCAAGAATGGTCTGAGCCTGGCTACTATGGCGTTGACTTACTCGACTATGGTGTGAAAGCCGAAGTCACTGCAACCACGCGAGTGGGTATGCATAAATACAGCTTCAATAAAGCAAAACAAGGTCATGTATTGCTTGATTTGACCTCAGCAATCTATAACTTTGAGAATAAAGTGATTTGGAGCGACATCCGCAAAATAAACGACACCACATTGGTTGCTTACCGCGCAACTAATGGCTGGGCGCGTAACCGCCAAATGTATTTTGCCATCGAGTTCTCAAAACCTATCGCTGACTATCAGTTTTATAATCTAGACAACAACCGTTATCGTTGTATGAATTGCTTAGGAAAAGACAGCAAACACTCTACGATTGAGAATACCGCAGTAAAAATGACAGCAGGTAAAGCCGTTAAGTTTGTTGCAAGCTTTGATAATCTAGACGAAACGCCGCTGTTGGTGAAGGTCGGACTTTCTGCAGTTAGCCGCAAAAACGCATTAGAGAATCTTAAAACTGAAGTGCCAAGTTGGGATTTTGATAACGTTCGCGCAAATGCCAAGTCTCAGTGGGCAAATTATTTAGATAAAGTCGACGTGGAAGGCACCAAAGCGCAAAAACGTCAGTTCTACACTGCGCTTTACCATGCACTACAAGCGCCTAATATCTACCAAGATGTCAACGGACAGTATCGAGGCGTTGACAGTGAAATTCATGACGGCAAAGGTTTCGAGCACTATACCTTATTCTCGTTGTGGGATACCTATCGTGCATTACATCCTTTACTTACTTATATCGACCCAGACCGCGTATCCGGCATGATCCAATCAATGCTTGTACATTATCAGCAAAGCTACGAAAAAATGTTACCTATTTGGTCGTTCCATGCCCACGAGACATGGACCATGATTGGTTATCATGCGGTGTCAGTCATTGCCGATGCATATTTAAAGGGGATCAGAGATTACGATATTGATTTAGCAGTAGAAGCAATTGAAAACACGGCTAACAACCCGGTATACGATGCCATCCCTGAATACAAGAAGTTTGGCTATGTACCAATGGACGTACTTCCTGAGTCTATTTCCATCACACTTGAATATGCTTACGATGATTTTGCCATTGCAAGAATGTACGAAGCGATGGGCAATACCAGCAAAGCAAAAGACTATTATCGCCGTGCAATGAGCTATAAAAATGTGTTCAATAAAGAAACCGGTTACATGCAAGGGTTAGATTCAAAAGGAAACTGGGATCCGGAATTTGACCCGTTTGAAGCAAAATACATGGGCCCATACACCGAAGGTAACGCTAAGCAATATAGCTTCTATGTACCGCATGATGTAGCTGGCCTGATTGAATTAATGGGTGGTGATGATGCATTTGAAGCACGTCTAGATGCACTGTTTGATACCCACCTTTCTGAAGAGATGATCAAAGAGCACGAAGACATTGCAGGCCTGATTGGTAACTATGCCCATGGTAATGAACCAAGCCATCATATTGCCTATTTATATAACTACGCGGGTAAACCGTGGAGAACCCAAGAGCGTATTCGTCAGATCATGGATACCTTAAGCTCAGACAAACCGGATGGCCTTGCAGGTAATGACGATGTAGGTCAGATGTCTGCTTGGTATATATTCTCAGCGATGGGCTTTTATCCCGTAGCGCCAGGCGACCTAAGCTACGCGATTGGTGCACCTCAGGTGCCAGAAGTTACCTTGAAACTTGCAAACGGTAAAGCGTTTAAAACCGTTGCTAAAGGTTTCAGTGATAAAAACAAATACATCAAATCCGTTAAATTGAATGGCAAGCCACTTAAGCGTAGCTACATCACACATAACGACATCATGAATGGTGGTACATTGGAGTATCAAATGTCCAGCAAGCCTAATAAAGCATGGGGTCAATCCAAAACGCAAAGACCGCCTTCATTGTCGGAGTATAAATAATGGTTAAAGCAGGAATATTTCTTGCGGCTATGACCACATTTGCAAGTGCGCCGTTCGCACTTGCAAATGACATCGATAATGCCGCTGCGCAATTAAAACCGATCGCGTTTCAGTCAGACTTAGCATGGCGTCAATTTCCCCTGCCTGCCGTCTCGCTCAGCAAAACAACTAAAATTAACCATTTCGCATGGCAAGAAATTGATAACAAAGTAATAGAGCAGATAAGTTATAATGTGGCTAGATTACTGTATAAAGATATGAGAATGGCGCCTAAACTACCTACACTCCATATCGTCTTTGAAGACCTAAAAGGGGTTGCATATAAGGAGGGCGATTTTAACGGCGCAACCATCCATATCAGCGCAAACTACATGGAAAACTTTTCTAAATCGCATAGCGAAACAGAATCCGTCGACGAACTTATCGGTATTCTCTATCATGAAATTGCCCATGCTTATCAACTAGATGATCATAATTACAAGGAAATAGGGCCAATCATTGAGGGAATAGCGGATGTTGTTAGACTAAAAGCTGGATATATTCCTGATGACATCCAAAATCCTGGTGGCAATTATAAAGATGGCTATAAAAATACTGCATTCTTTATCGATTGGTTATCGAAGCAAAGTAATAGAGACCTACTTCAGGAGATCAATGCTCAGTTGGACCCACATGACGACATAAAGTGGGACTGGCAATACTTCGAGCAGTCAGCAGGTGTTAAATTAGATACTGCTTGGCGACGTTATCAAGCGTCGTTACTTTAACGCAAGGTGAGCGTAGTCTCACCTTTATTTAACATTCACTCTAAACCTCTCTCATTTCCTGCCGATAATCAAAGACAAACCTTTGAGTTTTTGATAAAAATAGTTACAAAGGAATCCAATTCCTAAATCTATTAATTATAATCGGCCAACAAGTTTATTGTTTAGCTGAAGAAAAGTACAAGTTCAACAGGATCATGATGTTTAAAGCGCTAAAGTTCACAACCAAAGTAACCGTAGCAGCCTCCCTTGTGTTAGTGATTGTGCTCGGCTTATTTACCGTAAACAACTTTCTCGTTATGCGAGACCAAACTCAAGCTCGGCTTACCTTGGTTTTACAAGAGATTTCCAGCTCGGTTTCACAAAATATCGCAAATTGGCTCAATGACAGACTTGAAATCGTGGTCTCGATTGCTGATGGACATAGAGCTGATGACTCCACTGAACAGATAAGAAGACGGTTACAAACCGCAGACACTGCGGGGGATTTCAAAAACGTTTTCATTGGCACGCCAGATGGTACATTTGTGTTGGACGATCCAAGTATCCAACTTCCTGCTGATTTTGATGCGACTAGCCGCCCTTGGTACAAGCTCGCGGAGCAAAAACAAGATACCGCATTTACCGCACCTTATATTGACGTCACCACCAACGAATTCACTATTTCTGCCGTTGTACCGGTGAAACAGGGAGGCCGATTTGCAGGTGTTGCTGGGGGGGACATAGACATGTCAACCATCACAGAAATCATCAACGAAATTGACTTTTTAGGGTTTGGTTACGGTTTTTTACTTGATGAAAGCGGTAAAATACTCAGTCATCCAGATACTAAACTGAATGACAAGCCGATGTCAGCGCTGTTTGGTAAACGCCTGTCATTAAATCGGGATTTCACGGAGCTTGAAATTGATGGCACAGAAAAGCTCGTTTCATTTGTAAAAATGAAAGGCATCAAAAATGTCGACTGGTATCTTGGCGTTGTCATTAATAAAGAAATTGCCTATTCGTCCGTATCTTCTTTTAGAAATATGGCTGCTATCTATATGCTACTTGGCGTGATTGCGATTGTGGTGATGCTACAACTATTGCTCAAGTATCTGATGCGCCCAATGTACAATCTCAACGCAGCCATCAAAGACATCGCCCAAGGTGAAGGTGACCTTACTCGTAGATTAGTCGTAGAGAACCAAGATGAATTTGGCGAGTTATCCGATTATTTCAACCAGTTTATCGACAAAATTCATGCCTCAATTACGCAGGTAAAAAATACTACAGTAACACTTGAAAACGTGGTGAATAGTTTGGTTGCACAAACGCAAGATACCTTATCTATGTATACAGATCAGTCCAAGCGCACCGATAGCGTCGCGACAGCCATCAACGAGCTTTCTTCAAGTGCACAAGAGATCTCAAACAATGCAACCCATGCTTCAGAACTTGCCAGTAATGCCAACAAGCTTTCTGTTGAAAGCCAACATTCACTCACTCAAAATATCGAAGAAATCGCTTCACTGACACAAAAAATGTCTCAGGCACAAGACACGCTGGACGGGTTAGATAAACTCTCAGGCAGCATAGGGCAAGTACTTGAAGTGATCAAAGGAGTTAGCGAACAAACCAATTTACTGGCGTTAAATGCAGCCATTGAAGCCGCTAGGGCAGGTGAGGCTGGGCGTGGATTCGCTGTCGTTGCCGATGAAGTAAGGCAATTGGCACAGCGCACGCAAGAGTCAACGCAAGAAATCGAAAGCACTATTGCTCAACTACAACAAGGCTCGGCTTCAGCTGTGGCTGTAATGAAAGCAAGTTTAGAAGACTCAGCGAGAAGCGCCGATAGAGCTAATGCTTCTGGTACTAAAATGCAAGAGGTAAGCAATTCGATTGATGCCATAGACGGCGTTAACCATGCAGTTGCCAGCGCCACACACCAGCAAAACACCGTTATCCAAACATTAGATAGCGACATTCATCATATTAGTGACCTCAGCCTGCAAGGCAGTAATAACCTAACCGCAACCCTTGAAGAGTGTAAGTCATTGAAACTACAGTTCGACGAATTAGAACAAATGGTGCTCAAGTTTAGAGTCTAACGCCATTCCAATAATGCTTAAAAGCCGCTTAACAAAAGCGGCTTTTTTGTGATCCTTTTATGACACAAAACACCTGCAACATCTTATTAACCAACAAAATCCCATTAAAACCAATAAGTTAATTGATTAATGTAATTTCAATGACAGCTGTCACATTTGTGTATTAGTTGCGCAACATGGTTGTCATTTTTCGTAATTAGACTGCACCCAGTTTTTTAGCAACTAGCAATAATTTATAAGGTGTATGCGATGAAGTGCGTTAACCACTTGCTTATAGCAGGTATGCTAGCAACGGCCTCAGCCGGAGCAACAGAATTAAATCAAGCGATGGACAAAAGTGCAGCTATCAATGAATCTGCATTAAAGTCTCAAGGGAAAATCGATGGTATTGCAGACGATATGCAGTCTCGTTTGCAAAAGTTCAAGACGTTGAACAAAGAAATCGACGGCCTATCTGTTTACAACGCTCAATTAGAAAAACAAATCAAAAACCAACTTGACGAAATGGCGGCAATTAACACCTCTATGGACCAAGTTTCGGTGATCGAGCGTCAAATCACACCTCTCATGATGCGCATGATCACAGGCCTGAAACAGTTCGTTGAATTAGACGTGCCTTTCCTTCCTAAAGAGCGTGCTGAGCGTATTACTCAGTTAACTAACTTGATGGACCGTGCTGATATTTCATCAAGCGAAAAGTTCCGCCGCGTACTTGAAGCTTACCAAGTTGAAGTGGACTACGGACGTACTATCGAAGCTTACACCTCATTACTTGACGTGAATGGACAAGAACGTGAAGTAGATTTCCTACGAATTGGTCGTCTTGAGCTGCTTTATGTCACAAAAGATGGCAGCCAAGCTGGTTTTTGGAACAAAGACAGTAACGCTTTTGACGCATTACCAGATACCAACATCAGCCAAATCAATAAAGGCATTCGCATCGCACGTAAGCAGTTAGCACCTGACATGTTAACGCTTCCAGTTCAGGCTGCAGAGTAATAGGTGAGACCACTATGAAATTCGTACAAAAATTCACTAAACACGCTATTTTCGCAACAACACTTGCGTTAACCGCATCTGCGCATGCTGAACAAGTATTAGATTTAGATTCACTACTTAAAACCTTAGAACAAGGGCAAACCGCACAAACAGCGCAAAACAAACAACGTGAAGCCGAGTTCAAAGCTCAGCAAAACAACCAAATCCAAATGTTGAATGCGTTAACGGGTGAACGTAACCAAGCATTGGCTAAATCTGAACGTCTAGAAACCAATTTCGAAGAAAACGAAATTAAACTGGCCAACCTAAGTGACACGCTTAGCAAGCGTATGGGTACATTAAAAGAGCTATTCGGTGTGCTTCAACAAGTAGCTGGAGATAGTTCAAATAAGTTCGCAACTTCAGTTGTATCAGCTGAAATTAAAGGTCGTGATGATTACATGACTGAGCTTGCGAAAAAGATGGGCTCAACGTCACGTCTAGCATCAATCGAAGACATTGAAAAAGTCTGGTTTGAGATGCAACGTGAAATGACAGAACAAGGTAAAGTGTCGCGCTTTAATACCGAAGTTATCGTAGCCGGTGGTGCCAAGCAAAATAAAGAAGTGCTTCGCGTTGGTGCATTCAACTTAATCGCTGATGGTAAATACCTGACTTACAACAACGAAACACAAACACTTTCTGAACTGACTCGTCAGCCAGCGTCTCGTTTCACCTCAACTGCAGGTGAATTACAAAATGCGAAGACTGGTTCTGTTGATTTTGCCCTTGACCCAACAGGCGGTTCAATTCTCGGTCTACTAGTACAAGCGCCAAATACCGAAGAACAAGTACACCAAGGTGGCGCGGTAGGTTATGTGATCCTAGGTGTTGGTTTACTGGCACTACTTATTGCAATTGAGCGTTTTGTATCACTCATGTTGATGGGTTCTAAAATCAACCGTCAGCTTAAAGATAGTGTTGCCCGTGACGACAACCCGCTAGGTCGTGTGATGAAAGTGAAAGAGCAATACCCAGATGTGGCTTACGATACGCTAGAACTTAAGTTAAGCGAAGCAATCCTTCGTGAGATGCCAAAGATCACTCGTAACCTAACTTTAATCAAAATTATTTCAGTCGTAGCACCTCTACTTGGTCTACTAGGTACAGTGACCGGTATGATCAACACCTTCCAAGCAATTACCTTGTTTGGTACGGGCGACCCTAAACTCATGGCTGGTGGTATTTCTCAGGCCCTTGTAACTACCGTACTTGGTCTGGTTGTCGCTATCCCAACCGTATTCCTTTACACACTACTAAACACACGTTCTCGTAACTTGCTCCTTATTCTTCAAGAGCAGAGCGCGGGGATCATTGCAGAGCGTAGCGAGAAAGGAGCGTAATCGTGGTTTTATTGCTTGATGCAATTAACGCTTTACGTGAATTCCTTGATACAGGTGGCCAGGTTCTCCTGGTCATCGGCTTCGTAACCTTCGCCATGTGGCTACTTATTCTCGAGCGCTTCATGTTTGTGTTCGGTAAATACAGAGGCTACAAAAACGAAGTCCTAAAAGCTTGGAACTCTCGAAATGAGCGTAACAGTTGGAACGCAGAGCAGATAAGACAAGCAACTATCTCTCGCGTGGGGATCAAACTCAACGCCAACTTACCATATATAAATGTCATGGTGGCACTGTGTCCTTTACTAGGACTCCTAGGTACGGTAACCGGCATGATTGAAGTATTTGATGTAATGGCGATCACCGGGTCAGGCAGTGCACGTTCGATGGCATCTGGGGTATCAAAAGCAACTATCCCAACAATGGCAGGCATGGTTGGCGCGCTTTCGGGTGTATTTGCATCGACCTACCTTCAGCGTAAAGCCAAGCGTGAAGTTGAGTTGTTAGAAGATAAAATGCTACTAGACCATTAATCGGTCGTGTGAGGAAAGAATTATGAGAGCACCACTTGCAAAAGTATTCCAAGAAGAAGAAGCAGAAGAAATCAACATGACGCCAATGCTGGACGTTGTATTTATCATGCTTATCTTCTTTATTGTAACGGCCTCTTTCGTTAAAGAAGCGGGTATTGATGTTAACCGCCCAGAAGCGGCCACCGCAGTGAAAAAGCAAAGAGCCAATATCCTGGTTGCAATTTCAGATACTGGTGAAATTTGGATTAACAAACGCCAAGTAGACATCCGTGCAGTTCAAGCAAACATTGAGCGTCTTAAAGCGGAGAATCCGCAGGGTAGTGTGGTTATTCAAGCTGATAAAAAGGCAACTACTGACACGCTAATTAAAGTAATGGATGCATCACGCGCAGCTGGCGCATTTGATGTTTCGATTGCCGCACAGGAGTCATAGGAACATACCATGCGTTACTTAATTGCTTTAGTAATTGCAGGCATAGTTACCTTTTTCCTTTTCTTGGGTATGCAAGCGCTTATCCAAGGAGGGGAAGGAGCAATGACAGATCCTGTAAAAGGACAAGTACTAGATTTCGTCCGTCTTAAAAAAGAAGAGACGGTGGAGAAAAAAGAGCGTAAGCCACAAAAGCCACCAACACCTAAAGAGCCGCCTCCACCAATGGATGCACCACAAACACAGAATAACAATCTTGACGCAACAGGCGGCAACTTTGATTTCAGTGCCAATGTGGACGCTGACGTAGATTTGGCGGGTGGTTTAGCACTTGAGTCCAGTGATGGTGAATATCTACCAATCGTGAAAGTTGCACCGGTATATCCAAGACGTGCGTTATCACGCGGAATTGAGGGATATGTGATTGTTGAGTTCATTGTAACTAAACAAGGCACTGTGAGAAACCCAGTTGTAGTAAGCGCCGAACCGGAATCAATCTTTGACCAAGCAGCGCTTGATGCGGCATTGAAATTTAAATACAAACCTCGCGTAGTAAACGGTGAACCGGTTGAAGTTGCGGGTGTTCAAAATAAGATTTCATTTCAAATTAATGGCTAACGGTCATTAAGGATTGCGATTATGAAAATGTTAAAAAAAATTACGTTAATAAGTGCGTTATTTAGCACAGGTTTAATAGCGCCGAGTCTCATATCGGTCATACCAAATGTTAATTTGGCAACGGCTTATGCTGACTCAGAAACTAAAACCAAGCGTGTGCCCGCGCTACGCGAAAAAGTGTATAGTCAACTGGCCCGCGCGCAAAAACTTGCAGACGATGGGCAAGTTGCAGAAGGCCTCGCCGCATTAGATTCGGTGAAAGAACGCGTTTCGAGTATGAATAGCTACGAAGTGGCAATGATGTATAACTTCTATGGCTTTATTTATTACAACGAGAACAAGCTCGACAAGGCCATCGAATCTTTCAAAGCAGTTATTGCTGAAGAATCTATTCCTGAGTCCCTGCGTCTTTCTACGACATTTAGTTTGGCTCAATTGGCCATGGCAAACAATGATTTTGAAAGTACATTATCATTCCTTGATCAGTGGAAAGAAGTTAATACGCAGGCTCCAAAAAGTAACTTTTATATTTTAAAGGCGCAAGCACAATATCAACTAAAAAAATATAATGATGCGATAAACAATATAAATACTGCGATTGATTTAGTTGAAGCCGACGGTGAACTTCCAAAAGAAAACTGGTTAGTTCTTCAACGTGCGATATATTACTCATTAAATCAGCCGAAAAAAGTAGCGGATGTTTTAGAGAAAATGGTTACCCTTTATGACAAACCACAATACTGGATCCAGCTTGGTGGTATGTACGGTGAGATAGGTGCCGAGAAAAAACAGCTTGCAACATTTGAAACTGCGAAGCAAAGGGGCTTTATAAAATCAAAATCTGATTATATGCAACTTGCTCAAGTCTATTTAATGAACGCCTTGCCTTTTAAAGCAGCGGAAGCACTCGATAACGGAATAAAAGCAGGTGTCGTTGAAGACAGCGCCAAAAACTTAACTTTTATCGCAGAAGCTTTCGTTCAAGCAAGAGAAGATAAAAAGTCACTACCTTTCTTCCTAGCAGCAACTGAAAAAGTTGAACATGGTAATTTAGATCAGAGACTTGCAGAGATCTACTTAAATCTTGAAAAGTATGATGAAGCCGCAGATCACGCCCGACTTGCTCTCAATAAAGGCGATTTAACGTTTGAGTCTAACGCCTATGTTGCACTTGGAATGGCACAGTTTAACCTGCAAAACTTTGATGCTTCTATATTGGCATTCGAACAAGCTGAAAAGCACAAAAAATCAGCAAACCTCGCTAAACAATGGATTAAATATGTGAAGCGAGAAAAAGTTCATGCTGAAACATTAAAACAAGCTTTATTATAATATTTTATAATCGCAACACCAAAGCCGCCTTCGGGCGGTTTTTTTATTTTTAAAAGTTCCAATTTTTATTATGAAGATTTAATTACAATCATTTTGTGTAATCTTCGTGTAATAAAACCCCATTAATTTAGTCACATCATTTAAACACAGTAAAAAAATAATTTTTTAAAAGTCTACTATTGGAGTTAGCAATGGAACTAAAAAACCTCTTCAGAGTCTCTGCAATCGTCGCTGCTATGGCACTTACTGGTTGTGGTGGTGACATCGAAGTTACACCTACTGTAAACGATAACAGCACTAACAATTCAAACAATACAACAAACAATGGCGATTCAGGCGGTGATACAGGTGGCGATACTGGCACAACTAACCCTTGTACAACTCGCGCTGTAGGAAGCACTGAAGTTCAAGGTACGTTCCAAGCACCACACTGTGTATACGGCACTGACTTTGCTTCTAAATCACTAGAAGTACAAGCTGATGTGACATTCAAAAAGCTTGAGAATGGTGGCGCTCACGTATTCAAAGGTGCACTTTTAATCGGTAAAGATTGTAACACGTCAACAGGTTGTACAATCGAGGCAAACGGTCCAACACTAACTGTAGAGCCAGGTGCAGTAATGGCATTCACTTCTGGTGAGTCAGTTGTTCGTATCGCGCGTGGTGCGAAAATCAACGCAGTTGGTACTGCAGCTGATCCAATTCGTTTCACTTCAGCAGCAGAATTTGACGCATTTAACCTAGCAGGTATCGGTCCACAGTTTGCTGACTGGGGTGGTATCATGGTTAACGGTTTTGGTATCACAAACGAATGTACTGATGCAGAGCGCGATGGCAACCTTTGTAATGCAGATTCTGAAGGTGTAACAAGCTACTATGGCGGTAAAAACAATGCAGATAGCAGCGGTCAAATCAAATATGCGCACATTTGGTATGCAGGTTCTGGTCCTCGTGATGGCGGCCCTGGGGACGACTTAAACTCACTAACACTGAATGCTGTGGGTTCTGGTTCAAGCTTCGAATTCCTTCACATTCACCAAGGTTTTGACGATGGTATCGAATTCTTCGGTGGTGCTGCAAACATCAAAAATATCGTAGTAACAGATACTCAAGATGATGGTATCGACGTTGATGCGGGCTGGCAAGGTAAAGGTCAGTTTATTGTTGTTAAACACGGTACGATTCAAACAAAGCGTGACGTTACTTATGCTGATGATAACGGCGACGCGGTACTAATCCCTGCAGGCACAGAAGGCTTCATGGGTAACAACGGTTTTGAAACCGATGGTGAAAAAGCAGCAGGCCCTGATTATAGCCAAGCGCCAGCATCTACGCTTAATTTCGCAAACGTAACTGTGATAACGACTGATGGTAACTCTATCCGTGATGATGACGAATCACAAGGCATGAAGTTTGACGATGCAATCCGTGGTATGTATTACAACGCGTTAGTAGTTAAATCATCAGCTTCGAATGGCACTGAATGTCTAGAATTCAAAGACCCAGACGCAGCGGCAAACGCTGAAGCCGATACGCTTAACTATGTAAGCTCTGTACTTGCTTGTGCAGCAAACTTTAAAAATGGTTCTGACCCATTACCTGCAGGTGAAGGTAAAGAAGACTGGTTTGTTAACGCAGGTTCTAACCAAATTCTAAACGGTGCAGCTGACGTACTTGCAGCAGACGGCTTCTCAACAAATTCAAGCTCTACCGCTATCACTGTTGAAGCAAACGACCTAAGCAGCCTAAATGATAACTTCTTCACGACTGTTGATTACATTGGTGCGGTATCTGATAAAGATACATCTTCTGAATGGTATCAGTGGGTTAAGAAAGCAATTGAGGCTTCAAACGCTGACTAATTATCCGTAATGACCTTAGTTATTACAATTAAGGCGCAGTCATTGCGCCTTTTTTATGATTTTTGGCAGGATTGCATATGGATACTCAAATGAAATTTAAAAAAGTTGCTTTAGCCATCAGTACGGCACTCACAGTCGCAACTTCTCTACCAAGCGTTGCAGAAGAAGAACAGGCAATCGAAGAAGTTGTTGCGGTAGGTACTCGTTTGCAAGGTAGTGCTGCGGCGGTAATTGAAGAACGTAAAAACCAAGCCTTCGTTGCGGATATCTTAGGCGCAGAGCAGCTATCTAGAACAGGTGATAGTGATGCAGCATCCGCGCTACGTCGTGTTACCGGCCTTACGTTAGTTGACGGCAAGTTTATCTATGTTCGTGGCCTAGGTGAGCGTTACTCAAGTGCTCGCCTGAATGGTGCCGCAGTACCGAGCCCGGACTTAACCCGAAACGTTATTCCACTCGATATTTTTCCAGCAAGCATTATTGAAAGTCTAGCGGTACAAAAAGCTTATTCTCCGTCAATGCCTGCTGCATTCGGTGGTGGTAACATCGATATCCGTACTAAGTCTGTACCATCGGAGTTCACCGCAGGTATTGAGGTAGGTATTGGCCAAAACTTTAATTCTGATAAAGGCTTTACCTACAGCGGAACCGCGGAAGGTATACCTCAAGTACTACAAGATGCAGTTGTAAGATATCGTGGTAACTTTGACATCGGTGAAGTTGTAGACAAAAACGGGTTCAAAGATAAAGACGGACTAACACGTGCGGATCAAGCAATTGACGTGATCAAAGGTTTTGTGTCATCACTTCCTCGCGATATTCAAGTCAAAGAAGAGTCCCTAGATCCAAACTTTGATGTAAAAGCCAACATTGGCAATAGTTTCCAAGAAGATTGGTTAGGCGGCACGGTAGGCTTTATGCTTGCGGGTTCCTATGACAACGATTGGAATTATAGCGACCGCACGACGGGCGTTATTGACGACACCTTAGCTGAAAACTGTACTTCAAAACTAGAAACCGCAGAAGACACAGCCAATTCCTGTTATGTGACACTTAAAGAATCTAAAGTAACGACTGAGACTGAACGCCTAAATGGTGTATTCAATATCGGTTACCGCTTAGATCAGCATAGCATTACTTATTCTAAGATTTATCTCGAAGATAACGAGACCGAATCAGAATTTTCCGTGTTACAAAGTCCTAACGGCAGTACCGTTAGAACAATCGCAGGAACGGGCGCTGCACAGCGTTCACATCAGTTTGATTACGAAGAACGCACATTGGATATCGACCAAGTGATTGGTCAACACACGTTCCTCGATTACTGGGGGATAGGCTTTGACTGGCAGTATACAGAGTCAAAAGCGCAAACCGATATTCCAACAGAAATCGACTTTAAGTTTATTGATAACTATAACGAAGACGGTTCTTATAAAAACTCCATCGTTACCGGTGATGATAACCGTATAACGTACGCTTTTACAGACATGGAAGACAACGTTAAGTCTTACAGCGGTAATGTCACCTTACCGTTAACCTTCGAGGGCATAGAAATTACCCTTAAAGGTGGTTACGACTTTATGGATAGAGCGCGTGTTTACAATACCAGTAACTTCGTTGTAAATAACAAAAGTGGCATATCCATTCCAGTAAACTTTGATGAATCTGAGATCTATGGATTATCGGGTTATCTTGACGATGAGTTTTTGAACAACAACACTTTCTTGTTAACCTTCAATGAACCTCAGGCACCAGCGGCAGACGATTATATCGCAGCTCAAAAGATTGATGCGGGCTATGGTGAGTTTGATATCTTCTTCAACAATACCTGGCGTATTAGTGGTGGTATTCGTTACGAAGACTTTAAACAAGTGTCACTTGCGACATCGAGTCTGATCTTCGACCGCGTAACAATGGAAACGATTTACGACGAAGAGCGCATTTTAGCTGGTACCGTTAACGAAGATAACTTCTTTAACGCACTATCGCTAACGTATCTTTCAGACGGTAACTATCAAGTACGTTTTGGTTATGGTGAAACCACTGTACGTCCAGACTTACGTGAGTTAGTACCGGTTGCCTACTATGATCCATTAACCGATATTCGCACCTTCGGTGTAGCTGGCCTTAAGAGTAGCGACCTGAAAAACTATGACGCGCGCTTTGAATACTATATGGATAATGGCGATAACTTCTCAGTTGCGGCATTCTATAAAGATATTACAGCGCCAATAGAAACTATCTTGCGCGTTGGTGATGAAGACTATACAGCAACCTTCGTAAACGGTGAGGAAGGTGAAGTATACGGTATTGAAGCCGAATGGTTATACGACTTATCGGGCCTTGCAAGTGGCTTCTTTACGTCAGGTAACATCACCCTGAGTGATTCTGAAGTATCGATAGATCCTGCTCGTGCTGGTAACTTAACCAACCCAACGAAGCGTATGACGGGTCACTCAGAGTATGTAGTTAATATGCAATTAAACTATGACTCTGCTGATGGTCAACACAGTGGTTCATTAGTGTATAACGTTTTTGGTGAGCGTATTTTGGCTTCAGGGATCGGCGGTAGAGATGATGCTTATGAGCAACCATTCCACTCACTTGACCTAGTATATACTTGGTATCCCGACTTTAACTCTAAAGTTAAATTTAAAGTCAAGAACTTGCTAAATGAAGATCAAGAAGTAACTCAATCTGACGTAGTGGTGCGACAAAAAGATGTCGGTACCTCTGTTAGCCTGAGCTACAGCTACGAGTTCTAAAGAACAACTAAGCTTTAACCAAAGCCAAGGTCAGCCTTGGCTTTTTTGATCTTTATCAATCTTCGAGATATTTTTTCCTACTAATTCATTATTTCATGGACTAAGTTCTGTAACTTTGTGTATAGTTGGTCTATATATAAAAATATATCCAAATACTTCAGTAGGTTACTAGGTTGTTAATATACTTGTCATATTTAACCAGTAACATTATTTAAGAGCTTTAAAAACAAAACCATAGCTCGTTTCGTACCGAGTTCTTGTTGACGCAAATGCGTTTAATTAGGACAACCTTTACATGTTGTATCCAAACCCCGCCATGCGGGGTTTTTTATTTATTAAATTCCTAATTTCTAGCTAGTCCACCGCGTATTCTTTTGCTATGGTAGCCATCTAGACATACGACTCACGCAATGATCCGTATAATCAAGAATTAAGGCACATAACATGAAAAAAGTAGGACTCGTCGGCTGGCGTGGAATGGTTGGCTCCGTGCTAATGGAGCGTATGCTGCAAGAAAATGACTTTGATGTCATTGATCCACACTTCTTTACTACCTCACAAGCAGGTCAACTCGGCCCCGTTGTTAAAGGCGGTGGTGAGCCAAAGCCGCTTCAAGACGCAAGCGATATTCAATCGCTTAGCGAAATGGATATTATCATCTCCTGCCAAGGCGGAGATTATACCAAATCTGTATATCCTTCATTGCGTGAACAGGGCTGGGAAGGCTATTGGATAGATGCAGCCTCAGCACTGAGAATGGAAAAAGACAGTATTATTGTGCTTGACCCTGTCAACAAAGATGTCATTCAACAAGGTCTTGAACAAGGTGTAAAAACCTTTGTCGGTGGTAATTGCACGGTTTCTCTTATGCTACTTGCGCTTGGTGGTTTATTCGAGCAAGACTTAATAGAGTGGGTGAGCCCAATGACCTATCAAGCGGCATCAGGTGCAGGCGCGAGAAATATGCGTGAACTCATCAATCAAATGGGTGAGATCCACAGCTCGGTTAAAGCACAACTCGACGACCCAAGTTCAGCCATCTTAGAAATCGATAAGCTAGTGGCAGAAAAAATCAAAGATGAATCTTTACCACAAGATCAATTTGGTGTGCCGTTAGCCGGCAGCTTAATTCCATGGATTGACGTTCCAATGCCGTCTGGTCAAAGTAAAGAAGAATGGAAAGCACAAGTAGAAGCAAACAAAATCCTTGGCTCGTCAAAGCAGCCTATTCCTATCGACGGATTGTGCGTACGAATTGGCGCGATGCGCTGTCATTCACAAGCGCTCACCATCAAGTTACGTGAAAATCGAAGCGTCGAAGAAATAGAGGAAATTCTAGCGGCACATAATGAATGGGTTCGTGTCATTCCAAATGAGCGTGATATTACGGCAAAAGAGCTAACTCCTGTAAATGTCACTGGCACACTGAGTATTCCTGTAGGCAGGATAAGAAAGCTCACAATGGGTGAAAAATATATCAGTGCATTTACTGTTGGTGATCAACTTTTATGGGGGGCGGCAGAGCCACTTCGTAGAATGTTAAGGATCATTACAGGTTAATTTCTAAAGGCGCCGTTGGCGCCTTTTGTTTTTTAATCGATAACTTTTGTAAGACCGATTAAGGCATTTTCACTCTCACCATCGTGGCATCGAGTATCACCGCTATCTCTATTTTCAATAACTAAGCGATATACAGTGCGGTATTTTTCACCTTCACGGATAGCATCTAAAACCGGAGCTAAAAGGTAGTGCTGTTCTGGATAAATAATAACAGGCTCAAGATCGACTCCGGACTCACGCTCAAACCTAACTTCGTAGCTATTATTACCATTTGAATATAGGTCGTACACGATCCCTTTACACGTAAATACGACTGCATATGACTTCAATGAGATAAGCGCAAGGCTCACTAACATTAGTTTGATAAATCCTTTCATACATTCCTCTATTTAATTTTGACGCCAATACCATTATCAGCAACAAGAAGGTAGCAACACTGCATTACCATTTGTTTTCAGAAAAATTACTTTAAGTAACATTTATCATATCCTTACTGCCTCAAAACGCTAAATCTATCACGATGTTTGTTACAAAATATCTCACCTTAATTTTGTTGGGCTATAGTTACCTTGATTAAACAATAATCTACGCTCGCGCTACGGAGAGACGAATGGGTATTTTGAAAAGATTTTCGATTATGCAGCTCACGATGATAAGCTCTTTCTCGCTGCTTGCATTTTTACTATTTTTAGTTGGCAAAAACGTTTTGAATAACTGGAGACAGTACAATGCGGCCGATCAAAATATCAACTATGTCGTTTTACTCGATGCCATTGAGAAAGTAGCGCATCACCATGCGGTAGAGCGCGGCTTAACGGCAGGATTCCTTGGTAACCCAAGTAGTGATAACAAACGAAAGGTCGAGGCGCAACGTGAAATTGCCGACCAAACAATATCAACGCTTAAGAGTATTCACTCTTCACTGTTTCTTAAAGATAAAAATGTGCAAAAATGGTTACCTTATATTTTTGAAGTGGAAGCCAATAAGAACCGCGTAAGAGGTGAGGTCGACAGGAAAAATGGCAGTAATGCTTTTGCTTACTACAGCAAACTTAATCAAGTTTCATTAAACACAGCAGCAAAAATTCAAGCCTACGTATCAGATAGAACCCTATCTTCTGAACTTTCTATTGCTTTCCTTATTGCCCAAAGTAAAGAGCGCCTTGGACAGATCCGTGGCAAAGTGAATGGTGTGCTTGCGAAAAAAGCAATGTCAGACACCCTCAAAGACGATATCAAGTACTATCGCCAACAGCTAGAGATGTCATTACATCAATTGGAAACTGCCCTTGAAGGTACTCACCAAAACAATTTAAACGAATTTTTATCTTCAAGGGAAGCGAAAGAGTTCAAGCGTATTTTGGATAAACTCGACACTCAAGGGAACATTGATTTCGATGAGTTACCATCAAGTGCTGAGTGGTTCGCAACCGCAACTAATTTAATCGGCAAACTAAAAGCCAAACTTGACTCGGTATGGGAAAAAACAATTAAAGATAGTAAACAGCGCAAATCTGATATTGCCTTTGAAAGCATTTTTACGTTCGTGCTCTTCGTCACCGTGCTTGGCTTTATCGTGCTGATCAATTTCCATTTAATCCGCTCGCTGAGGTCTCAGCTCTCACAGTTGACGCACATATTAAAAAAGGTAGCGGAAGAGGGGGATTTAACTTTAGATATGCGTTTAAATACAAGTGATGAGTTAGGACAGATTTCCGAGTCGGTTTATAACACAATAAATGCTTTCAAAGACTTAATGGTAGGCTTGGCAAAGTCGGTAAAGGTAGGTACTAAGCTTGGCGAAAAAATGCATTTAGCAGCCTCTAACGTCAATGAGGATGCACAAAAAACCCAAGGCATGGCATCTTCCATTGCGGTTGCAATAGAAGAAATGGCCGCAACCAGCCAAGAAATTGCAAAACTCGCGCAAGATACCCTGGATGCCAGCGACCAACTTAACATCGAATCACAGCAGTTACTTGCAGACAACCAAAAAAACTTAGACACCATGAAAACCCTCTCGACGAGTATGAACGCCGTCGACGAGATGGCCGCGAGTATGGAAAAGCAGGTTTCTGAGATAAATACTATCTTGGACTCCATTCGCAGTGTTGCCGAGCAAACTAACTTGCTTGCACTCAATGCCGCAATAGAAGCAGCCCGCGCAGGCGAGCACGGTCGTGGCTTTGCAGTTGTAGCCGATGAAGTGCGTGGACTTGCAAACAACAGTAAACAATCTTCAGAGCAAATTTCCACACTGTTACTTAGCTTGTCAGAAATAAGCCAAAGCGTTGTTAAATCAATCAGAGAAAACACACTGCTCACACAAAATACCATGAACGAAGTAGAAGAAACGCGTAAAGTATCCCTCAAAGTAAACGAACACAGTTCGCATGTTGAAAAGCTAACGACCTCAGTTGCCACCGCAGCCTGCGAACAATCAGAAGTCGCCGCCGATATATCACAAAACACCGCTGCAGTGCTTGAAGCCGCAAACCATGAATTAGATACATCGAAAGCGTTAAATGAATTGTTTAAAGATATGAAACTAAATAGCGACACACTACAACGCACAATGGATATATTTAAAATTGATAAGAGCTAGATTAGGATTAGAGTGCTTTTTATCTTTTGGCGCGATGCTAAGGTGAAGTTGTAAGGAGTGACTAAGAACTGCAATGGCTGGTATCTTGCGATTGATAGTGCCCGAATTCAACTTAGATGCAACGACGGCTAAAGCAGAGCGAAAGCATTAGAATCTAAATTATCAATTAGTTAACACAATTAACTGCTCAAGCTGTCTACCTCTACACGTGTTAAAAATATAATTGCATATCTAGCCAATTTTAGATGTAATGATTAAACAATAAACGCTGAGCAATGTAGGAACAGCTTAAACAATAATAGCTAAGTTTATTAAACCAACTTGGGGAACTAGAGTCTCTAAAAAGCTTATTTTTAGATAAGCAACTCTGACACACCAAGTATGCAGCGACTCGGCCCAACAAGCGATTATGCAACATAAACAACGTGCCACACAAATACTAAAACGTTAGATATCACGGAGACACAATGGAGTTACCACCTACAATCTATATAGGTTTGGGAGCTGTACTAGCAGCTATAATTACAGCTGTAATTTCATTTATTAATTTAATAGCAAGTAAGGATCAAAAAACATCAGAATTTCGGCAACAATGGATCGACGATCTGAGAGCTGATATTAGTGGCTATTTATCTAATGTAAATATAGTGGCATGCGAAGCCCATCTATATCAGCAAATAAAAGGTGAGAATGGAATTACGAAGGAATTATTAAAAGAATTTGCTGGAAAAGTTTCTACACCAATGAATGATGCATTTCGCCTCTTTCATAGCGTGCAACTTAGACTAAATACCAAAGATGATGCCGCATTGTTGCAAGAGTTTAAGAATATGAACTCGTTATTCGATGACGCATTAAATAATATACATGACACCAAAAAGGTGGAGCGCATTACTTCGTCAATTATTGAAAAATCGCAAGTCATACTAAAAAGTGAATGGAAAAGAGTTAAAAAAGGGGAAGCCTCGTTTTACTTAACTAAATATTTTGCCGCTTTTGTTGTAATAAGCTTTGCAATTGGACTGGGGATTTATTTTAGTGAATATTTAGAGGTGTCAATTACCTTAAGCGGTGAAAAATGACTTCTAACACACCTCAACAAGGACGCATAAGCTTGGCTTGTGTCACGGATTAGAGATCGAATATGGAAGAAACTTGGGCATCTGGCTCATTAGAACTATTAAAACATGCTGATTCACACATTCAACTTGATACGGCTTTTGATAGCAGAATAGCCTTCATTAGCATTGATAATTCAGTTGAGACTTCAATCAGAACTTTTCTGTCTCTCCCAGAAAAAATATCGGGAGTGAAATTCCAACGAAAGGAAGTAGATGAAGCCGGAAATAGCTTTCCGAAGATGGTTGATCTTCTATTTAACAAAGCTAGACCAAAACTTGCCGGTTTGGATGATGGTGATATAGAGCATTACCATCGTATAAGAAATCAACTATACCACAACGGAACAGGCTTAGGTGTAGATCGCCGATATTTGGATGCATATAGGCAAATAGCAGCCGTGCTTCTGAATAACTTGTTTGGTGTTAAGACTGTTACGAAAGGGGCTGAGGCTACACTAGAAAATCTTATCCTGCTCTTTAACGAAGTGGAGACTCTGGTTCGCAAGGTACTTGAGGGTTCTGGTGTTGACACAGGTCATACGTTCAAATGGGAAATGACAATACGTGAGGGTGTATTGGAAATTGAAGATATAAATCAACTTACCGAATTGCGCATGATTCGAAATACCCAAGTACATTCTACAGCAGAAAACATTGATAAAAAGCGTATCGAACTGGGTGTTGAAATTGCAGAAACATTAATCAAAAAACTAAAAGGCTAAAAAACGCTTCATCGAATAAGTCGGTGAGCACAGCCCTATTAAGGCCAAGCTCAGACATTACCAATCGCTATTATTCCACCAAATCCAGAATATAGGCGGCACCTGAGCCTTCTCCTTTGTCATCGCGGTGGGGAGTTGCGATGATGGCGGTGTTATTTGAAACCGCAATATTCCAACCAAACCTATCTTCTGGCGCGGCATCATTGGCAAATACCTTAGACGCATATTGCCATTGGCCTTGTTGTTTTTTGTACAGATAAAGTGCCCCCGCGTTATTACCTTTTTCATCGTGGTGCATAGCGGTGATAAACGCCATGTCCTTACTTAACGCAACACCGCGTGCAAATCTATCATCCGCTTTGGCATCTGGAGCCACTAATTTTTGAGTTTGTGTCCATTTATCATTTGTTCTCTCAAACAGATAAGCAGAGCCGGCATCTTTACCTATACCGTCGATATCATCTCTTCTGGCAGAAATAAGGGCTGTATCTCCAAAAATAGCCACGCGAACACCAAAAATATCGGTGTTCCCAGCATCATTTGCCATCAGTTTTGCTTGCGAATTCCACTTTTTACCATCGAATTGATAAACATAAACCGCACCAGCTTTTTCTGCTTTTTCATCATTTAAATCTGCGCCGACTAAAATAGTATCGCCATCTATTGCTACGCTAATTCCGAATAAGTCCCCATCAGCACCATCCCTTGCCGTCAACTTTGACTGAAAATGCCAGCTATTGTTTTCTCTCTCGTATACATACGCTGAACCTGAGTCTTTGTGTGGCGCATCGCTATGTGGTGCGCCGATCACTAAAAATTGCTCGGTGAGGGCAATGCTTTGTCCAAAGGCATCACCCGCTTTTGCATCGTTGGCGGTTAAAATTTGTTTTTGTACCCAGCTATTTTCTGTGCGCTCAAAAGCAAACACCGCACCGGCATTTTCTCCTTTATCGTCCCGATTTATCGCACCAAGCATGGCAATATTATTCTTAAGGGCAACATTGCCGCCAAGCGTGTCGCCTGCATTGGCAGGCTGCGCGATGAGCTTTGCTTGTTGCTGCCAGCCAGACGCACCTAGCGTGTATAGGTAAGCCGCACCAATATCCTGACTCGTATTTGCATCCACTTTATGGGCACCAACTAATGCAGTTGTGCCGTCTATCGCTACGCTATAACCAAACTGATCTTCTGCTTTACCATCATCGGCTACCAATTTTTGTTGCACAGCCATACTTTGACAGGCTATCACTAACGCCAAACTAGGGAAGTATTTTAAAATAGAGGAGGAGGGGGCTTTCATCATTATTCTTTTTGTTTTCGATATAGGGAATCAACATAGTATTCCACTGCTTACGACTTAACAAGAGGTTGTGTTCTTAAGTTTTTTTGTTGGCGAGAAGGATTGATAAGCGTCTGGAGCAGTGACATTTTGTGATGGTAATGATGAGTTTCAGCGTCTAACTCTAGAACAACTAAAACCCATCATATAAAACAATAAACTAAACCTTATCCAAGCCAATATTGACCAAACAGTTGAGGTAGTTCAGCCTTTAACTGTTTTGGTTTATTTTTAAACTTTTTACCTTGCGGCGGAAAGTTCACGACACTGTGATATGGGAGTTCGTCTTGATTTTTTTCTTCAAAAAGCAACCCTGCAACTAAATCTAATTCGTCAATAAACGGGTAGGGCAGGTCGTCTTTATTCGGAATAGCAAACTTATTAGCTAATTCGTCTGGTTCCGCAGTGAGTACGCTTACCGCTTCAGGGCCGCGACTGATAATCCAATTACAAAAATCTAAGAAATCATATTCGCTATTACAGCCTGCAATCACGTAGGCCACTTTCCAGTTATCCCAATGCCACAGTGCTCTTAGTTCTTTGGTATATAATGCATCGAACTGAGCAATTTCTTCTGAACTTAGCGGTGATAAACGCGTTTTTAAATATTCATTATCGTTTGAATGATCGGGGGCGGTGACAAGCTGCCAGAAGCGTTCGAGTTCCATGTGCATAATCTAACTTGATAAAAACGAGATTATAGCCAGTAACCTAATGAGAGTAAATCGAAGCCGCCATGCAAATAACTGAAGCGGGTTGTACGTAATACAATGTACTCACCCGCCCAAAAGATAACAGTGATAGCTAAAAGGTAAGTAATTTTATCCTTTCAGTGCTTTGTCACCACGGCCAATACCTACCGCGCCAGAACGCACAAGTTCAATAATGTCGCTTTCGTGACGTAATAGATCCAAGAAAGACTCAAGACGGTCGGCTGAGCTTACCATCTGTAATATATAACTTTGCTTGCCCATATCTATAATGCTGGCTTGGAACACCTCAGCAACACGATTGATAGCAGCTCGTGTTACTTCATCTCTGGCATAGACTTTTACCAGTAGCAGCTCTCTTTCAATGTGCTGCATATCAGTTAGATCAATAACCTTAAGCACATCCACCAACTTATTAACTTGCTTGGTGATTTGTTCAACAATGCGGTCATCGCCTTGGGTCGTGATGGTAATACGAGATAGCGTTTTGTCTGCGGTTGTACCCACTGTTAAGCTGTCAATGTTGTACGCACGTTGAGAAAATAAACCCACAATACGAGAAAGAGAGCCAGGTTCATTCTCTAATAAAATCGATAATATTCTTCTCATTATGCTTTTACTCCTTTTTTCAACCACATCTCGTCTATCGCACCTTGCTTAATTTGCATCGGATACACATGTTCAGACTCATCAACCAAAATATCTAAAAATACAAGTCTGTCTTTAATCGACATTGCTTTTTCCAGCGCCGTATCAAGTTGCTCAGGTTTATCAACCCGAATACCGATATGGCCATAACTCTCTGCAAGCGCAACAAAATCAGGCAGTGATTCCATATAAGAGCTTGCGTGACGTCCCTCATACATCATGTCTTGCCATTGGCGTACCATACCAAGCGAGCGGTTGTTTAACGAGATGACCTTGACAGCAAGGCCGTATTGCAAACAGGTTGAAAGTTCCTGAATATTCATTTGGATAGAGCCATCCCCAGTTACGCACAATACTTCACTTTGCGGAAATGCCATTTTTACGCCCATCGCAGCGGGTAAACCAAATCCCATGGTGCCAAGGCCGCCTGAATTAATCCATTGACGAGGTGATTTGAACGGATAGTACTGCGCTGCAAACATCTGGTGTTGTCCAACGTCTGAGCAAACATACGCGTCACCACTGGTCATTTGGTATAGCTTTTCGATAACCGTTTGCGGTTTGATTTTTTCTACACCCGCAGTAAACGACAAGCATTTCTGAGCACGCCATGTGGTAATTGCTTGCCACCAATCTTCTTGTGCGGCGCGGTCAATACGCTTCTCGCTTTTTTCGATACCGCGTAGCAATTGCTCCATCACTGTATCTAAGCAGCCCACAACTGGAATATGCGCTTGAATGGTCTTAGAAATTGAAGTTGGATCCACATCAACGTGAACAATTTTGGCATCCGGACAAAACTTCTTAACGTTATTGGTCACACGGTCATCAAAACGCGCCCCTAACGCTAAGATAACATCGGCATTCGCCATCGCCTTATTCGCTTCAAGACTACCGTGCATCCCTAACATGCCAATAAAGTTAGGGTGTGTGCCACTGATCCCGCCAAGACCCATTAGGGTATTGGTGATAGGCGCGTTTAATTTCTCAACCAGCTCAGTTAGTTTTTCCGAGGTATTCGAAAGAATAATGCCGCCGCCAGAATAGATAACCAAACGCTTCGCTTCAATAATGGCTTCAACCGCTTTGCGGATTTGCTTGGAATGCCCTTTTACACTCGGGTTGTAAGTACGCATATCAATCTGTTCAGGCATCTGATAATCGAATTTAAGCGCAGGGTTTAAAATATCTTTTGGCAGCTCAACCACAACAGGTCCCGGTCTACCAGAGTTTGCTAGATAAAATGCTTTAGCTAATACTTCTGGGATTTTTGTCGCATCGCGGCAGTTAAAACTGTGTTTAACGATAGGACGAGAGCAACCAACTATATCCGTTTCTTGAAACGCATCATCGCCGATTAGGTTTGAAGGTACTTGCCCTGAGAGCACAACCATTGGGATTGAATCCATATAAGCCGTCGCGATCCCTGTAATGCAGTTAGTGGCACCAGGGCCACTGGTCGCAAGGACGACACCGACGTCTCCCGTCGCTCTGGCATAACCGTCTGCCATGTGGGTTGCTGCTTGCTCATGTCTAACCAAGATATGCTCAATATCTGATTGCTGAAACAAGGCATCATAAAGATCAAGAACCGATCCGCCGGGATAACCAAATATGTATTTTACTTTTAATGCGCTCAATGCTTTTACTACTAGCTCGGAGCCGTTGTATTGCTCTGCCATTACCTCATTCCTCGTTGACTGTGCGTGCCTGTTATATTTCTAAAATCAAAAAAAAACCCCGCTGGTTGCGGGGTTTGAGTATTTCTTTCAAGTAATAGCTCCCCGCTGAACTCTATGAAGAGACCAGTACCACCACGAGAACGATTAGTTGAAAGAAATTAGTCATTATTTTGCCTTTAAGTTGATTTCAAAGTTAGCCTACACAGTATTAGATATAAATTCCACCTTTCCACCTTTCAATTGTTGAAATATTACATTTCAATTTAAAATTCACCACCAATTAGATTTTTTATTTAGTAGCACTTATACGGGAACAAAGCGATAAAAATGCTAAACTTAAGACTCAATTGTACTGGGGTCTCTTAGATGAATATTTTTAAACTAAGCATATTGGCATCGGCCACGCTGCTATCAAGTACAGCGTCAGCTCAGGTGCTCTATAAAGATCAAATTATCTACTGGCAGGAGAAAAAGCTCGGCCGCACACTGAGTGAATACGAGCGGAAAATTGCAATTGAGCAATTCGCCAAAACAAAGCCCATTGCCAGCCAAATAAAAACACCTTATGCAATTAAAAACGTGCACCTTGGCAATACTAAGTTGGGCAAACAATTTGCGGTGGGCACGGCGCAAACACTTAATGAAGCGAAAATTCTTGCTATTCTGGTCGATTTCCCGGATTTGCCTAACGACCAAAACCGACTAAACCCGGGTGATACGGATATGTACTACTCGAGCTATCCCGCGTCTCACTACCAATCATTATTGTACTCAGATAGCGGCTATAACGGGCCGAACAATGAATCGTTGCAATCCGCTACCCAATTTTATCAAGCGGCCTCAGGCGGAAGCTTCAAGGTATCTGGCAATGCATTTGGCTGGGTAAGAGCCGCTCAAAATGCAGCCTACTATGGCGAACAAGAAGGCGATACCCGAGACTTACGACCCGATGAGTTAGTGTTCGAAGCTGTAAGCAAAGCTGTAACTCAATTTAATATCGACTTATCTGAGTACGATAAAACAGATTTGAATGACATAGATGGTGATGGCAACCGCCTTGAGCCTGACGGCATTATTGACCATGTCATGTTATTTCATTCAAGTATCGGTCAAGAAGCAGGTGGCGGCGTATTAGATACTGACGCAATTTGGTCACATCGCTTCTTCGTATTTGATGAAAACAACCAGCCAAAGACAATTCCAGATACCAATTACAAGGTTTATAACTACACTATTAATCCTATTGATGCTGCAATCGGTGTGGTTGTCCATGAGTTTGGTCATGACCTCGGATTACCGGACGAATACGACTTAAATTCCAATGACATAGGTGAACCTGTTGCGCTTTGGTCAGTCATGTCTTCAGGCAGTTACTTAGGTCAATTAAGTGGCTCGCAACCCACCCAGTTCTCCCCTAAAAGCCTTGAGTTTTTGCAACAAAATTACGCAGGTAATTGGTTAACCCAAACCGAGTACACGTTTGATGATTTGAGTACAGAACAAACGGTAACACTCACAGATATTGGGGTGAACAATGGTACTACGAATCAAATAAAGATAAATTTGCCTGCGGAACTAGAGGAATTTGTAACGCCACTTGATGGAAATTATCACTATTACTCAGGACAAGACGACAAACTCAATAACCAAGCAAGTTTTACCGTAAGCTTGCCTAACGCAAGCCAAATTTCATTATCCATGCTTGCAAATTATAGTATCGAGCTTAACTACGATATTTTCCAAGTGGCGGTAAATGGACAGCCAATTGCAGGCAATACCACAAAATCAAATCATCCAAATTATGCCAGTGTCACTAATTACATGGATGGCGAGTCGTCTGCTTTTGGGGCTAACCCAATTACGCTAGATTTTGATATCTCAGCGTACCGAGGACAAACTGTCACCGTAACATTCGTTTATCAAACTGACGATTTTGAAACACTTAAAGGGGTATTACTAGATAACATCGCAGTGACAGCGGATGGTACGCAAATTTATACCAATACCGCAGAGCCAACAAACGACTTAGTCTACAACGGTTTTCGTAAAATATCAGGTTACAGAGCTAAACCTAGTAACGCTTACTACGCGCATTTACGCTCATTTAGAGGGTTAGATGCTGGTTTGTCTTTGTCTGGTTATAATTCTGGTGTGTTGATGTGGTACAGCAACGATGGACAAAGCAATAATTCTACTTCGTTACACCCAGGTTCTGGCGAAATGTTGGTAATTGACCAAGACCAAAACCCAATTTTCAAAGCCGACGGTACGACACCTGCAACGAGTATTATTCAGGTCAAAGATGCAACACTGCGTTTAGATACTCAAAAAGCAGGTCTTGGCGATCAACATCTCACGCCAATCAGTACGTTTGATGATACTCAGGATTACACTTTCTCCATCCAAAAAGAGTCAGGTGTTAGTTTGCCTGGTTTTGGTGTTCAACTTAGATTGAATACCATAGAAGAAGATGCAAGCAGCGCGCAAGTCGGTGTGATTTATCTCAGCGACCCTAAAATCACTCAAGTACAATCTCAGAACACCGTTAAGTTTAATGTCAAAGGTTTAGCATTAAACGAATCAGATAGTTTTTTGTGGAGCTTTGGTGATGGTCAAACAAGTAACGCGCTTTCACCTCTTCACAGCTATCAAGATATTGGCAACTATACGGTAATGTTCACACGAACCAAAGCTGACGGGAGCAGTTCAGCGTTAAGTTCAAATGTTAGCGTTGGCAACGTCGAGCCAATCTCGCTTACAGTCGGTGATATCAAAGCGACCGCAGTAGGGCAAGGCTTTGTCTTCAATGCCGAAATTATCGGTGGCACAGCGCCTTATGAGCTTGAATGGAACTTTGGTGATGGGACAACAGCATCATCTAACTCAGTTGAACATATCTATGAGCTAAGCGGCACGTACACGGTAACACTTAATGTGAAAGACGCCGAAGATGAAGCGGTAACTAAATCAACCTCAGTGACAGTCGTAGTACCACTAAGCATTGAAGCCACAGCGACCACATCTAACTTACAGGCAAGCTTTGTCGCAACTGCTGCTGGTGGTGATGGTAACTATCAAGCTAATTGGGATTTCGGTGATGGTACGCAAGGTTCTGGTTTAACTACAACGCATAGTTACGCTCAAGCGGGTACATATAATGTCGTGTTAACGCTATCGGATGGTGCAGATCAAAGCGCGAAAGGCACTGTTGAGATCACAGTGACGGCACCGACAACAACGCCGACGGACTCTGGTGATAGCGGATCGTCTGGGGGCAGTATCGGATGGTTTGCATTAATTGGTGGAATGCTAGTGGGATTAAGAAGAAGGTGGTGCTGACGCACCACCCGAGGATTAAATGGAGCGTTAAGAATTAAAGACGCTCAATTACCGCCTGTGTGAAATCGGTAGTGCCGTGGCTACCACCAAGATCGCGCGTTGTACGGTCACCGCTCTTGATAACGTCAGCTACTGCACTGCGGATTTTTTCCGCTTTATCAGCTTCGCCTAAGTACTCAAGCATTTGAATTGAAGCTAGAATAACAGAAGTTGGGTTTGCAAGGTTTTTGCCTGCGATATCTGGTGCGCTACCGTGAACTGCTTCAAAGATTGCAGCATCAGTACCAATGTTTGCACCTGGCGCCATACCAAGACCACCAACAAGACCCGCACAAAGATCAGAAAGGATATCACCGAAAAGGTTTGTTGTGACGATCACATCAAACTCTTCAGGTGTCATTACAAGTTTCATACAAGTGGCATCAACGATCATTTCTGCTGATTCAATTTCAGGGTAACGCTCACCCACTTCACGAGCAACTTTAAGGAATAGACCTGAAGTTGATTTTAGGATGTTCGCTTTGTGAACCGCTGTTACTTTCTTACGACCTTCACGCTGTGCTAACTCATAAGCGAAAGTTACGATCTTTTCGGCACCTTCGCGAGTGATCTTTGACATTGCTTCCGCTTCGTTGCCATCTTCAGAAACAACTTGACCAAGACCCGAGTACATACCTTGCGTGTTTTCACGTACGGTAATGATATCAATGTCATCGTAACGTGCTTTAGTACCTTCAAATGACTTAACTGGACGAACGTTTGCGTAAAGGCCAAAATGCTTACGCAATGTCACGTTAATTGAAGTGAAACCTTCGCCAACAGGTGTAGTTAGTGGGCCCTTTAGCGTGATTTTGTTACGCTCAATTGCTTCTAGCGTTGCTGCTGGAAGTAATTCACCTGTTTTTTCTAAAGCAGCCAAACCTGCGTCTACGTACTCGTATTCATAGTCGCAACCTACGGCTTTTAAGATCTCGATTGCTGAATCGATGATGCTAGGGCCAATGCCGTCGCCACGGATAACTGTGATGGTTTGCTGTGCCATGTTTTTTCCTTTATCAAAAGTTGGAATACACCCGAGAAGAATTGCAGACTAAGTTTAGTAGAAATTAACAAAGGTGTACGTTCGCTTGTTTAAGCCGCGTTTTATAGCAATTAATTAGGTCTTATTCCAGTATGGAATGAAAAAATGACATACATATGATTTATGCTTGTTATTGATAGTATTTATAGAATAAATATCAGGCAATAGATGAGTAAAATCCGGCCTCTAGTAGCGCTACATCAAACTTTTGTGCGGTAACAAAACGACTTTCAGCTAATACGTCATCGACTAATTGTTTTTGCCATGCTGTTAACACAAAAGTGGGGGATATCACTTTAAGTGCAATCAGTTTAATAAAAATGAATAGTTTACACTGTGTGTTGGTCTGAGATTTTTTTAACGTTTCGCTATCTAGCATTGCCTTATGAAGAATGCTTTTTTCAAAGTACTGCTGATTAAAGTCTAAGTATTTATCTTTTGCTATTGCGCGGATCCCAAATAGGTTAGCAATTGATACTAGTTCTTCTGAATACTCACGAGAATGGAGTGCCGTGGCATGTTGGATCTCTACCCCTTGTTTAGTCACTAAAAATACAATAACCGCTGCAAATGGCGACAATAAACGCTCAAATTGTTCACCATAACTTTCACCAACATATAAGGCGATGATTTGACTAATTACGCCATATTTATGCACGATATCTTCTGTGAAAGGAAGCTTATGATTGGCTATGATCTGCTCAAGCAATACTCGCTGCGCCAGTAATCCAGCGGCATCAAGTCCTACCATGGCGAGAGAGTGCCTAACCGATGCGGCTTTTAGATTTTCACGGTTATACTGCTTTGCTGCGATCTGCAATGCACTTGACACCGAATCGAACTCGCAAATCAGCTTTTCAAGTGCACGAATACTTTGAAATTGACTGTGAGATAAGGCTTTTACTGTTTCTAGTAGATGTAAATGTTCAGAACCGAATGGAAGTGCTGCTGGTTCAGCAGCTCGGTCCCAGATATTGTAAAGTAGCTTTGCATCTGTTGTTGCAGTTAAACCACAGTGAAACTGGAATTTACGGTTGGCCTTCGCCAGCTTTTTGGTTTGCCCTTGTTCGACAACAGCAATTATTTTTTCACTATTGCTTTGTATCACCAAAAAGCCCACTTCGCCTTTAATCTCGCACAGCAACCCCGCAGGATGTTTAACAAATGCCCCTGCAATTGCACTCAGCACTTTTAATGCAAAAGCATAACTGAGCTTGCTATAAAGAAGCTTAATCGCTCTGTCTAAAGCCACGCAATTTTGCTTGTGTGTTGGCGTTATTAAGCTTGCTAATCGGTGAGCAATTGCAACAATCAAAGAAGCATGGTCATTAAAGCGCTGAGGGGTAGAAGCCACTAGCTTGCTGTCGTAGTTTGAAAGGCGAGATAAAATTCGCAAACATTGCAAGTTAGGTGTTTGCCCATCACTCAGTATTTGTACGGCCAATTGATGGCGAACTTTCCAAAGCTTATCTTGCTGTGCATCTAACTTTTTACCTGCTGCGAGTTGATCGCTTTCTCTCGCTACGCATAAATAGTCCGCAAAGCTTGCAAGCAATAGCTCTTCGGTTACCGCACGAGAAAACTTTAAGTGATGACAAGCCATACAAACCAACACATTTTGATTCATGACCAGATTAGTGTTGTAACCTAAGTTTTGTGAATACAGTCCAAGCTGCCCATGCATTCTACTAGGCGAGGACTCATAACAGTCCATATAAAGCTGTGCAAGTTTAACTAGGGTGGGGTAGATAGAAGACCACTTCTCTTTGTGATAATAAAGACGTAATACTTTGTGTGTACCTTGGGCTATCGCGAACAGCGTTTTACTAGTAACTATCCTTGCATCCATCTATCTTTACCAATTTTATTAAGTAAACGCTCTATTTTAAAACGGTAAAATAGCTTTGTTAGCAAGGCAAACACTTTGCTATTTAGTTGTTCTAAATGAGGCGTTGTTAACGAAGCTAATATGGTATTGTACCCTTCAAATTGGTTGGAAAATTAATCTAATTGGTATCACACTTTATCAAATGTGACCCGAGCACCAGGTCCCCAAAGCTTTAATATGCCATTTTCAAACAATAATCCGGTGCATTCATCTTCCGTAGTAATACCATCTGGTTTTACAAGCTGAGTACGATAAAACACAATTTGTACAATCGTATTGTCTTGTTTCTTCTTTACATACGTTAGATCCGGGCTACCCAAGGTATCTAACACAGTGTCTAACTCAGTCGGCTTTTCAAGGCTAAGATTACGAATGAAACGATTGTTAAACGCTTCTCGGTCCTGCCAAATCATCGCTTGCGGGTCATCTTTATAATAATTGATCACGAGAAACACCACAGTAACGTAAACCGCAAGGCCAAGAAATATGTACTGTAGTATTTTCCTAATCATCTAACTGCTCAATAAAGAATGGGTAAAACGGACCTTGTATCTGCAATAACTGAGATACGCTTGTATGCAATATATCAAAGTCATCTACATTCGCCTAGCGCTTAGCGACGATGTAATACATTGCTAATCAAAAGTCCCTTCAAACCACTCGTATATCCTTCAAACTAAAGCCAATTTCAATATCTCTTCTTAGTGTCACTAGCGCAAGGCTGGTAACATAGTCGCTTGCTCCGGCCTCTAATTTTGCTTTTACAGCAGGCTTTACGGTCTCATCTTTTAGCATACTTTCAAAGTCGTCATGCTTTGCCAGCAGCTCTTGCGCCGTCTTGACCCCAACCCCAGTCACACCTGGAATATCGTTCGTCTTGTCGCCACTTAGTGCCCAAAACATTTCGAGCTTGCTTTGGGTGACAGAAAATCGACTTTTGATATCTTCAATAGAAATTATCGACTTTTTAAAATAGTCGTACACAGAGATAGCATCATTTATCAGGGGTAAGAAGCCTTTATCAGTCGATACTATCGTGCAGTTAACGTTGGCAGCTGCGGCTTTACAGGCAAGCGTCGCTATCACATCGTCAGCTTCATCATGTTCCGGGTTAAATGATTTAACACCAACACTTGCAAACGCTTCTGAAAACTTATCGAGGTTCTGATTTAGGAATTCGGGCATTGGTTGACGGCTTATTTTATATTTTGGGTAGAAGTGATAACGCCAACTCTTATCACCATCAAAGACCGCAACGGCGTGTGTCGCTCCCGTTTTACGTAACAAGCTACGAGTAGCTTGCTCTACACGAAGACAAGAGGCCTTTATATGGGCCTCTTGTTCTTTATTACCTTTTGGTTCGTTAACAGCATAGATGCGCCTGATAAGGTTAAGCGCATCTATTAACAACAAATTATTCATTCACTCTAAGCTTTAATTTTATAACACGGTATATATTTACTTCCAGGTAGCTTCATTCGCCCCTGAGTCACAAATGCACCTAGCAGCTTATCCATATCGGCCATCAGTGATTTATCACCACTTAATTCATACGGACCATGTTGTTTAATTGCTGTAATACCTTCATCCTTCACGTTACCGGCAACAATACCAGAAAAAGCACGTCTTAAGTTAGCGGCCAGTAATTGTTTTGGTTGCTCAAGGTGTAGGTCTAAGCCCGACATATTTTCATGGGTTGGTGCAAATGGATGCTGAAAATCATTTTCAATCTTTAATGTCCAATTAAAGTAATAGGCATCACCTTCAGACTTACGATACTCGCGCACCGTTGCCATCGATTGTTTGAGCTTTTTGGCTACCAGCTCTGGATTGTCTACGATAATCTCAAACTTAGACAGAGCTTCTTTCCCGAGTGTTTTTTCAACAAAGGCACTGAGTTCTTCAAAATATGCAGCCGACTCTTTAGGACCTGTTAATATCACAGGTAAACATTGCTTTTCGTTTTCTGGATGTAACAAAATACCCAATAAATAAAGCAGCTCTTCAGCTGTTCCAGCGCCACCTGGGAAAATAATGATGCCATGCGCAATGCGTATAAACGCTTCTAAACGTTTTTCAATATCAGGCAAAATCACTAATTCATTAACAATAGGATTAGGCGGCTCAGCGGCAATAATACTGGGTTCGGTAAGGCCTAAATAACGGTTATTCGAGATCCGTTGCTTAGCATGACCAATTGTTGCTCCTTTCATCGGGCCTTTCATTGCGCCCGGCCCACAACCAGTACAAATGTTTAGGCCACGAAGCCCAAGTTGATAACCCACTTCCTTGGTGTATTTGTATTCAACTTCATTAATTGAATGACCACCCCAACAGACAATCATGTTAGGGTCTTTATTCACTTCAAGCGCATCAGCATTACGCAGCATGTCAAAAACCATATGGGTAATTTCTACCGGCGATTTGTTTTCACCGTGGTATTTTTGACAGATAAAAAGTATGTCGCGGATCACAGAGAATATATGCTCATGAATACCGGTGATTATTTGACCATCGACAAAAGCTGACTCGGGGGGATTGCTTAACGCAATTTTTATTCCTCGCTCGCGTGCGAGTAGCTGGATATCAAAATCTTCGTATTTATCGTAGATTTCAGAACTGGAATCGGTATGACTACCTACATTCAATACCGCCAATGCACAATTTCTAAAAAGCCTATATCTCTCACTTGTGGTTGACTGCTGAAGTAAATCGACTTCCAATCTAGATAATAAGTTAAGAACCCCAGTTGGGTTTAGCTCTACTTGCATAGGCTTACTCCTTGTTTGTAATGCGCAGCGAATTGGCATAACTAAGCAAAACGGGGGCGAGTATAATGTCTCGCCACTCAGCCTTTACCCAAGTTAACCCTATTTACTTAAAACACAATCTATCTCGCCCGCTATTTTTCGCTTCATAAAGCGCTGCATCAGCTCGGTCAAAGGCACCCAACGCAGTGTCCCCTTTGACAAACTGAGTAGCACCGAGAGAAATCGTAATTTCGACTTCTTTTTCTTTAAATTTGAATGGTATAGATTTAATGACTTGCCTTACTTTTTCAAGCGGTTTTTGAGCATGAGTGAGCGGCATACCTGGCATTAGCAAAACAAATTCCTCGCCGCCGTAGCGTGCGATAAAATCGCTTTTCCTAATAGACTTTTTAAGGGCTCGTGCGATCACTTGCAATGTTTTGTCGCCTGCACTATGACCATAACGGTCGTTGATAGATTTAAAGTGATCAACGTCGATAACAACCAGCGTTACATCTGAGTCGTTTATCTCAAATAGGTGCATTTCATGGGTTAGACGCTCATCGAAAGCAGCTCTATTTGGTAACTTAGTTAAGCTATCCAATAGGCTTTTGAACTTTTGTTCGCTGAGTCGCTTTTTATAATTTGAAACTTTAGACTCTAAGGTGTTAATACGATTATTAATTGCATCAAACGAGTCAAGCAGCGCCTCTCGTTCATGTTTTTCAAGCTTTTCACGCTCTATCAAATCAGCACTCAGTAGTTTCAACTCATTGTCGACCAAGGCTTTAAGCTCAGTTATTGAGTTGGCGTTTTGGGTTTGCTGATTTAAGTTTTGAATTTTTAACTCTATTTTATTGTTTAACGACTGTAGTTCTTTAGATGTTGATTTTGAACGCGCCGTTGTTTCAACAATAGAGCGATGTAACTCTTCCAGTGTTTGATTCAGTGAAACCAAAAAACCTTGTGCGGATTGGCGCTCTTTGGCAATCGTTTGCGCAATAATTTTAATGATTTCTGTCGCTGCTGAATATAAATTATTTAAACTGTTGTTTTCCGCAACGCTTGCGCGGATCTCTTTAACCTTTTCTATTACTTCATCTTCGAAAATTAATTCGTTGATCAAAGCTTGAAGTTCAGCAGCTAGTTCTGGGTGATGGCTATGAGATGTTTCTTCTGTAATTTCTACTTTTGATTGTAAAACCGTATGGTAGATAGAAACCAAAGACTCTAACGCGGGGATGTAAGCATTAGTAGAGTTGATATCTTCAAGCTCTACATCCAATAAATGACGCAACTTTCTGCGCGACTCATCTGGTAATCCCTTGAGCTTCTGCAGTAACTTTCCGCTTTGCTGAATTGCCGTTTGCAATGCTTTTTGATTATTTGAATTGGTCACTTCTTGTGACTTTAGCGGCTCGGAAATTCCGTCAATAAAAGGCACAAGCAGCTCAAAATCGACGCCTTTATTAAGTGCAATACGAAATTTAGCTAACTGATTATCAAGTGAAACATCTTGCCCTTTGCAGGCTAAGGATAACTTTGCAGCAAATTGAGTAAGGAGTTCTACTTGTTGTTTTCTTGCATCCTCAAGCGTTTTTCTAGCCTCTATGGCTTGCTTTAATTTCTGCTCGAGCATTACGGCATTGTCAGTCACAGATTTCCAATCATAAAATAATCTCTTAGTTACTAAGTCTACAACAAATTACGCCGTTATGCGCAGAAATTTAACACGGTAAAGTATCGGAGTTTGCTGTTTACTCATCGATATTACTTCGCGTGTAAGTCGCTGATTTGGTAAATTGATTTTATCTCGAATTACCGAAACAAAAATAATGAAGAAAAGTCTTATTGCCTTAGCATGTACAGCAACCTTTAGTGTTTATGCTGACGTCGACTACCATATTTCAATTACACAACCACAGCATCACCTTGCAGAAGTAGAAGTTAAGTTTCCAAAATCCTCACAATCAAGCATTGATGTGCAACTTCCAGATTGGCGTACAGGTCGCTACGAGATATTGGATTTAGCCAACGGCGTACGCTTTTTTGACGCAAAATCTCAAAGCGGGCAAGCACAAAAATGGGAAAAAATTGATAAAAACACATGGCGTGTACACCTTAGCGAGCCTACCGAGCTGACGGTTAAATATCAGATTTATGCCAATGAGTTAGGTCTTCGAGCCAGACACATAGATGACACCCACGCGTTTATTGATGCATCTGGCTTTTTGATGTTTAGTGAATCTTTCAGATCTGAGCCTGTTTCTGTTGAACTCAATGTACCTAAGGGCTGGCGTTCTGTCTCTGGTATGGACTTTGCCGATTCAAAACACAGCTTCAAAGCCGATAACTACGACATATTGTTAGATTCCCCTATTGAAACTGGTATTAATCAGCTACACAAATTTGAAGTAGATGGCCGCAAATATGAATTAGTTATTTGGGGCGAGGGTAACTATGACGTTGACCAAATGCTCGCGGATCTTAAAAAACTCGTTCAAACCGGCACGCTCATTTGGCACGATTATCCTTATGACCGTTATGTCTTTATGGTGCATGCAACCAGTGGTGCACGAGGGGCAACAGAGCACTTAAATTCGACGATTATTCAAAGACATAGAGACAGTTTTAAAGAAAGAGATGACTATATTGGTTTTATCTCTACAGCAGCACATGAATTCATCCACACGTGGAATGTCAAAAACTATCGCCCAGCGGGCATGGTTCCTTATGATTACGTCGCACCAAATTACACGGATTTGTTGTGGCTAGCTGAAGGCTCAACCAGCTACTTTGAGGATTATTTGCTGCTAAGTGCAGGGATCACCACCAATGACGAATATCTTAAAATGCTGACTAAGCGTGTTAATCGTCATTTGAAAACTCCTGGTCGTCATGTTCAGTCGGTTGCTGCAACGAGCTTTGATAAATGGATCAATCAAGGTGGCGATCATGGGATAAATTACAGCACCAATATCTATTCAGAAGGTGCGTTGGTGTCCATGGCACTTGATATCGATTTACTCGAGAAGTCAAACGGAAAAATTAGCTACCGTGACGTTCATAAAGCGCTTTACCAACAGCATAAACTGCCAAACAGCTTCACCAGTGAAGATGTTAAAAACATCCTAAAAGCGCTTACCGGTCAAGATTACAATACTTGGTGGAATGAATATGTTAATACACCAGCGAACATAGACTTTGACAAGTTATTCGACAAAGTAGGACTTGTTTATGATTATCCAGAGTCGGCTAAAATGATCGCTAGCTTAGATGGTATGGCAAGACAAAAGGGTGAATTACTGGAGCTGACCCATGTAGCTCGAGATGGGAATGCATGGCAAGCGGGGCTAACAGCAGGCGACCTTATCGTTGCATTTGATAAACACCATGTTCGTAAAGATTTAAAAGCGAGCTTAGAAAACTTCAAGCCTGGTCAAACAATCACGGTAGATTTTATCCGTCGTGATAAGTTGATGAATACGAAAATCAAGCTTGACCGCGACCATGATAAGCCTAAAAAGATAACATTTACACCTAACCCATCAAGCGAGCAAGCGTTACTTTATAAAGCGTGGATGGGGGTTTCTCACCCAAATGAAATAAAATAATGGCAATCAAAAAGGGCTGATGATTATCAGCCCTTTTATAGTCCACAACCCTAAGCTAAAAAGCAATTAGCTAAGCTTAGGGCCACTTAACTTACATAATGCGAGAAAAGAAGCGTGAACGGTTTTTAGAACGACTTCTACGCATAGAAGAACGGATCTGAGCGCGTGTGCCCGCAAGCCAGCTTTCACGATCGACCTTAGCATTATCACCACGTCTTGCTTCTTCAGTAGCTCTAAAGCCACAGAATTCACGGTATGCTTTTAAATCTAGCGACAGTTCTTGTAACACAAGTTCAATCATAATCGCATCATCGACATAGCCCAATACTGGGATATGATCTGGAACGATGTCTTCAGGCTCACTGAAGTAAGCAAGAGAAGCCATGATCTCGCGCTTTTCATCTTCAGGCATTTGCCATTCTTCATCTAACACTGCGTCAATTAGCGTTTGTAACGAAATTAGACGAGTGCTTACAAATTCAGGAAGGTTGGATTTCTCCATCGTAGCCACTAAATCACGCGCTTTAGCAATGATTTCGGCGTCACTTACATCGCCACTTTTTTCAATAGCAGCTTTCATCATTCCACGGAAGTGTTCAAGATCTGAATCAGAGAGTTCAAAGTTGATTTCTATAGACACGTCTGTGCTCCCTCAACGTTGTTATTATTAATGGTTTAAGCAAAAAGTTAAACTTATTGCAATAATCTTAGATACTAGCACATCTTTTTCAGAAGTCTTCCCATAAATTACACTTTTAACACGAATTTTTCTCTATTACGTACAAGTATAAAACCCATTGTTCAAAAGGCGTACAGCGGCTTTCGCACCATATAACTAGAAGTGTTGTTGATAGCGTTTGAGAACCAGCCCGCGATAAAACTTGTTTTTTATAAACTTATGTATCTGTAGCAATTGTTTGCGCCAAAAATACCGTTTTGCTCCTGTAACACTTGGAGCTCTATCTATGGTACTCGCAAACTTTTCACCATGGCTAACAGGACAAGGGCTCATTACAAAAACACTCAGATCTTTTTCCCAAAAATATTGATAATCAATATCAATCGGTCTGCCGAAAGGAATTGATGTGGATAATATTTTCTTTGCCCCTTTGAGACTTACAAGCTGGGCAACGGTTCCGGCAGGTACCTTATTTTGCATAAATAATGATAGTGATTTATTTAGCGGAAAGCTTGCAATCGGAGTGCGCTTGTTCTTCTGAGACTGGAATAGCTTGATCATATCCCAATCAAATGGCAATGAAGCGATCAGTTGGTCAATCTGTGCTAAGTCGTCGTGTAGTTGGAAATCATCTTCAAAAATAAAAGCATAGGGCAGTTCTAACTCAACAATTTTGCTCAGTACTTTTATATGACTTAAATAACAACCTATCTCTCCTAATGTTAAAGGCCGGAAATATTGCTTAGCGTTTTTTAACTTACAATAACTCGTATCTAAAACGTCTGCGCTCAGCTCTGCACCTTTTACAGCGCTTATCCTTTCAAAGGGTAGAGAGTACTTATCAAACTGGAGAGTAGATTCCTTGAGTCTATCAGTACAAGAATCTAAATTGATGAGAAAAATATTCGGTTTGGTCACAATGAGTCTTAAATCCGCTAACTAATTACATTTTGAGTGTGCGACTTTTGTATGACAGTGAAATGACGAAACTCTGACATAGAGTAGGGTATTAACCCTACTCTATAAGAAAGTATTACCAGTCACTCGCAGCTGAGCAATAACTCACTGCAGTCTGACGGTCTTCCGTTCTGTTATCATGGCGACTTGACATGCCGATGATTGCACCATTACCACCTAATGTCCAAGGTTGGTCGTAGCCTGTGTATTGTGTTGTAATACATGATTCAGCGAATAGTGCAGCGCCTGTGCTCGAGGTTGCCATAGATGCGCAATTAAAGTTAAACAAACGGTCTTCTGTGCCATTATCGTGACGACTTGACATTCCGACAAAGAATTGACCATTAGGACAAACAAAGTTAAACGCTTGGTCGTATGAATTTACGTAACCGCTCCACTTTGTCGTTTTACGATAAATGCGACTGCCGCTATCCGTTGTAAATTTTGCACAGACTAAGCTAAAACGTCTGTCTTCTTGTTTATCTTGATGGTAGCTTGAAATTGATTTTATAAACATATTACTTGGACAAGTGTAAGTAAATGCTTGGTCAAAATCATTTAAATACCCCGTATTGAGTTCACTATAAACACGTAAGTTACCACCAGCTAGCGTTGAAAAATCACTGGCAATTTCTGTGCGCTCAGTTTTTGCTAACTTAGTCTCAGTAACGTCATAACCTGAAACATCGTTATTAGTTTCTATTAGCGCAATTATCTCATCTAGGTTCTTAGCTTGAGAAGCGGGGATCTCATATACACTGCCATTTACTGTATACTCAAATGGCTTAGCTTGTTCATTAGCCGAAGCTGGGTTACAAAACATAGCAAGAGAGAGGGATAGAGCAGACAACTTTATCAATGTGTTCATCTTAATTCCTTTAAAAATAGTAGTTAATTTAGCGCTAACAACAAAAATAGCAGCTGAATTAAATGCTACTTTTTTTTAATAAACAAGCTTTTTATTAACACATCAAAACCAAAGAAATGCATAATAAGCATCAATTAAATATAGACTGTTGCAGATCCCAACTCCACTCAAAATATATACTGCTTATTTTTTCTAAATTTTTATCGCGTTACACCACAATTACTATTCAATATTTTCATATAAAAGACGCCACACGAAGCGACATTAGAATCGAGTAAAGCAACAATTAAAAATTTATTAACGCTTAAACAGACAAAGTGAAGTGGATTGCAAAGGAGGAATGCTAGGGGACAGGGTAGGAGAAGCACAACGCTTCTCCATATTTTACATCTTATTTTTCAGTCACATTAAACGTAACGATCCATGGCGTGACTTTGTCGAGGCCTTTGCCTAGTTCAATTGCAATTTTGCTAGTAGAGCTCGGTGACATAATTTCCGTACGCATTAGCTGGCCACTCTTTTGGCTATCACCAACCCAAGAGTGATCTAAACATTGCTTTGCGAGACTCTGCGCATAGTTATGGATTTTTACCGCGTTTTCATATTCCTTGAACTGCTCAGAACAGGTATATTTTGATTTTCCAGAAGCGCTTTCTATGATTTGGCATTTATTGCCAACTAGATGTGCCTTGGCCTGCCAAGAGTTGATTAACTTTGCGCCGACTTCAGCACCTTTAAGCGCAGAAAACCCATTGGGTGATGCACTTAGAAGTGCATTAAGTTTCTCGCAATTAGACATATCATCGAGCTTCTCTTGTTGCTCAGGGGTCAATGTTGAACATCCGGCAGCTGTCAACCCTGCCAGCATTAGACCAAGTAATCTTGTTTTCATAAACCGTTCCATACTGTTCGCAGTCGCACCATTAAAGTTAGACTAATATTTTGCCACTGCATAGTTGTAAGACTATGAGAAGTTTACCTTATTTATATGAACAGGGGTTGATCTAATTACAGATTTATCCCGATTATGGTAGGTTGGCTTGTTAATGCACTATGCCTGAAACAAGCCAACGAAAAGATAGGCGAAAGGATTACTTACCCAAAGCGCAAATTACTTATGCCTATCTTTGAGCGTACTGACCACCTCACTGAGTGTAAGCCCTTGTCGCTGTAATAAGACAATAAGATGATACAGTAAGTCTGCGGACTCATTGAGCAACTCTTCGTTGTCGTTTTTCATCGCCGCCAGCGCCACTTCAACCCCTTCTTCTCCCACTTTTTGACAACTACGACTTAAGTCTTTAGCAAATAAAGAGGCGGTATAACTGCTTTCAGGAGATGCATTTTTCCTCTGGGCAATCACTCGCTCAAGCTTTCCTAAAAATGCAAGCTCTGGCATGGTGTCCGCAAAGCAGCTTTCGCTGCCGAGGTGGCAAGTTGGACCTTGCGGCTTTGCATAAATCAGCAAGCTGTCTTTATCACAATCGGTATGTACTTCCACCAAGGTTAAAACATTGTTTGAGGTTTCACCTTTGGTCCAAAGACGCGATTTTGAACGCGAATAAAAAGTGACGAGCTGCTTTTCTAGCGTCGCCTCAAGGGCTTCTCTGTTCATAAAGCCTTGCATCAACACTACCCCGGTTAATACATCTTGTACGATAGCGGGAATGAGTGCTGACTTATCAAAATCTACTTCTGCTATGTTTTGTTTATTAATTATCATTGTCGTGCCGCCACATCATTATTTATTAAGAACTGCTTGAGCTTTGGAATGTCAATCACACCTTTATGGAATACACTTGCAGCCAAAGCACCATCGACATTAGTTTGTTTAAATACATCAACAAAGTCTTGCATACTGCCTGCGCCGCCAGAGGCTATAAGTGGCACTTTACACAGCGCTCTAATCGCGCTCAGCTGCGCTATGTCATAGCCATTACGCACGCCATCTTGATTCATACAATTAAGTACAATCTCTCCAGCGCCAAGATCTTGAACTCGTTTGACCCATTCTTGCGTTTTGTATCGAGTACGACTTGCCGCATTCGGATCGCCAGTTAACTGGTATACTAAATATTCTTGAGTTTGCTTATCATAAAAGCTGTCTACGCCCACAACCACACATTGCTTGCCAAATTCGTCATGTAACTCTTTAATGAGTTCAGGCCTTGCAATGGCCGGGCTATTAATGGAGATCTTATCTGCGCCTTGCTCAAGCACTCGAGCCGCATCAGCCACCGATTTAATCCCACCAGCGACGCAAAATGGTATATCGATATGTCTGGCAATTTCAGCTACCCAATTGACATCGAGTAAACGCTTTTCGACGCTAGCACTGATCTCATAAAACACCAGTTCATCAGCACCTGCCTCACTATAACGCTGGGCGAGATCAAGAATATCACCGACGACTTCATGGCCTTGAAATTTAACACCTTTGACCACCTGACCGTCTTTTACGTCTAAACAAGGAATTATGCGTTTTGATAACATGCTAAAGCCTCCTCAACGCTAAATACACCTTCAAGTAGCGACTTGCCAAGTATCACTCCACCTACTTGTTGCTTTGCAAGCCGTGCAATATCGTCAAGAGAGCTCACGCCCCCTGATGCTTGTACTTTAATTGCACTGTTATGCTTAGTGATGTCTTCGTATAAGGAAAACGATGGACCTGTCATCGTGCCATCCTTACTGATATCCGTGCATAAAAAATCACTTACACCTTGCTCAACATAAAAATCTAATAGCTCGAATAGATCGCTTTTCGCATCATTTAGCCAGCCATGAGTGGCAGGGGACCAGCCACTTTCGGTTTTGTTCACATCAAGTGCTATCACAAATTTATCGGCGCCACATGCTTTAATCCACGCAGCAACTTCTTGCTGTTTATCGACCGCCATCGAGCCTATCACCACTTGGGCGGCTCCGGCATCTAGCCATTGCTTTACGTCGTCAATACTGCGAATACCACCGCCTACCTGAAAGGGAACAGATAAAGCCTTAGTCGCCGCTTGGATAGTGCGCCATTGCTTTTTGCTCGGGTCACGAGCGCCTTCTAAATCCACCAAATGTAGCTTGGCTGCGCCTGCATTTTGGTATTCAAGTAAACGCTCGGCTAAATTAAATGGGTAAAACTGTGCGGTTTCGTACTTGCCTTGATACAAACGAACAATATTGTTCTCTAATACATCTAAAGCGGGAATAATCATTGTTCGTCCTTTTATAGCTGCCAATTAATAAAGTTTTGTAAAAGCTGCGCGCCAACCTTGCCGCTGCGCTCAGGGTGAAATTGCATGCCGGCATAATTGTCGTTTGCAACAATCGCAGAAAACGCTTGACCGTACTCACCCGAAACCAGTGTCGATTGATTGATGGTATGCGCAAAACTGTGCACAAAGTACACTTGATCTTGTTCACTAAGCCCTGTAGTGAGCGCATGGGGCTTCACCACACGAAGATTATTCCAGCCCATATGCGGTGCAGTTAACTCGTTAGTCTCTAATAACTCAACCTTTCCCGGAATGCGACCTAAGCACGGAATATCACCTTCTTCAGTCGACTCACAAAGCAGCTGCATTCCTAAACAAATCCCCATCAAAGGCCGTTGATAGTCAGCTATTGCCTCTGCCCAGCCTTGCTCATTTAAGCGCTTCATTGCCACATTAGCATGGCCGACGCCGGGTAAAATGGCTCGTTCAAAGCGGGCTAATTTCTCAGGTGCAGTGATCACTTCAGGCGTGACACCAAGGCGCTCAAATGCAAAACGCACTGAGTTAATATTGGCACAACCAGTATTAATAATTGCAATCATAAACACCCCTTAGAACTTGCCATTTGCTGTGACGCATCCGCTGCAATTGCCATACGAATAGCACGAGAAAATGCTTTGAATAAGCCCTCAACTTGGTGGTGGGCATTACCTTCGCTTACGCTCAAAATTAAACTCACTGCCGCATTATCCGCGAAGGATTTAAAGAAATGCTCAACCATTTGAACATCCAAGTTACCCACTTTATCTCGTGTAAAGTCAGCATTAAGTACAAAAGACGCGCGTCCAGATAAATCCAACTGACATTCTGCTTTACATTCGTCCATAGGCAACGCAAAGCCATAACGTGCGATTTGTGATTTTGTACCAAGCGCGGTCTTAAAGGCCTGACCAAGGGCAATCCCGATGTCTTCTACGAGGTGGTGCTCGTCTATATGTAAGTCACCTTTCGCCTGAATATTCAGGCCAAGATTAGCGTGAGTTCTAATCTGATCTAGCATGTGATCAAAAAAACCAAGCCCTGTTGAAATCTCTCCATTGGCTTGTTGGTCCAGATTTATCGCTACCGAAATCTGTGTTTCTTTGGTATTTCTAGCAATTTGTGCACTGCGATTTAAGGTGGTTAACTGCGTCACAATAGCAGGCCAGTTATCTTCGTAGAGAATACCTTCAATGCAGAGGTTTTCTGCAAGCTGAATATCGGTTTGCCTATCGCCAATAACAAATGATTTGCTAAGATTCACTTTACCAGAACGCATCAGTTCTGTGAGTAATCCTGTTTTAGGTTTGCGACATTGGCAGTTGTCTTCGTCAAAGTGAGGACAGATCAGAACTTCCTCAAAACGGACCCCTTGGCTGGTGAGGATTTGCATCATTTTATCTTGAGGAGCATCAAAATCAGCTTGAGGGAAGCTATCCGTACCGAGACCATCTTGGTTAGATACCATCACTAACTTGTAACCAAACGACTGCAGTTGTAATAACGCTGGGATCACATTGGGTAATAGTGCCAATTTCTCTAGGCTATCCACTTGCTTATCGGTTATTGGCTCTTCGATAATAGTGCCATCGCGGTCGATGAATAAATAGGGGGCGCTCATAATACTTCCTCAGTGACTTGGCATTGTTTCAGCCAGTTTTCTACTTGTTTTAATTCCTGCTCGTTGCCGATAGAGATCCGCAGCCAGTTGTCCTCGCCAAACAGCACAAATGGCCGCATGATTAACCCTTGGCGCATCGCTTGAACCACAAACTGTTTGTCGGTTAGCTGTAAAGTAACAAAGTTGCCTTCGCCGCATAATATTGCGCTTACGAACTCGCTGTCTTGTAGCCATTGTATAAGCTTCTTTTTTGCTAGGTTCAAAATAGAGACTTGCCGGCGCATCTGCGTTATCGCATCTGACGTTAACGCTGTTGCTGCTATTTGTGCCACTACTGTAGAAACAGGGTAGGGCGCAATCACTTTTCTCACCGGTGCCAATAGCGCTTCACTCGCTAACATAAAGCCAACGCGAAGACCTGCCAGTGCAAACGCTTTAGATAGCGTACGCAGCACAACAACGTTTGAGAATTCTTTGATAAGCTCAACACAGGTTTTTTCTTCACAGAACTCAATATAAGCTTCATCTACGACCACGATTGCACGGCCTTTAAGCTTATCTGCAAGTGCAGCGACTTTGCTGGCAGGTTGTATTACACCGGTTGGGTTATTTGGATTACAAACGAAGACAAGTTTAGCGTCGCCAATTGCAGCGGTTAGTGTATCCACATCGTCATTGGCAAGCTGCGTTTGGCTTAATTCATTAATAGCGATGTTGTGGGTGTCTGCCGTAACTTTGTACATACCATAGGTAGGGGTAAAGATTGCAATGCTATCTTTAGCCGGTTCACAATATGTGCGTATTAATAACTCAATGCCTTCATCGGCACCACGCGTCATCAGTACATTTGCTTGCTCGACCTTAGCGTAGCCTGCATAGGCATCAATTACCGCTTGTGGCTGCGGATCTGGATAACGGTTTAAGTTATCAAAGCGCATTTCAAGCACACGAGCGTATGGACTTTCATTGGCATTGAGCCACGTGGTGCCTGTTAGCTTTGCACTTTTCGCAGAACTGTAGGCCTTAAGCTTTTCAATGTTATTTGGTAGCGCAATATTAGTCATTATTATTCTCCAACCTCACTTTAACGGCGTTCGCGTGTGCATCTAGGCCCTCAGCTTGTGCCAAAGGTAAAATCGCTGTGCTTAACTTACTCAACCCTTCTTTTGTGATGGTTTGTACTGTGTAAGCCTTATAAAAATCCATCAGATTTAAACTTGAATAGGTTTTTGAATAACCATAGGTCGGCAATACATGGTTGGTGCCTGACGCATAGTCACCTGCTGATTCTGGCGTATAGTCACCAACAAATACTGAGCCCGCGTTTTTTACTAGCGGCAGGAAACGCTCTGCATCTCTTATCTGTAAGATAAGGTGTTCTGGCCCATACTCTGCTGAGATCTCAAAGGCTTGCTCTATGCTCTCAACTAAAATCAGCGTGCTGTTTTTAAGCGCAGCTCTGGCAATATCAGCGCGACTAAGCTTGCTTAGTTGACGCTCGATTGCAGCTTCAGTTTCTTCGATTAGTTGACTGTCAGACGCCAATAATATGACTTGCGAGTCTTCCCCATGCTCCGCTTGAGAAAGTAGATCGGCGGCGATAAATTCTGGGTTAGCGCCCTTATCTGCAATCACTAACACCTCCGAAGGGCCTGCCGGCATATCAATCGCAAGTCCCGGCACTGACTGAGAAAGCAGCTGTTTTGCCATTGTGACAAAGCTATTGCCTGGACCAAAAATTTTGTTCACTTTTGGTACGCTGTTAGTACCTAGCGCCATGGCAGCAATTGCACCTGCACCACCACATTCAATCACATCGGTAACGCCACACAATTTAGCCGCATACAAAATCGCAGGATGTATTTGGCTATCGCCTTTAACCGGCGTTGCCAACACGATTGTTTTTGCACCACTTAGCTGCGCACACACGCCTTGCATCAATACAGAAGAAGGCAGTGGCGCGCTACCACCTGGCACATATAAACCCACGGCTTCTATCGCTTGATATCTGAGCTCACAGGTCACGCCTGGCTGAGTCTCAATTTTCTTGCTTTGTGGTAACTGCAACTGGTGAAACTTCTTAATGTTGCTATACGCTTGGTCAATAGCACTTTTAAGTTCAGCTGTTAACGCAAATTCGCTTTCAATAAGCTCTGATCCCGTTACCCGTATTCTTGGATTAATACGTGTGTCGAACTGCTCGGCATAACCAAGTAATGCATTGTCGCCGTTGCGAGCGACGTTATCAATTATCTTTTCAACTGCTGCTTTTACCTTATCGCCCACTTTGACCGCTGGACGGCTCAAGCATTCGCTGCGTTGCTCGCTGGTGGCTTGCTGCCAATCAAACATGCTGTTACTCCATCATCTTTTCAATTGGCATGACGAGAATAGAGTTAGCACCGAGCGCCTTTAACTCTTCCATTGTCTCCCAAAATAAGGTTTCAGAGCTGACCATGTGAAGTGCAACATATTCATCGCTTCCAGCAAGTGCAAGTAAAGTTGGTTGACCTGTGCCTGGAAGTAATGCACATACTTCATCTAGCTTATTCTTTGGTGCATGCATCATGATGTACTTGCTTTCTTTTGCTTGTTTCACCCCTTTAAGGCGTGGCATTAGCTTATCGATAAGCGCAAGCTTACTTTGGTCAGTCAATGCTGCATTTTGAATGAGGCAAGCGTTAGATTCTAAGATGGTATCGCCTTGCATAAGGCCATTAGCCTCAAGCGTTGCACCGGTTGATACTAAGTCACAAATCGCGTCAGCAAGGCCTGCTCGAGGTGCTACTTCTACCGAGCCCGTTAACATGACCACGCTAGCATCGATGTTCTCACGTTTTAGATATTGCTTTAAAATCTCAGGGTAGGTGGTTGCGATGCGTTTGCCGTTAAACCACGCTTTTTCCTGTTGACCTAGCTCTTGTGGCCACGCCAGCGCTAGGCGGCAAAAACCAAAGTCCAGTTTTGAAAGCTTAGTGACTTCAGCGAACTGCTCGTTGCGAACACGCTCAGCTTGAACTTCTTCTAACACGTTTTCGCCAACAATGCCTAAATCACAAACGCCGTCCATTACAAGGCCTGGAATATCGTCATCACGCACTCTAAGTACGTCAATAGGCATGTTAGTGGAGTGGGCGATTAAACGCTGTTCACGTAGATTTAGTTTTACACCAAGTTGTTTGAGTAGGGCTTGGCAATCCTTTGAAAGACGGCCTGATTTTTGGATTGCGATTCTTAAACGGTTGCTGTTGCTCATTATTTATTTCCTAATTCTTTAAACGAAAAACCCCGAGGCGGAACCTCGGGGCGAAATAAACTTTGACTATACTTTTTGCTTCGCCGGAGGTTCCTTTAAGGAATAACCCACCAGCGAAATAACTGACAGGTTATCCCGTATGATGATGGTGATGATGAATTGCTGTCAGTGTCATTAGCATGATGTTACCTTTGTAATATATCTGCTGTTCAAAAAGTTCATTTATAGATAAACATAATTTTGTTCTACTTGGCAATCATTTTTTAACGCAAATTAAAGAATAGCTTATAACAGCCGATAATAAGTAAGACCAACAGTAGGTTAGTGGGGGAACAGATGGATGCATTCAAACCTTTTTTAGGCCCAATCGTACGGCTAGATGTAACTCATAAGTCTGCATTTCATGTAGCTGGTGTGCAGCACTATAAGATTGAAAAAGTTAAGAAAGATCTAAAAACCGAGATCGAACTTAAACACCAAGCTGCTGAGCATGAAAAAATTAAAGAAAGCGAAGATGAAGAGGATGAGGAGGAAAAATCTCACGAAGAACATAAGGGTGAGAATCTAGATACATGGGCGTAGATTTATTTTGCATAAAATAACCTGTTGAACATCTTTCAATACCAGGGTTTATCTATTCCCCAACATATCCCACCCGCTTTTTCGAACCCAGCTTATGTATCGTCTAGTCCAGCGAGAGCCCGGTGAACATCTCGCTCAATTGAACGCTCTTTGGTGAGATTCAATGCCTGAAGGTAGGCACTTCTAGCCTTTTCGCTTTGTTTGAGCTCCCGGTACAACTCAGCCTGAAGCATTAAATACTCTATATGCTGCTCATCCTGTACTCGCTCTTTTTCCAATAAGTGTTCCATAGCGTCAACAGCCCTACGCTTATCACCGTGTTGCTGAAGCGCTAAATAAGCCGATGAAATACAAGCATCTCTCCACGTTGGTAGTTGGCTTAATGCGATATGCTCAATCAGGCACCCGTTAGTGAATAAACGCTGCGCTGCGTCTTTCGCTGAAAAAGTCCACAATAAGTTAGCAGCTCGATGGATCAAAACGATATCTTGTGCATAATGTTGACCCACAGAAGCTACCGTTTTTAGGGCTAACTCTTCATTTTGTGTGTTTTGTAAGTAATCCATCAAAGCCAAGTTATAGTAACGGTCATCCATTGCTTTTAGCCTATCAACTATCGCTTTTGATGCTTTTTTTTCAGAATCCCAAATGCCACTTTCTATAGCTAATGCTTTCGCTGCAGATACTAAGTACTCAGGATTATTTGGCGCCAATTCTGCGGCTCTTATAAAGTGCTTGTTAGACTTTTCAACTAAGCTAAGTTTATTAAAAAGGTTTGACTGCTGTTTAATTTGATACCATAAATTACCCGCAGTAAAATGCACCTTTGCATTGTCTATATGGCGCTTAATTAAGGTGTTTAACAGTGTTTCTTTATTATCATCATTTTGCGCAACCGCAACTGACACGGCCATTATTTCAGCATCAAGCTCTTTATCGTTTAGCGTGTTAAGCATTTTAGTGACTTGCTGATACTGACGATGATAAAAAGCAGACTCCAGCATTGTTATTTGAGAATTGGGTTGCTGTGCATATGTTAAAGCACTATACAAAATAATAACCGTGCAAGAGGTATATATAAGCGACTTAATAAACATGTTGTGTCCTTTTTAGTGTGTCCATTATCACTATTGTGTGTTTTCTAACGTAAGCTTAATTTGCAGTTTTGATACCAGCTTTTACTTTTTATATTTTTATTCATACAATCAATATGATGTAGGCTGTTATCGCTTTACTCTTACTGTATTTTGCGTGCCATTATCGATACACTCGCCATGTTCTGTTTCGATACCGATACATTTGATAGTTCTGTTTGTATTCAATACATCAAACAAGGTTGCATAAATTAACGACCATTTATTTAAGGAGAAATAACATGTCGTATAAATCAGTAAAAAATCTCGTAGGTTGGCTCGTTGTAGGTCTGTCTGCGCTAGCGTTAGCCCCCAGTGTTGTGCCTGGTAGCATGGCTGTTTTAGCATTTTACTTAAGCCTTGTACTGCTCCTAGTTTCCTTGTTTACCATTTCTTCAGCCAATCACCGCCACTTTCAATTGACAGCAATCATTGTCGGTGTCGGTATGCTGGTTTTGAACGATTACTTGCGTGTTATCATGCCTTCGCCAGAACCTACTTGGCTTAACCGCATCGCTTTGTATCTCGTGTATTTCATTATTTGTGGGGTAGGTATGATTAAGGTTAAACGACAACTCAACAAGTAATATCAGTTGTATTAAGTAAATGATCTATTTCGAAGCGGGGAAATAGCTTTAGTAGCAAGGCAAAAATTTTGCTATTTAGTTGTTCTAAATGAGAAGTTTTTAACGAAGCTAATAAGCTATTTCACCCTTCAAATTGATTAGAGAATTAATTCAATTGGTATCCACACTCAGTTATTGCCAAACAGCGGTTGCGATTTGATGCTTAGCCACATACAATTTCGCGACCTGTCTGTTTGTAAACTACATTACTTTGGCTGTATCTACGACTTTCTCTTCTACGGGGCCTTTAGCCCAGCATTTCCCGGGCTATCAACCAAGACAGCCCCAAATTGATATGGCTATTGCGGTAGAAGAAACCATACAAAATGGTGGACAATGCATCGCCGAAGCAGGAACAGGGACGGGGAAAACGTTTGCCTATCTCATTCCTGCCTTTCAGTCTAAAGGTAAAGTCATCGTCTCAACCGGCTCTAAGGCCTTGCAAGAGCAATTATTCCATCGTGACGTGCCGACCTTAAAAAAGGTGCTTGGCAGTGGGAAAAAAGTCACTTTGCTAAAGGGTAGGGCCAATTACCTTTGCCCTTATCGCTTATCACAGCATTTGAGCCATGTGCCAACCGACGACCCAGATGTTATGCACCAACTTGCCATGGTTGCAAAGTTCGCTTCTGAAACACACAGTGGAGACTTAGCCGACTGTGTGGGTATCGAAGAAGACGCAAAGGTATTACCCTACGTTACCTCAACTGCAGATAACTGTTTAGGGAAAGAGTGCCCAGACTACGAAGACTGTTATATTCGAAAGGCAAGATTAAAAGCAGTCGATGCCGATGTTGTGGTGATCAACCATCATTTATTTTTTGCCGATATGGCCGTAAAAGATTTAGGTTTTGCGGAGCTCATGCCAACCGCGGATAGCTATATCTTCGATGAAGCACATCAATTACCAGAAATAGCCAGTGACTATTTTGGTGAGACTATCAGCACTAAAGCTTTGCAGGCGCTTATTAACGATTTAAGGGTGATCTACCGTTCTGATATTCCAGATATGTTGCAACTAGGCAAAACGCTCAATAAATTGGAAACTAGTGTCGCCGATTTGCGTTTGGTATTTGGTGGCGATGGTGCTCGTGGTGATTGGCGTGATGCGCTGGCGAATAAACCGATTTGCGATGCCATGCATCGAGTGATAGCTAACTTAGACTTTCTCTATAAAGTGCTCAAACTTTGTCTGGATAGAAGCGAAAAAATAGAACACTCATTTGAAAAGGTCATGACCTTTAAAAATCAGTTTGAACGTGCCTTTGATACCAGTCAAACTGGATTTAGTTACTGGTTCGAAACCACAAGACGCTTTTTATCTATTCATATCACGCCGCTTGATGTATCAAGTAAGTTTGCACAAATTGTCAAAACCACTGAGGCAAGCTTTGTATTTACCTCAGCCACCTTATCCGTTGATAACTCCCTAGAGCACTTTAGTCGTAGCTTAGGACTCAAACCGACCTCACAATTTATTGTTGATAGTCCATTTGACTATAAGCAGCAAGCTTTACTATGCCTGCCACGCTATTTGCCAGAAACCCGTGACGACTTAATGCCACATGCGCTGGTAAAGCTTGCAAAACAGGTGATTGAAGCTGCAAAAGGGCGTACATTTTTACTCTTTACCAGCTATCGCGCGATGCATTTAGTGTACGAAGGGCTGAATACGGCACTGCAATATCCCATATTTATGCAGGGTCAAGCATCGAAACGGATAATTTTAGAGCAATTTATTCGGCACGGTAACGCCGTACTACTTGGTACAGCTTCTTTTTGGGAAGGCGTGGATGTGAGAGGTGACACTTTGAGTTGTGTTGTCATTGATAAGCTACCATTTGCTTCACCAGATGACCCTTTGTTGCAAGCGCGCATGCGAGACGCTGAAATGCGTGGATTAGAACCCTTTGATGCCATACAACTCCCCCAAGCTGTTATCGCGTTGAAACAAGGGGTTGGGCGGCTAATTCGTGATGCTAACGATAAAGGTGTACTGATTATTTGCGATAATCGCTTAGTTACGAGAAAATACGGCCAGACGTTTTTAAGTAGTTTGCCCGATATGTCTCGCACGAGAGACTTAAACAAGGCAATCCGATTTTTAGAGAATATTGATAAAAATGAAAAATAACCTGTTGGCCATAGACGCCTCCACCGAAGCACTCAGTATTGCATTGCACTATGAAGGCAAGTTTATTCGCCACTTCGAGGTTTGCCCACAGCAGCATAGCCAAAAGATACTTCCCTTAGTTGAACGTATTTTACGCGAAGCCGATATCACGCTTAGTGAGCTTGATGGCATTGTGTTTGGACGTGGGCCGGGCAGTTTTACTGGGGTTAGAATAAGTACAGCGGTTGCGCAAGGCTTAGCTTATTCTTCAGGTCTTAAGTTGGTTGGCGTTTCAACTTTGCAAGCGATGGCGCAACAGGCATACATGGAAGCAGGCAAGTCCAGCGTAGTGTCGGCAATAGATGCACGTATGGGTGAGATCTACTTATGCCAATACAATGGCGAAACTCGTGGTGTTATTCAACCAAGCACCGAAGAAACAGTTATTAAACCTGAAAATATCGACTTTACATCAACTGGCGCGGCCGGTGTTGGTACAGGATGGCAAGCGTTCTCAGAGCTTGCCACACAGCTTGAATGCGAAATCATTGACAATATCACGTTACCGGATGCTTATTACATGCTGTTTATAGCCGACGATAGTTTCACACAAGGCTTATCTGTGGATGCAGCTGACGCCCAGCCGCAATATGTAAGAGATACTGTGACGTGGAAAAAGTTGCCAGGTCGAGAATAAAGGCGTATTTTTATACAAGCACTTCGTATTTATTGAGCTAGAACGTGAAACTAAATTCAATCATTCAACAAGCAGGTACATATCAAGTAAAGCCACAGCCTAAAAAGGCGGTGAGCCCTGCTATTGAAGAAATGAGTACGGCTAAGCTCAATACCGCTCAGATCAAAACCAGTGAAAAGGGCATTGCGTTGGTGGAGCAGTTCCAATCGCAGCAACGTTCGACTATCTACGACCGCCCTAACTTTCGTACTGGACAAGCAATTAGTGAATACAAAGCAATTGCAACGGAAGCAAGACGAGATGAGATCAAAAGTATGATTGGCGTTTCGGTTTACGCGTAATACCTCTTCCAAGACTCGATAACAAAGAAGGTCAGCAAATGCTGACCTTCTTTGTTTGAAATAATAGATGAAGATTTTTACTTTTTAATAAATCCAATCAGTTTATCAGCAATTGCGGTATTGTTTTGCGAGCCGATAAACGCTTCTTTACCTTTACCATGGGCAAACACTTGTACATCGATAGCGGTGTGACCACCCGTTGTCCAACCGGTGAAAGATGCGTCACTAATTGCCTCTTTTACGACAACACTAAGCGCCTTCGGACCTTGTGAAAGAGCTTCTTTTACTTTCAGCTCAATCGCACTGTCATACTCAAGACCTGTGAGATCTTGCCATGTTGCTTTAACGTCTTTTGTCTTTGCGAGTGCTTTTGCTATCTCGCCCGCTGAACCTTTCACTTTAGCTACCACATCACGCTCCCAGCGATACTGACCATTCGCACCAAGCGTTAATCCACCGGTAGAGTGATCTGCTGTGATCACCAAGATAGTGTCTGGGTTGTTATCAACAAAAGCCTTTGCCAGCTTAATTGACTCTGCAAAGTCGTCCATTTCATGCATAGCACAAGCGATATCATTAGCATGTCCACACCAGTCAATCTGACTACCTTCAATCATTAAGAAGAAGCCTTTATCATTCTGGTTTTCCAATAATGATAATGCCGTTTTAGTCATTTTAGTTAGGCGCTGCGACTCTTCATCAATTGCGAATGGCAGACCTACTTCTGCGAACAGACCCATCGCAGGAATTTTATTTAGCGTATCAAGCTTAGATAAAGCATCGACGTATTGATAACCTGCGTCTTTAAATTCATTAACTAAGTTTCTATCTTCACGAATGAAGTATTTAGTGCCACCACCAAGCATAAGATCTACAGGTAATTTTCCTGCGATTTTATTGTCTATGTAATCATTGGCAATGTCGTCATAGTTACGACGTGATTCATTATGAGACGCGAAACTTGCAGGTGTTGCGTGGTTGATTTGCGATGTTGCAACAAGCGCGGTTGTTTTACCTTTTCTTTTCGCCACTTCGAGCATCGTTTCCAAATGTTCTTTATGGGTATCTACCGCAATTGCGCCATTATAGCTTTTCGTTCCTGTACTTAAGGCGGTTGCGCCCGCAGCACTGTCTGTTACAACCGTGTCGTCGTCTGGGTAGGTATGCGCCATACCAACCAAAATAGAGTCAAAAACCGTTGGGTCAACCACTTTCGTGGAAGGGTCATCTTTAAAATAACGGTAGCCCGTTGTGTAAGCCGGCCCCATACCGTCGCCAATCATGTAAATAATGTTTTTTGGAGCAGCCAGTGTCGGAGCCGCAAATACTAATCCAACAAATGAGGCCAAAAGGCTAGTTTTGAAATTCATTGTTATTCCCGTGTACTTATCGTGATGAAGGTTTGTGATTCTCTACTATTTGATCAATTTAAACGCATTCGTAATAAAATGGATGTTCGATAAAAATATTTTCAACAAATCAAAGTAGTAAGTTCAAATATGTCACGGTAAGATGATAAATCAATGATGGTACAATGAACACTAAAAGAATTCGTCGATGTCTCTATATGCGATAAAAGAACAAAAAATCGGGCCATTCTCCTACCAACACTGGGGAGAAGGAGAGCAAACCGTTATCTACCTTCACGGTTGGCAAGATAATAGCAACAGTTTTGTGCCGTTTGCGCCATTTTGCAATAAACAATACACGCATATAGCGCTTGACTTACCAGGTCATGGACATTCAGATTGGAAAAGTGCCGACGCCTTTTATTACTTTATCGATTATGTCTATGACTTAAAGTGCTTTTTAGATTTAGCACAGATCAAAACGTGCCATATTGTTGGTCATTCTATGGGGGCGATGATAGCTAACTTGTTTGCAAGCTGCTATCCAACACGCTGTTTATCGTTGGTACTAATCGAGGGAATAGGGATTATGAGTACCTCAGAGAGTGATACCAAAACCCAGCTCATTAATGCGTTTAATTCCCGAGATAAATTAAAACAATCTGAACCACGGGTTTATCCTGATATAAATACACTTGCGCAACTACGCAGTAAAATCAGTGATGTTTCTGAAGAAATAGCAGCGCTACTTGTGACAAGAAATACCCAGCCGCATCCTGATGGCGTGCAACTTAGATTGGATCCCCGACTAAAGCATCACTCTGGATTTAGGTATTCCATCTCTCAAGCAAAGTCGGCGCTCAATGGGATATCCATTCCAACCTTATTGGTGTTAGCGGAACAAGGCTATGACATGATTGTCAGACAATATAGTCAATTTAAGGGCTGTTTCGACTCACTCAGGCTTGAGAAAATACCTGGCGGCCACCATTGCCATATGGAAAACCCGGAAATTTGCTATAAGCTAATTGAAGCACACCAGAACCGCGACAAAACAGCGTTTACAACTGAAGGAGCGTAAAGAATAAACTAATCATGGAAAGAAAAGTTCACAAAGAGCGCTAAAGCCCACGTTTCAACAGCATCTAGATTGTAAATCCTCAGATATTGTGGGAATATGGCGTTTTTAGAGTATTTGCTCAATTGTTAAAGTGCCTTACATCGTTTATGGTTTAGGGTGAATATAAAAATAACGAGAACACAGGAGCTAAGAGTGGAAAAAATCTGGCTTAAGCGCTACCCAGAAGGTATGCCTGAAACTATCGACCCAGAGCATTACAACTCATTGCTTGAATTATTTGAAAAAAGTTTTGCAGATTATGCTCAGTATCCAGCCTATACCAATATGGGTAAGACACTGACTTATCAGCAAGTTGATGAAAAAACCAAAGCAGTTGCTAGTTATATACAAAATGAATTGAAACTTGGCCGTGGCGATAAAGTTGCGGTCATGATGCCAAACTTGTTGCAAACCCCAGTTACCATTTTAGGTGTACTACGTGCTGGTTGTACCGTTGTAAACGTCAATCCGCTTTACACCGTGCGCGAATTAGAGCATCAGCTAAATGACTCCGAGTCAAAAGCTATCTTTATTCTTGCAAACTTTGCCCATACATTGGAGCAGGCCTTACCAAAAACCAGTGTGAAGCACGTAGTGCTGACAGAAATTGGTGACATGTTAGGTGGCTTCAAAAAGCACTTGGTGAACTTTGTTGTTAAGCACTTAAAAAAAATGGTGCCTGACTTTAGCCTGCCAAATACCATTCCTTTCAAAGAAGTAATTGCAGCAGATCCTACAAAATATCAGAAACCTGATGTGACGCTAAGTGACCTTGCCTTTTTGCAATACACTGGCGGTACAACTGGCGTATCTAAAGGCGCGATGCTTACTCATGGCAACATGGTAGCAAACCTTGAGCAGGTCTCTGGCTGTTTAGATAAAGTATTAGATAAAGGAAAAGAGGTCGTTATCACGGCGCTACCGCTTTACCATATCTTTGCATTAACAGCGAACTGCTTGACCTTTATGAAGTACGGTGGTCACAATATCTTGATCACCAACCCGCGTGACATGCCTGCGTTTGTAAAAGAGCTGGCAAAGGTTCCATTTACCGCAATCACTGGTGTTAACACCTTATTTAATGGCTTGTTGAACACACCAGGTTTTGCCGACCTAGACTTTTCAACCCTGAAAATGTCTTTAGGTGGTGGTATGGCCGTACAACGCCCTGTCGCTGAGCGCTGGCAGAAGGTGACAAAGTCAAAACTGATGGAAGGTTATGGCCTTACAGAATGTGCGCCGCTAGTTACTATTTGCCCACATGATCTTGAAGCCTACAACGGTTCTATTGGTTTACCTGCACCAAGCACTGACATTAAGATAGTTGATGACAACGGCAATGAAACACCTAAAGGTGAGCCCGGTGAGCTGTGTGTTAAAGGGCCACAGGTTATGGCTGGTTACTACAACCGTCCAGACGCAACCGCCGAATGTTTAAAAGACGGCTGGTTTGCAACGGGTGATATCGCTACTTATGATGATGACGGTTTCTTCTACATCGTTGATCGTAAAAAAGACATGATCTTAGTGTCTGGCTTTAACGTTTTCCCTAATGAAATCGAAGAAGTCGTTGCTATGCACGAAGGCGTGTTAGAAGTTGCAGCGGTTGGCGTGCCACATGAGGTTAGTGGTGAGCAAGTTAAAGTTTTTATTGTTAAAAAAGACCCATCTTTAACAGAAAAAGATATAATTGCACATTGCCGAGATAATCTAACGAACTATAAAGTACCAAAGCTAGTTGAGTTTAGAGATGAACTGCCAAAGACTAACGTTGGTAAAATACTGCGTAGAGCGTTAAAAGAATAACAAATAGAGCCGGCACTAGCCGGCTTTTTTATAACTAGCGTGATATCGCTAGTTATGTAAATTGCATGGGAGTAACAGTGCAGTATCAAGTTATTGAAAGCCAAACAGCACTAGATGAATTTGTCTTGTCTATTTCGAAAGCCAAAGTGCTCGCCGTCGACACCGAATTCATGCGTCGCCGCACCCTATACCCAGAAATTGCTCTGTTACAGATCTTTGATGGTAACCACCTTGCCCTTATCGATCCACTAGCCGATATGGATTTTAGTAGGCTGTGGACGTTGTTTTCAGATACTAGTGTTTTAAAAGTACTTCATTCTCCATCAGAAGATATCGAAGTATTTCTAAAGTTTGCAGGTTTTATCCCATCACCAATATTCGATACCCAGTTTGCTTTACAGTTGTTAGGTGAGGGTAGTTGTATTGGTTTTGCTAATATGGTGAAGCAACTTAGAGACGTTGACATTGACAAAAGTGAATCCAGAACAGATTGGTTACGCCGCCCTTTAACTCAAAGCCAATTAGATTACGCCGCCTCCGATGTATATCATTTACTGCCATGTTTTGAGACTATTCAAGCACGAGTAAATGAAAAGCAGCTATTTAACATAGTACTTCAAGAGAGTGAGTTGCTTGCCCAAAAGAGGAGCTTCCGTCAACCAGATGAAGTACTTTATCTTGATGTCAAAAACGTGTGGCAACTTAAGCCTAGAGATCTTGCTATCCTAAAAGAACTTGCAGCGTGGCGTAGAGCCAAGGCAGAGAAAAAGAACTTAGCGCTAAATTTCGTGCTTAAAGAACATAACATGGTAGAAATTGCCAAACGTCGTCCAAGCTCACTGGGCAGTTTACGTAATGTTCCAGGTGTTGAGCCAATGGAAGTTAATCGCTCTGGTAAAGAAATTCTCGCCTGTATAGAAAAAGCAAAAGAAGTAAGTGAACAAGATTGTCCACAACGCGTGAGAAGGCTTATCGACTTTAAAGGTTACAAAGCAGCGTGCAAGGATATTAAACAGATTATCGCCGAAGTCGCCAAAACTAACGATATTCCGGTTGATGTGTTTGCTTCGAAAAAACAAATCAATCAGGTGATCAGCTGGTCGTGGAAAAAGTCACCGGAAGAAAAGCAATTGCTGATGAAACCCGATCTTGCGTTAGGCTGGAGGGCTGCGCTTGTTGCAGATAAGCTAGACAGTTGGTGGCAGTAGCACTCCTGTCGCTTAAAAGGTGAAAGATAAACAGCGAAAGCGATAATAACATCCACCTTCCGAAGAAGGTGGATGTTATTCAACTAGTCTTTTGGTTGCTCGATACCAAAGTACACGCAATGTAACACAGGTAATACAATCAACGTCAGTATGGTCGCAAAACCAAGACCGAACATAATGGTGACCGCCATGGATTGGAAGAACACGTCAAATAATAGCGGGATCATACCCAGTATGGTTGTGATAGCAGCCATAGACACCGGCCTTACACGACTCACACCAGAATCAAATACCGCTTGGTAAGGGGACTTACCAGAGTCAATTTCGATATTTATTTGATCCATCAGTACAATACCATTTTTAATCAACATGCCGGATAAACTTAGCAAGCCTAGCAGCGCCATAAAGCTAAATGGTGCTTGCAGTAATACAAGGCCTGCCGTTACCCCAATAATAGCAAGCGGCACTGTAGACCAGATCACTAATGGCTTTTTCACAGAGTTAAAGAGCAATACAGTGATCATAAACATCGCTAAATAGCCGATTGGTAATGAGCCAAAAATAGCTTTCTTCGCTTTGCTTGACGACTCATACTCGCCGCCCCATTGCATCTCGTACCCTTGGGGTAGTTCAATGGCTTCGATACCCGCCTTCACTCTTGCAAATAACTTCGCTGGGGTTTCATCACCTATCACGTCATGATCAGCCATTACCGTGATGGTACGTTTGCGGTCGCGGCGCATGATCAGGCTATCTTCCCAAGTGACACTAAAGTCATCCACGATTTGTGAAACTGGCACGTAAACGCTAAGGACAGGGCTGAATATTTGTAAGTCACCGAGATTTTCAACATTGAGCCTCTCTTCCTCAGGAGAGCGTGCAATGATAGGCAACAGTTGCGTACCATCTCGATATAACCCTACCTTGTTACCTGACACCGAAGTCAGTAGCAACTGATCTAAGTCAGATTTACTGATCCCCAAACGACGCGCCTTCAATTCATTAAACTGTGGGCGGATCAACTTGGTTCTTTGTCGCCAGTTATCACGAATATTAAACGCTTTATCGTCTTGGCTGATAATACCTTTAGCTTCTTCGGCTAATTGGCGTAACACAACAGGATCTGGTCCCGAGAACCTAGCCTCGATTTTTGCGTCGGTTGAAGGACCAATTTCCATGCGCTTTATTTTGAGACGCCCGTCTAGCTCATTTTCAAGCTCATAATCGCGAAGCTTAGCAATCATAGCCACTACTGCTTCTCGGTCTTTTACACGTACAATTAACTGACCATAAGCGTCATATTGTTTTTCCGGCGAATAGGTCAACATAAAACGAGGCGCACCTTGACCAATCGTTGCTGTTACTTCGTTAACCATAGGGTCGGCCAGTAAAAAGGATTCAATTTTCTCAACATTTTTCGCCGTGCTGCGTATATCTGCACCTTGATAATGCCAATAATCCACATAGAACATCGGTGTATTTGAAGCCGGGAAGAAGGACTGCTTAACCGATTTAAAGCCAACAACTGCAGCGACTAATAGCAGTACCATAGAAATAATGGTAATAGCGCGATTTTTAAGGCAGAAGGTAAGCATGGATTTATACACGGTGAAGATCACACCTTTATAGGGATCGTCTTCTTCGCTGGTATCTGATGACTTTTCCTTCGGTCCTTTAAACATCATATTGGCAAAAAATGGCGTCAGTGTGATTGCCGTTACCCAGCTTAATAGTAATGAAATTAACAACACCCAAAATAAAGAACCAGCAAATTCACCACTGGCATCTGAGCTTAAACCAATCGGCGCGAAAGCGGTGATCCCGATAACGGTTGCGCCAAGAAGTGGCCATTTTGTCTGTTCAACAATGTTCACAGCAGCTTTTACTTTAGATTGACCCCGTTTAATATTAATCAAAATGCCTTCAGTCACTACAATGGCATTATCGACTAGCATCCCCAGTGCAATGATCAAAGCACCTAATGAAATACGCTGTAAATCAATGGCGAATATCTTCATAAAGATAAAGGTACCTAGCACAGTAATAAGCAAAATACCGCCGATTAAAATACCACTCTTTACACCCATAAAGATAAGCAGAACGATAATTACAATGGCAACGGCCTCTAAAAGGCTAACGATGAAACCGTCGACAGAGGTTTCTACTTCTGTTGGTTGATTGTAAACCGTGTTGATCGTAATACCGTATGGGCGCTGATATTCTAGTTGCTGTAAGTGATGTTCAATTTCTTTACCCACCTCAACAACATTTACACCAGAGGTAAAAGAAACCCCAACCAGCAAGGCACGCTTTTGATCAAAACGTGTAATATGATTCGGCACTTCCGCATACTCGCGTGTCACTTTTGCCACATCACCCAAATAAATAAGTTCTTTGGCACCGGGCTTTGAGATAAGTAACCCCTCTAGCTCAGCAACGTCTGTAAACTCACCAGTAGGGTGCAGGCGAATAGACTCGTCTCCAACTCGTATTTTACCCGCATTAGATACCGTATTTTGAGCTTGTAGCAACGAGAAAATGTAGCTAGGCGCAATGCCAAGTTGTGACAGTTTTTGTGTTGATATTTCGACGATCACTTGTGCTTGCTGCTCACCCGCAACAGTGACCTTACTCACACCTTCAACTAGCACTAATTCGCGCTTTAAAAAATCAACGTAGTCTTTTAGCTCATCATACGAATAGCCTTCGCCAGTGATCGCGTAGAGTTCACCGTAAACATCAGCAAAATCATCGATAACGCTTGGCGGCCTAACACCTGGCGGTAGCTTCGGCGAGAGATCATTTACTTTACGGCGCAGCTCATCCCAGATCTGTTGTAAGTCTTTCTTACGGTACTTACTCTTCATCTCAACAGTGATCTGCGACTTACCAGGAGAAGAAATTGAAGTAACATAATCAACATACGGCAGAGACTGAATTGCATTTTCAATCGGGAAGGTGACTTCCTCTTCCACTTGTTGTGGTGATGCTCCAGGATACATGGTCACGACCATGGCTTTTTTTAGTGTGAATTCAGGATCTTCTAGTTGGCCTAAGCCCAAATAGGATACCGCCCCAGCAATAAGCAGGAGCAAGGCAAACATCCAACTGATTACCTTATTCTCAATTGACCATTTGGCTAAACTCATATTACAGACCTCTTTCTTTAGTCCAAGGTCTCACTTTTGCGCCTTCTTGCAAGTAATGCACGCCCGCAGCAATAATTTCTTCACCAGGTTCAAGACCCGACAATACCTCAATACCGGTATGATTCAGTTGGCCCACGGTGACTTCGCGTTTTGTGACGGTCTGTTTATCGCTTTGATATACCCATACGTAACTATTTCCCTCTGTGCCTTGCTTTTTATCGGAGAATACTGCTTGGTTAGGTACGATAATTGCCGTATTTTCACGGTTCGTAATTTTGCTTGGGTCGACGTAAACATGGCCAGTCATACCTGCGAACAAATTAAAGTCCTCGGGGATTGGAAGACTAAATACGACTTTGTAGGTTAAGGTTGCAGGGTCTGCCTGCGTATCCCATTCCTTAATCGTAAGCGGGTAAGACTTACTTGGGTAGCCATCAAAAACAACGGTCGGTTTGTAATCAGAATCTTTATCAACACGTGCAACGATGCGCTCAGGAACTTGAATAACCACATCCATCATATCGCGTGTTTCAAGGCGAAGAATATTTTGCTTTGCTACGACGTTTTCGTAATTTTTGACAAATACCTTGGCAACAGTACCACTAAACGGTGCTCTAAGTTCGCTATATTCGAGGTTTGTTTTAGCAATTTTAAATGCAGACTCCGCAACTTGCTTGTCTGCATTTGCTTTATCAAACTCAGCTTTAGTCGCTATGCCTTTTTCAAATAACGGTTCGATTCTCGATAACTGCGATTTAGCCAGTTCAAATTGGGCTTTACGTTGTTCATATTGCAGGTTGAAATCTTCAGGATCAAGCTTTGCAAGCAATTGCCCTTTTTGTACATCTTGACCTGCGAGAACTGGAAACTCGATAAGTTCACCATTCACACGAAAGGCTAGGTAGGAGCCTTGGTTTGCCACCACTTCAGCAGGGAAACTACGAAGCGTGCTGCTATTAGGATCCGAAACCGTATGAATTTTAACTGGTCGGTTAGGGGCTTCTGTTGGGGCTTGTTCTGCTTGCTCTTGGCAGCCCACTAATAGGGTAGCCAGCACAATTCCAGAAAACACTCTTAACATATTGTTCTCCATGACAACGTCAATTTTAATGCGTGCAGAATAATGGAATTACATATAAAATAAAAATTATAAAACATTCTATACTGCATAAGATTTATTTATGAAGATTTCGGACTTAGCAGCGTTTTGCACCGTTGTTGAAGCGCCTAGCCTTACCGAAGCTGCAAATAAGCTTCATAAGACGCAGCCTGCGGTCTCTCAATCAATTAAAAGATTAGAACAATCTTTGGGATTTGCCCTTTTTGAGCGTGAGAAATATCGCAATGTGTTAACAGAGCAAGGTCGTCGATTTTATTTTGAAGCCGAAAAATTGCTTAATCATCATAGAGATTTGTCATTACTCGCGACTGAATTCGCGGCGGGTAATGAACCAAGCTTTAACATCTGTTACGAACCGATCGTATATCAAAACCAGATTGATCAAGTATTAGGCAATGCCTTCATTAAGTTTCCCGCAACTGAAATGAACATCTCAAGTGGTAAACGTTTTTTTGCGCTTGAGCAAGTCACACAGGGGATTGCAAACCTTGGCATTGGCCCTTGGTTTGATCTTTTTCATTCAACTGGCGATTTAGAATCAATGCCGATTGGACACGTAAAATTAGGCTTAGTCTCATTAACGGGCTATATGCCACCAGAGCTTAGTTTTTCGGAGCTTGCGCAATACCCATCTCTTGCAATGAAAGAAAGTAAATTCAAGTTTGACAGTGAGCGCTTGGCATACAGAAACAGTAACAATGTCATGAAACTCGATGACGCACTGGCAATAAAAAGATACTTATTGCAAGGTATGGGCTATGCCCTAATCGGCCTTGACCTTTGTAGAGAAGAATTAGAGTCTGGTGTTTTGCAACAAGTGAGGGTGTTTGATAGAAAGGATGAGTTTGAAGCCGAGATCCACGCGTATCGTTTGCATATTTCCCACCATGGGCCAGTAGCAAGATATTTTTGGGATAAATTAAAAGAGTTAAATATTCAATATGAAAAGCAGCAATCCTCAGCAAGAACTCGCTGAAAAAGTCTTCACCGTAATCGGCGGTATCCCATTTGGAAAAGTTGCGTCGTATGGGCAAATAGCGAGATTAGCTGGCTCCCCAAAACATGCCAGAAAAGTAGGCCAGTTATTAAAAAACCTACCGCAAGGTTCAACGTTACCATGGTACAGAGTAGTAAATAGCCAACGGCGTATTTCATTTCCTCAAGACAGTAGTAAATTTCAAGAGCAAAAATCGCGCTTGCAAGCTGAGGGCGTCACATTCTCAAATAGTAACGTGATAGCTAAACACTGTGTTTGGGAATAGTCATAAATTTAGCGTCAACTGATCCAGATAAATAGGGCAGTCGTAATTATCGTTAGTTTTTGTATATTTGAACGGGAATTATGAAACTCGCTTTATTTCCATTGCCAATATTCTTGCTTCCAGGCGGGTTCACCCGCTTGCGGATCTTTGAGCAGCGCTATTTATATATGGTAAAAGAGGCCGCGAAAACAGAGCAAGGTTTTGTGTTGTGCCCATACCTCGCGGATACGCCGAACAATGTGTCAAAAGAAGGCGTGCACGTTAAAATCGTCGACTTTTCACAAGATGATGATGGTCAGCTGCTCATTGATGTTGAGGCACTATCGCGCGTCGCGATCAGTAATGTGGAAGTAGACTCACAATCTTTACGTTATGGCGATTGTGACGTTATTGATGGGCCGCCATGGCAATGTAGCGAGGAAGCATTTAGTCTAGTTGACAAAACTCTTGTTGATAAGCTTCAGAGTGTTTTTATCGCCAACCCAATCCTTGATGATTTGTACCGCGACAAGCATTTTACTCAACCTCTTTGGGTTGCTTATCGTTGGCTAGAAATCTTACCTATCTCTATGACTCAAAAACTGAAAATAAAACAAGCACAAACATTTGAACAGGTGGCAGAGTTCTTACATACTGTATTAGATGAGAAATAGTGATCCATGCCAAGTTTTCCAGCGTACTACAGCTTATAATTATAAATTGGAAGGTGAGCTATGTTAGGCCAACAGCAATCTACCGATTGCAACGTTCAGTCAGGAACTCGCAAAGCAGTGCAAGAAACTCCCTCTCAAGCGTTATCGGACGCTTTAGTTAAGGTTGCAGAAAAACGAGATCGCAAAGCTTTTGCGTTCTTGTTTGAGTACTTTGCGCCAAAAATCAGGCGCTTTGGTGTGAAGCAATTTGGTAATGACGCCCAAGCGATGGAGCTCGTACAAGACACGATGACGTCAGTGTGGCGTAAAGCACACCTTTATCATCATGACAAAGGCGCAGCCACAACGTGGATCTATACCGTAATGCGTAACGCGTCATTCGATGCATTGCGTAAAATGAAGAGTAATAAAGAAGAACACATCAGCGAAGACATCTGGCCGATAATTCAAGATTCACAGGCTGACGACGACGGTTTTCAAGACCACTTGCAAACGGCGCAAATTCAAAAATACATCAATAAGTTGCCGCCAGCACAACGAGACATAGTCAAAGGCGTGTACTTTCAAGAAATGTCTCAAGAACAATTGGCAGAGCATCTTAATATACCTGTCGGGACAGTTAAGTCACGTTTACGGCTTGCTTTACAGAAACTTCGCGCAGAGATGGGAGATCAAGCATGATTAAGCATCACCCTAATGATTCATTATTAAGCCAATTTGTTGAAGGTAATTTGCCTGCAAGTATCAGTGTCGCAATTGCAGCACATGTCGAACTATGCCCTTGTTGCCAGAAAAAGACCCAACAGCTTGAAGCGCAAGAAGCGAGAGTTCAGCTTGGAGGAGATATGGACTCTGCACTAAGCAGCGATTTTGAGGCAATGATGCAAGCGATAACACTGGATGATGAAATAGACGAAGTGAAAGAATATATCCAACCCACATTTAACTATCAGGGCAGGGATGTTCAGTTACCTCGGGCTATTGCGAATATCGATCGCACCAAGTTTTCAGGTGTAGGCAAAATCGCCCGCTCTCGGTTATTGCTAGAAGATGGCGACTTACGCTCAAGTCTTTTACAAATTGGTGCGGAAGGCGAAATTCCAGAGCACACCCACACGGGCTTTGAGATCACCTTGTTACTTGACGGCGATTTTGCAGATGAAGCTGGGGAATACGTACCGGGCGACTTTATTTGGCAAGACGGCAAACATAATCATTCTCCGCGCACTAAAGAAGGCTGCCTGTGCTTTACCGTGGTAAGCAGTGCACTACACTTTAATAAAGGGTTAAGTAAGCTGTTAAACCCAATTGGTAAGTTGATTTATTAAAGGAATAGTTGCGAAATGAAATTTTCATCACCAATAAAAATTGGCATTAGCGCGTGTTTGGCTGGAGACAAAGTACGATTTGATTCAGGCCACAAGCGTTCAAACTTTTGTATGGATGAATTCGCCGAACATGTTGAGTATGTGCGCTTTTGCCCGGAAGTTGCGATAGGCATGCCAATTCCAAGACCAACCATCAGACAGATCCGTGTAGGCGACATTATCAAAGTTAGTCGCCCCGACGGTAAAGAAGATGTCGCACCAAAGCTTAAGGAGTTTGGCGAAAAGGTTGCAACCTCACAGACACAAAGCCTTTCCGGCTTTGTGTTTTGCGCCAAAAGCCCAAGCTGCGGAATGGAGCGTGTTAAGGTTTATAACGAAGCAGGAACAGGTAATACATCTGAAGGTATTGGTATTTTTGCTGAGCAAATCATAAAACACAATCCGCTTTTACCTTGCGAGGAAAATGGCAGATTGAATGACATGCATCTCAGAGAAAACTTCGTAATGCGGGTATTCGTCTACAAAAGCTGGCAGGAACTAACTCAATCGGAAAACATCGGTCTACACGAGCTGACGAATTTTCACGCCAAGCACAAATATCTGTTGATGAGCCATAATTACCAAGCCTATAAAGATTTAGGGCGTCTACTCGGTGATGGCAAACAATTGGATAGAGAGACGCTGAAACATAAATACATCAGTGGTTTGATGTCAGCACTGAGCAAGCCTGCCAATCGCAAAAATCAAGCAAACACGCTAACGCATCTACAGGGGTATTTTAAGAACGAGCTTTCGAGTATCGAGAAACAAGAGATGTGCAGTGCAATAGATCAATATCGCAAAGGTATTGTACCTTTATATGTACCGCTGACATTGCTCAAGCATCACCTTACTGTGCACCCTAAAGCGTATTTGCAAAGCCAAGTATACTTTGACCCATACCCCAACGAACTGCGTTTAAGATTCGGAATTTAATAATGAAAACAGCTTTTTGGTTTCGCCGTGATCTCAGGGTTTACGGCAATGAGGCTTTGATTGAAGCCGTGAATGAGGGCGCACGCGATGCGCTCTTTTTTTATTGTAAGCCACAGTGGCAATCACACAACGTAGCCAGTATTCAGCTCGACCTACTTGAGCGCAGATTGCTTGAGCTTGGCAGCCAGCTTAGTGAATTTGGCATTACGCTACATATCATTGAAGCGAGCACATTCGCTGAGCTGCCGGCGCAGCTTCAAGTTGTTTGTGACGATAAAGGCATTGATTGCTTATATGCAAATAAAGAGTACGAAGTAAATGAAGTGGCCCGCGATGAAGCGTGTGAAACTGTGATCACGTTAAAATTATTCGATGGCGATCTCGTTGCCAAACCGGGCTCTGTGCTTACGGGCTCCGGTGAGATGTTCAAGGTGTTTACCCCCTTTAAAAAAGCATGGTTAAAACGTTTTGTGGGGCAGCAATTTCATTTCAGTAGCTGGCCATTGGGTAAGCAACATGAAGCAAACTTCAAAAAGCCAACTTTCTTCGAGTTGACCAATGGATCTGAAAAGTGGCCAGTGGATGATAATGCCATTGTCACGATTGTAAATCGTTTTATTAAGGACAAACTAGCAGACTACCAAGATGACCGTGATTTCCCTGCAATCAAAGGAACTTCGGGGCTCAGCCCATATTTGGCATTAGGCATTGTGTCGCCCAAGCAGCTCATCGCACAGATCCAACTTCATCACCCTGAAGTGCTTGAAAACCCAAGTAAGCCAGAGTTTTGTTGGGTGAACGAACTCATTTGGCGTGAATTTTATCGCCATCTTATCGTCGCTTTTCCGCGTTTATGTAAAGGTTTTAATTTTAATGATAAATATAACGCGGTTAGATGGCGTGACGACAGCCAAGCGTTTAAGCTCTGGTGTAATGGTCAAACTGGCTACCCGATTGTCGATGCGGCAATGCGTCAGCTCAATAAAACTGGCTGGATGCACAATCGGCTACGCATGATTGTTGCCAGCTTTTTAACCAAACACTTGCTCATCGACTGGCGAAAAGGTGAAGCTTATTTTATGTCAAAGTTAATAGATGGCGACCTTGCCAGTAATAATGGTGGCTGGCAGTGGGCTGCAAGTACGGGGTGTGACGCCCAGCCTTATTTCCGTATTTTTAATCCCATCACGCAGAGCGAAAAGTTTGATCCCGATGGTTCCTTTATTCGTACATATGTGCCTGAATTAAAAAATGTTCCAGCAAAGCATATTCATTTTCCCCATGACTATTTAGCGGCATTTGGCGGAAAGGATGACTATGTAGAGCCGCTGGTTGATCATAAAGAAGCAAGGGCAAGAGCACTTGACGCATTTAAGGTTTAAATAGGTATGGATCACAGAACGCAGCGATTCGTGGCAATTTATAATGAAATAGACAAATACTGTCTCGGTAAATTGGCTTCAATTTACACTGAGGACATCAGTTTCGTAGATCCTTTACATAAAATTCAAGGACTTGATGCGCTAACGAGTTATTTTCAAGGGTTATATGAAAATGTCTCTGAAATCGAATTTCTTGTTACGAACGCCTATCAAGTTGATGACGTCAGCTTTATCTACTGGACTATGTCCTACCAACATCCCAAGTTAAACGGCGGTAAGCTTATAGAAGTCGATGGTCATAGCCGCTTGAGTTTTATTGGCGAAAAAGTGGCGCAACATCGTGATTACTTTGATAGTGCGCAAATGCTGTATCGCCAAGTTCCACTACTCGGTGGTGTTATTCGGCTTTTAGATAAAAGGATCACGGCATGAGCAACATCTTAATTACTGGCGCAACATCAGGGATAGGTAAAGGTCTTACGGAATTTTATGCAAAACAGTCACATCAAGTAACTGCTTGTGGCCGCAACCAAAAAGTGTTAGACGAATTAGAAAGCAGCGTAGGTGCAAAGAGCAAAGCATTTGATTTAACAAACCGCGAAGAGATAGAAGATAACTTCAAAGATATTGACGGCTTGGATCTTGTGATCCTCAACGCAGGTGGTTGTGAGTATATCGATAATCCCAACCAATTTGACGGCCATTTGTTTGAGCGAGTAATGCATATCAACGTCATCTCAATCGGCCACTGCCTAGACGTTTTACTGCCAAAAATGAAATCAGGCGGGCAACTTTGCATCGTAAGTTCCAGCAGTGCATTTTTACCTTTGCCTCGCGCCGAAGCGTACGGTGCGTCGAAAGCGGCTGTCAGCTATTTAGCTCGCACTCTAACAGCAACATTAAAAGACATTGATGTGACCTTAGTTCACCCAGGCTTTGTAGAGACGCCGTTGACAGATAAAAACGACTTTCCGATGCCATTTATTGTAAGTGTCGATGAGGCCGTGGGTTACATTAGCAAAGGAATAGAAAAGCGCAGCAAGGAAATACATTTCCCAAAAAGGTTTACTCTATTTTTAAAACTTCTCAGGTTACTGCCGTTTTCGTTGTGGTTACCTCTCGCAAAAAGGATAGCCCGTGGCTAAGATTGCAATAATTGGAAGCGGTATTTCAGGTATGACCGCAGCATACCTGTTAAGTCGTCAATATGACGTGAAAGTCTTTGAAAAAAATGATTATATTGGCGGACATACGGCAACTATTGATGTTGAATACCAAGGTGAAAAGCTCGCGGTTGATACCGGCTTTATCGTATTTAACGACAGAACCTATCCAAAGTTTGAAAAATTGCTAGCTGAAATTGGTGTTAGTCGCCAAGAGACTGAAATGAGCTTTAGTGTTCACAACAGTCAATCGAAGTTTGAATACAATGGCCATTCACTTCGCACGTTATTTGCACAAAAGCGTAACCTATTGAGACCAACCTTTTGGCGATTGCTAAAGGATATTGTGCGCTTTAACGGTCTTTGTAAGTCATTGTATGAAAAAGACGACTATCGAGGTGTTGAAACACTTGGCAAACTGCTACAGCAACACCAATTTAATGCGTTTTTTAAGCTGCACTACATCTTGCCAATGGGCGCAGCTATCTGGTCAACCAGTATCAAAGAGATGCTCGACTTTGAAGCTAAATTCTTTGTCCAGTTTTTCTTCAACCATGGGCTCTTGGACATCACAAATCGCCCTCAATGGTATGTTATCCCAGGTGGTTCGAGGGAATACATTCAACCATTGGTGGCAGAATTTAAAGACAATATTGTGCTTAATGCCGACATCAAGACAGTAGTTCGTGATGAGGCTGGTGTGACCATCATCTTCAAAGATGGTAGTAATGAGTACTTCGATAAAGTCGTCTTTGCATGTCATAGCGATCAGGCATTAGCATTACTAAATACCCCATCGAGTGATGAACAAGCGATACTTGGTGCGATACCTTATACTGCGAACTCTGTAGTGCTGCACACCGACACCCGTTTATTGCCAAAACGTCCGCTGGCGTGGGCCAGTTGGAACTATTTGTTAAACGAAGCGACGGACAAAGCCGCTGTCGTCACCTATCAAATGAACATACTGCAAGGGTTTGACGCTAAACATCAATACTGTGTCACGTTAAATCACGATGAAGGGATAGCTGAAGACAAAGTGATCCGTCGCTTTGTTTATCATCATCCGGTTTTCAATACCACCAGCATTGCGGCCCAAAAACGTAAAGCCGATATTGATGGTAAACACCATAGTTATTTTTGTGGTGCGTACTGGTTCAACGGCTTTCATGAAGATGGGGTGAAAAGTGCGGTAGATGTGGCCGAGCAATTGGGTATCTCATTTTGAATAGTGCAATACTGGTTGGTAAAGTTCGGCATCGGCGATTCGCTCATGCCGGGCATGCTTTCTCTTACCCCATGTATATGATGTGGCTAGATTTAAGTGAGCTCGATGCACTCAATAATATTTCGTCAAAGCTTGGTACATCCGGCTTAAAACTGCTTAAATTCAATCAAGCTGACTATATCCTCGCAGAAGGCGAAAGCTTGGTTGAGCGCGCACGTGCTAAGTCAAATGCGCTAGGCAAACCCGTTTCATCACAAACCAAAGTATATTTAATGGCGCAAATACGCTGTTTAGGCTTTTACTTCAGTCCGGTTAATTTCTACTTTTTTGAAGACGAGAAGGGGGCTGGTTTTAGCCATATGCTCGCAGAAGTCAGTAACACGCCTTGGAATGAGCGTCATTTTTATTTAGTTGAATTAAATAAAGAAGTGAACTTTAAAAAGCAATTTCACGTATCACCTTTTATGAATTTGGATATGCACTACCATTGGAAAGTGAAGCCACCCGGTAGCAATACGCTAATCCATATTGAAAACAGAAAAGGTGACGAATTGCTATTTGATGCCACGATGACGCTCAAAAAGCAGGAGCTCAATGAAGCAAATATTAATCAATTGCTTAAGCAGTTTCCTGCAATGACATGGAGCATAGCTAAAGGCATCTACTGGCAAGCGTTGAAGTTATTTTTAAAAAAAGTGCCTTTTGTTGGGCACCCCGGAAGAGTATAAGATGGAAAATACCACGACAATATCCTCATCAATTTCGCCTTCTACATTCGACAGATTGTATAAAAAGCTCGTCTTTGGCGCGTTGAGCACCTTAGAAACCGGAAAAGTGGTACTTGTCGAAGGCGACCAAAAATACTGTTTTGGTGAGTCAGAAACAAGCCTAAGCGTTGATATTCAAGTTCATTCAGCGCAAATGTATAAGCTATTTGCACTTGGCGGCAGTGTCGGAGCGGGTGAATCATACATTCTTGGTCACTGGAGTTGTTCGGATTTAACCAAACTGATTGAGATCTTCGTCCTAAACCAAGCTCAGCTGGATGCCTTTGAAAATAAGTTTGCATTTTTCTCCGGCATTGCGAATAAGATAAAGCACCTTAAAAATAAAAACTCAAAACAAGGCTCAAAGCGTAACATTGTCGCCCACTACGACCTTGGTAACGACCTGTATGAATCATTTTTAAGTGAAGAAATGCTGTACTCTAGCGCAGTGTATCCCTCAAAGGAGGCATCGCTTGAAGAAGCGCAGCAACATAAATTAGCCGCAATCTGTGAGCGCTTGGATCTTCAGGCAACAGACAAAGTTGTTGAGATTGGCACCGGGTGGGGCGCATTTGCGGTTTACGCTGCTAAAAACTACGGCTGCCATATAACCACGACAACTATTTCTGAAGAGCAGCATGCCTACGTAAAAGCACTGATTGAAAAAGAAGGGCTGCAGCAGCACATCACACTACTAAAACAAGATTATCGCGAATTGGACGGCCAATACGACAAGCTGGTGTCTATCGAAATGATTGAGGCAGTTGGACACGCCTATTTATCGGGCTTTTTTGCCAAATGCAATGACTTGCTAAAACCGACAGGCGCGATGCTGATTCAGGCCATTACCATCGCCTGCCAGCGTTATCAACATTACCTCAAGCAATCGGATTTCATTCAGCAGTACATTTTTCCTGGCGGTTGTCTTCCTTCCGTGAGTGAAATGAGCAAACAAATCCTAAATTCCACCGATATGGTTGTCCACGAACTCCATGATATCGGTCTGCACTATGCTAGAACGCTAAACGACTGGCGTGTTCGGTTTGAAAAAGCATGGCCTTCACTTGATAGTAAACGTTTCGATGAACGCTTTTATCGCCTTTGGCAATTCTATTTATGCTACTGCGAAGGGGCGTTTAAACAAAGAGCAACCAGTGCCGTGCATTTAGTCGCCAGAAAACCAAGATACCAGTCAAATGTCTGTACTCAAACATTGGATTACTAACGCGCTACTCTTCCAAAGTATTTGGTTTGCTGCATTCTTTTTTCAAGCAGACGCGCTTTGGTTGATGTTGGTTGGTTGTCTCGTCATGCTCGCAGGACACCAAAATAAACGCCTCAATTTGGTGCTTTCACTCATAGGTTCCGCCATAGGAATGAGCATTGAATTAATTGCGGTCAAAACGCAGCTCCTCAGTTACCAAGGTAGTGAATTACTTCCGCTTTGGCTTTGGGTTTTGTGGATAGCATTGGTGCTGACAATAAATAATGCACTTTCCAAACTATTAACGCTCAAAGCGCCGATATTATTAGTGGTATTTTTGGTCTGCGCGCCACCTAGCTATCTTGGTGCAGCTAACTTTGATGTAGTTTCTATCTCAACACCTTGGTACATTTTTTGGCCAGCATTTGGCGCACTGTGGAGTGTGGGGTTCTACCTGATAGTGAGTTTTAATCGCATTTTATGGGGTACAAAGCTTGCGCAGTTGCCAGCAAATTGATAGCGTTTGATTACAAACCCACAGGATCCGGGGCGAAACGCAATAAAATAATAAATATTTCGTCGAATTTCGCAATTTTGGGGTTGCACATAAACGCAAAATGCATAAACATAGGTTTTGCTTAGGCAAATTATAAAGTTATAGGAATCTAATAATGAATAAAGCTCAACTAGTTGAAAAGATGGCGGCAGACGCAGAGATTTCAAAAGCAGCGGCAACCCGTGCTTTAGAAGCGTTTACTGGCGCAGTAACTAACACACTAAAAGATGGCGGTTCTGTTGCTTTAGTTGGTTTTGGCACATTCTCAGTAAAAGAGCGCGCTGCGCGTACTGGTCGTAACCCACAAACTGGCGCTGAAATCCAAATCCCAGCTGCGAACATTCCTTCGTTCAAAGCAGGTAAAGGCCTAAAAGACCAAGTAAATCCTTAATCCACTCGCTGGACAAGAAAAACCTCCCAAGTTGGAGGTTTTTTTATGCCTCTCATATTCATTATAATTGATAGCGCTATCTTGAATTTGCTACTATCGCCCCAATCTCGTGTTTTTATCTAATAAGTTGTTTAATCAGTTTTCATGAAGCGTTTTAACCTTTTCGCCGTTATGTCATTACTCATGTTGTTATGGGTAGCTGCTGCGTGCGCGACAGGAACGCCTGATACTCACTTATCCCATACTCCCGATACGCACAGCACAAGCTTCGAAAACATCACCCAAAAGGGCCTCGCTGACGCCAATCAGTTACCCAGTAAACCAAGTCCTGCGAGTCCAATAAAGCTCAGTGGTGAAACCACGCATCACGAAAAGGGCTTATTGCCGGAACGTGAGCGTACTAGCCACCCTAGTTATTTTCTGCATCCTAAACAACAAGCCGAATATGCGCTTGTATTTGAGCTTGCAGCAGAAAAATATATACCGGCCTCAGTCTATGACATCAATAGACCTAAACCTGTACCTTGGTATATGTGTGATACTCGGCCAAATAATGGCTTTATCGACAACTGCAAGCCGGCAAACTTAACCTTCAAAGGCAGTCTCAACTTCGCCTCTTAATCATTATCTACTACCAATAAAGCACCCAAATAGTAGTTTTTGATACCAGCCCCCTAACGTCTGTATAACCAGTATTCGTTAGCAAATCGGTATCGCTCAGATAGATAATGAGAAAAATATGAAAGATATAAATTCGCCAACGAGGCCATCAACGCCTCGTGGAACCACCGCGCGTGCAAAACGCTTTTTTACTGCGCTTATTGTGTTCTTGTTGCTCCTTTGTGCACTACCAAACTTGTATCCCAATAAGAATTTGATTCAAATTCAAGCAAGTAGTAACGAGGTTGTGTCTCTGTCGCTGCCTGAGCTTAAATCTCAGCTAGAAGGAGAGGGATTCAAAGTCAAGCAAATCGAGTCTCATCAAGGTGGCTACTTAGTTGAACTTGAAAACCGCACGCTAACCGCCGAAGCGCGTGCTTATATGGCTGAGTCTCACTCAAAGCTAAGTGTTAAGGTTGTTAGTGCTTCAACGATGCCACAGTGGTTAGAAAGCACTGGACTCAAACCTATCAAGCTAGGACTCGACTTGGACGGCGGTGTGTTGTTCGTACTCAAGGTTGACACAGAACAAGCGGCGCAAAATAAACTGCAGTCACTCGCAGACGAAGCCAATAGCCTACGGATCAAAAATCGTTATCGTAACCTATCTATTCCTCAAGTTATCAGTGGCGAGCAGGTTGAGGTCATTGCTAAAGCGCAAGGGCAAAATGAACTCGTAGCGCTTACTGCGACACTGCGCGAACTCTATCCACAATTTACCAGTACAACCCATAAGCAAGGCAGTTTAACGAAAGTGAATTTCCGTTTTGCCGAAGCGAAAAAAGCAGAGTTCGATAAGCAGTTAATGACCCAAGCGCTGTCTACTTTACGTTCGCGTATTGAGGAACTCGGGATCACAGAAGCGGTTACGCAACGTCAAGGCACTAATTATATACGAATTGAACTACCTGGCGTGCAAGACCCAGAACAAGCCAAGCGTATTATCGGCGCAACAGCAAAGCTTTCATTTCATGCATTACAAGAAATGGGAGGTCAAAAATTAAAGGATAAATCTGGCGCTTTGGTTTCAGTCGACCCAGTTGCCATTTTTGGCGGGGATGAAATAGAGTCCGCAACAGCAGGAAGAGACGAATACGGAAAGCCTTTAGTGCAACTATTCTTATCTTCTCAAGGCGGTGAAAAGATAAACCGATTTTCTAGAAACAATGTTGGTAAGCCAATGGCTACTGTATTCAGCGAATATTACGCGGATCCAAAAGGAGAGATTAAGCGCAAAACGGAAGTGATTTCAGTAGCCACTATTCAACAAGTATTAAATACCCGATTCAGTATTACCAATATGCAGTCAATGGAACGTGCGCAGGAATTAGCATTATTGTTGCGGGCGGGTTCTCTTGACGCCCCAATCACCATTGTGAAAGAGCAAACCATTGGTCCTTCATTAGGCGAAAAGAATATTGAAAGCGGCTTTAAAGCTTTGGCGTTAGGGCTAAGCCTAACTTTGCTGTTTATGGCAGTATGGTATCGCAAGCTAGGCGCAGTGGCCATTACCTCATTACTGGTAAACTTAGTTTGCCTGATTGGATTAATGTCGCTGCTTCCTGGTGTTGTACTTACCTTACCCGGCATTGCGGGCCTAGTTTTGACTATCGGTATGGCGGTCGACACCAATGTGATTATTTTTGAGCGAGTTCGCGAATTAAGGCGTAAAGGCATTGCGATGGTTACTGCATTAAAGCAAGGTTATCAACAAGCCATGTCGAGTATTATCGATGCTAACTTAACCACAATGATAACTGCTCTTATCCTACTTGGTATCGGTTATGGACCAGTAAAAGGGTTCGCGATCACTTTGGCGCTGGGCATAGTAACCAGTATTTTCGCCGGTGTGGTCGTCTCCGGTATGTTATCAGAATCTCTTTATTCAAAATCACGTAAAGGTGCAAAGTAAAATGACAAGTAAAACGCAAAAGGCGAGATTCGTCGGGCTAATTTCTGGATTGTTACTTGTCCTTGCAAGTCTCATAGCCATCACCCAAAAAGGCATTGTATTAGGCCAAGACTTTACCGGCGGTTACGTTACGGTTATCGACTTACCCAAACAACAGAGCCAAACAGAAATGCAAAACAAGCTAGCTGATCTTGGTGTTCAAGATGCGCGAATCTCTCTACAAAACGATGGTAGCTGGCGAGTTTTCCAAACCCCTCAGTCCACCGATGAAACACACGTCAAACAGTGGATAGAAGGACTTGAAACACAATGGCAAGCAAGCGTATTAGACGCCAGTTATCTTGGTGCGCAGGTGGGTAATGAGTTAATCGAACAAGGTGGCCTTGCAGGTATATTCGCATTACTTAGTGTATTGATTTACTTGGCGTTTAGATTTGAGTGGCGCTTAGCTGTCTCCGCAAGTATCGCGCTTTTTCATGATGTGATTGTGACGCTAGGTTTGTTTGCAATAACGCAAGTAGAGTTTGACTTAACCGTGCTTGCAGCGCTGCTGGCGATTATTGGTTACTCACTCAACGATTCGATTGTGATTGGTGACAGAGTTAGAGAGCTTTTGTTCGAAGAGCAGTGGAAAACCAGTCCCGTGGGCAATACCATAGACCAAGCGATAAAGGATTCAATGAGCCGCACGCTGATCACCTCTTTGACAACGCTCACAACGGTGTTGGCAATATGGTGGTTAGGCGGTGCAGGACTTAATAGTTTTGCCATGGCGTTGTGTTGTGGCATTCTCATTGGTACTTTGTCTTCCTTGGCTATTAGCGCAACTTTACCGCAGTTTTTAGGCTTGTCGTTTAACAACTACCTAAAAGAAGAATCTGAGGCAGCGAAACAGCAACTCGCTGAGCCATAAGCGTAATATGCGATTTAGGTTAAAAAAGTAGCAATTGCTCTTTTTTAACCTTGTCGTGCTGATGTATAATCCGCACTTCGAAAGGAGCCGGATAAGGATTAATGTCAAAATATAGTTATCAAACTCGGTGCGGGAAAGTAACCCTCTGGGCCGAGCAAAATATCCTCTTTGCCTGTTTCGAAGGAAATATTAATGAGTCTATGATCCATTATTTTTCTAGGGCATTAGAGCAATGTCGAACTGAGATTCATTCTTCGACATGGGGTTACGTAAGTTATTCCGAAAAGGCCATAGCTGCGACACCAGAAGCCTATAAGTTACTGGTAAACACAGCGAAGCGCTGTTTGCAGTTAGGCTGTGTTAGTGCTGCGTATGTGTTGAAGTCGGCAATTGCGAAAAGCCAGATTGAAAAAATGCGCAAAGAAATTGGCATGCCAGAGCCATTAGATCAAGTTTTATTTGCTGATGTAAGCGCTGCCATTGAGTTTGTAAAAAGTACTTTAGCTACACCTGAAAAGTTGTCGGTATAAGACATCCTAATTCTATATAAGTGACGTTGCCTATTGGGACGAGCATTTATAATCAGTTTGATTGCGCCTTCACTGTTAAGGTTTCATTGGGCCGCATCTCGCAACGTGCGATGATGCGGTTGTTTTTATCTTCTTCCTGTCTAAGCAACATACCTTCGTCATTTTTTGTCCACCACACAAACCCATCACCTTGATATTTTGCACCGCTGGCTGAACGAGCAATCTTCATCTTAACCACTTGTTCGTTAAAATGGACAGTTGCCTTATCACTGTCGTTGTAGTCAACCTTTATCACCGAATCATTATCACATTGATAGCGGCTAAGTGTTTCACTAAGCTCAACTTTACGATTTGAGATGTCCTCGCTACACGCACTGAGAACAGTGGTAATTAAAGCGGCAAAGGCAATTTGAGATTTCATAAACAGACTCCGGCGAGAAAAAGACGGTATCTGATAATTTAGCGTAAGCGGATGAAGTTAAGGTGAATAGTGTGGTTACAAGGCAATAAAAAGCAGCATAAAAAAGGCCCAACGGGCCTTTAAACATGATTACAAGTTATTAATCCTTTACTGGAATGGTATTGGGGGGACTCTGCGCTTCACGTATTTTTGGCGTGTATAATCGCTTCGTCATCGCCATAAAGAAAATAGGCGTAAACAATAGACCAAATAAAGTAACCCCTATCATTCCTGAGAATACTGCAATCCCCATGGTTTCGCGCATTTCAGCACCCGCACCAGTTGCAAGTACCAGAGGTACAACCCCTGCGGTAAAGGCAATTGACGTCATCAAAATAGGACGTAAACGTAGTTTACATGCCTCAATAATTGACTCTAAATTAGTCTTGCCTTGCTCGTACTCTTCTTTTGCAAATTCCACCATTAGGATTGCGTTTTTACACGCTAAAGCAACCAAAACGATAAGAGCAATCTGGGTAAAGATATTATTATCGCCACCTGTTAGCCACACCCCAACCAATGCTGACAGTATGGTCATTGGCACAATGAGGATGATTGCAAATGGTAGCTTTAGGCTTTCGTATTGCGATGCCAAAACCATAAATACCAAGAGTACAACCAGTGGGAAGATATACACCATCACATTACCCGCGAGGATCTGCTGATAGGTGACTTCAGTCCACTCAAATGCCATGCCTTCGCTAAGCGTTTCGTTTAGCACTGCTTCAATTGCCATTTGCGCTTGATCCGAAGAATATCCGGGCGCAGGGCTGCCATTTAACTCGGCAGTAGGATACCCGTTATAGTGCATAACACGATCAGGCCCCGTTGTCGGCGTGACTTTGAGTACCGCGCCAAGTGGCACCATTTGACCGTAGTTGTTTCTTACTTTGTAAGACAGAATCTGTGCAGGATCTGAGCGAAAATTAGCGTCAGCCTGAGCGGTAACCTGATAAGTGCGACCAAATAAGTTAAAGTCATTGACGTACATTGAACCTAAATAGATCTGTAATGCATTAAACACTTCCTCGAGCGGTACGCCTTGCACCATTGCTTGCTCACGGTCGATATCAATGTCCATTTGTGGTACTTGGATCCTAAAGCTTGAGTACAGTCCCATTAGCTCCGGTTGCTGCCGTGCTTTTGCGATCACGGCTTGTAAGTCAGAGAATAGCTTCTCAAAGCCAAGGTTTGCTCTATCTTCAATTTGCAGTTTAAAACCACCTGTGGTGCCTAATCCTTGTATTGGTGGCGGTGGGAAAACCGCGACAAACGCTTCATCTATGATGGCAAACTTCTGATTAAGCTGCGCAGCGATTGACGACGCATACAACTCTGGTGACGTACGATTTTCAAATTTATCTAGGGCAACAAATACAATCCCGCTATTTGGGCTGTTTGTAAAACCATTTACTGAAAGCCCAGGGAAAGACACGGAATGTAAAACACCTGGAGTCTGAAGCGCAATTTGTTCCATCTCACGTACAACGGCTTCTGTTCTATCCAAACTCGCAGCGTCTGGCAGTTGGGCAATCGCAACAAGATACTGTTTGTCCTGCTGCGGAATAAAGCCGCCAGGGATGGTGCTAAACAACTTAGTAGTAGCAAAAATTAACCCTAAATAAACCACTAAAACAATGGTGCTCAGTCTAATAAGTTTTTTTACCAGTCCGACATAGCCGTGAGCTGCCTTATCAAAAAAGCGATTAAACGGTTTGAATAGCCACTGACCAAACAATTTATCTAACACTACTGTGAGTTTGTCTGGTTTAGCACCGTGCGGCTTTAATAGTAGTGCAGCTAGCGCTGGTGATAATGTTAATGAGTTAAATGCCGAGATCAGCGTCGAAATTGTGATCGTGAGGGCAAACTGTTTGTAAAACTGGCCTGACAAGCCGGTAATAAAAGCAGTTGGAATAAACACCGCACAAAGCACCAATGCAATCGCTATAATAGGGCCTGTCACCTCTGACATCGCTTGTTTAGTGGCCTCGAAGGGCGCAAGGCCGTTTTCAATATTACGCTCAACGTTTTCAACCACGACGATGGCATCATCAACCACGATACCGATTGCGAGTACCAAACCAAACAACGACAACGTATTGATAGAAACACCAAGCCACTGCATTGCAGCAAAGGTACCAACTAACGATACAGGCACCGCTACCAGCGGAATAATCGAAGCGCGCCATGTTTGCAAGAATAAGATAACGACTAATACCACAAGTACAATGGCTTCTAATAATGTCGAAATTACCGCATCGATTGAGCCGCGAACAAAGATTGTCGGATCGTAAACGATATCGTATTCAACCCCTTCAGGAAAACGTGTCGATAACTCTTTCATGGTTTCACGCACCTGATCCGACAGCTCTATCGCATTAGAACCAGGACGCTGGAAAATCGGCATTGCCACCGCTTCATTTCCATCTAGCAAAGCTCTTAACGCGTAGTTATCTTGTCCAAGCTCAACTCGGCCAATGTCTTTGAGTCTAGTGATCGCGCCATCGCTCGATACGCTAACAATAATATTGTCAAATTCACTGGTATCTGCCAAACGACCTTTAACGTTTAACAGAATTTGGAATTGATTTTCATTGGTTGTGGGTTGAGCACCCAAAGAGCCAGCTGCTACTTGGCGGTTTTGTTGTTGAATTGCTCGGACCACATCACTTGCGGTTAAGTTTCTTTCAGCCAATTGCTCGGGGTTTAGCCATATCCGCAACGCGTATTTACCGCCGCCGAATAGTTTTACATCACCAACTCCCGGCAAGCGCGCTATCTGATCTTTGACATAAATATCGGCATAGTTTGAGAGGTAGCTTGTATCATGCGAGCCACTTGGCGATACCAAATGCACCACCATAGTGAGATCTGGTGACGCCTTCTCAGCCACAACCCCTAAACGTTGTACTTCTTGCGGTAACCTTGGAATAGCGCTATTTACACGGTTTTGTACTTGAACTTGGGCACGGTCCAAGTCAGTACCAAGTGCAAAAGTCACGGTAAGCGTTAAGCGACCATCACTGGTTGCTTGAGAAAACATATACAGCATGTTCTCAACACCATTAATTTCTTGCTCAAGCGGCGTTGCAACGGTTTCAGCAATGACTTTTGGGTTTGCACCGGGATAGGTTGCAGATACCACAACCGTCGGCGGTACCACCTCTGGATACTCACTCACGGGAAGCTGAAAAAGGGAAATGGCCCCTGCGATTAATATCACAAGCGACATCATCGCCGCAAAAATAGGGCGCTTAATGAAAAAATGGGAAAATTTCATTATTAGTTTAATCCTTGTGAAGAATCGCTTGGCGTCATCGCAACCACTTCTGTGGCAATGTTATCTGGCAAGGTAAGCGTCACGGAGTTTGGGCTTATCGGCATACCTGGGCCTACACGCGCTGGACCATTCACCGCGATACGCTCTCCAGCGGCTAAACCCGACTCAACAGCACGAAATTCGCCATAGCGATTACCGAGTGTGATTAGACGATATTCAAGTGTATTAGCGTCGTTGACGACAAGAACAAAACGATTTTTAAGATCTGTACCCACTGCGCGGTCTGGAATTAATACTCGATCGTTTTGCTCACCGGATGAAAGACTTACTCGCGCAAACGAGCCAGGTCGTAATTGTCCACTATGGTTATCAAAAGAAGCGCGTACTTTTAGGGTTCCAGAGTGGTCATCAATGGCGTTGTCAATAAAGTCTAGCTCACCCATGACTGGCTGTGACTCACGGCCGAGTAGCTGTAATTTCACAGGAAGCGGCTCACCTTCCGTCACTGATGCAAACTGGCTATTCCAAGTGCGCTCGTCGATATCAAAATACGCATACATCTTATCAGTTGCGACTATCGTTGTAAGCAAGGTGTCGTTTGCTCTAATGGTGTTACCTTGAGTGACCTCAGCAAATGAAATTTTGCCGCTGATTGGTGCTGTGATCTTGCTAAACTCTAAGTTTAACTGAGCCGCTTTAAATGAAGCCCTAAGTGCATCTAGTTCGGCTTCACGCTGCGCGGTAAGCGAAACACGGGCATCGACTTCTTCGGTTGAAATCGCTTTTTGCTTGCTTAAACGAAGCGCACGCGCTGACTCACTTTTTGCTTGCGAAAGGGCTGCTTCGGCACGTTTCACTTGTGCGGCAAGGCTGGCAACCTCAGCCAAGAAAGTTCTATCGTCCAGCTCAAATAGAACATCGCCTTGGTGCACCGTATCTCCCTCTTTGAAGTTTACCGAGCCGATCACTCCCGTGACACGAGCGCGAAGTGCGACTTCGTTTGGAGAAGAAAGGCGTGTTGTATAGGTGTGCCAATCAGCAATGCTAATTTGCGGTGTTGCTGCTACATCAATTGGTTGAAGAGGCGGAGTTTGACTGCTTGCCTGCTCAGCTTCGCCACATGCACTTAGCAGTAGCAAAGCAGAAATAATCGTTGCGAGTTGCGTTGGTTTTAACATAGTTCCTCCTTTGTGTATGGAGGTAACTATACGTTTCATTTGTTGCATTAAACATAAGTGAAATGGAATATGATTGGTGTCAAATTAGAATCAATCGATATAGGTAACGAAATCAAAATGTCTTTTTTGTGTGATTTTCGCGAGATCTAAGATAAATCTTCCCGATTGATTTAAAATAACAAAAAGCCTAACGGAATTGAATTATGTCTAACGCTAACCATTTACAATCCCTACTGAGTGGCGTGCTCAATAAAAGTGACGATGCAGTTGCTATTGTTAGTAACAAGTCGGTTCTTGAATTTTGCAATAAAGCAATGGCGAGGCTAATTGGACAACCCTCGTCTCACATAACAGGACGCACACTGAGTAATATCTTCGACCCCCAAACAGACGATACGTTTGATGACAGAATCGACGGGGATGAACTCACGGGATGGTTTTTAGGCTTAAGCAACGGCTGCGAATTAGACTATCCAGAAATTGAAATTGATACCTTAAGCGGTGAGTTCTTCAGATTACGATGTTTTTCGCTACAAGATGATGCCTTTGTTATCTACGGAGACAACATTACCACAACAAAAGCAATACATAGCGAACTCGATCACTTACGTAAAGAACTTGATTTTATTACCAAAACTGATCCATTAACGGGGGTCGCCAGTCGTAGGCAGCTAAGCGATAAAATTGACAGTCAAATTAGGTTATATGAACGTTACAGAACACCATTTAGTGTGATACTGACCGACCTCGATAATTTCCGTGCAATCAACGAGCAATTTGGCCATGAAGCGGGAGACATAGTGCTGGTTCACGTGAGCTCGCTACTCTCTGACATGTTACGAGACACGGATTTAATAGCTCGGCTAGGTGGAGAGGAATTTGCCCTGATACTGCCTAATACCGGCTTAGAGGGGGCAATCTTAGTCGCCGAGCGGGCACGCATTATGATAGAGCAGGCATCATTTCAAATTGCGGTCGGTGAAGAGGTCGATATTACCAGTTCATTTGGGGTTGCTGAATTTGGCGCAGGTGAGTCTGGTGTTGAAAGCATTATTCGTCGTGCAGATACAATGTTACTAGAAGCCAAAAGCAGTGGCAGAAATCGAGTTGTTCCAAATCCGCACTAATTAAGGCCAATCGTTAAATTGTAATAATGCTTAACTAAGCTAGTTCCTTTAAGTAGTAGATAAGTGCGCCCAATATGGCGCATTTTGCAGTTAAGGAACAATAATAATGGCAAGTTTTACCCGTCGAGATTTTATCAAAAGTGCATTAATGGGCGTTGGCGCAGCGACAATTAGCGTCTCGTTAGTAGGTTGCGGCAGCAGTGATAGTAAAGCGGTTGCAAGCAACGGTTTTGCTGTCGCATTTAACCATGGTGTCGCAAGTGGCGATCCTTTAGCTGATAGCATTATATTATGGACGCGAGTCACACCTGAAGGTACACCTAACAGTGTAGCTGTCACTCTACAAGTATCAGAATCTGAAGATTTTGGCGTCTTACTACAAAGCCACCAGCTCGCCGCATTAGCAAAAAACGATTACACCGTTAAAGTAGATCTTAATGGCCTGACTGCAAATAGCCGCTACTTTTATCGCTTCGTCACTAAGGAAACGCATTCACCCATAGGTAAATGCAAAACCTTACCCGTTAACGATGTAACTCAGGTAAAACTTGCCGTCATGTCTTGTGCAAATTATCCGGCTGGTTACTTTCATGTTTACGCAGAGGCTGCAAAACGCAGCGATTTAGACGCAGTGTTACATTTAGGTGATTACATATACGAATATGGTATGGGTGGGTATGCCACTGAAAATGCCGACGCTATGGGGCGAGGGCTGGATGCAGATAATGCGAGCGAGATTATTTCATTAAATGATTATCGTCGTCGCTATGCAAAATATCGTACGGACCTTGGTCTGCAAGCTCTCCACGCCAGTACGCCATTCATTGCGGTATGGGACGACCATGAAGTATGCAATGACTCATACATGGATGGCGCTGAGAACCATAACGAGGGAGAAGGGGAGTACGCTGCCCGTAAACTTGCTGCGCTGCAAGCTTACTATGAATGGATGCCTGTGCGTCCGATGGTTAAGGACCAACTCGAAAGCCTCTATCGTAAATTTGAATTTGGCGACTTGTTATCACTTTATATGCTAGATACACGTCACGAGAGTCGCGCTAAAGCACTCGACTATCAAGATTACATTGACCCTAGTACAGGACAAGTAGATTTTGCCGGATTTCAGGCGGATCTAACTGCGCCTTCGCAACAGCTTTTAGGCGTAAACCAATTGACTTGGCTCACAGATAACTTAAAGACATCTGCAGCGAAATGGCAAGTCTTAGGGCAACAAGTATTGATGACCAAAATGATGATCCCAGCCGAGCTGCTCATGTCTCTTGCCAACCCTTCTGCACAAATGTCGACGCAATTAACAGAGCTTGCTCAAATAAAGGGGAGAATGCTTGCTGGTGACTCAACGTTGTCAGAGCAAGAAAAAGCGCGAGTCACGTTTACCGCTCCTTATAATTTGGATGCATGGGACGGCTACCCGGTTGAACGTGAAGTAATTTTACAAACAGCAAAAGCGGCCAGTAAAAATTTAATAGTCGTTGCTGGAGATACACACAACGCCTGGGCTGGTAAGCTCTGCGATGCAAGCGGAGCTGTTTGTGGTCAAGAATATGCGACTGCTTCTGTCAGTTCTCCAGGGCTTGAGCATTACTTACAATTAGGCGATGAGCAGGCGCTACAATTCGCTGAGGTATTGCAATTACTAGTCGATGATCTTGAATATGCCAATATTCATCAGCGTGGTTATTTAACGCTTAATTTCACAAAAGAGAAGGTGGAAAGTGAGTGGCATTTTGTCAATACAGTTAAGCAAGAGCAGTTTGAAAGCCACAATAAACAGAGCGAGCTTTTACTGTAAGTACGGCAAGCTATTCGCGCTACGCTTTATGTACAGCTGAGTAGAAAGTGTGTAAAGGGGCTTTACAGCCCTTTGCATTTAGCTATTTTATCTTGCGAAAGAAGCGGTGTTACCTTAAATGGCTTCTTTTTACCTCCCTTAACTTTAACCTTTGCAATATCTAAATATTGAAAGTCTCCAGGGCCGTTAAGACGCCATAAATTCTTTGACTGTTCAGAAAAGCAAAACTCTCCCGTATCTCCATGTATCAACAGCAACGGATAACTGAGTTGAGCCGCATATTCTTCAAGTGTCTCTCGATATAACTGATAACCATCGCACTTAGCTTTTGAGTTTTTATCACAACGTCCTGAGTGCTTCTCTTTTTGATAAAGGTCAGCTTGTAGAAATATCACCGCGGCCTTATGGCTTGGTGTTAGCAAGCTATCCAACCACTTAATATTCTCTACATCACGACGATGGGACTCTTCGTGCACTACTTTTTTATCGGATAATAAGATTTGTCTGCGACCATTGTTGGTGCCAGGTACATGCAAAGTTAAAAACTGCACATCATCCACTATCCAAGATTGATTTTCAGGTACTGTTTGCTGGCGTTTAAACTTTGGTAGGTCAGGCATTTGCACCGCAAAGTGTTTACGGATGAAATCCAATCTTTCCAACTCATCAAACCTAGGGGTCAGAGTTTCGCGGTCACAGTCAGTCCAATCATTGTCTCCGGGCGTGAATATAAAAGGTTGGCTACTCACATTTGAGATCAGGGCATAATTATCTTTAAGCAGTTGATCTGTACAGGGCTCAGCACCGGATTTCATATCACCTACGTGCACCATAAAATCATGCTGTATATCATTTACCTTTTCCTGCAGAGCACCATTTGGCATCAGCATGCCTCTGTCTATCTCCGTATAGGGCATATCACCAAAGACTAAAAACGACGTTGCCGAGGCCTGAAATACACTGAGCATAGGTATCAATGCCATGGCGAATAATTTAACGAGCTGCACAATAATTCTCCTTTATGTTACCCCTCTATCATACATCAACTCTGTGACAGAAGAAGTTACTCTCTCAATAAAAAGCGCCGCTAATTGCGGCGCTTTGCTACTTAAGATGTTTTTCGAAAAAAGCTAAAAACTCAGTAAGCGTCTTCACTCTATGTGCTTGATAACTCAGATGATGATTGCCATCCTCGAGCTCTATGTATTTGAACTTCTTGTCATTATCTTCAAGTTCATCTGCCATGTCACGACTATGATTCACAGGCACGACTTTATCGTCATCACCATGAATAAGTAACACGGGGCGGTTAATCTGCTTAGCGTAGTTAACAGGAGATTGTGCCTCAAGTTTATCAGTATCTTGTCCAAATTGGTCACGAACAAGCTCTTTGTTTGTGAAAAAGCGCGCACGACTGACTATCGATTCTAAGTCTGTAACACCGGCAAAACTTGCTGCACATTGAAACGTTTCAGGATGTTTTACCACAGCCATTAGTGCTGCATAGCCGCCGTAACTTGCACCACCTATACAAATTTTATTTTTGAGTGCATACTTTTCTGCAACCAACCAGTTTGCCGCATCTTGTAAGTCATCTTGCATCTTTCCTCCCCAACCTTGATTTGCTTCATTAAAGAAGTCAAAACCATAACCAAAAGAGCCTCTGAAGTTAGGTTGGAAAACCACAAAGCCTCGGCTTGCCAATAGTTCAGACCAGTAATCAAAGCCAGCGTAGTCGCGAGAGTATGGTCCACCGTGTGGAAAGATGATTGTGGGAGCAGCCGCATCGAATGCTTTAGGTAAGGTTAAGTAACCCTCAATTTCAAGGCCGTCACGCGCTTTAAACGATACCCTTTGTTTGCCCAGATAATTGTCACCAGTAATATCTGGATATAAACGTCCTAACCCCGCTAAAGAGCTGGTTTCTCTGTCACCAATCAGGTACGTACCAGAGTCTTGGTCAGAATCGCCGTACGCAATGTATTTTTTATTATCCGCACTCATACTTATTACAACGGTGTCGTAGCTTGGTAATGCCGCCTTGAGTGAGCGTTGTAGGAGTTTGCGGTCTTCGTCCCAATAGACTCTCGAGTTATCAAGATTGGAATGGCTGAAGCCTATGGCTCTACCGTCGTGTGAATAAAGGAGACTGCCATCAAAATCATAGTCTGGATCGGAGAAAATAAGCTGAGGTAAAAGCGGGCGCTTAGTAATGTCTGCTTTAAACAGCGCATTTTTACCATTATGAAGTGCGGTGAGGTAAATAATATTTGGGTCTTTATCAAATCCAAGAATATGGATAGCTTCCGGACCACGAGCCTGAAAGGTATAGAAATCGGTTAAATCCTTCGTCTCATTATCATAGAGCATATAATAGGCAGTGATCCCTTCAAACCCATAACCCATTCTTACATTGCCTTGTTGATCGGCTATCCAGCTAGATATTTTTCTTCTTGCGCGAACAACTTTCTCGCGTCTATCTTTAGCTATGTCTAAGATATAAACGCTCGGCTTGTTTGCCATATCGAAGTCAGTTTGTACCAATATCTTGTTTGGTTGTTCTGGCAGTATGCTAATGACATCGTCTTGAAATTGGGCAGGAATTTCATTGCGATAAGCACGGTTGATTTGAACCAATTCATCCGTAGGGTTTTTTAAATCAAATTTAAATAAACGAGATGTTGTGTACTTTACGCCTCGCTGCACTTTGGTGTAATTAGCACCAAATAAGAGCATGTCATCACTGGCCCAATCGTACCAACCAAGTGCTATCGTTTTATTATCAGTTTGCAATATATAGTTTTTTTTATGCGTTTTTAGGTCATGAACAGTAAGTACTAGATTTCCATCATAATTTTGTAAATACGCAACTGCTTTACCACTGGGTGAGAGTGAAACTTTACTCATATTAGGGAGTTGCGCGTAACTTTCAATAGGTAACTGGGCGTTAGCAGAGCTAGTGCATAAAAGTGCAATAGCAAATAGAATTATATTTTTCATTTTTAGATAAGATGTAGAATGTTTTATGTGTCTTTAATTTGGCGACATTATTCCCTATTTTGAGGCTAAACTCCAATCTATATGCTTTGGCATACACTATCATTAGCAACAATTTAGGAAAAGTGAGAGCAAAAGTTCGCTACATTGCTCTCACCTTAACGCCGTTGAAATGAAAGCTGCGCACACACCAGTTAATGCGTACGCAGATTGAAAGCTAACTTTTTGTCTATTTTACGTTTATTGGATTTGAGGCGTGAATTTGGTAATCGGTATAACCTTGTTCGCTACCACCAAATAATGTCTCAGGCTGATGTTCGTTTAAGTACAAGTCATTTGCCAGCCTGTAGGGCAAATCAGGGTTTGAGATAAAAGGACGACCAAACCCAATCATATCAGCCCAACCTTCATTAAGAGCTTGTTGGGCGCGCGCTTTCGTATACTTTCCGGCATAAATTAACACGCCATTAAAAGCCTCTCTAATTGCGTATTTAAATTTCAGAGGCATATCTGGCGCGTCTTCCCAATCCGCTTCTGCGATGTGTACGTAGCATACGTTGAGCACAGTTAGCTGTTTAATTGCCGCGAGGTATGTCTGCTCAGGGTTTTCATCTACTGTACCATTTAAGGTAGTAAGCGGCGCAAGTCTAACGCCCACTTTGTCACTGCCTATTTCTTCACTCACCGCCGTTACGACTTCACGCAAAAAGCGAATGCGGTTATCAACAGAGCCACCATAGCCATCTGTTCTTTGATTTGAGTGAGAGTCTAAAAATTGATTAATCAAATAACCATTCGCTGCATGCAGTTCAATTCCATCAAAGCCTGCTTGCATCGCGTTTCGTGCAGCGTGTCGATATTCGTTCATTACATTATTGATGTCTGTTTGGGTCATTGCTCTAGGTGTTTGAGCTTGAATAAAATCAGGGGAATCATTTTCATCGATGAAAACTTTCACACCCTGAGCTTGAATTGCTGAAGCTGAAATCGGCTGAATCCCACCGGTGTTACTTTTGTGCGATACGCGCCCAACGTGCCAAAGCTGCGCAAACATAACACCGCCAGCATCATGTACTTGTTTTGTGACTTGTTTCCAGCCAGCAACTTGGGCGTCTGAATAGATCCCCGGTGTCCAAGCATACCCCTTACCGAGTTGCGATATTTGTGTCCCTTCACTAATAATTAAACCAGCCGTTGCACGTTGTGCGTAATAGGTTGCCATCAAATTGTTAGGGGTATCCCCAGGTTGACTCGCCCGCGAGCGGGTCATAGGCGGCATCACTATGCGATTGCTCAATGTTTTACCAGCTAAGTTAATCGACTCAAATAAATCAGCCATTTGGCCTCCTCAACGTTTATTTTCACTATGAGAAGCTTAACGGTTTAAAATATGTTCATTAACCGCAATAAATACAAAATATATTTGTAAAAAATGAAAAAACTATAGCGTGAGCCTAGGCGCAATGTAGTCTAGAAATGCCGAAATCCGAGAGGATACACCACTATTTTGATAATACACGGCTTGTACTGCTTCTCTGCGATTTGGCGAAATAATTTGCTCGGTAAAAACTTCAACAAGTCTTCCGGCTTTTATATCTTGCCTCACCATAAAGTTAGATAGCAGTGCAATGCCATGGCCTGCGATACACAATTGCCTTACGGTCTCACCACTGGATGCGCTAATGGAAAACTTGAGCTGCTGCGGACTTAGTAAAGGCCAGACGTTGAGATGTGGGGCATCGGTAAAACCTATCAAGTTATGATATGGAAGATCAATCAGTGGTTCATTACCTACAAATTTACTTAAATAGTCAGGGCTGGCTACAAGATGAAGTTTACTGCGACCTAGCAAACGCGCATGAAGATTAGAGTCTGCCAAGTCACCAATTCGTATTGCGATATCGGTTTTATGCTCTAACAAATCGATAATGCTGTCATGACTCGTTATTTCCAAAGTAATATCGGGAAAGGCCTCATTAAAACCTTTTAATATAGGCGTAAGCTGGTGAAAAACGAAAGGACTTGCAGCATCCACTCTTAATTTACCAGCTGGTGAAAATCGTAACAGCTTTAACGCCTCTTCACCTTGCTCAATGGTATTGAGTGCCTGCCGCGCATAGCTTAAAAATAGCTCTCCTTCTTCGGTTAACTCTATCCGTCGAGTCGTTCGATTGAATAGGGTTACACACAGGGACTTTTCCAGTCGAGTTACTGCTCTTGAAACCTTTGCAACTTGTTCGTCCATCAGATTTGCTGCAGCGGAAAAACTCCCAGTATCGACAACACAGATAAAAGCTTCTAGATCTTCGGTTTTTGAGCTAACGGTCATGTGTATTCCTTTTCATTTTCTACAAAAGTATTTTGTCATTTTCGCTATTTTTTGCAAATAAAAAAGCTTTCACACTACACCAACTTATTGCTTATCACGTTAAAAGGGTTATTTATGCCGCTTGCATTACTGGCGCTGACATTAAGCGCATTTGCCATTGGTACCACCGAATTTGTCATTGTTGGTTTAGTACCGACCATTTCTTCCGATTTATCAGTTTCGCTGCCAAGTGCAGGTTTACTGGTGAGTTTATATGCCATTGGCGTTGCTGTTAGTGCGCCCGTTTTAACCGCACTGACAGGGCGATGGAATAGGAAATCTGTATTACTTAGCTTGATGGCACTCTTTGTCTTTGGCAATCTGCTTGCGTGGCAAGCGCCAAGTTATGAAAGCCTCATTTTAGCGAGGATCATGACAGGGCTCGCTCATGGTGTGTTCTTCTCGATTGGCTCTACGATTGCAACTAGCTTGGTCTCAAAAGACAAAGAGGCAAGTGCCATCGCCATTATGTTCACGGGACTGACCGTTGCCCTCGTAACAGGTGTCCCCTTGGGTACTTGGATTGGCCAACAGTTTGGCTGGCGAGCCACTTTTCTAGTAGTTTCTGCTTTAGGTTTTATCGCTCTCTTGGGGAGTGCATTATTAATTCCAAAGAACCTAAAGCAAAGCGCATCTGCCAGTCTATCTGAGCAGGCAAAGGTATTATTGCAACCCAGATTACTGCTCGTCTATCTTATGACCATACTCGGCTACGGTGGAACCTTTACGGCATTCACCTATCTTGCGCCAATTTTACAACAGGAAGCCGGTTTTAACGCCGCTACAGTCAGTATTATTATGCTAGTTTATGGTGTATCTGTTGCTGTTGGCAATATCTATGGCGGAAAATTAGCCGATAAGAAAGGGCCGATAAGCGCTCTGACCATCATCTTCGCGTTACTCTCGGTCATTTTGGCTGTGTTGACATTTACCATGCAGTCGAAAATAGGCGTGGTGATCACAGTACTAGTGTGGGGAGCATTTGCTTTTGGAAATGTACCTGGTCTTCAGGTCTATGTTGTACAGCTAGCCGGAAAGTTTAGTCCAAAAGCGGTGGATGTCGCATCAGGGTTGAATATCACTGCCTTCAACGTTGGCATTGCGCTCGGTTCTGTTTTAGGTGGCCAAATTGTTGAAAATATGTCGCTGCAGGACACCGCTTGGGTAGGGGCACTTATTAGCGCTGCAGCCTTATTAGCAACCCGTTTTAGTGGCCATCTAGATAACAGGGCTCAAGTTGTAGAGTAGGTGGCGGCTCATCCAGAGGAATTTTGCTAAAAGATCGCCACGTGAAGTGGCTCCTACGAAAGGTAATCTGGTTTAGCAAATATTTAAGCCCCAACAAAGTAGGGGCAGACTTAACCTGCGGACTTTTGCTAACAGATCGCCACGTGAAGTGACTCCTACGAACAGGTAATCTGGTTTACCCAACATTCAAGCCACACTAAAGTAGGAGCAGGTTAATCCTGCGAGCTTTTGTTAAAGATCGCCACGTGAAGTGGCTCCTACGAAAGGTAATCTGGTTTAGCAAATATTTAAGCCCCAACAAAGTAGGGGCAGACTTAACCTGCGGACTTTTGCTAACAGATCGCCACGTGAAGTGACTCCTACGAAAAGGCGATCTGGTTTAGCAAATATTCAAACCTCACCAAAGTAGGAACAGGTTAACCCTGCGAGCTTTTGCTAACAGATCGCCACGTGAAGTGGCCCCTACTAGGCTGTAAAGTGCAAGTGCTACACTATTGTTTGGGGATCGCATTACCTTTAAACGACACTCTGATATTCGTCACTTTACTTAAGTCATAAAGCTGTGGATTTTTCAGCTTAATTGACCAAGTGGTAAACGGAGTTGGTTTAAAATAATTAATTGCATAATCATTTGCGATTGCACCACTGGTGATTGGATCTATGCTCGTCGTTTCACTATCTAACAGCTCGTAACTTACCAATCGGTATAACGACTCTGCACTAAATTGATAGGGTTGCCCTTTAAACCTATCTTGATATGAACCACTAGATCTTACTTCGATATCATAGCGCTGGCTCTCATTTAACCCAGAACCTTCTAGTACAACATTGACCTCGTCTAATCTAACTCGATCAAACTGGGAAAAATCAATATCTTCCAACGACAGCGTAAAACTCATTTCACCGTCTTGCGCAAAATCCAGCAATTGCTGCGGCGCATCTAACTCTTCTATGGTGAGCATAAAATCTTGAGGTCGAGGGTTAAAACGCAATAATGACGCGGCCTCTTGTTCACGTAGTAAAGCTAAGTCGTGACGGTATTCTTGATAACTTTGATTAAGGCTTGGTGTCACTATGGTGTCATCAAGAGACCAGTAGCTAAATGCCGCCTGATAGTTTGTTAATGCAACAAATATCGGACGTTTTAGATTATTCAAAGTCCGGAATAGCTGTTCCTCCATGTCCTGAATTTCATCTAGACTGTTTTGAGTGTTTTGTAAAAATGCATCTATACGATTGATCTGTTTAAGCTTTGCATCAGCGGTGATCCGCAAATCTATCTGTCTAGATTGCTCCTGGGCAATATCAATCTCTACAGCAACTATTGCCTTACCATGATTAATCAACTTTTCGATAGCAACAAGGTAGTCACGTGCACCATCAATGTCTTCATCTATGGCCTTTTTCATTTGTGCCTTAGCAGTTATCAAAAATTCGTCCCAAATTCGATTTGCCTCTTCTTTGGTCGGAATCAGTGAATTAAGACGATTGAACTCTTGTGCAAGCTCACTACTAGAAAACGGATCCGCGGTTTTTTGCGATAACACGTTTAACTGGCCGCTAACCGTTTGTACTTTATCCATTAATGACGCGATATCATCAATTTTGGTTTTTAACTCATTGATCTCTTGGATTGTGGCGGGCAAGCTCGCGACCAAGTCTTTCAGACCGCTGGTGTCACCCCCAGCTGCCCCCGCAAATGCAGTGCCCGCACTAATTACGGTTTCAAGTACTTTAAGCCCAATTTCAGTGATTTTATCTAGTTTGTAGTCCAAAATTCCTTGTTGAAACTCGACCCCTGAATAGAAGACATTATTTTCTTGTCCGCTGAATGATGCTTTTTGTTCATCAAGTGTTTTTACCAAGCTAGTCAGTTGCTCAACAGAGCGAGAGATAATTCGTTGCTCAGCAGATGCAACGTCGAATAGGTTATCCTGCATCAAAGTGAGATCTTGGCGCTTGTTTTCTAAACTTCGGCCTTGTTGCTGAAAATTGTTGTAGCTATCCTGATATGCTTCCATCGCGTCAATATATGCTTTAATCGTTAACTCATAAAAGTCGCGGGATAGACTAGGCACATAGTTTTTGTTAAGTGTTGCGTACGACAAAAACTGTTTAAAGTTAGCAAGCTGCAAGTAAAAATTCTTTGCTTGAACGGAAGATTCTCTAACATCATGAGCTGCGTTTAAAATAGATTCAGGCCAGCTCAACATCTCAATACTCAACGCTGGATTTTGATCATAGATAGAAGCCGCCATATCGAATGACTTTTCAAATGCATCTAAAAAGTACTCTTTATGCACAGAGATAAGTGACGTTAACGCTGGCGAAACAGGCGTTGCAAACTTATTGCCTTGTATTACCTGATATAGCGTACCAAACGAGTCCGGTGCAATACTAAAACGTTCAATTTCACCATCGCTTGGCGAATGAGCTGTGATTATATTGATATTGGCCTCAACTTTATCAGCCATAAATACCAATGTTGATGCTTGAGCATTTTGGGTGTCTAAATTGATACTCACCGTACCATTACCCATTATTTTACGTGCAACGATAAAAATTCGTTTGTTTGGTGCATCGAAAATCATGTTTCGGTCGATTTCTACAGTGTCAGCCGCAATGACGATAGTATTATGATCTCTTGCACTGGTAAGCACGTCATTCAAATTTACATGTAAGGCCGAGACCAAATAATTTTGTGTGTCTATCTGTTGTTGATTTGAAGTCGTAACGCTCGGTAGATTTTGACTTAGCTCAAGATTATATAGCTCGTTCCAAGTCGCAGCTTGGCTCGAAAAAGCGCAGCCAATCAATAGGCTGAGTAAAGTTGGTTTCATAGTAACTCCTTATGTACCTGAGCATATTTAGCTCAGGTACGGTGATATATTCCTTATAGCAATAAGAAAGGAATGCATGTTGTATTTGATTACTGCTCAGAGATAGGTAGATAAGCGTTTTGCAAAAATGCTCTCGCTTTGTCTGAAATGTCTTTCCACGAGTTTGTTGCGCTACTAGCAAGCGGAGATGAAACAATACCAGCTACCACAACATTAGCATTTCGAAGTGCATTTTCACTGTCTAGTTGCTCCAAGACTTCTTTAAGTGACCGCATATCTCCTAGTAGAGACTGCCAATGCACTTGCACTAAGCGCACATTATCGATTGCTTTGAGGATCTTATCATTCATGCCATCTACTTGACCTTTTGCAATCTCGTAAGATGCGGCCAGGCTCACAGAATGTGCTAGGTCTTTGTTTGAACTATCAATTTGTGCTTGAACCTTATCTATTTCATCTTTAAGCTCTTCGACTTGGCTGCCAAGCACCGAGCCGCCGATTAACAACACTAAAGGACCTCCAGCAGAGAGGCCTGCAACTATCTTCAACTTAGTGTCTTTTTCGTTGTTAAGACTGTTTAGGCGATTTTGCAAGGTACTAATTTTTTCGCGAATATTCGCAGGCTGATCTTTATTCAAGATATCAGCAAATGTACTCTCAAGCGTTTCCAATTCCCCTGTATGCGTAGTCAATCCCCCCTGAAAACTAACAAGTTCATTCACCACTTCTTCTGTTTTATTCAGGTTTGAATCAATAAAACTCATAAAAGTATTGAGAAATGAAATTGCGGCTTGGCGACTCTGCTCAGCAGCTTGCATATCCCCCGTAAGTGAAGCGTTATGTAAGTTGGTTAATTGGCTGATAAAAGGGTTAATTAACAGTGCATGAGTGTCTGAGTAGTTAGCAAGTTTTGTCGCTAAATCAATAACGCTAGGGTAGATATTATGATTCCAGTTTTGACCAGATGCGTTGATTTCTCCAAACGTTTCCATTAACGCTTTGTAGTGGTTATTCAAAGGCGTGTTGTCAGGGTAGCGCGTTGAACTTCTAAATGCAGACTCGTTGTTTGGTAAGCCAACAGCAGCTTGAGCGAACACTTGAATTGTGTGCCATTGCTCCTGTGTTAATAGAAAATCATCTGAACCAACATCTACAAACAAAGGTGCACCTTCAATATCACCTTGAAGTGTATCGTACATAATTGGTGAGATTTCTGGGACGTCGGTATTCGCAGTTGCGAGCTGACTAAGCCCAAATAATTGGAGTGACGTTACGATAGCAATTGCGCTTTTCTTTAACTTAATTGATTTCATCTTTCATATTCCTTAATCAATCGGTGTTCTAACTATTAAGTTGCACTAGACCTATTTTGGTCTCTAAAGGTGCAACTGAAGATAAAAGTGCATGTAGTTAAAATGTTAACCAAATGTACCTTTAATATTATTGATATAGGGACAATGAGAATGGAAGAACTTCTACACTTTCTAACAAATTGAGGGATTTAGTTGCATTTTCAATAACACCAAACACCACAGTATACAATCTACAAAATAACAAATTAAGTAAATGAAAGTTAACAAAAACCAGCTACAATCTGGCCATCCATAGCTATAGATGTAGGGGGTGTTGTTCCAGACAGATAGTCGACAGTTTATTTTTACAGCCGCTTTCGCTCAAAATTCAACCTTTATTAAACTGTTTCATAAAATCGAACTCAATGTTTCTACCACTGTAAATTAGACGCACATTCTTTGTTGAAAAAATAAATTAAATCTATTGTCAGCCATCTGATCTTGTTACGAAAAATCAAAGTAGCTGCCCGTTAACGCAGCTACTTTAAGTTATCTAAATGACTTAAAAATTCAAACAAGATTAAATCTAAAACGATTAAGCAGACTATCAATAACCACTTTTAGCTAGGTTGGGAAAGTGCCGCTTAATTTGGTATAGACCAAAAAGTGCATTTCATTTATAACTATTAAAAATACATGTTTAATTTATGTAATATTTATGTAATTTTATTTAGGTGTGGCGGTCTTTATCTTATAAAGTAACGTGAAAAGAGAAGTCAAAATGAACAAACTAAGAAGAATGATGATATTTAAGGGGGTGGTAGAGTCAGGCTCACTGACCAAAGCCGCGGAGAAGTTATCTTTGTCTAAATCAGTGATCAGCCAACATCTCAAGAAACTAGAAGATGAGATAGGAACACCACTACTATATAGAAACACACGAAGCCAATCATTGACCAACGTTGGTAAAGACTTCTATGCATACTGCCTTGAAATCAGCCATTTATCAGAATTAGCTTGGGAGAAAGCAAGATCTAAGCAATCAGTACTTGCAGGGCAGTTAACAGTGACAACATCCTATGCTTTGATGCAAACCATCGTTGCACCTGCACTATGTAAGCTGATTAAAGCGCATCCTAAGATCCGCCTGAATTTAATTAATGAAGATCGCCCTCTCAATCTAGTAGAGCGGGGGATAGATCTTGCTGTTAGAGTGGGAAAAAGCGCAGATGTGGAGCAATCACAGCAATATATTGGTTCATTTAGAGACGTGCTGTATAAAGCAAAGGACAGTGAATTTAACGACACAACCGCTCCTTACATTGCAAACTCTTGGGAAGGTAAAGTCACAAATTATGAATTTATCCATACCACACAAAATATCGTTAAACCGCTTTCATTCAAAGCACATCACAAAACCAATTCCGTTAGCGATACAATAGGGCTCATTGAAAGCGGTTTGGGTATCGGGTTAGTACCAGAGATCATCGCATTTAATAATCATAACCTAGAGCGAGTAGATCCCGAATTCGAGCTGGAAAAAGTGGAAGTATTTTGCATTCATAAAGGTAGTACTGATGTGCCCGCGACGATACGAATTGCGCAAAGTGCTATTAAAAGCTATATGGATGCTCATCAATTTGTATTGAAAAATGCTGCGATGCACTAGTGAGCGCCAGATGGAATGTTGTCCTCATTTGCGTTACTAAAAATCTACGTTATGCTTGCAGTAGTTTAAGAAAATTATTTCACTCTAAACATGAAGTTAAAGGAAAATCTATTCTCCCGTTGTACCTTGATATTTGGGCTAATATTGTTTGCGATACTGAGCCAAAGTACTCAAGCGGAAATAACCATTGCGGTTGTAGGCAAAACTAAAAATGACACCTTTTATGAACAATCGTATAAAGGGTGTGTAGACTTTGCGAAACAACATCCAAATGTAGAGTGTATCTACGATGGTGCTGACGACTATCAAGATTTTAGAACGCAAAGCCTTATCATTAACGAACTATTGAATAAAAAGGTAGATGGGTTATTAATATCAACTACCGATTCAAACTATCTCGTGTCACGTTCACTCAAAAAGGCGAAGCAATTGAAGATCCCAGTGATCACTTTTGACTCGGACCTTTTAACAGAGCATAAAGATTACCGTCTCGCCTATGTAGGAACCGATAACTTTGCGTTTGGTGTTGCACTAGGAGAAGCCGCCAAGCCTTATAAAAAGGCTGCGCTTCAATCGTTTTGTATTCAAACAGGTCATCACTCAACACCTAATTTAGATAAAAGAATTAAAGGCGTTAGATATGCACTCTCCACACATACAATAGATAACCTTACAAAAACAGAAAATGATCTCAAGCAGGGGTGGCGAGAGTACGAACGATGCCCACTCTATACTATGGGTAAACGCGAAGATGCGATAAGCCAACTATTGACCTTGCTAAGTTATGAAAACCCCCCGATTTTTATTGCTGTAGCAGGCTTCGCCCAATTTCACTCTAATTATATTGAGCGCGTCTTACCCTACAAAGAGAAGATCACGAATTACAATGCTGTGATCATTTCCGCAGATACAGAAGAGATGCAACTTAAAGCTTTGGGAAAGGGACTTTCAACAATCAATATTGGCCAAAACCCCTATGAAATGGGCCGAAAAGGAGCTGAATTGCTTTATAATACGATAGCACTTGGCCAAGCACCCTCCGAGGATAACTACTACTTAGACTTTCATTACTGCAATCAAACAAACATTCTTAGATGTACCGTTAACCACTAGCTTTAATGACCTTGTTATACGTAACCTAAGCTTCAGTCAAAATAACGGAAAGGTTTCAACATCTATTTTTCACGCCACAAAAACAATACTAAAGTATCAATTTAAAAACCTGTTTAGAGACGTAAAACATCATAAAATCTGGTTTTTCGGTTATTCATTGACCGCAAACTTAAAAAATACGACAATGGTAGTATATTAAGTGATGTTAATGTAAACAAAAAATTTACATTAACTCTATTTTATTGGAGTGGCTATGAAACTTAACTTTGCAACCCTAGCGCTAATGTCAGTTGTTGGTACAGCAAGTGCAGCCGACAATTTAGTCGTTAACGGCTCGTTTGAAACATCAGGCAATATTTCTGGTGATTGGGCGTTATTTGACAATCTCCAAGGTTGGAGCAGAGAAGGTGCCAAATTCGAAATTCAAAAACAAAGCCTTGGTATTGTCGTACCTCAAGACGGCAACCAATACCTAGAGCTTGACTCGACTGCAAATTATACAATCTACCAGAATATCCCAACAACGGCTGGTAAAAAGTATAAAGTGAGTTTTTATTACTCACCTCGAGTGGTAAACAATGATTCTACCAATCGTGCACGTGCATGGTTTGGCGATAATACACTAGTAACGATGAATGCAACGACCCGTGGCTGGACAAAGTACGAGTATACGGTTGAAGCGACAGGTAGCTCGACGCAGTTACGTTTTCAAGGTTTAGGCACTTCTGACTCATATGGTGCGTTATTAGACAACGTTGTTGTAACAGAAGAGGAGGAAGTTACACCTCCAGAGCCGCCAGTAACCTGTAAAGTCGGTGTGTATGGCATCAATAACTTTGGTGAAGACAGCAATAGCTATGTTTATAAATTCGACATGGTTAACGGTACCTATGAATACGTTGATGGCGTCGCTAACACAGCGTCAAACATTGCTGCGCACAATGGCGCACTTTACTTTATGGAACAAAATGACAGTGCAACTAAAACATCATCACTTTGGAAAGTTTCACTAGATAGTGCAGAACAGACTCTAGCTGCTAATGCGATTTCATGGCCATTATACCGTTCAGCTGTAACGCCAGACGGTACAAAATTACTCGCAAGCAGCAAAACCTATCTTTATGAGTTTGACATACAAACAGGCGCAAAAACAGTGCTTGGTAAACTAAGCTATGCAGGTGACGACTTCTCACACGGTGATATCGCCTATTCAGCAGATACTAACGTGATTTACGTACTAACAGGTAAAGCACTTTACACACTAGATAAAGGCGACATGTCTTTAGATCTCGTTGGCGAGCATGGTGTAAATTGGGCATCGGGTTTAGCAGTAAGCTCAGACGGCACGTTATACGTATCTGGCCGTAACTCAGGTGAAGACGCGAAGATCTACACACTAGATCCAAATACGGCACAAGCGACCTTTGTTATGGATGGTCCGGAGCACATCAACGATTTAACGTATGTAGCGAATTACTGCGAATAGGTCTATCTAATTAAGCAAGGCGAGGGGAACCCTCGCTTTTTTGTTTATAGCTAAAGTAGTTGATTGTTTTATATTAGAAGATTAAGTTTGTAAAGACCTTAGCGAAGCCGCTTTGATACTTCCAAGACATATAAAATCTGTAAGATAAAAAGACTGGTTAGCGTGTCTAATCCTTCATTCTCTCTAAAACCTCTTTTTGAATTTCTTCTTTGCTCGGCCTGCCAATTTCTAAAAGAGGAAACACAAAGCGAATAGCAGTTCCTTGTTTTGAGCTTTTAATACTCAACTTGGCTTTATAGCTTTTCGCAATTTGTTTTATGGTATATATCCCTAATCCGAAATGAAGTCGTGAATAAAGCGCCATTCCCTTGCCATTATCAGAAATAATTACGTGAATTTGATCTTGTTGTTTGCTAATGGACAGGCTGAGTTGCGTTGCTTTTGAGTGTTTAAGCGCATTATCAATACAATGGTAGGTTACACTGTAAATATCTTTTTCCAACTGTTTTTTAAGTTGTGTCTCACCAATAGAAATATTGAAATTAAGCTCCATATCACTCATATATGAGCAGTGAGCCTGCAACATACCGATAGCAACGCTCAGTTTTTCTTTTCCAAGTGCCGCATGACCTCGTGCCAGTGGTTCGAGCTTCAAAAGTGCTTGGTCGAGTTTGTCTAAACCTTCTGAAATCATAATGTCATTGCCGCTACACAACTTTTTAGCCTCGGCAACTTTAAGGACAGCATCACTCAAGTCTTCTTTTTGGTATTGGCGTTGATTATTCCTGAAAACTTTATGAAAACTCTGCACCCAAATATATATATACACAGAAATCGCAATTACTAGGATAAAGACCAAAGCAGCATACATTGAAATAGCTAAAGGTGTTGAATACCATGGCGCAGCCACGTTAAAAGTCAGCGCCGTAACATCACTGAAGCGTCCCTTATTCTCAACCCTAAATAAAATATCGTATCCTCCTGGCTTTAAATTGCTAAGTTGGATTCCTGCAGCTAACAATTTTTGCCATCCAGTATCGTTTATGTTTGCTTCAAACGAGTTGACATGCTGATCTACAAAATTGTAGTCACTAATCGTTATTTCAATAGCTGGATGCTGACTAACCAGTTCAGAAAACTCCAAATAGGTTTTACCATCCAGAGTGACACTTGTTACCTTTGGAGCATAAAGATCGACTGAAGGTGCCGTTGTCAGCTCAAATATAAAATCTGAACTGGCAGCATAAAGCTTGTCGCCCAGTACCTTAAGACTTCCTATCGTAAAAGAGTGCGCTTTTGTTCCAGGTACCAATTTTGTATGATCCGCGCCTCTTTCTATAATGTGGACACCATTGTTGGTCGCTAAATACAAATTGTCATTAAACTCCACAAACTCCTTAACAAAATTTGGTGAGCTTAACTTTTGCCAAACTCCACTATTGGGTTTAAACCAGACACCTTTTCCATAAGTCGCTGCAAATAGGCCTTCCTCTGTAACAAAACTGTCAGTGACAACTACACCGTCTTCAAATAGACGGTGCGTCCAGTCTTGTGTATCAACAACCAACAACCCTTGTTTGGTGCTTGCATAGATATAGTTCCCACTATGATTAATGTCTAAAACTTCTAAACTAGGAAGCAATTGTCTAAGCTTTTTATCTACTATCAATTCTAAGTGTGAATCAACTTCCACAACCCCATAACCATTTGTTGCGATATGCAAATTATTATCGATCACTGAAAAATTTAGTACATAATCATCATGAACTTTTGTTATTTTCTTACTCGCTAAATCCACAAAATAGGTACCCACATTGGTTCCTATCGCGAGACCGCGATTGAATAGTTGAAAGGCCGTGACCTCAAATGCCTGTGCAGATATTTGATTATTTAACCAAGTTAATGGCTCAAAATGATTTCTGTCGGCCTTTTGAAAAATGCCTTTTGTAGTGCCAACCCACAATTCTCCAGCAACGCCTTCAAGTACGTTGTATTTAGACCCTAGCGACAACTCAGAAGACTTAAGACCAACTTCGATAGGTTCGAATGTGTTTAGACTTAAACCCCACACCCGATTTTTACCATCTACATGTAACTTGCTGTAGTTTTTCTTCTTAGTATTAATACCGGTTCTCGTAATATTTAGGTCTGTGAGTGTGATTTCATTGACACTTTCGTTATCTGTAAAGTAGATAAAATAGGGGGAAGCAAACACGATATTATCAGCATTGTGTATTTCCATATTAGAGATAAGCTGCTGCTGTAGGGTAGAGTAGTAACTCATCCTATTATTAACGAAATAAACAACGCCATGTGGTGTTGCCGCTAAATTTCCGTTATCAATGCTTAGTGCTTCAACAGTTTTAATCACACCATCTTGTACTATAAACACACCATCTCTGGTCATTAGGTAGGCTAAGTTTGCAAACGCGTCAATGTCTAAAACTCGGCTTGAACTGCTGTATATTGTACTAACTACTCCAGAATCAAGATCAATCCTTTTAACATCATATTTTCCTAAAGTGAAAAGCGATGAGTTTGTTAAGGCAAGTTTTGTCGCTTCCACAGACGCTATTTTTTTAGATTCTAGACTTGTTAGATCCGTGATCCAAACGTCACCATTAGAGTACAAAGAAAACAAAGTTTTATGTTGCAGTTTAATATCACGAACTAAACCGCTTGGTAATCCAGCAGCTTTACTTAAAGGAAGAAAATGACGACCATCGTATCTATATACTCCATTGTGCGAGGACAAATAAAAGTTATCGTTTGAGTCATGAACGACGCCATTTAGATGTTCAAATTGGAACGCTTGTAACTGCAATGAAAGGGCAGTAAGAAATAAAAATACGAAGATACGCATGAAACAATCCATTCATTAAATACGGCCAACCACAAGAGCTGGCCTTACTTCCTAGTTGATCTCGTACGCATTGTGATCTCTTACACCACAACCCGCTACGACGATAGGCAAATCGTTCTTAGTTTCTCCAGATGCCGTTTTATCAACTATATTACGCTCCATTGTAACACTCTTTAAGCCTTTGTTAAGTTTTTGATTGTCACCTTTTGATTTTTCCCAATCAAATTGCTTTTCACGCTCAGCAAGTACAAACAAATAGGTCGGTTTACGAGGATCAGATTCATTCTTTTTATTATTCCAAGAATGCATTACCGCTTCGCCGGCTTCAACACCATATAAATGTGTGTAGGCTGCCGCTAATAGCTGAGCTCCAGAATCACTCATCACCATAAGCGCCGTATTTTTATAGTCGCTACCACAATCGAATGACACGTCTACATTTAATGTAGAACCATCAGGCAACAGCAAATCGGCATTCATCCTAGAAACTCGAGCACGGTCCTCTAGTGGAGTTAGGGCGTTAGCCGCACTAATACAAAACATAGTTGCAGCGATTGGAAGTAGTATCTTTTTAAACATAGAGATTTCCTTTTAGTCATAAAATGCGTCCCTTCATCAACAGTTTCAACCAATACGTTATTGAGTCGTATCTAGAGAATTTCTCCTACAACAATGACATGGATTGTTTAAGTGTTAGAAGGCCACGCTACGGTATGCAGATCTCGCATGAAAACATAATTTGCAAGACCACATCTACCATCTTATTTGCAGCTAAAATATCTTCAACTACAAAAGTACTGTGAGCTTAATCTTTAAAGATCTTCTCTCTACTATTGTTGATCTGTAGAGCACCAACTGTAAACACTTAGTTAAGAGCTAATTTTTTATTTTATAATTCCTACCCAAAGTAGACGATGCCTTTGCTAATAATTAGTACAACGGCTAAAGACGTTAATAGCTTATGGAGATACAACTTAAATTGTGCTTTGGATAACTTCATGATTGATGATATGAATCTAAAGTTGCTGTTGTAATGCGACGAAAGAAATTAGAATAGGGGTCCTCAGATGACGGTCAAAAACGCCACACAACAAATTTAACATAATATAAATTATGGGATTATTTATACAGTATTGCATAATACGTATCTGAATTACTATAATATGTCCAATACTAACCAATATCGGACTTATCATGATTTTACCACTGGTCGACACTTTAAAGCAGCTTAGGTATCAAATCGCCCATCTTGAAGATGATACGCTTGGGCATGAATATCCAGAGCTGAAAAAATTCTTGGCTCGTCATGGTAAATCACTACCGGTACATAGCGAGCTACAGTTCTTATTTCAGTTTTTGTATGTTTACGGTCGTAAGTCTGAAGCAACTTTTAACCGCTTTCGTAATGAGCTTGAGCGCTTTTATTTATGGTCGTGGCTGGTTGCTGAGAAGTCAGTGTTTGAGCTAAAACGCGAAGACATCGAGGCATATGTGGATTTTGTGGTAGAGCCAGATAACGCATGGACACAAACTTCTGTGCAGTGGCGTTATAAGCAAAACCAAGGTATCCGTCAGGTTAACGAAAATTGGCGGCCATTTGTTCTCAAAGAAAACGGCGCTAGCCAGCAAACGTTGGCAGCAATGTTTACCGCGCTCAATGTGTTTTACAAGTTTGCCATTTTAGAAGAAAAATCATTTGCTAACTTTGTTCCAGTGGTTAAGAAAAATAGCCCGTATTTAGTGGTTCAATCGCAAATCAATCTTCCTGATACGCTGAGTGATTTGCAATGGGAATATGTTTTTGGTGTAACACGTGATTTAAGTGAACAGCAGCCGGACCTAGAACGAAATCTTTTCGTATTAGCTTGCTTAAAAGGCTTGTATTTACGCATTTCAGAGCTATCTGACCGCCCTCATTGGTCACCAGTAATGAGCCACTTTTGGCAAGATCAAGATGACTTTTGGTACCTAAGAATTATGGGTAAAGGCAATAAGCTAAGGGATGTAACGCTTAGCGAAGACTTTATCAGTTATTTAAAGCGTTACCGGCAGTACCGGGGGTTAAGCACCCTACCTCGCGTTGATGAGCCCTACCCAATTGTTCATAAACTAAGGGGCCAAGGCGGTATGAACGTTCGTCAATTACGCCGTATTGTTCAGCAAAGTTTTGACTTAGCAGTGGCTAAACTAAAGGAAGATGGCTTTACAGAAGAGTCAGAGCAACTCGAAGCCGCAACTTCACACTGGCTAAGACATACAGGTGCAACGCATGATGCGCAACACCGACCGCTAAAGCATCTATCTGAAGATTTAGGTCACGCTAAAATCGCAACAACAGATCAAATTTATATTCAAACCAATATTAAAGAACGCGCCAAATCGGGTTTGAAACGGAAGATTTAGGCTCTGAGCGTTCGGTCTGGATTTTAAGGAGTATATATGAGCTCAAGATCATTGGTAATAATTGAAGATGACTTAGGCCTTGCGGAACTGCTTAGGCGCTTCTTTGAAAAACATGGTTTTATCGTGAGTATCCAAAATGATGGAGTGAGCGGATTGGCGCATGTCCTGCAACTTCAGCCAGATTTTGTATTGCTTGATTTGATGTTGCCAAATAAAGATGGTTTCGAGATCTGTAGGTCACTACAAAACAGGTACAATGGTAAATTGATTGTGTTAACCGCGAGTCACGATGATATAGACGAAATTACGCTATTAGAAATGGGGGCTGATGACTTTATTCATAAGCCAGTCAACCCACGAATTATCCTAGCGAGATTTCGAAAACTAGTTCGCTTAGCAGAAGAAAGTGAGAATAAACAGCAAAATGGGCACGTGATCCGTGTTGGCCCCTTCTCATTTAACTCATCGACAAGGCAAGCAAGCCAAGATGGTATACCGCTTGGTCTCTCAGACAGTGAATACACATTATTCCATTTTTTGGCGTCTAATGTTGACTCTATTCTAAGTCGCGACCAAATTTCAACTCAGCTGTACGGCCGCTCATTTGATGGTTTCGATCGTACAGTTGACAATAAAATAATGAAGATAAGAAAGATTATCGGTGATGAAATGCCCTATCAACACCTCATCACTGTAAGAGGGAAAGGATATATTTTTGTAAATAGCAAGGAAACTGAATGACAAGCATACGTTTTGCATTTGCAAGCTCACTCTTTGTTAGTTTGTTTTTAGTGATAAACCCCCTTTTGACTTCTCTAGCTACAAGTTATTTCTCAAAAGAGCTGAAAAAGGATGTAGAGCTAGATTATCTAGCCTATGTTTATGCTTTAGATGCAGCTCGTCCTGGCTTGGATGATGCTCAGTGGCAAGCTTTACTTGCCCAGATCTCAGAAAAAAGTAATCTAAAAGTACAGACACTAGATAGACCTGCATTTGAGCAAACGACTAAGTTAGTCATCGAAAACGTTTATGATGAGGAATTACAAACCGTAATCGCAAAAATACAAGGTAAAGAGTTAATAGCGTTTTCTGCGCTTGGAGTGCAAGGCTCTGCAGGGGCGATCCTCAATTTTATTCAGTATGGTTTACCCTTAGGACTAATCCTAGTCCTATTTTTGTTGCACTCACTTTGGTTGCAATTTCGACTTTCTAGGTTAGAACATGCTAGTAAATTAATTGCACACGGATTGTTATCTAAACGTGCAGATACCGGACTTTTAGCAGTCGGACGTGTCAATTACGCCTTTAATCAAATGGCTGAAAAATTAGAGTGTGCCTTTGCACAGCAAAGGAATATGATCAGAGCCGTATCTCACGAGTTCAAAACGCCATTATTCCGACTTCAGCTCAAGCTTGAGTTGCTTGATGTTCCACCAAAGAACAAAAATCTGGTTCGAGAGTTATTTGAGGAATGTGAAGAGCTTGAAATGCTGGTGCATGAGATTTTGGAGTTCAGTAAAGTAGAACAGTTTTCCGCAAAGACCAGCGTTTCCAATTTTGATTTGAGTACACTAATTAATGAATACATCGTCACTTTAGAAAAGTATTGTAATCACCCTATAATTATAAATTGTCCAAACTCAGTATGGATAAGAGCCTGCCAAACAGATGTTAAACGCGTGCTTCATAACTTAATTGTTAATGCTGATAAATTTGCAGTCGAGCAGATCCGTGTTTCACTAAGTTTATGTAACGCTCAACTTCTCTTAACTGTGGAAGATGATGGCATTGGCATTGCAGAAGATAAACATGAGTTAGTCTTCCAAGCCTTTTTTACGGTAGATGAAAGTCGCTCAGGAAGAAGACGGGGTGCAGGCCTTGGCTTGACCATCGTAAAAGAAATTTTATTGAACTATGACGCTGAGGTCTCGGTAAGCAGAAGTGAACTCGGTGGCGCATGTCTAACTATCAATTTGTCCCCAATGTTGATCTATTAACTATGACAAACCCCTGACAAATCCGCGACAATCAAATCACCACTTACACTTTAAAATAGCTTCATATTTTAATCGATAGGAAGTTATGATGAAAAAATTCAACTTAAGACCCATCACTTTAATCTTGTGTATCGTCCTTGCTGGTTGCCACTTTGACGAAAATAAAAGCAGTGTAGAGGTTGTTCAACAAACGCAAAGAAATGAGCTTTGGTATTCGGAACATTATGGTGAAATAAAACAAATAGTTGATGAGCGTCTAGTGACCTGGCAAGTAACAGGCTCCTCTTGCTATCCAATTCTGACATTAGACCCTCTTCCGTTATTTGATGCGTTTAGCGCCAAAAGTGCAGGCTTGCTTACCTATAAACGACCCTACGATTCTGGCCCTGTAAAATACACTGAAATATCCAGTCTCGATGAAGTCTGTAAAGACGGATTTATATCTACCTCAGATAAAAGTGACTATACCTTTGATGCACAGGCAATCTTTGAACTTTTTTGGCTGGATATGAAAAATCACTATGCATTTTTCTCTGAGCGTAATATAGATTGGGACGCTGTTTATAACCAGTATGCTGGGCAGCTAAGTGATGCCAATGAGACAAAACTACTAGGCGTATTTCGTGAAATACTTGAGCTACTAAATGATGGTCACACCAGGCTTTATTTTAGCCTTGAAGAAGAACCGATAAATTTTGAAGCTAAACCTACCCTATCCAAAAGGTTAGAACGAGAAGCGGTTGCTCTAAACTTGAGTGGTGAACTTGCTGAAAAATATATTGAAACGCAAACGAATCAACTACAAATGACGATTGCACAATACCTGGTTCAAGAGACAAAGCAAGACTTTATAATGCGTAAGCAGCAAAGTCCAAATGGCCCTAATTGGGGAGTGATTAACACTGGTGGTCAACATATTGGTTATTTGAAACTCTATCATTTTCAAAACTTTATTGATGTAGCAGGTATTGAGCGTCAAGATATTAGTTATGCCAATGCGGCTTTCAACGATTTACTGGATGAAATTTTCACAGACTTATCCCGTACTAATCAGCTGATTATTGATATTCGCGATAATGAAGGTGGCCATGACATACAAGCACTAGAATTAATCAAGCGCTTTATCTCACAAAATACGCTTGTTTGGGATATTAGTACATTTTATGCTGGGGCGTTACATCAGCTGACATCGGTTTATGCAGAGCCTGATAATGACAGGCCATATTATCTTAAAGATATTTATCTCCTAACCTCAAACGGTACTTTCAGTGCTAGCGAAACCTTTGCGTTGGCGATGTCTGCGCTCCCTCAAGTAACATTGGTAGGACGCGCTACGGCTGGTGCTACCTCCGATACTTTTCCACGGATGCTGCCTAATGGTTGGATTTATGAGCTTAGTAATGAGTACTATGAAAATAGTTTGGATTTGAATGTGGAAGTGCTAGGTGTTCCTGTTGACGTTGAAGTCGATCCCTTCGACATCACATTTAGAAAAGAGAACAAAGATGCGGCGATTGAAAAAGTATTGTCACTACTAAGCTATGAGCCTTAATTATGAAAATAATTATGAAAAAGGACATCCACTGATGTCCTTTTTATCATTTAAGTGTCTTAGCAAAAAAGCGATGGATTGAACTACTACATTTAACTCAACTAAATAGCATCACTTACGCTTAAAGCGTACAATCAGCTCGTACATTTCTTTTGCGGTCGATTCTAAATCTTTACTCTCTTGATGTACTTTGTCTGCACTATCCAGGCTATTGTTCGCAAGCTGAGCAATATTCACAACTTGCTGATTAATGTCATCAGACACGGTCGCTTGTTGCTCAACAGAAGTTGCAATTTGCATCGACATATCACTAATTTGGATAACTGCTTGGGTGATTTGTTGTAGCATATCGGTGCTTTGATTCAGCTGTTCAATACCGTGAAGCGATTCTTCTTGGCCTTGCTGAGCAATGTCTACTGACGCTTGTGTGCTGCTGGTTAGTTCTTCAATAATTGCATGGATCTCTTTCGTCGACTCTTGTGTGCGCTGTGCTAGATGTCTAACTTCATCAGCAACTACTGCAAAGCCCCTACCTTGCTCACCAGCTCGCGCAGCTTCAATTGCTGCATTTAGTGCTAGCAAATTAGTTTGCTCAGCGATTTGTTCGATAATTTGTGCGGCTGCTGCAATTTTATCAGTTTGTTTAGAGACACCTTCAACAGAATTGCGGATATCGGCAATGGTATTACTTAAATCACCAAAAGCAATTTTGGTTTTATTAGCGATCTTCTCTGTTTGAGAAGTCAAATCAAGGGAGTTTTGAGCATCTTTAGCACTCAATTGCACGCTGTTAGAGACATCGTTGATGGTTGTTGTCATTTCATTCATGGCAGTAGCAACAAGCTCAGTCTCAGTTTGCTGCTTTTGTAAATCGGCATAAGTTGCTCGCGCTTCTTTACTCGCCGTATGCGCTCCTTTTGATACGTTTTGCGCCGCATGTTCAACACGCGTAAGAATTGTATCTAGGTGTGCCCTTTCACTCTTTAAGCGTACTTGGATTGATGCCATGGTGCCATCCCAAGTCGAATAAACTTGCTCAGATATCTCATCGCAAAAACTGTGCGCCAACTCAGATTCTAGTCGTCTCAGCTGTTCTTTATCGCGCCAAGTTGCATAGGCTGAATATGCCAGCATATTGGCCATCAACCAAAAAAATCCTGCAGACTCAGAAGCAAAATACCAAAGCGCCAGTGATGAGATGATGTTAAAGACTGGCCAAACCACGCGTAATTTGGGAAGACCGAAACTGCTTCCTTTATTAGTATTTACGTTTGTATAAAGTTGACTTGCCCGTTCAACCGTCGCCCTATCTGGGCAGCTTCTAACCGACTCATAGCCAATGATTTTGCCATTTTCTGTTATTGGCGTTACATAGGCATCTACCCAGTAGTGATCACCATTTTTACAGCGGTTTTTTACGATCCCCATCCATGGCTTACCTGTTTTAAGCTGCGCCCACATGGTTTGAAACGCCACAGGTGGCATATCTGGATGTCGTACTATATTATGAGGTTGTCCAACTAACTCATCACGGGAAAATCCACTAACATCAATAAACGCTTGATTGCAGTCAACAATATTACCTTTCAAATCAGTGACGGAGATGAGTTTTACATCGCGAGAAAAGGTTTTTTCTCTTTGGGTTACTGGGTGGTTGGTTCTCATTAGACATGTCCAAAACTAACAAAAAATTGATTTTCCCTTAAAGATTTGCAGGAAAATACGCCCTCAATCCATGAATAGCAATAGAGAAGGGATTAATTAATGATAATTACAACTATAGTGTGAGTTAATTTTAGGCGCAAATTGATTTATGCCAGTTTAGATCGAAATTAGGCTTACTCCCGTATAGCCTTTCTTGTAAAATAATCCTATTAAAATGATAATCTAAGGAGCGTTAGGTGTCTCGCTTTTCAGCCATAACAGATAACCCCCATGAAGGCCGATTTAATTCCAAAACGGGTATTCTTATTACAAATTTAGGTAGCCCAGATGCACCAACGGCTAAAGCACTTAGAGTTTATCTCGCTGAGTTTCTTTCCGATCCCCGTATTGTCGAAATTCCAAGACTAATTTGGTTAATGATTTTGCATGGCATAATTTTACGTGTTCGCCCTAAAAAATCTGCACACGCCTATCAGTCAATTTGGACTGATGAAGGCTCACCTTTGATAACCATTAGTCGAGCGCAAACTGATAAAATAGAAAAGCAATTACGCAGTGAAGGTTTTGAAGGCATCGAAGTTGAGCTTGCCATGCGCTATGGCAACCCGTCAATTGAATCAGGGCTTGAGAAGTTAAGAGAAAAAGGCATCACACGAATTATCATTGTGCCGCTATATCCTCAATATTCCAGCGCGACAACAGGTTCAACCTTTGATCAGATCTCAAAGGTGCTAAGAGGTTGGCGCTGGGTACCAGAACTGCATTTTATTAATGGCTATCACAAACATCCGCTTTATATTGAATCTTTAGCTAATTCCATTAGAGAAGATCTTGAGGCGAATGGAGAGCCAGATAAATTGGTTTTTTCATATCATGGAACACCAAAGTTATTTTTAGATAGAGGCGACCCGTATCATTGTTTTTGCCAACAAACGACTCGCTTAGTCGTTGAAAAACTTAATCTTGATAAAGAAAAAGTGATGACGACCTTCCAAAGTCGTTTTGGTAAAGCAGAATGGTTGCAACCTTATACGGACAAAACACTTGAGAGTTATCCGAGTCAAGGTATTAAAAACGTCGCAATTTTAAGCCCAGCTTTTAGTGCCGATTGCTTAGAAACACTCGAAGAGTTAGAAGTTGAAAACCGTGAGATATTTGAGTCTGCTGGCGGTGAAAAGTATCGCTATATTCCAGCACTAAACGACCGTGATGATCACATTAAAGCAATCACTGCGTTGATAAAACCACTGTTGTAATAAAGGCACAGAGGCAATCTGCTATTTTTTAGGTGTGATATCAAAATATCACACCTTTATTTTTCTAACGCACTTTGTGTTTGTTCAACAAAAGCGTCTGTTGTGAGTAACTCAAGGCAGGCATCTATTGGTTTTGCGGGGCTGTAAAAGAATCCTTGAATGTGATGACAACCGAGCTCTCTTAACTTTTCGAGTTGAGTAAACTGCTCTACCCCTTCGGCTATTACACCAATTCCCAACTTATCACTGAGCTTAATGAGGCAGTCTATCATTACTTGTTTGTTGTAATCAGACATTAAGCTGTCGACAAAGCTCTTGTCTATTTTTAGGTAATCCACTTGGTTTTCTATCAAGTTACTTAATGATGAATAGCCAGTACAAAAATCGTCAAGCGAAACCTTTATCCCATGCTCTCTTAGTTGATTAAGCGTTTTCCAAGTATAACGATTTGTGGCAAGCGATTCGGTAACTTCAATGGTAATTGCTTCATACGGGATCTTTGCTTTTTCGATGGCAGAGGTAATTAACTTCACCTGATTAATACTGGCTTTAAACTCACTAACAGAACGGTTAATAGAGATCCCAACCTCTGTAAAACCAGCTTGGTGGATTTTTGCTAAGTCTTGGCAACTACGCTCAAGCACGAACTGTCCAACTAAATGAATAAGACCAAATTCTTCGGCGATAGGAATGAAAGTACCTGGTGATACCATTCCGTATTCATCATCAAACCAACGTACTAGGGCTTCAAACTTTGTGATGTGGTTGGTATCAGCATTAACGATCGGCTGATAATAAACGGTAAGCGCTCCTTCTTTCAGTGTTTGTTTTAACTTGTCTTTAAGCTTTATTTTATTTAAATAGGCATTTTGAATTGCGGCATTGTGTAGGGCTACCTGTCCACGCTCGGTCTTTTTCACACTGTTAAGTGCATGCGCAGCGTTTCTGAGTAAATTTGCTGCGGTGATCCGAGAGCCAGCTTCAAGCTGAGCTATGCCTGTCGAGCAAGTGACTTCTATGGTAATTTCATTAAATACATAGGGCTGAGAGAGTTTCTGTGAAAGCTTTTGAGCAATCTTAAGCGCGCTTTCCACATCGCTGCACGTAAGTAGTAACGCAAACTCGTCACCACCGTATCTTGCGATAATATCATTTTGGCGAACCGCATTTTTCAATCGTTTAGCTACAGAAATAAGTACCTTATCGCCAATCTCCGGACCAAAGACATCGTTGACTTCTTTGAACCTATCCAAGCCAATAAAAAGCAATGAGCAACTGGTATTGTTACTTCTTGAGCCCGATATTTGTTCTTCTAAGCGCTGCATAAAGCTACGGCGATTTAACAGCGCGGTTAATGGTTCATGATTAGCGTAGAAGGTAAGTTGAGACTCGTTACGCTTCCATTCGGTAATATCTCTAAAAATGCCGACGTAGTTAGCAACTCGACCTTGCTCATCCTTCACCACACTCAGTGTTAATTCCTCAGGATAAATCTGACCGTTCTTGCGACGGTTGTGGATCTCTCCTTTCCAATGGCCAACCGTGCTCAATGATGCCCACATGGCTTCATAGAATGATTTATCTTGTTTACCAGATGATAACACCGCGGGGTCTTGGCCCAATAATTCGTAGCCGGTATAACCCGTTAGCCGCTCAAATGCACGATTTACCATAATGATTTTATTTTCATTATTGGTGATCATAATGGCTTCTGTAGCATGCTCGAACACAACATTAGTGAGTTCGAGCTGTTTATTTAGCGATGAAATATAGCTAATATCTTGAATAGTCGCAGTGAATACAAACTCATCGCTATGCTGCTCATCAGACTCTACTTGTCCAATAATTCTTAATAACCCATGATTTTCCGTGCGAGCGGCCAATGAAACTTGCAAATCAGTATTTCGAACGGCACCTAACCTCACTTTTTCTAATGCAATCCGCAGCCTTTCACTATCTTCTATCGTGAGTTTATCGAGCAATAATGACAGCGACGGAGAATGAGCTTTTGTCTTAAGTAGATGATTTAGGTGGGGGGAAAAGTAGTGCTTATTTTGTTTAAGTTGCCATGTCCATGTGCATAGGTCCGCTATTTGCTCACCTTTTGCAAGTTGTTTGAGTAAAATTCCTTGTTTGGTCAATTCTAAATTGTGGCTAAGCTCCGTTGAGATCAGGTGTCCTAATTCTTGAAACCATAGTTTTTCTTCTAGGCTAACTTGTTTTTCTTTATTAAACAAACAGACCATTATTCCTATGGGTGTATGATCTAATGCTCGCAAAGTTAAACCAAGATAACCCTCTATGCTTAAAACGCGAAGGATCTCATCCTCTTCATAAAGTTGCTGTAAACCACTTGTGACGCAACATACATCATTTCTTGCTTTAGCATCAAAACAAGGTGTCCCTTCAAGGTCATAAATAATATTATCGACTTCTTTACCATCCGCGAGGTACATCACGGTCTTTACACGCTTATCGTTATCGATAAATTTACCCACAAAACAATGATCCGCATCAAATCGTTCATACAACTGTTTCAATGCAAATTGATATCGCTGATTAGTGGATGTTAAATTGTAAAAATGGCTAAACGTTAAATTCATAGAAGTCTGTATGGCTCATTCCCGACCAAGATTTTTGTTTAATAAATAATAATAGCTTAATAAACTACATAGAATATAAATACAGATCAATAAATTTGCTTTGTGATGAGAAATTGAGTCTAGTGAAGGTTAGATAGCGCCGATTGGCGCTATCTAAGAAGAAAATTTGTTTAACTACAGTTGCGGTTGTACGTCCAAACCATAACCAAACATCACAGCGAGTACCAGTACAGTTGCCGCAGCGACCATGAGTTTAGCCATCAACGGCATACAGAATCTAAACCAATGTGTGTAAGGGACGCCAGCCATGCCGAGTATCCCCATTAATACCGCATTTGTTGGCACTATCATATTTGAGAAGCCGTCACCAAACTGATACGCAAGTACCGCAACCTGTCTTGGTACACCAACTAAGTCGCCTACCGGCACCATCAGTGGCATAGTCACATATGCCTGACCTGAGCCCGACGGAATAAACATATTTAAAAGCGTTTGGATAAGTAACATACCAACGGCCGAAACTTCTGCAGCAACATAAGAAAGAGGAGTTGAAAGTCCATGCACAATCGTGTGAAGGATTTGACCATCTTCAAGAATAAGGGCAATACCACGAGCTACGCCAATAAGCACGGCAGTAGTGACCAAGTCTGAAACCCCTTCAATAAAACGGTTTGCAGCTTCGTCTGCTGAAAGTTTACCAAGAATTGAAATCACGACACCCCATGCGATAAATAAACCACCTAGCTCGTATAAATACCACCCCTGAGTGGCAATTCCCCAAACTGCACAAACAAGTGTCACAATAAAAGTAAGCAAAATGGTTCTATGACGACCGTTAAGCTGCGGATAGCTAGGTGCGGCCTGACCCGCCAGTGGGCAAGGCACATCTTTCATCATCGAGTGTTCAGGATTTTGCTGTACCTTTTTGGTGTAGCTCCATACATGATGAAAGCCAATCAGTACAAAGGGAACAAAAATAGCAAATCTTAACCATATGCCCGAATATACTGGTACTTCAGCAATTTGCTGGGCAATTAATACCGTAAATGGGTTGAATGCTGAAACACCGTATCCAATACCGTAGCCTGCGATGATCATGCCAACGGCAGTCATGGCATCTAGCCTCATTGCCTTACAGAGCGCAACTAAAATCAGCACAAACGGAATGTATTCACCTGCAGTACCTATCGCACTTGACGCGATTGCAAAACAAAACACCACCATAAAAATCAGCTTTTGTGGTTTATCGCCATTTTTCTCAAGTAAGCGACCGATCAATGCATCAACAGTGCCTGTTGCACGTGCAATTGCGAGTACACCACCCACTATCATCACAAAGAAGATAACGTCTTGCGCGGCGGCAAAAGCGCGAGGAATAGCTTTTAACAGATCCCAAGGAGTAAGTTGAACAGATTCTTCTGCAATGTGGTAGGTGCCAGCAAGTACAACTTGTCTGCCAGTGTCAGTGGTTGCAGTATCAAAAAAGCCTTGTGGAATAATCCAGGTCGACAGCAATGCAATTAGCATCATACCTAGCAATAAGACTAGTGTATGAGGAACTTTCAATGTTTTTGCCATGGAAAGTACAGCTCCAAATTAGGTAACGGTAAGAATTGCAACGCATCTTACCGATATTCGGAGCAGATTTCACTTTTTAATATCGAATTTCCAATTATGCTACATTATGATTAGCTAAAACGGCATGCTCTACGCGGTTTCTACCGTTAGCCTTCGCTTGATATAAACTACGGTCCGCTAGTTTAAGTGCGTGATGCAAATCCTCAGAGCATAGCGGCCAATGAGAGATCCCAAGAGAAATCGTGATATGTCCCGCCTCGCCAAACTCAGTTTTAGCGGTACATGCGCGCAGACGCTCAGCGATCCTATCTGCTTTGTCTATATCTACATGCGGTAGAAACATCAAAAACTCTTCACCACCACTACGACATAGGTGATCTTGTTCACGTGCATTAGTGCGCATCAGCTCTGCGAGTTTTCTGATTACCACATCACCAACATCGTGGCCGTAAGTATCATTCACGTGTTTGAAGTGATCGATATCGAGCGCAATAATGCTAAACGGAGTTTGCTGCTCATAGGCAGTCTCTAGCCACTTTTCCATTCCTCGTCTATTGAATAAATGAGTCAGCTGATCTTGCTTTCTTTCATCGTCAAAGCGCTGGATCTGTGCTCCTAAGTTTTTAACACTACTGTGCATTGCCTGATAAAGCCACGCGGCTTCATAATACCATGTGGATACATGTGGAAAATCGATGTTTCTGCCATCTTGCACTTGCTCTGATAACTTAGCTAATCGCCATAATGGCTTAGCAATTAAGGTTCCGAGTCCAAGCACACAAATCAGCAAGAATACGGTAAACGGAATGGTCGTTTTTAAGACGTGCCGCATGGTGTTCGCTAATTGTGACATCGTGACCTCTAATGGGCGTTGTGCCACGACCCCCCAACCACTCGTCGGTACTGAAGCATACCCAGCTAGCATTGCTACCCCTTGGGTATTGACGATTTGGGCGGAACCTGAAGTTTTGCTGAGTAATGATTCAACGACCTCATTTTTGGTGACGTCTTGCCCAATACGATGATCATCATGATGATAAATGAGTTTACCGTTGGGGCCGGTAACATAAATATAGGTTTTGTCTTGGTGATGATGGTTTGCTAATAATCGGCCTAAGATATTGTCACCTTTAAGATAAATCCCGGCTGCGATAAAACCTACGAATATTCCTTCTTGGTCAAACATTGGATGAGTTGGGCTCACCATCAAATTCCCAGCCGGCGAAACAAATGGACCTACAATAAAAGGGGCTTTTTCACGAAGTGGCAAAGTTTCGACTTCATTTTTGAGTGTAGCTCCTATCACACCAAGTGAACTTGGTTGGGCACCGATAATTTCACCTTTTGCGTTTACTAACACGATAGAGTCAAAACTATGTGTCCTTGTAAGCATTTGACTCAACTCTTTATTAACCACCTCAGGGTTATCTAGCTGCGTCGCAATGGTTTCGCTCGACGCTTTTAGTTGCATCAATACTGATTGCAAGAAGAGATCGGTAACATCTGCTAACTTAGTTGCATAGGCACGATTTGCCTCTAGCGTATCTTTTACCATCACCTGTTTTTGCACTTGGTAGCTCGAAAACAATGCGTTTAGTAACGATGTAAATACGCATAATGTGGCAAGAATGAGTATCAGCTTTTTAAGGTCTAACCAATGTTTTGCTTTATTTATTTGTACCACTAAAAATTCTCTTTAATGTACTTCCATGACATTTTAGCTATTCGTTTGAGTGAAACAGTTAATCTATATCAAACTCTGGTCAGACCAATAACGAATTAGAACGTCCACATTCTGTGTGCCCGTATTATAACCACATGGTTAAAAATATTTAGTTTTTTGAACGGATTATTGGTATTGTCTCAGCTATCAGGTGTAAAATAATCTGAACATAAATACAGCGAAGTTCTTAATGAAGAAAAAGACTACCAATCCACTAGTTGGCCACTTTACACTTGCTTGCCTTGCGCTTGCGGCGATATGGATGTTCGTATCTGATAAAGATGCATTGCTTGTCCTTAATTCCTTGGTTCTTGTCTATATTGTATTTGCTTTAGCAAAACGGTTGATGAAATCTTCCAATAAAAAGTAACTTACTCTACTCACCTAGTTCAGAGCTAAGTTACGCATTAGCCCTGAACATCATAAATAGTTTGTTTTACTGCCTAACCAGCTTTAATAGATTTTCTCCCCTACTATCAAGCTCATTAAGTGGCTTAAGCCCCATAATGTGTGTAAGTGTTGGGTAAACTTCTAAATTGCTAGCTTGCTCTATCGTTACACCCGATTTAAAGGCGGGGCCACTTGCGACAAAAAATGCGGCCATATCAGCTGTTACCTCATACCCATGTGTACCATAATAGCCTTGCTTGCCTTTCTGCATAAAGACAATAGGTGCTTTTGCTTGCAGGATAATGTCACCGATACGAGAAGACTCACCGCCATTAAGTTGCTGTTTTCGCTCACTACTCAACACCTCATAACGACCCTCCGCTTTTTCACGTAACTGCTGTATAAGTGTCTCAGCTTCAAGTTTTTCTTCGCCTAGCGCATAAAGCGACACTCTCGTTCCACTGTTTTTGATAGTCCATTCTTTAGGTATATCTAGCTCTTCGAGGATCACAGCTTTGTCTGGCTCTATACTTGCCATACCATGATCAGAAACGAGTACTAGGTTCACTTTAATTTTGTCCTTTTTCAAAGCAACGACAAAATCTCCGATTAAGCCATCAACAAATTGTACTGCTTCTCTCGTTTTTTCATGGTCAGGTCCGTATCCATGACCCATAGAATCCACTAGAGAAAAGTAGCTGGCGACAAACAATGGTTTTTCGCTTTTTGGTAATTTTAGCCAATTGTGTATTTCATTAAGACGATTCTTGTAATCGGCTTTCTTTGAATAATGATAGTAATAGTCAGGCGTCATACCATTGATTCTAGCGTCTGATTCTGGCCAAAAATAAGCGGCAGATTTATATCCATGCATTTTTACAAGATTCCATAAGGGAATACCACTTATCCAAGAGCTATCCACTTTACCCATCCCCATCTTATAACACTCTTCACGCTTCTTATCGCAAAAGTAATTATCGACGATGCCGTGATTGATTGGTTTTAAACCCGTAACAATAGACAGGTGATTTGGAAATGTCTTAGTCGGATATTGAGGCCATAGCTTAGTCGCTCGGACGCCCTGCTTCGCAAGATTTGCAATATTCTTTGCATCGTGTTTTTCAATGTAGTCCCATCTAAATCCATCGATGGAGATCAATATGGTTGTCGCGCGCTCAGCAAAGGCAGTGCAACTAAAGATAGATAAGGTGAAAAGGAGGATTCTTAGCATGTATAAATTCCCGTGTCATGTGAGTACCGCTGCAAAAGTAAGAGGCTGTGCAGCATAATCCGTGTGATTGCGGCCGCATTAAATCACAATGATTTGAAATTTATATTGATTTGCGGTCAGTGGATGGCAATTATAGATATTCGGGGAGGGTTAACTTTCACTATGTTGTAGTTGAGCTTAATTAATGCTTGATCTAAGTCAAAGTGACCTTTATATTAAAGTTTCAATAATTACTGAAAGTTTAGAACAATGAACTTATCACCAAAAATAGAAAATTTTGTACTTCATTGCGGCGAAATGGGAAGCCGTTGGGGTTTCAACAGAACTATAGGACAAATGGTTGGTTTGTTGGTTATTAATGAAAAACCATTAACAGCGAACGAAATCGCCGATGCGTTAAAAATTTCACGCGGTAACGTGAGTATGGGAATAAAAGAATTGCAATCTTGGCAACTAGTTAAGGTGCATCATATTCCCGGCGACCGTAAAGAATACTACTCTCCAAACGGCTCTATTTGGGATCTCGCTAACCGCGTATTTGAAGAGAGAAGAAAAAGGGAAATCGACCCAACACTCACTCTACTTCGTGACCAAATCCTAGATAGCGCCAACTCACCTGAAGAAGTGTATGCACAGCAGCAAATGCAATCCATTCATGACCTACTTGAAACCGTCACTAAGTGGTCAGCGGAACTTCAACGCCTATCACCAGAGCAATTGCAATCGTTGATGAAGCTCGGTTCTTCTGTGAGTAAAGTAATAGATTTAAAGGATAAATTATTACGTAAGTCTTAAAGTGCGAGGTGCGTCATGCTTGATACGTTGTTGTTGTCGCGAATACAATTCGCAGCAAATATTAGTTTTCATATTCTCTTTCCCACGATAACCATCGCGTTAGCTTGGTTTCTGGCGTTTTTTAAACTCAAGTATGACCTAACCGAACACCCGGTTTGGTTAAGAGCTTATCGCTTTTGGGTCAAAATTTTTGCATTAACCTTTGCACTCGGTGTCGTAAGCGGCATTACCATGTCGTTCCAGTTTGGTACAAACTGGCCCGGCTTTATGGAGAAAGTCGGCAATATTGCAGGTCCCTTGCTCGGTTATGAAGTATTGACCGCATTTTTTATGGAAGCAACATTTTTAGGGATCATGTTGTTTGGCATGAAGCGCGTACCACCTAAAATACATACTTTAGCCACTTTTATCGTCGCCATAGGTACAACGCTTTCCGCATTTTGGATCCTGTCTTTGAATAGTTGGATGCAAACCCCGACAGGCTTTGAACTTAGAGACGGTATCGTATATCCCACGGACTGGTTCGAAGTTATTTTCAATCCTTCATTCGGTTATCGCTTCTTCCATATGTTATTAGCTAGTGCGCTGACGGCTTCATTTTTGATAGCTGGTGTCAGTGCGTATCGAATGCTGAAAAACGATGAAAAACATGCCCCCAAGAAAGCGCTAACCGTTGCATTAACAGTTGCGGCGCTGCTTACTCCATTGCAGGCTTTCGTTGGCGATTTGCATGGCCTAAATACGCTAAAACATCAACCACAAAAAATTGCAGCAATGGAAGGGGTTTGGGAAACAGAGAAAGGTGCACCACTATTATTATTCGCGATTCCGAATGAGGAAGAAAGACGCAACGACTTTGCGCTCGGTATTCCTAACATGGCAAGTTTTATTCTTACCCACGACGTTAACGGTGAAATTAAAGGGCTTAATGAATTTAAAGGTGAACACCCACCTGTTAAGCCCGTCTTTTTCGGTTTTAGAATCATGGTTGGGATGGGCATGCTGATGATCTTAGTTGCGTTTGTTACTCGTTTTACATTATGGAAAAAGGGCGAGTTACCTAAGTGGCAACTGAAAACGCTTGTTGCGATGACTTTCTCAGGCTGGGTGGCTACCCTCGCAGGCTGGTATGTCACAGAAATTGGCCGCCAACCTTATATCGTCAGTGGGATCTTAAGAGTTGAAGATGCAGTCACAACAATTGCCTCAGAAAACGTCTTATTTACACTCATTGGCTATCTGACGATATATGCAATCTTACTGTACGCTTATATTCGCACTTTGTTCCACACTGCTAGCAAGTCTGTAGAAGTGGAAGAGTACGACATGAAGGAATTTGCTGAGGAGGTGACTCGTGTTTAATCCGGAATATCTATCTCTCATCTATGCCGGTTTGATGGCACTCGCAGTGCTTGTTTATGCAATATTAGATGGTTACGACCTTGGCGTTGGCATGATGATCCCGCTGGACGATAAAGAAACCGCAGACACTATGATAGCCTCTATTGGTCCATTTTGGGATGCTAATGAAACGTGGTTAGTTTTAGCTGTAGGCCTTGCATTTATCGCATTTCCTCAAGCCCATAGCATGATCTTGCAGGCGCTCTACATTCCTGTAGTGTTTTTACTCTTTGGCTTAATTATGCGTGGTGTCGCTTTTGATTTCAGAGCAAAAGCGAGAGTTAAACGCCAAAGGCGGTGGGACAAAGTATTTAAATTTGGGTCGCTACTCACCTCGTTTGCGCAAGGGTATATGCTGGGGCTTTATGTCATAGGCTTTGAAAATACCCCTCTTGCCCATGCATTTGCAATCTTTAGTGGAATTGGCGTTGTCTGCGCGTATGGCTTAATTGGTTCAGCATGGCTAATTATGAAATGTGAAGGGAAATTGCAACAAGATGCTATTAGCTGGTGCAAAAAATTTGCGAGAGTAGCCTTTGTTGGGGTGTTGCTCGTTTCTATCATCAACCCAGCGATTAATGAGTGGATCTATGAGCGTTGGTTTGACCTCCCGATGGCCTTAGTCGTATTACCAGCCCCGATTATTTGCTTGTCGCTCTTTGTAATTTTAGAACTTGTGTTACAGAAACTACCAAAGTCACCAGATAATGGGGCTTGGCTACCATTCCTGATTTCAGCATTTATCTTTGTGCTTTGCTTCTTCGGCTTAGTTTATAGCTTTTACCCATTTGTAGTTCCGGGCAAGCTAACCATCTTCGAAGCGGTCGCTGACGCATCGGCTCTTACTTTCTTATTATATGGCGTAGTCATTGTGGTGCCGACCTTAATTGCATATACGTTATTTTCGTACCGAGTCTTTTGGGGCAAGGTTCAACCTTTGTCCTACTATTGACACTTGCATACATTAGCCCAACCAAAAGGCAGCGAGTTGGACGCTGCCTTTTTTATTGCATTAAGAATAATACTCGCCTCAGCTATATGTCTTTCTGTTTACCAAGCTATATCCACCAATAAAAATGCATAAAAAAGCCCGTTGCTAGAACGGGCTAAATCAGATTTTCTAGGCTAAATTTTTGGATAGCCTATACGGTCAGATAAATATCCAACGCTTGAGGCAAAGTAATAAGATCTATTCCAATTCATTAAAGCCTTGTAATTGTCATAAGCCAAGTACATCCGGCCATTGGCGTCATCTGGCATCACTAAAGCGGCTGTGATATTCACTTGTGGCAAGTCAGTGCCGTCCATTCTGCGAAGACCAAGCGCTTGCCACTCCTGCAATGAACGCTCAGACTTACGCCATTCACTAAGCCACTCTTTGTGTGATTTGGTGCCACGCTTTAAAATGTAGCTATTGTCAAAGCCTTCAGGTAGCTTAACTTGGCGACCCCAAGTAAGATCATCGTTCCAGCCCACACTTTTCAGGTAATTGGCTATTGACGCAAAAGCATCCTCTTGCGTCGTCCAAATGTCCTTGCGACCATCTTTATTATAATCAACGGCATAAGACTTAAATGAAGTTGGCATAAACTGAGTTTGACCCATTGCTCCTGCCCAAGATCCTTTGAAATCACCCAGACCGATGTGACCATCCCTTAAAATATCCAGCGCAGCCCACAACTGTCTTTTATACAAAGCTTCTCGACGACCATCAAAAGCAAGCGTCACTAACGCACTAATGACTGGATAGCCACCTTGAATACGACCAAAGTTACTTTCAAGGCCCCATAGGGCAACAATAAACCGTGCCTGTACGCCATATTCTTTTGCTATTTTTTCTAAAGATTCTTGGTGTTCTTTGTAGAGTTTGCGGGCCTGTTGGATTTTCCATTCAGGGACGCGCTTGGGTAAATAAGTTTCTAGTGTTTCGACAATTTCTGGCTGGGACTTATCAGCCTTAATCACCTTTTCCTTAAATACTGCTGTTGCAAAAGCCTCATCAACTAATTGTTGTGTATAGCCCTTGTCAACCGCTTCTTGTTTTAAGTTTTTGAGGTATTCATCAAACTTCGCTTGAGTGTTAGCAAAGACTGATGTGGACAAGCAAACTGAGGCTACTAGTAGGGAAATTTTTTTTATCACGAATCTGTTACTCCGTTTTGCTTTCTAAATTCATCAAGCAAGCTTTCTGTATGCGGTGGAAGTTGCAAGTAAAACCCATCGTCAGTTAATTTTTGCTTAACCGTTTCAAGATCAGCAATTCCCAATTTTGTTCTTCTCGCAAGGTCAATGATCATGACATAGATAGGAGTGCCGAAAGTTTCCATTAACGGTGCAGGGACATTGGAAAAATCATCTCTTTTAGTTACAAAAAGATAGGTATCCGCTTTTTTTGGACTTTTGTATATGGCAGTGAGCATTATAAGCCTATAAATTCTTGCTAATCATGGGCGGTCACTATACCATGCTATTAGTAAGTTGTGGAAAGTTTTACTACGCGCTAAAGTCAGCTAGATAAGGCTTTAGCGGCGGTTGTAACAGAAATTTGAGTACATATGGCAAATCAAACATTCGAACTAAAAGGAAATCTATTTACACTCTCTGTGCTGCAGTTGTTTTCTTTAGATCTGACCAAGTTAAGGCAAGATCTTGATAGCAAAATTTCGCAAGCGCCTAAATTTTTTCAAGGTGCACCAATTGTGGTTAATTTAGCTGATGTTCAGGAGCAAACTGTAGAATTCGAAGAGTTAAAGCAAACACTGGTCGATTTACAGCTCAATCCAGTGGGTGTGTGTAGCGGTACTCAAAGTCAGCACGACTTAGCCAAAGAAGCCGGGTTTTCTGTACTAAACTATTCAAGGGATGTGCAACCGAGTACCCCATCACAATCTCAAGCAGCAGAAGTAGTAGAAAAACAAGTTTATCTTCCTGCTCAAATTGTGAACGGAACGGTACGTAGTGGTCAGCAAATTTATGCTAAAGACCGTGATCTGATCGTGCTAGGTGCTGTAAGTCATGGTGCAGAAGTTATCGCCGATGGTAACGTGCACATTTACGGTACTTTACGTGGTCGTGCAATCGCAGGTGCGCAAGGCCAAGAAGACACGAGTATATTCTGTCAGCGCTTAGAAGCTGAGCTGGTGTCTATAAACGGGAGTTATTGGATCAGTGATTCGCTGCAAGGTGAACACTGGGGTCAAGCTGCTCAAATAACACAACAAGACGAATCATTAAAAATTACAGCTTTGGTCAAAGGATAAATCAGATGGCAAAAATTATTGTCGTAACTTCAGGTAAAGGCGGTGTTGGTAAGACAACGTCAAGTGCAGCAATTGGTACTGGCTTAGCGCTAAAGGGTTATAAAACAGCCATTGTCGATTTTGATATTGGTCTTAGAAACCTCGACTTAATCATGGGATGCGAGCGTCGCGTTGTTTATGATTTTGTCAACGTTATCAACGGTGAAGCAAATCTAAATCAAGCATTGATTAAAGATAAGCGCGTTGAAAAACTTTATATTCTTCCAGCTTCTCAGACTCGTGATAAAGACGCCCTCACTCGAGAAGGGGTTGAGCGTGTGCTAAATGAGATGAAAGAAGAATTTGATTTCATCATTTGCGACTCACCAGCGGGTATTGAAGCAGGCGCAATGATGGCATTGTACTTCGCTGATGAAGCCGTGGTAGCAACTAACCCTGAAGTTTCATCCGTTCGTGACTCAGACCGTATTTTAGGTATTCTACAAAGCAAGTCGAAGCGCGCTGAAATGGGCCTAGAGCCGGTTAAGGAACACCTATTGCTTACACGTTATAACCCAGAGCGTGTAGATAGCGGTGAAATGTTGTCGGTAGACGATGTTAAAGAAATTCTAGCGATTGACTTACTAGGTGTAATACCTGAATCAAAAGCAGTACTTAATGCGTCTAACTCAGGGCAACCGGTTATCTTAGACCAAGAGTCTGATGCAGGCCAAGCATATAGCGATGCAATTAACCGCTTATTAGGTGAAGTCGTTGATTTCCGTTTCTTACAAGTTGAGAAGAAAGGTATCTTCAAACGGATCTTTGGAGGGTAAGGTGTCATTACTAGATTATTTTCGTTCTGAGAAAAAAAATAGCGCATCATTAGCGAAAGAGCGACTGCAAATCATCGTTGCGCACGAACGCTCAAAGCGTGGTACACCTGACTACTTACCACAACTTAAGCAAGATATCCTCGATGTTATTCGCAAATACGTGAAAGTAGATTCGGATGCCGTCAACGTCCAGTTTGAACAAAACGAGGATGATTTAGCAGTATTAGAATTGAACGTTACTCTACCTGATGATGAAAAGTAACAGTTTGAGTAAATGTAATAAGGGCTATTTCTATAGCCCTTATTTATTTCGTTTTGCCCATTCTAATTAAGCTGTCAAGGGGCTTTACATTGCCCTACTCTTTGCTTAATTATCCGAACTTCAGGTCACTTATTCTTATTTAAGGACAAAGTACCTTTGACCCTTTTTGCAGGCTTAGCATTGGGCTTTGGGCTTGACTTACGTTTGTTGTGACTGTGATTTTGTTCACTATTTCGCGTTTTTGGCTTAGGCTTAACGCTATTTTGCTTGTCGAGTTCAGTTGTTCGATCTTTGCTGTGATGCGCTCGCCTATCTTGCTTTGGACGACCAACCTCACTAACTTCACTTCTAGGCTTATCATGCTGTTTTCCCGCACCAGCCCCCGCTGATGCCTCTTGCGTTTTACTCGATGACTCTGTGGCGTGATTAATCGCTCGCATTTCGTTTTCGTTAAGGTGACGCCACTTACCAGAGCTAAGGCCAGTTAGATCGATATTCATTATCCGAATACGTTTAAGGTGTGTTACTTCAAATCCTAAATATTCACACATTCTGCGAATTTGACGATTTAAGCCTTGGGTCAATACAATGGTAAATGACTTAGCCCCGGTTTTACGAACTTTACAAGGCTTTGTGACGGTGCCAAGGATTGGAACACCTGAGGACATACGTTTTACAAAGCGTTCATCAATGGGCCTATCGACCACAACCTCATACTCTTTTTCATGGTTATTGCCGGCGCGAAGGATTTTATTGACCATATCGCCTTGGTTGGTCAAGAAAATTAATCCTTCGGATGGGCGGTCTAAGCGACCAATTGGGAAAATACGCTCAGGATAGTTTATTGCACTGACAATATTACTTCTGATTTTACGCTCGGTGGTACAAGTTACACCAACAGGTTTATTATAAGCAATAAATACAGCCTTTGGCTTTGCTTTCAGAGGCTTACCATCAATGATGATAGTGTCAGCATCAGACACTTTAGTGCCCATTTCTGGTAGAATTCCATTTACTTTGACACGGCCTGAGGCGATTAAGTCATCAGCTTCTCGACGACTGCAGAATCCAGTTTCACTGATGTATTTATTGAGGCGCTTTTGCTCTGTCACGATACAACCACTTTGAGTAAAAACCCGTATTGTAATCGCTTCAGTCGCTTTACACTACTGCATTTCTACTTTTGCAAACTTTTTCTTAATAGCTCAGGAGAAAAACGATACTGCTCTTTAGGCTTTCCTCTAAGACTCATAGCCTTGTAATCAATAGATTGCCAGTTTTTCGCTGACTTTATCCAGTAATAGTCCGCTAGATTTTCCTTGGTGATTACGCTTAAGTCAAACGCAAGTTCAGTGTTATCCTTCCAAAAGGGATGCCCATAATAATGATCGTACACCGAAATCAACGCCCAAGCCCCCATCATAAAGTGCCCGCCAACGGATGCTTGCATCTCATTATGTTCAATAAGCTCAAAAGTATCCGACAACCAATCAAACCCACCAAACACTATTTGTGAAGTGCTTGATGCAGCTGCGGTGATAGCTCCCATCGCCATCAAATCTGACGCACACCAAATAAGGTTTGTTTTTGGATAGCGGTGCAACAATTTCTTAGTCTTATCAAGCGCTTGCTCTTTTGACCACCCAGCGTAGACAGTTTGCTGAACCACCACGCCAACTTCATCAAAAAAGCGCTTTGCACCGTTGCTTCTAATATCTGACTCTGTGCCATAGTGACCATTGATAGCAATAGGATAAATTGTCTCATGACCGTTAGTTTTAGCTTGTTGGTATAGTTTCTTTGCCAGATCGTAACCAGCTTGGTCATTATCATGATGCACTTCCCCAAGCCAATACTTATAGTGTTCTTTTGGATTACCTATCGCGAGCCTTTCAGGGCCAGAAATCGTTTCTTCTAAAGTAATATGATTGATCCCATATTTTTCTAAAAGCTTTAGGCTTTCTTCAGCACCACCAGGATAATTAATGAGGATGACATAATCGGGAGTAGCACGATAACTCAAATATTTTTTAAGCTCAGCGAGCTGTATAATTCGGTTTCCTTCTCCATAGATCACATCTAATCTAATATCGAATTGATCCGCTGCCGCTTCTGTAATGCCTTGGACGCGCTGCCAAAATGGTTCACCAGGCACAGAAGGATTAACAAACAAGACATTTAAAGACTGTTTAGCATCAACACTAAAACACACCATCCATAGCACTAACCCAATTAGTACTTTTTTAATCATAGCGGGCTCTTCGTAGCACTAGTACCTTCAATAACTTCTCAAATGGACCTTGCTTAAACAGCTTACAATATACCACCGCAAGGGCTAATTGAATTATAGACGCAATTACAAATGCCGCGAAATAATCCACCCGCTCCCAAATGCTGATAGCGCTCGGGTTTATAAAGTAAAAATAGCTTACAAACACCATTGACTGGAGAAGATAAAGCGAAAGCGCGAGACGCCCAACACATTGGAGACTCCAAAGTTGATGTTTTGTACCTCGCATTGCCGCCTTAATTACGACGACATAAAACAACGCAACGGGTACTGCAAGGATCCAATCTATTCCTTCAAAAAACTCGACGCCTAGCTTACGTTCAAGAACAAAGCCGACAAATGACAAAATAATGGCTATCACGGCAAACAAGTTAATTTTACGAACAGGTTCAGTACGCTCTAAATCAAACATTCCACTTCGATATAAACGCATACCGAGTAGCATTAACCCCGCGGTATACCACAAAGTAATAACCGGGATAAGTAAACTGATAATGATAAAGTAGAGACCATTAAGGGTGAGCAGTTCTAGGTAGTTTGCTGGAATTTGCTGCAAAAACTCGAGGTAGACTTCTGAAGTTCTATTTATTTGTGGTTCTGGATCAATTAACAGCAATAAGCTGATAGCAATAGAAGGGATTAAAATGAACCCTATTGCATAGCGACTTAACTTTTTGTCACTCGCATTAATAAATCGAAGCGCGACAAATCCACTCAACGCATAATTAAATAAAATATCTCCTGGCCAAATCAACACGCCGTGTAACACGCCAAAGACCATTAGCCATGTTAGTCGATGCCTTGCAAGGCTCTGATCATTCGTCTTTGCTACCTGAATACATAATGCCGCTCCAAATAACATTGCAAATAAGGTTCTGAATCGACCATCAAAGAAAATACTATTAACCATTGCGAAGAACGGATCAAGATTGTGGGCTGTTTGGGCTGGTACATAGCCCAACTCAAAATTGGCCATATGTACCATATTCATGGAAAGCAAGCCAAGTAGCGCGAACCCTCGGATCGCATCCATCGCAATAATTCTATTCATCAATACACACGGTTTTTATACATATCAGCCCAGTTTATCGCAGCAGCATGAAAATCAGGAAGGTTTTCGTCTTTGTAGTTTAGATAACTGCACGCATCCTGCAGAGTCCACCAGCTTCCAGACTCATAGGCTCTAACGATATTTAAAATATAATATAGCGTGTTGGGTTTACCTATCAAAGCATCATGAAGCTGCTCAGGAAAAGGTAGCTTGTTTACAACCTGCTCCATTGGCCTGTCAAGAATGGCATCAAGCAGAGAAAATAGCCCTGTCATAAAGCTCATATTGGCAAGTCCTGGCGAAATTTGCTGTGCAATAAGCTCACAAAATCGCGAACGAACGATAGAGAGGCGTGTTAATTCTGTCGGTTTTCCCTCTGCTACGTGGGCTGTCATAATTAAGTTTACAAACTTTTTTACACGCTCGTTTCCTAAATATACCAAGGCTTGTTTTAAAGATTCGATACGACTTTTGATTGGAAATACGCCGGAATTAATTAGCCTTAGCAGTTTGTACGCAAGCGCAGTGTCCTGAGCAAACAATTCGGCTAATCGCGTAATACTCATATTCGGTTTAAGTGCTTCTTCATAAATGAGCATGACAATCACATAATTAATAGTAATGTCTTTTTGCTCAATCATCTTTGGTTTTGCAAAGAAGTAGCCTTGAAAGAACTGAAACCCCATCTTTTTAGCTTGCTCGAATTCTTCTTCGGTTTCGACTTTTTCCGCTAGTAGTTTGATGTTCTTTCGCTCTTTGATCATGTCAATTACTGGCACTATAGTATCCAGCGGATTTTCCATGACGTCGAACTTAATCAACCTAACGAGCTTTAAGAAAGGTTCCCATTCTTTTGAGTATTCAAAATCGTCCAACGCGAGTCTAAAGTTGCTGTGAAATAAGCCTCTTATCCGCTCATAATTTTGTTTTGTTGGCGGAATAGTCTCCAATAGCTCCAAGATCACATCATTTGCTGGGAGAAACTCACACAGCTCCTGACGTAACGAGTCTGGACCAATATTAATTAGCGCTTTCTTTCCCGAAGTGAGATATCGCATGCCGAGGTTAAGTTGATTATTCATTATCAGCTTGGCTGTCGCTGCATCATCTGCAATATTTGGAAAGCTATTTTTTACACCATCGCGAAACAACAATTCGTATGCAACAACTTGTTTTTTACGATTAAATATGGCTTGGCGGGCCACAAAAACCTTCAAACAAAAACTCCTTTGTACCTAAAGTGAACAATCACACTTTTGGTTTAGCAATTTTTAGATTTTAACCCTTTATGATGATAAAGAAAATCAACCTAAGCTATTAAGAATCAAAATAATAGCTTAAAAGATAATGCAAAATGACAAAAAAGAAAGGCCAAAGCTATCTTTTGATACCTTTGACCTAGTTTTTTGTTTAGCAACTGAGCCAATTGCTAAATACTTAACACAGATGCGAAAATTTTTTATCTACATTTTCGCTATCTATATAATTGTTCGCAGTATTTTTGTGCAACATCAGACCAGTCAAAGCGCTGCATACGAGCTTGCAGCCTGAGTTGTTGATATTTTTCGCTATCGTTCATCAGATCAGCAAGCGCTAATTCAAAAATCGCAATAAACTGGCTACCTTGCTCAGCGAGTGTTTCTCCTTCAAAGCAATAGCCTGTTTCATTGTGTTTTACCGTATCATATAGTCCACCCACTTTATGCACGATACAAGGTTGTCCTGCACGCATCGCAAGCATTTGGCTGATACCACAAGGTTCAAAGGAGCTTGGCATTAAAAATAAATCACCTAACGGGTACAGTTGTTCGCCGAGTGCTTTACCATAACCATTTAAAAACAAGACATTGTTATGGCGTGCCATTACTTCGGTAAATAGCTGCTCAAGACTTGGGTCACCAGAGCCAACAATCACAATACGTGCTCCTTGGTGCTTGGCTATTTTTGCGATGTCATCGAGCACAATGCCTGACTGGGTAGGCTGTCTTAAAATAAGTGCTTTTTGATCGGTGAGACGACCAACACTTGTAATTAGCTTGCCACCAAAGGCTTCACCGCGCCAAGCGAGTATGCGTTGGTGGGCAATGTAAAACCGGGATAATACTTGGCTAGACTTCGCCATCCATTGAAACACATGCTGCTCAGCAAGCGCCAAATAGTCAGCAAGAGTTAGATTCTCTTCGTCACCTGACTCATCATACACACAACCGTTTAAAATACCTGCTAACCGTCCCTCATAAGAAGCATGCTGCATGTCGCTCTCTAACCCTTCGCCACCAAAAAAACCAAGCTCCGGATGACTTGGGATCATTACCTCTTTGGCGTAATTAGGAGAAACAACATGCACTTTGTCTGACAGGTTAATAGCCGCTCGCATCGGATTAAAGCAGTGAGGATATTTAGGATCGCAAATACTGAGTCCATCATAGGTGAGTGTCGGAAACCAAGACTCAAGGCTGGAAAAGTCTTGATTAAAAGGCCGGATCCCTTGAAGCGCAAGGTTATGCACAGTATAGACTGTCCTCAGCGCCTTTAAGCGTTTGAATCTTGGACTAAACTGACGAAGTACCGCAACGACAGCAGCATGCCAGTCATGTAGGTGTACAACATCTATCTCTGCTATCAACTCATGTTCAATAAGTTCAGCAACTGCCGCACTAAAAAACGCAAATCGATTTGCATCCGTGGCGAAGGGCTGGTGAGGATCATTACAGTAAATGGCGCCATGATGCTCACTAAACAATGAATGTGAAATGACATACTGAGTGACATTGTCGCTTTCTTCAACAGACCAAAGAGTCGCCGTTTCTAGGTGTTGACGAAAAGGGACAGCAATATCAGCGACTAGGTTTCGATTTAAAGCAGCTTGGCCATAATCAGGTGTCACCACCGATACTTTAATGCCAAGCTGCGCCAATGCATAAGGCACGTCACGTATTACATCTGCGACGCCCCCTACCTTACAATTTGGCAACCGATCGTTTTCGGCTGCCACTAAAATTACATGCATAGTACCTCTACATGGATCATTTATTATTTTTTTCCGCAAGCTCTGCGAGCATATCTCGGGTCACCAATACGATCCCCTTATTCGACACTCTAAAGCCATTCTCTTTGTCTAAGTCAGTATCGTAACCAATTGTCATCCCCTCTGGTATTTGACAACTGCGGTCAATGATTGCGTTTTTGATTTTGCAGTTACGCCCGATTTTGGCACCAGGCAACACAACGGCTCCTTCAATTTCACAATACGAGTGAACATGCACATTGGAAAACAGCAATGAACGCTTAACCTTAGAGCCAGAAATAATACAGCCACCAGAAACCGTTGAGTCTACGGCCATACCGCGTCTATCATCATCATCAAATATAAATTTAGCTGGTGGTAACTGTTCCTGATAAGTCCAAATTGGCCAATGAGGATCATAGAGATCAAGTTGTGGTTCAGGAGAAACCAACTCCATATTTGCTTCCCAGAATGAATCAAGCGTCCCTACATCTCGCCAATATGGCTGCCCTTCATGTGATGGGTCGCAAAATGGATACGCATACACATTATGCTCTTCTATGATGGATGGGATAATATCATGACCAAAGTCACGGCCAGACCCTTCTCGTTCCGCATCCTTTTTCAACTGCTCGAATAAAAACTCAGTGTTAAACACATAGTTCCCCATAGACGCCAAACATACACCTGGCTTTCCAGGGATTGACGTCGGATCTACCGGTTTTTCATCAAAGCGACGCACCCGGTTGCTTTCATCTACCGTCATTACACCAAACGTTTTTGCAGCCTCTCCACAGGGCACTTCAATACAACATACGGTCATATCTGCACCTGTCTCAACGTGCTTTGCAAGCAAGCCACCGTAATCCATTCTGTAGACATGATCACCCGATAGGATCATAACGTATTTGGGAAGCTCATGACGAATAATATCCATATTCTGGAAAACTGCATCTGCTGTGCCGCAGTACCATTCATCACCATATCGCTGTGATGCTGGCAATATCTCTACAGATTCTCCCAGCTCCTTTTTAAAGTGTCCCCATGCGCGATTAACATGACGAATAAGGGAGTGCGACTTATACTGCGTGGCAATGCCAACCCGACGGATCCCTGAGTTAATGCAGTTAGACAGTGGAAAATCGATAATTCGATGTTTGCCGCCAAAATAAACAGCGGGTTTCGCTCGCCAATTGGTGAGCTCGTGAAGGCGCGAACCTCTTCCACCCGCAAGTATTAAAGCATATGTTTCTCGAGTGAGGGTACTAATATAACGATTCGCATAATTAGGCATTATTTCTTCTCTCCATAACTTTTTTGCGGTGACTACTGCATTGGGCTCAAGCGCCAAATATCATCGCTGTAATCTTGAATTGTTCTATCGCTAGAAAATTTTCCACTTGCTGCGGTATTGAGAATACTCATGCGCAGCCAATGTTCCTTGTCTTTGTATGCTTGAGCCGCATGCTCTTGGCTCTCAACATAGGAAGGAAAATCTTGTGCCACTAACCAAGGATCGGTACTACTCTTAATTGAGTTAATTACGTCATCAAAGATATTAGGCTCAAATAGGTTAAAGTGCCCACTTTCGAGCAAAGCCATAACACGTTTAAGGTCATTGTTGCTTTCTATTATCTTAAGGGGCTGATAATTTTGGCGCACTTGCTGTGCTTGTTCAGCAGTTACACCAAATAAGTAAAAGTTGTCTGCACCAACGCATTCTCGTATTTCAATATTTGCACCATCTAAGGTACCTATGGTGATCGCGCCATTCATCATAAACTTCATATTGCCTGTGCCAGAGGCTTCTTTTCCAGCAGTTGATATTTGCTCTGATAAGTCTGTTGCAGGACAAATCACTTCCATTTTTGAGACATTGTAATTGGGCATGAAAGCCACTCGAAGATAGGGCCTCGCCGCGGGGTCATTGTTGATAACATTGGCAACATTATTGATTAATTTAATGATCTTCTTCGCCATGTAATAACCGGGTGCAGCCTTACCTCCAAACAGTACGCAACGAGGAACAAGCTCTGCCACATCGCCACGACAGATCCGATCGTAAAGATGAATAACATGCAATACGTTAAGCAACTGACGCTTGTATTCATGAATACGTTTGACCTGAACATCAAACATCATAGTTGGGTCAAACTCTACCTGACATTCATGAGCAATTAGCTCAGCTAGACGTTGTTTGTTGTTTTGTTTGACTGTTAACCATTGCTTTTGGAAGGCGTGGTTATCGTAAAAACGACGTAGTTCACTAATTTTAGAAAAATCAGCTTGCCACCCTTCGCCAATTTTATCGCTAATCAATCGCGCCAGTTCTGGATTACAATGCGATAACCAGCGCCTTGGCGTCACACCGTTGGTTTTATTATTAAACTTCTCTGGGCACAGTTGATAGAAATCGTTAAACAAGCCAGCTTTTAATAACTCGGTATGAAGTGCAGCAACACCATTGACAGAATAACTACCTACAATCGCAAGATACGCCATGCGAATTTGAGGATGGCTAGACTCCTCAATGAGTGACAGCGCGCGCTGCTTTTCGATATCACCGGGCCATTTCATTGCAACTTCCGACAAAAAGCGGGCATTGATCTCATAGATAATTTCTAGCAACCTTGGTAACAAGCGCTCAAATAAACTCACAGACCAGCGCTCTAATGCTTCAGGCAATAAAGTATGGTTGGTATATGCCATGGTTGATGTCGTTATCTTCCACGCGGCATCCCACTCCAGCTCGTAATCGTCTAATAAAATACGCATTAGTTCAGCTACGGCAATACTGGGATGGGTATCATTGAGTTGGAATACGTGATAATCCGCAAAATCACTAAAATCATCACCGTATTGCTCAACCCACGTTGCGATCACGTCTTGTAAGCTCGCGCTGGATAAAAAGTACTGTTGCCTTAATCTCAGTTCTTTACCATTTTCACTGGCATCATTGGGGTACAGCACCATCGTTATCTGCTCAGCAAGATTCTTTTTCGCCACCGCTTCTGAATAACTACCAGCGTTAAATTCGTTGAGGTCAAACTCATCGGTTGCCTCTGATTTCCATAGTCTTAATGTGTTTACCACCTCATTACGATATCCAGGCACAGGAACATCGTAAGGCACCGCGAGAATATCTTGAGTATCAAGCCACTCACGATGCTGCCTACCATTTTTGTCAGTATGTACTTCAACATGACCAAAAAACTTAACTCTGCGGGCTTGTTCTGGTGCGGCAAGCTCCCATGGATGACCTTCACGGAGCCAATTATCTGGCTGTTCTACTTGGTGACCCTGTTCACAGGTTTGGTTAAACATCCCAAATTCGTAACGTAAACCGTAACCAACAACAGGAAGGGCTAATGAAGCACAGCTATCCAAAAAACAAGCTGCAAGGCGGCCTAAACCACCATTACCAAGACCTGCATCATGTTCAGCCTGCGCGACCTCTTCAAGCTCAGTACAGTATTCTTGTAATGCCGCTTGAACTTGTTCTTCTAAGTCTAGATTTAACACCGCATTAGACAGTGCTCTACCCATTAGAAATTCCAGCGAGAGATAAGCTGCTTTACGCGTCTTTTTACTCTTTATGTGCTCTTTGGTTGCTCGGCAACGGGCGACTAATCGGTCACGAATGGTCAAGGCTAATGCATGGTACAAATACAGTCGCGACTCTCCTACTTTGTCTCGACCTAAGGTGTAGTAAAAGTGACGAGTCAAATCATCACTCAAGGTGTTTTCATCTATCTTTGGTGCATCTTGCCAATGTTTTACCACGCATACTGGCGCACTTTTATTAGCCATGCTTTTCATCCCCTTTGATTGATGTAAATATCCATGCTGACTTAGCTGGAACCTGTAAATAAGAATCTAACTCTGGTCTTTGCGGCTCAACCGCGGTGGTGATTGCTTGCTGCCAATGAGATGAAAATGCACTAAATGGCAGCTTTATTTGCAATGCACTTTCACTGGCGTTCAATATTATCAATAAGCTTTGCCCTAACTGCTGATCAGTAATGGTGTAACTCAACCATTTGCGGCTCGGCTCTCGCCATTGTTCAGGCGATAACGGCTTTGCTTGTTCATTAAACCAATTCACCGCAAAACGACTGTCACTGTCATGGACATAAAATGAGTGAGAAAACGCGGCAAATTGCCTTCGAAGGGCAAGTAAATCTTGGATAAAAAAAGTTAAAGTATGGTGTTGCTGGTGGTTTTTCCATGCCAGCCAGCTAGTGCAGTTGTCTTGGCAGTAAGCATTATTGTTGCCACTTTGCGTATGTGCCATTTCGGTTCCCGCACAAATCATCGGGATCCCTTTGGATAAAAACAAAGTGAGTAATGCATTTTTCTGCATACTGAGACGCAATTCATTGATTTGAGGATCGGCACTGAATCCTTCTACCCCACAATTAAATGAAAAGTTTTCACTGTGGCCGTCTCTATTTGCCTCGCCGTTTGCTTCATTGTGTTTATGCTCGTAAGCCGTCCAATCAAACAATGAGAAGCCGTCATGACTGGTAAGAAAGTTTATGGAGTTCAAAGGACCCCGTAAGTTATGTTCAAACAGATCACTGGAGCCATGAATACGCATCGCAAGCTCTGGCAATACTCCCTCATCGCCACGCCAAAAGCGCCTAACGGTATCTCGATATTTATCATTCCACTCACGCCAAGGAGAAGGAAATTGCCCAAGTTGATACCCACCAGGACCAATATCCCAAGGCTCGGCAATCAGTTTTACTTTGCTAAGTACTGGGTCTTGATGGATCGCTTGCAAAAATGCATGTTGATTTGAAAATCCCGAGGCTTGACGAGCAAGGATCGTCGCCAAATCAAAGCGAAAACCATCCACCCCCATGTATTCCACCCAATAGCGCAAGCTGTCCAAGACAAGTCTTAATACCACTGGATTCGAGATATTCATTGTGTTTCCACAACCCGTGTCATTAATGTAGACATTGGGCTTACTCGGCAAGGTGCTGTAATAAGTCAGGTTATCAAACCCTTTAAAGCTAATTGTCGGGCCATCCAAACCACCTTCCGCAGTATGGTTAAACACCACATCCAAAATAACCTCAATGCCGGCTTGATGGAGTCGCTCTACCATTACCTTAAATTCGTTGATGTCGTCGTTAACGAGATAACTTTTGTGTGGCGTAAAAAAGTTGAGGCTGTTATATCCCCAGTAATTTTTTAGTCCTTTGGTCGTAAGAAATTGCTCGTTGATAAACGCATGCACAGGTAGCAGCTCAATCGCAGTAACACCAATATGCTTGAGGTGATCGATAAAGGTTTGTTCAGCAATCCCTAAATATTTTCCTTGGTGTTTACTTGGAATATCTGGATGCCTAACAGTTGCGCCTTTAACATGACATTCATAGATCACCGTTTTACTCCACGGAGTCTTAGGTCGCTTCCCTTGATACTTCTCAATCGCCGTCACTTTACTCTTTGGCATATCACAGGCGTTATCAGATGGGTTTATATGGCCTACTGGCAAATGGCAAAAATGTCGTTCACTCCAAGTAAACTCACCAAAAAAGTCGCGGCAATATGGGTCTAAGAGTAACTTATTGGCATTGAAAAGCAGCCCTTTTTCCGCGCTATACTCTCCGTCTACACGATAGCCATATAAGTCTCCGACTTGTGCTCCCTCGATAAACAGTGACCAATTCCCGCCCTCATGCCGAAACATCCCTATCCGATTCACTTCGCTATGGCCGCTTTTGTCGAACAGGCACAGGGTTACGCGTTTTGCTTTCGGTGCATAAACACAAAAGTTAACGCCTTTATCACTGGCCGTTGCACCCAATAATTGATGATCGCCGCGATAACTGGTTAGCATGTGCCACCAGAGATCAGCTGCAAATACACGGTTGCCAAAGGCGGAACGGTTATATCGATACTTTGCTCAAAGCCATGGCTTGCTATGTTTTTCGATTCAATGAGTTGTTGTTTATGTGCAACGACTCCAATGCCGCTCCCCCAAAACGCTTTGTCATCCGTGTTTAAGATAACTTGATACACACCCGCTGACGGCACGCCTAAGCGGAATTGAAAATGGGTTTGTGGCGTAAAGTTTGCGATCACCACCAGCGGTGTGACACCATCTCGTCCGTAGCGTACAAAGCTAAATATGCTTTGCTCAGCGTTCCCCCCATCAATCCAATTAAATCCTGTTGATTTGTTATCGCACTCGAATAGTTGCGGCGTTGATTTATAGGTCGTATTGAGCGCTTTGACACACTTATACACGCCTTGGTGCGCTTCACTTTCAAGCAACTTCCAGTTGAGTTGTTGGTTATGATCCCACTCCTCTCGGGGGGCAAGTTCAGCGCCCATGAACAGCAACTTTTTACCTGGGTGAGCAAACATAAAGCCATAGTAGGCACGTAAATTAGCGAATTGCTGCCAATCGTCTCCTGGCATTTTGCTCAGTAGCGCACCTTTGCCATGTACCACTTCATCGTGACTTAATGGCAAGATGTAATTTTCAGAATAGGCATACACCATCGAAAAGGTCATTTCATGGTGATGGTACTTGCGATGAATTGGGTCTTTGGACATATAGTTTAGCGTGTCATTCATCCACCCCATATTCCACTTATAACCAAAACCCAAACCATCGTGTTCAACACTGCGGGTAACACCGGGCCAAGCTGTAGATTCTTCAGCGACCATCATAATACCTTCATCAACACCATAACATTGGGTATTGACTGATTTGAGGCATTCTATTGCACCTAGGTTTTCACGGCCGCCATATTGATTTGGCACCCATTCCCCTTGTTTACGGCTGTAATCCAAATAAAGCATCGATGCCACAGCATCCACTCTTAAGCCATCGATGGCGTATTCTTTTATCCAATACATCGCATTCGACAGCAAAAAGCTTTTTACTTCAGCGCGGTCGTAGTTAAAAATATAGGTGTTCCAATCTGGGTGAAATCCTTGCCGCTTATCAGCATGTTCGAATAGGTGTGTGCCATCAAATTTATGTAAACCATGAGGATCTGATGGGAAATGTCCCGGTACCCAGTCGATAAGTAATCCGAGCTCTTCACGATGACAGCACTCAACGAAGTAAGCAAAATCCTCCACGCCACCAAAGCGACTGGTTGGCGAGAATAATCCCACCGGTTGGTAACCCCAGGAGCCATCAAAAGGATATTCACTGATAGGCATCAGTTGCAAATGGGTAAACCCCAGAGCCTTTACATAGGGGATAAGGTCGTCCGCTAACTCTCGATACGTAAGATAGCGATTACCTTCTTCCTCTCGGCGTTTCCAAGAGCCCAAATGCACCTCATAAATACTAATGGGTGCATTGATTTTATTACGCAGCGCCTTTTTATCATGATCTGCTTGGCTCAATGTGAAAGCGGCTGGTCGAGCCTGAGTTATACTCGCCGTGCCCGGTGCTTGTTCCATTTTAAATGCAAAGGGGTCGGCCTTTTCTATGCGCTCCCCCTCAAATGTAGTAATTGCAAATTTATAGCAGCAGTCAACCTCCAAATCCGGAATAAAAAGCTCCCATACACCACTGGCTGGATGTAATCGCATTGGATGCTGCACGGCCTGCCAATGGTTAAACTCACCTATCACAGAAACAGACAACGCATTTGGCGCCCAAACACCAAATCGAAACCCTATTACTCCCTCTATCTCTACTTGATGTGCACCTAAATGCAAATAAGCTTGAGCTTGTGTTCCTTCATTAAATAAGTACAAGGCATCATCAGCCAAGCAACTATCAAAACTATATACATCCCTCGCAGTGACGGTTTGCTCTGGGTAGTGCACTTCAAGCTGGTAATCTTTGCTGATGTCATCCGCTTTAAAATCTAATGTGAATAGCGCACTTTTGCGAAACCGTTCAAGCGCATAACTGCTATTGTTGGTAAGCACCTTAACTTCTGTCGCACCAGGAATAAAACAGCGCACGACTGAGCGCTTCGCATCTAGCTGGTGTAGCCCTAAAAAGGCAAATGGGTCGCGACACTTACCGGCTTCCAAAGCGGCTAATTGACTGATGTAGTCATCTACTTGGGCGTCTTCTATTTTTGCTCTTGTATTCATCTATTCTTTCCTGCTGGTTACCGCATCTCGGATCAGCGGCCGAGAACTTGCAATAATTTCCGCTGATGTCTGATTAAGTCGCCTTCTCCAGTTTGGATACTCTTGGTCAGTACCAGGAATATTCACTGGTAACTTCTGTTCGTCGAGGTCATCAAACTGAATTGTCAGCATTTTTGCAGGCGACTTGGCGAGCACATTGATAAGCAACTGATACACATCACGGGCTTCGCTCGCAAGGGTGACACTCACTTCACCATAGCGACTAAGCCAATGACAAAGCTTCTCTCGCTCGGATGTTCGCTCTTCATCCGCTTTTGTTAGCTGGGGTTCGCTCAATAACTGATATTCACGTTTCAACCTAAGGTCATCATGGCTCCACCAGCCAAAAAATGGCGGGACGTCATGGTTAGCAACCATGAGTAACGCATTGTGCTTATAGTGCGTAGGTGCTAAAAACTGACCGTGATAATCCTTCTCGAAGTAAAAAAGAATATTGCTGTATATATGAGACTCAGACATTGCTTCTTTGATTTCGATTGGAACAACCCCTAAGTCTTCACCAATGATCATTACTTGATGTTTGACAGACTCAATTTTGAGGATCGCTAAAAGGTACTCAAATGGATAATATACATAGCAACCTGTTTGCTGCTGATCTTGATAAAAGCACCACCACAACCTTCTTAGGCCCATCACATGATCAATTCTTAATGCCCCAACACCGGTGATGTTCGCTTGGATCAGCTGTTTAAAAAATGCAAAGCGCTGCGCTTTTAACTTAACGGGGTTTAACGCTGGTAACCCCCAGTTTTGACCGAGCTCTGCCCAAGGGTCTGGAGGCGCGCCCACGCGAGCACGTTCGGCATACAAATTTTTATTGCTGTTGTATTCACTTGAACCGTCAGCACAACCAACGGCTAAATCATTGATTAAACCTACAGCCATACCGGCATTCAGTGCCAAAGACTGGCATTGCGTTAATTGTTCAAACGCAAGCCATTGTAAAAATTTAGCGAAGTCATCGTCCTCAAATGCCTTAAGCTCTTGCTGCTTAGCCTGGCAAAATCGAGTAAAGTCTACACGCCACGCTCCAGTTTGTTCACACAATAACTGCCACGCAAAACGTAACGCGTTAAGCTTACTTTCCATACAACGAGTCATATCAAGATATGTCGCGTTCAAGTTAGCCTTTGAGCTGTCTAAATAGTCGGTAAACACACTCACATCTAAACCAAATTGTTCACACAAAAGCTCGATAGAAATGTAAAAAGGGTGCAATAAGCGGCGGTCATTTGGGCTGTACGGGCTCGCTTTTTCTGGCTCATCAACAAACAATAAATGCAGTGGGTTTAGCAAAATGTAGTCAATCCCTTCAGCTGCGCTAGCTTTAACTAATTGCTTTAGCTCATAAAAGTCTGAACTTAACTTGCTGCCAGCAGGCTTTAACGAATATAGCTGAATAGACAACCCAAGGAGCTTTTTATGTTGTTCAATCGGGTCATAGCACTGTCTAGGCGTCACCCAAAGCTCTGTCTCAAACCGCGCACCATTTAACATTACCTCAGCGCTATGATAACCCACTTCAATCGCGTTTATTGGCACTTCAAGTTGAACATAACGTGTATCTTGATAGCGGTAATCCCCAATCGCTACTTGCTTGTTTGGATCGCAAACACAGCAATAACCCAATGCGGGGATCGACACAATTAATTCGTTAATTTGCAGGCCGGCATCCACTCTTATCGTAATAGTTGGCGTCTCCTTGCAAACCAAAGTAATGGCTTCAACTGGCGTTAACCACTTAGCAATATCCAGCTCAAAATTGAGTGTATTTATTTCATCTAGATTGCTGACATCAACACCGCACTCCTGCAATGCCTGTAGGCGAGTTTGGTGATCAAATACCACATGATCACCCGTGTATTTATGGTACTCATAACCAATACCATAGAGATAAAGAAGCTGGGCAATGTTGTCCATTTATAATGTTACGCTCTCGCTGTGGACACAACACTGTTGTCTTCTCCAAAGCCGTTGGGCACATAATCATCTGCTTGATGATCGTTGTCCCAGACTTCACCATCAATCAAATATCTGAAGTGGTAATCTTTGTCGGTTGGTAAACGGTGTTTGAGCTTAAACGCACTGTCTTTTTTGATGAATTTCATCGGCTCAGGTTGCCAATCATTAAAATCACCAGCAAGTTCCACCGTTTTCGCTTCTGGGTGTGAAAATGAAAATGTAATTTCTGCTTCGTCTTTTGTTTTGAAAAACCGTTTAGTGAGCATATAACCCCCGTTTACCTTTTGTGAGTCCTTATTTCACAGTGACGTACGCTAATACTGCAAACGACTGGTAACTGTGTACGATTTATGTCGAGCATATTGAGATTTAAGTGATATTGAATTGCAAAATTAAATTTTAATTAGCTGGCAACTCACCGTTCGCTTTAAAAATCAGCAGCCCTAAGTACAGCAAACAAATATTGAGTTTGTATGACAGTACAAATTTGGTGCAATTTTGCACCGCTTTGGCGCAATCTAAATCAGATAAGCAGTGATTTCAGTTTGCTATGAGTTCCTTGCAATCACTGAGCCAATCACATTAAGAGTCAACAAGAAAGCTAGTTAAGAATGGTTATCATGTAAAGTGAATTTAACTAATAATTGATCCCGCTCATATAAAGCAGTCTGCAAAGTGAAATTTTTAGTACTTTTGCACGATGAAGTTTGCAACTGAATGCTAAAGTGTGTAAAAAACTAGGTTAGCAACTATAATTTCAGATTACATTTTTTGCGATGAAGATCGCATCTGCGTACTATTATTCCGTAATATGCAAGAGACTGAATTACTAAGGAAAGCCTATTCATGCCAAACGCGATAAGACTAACAAGTACCCTACTTCTGGGCACATTATTTGTTGTCATATTGCTGCATCTGTCTTTTAAGGCCCACGTGCTTGAGCTGATCGCTACAACCTCGGTAAATGAGCACCTTACAGTATCAATGGTATCACCTTGGTATTCCCCACTACTGCACGGTTTGAACTTTGCAGCAAACGGAAACCACACTTATGTTGCGGTAGAGTCAACACTCGGAATACCCAAATATCTGGATGTAAGTACAGTCTGGTATGCCGTATTTACTTCTCCAATCACTCTCATTTCAATTGCAACTTTACTCGCGATTGTTGCGTATCTTTTTAAATCAGAGCGCCGCTACCGTAATCAAGATGAAGATATTAGCGAGGTGAATAAGGACGTTGGAGGAATATTGACACGTCTAGAGGTTGATAGTGCGCCACTACATCATAAGTCCTCTCTAGCCAAGCTCAGCCATGCGATCCACGACTTGTCTAGCCATCTTGCTCGCGTAAAACGCCATTCAGAGTCTCAAATTTTTCAAGACAAGCTCACAAAGCTTATAGATAGACATGCATATATTGACCATATTGAGGCAAAGTTAAAGCAAGCTGAGTTGGCGCAACAAAAATGTGGCCTGCTATTTATTGATTTGGACGGCTTTAAACAAGTTAATGATTCATTTGGCCACAGTTTTGGCGACGAAATTCTGATCCAAGTTGCTGCTCGGCTCTCAAAAGTGGTTCGCCAATATGGTTTAGAAGATCGCCACCCTATTCATGGCCTTGAACAAAACCTTTCAAGACTCGGCGGCGATGAATTTTCGCTATTTATTCCCAAATTAAACAATCCAAGTTTGTGCACAGAAATCGCCCAGTCCATTCTTAGTGATATAGAGCGTGATTTCTTGCTTGGCAATAAACTTGTCAAAATTGGAGCAAGTATCGGTATCGCGGTATACCCAGATAGTGCAGCAACACCGAACTCGTTATTGCAGATGGCTGATGTTGCCATGTACAGAGCAAAAACGGATGGTCGTGGAATTTTTAAAGTTTATTCCCCCGAAATGGGGTCGAAAATGCGACGTTATCACTACCTCCTAGAAGAGTTACGACTCGCTATCTCTGCGCAAAGCTTTTATCTGTCATTCCAACCAATAGTGCATGTTGAAGATTGTGCTATCGACTATTTTGAGGCGCTTATTCGCTGGAACCATCCGATAGAAGGGCAAATTCCACCAGCCGAATTTATTCCAATTGCAGAGGAGTCTAATTTAATTTTAGAGCTTGGTGATTGGATCCTACTTGAGTCGTGTAGACAAATGTGTGCTTGGCATAATGCTGGGATGAAAAAAGTAAAAATCTCGGTCAATGTATCTGGAATACAATTAAAACACAGAAAGGTCTTTGAATGGGTAAATGCGGCCTTGGAAAAAACCGGCTTACCAGCCACCGCTTTGATGTTGGAGATCACGGAGTCCACTCTTATAAAGGCCAGCAATGATACGATTTCACAATTACAACAATGCCGAGATGCAGGAATAAGTGTCGCGATTGACGACTTTGGAACAGGTTTTAGCTCACTAAGCACCCTCGCCGATTTACCTATAGATGTGATAAAAATCGATAAACTGTTTATCACTCAAGCTAATAGCAACCCTAAGTATCGTAAGATACTCAATTCCATCAGCGAACTTGGACAGCAGTTAGAATTAAAGATTGTTGCCGAGGGCGTTGAACAAACCGAACAATTTGAGCTAGTTAAAAACTTAGGGATCAGCTGCGTACAGGGGTATTTAGTTAGCCGGCCGGAAAGCTCAAATAATGTAGGTAGCAAAGTGTTAAATGGTAATGTGAATCATATCGCAGCCACCGGCACCAGTATTTGGTTACCAGAGCAAGTTGGGTAACTGACTTTATACACTCTACACTTGTTAGTATTAACGAAACCTTTCAGTTTGAATGCTGCTGCAAATCACTTTAAACAAAGCAGATACAATTCTAACGTTGAAACGGAGATCTTAAAGCATGGCAGAAATTGACTTTTCACAGCGGTTCATTCGAGAAATAGCTTCAGGGTTAGGATTCGGTGGAGGTATTGCGGCAGGAACAGCTATCGTTGTATTTTTAGCCAAAAATGTTGCTAGCAATATCTTTAAAAGGGATATTGAAAAGTATAAATCGGGTTTAAAACTCAGGGAACTTGATTACAACAATAAAGTAGAAATCAAAAAACAACTGGAAGCTATCGTTAGAAAGTATTCTGGTAAAATTTTACTATCCGCTAGTGACCTCCAAGATCGGCTGTGGCACGTTTGTCAAAGACAATCCAATTCAAAAAACCCCGTTCTTTTGGTAGATGATGATAGTCAACCTATGTATGGTGCTTGGCCTATGACAAAAAAACATTATCTATCATCTACTCTTTATATGTTTGCACGATATTTTTATTGGGTTGAGTCTCTCAAAACTGAATTTAGCTATTTAGATTTTGGGGATGATAGTAAAACCAATGAATTTAATTATTACTTGAAAAAAATAGAACGGGCTTTGGCTGATACAGACATTCAAAAGTACTTTTACAGCAGAGTCAAAGTTGACAGACCTATATTTCAATTCATGCAAACTGAAATTGGTGAGCATTTAGCCCAAGATAGCGCAGGGTGTATGTCCTATAAGCAGTTTTTATCGGTATACGATGAACTTATAAAATCCTCAGAAAGCTTTGCTGCTTTGAAAGAACTTTTGATATTAAGCCAGTTGAAACAAAGCAATAATTTCACTCTAACTAGGTTGCGAGTTATATCGAACGCTCTATGTGAGCTCATATATTTTCTTAACAAAGAAAGGGCCCTTATTTCTCCAGATCAATTTGAGAAAGTAAAATTAACAAACTTCAAAGTCGAGCTTTATGAAAAGGACTGGCCTCACCTTCCCAAAGCTTGATTATCCAATATTCATTAAGATCAGGAGAACGCGTTATCGCTTAAATTTGGTTTCTAGGATAACCGACGAATTGGTACGCTCAATCCCCTCTAAATTACCGATTTCATCTAGCAGATGGCTCAACTGCTCCAAACTCTGTGCTTCAACAATAGCAATCAAATCATATTCCCCACTAATGGCATAAAGCGCAGAAACATTTGGCAACTGCTGTAATGCTAAATTCGCCTTTGTAGTAAGTTTTTGTTTTACCTTGATAGAAACGTGTGCAGATACTAAATCATCCATATACTGCTCAGCAAACTCTACGCGATAGCCTTTAATTACACCATTTTGCTCTAATTTTGCGATACGATTTTGTACTGTGGTTCTGGAAAGGTCTAACTTACGTGCCAACTCAGAGATGCTCTCTCGTGCGTTATTACGCAACAGTGCAATGAGCTTTTCGTCTTGTGAACTAATCATTTTGCAATTTAACCATGTTAATTTGACATAAATGATAGCAAATATGTGAATTATTGCACTGCAAATTATTACAAAAGCGCGTAATAATGAAGAAATAGCAAGTTGGCTGTGAGCAGAACAACAAGTAATCAGCTTCTGCCCGACAGTAATACCGCACAATGATAACAATTTAGGAGAAAGCGTCATGCAAGCAAATCGCGAATTATTCGATGAAGTCATGGTTCCAAACTACAACCCGTCAGCCGTTATTCCAGTTAAAGGTCAAGGCTCTCGAGTATGGGATCAGACAGGTAAAGAGTTCATCGATTTTGCAGGCGGTATCGCCGTAAACTGTCTAGGCCATTGTCACCCTGCGCTCGTCTCTGCACTTAAAGAGCAAGGCGAAAAAATTTGGCACTTATCAAATGTGATGACCAACGAGCCGGCGCTTCGCCTTGCCAAAAAGTTAACTGATGCAACATTCGCAGAAAAAGTCTATTTCGCAAACTCAGGCGCTGAAGCAAACGAGGCGGCACTTAAACTTGCGCGTCGTTGGGCTCTGGATAAATTTGGTGCAGAAAAAACGCAAATTATCGCATTCAACAAAGGCTTCCATGGTCGTACTTTCTTCACGGTAACGGTTGGTGGTCAAGCAGCCTATTCTGATGGTTTTGGTCCAAAACCTGCTGATATCACTCATATCGACTATAACGATTTAGCTGCATTTGAAAAAACAATCTCAGACAACACTTGCGCAGTCATGATGGAACCACTTCAAGGTGAAGGCGGGATCATTTCTCCAAATGCTGAGTTTGTCCAAGCTGTGCGCGAACTATGTGATAAACACAACGCGCTACTTATTTTTGATGAAGTACAAACGGGTGTTGGCCGAACTGGTGATCTATATGCTTATCAAGGATTGGGGGTAACACCTGATATCCTAACTAGCGCAAAAGCACTAGGCGGCGGTTTCCCGATTGGCGCTATGCTCACCACCACTGAAATTGCAGCTCACCTTAAAGTCGGCACCCATGGCTCAACTTATGGCGGTAATCCACTAGCCTGCGCGGTAGCAGAAGCTGCATTTGACACGGTAAATACAGAATCGGTGTTAGCTGGCGTAAAAGCCAAAGAACAACTATTCAGAGATGGCCTAAATGCTATTAACGACAAATACAATGTATTTTCTGAAGTGCGCGGTAAAGGTCTTCTTCTTGGTGCAGTACTCAATGATAAATTTGAAGGCCGTGCACGCGATTTCTTGGTAGCAAGTGCAGAGCACGGTTTAATGTCATTAGTTGCTGGTACTAACGTAGTTCGTTTTACGCCTTCCCTTGTGATCTCTGATGAAGAGATCCAAGAAGGTCTAGCACGCTTTGAACAAGCGGTTGCTGCAGTAGTAAACGGCTAAGGAGCTGGGGACCTCGGTCTCCTCTTTCTCATGTTAGTATTAAGACCAATACAAAAAACTGACTTCGACGCGCTAAAAACCATTGCGGTTGAATCTGGCCATGGGTTTACCTCACTGCCTGTAGATGACGAATTGTTGTCTAATAAAATTAACCGCTCAGTTGAAAGCTTTGCAAAGTCAGTGTCAAAACCATACGACGAAGGCTATTTGTTCGTCCTTGAAGACACACAAACGGGCGAAATTATAGGCACCACTGCGATTGAAGCTGCGGTTGGTATGTCTGTGCCTTTATATCACTATCATCTTGGCAAAACAGTACATCACTCAAGAACTTTGGGTGTCTATAATACCGTCGATATTCTGTCGATGTGTAACGACTACACCGGAAGCTCTGAGATCTGCACGCTATTTTTACGTGAAGGTCATCGCCAAGGGTTAGCTGGTCGCTTTCTTTCAAGAAGCCGTTTCTTATTTATGGCAGAACATGCTGAGCGCTTTAGCGATACCGTTATTGCAGAAATGCGTGGTGTAAGTGACGAACATGGCCATTCGCCATTTTGGCAGTGGCTGCAAGAGCACTTTTTTAGCATTGAATTTCCGCAAGCAGATCACTTGGTCGGTCTCGGGGACAAAGTTTTTATTTGTGAACTTATGCCCAAGTATCCCATCTATGCAAACCTACTAAGTCCAGAAGCACAAGCTGTGATAGGTAAAGTGCACGAGAAAACCAAGCCTGCTTTGCGTTTATTGCAAAAAGAAGGGTTTGAACACCGTGGCTATGTTGACTTGTTCGACGCAGGTCCAACGGTAGAAGCCAAACTAGACAATATTAGAACGGTTAGAGAGTCGTTTAAAGGTGAGGTTGAAATAGTCGCTTCACTACCTGACAAGCTCCCTAGTCTTACTATTTCAAATGGTCGATTAGACGCGTTTAAAGCCACGTTTACCGATCAGGCTTATCTGTGTGAAGCAGAAGAAAAAATTCAGCTGACCGCAGAGGTAGCCAATGCGCTTGATGTCACTCAAGGTGAACTGATAAACGCATTTAAACTATAGATTTCAATGTCGTGCTGATACCAATTGGTATAAAGTTTAACAAGCTGTCACCAAGACAAAAAATTAGGAAACCATTATGCACAACAACGTAGATACACTATTTGAACACCTGTGGGACAACTACCTAGAAGTAACACCTTCTGCAGTCAAAGTTCATGAACTACTCGGCTCAACGCAAAAAGACGACGTGATCAATGACCACATCGCATTGCGTACCTTTAATATTGAAAAAGTAGGCCTAGAAAAGCTCGCTGCACATTTTAAAGCCGTGGGTTATACAGAGTGTGGCGAATACCACTTTGAAGCGAAAAAGCTATATGCCAAGCACTATGAACACCAAGATCCAACGAAACCAAAGGTGTTTATCTCTGAGCTGCTCGTTGAAAAATGTTCAGAAGAACTACAAGCTATCGTTAAAGACATGGTTGAGCAAATCGACGAGTCTGCAGTAACAGCTGAAAACTTCCTGTATTCTGGCACCCACTGGCGCGTTTCTCACGAGACATACAAAAAACTACTGACTGAGAGCGAGTATGCCGCATGGATGTCTGCATGGGGCTACCGTGCAAACCATTTCACGGTAAGCATCAACTACCTGAAGAACTTCACCACAATTGAAGCTGTAAACCAAGCGCTCAAAGACAACGGTTTTGAACTAAACACCTCTGGTGGCGAGATCAAAGGCTCTCCAGAAGTGTTACTAGAACAATCTTCAACGCTTGCTGATCACCAAAACGTGCAGTTTAAAGACGGTGAATTTAGCATTCCAAGCTGCTTCTATGAGTTTGCTCTGCGTTACGCCAAGCCTGACGGCGAGATCTATACTGGTTTTGTTGCAGCTTCTGCTGACAAAATCTTTGAAAGTACTAACGCAAGATAATCGCGTTTAAAATCAGTGCTTGCCTAAGCACTCTGCCCAAATTGTAAAGCAGCCTTTATGGCTGCTTTTTTAGTTAATATTAGCCACAACTCCAATCAAACTCGCGGTTTACCAAATCAAGCATACCTATCCCTCCGCCAAAGTTATGCCCACCTAAGATCTCTTCGAATTCGATGTAGTAAGGTGTAAGAAAATCAGGGATCCCTTGACCGTTTAAACTCGTCCCGCCTAAATGGTTTGGCAAAACACTCTCTAACCACTCAGGGTCGCCTTCGTACGGATCAATATAACCTGTATCTTCATATTCGCTGGGCGTCTTACCCGCATTAGGATCACTAGGGTTGGCAACAAGCGCAATTGCACGGTTAAAACTCACTGCTTCTGGGGGAATTCCACCAAGCTCGCGATATATTTGGTACTCTTCAGCTGGCAAACTGAGGTACTGGGAATAGTTCATTTTCCAAAAGCAACTCGCGCCACCCTCGACTAGCCATTCTGGAGCACAAACATCATCTTCAAAATGTCGTTCAATAATAGTTGGCGGTGAACAGAGCTCGCCGTAAAACTCAGCTTCACTAAGCAGGAGCGTTGCGTAATAACAATCTAGCGTATCCGCTGCAAACTTACAGCTAGGATGAACCGTTTGCATCGCCTGCCAAAAGGGTTTGAATAGTGGTTCATCTGGCGACTGCTCAGCAAATAACGCCTCTTCTAACCCTTCAATATATTCGGGCCCGCCATCATTGTGATCAACCGCGATTGCAAAAAAGCTAACCGCAAATGCATTCTCATCAGTGCGATAGCCCTCTGGCAATCTTAGTGTAAAGCTGTGTTTTAGCGGGTAGCCGGTATGTGGGTCAAGCGGCCATTGATTGGCTTTAATTCCGGGGGGCAAACCAAATACCCAACCATCAAAGCGCGCTTTATCATCAATGGATTGTTTCAATATCTCGATATTATAAGCATTCATTACTATCTCCTTATTAAATAACGTTGCTTTCTCGTAAGTTAGGGCCTGTTTATCTTTCAAGTTTGTTTTTGCAGCAGCAAAGAACAACAGACCCTAGTATAAAAGTATTAACCCCACAATTGAAATTGGTACTTAGACTTTTACAGTGTTTGAGACACTTAAAACTATCGTTTATATTCATTACCTGTAGGTGAAAAATCAGTAGGATTAGACAAGGATAATAGTTATGAATTATTTTGGAACGTTTGGTTCAACGGAAGAAGAGGCGCTTAACCTTCTCATGCCTGTTGTCGACAATGCTTTGAAAGCGCATGAGAGAGGAAACTATCAAGCATATTTATCTGTAATAACCGCCGACTTAGCCAAAAAGATTTCTGAGGAGGGATTTTTACGGGCATACCATGAAATCGCGCCGCAGCTTGGCCGCTTAAAATCCAAAACCTTGTTAGCGTCTCTTCGAAGAGGTCAGGATCCAATGCTGATATTTGCAGCGAAGTACGAGAACACGCAAGACGATATCGTAATTAATATCACATTTAAAAACGCGACTACCCCGCCTTTAATTGCATGGATCTGGATTGAATAGTCCTTTGATTCAAAGGCTTAGATTAAAACTTATAGGAGGACCGTTTCCGGTTTGCTTCACACTTGTGTAATAACATGTATAACCCTTAACAGCCGGTCATTAGGACGAGTAAGTGAAAACAGTGACAGGAAATGGTAATCCCTCAACAAAACTAGACTGTATCAGTCACCTAAAGCAATAATTTTGGCAGTAGACACCGCGGATATTTTCACTCCAAAACTGGAGATACTTGGCAGTGTGGTATTATGATGTATTCTTATTTGTTCACCTGACATGTGCTTTTTGCAATGTGTGGTATGGGCATCCGCCACTAATGTAACTGCATAACCCAAACCCGCGGCTCGCCGACTCGTTGTATCAACACAAAACTCTGTAGCATAACCACAAATATAAATATGTTGAGCTCCATGTTCTTCAAGTATGTTAGACAGATTTGTGTTTAAAAATGAGTCTGGGGTGGTTTTACGCACGAACTGATCATTGGCGTCAACTTGAAGTACTGATTGTAATTGCCAACCTTCACTACCATACTCAATCGCAGTACCGTTTTGCTCATGTTGAATATAGATCACTGGCATGCCTTGCTTTCGAGCCCAATCTGTCACTAAGTTAATTTGGCTTAACACCTCTTCACTTGCATACGGTTTGGGCTCTGGGTCGAATAAAAGGTTCTGTACATCAATTACCAATACTGCAGATTTCATAGCATACTCTTTTTGGGCATAATCTTGCTTATAAATTCAAAAGCCGCCAACAGCTTGAACAGCATTCATTCTTTCAAAGGGTTGTAGTGCCCAAGCAATATAAATCACAAGCGTTATATTGTCATTTTAATATTTATACATTGGTCTTACTGCCACATTAGCTATGTCTCAATACAGCTAAACAAGTTATGATAAATGTGTATGCAAATACCTTATGGATAGCACACTTATGGACAAGATTGATCACCAGATATTACTCCCTTTAACGACATTACTATGCTTGGTCATAAGCGGGTGTGACGACCTAGGCCAACAAATAGACGCGCTTACTGGCGAGCAAGACAAACAAGTGCAAGCACTTATTGAGCGCACAAAAGCCCAAATGGTGTTTGTTGAAGGCGGCAGCTTTATGATGGGTGATGGTGGAGGTCCTAATAACTTGCCTTGGACCATAGCCCGCGACAATAAACCCGCTCATAAGGTGACCCTTACCAGCTATTCGATGGGCGCTTATGAGGTAAGCTATGGCGATTTTGATTTATATACCGCGGTAAACGACCTACCAAGAACCATGTGGACAAAATGGGATAAAGACGAAATTTGGCGCGCACCTGAATTCCCTGCTGGAGTGAGTTGGTATGGCGCAAAAAACTATTGTTTATGGCTGGCTGAGCTTACCCAACTCCCCTTTGATTTACCAACAGAAGCACAATGGGAATTTGCAGCACGAAACCGTGGCGAAAATATTTTGTTTGCCACTGATAGTGGGTGGATAGAAGAAGGTCGTAATTATGAGCTAAATACTGATTATGCGGAACCTCCTGGCACCTATCCCCCTAACCCATTGGGATTTTATGATTTAAGTGGCAATATGATTGAATGGGTTAATGACTGGTGGGCTGAGGATTACTATCAACACTCCCCTGAGCAGGATCCTAAAGGGCCAAAAGAAGGCACAAAAAAGGTCATGCGAGGAGGAAGATTTTTAGAGTCTCCTCGCGGTAGTAATGTATATACACGGCAAGAGTCAGATGAGCTTGATGAAACGTATCGTGCTAAAGGTTTTCGCTGTGCGCTAAACCAAGCGAAGCCAATTCCTGTTCAATCAATTAACTAGCTCATTGCCATCGCATTTATCACCGTAAAAGTCAGCGTTTATTCAAACTACTAACTTTATGCTGTAGCAATTTTGATTTCGCCTGTACGCTTGGTATGCTTGAGCTGCACTAAGGATAAATAAGTAACATACGGAAAGTCACCATATGGAAAATAAACGGATACATTCACTCCCCCACTTTGCCAACATTAACCGGCGCAATATTCTCGCCAATCAATACACAACCGTTCCCAGCCTCGCAGTACTGTGTTTGGTAATGACCGGGTGTGACGACCTTGGCCAACAAATAGACGCGCTTACTGGCGAACAAGACAAACAAGTGCAAGCACTGATTGAGCGCACTAAAGCCCAAATGGTGTTTGTTGAAGGCGGCAGCTTTATGATGGGCGATGGTGGTGGTCCTAATAACTTGCCTTGGACCATAGCCCGCGATAATAAACCCGCTCATAAGGTGACCCTTACCAGCTATTCGATGGGCGCTTATGAGGTAAGCTATGGCGATTTTGATTTATATACCGCGGTAAACAACCTGCCAAAAACCATGTGGACAAAATGGGATAAAGATGAAATTTGGCGTGCACCTGAATTCTCTGCGGGGGTGAACTGGTATGATGCCAAGAACTATTGCTTATGGCTGGCAAAACTCACACAACTCCCAATTGATTTACCAACCGAAGCACAGTGGGAATTTGCAGCACGAAACCGTGGTGAAAACATTTTGTTTGCCACCAATACTGGTATGCTTGAACTCGGTGTAAATTACTCTCTCGCCGAAGAGCCTGAACCGCATATTAGTGGCACCTATCCACCTAACCCATTGGGGTTTTATGACTTAAGCGGCAATATGATTGAATGGGTCAATGACTGGTGGGCTGAGGATTACTATCAACACTCCCCAGAACAGGATCCTAAAGGGCCAAAAGAAGGCACAAAAAAGGTCATGCGTGGCGGGATGTTTTTAGAGTCTCCCCGTGGCAGTAATGTATATACACGGCAAGAATCTGAGAAACTAAAAAAGGCATACAGGGCAACTGGATTTCGCTGCGTGCTCAATCAGTCTATGCCTTTAAATGAGCAACCAAAGTAGCTAACTTTGGTTGCTAATACGCTGTTATGCCAGTGCTACAAATGGACTGATATTAAGCATCGCGACAGCAACCGAACCGGAGCGAGCTCGGCTTGGTAGTTTGCGTCGCCATGCATCAAACTCTCGCTGCTGAGCACCTTCTAAAATACTATTAAGCTGAGATAAGCCCTCTTCTTGGCTACACTTAGTTCCTCCTTTACCCATATGCTGCAACACCTCGTCTAATTCCTCTGTACAAAGTATATGCTTGAGTATGATAATAATCGTATTTTCGCGCTGCTCATTTAAGCCCTGCCAGCTGTAGGTATCTGAGTCGATAAGGCTAGCGAGGTTAGGGTTCGCTAATAAGTTTAGAAATGCCCCCTTGGACTCAGGTACCGTAAACTTCAGCATTTCTGGTGTTTGTTCAACTCTTTGCATGATAGCCTTGGCTTGTTCATGAATTATTACTTTAGTTCGCCACCATTCATCTATGTCTTTAGCAGTTCCACCAACAAACTCAGTAATATCTTTACCTGTTGCTATATGCATGGCTACTGCTTTATAAAGCACGTTAAATGCCAATGGCTGTATAAACTCGAGATAATCATAATCATTATTTTTAAGCTGGTGATAAACAAATTGGGCAAGCGTGACGATTTCATCGACACCTATCTCACAGACCAACTCTCCGCCAGCACCTACGCCCCAGATAAGTCCCAATTTCGCGCGAAGCATAAACCTTCCGTCTTCATAACCAATATAACATCCGGCATGTGCACCAGCGCCAAATGCGCCTTCTGCCTTTCCACCTAGTTTAGCTAAATCACAAAAACTAGATTTACCAGATTTTTCTGGATTATCCCACTGCAAAGCACCAGTTAACTCACAGCCTGCGGATACCCCAGCGAATGCGCTGAGCTCGCCTTTTACAGGTTCAAACTTGCGATCGGCGCGGCTAAGTGCTTTTACTTGTTCAGGGGTTAATCCCTCAAGCATCATTTTACCTTGCTTTACTGTACAGCCTACATTTGCCGCCGCTTGTAATTTCGCTCCTGCATAGCCAAAAAGGGCAATGGTCGCATTTAATCGGATCGCGCCTAAGTTTATCTCACGCTCTTTGGTCGTATTTTTAAGTGGCATCATAAACTTAAATTCATACCCATTTTTATTAGGGTAGTAACCACTCATTGCAGCTTTTGCTTCACCAACTGCAAAATCGACTTTGGCATCAGCTTGAAATGAAAAGACACCATCCTTTGGGCTAAAGGTTGCCGCAATGCCCGCACCATGGGTGTAGCGCATTAATCGTGCCTCTGCACTGGCATCAAAATAGTCGCTTTTTTCAAACCTTTTTATATTTAGATCTTTATTAAGCTCCCTAGCCCATTCGCCCCATATGGTTGTATACGTGTCGACGAGCTTCTTATCATACTTAAAATTGACCTTTAGCTTGCTCAAATCATTTTTAAGCGCTTTGTTCAGTTTCTTACGGTCTAAGTTGCCATTCGCATCGCTAAAACGACGACCGTTTCGAATGTCCGTATCAATTTTATAGCGTCTAAAGTGGTTGGCCATTTTATCACTACGCACATAGGTATACTTTCGGCCTTTAAAGCCAATGACTTCGGTAATTTTATTAGCGGTAGGGCCTGAAACAAGTGGTTTTAGGGTCTCGTTTAACGCCTTTTTTGCGTCAATTACTTTATCATCTTGTTTCGAGAGGTCTTGTTGTCCAGCCAGCGCTTGCTTTAACTGCTCCATGGGAGGGTTAAGTACTTCCATTTCTTGCTCTAAAATATCGGCAAGTGACTGGGTGACCGCTATAAAGCTGTTATCTTCTGGAATATATATAAAATCAATAATTTCCAGTTGGTCTTCGGACTCTTCAACTGAAAAACTCACGGAGTGCGTCGCACCTCCGGCTTCAGCGGTTAATGTGTATTCCCCCGCCACAAGCGGTAGCGCCAACTCCCAATCATAACCTCTGTCTGGTAGATATTTGCCATTCACTTGCTCCAATATGGCTGATTTTGAACCCGACGTTGGCCCTTTCCAGATTAGGTTAACACTGTTGCTATTATAAAATTGCCCTTTAACTAATACGTCAAAGCCGGTATTCACCCTGACTTTATCACCCGCTTTGGGAGGATTTTTTATAGTAAACTGAGGATGGTTGAAGCCATATATACGGCTTTCATTTGGTGTGCCAGTATACTGCTCGACAACACTCGCGGCAGTTTCTCCCGGCCCTAATACATGATTTGCAAAACGTCTTTTAGTGGCTTGGTTTTGCTCTAGTTTTACGATTTGCTTTGGATTAGGTTGACCAATAATGACAGATGGCGCAATAGTATCTATGGGTTGTGCTGTACTTTCTAGCTTAGTGGGTGTTTTTTTAATGCCAGCGTTACTCTTACCCATTAACGGGCGCACTGTACCTGCTCCTTGGCTACTATTGAAGCCCACACCATCATTTTTTGAGTAATCGCTTGTAGCAGCATATTCAGCTGCAGCACCTAAATGTGCACCGTTTTGGCTTAACTCTCCCGCCCCACCCGAGAAGCCTTTACTGCCACCAGAACCGAACTGACCTTCCACTTTAGCCTCAAGCGCTGACTTTTTAATAAACGCAAAGATCTCCTTTATATTGCCTTGAGAAACCGTTTTGAGACGTTGTGCTTGGTTATTTGAAATAACAAGTAGTTGTCTATCGTCATGGTGATGAAGTCCACCATGCCAGTAACGAGCTTCTTTTGGGTCAATACGAATATAGTCAGTGTGATGGGGGTTAAGTGCTTTAAGAATGATGGTGGGCACTTTAGCCATCGGCAATCTGGTTGGTTGTGCCGAATTTTTTACGTCTGAATCTGACTGAAAAAGTGAATCATCGAATGTACCTTGCTGTGCGTCTTGCACAAGCGCAGGCCACTTGTCAAAAGGCTTCATGCCAATCCTTCCTTGTTTATTCCGGTTGTTCCTCATCAATGCAATTTGCTACTCATCAATGAGCGCGAGATAGTATTCGGGGTAGATTTTATACTGATGGAGTCAGTTATTCAATCAAGGAAAATTTTGCTATTTACCTGTTCTAAATGATGAGAAATTTTTAACGCCGTTAGCGCCTGATTAGCTCCCTCAAATTAAGGAAGTGTAAGACAAAATGGTATGACATATCATTGTCAAAAAGTCCCTGTAGAGTTTAATCTAGGTTACTCTAACACGCTCAAAAGTTAGTTGGTGCGGTAATATTTTCGCGTTGAACAGCGCTTTGACAACAACAGGGCCAACTTAACCAAAGGCGATTAAAGGAGTTAGCATGACCAGTTATGTATCAGAAATAAAGGCGCTAAATCGCGGGCTAAGTGTTAAGCCACCCATGACACATCCTGCTATTGATTCAAAAAAACACTACAAAAGCGAGTTAAAGTACTGGCAAACCCAACTATTACATGTGCAACAAGCCTATTTTCATCAAGGAAAGCGCGCTATTTTAGTGTTTGAAGGCTGGGATGCGGCTGGTAAAGGAGGCGCGATTCGCCGCATGACAGAAAAACTCGATCCGCGCGGCGTTAAGGTCTACCCAATAGCACAACCAACACCCGAGGAACAAGGCCGGCATTACCTGTATCGGTTTCAAACAAAGTTACCTCCTCGGGGTACTATGACTATTTTTGACCGTTCATATTACGGCCGAGTGTTGGTAGAACGGGTTGAAGCGTTTGCTAGTGAGCACGAGTGGCGTCGTGCCTATCAAGAAATCAACGAATTTGAGCGTCTGCTAACAGATGATAACGTCCGCATTGTTAAGCTATTTTTACACATTAGCGAAGATGAACAGCTCAAGCGCTTTACAGAGCGTTTAAATAATCCGTATAAGCGCTGGAAACTAACGGAAGAAGATATTCGCAACCGCCAAAAGCGACAAGATTATGAGCAAGCAATTGATGATATGTTTGCTAAAACCGATACGAATTTAGCGGGATGGCATTTGATCCTCGCGGAACATAAATGGTATGCCCGCGTACAAGTGATGAAAACCATTGTCGAAGCGTTAAGCAAGGGGGTTGATATTAGTCCCCCACCTATCGATAAAGCCGTTGTAAAACTGGCAAAATCTCAATTGGGTATTGTTCAAAGGGAGGACTAATCCATGAATCGTCACGACTATCTTGCATCTTACTTTAATGAGCGTGAAGGCATTCACGTAAGCAATGAGTGCAGTAAATTCGACAAAATGAGACTCAGTCCATTTCGGTTCTTCCGTGGTAGTGCCGCGCTTATGTATAAGGACTTACTGGAGCAACAACTGCAGTTACCTGAAGCGGCCACCAGCCTGCCACTCACCTACGTAATGGGCGATTGTCATACGGGCAATTTTGGCTTTCATAGTGAAGAAGGCAGCCACGGCGATACCCTAATTTTTGAACCTAATGACTTCGATGATGCCTGCGTCGGACACGCTGTGTGGGACCTGTTTCGCTTTTTAGTGAGTTTACCGCTTACCCAACTAGAAGGAGGGCGTATTCAAGAGCAAGCTCAGGATATTAAAGACCGAAGTAAACCTTTGGTCAGTAAAGAGCTGGTTGCCCAAGCACAATTGGACTTTTTACACAGCTACCTAAAAGCCTGTCAGTTGTCGCTGGAACATAAGGTCGATAGCAACACAGGCTTAACCGAATTTGATAATAATCATATACTGCATAAACGATGGCAAAAAGGGTTACAAAGAATGGCGGGGGGCGCCGCGTTTACGATAAAAAGCACGCTCGCAAAGGAAATCGACCTCAGCATTAAGCCGCTAAGTTTTCGCGAAGACAAACTGAAGTTTAAGCAACTTGACCCCGATTTAAAAGAAAACCTTATTCATCACTTTGCGCCCTATGTTGATGACGAAATTTTAGATTGTGTTGAGCGTATCGACCAAGGCACAGGCTCATTGCATCTGAGCAGATATTATTTGTTGGTTGGCCCAAACGTACAAAAGCCCACTAAAGATATTTTGCCGCTATGCCACATTGTGGAGGTAAAACAACAGCAACTCGCTTCGCCTCTTGCTTACTTTGCAAATTTAAGCCCAGTGAATCGCTTAGATCCCGCACACTTAACCGTCAACAGTCAAAGAAAAATGCAGCGCCGTACCGATCTCATTTTAGATAATGCATTGTGGCAAGGCAGCCATTGGCTGGTACGCTCGCGCCATCATGCTCGCGTTGGTATAGACCCAGAAGACATCACTATTGGTAAGCGTGCAGCGAATAAGTCGGGCTTTAGCCAATATGCAGAAGCGTGCGGTGAAGCCCTTGCCCTTTCACATATGCGAGCAGATAGACGATCCTTACAATTTCAAGAAGATGCCGTCGCCATTTTGCCTAGTCTCATCGATGAATTGGTCAAATCGGCCAGTCATTACAGCGAGCAAGTCGTAGCCGATTGGCGTTGGTTTTGCGAGCAATCCCAGAGCTAAGCAGTTGCGCACTCAACTTGCTTTTGCTTTGGAATGTCTACAATCAGGCCATCCTCTGCGATGATGAGTGCATTGCTAAAGTGCAACTTGGCCTCTTCAATAAGAGGCTGCAGCATGCCCTCACCATGATAACGCACGCTAAAATGAGTGAGCGCGAGCATGGGCACTTGATGTAATTGTGCAAATTGAGCGATGCGCCTAGCATCGCTATGCCCTGTATGAAATCCCACTTTATGAAGATCAGCAGCGGTAAAGGTAGCTTCATGAACAAGCAAATCGACCCCTTTTATCATCTGCGATAGCAAGCCGGGCTTTTCGTTATCACCACAAATTATTGCAACTCGAGGTTGCCAACTATAAAAACTGTAGTCATCTGAGGTTAAAAGTCGGCCTTGGTATTCTACGTCTTGACCCTTTTGCAACAGGTTGTAGTGGCCACCAGACGCAATGCCATCTTGCTGAAGTTTGTCTATTTTTAACTTACGAGGAATGCACTTTTCCGTGAGTTTATAGCCAACACTGGGCACTCTGTGTTGTAGCGCTATGATTTCGATATCGCAACATTCAAGCGGTAGCTTATCGTTTATTTCTTCAAGAGCGATGGTGATTAAGTCAAAACTTAGCCTCACCTCTGTCAGTGTAAAACAGCTTTGCACAAACTGAATAACGGCCCTCGGCGCAATTAATTTTAGTGGCGCTTTGCGAGAGTTTAAAGCCATGGATGAAATGAGTCCGGGTAATCCATAGCAATGATCCCCATGAAGATGGGTAATACAAATTGCTTCGAGATAATATAGGGTTAACTCACTGTGCAGCAGCGCATGCTGGGTCGCTTCGGCGCAGTCAATTAGTACCCAGGCTTTGGTATTTTCAAAGCTTACTGCCGCTGCCGACATATTACGTTGTTTAGATGGGCTACCTGAAGAAGTGCCAAGAAAATGTACTTTCACGCCAAAACCGTTTACTTTTTAAGTGGGTATACCATTGTAACGAATAAATAACGTATTAGCGAAGCGCGCGTGCTCGCCTTGCAACGTAATCTCTAAGGAGAAGATGATGAATTTGATACCTTCGGACAGCATGATCTTAGTGATCGATATTCAAGAAAAATTTCGTCCTCATATTGAGGTGTTTGGCGATATCGAGCGCCAAGTAACCACCCTACTACAAGCTGCAGAACATTTGACTGTTCCCGCACTGATTTTTGAGCAATATCCCAAAGGGCTTGGCCATACAGCACCGAGTTTACTTGAATTTAATCTCCCGGTTATCGAAAAAACCGCGTTTAGTGCTTACCACGTTGAATCATGCAAACAAGCTATTCAAGAATATAAACGCGACACCATCGTCGTGGTTGGCCTCGAAAGTCATATCTGTGTACAACAAACCGTTAATGACCTGCTGGCGGACAATTTCAACGTTGTAATAGTTGCCGATGGTATTTGCTCACGCAATCCAAAACACACAGATTGGGCGCTAATGCAGATGCAAGCCGATGGCGCACGCTTTTTGGCTTTAGAGTCTATTTTATTTCAGTGGCTAAAATCGGCCAAAAATGAGCAATTTAAGGCAATTTCAGCGTTAGTTAAGTGATCGGCTATCACAGTGAAAGCGTATTCCAAGTATCGAGGTGAACAATGAAAAATGAATTAGATAGCAAGTTCTTGTTAACGGTGTTCGAGCATATTCAAAAGCACGGTGAAGTAACCGAGGAAGGTAAACGCTATGAGGGCATAGTGGCCTATTCAGATCCAGATGGTTACACCATATACCTGCAAGGCAGTGGCGTGTTACTGCGCTCTGGGTTTCATAATACTTATCACTTGGATTATGAACAAGATAAGCACAAAGACGATTTTATTAAGAAGCTAGATTACATTTTTAAAGAGGCGAATGAGTAGCTTATATCCAAATACCAACCGAGGACGTCGCGTTAGACGTCCCCGCCCTGAAGGCAAACAAACCCGCGCATATGTAAGTAATGTCGTCGAAGCGCTCAGGGAAAATCCAAATAAACTCAAGATAATCAAACAGAACTGCGATGAATTTCGCCAGCAACGCTATTTAAAACGTGGCTTTTTGCTCGCCATCGAACGCTTTGATTGGGTGTTTGCAGTGGACGATGACGTAGAGCGAATATGCCAGCAGATCCTCGCCGACGACTACATAGGCAAACGCCTACGCCGTTACCCTTTATTGTTTAAGGGGGTGTTAGATGATTAATCTCGTTTGGCTCAAACGTGACTTAAGAGTGTTCGACCATAGACCACTTTACGAAGCGTGTAATAATGGCAGACCAACCCTGATCTTGTATGTTGTTGAGCCCGAATATTGGCAACTCCCCGATACCAGCGAAAGACAATTTCAATTTGTAAAAGAGTCGCTTCTAAGCCTTGCTGATCAGCTGCAGCTTTTAGGTGGCACGCTGACGATTCGCCAGGGCGATATCATTGAAATACTTGAAAAGATCCATCAAAACATCGCGATCGCAACCCTTTATTGCCATCAAGAAACGGGGAATACATGGACATTTGAGCGCGATTTGCGTGTTATTGCCTGGTGTAAAGAAAGACACGTATCGTATGAAGAATATCGCCAACAAGCCGTATTCAGGGGAAAAGTGAATCGTGATAAGTGGCAACAGCAAGCCGAAGACTGGCTGCAAAGCGACTGTCTACCAGCCCCTTCAAAAATTAATCCTCTGCTGCAACAGCATAGTGGTATTGCACTTTTAAATGACTACCCTGGAAATGACAGCAACTCAGCCCCAGAGCCCCAATTAGGTGGACTCAAAGCTGCGCAGCAAACCTTGAATAGCTTTTTTAATCATAGGATAGACAACTATTTATTTGGTATCTCAAGCCCAGTAAAAGCTGTAAACAGTAGCTCCAGACTCAGTCCGTATTTGGCCTATGGCGTGCTAAGCCTCAGGGATGTTTTACAACAAACTCTTGCATTAAATGTCGACTCAAAACGCAATAAGAGTGGTTTTTTATCACGGCTTTACTGGCATAGCCATTTTGTGCAAAAGCTCGAATCAGAGCCGTTTTATGCAGAGCGTGCTGTGCATGCATCCTTAATTGATATGCGTGCGAGTGAATTTAATCCGCAACGCTTTGAACTTTGGGCTCACGGTAACACGGGCGTCCCCTTTATTGATGCCTGTATGCGAATGCTGATCACCACAGGTTGGATAAACTTTCGCATCCGTGCCATGTTGATGGCGTTTTCAAGCTATCATCTGTGGCTTGATTGGCAACAACCAGCAGCAAGACTTGCCACTCTATTTATAGATTATGAACCTGGGATCCACTATCCTCAGGTACAAATGCAGTCAGGCACTACTGGGATAAATCCGTTTCGCATCTATAACCCCATAACCCAGGGGCAAAAATATGATCCAGAAGGTCAATTCATTCGCCGCTACATTCCTGAGCTTAATCACGTTCCAACGCATTACTTACATACGCCTTGGCTTTATACTGGCTTAAAAGAAGACCAATATCAACGCCCAGCCATATTACCCGATCACGCCGCAAAAATTGCCCGTGAAAAAATCTCCGCATTTTATAAGCAACATCTAGATAAAGATGAAACAGGCAGAGTGCTTCACACTCACGCTTCAAGGCGTCGCTCAAGTCGTGGGCGCAAAAAACAAGCAAGTTCTGATAAAAATCAGCTTAAGCTATTCTAACTGATCCGTTTTTGCACAATGTTCCGCCTTTCACCCTAAAAAGAGGACAAATAGCCGCTTAAGCATGACCTCATGTAAAAAAAATGCTAAGGTTGCGCCATTTTTTGGAACTGAGAATTTAGCTATGTCAAATGCTGTAGAGACGCAAGCTGATAGTCAGGACCAACAGGGGCAAAAAGGGGGATTATTTAATCGCTTCTTGGCAACTGTTGAGTTCTTGGGGAATATGCTTCCCCACCCTATTACTTTGTTTGCAATGTTTTGTATCGCCATCGTGTTATTTAGTGGTATTGCCGATTGGATGGGACTATCTGCCATCGATCCTCGCCCAGAAGGCTCCGCAGGTCGCGACCCCGACGGTGTCATTGAAGTCGTAAGCTTAATGAGTGCTGAAGGTTTGCAACGCATTGTGACAGGTCTTGTGACTAACTTTACTGGCTTTGCACCACTTGGCACTGTACTTGTTGCATTACTAGGGGTTAGTGTTGCAGAACACTCTGGCATGCTATCAGCTGCAATGCGCGGCATGGTAATGGGGGCTTCAAAACGCCTTGTTACCTTTATGATTGTATTTGCAGCTATCTTGTCTAATACCGCATCAGAACTTGGCTACGTTGTACTTATTCCGCTTGCAGCAATGATTTTCCATAGCCTTGGTAGACACCCACTTGCCGGCTTAGCCGCCGCATTTGCTGGCGTATCTGGTGGCTACAGCGCAAACTTATTGCTTGGCACCATAGATCCGCTATTAGCTGGTATTACGACGCCTGCTGCGCAAATGATTGACCCAAATTATCAAGTGGGCCCTGAAGCGAACTGGTACTTCATGATGATTTCAGTATTCCTAATTGCTATCGTGGGAACCTTAGTCACCGAGAAAATCGTAGAGCCACGTTTAGGGAAATACGACCCTAAAGAAGCCAGCGTTGATTTAAGTGAAAACAATATCGAGAAACTTTCTGCAAAAGAAAAATCAGGCCTCAAATGGGCGGGCGTATCACTACTCGTAGTAAGCATTCTACTTGCCTTAACCATAGTGCCTGAAGATGGCATTTTACGTCATCCGGTAACAGGCGAAGTGGCAGGCTCACCATTTTTAAAAGGGATCGTGGTATTTATCTTTGTTACTTTTGCTATTCCGGGTTTTGTGTACGGCCGTGTGGTTGGTACCATGAAAAATGATCGCGATATTATTGATGCAATGAGTAAAAGCATGAGCTCGATGGGCATGTATATCGTGTTGGTATTCTTTGCCGCTCAGTTTGTTGCATTCTTTAAGTGGACAAACCTAGGTACTATCCTTGCGATAAATGGTGCAGCACTGTTACAGGCGCTAAACCTAACTGGCCCTGAAGTATTCGTACTGTTTATATTCATGTGTGCACTCGTTAACCTAAGCCTTGGTTCATCATCAGCTCAATGGGCTGTCACTGCACCGATATTTGTTCCAATGCTAATGCTTATCGGCTATGCACCAGAAACCATTCAAGCAGCGTACCGAATTGGAGATTCAGTTACTAACCTTATCACTCCGATGATGAGTTACTTTGGTTTAATATTAGCGGTTGCGACGAAATACAAAAAAGATATGGGTATAGGTACACTAGTGGCAACGATGTTGCCGTACAGTATGTTCTTCTTTATCGGCTGGGTAGCACTATTCTACGTGTGGGTGTTTGGCTTTGGTCTACCAGTTGGACCTAACTCTCCTATCTACTACAATCCGTAGCTAATACTTTAAAATTATCTAAATGCCAGCATTTGCTGGCATTTTTATTTGTGAAAACCTCAACCCTCACCTAAGGTTGAATAGGAGACAGCGAAGAAGGAGCCGATTTTGGATACCAATAACATTGCAATTATTACATTGGTATTAAACTAACTTCACGTGATCACTGTTATTTTATGCCCTGTTCCTGAGTGATACACGTGACCTAACATTAGGTGAATTATGTATACACTCTTTTACTATCCACAAAGTGCGAGCCTTGCGCCTCATATTTTATTAGAACTCATTGGTGAGCCTTATCAACTTGAACTGGTGGATATCAAAAAAAACGCCAACCGTAGTGCACAATACTTAACACTAAGCCCAGCCGGACAAGTACCAGCCCTCGTTGATGACGACTTTACCTTATTTGAAAGCGCTGCAATTTCTCAGTACCTTGCTGAAAAGCACATCGACAAGCAACTTATCCCAACTGAGCTAAAACAAAAATCACAGTGCCTGCAATGGATGCATTTTATGAGCGCTTCTATTCACAGCGACTTATTGATGTATACCTACCCAGAACGACACACCCAAAGTGCTTTGATGTATGACGACCTTATTCGCTCGCAGCAAGGTCGACTAGAAGAAGGGTTTGGTATTATTGATACCTTACTTGCAGACAATCATTACCTGTTTGCAAATCAATTTACGCTGTGCGACAGCTATTTATTTATGCTTTGTGAGCGTGCGAAGACATTTTTAGAAAAAACGCCTTCGCTTAAGAATTTACGCCGCTATTATCGCCAAATTGCGGCAACACCAGCTATTAGCAAAGCCTTAGAAATGGCTGAGTTTTAGCCTGAACGATTAACGTTAATAAGTACAATACCGGTCAGCACAGCAATCACGCCCACGACTTTTTGCAGGTTAATAGGCGTATAAGGTACGCCAAAGAGACCAAGCTGACCGATCACCATAGCTACCACCATTTGACCACACAAGTAATAAGCCATTAAATTACCTATGCCCATTTTAGGAATTAAAAAATAACAGAGTCCCACCCCAGTTGCGCTTAGCACCCCACCTAAACACCACAAGTACCAAGGCACCGCTTTTAGCTCTGAGGTTGCTGGCAGCACGTTATCAGATACCCGAAAGGCTATAAAGGCATAGAATGCGCTGACAGTAAACGCCACTCCAGCTGCCAATATCGGACTTTTTAATAAACCGCCAAGCTGTGCGTTCATGCTTGCCTGCACCGCGATTGCACCGCCTGCGAAAACGGCTAATATGGCAAAAATCATCGTCACACCTCAATATGCAGCAAGTCTCTCGATTTCCTTACTTTGCTTGTATTCGCGTTCACATCCGTACTGTCACGAATGCCAATTGGCGCAATTAATACCGTGCGTAAGTTTAAGGATGAAAGACCCAACACGTCATCGTAGGCACCCTTATCGATACCGGTCATTGGGCAAACATCAATTTCCATACTGGCGGCTACCAGCAGTAATGTACCGAGGGCCAAGTGAGCCTGCTCAGAACACCAGCTATATTGAGACGCACAGTCCATGGTGTGTAGCGCGTCTTTCATACCCAATTCCATCTGTGAATAGATAAGCTCATCAAGATTTCGATTCGCCTTAAAGTCTTGAATGTAGCGCTCTACTTGGCTATCAATAGGTGACATATCCGCAGCAAAAACTAATAGATGACTATTATCAAGCACTTTTTGTTGTCCATACGAATGCGGTAGTAATGCTTTTTTTATCGATTGCTTGGATATTTGAATAATCTTATACGGCTGTAAGCCAAATGCTGAAGCGCTCAATCCCGTTAGTTCGATTAACTTATCGACTTTGTCCTGCGCAATGGTTTGCTCAGAAAATTTGCGGACGGCGTAACGCCAATTCAATAACGATTCTAGTTGTGATGTATTCATAAGTTGCTCTCCATTATGTGTTGAGGCAACTTTAACAAGGTGAAGAGTTCGGCTCATTTACCTATGTAAACGAGCCAGAATTTTTTAACGATTTTCTTATTCGGCTTAACTGTGTAGGAGTGATCCCAAGGTGTGACGCTAAATGGTATTGCGGTACACGCTCAGCAAGTTCTGGCTGCTCTTTTAAAAATGCAAGATAGCGCTCCGTGGCATCTAACTGCACCATATAAAGCTCTCGCTTATCCTTTTCTAACAACCAGTTTTTCTCAAGATACAGTATTTGAAATCGCATTAATTCCGGATTATCCATCAGCAGTGCTCTAAACTGTTTAAAATTGATTAGGACTACCTGTGATGTTTCAAGCGCTTGGATCCCTTGATTGGCAGGCTCTTGGCGATGTAGCGCACGCATTACACCAGGAAATTCCCCCGCCACAAAAAAACGCTTATTGTATTCCTGTCCAGCAGCATTGGTATTTACTAATCTAACTAACCCTTGATGTAAAAATGCAAAAGTAGTCAGATACGCTCCTTCTTTGTAAAGCCACTCATCTTTCGCGAGTAGTTTGATGCTGGTGATCGCAGCAATAGCGGACCAGGTTTCTTGAGAAAGTGGATAATAGGCGTCTACCGCTTGTTTTAATCTTGTTAGTGCATCCATGATTTATAGCTTTATGATATTATTCGGATTAACTATTCCTATTTGCAGTGTCTATGTCAATCTCTAGCCATTACCAAGCACAAATCGAATGTGGAAATCTTACTCCTGATGCAGCGCAGCAAGCTGCAATTTCAGCCTTAGATACCCTTTCTCATTCACTCGCTTGTGGTCACTCGAATAAAGGCATCTATTTTTATGGCCCAGTTGGTCGTGGCAAGACCATGCTGATGGATTGGTTTTATGAATTCACTGACGTCGCAAACAAAACTCGCCTCCACTTTCATCACTTTATGCAACAGGTGCATAAAGAACTCAATCAAATTCAAGGTGTGAGAGATCCTTTAAAGCGGATCGCCCAAAATTGGGCAGAGCACACTTCTGTGCTGTGCTTTGACGAGTTTTTTGTCACCGATATCGGCGATGCAATCATCATGGCGAGATTGTTTGAAGCCCTTTTTGAAGCTGGCGTGACCTTAGTTGCAACCTCTAATTGTCACCCAACCGAGTTATACAAAGATGGATTACATAGAGACCGCTTTGAGCCAACGATAGCACTGCTTATAAGTCACTGCGATGTCATATCTGTATGTGGTGAAACGGACCATCGATTTAGCAAAGGTACAACGGCAAACCACTACTTCGTCAACGATAAACAAGCGTTTTGGAACGCCTTTACTAATGTAGGTGGCATATTCAAATCGGGCGTCCTGGAGATTAATCATCGTCTAATTAACGTGCTTGGCGCAAATGAAAGCGTCGTATGTTTTGATTTTATGGAGATCTGCTCAAGCCCTCGCGCTACCAATGACTATATTGAGCTTGCACAGCAATTTAGCTGTATTTTTATCTCTGAGTTACCGCTACTCGGTGTTACTCCAGAGAATAAAGATGTAGCACAAGGAACTGAGGAAGGCTATATCCGCCCAAATAACTCAATGCAACCTAGGATTGGCGACGATGAGGCCAGACGACTGATTGCGCTTATCGATGAGTGTTACGAAGCCAAAGTACTGGTTGTTTTTTTGGCAGATGCGCCGATTGAGCAAATTTACCAAGGAGAGCAACTGGCATTTGCATTCGCTCGCTGCATTAGTCGAGTGACAGAAATGCAAAGTTGGTCTCTTAGCACCTGCTGAGCTCACAACTTTTGTTATTGTATAAATTACAACCGAGTGCTAACCTGTTGCAAATAATAATAAAAAAGGATGTTTTCATGAAAAAAGCCACACTCATTGCTCTTTTTCTTTTTATCTCATTCCCTTCACTAACAACAGAAGCACTGTGCAACAACACGTGCATGCAAACTCAAACACAGAATTATCTCGACAGTCTTGTTACGGTTTTTATTAAAGGTTCAACAGTCAAAGATATCGACGCGCTACTGTCTCAATTACATGACAACGTAAAATATGAACATGAAGAATATGATGCAGACTTCGATAAAACTAAATGGCGTAAAGCATTCATCAAACAATTAGAGCTGGGTTCTTTTGACGATACACCTAATACGCAGGCAAAAATCCTGAACATCATCTACGGCAAGCGCCATGCCGCCGTAGAATACTCATACGGTAAAACAGATCAAGCCGGCAACTGGACTAAGGGCCATGTAAAGTTTGCTCTATTTGAATTCACGGATAAAAAAGTCTCCCTTGTCAGAGAGTACTGGTGACAGTGACTAATCAACAAAAACAAGCTCAGCTCTTTATTCCTGACTCTTTTATGCCATCAACAAGGGTTAGCACAGCGCAATTTTCTTTTACCGTACTCAATGACAAATTGCGACAGTAGATTATGCGCTGGTGATGGCTAATCAAGCACGTTTGCAAGGCATATTTGGTCCGAATTCAGACTGGCCGAAAGCTTCTATGACTTTTGAGGAAAACATTGCGAGTTTAGCCATCCACAAGGAAGAATTTATGTCGCGAGCGGCATTTGCTTATGCGGTTTACACCAGACACTGTGAAAAGTATATCGGTTGTGTCTATATCGATCCGCCGCAATCTTCAGATTTTGATTGTGATGTCTATCTTTGGATAGGAGCAGAAGATATCACATTGGATAACCTACTCTATCAAACAATTACTCATTGGTTAAAAACGGCATGGCCATTTTCTAAACTTGCATTTCCTGGTCGACACGTTGCATTCAATGCAGAGCAAAAAACAATAAATTAAGGAAAATCATAATGAAAGTTCGATATGCACTGCTGCCACTCATGCTGGTTTCAAGTCTTTGCTCCGCAGAAGCACTGAGCAACAAGGTTAACGCTTACTTCGAGGCACAAAAAGCCGTTGAACACCAATATTCAAAAGAGTCTGATGTTACCCACCTACTTACGCTTTTGACGCCAGACGCCTCATTCGAGCACCCTCGCTTTAATGCCGTATTATCAAAAGAAGAATACAAAAAAGGCTTACTCAGCTATCTAGGCCAATACGGAAAATGCGATATCGAAGTCACAAACATCATTGAAGGACTTAATGCGGTGACCGTTGAGTATCTACATCCTTGCGTTGATCAGCAAGGTAACACGGATGAAAAAGAAAATAAGCAAAAGCTTATGACACTGTTTGAGTTTAGCGGCGAAAAAATAAAGCGTATTCGCCACTATTTTTAAGTGGCATTAAATACCCAACAAATAGACCACATCGATTACCTAAGTGGCCTATTTACGCATTTTGATTATCACTCACCAAGTAATTTAGTTAACCGCTCTTTACGAGCAACAAAGACATCGTAGCCACCATCACCCTTTGAAGACAATGCCAGCGCTTTGTTTACTTGCTCTAAAGATGCTTGGTATTGTTTGTCGGTTTCATAGCCATATGCTAAGCCGTTGTAGGCATCTGCATTATTTGGATAGCGTGAAACGCCAAACTTAAACAACTTAATTGCTTCTTTCACGTTACCCATGCTTACGTGGTAATAGCCAAGCTCTCTGATCACGGCTTCCTGTGGCTCAAAAGCCTCGCCATATTGAGCAGACAGTTGTTGATAATACTTAGTAATAGAGCTCAATTCACCCGTATAAGCACGCGCAGGCATTCGGGTTGGCAAAAACAGCTTTTGATACGCGCTAAAAATACCAGCTGCAGACACAAGTCCATGAGGAACATTGTCGTAGGCCTCACTGAAAAAGCGCAAATCATGTGGTTGATTTGCTGCTAGAAAGCGCGCCATATCGTCGTATCTTTCGCGCATCACGCCGCCTTCCTCACCAATTGTGATATATAGAAAGTTATCTAACTGCTTCGTTTTGGAAATAAACGCTTTAGTACTCTTTGCTGTCGCGCCAAAGTTCCACCATACCGCTGGACTATAAGCAATATGCGCTTGAAATAGCTCAGGCTTTGCCTGCAAAGCATAAAGAGCAAAAGTCCCCGCTGCAGAAGCACCTGCAATGACTTTAAAATCATGAGTGCGGTAGGTCTGGTTCACATAAGGAATAAGCTCAGTCTCGATAAATTCTAAAAACTTGGGAGCCCCTCCGCCAATATCCATAGGCCCTGCCGGCTCTTTATTCTTAGTTGGATAAAGATCTCTTAACCTGTCTGTATTTTCAATCGCAACAATAATAACTTCAGGTGCTGCAGAAACGTTTGCTTCTTGCAAGCGCTCAAGTACAGCGGTCATCAACGGAAGGTTGCCTTTACCATCAAGGCGATAAATAACAGGGTATTTTTTATTGTGGTTGGTGTGATAACTTTTGGGTAGTTGAATGGTAAAAGTTCTCTTTTCATCAAGCACTTTTGACATCAAGGTTTTTGTTTGTTGTTCATATTCTTGTTTTGTCTTTTCTTCGGACTCTGCCATTGCTGATCCCGAAAAGAAAGCCGCTAACGTCACAGCTAACAAGCACTGAACAGCCTTACCAATTCTCATTATTATTATTCCATTTAGTTGATTTCACTAACAAAGCTAACATAATGGTTCAGGAATTGATAGCACCCCCATGTCCCTCTTTTTGCTAGCTTACTTTTAAGATAGTCAGCGCATACTCTTAAACAGAGAAATACAGCAAAGCGGCAATCGCAAAGAAAACCACCCAAGAAAGGTGTTTAGCGCGTGAAGCAATAAGTGCAATCAAACCGCTAATAAGAAACGTACCAGACATGACATATAACACCTGTTCTCCGTCCATTTGCCGATAGAACATTATTAACATCGCAGCTATTCCCCACCACGCAATGGTGGTGAGATGCCATGCAAATCGCAACGTGCGCTTGGTAAACCAATCACTACCAAACAGATGAGGCAGGTTGTCTCTTTTAAAAAGGCGGATCAATATGTATTTTTCACCCAGTACAGAATGAACTAGCCCAATCAAAAACAACAATAACGCTGCTGCAATTATCATTTATGCCACTTCCTTTTTATGATTTTACCTAAAAAATGCGCTCAACTAACGCAATGGTTACTTAACTAAACCATCGACGTTGTTATCCAATACACTATAAATGGCTTTCATGGCGGGATCTACACCATTGAAGTAGCTCGTAGAGTCTGGCAATACCGGCATATGTGGTGCAATCCAAATACGGTGGTCTTCTGCGCGAGAAGTTTGATGGAACTGCGACGAAACGAGTCCAAACACCCCACTGAACGGTAAACGGAACCTTCCAGCTTCACCAATATGATTTGGCCGAGAGCCACTTGGTTCTCCAACCAATATTGCATTGGTAAAGCTATCAATATTGGTTAAGAGGTTTTGCGCTGCTGAAAAGGTATTACGTCCCATCACTACAAATAACTTGCCTGCTGGCTTTGCCGCTTCAAAATAAATAAGTGCCTTTAGTAATGGTGGTAAGATGGAGCCATTGCCACCACTATTGTGTCGTAAATCCAGCACCAGGTGGCTTACTTCACCGTGTTTTATTTTCTCTATCAACTCCGCACTAAATTGCGCGAGCGACTGCGTTTTCATCTGTGCAACGGCATTAAACTGTACGTACAAAACCCCATTGCTTTTATCCACTTCGTACCAATAAGGTTTAGTGACGTTTTGCAGATATTGTGGGCTTTTTTGATGATTATCTGGCAAAGTCGGAAAACCGCGAAATTCAAATGATTGGCCACTAAGACGAATGGTCTTTTGCATGCTCTGTGCATTTTCTACCGTGATAGACACTTCATTTGACGCATCGCTCAACTCAAGTCCAGCAAGTACTTCAGGCATGGCGAGATAATAAGGCGCAAGCCAAAGCTGCTGCATTTCATTATCTCGCGGATTAATCTCGGCAACTTTCGCCATTGCATCTGCGGTTGATGTTTGTCCAAAGGCTGTGACTTTATGGCCGATTAAATCACTAAACTCAGCTTCAGCATCAACAATGTAAAGGCCATCAGTAAAGGCATAAAACTGCACGGGCAAACGAGTGAAATTCCCCTTTTCTCCGAAGGTCGGTACGATAAAGTTATGCCCGTTACCAAGCGTGCCTATTATTCGCATCATACCGAAGACAATTTGCTGATCAGTTAACTTGGGTATATCTGAGCGCAAATTATTTGCTAACGTAATTAAATCGGGGTTGTTACTTGCCTGCTCGTTAACATGCAACCGCTTAATTTCCGAGAGCAAGAAATCTAAATCCGCATTCCACTGTTGATCTCGGGTGAGCGAAGTGTCTTTATAGTTACCTGTAAGACGCTGAAATTTCAGATTATCTTTGATGGAGTCGAAAACACTTTTAGTTGCTAAGCTACTGCGTTCGTCGTACCGCGCAGACAAAGACTTACTCAGCCACTCATTAGCTTCATCCACTTTACCTAGCGCGGCATACGCGCCTGCAATCTTTATCATAATGTCATTTGAGGGGCGCGAACCGGTAGGTACATTGGTTAGGTTTACGCCCAGTGACAACGCCTTTTTTAGTGAAATGATAGCTTGCTCATACTGCGCTAATTGTATTTGCGTTAATCCCAATAGATACCAAGTGTCTCCGTCATCTTGATACGACTTAGTAAGCTTTTGCAGTTGTAGTAACGCCTGTTGCCAATTTTTGCTACGTACTAACGCTAGTGCGTTGATCCGTGTATTTAGGTAATCCACTGGGGATTTAACATTTAGTTGCTGTGCAACATGCGCTTGTTCGCTCGTTGATGTCAGCGCCCGAATAGGTTCAGCCTTTGCAGGCTGCGCGATAAACAAACTACTAAAAGTCAGGCAAGTGGCCACATGAGTGAGAAAACTTGAATACATCATCTTTATCCTTGTTATCGATTTAACTCCAGATTACCTATAACGACTTTATATGGCGTGCAACATCAGGATTTTGTACTTCTACGACTTTTAAAAGACACTCGAAATGAAATATAAGTAATTGTTTAATATACTTATATTAATTTTGAAAATTGACTTGGAGTGTAACCCGTTTGCTTTTTAAAAACACTGTTAAACGAGGATTTTGAGTTAAACCCAGCATTCATTGCGAGCGCTAACAAGTTGGGCGTTGTTTGCTTTTCGCACTGTAGTTGCTGTTTTACCTCATCGACCCGCAGGCTATTGATATACTCATTAAAGTTGTAACCACCACAAGTATTGATGGCCCAAGAGATATCCTTTACCCCAAGTCCAATAACCTCAGCAACATCGTGAATAGTCAGGCGTGGCTGGCGATATAAATAGTGCTGCATAATCGTGTTATGAATTGCATTGAATATCTCGGTTGGATCTTCTGACTGTTTATCCACCTCATTGAACGTTATTTCTTGAGCTTGCGTTATAGAATCTTCGAGGTGTGGTTGATTGTGTACTTTGACAACTAGGTAAAGATTAATTGCAAGTAACCAAACTAAGTCAATAAAATACCAGAATGCTTTAGTGCTGATGTCGTTGTATGTTTGCATATTGAGTCTAACCAAATCCACCAGAGCAAAGATCACAAACATGACAACCGTTGTTCTGATCCACTGTAAATCGCGCTTATTGACGTCCGCCCTGATCTCCGCGGATGCTCGCTGGTAAAGACCAACAAGTTGCACCGTAAAAGCAAAATAAATCAACTGACTGACAGTACCAAACGCAATCATAAGCTGGGTGTATTCAGTAAATGGAAACGCCAGCAAAACAGGTAAGAAATGGACTAACCTTCGCTCTTGCTTATGTTGATTGGCATGCAGTAAATTTTTAAACAGAAAATAGACTAAAGGCCCTGTAGCTAGGGTAAATACAGGCGTGATAAGTAAATAACTTCTAACCCCTAACGCTTCTTCAGCAAAGTTGGTTGCCATCAGCACACATTGAAATAACAAATAAATGACGAGCATTCGTGCGCGTGGTTGATTGGCAAAAATTAACATTGCGAGGAGATAAGCCCCAAGAGAGACGAGTTGGATTAGATTAACTGGAACAATGTGAAATGACTGAAGCACAAGCCGTATTTTTATAATTATTTTTCGCTATTGTACGCCACATTGGCTAAAAACAACAACGCCAGCGTGCTAGCTGGCGTTGTAAATATAGCAAAAAACAATTTTACTTCTTCTTTTGCTGCTTACGTACATTTGCAATACGAGAGCGGTTTTTTAATCTTGCTTCTGCACTTGCTTGATTCGAAGGCTTATTCACCCGCGCCTTACGACGTTGATGCGCTGGTTTCTTCTGGATAGTTTCAACCAGTCTTTCACGATTTGCCACTTCGTAGCCAGGCAGATAATAGCGTGAAATTTGCTGCTCGATTAACTGTTCAATATGAATTAGATCTGACTCTTCTTCACGGCTTACAAAGGTGATCGCATAACCAAACTGACCTGCACGACCAGTCCTTCCGATGCGGTGAACATAATCTTCGGCAAGATAAGGCACATCGTAGTTAACCACGCGTGGTAGGCCAACGATATCCAATCCGCGAGCCGCAACTTCGGTTGCAACCATAACGCGTACTTTGCCTTCAGTGAACTCTCTTAAAGCGCGACGACGAGCGCCTTGAGTTTTGTCGCCATGACATACATTCGCATCTATGCCATCAAGCTTTAACTCTTCAACTAGCTTGTCCGCGGTTTCTTTCATATTGACGAACACTAGCACTTGTTGCCAGTTTTTGGTACCAATAAGCTCTGATAGTAACTCGCGCTTACGTTCTTCTTTAACTGGATAAACAACGTGGCGAACTGTGTCGGCTGTACTATTTTCTGGCGTCGCTTGGATTAACTTAGGGTGATCCAACACTTGTTTCGCGAACTGCTTCATTGCCGACGGGAAAGTTGCAGAAAACAACAATAGCTGCTTTTGCTTATCCACCAGCTCAATGATTTTTTGCATGTCGGTGATAAAGCCCATATCTAACATGCGGTCGGCTTCGTCTAACACTAAGTGTTTAACGTTACTTAACGTGACATTACCTAAGCGGATATGATCTAACAAGCGTCCAGGAGTCGCCACTAAAATATCCACGCCCTGCTTTAAGCGCTCAGCTTGGCCATTGGCATTAACCCCACCAAACAGTGCCTGCACTTTTAAGTCTGTGTACTTTGCAAATGTCGCACAGTTATTAGCGATCTGCTCGGCAAGCTCACGCGTTGGCGCCAAAATCAACGCTCTTGGCGTCGACTGCGCTTCAGCCTCAAGCAATTTTTGGATGATAGGTAATGCAAAAGCTGCGGTTTTCCCTGTTCCAGTTTGCGCTGTTGCGAGCACATCACTACCTTGACGGACAGCTGGGATAGCCGCCTGTTGAATTGGCGTTAATGTATGAAAGTTGATGTCTTGCAGCGCATCTAAAAGAGGCTGTGCGAAACTAAATGAAGAAAACGTTGCCATAATAACCTACGACCGAGTCACAAAAACGGTCGCAGATTATAAATGACAAACCGACTTTTAACAAAACTTAAGCAAGGTTTCGTCAATTAATTTTGGTGTCGAGCCGACAAAGTCACTTTCCTTTAACTGCGAAAGGAGTTCAATCCCCTCTTTTTGCTGTGCTTGCGACAGTGGCACATAAGGTAATCTAAATACCGGTTTGACTGCGCCAGTCATAATCAAAGCCGAATTGATAGCAATTGGATTTGGTTCACAGAAGAGCCAGTTCATTAACGGTTGCAATGACTGATTAAGCGCTTGGTTAGGCGTGTCCATCAATTGTCTGAATAAGCCTGGAATGATGTTTGATGCAACAGAAATAACGCCGTGAGATTGGCTGTTATGACGGCTATCGTGGGCTTGATCATCGTTACCTGACCAACACGCAATGCCTTTCGCTTCATAGTGTGCGATACGCTCATCACCCGCACATTCTTTCATACCAACAAAATGCTTGTGGCTGGCCAGCGGCTCTATAATATCAGGCGTAATATCTTGTCCCGTTCTGCCAGGCACGTTGTAAATAAAGCCAGGACCGATTTCCAAGACTTCTTTCAAGTGTGCCTTCACACCCGTAATTGAGGTTTTGCCATAATACGGGTTTATTTGTAGTGCACAGTGCATACCTGATGCAAACCCATATTCAGTCGCTTTTTTTGCTTCTCTGGTGTTATTGCTGCCGGTATTACCAACAATCAGAAGTTTATCGCCAAACTTATTCGCAGAATGGGCAATGAGCATTAAGTGCTCTTCCCAATTCATCAGTTGGCCTTCACCTGTAGTGCCACCGACAACAATACCATCGACACCGCCTGCAATTTGCGCTTCGACTAGCTTGTCGTAAGTATCTAAGTCAATTTCACCCGCCATTGTGTAAGGGGTTTTAATAGCGGTAATTAAGCTTGCTTTTTTTATTGATTGGATCTGATGCATGGTCTTTCTATTACTCTTCCAGTTGACAGCCATTTTTACCATAAATCTGACTGAGATCCGACCCATAAACCTGAGTAAATCGGTTAAATCTAATGAAATTTAACTTTAGTGCTTGTTATTTGCGTAAAGATCCAGCAAAATCAAAAGCACTGTATATTTATCCAGTTTAATTTTATGGGACTGACACATTTTCTAAATACACACTTTTATACCACTTTGGAGCTGAGCAGCAGCTTAAAGATGCCTGAAGAACAGCTCTTAGAATGGCAACAAATGAGCCTATTCCCAAATCCGAGTTATAGTATTCAAAATCAAATTAAGTGCAGTTCGTACTTTGGCCTGTACGAATGTGAAGAATATACTGATTTTTATGCCCGAGGCCTACTCAATTGGGGGCAACTTTTACTTAAACATAAAGTAGATCAATCAAGTAGTGCATTTGAGTTATTTCAACAGCGTTACTGTGAAGCACTTGCGAAATGTATTGAAAAAGGCTTTTACACCGAAGATCCAAGCTTTAGTGATGACCTTACAGAGCATGTACAACAAGTTTGGCAACAGTTTTTATGTGGCAAATATGGAGTGATTAGCCAAAATGGTCTCGTAGAGGAAGCGCTTTATATTGACCTAGGCCGCGCGATTATCGACGACATCACAGAAGCAAGAACCGCCAGCAGCATTGCCCCAGAGCAACGTAGTCAAGTACACAGCGCCATGAAGCTACTAAACAAAGCACTAGCGGCCAATACTCAAGCTGAGCAAACAGAGTCGCTACGCACTCGATACATTGACCAATTGATTAGTAAGTACGACTTATCAATCAAATAATCTGTCGTCTGGCGCACAACCGTTTCGCCAGACAATCTATGCGTATTTATATTTGCTGTTCTATGTGCGCACGAATTATCTCAAATGCTTTTAAGACCTTTAACTGATCTTTACATAAGCTGTCGTACCAAGCATCGAACAGTTCATCATCTTGCTCACTGAGCGTTTGATACTGTGCCAGTAGTGTCACTATGTCACTATGTGTACAAGAAAGTGTATCTAATTCTTGCTGTAACGCGCTGTCATCGCTGCTGTGAAGCTTAGCTAAAATTGAGTTATCTAACTCAGCATGTTTATCCATAATAAATGCTCTATATCTGTATTGCGTTGGCGAACAAAGTACCTTCGCGAACGTACTAGGTTTTAATTATTTGCTAGGCCTCTCTCATTTAGTGAAGGTTATTAACCGTTAAGCCAGCCTCAATTGGATCTCACTCTTTTATCTCATATCTATCAAACCAACAGGCTTACATCGATAGCTATATTCCAAAAAAGTCTATTCGCTACTATTCCGGTTAGGTGTCAACACCAATATGACTACTTGAGAAACTATCTAGAACTAGTTATATCAGGCAATTTTAAGGAAAGTAAGCCCCTTTTAATCAACTGCTCAAGATGCATTCAGTTTAGTTCCGCATGCGTCGACAAATTAAGCGTATCGCACTAAATAGCGGCAACGACAAATTAGTTGTTGAGAATAGTTTTTATTTGATTTATATTGATACAATATAACAACACATTATTTAGGAGTCGTTGTCGTGAAACCCAATATCCACCCTGATTATCAACTTGTTGCCTTCCATGATACATCGGTTGATAAGTACTTTATTGTCGGTTCAACCATTAAATCAGACAGAACCGTTGAACTAGATGGTAAGACTTACCCTTACTTCCCAATTGACGTCTCTAGTGCGTCTCACCCTTTCTACACAGGTAAACAGAAGTTGGTGGCAAGTGATGGTCGAGTTGCGCAATTTAACCGCCGCTTTAAAAACCTTGCGACTAAAAAAGGATAAACCAGATGAAAGTACTGAGCTCACTCAAAAGCGCTAAAAATAGACCGGGGTGCCAAGTCGTAAAAAGACGCGGTCGGGTTTACGTAATTTGTAAATCTAATCCGCGATTTAAAGCGGTTCAAGGTAAAAAGAAGAAGAAACGTTTAAAGTCAAAATAAGTTCGTTTTAAAGGTGGGCATTGCCCACCTTTTAACTAAAAAGCTAGTCTTTTGCTTCCCACAATGAGAATTCGCCTAGTTGAATTAGGCGTCCGCTAGCACCGCCAATTCCACCGCCCTCGCGGGTATGCTCAAGTTCCAAACGATACTGGGTATACGCATTTGGACTCTCGATAGCAAAGCTATAGTATTCCATCGTATTAGGTAGTTCGTTGAACTGTTGAGTATCTAGCGTAATCCAATTCGTACCGTCATTTGAGCCCTTTAGCTGCCACGCATTAGGGAAGCGATGAGGGTTGTCTCCTGCTGTCGCTAATGAGTAGTATTTTGCTGTTTTAGCGCTGTCAAACACATAGTTAACTTGGGCCTTATCAACCTGTTTTATCGGCAACAAGTCAGGCGCATATTGTGCAAGCCAAGCAGGGGCTTCCAACACCACATTAAATTTAGAGGTAATATTTCTATCATTTAGCTTATCTGCTCCCTCATTAAAAGGCACAAGTGCAGTACCGTTTGTTGTTACCTGAGTGCTAGTGGGTGCAAAGTTATGATAGCCAAGTGGTACTGGTGGTAACTTACCGACGCTTGCAAGGTAGACTTGATACTCTTCAAATACCGCATCAATCCCACTTTGTTCACCAAATATAGATTTAAAAGCGGTGTCTAAACTCCACGCATCAAGCGTTTTTGCTGCCGCATTAAACTTGCGGATAAAATCGGTGTTACGATGACTGTTTTCTACCCACTCAAAGAAGAATGCTGTTTGATCGTAAGCATCAACATTGTAGTGTTCCATCCAGCGAACTCCACCGCGTCTATGCTCTAAGTAACCAGCATCTATTCGAATAAAGTTAGCCAGCGCTTCTAAGTAGGTATGATAATCCGTGCCCGGACGATATTCACCTTCAGCCGGAACATTATTGTAGCCATGAGTCAGCTCATGCCACAGTACGCCAATGACTTCGTTACGGATAGCCTCATCTCCAAGACCCTCTAGATTGGCGATGTGCTTAACATCAAACCTAAGCTCCATAAATTTGCCTTCACCAGCCTTTGAAGCAGGCGCGTCAAAGTCTCCAGTGATAAAAGTAACGTGCTCAAAAACGTTTATTTCGGTTACATTATTAAATAAGCGCTTGGCAATCTTCAAAGAGATCTCATGAATAAGGGCATTTAGATCTGGTACCGCACGTTCAAGCGCCAGCTGTCCTGGGTGCTCTGGTAGTTCCTTTTTCACTTCAATTGCAGGCTCTGGAAACCCTGCCCATGGCGAGGCTGGATCCCACACACGGATAAAGTCTTGCTGAACTAATGTCGCTTCCCCTTTGTCGTTACTCGCAACCAGCGTAATGGTTTTTGGCCCTAATGCTTCAAACTTAACCAATGGGCTTTGCTCTGTACTTGTCGCAGGGGTGCCACCTTCAAATGTCCACTGCCAGTGAGTCGGGTTAACTAGCGACTCATCTCTAAAAACAATATATTCAGAGACTTCAGGAGTCGTGTTTGTCGCATTAAATGCGACGATAGGAATATCCGATACCGTTTTGATTTCGAGTTCCGCTAGTTGCGTAATATCAGCACCATAGCTATCTGTACCACCATGCACTAAATCAAATTTGAAGTAGCGATACTTTTCGCCGCTTTCGGCCAATTCAAAATTGCGAGTCAGTCCTCGAGCAGAGAATACTTCTCCCGCTCTTGAGTCCAGCTCAATCCACTCAGCTTTATCATTTGAGCCATATACGACCCACTGTTTTGGATCTCGGTTCGCTTCGTCGTTTGCTGACGTAAAGCTATATTCCCTAAGTTCAATCTCTGTCGCGGCTTTAAACACTACAGTGACGTTTGGCGCAAAGGCCAGGAATTTTGTGCTTGTGTTAGCGTCGATAAGTTTGTCGACACTTTCACCTGCGGGCGAGGCTTGTACACCATCCGCTAAAACAGCCTCAATCTCAACTCCAGTATCTGAGGTGATATTACGCAATGCGCCAGAGTCTGGCTGCCCGGATGATTGAGTTTGTTCAGGCTTGTCACGTTCAACAAATTCAGAACCATCATTACAGCCTATTAGTGTCGCAGCGACGGCCATTGCCACCGCTGATAGCATTAATTTTCTCATTTCGTTACCCTTTATTATTAAAATTGGTAGTTAACTTTTAGTAAGAACTCGCGCCCATTCGTGTCATAATTACCCGCTTTATAGAATGGGTAACTTCTAAACGAGTCGTCCTGAGGCGGCATCGCATTTAATAAGTTTTGAACTGTAAACATCACTCGCGTGTTGTCATTGATGTAATGACCAATGGTTAGGTTATGCTTTATCCATGCAGGTAACTTTTCTCTTTGACCAAAATCAGCACCGTTCCAATTTTTTCCTTTATAATTTACCTGCCATGAAATTGCGGTCTTTTCCAACTGCCAAGTCAGGTTAAACGATGCCATATCTTTGAAGTTATAGTTATCTTGACTGTCTAACACATCTTCAAGCGGATCTTCGGGACGGAGCTTTTCTTTTTTCTTTAAAACATGGCTGTAATCAAGCTTATAAATAAACTCGCCAAGCTCTGACTCAAACGTGCCTTTCACACCAAAATTGACGCCGCCATGCTGCCTTTCTGCGGCGTTTATATAACCTTCTCTGATAATTGCTGCGGTGTACGGTAATCCTTTTTTCGTGTTCCCTAACCAGTCGGTTGCCAGACCATCTTGGTCAAAACGCTGTACTCTGTCTTGCATGTTCGCGCATTTAGCAGAAGACGAATCAATTAGGTCGTTTTCACACTTCCAGACATTATCAAGAATTTCGCCAGACCCAAGTCGAGTAATTTTGTCTTTAAGGACAATGTCATAAACATCAACATTGAATGACAGCTCAGGGGAGTACTCATACACCAGACCGAACGTTAATGAATGACCAGACTCTTCTTTTAAAGTTGGATCGCCTGCCGAGATTGTCTCAAAGTCAGCATCTAGCTTTGGCTCATTGCTATTTGTTGTGTCTAAGTCTGCACAGCTGATAGTTAATGCATCAGCATTATATTGAGCGGGATCCCCTGTGGTTTGAAAACGTAGACATGCATCTGCAATCACTCTGTCCGAGCCTCGTCCAAAGTTACCAGCAAACCCTTGATATACTGAGCTCATGCTAGGACCACGGAACGTTGTGCCATACGCACTTCTTAGCATCAGCGCGTCAGTAGGAGAATACTTAAAACCGACTTGATAAGTGAATGCCCCACCAACATCAGAAATATCATCATAGTGGTCATAACGCAGCGCTATTTCACTAGAGATCTGTTCAGTAATTGGGATCATAAATTCTGTCGCCGCAGCATAACGGTTACGTTCACCATCGGTGATAACACCAGTCAGACCAACAAACTCTTTATTTAGTATTCTGCTATCGGGCGTCGCTCTCGTCCCTTCTTTCATCAGCTCAATATATGCGGCAAAAGACACAAATCCTGCTGGCAATTCAAATAAATCCCCGGACAGATCTGCAGTTAGAGTTTCATTAAACGACAAGCCATCGTAGGTTGCCCAATCAGCCATGTTATACATATTGTCTTGGGTCAGAGGCGCAAAAAAAGCTTGGTAATTTGGACGGTAGATTGGCATGCCATCAACCTCACCCAACTTTGGTCCTTTTAGCCAGTTATTTCCTTCAACCGTGTGGTGCAAGTACCTATCAGAGAAATCGTATTGTGAACGGCTGAAGCCAACGGAGTAATAGTAATCTGCTATCTCCCCTTCAAGACCAAAACTAAATGAATAAGATTTATCATCGTATACCCGACCTAAGCCATCATTTGTGTATTCTGAATCATTCACTATCCGCCACATATACTTAACTGGAGCGCCGTAGCCACCAGCTTTATTTTTGATATCAGGGTCCCAAAACATGGATCCGTGAATTGACTCTGCATGAGCAAAGAAGAATGGATTTCGTGCCCCTTTCTTTTCTTGATCGATATAAAATCCGTTAACAAAAAAACTGTGTTCGTCGTTGATGCTGTACACCGAGTTGATATACAAACTCATGGTTTCAACTTGGTTACGGAGCAAATTGTTACCGGTTTCATCCCACCCACAGCTTAGGCCATAATCATTGCGGCTAATAAAGTGCTGAACTGCAGTCGGGTGTGGATTGTCATCTGTGTTGCAGTACTGCGCTGAATATTGATTTTTGAACTCAGTGTTCTCAGCCCATACGGTAATGGAACGATTGAGTTCTCGTTTGTTTGTTGGGTCTGGATTATCCCAAACACTGTCATGAAAAGGTCTGTCGGCACCAGTCAGCGCCTCTTCCGTTTTATATTCTAGCGAGTAGTCAAACGTAAAGTCGTCTTGCTCAAAACCACCAACAAACGACAAGCCTTTTTTATCACCCGTACCATAGGTATCCTGGCCGTAGAATGCTTCAACGACATGCTCGTCCATACCTTTTTTGGTAATAATATTGACTACTCCAGCCATTGCGTCTGAACCATAGATTGCAGAGCCACCGCCGGATTGAATATCGATGCGCTCAACCATCGCCGTTGGCAACATATCTAGATTAACAAAATTGGTTTGGCCACCGTAAGGCATTGGGTAATAAGCCAAGCGCTTGCCATTAACGAGAATAAGTGTGTACTCAGGTCCAACGCCTAACAGGTTTAACTCCTTGGCGCCAGGCGTATAGGAGCCAGTTTCTACTTCACCGAGAACGGCACCACTAGCAGCGGAAATACTACTCAGTGCGTCATAAACTGTGTTAAAACCACTTCTGACCATATCAGCGGAAGAGAGACTTTGAACATTGGTCACACCTTCAATGGCGATACGTTTAATACGAGATCCTGTCACCTCAACACGTTCTATTTCTTCTGCTTGTTCATCTGTTGCGGCTGTTACTGAGTTAGTTGCTACCGCTGCAAGAACAGCAGCGGCGATCAGGCTATGTTTATACATTATTGTTGTCATAAGACCCCCACAATTTAAAGGAACGTTCCAATTTCTTATTAAAATTTTATTTCTCCCTTAGCAAAACCAACAAAGCATTAGGCAGAAATCAAAAAGGGAACGTTCCAATTATGAGCAATAAAACAAACCTGTCAACAAATTATGTACATTTACAGCACAACACCGACAAATTGTAATCACCTAGTTCTTGCTAGTTCATTGCAATTTCTTGGTATTTAGCCCACTTTGATAACGAGACCAAAGCTTATCAAGGGACTCTCCAGTAACTGATTTTATTGCATCTTCAAATGACCAATTTTCTATTTCTACCGCAGTTTGATTAAAACGATAGGCAAAATCAGGATGAGACTCAGCGAGCCATGCTAGAAAGAACCCAGTGTTTGTGTATCCACCAACCCAAGAATCTGACGGCTTAGGCGAACGGGTTTTATGGTATCCCGCTTGAATGCGAATGAGATCCGCCATTCCTTCAATAAATGCATGTACATCGGGCTCAGAATAACTTCTCTCTTTTGGAAATAGCTGATATCCATGGGTAAGTTCGTGCCAGAGCACACCAAGGAGTTCGTATTCCACTTGCTCATCTGGTTGTTCAGCCAGTTTTTCGGTGATGTACTTTGAACTAAACACGATTTCCATATTTGTTTCGTCTCCAGAGCGATACGCTATTGTGTCCATCCACTTTAGCCTAAATGTAACTTGCTCAAACTCTGGCAGCTCTGCAAAGTGTTTGTACAACCTTGGGGCCAGTTGGCGAGTTACGTCATCCACCGTACTGGCTATATCAGGAAATAGTGCTTGCAGGCGTTTCGACCCTGCCGAATCAGTATCTTCGATAACCACTTTGACCTTTGGCGGCTCAAAACCTTTCCATGGTTGATTTGGATCGTATATTTTTAAATAGTTCGCACGGGTTTTAAGGTCGGAGCCATGCGCATTTTTAGTCATTAGAGTAACATCGTAGTTACCTGGCTTGTCATAAACTACTTCAACACTTTTTGTGGTTGGTAACGTCGTTTTGCCCTCAACCTTCCAACTCAGCTCTGTTGGTGAGTTTGCAGATATCGACTGCAGAGAAATTGGCTCATTAAGCTTGGCAACGGTTTTATCTGCAATAAAGTTTGCCAGTGGTAAGTTTGTTTCTGCATAGAGTGCCAGATCAGCGATTTGCAAAAAGCGATCGCCCCACTGCGTTTTGCCTTCTTGTGCTATCGTAAAACGCACGTACCTCGCATCCGTTGTTTTGGGTAGGTCAAAAGCGAGCGTTTCACCCCGCCTTGAAAATACCATATTGTTGCGTTTATCAGCCTCTTGCCATGCCTTACCATCTTTAGATACGGCTACAGTCCAATGCTTTGGGTCTCGAGCGGGGGCATCTTGGGCTGAGGTGAGACTATATTGTCTAAGCGCTTTTACGTCTTTCAGATCAAATACAATCTCTGCGCTAGATTGCTTAGATAAGAATTTGCTTTTTAGTGACCTATCAACTAACTGCTCTATCCCCTCACCTTGGATTTGCTCCTGTACGTCACTCGTTACAGAGAATGCATCGCGTTCGGTGATGTCGTAGAGCGCATTGGCATTTGCTAATGAGGAGCCACAAAATGAAAGTAAAATTAGACTGGCTAATGAGGAGGTTTTCATTGAAATTTCCCAGATTAAAAACAAACATACTGGATCGTTCCAATTAATAATGCAACTTATTTTGAGTAGATTTTTACGTAATTTCTAAATGCAGATAAGGATTTCGCTATTTCACCGCTTTTTGGATTTTATGGAGAACTCACGAGCGACCCTGAAAAATCAAACTACCACTCGCTAGTATTTTGTCATGCTCAACTAAAGCCAAGACAGATGAGCAAAGCCGCTGCGATAAAACAAGAAATAACCACAGCGCTTAGATAAGTTAACTGTTCGAATCTCAGCTTAACTACCAAACAGTAATTCCCAAAAGCTCGGTGGCTCGTGTAGTTTGTGGTATTGCTTTCTCAGCTCATCAATTTTTAAAAGCATTTCACGAGCTTTCTCAACTTTTCCCGAGTCTATTTCATGACTCGCTTTAGTAATGGTTTCGAGTACTTTATTCAAGCCCGCAACTGACTCGGCAGACACCTCTTGCTTAAACTGAAATTGCTTACTTTCATTAACGAGTGTAGTCAGCTCGGTTAAGTGCGCCTGCATTTCTTGAGCAGATTGCGCTTTCATAGCCTGCTTATAAATATGACCCATTTCCTTCATGGTTTTATTCAGTTCGCTTGACTCATGCGCAACTCCAGACATCGAAAACAACAACACGAATGTAAATACGATTTTTCTCATCAAAGTCCCCTTACTCTTTGCCCGCTAGTATAAAGCAATTAACGTATGAGCTAAATTCAATGCTATGAAAAAAAAGCTGGTTCCGAATAGCATTCAAAAAACTGGCAGATAGCGCAACGATTCTAGCGTAAGCTATACTTGTAGCGTATTTAGCAGCACACTTTTTGAATATCAAAAATGTAGAGACTTATGATCCGAAAATTGTTGTTCATCTTTTTACTCTTATCGCCGATGGCCGTGCTATCTGCACAACGATTCAACGTTCAATTTGTAAACCCTGGCTTTGCAACAAAAAATCCTACAGGGGATTTTTGGTATAACGTCAGCAACGTGATGACTGCGGCCGCTACTAACATGAATATTTCCCTCAAAATTAGTTATGCGCAGCGCAACCATATTTTGATGAAATCGCTCGTAGAGCAAGCCTTGAAAAGTGACGCTGATTACCTTGTGCTGGTTAACGAAAAGTCGAGTGTCGTTCCCTACTTGTTAAACACCAAAGCCAACAACATTAAGATTATTTTCTTGCTCAACGGACCGACCAAAACAGAGGAAGTGGCTTTGTTAAAGGCAGGACACCAAATTATTGGCACCGTTGAGCCAGACAATTTCCAAGCCGGTTTTAAATTAATGCATCAACTTGCGCGAAAAGCGCTTAGGTCCTCAAATCCATCGCAACATGTATTAGCTTTACTAGGTGACGTGGCGACGACTGCGGCATTAGACCGACAAAAAGGCATGCGCGCTTATCTTGAGCACCATACGGAGCTAGAATTAATCGCAGAGGCAAATTGTCAATGGTCTCAGAATGAAGCTTATCGCCTCACTAAAGCGTGGTTACAGCGAGACTCCGCAATTACAACCGTTTGGGCTGCCAATGATCCTATTGCTTATGGCGCATTACTCGCTGCTAAAGAGTTAAACCGTAAGATCGTCATAGGTGGGATTAATTGGGATGAAGATATTGCGCCTAAGTTAGATGTTTCGATTGGAGGGCATGTGTTGCTTGGGGCCTATACCTTAGCTCGACTAGCACAATATCATAGAGACTTCACACCGATAGACAGCGTAACCTTATCTATTTTCGAATCGCTGGATGACGCTCACTTACCTTTGTATCATGCCATACATGGAAACTTTCCTGAACACCTGGACTTTTTACGTTACATTAACAATCCTGCGCAATTTACCATTACAGAACTAACTCACTCACTTAATAAAAATAACCACAATAATAATGTGAAGAATTGAGAATTTAAGAACGATTAATTAATGCATTAAACAAAATCCAGAAAGATAATGCAATTTAAACCTGTCTAATATTTACGCATTGACAGCGATGTCAACACCTGTTTTAGTAACAAACGTAAACAACATGTAAAACAGGTGAAATATGAAAAACAGTAATACAGTAGTAAAACTTCTTAAGCTTTCGACCCTTAGTGCCTGCGTTTGTGCAAGCCTTTCAGTTGCTCACGCAGATACACAGCGCGTTATTGTCACGTTAAAAGACAGCGCAACACCAAATGTTCTGCCTGTGCGTTTAAATCAAGCGGAAACGGCGCAGTTTAAAGCGCAGGCTTTGTCTGAAGCTGCCTACTCCACCTTGGGTACTGCTGCAGTCAACACATTGCCAAGCATTAATGCATATGTCGCTGAAGTTTCTTCAGCGCAAATGCAACAACTACAAGCAAGCGGTAATATTGCACACGTAGAAGTTGACCCTAAACGCTATTTGCCAAGTGTAAAAACTTCAGCAATTGATTTACTCGCTGAAACAACACCTTACGGCATTAATATGGTGCAGGCTAACCAAGTATCTGACGGCTACAGCGGCAACCGTAAAGTCTGTATTATGGATACTGGTTATACGCTAGGTCACCAAGATTTACCTAGCACAGGCATTACTGGTAATGACGGCTACGGTAACTACGACACAGGTGTGTGGAGTAACGATGGTAACGGCCACGGAACACACGTTGCCGGCACAATCGCCGCTTTAGGTGGTAATGGCACAGGTGTGGTCGGGGTGAATCCATCAGGGCAACTAGGTCTTCATATTGTTAAAGTGTTTAACGACCAAGGTAACTGGGCATACGGTTCCGACCTCATTAAAGCAATTGAGCAGTGTGAGCAGGCTGGCGCCAACGTAACTAGCATGAGTTTAGGTGGCAGCGGCAGCTCTACGGCAGAACGAAGCGCATTTGAGCAGAGTTATCAGCGTGGCATGCTACATATCGCAGCCGCTGGCAACGCGGGTAATAGCTCGCTGAGCTACCCAGCATCGTATAATGCAGTTGTATCTGTGGCAGCGGTCGATAGCTCTGAGTCAAAAGCCTCTTTCTCTCAATACAACAGCCAAGTAGAAATTGCAGGCCCGGGGGTTGGTGTAAACTCAACATGGAATAATGGCGCGTATCGCAGTATTAGTGGGACTTCAATGGCAACACCGCATGTTTCTGGTGTCGCAGCATTAGTGTGGAGCCACTTCCCGCAATGTACTGCTCAGCAAATTCGCCAAGTGCTTAATACAACTGCAAAAGACAAAGGCCAAGCAGGTCGTGATACTTCTTACGGCTATGGTATTGTGCAAGCAAAAGCTGCGGTTGATTATCTAACAAATAATGGTTGTGATACTTCAGGTGCAGTCAATGCAAACTTTAACTTCAGCGTGTCCGGCCTCACTGCGACATTTAACAACCAATCAACAGCAGGTAGTTATCAGTGGGAATTTGGTGACGGTGCAACAAGCTCACAAACTAACCCATCACACACCTACGCGAGTGCTGGTACATATCAAGTGACACTCACTGTGACAGCTTCAAATAACAGAACTGCTTCTAAGACACTAGCGGTTACCGTTAATGATGCACCAGCTGGGTGTAATGGTATCCAAGAATGGAATGCAACTAAGTTCTACAATACGGGCGACCGAGTTTCATTCAAAGGCTTTGAATACCGTGCTACGTACTGGTCACAAGGCGCAAGCCCAGAGATCTACTCAAACGTTTGGACTAAAGTCGCGCAGTGTAAGTAATACCAATTAGTAATTTTAAGTGGCGCTTAAGCGCCACTGTTGAATCCTAACATTGCACTACAACACAGAATAACAGAGATCATAAGCCATTCTTTTGTTGAAATTGCCTCTTTAAAAAACCACATTCCAAGCATACTCGCGCTGACTATGCCAATGGCTCTTTTCAATCCTTCAACAAGCCCCGGCTGAATTTCGGTTAACGCCTGCATTTGAAAGATAACAGCGACAGCGAATACCACTGAAGAAATACTCCAGAGCAACCAATGTGCGCGGAAATTTTGATTTTTAAACTGTGGTCGTAACAAGATTAGATTAACAAAAAATACCATAAAGGTTAGAAACCCAGCATGAAAAGAGAGCGAGCTGTATTGCAAAGCCTGTTTATCGAACACGATGCAAAGCCCCCAGCAAAAAGAGGTGATCGCAACTTGTTTTGCACCAGGCTCTTGAAAAGAGAATCTGCCTCCTTGCAATAAAAACGAAGCGAGAACAATCGCAGCGATTAGTATTGACTGCAGTGTGGTTAAAGGTTCTCCAAGTAGCAACCAAGCAAACACACCTGCAAGTGCTGGAGTGATGGATAACAGAGGCAGGATAACCGCCATTCGCCCAAGCGAAAGCGCCTGAATAAAGTTTACGCTACCAATTGCCGCCAAAATTCCGCTAGCTATCGCAGGCGCTATATAAGCAGAGCTTGGGAACTGCTTGTCAACAACCAACCAATAGCCTATGTATGCAGGTAAGACTAGCAGACTAAATACCACCGACATTTGCGCGGCTGAATAATGGCTCGCTAGCCTTTTTCGTAAAAAATCAAATACAGCCCAATTTAACGCACTGAATAAGGCTATGACCATTTATTATCCCTGTTGTAATGCAATTTCCGTTTGAAATTTCATGTAATCATTGATTTTTACATGGTCCGGTTTCCAACCCAACAGAAAGCGATAAAAGTCAGCCCACACTACAGGCCACAACGACTCCCACTCAGAAAGGATCTGAGCGATATCAATAGAGGCTGCTTTGCCTAATAATTCTATTCTCAACATATCTAAATACAACTTGAGATACTCATCGGCATGCAGGAGCTGTTCCTTTTCGTCTAATACCGACGTAATAAACAGCATTAAGTCTGACACACCAATACCCTTTCCGACATACTGAAAATCGAATCCGAGTGCTTGGTCGCCATTAAAGGCAAAGTTAGCAAGCTTGGCGTCGCCATGGATCCAAGTATGCCAATGGCTATTTTTGATACGATCTCGTAATCGTGGTGCCGCTTGTTTAATACTACTGTGCTGCATTCGCTCAAGCTCATCCGGTCGTGTATCTAGGTGCCAATAGTTTCCTTGTTCCCACACATGCTCTGCTGGGCTTTGTAAAAAGTGAGCATGGAATTTAGCTAACCACCCTATCACTGCTAATATTTGTGACTCGGACGGCTTAGTAGTTTGCGAAAAACCTTGAGTTGAGAAGTCTCTAAAGACGATGTAGTCCATCCCTTCACTTACCCCTTCACCTAAATAACTAGGCGTATTGCAGGGTGAGAGTAACTCGCATGCATGATGCTTGTAAAAGTGACGTTCTACTTGATAAGACTTAGCTTTACGCGCAAGCGCTACTGAAGATTGTTCAATTCGCCGATGTGCAATGTCACTAGGCACTTTAGTGCGCTTAATTGCAAGCTTCCCAGCATCATGATTGATAAATAACATATCACCACAACCGCTCCATAATTGTTGCTCTTGCTGTGTTGACATAGGCGCAGAAATTACATCGTTCGGAATACTTATTTTCACTGTGTTACACCTTTTGTTATTTAACCTGAGAGCAGTTCAATAAACAGCCAAACTTTTTATTGTACAACTCAGGTTACTTAAACACAGTACAACCCTTTACTTACTATTACGAATGCCAATTCTCTTAATTAAGCGACCTATTTTGAGGCGAAGAAATCTTGCCGATAACACCGCTTCCGCATCCTGCTCACGCCAAGGTACCTACATCCATGTAGGCAAGTCAAAAATTTTGTTATTTAGTTGTTCTAAATAAGAAATTTTTAACGCTGTTAGCATCAGATATGTTCCTTCAAATTGAGCCAGTATTAAGACAAATTGGTATAATAAGCAAACCGTTTTACAGTGCTTGATAATTATAGCTGGTGTTATTATCTTTACCCAACATGAAAAAGCCCTTAACCAATTGGTTAAGGGCTTTTACTTTTACAAAAAAGTTATTTGTTTAACTTACTCATTCACGGCTTGCTTGACTGTTTCTTTCGCACTTTGTTCATCTAACAAGTTTAAATCGAAGTCAAACTCATCCACTCGGATTGCTTTTTCACGCTTGCGATTGTAATCAACCAGTTTTGCGTACTCTTCTTCGTTGATAAGGTTACCAACGAGCGCATTATCTAATGTTTGCTCGAAACGAACACCTGGTTGGATCTCGCGCTTGCGAACTGCCTTTTTAACTTTGGCAAGCAGGTCAAGGCAACCCATCTTAGCTTTATATGCTTGCTCATTGATATCATGACCATCACCTGCGGTAGGCTTCACAAGATGAGTAAGCTGCGCTTTGATTGGCGTATCCATTTGCGCCGCGGCGGCCAATTCTCTGATCATATCATCATTAATTTTAGGCATTTGTTTGCCACTAAACTGCATCGTGATCACACGCATAAATTTACGAGTACCACTTGCCGGGAAGTTATCTAAGAATTTATGTAGCGCTTCTTCTGCACTGATAAGTGCATGCCTTGTCGCATAATGGAAATAAGGTGCTGCTTGCTCACGCTCTGCTACTGCTACTTTTTGCTCATAGTATTTGATTGAAGCCATCGCTGCATACAAGTGACTCATTACATCACCAAGGCGTGCTGACAGCATTTCTGCTTGTTTCAGTTTTCCACCTAGTACGAGCAATGAAAAGTCTGCGTATACCGCAAGCTTAGCTGCTAATCTATGCGCGGCTTTTTCATACGCACGCACTTCAGGTAATGGTGATTTTGCATCAGCAGTAAATGGCATAAGACCATATTTGAAAGCACGTAAGCTGTTGGCAACACTATAGCTAACTGTTTTTGTCAAAATACCACGGAATTTACTGTCGGCGTCTTTCTCTTCGCTGTGAATAGATTCAACCATCGACTGCAAATAGGGGTGACAGCGCATTACACCTTGACCAAAGATCATCAAGTTACGCGTTAGAATGTTTGCACCTTCTACGGTAATCGCTATTGGCTGGGCAACATAGCCGCTTGCAAGGGTATTCTGAGGACCATTTTGAATAGCCTTACCTGCAAGGATATCCATTGCAGAGTCCAATACGTCACGACCAGTTTCAGTCATGTGGTATTTTGCAATTGCTGTTACTACTGATGGCTTAAGACCCATACCTAAACCTTCTGTTGTTAATACCCGCATCGCCTCTTGCATGTATGCTTTGCCAGCGATATCCGCAAGCTTTTCTTGAATACCTTCAAACTGGCCGATCGAAAGGCCAAATTGCTCACGTACCGCAGCGTATTCAGATGCCGATTTCAGTGCGACTTGGCTAGTTGAAACTCCTAGCGCTGGTAAAGAAATACCACGTCCAGCACCTAAACAACTTACCAACATCTGCCAACCGCGACCGATATTCTTCTGGCCACCAATAATAAAGTCCATTGGAATAAAGACTTTTTCACCACGTGTCGTGCCATTGTAGAAGCGTATCCCCATAGGGTCATGACGGTTACCTAGTTGTACACCCGGATGGTCATGTGGAATTAACGCACAGGTGATCCCTAGTTCTTTTTTACCGCCTAGTAATCCCTCAGGATCCAATACTTTAAAGGCTAAACCGAGTACCGTCGCAATCGGCGCAAGTGTGATATAGCGTTTGTCCCATGTTACTTCAAGACCAAGTACTTCTTCACCGTTATGCATGCCTTTTTTAACAATACCTTGGTCCGGAATGCCACCGGCATCGGAACCAGCTTCAGGGCTTGTTAGCGCGAAACACGGAATATCACGACCATTTGCTAAGCGAGGAAGGTAGTGCGCTTGCTGCTCTTTAGTACCATAATGAAGCAATAACTCACCCGGACCTAGTGAATTAGGAACCATCACCGTTACCGCTACCGCAGAGGATTTAGTCGCAATCGTACCTACAATCGTTGAGTTTGCGTAAGGGCTAAACTCTAGACCGCCGTATTCTTTTGGAATGATCAAAGAGAAAAATCTCTCTTTTTTCAAAAATTCAAGCACGTGCTCTGGCAGGTGTTTGCCATTTTGAATTTCCGAGTCATCGATCATACCCATTAATTCTTTAACTGGACCTTCTAAAAAAGCTTGTTCTTCTGCACTTAGCTTAGCTTCAGGTACAGCACGAAGCGCCGAAAAGTCAGGCTTACCTTGATAAATTGACCCTTCTAACCAAACATCACCGGCATCTAATGCTTCTTGTTCTGTGATTGAAATGCTTGGGAGGATCTTTCTTAAATTCGTTCTTAGGCTCATAATTAACTCATCCGACCAGATAGATATACCTACATTACGGCATAAAAATTCGTTTAGATCAATTACTCTACTTAATTTTTTAACGGCTTTTTTACTGAGTTATCGAGTGATTAATATAAATGACTGCTAAATTAATGGCTTACAGCTGTAAGTTGAGAAAAGTAAATTACTGTTCTTAGTGGGAAAAATAGGAATGAACGAGGAGCTTTGACAGCCTGAGCAGTTCTAGACTGGCATTTTATCTGTAATCAAGATGGTTTTTTACGCTGAGCACTGCCATTAAAACAGTGCGATTTTTGCTTTGCATAGTTGCTCTATCGTAGCGGGTGAAACAACGACTTCAACTCCGCGCTTGCCTGCACTAACATAAACTTGCTCAAATGCTAAAGCACTCTCGTGAAGTAACGTGGGCAGCTGCTTTTTCTGCGCAAACGGGCTTATACCGCCAATTAAATAACCAGTTACCTTTTGCGCGTTCTGTTGATCTGCAAGCTGTGCTTTTTTCCCCTTACACGCTTTAGCAAAGGCTTTTAAATCCACTTGTTGCGTGGCGGGAGAAACAGCTACATACAATTTACCATCAACGTCAATCAGCAGGGTTTTAAATACTTTTTCTCGGTCTAGGTTGAGCTTTTTCGCTGCTTCATTAGCAAAGTCATGATCATTAGGGTCATGCTCAAATTGCAGCACTTGGAACGCCACTTTCGCCTTTTTAAGTAGGTTAATTGCCGGTGTCATTACAAACTCCTTTTAAGCAGATGTTGATTTCTGTTATACCAAGAAACAAACGCTTATGCTATCGCCTTACGATGAGCTCCATCATCCGTCAAAACAAAAATGCCCGCTATCGCAGCGGGCATTTTCAATAAGCTTAAGTTACTTAGTTAAGTCATCAAAGAACTTCTTAACGCCGTCAAAAAAGCCTTGTGCCTTAGGACGGTTCTTACCGTTGTTTTCACCCATAGACTCTTCAAACTCTTGCAGAAGCTCTTTTTGGCGCTCGTTTAAGTTTACTGGCGTCTCAAGGACAACTTTACAAATTAAGTCGCCTACCGCACCGCTACGCACAGATTTCACGCCTTTACCACGCATACGGAACATTTTGCCTGTTTGACTTTCCGATGGAATCTTCAGTTTTGCGCGGCCATCTAGGGTCGGCACTTCAATCTCACCACCGAGTGCTGCCGTTGTGAAGCTAATTGGCACTTCACAGTACAAATTGTTGCCGTCACGTACGAAGATTGGGTGCTCTTTTACACTCACTTGTACGTACAAGTCGCCGGCTGGAGCACCATGTGCCCCCGCTTCACCTTCGCCAGACAAACGTACTCTATCACCCGTATCAACCCCTGCAGGGATCTTAACGTTAAGTGTCTTCGTTTTCTCCACACGGCCTTGTCCGTGACAGCTGTTACACGGGTCTGAAATGATCTGACCTGTGCCCTGACAAGTTGGACAAGTTTGCTGTACCGCAAAGAAGCCTTGGCGCATTTGTACTTGACCTGCACCATGACAGGTTGTACAAGTTTTAGGCTTAGAACCTGCTTTCGCACCACTACCATCACATGGTTTACAGCTCACCCAAGTTGGTACTTGGATATCAACCTGCTTACCACGTACCGCTTCTTCAAGACTTAACTCTAAGTTATATCTTAAATCCGCGCCACGCTGTTGTCTTGATTGACGACGGCCACCACCGCCACCAAAGATATCACCGAATACGTCCCCAAAAATATCGCCGAAGTCGCCAGCGCCGCCAAATCCACCATGACCAGCACCACCACCTTGTTCGAAAGCTGCATGGCCGTATTGATCATACATCTGGCGTTTTTGACTATCAGTCAATACCTCGTAAGCTTCTTTTACTTCTTTGAATTTTGCTTCGAGTTCGGTGTTACCTGCAGTACGATCTGGGTGATATTTCATTGCAAGACGTTTATACGCCTTTTTAATGTCACGTTCACTGGCGTCTCTTGCAACACCTAATACTTCATAATAGTCAGGTTTAGACATTTTTATCACACTACTCTTTCTTGGCAACTTATGTCGTTGCAAACTCTGCTGAGTTCTGTCGCTTGCAAATTAATGCTAGACAACAGTCTAATTTATAAACACGTAGGGCGCGACAAGCCATACAGCCAGCGCGCCCTCCTTCAAGACCTACAATTACTTGTCGTCTTTAACTTCTTCAAATTCAGCGTCAACTACGTCGTCGTCTTTTTTCGCTGAACCTTGTTGGGCACCTGCGTCACCGCCAGCTTGTTGAGCTTGCGCTTTTGCTTGAGCGATTTCCATAAGCTTTTGCGATTTCTCTGCTAGTGCTTGTGTCTTAGCATCAATTTCGTCTTTGCTATCACTCTTGATTGCTGCTTCTAGCTCGCCAAGTGCAGCTTCAATTGCTGTCTTGTCATCAGCTGGAAGGTCGTCACCCGCTTCTTCAACTTGCTTGCGTGTAGCATGAACAAGTGCATCAGCTTGGTTACGAGCGCCAACTAGTTCTTCAAACTTTTTATCTTCTTCTGCGTTTGCTTCTGCATCACGTACCATTTTTTCAACTTCATCGTCGCTTAGACCTGAAGAAGCTTGGATTGTGATCTTCTGCTCTTTACCTGTGTCCTTGTCTTTCGCAGACACATGTAAGATACCATCAGCATCCACATCAAAAGTAACTTCGATTTGTGGCACACCGCGCTGCGCTGGGCGAATACCTTCTAGGTTGAATTGACCTAGAGACTTGTTATCACTTGAACGCTTACGCTCACCCTGTAGTACGTGAATTGTTACTGCAGACTGATTGTCTTCTGCTGTCGAGAAAGTTTGCGACTTCTTGGTTGGAATAGTCGTGTTTTTCTCAATTAACGCAGTCATTACCTGACCCATAGTCTCAATACCTAGAGACAGAGGACAAACGTCAAGTAGTAGTACGTCTTTCACGTCACCCGCAAGTACACCACCTTGAACCGCCGCACCAACTGCTACCGCTTCATCAGGGTTAACGTCTTTACGTGGCTCTTTGCCAAAGAATTCAGCTACTGTTTTCTGTACCAGTGGCATACGTGTTTGACCACCAACTAGGATGATGTCATTTACGTCGTTTACAGAAAGGTCTGCATCAGCAAGTGCACGTTTTAGTGGCTCGATTGATTGCGCAACTAAGTCTTCAACTAGTGACTCAAGTTTTGCACGAGTTAGCTTAACGTTCATGTGCTTAGGACCTGTTGCATCAGCAGTAACGTAAGGTAGATTTACCTCAGTTTGCTGTGCTGAAGACAACTCGATCTTCGCTTTCTCAGCCGCTTCCTTAACACGCTGCATCGCTAGCGGGTCGGTTTTTAGGTCGATGCCTTGGTCTTTCTTAAATTCTGCAACTAGGTAGTTGATAACGCGGTTATCAAAGTCTTCACCACCTAGGTGAGTGTCACCGTTAGTTGCTAGTACTTCAAAGGTGTGCTCGCCTTCAACTTCATCAATCTCGATGATTGAGATATCGAATGTACCACCACCTAAGTCGTATACTGCAACAACGTTGTCGCCTTGCTTCTTATCCATGCCGTAGGCAAGTGCTGCTGCTGTCGGCTCATTGATAATGCGCTTAACTTCAAGACCTGCGATACGACCAGCATCTTTTGTTGCTTGACGCTGTGAATCGTTGAAATATGCAGGAACTGTAATAACTGCTTCAGTTACTGGTTCACCAAGGAAATCTTCAGCTGTTTTCTTCATTTTCTTAAGAACTTCAGCTGAGATCTGAGGTGCAGCTCTTTTCTCCCCACGTACTTCAACCCAAGCGTCGCCGTTGTCCGCTTTTACGATGTTGAAAGGCATGATGCTAAGGTCACGCTGTACTTCTTCATCTTCAAAACGACGACCAATTAGACGCTTGATAGCATAAAGTGTATTTTTAGGGTTAGTCACTGCCTGGCGTTTTGCTGGCTGACCTACTAGTGTTTCACCATCATCTGTAAATGCAATAACAGAAGGAGTTGTGCGGTCGCCCTCAGCATTTTCAATAACGCGCGGCTTGTCACCATCAAGTACCGCTACGCAAGAGTTAGTAGTACCTAAATCGATTCCAATAATTTTACCCATGAATCATCTCCGACTTCAAAATTCGTTGTTCAGTTAGTTGATTTGATAAATAAGGTCACCGATTTGTAATTCAAGCGTCACAACTAAAAAAAAATGAAAAAATTTGAAATTTTTTTGCTTTTCGAACGTTTCGGTCAAAAAATCACCCTTAATTGCTTATTTTGAAACAAGTGAAGAAGAAAATACGATGTATTTGACGCTTGATTACCTGGTTAGACCAGTTATGCTAAGTGCAACATAATAAATAATGAGAAATGACAACATGACATTTGATGAAATTATTCAGTCGGAGCCTTTACAGCAAGCGCAAACACAAATGACGTTTCCTGCAAGTTGGTGTCAAGGCCGCACTGCGTTTGGCGGATTGTCTGCGGCAATCGCGGTGCAAAGCATGAAGCATCAACTGACAGAGCCTCGTCGACTGCTCTCTGTGAGCGTAAATTTTGTCGGACCACTGCTAGAAGGCGCACCATTTACCGTTGCAACAACCATTTTGCGTAGCGGCAAAAATGCAACCCAAATGCAAACTCAACTGATCCAGTCAGGCGAGGTTTGTCTTATTGCTATCGGGTGCTTTGGCAAGGATAGAGAATCTGGTATCCAAGTTGCAAATGCGGATAGCCCTACTCTTTCAGATGTCAATCCAAAGGCTGTTCTTCCATATCAAGAAGATGTGATGCCTGCATTTTTCCAACATGTCGCGCTCAATGCTCAGCAAGGCGCTTTGCCATTTTCCGGCGCACCATCTTCAAATCTAGGTGGTTGGATGCGATTTAAAGCACAAACTACATCGGTAAATGAACTACATACACTAGCTCTTGCTGATTCATGGCCGCCAACCTTACTCCAGATGTGTAAAGCGCCAAGCCCCGCCAGCAGTATGTCTTGGTACATAGAATTTTTGTGTGATATTTCACTCGACTCAGACTCTTGGCTGGGCTTTGAAGCCGTGACCCACCATAGCCAAAATGGTTATGGTATTGAAGATGCTAAAATTTGGTCACAAGATGGCAAGCTGCTCGCCCTAAGCCGCCAAACCGTCGCGGTATTTGATTAACATTGATAAATTTGGGCGCATCAAGCAAACTAGCATAAAAGGAAATCAACGGATTTTTGTGTGATTACAGCTTGCCCTGAATGCGATACGCTTGTTGAAATAGACGCTATCGAGTCCCAAAAGCGTGCGGTGTGCCCAAACTGTCGATGCGTGTTGTGTCATGTACAAGGACACCAAAACCAATTAGTACAAGCCTTCAGCTTTTCTGCGTTACTATTTTTATTCGCAAGCTTATTTCCAGACTTTATCTCCTACACGCAACACGGTATCACTCAAGTTGTAAGCCTCTGGCAAGCGCTCATATTGTTAGCTGAACATTACAGCTATTTTCTAGCTGGGTTATTTGCCTTCACTATTTTAGTTATGCCTGTTGCCGTATGCTCGTTGCTACTACTTGCACACACCGAGTATTGGCAAATCATCAATGCGCACAATGCCCGGCATTTAGCCAAATTACTTTCAGCACTAAAACCGCTTAATCTCACAGATATATTTTTAGTCGCCGTGCTCGTGAGCGCTTTTAAATTAATGTCTTTCGCTGAATTGGAGATGGGCCTTGGGTTTTGGGCCTATATTCTGTTCGTTTTGTGTTTTATTGAAGCGCTCTCACTTTTCGATCACGAGTACATGTGGCGTAATCAGACTCAATGTAATCGTCACCTAATGGAGCCACAGAATTTATCTTCCACGCTAAAACGTTGCAAGGTTTGTGGCTTTTTGGGTGAAGGTGAAAAATGTCAGCGTTGCTACGCCAAACTAAAATACCGCAAATCTCAATCAACGCAAAAAAGCTTAGCTTGGATGCTCACCAGCGTCGTGCTACTTGTACCTGCTAATTTTCTGCCCATCATGGATACCATCAGTCTTGGGCTTCATACTCCTGCAACGATTTTTTCCGGCGTTCAAGTGCTTTGGGAAGCCGGCTCTTATCCCGTAGCAACACTTATTTTTCTCGCAAGTATATGTATTCCTATCGCAAAAGCGTTACTATTGAGTTACTTACTTGTACGAGTTAAAAAACCCAAAGACCCAATCACAGCAACAAAAGTGTACCGCTTGCTCGAATTTATTGGTCGCTGGTCGATGATAGATGTGTTTGTGGTGATCATCTTAGTGTCTTTGGTACAACTTGGTACGGTGCTAAATGTCGAGCCGGAAATTGGTATCGTGTTTTTTACTTTGATGGTGCTTTGCCAAATTGCAGCCGTTAATAGTTTTGATCCGAGATTATTGTGGGATAAAAATAGTCAATGACTACTCAAGCCGATATAGAAGACAAACCAAAATTTTCAGTGATTTGGATTATTCCAATTATCGCGTTGCTCATCACAGGCTGGATGTTATATCAACATCAGGCAAATAAAGGCCACACTATTTTTATAAAAATGACTGACGCAGATGGCATAATTGCAGGCAAAACTGAAGTGAGAGTAAAAAGCGTTAAGGTCGGGTTAGTCGAGTCATTAAAGCTTGAGTTAGCGCAAAATGCAGTGATTGCAAAAGTTAGGATTTTACAGCCCTACCGTGATTTATTGGCTGAAGATTCCTCTTTTTGGGTAGTAAAACCTAGAATTGATGAATCCGGCATCTCAGGCATGAATACGCTACTCTCTGGAGTATATATAGAGCTCTCCCCTGGTGATGCAAAAACACGTTCGAGCATATTCACCTTAATGGATGAGCCTGCATTAATTGGCTCAGAGGTGCAAGGAAAGCGCTACCAACTCGTGGCTTCAGATGCTGAAGTATTAGACGTTGGCTCCAGTATTTTTTTCCGCAATTATAAAGTGGGTCAGGTTGAGTCTGCGCACTTTAGTGTCGAAAGCTTAAAAATGGAATATGGTATTTTCATCTATTCGCCATACGATACCCTTATCACAGACAACGCTATTTTCTGGATTAGTTCCGGCATTGATTTTAAACTATCAACGGAAGGCGTTGAAGTGTCGACAGGATCGCTAGCAAAGATGATCAAGGGCGGGATTTCTGTTGACTATCCACCAACTATGCCAAGCGGCACTGCGGCGCTCGAAAACAAAACCTACGCCTTACACAAAAACTTTGCAATGGCTTTAGAGCAACGTTTTGATCACTTTGATTACTATCTCATTGAGTTTGAGCAATCAATTCGAGGACTTCGAGCTGGCGCACCAATTGAATATAGAGGTATGCGAATTGGTACGATAGAGCAAGTTCCTGCGACTGGTGTTAGCGACGATAGACCTTTATACTTTCAACAAAATAACACTTCTGTGCCTGTATTGGTTAAAATTGAGTACGGCCGCATTTACGAAGATGCACAGCTTGCACAAACATATTGGTCAGAAAATATAGACAAATGGATTAGCAGCGGCCTTAGAGCGTCACTAAAAAGTGGCAATTTGTTAACAGGTGCGGTATATATAGAGTTAGACTTTTATCCAAGTGCAGAAGTCGTTAGTTCAAACAAAACGACTATTTATCCAGTATTACCTAGCGTTCCGAGCGGTATTACAGCACTTTCTGAACAGGTCACAAGCTTACTGAACAAGTTAAATGGGTTACCTCTTGAAACAACTGTTAAGGAACTAGAAGGTGCCCTTCAGCAACACAGGTTACTAGCAATGGAAATGAATCAACTCGTAGAGTCTATCAATAATAACAATATAACAGACAAGGTTGGCGGTAATTTAACGAGCTTAAAAGATACGTTAAGCCAGCTCACATCAAGCTTGAAGCAATTTGAGCAAACCATGACTCAGTACCAAAAAGGTTCAGGTGTTATGGATCAACTTAGTAATACCCTTGAAGAACTTGAAAGTTTGTCAAATCGCTTAAAGCCTATTTCTAAAGGGTTGAATGAGCAACCGAATATGCTTATTTTCAATAAAGAGAGCGGTACAGATCCACTCCCAAGGAAAAAATAGATGAAGACTGGCTTAGCGACATTTTTGCTTTTATTTTGTTTAACGGGCTGTATAACGAATCCATCGCAGCCGGTTAGTTATTATCAGTTAGAAGCAAAGAGTGTCGCTGACGAAAAGCAAGTTGAGCTCAATCACGTTCTCTTGGTTGATAAAGTGCAGTTGATTGAACTATTCGATCAACAAGCATTAGTGCAATATCAACCAGAAAACAAAGTAAATATCGCTAACTTTCATTTTTGGGCTCAGCCACCTTCCGATATGCTGACTTGGAATTTAGTCAACGCGTTAAATGCAACCAATAAAACCACAGCAATAAAAAGTGATAAGTTTTATCGCAACACGCAGGAGCATCAACGCCTCGTAGTAGAAATTAACGAGTTTGCAGGGCACTTTGAAAAAGGTGCTGTGATGAGTGGAACTTGGTATCTTTATCAGTACAAAGAAGGGAACTATCAGCTAACCCAAGTGCAGCCATTCCAATTTGAAGCAACGCTTGAGCAGGATGGCTTTAGTGCTCTTGTATCTGCACATCAAAAAAACTTTAACCAACTAACTGCACAAATAAGTCTGCATTTATAGTTGACACTCAAACACCACTACAGGTGTTAAGTCATTATCAATTATTATTTTACCAATACGACTAAATCCCACTTTGCTAAGTAGGTTAATGCTGTTGCGGTTACTTTCTAATGTAATAGCACCTAACTTGATGTAGCTTTGTTCTAATTTAGCATGTTCCATAAGTAACCTAACGGCCTCAGACGCATAGCCTTTTCCGGTAAACTCATCTAAAAGCGCATAACCTAAGTCTGGAATATTAAAAAAAGGTCTTTGATATAAGCCACACAACCCAATACTAGTATTGCTGCTTGCTTCTACAACGATGTAAGCTGCTGGCTTACCAATTTGATAGGGAATAAGGTAAGCTTGCTCGATATGCTCCTCAGCTTGTTGTTGCGTTTTTATGCCTTTATCACGGATGTTATCGATAAAGCTTTTTTGATTCAAAAGCCTGAGTAAGAAGCCGGCATCATTTAAAGTTGCTTTCCTTAAAAAGATCCGTTCTCCCATCGCTATCGTCATTCTGCCTCCAAAAATATCATAATTAACCTGAGGTTTGGATAAGGAATGTTCCAACTCATTGTTTCTAAAGCACAACTTAGTTTTTTCCTTGTCTAGCCAGAGAGTTTTAGGGAAAACACCGCTTCCGCGTCCTGCTCTCGCTAAGGTACCTACATCCTGTAGGCAAGGCGAATTTACGCACCAATAGCTGGCTATTGGAAGTGAATTCAACGCAGTTAGCGCTAAAACTAGCTGCTAGAAAGGCATTAATTATCCGCAGCTCAGGTTAATTAACTTCCATGGGAACTTTAGCATTTACATAAGCGAATAAAAAAGCTGGGAAACGAATTTGCCCAGCTTTTCATTACTACTGAAATACCGACTGGTTACTGTTGGAATTTCACGTTTTTATACATTTGCTCAACTGAGTCTAGTTTAGTTTGCTTCGGTAAATCTGCAAACGGCTCAGCTTGGAACTTAGCACCGCGTAATTGAATATTTAATCTAGCAGCATCGGTGTTCATTACAGTTTGCTGATAGTACGCTTTAATATCTTCTAATGTGACCGCTTTAACTGCAGCGATTAACTTAGCTTCGGAATCAAACGCCATATTTTCTTTGAACCAATCGCCTATTAATGGTTGTAGTTCTTCAGAAAGGTTTTTTGGCTCTTCGGTTAATGAGACTAACACTGCATTTTTTAACTGCTCAAACGTTGCCCCATCTAACGTGGCTAAGTCTTTAGCGTATTCATCTTTATACGCGTCAAAGCGAGCTTGCATGCTTTTAGCATCTTTTACCGGTGTTTGAATATAGAAGCCTAGCGCTGAATATTCGTCAATAGCGACACTCGTTGCGCCAACCGCATACGCTAGCTGCTCTTCGGTTCTCAGACGTTCAAACGCCGCCGTCCTTAAGTGCCCTTGAAGCACCATCGCCGCCGCCTTTTGCGCATAGCCTTTGATTGGGTGCACTGCAAAATCGATCACAGCAACATCGGCAACATCAATGTCTTGTTGCCATACCAGTGTCTGCTTTTGCTCTGGTTGCCAATATTTAGCACGTGCGTACTCGGTCACTTTTTGGCGTTTAGGCAGCGCATTATCAAGCGTCTCTTTTACTGTTTGCAAATCGGCTTTGTCGTAGTTGCCATAGGCAAAAACACGAACTTGGTTATTCGTCAGAATTTGATTCTGCACTTTATCTAAGTCTGCCAGAGTCAAAGATTTAGCTGCTGATATCAATGCGGAGTCATCATAACTTCCTGAACGGATAAGTTTTTGATAAACACCGAAAGCTTGTCTGAATGGGAATTCTTTTTCTTGGTTTTTAATGCCGCGTACGTAACGATCAATGGCTTGGTCAAATGCTCGCTTATTCGTTTCTACACGAACACCAGAGAGCGCATCCTTTATTAATAAAGCTTGCTTATCAGTAAAACCTGAAATATCTAGCATTATCCCATTTGCAGGAGTCAGCCCAAGATGCATACCCGCTATGCTCGCTTCTGTCATTAACTTTGCTTTATCCAAACGGTATAAATCAGCCCAAATCGACAGTGCAACCTCAGTTTTGATGTCTTTTAATGCACTAGGGTTATTGACGTAGATTTTCAGACTACCTTTAGGCTGTTGGTAGAAACGCTCACTCGCAGCATGCCAAACCGTTACGCCATCAGCATCAATAACCTTCTGAACGCCCTTTTTCGCATCATCCGCAGATGTTTTCAGTGCGAAGTTTTCAGGTAGCAAGGTATTTACACTAGGAAGTGCTAAATCGAAATTTGCCTCTTCTTTCCATTTATCAAAATCGCTACGCTTTAAGTCTACAATCTGATATTCACCATCATAGAAGTGTAGTTTTGCATCAGTAGGTTCATCTTTACTGATATACCATACCCGCATTTGCTCAGGCGTTAATTGCTTCAAGACAGCATTAACAGCATCAGCATCAAACTGCGCATAGTAGTAGCTCGCATTGATAGCGTGGTTCATTGGGTAATGCTGCATGCTATCCGCGAGGTTACTGACGTAACCAAACTCATCGCCTTTTTCTAAAAACCTAAATTGATTATTTAGCGACGTTTGGATTTCCTTGAAGTAACGGCTATCGACTCCTTTTTCACGGATCATATCGATATAATCAAGTACCGTACCTGTAATTAACTCGCGTTGCTTTAAGCCCTCATCGGTTAACTGAATATCAATCTGCAATGTTCCATAGTTGCCATAACTATTTGGTGTCGCGAATGCGCTTAACGATGAGATTAAGCCTTTATCTTTTAGTACTTGAGCTGGGCTACCCGCCATTTCATTACTTAGAAGGTATGTAATGAAATAGTTCGGTTTAACCGCAAACGCGCTTGCGTTGTTTTTGATAGTGAAATCAAGTTGTAGCGTCTTTACGTCTTCATTTGGTTTGTAGTGGACCAACTTCTGCCCAACGTTATCGAAGTTAAGCGATTGCTTAACCCCTGGCTTCTCGATGTTTTTATTCTTGATTGTCGTGAAATGCTTTTTCGCTTTTGCCACCATCCGCTCAATCGGCTCGTTAGAAATCATGGCTAACTTCATGATATTCGCAGAGTAGTACTTATCATAAAAAGCAACGGTCTCTTGATGTAGTTTGCTACCTTCTTTATCACCTAACGTTTCTAGGTTACCAATAAGAAAGCGATTAGCTGGATGCTCTCCCATCATGTTTCGTGCAAGTTTAAATTGACCAAAAAAGTCCATTTCACGACGCATAGACCACTCTGCGTTTACTGCATTTTTTTCTTTTTCTGTGTACTCAGGGTAAAGCTTTGGAGATTTAAAGAAGTCGGAGAACCTGTCTAACGCCTCATCATAGGCATCGTTGTTCACTTTGAACATATAATTAGTAATATCCAACCAAGTGTAAGCATTGTGTGCACCACCGTTTTTGGTCATGAACTCAGAATAACCTTTGCTATCTGGATACTTTTCTGTACCAAGGAATAGCATATGTTCAAGATAGTGCGCCATCCCTTGCTGAGACATAGGATCGTGTAGTAGACCAACGCCAACACTCAGCGCTGCCGCTGACTTCGATACAGATGGATCTGATACCAAAATGACTTCAATGCCATTTTCCAAGGTTAACGTTTGATATTGTCTATCATCATTAGGACTTACAACCAGTTGCTCTGAAAGAAGATTCTCAGTCGTGTCTGAATGATTAAGTGAAGAAGTTGTACCACATCCAGTCAAAACTGCTAAGGTAAGTGTGCTAATTGCGAATAGCTTTTTCATAAAACAATCCATTATTGTGATAATTACTTTTTGGAACCAGACTATCATCGTCATTCGACTAAGCTTTTGCAATATAGAAATTTTTTGTTTTGTAACACTTCGTAAACTGAGGAATCTATGCCGACATCCATTTATTTACTGCTCGCCGCGCTATTTTTACAAACTCTACTGACCTTAGTCATCATGGTCATTATGGGGAAACGTCGATTTAAAGCTGCACGAGAAAAACAGATCCAGTTTGATCAATTCAAAACCATGGCGCTCGACAACGCGCCCGAAGAAGTCATTCTGGCATCCAGAAATTTTACTAATCAGTTCGAAATTCCCGTGTTGTTTTTTGTGGTTTCTCTTGCCGCACTCGCAATGAAACTTGTTACGTTGTGGTTCAGCATCTTCGCCCTACTGTTTGTAATTAATCGTATTGCGCATGCCTATGTTCATATCGGTAGTAATCATATTCGAACGCGTTTTCGCCTCTACCTTGCAGGATGTGCCTTCATTGTGTTGCAGTGGATCACATTACTTTTAACACTTATATAACTAAAAATAATAAAAATGCCATCCGTTTTAGCTAATTGTTCTTTAATCTCTGAGCCAATTTGTTAGCATGGCGATGGCAAAAAGAACAACAGGGGCACATAGATGAAACAGGATAATGATATCTGCGATTTTGGACTTCATGCTGGAGAGCCATACTCCACGCTGCCAGCGAGCTTTTTAAACTGGATGATAGAAACAGACCATGCAAAATGTGAGTTAGCTAAGTTTGAACTGGACAGAAGAGTATCTGCGGTGGCACAAAACACCAGAAAATATAGCAATTTTGAGTGTTAGCACTATTAAAATAATTATAATGTTCTAGAATACGCGCATAATTTATCAAATAGCTTCTAAATTATGCGCAACTTACTTATTCTTTCAACGGCTTTGCTATTATCAGCATGCCACTTTTCTTCTCCTAAGCAGTCGCAACAAGCAGAATACCTAACCGTATTACACACCAACGATAATCATGGTCGTTTTTGGCAAAATGAAAAAGGTGAATATGGTATGGCTGCCAGAAAAACCTTAATTGATCAATTAAAGAGTGATGCCGAAAAAGCGGGACATGCCGTTATATTGCTTTCTGGAGGCGATATAAACACGGGTGTACCAGAATCTGATTTACAGTTTGCCGAACCTGATTTTAAGGGAATGCGTAAACTCGGTTACGATGCCATGGCGATTGGTAACCATGAATTTGACAACACTCGAGATGTACTAGCCAAACAAATTGAGTGGGCAAGCTTCCCAGTACTGTCAGCAAATATTCTTGATAATACAAATCAAATGCCAGCATACGAGCCTTACACAATTATTGAGCGTGCAGGATTAACCATTGCTGTCCTTGGACTTACGACAATTGATACTGTTAAAATTGCCAACCCAAAGCATGTTCATGGCCTTACTTTTATTGAGCCTTTAGCAGCCACAGAAAACTGGGTTCCTAAGATCAAAGCCAAATACCACCCAGATGTAATGATTGCTGTTACACATATGGGCCACTATCACGGTGCTAATCATGGTATCAATGCACCCGGTGATGTAACGCTTGCGCGCCGACTTCCTAAAGGTATGCTTGATTTGATAGTCGGTGGACATTCTCAAGAACCGGTCTGTGTTGACGACAATGGTAACGAGGACACAGCTTTTGCTCCTGGCAAAACATGTAAGCCTGATAATCAAAATGGTGTTTGGATTATGCAAGCACATGAGTGGGGTAAGTATGTGGGTAAAGCCGTATTTAGGGTTGATGGTGATACAAAAACCTTGATTAGCTATAACTTAATCCCAGTAAACTTAAAAAATAAAGCTGGTTCTGTGATTGGTGAAACTATTCAAGAAGATCCTCAAATGCTCGCTTTTTTAACACCTTTCCAAGAAAAAGGGCAAGCGCAAATAGCTGGTGCTGTGGGATACGTTGATAGTTTCTTAGATGGCCGTCGCAGTACAGTGAGATTCAAGCAAAGCAACCTCGCAGATCTTATCATTAACGCGCAAATGGCAGCTGTCGAAGCAGACTTTGGCATTATCAGCGGCGGCGGGATCAGAGATAGCATAGAGCAAGGTGATGTCAGCTACAAAGATGTGCTGAAAGTTCATCCATTTAAAAATCGCATTACTTATATAGACTGGAAGGCCAACGACCTAATTAACTACTTAAACATTGTCGCCAAGTTCCCACCTGACTCTGGTGCTTACTTACAGTTCCACCATATTACGTTTGATATCAAGAACGATAAGGTAACCAATGTTCGTATAGCGGGCGAGCCATTGACTGACGGTAAGACCTACCGCATGAGTGTGAATAGTTATAATGCATCTGGTGGTGACGGTTATCCAAAGATTAATCATCTTCCAGAATATACCGCTACCGACCTAACTGATGCACAGGTCCTCAAAGATTACTTCCAAAAGAATAGCCCTATAAAGGCCGTGGATTTATAAAAAGGCACCTCATATAAAGCGGTGTGATGCACCGCTTTATATGCATTCATTCTATTTACCAATAATATCAATATCTGACTTTTTCACTCCACTCAGTCCGTAGCTATGTAATTTAGAACGAGACCCTTCTCCATGCGCCTTCGGAGGATAAAACAGCACCTTTTTCTCTGGGCATGCGTCTAATACCTCATCTAGTGCAGCTCTAATTTCACTTAATGTTTTTTCTAAACTATTAGTAAAGTTCGGTCGTTTTCTAATGGTATGCCCAAGCTCAACTAAACGGTAAAAGTATTTATCAGCGAGATCCAACAACTCCTTTGGCATCTCTTTGTTTTGATTGAGAACAGTATCGGGATTTACATCGCAAAACTCAACAAGCGCTAAATAGAAGCATAATGGTTTGTTGGCAAGCTGGACACTTACTAGTTTGTCTCTATTCGTCGTTACTGTTTTTGAATACAAATCAATAACAAGCTTAAATTCCGGTAACTTTTCTAGCGCTTGGTTTGAACTTACCTTCGCCTCAATACCTTTTCTTCTCACCCAGTTGAACACTGCTACGCCGATAAATGCCATAATCAGTGGAAAAATATAGGCTGATTTAGGTTTAGTATCATCTAATGAGACCGCGACATAGAAGTTTCTGTGCGGCGCAGATAATGTTAGTACTTCACTTTTTTCACCCTGACCTGCTCCAGACGTATTAATGTCAAGAACAGTTAAACGGGCATCTTGGGCGTCTAACACTGTATTGAGTGAGTTTATATATTCTCTTAACTCAGTTTCATTACCTGCATAATGTAAAAAAGGATCTGCGACAGGTAAACGATTCATATCAATAGCAACACGAAGCGCAACCGCTTCTTTTTGTTGCTTCAAAACCCGCTTAGTTTCAATACTTTGAGAAATGTAGAAAATGCCGCTAAATAACAGTGCCAAAGCAATAAAAACGGATATATTACGCTGGCTAACTTCCATCTTCTTCTCCGATAAAGCCATAAGGTAAGGCTTCACATTGCCAGTATCTATCTACCTTATCAAAGTAACTAGATGTTCTTAATTGAGCCACCTGGTTAATAATTCCCTGCATTGCACAAGCTAAGTCAGTGTTATTGTTGTTCATTTTTAAATACCATTTACTGCCACTAACATTATTTGCAATTGGCGTAATGTAATTCTTTGAAAACCGCTGCTCATCTTCTTCGGACCAATAAGAAGCTATAATATCAACTTCGCCAGCAGCTAACCGATCGCGGAGCGCTTGATGCGAGCTTAAATAGGTAATATCGAGCGCATTAATATCGATATCTAACTCTTTAAACGCACTTTTTGGTAATATGTGGCCAGAGCGACTTGTTGGATAGTCAAGCAAACCTATTTTTTTATCTAAGAAATACGATTTAGATAGTTTAGGTTTTTCTGTATTTGAGATAAAAAAGGCGGAATAAGCCGGATAACCGATAACAGGCTTATAACTATGCGTTGATTCGGCCATCAAAGCCGACATGATGTTGTCTTTCGTTAAAATAAGATCGGCGATCCCCTTCGCAAGAAACTCTATTTGCTCAGCGAGACTTCCGCCCCAATACACTTTCACTTGCCCATATTGCCTAGTGACCACTTCATCTTCACACGCTCTAACTAATACGTCTAACGCGAGACTTTTAATCGGAACATGTATTTTTAACGTGTTGATATTAGACACTGAACGTGTTTTGCAGGTATTTGAATACTGGACGACGGGATCAAGAGTTAGAGGCTTTGCCGATATTAACCGAGCCCCTAAAATCCAGCACAATAATGCGCTTATAAACAACAAAGATACAATTGTTGATTTACCAGTCAAAATGTTACTATATATCACTAATTGGAATAACCTATCCTTTCTTGACCGCTATTAGATCAATTTTCTTTACTCATTGCAATAGGTAATTTTACCAATAACTCGTAACCAGTTGAATTCATTGCTTTATTGACAAGAAATTATGAATCTTATTGAGTCCTTTTATTTTGTTGAAAAATACGGACAATTGGCCTCACTTTTCGGTTGGGAAGATTGTTCCCTTTTCTACAAGAGATACAAATGTTACGTAAAAGCTTGTCATTACTTTTCGCTGTAGGGATGACTATAACGACGTCAAGTGCACACGCCTGGGGTCAAAATGGTCATAGGATCATTGGCGAATTGGCTGAGGCACATTTAACCGAGCAGACTCGCGTTGCGATTCAACCTTTATTAGAAGGTGACTCTCTGGCTGAAATTTCAACTTGGGCTGATGAGATGCGTTCGGATCCAGGCACGTTTTGGCGTAAACAATCTTCGAAGTGGCATTACATCAACATCGACAACCCAAAAGCAATGCATGAGCACGTTCATGCCGATTTGAATGACAAAGAAAAAGTAAAACACATCCTAGATGGCATCTACTATTCCATCAATACGCTAAAATCAGAATCCAAATCAATTGATGAAAAGCGTTTTGCATTCCGTTTCCTGGTTCACCTTGTAGGTGACAGTCATCAACCGTTTCACGCAGGTCGCGGCAAAGACCGTGGCGGTAACATGATTAAAGTAAAATTTTTTGGCAGTGATTCAAACTTACACAGCACTTGGGACACCAAATTAATCGAAAATGAGAATCTTTCATTTACCGAGTTTACACGTTTTATTCAAACCACAAATAATGAAATAATTGCTGAATACTTAGACAGCTCGCCAGCGGATTGGTTGCTTGAGTCAAATAATATTGCTGAAAAAGTTTATAACAGCAATGAAACTGAAATAAGTTACGGTTACATTTATAAATATATGCCAACAATTAAATTTAGGCTGCAACAAGGTGGCATTAGATTAGCTGGCCTATTAAACCAAATTTATGATCCTAATTCTAAACCGCTGGTTTCATCATTGAAGTCAGCAAATAAAATAACAGTTAACCATTAGTTTAAAATAACCTACTAACACGGGAAACAACATAATGAAAATCCAACTTCGCAAAAATGCACTTACGCTTGCTATCGCTGCAAGTTTAGGCATGAGTGGCATGGCGGTTGCGGCAGATACATCTTCGTCTATCAAAGGACAGATTGTAGGACCTCAAGGTAATCCAGCTGCAGACACTAAGATTATCATCGTTCACGAACCGACAGGTACACGCCGCGTTGTTACAACGAATGACACTGGTACGTACAACGCATCAGGTCTTCGCGTTGGTGGTCCATATACCATCACTATCGACTCAAACAAATTCCGTGACGCTGAGCTGCGTAACGTTTACCTATCACTAGGTGAAGCACAAAAGATCGACCAGCAGCTAAGCGAATTGCAAATGGAGTCTATCGTAGTTACTGGTACTCCAGTACTATTTAACTCCTCTGCAAACGACACTTATTACGGTGCAGATGCAATCAAGAGCACGCCTAGTATCAACCGTGATATTAAAGACGTAGTAAGAAATAACCCGCTAGTTGTTATCCAACCTGGTAGCGACAGCTCAATGACAATCGCAGGCTCAAACCCGCGTACAAACTCTATTACTGTTGATGGTATTCCGCTAAACGATGACTTCGGTCTTAACTCTGGTGGTTACCCAACACAGCGTAACCCATTCCCTCTAGACGCACTTGACCAAGTAACCGTTCAAGTAGCACCAACAAATGCTAAATCAAGCGGCTTTACTGGTGGTAACGTTGACGCGGTATTTAAGTCTGGTACTAACGAAATCACTGGTAGCGTTTTCTATGAGAAAATGACTGACAGCTGGGCAGGTACTCCAAAAAACAATGGTAAAGAAGTTCCACTAGAGTTTGAAGAAGAGAACTATGGCTTCTCAATCGGTGCGCCTCTTATCGAAAACAAACTATTCTTCTTCGGTGCTTACGAAAAGTATGAATCTCCTCAGTCAATTGAGTGGGGCCCTGCAGGTTCTGGTATTGGCGCTAACGAGACAAAAATCACACAAAACGACTTAGCAGAAGTACGCAAAATTGCTTCTGAAGTATATGGTGTTGATAACATCGGTGGTGCAGACACTCAACCACAACTAGAAGATGAAAAATACATCATCAAACTAGATTGGAACATCAACGACTATCATCGTGCAAACTTTATCTACATGTTCAATGAAGGTAACCGCACAAACAACATGACTGATGATGCTGATGATCTACACCTAAGCACTTATTGGTACAATAAATCTGAGAAACTAAATAACTTCAGCTCAACACTATACTCTGACTGGACAGATGATTTCTCAACGCAAATCAGTATCACAAGCAAATCTGTTGAAACTGGTCAGATTTCACTTGATAGCGCACTTGGTTTAGGTGATATCAGCATCAGCAACATCGACGTAGATGGTGATGGTGTTACAGGTGACATCAGCTTTGGTTCAGATGCTAGCCGCCACTCAAACTCACTAGAAAACGACCTAACAACATTCAAGTTTGACGGTACTTACCTACTTGACGAACATACACTAGAGTTCGGTATCAAGTATGACATTCTAGACGTTGAAAACCTTTATCTAGATGGTTCTAAGGGCGTTATCACATTTAACAGCCTAGAAGACTTTGCTGCACGCCAAATTTCAAGATACACATATAGCAACGGTATCGGCAATAACCCTGATGCAGTTGCAGCGGCATTCAAACGTAAAGACCTTGCACTATACGTGAACGACCGTTGGGACTTCAGCGATGAACTAGCGTTTAGCTTTGGTCTTCGTTACGAGCGTTTAGGCTCTGACGACAAACCAGCGTTCAACCAAGACGTATTGGACAGAACGGGTTTTGATAACACTTATAACCTAGATGGCGCTGACATTTGGTTGCCTCGTGCAGGTTTCACTTACTACATGAACGAAGACGTAACTATCCGTGGTAGCGTAGGTCGTTATGCAGGTGGTAACCCTAACGTTTGGATCTCAAACTCTTACTCAAACGATGGCTTCAGTCGTCAAAACTTCTCTGCTAGTGATGTTACTGCTCCAGCAAATATCCTAAATACTATTCCGCCAGAAGCTATCGAAGGTATTAACAATGCGAATCGTGGTTCAGTTTCGAACTTTATCGATCCTAACTTCGACATTCCATCACAATGGACTTATATGCTAAATGCGGATGTAACACTTGACATCCCAGGCCTTGGTGACGGATTCGCATGGACTACAACTGCAATCTTCACAGATAAAGAAAATACCGCTGAATGGGTAAATGCTGCACTTCTTCAGGAAGGCGATGTAGTAGGTTCTACTGCTGATGGTGCATTACCATTCTACGACACCCGTGAACTTGAGATTATGCTAACGAACGCAGATAAAAACGGTCGTTCAATTATCCTAAGTACTGGTCTTTCTAAAACGTGGGATAATGGCTTCAAGTTTGATATGTCTTATACTCACCAAGATATCACTGAAGGTAACCCAGGCGGCTCTTCAACTGGTCGTAGTAACTACCGCTACGGTCACTTCTTGGATCACCAAGAAACACAAATCGGTACTTCTTCTTATGAAACTGAGCACCGTTTTGTCCTAAACCTTGGCTATTCAACAGAGTTCATTGAAAACTATAAAACGAATTTCAACCTATTCTTTGAACGCCGTTCAGGTTCAGCATACAGCCACCTAACAAGATGGCAAAACCTAACTGGTGGTCGCTTCTTCAATCAAGACTTAATTCAGCCTTCAGGCTTTGGCTCAACGTTCGGCGGTAACTACCTAGCTTATGTTCCAACGGCAAACGATGCAAACGTACTTCGTTACGAAGGTACAACTGAAGCAGAAGTACTTGCTCATTATGAGAGCTTAGGTCTGTCTGGCTATGCGGGTGGCTTCGTTGACCGTAGCGCGGCTACATCACCTTGGACAACGACTATGGATCTGTATGTTTCTCAGGAACTTCCAGGTTTCACCAAAGATCATAAAGGTGAAGTTTACTTCGTAGTGAACAACTTACTAAACCTGATTGATTCTTCAGCTGGTAAAGTTTATACGCAAGACTTTGGCACTCGTAATACGCTAAATATGGATATCGACCCTGCGACTGGTAAGTACATCATCGGCGCACCGATTACTAGCGACTATAAGTTTGAAGCAGAAGACTCAACTTACCGCATCAAGATCGGCGTACGCTACAACTTCTAATATCTACCACGTAATTAGATAATCTCCCAAAGGCCAGCGAAAGTTGGCCTTTTTTATATTTAATCCAGCTTAATATTATTTTCTAATTAATTAACCTTTATAAATTCCTGATATTAAATATAATAGAAACAGGACAAGTCATTGCTTCTGAAGAAGCAACCATACTAAATGTTAAAATGAAAGGATTATCAATATGATAAGGGATAAATTATGTTAAAACGTAAAGCTTTTATCGGCTTTGTAGTCACGATGTTATGCATAGCTATTGATTTTTTAATCATCTCTCTATCCAATCATTCACTAAAAAGCAGCGCATTTGAAATATCCATGCTCTACATGATCTATATGACTATAATATCATGTACAGAAGACCGTACGAGATAACATTCGGCGGTACTTTACTATATAGAGCTTGTTCTAAGCGAGTGTTCAAGCTCTTTTTCATCTACTGCGGACTGTAGTAATTTCAGTAGTTGTACGAACTTTTCTTTCTGCTCATCACTAAAACAACTAAGTAGCTCAGTTTCCCATGCCAATGCAAGCGGCGTTAACATTTGATAAAGCGCTCTCCCTTGTTCTGTCACTGCAATAGTTTTTGCACGTTTATCACTTGGACTCACTAACATCTCTATCAATTCTCGGTCTTGTAACTGCTTAATTGCTCTTGAAACGGTTGATTTATCCATGCTTGCCAGTTCGCAAATGTGCTTTGCGGTACTCCCCTCCTTCTGTATTGCATGAGATAACACACGCCATTGTGGCTGCGTTAATTCTCCCTTTTGTTCATAGACGTGCGCAAAGTCGTTGCTCACTTTTGTTGACAGTGAAACGAGTTGATACGGCAAAAATTCGTTTATATTCAGCAACTTTTCATTATCTTTAGACATTATTTCACACTCCCAACTGTCACTATAACTTTACAGAGCGACTAGATGACAAATATTGAAAATACTCTCACATGAGAGTATCTTACTATAAAACACAAAGGAGTCGAGACACATGAGCCAAGAACTTCAATATTTAACTGGATTTGGTAATCAATTTGAAAGTGAAGCGCTGCCGGGCGCTTTACCTATTGGTCAATTTTCACCGCAAAAAGTAAAATACGATCTTTATGCAGAGCAATATAACACCACCGCTTTTACAGCGCCTCGTGCTGATAATCGTCGAAATTGGTTCTACCGTATTCGCCCTTCTGTTTTACAAGGTGAATATGAAGCGATGGATAATGGCCTATTGCGCACGGCACCAATAACTGAAGCCGTTACTCCCCCTTCCATGTTGCGCTGGAACCCTATCGATATACCACAAGAAAAAACAGATTTTATCGATGGCTTAGTGACGATGGCAGCTAACGGCAGTGCCAATGGCCAAAGCGGGATTGGTATTCATGTTTACGTTGCTAACGCATCAATGGAAGGTCGTTATTTCTATAATGCGGATGGCGAGTTGCTGTTCGTCCCGCAGCAAGGTGAACTCATTTTACACACTGAGTGTGGAAAACTCGCAATTAAACCAGGTGAGATTGCCGTTATCCCTCGTGGTATCAAATTCAGTGTAGAGCTTTTAAGCGATACGGTGCGTGGTTATATTTGTGAAAACTACGGACACCCTTACATATTGCCTGAACGAGGCCCCGTTGGTGCGAATGGCTATACCAACGAACGTGACTTTCAATACCCCGTTGCCGCCTTTGAAGACAAAGAAGGCGATTTTGAACTCGTTGCAAAGTTTAATGGTAATCTGTTCCGCTCTGAGATTGGCCACTCACCGCTTGATGTGGTTGCATGGACAGGTAATAGCGCCCCATACAAATATGATTTAGCACGATTTAACGTAATGAACACCGTAAGCTTTGATCATCCAGATCCGTCAATCTTTACTGTACTGACTTCTCCATCAGGCACACCTGGTGTTGCAAACGTAGACTTTGTGATCTTCCCACCGCGCTGGATGGTGGCAGAAAATACATTCCGTCCGCCTTATTATCACCGTAATATCATGAGTGAGTTTATGGGCTTAATTGAAGGGGTATACGACGCCAAAGAACATGGTTTTGTTCCCGGTGGCATGAGTCTACACAACTGTATGTCTCCACATGGACCAGAAGCGGATGTATTTGAAAAGGCGAGTAATGCAGAGCTTGCACCACAGCGCTATGAAAACACACTCGCGTTTATGTTTGAGTCACGTTACATTATCTCTCCAACTAAGTATGCTTTAGAAGGCAAAGCGCGTCAGCCTAACTATGCTGATTGCTGGAAAGGCATTAAAAAGTACTTTAAAGGAGCATAAAGATTATGTTGAAACTCTATACTTATTTTCGCTCATCTGCAGCCTATCGTGTGCGTATTGCTTTAAATCTTAAAGGATTAGACCACGAGTTAGTCCCAGTAAACCTGCTTAAATCGGAGCAAAGCGGCGAGGCATATTTAAGTAAAAACGGTCAAGGGTTACTACCGGCTCTTGAAACTGAGCATGGCGTTCTTGCACAATCTTTAGCAATATTGGAGTGGCTAGAAGAAACCCAAACAGGCCAAGCATTGCTACCACAAGATCCTTGGCAAAAAGCGCAGGTAAGAAACTTTTGCTACGCCATAGCCTGTGATATCCACCCTATTGATAACCTGCGTGTGCTTAAATATCTCTCAAGTGAGCTAGGTGCATCTGATGAGCAAAAAAATGAGTGGTATCGCCACTGGGTTATCGAAGGCTTTAAAAAGCTCGAGCCTATGATAGGCGACGGTCAATTTTGCTTTGGCACGGAGCCCACACTTGCGGATGTTTGTTTAGTACCACAAGTGTTTAATGCCCTGCGCTTTAAAGTAGATATGACTGCATTTCCTAAGATCAGTCGAGTGTACGAATATTGTAATACGCTTGATGCGTTTTCTGATGCAGCGCCTGAAAATCAATTAGACGCACAATAAGGCTAGTAAACGATAAGCCAACTAAAAAGAGTGACATGCTAAGCATATCACTCTTTCAATCAAACGAACGTTTGTTATTTCAACGCGCTATAGACATGATCAAAATGGCCAATAAGGTCGTGACCAAGATCAGTCAAATAACCCCCATCGGGGCTGTCAATGACCCCTTTTTCAAATAGCCGCATCGCGGCACCTTGTATACCTTCAGGCGCACTGCTATGAATTTTTATCCCCTGATGCAAACTATGTCTTGGAAATCTAGCTAGTAAGGTCAACTCATCCAACAATTTTTGGTCTAATGCCATTGTCATTTTTCCTTATTCTTCTATAGTCATTTAACACTCTAGTTCAAAAAACCAAATTTGATGAAGTTTTTAATTTGTTTAATCACTGTTAATTTGATCTCACTGCCTGTTTTGGCGACAACGCCCGCTGATTTGAGGTTATATGGAGAAATACCAAAGCAAGTCTGTTGGTATGAAGGACAGTCTTATAGCGAAGGCGCACTATTGCTACAGTTTGACATGCTGTTTGTCTGTGCAACGAAAAAGTACAACGAAGACAATGGCAAACTTGTGTGGGTAAAGGCTGACGCGTCTGGTGCACCAATTAGACCTGAAATTTCGGATAAAATTAGGGTAAACTAAGCGTAATATCTAAAGTTATATAGAAGTAGAAGATGACGACCCAAGCAAATAACCCCCTTCACGGTATCAAGTTAGAAGAAATTATTGTAAAACTTGAACAGCAGCTAGGCTGGAAAGAAATGGCAGCCGCCGTAGATATCAACTGCTTCAAAGATAATCCAAGCGTTAAATCTAGCCTCAAGTTTTTGCGTCGCACACCTTGGGCAAGAACCAAAGTGGAGCAACTGTATCTAGATACCTTCCACGGCTTTCAGTGGCCAGATATAAAAAAATAACCCGTTTTCTCTAAGTTTATTTGGCTACATAAAGCACGTTGTAAGTTTCCTGAAGCTTATCAAGAATGTGCTTGGGAACATTTTTATTACAGGCTAGATAAAGAGACGTATTAAACTGATTTAATGTATATACCGGCTCAAGTAATTGAGCCGTTTGCTCTTTTGCACTTCGAAACCTAAACTGGGCATCACTTAATATCACCAAATCAACAAAGTCTTTGCGCGTCTTGAGTAGCTCAAAAACCTTATCAAAAGAATTAATCAGGATCAGCTGCTTCCCTTCTTGAAAACCATGTTCCATTAAAAATTGGTGGCTAAAATTATCTCGGATCACCGCTGTTCGATAAGCTTGCGCATCTTCTAGTTTATTCAGCTTGATTTTGCTTTCACGTAGCGCATAAAAAGAGGTGGTAAAAGTGTCAATGGGAAATACCCAAGTAAACTCATTTTCGCGGATGGTATTTCTGGCTGTTGAAAACACACAGGTATCTTCTTTTCTTAATGCAGCATTATAGGCTGCAGGCCATGAAAGTACGTTGATGGTGTAATCAATGCCAGAGTCATCAAGCACCGCCCTGACTTTATCCGCTGAACGCCCAATTAGTTCTCCTTTTTCATTAAGGTATTGGAAATCAGGAAAGTTCTCAGTGACTATATTTAGCGTATAGGCAAGCGCACTGAAACTCATCAGCAAAATACAAAGACCAAAAGAGCGCGCACCCTTCATGAAACTCTCCCCTTAGCTACTTGAATAATATAGTCTTAACTTAAAGGTTGAGCAATTTTTAAAGAGATAGAATGGCTTCTTGTGGATGGGAATTATGGGTAACTTATCGAAGTGAATGAGTGATAGGCAAGGATGCCCCTGCCTATCACAGAGCTACATAATTACTTTAGCTATTGTTGATAGCATCAATCAAAAATGCACTCAGCTTAGCACCTTCTTTAAGCGTGGTTTCTGAGCTCGTTTGTCCAACAAGAGAGCTATCGGTAAATGGGGCAATTTCCATCATGTCTGCACCTGTGATTTTAAATTCACCACGCAGCGCTTGTAGAATTAACATCGCTTCGTCTGGAGTCATACCGCCTGCCTCTGGAGTACCCGTTGCAGAAGCAAACTCTTCATCAAGTGCGTCAATGTCAAAGCTAACATAAAGCTCTTCAACACCGTCAGCCTTTAGCTGTGCAATAACTTCATCTACAATCGCTTGTGCACCACGCTCTCTGATCTCATGAGCCCAATGCTGCTTAACACCGAATGTAGACTCCCAATGAGACTTAGGTTTGCCACTCGAGCGGATCCCAAATTGTACTAAGTGATGGGGTGCAGGTAAAAACTCTAGGATATGCGTACACCAAGAGCCAAAGCATAAATCGATACCTAAGCGCTCAACAAGTAAATCCGTGTGAGCATCAAAATGGATAATCGCTGTTTTTACACCACGAGCACGCTTTGCTTTAAGATACGCTTTTGTTAACGGGTAGCTGATTGAGTGATCACCACCAATGCCAAACACGCCTTTGTCTGGGTAATTTTCGTAAAAGCCATCACACACATCTTCTGTAATAGATAATGGTGAGACGTAATACTCACTCTCAGGGTCAGCATAAAGTGCCTTTTGACAATTACTGATCGTGCTCTCGTTTAAATATTTGTCGTGTAGTAAATGTGGAATAACACGCACATCGCCAAGGTCAAACGCGCTCGTTTGCGGCTGTTGCTCTATTAATGTCGAACGCAAAAAGAGTGGACCCCAGTTAGCGCCGCGTAAAATACCACCGCCACAATCCGAACTGATCCCAAGAATTGCCGCTTTATGTTCACTTTCGCCCAATTTTTCCAGTGACGCTTTCCATAAAGTATCAACACCTTCTGTTTGTCCATATAGCTTTTGTCTTAGCGCGTCTTTTCTTTCTTTCGCTGTGTTTACAGTAAACACACCATCACCCGGTGGGCATAAACAGTGCTCAAGTTTTTTATGGAATTGTTTTTTGCTCTCAGACATCGCTATCCCCTCTTATATGCATAATCATGCGACCCAGAAAAATCTTCCCTATTACGCTTTATATTTTGCGTCACGCTCAAAATACGATTGGCTTGAAATGAGTAAAAACGATAAATTAGAAATAAAAAAACTTATAAATCAAAAGGTTTTCTCGATTTCTAACTTCGTTTTCGGAAGACATTGACTGTTCGTTAGGTCGTTGTTGCAGCACATATAACAGGTTCAAATAGGAAGTCAACCGCAGTACCAACTATGCGCGTTGGAGCTGCGGTTGTTTATTCATAGAGGGTGTTTAGTTATTCGTAGTGACGTGGCACTTTTGTTTTAATTACAGCGATATAGCCATGCCAACTTGCGTACGCAAGTAGCGGCATGATAACGATAAAGCCAGCCGTTCCAGTTGCAAACCCAAGTATCACCATGAACACTAAGATCCCACACCACACCACCATAGCGCCGACATTTTCCTTCACCGCATGCATTGAGCTTATTACAGCAGTCATAATATCCACTCGGCGCTCCATCATTATTTGCGGGGTAAACGCTGAGATCGCAAATACACACACCAATAAAATGCCCCCCACTATAGAGCCGAGTGCTAAAAATGCCGAAAGTTGTTCAAACGTTGGATTCGGAACATTTGGATATAATGCATGGATAAGTGCAGCTAGGCGCATCCAAACAATCATAATGACCATCAGTAACACCGCAAACCCCCACTCGCCAGCCGGATTACGGAACATTGACTTAAGGCTGTGAGATAATGTTGGTTTATGGCCCTTTTCCAACTCCCAAGCGACATCATACAAGCCAGCAGCGAAAGCAGGCCCAATAAGCGCAAAGGCGACAGCGGCAGGCAGAATTACCAAGTGAGTACCTGATTGGTACACCAACCACATGATAAAAGCAGGTATAAGGGTAAAAATAAGTCCATACACTAGGCTAAGTAATGGCGCATTCGCAATATCTTTAAACGCTAATGCGAGCCAGTGAAACGGCGCCATGGTTGGGACTTTGTTGCACTCAAAGCAACGCGCAAATTCGTTATCTTTATTTATAGAATGTGTAGCAGGCATAACCATTCCTCATTGTTGCTCTCATGTTAAGGTTTAGTGGAACATCGACAATCCTGCAAGCTATCCCGAGCTATAATAGCAACTACATTAATTCTATAACCAATTTGAAGGGCAAAATATCATATAAGCTTCGTTAAAAATTTCTCATTAAGAACAACTAAATAGCAAAATTTTTGCCTTGCCTATATGGATTTAGGTACCTTATGTGGTGATTGATTAGCGGTAGCAGCACGCAAGAGCGGTACTACTAATGCAACTTCCCCACTTAAAAATAATTTACTTACTTCGGTTGCTATAATTTAAACACGTCACGCTTAAATAGGACATCTGTCCTGTACTTGATAGGCATTAACTATAAACATTACGCTTTAATTATAACTAAGGTTTGCTATGGAAAAGGTATTTCACTTAGGTCTTACGAAAGCCGACCTACAAGGCGCTTCACTGGCAATTGTTCCGGGTGATCCCGAGCGCTCAAAACGCATCTCCGAATATCTCGATTCTCCTGTCTGCTTAGCACAAACTCGCGAATTTCATATTTACCTTGGCTTTTTAAATGAAAGTCCTGTGGTAATTTGTTCAACAGGTATAGGCGGCCCATCAACGTCAATCGCAGTTGAAGAACTAGCACAGCTTGGTATCACTACCTTTTTACGCATAGGTACAACTGGCGCTATTCAACCACATATCAATGAAGGTGATATTTTGGTGAGCACGGCATCAGTGCGTTTAGATGGCGCAAGCCAGCACTTTGCGCCTATCGAGTTTCCTGCGGTTTCTGATTTCCACACCACTTCGGCAATGGTACAAGCTTGTGAATCGTTGGGCATTACTCATCACGTTGGGATCACTGCATCTAGCGATACTTTCTACCCAGGGCAAGAACGCTACGACACATATTCAGGCTACGTAAGAAAGGCGTATCAAGGTTCGTGTGCAGAATGGCAAAAGCTTAATGTGATGAACTATGAGATGGAGTCTGCGACGTTGTTTACCATGTGTGCAGCACTTGGATTGAAAGCAGCTTGTCTTGCCGGCGTTTTGGTGAATAGAACACGCCAAGAAATCCCCAATGTCGACCATCAAGCTGTTGAAAAGAAAGCCGTCACTGCAGTATTAAAAGCAGCTGAACTGTTACTTTCGAAATAATAGCGCTAAGCGTAGAGATTGAGTGACTACTCAATCTCTATATGTGTAAGCAAATGCTCGGCATTGTATGCCTTTAAAACTGCTAAGCTTACTTGCAACTGGTTAGCACTGCCCTGCTTTTCCAGCAAAGTGATCCCTACTACATTTACCCCAGATAATACTTTACCCGACATCGCTAATTGACTTAGTGCACTTTGTAATGGCGATAAGCTTGGGTTATAAGCCGCATTTTCAGCATAACGCCCATAAAAGCACTCGCCAGTGTCTAGTTTAATTTCCACCGCACTTTGATTGTGTGTGTAGGGGCAATAAGCGTGCAGATAATGCTGATAAAGCGCCGCACTGATTGATGCAGGCGATGTTTCATTCGCAGCAAGATGTTGCACTTGAGAAAAGAGTTTTTCACTGTTGCCCAGATCGTCCGGACCAAACGAAGTCGGCAGCAAATCACACAACGAGGTTTTGCCTGTTGGCAATAAAATTTCAAGCTCCTTTGCCGTGCTTAGCTCATTCATAAATTGGCGACAAAATCCGCAAGGCGCGGCATTGATCGTCATTTTAGAGATTTCAGTTGCACCATTTAACCACGCATTGTTAATTGCCGCTTGCTCGGCATGAACAACCAAAGAAAGCGCTTGATGCGAAAATTCTAAATTAGCGCCTAAAAACGCTTGTTGAGATTTATCATCCCAAGCAATGGCACCAACATAAAATTGTGAAATCGGAGGCGTTGCAAACTCAGCCGCAACTTCAAGTAAAGCAGCCTCAAGCTCAGAGCGAGATAAGTGAAAGCGGTTTTGATATTGTACTAGCTGGGAATAACTAAATATTCCACGATGGGCAATGGCGTATTGCGTTAACGCACTTTTTATTGATGGTTCTATCTTTGCCATATTGTTGTCATGTTTATCTATGGCAGGATAGTTTACGCAAGAGTTACAGCCGACTCAACCATTCTCTTGCAGATTTAAAACACTCAAAGTTTTCAGCGCTGATATTAAAACGCTTAATTTTTTGTAGAAAAAGGTCATGCATATAACCTTCAAAACCAACGACGCGCGCGATGTGTAGATTGCCAATATTATGCGCAACTTTTGGCATTATGTTCACAATATCAATCGCCGCAAAGCGGTGTTCAAGTTCACTCACATCCACTAATACTTTGCTACTATTATGCTTTTTTGCATATAGATTGGCTTTCTCGTATGCCGAGACCACATCGTTTGCATTCGCAATGCCTCTGATCTTCATCATAATCAGATCATTACACTCATCAAATGTGACGCTAGTAGAAATTTTGTGCATGTATCGTAGACCCATCAACCGACAATTCTTGAATAAAACAAATAAAACGACTGGTTAAACCAGCCGCGCATTTTAAATCAATGAGAATTACTGTCAATAAATATACTAATAAAAAACCAATCAAAATAAAAAAACCAATCCATTGGGATTGGTTTTGTAGCTGTTATGCTTATAAATGTAAAATTTTACAAAAATAGATTATTCAAATTGTTGCACTAACCCGTATTGCGCATTCCCGCCGCGATCCCTGTCATCGTGATCATAAGTGCCAGTTCCAAATCGTGATTGGTTTCTTCACGCACACGCTTTAACAGTTCTATTTGTAACAAGTTTAGAGGATCGGTATACGGGTTTCTCAGCCCAATTGATTCTTTGATCCAAGGTTGCTGTGACAACAACGATGACTCTGGCGCAAGGCCGCGAATAAGCTCGATGGCCTGTTGCAAGTTGTCTCTTAACTCATCCCCTAGGCCTATATACTCGTCACTAACTAAACTTGCATCATACATCTCGCTGAGCCAAAGGTCGGCTTTACAGAATACCATTTCGAGCATTTCTAAACGGGTTCTAAAAAATGGCCACTTTGCGCTCATTTCTTGCAGCATGTCTTTACCAAACGTTTCTACGGCAGCTTCAAGACCTTCTTTTGCCCCCAGCCAAGCAGGCAACATCAAGCGATTTTGACTCCATGCGAAAATCCATGGAATAGCCCTCAAACTCTCTACTCCGCCGTTTGGATTACGTTTAGAAGGCCTCGAGCCTAGCGGTAATTTAGACAGCTCTTGTTCTGGCGTTGCCATTCTAAAGTAAGGAACAAACTCAGGATTCTCTCGAACAATACTGCGATACTTTTTACAGGAAGCTTCACTAATCGTCTCCATTACCTCTACCCATTTCGGTTCGGGTCGAGGGGGCGGCAACAAATTACTTTGTAAAATCGCACTGGTATAAATAGATAGACTTTGCATCGCGACTTTGGGTAAACCAAATTTAAAGCGGATCATTTCGCCTTGCTCGGTTACTCGCAAGCCACTTTTTAGCGACCCAGGAGGCTGAGATCTCAGCGCTTGTGCTGCAGGCGCACCTCCACGACCAATCGTGCCTCCGCGGCCATGGAAAAGCACCAGCTCGATGCCCTTCGCTTCAGCAAGGTTAACCAGCTTTTCCATTGCATCATACTGCGCCCATCCTGCCGCCATCATTCCTGCATCTTTTGCAGAGTCGGAATAGCCGATCATGACATATTGCTTGGCACCAATCGTGCCTTTATACCAAGTGTTCTCAAATAACCCACTGATCACTGATTGTGCATTATTTAAATCATCCAGCGTTTCAAATAGCGGGGCTACCGGTAAGTTGAATTTACATCCGCTTTCTTGGAGTAATAAATGCACGGCGAGAATATCTGAGGCACTTTGCGCCATTGAGATAATGTAAATGCCAAGTGCATTTTGGTCTTGATCCGCAATCGTTGCAAATGTCTCTAGCACCTCTTGAACATTGGACGAAGGTTGCCAATGACGCGGCAGTAGCGGTCGTCTCGAGCTTAGCTCAGTTAATAAGAAAGCTTGCTTGTCTGCTTCTTGCCACTGGGCATAATCGCCAAGACCCAAATAGCGCGTTAATTCAGAAAACACTTCGGTATGTCTGGCGGAATCTTGGCGAATATCTAACTTACATAAAGACACGCCAAAACAGTCAATTCGTCTTAATACATCCAACAATAAACCATCGGCAATATTAGCCATGCGACAATCAACCAACGAGCGATAACACGCCTCTAGTGGCTCTCTTATCTGTGAGACCTGTTTAATCTTGTCCTGATAATGAGAAGGCGTGCCTTTGATTTTATATTCCAATGCTGCAATGGTTTCTTCTACCTCAGCGCGTACTTGCTTTAGCACATGACGATAAGGTTCATTACTGCCGTCCGCTCGCGCTATAAAGCTTGCGGATGCATTGCTCATCGAAAGCTCTGCGCCTAAGATTTCTAGATCGCGACGATATAAGTCAAGCGCCATCCAGCGGCCGTGATCAAGCACAGATTGCGTCACATGGGAAGTAACAAACGGGTTGCCGTCTCTGTCGCCACCCATCCAAGAAGTCAGCTGGATAGGACTAAAGTTGGCGGGTAGTTGTAAGTTTAATCGCGTTTTCACTTGGGCATTGAAATACCGAACAAACTTAGGCACGGCTTCCCAAAGACTATTTTCGATAACCGCGAACCCCCACTTTGCTTCATCCAGTGGCGTAGGTCGCTTTTCTCTAATATCGCTTGTGTGCCACGCTTGTGAGATCAACTGCTCAATGCGGTCAATGACCTCATCGTAGACAGGATCCTCACCTGAGGTCACCTCAAGCACTTTTAAACATTCGCTCAGCTCAACGTGTTTATTGATGATGGTTCTGCGTGTTACTTCCGTCGGGTGAGCGGTTAGCACCAAATCGATTTTTAGTTTGCTTATTACATCTGCAACTTCATTGAGTGTCAGCGCGCCAGCATCGACTTTACTTTGCAATTCATCAAGCGCCTTATCGACTTCGATCATCACGCCGTCTGGAGAACCTGATTTTGAAATGGTGTGGAATTGTTCTGCGACATTCGCCAGGTTTAAGAAATGATTAAATGAGCGAGCAACGGGAAGTAGCGCTTCATCGCTTAGGCTACGTAAGGTGTCAATCAGCGCTTGCCTATCTGAATCATTACCGCTCCGCGAGGATTTTGCTAGGTGTCTAATTTCTTCAACTTTGTCTAGCGTCTCTTGACCCTGCGCTTGTTGAATAATTTGCCCCAACATTTGCCCCAAAAGGCTCACATTACTACGTAGGCTTGCGTATTGCTCAGTCATACAATCTCCTTGATGAAAAGATACTCGAACTCCACTATACCGAGAATAAATTGATTTGCGAACGATCTATTTTCAAGACGTTAACGTAATAACATGACAAAGATAAGTATTATTCGAGTGAACGAATGATTGTATTTTACGATGGTAACTGTCCGCTGTGTGTAGGGGAAATGAATGAACTTAAACGTTTCGATCAACACAATAAAATTGATTTAGTGAACATTCACGATAACCGCTTCTCTACCGAGTTTCCTGAGATAGAGCATGAAGCGGCTATGGCTAAACTCCACGGTTATGATAGCCAAGGCAAACTCATTGTAGGACTAGATGTTACCGCAGCGGCTTGGGGTCAAGTTGGCAAACATCGCTGGATAAAATTACTGAGATTACCCATCATCCGAACAATTGCAGACGGCGTTTACTTGTTTTTTGCAAGGCACAGAATGAAAATTTCTAAACTTATGGCCCCAAATCAGTGCAGTATACAAAATAGTGGAGATTGCAATCGTGACTAACGTCGCCATCATAGTGATTGGTGCAAGTTCAGCGATCGCTGATGCCTTTATACAAGCGCAAACCGAACAAAACCCCGACGTAAAAATCATCACGGTGTCTAGGCAAGCTAAAACGGCTCTACATGCCAATAACCTGCATTTTCAGTGTGATTATTCTAAAGAACAAATTCAACAAGTTGCGAGCCGTATTCTCGAGCAAGAGTTAACGATTAAAAGCGTCACCATTTTTAATGGCATACTCCATGACGAGTTTGATGCATTCCCAGAGAAAAAGCTTGAGGACATTGATCTTAAATACAGCATGGCGCTGTTTAATATCAATACCATGATCCCCATGCTTTGGTTGCAAGCTTTACTGCCAGCCTTAAAAGGTAAGCAGCCATGCGTAGTTACGGCTCTCTCTGCTCGGATTGGAAGTATCAGTGACAACCGGATGGGCGGCTGGTACAGCTATCGCAGTTCAAAGGCTGCACTTAATATGATGTTTAAATCCGCGGCTGTCGAGCTTGCGCGTCGGGCAAAAAATATTAAGCTCATTTTGTTCCATCCAGGCACGACTGACACGCCACTTTCAAAACCCTTTCAAGCCAATGTCCCGGATGAAAAACTTTTTACGCCGGAATTTGTGGCACATCAACTTAGCGGCATCATCGCAAATAGCCACCCAGATGGCACGGTGAGCTATGTTGACTGGCAAAATAAATTAATAGAATGGTGAACACATCATGAAATACTTCTCAAGTGACGATATTAAAACCTTAGACGAGCGTTATCGCGCATTGATGATAAATTCACTGTCGGGTTTCAAAAGCGCTAACTTAATTGGAACAGTTGATGAAACAGGTCAAGAAAACTTGTCTATCGTCAGCTCCGTTTTCCACCTCGGTGCCAACCCGGCACTCGTAGGTGTGATTTTTAGGCCTCATAGCGTACCTAGACACACACTGGAAAACATCTTAGCGACTGAAAAATACACCATTAATCAAGTCAATGTTCAAATTTATATGGCAGCCCATCAAACCTCAGCCAGATATGAAAAGCACCAATCAGAATTTGAGGAAACAGGGTTAACCGCCGAGTATTTACATGCTTTTCCAGCTCCTTTCGTCAAGGAAAGCAGACTAAAATACGGACTTACACTCAAAGATCACCAAACCATCAAGCTCAACGATACCGAGCTGGTAATAGGCGAAATTGAGACGCTTCACGTTGAAGAAAGTGCTTTGCTCGAAGACGGCTATATTGATATCGAGGCACTCGATAGTATTGCAATTTCCAGTTTAGATGGTTACCACAGCACCAAACGTATTAATCGTTTGGAGTATGCTAAACCAAACAAACCAACCAGAATTAAGCTACTTGGCTGAGCCCCTTTACAAGGATTCCAAGAGCTCAAGTAATTCTTCGAGCTCTTCTTTAAAGTGCTTCTTTTGTTTGTCGCTCATGGTGTCTTTGAGTTTAACTGCGAGACTTGCATACTCTTTTATTCGCCTTGCTTGAATATCTAGGATGCGCTCAGGCAGCGCTGTGGGCGTAGTCACTATCGCTTGCTGCAACAGCTCACGTGAAACTTGCTCAGTGCCGCTCAGTAACATAGCTTGTTTAAACTGGCTAAATCGCCTTTGTTCATGTGCACGCCAAACCTGACGCGCAAACTCGCCTTGCTCATAATATTCGTTAATAAGCTCCTTTTGTTTATCACTCAAATCACCAAGCCAACGCTCATAGCGGTTAAATTGGTCTCCTTCCTCCCAGTCATCATCCAATATTTCTTTTTCTATGTTGGCTATCAGCATTTCTCGCTGTTCACGGTTAAGCGAATTTAGGTGTGTTTCTAACTTGGGATATACGGCTTCAACGACGGAATACCAATAGTTTCGTGTGGTATACACCATATGCACCATGTCACTCTCTGTCATGGTTTGCCAGTGCTTCAACAGTGATTGGATATGAGATTTGTATTTTGGTAGCTCTGACTGTCGATGCCACGCAACCAAAGATTCTACATCAGCCTCCAGCTTTTCCTCTTGCTCATCCGTCAGCTCAACATAATCGGAAATATAATAACTCGCTAACCATCCTAAGTTGTTATAGGCCAATCTTTGACTACATCCAGCCAAACACAGTAAACATAGCGCCAGTGCTATTAATTTCTTCATCCCATAGCCTCAATTTTTGTTTTTATTACCTTATATTAACGCAGTATCTGCCATTTTAGATTTGTATTTTGTAAATCTGTGTTTCTGGCATTAGAATAAATAACAACATAGTTAGCATAGCTACCTTAAGGAGGTCTATGATGTTAGGCAGGATTTCGAAAGCATGTATCGCCATTGCACTATTAAGCCAAGCACCTTTGGCAACAGCTGGATTGGAAGAAGGCATAGATGCACTCAATGCTGGCAGGTTCGAAGAAGCACTACAAGAATTCAATTATTTAGCTGAAATGAACTTTGCCCCGGGCATTTATCAACTCGGTGTAATGTACGAAGGCGGCTACGGTGTCGTCAAAAATCCACGTAAAGCGGCAGAGTTATTTCAACAAGCCGTTAAACTTGGTGAAGCCGACGCAATGTTTGCGCTAGCAGTCATGTATGACGAAGGTCGCGGCGTTAAAAAAGATCGCTTTAAATACGTTGAGCTAATGACCAGAGCGGCAAACAAAAACATGCCAGCTGCGCAATTTAACGTAGCGCTGATGTATGCAAACGGTGACGGTGTACCGCAAAGTTACCGCCACGCACTTAACTGGTATGAAAAAGCCGCCGCAAACAACTACACCTTAGCCATGTTTAATTTAGCACTCATGTATTTTCAGGGCTTAGGAGTCGAGAAAAGTATTGAACGCTCGTACGTATGGAATACATTAGCGGAGTTTAATGGTTATGCTGAAGCCACAAAGAGCCGAGTGCTCGACGAGAAACAGCTTTCTCCTTCACAAATCGAACAAGCAAAAGAACTCGCTAATAGTATTTACGAGCGAATTCAAGCCGGTAAATACGTCGCAGAAACACGTACTAAATAATCTAAGCTTAGATTAAGAAAAGTGTTAAACAATAGAGGCCTCCTGCGAGGCCTTTATTATTTTTTCTTATTAAGATTGGGTCAGTATCGTCACACCTAGGTAACAGTCATGCTCATTGTTATACCAATTCGCTTAATTAAGTGATCTATTTTGAAGCGAGAAAATTTTGTCGATAACCAGACGAAAATTTTGCTATTTAGTTGTTCTAAATGAGAAATTTTTAACGCCGTTAGCGTCAGATTTGCTCCTTCAAATTAAGCAAGTATTAAGACTAATTGGTATTAACTGCGGCAATCTTTTTACATTGTTGAACTCGCTAACACTAAGGTAAACTAGCACTTCATCCATAATGAGCTGTGAAAATGAACCGCAAAAAGAAAATTTACGAAACCTTAAAGAAAAAAGACAAGCGTGCTAATGCTAAACTCCACAAAAGCAACAAACCGCGCTACATCTCAAAAGCAGAGCGTGAAAAAATCGCAGCCCAGCAAGACAGTGAGGAGTTAAATAGCGAAAACAATGAACATTAATTGCCCGAGTTTTGTGTCTGCTCGTCATTAACCGCTTTAATTTCAATCACTTTTTAACTATGATTCTGCATTGCTGCCGACTTCAATCAATCTTCCAACGTTAGATGAGGATTTCTGCTCTCAAATTAAAATTGATTTGCTGGTTTGAACAGTGAAAATTCACACGTGTTCGGTGTTACTACTCCCATGACTCTGAGTCTTTGCAAACAAGGTGGATAATCGATGCAGGGCTTGACACCCAGAATGCCTGAAATCCTTCAGGTAACGGCTCGATTTCATCGCAGCGTACGACGCCAGCAGCTTTGAGGTGCTCTGACGCTGCCGCAATATCATTGGTAACAATCTCGAGCCATGTTTCGGCTTGGCTGATACCAGGTACGCGGTCGAGCCAGAGATTATTGAAGCCAAACTCAAAGCCAACTGATGGAGCATGCTCTGTTATTTCTTTGAGGCCGATGACATCTCGATAAAACTGAAGGGTTGCCTCGTACTGATGAGACGGCAGCTTCATGGCGATATTACGACCAGCTGTGAACTTAACCTTAGTATTCATGTGAACTCCTTCCTGACTGAAACTGTAATCCTGTATCGTGTTAGCCTGAATATTGGGCTGAGCCAGCACTCTCTCTAGCATCAGCTTTTTTATCTGCTGATATAGTGAAGTCCCATAAAAATAACCACTGATATTTCAAGCTAAGTCTTATCTTTAAGTATATTGGATCTCAATATGTAATGGCGCTTTGCTCAACACATTAACACTACTTTTTCCTCAAAAAGAGCCACTCTAAAGGCTTTGTAAGCAGCTTCGAATGGCTAAGCAGCATTTTATTACGCCATTTAGTATTATTGGATTGGAGAATGGGCTTTTTATGGCTAAAGGTATAAAAGCCCTCTTCGCCATGATATTGACCCATACCAGAGTGACCTAGGCCACCAAAGGGTAAAGACTCAACAACCACGTGCACTATGGTTTCGTTGATCGCTAGAGTCCCCGTTGCGAGCTCCTTTGACACTTTATTCATGGCAACCTGAGACTGTGTAAATAAATAACTCGCAAGTGGTGTGGTGTCCTCCCCAATATAGCTAATCGCATCATTTACGTTGGCTATTTTTAGGATGGGCAAAATCGTTCCAAATAACTCCTCTTGCATCACCCTCATGCTTTTGTTGACCTGAGTGATGATATGCAGAGGTAGCTGACGATTGTCGCGTGCTGGCTCAGCTTGCCATACACTCGCACCTTTACTTTTGGCATCAATAATAATGTCGTTTAAGCGCTGAAACTGTCTGTCGTTAATAATTGAAGTTTGGTTTTTTACACCTACTTTTGTTTTATATGTTTTTTCGTAGTGCTGTTTCAGCTCAGCAATAAATGCGTCGTATTTTTCTTCGTGCACTAACACATAATCTGGTGCAACACAGATTTGACCTGAATTAGAGAGCTTACCCATTAACACGCTCATCGCAGCGGCGCTGATATCAGCGTCATCAAGCACTATAACAGGTGATTTCCCCCCTAACTCTAAGGTGACCGGCGTGAGATTTTTAGCCGCAGCCGCCATCACCTTTTTGCCAACTGCTGTTGAACCTGTAAATAGCAAGTGATCAAATGGCTGTTCAGTAAACGTTGAGGCAATATCAGGCCCACCTTCAACGACGCACACTTCGTTGTCCAATCCTTTAAAAATGGCTCTTATCACCGCATTCACCTTGGGAGTGAACTCGCTCAGCTTGAGCATAACTTTGTTTCCAGCGGCGAGAGCGGTAATCACGGGAACAATCGCCAGCTGAATTGGATAATTCCACGGGGCTATCACGCCCACGACTCCTTTTGGCACAATCTCAATTTTTGCCTTAGACGGTAGCCACTGCGCACCGGGTGAACGATGCTGCACTTTGCTCCATTTGCGCAGGTGCTTCGCGATATAATCAATTGAATTGATGCAAGGCATGATGTCTGCAATCACGGTATCGAATCGACTCCGAGTACCAAAATCCTGATCCGCCGCCTCGACTAATTGATCTTGCCGCTGCAACATACGTGATTTTATTTCAGTTAATAGACGTAATCGCTTTTCAAGCGCGGGGTAAGGTTCTTGGTTAAAGCGACTTTTTAACTGAGTAAACGTAGCTATGAGGGTGCTGGTATTATCTTCAATCATTATCAGGTCCTGCTAATGTCTAATTTGAATATAGCAAGGAAAAAACAACGGGTCTATCTTCAAAAAACTAGGTTTTATACCAATTGTATTAAGTAAATGAACTATTTTGAAGCGGAAAAATAGCTTTAGTAGCTAGGCAAAATTTTTGCTATTTAGTTGTTCTAAATGAGAAATTTTTAACGACGCTAATATGGTATTTTGCCCTTCAAATAGGTTGGAGAGTTAACACAATTGGTATTACTATTGAGGCAGGCTGCGTATGACCGAGTTGCCTTTCGATGGACACAGCCTGTGGAGAATGGCAACTTTAAAACCCTAGTATGCTCCTTGCCAAAGTCAAGGTAACAATTGTAATTAACCCTATCGCGACTATGTTCAAAACAAACCCAGCTCGGATCATGTCTTTAATTTTGATCTCACCCGAGCCAAATACGATGGCATTTGGTGGTGTTGCAACAGGCATCATAAAGGCGCAACTGGCCGCGATTGCAGCAGGAATAACCCAAGCTAAAGGAGAACCCGTGATTGATTCAGCGACAGGACCAAGTAAAGGTAAAAAGCCTGCAGCCGTTGCGGTATTGCTGGTAATTTCCGTTAAGAACGTAATAAGCGCAGCAACAACTAGTACTCCAAGCACTAAACCCATGGCATCCGCCCCCGCAAGTAAGTTAGCGATGTAATCGGCAAGTCCTGAAGATTTGATCTGTGCCGCGAGCGATAAACCGCCGCCAAATAGAAGTAAGATCCCCCAAGGCACCTTAGCTGCGCTTTCCCAATCTAAAATACGTTCGTCACTTCCCGACTTGGCTGGAAGAACAAATAGTAACAATGCAGCGGCAATTGCAATGCCAGTATCTGACAATTTAAGACCCGTAACATCGCCAATTAGCGGTCTAAAGATCCAGCATACTGCCGCTAAAATAAATACCGCAAAAACCCCTTTCTCCGCACGAGACATTTCACCGAGTGCTTTTAATTGGGAAGTAAATAACGACTTAGTATCAACATTAATTTCTTCTTTATCGACCTTGTACGTCACTTTGGTCAACCAGAACCAAGCAAATGCCAGCATCACCAAAGACAAAGGCACACCAATCATCATCCAAGTGGCAAAACCAATCTCAATTTGATAACTGTCGGATAAGTAAGCAGCCATCAACGCATTTGGTGGCGTGCCAATTAAAGTTGCAATACCTCCAATGCTGGCTCCATAAGCGATAGAAAGTAATAGCGCTTTAGCAAAGCTTTGGCTATCTCCACCCTGCTCTTTTACCAAGTGAATAACCGAAAGTGCAATCGGTAACATCATTACTGCCGTTGCCGTGTTTGACATCCACATAGATAAAAATGCTGTCACGCCCATCATCGCTAAGATCTGTATACTCGGTTTAGTGCCTGCGAACAACATGGTATTCAGCGCGATGCGTTTATGCAGCCCCCACCTTTCCATGGCGATTGAGAGCAAAAATCCACCCAGAAATAGATAAATCAAAGGATGCGCAAACGGTGCAGCGACTGCTTTAATAGATGCAATCCCGACTAAAGGCGAAATAACCAAAGGTAATAACGAAGCCGCTGGAATAGGCACAGCTTCGGTTATCCACCAAGAGGCTAGCCAAAACGCTAGGCCTGCGGTTCTCCATGCCTCAACCGACATGCCAGATGGTGGTTCAACCAAACAGATCAGTAACATTACCAAGGGACCAAGCCACAGAAACAGCTGCGTTTTTATCGTTTTTTTATTCTCTTCTGTCATTATCTTGAACCTTTAAAACTTATATTTTAAACCAACAGCGATGCTAGTATCGTCTTGTGTTTCAAGGTCGAGCTGCGTTGCCATTACATACAAGTTAGTTTGTTTATCAAAAATATAGTCTGTACCTAGCGTCCACTGAGTCGCATCTTCACTGTGGCGTAATCCGCTTGAGTCTTTGGCAAACTGTAGCTTCGGACGCCAATTATCGTCGAGTTGGTAACTTGCGCTTAGCACATAGCCATTACCTGATTTGTCTTTCGCTAGATTTTCACTGTCTTGGATGATGGCACCAAGTTGTAGCTTTTGCCACTTGTAAGCCAACGCGATACGCGTAGCAACCAAATTACCAATACTGTCGGTATGACTCAGAGCAACATAGTAATCTTTATTTTTTAATGCTCGGTCACCATAAATTGCGGTAGCTGCAAACCCAGTTTCGTCGTTGCTCGCGTCGTCTTTCGGTGTGTAGGTCAGAGAAAAAGAAAAGTCGTTCCATTTAGGTGAAGAATAGGTAATTGAATCACCAACTCTGTCTTGGCCTGCTAGCACTTGGGCAATATCACTTTGGGTTTCGTTAAATTGATCGATTTTCCCTTCACTAAACTTAAAACGCGTGTCGTTTCTGCCCACTAAAACCGTACCAAATTTACCTTCAAGGCCAACATAGGTGTTTCTTGCTGAAAATGGCTCGGTGGTATCGTCGTGTTCAAAACCTTTAACTTGTACTTCATATTTGTAGACGAGTTTTAGATCGCTTGATAAGCCGTGAGTGCCTTTTACACCAATTCTTGAAAATGGTGCGTCAATTTGTGTGCCCTCTTTGGTATAACGCATCACACCTTTGTCTGTGTTAGCAATTTGAACTTCTGCTTTACCATAAATGCTGTAGTCTGCGGCTAACGCAGAGGCTGATAACATTGCACTGGCAACTGCCAACGCCACTAAAGATTTACTTGCTGTCATAACTTGTCTCATTTTTTGATTATTGTCGCTTAAGACAACGCAATTCTGAGACCAGAGTTTATTTTTTAATATAAATCATATGGATAAATATAAATCTAAGATTAACACCAGCTAAAATGTGCGGATTTCCACACACTTAAATCTATAATGTGTCACTAAATTCACCCATCATCATTGGTGAACATAGTGCGATTTAAACCATACTTGCTCATCTTGTCGTACAAGGTTTTTCTCGGCACTTTTAATAAATTCATCGCATCTTTTATGCTACCTTGGCTTTGTGCCAGCGCTTCTTCAATTAACGATTGCTCGTAGTAGCTTACCTTCTCAGCCAAACTCAACGTTTCATCAGACAAATTGCTTTGCATGTTGTTACTCGCAGTCATCGCACCACCGAGTAAAATATGGCGCTCGGCGTGGTTTCTCAGCTCTCGCACGTTCCCTGGCCAGTCTTGTGCCAGTAGCTGCGCCTCTAATTCAGGGCTAATTGGCTGCATAGGTTTATGAAAGCGAGTAGCAGCAATGGAGCTAAAGTGTTTATATAGCAGCGGAATATCAGCTTTTCTGGAACGAAGTGATGGGATCATCACTTTAACGAGATTAAGTCGATAAAATAAATCCGAGCGGAATTTACCTTGCGCGACTAAGGTTTGTAAATCCACTTTGGTCGCTGCAACCACCCTAATGTCCAGTGCTATCGCTGTGTTGCTGCCCACAGGCGTCACACTTCTTTCTTCTAAAACGCGCAGCAGCTTCACTTGTAAAGCCGCAGACATGGCTTCGATTTCATCCAAAAAAACCGTACCACCTTGGGCAAAAGAAAATTTTCCCTCGCGAGACTCTTTAGCACCCGTAAATGCACCACTTTTGGCACCAAATAATTCACTTTCAATCAGCTCTTCAGGAATTGCACCGCAATTGATAGCGACGAAGTTATGGTTTGAGCGCTCGCTATGGTCGTGTAAGTATCGTGCCACCAATTCCTTTCCTGTACCGGTTTCACCTTCAATCAATACGTCAGCTGGGGTATCAATCACAGCATCAAGCAAATGCAGCATTTGCTGCATCTGTTTTGTCTCACCTAAGATCCGCACGCCCGGCGCAGACTTTTTCTTAACTTGCGCTTTTAGCTCTCGGTTTTCCATCACCAACCGGCGTTTATCAAGCGCCCTTTCTATACAGTCAAGTAGCGGCTCTGACACTGGCTTTTCAAAAAAGTCGTAAGCTCCTTTTTGGATGGCTTTTACCGCCACTTCAACATCCGCAAAGCCGGTTAGAAATACCACAGGTAACTCAGAATCAAACTGCATTACCTGCTCTAAAAATTGAATGCCATTGACCTCGGGCATATTGATATCACAAAGCACAACACCGCTAAACTGACGAGAAAGCTTTTTTAATGCAGGCATTGCACTGGAAAAACACTGCACTGAGTACCCTTCTATTTCAAATAGTTGTTTTAGTGCATCTCGTATACTTTGTTCATCATCAATGATTAATAATGTTTTCTCTTCAGTCATATTGCGGATTCTTTGTGTGTAAACTAATTAAAAACTCGGCACCACCTTGCGGATGATTATGGGCACTGAGTTTGCCATGAAACGATTCAATGATCTGTTTTGAAATGGATAACCCTAAGCCCAAGCCATTACCTGACTTAGTGGTGTAAAACGGTTCAAATATGTTGGATAAAGCGTGCTGCTTTATCCCTTCGCCCGAGTCAATAATAGACAGCTGGATCTTGCCTTCATGCTCCACGGCGCGAATATAAATACATTTATTATCTTGCTCAACAATGGCTTGGCACGCATTGCTAATAATATTCACTAGGACTTGTTCAAACTTAAATGGGTCAACCCAGATGTTGCACGCAAGCCCCTCACTTTGAATTGCTACACCGTAGCGTTTGAGTTCAGGCCCAACTATAACCAACGCGTTATCTACTGAGTGCTTAAGGTTGGCCACCAGCATCTTATTATCATGATGCTGACTAAATGATTTTAGCTGCGCCACAATTTTATGCACTCGAGTGATCAAAGATTGGATCAGGACCATGTTTTCGACTACTTTGCTCACGTCTCCCTTTTGAGCCAACCGTTTGGCGCTGGCAACATACGCACTCATGGCACTAAGCGGTTGATTGATTTCATGATTAATGCTGGCGCTGAGCTGCCCTATGGTTGCCAACTTGGCAGCGCGAATAAGTGCATCTTGCGCCTGCTCGAGCGCTTGCTTACGGCTGGCAACCTCAGCCTCGAGACTCCGCTGGCTGAAAAGCAGTTGTCTGTATCCTGTCAGTTTACTCAATGTGTACTCAACAACAACAAAGAGTAAAATCAATACCAGTGCGGTTACCCCAAGCCGCGGCCACTGTGCCGCTTTGATAGGTGCAACTTCATGTAGCAAATAAAGTGTGTATTGCTTGTTAAGCGGCCTCTTTTGCATCAGCGCATCGCTGCCATGTGATGAAGTTTTCACTCTGGTTGGTGAAAGCACGCGCCAATCAATCGGAAACAAAGATTCGTTTTCAAACTGCCTTGAGGATTCAATTTCTTTACGCTTTGTGGGGGATAATTGCCCTAACGAGGCTAACCGCCACTGCTCAACATCAGATGCCAGCACAATATGATTATCGTCCACAATTAAGAAATGGCTATCAGTTCCCGTATCAAGCTGGGCTTTGTCTGATTCAAATTTACTGGCGTTAACCTTCATCACCACCACGCCCACAAGCGAGCCGTCTTTGTAGACAGACTTAGCAAAATAGAAGCCACGGGTTTTGGAACGTAAACCGAGCGCAAAAGAGACATGCTCATTGCCCTCGATTGTTTCGTAAAAATAGGGGCGAAAGGCAAAATTGCTGCCTTTATAGCTATGCGGCAAATACCAGTTGCTACTCGCAATCACAGTTCCACTGAGGTCTAGCAGGTAAACGTCTGACGCACCACTGGATATTTGAATGTCCTGTAGATATCTGTCCAGTTCATTGGAGTTTATAGCGGTTGCTTGCTGTAAGCCTGATTGCACCAAATTGCTTAAGCTCAATTGCATTTGGATAGCTTGATAACGAGTAAATTCAGTCTGGATATAACTATTGAGCTTTTCTAGATTGGTTTTAGTCTGAACAAGGACGCTTTCCTCATCCTGTGCCACATTGAACAAATAGCTTGCCCACAGCCCACAAAATAATAATAAAAGATAAATTAATATCTTAACTGAGAACTTATGTGACACACGCAACTCCTAATTGAACTCATTGAGTCTATCAGAAGCAGAATATCAATTAAATCAAATCTCTTTAAATCAATGTATCACTAAGCGCTAAGACCAGAGATAAACAAGGTTTTATCTCTGGTCTTGACTTTAAACGCGTATTAATTCGCGCTAATATTTAATGTTACATTGCTCGCTGCTTGGTAACCTTGCAGGCCGATATGCCAAGTGCCTGCCTGAGGATTGGAGATTGTACATACCTCATTATTGCCATTTTTATACGGCCGACATTGGTAGGTACTGGTATTTGGTTGCGTGCCAAAATTAACATAAAGATCCGCATCTCCCGTGCCTCCCGACGTCGTAATTGTCAGGGTTTGATATCCCGCAGCTAGTGCTTGACTAAAATACTGCCACTGTCCACTGGCGACAGAAATATTATTGATAGTTTCGTCAATAGGCGTATTGCCACTTGAGGTATCGTATTGTCCTACCAAACTGACCCCCGAAATCGCGTTCCATGCCTCTACCATCACGTAATACGTACCAGTTTGCACAGCGGAAATATTGCATTGCTCGTTACTAGACGAGTTAGTGCTCTTGCAGTCATGAGTATCCAAAGTAGGTTTGGAGCCATAGCGAACGTAGAGATCGGCGTCACCAGTGCCACCTGAGGTGGTAAAACTTAAGTTAGTCGCACCTTGTGGTACTTCCATGGTGAAAAACTGTTGGCTTTTAGAAGCGCCAGAAATGCCCGTTTTAGCCACGCCATTTTCAAGCTCATTGTTTGGCGGTGGTGGAGGTGTATCACCCGCATTTTTACCAAGCTCAGCAACAAATGCCAGCGCGAGTTTTGCAAATTTTTGTGCATGTGTTGAATCAAATTCAGTATCGTTGGTGGTATGAATTTTTCTGTTGATCTCTGACATTCTTGATTCAAATGGCATAGAAGCTGGGAACCCTTGTTGATACCAAGATGCATGATCGGAGCAACCATAACCGCATTGGTCGTAGGCATAGCTTAGGTTTGGCAAATAAGTTTCAATTAATTGGCCTAAGAACTGATTCTGTGCGCTGTTTGTATAGTCTGTCATCATCACAATATCCGCACTACTACCATTGCGGCCAGTCATATCAAATTGTGTCATACCGACTACGTTTTTTCCCTGAGAGCTGTACGACTGCGCGATAGCTTTAGAACCTCGAAGCCCAACTTCTTCTGCCGCAAAGCCCATGATTTGGATTGTCCGCTGAGGCTGATAACCATCTTCAACAATAGCGCTTAGCGCTTCGGTAAGCACAGCTATCCCAGAGGCATTATCATCCGCCCCCGGCGCAAGCCCACTCGAGTTAGATTGGTTAATTGAATCAAGGTGTCCGCCGATAATAACGATTTCATCGCTCAGTTCACTACCAGGAATGGTGACAATCACTGAAGGCTGAGCCCAAGAATGGTTAAAATATTCAACACTAATATCTGAGCGACTTGCTGCAATATCACTCCATGTTTGCTTGACCCATGCAGCTGCATCAATGCCTGTTTGCGAGGTATAATAGCGGTTATAAAAACTGGTTAGCGAGTTGACGCTGCTGTCCAAGTTCACTGTACTGACTTTTGAGATTAAGCTGTTAACCCGTGTGGGGTTATCAATGCTGTAGTTAACCAGCGTCGCACTTGGGTTTATGCTTTCTAACTGTGCAAGATAGCTTTGCGCCTGCTCTAAGGAGTCATGGGCGACAAAACCACCACAGCGGTGATATTCGTCGTGCATAAATGCACTAAGGTGTGAATGTAAGTTTGCAGGTACTTTTAACGCTTTGACTTCGCTGTTTGGTAAAGAAAGCTGTTCGAAGTGAGTACCGCGAATAGAATTATGGACTTGGAAATGCTGACTAGACTTCGCATCCATCGTCACCCAAACCTCTTCAGACGCTTCAGAAAAGCCACTCAAACAGGCAATGCTCAGTAGCATAGGTGTAGTTAATTTCATTGTTGTATCCTCAACTCATTTGAATAACAACATGATTTAAGCGCTGAGCAAAATAAAAGGATTATTCAAATGAGGTAAATTTATGACCTTATTTAGGCCCGAATAAAGAAAGGGAGCTTGCGCTCCCTATAAACTGTTACTTAGTTCGCCTTAATATTCAGTGTTACACCGCTTGCTGCGCTATAGCCACGTAAATCAATATACCAAGTACCTTGCTGCGGGTTTGCAATCGTACAAGTCTCATTGTTACCGTTTTTATAAGGGCGACACTGATAGCTCGACGTTGTTGATTGAGAACCAAAGTTTACGTATAGATCCGCATCACCTGAACCACCTGAAATGCTCACTTCAAGGCTGCTGTAGCTAGCATTTAGATCTTGCGTGAAACGTGTCCAGCTGCCAGATGCAACACTAACATTTGACTCAGTGCGGTCAATTGGTTGAGTTCCACCCGTTGAGCTGTATGTACCGGTCAAAGTTACGCCCGAAATCTGATTCCACGCTTCGACCATCACGTAGTACTTACCAGCTTGAATGTTACTAATATCGCAGCTTTCGTTGCTTGTAGACGTTGTGCTATTACAGTCATAAGTGTTTAACGTCGGACGTGAGCCATACTTGACATAAAGGTCCGCATCACCACTACCACCAGAAGTGGTGAAGTTTAGGCTAGTCGCATCAGCTGGCACATCAAGGGTAAAAAACATTTGCTCTTTTGCCGCGCCACTGATCCCAGTACGAGGCTGACCGTTCGTTAACTCTTCATCGCCACCAGGAGGAGGTGGTGGGTTAGTGTCACAGCTACTACCTGTGCTTAAGTTAGAGTTAACGCCAACGGCTGCTAACGCAGCTTGTACATCACCTGGTTCATAACCTAGGTCACATGCCGCATCCATCACGCCATTACCAGCTAAGTCCCAGTCAGTATTCGCGGTCCAATACATTTGGTTAGCTTTTGCCATTACAATAAAGGCTTTTTTCGTATCCCAACCTGCCGTAGTTGCCAGATTGTAGAAGGCTTTGTTGAACACCCCTGAAGTGTGGTGAACGTCCATGCTAGACGTATAGTTAGACTGATGATCGATTGAGCGACCGTCTTGCGTTGGATCATTCATATAACGTAATGCGCCACTGCCTTTGAAGATGTCTTGGCCAACTAACCAGTCATTGCTGCCTTTCATAAAGAATTCAGCAGCTTCACCTGCCATATCAGAAAACGCTTCGTTCAAGCCACCTGACTTATAACGGTATACCAAACCTGAGTTTTGTTCTGTAAAACCATGACTTACTTCGTGAGCAGATACATCAAGACTTACCAACGGATAGAATGTATTTGCACCATCACCAAATGTCATCGCACTGCCATCCCAAAACGCATTTTCATAATTGCTGCTGTAGTGAACACGCATTTGCAATTGGAAAGACAAAGGTGCTGCACCAAGCCAATCGTTATACATGTTAAACACAACATTACCAAAATAATGTGCGTCGTTCAGCGGTGAGTATGCACCGTTAATTTCTTTAACGGTATTCTCTGGGCACGTAAAGCTATGTGCAGTCGAACCGCTACTACCGTGATTTAAGTTAATTGTCTTAACGTTCGCATTCGTCATGGTACAAGTATTGCCCGACTGCGCTACGTCTAGATGACCATAATCAGTACCATACTGGTAACGACCGGTCTTTTGGTTACCACCAGGACCTGTCGCATTTGCATGCTGCAAGTTGTTGAAGTTTTCTAACACTTCCCCTGTGTTTGCATCAATGATCAAATATGGACGCTTAGGCTCATCACCATAAGTAACAAAAGTGACTTCATACACTAAACGTGCCGTTGAATTGCCATCAAGCCAGATCGCAAGGCGAGATTTCTCGTTATGTTTTTTAAGCTTTTTGTCTGCACTAAGCGACTGCTTTTCAAACTGACTCAATGCCATTTTGGCATTTAGCTTGGGTTTTACCGAACCGATGTCAGCCGCGATGTTATAAACCGCCGCACCGTGAGCTTTTTTAAGCGCACCGGCATCGTCAAACGTTAAAATGACCGAATCCCCAATCACTGGTAATCCTTGGTACATTTGTTGAAAACGCTTAGTTACTTCACCTTTTTTACTATTGAAGCTTTTAAGCTCCTTTAGTTGACTCGCATTTTCTAAGCCAATCAGCACTTCTGGCTGTGTACTCAACACAGTTTGAGAAGCTGATTTAAGCATAGTATTAATGTCGGCTTGCTGGTTTAGGTATTGTTTTGTTGCAGCTTGAGCACTGAGCGAAGTAAACGCAATCGCACACGCCGTAGCCATAGTTACTGTAGATAATTTCACGAATTACACTCCTAGTATTGTTGTTTTATTGTCCTTTTCATCATTGCCTCACAAGAAGCATTGGATGAAATGTGACTGTTTTCTCCTTCAACTGCAGAAGACATGGCAAGCCTATTAGCACTTGCCACGCCTTATTAGACTAGGCAGCAAATCAAATAAATAAACCCCAAAGTTAACATTTTAATAATATTTAATTTACTTTAAATATTTATGCAATGCTTTCATGCATTTGTTTAAAAAATAGACCCAGGCTTAATACCTTGAATTAAGTAACAAAACACATCTTTGTAAATTTTTTGATACGATATGAGTAAATATGCCAATTTCTTCCCTAAACTAACTTTACAATCATTATGTTGTATCAAAACATGTAGTAACTACTCGGTAATTCTTTCTTGTTTGTGCTTCATTTGTTCAACCCAACAACATATAAAATCTAAAATTATTAATAAAATTCAATATATTATAAATCTTACACTCTCGGTATAACACTTGCAGTTTGAATAATTACAAGCTGCAACGAAATTAGGAGGAGTAATGGATACTTTTGAAATATTATCCTACGCAGATCATAGAGTTGGGGCCGTTCTAACAGGGAAAGCAGCCGCAGAAGAATTGCAAAATGAATTGTTAAATAGCCACCTTGTTCAACATGAGCATCTACAACTGGTTAATCCGTATGACAAAGATGCCGACAAAAGACTTGAACCTAAAAGCGAAAGTCGTCTTGCCAGAAACATGCTTAATTGGCATTTATACCTTGGCAGCATGGGGGTGATATTAGGCTTTCTCATCGCAGGGCTATTGGTAAGTTATGGACCGGCTTTCACTCAAGCTAATCCTTATTTAACGTTTATCGCTTTATTAAGCCCCGGCTTATTTTTAGGGCTATTTGCTTCAGGCCTTATTTCTTTGCGTCCGGACAAAGATGCGTTTAATCAGGCGGTGATGAATAAAATCGCAGAGGGCAAGTGGCTGCTTATCATTAAAACGAATAATGAGGCGCATCGAAGCAAACTCATGTCGTTTTTTAAAAACAACACCAAAGCAGACGTTTTAAGCTAGAAAGAGGTAACTTACATGGAAATTTTTAATGCAATAAAGCAAGATCACGATCATCAACGCGCCCTATTGAATATGTTGGCAGACACGTCTGGTGATTCAAAGTTTCGCGAGAAGTACTATAAAGAATTGAAAGATGCGTTAGAGGCGCATGCCATCGCAGAAGAAAGGTACTTTTACGCCCCGTTAATGGAAAGCGACATGACGATCGAAGACTCTCGCCACGGTATCGCGGAGCATCATGAAATTGATGAGCTAATTGAGGCACTGGATAATACGGAGTTTTCCGACCCTAGTTGGCTAACTAAATTGAAAAAACTCAAAGACAAAGTTGAGCATCACTTGGCCGACGAAGAGCAAGCGTTTTTCCAGCGAGCGGGTAAGGTACTTGATAAAAGTGAAAAGTCGCAACTTGCAGATGAGTATCAAAAAGAGATGGAAGAGCAGTTATAGCTTTCTATGCCCACAACATCTTGTGGGCATTTACTTTGCTAGATTTTGGTAACCGACACCATCACAGCAATTTACCAATTAATACCACTCCAAGTATGAGCAGTAGTCCGTTCATCACCAGCAAAAATTGCTTTTTAGGTAAGCGTTTTGCAAGGTGCACACCGAGTCTATTACCAAGCAACGCTAAAGGAGTAAAACAGATAGCAAGCAGCACATGTTGCCACTCTAACAACCCAGTTGCAGAGAAGGTCGCCAACTTAATCACATTCATCAGTGCAAATAGTACCGCAACTGTCGCGATATAAGCCGTTGGCTCTAATTTTCGAGCATTAAAATACACCATGAGTGGTGGGCCGCCTGCATGAATTAAGGTCGTAGAGATACCAGCTGCGGTAGAGGTGCTCGCGGCCAGTAACCTTAAGTGCCCAACACTTTCAGGTGTATTTTTTATCAGTAAGCTTTTAAGCGCAAATATTATGCTCATCGCTGCAATCACAACCGTCAGCCAAAACTCACTGACGCCTTGAAGAAAAAGCGTTGCTAAGGCTATCCCGACTAGTGTACCTGGCAATAACCGCTTTAATTCTGGCACATTCCATAAGCGCCAATAGCTCTTCAGGCTAAAAACGTCCGCGACGATAAGTAGCGGAAGCATCAACGCAATGGCGTCCCTTGGGTTCAACACCATCATCAAAATTGGAACAGAAAACGCCCCTAACGCGCCTGCAAAGCCAGACTTTGAAATACCACTTAGCAGAACGACAAGGGCAATTACTGCAAGTTGTATTGGTTCTGTCATTCGTCAATTCCTTTAATTCTAGGCGCTGAATTTAATACCAATTTGCTTAATTAAGTAATAAAAACCACAGCGCTTCAACATCTGTTACTGCCGTAACCTGCATGTTGTCACCAGCAATCAGACCGATACCATCTCCTTGCTGAAATGCCTCACCATCAAGCGTCGCTTCGCCGCTAACAATGTGCAAATAGGCTTTTTGCGCGTGCGCATTCAGCTCAATCTGTTGACCTTGATGTAGCTGCAAGCGGTGTATTTCAGCTTCTGCATTGATACTCAGAGTACCCTGTGCGCCTGTAGGCGTAACGATGGGCGTAAGTGCACTACTTTGTTTAATTTGAATTTGTTCATAACTCGGCGTTATGCCTTTAAGCTTTGGCTCTATCCAAATTTGTAAAAAATGTGCAGGCGCTGTCTTTGAAGCATTATATTCTGAATGAAGAATGCCACTGCCTGCGCTCATTCTCTGAACTTCACCTGCCGCCACAGTAAACTGATTACCCATACTATCTTGATGTGCTAATTCACCGTCAATGACATAGGAAATAATTTCCATATCTCGGTGCCCATGAGTATCAAAGCCATGACCACCAAGTACTGTGTCATCATTGATCACCCTAAGATTACCAAATCCCATGTGGGCGGGATCATAATATCGACCAAATGAGAAACTATGTTGGCTTTGCAACCAGCCAAAATCTGCTTTACCTCTATCTTGTGCTTTTCGAATATATCGCATGTTTCGCTCCAAACGCATGTTGATGACCTTAGTCTATTGCCTGTTTGAAGCGAATAAAATTTGATAATTTAACATCAATCATTCTATTCAATAGAATCTTCTAGCTGCATACACTGATATCTTAACTCACCAATAAAAGCGCGCGCGGCGGGCCTAAGCCTGTCACCATCTTTAAAAATAAGATGAAGCTGTGCTTTACGCTGACTATGTTGCGATAGTGGTAGTGGTTTCAAGACGCCAGAGTCTAGTTGCATTTTTATAGCCGGAATAGGTAACCAAGCAAATCCTAAGCCTTGCGTTATCATATCTATCGAGGTTGTCATATGGCTCACCGTCCAACGTTGATGCGCTCCCAACCAACCTTCATCTTTTTTACGCGAGATTGCAGAGTCTCTTACTACGATTTGACGATGGGACTTTAAGTCCTCGAATGTAAGCGCGCGACCAAATTGATGTAATGCGTGATTGGGATTTGCCACTGCAACAAACTCGATTTGGCACAACTCTTCACTGAACCCGTCTTGTAAAGTAACCGGAGAAATAGCGATATCTACGTCGGTATTTTGCAAAAGTTCAGATGCGCCTGTTAATACTGACTCAACCAACTCGACACGCAATAAAGGGTATTGCGCAGATGTATTTTCTAGCACCTTATAGAGTACCTGCTGTGGGAAAATTTCATCGACCGCTATGCGCAGTTGGCTCTCCACTCCCTCGCCCAGCGTCTGCCCTACCGCTTCCACTTTTGCCGCTTCTTCCAAGAGATAATTGGCACGGCGCAGCATCATTTCACCCGCTTCGGTTAACAGGGTTCTTCGCCCTTCAACTCTAAAAAGCTTAACACCAAGGCCCTCCTCAATTTTATGGACCGCAGTGTGGATACTTGACTGGCTTTTATGTACTTCTTTAGCAGCTTGATTAAAGCCACCATATTCAACAACGGCTCTAAACATTCGCCATTGCTCTAATGTCACTCTCAACATACTGATTTAACCTAATATTTATACGTTATTGTTCAATGGCTGGTGGTTTATCTTCACAATTTTCACCATGGCAGGTATTAAGATCTTCTTGCGCTTTTTCGTCCGCCTGAAGTACCTGCTTGAGGTCAGCCATACGCTGACGAATCGCAATACCATAGCTTTCATCGTCTCCCCACACATCGGCAAGCATGTGCATAGATTCAACATCGTGTTTAGTAAAGAGGTAGCCCGCTCGTGCAACATCTTCTTCACTATGGCCCAATAACTTAAGCGCCTGCTCACCTAGCTTCACAGCAGAGACAAAAGTTTCTCGCTCAAACGCAGTGACACCCAATTTTATCAGTTGGTAGGCATGGCGACGGTCGGTCGCACGAACTACAAGCTTTAGATCCGGAAAGTGTTGCTGCGCTAACCTGACGATTTCGAGGGTTTTATCTGGTTCATCAATCGCTACGACCAGCATTTGCGCTTCGTGAGCCCCTGCGGCTTCGAGCAAATCTAATCGTGCACCATCGCCATAAAATACTTGATTGCCAAAGCGACGGAGTAATTCAATTTGGCTTGGGCTGTGATCCAAGATCGATAAATGATAACCCTGAGCATGGAGCAAGCGCCCTATCACTTGGCCAAAACGCCCGTAGCCGACCACAATAACGTTTTGTGTCGCTTCCATCGTGTCTAAGCTATCTTGTTCTTGAGTAGTATTGGCCTGACGTTCAACTATTTTTTCGTAAAGAATAAAAATAAGGGGCGATCCGAGCATAGATACCGCAACAACCAGTGTGACTAACGCGACTTGATCTGGAGTTAAGATTGCTAAACTGCCAGTAACAGAAAGTAGTACAAACGCGAACTCTCCGCCTTGACACAGGGCTGCAGTAAATAACCATGTCGCTCGCTTATGCAGTGAAAACGCCGTTGCCAACAAATATAAAATAACTGCCTTTAACCCCATTAATAGCACCACTGACGCTAAAATAAATAACCATTTTTGTGCCAATAAGGAAAAGTCGATTGATGCGCCGACTGTCATGAAAAAGAGGCCAAGAAGTAACCCTTTAAACGGTTCAATATCGGCTTCTAATTCATGGCGAAATTCACTTTCCGCGAGAACAACACCCGCGAGAAATGTTCCAAGGGCTGGGGATAAACCAATGCTTTGCATCAATAACGCGGTGGCGATAACGATAAATAGCGCCACTACGGTAAATAGCTCGCGCATTCGAGTGCTGGCAATATATCTAAATAACGGCGCGGCGACATAATGCCCAGCGGCGATGATAGCCAAAATCACAAAAACAGAAATAGCCACTTGGAGGTAAGTCGGGAAAGCATGTAACAAATTGCCGTGACCATCACTCACAGCCAAATCACTAAATGCTAACAACGGCATAATCGCGAGAATGGGGATCACAGCTATATCTTGAAATAACAACACCGAAAACGCATTTTGACCGCCAGATTGTTTAATCAAGCCTTTTTCATTTAAGGTTTGCAGTGCAATGGCGGTAGAAGACAGTGCCAACATTAACGCGATGGCTAATGATTGCTGCCACAAAAAGCCAAGCGCTAAATCAATCGTGAAATAGAGTACAGCCGTTGTGATAACCACTTGTAAGCCACCGAGACCAACTATAGCGCGGCGCATCGTCCAGAGCCTTTTGGGTTGTAACTCTAGCCCAACTAAGAATAGCATCATCACCACGCCAAACTCGGCAAAGTGCATGACGTCCGTTTGCTCTCCCACAAGATGAAGCAGATGAGGACCAATTAGTATCCCCGCCAATAAATATCCAAGCACAGAGCCAAGCCCTAGCCGTTTAGCGATTGGCACCGCCAATATCGCAGCAGCCAAATAGATAGTCGCGAGCAGTAACATAATAAAGACACCTGTTGTTGTTATCGTCTTTATTATGTTCAGGGTAAGTGCATTTATCCAGTCTTCGTTCTAAAAAACAAAATATAAATGACCGAAATCCTGCAATTAATCTTGTAAATCCGAATATATTGTAGGATGGCAGATCTGCATCAAAATGCTCGGATCTGGCACCGCTGCAAAGCCGAATTTTTCATATAGAGTATGCGCATCAAAAGTTGCCAGCATAAAGCGCCTTAAGCCTTGTAGCTCTGGATGTTCAACCACGGCTTGAACAATCGCTTTGCCTACCCCTTTACCTCTGGCACTTTCCTCAACTATCACGTCGGCAAGATAGGCAAAGGTGGCATAGTCAGTTATCACGCGACAAAAACCCTGAAACTCGCCTTCATCGTCCAAATACATGAAGCTCAGGCTATTTTGAATGGCCTTTTCCAGCAATACTTTAGGCATTTGTTTTGCCCAATAAGAATTAGAGATCAGCGCATGGATAGTATCAAGATGGCGTAAAATTAGAGGAGTATCAGTGGTTATCATTATTGTCCCAGTTAACGGCAAGAATAGAGCTAAAAATTAAGCGATTTTTAGCAAGAAGCAAAGTGAAATTTTCACAGTCATAAATCTTTCATTATTGCGTCACCCTTCCGTCAATAAAGCGGTGTAACCTCCTTTACGAAGACTCCCCTTGATTGATTTAGAGTTGTTGGCAGTGTTGACTCAGTTAACACTGCTTTTTTTTGCTTGATACCAAAACATAAAAAACGGCGCTCTAAGCGCCGCTCAATTAACCAAGCTTTTGAATAACTAACCTAAATTTATCTGATAGGTTGGTGGTTGGTTAAGTTTATTACCCAGTCTGGATAATCCTTTCCACCATGTAAATCCAAACAACAACATCGCTATAATCCAAAGCGAAGCACTCGTTGGCGAGGTGCTTAACTGACTAGCTTGGTAAACTAAAGTCGCCATAATATAAGCAATTGAAGTCGTCCAGCCAATAACAAGCCACATCCACTTACCGCCAGATTCACGTTTAATTGCACCTAATACCGCTACACAAGGGGTATAAAGTAAGATAAAGACAAGATAACTAAATGCACCGATTTGACCATTAAATTTCGCAGCCATTGCCGTAAGTAGCGCAGTGCCACTTTCAGCGCCTGACTCTAATTCGTTAAGTCCTAGTGGATCACCAAGGTTTGCGATAAGATCTTTACTATTGTCTACTATGGTCATCAACGCTTCTTTTAACGAAGCCAACAATGAAAACTCTCCACCTTCCTCTTCGGCACCGGTATAAAGCGCATCTAAAGTACCGACGATGGCTTCTTTGGCAAACATACCAGTCACAACACCAACCGTAGCAGGCCAGTTTTCCTCTTTTAACCCAATTGGCTCAAAGATTGGCGTGACCACTTGTGCAGCCTTCGCCAAAAGTGACTTATCTGTATTCTCATTGCCAAACGAACCGTCGGTACCAACCGAGTTTAATGCACTGAGTAAAATAACCACCATGACAATTGTTTTGCCAGCACGTTTGATAAAGCCGCTCAGACGCTGCCAAGTGGTAATGAATATATTGCGCCAAATTGGCATATGATACGCTGGCATCTCGGTAAATGAGGGTAATTTTTGCGTTTTGAATACTTGCTTTCTAAATAAAAAGCCAGAACCTACCGCGACCAATATGCCAAGCAAATACAGACCAAAAACAACATTGGCTCCGTTCGTTGGAAAGAAAGCCGCTGCAAATAACGCATATACCGTCAAACGTGCGCCGCAGGACATAAATGGCGCCATAATAATCGTCAGTAATCTATCGGACTCTCGACCCATCGTTCTTGACGCCATAACCGCAGGCACATTACAGCCGAATCCAACGATCAAAGGTACAAAAGCATTGCCAGGTAGACCAATGGATGACATCAAACGGTCAATAACAAACGCGGCCCGAGAAAGATAACCACTGTCTTCCAAAATGGATAAGCACAGATACAGCACCGCAATAACAGGGATGAAGGTCGCCACTAATTGAATACCCGCACCAAAACCATCAGCCAATAACACACCTAGCCATTGAGGTGCGCCAATATCTGCCAGCAAGATTTTTACACCATCGATAAGTAAGGCGCCCACGGCGATGTCAAAAAAGTCGATAAATACAGCACCAACATTCACCGCAATGGTAAACATTAAATACATCATGGCTAAGAAAATAGGTACACCAAGCCAGCGGTTGAGCACGATTTTATCAAGCGTTTCTGTCGTATCTGCACGTTTTGGCGTAATGATACTTACGCCATCAGCCAATTTTTTCACTGCTTGGTGACGAGCAACCGCTTTTTCGAGGGGATCGCTGCTGGCACTCTCGGTGTTTGCCGTCTCAGGTGCTTTTGGAAAACGAGTGATCTGTGCGAGTTGTTCCAACAACGCTTCTTGCCCTGTACCTTTAGCACCGTGGAATGGCACTACAGGTAACCCTAACTGTTCAGAGAGTCTTTTTAAATCTAACGTTCTCCCACGCTGTGTTGCGACATCAACCATATTTGCAACAACGAGAATAGGTTTGCCTAATTCTTTCAGCTGGGAAGTTAATACTAGATTTCGCTGTAAGTTTGCGGCATCCACGATGTTAATGATGACATCGGCTTCATTTTGCTTTAGGAAGTCACACGCGATTTGCTCATCTTGGCTTGGCTCAATTTGTTCCATGCTATAGAGCCCGGGTAAATCTACCAATTCTACGTTTGTGTTTTCTAAAGCAAAATAGCCGAATTTTTTCTCGACAGTTACCCCTGGCCAATTCCCTACTTTTTGTTTAGAGCCGGTCAGGCGGTTAAATAATGTGGTTTTCCCGCAGTTCGGGTTGCCCACTAACGCAATTTTCATACGTGAGCCCTTAATAACTTATAAAACTTCAATTTCAACGAACTGTGCGTCGGCCTTACGCACACTCACAAAGGTGTCACCAATTTTCACTTGCATCGGGCATCCAAGTGGGGCGACGTTAATGACTTCTATTTGCTCACCAGGAATAATTCCAAGTGCCATTATTCGACTCAGTAACGCAGTATCTGGATGGGTAAGAGAAGTAATGGTCGCTGCGCTATTTTTGGAAAGTTTATCTAATGTCATTGATTATGAGAACAATTTGCAATAAAAGTATGGCGCATCATACCTCATTGACTATTTTCTTTAAACTAGATTGCGACAATAATCTATTATTGCTTGTTATTTAAGGTGTTTACTAGTTAAGATGAGCTAAACCATTGCCATATGCCTGACTGTATTAAGGGGTCCTGCCAATGAGTAACGACAAAAAAAAATGGACGCTCAAAAGCATTGCGGCGGAATTAGGTGTGTCAAATGCAACTGTATCGAATGCTTTTAACAGACCAGATCAACTCTCTAAATCCAAACGAGAAGAAATTTTAAAAGCCTGTAAAGAATTGGGTTATTTTGGGCCTAACAAGGCAGCCCAATCGCTGCGTAAGGGCTCGTTTAACATTGTCGCGCTGGTACTACCCGATAGCGTTGAATATATGGTATCTGATCCCGTTGCAAGTAGCTTTATGCGAGGCGTTGCAAGCGTTTTAGAAGCTCAGCATATTAACCTACTACTGTTCTCAGGCACCGCAGATAATGTCGGAGACATTGTCGATTTCGTCGACGGCTTAATTTGTTATGGCCGCCCGCGTAATCCCAAGTTAATCGAGCATCTTGCGAATGTTAGCAAACAGGTTGTGACTGTTGACTTTGATTTGCCCTCACATGCCAGTATTAATATCGACAACCAACAAGCCGCCTTTGATGTAGCGAGTAAAGCACTAAACGACAATAGTGATGTTGCTATTTTTGGTTTGAGATTATTAGACACCGATTTGCTATGCCGCGTATACGAGCAGAGCCTAATAGACTTAGAGACTTCTATTGCGCATCAGCGTTATAGCGGATATCTCAAAGCCATTGAAGAGCGTGGGTTAACACTTGGCGAGGACAGAGTGTGGAATATTCCTGAAAGCAGCGAAAGGTTTGCAAATATCGCCGCAAAAGAACTACTTAACCTCTCACCAAGGCCTAATACCGTACTGTGTATGAGTGACTTAATTGCACTACCGCTGTTAAGAGAAGCCAAAAAACTTGGTGTAAAGATACCGCAGGAGCTTAAAGTCGTTGGTTTTGATGGCGTTGATGAAGCGCTACGCTTTAGCCCCAGCCTAACTACCATTCATCAAAATAGTGAAGAAAAAGGCCGAGAAGCAGCCAAACTCTTCTTGGATAAAAGCGATGATAAAGTAATGCTTAGCTATACCTTAAAAATGGGGCAGAGCTGTTAATTGCCCCCTATCAATTAGACGCGCCTGGGTAATCGGCAGGAAATGATCCCTGCTAACAACAACATCACACTTGATACCACTAAACAAGCCACCAAGCCATACTCCAAAAAGATCCAACCTGATAGCACGGTACCGAGTAATCGCCCGATAGCGTTCGCCATATAATAGAAGCCCACATCAAGTGACACTCCATCACTATCGGCCAAACTCACAATAAGATAGCTGTGAAGAGATGAATTGATAGCAAACACAAAACCAAAGAGCAAAAGTCCACCTACTACGGCTAAGCTTGTCCAGAGCTGCGCTTGAAGTGAGATAGCAATCAACAGCGGAATAGCTGCCAAATACAACGCCCATCCGCTGACTTTACTTGGTGTTGATGCAAACGTATCACGACTAATAAATCTAGGAGTTGTTGATTGCACGATGCCATAACCGATGACCCAAGTAGCCATAAAGCCACCAACCCACCAATGATCCCAACCGAACTGCTGCGATAAAAAGACAGGAAGCGCAACCACAAACCAAACATCCCGTGCGGCAAATAAAAACAATCGCGCGGCAGACAGCATATTAATTGCTCGGCTTTTTGAAAATACATCACTAAATTTGGGTTTGCTTTTAGCCTTGCCTAAATCGCTTTTTAAGCTGATAAGGCTAAATAGCCACACTAATAGCAACATGATTGCCATCAACCACATCGCGCCGGTAAAGCCAAGTAAGGTAAGCAACAACCCGCCAAGAAAAAATCCGACGCCTTTTAGCGCATTTTTAGAGCCGGTAAGTATTGCTACCCATTTAAACAAGGTCCCTTCTTCACCCGATTTTACGATGGCCTTTATCGCACTTTTGGCACTCATTTTATTGAGATCTTTGGCAATACCTGAGAGCGCCTGTGCCGCCATAACATAAGGCACGGTGAGCCAGTGCGTTGGTGCTACCAACATCAATAATGCCACTATTTGTATGCCTAACCCAATATTCATGGTGCGGTTTAAGCCAATGCGTGCGCCAAGCCATCCTCCAATTAAATTGGTGATAACACCAAAAATTTCATAGAAGAGAAATAGCATGGCAATTTCAAGCGGGTTATAACCCAATTGATGAAAGTAAAGCACCACCAACATTCTGAGCGCACCATCCGTTAAGGTAAACGCCCAATAGTTGCCTGTCACAATGAGGTACTGCTTGATATCTTGAGGTATATTGCGCAGCTGCATAATGTCTTATTCGCCTAACGACAATCCGACTTTACGTACTAATTCCGCGGTACGATTTGCATAGCCCCACTCGTTGTCATACCACACATACAACTTAACCTGAGTACCATTAACTACCATTGTAGATAACGCATCGACGATACTAGAGCGAGGATCCGTTTTATAGTCAATAGAAACTAATGGTCTTGATTCATAACCTAAAATTCCGTTAAGCTCATTAGCAGCAGCTTGCGCCATCCAGTGGTTAATCTCTTCCACTGTGGTTGGCCGTTCGACCTCGAACACGCAGTCTGTTAATGAAGCATTCGCCAATGGAACACGAACGGCGTGACCATTTAGCTTACCTTTTAATTCAGGAAAGATATGGGTAATAGCAGTCGCTGAACCCGTTGTTGTCGGAATTAAACTCATGCCACAGGCCCGCGCGCGGCGTAAATCCTTATGTGGCGCATCCAAAATGGTTTGCGTGTTGGTGATGTCATGAATAGTTGTCATCGAACCGTGTTTTATGCCGATATTTTGTTGCAATACTTTTACGACTGGTGCTAAACAGTTCGTGGTACAAGAAGCGGCCGTAACAATTTGGTGGGGCATGTCGTCGTATAGATGGTCATTCACTCCCATCACAATATTCAATACGCCTTCTTCTTTTACCGGTGCCGTAACAACAACACGCTTAACGCCTTGATCTAAATACTGTTGCAGCAAAGCTTTGGTTTTCATTTTTCCGGATGCTTCGATCACGACGTCACATTGAGACCAGTCGGTTTGCGCAATCTCTTTGTTTTGAGTCACCGACAACACAGTTTCAACTATTTGGATCTGTTCATCTTGAAAAGACACACTGTGATGCCATTTACCATGGACAGAATCAAACTCTAGCAAGTGTGCTAGGGTTTCTGCATTGCCCGCAGGATCGTTAATTTGTACAAACTCGATTTCAGGCCAGTCAAAGCTAGCGCGAAGCGCCAAACGCCCCATTCGACCAAAACCATTTATCCCTACTTTAATCGTCATAAGAACTCCAAAATCTAATTATTAGTTACAGCAAGTTGCCATGCGTGTTGGCCGTTCGCCCATCGCATTTAGCCTCACTAACTCAGCTTTTATATAATCTGGTTGATGCATAACCGTGGCGTTTATCACCGCCTTCATCCATAGCGGTAGTGTTGGGTTTATAGAATAAAATACCCATTGTTTTTGCTTGCGATCACATAGAATTCCAGCCTTCTTCAGCTGCGCTAAATGCCGTGAAACCTTGGGTTGGCTATCTTGTTCAAGCGCAGCCATTAGCTCGCAAACACATAGCTCACCTTCCACCATCAACATGGCAAGCGTTTTTAAGCGGATCTCATCCGCTAGGGATTTATAAAATTGCAAGGGTGTAAGTAGCGTATGTTGTGGCTTACCTTCGCGTAGTAGGGAAATAACTTGTTCATTGATGTCGAACAAGGTTTGCTCATAAGCGTTATTGCGGCTTCGCTCAGCTGGACTCGCAATATCCCACGCAAGGACATGTTCTCCTTGCAGTTTACCTTCGCATTCAGATTGCACTTCAGAGCATAAAGTTACCACCACATCAAAGTGTTCGTCCTTATACTCATTGAGGTGTTTACTGTACAGATTGTCCGTATTAATCCCTAAACGGCGTAGCATTGAAAGCGTAGTCGCATTCACCGTGCTTGGCTTAGTGCCTGCACTATAGGCATGAACATCCGAACCGCCATGAAAGTTAGCTAGCGCCTGTGCTAAAATTGACCGCGTTGAGTTTCCAGAACAAAGAAAAAGTATCTTCATCATCGCATAACAAATTAATTATATAACCTTATTGTTATATAGCTAATCCACTATGTCAATTACGCTTTGTTGATATTTATCTATACATAGCAGCTCGCCTAAGATTGCGAGCCGCTACCAAGGATAATCGATGTTGAGGTACTTAAAGCGAGCTTTCTACGCGCAACTTTGGCTCCTAGCTATGGTTAGGAAAGCAGCGATTGAATGTTATAGCTCTGCTCTGTGGCGTTTTCAGAAGTTTTAATCATGGCTTCATCTTTTGCGAGATCAACTCGCAACTCCGCTTTGGCATTATAGCCCTCCCAAGTTATAACCAGACTTGAGTCTTGGCATGTTAATGCAAAATTGCCATCAAATGCGCAGCAAGTATTACGCAGTTTAATTAGTGTTTGCAGACCCTTCACGACAGGTTTATCGAGTGCGGCTTCCACCATCGCTACATCCAAATAAGGGCGGTTGATATCGCGTCCAACATTACTTTTTTCTAGGAGCACCATGTCATTTTCCATCGCCAATAGACCACCGTAATAAACTTGTGGTACTCCAGGGCAAAAGAACTGAACTGCTCTTGCTACCAAATAATAAAAATCATGCTTCCCTAAGGCTTCATAATAACTGCAATTGACTTGATACAAGTCGACATTGCTCGCTGCCGTGCCGGTTGCCTTGCGACTTTGGCCTTTACTGTTGCTATGGATCTGCTCAACCAAAGCATCAATTTGATTAGCATCGAGTAACCCTGGTTTATCCTCTTCAGGCCCTGCATCAATAATGCCAATTCCGTCATGAGTATCCAGCACGGTTAGACAATTACGCGGTGCAATGTCCAACCACTTGGCTAAAGCCGAAAAATCTTTATTGAATAAACTGTGTAAAATAAGCGGAGGGAGCGCAAAGTCATAAACACGGTCGACTTTGCTGGCAACCTCTACTTGAGTTTTGTAATAACTGTGAATTTCGGCAATGGTTTCCATGCCAAGCTCATTGGCGCGCTTAGATAATTGATTAATAAAAGCAAAGGCCTCATCAGTCATAAAACAGCTGGTATTTGCGCGTTTGATTGCATATCCTGCGGCATCTAGTCGAATAATTTTCACTCCACTGTCTGCAAACAATGTTAAAACTTTTTCTAAATAAGCGCGTCCCGCTTCTGACTCAACATTAATATCAATTTGGTTATCAGTAAAAGTGGTCCAAAAATCCACAATTTCGCCACTCGCTAACGCCTTTTTAGAAAAGCAACTTCCCGGCCTCGGACGATAAATTGCTTGCGCTTGTGCTTGCGTAATCCCATTAGGAAAGACATCTTTCTCTTTTAAAAACATCGACCAAAACGGTGACTTTTGGCCATGAGCCAGCACGTCTGCAAATTCTGCTGACTCTCCTGATACATGGTTAACAATAAGATCTGCCATTACCTCACAGTGCTCGGCAATCAACTTAATATGTTGCCAATCACCCAATCGTTCGTCGACTTTAGCATGGTCAATCGGGTCAAAACCTGCATCACTACCATCAATTGGATAGTAAAAAGGCAAAATGTGGACACCACCAAATAGTCCAGCTAACGGGCCCGTTAGTAACGTATTTAATTGTGCAAGGCCGCCGCCAGACAGGCGATCAGCATACGTGATCAACTGAACTTGGTTTTTCATAATTTACTCATTAAAAAAGTTGAGACTTAATCGATTAAGTTATATCTTTAATCATGAACAAACAATAATCAAGTTTTATCGTAGCGTTCTACTAAAAATAATTCGCTTACTGCAGATTAGTATTACACTCAGTCTTATGTAAAGAAGTAGACCAGCTACATAACAAAGCCCTTCAAGAGGTGAACAATGAGCAGCAAGTCGAATCACACTCAGCTCAACACGTTGCGCTGGTTAACTTATATGATGTTTTTGATGTTTGCGATGACATCAGACGCCGTTGGCGTGATCATCCCAACACTGATCAGCGAATATCAACTTAGCATGACCCAGGCCAGCGCCTTTCACTATGCGCCAATGATTTTAATTGCCTTTAGCGGCTTATGTTTAGGGTTTTTGGCAGATAAAATAGGCCGTAAGCTCACGGTGTTAATTGGCCTCATACTATTTTCATCCGCATGTTTTCTGTTCGCACTGGGTGAAACTTTCACCATGTTTTTAATGCTTTTATGTGTTATTGGATTAGCCATTGGCCTATTTAAAACAGGGGCCCTCGCCCTTCTAGGTGACATTTCTGACGGCGCACAAGAACATACTCAAACCATGAATAAAGTCGAAGGCTTCTTTGCCATCGGCGCGATAATTGGCCCTGCAATTGTCAGTTATCTATTGATACAGGGGGTGAGTTGGACCTATCTTTATGTGCTTGCTGGTGGGCTGTGCTTAATACTCAGTATCGTGACTTTAAGCACTGACTTTCCCAAATTTAATACCGCAAATGCACAAAACAATGCAGGCCTATCTCACACGGCAGCGATGCTCAAGAACAAATATGCACTTGGCTTTTCCCTCGCCATAGCACTCTACGTTGCAACTGAAGTCGCAATTTATGTCTGGATGCCCACTTTATTACAGGATTACCAAGGTGATTTAACTTGGCTTGCAACTTATGCGCTCACCATCTTTTTTATTTTGCGTGCAATAGGTCGCTTTATGGCTGTATGGTTACTCGCTAAGTATCGTTGGCAAAGCGTAATGCTAACGCTGAGCTTTGCTATATTTGTATGCTATTTTTTAACTTATCTTTATGGTGTTAATGCCGCTATCTATACGCTCCCGCTAAGCGGTTTATTTATGTCTATGATTTACCCAACATTAAACTCAAAAGGGATCTCTTGTTTTGACAAAGCTCAGCATGGCTCTGTTGCTGGTGTGATGTTGTTCTTCACCGCGCTTTCTGCTGCGCTAGCACCACTTCTGATGGGCATGGTAAGCGATTACTTTGGCCATGTTAGCTATGGCTTTATACTTGCGACTGGGTTTGCATTTTTACTCTTTGCGGCCATGTTGTACAACTGGTTAAAGGACCCTGCCCGCTTACCATTGAGCAAAAACGCTAAGTTGCAACGAGTGTAACCCTTCCGACCACAAATTTTTCGCGGGTTAAAATTCATAAAAACCAAAGCATTAAAATTTTGTTTGAATTATTGATTAATTTTTAATTGCAACCAAATTAAATTGTGCTAAAAATAAGCTTAATCGATTAAGCTTATTTTTAATAGACCGCACGAGTTTGACAACGATAACAAGAGGCAAATGATGACAACAATCAAAACCACCCTATTTACACTCAGCGCACTCACGCTTGCAATCTCTCACCCGGCGGCCGCTGAAGAAAAAGCACACACAAAACCTGCCGATGGCTTCGAGAAAATAGTCGTAACGGGTGTTCCAAAGCGAACAACCATTATGGAATCGAGTGTTTCTGTTAGCAGCATAGGGCTGGAGCAAATCTCTGTTGCAACCCCCAGAACTACCGCTGAAGCATTCAAACTAATTCCTGGTGTAAGATCAGAATCAACCGGTGGTGAAGGTAATGCAAATATCGCTGTACGTGGTCTTCCTGTCGCATCCGGTGGCGCTAAATTTTTGCAGCTACAAGAAGATGGCTTGCCTATTTTGCAGTTTGGTGACATTGCTTTTGGTAACGCCGATATTTTCATGCGCCTTGATAATACCGTGGAGTCAATTGAGTCTATTCGTGGTGGCTCGGCTTCGACTGCCGCCAGCGACGCTCCCGGAGGCATTATTAACTTGATTTCAAAAACGGGTGAAAATGAGTCAGGCAGTGTTGCCACCACGTTTGGTTTAGATTATGACGAGTTTAGAACTGATTTTGAGTATGGGAGTTATTTAAGTGACGACATAAAATTTCATATTGGTGGCTTTGTGCGACAAGGTGAAGGCCCACGTGACACCAGCTATACCGCAAATAAAGGCGGCCAACTCAAAGCCAATATCACCAAGGAATTTGAAAGTGGCTACGTTCGTTTGTATATAAAACACCTTGATGATAAAACAGCAGGCTACCTTCCTATGCCTATGTATTCTAATGGTGACTCCATCAGCGGCTTTGATGTCCTGTCAGATACACCTCACTCTGTTTATTTCACCGCCACGCAAGGCTTAGGTGGTAACAATCAAATTCGTCAAGGGGATATGCGAGACGGAATGCACCCTGTTGTTGATAGTATCGGCTTTGAAGCAAATTTCGAACTAGGTAATAACTGGCAAATCGAAAACAGGTCCAGAAAGTCGAGTATCTCAGGCACATTTATGTCGCCTTTCCCTGCCGAGGTCGCTAATAGCCAAGCAATTGCCGAGAGCATAGCCGGTACAGGTGCAACACTCACCTTTGCCAACGGACCAAAAGCGGCTCAAGCGTTCAATCAAGCACTGCTAATGCGCGTTCATACCTTCGAAGTGGAAATGAATGATTTCGACAACATCATGAACGACCTAAAGCTCACCAAATCATTTGGTACTGACACGTCACTCACCTTCGGCTATTTCATGTCATCGCAAAATATCAATATGTCTTGGTTATGGAATTCATACTTGCTCGAGGTTAAAGGAGATAACGCAGCGCTTGTCAACGTGGCCGCTGCGGATGGCACAGCATATTCTGAAAACGGATTATATGCCTACGGTACGCCCTATTGGGGAAATTGCTGTCAGCGCAACTACAACACTGAATACGATACTCGTGCCCCATATATCGCCTTTTCAACAAAGCTCGGCGATATTTCAGTTGATGCGAGTGTGCGTCATGATTCAGGTAAAGCGACAGGTACATTTGCAGGTGCTGTAACATCTCGTGTAGATATCAACCGTGATGGCACTATATCAAAGCCGGAGGAGCAAGTTGCAGCCATCGATCTCGCTAACCCCAATGTAGTTAATTACGATTGGAGCTACACAAGTTACTCTGTTGGCGCAAACTACCAAATGACCTCAAGCAGCGCCATATTCGGCAGATTCAGTGAGGGCGGTCGTGCAAATGCAGACAGACTATTGTTCGGTAAAGTGAATATTGATGGCAGTGTTGCTGATGAAGATGCTGTGGATGAAGTGACACAATATGAATTTGGTATCAAACAAAAGTTTGAACAAGGTCGTCTATTTGCAACTTTGTTTTACGCCGAAACAGAAGAGCAAAACTTTGAGGCAACCAGCCAAAAGTTCTTTGACAGGCAATACGAAGCACAAGGTATTGAACTTGAAGGTGTCTATTTTATTGGCTCCTTCGACTTACGAGGTAGCTTAACTTGGACTGATGCTGAAATCGCAAAAGATGCACTCACTCCCGTAGTCGAGGGTAACACGCCAAGGCGGCAAGCTGACTTTGTTTATTCCTTATTGGGTAAATATAACTTCGATCAAGGTGCTATCGGTTTAAGCCTCATCGGCACCACTGACGCGTACGCACAAGACAACAACGAGTTAAAATTTGACGGTTACACTCAGGTCAACGCGTTTGCAAGTTATGATCTGACTGAACGCTTCAATATCGCGTTAAACGTAAACAATCTCTTTGATACCACTGGATTAACAGAAGCCGAGGAAGGCGTAATTCCAACTAACAATATTATTCGCGCTCGCAGTATTAACGGCAGAACTACGTCTGTCACTTTAAAATACCGTTTCTAATTAGGGGTAGTAGTTATGCAATTAACATGTTTTGGCGAGATGCTTATCGATTTGTTACCTACCGGCGACGGTAGCTTTAAACCTATTGCTGGCGGCGCTCCAGCGAATGTGGCGGTAGGCTTTGCTAAACTTGGTGGCAGTGCTCGGTTTGTGGGAGGCTTCGCTGAAGATCCCTTTTCGCTGCAATTAAAATCAACCTTGGCGTTATATGCTGTTGGAACAGAATATTGTGTATCCATAAGTGGAGCGCAAACCGCCTTGGCCATCGTCCACCTAGACGCTCAAGGAGAACGAAGCTTTTCGTTTTACCGCGACAATACCGCTGATATCGCAATCCGCCCAAAAGACTTTGAGCATTTGCAATGGCCAGATCACGGGATATTTCATTTTTGCTCAAACACGCTTACCGATGCAGAAGTGACAAGTACCACCATGGCATTACTAAAGTCTGCTGTGGCTCACAATCAATTAATTTCATTTGATGTTAACCTGCGCTTGAATCTATGGCAGGACTTATCTTGCTTATCCGAACGTATAGAGGCTTGCTACCCCTATGTCGACATATTAAAAGTGAGTAAAGATGAGCTGAGATATCTTGCTGAAGAAAAGAACATGAAAGAAGCTAGCTATTTAGATTGGTTACTTAGTGTCGGCGTACAAGCGGTGATCTCAAGCGATGGGCCAAATCCTTGCAGTGTATTAACAGCTAAAGACTTTTATTCCATCGCCTCTCCTACTATTGATGCGGTTGATACAACCGGCGCTGGGGATAGCTTAATGGCTGGGTTTCTATTTCAACTCAGCCAACATGAGATCTCAAAAGATACGCTAGTACAAAACTTCCCAACCGTAAAAAAGGCACTTAGCTTTGCTGTGAAATGCGGTGCGTTTACTTGTGAACACAAAGGTGTCATGCCCTTTATGCCAACGCGTATAGATGTGTCTGAACGGTTTTCTTTCTTCAACCCTGAGGCTTTGTTAGGTTAATACCTAAAGCGGGAAAAGGCTTTCCCGCTATTTTATTATAAAAGTCGAGGCTTAGAACCCTGTTTCATAATCAATATGAGCAGAGTTTGTCGTCTCGTATGTACCATCAGTATAAAGAATAGTTGCAGTCGCATTGTACTGACGATAAGCACGAATGGTCATGTTACACGTCGTACCACCGCTGCAGCTCGCATCACCATTCCAAATTACTTTACTAATCGCTTTAGTGGCATTTGCGATATAGAACTTACCAGAAGTTGAATTACCGAAAGAAAAATCAATTCCAGAACAATAGCTAGTATTGTTACCCCACACATTACCGCCTGATTTCACGTTCAAAGAGCATTTTAAATCTGCCGCTTGTGAACTAAAAGACAGACCACCTAGTACAACCAATACTGAAGCAATTAATGTTGATTTCATTATTATTTCCTTTAATTAAGAATAAGTTAAGTAACTTTTAGTGACCAGTTAGTGACCAGTTTCATACGAGATACGTGATACATTCGTTTCTTCGTATGTGCCATCTTTGTATAAAATAGTCGCCGTTGCTGCATGTGTTTGATACGCATAAACCGTGAGTGCACATTCAACACCACCAGAGCAGCTAGCATCACCATTCCAAATCACTTTATTAATCGGTTTGCTGATATTCGTTAAGTAGAACTTACCTGTAGTTGAGTTGCCAAATGAGAAGTCCATACCAAAGCAGGTTTGTCCGTTACCGATGACGTTGCCACCTCTTTTCACTTGTAGGTCGCAATTCAACTCTGTTGCACCAACGCTGCAGGTGCCAACTAATGCAGTAGCTGCAAGTATCTTAGTTATTTTTTGTTTCACCTTGATCTCCTTATATTTATTATGTTAACAACCAAGAAACCTTGGTTAAAAATCAAACTACACAATAAAAATAAAAAATTCAATTATTTTAACTCATAAAAAACATAAAATTCACAAGAGGTTCAGAATGCATTAAATCGAGCAAGTTCATGAGAAGTGATATAAACGGTGAAGAGACAAGCTATAGAGAGTATCGAAATAATAGACTAAATAACCTGAGCTGCGGATAATTAATGCCTTTCTAGCAGCCAGTTTTAGCGCTAACTGCGTTGAATTCACTTCCAATAGCCAGCTATTGGTGCGTAAATTCGCCTTGCCTACAGGATGTAGGTACCTTAGCGAGAGCAGGACGCGGAAGCGGTGTTTCCCTAAAACTCTCTGGCTAGACAAGGAGAAAACTAAGTTGTGCTTTAGCAACAATGAGTTGGAACATTCCTTATCCAAACCTCAGGTTAAATAAAAAAAGGCCGCAGCGGCGGCCAAACACATCATGGGTAAAACAATGAAGGGATGTAAGTGTGAATACACGAGTCATTCTATGTGAATAATCATAAATTAAAATCACATTATAATGATTGTTATCATCGCTTTTTTCGAATGGTCTATTTCTGCTACGCTCGTGATACAATCGCGAAATTAAAAACTACAATGAATTGTCTATGCCATTACTTTGGATTGTTACTTTACTTTGGGCGTTCTCATTCTCTTTGATTGGTGTTTATTTAGCAGGCCAAGTCGATGCTTGGTTTAGCGCTTTATCTAGAACCTTACTTGCAGCAATTGTGTTTATTCCATTTTTGAGATTGAGTTCAGTGAATAAAGAGTTGATAATCAAGCTGATGGCAATCGGTGCAATACAGATTGGTCTGATGTATGGCTTTTACTATCATTCTTTTTTATACCTAAGCGTCCCTGAAGTGTTGCTATTCACTGTGATGACACCCATCTATATTACTGCACTCAATGACTTACTAAACCGCTCGTTCAATGCCACCTTCTTGCTGTCTGCGCTCATAGCTATCGTTGGTGCAATCACCATTAGATTTACTGAGCTTACTAGCGACTACCTTTTTGGCTTGCTACTAGTACAAGGCGCAAACCTTTGCTTTGCGATAGGCCAAGTAAGTTACAAACGCTTAAGTAACCATTACCAGCTGGTACACCATCAAAGTTTCGGTTTTTTCTTTATTGGTGCGTCCCTCGTGCTCGCCGTTGGATTTATGTTATTCGGCAATACCCAGCAACTCCCAAGTACTAATCTACAATGGGGAATACTGATTTATTTAGGCTTGATTGCTTCAGGCGTAGGATATTACGTCTGGAACTTAGGACTGACCCGCGTCTCGGTGGGTGAACTCGCGGTAATGAACAATGTGCTGATCCCAGCTGGGATAATTGTCAATTTGCTGATTTGGAACCGAGAAGCTGACCTCGTTCGCCTTGGTATTGGCAGTGTCATTATTTTTGCGGCGTTGCTCTATAGTAAAAGCGGTGCAAAAGTATAACCCTTTTTTACTTATTTACCGGGTTCGACAGAGTCAAACTCCATGTGTGAATTGAAACACGCCAACGCTTCGATATCTTGATATGGCTCTGTTGACCAACATGCTTTTCTAAAACGCTCATACACTTCACGAAAAGGTGTACAAATTAGCTCAGATTCATCCATCATAATACAGCTAAAGTCTTCGGACTTTATTACAATATAAAGATACTCTCTTCCGCCTTCTTCAGCAAAAAATACGGAATCCCAAAAGTAGCCTTTCTGTCGCATTTCTTCCCTTGGAAACGCGATATTATCCTGCATATAAGCAAGTAATTCATCCACTTGAGGGCGAGTATTCAAATTTAATTTTATCTTTAGCAGTTTTGTTTCCATGAAATAAGATTACCCCCTCCAACCTTTAACCATTTTGCTACTGAGCATACTTTCCTTCATTTTTTATTCCTATTTTCTACTTATCATTTTCGTAGTAACGACTATACCTAATTCCCTCAAACGGGCCCAACTATAAATTCGTAAAATGTAACAAATTGTTTTACCTAAGATAACCATTAACGCCCACGAGCCAGATCTCTGGAGTTAGGTGTTTGACGAAAATTTCGTTAATATCTAGAGAAAAATAAAGTAAAAATATGATGACAAGAATCGTACAACTATTCCCTCTTTGGGCCATTATTTGCTCAGTAACCGCTTATCTTTTTCCAACTCTATTTAGCGCGTTTAAAGGCAGTATTATTCCGTTATTAATGTTGATCATGCTGACAATGGGGTTAACCCTCACTACAAAAGACTTTTTACGCGTGCTCGACAATAAAAAAGCCATTTGCGTTAGCGTGCTGCTTCAATTTACTGTGATGCCGAGTGTTGCCTACTTAATTGCAACCACCATGAGCTTAGAAACTGACCTATTAATTGGAATGATTTTAGTAGGCACGGTTGCTGGCGGCACGGCAAGTAACGTTTTGTGTTATCTCGCCAAAGGAGATGTCGCGTTATCGATTTCTATGACCGCGATTAGTACTTTACTCGGCGTGTTCTTAACGCCACTACTAACCACATTGATGATAGGCCAGGTGGTTGATATTCAGTTTTCTGATATGTTGGCGAGCCTGCTAAAAATTGTGCTATTTCCTGTGGCTGTGGGCGTTGCTTTCAATACCTTGCTTGCCAAGCCACTGGCGCATTCTGTTATCAAAACAACTCCGATACTGCCTTTACTTTCAATGCTTTCAATCATTTTTATCATTGCGGTGATCGTTGCTCTTAATCAACCAAAACTTCAAAGCATCGGGCTCGTTATGCTGGTTGCAGTGATCCTGCACAATACTACAGGGCTACTTTTGGGCTATTTCATTCCGAAACGGCTCGGTTTTGACGAGAAGGTATGTCGCACCATGGCCTTTGAGGTGGGTATGCAAAACTCGGGGCTTGCCGTCGCGCTTGCTATGAAGTTCTTCACTCCTGCAGCGGCCGTAGCAGGTACCCTATTTTCTATTTGGCATAATGTCAGTGGCTCAATATTAGCAGGAATATGGCGACGAAGCGCCACCAGCTCATCTGATAACAATAAAGCCTAATATCAAAGGTTAGGCTTTATTGTAATTGCTTATAAAAGTGAATTTTGCAATCCGATGAGCCGTTGATTTGTTCACATTTTACAATCTGGTAATCGCGGCTTATTAACATCAATAGCATGTTTTTGAATAGGTTTCTCGACTTTACTCTAATGGCGCTATAGCCTTGCGCTTTGCACCAAGTTTCTTGCATCACCAACAACTGCTTGGCAATACCTTTGCCACGATATTCGGGGATGACCGCGCCTAACCAGCTATAAAACTCGTTGCTTGGCAGTTCGTGGCCCAGCTTATATCCAACAGGCATACCTTGAGCGTATGCCACCAGCAATAAATGTTGTTTATCTCGCAGTTTGTCTACGACTTCCTCACCCTTTCTTGGCGTGGCAAATTCAGGAATTTGGTTTTCTATCGCAAGGAGGTCATCTATCGAGCCGACTTTATATTCTAGATTCATATTAATGTCTGTGTAATAGTAAAGGTATCGCCAACAGTCACTTCGGCATAAGCGCCGTTAATCAGCGTTAAATTCGGCGCTTGATGGCCTATATCCACATCGTATAGCACGGGGAAATCGCAACCAGTAAAGACTTTTTGCAATGCATCTAGGTGCGTCCAGTCGCTATCTTTTGCTAGTGGCTCTGGATTTCGACCAATCAAAACTCCAGCGACTTTCGAAAACCAACCTCGTAAATTAATACTTTGCAGCGCACGATAGTATGCCGCTGGCGGCATTTCACCATTTTCAAAATATAAGATAATCGACTCATCAGGGTGCGCCTGTGAAAAAGCGTCCAGATCAAAATATTCCGTACCAGCCAATAACATGTGAATATCCAAACAGCCGCCTAATAATCGACCAGCAAACTGCTGACGATGATTGCCATTGGCCAAAATACGCCATTGAGTGCTCGCGGACAAGTTAAATCCAGCATCGGGAAAATCAACAAAATTGAGTGGCTCAGCTTCAAAATGTGTCGAGGGAAACTGCGTAAAATAGTCATTAGGCGCACGCCTCAAATGGTTAAAAAGTCCAACCGTTAATGCGTCTTGTTGATGGACATTTAATTGCATAAGGTTAGTTGCATGCACACTTGCCCAGCCTAGTTTGCAAGTCACTGCGCTCAGCAAAGTACTGACATCAGAGAAACCGATGAGCCATTTTGGCGGAGCATGCGCCAACTTTTCCCAATCAAGCAATGTCAGTAAATCCATTGCAATTGCACCGCCCCATGGCGGCATAATCGCGTCTATTGTGTCATCGAGTAAGTATCCCATAAGCTCATTAGCACGGATTTTGACATCCGCGCTAACGTAGTTGTGGTTATCTCGCAGGCATTCACCAACCTCGAGTTCAAAACCTTGTTGCGCGAGATAATCCAAAGCGTTGTCTAATCTCGCGTGCATAGCAGCAGGTACGCCCGCTGAGAATGCAGTGATCGCAATTTTACTGCCCGCTTTCAACGGTTTGGGATACTTCATCATGATTTCCGTTATTTTTTGCTTATCCTACCTGAATTTCCGCTTTTGCATACTTCAAATTCTCCCGTTTCGGGCGAGCGATCAAATATAGAAAGGTTAACGGCCCCAAGCGTCCAATCAGCATTAAAAATATGATTACCGCTTCACCGGGTTCAGACAATGAGCCGGTGATACCTCGAGATAAGCCAACCGTGCCTAATGCCGACACGGCTTCAAACGTGATATCCGTTAAATTTGCCTGCTCGGTGATCGTCAAAATAAGGGTTGCGAGCATCACGGTAAAAAAGTAAACCACGGTGAGGCTAAGCGCCTTAAATACCGTTTCAGGCGAGATCTGTCTGTGTCCGATAGCGACTTGATCTCTTCGTCTCAAATAAGCGTAAGTTGCCATTAATAGCACCACTACTGTGGTTATTTTAAGACCACTGGCCGTACTCATAGAGCCGCCGCCTATTATCATTAACCAAATGGTCAGTACGGTACTTTCATCATTCACCAGCGCAAAATCGATACTGTTAAAGCCCGCTGTACGTGGCGTCACGGCTTGCATCCATGCAGTGATCACTTGCTCAGACAACGGCAAATTTCCAAGGGTCTCTGGGTTATTTGCTTCAAAAAGCCAAAATAAGCTAAATGCCAGCACATTCAACACCACTGTTGCTATCAACACTAACTTAGTGGCAGATCCAAACCGGCTCCAACGGCGTCGTTTTACTATATCCATTAACACCACAAATCCAAGTCCGCCAATCACAAATAACCCTGATATCACAAGATTAACGACCCAATCACCACGAAAACTGGTTAGGCTGTCATCATGCAATGCAAATCCCGCATTGTTAAAAGCCGAAATGGTGTAGAAGAAGCTTTGCATTATCGCATCACCAAGTGGTAACGTTTGATACCAATGGGCAAGCAAAATGGTAAACCCAATCGATTCGATGATCAGTGCATAAACTAACACGCATTTGGCTGTATCAACCAACTGATCAAATCGAGCTATGCCAAAGCTTTCTTTTGCGATCAGTTGTTTGCTAATGTCCATTTGCTGCCCCATCCCCCGCAGCACCACAACCGTAATGGTCATAAACCCCAGTCCACCGATTTGAATAAGACTGGCAATAACGAGATGGCCAAAGGTAGTGAAATCATTTGGCGTACTCAATACCGCAAGTCCTGTCACCGTTACCGCGGAAGTTGCAGTAAATAACGCTTGCATCACTTTGATGTCTTGGGTGTGTGCTATCGGTAGCAACAGCAACATAGTACCTAAAGCTATCAGCCCGCAAAACCCAATAAACAGAACTGCTGGAGGGCTTAACCTCAGCGGCTTTTTGTGGGCTTTAGGCTTGCTATTTGGATAGGGGTAATAGTGGGGACTCCATGTTTTCATTACGCCCCCAGTTTTAGAGCGATAGAATTTAACGCTTTTAACTGACCGTTGAGGATCACTTTATCATCTTCGTTTATCAAAAATGACTCAGCCGGATTGGTATAACACGCTTTGCCGCGCTGCACTAACACAGCCTTGATTTCGCCCTTTGCACGCTTTAATAGCGTCGCCAAAGACTGTCCGCAGCTTAATTTATTCACGATGACTTCCACCATGTAAAAGCCATGCCCCAACTGCATATATTGATTCACCATAGGGTAATTCAGTGTTTGTGCAACCTTGATCCCCATTTCTTCTTCAGGGTGGATCACACGTGTTACGCCTAAACGAGATAAAATTGTATGATGCGCTTCTGAGCTGGCCTTAACCCAAATTTGCTCAACGCCTAAGTTCTTTAGCGACAGTACACATAAAATGCTCGCTTCTAGGTTTTCACCAATAGCGACCAGTACCGCTTTGCTTCTCGTAATATCTAGTTGGCGTAATGCTGTTTCATCGGTCGCATCCAAAGAGGTGGCATAATCAATATGCTCAACAACTTGGTTCACCACACGTTCGCGACTATCTACCCCTATCACTTTGTTTCCAAGCCGCTTTAATTCCAAACAAGCCGCAAAACCAAATCGACCTAAACCAATTACAACAAATTGTGCCATAACAACCTCTATATACTCCGTTATGAGAAATGCTTATTGAGCGGTAAAAGTAAAAACCGATAACCAACCCCGGGCTCAGTTTCTATGATTTTTGGTGTAGCAGCATCATCACTGAGTTTCTTACGTAACTGGCTGACCACAATCCGTAAATAGTGACTATCTTCCACATGGCTTTCGCCCCAAATTTGCTTTAATAAGGTTTGCTGACTAACTAATTCTTGTGCTCTTTGTGCAAGCATACTAAGTAGTGCAAATTCCTTTTTCGATAGTGCTAATGGTGCGTTATCCATAATGACTTGATGCTTTTGTAGATCTATCATCAACTTGCCGTAGTCAATGGCGAGCAAGCGTTTGTTCGGTACTAAATCTCGTAATAGCACTTTAACGCGTACCACCAGCTCTTTGATGCTAAAAGGCTTCGTCAGGTAGTCGTTTGCGCCGCCCTCCAGCAGTTTAACCTTCTCAGCCTCTTGATCTCGTGCAGTTAAGATCAATACAGGTAGCTTGCTGGTTTCTCGGATCTTCTTCAAAATGCTATATCCATCAAAATCAGGTAGCCCGAGATCTAAGATTACTAAGTCTGGCAGCTCACCTTTTAACACCGACATGGCTTCCTTTCCGGTGCTGGCTTCCACATAATTCAGCCCTTCAGCTTTTAATGCTAAGCGGATAAAACGACGGATCTCTTCTTCATCGTCAATCAATAAAATGGTGTGAGTCATCAATGTGCCTCCTCTTTTGGCAAACTAACTTCCATTGTGCAGCCTTGCGTCGTCGGCAAAATGCGAATATCACCGCCGTGCGCACGAATAATACCTCTCGCCACACTCAGCCCTAAGCCACTGCCACCGTCTTTGCTGGCGCTTTGTCGAAACGAACTAAAGGCGGTAAAGACTTCCTTTTGCCGAGCAACGGGGATCCCAGGGCCGTTATCCTGAATAAATATCAACAACGCTTGCTGCGTTTCTCCTAAGGAAATCTCAACCCGCTCTCCATCGGGACTAAAGGTGACTGCATTTTCAATTAAGTTAAACAGGGCTTGTTCAATGAGTGCAGCTTGTATCGTGAGAATTGGACTCATATTCTGTGGCATTCTCGAGACGCATGGCGCGCCTAGCCGCAAAATCACGTTATCGATCAAGACATCAATAGACGTAGGTTGCTTCAACAGCGAAAGCTCATCCCCTTGATGCTGTAACTTGGTGGCTTGCAAAATATTTTCGATATAGCGAAACAAACGGTGGCTTTCTGATCGTGCCGACCCCAACAACTCATTTTGCTCGTCTTGGTCTAACTTATCGCGATAGGTTTCTAGCGTTTCGAGCGCGCCCATCACCGCAGCGAGCGGTGTGCGTAGATCATGAGAAACCGACAACAAGATATTAGAGCGCACGTTCGCAACTAAAAGCTGCTGCTTTTGCTCTTTGATATAGCTCGATAAATAGCTAGTAGCTAATGCCACCGCGATAAATACCACTAAATTGACCACGTCTTCGGTGTTATTCATATGAAGCGTGTATCTGGGCTCTGTGATGAAGAAGTTGAACACTAGACTGCTAACAACCGCCACCCCCAGTGCCATCCAACGTTTTGCGATGAGAGAAACAACAACAACGCCCAACTGTAAGACCAACAGTACACTGATCGCCGAATGTAACAGCGAGTCTAAGGCAACGGCAAAGGCGCTGGTTAACAGCAAAACCAGAAAACTAACGAGATACTCGTTCTTGGCAATAAATCCATTCTCGGAAAACATAGTGACTCCAACTTGCGCTATGTTTTTATTCTATCCTTGTCGAAATTTCGTTGCCGTATAATTTGCGTAAAATTTACTTAGCTTGAGTGGAGTTACAATTTAGCACAAGAGCCTGTTTATCTCTCAAGTTGGTTTTTGCATGTTGATGATAAAAAGGCTAAGCGCGTATCTGATAAAGCCATTGTGATACGCTGACACAAGCTGTTTAAAAGCAACTGGATAACTTAGAAATTTATTGAAGAATGGCCGAGAGCGAGTTACAGCGCACTAATTAGATCAATACTTACTTGCATTGCTGCTTTATTCTTGGTGATTTTCCCTACATCACCAAGTGAACTAATACTCATTCGATTTGAAAAGTCTAATATAGTTTCAATTTCCGTCTCTAAGCCACTTTGTTCAAAAGCTAATGAGTACCTTTTAAGTTGCATAACACCCGTATGAGTTAAACTATTTAACCCTTTCCAGTGTTCTTCTTTAAACTGTTTTAGCTTACCTTTCAGGTTAGGATTCATTTTCTCGACATCATCAACCATCTCACCAAATTGAATAGCTTCTTATTTACCGTGGATTTAACAGCGTCTTTTTGGAGCTGTTCAAGTTGTTTTTCACTGGCACACTGATATATCCATGTTGCTTTAACATTCGCTTCGAAGATCACTCTTAACAATGCTTTAGCTGAGCCGACATGACCTAGATCAACCAAATCATAAATTGCCCTTTGTGTATCAAACACCACATAGTGATTCATTAATGCAAAGTTTTCTCTGATTGAGCCTTTGAAAGTAGTGCCATCTAATAATTCTAATACTTTTTCACCAATGGGATTTTCCAACTGAACTCCTTTACAACTTAACGCCGCATTATGGTGTGAACAACGCGACCACGAAAATCTAACCGTACCACCGTAAACACTGAACTCAACAATGGAATGAAAAATGCCAAGCGTTGAGAATCACTCTTAAATGCTTTGTTAGTAGCGTGCCGATTTCTTACGCCTAAACAAAGAAATAATCTTGTTGAAGTCAACTCCAATACCAGAGATATTAGGCTGTAAAATTAAAGCATCCACTAATGAACCTGATTCACCTGCTTTTATTTCCTGTGCAACTGTAAAATCGGGTAATTCCTTTTTAGCTGCTATATCCGCGACTATTTTCTGCATAACACCAATTACATCAGTCGCTGTTGTACAGACATTTTTTAATGGTACAAGTAGCATATTGTGTTCAGCTGGATCAATGCGACGTTCTGAAAATTCATGTGGATTTCTAGTAGTAATCAAAATTGCTGGCAAAATCTCTTTACCATCGATTCCATTGACACTGTGCCATGACAATACTTCATCGGTGAAATGATGCCCAACAGTACCTTGAAAGACTACAGCATCATTTTTTGATGCGTGATCTGCCAATAGATGAAAATTTTCAAATAAAGCATCGCGGATTGGCTCCTGCCAACCATAATCTAATAGATAAATGTAGAAGGATCTTTCCACATTAGCGGGAACCTCTCCCATTGAATGGATCATTAATCCCATTTTTACTCCTAAGCTACTAAATCGCTGAAGCTACTAAATCGCTGACACCCACCACTAATTTGCACCTTCCTAAGATACCGCCTAAGCTTTAACTCTGCACTCAAAGGATTGAGGAAACCAAACTATGGCAACTGCCCGTAAAAGACAAATCAGTCTAACCGACACCAAATACTACCACTGTATCTCCCGCTGCGTAAGGCGCGCCTTTCTGTGCGGTGAAGATAAATTTACTGGCAAATCATACGAACACCGCCGGGATTGGGTTGAAGAAAAGCTATTGATGTTGGGGTCTGTGTTTTGTATTGATGTTTGTGCTTACGCCGTGATGAATAATCACACTCACATTGTTTTATATGTTGATGATACAAAGGCTAAGCGTCTGTCGGATAAAGCGACTGTGATACGATGGCACAAGTTATTTAAAGGTAATTGGATAAGCCAAAAGTTTATTGAAGATGAGCCACTGAATGAGTCGGAGCAATTGATACTCGATGAGCTGGTTGATAAGTACAGAGAAAGACTCGCAGATATTAGCTGGTTTATGCGAGTGCTTAACGAAGACATCGCCCGGCGAGCAAATAAAGAAGATAATTGTACAGGCCGGTTTTGGGAAGGACGATTCAAATCCCAAGCATTACTGGACGAGGCGGCGTTGGTCGCTTGTCTCGCTTACGTAGACTTAAACCCCATTAGAGCCAAAATCGCCGCAACGCCTGAAACCTCAGACTACACCAGCATCAAAAAACGCATCGACCATGCGAAGCTGGGAAAACAACCAAAAAGCCTACTACGCTTTGCTGGCAGCCCACGAAAACATATGCCAAAAGGTCTGCCTTTTGAACTCAAATCCTATATTGAATTAGTTGAACTCACAGGCCAATGTATTCGCGCCGATAAACACGGTTATATCTTTGAGTCTCAGCCTATTCTCACTCGACTCAATATAGAACCTGAGAACTGGATAAAACTTACTACGCAATTTTCACGGGTATTCCACGGTGCAGTTGGTCGAGAGCGGACAATAACCGCTTACTGCGAAACACTGCAAAAACGACGACGAACAAACCTAACAAACTGCGAGCGCTTGTTGGCTTAGCAAAACTCACATTCTCAACTCTAGAATTTCTTACTGCTGTATTTGCAGCGCGTTGTCGTGCACGATAACCCTGTTTTAGTGTAGAGATACGCTTGAGTGCTAAAAAACAACCAATCGATAAACGTTTTTGGACAAAGTGACTGCTGTGCTTTCATACTTTTTTTACTTCACCTCCTCAGCTTTGATGTTAATAGTGATGGGTGTCGCTTATTTTATGGGTGTCGCTTATTTTTGCTTTCACTCAAAGAGGATGGATAAAAGTGCATTACCCAAACGGGTGTTCTGTTAGATGAAACGCCCTGTGCGGCCCCGCATGCAGGGTGTTGTGCGGGCTGAGGGCTAGATACCCTCGGCTACCCGATTAGCTATACTTGCTCAGATATTTACTACCAAGTACATCTAAATTTTTATTCCAAAGCTCTGCTATTAATTTAATAGAAAAATTATGAAAATTGTTTAAACCTAATTGCTCTTTTCTAACAAGACCTATTAAGCCATTAAAGCATGAATCTTGTAGGCGAAAAATTGGCGTATGCACAGCCTCGTTACGCAGCTCACGAAACCAGTCATATAGTTTAAATTGAAATTCATCGATAACTTTTTCTTTTCTCAATTTTTCCAATCGTTTATGATGGTTTGATAATTTTAATCCCGGGTTATGGTGATCGATTAGAGTTTTCACCATCATTTCAACGAATGAATGTGCAACAATTATAAGCAATCGATGATTATCTTTAACGATACCGATTTCTTCCCCTACTCGAAGCAAATAATCAGATTTCAAATAACTCTCCCTGTATAGCTAACAGGAAAAATTAAATAAGCTAAAATCGAGCGAAGCGAAGAGCTTATTTAACTTTGTCCTAGTTTGGCGCCTTGTTAGACATTTTTAAACAATTGCTAACCAGCCGCTCTCGATTTGTTAATGTAAATCTATCTAAATGAAAAAAGTATTTCCCTTCATCACCGGAGGTGATGACTAATTGATTATCAGTTAAATCTACTTTCTTAAACTTCATGATTGAAGAGGTTAATAGACCTAACCTATGGCACTTCATGCTTTCGTCTTGGTAATTAAAACTTACCTGCAAGGAACTGGAAAATTTATAAACTATATATACGAAACAAAAAACAAGCCAACTATCAAAAGGGTTAATGTCAGCCCAAAATTCAGAACCAAAAAGTATGGCGAATAATAAATCTATAAATAGCGCTATTGCGAGCCAAATACCTACATATTTTATTAAAATCCTAGCTTTGAATTTATCAGAATAGTTAATTTACTTACAATAACCGGCTTCAATATCTTGAACCTTATAAAGAGTAAATATTGCAGCAAGAAATATTACTACTTGCACAACAGTAAATCCCATAGCCGTACTATCCATTAAAATCGTACTATTGTTACGACCTACTAAGAAAACTCCACCAACATAGTCAGCAAAAAGAACGTAGAATAAAATATAAGTTCCAGTTTTTAACATCATTACTCAATTGAATGTCTAACGCCGCTATCACTGGACAGCGGGCTGTAGTTGTAATTTATGTTAACGGAGCGGCAGCGTAGTGCATAAATTACAACGAAGGACTGCTGTTCCGGTGCATAGCTTTGTTAGGTGCTAGAATTCTACTTCTGCCCCAACTTTAGATTCACAATACTCTACGAAGGGCAGTAGTGACTTCAACTCTTTTTGTAGTTTCTCGCTTGGTCGCGATGGCCCTTTCAGCATAAGCGCCTGAGGGTCTGCCATTTCAGACTCGATCTTATCTATAAAGCCTGAAAGCTCTACATCAAAATCATTAAAGTGCTTTTCAGACCATGAGTCTTTTGCCTTCTTAGCTACACACTCAGATACTTGAATGGAGTCTTGAATACTTTGGTCATCTTCACCGCTTGGGCCGATGAAGAAGTTTAAATATCCCGACACTCTCTCAAAATGACTGACTTCGGATAGTGCAATAGGCGAGATAAATAGTGCAAGTAAAATAGATTTCTTAAAATAGTTCATTCGAAGGTCCGATATCACCTAACGCCGCCATATGGGGCGCACAAATGCTTGGCTAAACTTAGCGACGAAGGAGGGCAAGCCAAGCGTTTTGCGTCCAACTGCCATAATGGCCTTGTTATATTTCTAATATATATACCTTGGCAAGGCAACACTATAGATAGCTAAGCCGTACATAAAAATTAGTGCAGTTCTGTATGAGTAAACTTTAATACGACTAACTTCTTTAAACTCAAATTTTATGAAGCCAATACCAATTCCGAGAGCTCTGACAACACCAACTAAAGCACCTAAGCTTAAAGTATACGGAAGGTAAAGTTCCAGCCCATGCAGGCCAGCAAACATAATTGAGGCGATACCTACAAAAACACCAATGTAAGGCCAAATTATCAATTCGTAGAACAGTTTGTCCGATTTACTCAAATGCATAGAGAAATATAACGCCTTAATAAACGGCGAAAAATAGCAGGCTAGACTAAGCGAAGAATGAGCGCAAGCCTGCTGTTTTGCGTCCACTGTTTAATTAGTTTGTTATACGGCTACTCTTCAAAAATGTTACTGACTAGTTTTTTTAATTCCACCAAGTGGTCTAAGCCTCGTTGTTTACTGTTATAAGTCGGAGTCCAGTAACAATATTGACCGTAATTTAGACCGCTCTTAGGTTTAAAACACCATTTTGAGCCATGAAAGCCAATCACTGTATCATTGTTTAGTCTAAGAACCGCCAGCTCATACTGCGTCTTAATTTTATTTGCCAAGCTATCCGGTAATATTGCAGATTTACTATATTTCATAAAAGTCTCTGATATAGAATCTATAGCCACTGGCTCATATAGTTCGTAAAACAAGTGGCTTTGTTCAGAGTAGCAAAACTTATATACAGCCTTATATATACCATATCTGCCCCAACTTAATTCAAGCTCAAATAGCTTCCCATCAAATAGTTTATCTGTAGCACAATCCTCTTGATTAGCTTCAACACAGGGACTTATCAACATTATTAGTAATAACAGAAATCTCAATATGTTCACCTTGCCGTATAACGAGCCTGTAGAATAACTCGTTTCAAATTTGCTTTTGTAATCAACAAACGATAACTGAGTTCCTATTTTGATTCAATCGTTTAGTTGGGTGTGAGTTGTTATTTTAGGGCGTTTTTTTAAGCTGGTTTGTTGTGGTTTGAGAGGCGTTTCGGAGCTGTTAGGTCAGGTTGTTCTTAGCTTACGACACCCTTTCTCGTAACTTTTCGATATTGTGAACAAGGCAGTATAGCTGCCATTGAGCATTGACTTTTACTTGGCCGCGTAATGTGAGCTTATTCATCCCTTTATTCACCGTGATGTTGCCGAATACTGGTTCGATACAACCAAGTCGTTTGCTGTATTGTCGTCGTCCTATTGGGCTGTCTATTTTTACTTTCATTTTGTCGATGTAACTGATTTTTTTGCGAGACTCATCACTCTTAAACTGTACTTGTCGGCCTGTTTTTATCGGTGGCTTTCGCATGCACTGCTGTTGTAGTGGGCATACTTTGCAATCTTTTAAGTAACCACAGAATCGCGTGTATTCTTGGTTGTAGCTTTTTACATTGATACCGCTTCGCCACATCTCGTTCCCTGCGGGGCAGTGGCAGGTTTGTGTTGCTTCATCATAATGGAAGTCGTCTGAGGTAAATAAGCGTGGCTTGCATTTACTGCGTTTTAATCGGCGCTTTTCTTGCTCTGTTTCGTAGGTTTCGCTCTCTTTAAACAGTGGGTTGCGTTTTCTAAATTGGTTATCAGCTATGTAAGTATCAAAGCCACTTTGCGCCATGAATTCAAGGTTCGCTTCACTATTAAATCCACTGTCTGCGGTAAATTTAATGGCCTGTTTGTGAGAGAATTTATCACTGTTCAGTTTTTCAAGTTGTCGTTTTAATTGCTCAACGGCTGGCTGCAGTGTTTGTTGCTCGCCCACCGAGCCCCATGCCTGTGCTTGTAGTATAATTTGATGTTTCTCATCGTTTATCGCTATCCCGTTATAGCCTTGAATTGTGTCTTTTGACGTGGTCATTTTCGCGCTGTCTGGGTCGGTAATATTACTTTTAACCGGCTTACCTTTACTGCCTGTTTTCTCTTCGTGAGTAGCTAAGAACGCGGTGATTTTATCTGCACTTTTATCTAGCTTTTCTTTTTGCTTTAAGTCTTGAGTGACCAGCTCTTCACTTAAGCCATCTTGCGCTTGATGGCGCTCAATTATGCGTTTGCTTGCGCGTTCTAATTTGGCTTTTTTACGGCCTAGCTCATCGAATGTACCGCTCCACTCTTTACTTGCGTTGGACTTCAATTTGCACCCATCAATGGCAAACATGTTGCGTCCTATCAAGCCTTCTTCATCACATATCATCAGCACTTGCGTAAATAGCGGTTCAATCTGCTCGTGCATTTTGGCCACGAAACTTGCTATTGATGTGTAATGCGGCTGAAGATCCCCTGACACACTCATGAACAGAATATTGTTCTCACAAGCCTTGGCTATTCGGCGGCTACTAATTAATCCATGAGCATAACCAAGTAAAATTATCTTTAACATCACCGTGGGCGGATACGCCGCAGCGCCTGTTTTGTCGTTGTTATACCAAGCGTCAAAGCCCGACAAGTCAAGCTTATTTCCGACAATATAACAAAGCGCATATTCAAAGGTTCCCGGCAAAATTTGCTCAGCGAAATTGATTGGAATGAATTTATTTTGGCGGGATAAGTCTGGCTTATAGTTGGCCATAACAGATTACCGTGGGTGAATAATAGCTATTAGATCACAGTAACCAACTCGATTCAAGGTTAAGAAATAGTCAATCCAAAACCAACAATCCAGTACCTGAAAAGAGTAATCCTACAGCCTCAACGCCTTGCTCACCGGAAAATTAGGAGCGTAGCGAGTAATTTTTCCGAGTGCAGCAACTTGTTATAAGCCATAGCACTCAGAGCTAGAATTAAATACATTTTTATTGCACTGATACACTACATGTTTATTGTATTGCTCAAGTGCGTTCAAATCATTGACTATATTGTGTACATCAATTGATTTAGGCCTTGCCTTGAACTTTTCTAAGAGCTCCTTAGGAGCGGTTGTTGGAGCAAGTAGATCTAAGTTTCCAAAGACATACCTTATAAAGCCACGAGAATATAGATTGAAATCCCATGCCATATGGTCATTTTCAGGGAGAGGGATACTATAACCTCTATCAGAAAGGAGGCAGGTTTTATCATCGTAGGTATATATGAGTACCATGATGAATGAATCTGGATTTTCATATAGCCCTTTTACAACTTGCTCTAGAAAATTTGGTTGGCCTTTCTCCAACGGAGTTAATAAAAGAAATATTACAGACAGCCAGTCCGCATACTCTTCTTCGGTTACTTCCAACTGCTTACAAAGATATGCCTGTTGTGGCTTTCTTCCGTTCAGTACACGCTCAAAGTTATTATAATGAACGGGATCAGTTGGATGAACGTTTCTAAGCTGAGGAAAGGTATTTAGTACTTTTTTAATTGAGTATGGATTTCTAACAAAATTAAGAAATTTGGAAAGGAAAATATTTAATATTTCGGACTTTATATCTACTCCAGCGGTTGGCAGTTTTGAAATTAGACTTTCTGTATTTGTTTTGATGCTAGCTTCATATTGATGAAATAGGTTTTCAAAGTTATATCGTGCAGCCTCTTTTTCTAGAACATCAAAGCTAAATATATCGTTTAGGCTTAGAGTGTTTGATATTTTGAAGCCTTTCTCTGAGTCTAGATTTATTGCATAAGATTCTCGACCATCTAGGCTGAATGAGTAAATCTTTTGATTTTCTTCTTTAGCTAATGGATTAATTGCATTAAGCCTTTGCTCTACTTGAGGAACAAAATGTTGGTTTTTAGTTACATCCTTCAAGTCCACACCTTAATCTCCATTGGCTTATAACAATTTAATATCGACCCAATGGGTCGTTTATCTACCGAGTCATGGGTCATTATTCTCATTGTACCAGTTCTATCACAATAACTAACTTGTTGCTACAGATATATTTTTCATCATTATGAAAAGGATGAAAACGACCCAGTGGGTCGTTTTCTTGACTATAGAAGAAACACAACAATACTGTATATAAATACAGCAATTAGTTGGGGCTAGCTCAATGAGAACTCGTTCACCATTTTTAAACCACATCGCAGAGTTTATGCTGACTAAGCAATATTCGCTCAGAACCGTTGATACATATCTTAAGTGGATTTCTTCCTATATTCATTTTCATGATAAGCGTCACCCAGCTTCAATGGGCGATAACGAGGTTGTCGAATATCTCGACTACCTTGTACTTAAACGTAATGTGTCGCCTAAAACACAAGCGACAGCGTTAAATGCATTATCTTTTCTGTATAAGCAAATAATTAAACAGGATTTGTGCCCCAATCTAACGTTTATCAGAAGCAAGCGCCAATCTAAGTTGCCAATTGTTATGACCCCCGAGGAGGTTAAACGTCTCATGTCGTTTTTAAGTAAACGATATTATTTAATTTCAGGCTTAATGTATGGTAGCGGCTTACGTGTAATGGAAGCTGTTCAACTACGAGTTCAGGACATTGACTTTGACTACAAGTGCATTCGGATCTGGAATGGAAAAGGGAATAAACATCGGGTGGTTACTCTCGCCACAGAGCTTATACCTTTGCTAAGAAATCAAATTGCTCAGGCTGATGAATACTTAAAATTAGATTCCCAGAATGAACGATATGCAGGTGTTTGGATGCCAAACGCACTAGCAAGAAAATATCCTAGCGCCAATAAGTCAATTGCTTGGCAGTATCTATTTCCCTCATATAAGTTAAGTGCAGATCCTGAAACTGGGGAGATCCGCCGACATCATTTTCATCAAACAGGAGTACGTAAAGCGGTTAAAGAGGCAGCCAAAAAAGCACAAATAACAAAACCGATAACGCCCCACACTTTTCGCCACTCTTTTGCTACACACCTGTTACAAAGTGGGGCAGATATTAGAACAGTACAAGCTCAGTTAGGCCATTCAGACGTTAAAACCACTCAGATTTATACCCATGTTTTACAGCAAGGCGCAAACGGTGTTGTAAGCCCTTTGAGCAAAATTTTCTAGCTTATTTTGGGGCATAAATGAGTTAGTGGAACGTGCGCTTTGTGGAACAAAAGTAACGTTGACGACCGTCTTTTTTCCCACAAAGCGCATGTCAGTAAAGACTAGCCCCGTTCTTTTTAAACGGTTAGATTCGGGTATGGGCTACTACATTTTATACCTGGTAAAAAGTGCAAATCCCAGCAAACAATAATGGTCACGGCAATCAAGTCGCGCCAGTTACTGGCATATCCGAATCAAAGCCAACACTGGTAAACAGGCTATCTAATTCAAGCTCAAAATCTTTGCGATTTACATCCAACGCTTTTAATGTTGTTCCACCAAGTAACGCCTCTTGGCCCTTCTCTAGGCGTGCATGTAAACTTGCAATTACTGCACGAATGCGATCTCTATCTTGCTGCGCCAATGCTTTTTGACTTTCAGTTTCATGGTCAAGCTTTGCTAACATTTCCAGCCGCTCAGAGAGCTCCTTGTACGCTAAAAAATCTAGCTCTAAATTTTTAAACAGTAATTGCTGCGCTTGATCTTTACTGCTGATATCAACCTTTACAGGCCTTGTCATCATATCAGCCAACAAGGCTCGGAGCTTTTCGTAAGCAGCCTCATCTTGAGAGGCGATGCTTGTAAGGTCGAATAGAACTTCGTGATCCGCAAATTGGAACTGCAGTAACGCTTCATTTTTGTCATGTTGCGACGTTTCGCTAGACGAGCTACTGCTCATGGCATTCATAAAGTTTTGTTTAAAGGTGTGAGCACGTCCCCCACCAGCAGCAAGGTGATTGTCATTTGCTGTAAGCTGATTATGAGCGCTCGGGATCACTAATTTCTCTCGCTCTACAGGTGAAAAGTTCAGTGAAGTAGGCTCAATCAGCGATACTTGATGTCCAGTTAAAAGCGTTGGCATTGGGCAAGTCTAAAAAACAATCTCGGTGCTAGACCTTTGCAAGCATTATTCCAAATAAATATTTTCAACAATCAGCCGATGAATTGATATCAATAGCCACTGAACACGGAAATATTTCATTTTCTTAAATAACTCGTACAGCTTCATGGGCAATTCATTGCCGCTTAGGTACGTTAGGTTGCCCTATTTGAAGGCTAAATGGCAACAAGTCTACTGCTGAACAAATTGCAAAGCCGTACTTAAAAAAGAAACGCCGCAATAGCAACAAAAGCGGAATTTGGTATAAACCTTGCTGTATAAATATCAACCACCCAATGGATGTGCTTAATCATGAAATTAACGAAGGAAGAATTACAATTCATTAACCGAACCCTAGCCGGTAATCGCGTTACAGGCTCGCTATTGCCGGAAGCTAGGGATCAAAAACAGCAAACGCACAGTGAGATTAAAAAGTTACTTGCGAGTATTTCAAATAGTTCTCAGTTTAGTCTCGTTGCCAAAAATGCCAACGAGCAGGTCGAGTTTCCACTTAGCGACCTATCGGCATTGATGGAGATTTTAGACAACAACTTAGAAGCACCTAATATTGTGGAAGCCGCTAACTCTAGTGCACCGCGAAGCTGGCGTACCTGCCCATCAACGCCGGTCAGGTTTAGATTGTCCCCTCAAATGATGCCGTTTAACATGGTCTCCATATCCCAATCCGGTGGACTGATTAATACTTTTCCCTACCAAGCAAATGCAATCCAAATTAATGTGATCAGTCGGATCGCTAAATTATATCTTGCCGACCCTATTCCACTGTTCGCAAACGTCCACTCAATAAAAGTGGCAAGCCCATTGGAGCTCGCCGTATCCTTTGCAATGAATAAAACCGATAACGAAAAACTCAAAGCATTTATTCTTCATAACTACATACAGCGCAAAGGGTTAGATTAGTTAGACCAAGCTAGTCACAGGCGCCTTATCGTGTAACGTTCGTAGTAATGTATAAAAGTCTTGGTTTAGATTTAGCTGTATACCATCAAGCGCAGCAACCGGAACACAGGGTGTCCAAGAGTTGAGCAGTGCAAGCCCCTCTAGCTGAGCTATTTCACTGATTGAAATATCAACACTTCTTTGCTTTATACCGGTTTGATGCGCCATTGCTTCTATTGTTTGCATCATAGTACCGTGTAATTTGGCTCCTTTTGGCCATACTAACCCTTCGCCATCCCAGCCAACAAGATTCCAAATACTGCCTTCCAATACTCGATTGTCATGAACGAAAAGTGCGTCGTCAAACCCAGCTTTGTTTGCTTCACGCAAAAAATAAGTTTTTGCGATTTCACCTACATGTTTAATGTCAGCAAGTGGGCGCTGATAATCATAAGATTTAAGGCTCATCGTCCCCGCTGGACCATCATATGCAGCACTTGTTTTAATCATAATATTGAGATCCGCATCTTTTGATTTTTGCGTAAATTCACCATCTGAACTAAATACCGTGATTAAGATTGAGCCATCCTTTGGGGCTTCCTTTACCGCAGCTTGTAGCTGCTCTACCACATCAGTCTCTTTCAACTCCATTGAAAATATTTTTTGTGAAGCTTGCCGTAACCTTGCAATATGAAACTCAAATCCTTTTACTCCATATTCTCGCATTTGCATTGCAGTAAAATGTGCATGCCCTGCAAATGCCAGATTTTCTAACTCCTCTATTTTCACTACATTACCATTGATAAAAGTAGAAAACTTATCTTTCATTTCACTAGTCCAAATACCTCTGTGTGGTATTATTCTCTCGAAACTAGGGGGTTTTGAAAAACGAATAGTTTTTTCAAACACTACAAATTTAATTTGCAGGGTATTAAATGAAGTACTTAAGTGGTTCTCTCTTACAAATCTTAGATGCAAGCTTGCGGCTTAACAACTTTTCAAAAGTAGCAGAAGAACTTGGACTTACACCTGCAGCCGTGAGCTACCAAGTTAGACAACTTGAAAGTCGACTTGGTTTTTTGTTATTTACACGACAAAGTGGAGGTCTTGAAGTGACCAAAGAAGGGCAACTCATTTGCCAACAAGCTTCTAAGTCGCTTACACAAATGCACTCGGCAATAGCGCAAGCAAAGCAGCTCAACCAAGGTAATAAAACATTACGCATTACCGCCAGTACGCGCTTTGCCACTCAACTACTGTTACCTAATTTAGCTCGTTTTAAATCATCAAACCCTGATATCGACATTGAAATCGATATTTCGGATAAAATACGACCATTGGTACAGAGCGACTTTGATATTGCGATACGCTTTTGTGATGGTGTGTTGGAAGGAGCTGTTGAAATAAAAAAATTGATGAGTACCAGCCTTATCGCCGTCTGCAGCAAGGCTTTTTGGCAACAGCATCAAGCCTTGTTGGAAAATCCTAAAACATTTCCTCAATTTTTGTTGTGTTCAGTTAAGTGTCGCGTCGGTTCTTTAGAGTGGCCTAGTTGGTCAACTTGGTACGAAAGCATCACCAACAACGAGCTCAGCAGTTTTGAACAAATTTCGTTCGATGAAATGACACAAGTGATCCAGTATATACAAGATGAGAATGCAATTGGCCTAGTTGAGCCTAAACTGGCTACTAGAGAAATTTCTAGTGGTCGATTAGTTCAGCTTGATAAGCGCGAACTGGCGATCCCCGCTCCCTATGCATATTATGCGATCATCCCTGATGGGCGCAAAGATAGAGCGCCGACCAAGAAGTGCTTACAATGGCTACAAGGATTGGTAAATCACTCGCATGGCGAGTAGTAAAAAGGCACAGCCCAGTATTTTATCAATCACAGCACGTTTGGCCGTTAAATCGAATTTATCTCTTGCTGAAGCACTCAAAATTGAGACAATAAAATACCACAGCGCATCTATCGTTAGCACGGTGATACACATGATAAAACCTACCGTTAATGTCATCTTTTCTGGGTCGATAAACTGCGAAAAGAGCGCAACGAAGAAAATAGCTAACTTCGGATTCAAAAATGCAATTGCAAAACCATCCTGCGCAGCTTTGGCATACGACGTTGCTGCTTGAGACTGTGATACCGCCAACCCTTGGCTCTTACTCATTAAGATTTTTATCCCCATCCATGCCAAGTAGGCTGCACCACCGTAAACCAAAAATTGGTATACAATCGGAAATTGATGAATAAGCCCTGACAACCCTAAAATTGCTAGGCTGGCATAAATTCCAACTCCCAAACCATGCGCAAGGCTTGCGACAATACCGTGTTTGGCACTATGAAATAGGCTATAACGCAAGACAACCGCTAAACTTGGGCCTGGTGACATCGCACCAAAAGCACAAATAGCAGCAAGACTTAACCAGGCTGTAAGCTCCATAATTTTTCCGTAGAGAATTGCAAAACGAGTAGGATAACAGATTTGAAAAAAATAGATGACACTTTGTAAGTAAAAAGGAGCTACCAGCCCCTTTCTACGTGTTTTTTATACAGACTGCGTTTGTAATTCACATTCGGTTTTATGCTGACCAATAAACCAAATGCTGTTGGCTTCGCCATAGTAAGCTCTATGCTTTGTCTTATCTGCCATTCGCCAAAAAATAACACCTAGGATCATAGCAGTTAACTCCAAACCAATAGAAGGCCAAGCTGTCGCTGGCCAAATGCCAAGACTTGGGATTGCAAACGCAATGACTGAAGTCAGTGGCAACGAGAAGCACAAAATGGCAATCGCCCTTTGTGACCAAATTGCCGTTTTACTCATACCGATAACGAATGCCGCAATCAAGGTAAACCCAAAACACAGATAATAGACCCACATATACACAACATTGATGTTTATTGTGGTCAACGCTGTCCATTTTGTTAGGGCAAACGCCGCGGCTACACCCAATAATGAGCCCATTGCCACGCCAATAGTTAATTTACCCATCACTCGGCTTGATTTTGATTGCTCTGGCTGTTTTTGCTTACGGCGCTTCTCAAGCCACAATAAGTTACCGGTATAAAACAGCACTGCACCTAAAATCCCCATAATAAAATAAGCCCAGCGTCCAAATTCACCACCGTAACTCCCAAAGTGAAGACCGAATAACGTGGTAACCACCGCCCCCCAGATACCTTGATCGCCATTCATGACACTGCTTGTAGAAATCTCAAACGTATAAGGATTCATAAACAAGAAGTCAGTTTTAGGTCCGCGCATTAAGTGCTCATCGCTTACGAGTTGTATAGAAGCTGAAGGTCCTTTGCTATTTAAGCGACTGAGGGTAATTTCTTTAATTTGATGTTCAGGTGCATAAGCACGTGCCTTTTCCATGATTTCTTCAATGCTGGGTAAGTTCTCAACTTTAAACTCAACCGCTGACGGCGCTTCACGCCCAAATAGTGGTTTATCACCGTAAAGTTTGCCTAGACCATCGTATAAGAAATCATGAAATGCGAATACGATCACTGTAATCGCGATAATAATATGAAACGGTAGGCTGGTGATCCCAATTAAGTTATGCGTGTCTAACCAAAAACGGCTAGCCCCTTTTTTGTCTCTTAACGCAAAGAAGCTCTTCACTAGGGTTGGCAATAAGAAGATCACCCCTGATACCAATGCTACGAAATACAAGATTGCAGCTACTCCAAGTACATAAACTCCAGCTTGGTCATGACCGATTTCACCCGCAATACCTGCGCTGCGGTGAAGGTAATCAACCAATGACGACAGCTCATTGATATAGCTGGTGTGGGCTTCAAGCTCACCGGACTCATTCAAGGTGCCATGCCATAGCTGCTTATCTAAGCTTAACCCTCTCGCATTACCTTGTTGGTACCACGTAATGGGAGATTGTCCTTCCTCAAAACTGACTCTAATCCCGTTTTGTGACTCTGGATATTGTACGAAAGCACGTCGGAGCAACTCATCGTACTGGGTGGTTTCTACTTGCGACAATTGATGAGATGGGGGAGTCGCCCATTTATCGATACTGCTTGCAAACATCGTAATAGCACCGGCAAAGAATCCGATAAACAGCAGCAATCCTGTGGTGATCCCCGTCCAAGTATGAACGCTCTGGTAAATCCTTAAAATATCAGCGCGGATCTTCATGCCATCCCTCTTACAAAATACAATAATACATACACAACGATATTCGCCCCACCCAACCAAAGTACTGCTTGTTTATAATTTTTAAACATAAATACAAAGCTTAAAATTAACAACCAAATAGGTGAAACCATCCACATATTGAACTGGGTGCGCCAACTGTGCTTCTCGACACTTATAGTTTGAGTTAGGCCGTCGCTACCAAGCCAAGCGAAAAGGCCAACTAGACCAAAACTCAACGCTAGGCCTAAAATAATGCCTGCTAGCGTTTTACCTAACCAATCGGGTTGAACCTTTTCGGCTTGCGACAACCGACTCATTGTGATTTCCTAAAAAGTATTAAAATGGTGAAGGGAATAAGCGCGGTAAGCACCATGACACCGATAAGCCAACCAAATACGACCGCTGCACCTGAAAAAAGCTGCAATGCTAAAATCACGCCGCTCGCTAATAAAACATATCCGCCGATTCTGGCACTATTCGGCAAACGTTGCTTCAGCAAGCGCTGATTTTTATTGGTGCTATAAATCAGAATAATTGCAACACTTAAAAGAACAACAAAAGACACACTTAGCAAAGTAAAACTCCGTTTCACATAAAAATATAAAATTAAGGGCTGGTTAAGATTATAACGAACGTTAAAATTTCAGCAACACAAAAAATAACTCATATGATAATCATTTCTATTAGAAAGATTATTTGAATTGCTTTCTTAGGTAATGACAATGATCTGGCAAGCCAATCATTGATGCTTCTGAACTTCGGAGTTACGGTTACATAAAAATATACAAGTATTAATAACAATTTGTCTTAATACCAGCTCAATTTTGAAAGTACAAATCTGACACTAGCGGCATTAGAAATTTCTTTTATAACAACTAAATAGAAAAATTCTTCGCCTTACCGACATGGACGTCGATACCTTGGCGTGAGCATGTGGTAGCGGTGTAATCGACAAGATTTTCTCGCCTCAAAATAGCTCACTAAATTAAGCGCCTAATTATCTTAGAAACGCCCATAATATGTTCTTTTGTTGCGCTTTTTCCAATCTATCATTACGCTTAGAGAAGGTAATTTAGGATAAACGCACCGATGCACATTGTTCTCTTATTGCTACTCGCCCTACTTGGTACCAACGCGCTGGCAAAAACGGATAGTCGTGCGGTACATATTTGCTTTGAACGGTGGTGGCCTTATAGCTTTGTTAACGAGCAAAAACAAGTTCGAGGCATAGAGGTTGATATAATTAAATCAGCACTTATTGGCACTCCCTATCGAGTGACATTTCATGAACTTCCTTATCGTCGCTGTTTAGCAGGCGTTGCCGATGGTACATTTGATTTTACCTTACATGTAGATGAGGCCGATGGTTTTCCAATTATTGATGTGTCATTCACCACCTGGCTGCTTTCTCTTGCGGTAAAACAAGGTCGCTTCAGCAGCCCTGATGACTTTTATCAACTTGCCGCCCCAAGAGTCATGATCTCAGAGGATTACAGCTACCCGGAAGCGGCAGTACAAGGGCTGAAAAAAATCAACGCAGCCATTGTAAGACGTTCCTTTTATGAGCAAAATCATGATGACGGCAAAAAGTTTTTTAGCGTACTCAATAACAACAGAGTTGATGCAATTTTAGTCGATAAAGTGTGGGCTTTAGAGATGATCCGCCGCCATCAACTTGAAGTCACTTTTCTACCACGTCCATTTCATGCTGAGCAGCAATTTATGGGGTACAACATCGCTAACCAAGCGATGGCGAAGCGTATCGAGGCGCTCTTAGAAAAAATTCCGGAAAAAAGAATTAAAGCTATTGAGATTAAATACTTAGGCGATGATTTTTAATTCCTAACGCAATAATTTCATGTTCAAATAACAAACAAATAACCACACTAGGATGATCTAGTCCTACACTTATAATATCCGTTTATCCTTTTGCCTAGCACTCGAAGGAGCTCATATGAAATCCTTATTTTCTTGGCTTACCGCATTATTATCTTTGATTATTCTTGGCGCTTGTGGTTATTGGTTTTGGCTAACGAGTGAGCAAGAAGAAATATACAGCGTAGAAAAAATAGCAAACAGCGAAGGTAACCTTATTCTTGAGTTTTATCCGCATATTTCAAAAGTTACAAGGCCCGTCGATACCTTCGTATTTCCGATTGCAATAGGAAGTATTGGTCCTAATACCAACCTATACTCTGGCCCTAACCAATATCCTTTTTACTGTATGACCCTGGACTCAGGTCTTGGTCAGCCAGAGATAGATAACCACGCGGGACTCGGTGTGCCGGTAATGGATGAGCAATCAAACCAGGTACTTGGTTTTAGTAAAGATTGCATGGCAAAAACACGGTTACGCTACTTTGAAATAACCTCTGACAATCAAATCAAGCCGTTAGACAAGGGAAATAAAACGATAGACACAAACTTGCTGTTACGCGTTGAGCAAGGCACCATAAATCGCTTCATTTACACCATAGTAATGCCAATCACAGTTGGCGAAATGGGTGATAGACAGGCAAAGTCTCAATGGAATAACCGACTTATCTACCAATTTAATGGTGGTTCTGGGATTGGCTTTAGACAAGGCAGGCAAAAACCGGAGCGTGTGATAGATAGACAGCTTGAGCAGTTAAAGCTTGGCTACGCTGTTATAAGCTCTAGTGGCAATAAAACTAGCTACACCTACAACATGTTACTGGCCGAAGACACCGCAAGACGGGTGAAAAAGCAATTCACGAGTTTGTACGGAGATCCGCTCTATACGGTCGGAATTGGCGGCTCTGGCGGTGGACTCGCACAATATTTGATTGCACAAAATAGCCAAGGGATCTTAGATGGCCTTATTCCACTTTATAGTTACCCTGATATGATCACCCAAACCACTTACGCGTTAGATTGTGATTTACTAAATAACTACTTTACTTTTAGAGCTAATGACAGAAAAGCATGGCGTGATTGGACCCGCCGCCGTCATATTGAAGGCATGAATGCAATTAACGACTTTCCGCAAAGGGCTGGTTTTTTGCAACCACTCAACCAATTAATGTCAGGATTTGTGCCCTCCTTTCCTGATGGCAATAGTGAATGTATTAATGGCTACTTTGGATTATCTACTTTTATTAATAACCCGAGGCAAGGGTTTTTAAGAGCCTTTTTTGAGGATGAGGTAGTAGAGAGAACAAACTGGAGTTACTGGCAGGACATGGCCAACGTATTTGGCACAGACCAATCTGGCTTAGGGTTAAGCACTTGGGATAACGAAGGCGTTCAATACGGACTAGAAGCATTAAAGGCTCAGCAGATCACGATGGCTGAATTTATTGATCTCAACAAAAAAATAGGCGGATGGAAACCCCAAAACCAAATGCAACAAGAAGAAATTGTATTACCGTTTGGCCACAAAGTACCTATTTGGCTCACTCTTTGGGGCAATCATAATATCACCACGCCAGATGATAATGGTATAGCACCAAGGCACAGCGGCAGCCTTGCGGCGATGGAAAAAGCATATCGCTCTGGACAGGTATTTATTGGTAAAGTTGATATTCCCATCATTGACGCCAGACATTATCTTGAGAATGAGCTAGATATGCATCATATGTCTGCTTCATTTTATACTCGATTGAGAATGTCCGCCGCAGATTCAAACCCAGAGAATCAAGTGATTTGGGTTGCACATCAAGCATTTAATCCAACTCAACTCGCATTTGAAAAAATGGATGAATGGTTACTCAACCTCAAAGCACAGCCAAATTTATCTGTTGCAGAAGCAAAACCGAAGACACTTGCTGATACGTGTTTCGACGAACAAGGTCAAGTCATCGACAGCGGCAAAGCGGTGTTTAATGGTATCTGGAATAACCAGCCGCAAGGAACCTGTACCGCCAGATATCCGATGTTTTCTACCAGCAGAATTCAAGCCGGTGCAAACTGGGCTGGTGATATATTTAAGTGTCATAAAATATCGATTGAAGAGGCGCTTGCCAAAGGGGTTTACGGGGATGTAGATATCTCAACACAACTCACCACACTTAAACAAATTTATCCAAAAGGCGTATGCGATTATAGTCAGTCCGATATGGGTAGACCGCAAGATCTTGATTGATTTCATCTAGGAGGTAACGTAGCTTTGATACCTTGTGCAGTTATGCTGGTATTACTCTCAGTTCGCACGTTTTGGCAATGGCGTTCAGGCACTCTTACTCGCTGATTTGAAGGTAAAAAAGCAGTGCTGTTCGGTTTTAAATCTGGCTAACTAACAAACACTGGCGTCATTGCGAGTAACCGAAAAGATCACCCTATTTTGCTGCCAACTTATAATCTAGGGGATAAAGTAGAAGGAAATTCTCTTTCTAAGTAACCTGAGGTTTGGATAATTACAGAAGCGAATTGGGTCAAGTCGGTGGTCATGTAGTAGGCTAGTATCATCGAGTCTCAGCTTACTGAGCTGAGACTCTGAAAAAACCTGCTGGATTTACACCGCATTTGCACATACAACTACCATTAAAACTTACTAATTCTCCATATATCTCAGACATATAGTATTGCTTTTAATTACTCTACAACATAATATGTTACTACATTGTTGCAATCTATTACTCGCTCATTTCGCACCATACCGTTAATTAAGCGCACGCGCTAACAAAACTAGAAGAAAAAAATGTCTGCTAAATACCAACCTTTGCCCACTGACTTTGACGCACTAGCCAAAGAAGCTTACAAAACATTCAGCAAACGCATAGCTATATATCACCAATTACACAAGTTGACTCGTCGGCTGGCTGCCACTTCCACCATATTCATTATCCCAAGTTTTATTTACTTTTTATCTTCACTTGACGTATTTTCGAGTACATCTTTTGAAAACATCAGCGATATAGGCGAGACCGCTATAATAGGCTTAGATGCAGATAGTTTCTTAAGCTTGTGGCCAGCTATTTTAATCTGTGCGTTTTCATTTTTCTTCATGCTTATTTGGGTAAGAGCGCTAGTAACGGCTAAAATGGCAGCACAGAATGGAAAAAGCTCTAGAAGCATAGAAAATGCAGAAAATGCAAGAAAAAATGAATCGTACATCAAAATTATAATAAAAGATTTCTATCAATTTTATTATCTAATTACCATACTTGCACTCACTACGCTCATCTTTATCGATTTTAAAACATTGGCTCCCTACTACTTTATTTTAGGCTCCACCATTTTCATTGTGAGTTATTCTGTAAATCGCAAATTTGGCTATACCCGTGCTTGGTCGAGAAATAGGCTCTACGCCGAGCGACTGCATGTGATTGTCGCTCGCCATAAGTCAGGTGTGATCTTTAGAGATAAGGCAATGGAAGAGCTACTTAAACTAATAGAGCAATACGAAATACAAACGCATCAAGATATTGTTAACGACTATATCCGTTATGGTGACTCTGCATTAAGTTCATTGAAAGGGTTAAGGAAGTAAACCATGAGCAGAAAATATAAATTAAATTTAGATAAAAATGAGTTCAGAGATGACTATATTGCTGGCAATAATCTAGATGAGTTTTGGCAAGACGATGCAAAAAATGCGCTGCTGAGTCGGTTAACAAATTGCTTAGGTGAAGCAAAAGAGTATCACTCATTTAGGCAAGGGAGCAGTAAAACATGGTTATCTCACAATGCTATTTTGGTATCAGGACAGCGCGGGACAGGCAAAACGGTATTTTTAAGAAACAGTAAAGCAATGTGGGAAAGCGCTCATTCAACTGGCGAAGATGAAAAATCACTGTATTTTCTTGATGTCATTGACCCCACCATGCTGATTAATGAAGACACCTTCGCCAATGTTGTCGTGGCGCAGATATACAGTGAAGTAGAAAAACAGCTCCTTAAACACACAGAGTTTGCATGCTCGAGTACAAAGCAAAACGACAAAAATAAGTTTACTTATGCGTTAAAAAAACTTGCAGATTCACTAGGAAAGTCTAGCGAATTTAACGGCTATACCGGTATCGATAAAATCCAACAATATAAATCTGGTATACATATAGAGTCTTTTTTTCATCAATTTGTTGAAATAGCGATCAACATACTTGGTTGTAAAGCCTTAGTGCTACCCATCGATGATGTTGATATGGCATTGGATCGCGCGTTTGAAGTTGTCGATGACGTCCGCAGATTATTAGGTTGTCCTTATATTATCCCTATTGTCAGTGGCGATATGCGTTTATATGAACATATGACTCACGTACATTTTGATGATAAGGCGTATAAAAAACACAAACACAACGAGGAAATAACAGAGGAAGGGTTGGCGGTTGCAAAAGAGCTCACAACAGCGTATCTAACCAAGGTCTTTCCCAATCAAATGCGTATTTCACTGCAGCCCATTAGCCGCTTAATACCTAACTTAACGATAGCCGAGCGCTCAAGTAAGGAGAATTTCCAAGAAACAACCGTTGGTGACTACGAAAAATTGTTGTTTCAGGCCTTTTACCCCTTATGTCATAATGACGAAGCGCTGCATCATTGGCCAAAGCCGGAGTCTTCACGGGAGCTGGTGCAACTTATCCGTTCAATTCCTCCTAGGTATATTAATAATACGCAAACATTCAGCCAATCAATAAAGCCTGATCTTCATACACTTTGGAATAACTTTATTATTTGGGCTGAGCAGAAAAAAAATGGTGTTGCCTTTACAAATGCCGACTCCTATCTAACGTTGCTCAACCAAAATAATAGTAAAGAGTTTAATATTCAGACATTATTGGCTTTTAATCCTAGACAACAAATTAATAAAGAATTATACCCATGGGCAAAGAAAGACTTTTATCAAAATCAATTAACGGTTCTTGAGCCACTAACACAACAAGCTCGCGCTTATAGTGGTAACAAATCCATTTTAGACTCAGTCTTCAAAGCTAACTCGCATACGCTAAGAGGTATGCCACCGCTGGAGTTTTACGACGAAAGAATATTTATTTCGCAAAAAGCCATAGTTAACGCGAAAGACAATCCAGAGTTCAGATTAATTGAAACAGAAGACCGTGGGGTTATCGAAATACCACTACATCAATTATTGTTAGATATTTATACCCACGGTGAAGTCTACTCATCCATGGCTAATACCTATCAATTTATCTTTTTTAGCCGAGCCTTTGAGTTAATTGCTTACTCCTGTTTAAAGCCTACAGCAGAGTTAACCATACTGGAGCGCAATATAGCGGCCATACTCAACCGCGTACCGTTTTATTCAATCTTTAGTATCAATCAAACCAAGCCTGTATTTGGTTCAACCGATCAGGAGTCAACGGAAGAAGAGCAGGCGCAGTTAGATGAGGACTCAGATAAAACGCTAAGTGCAAAAATACTGGCGATACAAATTGCTAACTGGCAAAAGGCACACGAAAATACGTTTAATACACTAGACAGTAAAGCTCTGGTGGCGCTGCTCTCGTATATGTTTAACAAAACCTTCACTGCTTTTGCGGTATTTAAGTACCAAAACTTACTCAAATCAGACCGCTATGACGATGAGCATTTATCTGACTTGGTTAATCGCTTTAGTTATATGTTAGTTAATTCAGCTTACACCGCTGGTATTCAGGGGGAGTCTATACCTGCAAACGTCGCAATCTCTAGTGAGTACATAATCTTCAGAGACCGAGCGAAATTTGAGAGAAGGGAACGTACATTAAGTCGTAATAAATCGTTTCTAGAAAAGGAAGCTGAGGAGAGTGAGCACTCCGTACTTGCACTTAACTTCTGCCGTGCCTTAGAGCAACATCCCGTTTTATTTGCATTTACCGATACACCGCAACTGAAATTAGGTAAAACACAAAGTAATAGTGCTAACACCAAAACTGCCAAAACTGCCAAAACGGCTTGGAATATAGATCCAGAGAATAACACAGGTTCATGGAAACCCAGTAAAAGTGCAGAAAAAAGCTCATTTTCGCCAGTGAGAAGTAGTAGAGCGACAAGGACTGATAATAAGTCAGCTGCGTCTATAGACTCAAAGAGCACTAGACATAATCCAGAAATAGAAGCACCTACAGAGCCTAACTCTATCCACAATGATCAAGATAAAACTAAGCCTGTAGATCCTAAAGTTATTATAAATAACAAAGAAATAGACCAAGCTATAAACGCGATTTTAAAAGGGTATCAGGCGGAAACGGGGGCAAAGCCCAATGTTAAAAGTCTGCAACTGTATATGCTTGAAAATGAGCCATTTGTTCTAACACACATCATCAATCCAGACTTTTCACTTGAAGCAGTACGTGAGTACGCTACAGCTAACGATTTATACACTAAAAAAGGCGAAATATCTGGCAGAAGCTCTGAAGGGAAAGTCATTCTAGCCCTAAGAAGCGCCGGAGCAATTGAATGATCTGTGCATCAGATAAGTCTATTGTCGCCGCAGCTGCGTTAACATCTGATCGGTTGCTCGCTTCTCCTTCTGAACATGGCTCATTGCTATCGAGCACCTCGACAAAGCCCACCACAGAAGCGCTCACTGCTGCGGTATCAGACTACCAAGCCTATACCCGCCATACACTTCGAAGTGATGACATTTATCATATGCTAAAGCTTAACTTTGTTACTTTTGACAACGAAGACTATGAGCAAGTATTAAGTCACCTCAGTGACTATTATTTACAGTGGCAAGGAAATAGATTTGAAGTTAAGCCCAAAAAGCTGGATCAATGGCTTGAATTATTAACGCTGCTTGACCCAAGCTGGGTAATTGCACAGGCTTATAAAGATTTATCCTCACGCCATGGCGTGAGCAAACATGATGTCATCAGCGCGATTACTCACACTCAATGTCCTTTCGCATTATCTAATGACAGATATGACAAAGCATATGCTGACAACCATGTACATTTGGGAGGTCATGGCTATATCGGCCCTTCTCTATTGGGGTTTGCACTTTATGGCCAACGCCTAGATGACAAAATTGTGTGGCCGAGGCGAGCAGAATACACCTTGTTTGAGAGCGGCGCATATAAAAAGCAACACCTACCAGCGTGGTGTCATCAATTAGGCACCACCTTGATTGAACACACTTTTAACTATCAGGCTTGCACTTTGCGTGAGTTTGACCCAAGCGAGGATATCGCCAAAATACACAACGTATTACCATATTTACACCAAGATAAAGCCGATCTGGTTACACAGCACTACTTTGTTGCCGCACACAATCGTTTTGCTCCATCGTCAAAACGCTGGCTACTCTTCTGTCTTGGGGTATTACACTGTGATAAAGCGCTTAGTCACCACATCAATGCTTTTATTCGTGTTAGCGCTATCTTTCGAAACTATATGGTGGTGTCGGGTGTCGGTTTAAGTCAATTCGTTAGTCACTCTCGCTTTCAGGCTCGCAGTAAACGAGCGCTTGCGTACCAAAGTCACAGTGGGATAGATGCACTCGGTGCAGATATGCAAAACACTTATCGTGAATTTAGGACTACACCGCAAGTACTACTAGGCACTGAGCAATTCCCAGCCGATCCAGAGTCCTTAACCCACGCACTGAGGGTACTATACGAATCTTCCTTAGCTGAACAGGTGCATTTTGTGTTGCACTTTACGCGCTCAGGTAATAGAGCAGATAAATACCAAGAACAAATTAGAAAAGCATTAAAAGCACAAGTAAACATGCTGCAAGCGTTTGCATGCTCAACGACCTTTTCAAGTTACGAGATAAAAAAGTTTGGTATTGCTGACAATACTTGCCCGCTTACTTTTGACTTGCGCAAGGCCATTCGCGGCTTTGACGTAGCAGGCAATGAAAATGAGCTACCGATAGAAGTATTTGCTCCCGCACTTCGAATACTCCGTCAGGCCAAATATAGTGCCTCTGGGATATTTTCAAACCGGATGCAGAGACCTTTTTTAACCGTCCATGCTGGTGAAGACTTTAGCCACCTCCTCAGTGGGCTGCGTGCAATTGATGAAGCGGTGTACTTTTGTGATTATCAAGCTGGGGATAGATTGGGACATGCGCTGGCGCTAGGTGTGCTACCCCGTAAATGGGCAAAGCGACAACGAGTTGCCTATCTCTCTATCGATGAGCATCTAGATAATCTCGTGTGGTGTTATCAAAAAGCCCTAGAAGTTGTTCAGCAAGTTCCTCAATTTACAGGTGTGCTGCAACTACTTAATGAAAAGATCCAATACTGGTCAGGGTTACTTTATGATGACGAATTTAGTTGTAGAGCGTTATATGAAGCGTGGAAACTACGCAGAAATTGCCCGTACGCTGTGCGCGAAACCAACTTGATGGAGCCAGGCTGGGCAGTTGACTTTGAGCAAGGTGAAGCCGTTAACAGTTCAAAAAAAGCGCTAGCGCTTTGGCAAAGCTACGTAGATAGGGACGTGCTTGCACCACATCAGCAAAAATCGGTAATGGTACATTGCATTCCTAAACCTGCGGAAGAGCCATTTGGCGTGGAACAAGGGATATATTTTGATTCTATTTCCGCAGCAGAGCTGGAGTTATATGAGGCTATCCAAGATTTACAAATGGAAAAGTATGCCGCTGATGAAATCATGGTTGAGGCATGTCCAACTTCAAATATTTATATTGGCCGATTCCATCATCATCATGAACATCCCATTTTTCGCTGGGATCCACCAGAACAAGAGTGGATCAAGGCCGGTGAAAAGTATAACCGCTTTGGCCTCAGAAAGGGTTCCGTTGCGGTATGTGTGAACACAGATGACTCAGCATTAATGCCTACTACCATTCAAAATGAACACAGGATATTGCAACAAGTTGCAATTGAGCATTATCAAATAGGTGTTAATCAAACCGAAGTTTGGATTGAAAGGATCCGACAAAAAGGTATCGAGATTTTCCAAAGTAATCACCTATCATGGTTAACCACATAATATTTATTCAGTCTCTAAAAGCATCTACTAATTTTAACCGATTTCCTTTGAATTTGTAGGTGCGACCTTCTTGTCTTAATTCTTTAAACTTTTATTAATTGAACGTTCAATAAAAATGGCCTGAATTGTCATAAAACCTCCCCATACTTGCGCCGACTCTTTCAGCGATCACAATTAACCTAGAATTTGGAACAATTATGAAAACGCAACGCAAGCTAAACCTGATCACTACCGCACTATTATCCACCCTAGCAATTAACGCCTACGCTAACGATGACAAGACTAAAGACGATAAAGTCATTGAAGAAGTTACGGTTGTTGGACAAAGTGTTTCCTTTGCAAATAACGCAACAAGTGATGAAATGAGCAAACAACAGTCTGCTATGACATCGGCTTTGGCTGTTATCGATAATTTACCTGGTGTACTCATCAACGAAGGGGATACATTTGGTTCTGACGACTGGTCAACCACCGTTTCTATTCGTGGCTTTCAGCTGAGTTTAGACGAGCAGCAAATCGGTATTACGGTTGATGGCATTGCCAATGGTAATTCAAACTATGGTGGTGGTGCGAAAGCAAACCGCTACATTGATACTGAAAACTTGGGTGCAGTGCAAGTATCTCAAGGTACCGCTGATATTGCCTCACGCTCCAATGAGGCATTGGGTGGTACACTTAACTTCACAACCATCGATCCCACTGAAAAACAAGGCTTAACACTATCTATCACCAGTGGTGACTTTGAAGCGCAGAAGTACTTCGCTCGTTATGAAACCGGTGAAATAATTGAGAATACCTATGCTTGGATCAGCGTTTCTAGCTCAAGTAATTCAGACTGGATCCAACAAGTCGCGAATAATGAACGCGACCATTTAGCCGCTAAAATAAAACACCAAAAAGGCCCGCTAACGGTAAAAGCTTATGCATCTTATGACGATGTGGTTGAGGCAAACTACCAACGTGTAAGCCAAGAACAATTTGAAGCAGATCCAGCATGGGATAGACTAACAGATACTATCACCGGCATTCCACACATAGACCAAGTATACCGCAATGGCTGGCGTACGCACCGCGAAAACATTTTCGGCTACATAGAAGCAACCTATGAACAAACTAATTGGGCACTAACGAGTAATGTCTACTATCACACCAATGAAGGTCGTGGTGATTGGGTTCCTCCCTATTTAGTTGATATCAACAACGACGGATTAAATCAGCCTCATTCAGAAGTAACAGGTACTGCGCCTTATACTGGCGGTAGTCCTATCGGACGCATTTACTTCGTTGATAGCGAAGGTAAAGCACTAAAACCAAATGCAAAATGTACCTCAAGCCTGACTTTCCCATACGGTGGTGCTGACGAAGAGTATGATCCGGCATGTTATAGTGCAGGCGCGATTCCGGTAGGCTCTTATCGACATACGCACTACGGTAAAGACCGTCTCGGGATCAATGCTGATTTTACTTTCTACGGCAAAATTGCCGATATGGATAACACCATTCGCGCAGGGTTTTGGTATGAAGACTACCAACGTGAAGAATGGCGAGATTGGCACAAGCGTATTGATGCTCGAGTCTCTGCTAATTTTGATCATACGCCATATTGGATCCAATATAGCCGTGAGTTTAATGTCGATACAACCATGCTCTACATTGAGGATGAATTAGACTTTGGCCTAGCTCGACTGCGTGTTGGCGCCAAAAAATTCTTGGTCGAGTTAGAAGGTGTCGACAAGTTTAGCGGTCAAAAAGTGGCGCTAGACTCAGACTCTGACACATTACTAAGCGCTGGGATCGTCGCCCCCATGCCAATCGAAGGTCTAGAATTATTTGCAGGCTATGCCGAAAACTTTGCAGCTATAAAAGACAACGTATTAGAACGCGAAGCCTCTGCACTAGAGCAAATCGAGCCCGAAACTGCTGAAAACATTGATTTAGGTTTTAGGTATTCATCTACCGAATTTAATGCCAGCCTGACCTATTATGATGTAACGTTTGATAACCGAATTAGTTTTATTGCTCCAGATTCACCAGATGGTATTGATTATCTGATTGGCACTAATGGTTCATATGTGAATGTTGGCGGTATCGAGTCGAATGGTTTTGAAGCTTCTGCAACTTGGTATGTAACCAACAGCTGGGGTATTTATGCATCATATACATATAACGACTCCACCTACACGGGTGGTTTGAATGACTTCCCGGCGGGTAACACAGTATTTGGCTCTGCAGAAGACTTAGCCGTTATTTCTATTGATTGGGCTGAGGGGCCATATTTCGCGGGTCTTTCAACGAAATGGGTGGGCGAACGTTACATGGATGCGAAGAATACTCAAAGAGTCGATAGCTATATGACTTCAGATTTTTATGCCGGTGTTGCGATTGATTCACCGCTATCTGGTGTTGAAAATATGGAGCTAAGGTTAACTATCAATAACCTAACCGATGAAAGTTATTTGGGTGGTATTGCTGGTCAATCTGCATGGATAGGTGCTCCACGCACCGCGGCTGTGAACTTTAAGCTCACTTTTTAATAATAAAACCAAGTAAATAAGGGCACTTCGGTGCCCTTTTTACACCGATACGCCCTAATGTGGATTGGGAGATAAAATGAAGCGTGCAATGTGGTTATTCATACTCACTTTTAGTGTATTTACTCAAGCAAAGCAAAGTGATCCGAACCTTATTCTGGTCACAATAGATGGTGTTCGATGGCAAGAAGTGTTCTACGGATTGGATAATCAGTTAGTTACCGATAAAGAATCAACAAGCGATCCAAAAGCGCTAAATGCACTTTTTCAAGGGCACAACGCTCAACAGAGCCGTGAAAAGCTAATGCCATTCTTATGGCAATACGTGGTCGAAAACGGCGTCATTCTCGGCGATAGAAAACAAAACTCAACAATGCGAGTTTCCAATCCATGGTATTTTTCATACCCGGGTTACAACGAAGTAATTACTGGTATTGCCGATCCCAATATTGACTCTAATGACAAAAACCCGAACCCAAATATATCGTTTCTAGAATGGCTGCAATCTCAACCTAGTTTCGAGCCAAATCTTGCCGTGTTTGGTAGCTGGGACGTGTTCCCTGCGATTTTTAATCGTGAAAGGAGCAAATTGCACATAAATGCTGGATTTGAAATTGCAAAACACACAACTAATCCCAAGCTGCAATTTTTAAATGAATTACAAGAGCAAGTTCCAAGCCCTTGGTCCTCTGTGCGCTTAGATGCCTTTACGTATCAATATGCAAAAGCCTATCTTCAAACCCAAAAACCAAGAGTGATGATGCTAGCACTTGGCGAGCCTGACGATTATGCGCACGGTGGAAACTACGACGAGTACATCAAAGGTATTCACCGCGCTGATAAAATATTGGCCGACTTATGGCAAACCTTACAAACAATCCCCCAATACAAAAACAACACCTACCTACTTATTACCACCGATCACGGTCGAGGTATGGCTCGTGAGGATTGGAGACACCACTCATCAAAAGCAGCGATTAAAAAGAACTACCCCAGCATGCTTGAGAAGCAGCCTGAGGGGATTGTAGGTTCTGAGCAAGTTTGGTTTGCAGCAATCGGACCCAAGATAAAAGCCAAAGGATTAGTGATCCCAAAGCAAGAGCAAACCTTGTCGCAAGTTACCGCGACTGCACTTCAATTACTCGGACTAAACCCTTCTACCTTTAACCCCAAGATAGCACCGCCGCTTGAAGGCATAGCGCAATGATCAAACTAAAACGACCTAAACTCGCTGAGCGCAAGCGTTTCACTTACCTAATACTATTTCCTTTAATGGCGTTTGTTGCAATGAATGTGTATGCCTATGAGCAAGCCCCTTTGTCAACAATTCGCTTTGGTTCATGCTCTCATCAAGATAAACCTATGCCTATATTAGCGGCAATTAATAAAGAGAACCCTGAACTATTTATCTTTCTTGGAGACAACATCTATGGTGACACCACGGATATGGATGTGCTTAAGAAGAAATATGAAAAGCTTGACGCAAACGCGGGTATACAGGAATTACGGCAACAATCTCAAGTTATCGCCATTTGGGACGACCATGACTACGGTGAAAATGACGCAGGTTTGGAATATTCTCAAAAAGAAGCCTCACGAAAGATCATGTTAGACTTTTGGCATGAGCCTGCAAACTCTTTGCGACGCACTAGAGACTCCGGAATTTATACCTCGTATGAATACGGCCAAGGAAATCAGCTCATTCGTGTCATTATGCCCGACTTGAGATGGAACCGTCCGGCGTTAACGTCAGTATCAAAATCAGAGTACGACAACAAACGTAAGCCAAAAAATAGGGGACCATATAGCCCGGTTCTAGATGCGAGTATGCTGGGTGAGCAACAGTGGCAATGGCTTGAGTCTGAGTTAAAAAAACCTGCCGCCATTCGAATTATCGCCTCTAGTTTGCAATTATTACCCGAGTTTACGGGCTGGGAAGCTTGGGCCAACTACCCTACTGATAGAGCACGCCTTCTGAACTTCATCACGCGCGAAAAACTTGGTGGCGTTATCATGATTAGCGGTGATACACACTGGGGTGAAATTTCGAAGGTAGTACATCAAGGCTACCCTTTTTGGGAAGTCACCAGCTCGGGGCTTACAGAAGAGTGGAAACAAGTCAGCCCAAATCAACATCGAGTATCTGGGTTTACTCATGATGTGAACTATGGATTCATCGACATTGATTGGTCTCAATCAGATCCCACAATCACAATCGGCTTAAAAGATGTGGAAGGTAAAGAAGTGATGTCAAATATCCTCAAGCTATCTGATATTCAATAAACACCGCCAGTTAAATCAGATACCTCCATTGTTTCTTCATATTTACGCAATAATATGACAGCGTTTTTATCTAGGAACATGGAGGTTCCCTTTCTACTTTGCATCACCACAAATTGTTATAAATTGTTAAACCCTATTCTAGAAACATTAAAATAGCGCTACACTCTTTTTGCACATATTGAAGAAAAGGAAATATTCGTGAAACGAGCCAGCGTTTTATCGAGCTGCATTGCTTTAGCATCACTAATTGGTTGTTCAACTGAATCAACACAATCAGATGTCGTAAAAACAGAAGGAATCTGGGCGGATATTCGTGTTACTTCAAATGATGAAGGCTCCCGAGTTGTTACTGAGTTCAATTTAAACAGTAGTTCTGGTGCGAACGTCATTCTTTCTGATGGTGATAGTGTTAGAGCAACACTCGGTAATGAAAGGAAGATATTGGTAAAAGATCACGACCTATTCGATGTCGATTATCAAGGTTACTTTACAGCAACTGCAAAAAATTCTGAGCTAACACTTGAGTTCATTCGTGATAAAGAGAATGAAAAATTAACCTCTAGAGTGAAACTTCCTGCACCAATAAAACTTTACGCTCCAGTTTCTGAGCAATTTAACCGTAATGATGACATTTTGGTCGAGTGGAGAGAGGAAAGCGACATCAATACCAAGCTTTTTCTCGAATTTAAATCGTTTTGTACAAAGACGACTGGCGACTCAAGCCTTATAAGCTTCGAATCTGAAATACTAGAGTCTGGTGGGCAATATAAAATTTTATTGAGTGAATTAACAGGCTTTGATGATGACACACTGGATAAAACAAAGCCATGCGACACGACTGTAACATTGTTCCGTACCCGAAAAGGCGCTATCGATACCAAATTTAAATCCGGCAGTCGAATAAATGCCATTCAGGAAAAACAATCTGAAAAGTTCCAAATTACTCTTAACTAGTTAATTTCAATAACTTTCCCCCTCTTCTAAAAGTTATTTTAAAAAACTAATTAAGAGTAAACATAGCCCAAAGCTCTCGCAAGAGAGCTTTTTCTTTAATGTTTATCCCATCCCTCATATGTACTTTCCAATTGTACTTTCCGATTAAAAGCAGATGAAGATTTCCAATAAGTTATTGAAGAAGCTTGCCTCGCATCAAAATGTCTCCATCATGAAACACACTGGCACTGGGTGGCGTCCAATATAAAAAGGCCTCAACATGTAGTTGAGGCCTTTGCAATGCTAAAACTTGTAGTTAAACTTAAAACCGATAGCTCAAATTCAGTGCTAAGTCGTTTACATCATTTGCAGAAATAAAGTAGTGGCTAAAATCAACTCCTAATGTCAAAGCTTCACTGAGTTGATAATGAACACCACCGCCTATGTAACCGCTAGTACCGCTGTCTTCGTAACGAGTGGAAAATCGACCATCCCGAACGCTATTGATCTTGTAATCCCAATTAAACGCACCCAAGAACATTTTACCAACAAATTTATCTGCAAATGATGTTGAGTAATTAAATTGTAATGCAGGACCTTCAGGCAATACCGGGGCAACTCGCGCCAGAGCCATTTGGCTTTGCTCAGGATCCGCACTCAAGCCGGTAAACTCCACACTTCCTTGACCAAGGTCAATATAGCGAAGTCCTACTTGCCAATTAGGGACTAATTCATAAAACGCCCCTATTGACCAACTACTGCTGTCTTCATCTAAATTGACGATGTTTAAGTCTGAAGCGTTAATCTCACTATCTGCTGTAGATTGTCCGAGTGTTGCCTCCAACTGCCAATTACTCGCCTGTGCTTGTGTGCTTATTAGACAACTCGTGCTGACCAATGCAAAAGCAGGCAAAAGTGATTTTTTACGGCGCAGTACCAGCGCACTAATTAATAACAACAACATGCCTCCCATAGTCCCTGAGGACTTGTTAGTTACAGAGGTAACTTGTTTGACTGATACCGTAACGCTTACCTGGCCCTCAGCCATAGCGCCAAATTCATCTTTAACAACATAGTTAATTGTATCAACACCTTCAAACCCTGCTTTTGGTGTGTAACTCAGCGTGCCGTCAATATTAATGGCCACAGCACCTTGGCTTGCCGTTGCTGAAACAATGCTTAACACTCCGCCTTCAGGGTCGCTATCATTTGCAAGTACATCGATAATGATTTGCGCACCATTTGAGGTTGCCGTATCGTTCGCAACTTGCGGTGGTTGATTAGCAATAATGGAAACAGTCGCCGTACTATTACTCGACCCACCCTGTCCATCGGTCACACTATACTGAATAGTCGCATTGCCTATAAATGCCGCTGGTGGCGTATAGTGCAATTGATTGTTTTCGATACTAACAACACCGAAATCGACACTCGCACCCGTTATGGAAAGTGTATCATTGTCACCATCCGTATCGTTTTCGAGCACATCAATTATAATTGTTTGACCAGAGACAATTGTCACACTATCAGCATTAGCGACAGGTTGTGCGTTATTTGAGATTGGTACTGCAATGCCACCTGGGTCGACAATACTGCCATTGGCAATACCATCATCATCATTTGGACCCCCATCAACAATACGTAGTTGCACACACCAATCACCATCGCTAAGGCCTGCGGTCCATTCGTTGCTTCCTGGAGGAGGACAGAAACCTGGCTCACCTTGAGTTGAGAGTAACTCGTTACCTTCTCCAATCACAAAGTCTTGCCACTCACCGCCAATTAATTTGCGATAAACCGCATTAAGTGGGATAGGTTTGCGTTGTGGTAAAACGATACTATATACATCACCGGGTTGTGGTAACCCCGTCGCAATAAAGTCGAACAAACCACCTGCATTATTGGCATTGGGATCTGCAGGCAGCTCTGACTCCAACAACTGTAGACCACCCGTATTATTTTGTGGCACAGTAGCGCCTTTACGTAAACATACACCTGGGTCACCTTCAACCAAGAACTGGCTAGATTCTAACGCTTGTTCTTGCACCACATTACAATCAGTGATCGCATCCATGAAATCAGGAATACCGTCTTCGTCCTCATCGGCATAGCCTTCTTGATCATCCGGAATTAAATCACCGTCACTATCCTCTCCGGTCAACGGTGCTAGAGAATCAACAATTTCTACAAAGACATTGCGAGATGTTGACAGACTTGGCGTCGCATTATCTTCAGCCGTAACCCTTACTTTATAAATACCCGCAGCGACATTGGCAGGGTTAAACTCAAAGATAAATGGATCATTGGATGTATTGACTAGCGCCGCATCCGGCTGCCAGCTGACACTCACAAGATCATTCGGGTTAGGATCAGCAACTATAGCCTCTATGGTAACCACTTCATTAGAAGCGGTAATTAAGCTACGCTCTTCACCATTTTGCTGCACAACTGCCGATAAACTTGGCGCCACATTTTGCTCAACAATGGTTACTGTTGAAGTAGATTTAGCCCCTCTGTTTACTGAGTCACCGAGGGAGATCACAATGGTTTCGTTATCTTCACTTATACCATCAGCAAATATATTAAAGCTGATGGTAGCACTAGTGCCTGAGCTTATTACCACTTCACCCGACTGTAAGTCATGATCACTGCTATCCGCTGAACCCGAAACGGTATAAGGTACGGTTACAGGGTAACTTGGTGCAGGGCCATTTAGATACACCTTAATCGAGTGACTGCGATCTTCTGCAACTCTACTATCTTTTTGCAGTGACACCAGAGGGTTGACGTTAAGATTCTGGCTCGCAGTGGCTTGTTGTCCTTGATTATCCGTTGCCTGCCAATAAACAATGTGTTTACCAGGCGCAAAGATAGGAATTCCTTTGACTAAAGATACCGGTAGCGGATTCCCTGAGCTATCTGATGCGACCGCAGTACCAAGATCCACTTTGGTGAATAAACCTGTTGCGTTCACGGTTAAGTCACTCGGAGCAGTAATTGATGGCGCATTGCCCGTGCCCGTACCATTAATCGTGATACTAGCATTTGCCTTTGCCCTCGCTTTACTATCATCTTCAATCAAATAAGTAACGACTATTGGTACTTGTGAGTTTTGCACAGCTTGGTAAGTCAAGGTGTTATTGGCTATGAACGCAGAACCAATTGAGGCTTTAGCGCCGATAATTCTGAGCGTTCCGCCATCTGGGTCAGTATCATTATTTAAGACAGGAAGCACATACTGATTGGAAGCCACAGCATCGAAGGTGAAGCTGTCATCAACGGCAATAGGTGCATCATTTACGGAAGTTACTGTCATCGCGACTGAAGCCGTATTTGACTTAAACTCACCGTCTGACACTGTGTAAGTAAATACATCAGAACCATTAAAGTTCGGTAATGGTGTATAGCTAAACACAGTACCTTGAATTTGAACTACACCATTTTGTGGCTGCGACACTAATTCCATTGTTAATGCATCACCGTCGGCATCACTAACCTCTGCCGAGAAGCTCGTAGTACCATCTTCAAGCACCGTTCTTTGCATGTTGTTTGCTACCGGCGCAGCATTAACCGGCTCAACATTGATTTCAAATGCCGGTAAGCTTGCTTGTAATGCTCCATCACTAACACTCACGATGATATTACTGTAAGTGCCCACATCATCTCTAGTCGGTGTCCCCGCCAAATTACCTGAGGCCGTATCGAAGCTTGCCCAAGCTGGTAAATTGGTTACAGAGAACGTCAATGCTTGAGAGTCCACATCGGATGCTGTTGGCGTAAAGCTGTATGCTTCGTCTTGTTTCACAGTTGTTGATGGCGTACCTGAGATAACTGGTGCGTCATTCACAGCATTCACCACTATGCTAAACGCAGGCAAGGATGCGTCAGCTTGACCATCCGACACCGTAATCACAATGCCGCTATAAGTACCGTCTTGCCCTTCACTTGGCGTGCCAGTAATCGCGCCTGTTAAATCGTTGAAATTCGCCCAACCTGGCAGGTTCGCCACACTGAATGTTAAACTATCACCATCTGTATCTAATGCCGTCGGTGTAAAGCTGTATGCAACATCTTCATTGACAGACGTCGCTGGAACTCCAGAAATAAACGGCGCATCATTTACTGATGTCACTGTAATATTGACTGTTGCTGCATTCGACACTAAACCTTCGGCATCTTGTACCGTATAAGTAAAGCTGTCATTTCCGAAGAAATTAGCATTCGGCGTATAAACAATATTACCTGTCGTTAGTATTTGCAGTGAACCGCCTTGAGGCTGACTAACAATTGCAACACTTGCGGCATTGAGCTGACTATCTACGTCCGTGTCATTACCCAATACGTTGATTTCAATGTTGCCATCCTCAAGTAATTGAGCGGTGTTGTTAACAGCAACTGGCGCATCATTAACGGCTGTGATATTGACTGTAACTGTTGCAGGATCAGAGCGCAGCCCTTCACTATCTTCGATGGTGTAAGTGAAAGTCAATGTACCATTTTGGTCTTGTTTCGGTGTGATCGCGAGCACCCCATCCGAACCAACCGTAACAGTAGCAAGGTCGTAGTTTCCTGCACCATCGCCTTTATCTTCAAGCGCCACATCCGAACCATCAAAACCTTGATCTTCAACATCAGAGTCATTTGCAAGAATTGCCAATGTTGTTGCAGTATCTTCGTTTGTTGTTACCGTGTCATTTCCTGCCACAGGTCGGTCGTTTACAGCACCAATATTAACGGAAATCGTGGCAATATTTGACTTACCACCTTCACTGTCAAGAATCGAGTAAGTAAAGCTATCACTCCCCGTCTCATTAGCATTTGGCGTATAAGTAATGGTGCCATTATTCAAGTCTATTGCCGCTTGGCCTTTACTTGGCTGCGACTCAAGCGCAATAGTACCAGTTGGGTTGGTATCTTCGACATCCGTTGCACTTGCTCTAATCGCTAATGCTGAAGTTGGCGTGTCTTCATCGATATTCGGTGTAAAGTTAGCCGCGACTGGTAGGTCATTTACCGGCGTTATAGTAATACTAACCGTTGCCTCGTTTGATTCAGCCTGAGTCGAATCTTTAACCGTATAGGTAAATGAATCCGAACCATTGGCATTGGCAGTAGGTGTAAAGGTTACTACTCCATTATTAACGCTTAACTGCCCCTTAGTCGGCTGAGTTTTAATCGTAACCGATGAAGCAACCATATTGTTTTCAGGGTCACTATCATTGGTCAGCACATTCACCGAGTTAGAAGCATCTTCAAGCGTAGTCAGCGTATCGTTCACAGCCGTTGGTGCATCTTCAATTGCATTCATATTGATTGTTACGGTGTACACCGGCGAGCTGGCATTAGCGCTGTCTTCAACATGATAGGTAAAGCTATCGGTATGATTCTCACTCCCCCCATGAACATAGCTAAAGCTACCGTCGGTGTTGAGGGTTAACGTACCGTATTGCGGATCTGTGTCTTTCACTATCGTTAGACTGTCGTTGGAATCAAGATCATCGTCACTCGCAAGCGACAGTAAGCCATTGTTGAAGTCCCGCGTTAATGTTGCGCCTTCATCTATAGTGAAGCTAGTGCTTTGCCCCGTTGGCGCATCATTGGTATTAACTACTTCAATATTAAATGCTGTGAGTGTATCGCTATCCGTTCCGTCGCTCACCGAAATTTCAATATTAGAAGTCGTGCCAACATGAGAGTCATCCGGAGTACCTGAAAGTTTACCCGTTTGCGTATCAAATGTTGCCCAACTTGGTTTATTCGTAATACTAAAGGTATGGGTATCGGCTGTGTCAGAATCAGTCAAGGTCGGCGTAAAATCGTATTCACTGTCTTCATTGACGCTCGTTGCCGGTGTGCCTGTGAGCACAGGGGCAACATTATACTTTTTAGTGACGGTGTCAGTTACTGCACTCGATTCATTCCCAGCGTTATCAGTTACAGTAACAGATAACGTCAACGTTCCTTCGTTTAATGAAGTGACATTAATTCCGGTCTCTTGGTGGGTGGTACCCGTTATAGATATTGCACTTGAGCTCGTTACAGAACTGCTACCGTCTGAGATTTCATAGGTAAAACTACCCGCTGATTCCAAACCCGTTAATGTGAAGCTAAATGCAGTTTCATTACCTGCATTGATCAAATCTTGGTCAATCGCAGCTGAAATCCCACTTGGTGCTGAGTTATCTAGCGTGACTGTCGTGCTCGCTGCGCTTGAGGTATTGCCAGCAGCATCACTTTGCGATGCTGTTACCGTCAATGTGCCATTGTTAAACGTGCTAACATCAAATTCTGAGCCACTTATTGTCCATTCGCCGGAACTATCAGCAGTGACAGTACGATCCAAACTATTTGCACCGTCATTGATAGTGACAACTACACTATTTCCAGCTTCCGCTCCCGTTCCTACTATCAAAACATCATCATCTTCTGATGCATTTATTAAACCATCGCCTTCTATAGGCGTTGTGATCGCAGGCGCTGACGGTGCTGAGTTATCCAATGTGATCGTGGTGCTTGCTGCACTTGAGGTATTACCTGCTGCGTCACTTTGAGTAGCTGAGACCGTCAATGTGCCATTGTTAAACGTACTGACATCAAATTCCGAGCCACTTATAGTCCAATCCCCTGAGCTGTTCGCAGTGACCGTTCGACTAAAACTATTTGCACCGTCATGAATAGTAACAGTTACACTATTACCCGCCTCAGCGCCCGTTCCTACAATCAACACATCATTATCTTCCGCCGCATTGACTCGGCCATCACCTTCAATTGGTGTCGTAATTGTCGGTGCAGAAGGTGCTGTATTATCGAGTGTAACAGTCGTACTTGCTGCACCAGAGATATTTCCTGCTGAATCTGTTTGCGTCGCCGATACAGTTAATTCGCCATTACTAAATCCACTAACATTGAACTCACTGCCACTGATAGTCCAGTTTCCGCTACCATCGGAAGTTACATTTTGATTCAGCGTTGCTGAACCGTCAGTAATACTCACGCTAACAGTCACGTTAGCATCGGCACCAGAGCCAGCAATCAAGACATCATTGTCTTCAGCGGCATTAATTTGACCATCTCCCTCAATTGGAGTCGTAATACTAGGCACTGAAACACTCGTATCAATGACCATTGATAAGCTATTGCTATTGGTAATATTACCGGCGGTATCCGTTGAGCGCGCTGTGATTGCGTGCGTACCACTGGTCATCGCCGAACTAGGAGTAATAGTCCATGCACCTCCCGCAGCTGTGGCTGAACCAACAACGCCATCAAGATCAGAAATTAGTGTCACTGTGTCGCCCGTAGATGCACTTCCTGTGAATGTGGGCGTTGTATCATTAGTAATGTTATCTGCATTTGAGGAGCCGGTATCACTACCAGCGGTCAGATCTGGCGTGCTTGGTGCGGTAGGGGCTGTATTATCGATCGTTACGCTTAAAGAACTAGAGCTACTACTTACGTTCGTGCTCGCATCCGTGGCGGTCGCAAAAATCGAATGTGATAACCCAGCAGTCAACGGATCCGTTGTAATTTGCCAATTACCACCAGTTGCTGTGCCAGTACCAATGACCGTGGTACCTCCGCCTACCTGATCACTATATAATTTAACCGTCGCCCCGCTCTCAGCAGTACCACTGAAGGTTGGTGTGGTGTCATTGGTAATGTTGTCTGAGCTTGAAGCCCCGGAGTCTGAAGCTGCATCCAAGTCTGGTGTCGATGGCGCATTTGGGGCCACGTCATCGTTGACTGTTATCGTGAATGACTCTTGGTAACTTGCGGTTCCATCACTCGTTTGAATACAAATAACATAGTCACCTGGAGATGTTGATGCTTGCGTTTGTAACGTATCTCCTGAAAATTGGAAACTGCCGTTACCCGAATTTGCGCTACATGTACCACCATCGCTACTGCCAGCCGTAACCAAGCTATAGGTATGACTGTCGCCACTTTCCACATCTGTGGTGCTGGCTGTCGCCACGTCCGCAGCAGTTCCGGTATTCGATTGGTCTATGCTTGTTGCTGTCAATGCAATATCGGTAGGGGCATCATTTACAGGAGTAATAGTAACTGCGGCCTGATTTGTACCAGTACTGTCTGCCGTACCATCATTAAAGGTATAGTTAAGTGTTACAGATGAGCTTGGATCCTCAGAGCTGTTACCGTAACCAATTGATTGCAGCACATTATCCACTAGCGCGGAAGTAGCACTGCTGTTGAAAGTGAGTACGAGTGTGCCTGCAGAGTTAGTGGTGACTGTACCTATCTCAGTGCTATCGTAACTTAACGTGCCCCCCTGAGTCAGCGTACCTAGTAGCCCAGTGTTACTAAATACATCTTCACTATTAGCACCACCTGAACGTGAGATTGTTAGCGACGCACCATCATAGTTACCATTTCCGCCACTCAGTGCGTCAAGCTCAGTATCTGCAATGGTTACATCGCTGTCTATCGCAATCGAAGTGCCATTTTCAGTAAAGGTATTACCACCATTTAAATTACTAAAGATAGGCTCATCATTCGCAGCTTCAAAGGTGATCACTGTATCACTGCCAGAGTCAGCGACCGTAAACGCAAGATCGTTCCCTGCGGCATTCGAGAGCGAAATACTTATTTCTGGGTTAACAAAAGTAGTAGCGTTGGTGTCCACCTCCAGCGTACTAGTACCATTAAAGCGAATATTGCTGGTTGATAATCCTGTTACGCCTGTAATTGTTATCTTATCTCCGATGCTAAGATCGGCTATTGTGTCACCATTTAAGTCACTTTGAGCACCGACAAAATTATCATTACCATCGTTACCTGTCATGGTATCTGTACCGCCGCCAGGACGTATAGTGTCTGCGCCACTACCACCTGTGATAGTATCAGACCCATCCAAATCTGTTGCTGTTATTTCTAGCACATCACTAGAAAAGGCAGAAGCGTCTATGACTAGGTCAGACGTGATTGCACTGCCGCTGGCATTTGTAACCGACACCGTTTGACCGTCGGCATTAAAGTTATCAGTAAGGGTGATCGTTGCTGCGCTATTGGTGCCAATTGAAATGCCTTCAATAGCTGAAACCGAGGTGGTCGAGAAGTCAAATTCCCCACCATCCATGAGTTTTAATGTCTCACTACCCGCCGCCCCTGAAATCGCTGTTGCAAAATCACTCAGATTGGCCGTATCAATCGCAACAGTTGCACCACTAGATAGACTGAGGTTTCCTATATTGAAGAATCTACCTCCAGTTACATCCGCACCATCTGACGCTAAAACAAGATCTGCTACGTTCGTGTCGCCAGTTAAATCGCCAGTATAGGTGCTACCACCGATATTGAAGGTAATTGCATCATCGTTCGACGTTGCTGAAACATCAGTGGTACCGTTACTGATGGTAATAGTCCTAGTATTGCTAGAATCGTCACCAACACTATAAACTTCAACTGAAGAGAAAGTGGTGATATCCCCATCACCAGAAATATTGATAGTTTCTGATCCAGCTGCTGAAATATTACCAGTAAAACTTTCATGTTGAGCTACTGTCATGGAAACAGACGCGCCGGAGGCTATCGTTAAATTACTGACCGCGTTTATACTTGCTGCCGTAATATCAGCACCAGAACTTAAAGACAAAGTATCGGCAGTGGTATTTTCGCCCGTAATTGTTCCAGTATAGGTAAGCGAACCTAAATCGAAGGTGATTGCATCTGAAGTTGAGGTACCGGTAACAGAATGACCTGCACTGCTCACGGTCACGGTTCTTGAATTGGTTGAATCATCAGATAAAGTATAATTTTCAAGCGCAGAAACCGTTGTAATATCGCCATCACCAGAGACAGTTAGAGAATTAGTGCCATCGCCTGAAACCGTACCAGTAAACGATGATAACTGAGATACTGAAACTGTTGCAGAGCCACCAGTTGCTACAGAAAGGTTTTCAAAACCGCTTACTGACGCGCCTGCGATACTTCCGCCATTACTGATTGAAAGCGTATCGGTACCACTGCCTCCAGCTAGCGTACCAGTAGCTGTGAATGTACCGACATTTACGGTGTCATCACCACTACTGCCTGTTACGCTTTGCCCAGCAGCGCCAAGCGTAAAGGTGTTAGCCGCTGAAAGTATGTAAGTTTCAATTGCACTGTTACCCGTTAAACCATCACTCACATCACTGATAGTGATGGTTTCTGTTGCCGCTGCTGTGATTGTTGAGAAGCTGTCATGCTGCGCTTCCGTCATAGTGACCGATGCATTATCGCTTAAGGTCAGTGATTCGAAACCACTGAGTGTAGCACCACTGATATTTGCACCATTATCTGCTTGTAGAGTATCTGTGCCTGCGCCAGCTACGAGCGTACCTGACGGCGTAAACCCGGTCACATTAACCGTGTCATCCCCGCTGCTACCCGTCACGTTTTGTGCCGCCGCTCCCATGGTAAAGTTCATTGCAGCGCCTAACACATAGGTTTCGATATCGCTATCACCGGTTAGGGTTTGATCTCCATCCGCACTAGATATTGTAAATTGGTTTGTACCTGGGCCATTAATGGTAGTAAATGCGTCATGCTGTGTTTCGGTAAGCGTTAAAGCACCGTCATTATCAGGAGTTAATGTTTCGAAATTAGCTAGTAACGTAAAGTTAGCTAGATTAGAGCCAGTTACTACAGATAAGGTATCAGTTCCCGCGTCCCCATCAGCAGTTGAACCAGCAATATGGCTAGTATCAGCAATAGTCAGTGTTTCATCGTCACTCGTAAAGGTAATTGCTGGAGATAAGTTTGCGCCGTTTGTTGTATTAAAACTGGCTGCGGTACTGCTTGCTGCAGTGACATTACTCACGGAAATAGTCGCTGTGCGAGAAGCACTATTAACTGTACCATCATTTATAACAACAGTGACAGTTCTTGCGGTTTCATTGGGACTACTGGAGGTATTGTTGTAAGTGACTGCCTGTAAGAAGGTTTGTACTTCTGCTGCGGTTGCCGTTGCGCCAGTGATAGAAATTGTATCTTGTAGCGAAATATCAGAAGAACTCGAAATTCCCGTCAATGCATCTTGAGCGGATGCACTAACATTCAGGCCTTCAGATGCACCGTCTTGATCGTTGGTAAGACTTACTGTTATGGTGGTGATTGTGTCGCCATCAGGCTCAGTTACACTCGCATTTGGAGCTATGCTAACCGCACCACCACCTTCAGAAAATGATGCACTGCTATCGTCACTACCACTCGTTGAATCTAAATCAACAACTGGAGCAGCGTTTGTTGCCTCGACTGTCGCCTTGACTTGAAAGCTATAGGGGTTTTCGTCTGAATCGTTATTATTAAAAGAGACTGTTGCTATCTGTTCACCGACACTCGACGGATCTAATGTTACTACAAACGTTGTACTACCACTTGGTGAAATACTGCTGGAGGGTTGAGTAGTCACACTAAAATCAGAAGAACCAGAAATCGAGACCAAAGGTGAGCCGCTCAGCGTCAGATTCCCAGCTCCTGAATTACTAATAGTGAAGGTTCGGGCTAAGTTAGCATCATCTGAGGTATGTGTGCCGAAATCGGTATGATCTGCTGTTGAGGGTGTCGTATCTCCGTCGTCTATAGTCTGGCTATTGCCTGTTACGTTTACCTCAGGCGTCAGAGGTGTTGAAGCACAGTCTTCATCAGTTGAGCAGGCTTGTCTATCATTTGGACCACCATAGCAAAAACCGCTATAACATACACCGTCAGCCGCGGTATTGATTTTTCCTTTAGTATCGTTATCCCCGATAAAAGACTTATGATTATTTGAAAACAGCTCAAGCTCTTTCATCACTTGTTTTAATACAGGGCTATGACGGTTTCTAGCTTTTGAGCCCGCCAAAAAATCATCGAGATCAAACTCAACCGAAGGCTCTAAAGGCTCACCTATCTGCGCACTGGAAGCTTTTTCAGGATGTTGATAACTAGACGTTTGCGCTGAGCTAGTCACACTATAACCCGCGGAAAACCCCATTAAAGCAAATGTAAGTACCTTACAACCATTTAAATGAAGGATGCGTTGATTGTTCTCTCTCCAAGTTTTTTTATCATCAGAATGTAAAACTTGGCTAGTCGCGGTTGTGATCTGCGAAAAATTAAAACTCGAACGATTCATACTGGTTCCCTAAAACTCCCTGCATTAATGCAGTACTGAAAAATAAACTAACACGCAGAAAGAAAAGCAAAGCCGTCATTCCAGTTTTGCTTCTAAATGCCAAATATTTTCAAATAACCAACTAAAAATTGTAATCCGATCAATATAATTATTCAATTACATGCAATTACACTGAATTTCTTATTTTGTATCGAAATTAAGAAGAAGGTGCAACCTTACGAGTTGCACTGAATTTTGACTTAACTATAGACGATTATCTCACTTACTTCATTCTCATCCATCTCAAATATTTTAGGGAACCGTTCGCCTTTTATTATCGTAACATCGTAAATTTGATCTAATACTCCAGAAAAGTTTAGTGTGGCGATTTCTTCTCCACTTCTAAGATCAAAAGCCACAATACCGCTTGATAGCTCATCAGTGATCGACAGTAACGGCATATCACTAAAACGCTTACTACCGTCTCGTGCACCGCGTATTTTCGAGAGACCAACAAAACCGAGCTTACCAGTCAAAGTAAGTCCTCTTGTAAATCCGTTTACTTCAATCACTTTTTTGAGCCCGCGTACATCCCAACACCAAACGCTTCCGGTACCTGACTCACAAAAATACAACGAATCATTATGCCATTTTGGGCTATGTGGCAAACTGAGCTCGTTTGCAATTACCTTCTCATCACTAATACGCATAATTCCCCCAGTAAAACTGCTTTCACCCTGCCAACTAAGCTGACTATCTAAATCGCTAAAATATGAAACAAACTCAGGCTTGCCACCTTTCATCGCCATACCGTTTAAGTGGCAGTGGTCTTGCGCAACTAATTCACTAATAAAAGGGGGTCGCCAAACAGACTTAAACTGTTTGCCAGTTTCTATTGTTGCGATACAGTTGAAACGCGTATTAACTAGGTATATGGATTCGCCATCATTGGAACCTCCAAATGCAACATCATGAGTATCTAAAAAGCCCGTGACATGTGTTTGTACTGGATAATAAAATGAGTCATGCTTAGTCTCTAAAGACTGCAAAACTGGGTGTTCATGTGGCTTTATTACTCTGTCATATCGCAATAATTGTGCATAGGCTGCAAAAGCCATTTTAGTTTGTGAAGCATTAACAGCAACGCCCAGCACTCGTGGCATTCTCACCACTTGTAACTGAATTTCACAACCATCGTTCGAACTGATAATCAGCAATCCATCTAAGTTATGACTTGATACGAGAATAGTAGAACGCATTGCGTGTAATAAGGCAGGAAAACGTTCGCAATATTCGATGCCAAATGATAGTTTAGTCTCTGCCGTCATATCTAGATCATTAATATTTATCAATAAGATAGATGAAAATGTATAATATAGTTACAGTTACCGCTACTGATTTCTTCCTTTTCGCAACATATTTTTGTGGTGGTAATGTATTTAACTCATTAAAGAATCAAAAGTTAAGTTTTGGTAAGTGTCTAAGGAGCCAATGTGCGATTAACAAAACCCTTGCTCACAATAGGGCATGTAGATATCAGCAATCTTTGTTCAGCGATCGATGCTTTGGCAGAGTCTAATTGGCAAGAAAACACTTATCGACAAACTTCGTATGAGGTACATAAGCAAACAAATAGCATTGTTTTACTCTTTAAGTCAGGCTCTTATACAGAGGTAAATGAGCCATTACTTAAAGTATTTCAGCCACTACTCGCACCGATTTTTGCGAGATTTGCTCAGTACTATGGCTATCATAAGTTGGATATATCGAAAATAATGTTTGCGCGCTTACCTGCGGGAAACAGCATTTCAAAGCATTATGATTCAGATCCAATGTTTGCCAAGTACCACCGCGTACATGTACCACTTAAAACCAATTCCCTTGTCGACTTTTACATAGAAGATAATACGTATTCCCTTAAAGCAGGCATTATTTATGAGCTTAATAATCTTGCTTTACATGGAGTTTCAAATAGTTCACAAGAAGATCGTATTCACCTTATCTTTGACGCTCGGCCGATAAAACGCATTGCTCAGGCAACTACACACTTATTTATTTTAAGTCCAAATAATTCAGGCTCAACCCTATTGTCTAACACATTAGCAGCAGGAAAAAATGTACTTAGCCTACCAACCGAGGGCCAATATCTGCCTGAGTTTATCGGACCAAACCCTGCTCATGATGCTAGCATGTACGTGTGGAGCCAATTCAATACACTAAATCGCCTAACTGATCCTCGAAGTTACAACTGGCCAGCTATCAGAAAAGGGTGGAGTAATTGTGTTAAACAGACACAAAATAGCGCTAACTTGTTTATCGAAAAGTCACCATGCAATATCGCTCGCATGAATATGCTTATGGAAGAATTTGATAACGCCAAGTTCATTTTTTTAGTTCGAAACCCGATCGCAACCTTTGAGTCGATAATTCGTGGTCGAGCTGACCTTTACAATATTGAGCAACTCGCTGTTGACCACATTATTTGGTGTTTTATGCAACAAAAACAAAATATAGAGTCTTGCGCTGCTCCATATTTGCTTATTCACTATGAAGCTATTTGTGATAACCCCACAATAATTTCGAAGCAGTTGGCGGAGTTTGAGCCAACTCTTGACTCTGTGGATTTCTCAAAAATACATAACGTCAAGGGTCGGACATCTCCATTAGTCAACTTTAACAATCAGCAAATGGAAAACCTGAGTGAAGCACAGCTAGCTTTTGCTATCGAAGCGTTCACTCCTTATGCTCCACTATTTACCTACTTCGGGTATGGCCCTTTAATATAATTATCCAATCAAACGTAAATTTTAGATGCCGCCTGTGGATACCAAATCATGACTTCCGACGGGCCTTCTATGCTCGTCACTCTGAAGCCCAGCCTTAAGTATAAACGTTTTGCTGTGAAATTATGGGAAAGCACACACAGACTCATTGAAGCACCGATTTTACCTGCTATGTGCATAAATGAGCGTAATACTGCCTCCCCAACCCCATTTCCTCTAGCCTTTTTAATAATGGCTAAGTCTACTAAATGCACTTGATTCTCAGAAAAATCGACTACCGCCCGACCAATCGGTTCATTCTGCTTTTCAATGATAAAATACATTGCATTCGGAAATTGCTCGCCGTACCCTTGGTTCATTGCTCTGAACTGTAATTCGATTAAGGACTCTATGAAGTCCGGCTCCCCCTCTACCATACGCAAATCGTCACGTTTTTCATTATGCACTCTTTGTAAAAACCCACTATCGCTTGGCTTCGACATTCTTACATGTAGCCCTTTTGGTAATACGAGTTCGCTAAAATTCATAATCTTCCCCTTAAAAGTATTCGCTTAACAATATTTTTGCTGGCAATGTTAGGCGACTTTCTAGTATATTTTTTATCTTATCAATTTGTTGTTTCGAAAAATGTTGAGTGTGCCCATTAACCTTACCTTCCCTTGCTCGCAAGGAATTTGGATTAGTAGGGTCAATGACAATTTGTCGGTTGGGAAATCCTTTTTCTATTTCTAAGCGCCTCAGTGAATCAAACGCAGAGTGGGCTATCGCTTGCGTCAACTTATCAACTTCCAGTGAAAGTTCAAAAAACTCAATCACTGAGATCATCACTTCCATTGTATTTCTATGTAGACCTTCATAGCTTATCGTCTTAAGCTGTTTAGGGTCGTTATTGATGAGTGCTGCTGCAAGTTCATTATAAAACTCAATAAGTGTGAAAATACTTTGGTTTACAGTGAACTCTGATAGTGGTGGTAAATCTCTACCGTGACGGCTAGACGACTGGAAGTAATATGAAGCCAAAGTATCTAATGGACAGCGCTTGATAATAAGCAACTTATCAGCTTCTTTGCTATGAGATACTGCATGACTAAAAGTAACGAAAGGGTCTTGCTGTGATAAAGCATATGCAGGGAGCCCTCTCTCGGGATCTAAGTTATAATTGGGGCACAAGGTGAACACGCTAAAAAAATCTATTGACTTATGTACTTTTACATACTGATTAATATAATTAGCAAGTATGAACCTGACCCAGGTTCTACCGCATTTGGGGAAAGAGCATACTAAATTAGTTTTCAAAACACATTCTCTCTCAATTATGATACTTTAACTATTTATTCAGGATGCCCATGTGTTATTTCGATGGAAAAATACGTCAATTAACAACTATTCCAGACACTATCTTTGAACCACTTTATAAACAAGTACAACTTAGTAGTGCAACTTGGGATAGCACAAATAGCGCTAAACCTAACAACTTTCAATGTTTTCATAGCACTGAGCACATTATATTCCAATTCCCAAAAAGTCTAGACAACCACCTAGAGTCATATTACACCCATCAGTGGGAAAACTGGAAAATGACTATACAACCATTAATTGATCATGTAACTAAAGTTTACAATTATCACAATGGCAGGACTGCTCGAATTATGCTAGCAAAGCTACTACCACACAGCCATATAGATTTACATATTGATCAACATGTTTCAGCTGATATCCCCCATAAAATTCATATCCCTATAATAACAAACAAAGAGGTTCTTTTTATTGAGGAAGATAAAGGCTTCCATTTATCACCAAAAATAGCATATGAAGTAAACAACAAGATAATGCATGGTGTAATCAATAAGTCAGATCAAGCTAGAATCCATTTAATATTCGACTTTTTTGACTCTCCATAATCACCTTAATTAGCTCGTTTACATTTAGGTTTTTACTATTATTACGCTTAACAAAGTTAATAAATTGCTCTCTTGTTAACTCAGGATACGCACTTAAAATCGCTGCGGAGACTCCTGTGAATGCAACACTAGCAGCAGATGTCCCTGTATAAAATGCGCTGTAGTCCGCCTGATTTTCATTATAAACCGTATAAGGAACAGGCAATGCTATAAGTATATTTTCCCCTTTTACTGGCCCATAATTTTCGCCATGCATCGCATTAATGGCGATCACTTGACTTTGATTTGCTAACATAAAACCGCCATCTAACTGCATAGGTGTGTTACCAGCTGCTACAATCACCAATGTCCCTCTTCCTTGCCGACCGTCTTGTGCTAGATCAGTCAAAACCTGCTGTAGTGAGGCCGGTACAAACATTAATGTCCAAGGGCAAGAGATCACATCCGCCCCAGACATTTTTGCCAAAAAAAACGATAAGATAATATCGGATGTCCAGTTATACTCTCTAGCGATTAATACTGCATCCGCTTTAGGCGCTAAACCTTGATATTGCTCATGTGTTGACCAAATTAAAGCACTACCTGAATTACCATGAAAGCCATCTTGTTTTAGATTTTTTAGCTGCTGGGGATTATCGGATCGAGCCTTTAACTCATCAACACTATAATGGAGTTTAATAGGGGTACGTCTCAGAAATGGGTCTTCTAATGTAAATGCCTTATCTATTATTGCAACGACAGTCCCCTCTCCTGCTCTGTCAAACCAACGCTTAACTGAAAGTGATTCTCGAACTGGTGTATGAGTGTAAATTTTCCATATATCAGGAGTCTCATTATTTTTTCGTTCTAGTCGAACTTGCAAAAAGTCTGGCTCAAAGTCTATTATTCCTTCTACATGAGCTAAACTTTCCAACAGCTCAAATGTGTGATTTACACCATCTGTAAATACTACGCTCCAAGCTTCACCCAAAAAGTTATAAACCTTAAAGTGAGGCAGTGGAGAAGTTTCTTTTATTTTATCTAAATCAATACTGTGCTTTATTAAAATACGCGCACCAATAAGCAATCCAAAATTATTTAAGTTTGGGTGATGGTAAACGGGAGCTTCTTTGAACTCAGAGTGGTAATCTAAAGAAATAGAGCTATTACCATATTTAACATTTAAAACCCTTGGCCACTCACCAGAATTCAATGCATAAGAAGCAGAAATATGGAGAAAATAAAATAAAAGTAAAAAAAGGTAGGATCTCATCACTTTCAACCATATAAAACACTAGTAATAAAATCGAATACATAATTAACTCCCAACAAAAAATAGATATCTATACAGTACATTGTATCTATATAGATACCTTTTGGGAAAAGAGTTAACTACGAGACGGATAAATTCCATCAAGGCAAATGAAAAACTTTATCGCAAGCCAAGGTTGCCTATTTTCATGGGCTTCCTCACCTCCGGTAAATGCAACACTCTCATAATCTAGCTCGCTACCGTCACTGTTTAAATCGAAATGATCTAATATGGTATCATTGCTAATTAACGCAGCAGGTAAATTACCCGGAATAGTAGCCGCCACATTATTACTCGTGCTCCCCATCATTTGATGAGTATGTGGAGGTATCTGCTCTGTTGTTAAGTACACACTGCTATCTCCTCCAAATTGAGACAACCCCCAATTAATTAAGCCTGGACCTTGTCCAGAATGTATTGGCGTGCGCCCTATCAAGTTTGGTATCGCGAAAGAGACACGACCGTCTCCCCCGTACATGGTCCCAATAAGTGAAAATAGCGCACTATTTTGGCCAATTGGCATTAGTTGCCCCTCACAAGCAGCCCAACCTTCAGGCGTGAAAGTATAAGGCATCATTGAAATTTCACCGTAAAACGAGTCGCTCATAACGTTTCCTTTTAGCTTCTAGGGGGATATACACCGGCCATACAAATAACAAAATTGACAGCTAAGATCGGCGCGACATTCAAATGTCGATCACTTTGACCAGCTGAAGATACAGCAGCAGCACTCATGGGCACTATCGAACCACTTTCCGTTTCAGGCGCAAATTGCTCTGCTGTTCCAAGTACAGCACCAGATGGGTCTCCTAAATTTGCAGGTTCGGAACTAGCCCTAAATGAGTGGGTATGGGATGGGATCTGGGATTCAGTTAATGTTTCGAACTCTGTACCAAACTTTTGACCCAAAGCTCGAGGCGTCAACCCATGTCCTGAGCCTTGCCCTACAGGTACTCTTCCCCTCATCTCTGGTAGAGCAAAGCTAACTCTCCCATCTCCGCCAAATGTAGTCCCCAATAAAGAATATAAAGCTTGATTTGTCGAAATTGCAAGCTGCTGGCCGTCACAAAAGGACCAATGCATTGGAGCAAACGTGCCTGCAAACATAATAATTTCTGATAAATACCTACTAGACATAAACTATTCCTTATTAGCTTCGCTGAGGGTATAACCCGTCCAACGCTATACAAAAGTTGATAACGCAACTAGGCTGCATATTATTATGGGCTTGCCCACCCGATGCAGGACTAGCTGTCAATGTTTGCAAGCTGGTATCTTGCAAACTAGATGGGTTTGAAGGTGCTGTAGTGTACGCTTCGGCAATATCAGGATTTACAGAAGCAAATACAGTAGGTCTTTCTTGTTTGTTATTATTTGGTTTACGAAATATCCCGCTCGCACTTGAGACATTCACTTTGTGATAATGAGGAGGCATTGTCGCAAGGGTAATAGCAACGGTTTCACTACCACCTTGCGCCCCTTGAACCTCTCTTGCGCCTAAATTTGGATGCATAGGTACCCTCCCTCGTAGATCGGGTAAAGCAAAAGTCGTTCGTGCATCACCGCCAAATTGACTCCCTAACAAAGAGTACAATGCCTGGTGCTGTTGTATTTGCATTATCTCGCCATCACAGAAGGCATAATCGGTAGGAGCAAAATTACATGCAAATTGCTGAATCATTCCATAAAAAGGTGTCATAAGCTCTCCACTCTAAGATTCGTTAATCATTTTTTTACGTGAAAAAATAATCTCAATTTCACTGGGTGAATTGGGACACATAAATAACTCTACAGAACCCAGTTCAGGATGGGTAACCATATAATTTCCCTGTTGTGGTATATTACTGGTATCTGTATTTCTTAAATACACTATATACCCCTCCCAATGTTCATTCTTTGTGGGAGAATGGACAACTTCTGAAACCTGCAAATTAGCATGATAATCAGGTGATTTTATTTCTAGCGTTTGCCCTTCTATCGCTTTTAAATTTTCAAACGTATATTTTTCCATATTAAGCTCCTAGGCGGTGACGTATGGAGAGTATCAGAGCGTTAGCAGAGCCTTTAGTGTTGCTGATACTTGGCTCTTGCTCAGTTTGTTTCGCTACTAGGGTTTAGTACATATTTTACAAGTCTACAAACTTTTATTCTTTATCCCAGTGATTGATAGATTTACTAAATACCTAAATTAAGCTCTTATTTTTATAAAAATACATTGGTGGCGACACGATTCACATTAACCAACACGCCACTCGAAGTATATTCGAACTGCTGCTGTCGCATACCGCAGAGTACAATAACATTGCCACTAGAATTCAACTCCAACGATTTAATCCCATTAACTCTGTTTGGAGCGTCATACGCGAGCTCACCAATTGTCATCAAGTACGTGCCGTCGAAACTTAATTGATCTATGGTTGATAACTGCCTACCCACAACATAAATTAGTTGTTTTTCGACATCGACAGTAAAATCAACAACCCTATTGATATTACTTGGCAACGAGATGTGTTCTACACGATGACCATCAAGTGTGTAGATGTCTATTTGCTTTGACAATTCAAAATAGATATATAAGTAATTGTCTGAGCGCCGAATGATAAGAGGCTGGGTTTCGAAGGTTACCAACTCCCCCTGCGGGTTATGGATTGAAATTTTGGGTAAAGAGATACCTAAACCATCAAATTGCGCTAAAGGGACTTTTGGAATGACAGTGCTACTTCCTTGGTCAGCAGCAAAGGTGAAAGCTGGCGCGAACGCTACACCAAGCACACCTGCCACACCCACTTTAACAAATCTTCTTCTATCCACTATTGCAGCTCCTTATCTAAAATTATTATGTACTGCCACCAGTTCACACTCTACATAGTTACAAAGAGTCTGACAATTACACCTTATTACACAAAACCTTAAAAAATAAAAAACCTAATTATCAATAACTTATAGAAATTTAGAATAAAAACAAAACCAACACTGTTCAATTTTTAAAAACAATTAAAATTCTCATGCTAGACAAGTATTTACATTCCAATTACCCTATACCATTAACAAAAAATAAGAATTAGTAATCATATGTCTCTGACACAGTTTTCGGATAGCCATATTGTCGATGTTTTCCAGTCTGACAAATACCAACTACTTGAAAAAATTGGAGAAGGTGGATTCGGTAAAGTTTTCAAAGCACGCCAAATAAACACTGGGCAAATCGTTGCACTAAAATTTTTGGCGTTAGAACCACAACTGGAAGCGACGAAAAAACACAGATATGCGGAACGTTTCAATCGCGAAACCTTACTTTGTAGTCAATTAAATCACCCAAATATCGTACGATTATTAGATAAAGGACAATTAAATGAAAATTTAATGTTCGGGGTATTCGAGTATGTGGAAGGGCAAACACTACGGGACTATCTAAGTCAAAATGGTGCAATTGATTCAGTGTATGCAACCGACATCATGTTGCAGGTGTTAGACGCGCTCATTCACGCTCATCAACAGGGCATTATCCACAGAGACATAAAGCCAACCAATATCATGCTTAGCCAGTCTGGTGCAAAAACTTATGCCAAAATACTTGATTTTGGTATTGGTACACTGGCACAAGAAACCCGCCAGCATGACTTTGAAACAATCACACTTACGCAAGAAACATTAGGCACACCTTCTTACAGCGCACCAGAACAATTACGTGGTGAGCCAGCCTCGGCCAAATCGGATCTCTATGTCTGGGGTTTGGTATTTTTAGAATGTTTAACTGGCGTGCCTGCGGTCACGGGTACTAGCGTCGCATCGATTTATCACAAGCAATTAAGCGATGTACATATTCCAATTCCAAGCGCACTACTTGGCCACCCTCTTGCAGGGCTTCTCAGACGCGTACTCAATAAAAGCGCGTTGGAGCGCGTGATCACCGCAACCGAGGCATTCTCTGAACTGGCACGAATGAACGTATCAAACCTTGTTGGTGTACTAAATGATGTTAAAGCTCAACATGGTTACGACGAAACCACAGTAATGATCCGTGATGACGATCCTAACCATCGTGCCATTCAAGAATATACGGCGCTTACTGAGCGCAAACAGCTCACCGTTCTTGCGGTAAGGTTAAGTGTTAAAGCACTCGACAATCAAGATAAAGATTTCGATGTCATCGACACCGTTTATAAATCTCAACGCAATCACTTTATTGATATCGCGACTCGTTACGGCGCTTATCACGTGGGTAACCTCGCCGATACCAGCTTGTTTTATTTTGGCTACCCTGTTAGCAGCGATAACGATGCGCGGTTATCTGCTCGTACCGCACTTGAAATGATAAGCGAACTTGGCAAACGTAACGCACTAATGCAAGAAGCCCACAGAGTCGCCCTTAATGCTCACATTGGTATTCATACTGGTGTATTTATTACCTACGCCAATGCCGTACCTGAAGGTCATCACGCAAATATTGCAGCAGCACTCTCCCGTGAAGCCGGCGAGCGCCAAGTCTTATGTAGTGCAGAGTCACGCTCACTCCTTGATGCTTTTTCAGAATTCAATCTGTACGGCCAAGTTCAAATAGGCCCGTTATTTGAACTAACGCCGGTTTATAACTTGCAAGGAGAACGTCGCATCGAAGCATTTGGCTTTATGCGTGGTACAAAGAACCATCATGAACTTGTAGGTCGTCACCTTGAGCTTGAACAGACACTTTCACTCATTAATAACGAAGTCGAAGGTGCAACACGCATCGCCCACATTCATGGTGAAGCTGGCATAGGTAAATCTCGGCTACTGCAAGAAATTCGTGCTAATGCACCGCAATATCAGCATTTAGTCGCCCAGTGTTTACCAGAGCACCAAAATAATGCTTTGTATCCAATTTTAACGTTGGTCAAATACCTCTTTAACACCGAACAGCTTGACGCTCATTCAGCCAATACCGTGTTTAGTTATGTATTATCAAACGTGGATAGTAAGCTCGATTTAGTGCAAGCTATCCCTGTGTTGCTAGTTTGGCTCAATATCTCACTTGATGATGAAATTACGCCTTCTACACTTTCTCCCGATGAGCAGAAGCAAGTGTTGTTTAAAGGGCTTTGCGCATTGTTACTGTCAAACCGTCACGGGCTCAGTAAGTTTAAACTTTACATTATTGAAGACATTCATTGGGCAGATAGCACCACCTTAGAGTTTTTACATCACTTTGTCGGTGCGCTAGCTTCAGGTGATGTTTTACTAAGCACTTCAAGACAAGCGGTGCCAACTCAGTTGAAAGACCTTACCTTAGTGGATGTTTGCCTGAGAAAACTAACCGAGAAGTCCACCGAAGATTTTATCATTAACTTGTTTGATGGCCGCCGAGTGTCAGAGCGAGTTCTCAAATTACTTACCAGTCGCACAGACGGGATCCCGCTATTTATTGAAGAACTCGTCAACATGCTTAAACAAAAGGCATTAGTTGGAGATAAAGGGGGAGAAATTGACTTTCTCGCACCAGATAAACTTGACCAAGTACCTACGAGTTTAAGAGAGTCATTACAACAAAAACTAGATAGTCTTAGTCATGCCAAAGAAACAGCGCAACTTGCGGCAACGATAGGCCGAGAGTTTGAATATGATTTACTCGTTGCGGCATCTTCTTTAAGCGAAAACCAGATCCAAAACGACTTAAATGAGCTGATAGCAAACGACCTTATCGTGCACCAACGCCGCGTTGATAACGATAGCTATATCTTTAAGCATGCGCTGGTGAGGGATGCTGCTTATGAAAGTGTTAATCAAACCAGCATACGTTTGTTACATTCAGTGGTTGCTCAAACACTAAACTCATACAAAAGTGAGGATTACACATTAAGAGCAACTCATCATGAAAAGGCGCTTGAATACACTGATGCAACAGTGCTTTGGAAACTCGCTGCAGAAAAAAGTACACAGTTAGCAGATATAAATTCTGCAATACAACATTATACCTGCGCACTTAATACTCTCACGCAATGTACAGGCAGTTACGAAAACAAGCTCACAGAAATTCTAATAAGAAATGCACTAGCACTGCACTTGGCTACCACATTGGGATATGCAAACAGCAGTATCACACCACATATTGACCGTTCCCGAGCACTGTGTAGCGAGCTCAACAATCCCCCAGAGCTGTATTCAGCTTTTTGGAGTATTGCATTAATTCAAGTCGTTAAAGCCGAGCATATCGAAGGATTGAACACGATACAGCAACTACTTGAAATGGCTAAGCAGCAAAATTCTGCAGCATTGGAAATTGCAGCTCTTCATTTAAAAGGCGGGATCGAATGGGCTAAAGGTGATCTGCTATTGGCTGACAAGACCTTTACTCAGGCATTGGCACTTTATAACTATGATGAGCACCACGAATACTTCAAAAGCTACCCATTTCCATTTGACTGTGCAATATCCTCACTGCCAATTCATGCCGGTGTTTCTTGGCTCATGGGTGATTACGAACGTTCTGATCAACAGCGAATTAAAGCTGATAGACTGACAGAATTAGATGATATTCCCGCATATCAAGTTCACGTTTACGCCCGTCATGCCTACATTGGAGTAATATCCAGAAGACGCGACCTAGCCGAGTATTACGCTGAAAAGGTCCTTTCACTTTCTGAGAAGCATGGATTCGCACTTTGGTTATCCATTGGTAACGTAATAAAAGGCTGGCTGATGTGCCTTGATCACAATGTATCTGAAGGTCTTCCCCTCGTTCGTTCTGGTTTAGATGCTTACCTGTTAACGGACTCTATCGGTCATGTTGCTTGGCTACGAACAATGTATGGTGAATGCTTACTGCTTGCAGAAGATACTCAAGAGGCTTTAGAACAGTTAGATATTGCTATCAATATTGCAAATGAAAAACTTGATACGTTTTACTTACCAGAAGCTTATCGACTTAAAAGTATGCTGTGTACTACAGAATCCGCTCGTAAAGAACAATTAAAAAGTGCTAAAGAAGTCGCTGAATTGCAAGGGGCACTTGGATATATCAACAAGTATTTAAAATAGGAAATTAAGAATGATAACTAGAACATGCTTACTGTTAGCATTGGGCTGTTCAGGGGTTGCGAGTGCATCAACAACTTTGCTTCCTGCGGACGTTTCATGTGATTTGAGCACGAACAATGCGATTGCCAATTTTACGCTTACACCTGAGCATTTATACGAATACTCATGGCAAACTTTTATTGCGATTAACCAACAAAAACAATTCGGCAAGCTTTCACTACCCGCATGGGCTGACTGGATTAATACCGCAACACTTGCTGAAGTCAATTATACAAATGGCTATTTAAAGGAGTTCAACACGCCCGTTTCTGTTGAAGGCAAAGATACCCGAAAAAATATTACCACAGCAGATAGCTGGCAATGTGACTCTGGTTGTTTAGACTTAGATATGTCGTTAAAGCTAGATGGCGACGAAATCAAAATGCTAGGCCTGAGAGATAAAAATAACAACCCTGTATTTTTTGAAAAGCGTGTAAATGATAAATGGATGGAAGCACTATGGGATACCAAAGAAAACCTGAACGAAATTGATAACAACCCTGCTCTCAAAGACCTTGCGGGTTTCGCATTTAGGTGGGGCAGTTGTGGGCAAGGTAACACATCCGCTAAACAACCTCAGATTGCGTTAAAACTGGGTTGGCGCATACTCACAAACAAAGATGATAAACTGAGATACATCACCATGGAAAACATTAAGTTACATGGTTTTGCAGTAAAACAAACACTCGGTCTCGTTGCCATGCACATCGGTGTCGGTACCAGTTCAAACCTATTAGTAGGTGATAAACCGACTTGGACTTGGTTGACATTTGAGCAGGTTGATACGCTAGAAAGTGAAACCCCAAAAACGATTCAATATAGCTTCATTGCTCAGGATGAATATAGCTGTTCCAATATATATACAGCCAATAGACCGACACCTCTTGTTCGAGATGAACCGATCCCCACTTTAGCAGCAACGTATAATGATCAGTATCGCTCTAAGCTCAAAAAACAAAACTCAGTATTACAACATTACCAGCTGATTGGCTCACAATATCCACATATTGATAACGCGGGGTCATACCAGCGCTTTGACAAAAATGTTAGAAGTGTGGTTTTTGAGCCTTTTCTAGCTCAGGTGAATAACAAATGTGAAATTCCCAAATCACAATGGACTGTTTCTGAAAGTATCAGAAATAAAGGGTCTGATTGCGCAAGTTGTCATAACAATCTAAATTATTATTACAATGAAAATAAAATAAAATGGACAGAAAGATTCAAAGATTTCACTTTAATAAACAGTGGAATACCTGGTATACCAATGAAAGAAATAACATTAAACCCTAAGGAAAAGTAAAATGGCTAACAATGCATTCATAGACTATCTAAACAGATTAAATATTGATTTAGACTTCAGATTAAATAGTCAGGACAATCCAATAAAATCATTGAATGGTTATGTAGACAATAAAGATATCACCGAAGAATGCTTGACTATTGGTGGTAATAGTAAACTTTGCAAACAACCTGAAGAAAATCAACTTATCAAAAGCAACTTTTCTGCTGCACTAAACAACGAAGACTTTATCAGTGACTACCTTTCTCACTTCGAGGGTGAGAAAACAAGCAGTAAAGCTTCTATCACCGAGGGAGTTGAAGTCGTAGCATTACTTAATTTCTTACGTTCGATAGCATATGAAGAAACGTCTCACAGTGAATTTATTCAATCTCCAAGTGACTATATATCAAACTTCAGCGTAGAGTATAACAACACCAAAGCGGAGCTTTCTGCAGACGTAAAAGACGAACTACTTTCGTTGGTCTCTCAGTTTGGAGATATAAAAGGTAATGAGGAGAAATTTGTACGTGAATTATTCTCTCTTAACATTATCTCGCAAAATTTAGCTGATAACGCAAATATTATTTGGTAATACGGTGAATACTATACTTAACAGAGTGTTAGATGAATCTCTCCACGAATTGTTAGGTAGAAAAACAACTGAAGGCTTGCAAGAAATTGCAAGCCTTTTTCCTCAGCTGTTTTCATCCTACTATTTAGAAATAAGAGATCTAGCTAGCCATGAATTAAGTCGATTGGATTTACTCTGCGCTATCGATCACCAATCCCCTAAAAAACGTACAAACTTTATCGATAATCGTTGGCTTCCTTTAATAGAAAATTTACGAAGCACCTACGCTAAATTGAAATCCCTTGACGAATTTACTCCGTTTTTATGGCTTGAATTTGATAATATTCTGGTAAACAAACCAGAAACCGTCGCAGCTCCCGGTGTGCATTACTGTCTAGAATCTGGCTATCCGGAACAACTCGCAGAGAAAAATGCACAGCTTAGCCACTATAAACCATATGTATTTTCTATGGGTCTGTGCCAACAATATCACTCAGAAGCAAGTTTGACGCTATCTATACTATTCAAACACTTACCGCTTTCGGGTCATATCATACATATCTCATTTATGCAGCAACGTAAGCCCGCCACAACAAAACTATATATTTCTATGCATCAGGATGAGGTTATAAAATACTTGGAAAAAGTGCATTTTCCCGGAGATGTAAAGGAAGTCGAGAAGATGCTACTGTTTTGGCGTGATATAAATGATAGCCCCTACTTATTTTTTGACTTAGCTATTGGAGATACACTGTTTGACCATTTCGCATTGGTCAGCTCCCCCGTATATTTTGATGAGCTCAACAACAAGTTTTCATTCCTAGAGAATAAGGCCGAATTATCGAATAACCTATGTAAGAAGCTCGCATCATCTGGACTAATTACTCAACAGAAATCGTCACTGATACAACAATGGTCATCGTCAAAATTTGAATTAGCTTGGACTTGGATAGATTTTAAGCTGGTTAAAGAACCGAATAGAGCTGTTTACTCAAAAGCTTACTTAGGCCTGCAATCATGTGTAAATTAGAGCGCGCTTTGCGCCCTAATTTACAACATTCAATTATAAAGCGAATTTCCCTCTTGCTGCATGAAGCTTCTTATAGCTTTCAATAAGACGCAGGTGCTTATCTAAACCTTCCAACTTCATGTTAGTGGGCGTTAAACCATAGAATTTCACATCACCATTAATTGAGCCAATAACCGCATCCATCACGTCTTTAGAGAACATGCGGGTGAAGTTGTGGATATAATCTTCTATTTCTAGCTCTTCATCCAACGCAATTTCAAGCGTGGCATGCATTGCTTGGTAGAATAAGCCTCGCTCAACCGTGTTGTCATTAAACTGCAAGAAGGTTTCAACTAGTTCAATGGCCGCTTCGATATCGCCAAGCGCTAGATAGATTAAAATCTTAAGCTCAAGAATTGTAAGCTGACCCCACACCGTATTTTCGTCAAACTCAACACCAATTAGGGTGATAATATCGATATAGTTATCAAGCTGGCTGTCTTCTAAGCGCTCAACCAAGTTAGCTAATGCTTCGTCATCTAGAGAATGGATGTTGAGAATATCTTCGCGATATTGCAGTGCTTTATTGGTGTTGTCCCAAATCAGATCTTCAGCAGGGTACACTTCAGAAAAGCCAGGAACCAAAATACGACAAGCGATCCCTAAGTCTGTGAACTCCGCAATATAGGCTTCTTTACCTAACCCTTCCAAAATGCCAAATAACTTATCGCATTCTTCTTCATTCGTGCCTGTAAAATCCCACTCAATAAAATCGTAGTCATGCTTCGCACTAAAGAAGCGCCAAGAGATCACCCCCGTTGAATCGATAAAGTGTTCAACAAAGTTCTCCGGCTCAGATACCGCCATACTGTTAAACGTAGGTTTTGGTACGTCGTTTAAGCCTTCAAAGCTACGCCCTTGTAACAGCTCAGTTAAACTGCGCTCAAGTGCCACTTCGAAGCTTGGATGCGCCCCAAAAGAAGCAAACACACCACCTGTTTTAGGATTCATCAGGGTTACGCACATTACGGGGAATTGACCACCAAGAGACGCGTCTTTCACCACCACAGGAAACCCCTGCTCTTCAAGCCCTTTGATCCCTTCAACAATACCTGGGTATTTAGCAAGTACAGACTCTGGCACGTCAGGCAACACAATTTCCTGTTCGATGATTTGCTTTTTCACCGCGCGTTCAAAGATCTCAGATAAACACTGTACCTTCGCTTCAAACAGGTTATTACCGGCACTCATACCGTTACTTAGGAATAAGTTTTCTATTAGATTTGACGGAAAATACACGGTTTCACCATCAGAATGGCGAGTATACGGAATAGAACAAATGCCGCGCGCTACATTACCTGAATTTGTGTCGATTAGATGTGAACCGCGTAATTCACCTTCTGGGTCGTAAATTTCACGAGTGTAGTCGTCTAAAATCTCAGTAGGAAGCGCATCATCAGCTTCAGGCTTAAACCACTTTTCGTTCGGGTAGTGAACAAATTCAGCATTTGCGATTTCTTCACCAAAAAACTGATCATTATAAAAGAAGTTACAGTTTAAACGCTCAATAAACTCACCTAGTGCTGAGCACAGCGCGCTTTCTTTGGTTGCCCCTTTACCATTAGTGAAACACATTGGTGAAGCAGCATCACGAATATGCAAAGACCAGACGTGTGGCACGATATTACGCCATGACGCGACTTCAATCTTCATGCCTAAATCCGACAGGATCTTGGTCATATTTGCAATAGTCTGTTCAAGCGGAAGATCTTTACCTAGGATAAAAGTGCTGTCGCCTTCGCTGGTATCAACCATTAGCATAGCCTGAGAATCATCTTCAAGGCTTTCAACCGCTTCCACTTGGAATTCAGGTCCTGTTTGGATCACTTTTTTAACGGTACAGCGGTCAATTGAGCGCAGAATACCTTGGCGGTCTTTTTCAGAAATGCTTTCTGGTAGCTCCACCTGAATTTTAAAAATTTGGTTATAACGGTTTTCAGGATCAACAATGTTGTTTTGCGCCACACGAATTCCATCCGTTGGAATGTCACGCGCATTACAATATACCTTCACAAAGTAAGCAGCACAAAGCGCTGAAGAAGCTAAAAAATAGTCAAATGGACTTGGTGCTGAACCATCGCCTTTATAGCGAATTGGCTGATCCGCAATCACAGAAAAGTCGTCAAATTTGGCATCAATTCTGAGATTGTCGAGGTAATTTACTTTGATTTCCATTGGAAGGTTCCGGTGTGTTGCAAACGAAAACGCTAATTGTACTTGAGGAAGCAAAGCGGTGCCAATGGAAGTTTCTGTTTATTCGAGTTGAGTTAATATAAACAAAATCCACAATGTAACCTACCGTAATTGCTCTAACAGGCATTTTAAGACACTATGGTCAGTGCTGTAGCTGAGACAGATTCTATTTGGCAGGCGAGTGAATATACTCGACAAACAATACTTAAGTCTGGCAAGCAACAAAATAACTAGGAAGTACATGCATGACGATTGTGAGCAAAAGCAAACTCGATTTTTACAAAAACAACGGCTTCGTTTTATTTGAACAACCTTTACCCGACACGCTGCTGGAAAAACTGAAACAACTATCTAATGCGCTTGAGAATAAAGCAAAACAAGCACAGCAAGACGGAAAAGTCGCGACTCAATACCATTTATCAAATGAATCAGGTGAGCCAAAACTTTTTCGTTATAATGATTTGCTTTTTGAAGCGCCCGAGTTAATTATCGAACTACTCGCAACACCAGCAATGTTAGCGATCAGTGAACACCTTTGTGGTGCAGGCTGTGTTCCATTGCAATGTGACTTAGTCTGCAAATATCCACATCCCCACCCTCACATAGCCTGGCATCAAGATGCTCCTCATTCTCGTCATTTTGCATATTTAAATGTCGGTATCTATCTTGATGATGCGAATATAGATGACGGGTGCTTACGCTATTTGCCAGATTCCCAACACCAAATTTTGGATATCTATTCTCTCTCGAGCGAATATGGCTGGAATATTCCTGGGGTTGTACAGCAACCAGCTAAAGCCGGAGATATTTTAGTTCAAGACATGATGGTTTTACATGGCTCTGAGCCTAAACGCAGTGAAGGTCCTAGAAGAACAATATATGTAGAGCTTCGACCACTTGCAGGTGTCAATGAGAATCAAAGTAGTGAATGGGCTGAGCTTAGAAAACAGTGGATGGCACACGTTATTCAGGCTGCAGACCCAGAAGACGTACCTGAGAATTGGCTAGCCGTTTATGGTGAACCCAATTCTGATTTAAATACGCTAGTAGAGCGTATCAAACAGAAGCGAGAGGCCGTGATCCCAGCTGCTTGGGCACCGAAAATTGTTGAGCATCCAGACTACCCTACACCCGCCGACCTACGTTAGTCTGCATGAAGTAATTGTCATCGCTTATCGATGACAATTACCTCTGACCATGCCGTGTTTGAAATTTTCTCTCACTCCATCTTAGCTAAAATCAAAAACACGATTTACTTCAATGCCATAGCACACTTCTTCAAACCTAAATCGTTTCATTGTTATCCCTTGGGCTTGGTCGAGATTTACCGCCCCATGCTTTTCGTAAAAGCGTCTCGCTTGTTTGTTCTGCTCATAAATCCAGGTATACGCGCTTTGGCAGCCTTGCTCATAAAGCTTCAATAGACGCGCCTTCAACAGCGCTTGACCTAATCCACAGTTCTGATGGCTTGGCAAAATATAACCGCGATATAGTTCACCCGCATTTATTCTCGATACTTTTTGGCTAACCGGATTATACATTCGACGGTAATTACCCGCCGCACCGCAGCCTAATATTTTCCGACCATCAGTCACGAGCAAAGCCGTTTGGCTTGCAGAATTCTTAATGATCTCCGACCAAATAGTTGCGAAAAATTCGACGGTTCCCCCAGCTAGCACTTGCTCTGGTAAAAACCCGCTAAAGGCCGCTTGCCAGCTCACTTTAGTCACAACCGCCATTTCTTCTATATCTGCGGTGCTAGCAGTCTTTATGGTGATTTTTTCTGGCAGGTTAAATACGTCAACAAATGCCTTTTCATCTAACTCAGTGATATCCATATAAACACTCAAAAGCTCTTTTAGGTAACAATTAACACATTATTGTTACAATCTGTGATTTATACAAATATTTATTCCAACTTCCTTCTTGCTTTGATATTTACCGTTTTTCACAAGGCTGGCCACTATCAAAATTTATACCCAAATTGATAAATATCATCTAGGAAAAGCTCCTCAGCCAATTTTAACGCTAAATCTGAGTAGTAATGACAGTAGTGACTACTTGATGCTTGATTATAATAAGGCAAATAATAATCTTTGCTCCCCAACTTTCTTAAAATTCGCTTACTGTCTTTTTGATAGTTTTCAAAGCGGCAAATTTCATTGACGAGTGAATTTCCCAAATGGTCAGATAACTGGGACCATTGACTCCACCCTATTCCGCCGTGCTGCTCTGTAACCATTTCTTGTACAAATAGTTCAAACTTCTCTTTCTCATCATAATGACGTTTCTCAGATACCACTTCTGAGTGTAGACTTTTACCTTTCTCTAATAGTGAATACCAAGAAACAAGTCTTTCCCATGGGTTACGTACAAAAGCAAATTTAAACGTACTCTCAAACTCATCCGGCAATGCCGCTCTAGCCTCTAGAAGCGACGCATGCTGGCTGCCTATCATCCTTAGGTCTGGCGCCGTTTTCCTGAGGACACTACATAACGACGTACCACCAGTGCGACTAATGTGGCAGAACAAAAAATTGTACTTTTTAGAATAAAACATAATCCTCAATCATTTCAGACTGCAAAATGCATTTTCTTCGCTTTGTTAAAGCCTCCATAACTACAAAGTCGAAATCAGGTCTCGCTGACTCACCTTACCAAGTTTAAGCTGCTCGTAAGAGTGATAAATAGCTTTTTTGCTATCTTGCAGTCGCTGAGTAATATCTTCACCTTCAAGTAACGCGGCTTGCGCGGCCTCTAGCCTATCTTGCGTATCGGTAATAATTGCGGTGAGTTTTGCTTTATCTGATCTAATTAGCGTACTGTCCTGCTCAACTTTTTGCTCAAGCATAGTTAACAACTCTGAACGCACTGAAATGGTTTTATACTCTTTAAAGTCCAATCCCAGATGATTAAATAACAACGCTTGGTTCATCTCTTCTGGTGCAATTTCTACTTCAATCGGCATCTCTACAATGTTCGTCATCATTTCACGATACATCTCGATGTTATATTCACGGCTGCCTATTTTGTGACTTGAACTCACCAAAGATTCATGGGCTAGCTTTTCAGCTTGCTCAAAATGTTTGGTAAGGTAAGTCGATTGGGTGTTGTTCGGCGCTTTTTCTCGTACAGCCTTTGCGGCTTCCATAAACGAAGGTGTTCCCGAGTTTTTTGCCGCCGAATTAGAAATGTCTTGATCACTCACAACATTATTGTTCTTTCGACTATAAAGATCGCTCGAACCATACATTTGTGAATAGGGTGAATTTTGAATGTACATACTCGCTCCTTGGTGCATTGACTGTTCTAGTACAGCAATAAGTGCGCCAAGGAAGCGTTATTAACCTGATCTCGGGTTAGTTAGGGTCCTAAGAGTCTTTTAACCACTTTTTCGATGTAATCGGGTTTTGCCAAACCAAAGTTTGCCGTTCAAGCGCTTAATATTACTGCACTTGAGGCAAACTTTTTCCGCTATCGATTAATTAACTTTCTCACGCCAACGGATCATCAACATATATACTACGGGTAACACCACTAAGGTAAGTAATAGCGCGCTTGCCATGCCGCCCACCATAGGCGCGGCGATGCGGCTCATTACCTCAGAACCTGTGCCCGAACCGTAAAGGATTGGCAATAACCCGATAATAATCGTTGCCACCGTCATCATGACTGGACGAATACGCTTGCCCGCGCCTTCTAAAATGGCATTGTTAATGGCCTCAACTGTCAATGCTTGCGGTTTATCTTTAAGCTCCCTTATGGCTTGGTTGAGATACACGAGCATGATCACGCCTATTTCAACCGCAACACCTGCAAGCGCTATAAAACCAACGCCTACCGCGACCGAAAAGTTAAACCCCTCAAGGTATAGTAACCACAGCCCACCAATCATCGCCATAGGTAACGTCGCCATGATGATTGCCACTTCGCTAAAGCTTCTAAAGTTCAAATAGAGTAAAACGATAATGATCCCAAGCGTGAGCGGCACCACATAAGTCAATTTAGCTTTAGCACGCTCCATATACTCGTATTGACCAGCCCAACTGATGGAGTAACCTGCAGGTAACTCCAACTGCTCGCTCAGTACTTGTTTAGCTGCTGCCACATAGCTGCCAACATCGACACCATCTAAATCAATAAACGTCCAACCATTAATGCGAGCGTTCTCGCTTTTAATGCCCGGTGGCCCGTTTTCAATATAGATAGTTGCCACATCACCTAGGGCAATATTTAATCCCTCGGCGGTGACTATAGGAAGCTTCCGCAGCGCTTCGGGAGAATCGCGTAAGTCTTGCGGGTAACGCAAACTAACCGGATAGCGCTCTTGTCCTTCAATGGTTTGCGTGACGTCCATTCCACCAATTGCAGTTGCGACCACTTGCTGGACATCAGCAATATTGAGCCCAAATCGCGCGGCTTTATCACGTTGAATATCGACCTTAATATAGCGTCCCCCTGCTACTCGCTCTGAATAGACCGAAGCGGTGCCCTTTACCTGACTCAGAATACGTTCAAGATCTTGACCAATATTTTGGATAGTATCTAAATCTGGACCTGCGACTTTAATTCCAACAGGCGTTTTAATCCCCGTCGCGAGCATATCAATACGCGTTTTGATGGGCATCACCCAAGCATTGGTTAAGCCCGGAAACTGCACTAGCTTATCGAGCTCTGCTTTGAGCTTTTCAGTGGTCATTCCCTCACGCCACTGATCTTTAGGTTTTAATTGAATAAAGGTCTCAATCATCGTCAACGGGGCAGGATCGGTTGCGGTTTCCGCGCGACCGATTTTACCAAAGACATTTTTTACCTCGGGCACCGTCGCTATCAACTTGTCGGTTTGCTGTAAGATCTCTCTGGCTTTACCAATCGAAATACTTGGATATGTAGTCGGCATGTACATTAAATCCCCTTCATCCAAAGGAGGAATAAACTCACTGCCGATTTTATCCATTGGATAAAAGCCAACGACAGTAATAACTGCAGCGGCTAACAACGTCAGCTTGGGAAAGCGTAATACTTGTTTCAACAAGGGCGTATACGCGCCAACCAACATTCGATTGATTGGGTTTTTATGCTCGGGCACAACTTTACCGCGAATAAAGTACCCCATCAGCACAGGAATAAGCGTAATGGCAAGCCCTGCCGATGCGGCCATCGCATACGTTTTAGTGTATGCCAGTGGTGCAAACATACGTCCTTCCTGCGCCTCAAGAATAAACACAGGTAAGAAGCTTACGGTAATAATCAACAAACTAAAGAACAGTGCAGGACCCACCTCAGAAGCCGACTTAGCAACGATTTCCCAGCGGTTTTCATCATTGAGTGGCGTTTTTTCCATGTGTTTGTGCATGTTTTCAATCATCACGATTGCACCGTCGGTCATCGCCCCAATAGCTATGGCTATACCACCAAGGGACATGATATTTGCGTTCACCCCTTGAAAATACATCACGATAAAAGCAACCAGAATGCCAAGTGGCAAAGTGATCACGGCAACCACGGAAGAGCGAATATGAAATAAGAACACCACACACACTAAGGCCACAACCACCAGCTCTTCGAGCAGTTTAGACCAAAGATTATCAATGGCTTTGGTGATAAGCTCGGAGCGATCGTAAACCGTCACCACTTCCACCCCTTCAGGTAAGCCGTGTTGTAGCTCCGCGAGCTTTTGTTTTACCCCATCGATGGTTTTTTGCGCGTTTTCTCCAAAGCGCATGACTACAACACCGCCAACAACTTCTCCTTCGCCGTTAAGCTCAGCAATGCCACGACGCATTTGCGGTCCAATATTGACAGACGCAACATCTGCTATCGTTAATGGCGTGCCTTTGACAGCTTGCCCAAGTGGGATAGCTTCAATATCTTTAACGCTTTGAATATATCCCGTACTTGTCACCATATATTCGGCTTCAGCCATCTCAATCACAGAAGCACCCGATTCTTGGTTACCGCGTTGCAACGCCTGCTGCACATGCGTAAGCGGAATACCGTAAGCGCGCAGTTTATTGGGATCAACCTGTACTTGATACTGTTTCACCATACCGCCAATCGGCGCGACTTCTGACACACCGGCAACCGATTGCAACTCAAACTTTAAAAACCAATCTTGTAGGCTGCGTAGTTGGCTAATATCGTGTTTGCCGGTTTTATCGACTAATGCATAAAGATACACCCAACCCACCCCAGTGGCATCAGGGCCCAACTGCGGTTTTGCCGCATCAGGTAATTGTGGTGCGACTTGACTTAGATACTCGAGCACACGACTGCGCGCCCAGTAAAGATCCGTTTTATCGTCAAAAATAACGTAAACATAGGAATCCCCAAAGAAGGAATAACCACGTACGGTTTTTGCGCCCGGGACGGAGAGCATTGCCGTGGTCAGTGGAAATGTCACCTGATCTTGCACCACTTGTGGTGCCTGTCCTGGATAAGGTGTTTTGACAATGACTTGTACATCAGACAAATCCGGAATGGCATCGACAGGCGTGTTTTTAAGGGTAAATAGCCCAGCCCCCACCAGCATAAGTGTCAGCAGTACCACAAAAAAGCGGTTGTATACTGACCAACGAATTATTGCTTGGATCATTGTAAACGCTCCTTAGTGGCCTGAGTGCATATTCATCGACATCTCACCTGCAGGTTTGATATCAGTCACCACAAATTCCTCACCCACTTCAAAGGTGAAAGTCACCTTCATTCCTGTCATAAGCTGGCTTAAATCAATGTGCTCAGCTGCAACAAAGTCCATCGTTGTTGCGGGACGGTCCCATTTTTCAATGGCGCCGCGAGAAATATTAAGCACTCGGGTGTCAGGGGTGATGGTGTTTATCACACCGCCCACTGTTGCTGTAGGCAGTGTATTTTCGGTCGTATTTCCTTCGGACATAATGTGAGTGCCAGTCAGTAATACGCTACCGTCATCTTGTTTCGTGGCTTCAAAATGCAAAGTCTGTCCAGGGCTTAATTCTTCAACATCGACACTGTCAGCCACTGAAAAATCCATCACCATTTCAGGCCATTCCCACTCGGGTACGGGCTGATGATCGATATTCACCACTCGACTTTCATAGTTCACGCTTTGAATTTCTCCTTCAATCCAAACTGACTTAGCCTCTGCAACTGGTGCCATACGCATAAAGTCAGAAGTAATGCTCGATTGAGAATCAATCAGGAATTGGGCTGACGTAACTATCTTGTCTCCTTCGTTAAGGCCATTGAGGATTTCAATGTTTTCATCACCAATTTGACCCAGTTCGACGGCAACCGATTTAAAGCTACCGGGTGCAACTTCAACGACAACACGGTTTTGTTTGGCGGTGCGGATCACAGACTCACTCGGCACTTGTAATACATCGTCACGAGAATCGGCATGAATGTTCACTTGCGCAAACATATTCGGCTTTAATAGCGCATCACTGTTGTCAAATCTAAGCCTTACTCTAAGTGTCCGTGTTTTTTCATTGAGTGAGGGGTAGACGTAATCGACTTGCCCTCGCCACGTTCTGCCGGGTAAAAAGTCTAACCTCATGGAAACCGCTTGTCCCTGAGCGACCAACATAGCATCACGTTCAAATACGTCAGCTTCGACCCAAATTTCGTCAAGTTTCGCGATACTCATGAGCGTTGTACCTGGTTTTACGTAAAACCCTTCTCGGATCTGGAGTCCATCCAACACCCCAGATTGACGCGCATAAAAGGTAATGCTTTGATGCACTTCACCCGTTTTTTTAAGCGTATTGATAAAGTCATCACTCAGGTGCAATGCTTTGAGCCTTTCGTGCGCTGCGTTTATCAGCGCCTGATTATTACGCTTTCTAGCAATAAGATATTCTTCTTGCGCATTGACCAGTTGCGGCGAATACAAGGTGTACAGAGGTTCGCCTTGTTTCACCGGATCTCCTGCTGCTTTCACGTAGAGCTTTTCAACCCATCCCTCAACTCGAGGGTGAATGTGAACTAAGCTATCTTCGTTGTACTGAACATACCCAACAGTCCGGATTTGGTGAGACATCGCTTGACGCATGGCCACCGCAGTGCGAACGCCCAAGTTGTTTTCAACGTGAGGCGCTATCTCCACAACCCCCTCACCAAATTTTGCATTCGCAGACTCTTCTTCATACACAGGCACAAGATCCATTCCCATCGGAGACTTACCTGGCTTATCACGACGATAGTTCGGATCCATAGGCGCGACCCAATAAAGTGGCGCTTTCTCAGCGTTTTGCGCTACCGCAGATTCGTTACTTGAAGAGAGGTTCATCCCAACTAGCACACCTGCCGTTAATGTCGTGACCGCAACCAGCGTCATTTTTAAGTTGTTATTCATGGCTTGCACCCTCTTCAATTTGAGCCAAATAATAGTTACTGCGTACTACCGCTTTTAACAATGCAATATCAATGGAAAGCGCTGATAACTGCGCATTCAGTTTCGCGATGCGCGCCCTCACTACCTCGGAAAAGTCCCCATCGTCATTGGTATAAGCGGTCAATGCAGCTTCGGCCTGTTCAGCGCTTTGTGCCACAATTGATTTTGCGTATAGCGATTGCCTTTCTTGCAATCGTTGGATAGTTTGAATTTCTCCATTTAAGTTTGAAAACAGCTGCTTTAGCACCAGCAACCGGTCGGTTTTACTCGCTTCAACTTGTGCGGTCGCTGCCGCTTTTTGCTGGTCTTGTTTTCCATCTGTGAATAACGGAACGTCGAATGACACACCAACGCTGAAAAAGTCAGTGCGAGACATCTGATCCGGCGCATCATCCCGATATGCGTAACTCGCATTGACGGAAAACTGTGGTTTATATGCCTGCTCAGCTAACTTTACCCCTTGATTGGCGCGGTATGTATCAACGTCGGCGGCAACAACCAACGGGTGATGAGTCAAATGTTGTACTACAGCTTGGCTATCAACTGGACGTTGCTGCATCAACTTTGGCGCAATTGAGCGGATCAACGGCAGTGTCACTTCGTTTTGTTCAAGGACACTCAGTGCATTTGAATTAGTGAATGCATCATTTAATAGCCATTGCGAAAGCTTTGCCTTAGCGGTGTTAAGCTGCTGATAAGCCGCGGAACGCTTGTCGTCTAATTGCATCACCTCAAGCTGAGCACGGATCACATCTTGCTGGCGTGTTGCACCCAGCGCATTGGAGTAGCTAGCATTGGCTATTTCTACCATTTGGTCAAACAGCACACTATCGCGTTCAATCAGTTCTAACGTCTTTTTGGCTTGCACAATATCAAGCCACACCTGAGAAACATCCCGGCGCACTTGCGCTTTTCTATCCGCTTGTAAAATCGGTTGCTTTTTAGCGTCAAGTGCCAATTGCTGACTCTTAATTTCGAGGCTATCTCCTCGTGGTAACATCTGCATCACGCCAACTTTAAGCTGAGTCATCCCCTCTTGATTAAACTCCCAATTATCAACAGGCAGATTCATCATACCGATGGACACCTGAGGATCAGGATAGCTTAGCGCTTCGCGGCTCATAGATTGCATCGCAGAACGCTTGTATTGGCTAGATTTAAGCCAAGGATCGTTACTGATAGCAGCATCTATCGCTTGCTCTAACGTTGCAATATTGGCCTGTGCTATCTGTGGCAGTATCAGTGTTGCGATAAACAGGGAAACTTTAATTGTCATTAGAATTGCTCCTCATAGCTGTCGATTTCAGCAAAAATCTCATAGCTCCCATCTTTTTTAAGTAGCAATACTTGATAAGGCATAAAACGCTCGCCAACTTCCATACCAGGCGATCCAAGTGGCATAGCCGGCACACTCAAGCCGATATTTTGTGTGTCTTGAGTTAACGTTTCGTTTTGCAAAAACTGTTTAATAAACTTGGCAGGAACATGCCCTTCAAAAATAAAACCATTTTTAGAAACTCCGGTGTGACAAGATTGATAATTTTGCTTAATACCAAACTTACTCTTAAGTGAGCCAAGATAATTTAAATCGGTGGCTTTGTGCGCGATACCTTGCGCAGTTAAATGGTTTAACCACAGCTCACAACAGCCGCAGGTTGGGGATTTAAAGACTTCCAATTCTATATTGGATTTACCGTATGCCATGGCACTCATTAGCCATAGCATCATCACTAAATAAAACTTTTTCATGCTAACCTCGCATGCAATACCAATTACGTTAGTGCAACAGGTATCAATCAATTCGTTGAAAATTACGCCAAAAAAGACGATTAATCGTACAAAACTTTGAAATTAAGGCAGATCTGCCCTGAGGTTAGGCTAGTATTGGGGGTTTATAAAGAGAGCGAGGATAGTCGCTAAGCTGACCACTTGTGAAACTTAATTTATCGTTTTTCAGTACAATAGGCGCTACCCACTCTCTTGGCGAAAACGCTGCAAGATTTGTGGAGCACATATGTGTGGGGCAAGTACAATCGCTGCATTGTGCTGTGTTCTGAGGGTCACAACAATCCATCTCAACCATCATTTCATGATGATGAGGCTCTGCCGATTGCAAGTTACTTTGAAGCATTTGATGACTTGTTTCATGACTAGTAGCGCCATGCATTTCACATGCTGCCATAGAGGCAGCCGCGTTTTGACCACTTAGTGTAGCCACCACGAACATTGTGATAAGTAAACGTAAGAATACTTGCAAGGCACTTTTCCAAATCAAATAAGCGGAGTAATAATAAAAATCTAACCAAAGAAATGCAAGTAAATAGACCAACCTCGTTATTATTTTCTTTCATCATTGATATACTAGAGCCCAATTCTAAAAAATTATTCCGACTCAAGGATATGAACGTTATGAAATTTGCTTCAGTAGCTACTATTTTGGCGTTAGTTGTTTCGAGCAACGTCAATGCCGCAGACTATGGAGACTTTGGTGTCTCAATATATGGTGGCAAAACTTACAGCAGTGATATCAAAACTTCGCGCCATCAAAAGTATGAATTAGAAGACGATTCGCACTTTGGATTAAGTATCGATAAATATGTACCTGTAGGCCGTTATGGCTTCTACTACGGAAAAACTGAGACCCAACTTACCGCTTATCCGCTAAATAAAGTGGAAATGGAGTATCTATTATTTCAAAGTGCGGTGGTACGCCCTCTCACAGACAACTTAGATGTTTATCTAGGCTTACAGCTTGGTGCGACCTTTGTTGACCCTAATTTTATCGACTCAGATACTTTCTTTGCATCAGGGTTATACACGGGTTTTGAATACAACCTTGGCGCAGGTTTTCATCTTGGTGCTGAAGCACGATGGATTGCAACTATCCTCAACAACAACTCTAAAGTCACTTGCGATGTCGACCCAGAAACCCAAAATACCTGTAGCTGGCACTTCGACAATGAGGTAATGAGTCAATATCAAGCGAGCGCAACATTAAGTTATCGCTTTTCACTGTAATTATTACGAGCGGGTTTTAATATACAGTAAAACTCAACAACCCCTGGTAAGTCGCTGTACAATAAAGTCAGCAAAAATACTCACCTTTGCAGGAATATGGCGAGTTGCTGGATATAGCATCCACAGCTCGCCTGAATAGTGAGTCTCAAATTGCCATTCAGGTAATACCTGTATCAACTCCCCTGACGCTAACGCACCTTTAGCTACAAACACAGGTAAGCTTGTGATCCCAAGCCCTTGCAGCGCAGCATCTAACCTCACTCGAGTATGATTTGCTTTATAGCGCCCGTTAACTGGCGTTGTGAGTTTTTGTGTGCCTTTTCTGAATCGCCACTTAGCATCAGCATCCGTTTCCCCTAAGGCAATACAGCTGTGTTGTACTAGTTCTTTAGGGTGAGTAGGAATTGAGTGGGTCGCAAGATATTTTGGTGATGCCGCCACTATATGTTCTATTATCATTACGCTTCTACCGATTAAGCCTTGTGGAGGCTCGTTGGTAATTTTAAATAGAATGTCTATTTCATCACGGATCAAATCCAACGCGTTGTCATCTAGCACCAAATGAACGTCAATATTTGGAAATTCGCCTAGAAGCGCCATCACATTTGGGTGAATTAGCGAATGTGCGACCGCTTTTGGCGCTGCGATTTTTACTGTTCCTTGTGCCGTTTGATGATAGCTTTCACAAAGCGAGATGACGTCTTTGGCGGCTTGTTCCAATTGAGTACAGCGCTCATATACAGCCCTTCCTGTTTCGCTCAATCTTAAGCTACGTGTGGTACGTTGAAGTAAACACACCCCCAATTGCTGTTCAAGTAGTTTTATGGCACGACTCACTGACGACGGCGAGATACCTAATTGCCGAGCACTTTTGGAGAAGCTTCCAGTATTCACTACCGAAACAAAAATCGACATTTCTTGCAGTAGTTCAATATGTTTACTGGTCGTCATAGCTCTCCCATTTGTGCGCTCTACGCAAAAGTTATTTCTATTTTTAGATTATTATCTTCCTAGGAGAATGAAAATACAATGTTCTCAATTATTCAATATTATATTGGGAGCTTATTATGGTGCAGTATTGGCCTGAGTTTGTATCATTAGCCATCATTCATTTTGTTGCAGTCATCTTGCCAGGCCCTGACTTTGTTATTACAGCCAGACAAAGCTTAAAATACGGCAGACTACATGGCGCAATGACCGCCTTGGGGATTGGCACTGGACTTAGTGTTCATATCTTATATACCTTACTTGGTGTCGGCGCACTGATGCAGGCCTCACCTTGGGTTTTACAAGTAGCTAAATTAATCGGTGCTGCGTATCTTATCTACATCGCTATTCAATTGCTCAAAAGTGCAGGAACAATTGAACTGGATGCAGAAAATGCCCAAGCTGATGTAAGCTCACAGTCGCTCAAAAAAGCCTTTAGTCTTGGTTTTTTAACTAATGCAACCAACCCAAAAGCAACCCTGTTTTTCTTAGCCATAGTGACCAATGTCGTCAGCCAAGGAACTCCGTTACATATTCAACTTTTTTACGGCGCTTGGATGTGCAGTGTTAACGCTTTATGGTTTATCTGTATCAGCTTATTATTCTCAGCTCCATCTTCCCGCGCTTGGTTCTTGAACAAAATGAACTTGGTTGAAAAAGCACTTGCTGTTTTGCTTATGGTCTTCTCATTAAGGCTGTTGATTGCTTAACACATGTAAGCCAAATAAGGGTTTCCGCATCATGCGTTAGCCCTCATTCAATCACTAAGATATGGATATTAGGGCATCAGCGCTTCCCACCAGCTGCTACTTGATAGCGTTTCTGATAGCGTCAACACTTCACCTACAACAGGTGTTACCAGCGCCACTTGATTTTGCTCTGCTGCGATTTTCACTCTTGCGAGCGGATCAAACCAAGAGTGAAAAGCCAAGTCAAAAGTACCATTATGAATGGGGATCATATGCGTTCCTCGCAGATCTATATGAGCTTGTACGCTTTGCTCTGGCGTCATGTGAATATCAGACCAATCTTTATCATAGGCGCCGGTCTCTACTAAGGTTAGGTCAAACGGACCAAGCCGTTCACCTATTTCCTTAAATCCAGCAAAATAACCAGAGTCTCCACTAAAAAAGATATTTTTGTCTGCTGTGCGAATAGCCCACGCTCCCCAAAGGGTTTTATTTGCATCTCCAAGTCCACGTCCAGAAAAATGCTGAGTAGGTGTAAAGGTGAGTGTTAACTCAGCGGTCTCTTCAAACTGCCACCAGTCAAACTGCTTTATTTTCTCGGCGGGAACTCCCCACTTTTGCAAATCACCTTCTACACCCAAAGGTACATAAAATACCCCCACTCTGTCTGCTAATCGCTTTACGCTTTCTTTGTCTAGGTGGTCGTAATGGTTATGTGAAATCAGCACCTTATCAATTTGAGGCAATGATTCAATAGTAATAGGTGGTTGATGAAAACGCTTTGGACCAATAAATGAAAATGGTGATGCTCGTTCAGCAAAAACGGGGTCAATCAGAAGATATTTCCCTTGCGCTTTAATAAGTACTGATGAATGTCCCAGTTTGATAACGTGAGTGTGCGTATCAGAAAGTGCCTTTAAATTCTCCTCAGTGAGCACTTTTACTGGCATATCAACCTTCGGCACCGCATTGACTTTTTGCTCGGTAAAAAAGCGCCAAAAAATTTCCAGCGTCTTACCTAGGCTCGTTTTATTCGTTTCATGAGTATTATGAAATTTACCATCACTATATTGAGTTGATGAATACCCACTTTGATTTACCGCAGCATTTAAATTAGAAGCCATAACTCCTCCTACTCCTATCAGCAAGACCACAATCAAGCCAAACCATGTTCGCTTTTTCATATAACCACCAAAAGTAAACTACACAGTGTAGTTTACACATCAAGAATAGAAAGTAAACTAAGCAGTGTAATTTATTTTAGTTTTGCTAGAATGTGGAGTATCCATTTGTTGATATTCCCTTGCCTGTAATAGATAAAATGAAACAATCAGAAAGAAAGCGACTGCAAATTCTAGAGGCTGCCCAACAGTTATTTGCTCAGCACGGTGCTCAAAATACCAGTATGGATCTCATCGCAAAGCACGCTGAAGTGTCTAAACGAACGATCTATAACCACTTCGAGACCAAAGAGCTGCTACTGTATAACGTACTTGAACACATGATGCTTCAAGTTGACCAAGGTGATATTTATCAATATCGACCCGATGTCTCGATTGCAAAACAACTTCAAGAAATCGCTTTACGAGAAGTCAATCTGCTCACCTCTGAATCATTTATCAAAGTGGCTCGCGTGGCATTTATCGAGTTGTTGCAAGACTCTACATTGGCTGCGCATTTCAATAACAGTAAAGTAGGTTGTATGCGTTATTTAGAAACGTTTTTAGCCGATGCTGTCGCTAACAATGCACTGTATATCGAACATCAGGCATTCGCAGCACAACAGTTTTTATATCAACTCAAGTCTTTTATCTTTTACCCACGGCTTTATGGATTTGATCTCACAAATACGGAGGAAACGGACTTTATTGTAGAGCAAAGCGTTGCGCTTTTTATGGCGAGATATGGGACTGGACAACGCGCCCAAGATTAATGATAAGGTATGCAAATACAAGGATTTAAATAAATTTCATACAATCTTGCATAAGGCTATATTTTAAACAAAAAACTTCCCTGATATAGTCATCCACGCTAACAAGAGTAAGGAAATCAGATGAGCGAATTAATTGCAATTGGTAAAAACATTTGGATCCACAACGGCCCAGCTGTACCATTCTTTGGCATGCCATACACTACCAGAAGCACCATAGTAAAGCTTTCTTCTGACGCATTATGGGTCCACTCTCCCGGAAAATTAACGGAAGGATTACTGAGTGAATTGACGCAACTTGGGCAAGTGGCCTACCTAATTTCTCCAAATAAACTTCATCACCTATTTATGGGAGATTGGCAGGAAAAGTTCCCACATGCGATTATGTTTGCTTCTCCAGGTGTCGACAAAAAACGGCCTGATCTTACTTTTCAGCGCCAACTGGGCAACATGGCAGAACCCGAATGGCAAGAAGATATTGAGCAACTCATTTTTAAAGGCAGCGCGGTGATGGAAGAAGTCGTATTCTTCCACAAAGAGAGCAGTACATTAATTTTGACAGATCTTATCGAGAACTTTCACCCTAGCCACTTCTCCGGTTTTAAAAAAGTATTAGCGAAAATCACTGGGATTATTAGCCCTAACGGTAAAACGCCCATAGACTGGCGAACTTCGTTTGTGTTTGGGAAGCAGCAGGCCCGAGCCTGTTTTTCAAAGATGGCTGCTTGGCAACCTCAATATATCGTGATTGCCCATGGTGAATGCATTGAAACAGGCGCTGGAGCATTTTTAAACCGCTCATTTTCTTGGTTGGGTATCAATAAAGCCGCGTAAGGCGCAATGCAAAATAACAGAATATAAAAAGCGCTGTCATGTCAATGAACAGCGCTTTTTGTTACTTAATCTAAAATTTGGATCAGGAGTTCATTGTTTTAAGGATCCCCTGAAGTTACATTCCTCAAATTACATTCCAGCTGGATATGCATAACTCGCTTGTAGACCTAGTGGAATACCAAGCATCCAGTAGATCAATAAGAAGATGCTCCAACCAATCAAAAAGGCGATCGAGTAAGGCAACATCATCGCTATCAATGTACCTATTCCTGTCGACTTAACGTATTTCTGGCAGTAAACCACAACCAGTGGGAAGTAAGGCATAAGCGGAGTGATTATATTTGAGCCAGAATCACCAACACGATAAGCCGCTTGTGTTAAATCAGGTGAAATACCCAATTGCATTAACATCGGAACAAAAATCGGCCCCAGCAATGCCCACTTCGCAGAGCTTGACCCTACAAATAAGTTTACAAATGCGGTCAAGAAGATAATACCAACTACAGTAACATAGCTTGGCAGCGCCAATGCTTTTAATACTTGAGCCCCTTCAATAGCAAGCAATGCACCCAAATTTGAATGGCTGAAGGCACTGATGAAAAGTGCACAGAAAAACGCCATAACAATATAGTAAGACATGCTATTCATGGCTTTAGTCATGGCATCAATCATGTCTTTTGAGGTTTTAAACGTACCGACAACGAAACCGTAAACCGCACCAGGGATCCAAAACAGTAGGAAGATAAGTGGTACAATTGATTGCATTAACGGCGCACTAAAATCAGTTAAAGCGCCCGACGGGCTGCGTAGTGCTGAATCATCGCCGCTTGATGCATAAACCAATAATGCAATACCTGCTAACATCACCATAGACGCCACCACAAAGCCCTTTTTTTCTTTGCTTGTGATCTCATCAAACGAAGGCAAGCTCTCTGTATCGCCGTCAATTTCTGTCGCTTTTAGCCTTGGCTCTATGATTTTATCAGTGATATACCAACCTAATAAAATAATGAATAAGCTCGATGCTGAGGTGAAAAACCAGTTGTTTAGTGGGTTAATCGCGATTTCTGGATCGATGATCTGTGCTGCACTTTGAGTAAAGCTTTGTAGCAACGGATCGATACCTGAAGGAATAAAGTTCGCGCTAAATCCGCCGCTTACGCCAGCAAATGCCGCAGCAATACCCGCAAGAGGATGTCTTCCCATCGCATAGAAGATGACACCGGCAAGCGGAATAACTAACACGTATCCAGCATCTGTCGCCGTGTGGCTTACAATTGCGATAAGAATAATAGAAGGAGTTAGTAGTGCTTGAGGCGTGCGTTTAAGCATGATTTTAAGGCCAGTATTGATATAGCCAGAATGTTCAGCAACACCCACACCTAGCATAGCAACTAGCACCACGCCTAATGGCGCAAATCCCGTGAAGGTTTTTACCATCGTTGCCATAAATCCGGCAAGCGCATTTGGGTCTAATAAATTGTGAACGACAATCGCCTGATTGGTTCTTGGATCAATAGCGCTAAATTCTACGCCTGAAATTAACCAAGATAGCAGCCAAATCAGCAACATTGCTGATAAGAAAATGATTGCAGGATCAGGAAGTTTATTCCCCACCCGCTCTATCCCGTTTAAAAAACGGGTGATCGCAGAATTTTGCGAGTTCGCTTGTTGTGTTTCGTGCATACCATTGCCCTAAGAAAAAAATTGCTTAACCATAACTTAATATTTACATGTTAAGCAAGAAAACGTGCCTATTGACGAGACACTTTGCCGAATTAGTAGTCGACTTGGTATTTTTTTGTCTCAAGTCAGTGTTCAATAAAGAATTTACGCTATGCTTTTTATATGTCTGAAATTAAGGATTTTTAGATGATAGATCTAGACGACAAAGTGTTAGCTGACGTCAAACATGGTTTTAATTTACCGCCTAAGCCCGCGCTGATAAGCGAGTTGCAAGCAGCACTTGCTGCACCAGATCCAGATCTGAACGACATCGCTTCTATCATCGCTCATGATGTCAGCACCTCAGCCGCGGTGCTAAAAATCATCAATTCCCCACTGTACGGTTTGGCAAGAACGGTCACTGATGTAAAACAGGCTGTCGTCTTTCTAGGTCTAGACTCTATTAGTACGCTTGTGACCGGCTTTTTGCTCAAACAAACCTTTGACCAACGTAAATGTTGTATCAGTTTGGAGCGGTTTTGGGATAACGCTTCAGACATCGCAGATAGCATTATGGTGATTGGTAATAAACTTAAATCGCGTGTTCCTATCGAAAACTTGCACTTACTAGGCTTATTTCATGACGCAGGGATTGCCGCTATGGCGGTAAATTACCCCGATTATATGGAAACGCTCATTGCCGCTAACAAAGATTATGACAAGCTGTTAGTCGAGCACGAAGAAGAAAAGTACGAGACCAATCATGCTATTATCGGCTACTTCCTCGCAGCTTCCTGGAATTTGCCACAAAGTATTTGTCAGATGATTTTATGCCATCATGACCCTGAGTTTTTGGGAAACTGTAAAGACGACGAGCAGAAATTAGCTTTCGCTGCTCTAAAAATGGCTGAAAATTTTGTACATATCAATAAACGTTTTGTTGCCGCACCTGATTGGCATTTAATGAAAGCAGATGTATTGAAAGTTTTAAATTTAGATGAAGATGATTATCAGGACATCAAAGAAGACCTAGATGAATACTTTTTAGAGCAGGATGAGTAAGCGACTAGTTATCTCACATTCAACACCGTCTGTGAAATGCGACTCAACGACAGTGTTGCGGCAATTCTTAAAACTTCGTAGACTGGCAGCAAAATTAAAATAACAAAGACTTAAGGAATTTACATTGCCAGCGCTGCTATCTCTTAAAGGCAAATTTGCCATCTTTGGGCCTGGAATATTAATGGCAACTGCTGCTATCGGTGGTTCACATCTCGTTTCGTCAACGCAGGCTGGGGCACTATTTGGTAGTCAATTGATCTGGCTAATTGTTGCCGTTAACTTGCTCAAATATCCCTTTTTTAAATATGCAGTAGAGTACACAAGCCATTCTAAGCATAGTGTCGTCGAAGGTTATCACGCACATTACCGCTTCGGATTTAAGGTTTTTGTGCTACTCAATATTTTCGCAGCCATTGTAAATACCGCAGGCGTGCTATTACTTACCGCAAGTCTTCTGAGCTACTCGCTGCCATTTCCAATAAATATTGAATTGTTAAGCTTTCTACTTTTGGCTAGCTGCTTGGCAATCTTATTGGTTGGGCATTACAAAATACTCGATGTGACTAGCAAATGGGTAATGATAATTTTGACCATTTCCACGGTTATGGCCCTTGCCATTGCGGCTAATAATGGTCCGGCCCATCCAGCCCCTATTGATCCGGTTTCCCCCTACGACATCGCACTACTGGGCTTTTTAGTTGCCTTGATGGGTTGGATGCCCGCACCAATCGAGATTTCAGCCATTAATTCGTCTTGGCTAAAAACGAAGATGACTAAACAACCGCTAACAAGTAGCCAGATCCTACTGGATTTCAAGGTGGGATATTTTGTAACGCTGGGTCTGGCGGTCGTTTTTTGTTTACTCGGTATGCTAATGCAATACGGTCAAGAGAAGCCTGTGGAACTCGCTGGTGTTGCGTTCTCACAGCAGCTCATTGATATGTATGCTAATACGATTGGCGAATGGGCCAGATGGCTAATTGCTGGCGTCGCATTTTTATGTATGTTTGGAACAACCATCACGGTGTTAGATGGCTACTCCCGAGTGCTTAGTGAATCGCTTCAGTTGTTACGACCTAACACAACGAAAAAGAGTTACACGCTCATTCTATTGCTACAAGCAGCGCTTGGTATGGCCGTGGTGCTGTTTTTTAAAGCCGACTTAAAGAGCATGCTAATGTTTGCCATGAGCTCAGCGTTTGTCACTACTCCTATCTTTGCTTGGATGAATTTAGGATTAGTGAAAGGTGAGATCTATCGCCGTCAACCAATTTATACCAAGGTTCTAACGGGACTGGGGCTGGTTTATTTAGTGGGCTTTGCACTGTTGTTCATCTATTGGCGATTTTTGATGTAAAGCCAAAAGAGGCTGAGTAGCAGACGCAAATTAGACTTCTAGCATCTGCTACACTCGAGCGAAGTGCATTATTTTAGATTTTGCACCTGCTCCCAAATAGAAACTACGTGCGCTTTATCATCGTCATTTAGCTCTCCATTTCGGTATGCTTTTACCAAGCTGCTCTCAACTTTGGCATTTAACTCATCAATCGAAAGATCTGCTTCTTCTACTTGTGCATAGCCTACCGCTAAGTCAAAGTGACCGCGTAAATAGCCGCCAGCAAATAGTTCGTCATCGCTCGCTCTATCAACAAGCTCATCAAAAAACTGCTGCGCTTTCTCTACATATTCTACTAAAGACATATTTATTCCTAAATTATTCTTGATGGCCTATGGCGTACATTACATGGTCATTGAATCCAGTGATCACTTTAATAAATCCAGCTAAGGACTCATCAAGCTGTTCGTCACCGGTATCAGCAATTAAAGGACGACCATTTAAGGCCTTTAATTTCGATTTTGTGGCGATAAGGATAATATTATCTTTACCGATTTTTTTGATGAGGTTAGGGCTTAGCTGCTGATTACCGCGGCCAAAAATGTGTCCTTGCCCACCAATTAATGTGATCACTAGCTTTGTTTTGTCATCAGCAAGCGACAACAATTGCTGCGCGGTTTGATCTTGCGCGATCAGCGCTTGGTCCCTTACAACATCAACACCAAGAAGTGTATTATCAAGTCCCATCTCTTCCATCACTGCTGCAACGGTAGAACCAGATCCCATGATATAGGTTTCGTCTTCTTCCATTTCGGCAACCACATAGGCGGCGATATCTGCTAACACTAATTCATCGCTTTCTTTGCCACCGTTTTTCACCGCTTGAACATATCTCAGCTCGGTCGGCACTTGCATTTCACCAAATCGTTTAGCACGCACTGTCCCTTCACGAAATGCAGCTTCATCAATGTCCATCACATCGGCTTCGCCAATGGAGACGAGCTCTCCGGTAACCAAAAGTTCAACGACTCTACCAGCTGCTTTTGGCGTTATCGCGTATACGCCGCTATGAATTTTGCACCCAGCAGGGATCCCAAGTACAGGACATGAATCACCCACCGCGTGGCAAATGTTACGGGCAGTACCATCGCCACCCGCAAACAAAATCAAATCGACACCGAGCTGTTGCATCATTTGCGCTGCGGTCTCGGTATCTTCAGGACGAGTTACCGTGCTTTGAGTTTGATAAATCACTTGGGTGTTAAAACCTAGCTCTTTTGCCGTACGCTCCCCCATCTCACCGTTAACGGTAAATAGTTCGATGTTTTGTTGATGTGGAAGTAATTGTGTTAAAGCCGTTTTTGCTCGCTGATTAGCGCGAGGCTCTGCGCCTAACGCCAATGCTTGTTGGGCTGTTTCTGCGCCATCGCTACCTTTTAGTGCAACGCTCCCACCAAGCCCAGCCAAAGGATTGATGATAAGTCCAAGCTTAAATTGCATCGTCAAACTCCATGCTTAGCTCTGTCGGGATATCCCAGTTAAATTGCTGCTGGCGTAAAGGCCAAGGTGTATTATAAAAATTGCTTAATGCGTTGAGAAGTTGAGTCGTTCTGGTATTAAATTCACTTTCTAATAAAGCTAGCACTTGCTGATGCACCCGTTGTTGAAAACTGAAACGGCAAGTTTGTTCACCGTTGAGGTTATCAACGGAAACATTAAATGAAAAACCAGCTGCGACACTTAACGCCCACTCAATCGCTTGTGGTTTCACTTCCACTTTTTCAAATTCGAGCTGCTGCGCTTTATCTCGTCCATCAGGACAATACCAGTAGCCGTAATCTTCGAGTTGCCGACGTTCTTCGCCCGCAACAAGCCAGTGCGCTACTTCATGCAAAGCACTAGCATAAAAGCCATGAGCAAAAATAATGCGGTGATGAGGGTGTGATTCATTTGCAGGTAGATAGATAGGTTCGTCGCCGCCCACTACCAGCTCCGTGTTGAGCGTGTGCAGAAATAATCCATTAAAAACAGCAATGAGGTCTTCTATTTTATGCATCAACATCCGCCACAAGTCTAAACTGGGCGCAAATTGTAAGGTTTTTAGCGGCTAAAGTAAAAGATCTCGTTTTAGACTATGCCTTTTTGTCCAACGAGCTGCGTGGCGCGATATAAAGCGAAGCACGATCTCGACCTGACTTTTTCGACTCATAGAGGGCTAAGTCAGCTTCTTCAAAACATCGTTTGTGATTAAAGCTTTCACCAATAAGCTCATATCCAGCAACACCAATGCTGAACGTCAGTCCAAAACTGGTGAAACGGGTAAATTCATGTACCAGTCGTTGTGCAAAATTAAGCGCGGCATCCGGCCTAGTCTCGGGGCAGATAATTACAAATTCATCACCGCCCCATCGTCCAATATGATCGCTTGGGCGTGCTTGCTCTCTTAGAAACTGCCCAACTTCCTTCAATGCATTATCACCATCTTGATGCCCTGCGGTGTCATTAAGCTGTTTAAAATGATCAACGTCGATTACCAGTAGCGATAGCGCTCGATGATAACGTATGGCCCGCTGCACTTCTTCTTTCAGCAGCGCTTCAATCTTTCTGCGATTCATAACCTGAGTTAAGAAATCCAGTTCAGCTCGGTTCTTCAATTCTTGTTCTTGACGTAAATCTCGGATCACAGCAATAAAAACATCATTTTTAGAGACGGACACCGTGGATAACGCGATATCCACAGGGATCTCTACACCTGATTGGTGCCGCCCTACAATTTTTAGACCATCATGCGTCACCCTACGCATGGTAGAAGTGCCTTGGAACTTCTCTCTGTCCACTACATGTTTACCGGTATACCGCTCTGGAATGAGGTCTTCAACCTGCATACCTAATAGCTCTTGAGGCTGATACCCAAATAAATCTGTACAGGCCTTATTGACCTCTGTAAGCCTACCATCTTTATCACAATATAAAATGGCATCAGGAGTAGAGTTGAATAACTTTCGCTTTTCGTTGATAAGTTTAACCACAAAAATAAGCGTAAAAATGTTTAAGCAAGCAAACAACAAGACTATTGGTAGCAGCAACAATACACCGGTGTTACTAAACTCTTGGGTTTGAGCAAGCTTTATCGACTGGTTTTGCTTTGCAAACTCAAATTTCTTTCCAATCGACTTACGCAAATAATTAAATGCTGCTTCTGCGTCCGTGTCATCTACTTTCACTAAACGATCCACAGCGTCAGAGCTCAACCTTCTCGATGTGAATTTTGACTTAGCAAGCGCAAGCATTTGTGTATATTCATCAAAGGTGTGTTGAATAACGGTTAATGCCTTTGTCTCTTGGCTGCTTAGCGCCGTACTTTGCAATTTTAGGATTGTCGCTTTGGTCGCTTCAACATCAGCTAAAGCCTGTTCGTAATAAATCTCGTCTTGGCGTAGTACATAATTTTTGAAGTGATGAATAAAGCCGTTATAACCAAAGCTACGCTCAAGCTCAGCTAGCAGTTCAGCACGCTTAATTGCAACTTCCGTTTCTGATTGCCATGACTGATGAAATGAAGAAATGGAGTGGTTTAACAAAGTGGACCAATAAAATAGGCCACCACTCACCAAAATAGTAAAAATAACTAACCCGCTGATCTGCAAAAAGATACGTTTATTCATATACTCTGCTGTCCAAATTCAGCAAATCCTAGAGCGAAGTGTGCAAAAGAAGAAATTAGAGGCCGTCTAGGTGCTGTAGAATCCATGTCGATGGTACAAAAGTTACATACCATTACAGCTATTAAGTCTAGACCAGAGAACGAAAAAAGCCGCATTACAGCGGCTTACAGATAGGATATTTTTAAGCGAGTATTAGGGCCTGTTGATCTTTCAAGTTTGTTTTTGCAGCAGTTTGACTGGTATTTATACAAGGCAAAGCCTGCGTAGCATAGTCATTCTATGTAAGCCTGGCGATAACACAGTAGAAATGCCAGTCAAGCGCTGCCCTTTGGGTTCACCTGAGTGCGCTTTGTTCATTGTTGCTCAACTTTTGCCTAGATTACTAGGCGGCAAGTCGAGCGTCGCTACCAAAACACACTCAGAAGAACAAAAATCAAACAGCGAAGGTCAACAAGCCCTAGATAAATTGGTATCGTTACTCGTAATAAGCTTTGCCTTCTTCGGCCATAGCAAGTAGCGGCTCCGCAGGTGTAAATACAGGGTTATCAGCAGCGTATGTTGATAGCTCTGAACACACCTTATTGGCGCCTTTTTTGTCCATATAACTAAATGGGCCGCCCAAGAATGGAGGGAAACCAATGCCAAAAATAGCACCAATATCACCATCTCTTGCATTACGGATAATACCTTCATCAAGACAGCGCGCAGCCTCATTGAGCATCTGTGCAACGCAGCGGTTCGCAATTTCTTGTTTATTCAATTTAGGAGAAGGCGTGACACCGAGTAACTCATAAACTGACTCGTCCACTTGCTTGCCTTTTTTACCTTCATAGGTGTAGAAACCACGACCAGATTTGCGACCAAGACGTTTACTATCTATCATACGTGCAAAAGCATCCGGCGCCTTAAATCGAGCACCTAATTCTTTTTCTAGAATTGGCGCAATCTTAGAGCCAATGTCTACACCTACTTCATCAAGAAGCGCAAGAGGACCAACTGGGAAACCAAACTCAACCAAGGCTTGATCGATTTTCTCTATCGGCTCACCGGCAAGCAAAAGATTTGCTGCTTCGTTGACATAAGGTGCCAGAATACGGTTTACGTAAAAACCAGCTTTGTCTTTTACGACGATTGGTGTTTTCCCTTGCTTACGAGCAAAAGCCACAGTGCGCGCAATAACCTCATCACTGGTGGTGTCGTGCGGAATGATCTCCACCAGCGGCATTTTTTCTACTGGTGAGAAATAATGCAAACCAATTACGTTTTCAGGACGCGTCGCTTTTGCCGCGATTTGGCCGATTGGTAATGATGACGTATTACTTGCAAATATCGTACTCTCACTACATTCGCGTTCAATATCCGCCACCATCGACTGTTTAAGGTCTAAGTCTTCAAATACGGCTTCAATCACCATGTCTGTGTGTTTAAAACCAGAGTAATCTGTTGTCCCCGTGATCATATTCAAAGTTGACTGCATCTCTGCCTTTGAAATAATACGACGCTTTTGGCGTTGAGTTAGGATCTTATAGCTGTAATTTAATGCGTTGCTAATGCCCTGATGCGCAACATCTTTAATACGTACTGGTGTGCCTGCTTTAACCGCACTAACATGGGTAATACCTGCGCCCATTAAGCCACCACCTAGCACTGCAACACGCTTCACAGGAGCAAGATCTTCACCTTGGAAATCCTTTTTCATTTCCGTTGTCGCAAAGAAAATCCCACGTAGCGAGCGCGATACTTCAGACATCACTAAATCAGCAAAACCCTCGGCTTCGGTTTTATAACCTTTAAGCTTGTCCAGCTCTACAGATGCACGTACCGCTTTGATGATAGCGAGCGGCGCTGGATAGTGACCACCCGTTTTCTTCTCAACATTTTCTTGTGCTTTTTTGAAAATGATATTGCGTCCGAACGGGTTAGACTCTAGCAATTGGCTAATTTTGTCTAATTTCGGTTTGCGAGGCTTAGGCTTACCTTTTCTGGCAAGCTTCACCGCTACGTCGAGTAAAATACTGTGCGGCACGGAATCGTCAACTAGGCCCGCTTTTTTCGCTTGCTTAGGTCGAACTTGTTTACCAGTTAGCATCCATTCAAGTGCTTTTTGAATACCAACTAATTTCGGTAGACGCTGTGTACCGCCACCGCCTGGCAATAGACCAAGCTGTACTTCTGGAAGACCCAATTTAGTCTTGCTGTCTTCAGTACATACACGGTAATCACAAGCCAGCGCAAACTCTAAGCCACCACCCAGTGCTACACCGTGGATCGCGGCAACGGTCGGGAATGGTAAATCAGCCAATTTAAAGAAAGTTTTATGACACATTTCCGAAATCGCTAACGCATCTTCGCGGGTTTTCGCGCTGTCTAGCATTTTAATGTCTGCACCAGCGATAAAATTATCGTCTTTACCACTGATAAAAACCATACCCGTTACGTCGTCTTGCTTACTCTTTGCGATGATCTCTAATAATTCATCAGCAAATGTATCACGTAGGGTGTTCATTTTTTCGCCCGGCACGTCGATGGTGACGATGGCGACTTTATGGTCGTTTAATTCATAAGAAAATACTGACATTATGCGCTCTCCAATACGAATGCTGCTCCAAGACCACCTGCAGCACAGGCAGTTGTCAATGCAAGACCACCGCCGCGGCGCTTAAGCTCATGTAGGCTTTGCGTGATCAAGCGTGCGCCGGTTGCTGCGAATGGGTGACCATATGCAAGTGAACCACCAAGCACGTTAAACTTATCCATGTCGATTTCGCCAATTGCTTTACTGCGACCAAGTTTTTCTTGCGCGAATTTGTCTGAGCCAAACATTTTCATATTGGACAGCGCTTGCGCTGCGAAAGCTTCATGCATTTCTATCAGGTCAAGATCAGCAAGTGTAATACCCGCACGGTCAAGTGCTACAGGCGTTGAATGTGCAGGACCCATCAACATATCTTCGTGTACGCCGATAGCAGAGAAGGCGAAACTACGCACATAACCTAAGATGTCATAACCAAGCGCTTTGGCTTTGCTTTCGCTCATCATTAATACTGCCGCCGCACCATCGGTCAGTGGCGTTGCATTTGCTGCAGTTACTGAGCCGTGCTGTCTGTCAAATACAGGCTTTAACTTGGCGTAGCTTTCCAATGAGGAGTTTTCACGGATGTTATTATCTTTATCAATAAAGCTTTTGTATGGCTCAACATGGGCAGCCATTACTTCATTGTTTAATAAGCCTTCCGACCACGCTTTTGCAGCTAAGGTATGTGAGCGGTGCGCCATCGCATCTTGATCTGCACGGCTGATCCCGTGAGTCTTAGCCATTTGCTCAGCGGTTTGCCCCATTGATAAGCCAGTCGAATATTCTGCAACTGCCGGTGGCACTGGTAGTAAGTCTTTGAGTCTTAGCTTTGAGAAAATCTGTAAACGCTGCTTAAGTGTACGTGCTTTGTTCAAGTCAACAAGGCTACCTGCAAGCTTTTTGCTCACGCCAATCGGTAGCACTGATGAAGAATCCGCACCACCAGCGACACCGACACTCACTTGACCTGAAATAATACTCTCTGCAACGTTAGCAATCGCTTGGAAACTGGTTGCGCATGCACGTGATACAGAGTAAGCGTCAACAGAAACGGGCATGCCAGTGCCAAGCACGATTTCACGCGCAATGTTTGGTGCTTCCGGCATTTGTACAACTTGGCCGAATACCAGTTGGTCGATTTCTTTACGATCGAAGTTCAAACGCTCAAGCATTTCGTTGACGACGATTTTACCTAAATCTAGGGCTGGAACGTGGTGAAAAGCGGTAGCTTGCTTTGCGAATGGCGTACGCAGGCCGCTCACGATAGCGATTCGGTCGCCTTTTGATGTTTTTAGTATGTTTTGTTCAGACATGAATTTTGCTCTCCCGCTGACAGGTCTGACCTGTTAATTTCCTCCGATTCTAAACAACCAAATCGAAGTTGCCAATAGCAAAGCACGAAATGGCTGCTTTTTAAACCGTGAAAACCAACTTTAGATGTTTTTTCAAGCAATCTCAAAGTATTTGAAATTGTTATTTAAAATTTATGAACTTTTCTAAAATTATGGGTCTAATCAACTTGATTATTCATTCCGCGTCCATATAACTATTTTTATTTTTGTCGGCTTAAAAGGCAGTCTCATGGCAGTAAACGAGTTTTCTCAACTAAAAGAATATTTAGATACCCAAATTTTAGGACAAAGTGCACTGACCGAATCCTTGCTTATCGCGCTTTTAGCAGATGGTCATTTATTGGTTGAAGGCCCCCCAGGTCTAGCTAAGACCCGTGCAGTAAATGCGCTGGCTAAAGGCATTGAAGGGAGCTTCCAACGCGTCCAATTTACCCCTGACTTATTGCCTTCTGATGTAACTGGTACAGATATCTATCGCCAACAAACCAATGAATTTGTATTTGAGAAAGGCCCGCTTTTTCATCATTTGATTTTGGCTGACGAAATCAACCGAGCGCCAGCCAAAGTGCAATCAGCACTACTAGAAGCAATGGCCGAACGCCAAATAACCGTTGGCAAAACAACGTATCCGTTACCTGAGCTATTTATGGTAATGGCAACGCAAAACCCGCTTGAACAAGAAGGTACATACCCGCTACCTGAAGCGCAGCTTGACCGCTTTTTACTCCATCTGAATATCGATTATCCGGATGCAGAAACCGAGGTCGATATTTTGCGCCTCACTCGTGGCGAGGCGCTGGAGGAGTATCAAGCAACCTTCACACCTATTAGTCAAGCAACCCTATTTGAGGCCCGTAAAACCGTACTAAGCATGCACCTTGCTGAGCCTCTGGAGCAATATCTTGTACAATTAATTATTGCGACCAGACAGCCACAACGCTTTGATGCAACGCTTGCAAGCTGGATTGATTATGGTGCGAGCCCTCGAGCTACAATTGCGCTTGATAAATGTTCTCGTGCTCATGCGTGGCTACAAGGCAGAGACTTTGTCACCCCAGAAGATATTCAAGCTGTGGTACATAACGTGCTACGCCACCGTATCGTGCTGAGTTATGAGGCACAGGCGGATGGGATCACCAAAGATCAGGTGATCAGTAAGATTTTAGAATTGGTTGCTGTTCCATAATACTATGAACGACATCAAGCAGTTTAATTCAGCCAGCTGGTTTAATGAAAGCCACAGTAATGGTGTCGAACTCGGCCTGAAAGAGCTACTTTTTTATAAGTCCAAAGCGCATTTACTTTCGCTCAAACCAAGAGGAAAAGTGAAAAGTGCTCAATCAGGACAATACCTTGCACCGCATAAAGGTCGGGGGATGGAGTTCGCTGAAGTCAGACAATACCAATATGGTGATGATATTCGTGCGATTGACTGGCGAGTTACCGCGCGTACCGGTGAAGCACACACGAAACTCTTTCAAGAAGAGAAAGAACGCCCCGTTTTTGTATTTTGTGACTTTTCCTCAAGCATGCTATTTGGTTCAAAGCTGTTACTTAAGTCGGTGCTTGCGGCGCACTTAGGCATTTTGGTGTCTTGGGCTGCATGCCAACGCGGCGACCGTGTTGGTGGTGTGGTATTTAATGACAGCAATCACCACGAGCTAAAACCGATTGCTCGCGACCGTGGAGTGCTTGCGCTAGCTCATCAGTTTTGTGCCCTACACGAACAAGCATTAATTCAAAAAGAGACTCCCCCTCGGGGGATCGTTTCAATGAGAATTTAAAACGGCTTGTGCATCTAGCCAAACCCGGCAGCCTGATTTATCTCATTTCGGACTTTACGGAGTTGAATGATGAAAGCTTTAAATTGCTAGAGCGTGCCACCCGCCATAACGAAGTAATTGGTTGTATGGTAAGCGATCCTTTTGAGCATCACCTGCCTGAATACAGTCAAGCGATTGAGGTCTCAGCTGGTGAACAAAACTGGACATTGCCCTTGATGGACAAGCAATTTAGAGACAAATTCTCGCAAAATGCGTCTGACTTTTTCAATCGAAGATTAGCGCTACTTAAGCGCTCTGGTATGTCGTTACAAAAGTACGACGCGTCATTACCAATCGAATTACAAATCATGAGGGGTTAAATGCAAGTCAATCCACTCGACCAGCTTAATGATGTGGTCATCCCTCAAAGCGTGAGCTGGTGGCCACTTTCTTATCCAATGTGGGGAGCCATTTGTGTTCTACTCACAATATTTGGGGCTATATGTTGGCTATTGTATCGTCGCCAGCAATTTTTAAAGGCAAAAAAGGAAGCCGTAAAACTGAGTCATTCGCAGGGTAATGCCCAAGCATTACACACCATACTCAAACGTTTAGTAAAACACTATTACGGTGATACCGCTGCAAGTAGATCGGGCCAAGCATGGTTAACGCTACAAGCAAGACTCACACGCGTTGAACTCACTCAGCAAGAGCTCGACTCGTTATATGCTCCGACTCAAGACCCCGCACTCAGCGATAAACTATGTCGTGCGATTAATACCTTCAAAGTGAAGGAGCGTCTCGATGTTTGAGTTTAGTTGGCCCCTTGCCTTTTTATTGTTACCTCTGCCTTGGCTAATTGCGAAGTTTAAACCGAGTATCGCGCAGACCAACATCAATATTCGTATGCCAAGTGCCGCGAAGTTACAACTCGCGAGCACAAATCAACTCAATAAGCGCGCAAAAGTAAGCCTAGTAGAAACACTCATCTGGCTACTACTGGTAACCGCAGCGGCAAACCCGACTTGGCTTGACGACCCAATCGTTGTACCAAACGAGGGACGCGATATTATGCTTGCCGTTGACTTGTCGGCCTCAATGACAGAGCAAGATATGGAATACCAAGGTCGCTTAGTGGACAGATTGTCTGTCGTCAAAGCCGTTGTTAGCGACTTTATCGAAGCGCGCCAAGGAGATCGTCTGGGACTTATTCTTTTTGGTGACACCGCGTTTTTGCAAACGCCACTCACCCGAGATTTAGCGACGGTTAGCCAAATGCTTAGTGAGGCACAAATTGGTTTAGTTGGACGCGCCACAGCGATTGGCGATGCTATTGGTTTGTCGGTAAAGCGTTTTGGTAAACGTGAACAAAGTAACAAAATCTTGATTTTGCTGACCGATGGTCAAAACACCGCGGGCAACCTTCAACCAGAAGAAGCACTGATCTTAGCCCGAGAAGAGGGCATAAAGATTTATACTGTTGGTGTTGGCTCTGATGGTAGACGCGGTTTTGGTTTATTTGGTTTTAATTCTATGGCTGGTAGTAGTATCGACGAGAAAACGTTGCAACATATCGCCAAAGAAACTGGTGGGCAATATTTTCGCGCAAAAGACGTGGAAGGCCTACAACAGATCTACGCTATGCTCGATGAGCTAGAGCCGATAAGTGATGAAACACAGACTTTCCGTCCTAAGATTTCACTGTTTTATATTCCTCTCCTCGCGATACTCGGCTTGCTTTTTGTGGTTCAGCTAAGTCTCGTACTAAGAACAAAATTAAGAGGGTAAATAATATGATGGAATTTGAATTTATTCGCCCACATCTACTTTGGCTCCTTATTCCTTGGGTGATATACAGTGCATTGCAATGGTCTAAAAAGTCCAATCAAAAATCAGCGCAACTTATCGCACCGCACCTGATGAAGGTGGTGATGGGAGCCGATGGTCAAAAGCACCAAAAACAAAGTAACTCTTGGCTTGGTATTGTGTTTTTTTTGTTGGCCATTATTGCGGTTGCAGGACCAAGTATCGAAAAACAAGAAGTACCGGTTTTTAAAACTCAGGCACCTAGAGTGTTAGTGCTGGATATGTCTTATTCTATGTACTCGACCGATCTCGCGCCAAACCGCTTAACGCAAGCGAGATTTAAGACTTTAGACATGCTCAAGCTCTTTAAAGAAGGCGAAACGGGTTTAGTTGCCTATGCAGGCGATGCTTTTACCGTGTCACCACTCACAACGGACGTCACCACTCTTGAGAATTTGATCCCGAGCCTTCGTCCAGAGATCATGCCCTCAAAAGGCTCTAACGTATATGCAGGCATCGAAGAAGCCGTTAGCTTATTAACAGGTGCAAGTGCAACCTATGGTGACATTATTTTGGTAACCGATGGACTTGAACAAGAAGACGCTGAAGATGTACAAAAGCTTCTTTCTGACAGCCCATTTAAGTTAAGTATCTATGCCTTAGGTACGGCGCAAGGCGCACCAATCAAATTACCTGAAGGCGGCTTTTTAAAAGACCAATATGGTCAGATAGTCGTGCCAAAGTTATTCCCGACTCGACTTGAAAAACTCGCTAGAGTAAAAGGTGGAAAATTTGCCAGCTATACCGCTGACAGCAGTGACATAGAAACATTTAAACCTAATTTGGGTGCAAATACATCGGTGCTTAAACGCGACCAAGAAAGTGCTAAGTGGCGAGTAGATGCGGGAATATATCTGCTGATTGTACTTATCCCACTTGCACTGCTATTGGTTCGAAATCACGCAGTTATGCTCAGTGCTTTGGTTGTTTTTGCGATGTTGCCGCAGCAAAAAGCGCTGGCGAATGAATGGACACAGTGGTTTAAAAATAGCGACCAAAACGCGCTGCAGGCCTACCAAAATGAAGCGTTCGATGAAGCTGCTCTTGCCGATAATCCGGTACTAAAAGGTGCAGCCCTATATAAAGCTGGAGATTACGAAGGAGCGGTAAAAACACTCGAACAAACAAGCTCAGTAGAAGGCCAATACAATTTGGGCAATGCGCTAGCACGGCTTGGTAAATTAGACGACGCAATTTCTGCCTACGAAAAAGCCTTATCCCTAGCTCCTGATTTTACGCAAGCGAAGGATAATAAAGCGTTAGTCGAAGCGTTAAAGGACCAGCAAGAGCAGCAAAATCAGCAGGACCAACAAGGTCAGCAAGACCAACAAAGTCAGCAAGACCAACAAAGTCAGCAAGACCAACAAGGTCAGCAAGACCAACAAGGTCAGCAAGACCAACAAGGTCAGCAAGAGCAACAAGGTCAGCAGGACCAACAAGGTCAGCAGGACCAACAAGGTCAGCAGGACCAACAAGGTCAGCAGGACCAACAAAGTCAGCAAGACCAACAGAATTCACAAGCAGGAAGTGAGTCAGAACAAAACAACAACGAGCCAGAGCTAGATGCTGCCCGCCAAGACCGGCAAGCAGCTGACGAACAAACTCAAGAGCAAAAACAACAGCAAGCACAAGCCGCACCTACGCCCGATCCCAAGCAATCACCGCAGGATGAAGAAAAGGCACAAGCTGCAATGATGCAAGATAGTCGGCCACTTACCCCTGAAGAAATTGAGAAAGCGCAACAGCTTAATCAACTGCTTAGAAAAGTACCTGATGATCCGGCCATATTATTGAGAAATAAAATGCAACTAGAAGCACAACAACGCAAACAAAGACGTCTACCAAGAGGAGCTGAAAAATCATGGTAAAACGCATTCTATTTTTTCTGTCTTTGTTGATATTAAGCCACGCCTCGTTGGCTTTGGAAAATCTCACAGCCAGCGTAGACAAAAACCCAGTGCTCGCAGGTGAATATTTCACGTTGTCGATTATCGCTGAGGGCAAAGTCAAAGGCACCATTCCTGATGTTTCTGTGCTTAGTAACGACTTTATCACCAGCCCGGTGAATACCAGTTCTAGAACCAGTATCATTAATGGTAGTGTTTCAAGCTCCACTACCTGGCAAATGCAGCTCGTTGCTCGCACTCCGGGTACTTACACCATTCCTGCGTTAGAGGTAGATGGTGAAACGACCCAGCCGATCGAAATAAAAGTTGTCGCTCGTGATGATGAGCAGCAAAGTGAAGATATATTCGTAAAAACCGAACTCAAGACAAAAAATCTCTATGTTCAACAGGCTGCGCTTTATACCGTTAAGCTCTATGTAGGAAAAGAACTACTAGATGGTCAACTGAGTGCCCCAATATCAGATGGCGCTAATTTCACACAATTGGGCAAAGCCAGTGAAGAATACGAAGTTATTGACGGCCGACGCTACATGGTGCTCACTCGCGAATATATGATCCAACCACAAAAAAGTGGTGATTTCAGCATAGAGCCGCCGATCTTCAACGGCCAGATCAGAGATGGCTATCGTAGAATGGCGACTTCTGCGGTTGGCAATACCATTGACTTTTCAGTATCTCCAATCCCTGCTAACGCTGCTGATAACTGGCTACCCAGTGAATATTTGAATTTTTCTGAAGAATGGCAGCCCAAAGATACCGAGTTTATGGTTGGGACGCCCATCACGCGAACACTAACACTCACTGCAGTGGGTGTTACTAAAGAGCAGCTTCCTGACATTCAGCTCGAAGACGTTAATGGCTTTAGAATTTATCCAGACGCGTCAGAGCGTAAGCAAATTACCCGAGATGGAAAAGTCATCTCACAGTTAACCATTTCTTTTGCTTACCTACCGCAACTTGCCGGTGATTTTACTCTGCCCGAAGTAAAACTACCTTGGTTTAACACCATCACTAAACGTGGAGAGTTTGCGACATTACCAAGTAAGTCTGTCAGCGTAATTCATGATCCAAATCAGCCTGCCTTACCACAGGCTGCTCCAATCACGCAGCCGCTTTCAAGTCCAAGCGTAAATCCATCAACGGCTACGCAAACCAACGTGATCACAGAGCAAGTTATCCCGCTGTGGATGTGGGGACTCGCCGCTTTCGGATACGTATTATGGCTAATAACATTACTAATATGGCGCCTAAGGGCAAAACCGGCCTCAAACCCACTAGTAAATACGGTCACTGATGAAAATCCAGCACTTTTTATTTCGTTTGAAGAAGCGGTTAAGCAAGATAACCCAGCGGGCTTTTATCAAGCGCTACTGCGCTACACCAAACAACAAAATATCACCATGACACAATGGCTAGCACTTCAACCCAGCTCATTGCGCGCACAGGTACAAACGCTACAAAGCTCGCTGTATGGAGGCAATAGCGCAAAAGTAGACTTGTCTCAACTATATGATGAAATTAAAACCAGTGTAAAAAGCACGGTTCACACAAATAAAAGCCAGAATTTAGGCAATCTATATCAATAAGCGCCTCAGGGCGCTTTTTTATTGCAAGACGAACTAGATTTGTTAGTAAATAATTAACAGATCCATTATGCTTGGTGTGAGATACATTCCCAAAATCAACTAAAATAAAATACGTTTTTGTTGAAATAAACCTGCAAAAAGATAGGTCTCATAGATATGGCCAGTAAACAACATCACTACGAGTCACTGGTTCGGATGTACCATAAAGAGCTATATAAGTTCGCTTATTGGTTGTCTGGCGATCCGACAATAGCAGAAGACTTAGTACAAGAAACTTTTTTGCGGGCTTGGCGCGCACTCGATTCATTACAAGATGAAAATGCAGCAAAGCCTTGGTTATTAACTATTTTAAGACGAGAGAATGCACGTCGTTTTGAGCGCAAGCAATTTGACTATGCGGAGGTTGAACAAGATACGCTGGTCGACGATACCAGTTCGGCTTTGGATGATGCAATGGAGCAAACCGTTGTGCAACGACAAATAGCCAACTTAGCACCAGAATATCGTGAACCACTGCTACTGCAAGTGGTGATGGGATGCTCTGGGGATGAAATCGCCGATATACTTGAGCTGAATAAAAACACGGTGATGACAAGGTTATACCGTGCTCGCAACCAGCTAAAAGACGCTTTAACGACTGAATATGAACCAATAAAGGGGGCATCAAACTGATGGATGAACTCGAATTTCGACGCCGCCTCGTTGCTGATCCTCATGATGAAGAGGTCAAGAAACAGGCCGAACAGCAACCTGAGTTGCAAGCACTGGTCGAAGAAATGCAAGCTTTCGACGATTTCTTGGGAAAATCACTCGATATTGATGTGCCTGAGGGGTTGGCTGATAAGATAATTGCAAAGCAAAAGGAGCTTGAAACGGAAGAACACAAAGTAGTGAAAATGTCTTGGTTTAGACGCGCTACTGCACCATTTGCAATTGCCGCCAGTGTATTTTTTGCCGCCGTGGTCTTTTACTTTGGTGGTTTTGGACACCCTGTCGATACCGGTGAACATGCGCTTGCTCATGTGTATTACGAAGAGAATGCACTGCAAAAGCAAGAATCAGTGTCACTGCAAACCGTGAACGAGAAGCTCGCGATGTTTGGGGGTAAGTTCGACAACTTGCCGGGTAAAGTGGTTTACGCGACATTTTGTAATTTTAAAGGCCAAAAAAGCCTTCACTTGGTTATGCAATCCGAGTTTGGTCCACTCACGGTTTTTGTCGTGCCAGCTGGTCAACAAAGTACGATTGACGGCAAAGATAGTTTTGGTGATAACCGCTTTGAAGGCTTAATTGCTCATGATGGCAAAGCCAACACCATACTGGTGGCAAACCGAGGTACGCCGATTGAAACCTTCCAATCAGAAGTGACAAGCTCACTGCGCTGGTTATAACGCCACCGCCCCACTCTTTGGGGCGGTGTCTCAATATCCTTACTAAACCTCTCAAAATACAAATTTAATTGAGGTACATACCTATTTAAATAGCCATGTTAGTTCTTTACAATGGCGGCAGTTATTTTGGTATATAGGAACTTTATGAAACATTTCATTGTGTTACTTTCCCTTGTTTCTTTTTTATTTACAGCTAGTTTTAATGCTGAAGCAAGAAAGAAGTTTGGTAGTAAGAGCTCAGGAAAAACCCAGCAAACACAAACAACCCAACAAAAGCAGCAAACTGATACACAAGCATTAAATGCAAAATCGACTACGACACCTAAGTCGAGTAAAAAAGGCATTATGGCCGGTGTACTTGGCGGATTACTAGCCGGTGGTCTAATTGCCGCAATGCTTGGCGATGATTTTGAAGGATTTCAATTCCTTGAAATGATTTTGCTTGCCGCTGCTGCCTTTTTAATCTTCAAATTGGTTAAAGGCATGCTTGCAAAAAAACAGCAGCCAAGTTATGCCGGTGCGCCGCACATGGGTGGCTACAACAATACGCCACCACCACAACAATTTCAAAACCAAGGACCAATTGGCGGTGGTTTTGGCGCAAGTAGCGTGCCTATGAATCTGCCTAGAGATTTTGATATCAACGGCTTTTTACAAGGCGCAAGGCAGCATTATCAAACCATTCAAACCGCTTGGAATAACAACGACTTTTCGACGGTTTCTGAATACTTGAGTCCAGAGTTGGTTGAAGAGTTCAAACGTGAGCGAGAGCAGCAAGGCGACGTTAACACTGAAGTGATGTTTGTTGATGCTGAGTTAGTCCGTGCAGATACACGCCCTGACGTTTGGGAAGTTAGCATTAAGTTTAGTGGCAAATATCGTGACCTCGGCGACATGCAAGAAGAACCTATCCACGAAATATGGCACTTAGAGCGTAAAACGACGGGGGATGCACCCTGGTTAATCGTTGGTGTTGAAGAGCTAGCGGCCTAATTCATCAACTTTAGTAAAAATTACACTCAACTTGTTTATTCACCAAGTTGAGTGTTTATTTGCAGCACAGCTCTATCCTCACCCAAACACACTTCAATATCTGCGATGTTTGGTAAGCTTTGCATCCCCCATACCGAAAGGCGTTGAAATGGCTGAATGAATTGTCTAACTTGCTCATCACTCATTCCCTTTCCAGTCGATGCTTTGAGCATATGCTCTTGTTGCAGGCGCCACTGATATACTCTGTCGAAGCTCATTCCATTTAAATAAATGAGACTATCTAATTGTGAAAAAATAGCTTGATACTCTTCACATAAAATGTGGTTCACTTGTAAGCGAAACGAACCGTCTTTATCAAACTCTTGCTCAAATTGATTAACGGGAGATGCTAACTCATCGCTAGGCTGCGGCTCCACTCCCATACACCACCCCTCGATAATAAGTACCTGTAAACCCGCCTCAACTTCTCGCCATTTTGATTTTGGCAACTTCCTATCAATTGATTTATCAAATACAGGTAAAGTTAATGCTTCGCCGCGTTTAAACCTGTCTATAACACCTTGTAATAGTTGCAGATCATGAGTACCAGGCAAGCCTCTTTGTTGAAACAGCGGATGAAACTTTGAAGCAAGCACTGCCCGCTCTTCTGGGTCTAAATAAAAATCATCAAGAGACACACACTTACAGGCAATGCCAACTTCCCTAAGTTGTTTACAAAGAGAATAGCTTAGTGTTGATTTACCAGAGCCCTGAACGCCAGAAACTCCTACTAGTAGAGGGTATGAGAAGTCTCCAGTTGAAAACATTTTGTCTATCCTATTCTTTAACTTATAAGCCAAAGCCATTTCGATCACCTCTTTATAAAACCAAAAAATCAAAACACCAAACATTTACAATTAATAAATAAAAATATATCTTTTGTATGTAATATAAAAACAACAAGGAAAACGTATGAAAGTAATAATCTATTCAATTCTAATGTGTGTTTCATGCTTCTCAAATGCCGTAGAGTATGAACCGGTTAACTGCAGAAGCGAGCAAACAGGTACTAAAAACTTTTATGAAGGTGAAGCTTCGTGCGTAGGTGAATATGCCTACAGCACATGTCCCTCTGGAATTGGAAGTTGTCATGTCGTGGATGATAACTTTGTTACAATTCGCAAGTATATACCATTACAAACTTCAAATAGCGCTCAGCTACAAGAATTAGTAGAACAGTGGGTTACCGGAGTTACTGGCGCACGCTTACGAGAAACTCACTTAGTATCTTGTACAGCACATAATGTTCCTTTTTCTCATTCGGAAGCCGTTTATGAAACTGTGTGTGACTATAAACCGTCGGTCGAAATTTGGCATAGCGCAATAGCTGGTAGTGCTAATAGACATGTGTATATCGTTGCCAGAGATAAAGATGGTTCGATTGGTTCTCAGGAGCTTTGGGTTAATGGCGTAAAACAGAGTGGTTCATCCACTGAACTTGTTGGACAAGATGGAGACTCTTTCAATGTAATGGCTAAAGTTCGTGATAACGATGGTTATTCATCCTCAACATCGCGAAATATCATCCTCAGATGGAATGGCTACCCTTGCAAAGGAAAATGTCCTGATCCTTTCTAAGAAAGCAAAAAAACCACCATTAGTTCATAAATGGTGGTTTTAATTATCATTTTAATCCAAAGCGATATTCAAACAGAATCATGATATTTCTGCCCTGTTGTGGCACATGACCGTCAATCAATCTTGGATCAAATACGGTGTATTTTTTATCAAAAAGATTTTCAGCTTTCAGTTGAATTTTAGCGTGATTATCCAAATTGAAAGAAACGGTGCCGCCGATGAGGTAGTAACTTGACTGCTCGAAATCATCGACAATTGACTCAGGGGGAGCAGGTATAAATGTTGTGTCTCGCCAAATTGCATTTAAAGTTACTTCTACCGCCTCTCTTTTATGAGTAAAGGCAAGTGCAGCAAACTTTTTAAAACTGCCATTTAATGGCTCGTCAAATAACTGGGTGTATGCGCCTTGTATCCAAGTTGTGCCACTCAGATTAAAATTAGCATTAACTTCAATACCCTGCATGCTCGTCTCAAAGACGTTATCAAATGTAAACTCCGCTTGTTCATCATCTATTGGTACTAGATTAATGAAGTCTTCAAGCTTATTATCAAATAACACTACATCAAACTGTTTAGACTCATCTTGATAGTGCCAAACAAGCTCTGTGGTTTTTACATATTCTGAAGTTAACTCCGAATTACCTGATGTAACATCATCATTTGAGTTAAGTTCGTTGCTCACAGGGGTGCGAAAAGACTCCCCATATTGCAACTTAAAAGTGTTTGCCTCATCGTAACCATAAACGAACGCTAGTCTAGGCGATAACTTATCATCTATATCTTTCACTTCGTCATATCGTGCACCCGCGAACATACTCAGTTGCTCGCTAAACCGATACTTTGCTTGAACGTATCCAGCATATGAATCAAAGTCTTGTCGCAACGGATAAAAAGGGGCGTAATCAGATATGGTTTGAATACCACCTAAATAAGTGTGGTTATAGATGATAATATCACCGGCACTTTGATCGTAATATGAGGTTCTAACGCCTGCTTTACTTTGTTCTTCTTTTGATAGCTCAACGCCAAAATTCCACTGTAACCGGTCGTTTTGTTTATAACCACCATCTAAGTTATAAGTTAAGTCTCTGGATTGCCAAGCTGGACCAACTAAGAAGTCCCCTCCTTGCGTGATACCAATTTCTGCTGCAGTAACGATGAGTCCTGCACTTTCTATATTATGCTCAATAAAGCTTAACTTATGCGTTAACTCTAGTTGCTCAGTAGCTTGCCAATGATACTCAAATGTTGCTGCATAGTTCTCACTTTTATGCTCGTTTTCAGAGGAATAACGGGAAAGATTTAAAAACTCATCAAGTTGAGTACGGTTAAACCTTACTTGCCATGTTAACGCTTGATGGCTACCTCCAAATACAACAAAAAGTGATTCTAACGGGTCTTTTACAGCACCTCCAAAATAGCTATCCCCTGAGCGTTTATTAAATGCTAAATTGGCATAGAGCCGTGTTTCGTCCGACACTTGCCTTGAAAGATTCAACGCTGCTTGCGCACTGCCGTGTTCACCATAACCAACAGAAAGCTGATTATTACGCTTTTTGGTAATAATATTCATCACGCCAAGAAAGGCGTTACTACCATACAGGGCGGAACCGGGACCTCGGATAAATTCAACTTTATTGATAATCTCAATCGGAATGTAAGGTGTGTAGACTGATGCTTTACCAAATGAGGACTCATTGAGCCTTTGGCCGTCAATCATCACTAACACATGTCCAGTATCCAAGTACACACCGCGAGTATGCTCTTTTGGCACAGCCCCGACCCAATCGCCTCGAGTAGATTGAAAACCAGGTACAAAGTTCATTAAATCATAAACATTGTCGACACCTAGGCTATTTATTTGTTCTGAATTAAAAACAGTAATACTAGAGGGAACCGATGCTCTCGTTTCGTCGGTTTTGGTTGCGATAGAGACATTTACGTTCAACAGCTCTTCAAACGAAAGCTGATAAAGGTCGGAGTCCGTAGCTTCTGGTTCAGCGACTACCGCAAAAGGAAGTAATAATGGTGTGACTTTAATTAAAGCGCTTAAGTTTTTCATATTATACGAGCTCTATGTTCCCACACTTCACTCGTAGTGTTAGATTACTCTAACCTACGTAGCAGCATATGATTAACTTAATAATACTTGCTCCTAGCCACTACGCAAGTTTTTGATTAGCCTTTTCTTTTAGACTCTAAGCCGATGCCAACTTTCTCGCTTTGAAATATTTAAATAAACCAATTAAAGACGCTGCGATCCAAAATAGCTCAATTACAAAGCTTGCAAGGTTAAAGTTATAACAAAGACTAATCAGTAGTAGGATCGCACCACTTAAATTCATTAAGTTATACGTTAAACTATCGGGAGATGCCTTTTCCAGTTGTAGCATAAAGAATGCACCAACAACCAAGAAAGTGCCTGTCATACCGATGATATCGAACATTAAATCGATCATGTTTTTTCCATTTAGCAAGACCCAATAGGCTGGCCCAGTTCCATGGGAAGGGTCATTTTCATTCGTTGAAACAGCAAAGCCAAACGGCGAGATAGTAACAAATTGGAAAATTCAAGACAGGACATTTGTCTGATAACAACAAAAAGTGAGCAATGAAAATTTAAGTAATGACTACTTGAAGGTGACCTTGCCACCAATTATTTTCAGTGCTGGCGCACCTCTCACTAATGTATCGCGGGCAAACTCTTGCTCACAATGAGGGCAGTTTATTTGGTTGGTGGTAAAATCTTGGGTGATCCGTTCTTTAAAACATTTAACTAGGCTGCCCTTGCCTCCCTTACGATACTTAAATAGCTGCTGGCGGCATCCAGCACAATAAATATCGACAGTTCTAACAGGACCTTTTTTATTGGGTTTTGCCATACCGAATTAACTCATAATCCTGAGTACAAATGCAATGAGCGTAAACTGTAACACATGATAGCCACCGTTGACTAAAAACAGTTTCATCGGGCGCTGCTCAAATATATAGCTTATTCCTAGTGAACAGGCGACGAAAAAAACTCCCACACCAAGCCCAACTCCGGTAGCCGCTAGCAAAGAGAGCGATAGATCAAGCATTACTGCCATAAACACAGCAGATAACAAAGACAACAAAAATGCGACGCCAAAAGTCATCTTGGGATCGCTCGTTTGTAAGTCAAGCTCTGTCAGTCCACACCCCTCCATCCATGCCTTTTGAAACAGCATTGGAGAATACCAAATACCACCTAACATAAAGGAAGACAAAGCGGCGAGAATAATTGCCCAAAGGTTTAATGCTTCAAATGAGAGTATCATCGACTAACTCAGCATATTTTATTTTATTTAATAATGAGTATAAGTGAAAACCTACTTATAAACAGGTTTCTTTTGTAATTTCCGCTGCAGTGTTCTTCTATGCATATTAAGTTGTCGCGCAGTTTCAGAAATATTTCCTTCATTTGCCTTTAGAACTTGCTGAATATGTTCCCATTCTAGTCGCTCTGGAGACATGACTTCTTCTACAACTTCTTGAATTTTCTCACCCAACAGTGTTTGGACTATCAAGCTGGTATTTGCAGGTTTAGTTAAGTAATCGTCAGCGCCCAACTTTATCGCCTCAACCGCAGTCGCAATGCTGGCATAACCTGTTAGTAATACAATTCGAGCATTTGCATTGAGTTGCTTGATTTGTGTTATGAAGTTTATTGAGTTAGCCTCGCCAAGTTTCATATCCAATAATATGTAGCCGAAAACCTCTTGTTTACAAGCCACCTGCATATCTTCAATGGAAGTAACATGTTCAACACTAAAACCTTGTTTTTCTAAGCGCCGTATTAATGTCTGTGCATAAGGCACGTCATCTTCAACAAGCAGTAACTTCATCACTCCCCCTTGGTAGTTTAATCGTACATTTTGTCCCATAGCTAACATCGCGTTCAATGAGTAAATGTCCGCCAAGCCGTTCAATTGTCGCATGACTCAGCAGTACTGCCATGCCAAGTCCTGATTCACTATTCACAACATTGTGCCCCAGCTGCGCTAGCCTTTCTTCTGCAATCCCCTCACCTCTATCGAGTATGGTGATCACATGTTCAGCCGGCGCTGAGGTAAATATCAGGTCGATGTCAGTCTGTTTTGCTTGCTCATTTGCTCGCACACCGTTGCTAATCAGGTTTAAAATCGAAGGGATCAACATAGGATCATCGCACAGTGCCCCCTGAATATTCGTGATATCGAATCGAAAATGCTGCTGTGGATATTGTAAATTCGTTAACTCTTTTAACTGCTCAGCAAGATGCTCTACAGTTATCATTTGTTTAGACGCTGACTTTAAATACTCAGTAAATTCTCTAAAGACATTAAGCTGCTCCTTACATTTTCCAAGAGGTTCTGACATTTCTTGAACACATGCCTCTTTTGGATACGACTCCTCTAGCTCTTCGTGTAATAGCGCCAGATGTGCGATTGGCGTGGCGAGTTGATGGGTCGCTTGTGCCGCTGCACTACCTAATGCGATTAATTGCTCTTGCTGTAGCTGCTGCTCTCGTAACATTGCAATTGCTCGCTCTTTTTTTCGATTTTGCTTTACCAATATGCTCACCACAGTAACAACGACTATGATAGTGAAAGTAAAGTTAACTAACATCCCGAGCAAGTGAGTGCTCATGTCCATATGGTGGACATGTTCATGAGACATTTTTATATAAAGATAGAGATAAGCACCAATCGCCCCAGCCGACACCATCAGCATATTGATAGTTGGGATCGTTACTGCTGCAATAACCGTTGGCAGTACCAACAAAGACACGAACGCATTGGTTGCTCCGCCGGTCAGATCCAACAAAATAGTAAGAAACAAAATATCCGCCAACAATTGCATTGTCATGCCAATGGGCGCTGCTTCTTTTGTGTTACGGTAGGCGTAAATACTTAATAGCTGAAATACCGACTCCGCGGCCACCACCGCAGCCACAGAAACAAAATCAAATTGTTTACCAAAAACGACAGCCGCTATCGCTAGCATCACAATTTGGATAACGATTGCCACTGACCGCAACAGCAACAGTTGGCCCAATGCAGAGTTGGGAGAAAACGCAATTTTCATGAAAATGTAAGAAGCTAAGCTAAGATAAGATAAAAGAATTATACCTAATCTAACAAAAATAGGTGTGATCGAGGTCAGTTATATCGCGCTAATACGAACCTCTGCGACGCTTTTATGGCAATACCGTGAAGGATTTGGTATAAATAAAAAATTGGCCAACTGGTCGGATTAGATTAAGAGACACTATGGTTTATGCAAAAATCACGGGCTGGGGAAAGTGTATTCCACCAGCTAGCATCAGTAATGATGAAATTAGCACTATCGTTGACACCAATGATGAATGGATAAGTACGAGAACAGGTATCAAATCCAGACGCGTTAGCCATGTTAGCACTGCTGAGCTTGCAACGGTGGCCAGTCAACACGCTTTGGCATGTGCAGGGCTTGAAGGTAAAGATATCGATCTTGTGCTACTTGCCACCTGTACACCGTCAACTATGGTGGCAAATACAGCTTCTTTAGTACAAAAAAATATTGGCGCTGTTGGTGCTGCAGCATGTGATACCAATGCGGCCTGTTCGGGCTTTTTGTATGCACTACAAAACGCTACCGCACAGATCCAAGCCGGTATGATTAAAAGAGCAGTCGTTGTTGCAGCTGAGCGTATGACTTGGTATGTAAACTGGGCAAAGCGTGACAGCGCAGTATTATTTGGCGATGGTGCAGGTGCTGTCGTGCTTGAAGCAAGTGACGAAACAACCGGACTATTAGGCACCAAAACTGGCTGTGATAGCACAGATAGAAGTATATTACACATTCCAAACTATGGTACGGATATGGATCGCTGTGCAGGCACCGGACCTTCTGATCTCTCTTTTGAGGGACGTGAAATCTTCAAGCGGGCTGTAAAAGGTATGAGTGAAGCATGTGATGATGTACTCAACCAAGCACAACTTTCATTAGACGATATAGATGTGCTTATCCCGCATCAAGCTAATCTTCGTATCATTCAAGCTATCCAAAATCGCTTGGAAATTGCAGATGATAAAGTCATGGTTAATATCGACAAGTATGGTAATACCTCAGCTGCAACGATTGCAATAGCACTGTGTGAAGCTGTCGAAAATGGTCTTATTAAGCCACACGCTAATATTATGTCGGCGGCATTTGGCGCAGGATTAACCTGGGCTGCCAGCTATTTGAAATGGGGAGAAAGAACGACCCCAATTGCGTTGTCGGATGCACGTTTACCTGATTGCGATAAAACAGGCCTTGAATTGATTGCACCAGCAGTGGTCGCAAGTCAAGCTCAATAACTAACCTATTCTCCCGAGTTAGGGTTAATTGCTCGATCTTGCCCTTGGGTGGGTGGTAATATTGCAATATTATTATCTCTCATCCAAGGAGTTTACTGTGCTCAAAGCGCATACCGAGATCAGTCAATTAGAACCACAAACAATTTGGAAGTTTTTTGACCAAATTTGTGCTATTCCCCACCCTTCAAAACACGAAGAAGCGCTAGCAAGCTTTATTGTTGACTGGGCTAAAAGCAAAAATTTAGACGTACGTCGTGATGAAACAGGTAATGTATTCATCAAAAAGCCTGCGACGAGCGGCATGGAAAATCGTAAGCCTGTTGTATTGCAAGCGCACATTGATATGGTGCCACAAAAAAATGATGATACAGCTCACGATTTCGTTACCGATCCAATCAAGCCGTATGTTGATAATGGCTGGGTAACTGCAACTGGCACGACGTTAGGTGCAGACAATGGTATCGGCATGGCCTCATGTTTAGCCGTATTAGACGCTGACGATATCAAGCACGGTCCACTTGAGGTGTTGCTAACCGTTGATGAAGAAGCAGGTATGAGTGGCGCGTTTGGTTTGCAATCTGGCTGGTTAGACGGTGAAATCCTGCTCAACACCGATTCCGAGCAAGAAGGCGAGATCTACATGGGCTGCGCAGGTGGTGTAGATGCATCCTTAACTCTACAACTCGCGCGAGAAGTGTTACCTAAACACCATCAAATCTTTGAGTTGTCTCTAAAAGGCTTACGCGGCGGACACTCGGGTGTCGACATTCACACCGGCCGTGCCAACGCCAATAAATTGCTTGCAAGATTCTTAAAGCACCATATCGCAGACTTTGATCTAAGACTTATCGAAGTCAGAGGCGGCTCCCTACGCAATGCAATTCCGCGCGAAGCATACGCAGTCATTAGTTTTGATGAAGCGAAAATAAGCGAGTTCCAAGCGCTGATTGAAGCTTATGAAACCATCATTAAGCAAGAATTATGTGCCATAGAAACCGGGATCACATTTGCGCTCAGCACTTCAACGAGTAACTCATTGCCAATGAGCCAAGCTTCCGAAAGCAAAGTATTAGCGCTTCTCAATGCTTGCCCTAATGGTGTTATACGTATGAGCGACGATATTCCAGGTGTTGTTGAAACCTCACTTAATATGGGCGTAATTTCTACTACAGATAACAGTCTAGAAGTCCTATGTTTGATCCGTTCATTAATTGATTCTGGTCGCAGTGATGTCGAGGGTATGTTGCGTTCACTGGCTGAGCTGACGCAAGCTGATATTGAATTTAGTGGTGCTTACCCAGGCTGGAAGCCTGATCCAAGCTCAGAAGTATTAGCTATTTTCCGTGATATGTATGAATCAATCTACGGTGAAAAACCGCATATAATGGTTATTCATGCTGGCCTTGAATGTGGTTTGTTCAAAGAGCCTTACCCGAACATGGATATGATTTCTTTTGGTCCAACCATCAAATTTCCTCACTCTCCTGAGGAAAAAGTAGAAATTTCAAGCGTTGGTCTATATTGGCAGCAAATGAAAGGGATCTTAGAGAACATTCCTGAAAAGCAGTAAAATTAATCCAAAACCAATACCAATTTGACTTAATACTTGCTCAATTTGAGGGATTAAATCTGACGCTAGCTGTGTTAAAAATTTATCATTTAGAACAACTAAATAGCAAAATTTTTGCCGGGCTATCGGCAAGGTTTTCTTGCTTAAAAATAGACCACTTAACTAAGTAAATTGGTATAATTACCCTGAAATCATGTTGTTTTAAGTAAACAAAAAGCCCAGCTGACATAGCTGGGCTTTTTGTAGATTTCAAATCTCTACTATTAGCTAAACTTTTTCTCAATATAACTAAACATAGTTCTAAGACCCAATGCTTCACCACCAACAGGTCTACCCGGTAATGCTCTTACGTTCCATGCCATCACGTCAAAATGTAGCCAAGGTGTCGTGGCTGGCTCAACAAATTCTTTTAGATACAATGCTGCTGTTATTGAGCCACCAAACGGCGTCGAACCACAGTTAGCAATGTCTGCGATATCGCTCTTGAATAGCGCCTTATACTGATCAAACAAAGGCAGTTGCCAAATAGGATCCGCATTACCCAGACCAATTTCCATTAGCTCAGAAGCAATCGCTTGATCTGTAGAATAAAAACCAGGCAGTTCAGTGCCAAGGGCGATGCGACACGCACCTGTCAAGGTTGCAAAATCGATCAATAGCTCTGGCGCTTCTGTTTGCGCTTCAGCCAATGCGTCACATAAAACCAAGCGTCCTTCGGCATCGGTATTATCAATTTCAACCGTAATACCTTTACGTGTTTTGATCACATCACCTGGCCTAAAGGCGTTGCGAGACACCGCATTTTCTACTGCAGGGATAAGTACGCGTAATCTAACAGGCAGTTTTGCCGCCATAATCATATTGGCCAACGCGATAACATGAGCCGCTCCACCCATGTCTTTTTTCATATTACGCATCCCAGACGCAGGTTTTAAGTCCAGACCACCAGAATCAAAACATACGCCTTTCCCAACTAAAGTGAGTTTTGCGTGGTCTTCATCACCCCAACGTAAATCAAGCAAACGCGGAGCATTGTCACTCGCACGGCCCACCATGTGGATCGTTGGGTAGTTTTGCTCTAACAACTCATCACCAATGATTTGCTCAAATGATGCGCCATATTGCTCTGCGAGTTCTTCCATTACTTCAGCCATGTGCTGAGGCATCATATCGGCAGCTGGTGTGTTTACAAGATCTCTTGCAAGATAAATAGACTCGACAGCCGCTTTTACTTTGGCATGTATATTGGCATCTTCGATAGCAAGCTTTGCGACAATCGCAGGCAATTCTTTATAAGCAGAAAATTGATACGCCCCCAGTAAAAACGCAATAGCGTGACTCTCAACTTGCTCAGAAGCGATATCAATAAAGTAAGTGCCTTTTGGTAACTGCTTTGCAAGATCGCCCAATAGCCAAAAATCATTGTCTTCAGCAATAACAATAACTCGCTCCACTTCTCCAGAATCAGCATTCGGAATAAGAATGGTTTTTTGCGACTGAAGTTGTGCGGTTTTTACGAAAAGCTGTGTCGTACTTGACTGCTGCGCTTGCCATGACGCTAATTCTGCAGCGGAGAAGATAGAAATGGGTGTACCCATAGCAGAGTGAACGAGTAGGTTGTTCATGTAGGCCTCAAATTTATTATGTTCGTACTTAGATTACCAAGGCTAAAAAGAAAATTCACTGTTCCTTGGTTTTTGTTGGCTTTTTTTTCAAATTGAATGAACTAGGCAAAACATCCACGCCCACTAATTGACCAACCTTTACGATTATCGGAATGGTAATGGGGGCAAAAGGTAAAACTGCAAACACACCCAGTCCTAACCCTTTGAGAATATCTACAAGTTGGGCGTTTGCTGTTTTTAGTTCAGCCTTATGCGCTCGCCCCAAAGTATATCGCTTGTATATCTCAAGCATTTCTTTCGTTTCTTGTTTCTCTTGTTCTAGTGCGCATTTGAGCGCAATCATTGCTCTGCGCAATCTTATTTGCTGTCTGCGTTTACTGATCCGAGCAACGCGCATCGGTGCTTTATGGACAACTTTGATCAGTTTCATTAATAAACTCAAAGATAGTGTTGTCCAGAGTCTATCAAAATTTTTAGCACTTTAGCTATTAGCCATTGGTACAAATTACCTATTCTAGCGAGTAAAGTTATACGTAAAGTGTGCAAAACAACGAACTAGAACAAAATCAACCTCAATTACCACACAAAACTGTACAATAATCACTCACACAAAGACTAGCGTTCAGCACTGTTCAATTAATCTACAAAAACTGAATAATGAAATTTCAGTAAACTCGCCAAATTTTGTAACAACAAATTTTAAGCTGCTGGGTGTTTATCTAGAAAAGCAGCTAAAGTACTCAAAAGTTCATTTTCAACAATAACTTACCATGCGGATTTTGTAATTCTTCTTAGCCTAAACAAAAAGTTATTAAGAAAGTTGCAGTTTCAGAAATCACTGCTAATTTTAAAAAAGCGCTTGCCAACACATAGCAAATTAAATTATATGTGTATTAAAGGTAAAAATATTATAAATGACCTTTTTTATTGGTATGACAACAACAATCAACTGGGGAAACAGGATGAAACTAAAAAGTAACACGCTGCGCCGTGCAATTCGCTTCGCGCTCGCTTCAGCAGCAACTACTTCACTTCTTACCACTACCGTAATGGCTGAAGAAGCCAATCAAACAAAAGCTAAAGCAGATGAAAAAGTCGAAAAAATCGCCGTTGTAGGTTCTCGGGCGGCGCCTCGCTCTGTGGGCGAGTCACCGGTACCTATCGACATCATCGGTGCAGAAGATATGTCAAAGGCGGCAGGTTCTGACATGCTCGAGTTACTGAAAGGATCAGTACCGTCTTTGAACGTACACGCGAACCCTATCAGCGATGCAGCGACTTTAGTAAGGCCAGCTAACCTACGCGGATTGCCTGCTGACAGTACGCTGATTTTGTTAAATGGTAAGCGTCGCCATCGTTCATCGGTTATTGCCTTTTTAGGTGGTGGTATTAACGATGGTGCTCAAGGTCCTGATATTTCAGTGATCCCTAGTATCGCACTGAAACAAGTTGAAGTACTTCGTGATGGTGCAGCAGCACAGTACGGTTCAGATGCAATCGCAGGTGTAATGAACTTTGTACTTAAAGACGCAAGCGAAGGGGGATCTTTCTCTATTCGTCAAGGTGAATATTACGAAGGTGACGGCGATACGACGGTGATCGAAGGTAACGTAGGTCTGCCATTTACGGACGATGGATTTGCTAACCTAAGCTTTCAGTACAAAGAAGCGGATGCGACTAGCCGCAGTGTTCAACGTCCTGACGCAGCAGCATACATTGGTGCCGGAGTTGAGGGCGTTGGTGACCCAGCGCAAATTTGGGGTGCACCAGAAATCAAAGACGATATCAGTATTTTTGGTAATGTTGGTGTAGACGTCACTGACAATGCTCGATTCTATATGTTTGGTAACTACTCTGAGCGAGACGTCAAAGGCGGATTCTATTATCGAAACCCTCAAACCCGTCCAGGTGTTTATTCTAACGACGGTGGTGAAACCTTACTTGTAGGCGACCTAGATGGCGTAGGTGTTGGTATCGAGTGTCCAGTCGTTAATCTAACGGATAAAAATGTAGCGAATATCCCAGCATATCAATTAATTGCAGCTGATACAGAGTTAGGTAGAAACTGTTTTGCCTTTAATGAAATTTTACCTGGCGGCTTCACTCCAAACTTTGGTGGTAACATCACTGATACCTCTCTAACTATTGGTGTTGAAGGGGAATTTAAAGATGGTTTCCTTGAAGGCGGTTTTTGGGATTTGAGTGGCTCGGTGGGCCGTAACGAATCACGTTATTTCATCACTAATACTGTGAATGCCTCTCTTGGCGCTGATACACCAATGGACTTCAGCCCAGGTAAATACATCCAACTGGAAAAGAATTTTAATTTCGATGTGTCAAAAGGCTATGATTTTGACCTAGCTTACGATGTAAACGTTGCAGCAGGTCTTGAGTGGCATGAAGAAACATTCGAAGTACTTTCAGGTGACGAAGCATCATTTATTGCAGGACCGCTGACTGAACAAGGCTTTGGCATAGGTTCAAATGGTTTCCCTGGATTTAAACCTTCTGCAGCAGGAGAATACACTCGTCGTAACTATGCCGCTTATGTAGATATTGAAACACCATTTACTGAAGACTTTATGATGGGGTGGGCACTTCGTTACGAAGATTACGATTCATTTGGTTCGACTACAAACTTTAAGATCACAGGTCAATATCATGTTACCGAAGACTTCTCGGTTCGTGGTTCAATCAGTACCGGTTTCCGCGCGCCAACGGTAGGTCAAGCTAACGTGTCTAACGTGCAGACAAACTTAAGCAGTGGTGTATTGGTAGATTCAGCACTATTACCACCAACAAACCCTGTTTCAGAGCAGCTTGGTGGTACTGAATTGACTCCTGAAGAGTCAGAAAGTTATACACTAGGTGCGGTATATCGCTCTGGCGACTTATTTATTACTTTAGATTACTACAACATTGAAGTAACTGACCGTCTAAGCCAGTCTGAAAAAATCGTTTTAAGTGATGCTGACAAAGCAGCCCTTAAAGCGGCGGGTGTTCCTAACGTTGATAACTTGGCGCAGGTGAGCTTCTTCACTAACGACTTCGATACCACGACTCAAGGTATCGACTTAGTTGGTAACTATTCTATGGATATGCTGGGTGGCTATGCAACATTCAGTGCAGCATACAACTGGAATGAAACCGAAGTAGATCGCTTCTCTGCTATCACAGGTGACTTCAAGGTATCTCGTTTAGAAAACGACTTACCGAAGCACAGAGGCACGTTAACTTGGGCTCAGCAATGGGATAACTTCTCAGGTTTTGTTCGTATGAACTACTTTGGCGAATACCAAGGCGTTCACGTAGATTATGATGCAACGGCAAAAACAGCGGACGCGACAATCACATTTGATGCAGAGCTTACCTACTTTGCAACAGATTCAATCAGTCTATCTGTTGGTGCAAATAATATCTTTGACCAAGACGCTGAAGAACTAGACTTCTTTGACGCTACAGGTATCCCAAATAACAATTGGGGTGGCAAATACTATGAAACTTCACCATATGGTATTAATGGTGGTTTCTACTATGTGAAAGCAACCTATACGTTCTAACTTTTACTGTAACCCAGAAACAAAGGCGAACTAGCATTAGCTATTTCGCCTTTTTATTTTTATCCTATATAGCAAAGTAGTTAACTCTGAATAAAAAAATGTTGTTATTAAAGCGAGCCAACGAATTATTGGCCGAAAATAAGCTTAGAGAAGCAGAGTTTATGTACAAGTCTGTACTTAAACAGTCACCTAACAACGGTCCTGCTCTATTTGGTTTAGGCCGTATTTGTATGCGGTTAGAGCAGTATGATAACGCAATCTACTATTTAAAAAGAGCCTGCGAACATTTACCAAAAATGCTCGAGCCGCTTTTCGCATTGGCCGATGCATTTTTAGCCGTTGGTTCACCTGTTGACGCAAAAACCGTACTTGAATACACCTTAAGCGTGGCAAAACATAATGCCCAAGCCCATTACCAACTTGGTCAATTTTATCTGGACTATGGCTTTATTGAACAAGCTAAAAATGTCTTTAAAGCAGGGTTAGATTGTCCTCATAGTACAGTGACTGCCTTTATGCTGTACGAACTGGTACAGATGTCCTCAGCCAAAGAATTACCTGCATACTTAACGATTTTAGAAAAGTTGGAAAATGAGTTTGAAGCACCGAGACTAAAAACCGTGGTCCACTATGCTCTTGCTAAGTGTCATGAACAATTAGGTAACTTTAATGCAGCTCAAGATAACTATGCTTTAGCGAATGATACACAGCTGCTGATGAGCGAGTTTCGTACTGTAGACATGCTGCCATTTTTTGAATCAATCAAACAGCATTGCGGCAAAGCGTTTTTTGATAAACCTAGTGATAGGGTTAAGACAACATTTACGCCTGTTTTTATTGTTGGTTTGCCAAGAACTGGTTCGACTCTCCTAGAACAAATGCTAGTGCAACATTCACATGTTGGTACACTAGGCGAGAATACCGTGATCAGCGATAAAATTGTCCCTTACCTCAGCAAACGCAATAATGCAGAGTTCCCAGCTTGTTTAGACCAACTAAGTAACTCTATGTTAGATCATTGCCGCATACTCTACGTCGACGAGATAAAGCGGCATCGAGTGCCGGAAGAAGTGGTGATCAATAAACTTCCAGCTAATTTTCAAAACCTAGGCTTAATCCACAAGCTCTTCCCTGAGGCACGAATTATTCATTTAACTCGTAACCTCAATGCTACAGCCTGGTCGGTCTATAGTAATCATTTCGCCGAAAGCGAGCCCTACTTTTGCTCTTTAAGTGAATTTGCCTTGTATGCGCAAGCGCAAAGCGACTTGATGTCACATTTTAACCAATTTATGAAAAGAGATATTTTTACGCTCAGTTACGAACAACTTATCGCAGAGCCTGAAAAGTCCATCAAACAATGCTTAAGCTTTTTATATCAAAAATACGAACCTGAATGCTTGGAGTTTCACAAATCTAAAAAGCCGGTGCATACCTTAAGTAAGGCGCAGGTCAGAAAGCCAATCACCACGCAGCCACTAGAAAAGTGGCAGCGCTATGAAGCGTTTATTGAGAAAATGATTGCTCAACCGCAAAGCGATCAAACCACGCCAGCAAATCTTTAAACTGATCATCACGCGCATGTTTATGGGTTAACATGTCTATGTGCCCATAATTGTGCCGATGGCCGTGCTTTTTTCCATAAATTCTGAGTTCTTGTATCCCCTTTCCCGATTCACGAATAAATGCTTGAATATCGACAGGTTGTGCTAGTGCTTTATCTTTAACGCCCGCAATGTGCAAGATTGGAGGTAACGTCATGTCTTTTAATACTGCGGCATAATTAAAACCGTCATCGGAGTCAACCCATGGGTGCTTCTGTGCCCAGTCAGCGCTTTGAGCATGTGACTTTAAAGACTCATCATCACTCCCCCAACCAAGTCTTTTTGCAGGTAAGTATCCATGCTTTTTCGAATAATAGTGCGCAACGTTAAACCATATTAGGTTTGCTTTCAGTAATTTGCTCGGGTGGTTGTTATGTAAACTACGCTTAGAACCAAAATAGACACATGCATTAACATGCTGGATTTCTTCAGGAAAGCGTGCAAAAACACTATTCATCAATACACCTCCCCAAGAATGCGCAATCCAATATTGTGCTCTAGATCCGGTATATCGTTCGATAAAATTCAGCATTTCAGGGATTTCGTGCAAGATTGATTCAGTTTGACCATAATCCGCTTCAGCGTCGATTTTAGGAATACTCTCTCCTCGCCCACGAAGATCGCCAACAAAACAGCGATAGCCGTGCTCAGCTAAAAAAGGCGCTAGCCCTTTATTGCTTTCAGTATAAAAAATTTTGCCATTTTCAACCGCACCATGCATAAAAAACACAACGGGGCCGCTACTATCCGGTTTCGCTATATATCTGAGGTGGAGTTTATGTCCATCTGCTATATCTACTAATAGTGATTTTTGCGCTATCATTTCTTTGTTTTTATTCTTTGAACACTAGCCTCATCGTACCAGTTGACTGATTGATAAGTAAACTTTTAAACTGGGCAAATAAAGGGTTGATATGCTTTTAAGATAAAGCCAGTATTCAAGACTTAAGCGTTCGATTAAAAGTGTTATAATCCTTTTTATTTATTCGAAGAATCCTGTGCACCCAAGAAACAAGCATAATTCAGGCTATGATCTAGACAAGCTTATAGCGATTGAACCCGCTTTAAAGAATTTTACTTACAACCGAGCTGATGGCATAAAAAGCATCGACTTCACCAATCCAGATGCCGTAAAACTGTTGAATAAAGCACTGCTTAAGTCAGACTACGATATACAAGTTTGGGATATCCCCGCACAATTTTTATGCCCCCCGGTTCCAGGCAGAGCAGATTATATCCATGCGCTGAAAGATCTGTTAGATGAAAGTAACTTGCCCGATAAGGTGCAAGGCGTAGATATTGGCACTGGTGCCAATTTGATCTATCCCATCTTAGGATCAAGAGAGTATAACTGGCGCTTTGTGGCCTCTGATATCAATCCTCTTGCTGTGAAGTGTGCCAAAACCATTGCAGAACTAAATAAGTTGCCGATAAAAGTGATGCAACAAAAGCAGCCTAATCACTTTTTTAAAACGATAATAAAAGCAAACCAGTTTTATCATTTTTCAATGTGTAACCCGCCCTTCCATGCCAGTGAAGCAGATGCAAACAAGGGCACGCAAAGAAAGTGGAAAAACCTTAACCGAGCACCACAAGCCTCGCTAAACTTTGGCGGCCAAGCTCAAGAGTTATGGTGTGAAGGTGGAGAAAAGCGCTTTATACTGGATATGATCACTGAGAGTGTCACTTTCAAAGAGCAAGTTTACTGGTTTACTTCCCTTATCTCGAATAAAGACAACGTAAAACCACTTAAACAACAACTTAAACAGGTCGCTGCCGAGCAAGTGAAAGTGATCGAGATGGAACAAGGTAATAAGACAAGCCGTTTTATCGCCTGGAGTTTTTTCAAACCCTAGCAATGTGTATATGGTAGGAGCGAGTCCACCTCGCGAGACATTCTATACTCCAAACAGCTAAAAAGCGTCGCATTGCTGCAACGGGTTTTGATGTACATGGTTTTTTGCCGGAACTTCATTACAACCCATCGGCGGGTAAACCACCTCCTACCATGTTGTACTGTGCTGATACTGTGGTGGGAGTGGGAACGAGTTTACCTCGCGAGGTTTTTAAATCTCAAATCTCTATACCCCAAACAGCAAAAAACCCGTCGCATTGCTGCAACGGGTTTCTCTATTTTGCCCTGGCTCGCTACGAAGTAGGATGTTCTCATTTTTTAAATAGAGAGTCACATGGGTAATCCACACTATCATTGACCGGGGCCGACCCTTCGGCTGTTTTGTTTCACTTCTGAGTTTGGGTGACGAGAAACCGAAGCACCGCTTCGCAGTTCGAGGAAGTGAGCGCAAGGACGCGCGAAGGGGAGATGCTACATTGAAGTACTTTACTTCAAACGCAAAAAACCCGTCGCATTGCTGCAACGGGTTTCTCTTATTTGGCCCTGGCGATGTTCTACTTTCACATGGGTAATCCACACTATCATCGACGCTGTTTTGTTTCACTTCTGAGTTCGGCATGGGGTCAGGTGGGTCCAAAACGCTATAGTCACCAGGAAATTCTGTTCATCAATGAAGTCTCCCTCATCAATGTAAATCCGGAAAAAGCTTATTAAATTCTTTTGTCTACTTTAGTCTATTAACTTCTGTCGCTTATAAACCACTTTGGCGTTGTATGGTTAAGCCTCACGGGTAATTAGTACGAGTTAGCTTAATGCCTCACAGCACTTCCACATCTCGCCTATCAACGTTGTAGTCTTCAACGGCCCTTCAGTTGACTCTAAGTCAAAGTGAGAACTCATCTCGAGGCCTGCTTCCCGCTTAGATGCTTTCAGCGGTTATCAGTTCCGAACGTAGCTACCGGGCAATGCAATTGGCATCACAACCCGAACACCAGCGGTTCGTCCACTCCGGTCCTCTCGTACTAGGAGCAGCCCCTCTCAATTCTCAAACGCCCACGGCAGATAGGGACCGAACTGTCTCACGACGTTCTAAACCCAGCTCGCGTACCACTTTAAATGGCGAACAGCCATACCCTTGGGACCGACTTCAGCCCCAGGATGTGATGAGCCGACATCGAGGTGCCAAACACCGCCGTCGATATGAACTCTTGGGCGGTATCAGCCTGTTATCCCCGGAGTACCTTTTATCCGTTGAGCGATGGCCCTTCCATTCAGAACCACCGGATCACTATGACCTACTTTCGTACCTGCTCGACGTGTCTGTCTCGCAGTTAAGCTTGCTTCTACCATTACACTAACCGTACGATGTCCGACCGTACTTAGCAAACCTTCGTGCTCCTCCGTTACTCTTTGGGAGGAGACCGCCCCAGTCAAACTACCCACCAGGCACTGTCCTCAACCCCGATTCAGGGGCCTAAGTTAGAACATCAACACTACAAGGGTGGTATTTCAAGGTCGGCTCCACAGAAACTAGCGTCTCTGCTTCAAAGCCTCCCACCTATCCTACACATGTAGGGTCAATGTTCAGTGCCAAGCTGTAGTAAAGGTTCACGGGGTCTTTCCGTCTAGCCGCGGGTACACAGCATCTTCACTGCGATTTCAATTTCACTGAGTCTCGGGTGGAGACAGCGTGGCCATGGTTACACCATTCGTGCAGGTCGGAACTTACCCGACAAGGAATTTCGCTACCTTAGGACCGTTATAGTTACGGCCGCCGTTTACCGGGGCTTCGATCAAGAGCTTCGCCTAAGCTAACCCCATCAATTAACCTTCCGGCACCGGGCAGGTGTCACACCGTATACGTCATCTTACGATTTTGCACAGTGCTGTGTTTTTAATAAACAGTCCCAGCCACCTGGTCACTGCGGCTCTCGTTTGCTTACAGAGCAAGTCTTTCACAAACAAGAGCGTACCTTCTCCCGAAGTTACGGTACAATTTTGCCTAGTTCCTTCACCCGAGTTCTCTCAAGCGCCTTAGTATTCTCTACCTGACCACCTGTGTCGGTTTAGGGTACGATTCAGTATGAACTGAAGCTTAGAGGCTTTTCCTGGAAGTAGGGCATCAACAACTTCACCACCTTGGTGGCTCGTCTCGACTCTCAGCCTTGGCAACCCGGATTTTCCTAAGTCACCAGCCTACAGCCTTTCACATGGACAACCAACGCCATGCTTGCCTAGCCTGCTCCGTCCCCCCATCGCATTCATACCGAGTACGGGAATATTAACCCGTTTCCCATCGACTACGCTCTTCAGCCTCGCCTTAGGGGTCGACTCACCCTACCCTGATTAACATGGGATAGGAACCCTTGGTCTTCCGGCGGAGGAGTTTTTCACTCCTCTTGTCGTTACTCATGTCAGCATTCGCACTTCTGATATGTCCAGCATGCCTCCCGGCACACCTTCAGCCACTTACAGAACGCTCCCCTACCCCGCAGACAAAGTCTGCAGCCGTAGCTTCGGTGGTATGTTTAGCCCCGTTACATCTTCCGCGCAGGCCGACTCGACTAGTGAGCTATTACGCTTTCTTTAAAGGGTGGCTGCTTCTAAGCCAACCTCCTAGCTGTTTTAGCCTTCCCACATCGTTTCCCACTTAACATACACTTTGGGACCTTAGCTGACGGTCTGGGTTGTTTCCCTCTCCACGACGGACGTTAGCACCCGCCGTGTGTCTCCCGGATATTACTTTACGGTATTCGGAGTTTGCAAAGGGTTGGTAAGTCGGGATGACCCCCTAGCCTTAACAGTGCTCTACCCCCGTAAGTATTCGTCCGAGGCTCTACCTAAATAGATTTCGGGGAGAACCAGCTATCTCCCGGTTTGATTAGCCTTTCACTCCTAGCCACAGGTCATCCCCTAACTTTTCAACGTTAGTGGGTTCGGTCCTCCAGTTGATGTTACTCAACCTTCAACCTGCCCATGGCTAGATCACCGGGTTTCGGGTCTATACCCTGCAACTTAAGCGCCCAGTTAAGACTCGCTTTCGCTACGGCTCCCCTAAATGGTTAACCTCGCTACAGAATATAAGTCGCTGACCCATTATACAAAAGGTACGCAGTCACCCAACAAGTAGGCTCCTACTGCTTGTACGTACACGGTTTCAGGTTCTATTTCACTCCCCTCACAGGGGTTCTTTTCGCCTTTCCCTCACGGTACTGGTTCACTATCGGTCAGTTGGGAGTATTTAGCCTTGGAG
>NZ_CP047237.1:425000-1250345 GCF_018141345.1 Pseudoalteromonas sp. A22
TGAATTTCTTGAGAAGAAGTTTTCTCTTAAGTTTTCAAAACTAAGTTTTACTTGACGCTAACTCGTTGCTGCTTTGCTTTTCAGCGTAGTGCCCCGTGTCAGTGGGGTCGCATTATAGGGCGATCCGATTTTAGTGCAACCCTTTTTTTCGGTTTTTTCTATTTATTTTTCAAATGCTTTTTAGCCCACCGAATCCTAACAACTTATCCACATTTTCTGTGGATAACCCACAGGAATTTCGGCTTTTGCTTTTCTTTGTGGTAGATTACCGCCCCATTATTTACTCGTTCTTAGAAAAAGGCTAAATACATGGCTGATATCTTAAACTCGATAAGTGGTCTTTTATGGGGCCATCTACTTATCTACCTCTTAATAGCTGCAGGTGTATTCTTCACAATTAGGCTTGGCTTTATTCAATTCACTCAATTTCCATATATGGTGAAGGTAATGATGCAAAGCCGCGAAGGTGCTGAAGATGGTATCTCCTCTTTTCAAGCATTCTGTACTTCACTCGCCGCACGGGTTGGTACCGGAAATATGGCAGGTGTTGGCGTTGCGCTCTATTTGGGCGGTCCTGGTGCTATATTATGGATGTGGCTCATTGCCTTGATTGGTATGGCGACTAGTTTTGCTGAAAGTTGCTTAGCGCAGCTATATAAGACAAAAGATGATGACGGAAACTTCCGTGGTGGCCCTGCTTATTATATGGAGCTAGGTTTAAAACGTAAGTGGATGGGGGTGTTGTTCTCACTTTGCCTTATCCTTGCATTTGGTTTTGTCTTTAATGCAGTACAAGCCAACTCCATTGCTGCAGCATTTAACGTTGCCTTTGATGTGCCTAAATATGTAATGGGTATTGCGTTAGTAGCAGCTTCTGGGATTATTATCTTCGGTGGTTTAAAAACTATTGCACGCTTTGCCGAACTCGTCGTGCCTTTTATGGCCGTTGCTTATCTTATACTTGCACTTTACGTCTGTGCTGTGAACTTTGCGCAGCTACCAGATATATTCATGTTAATAGTAAAAAGTGCAATGGGTATTGAGCAAGCGGGTGCTGGTGCTATTGGCTACGCGGTAATGCAAGCGATGCTTCAAGGGATCAAGCGCGGCTTATTCTCAAATGAAGCCGGTATGGGTAGCGCTGCAAACGCTGCTGCAAGTGCAACACCAAATCCAAACCATCCAGCATCACAAGGTTATGTACAAATGCTAGGTGTATTTGTAGATACCATAGTGATCTGTACCGCGACCGCATCGCTTATTCTTTTATCTGGTCAGCTCGAGCCAAACTCAGGTTTAACTGGCATTGAACTAACGCAATCTGCATTGGTTCATCATGTAGGGGAATGGGGCGCAATTTTCGTTGCGGTAGCTATTCTATTTTTCGCTTTTACCTCCATTGTTGCCAACTATAGTTATGCAGAAACCAACCTACTGTTCTTAGATCACCATTCAAAGAAAGGCATGATGGTATTTAGAGCTTGTGTATTAGGTATGGTAATGTTTGGTGCGGTAAGCGAACTTGGACTGGTTTGGACACTCGCTGATATTTCAATGGGTTTAATGGCTGTAGTTAACGTGGTTGCACTCTTTATGCTTCGCAAAGTCGTGCTATGGCTTGCCAACGATTATAAAAAGCAGCTTAAAGCTGGCGTAACACCAGAGTTTGATCCTAGTACCAACCCTGAAGTAGAAAAAACACTACCAAAAGGCATTTGGACTAAATAGACCAATACAGCGCACTAGTGCTTATATTTAGTGCGCTTTCTTCTTATAAAACTCAGATTTAATGACGAAGAACACAAAAATACGCCCTTGAGTTCATTTAATGTCCAAATAAACCAACCACTTATTGCCTTTCAAAAAAAAACCCGTATAGTAAAGCACAAGTCGGCATATAGCGCAGCTTGGTAGCGCACTGTCATGGGGTGTCAGGGGTCGCAGGTTCAAATCCTGCTATGCCGACCAGCTTTTCCTTACCCTGTTCAATAAGTTAACTCTATCTACTATCATTCTTATCGCACATTAGTTTCATCGCACACTTGCTGCACCATATTTCAATAAAATTATTTTGTCCTTTCAGCGCCTTTTAGGGGAGGATTTATAGGACGACACCTAATAGCACCTCTAATGAGTAGAATTGCTCTTAGATCTTAATTAGATGAAATTGAAGCTTGAAAGACTAGAAGGAATCTTTTTGTGAGAAGCGCCCCGAAACTAAACTCCACTATATTTAAAGAAGCTGAACAATACGTTAGCTTTTACTTTATGAACTATTACAACTGGAGAAGGCCACATAGTCATAACGATATGCAAGCTCCAGCAGTAGCAGAAGAAAAACTTAGTTCACTGTCAGGAATTAGTTGATCACTACAAGTTACAAGAAATGGACATTGGATCTAACTTAATTTTGAAGAGGAATAAGTTAGTACACAGAATAATTGCAATCGCAGAAAAAAGGATGCTGACTAGTCATATTCTCAAAACCTTTAAACCTTTTTTATATTTTTTGCGTCTAAAACCTCAACTCCTACATTGTTAACATAAAACTCAGTAAATAAAGTGTTAAGGATAATAATGAAACGTGTACTTGCACATTTAGTATCTATCATCATTCTATCTATTTCCCATTCAGCTACTGCCTATGAGGTTTTACAGTGTGTTTCAGATAAATACATTTTTCCTAAAACACAAAAGAGTGGCTTATCAAACCCTGCCGAAAGAGGGAAGTATAAATTTGACGTGATTACCTACGGGGAAAAGCCATTTTTATTCTCTATTGATGAGCCCGACATAATTACTCCTACCATCACGCTACCAAGCTTTCTTGCTGAATATTCCAAAAATCAGGGCTATAAATATGACGCATACCATACATTTGAAAGCGCAAATTTAGCGCTAGATGGTAAAGTTTGGTTTCCTGATACTTCAGAGAAGAAGCCTGTTATTCTTTTAGTTCATGGCAATTCAGACCCAGGTTTTGATTATTTAGGTGAGTTGTTTTCTAGTCGCGGTTACGTCGTTGTTCAGGTAGATCAAACTTATTTAAATGGCTTAATGGGAGAAAGCGGCGCTCGTGGCTGGGTATTGTTGGAACACCTTAAGCTACTGCGTTCTTGGAATCGAAAACAGGATAGCATTTTTTATAACAAACTTGATTTGGAAAACATTGCATTAATTGGTATGTCTAGAGGAGGGGAAGCAGTCTCCTTAGCCTCTACATTCAATAATTTAAAAACCTTACCAAATAGCGATAAGCTTACAGAGTTTGGTTTCGGTATTAAATCGGTAGTCGCGTTAGCACCAATGGATGGTCAATATCAACATGCTAATGGCAAAAACATTCTAAGAAACACTAATTACTTAGTACTGCAAGGAGGGCACGATGCTGACGTTTATCAGTTTCTTGGTAGTCAGCAATGGCAAAGAACGTTATTTGATGACAGTAATGACTATGTAAAGTATTCAATTTACGTATATAAAGCTAACCACATAAATTTTAATCAAGATATGTCTAATGATACTCATTGGGGAGGAAGCAAAAGATTTTATAAAAAGCTATTGTCGCCTAAACAGCAAGAGCAGTTGACCAAAGTCTTTGTATCTGCCTTCATTGATCTCACTTTGTTAGGGAAGAAAGAATACGAAAATATACTAAGACGACCTCCAATCTCAGAGTTTGATCTTCCCAAGGACATCTATGTCTCTCGATATATAACTTCAGCTTTTCAAGTTATTGAGAACTTTGACATTCTCAATACAGATCGTAAAAGGTATAAGGTTTTGGTTGATGGCCAGGAGCAATTGGGCATGCCTTCAATTGTAAAGGAGCAATTAAGAGGTGGCGTAGATACACCAAACAATGTATTAGCTCTGAAACTCAAGAAACAAGTTGAAACTTCTTTTCAAGTTAAATTAGCGTCAATCGATGGCTTGACGATGAAAGATAAGTTTTTAACTTTTGCAATAGCAGTGTTGGACTCTGAAAAGAACAGAGAATGTAGCCCATATAATCTGTTGTCTGACATAAAAATAAAAATTCTCAATAAGTATGGCGTCGTAATTAATCAGAATTTTACTTCCCCAGGAAGCATTTCTCCGCTGTTAACTTCAGACTATTCAGAGCTGGAGAACAAAGATGTAAGTTATCCACCTACAGAGCCATTACTTCAGACCGTTGTTTTTCCTATCGAACTTATAGCAGAGAGTAGTAATACTGATGAGATAATATTAAATATTAGTTTTACGCCAAGCCAAAACATGTCAATCATCTTAGATGATATTAGCATTGCTCGCTAGACCAGGCGACCTTTTAAAAGCATACCGCAAAACGCTTTGCGTGAGAGTAGACACGATCATGGCACATTGACGCATGTGGGTGTAACTTTCCCATAAAGTTAAATAGTTTATAAGGAGAATTTCTATCATCAGCACAACAATGGTTACCTCTACTATTATGCAAGAACTGCAATACTGAGAATTTATAATGTGGTGGCCAAAAAGCATTGACCACTACACAACTTTCTCCAAAGCAGTAATAAAGCTTTATGGATTTGAGAACTTTGAAATCAAAAGTTTAATCCTGCAGACGTCAGCATGTAACTATTTTAAGGCTCAAAACCTGCGCGCTCCTTCCAACTCAACCGATTTCTGTATCGACAAAGGCGCTACTACCTTATCTAGTCTGGATGAAAAATTCCTGATCAAGCAAGAATTGTAAAACCATACAGAGTGCCCAAATATAAGCTGAGTAATTTGCCGACAAGGGTTCAAGGCGAGATTGCTAATAGTGGACAACAATTGAAATCATTGTATTGAATGTTTATTTATGCGATTGATGAGCTTTTCTTTTAATGCTCTAGATACTTTTAACTTCAATTTTTGCTCTTTTGCTGTGATTAAGTAGAAATTAACTCTCAGAGGCATACATTTATCTAAAGTGCCTGCACTTTCACGATACCACTGTTCTAATCTTAGAATCTCTTTATGCAGACAAAGTGTTTTCTTGAAAATTTCACCGTCCTCTAATTTAAAAGGCACGAGTCCATGAATTGCTAAATTAATATTTGATTCCCAATTATTCCAAGCTTTCAGCTCAATGCACAACCTTGAGATAAAAAACTGACGAGAACCGTAGTTCACAATTTCAAATTCACACGGTATTTTTTCAGGGGATTTAGATATTATTGGTAACGTCACTGAACCTACATGCTCGATCTTTCGGCCTTTAAAAAATGTGTAAGCAGCAAATAGCACACCAATCGCGCCTATTGCACTAAACCATAGACCTAACTCTGTTAGATTCACAATTTACACTCCGTAATCTCTGCAAAGAATCAGTATAAAAACCATTCAACAGTTTAAGCTAAGATCGCCAAATATAAACGTCAAGTTCATTGCTTCGTAGTCCTGTATATGTAAGTTAACCGAAACTATCACAGCTTAGTCTATTTGTAAGCATTTAAGTAAATTACCTCAACTCTGCTCCTAGCCTCTATTTTCCAGTTAATTAGTAAAATGAAAATAAGGGATTTTTAACATACTTTATAGCTATAACGCTTTATAAATCGGCTCTTTCACTGTAGTTCTCAACTAACATTAGCAATCAAAAAGCACAATATATTTACATTAAAGTAATAATACTGACAAATAACCAACCTAGTATTGCGTGACTTTCAATTAAGCACGGAGATTAAAATGAAATTCGCAATACTCATGCTTGCAGTCAGTGCGACTGCAAATGCAAACACCAACATATGTAGCAACTACGGTTGCCCAACTGGCACACCATCAAGTAATGATATCGTTGAGCGACCTATATATGTGCTTAGCAATAATCGCGCAACAAAGTTTGCGGACTGGGTAGCATACAAAGTCACACCAAGCACAATTGACGGACCAAGCCGTTCAAGGACTTGGAAATCAGACCCTAAAATTGCAAGTAGATACACGCTAGAGCCAAGTGACTACAGCGATGCGTGGGCAACTATCCATACAGATAGAGGTCATCAAGTGCCTTTGGCGTCGTTTTCCAATACATCCAATTGGAGCGATACTAACTACCTCTCGAACATTACCCCGCAATCATCAAACCTTAATCAAGGCCCATGGGTTAAATTAGAAAATGCAGTGAGAAGTTTAGTGCGAACGGGCGAAAATGCCTATGTGTTCACGGGTCCCTTGTATGAATATTACTTTGCTACTTTGCCTGGTGCTGATGAATCTCACACTATTCCGTCAGGCTATTTTAAGGTCGTTGTCACAATAGCAGGCTCAAATGTGAAGGCTTCTGCTTTTATCATGGAGCAAACTTCTGGTAGATATCTTGATTACTGCAAAACAGAAGTAACCATCGACGAAGTAGAACAAAGAGCAGGCCTGAATATCTTACCTAGCCTGCCAAGCTATAAAACCACCGACATTGAGGCTCGAGTCGGCGGTCTTAGCTCACAACTAGGCTGCTAATTATGACGGCTACCAATTGGTAGCCCTTTAGTGCCTAGCAGGTCTTATTCGAACTTTAGGTTAGCTTAAAATAGCTGAGCAACATAAGCCACCCTGCACCAAACATAACTACATTTTCAGTTAGTGATATAAAGCCTAAGGGCACATCAGTGTCACCACCAACGCATGCACACTTAAGCGCTCTTTTATCAATGTATACGGCCTTAAACACCGAGATTGCGCCTATAAACCCTATGAATATTGCCACTGGTGCATAATAAATGGCTGGCAAAGTTGTTAGCATACAAACGCCGGCATATAACTCTAAGTAGGGGTAAGTATACGCGTATTTTAGATGACGCATCGCTAACAAGTCGTAAGTGATAAAGGAGTTTGTAAAGCTATGAAAATCGCGTATTTTTTGTACCGCGAGTAACAGCATGGAAAACCCAATAAAGGACATTACCCATTCTACAAAATTATCGGCAGGAAATTGTGTCGCGAATGTGACCAGCAGCGCGACTAAAAATATTGAAAGTACTGGCCAGTATACGTTTTTCTTTTCCTTATGTAACGGCTTGCCTAGATATCGGCGTAGCGCTTCATAACCACCAATATGTTGATCGTTAATAAATATTTGTGGTGTAGTGTCAACGTTATGAGTGGCTTTAAATTCATCCGTCTGTGCCCTTGACTTGAGCACTCTGTCATCTACACAAAAACCCTCTCGTGAAAGCAAATCCTTAGCCCTGAGACCAAAAGGGCAAATGTGCGATGAGGTATGCATTCGGTAAAGTGTCGCATTTTTCAATGGTGGCCCTCCCTATTCTATTACAAACATAAGTAGAAATTACCGACCGAGTAAATAAGCTAAGAAAAATCTGCCGGCATTAGCGCAATTTCAGCTTAATGATTGTGATTAAAGCGAATTCCATACCACCTTTAATTACACTCAATAACATGAAAGCGGGTTGAATTTATTGATGTATCACAATCAAATTAATCTCGGTTAAGGTAACCATAGATAAACCTGATCTTGGTCAGCAAACCTTTTATTAAACCACGGTTCGGTTAAAAAAACCTTCTGACTATAAAGTCTTAGATTTATATTTCGCCTTGTCTTTAGCTACCGAGATAAAAAACAAATGTCAAAAATAATGGGTAGGGAAATAAAGTTAGGCAAGCACAGTGTATTGCTTTCAACAACGGATCTGGACAGTCGAATTACATACGCAAATCAGTCATTTTGTGACACCGCGGGTTTTAGCATTGAAGAAATGCTTGGTCAGCCGCACAACTTAGTTCGTAATCAGGATATGCCAAAAGCGGCATTTAGAGATATGTGGTCTACCATTCAAAACGGTCAATCTTGGATGGGACCGGTTAAAAACTTAACAAAAAATGGGGATTACTATTGGGTAAACGCATTCGTCACTCCAATTAAAGACGAGCGAGGCAACATAGTTGAATACCAATCTGTAAGAACTTGCCCTTCTCCCGAAGTAATTAAACGCGCAGAAAATGCTTATCGCACTCTTGATAGCCAACAAAAAACGAGCCGCTATGACAGCACGCGACTCTCATTTATTTTATTGCTTTTCGTCGCGATAACTTTGCCTCTAGCGTCACTATTAAACAACCATTGGTTTACCCTGCTACCATTGGCTCTGTTATGCATCACGATTGCGTTAACCGCACGTTTTCGTTCTAAATATAAAGCTTTGCTCACACAAGCTAAAACGATTTTTGATAATGATTTAATGTCTGTGATATACGGTCAATCTCGAGACAGAGTTGCCGATATTACACTGGCATTCGAAATGCAAAAGGCGAAAATTTTTGCGGTAGTAGGTCGAGTGAACGATGTATCAGTTCGAGTAAGTGAAAATGCAAAACTTACCACACAAAGCGGTCAATTTGTTGCCGAGTTATTAAAGCAGCAAACAAGCGAGGCAAAAGAAATGGTTGTTTGCATGGACGAGTTTTCGCAAACGATTGATGAACTCTCAGAAAACGTAAACCATGCTGCAGATGCAGCCAATAATTCAGAGCACCAGGCTGGGCTTGGTAAAGCCGCAGTAAAGGATGTTATCGATTCTATTCACTATCTTGATGAGCATTTAATGGAAGTGAACAATGCCGTAAATCGCTTAGTCTCAGGAAATGATCGCATTCAAAATATTCTTAGTGTTATCAACTCTATTGCCGATCAAACCAACTTGCTTGCGCTAAATGCCGCAATTGAAGCCGCCCGAGCGGGCGATCATGGCCGAGGATTCTCAGTTGTTGCAGACGAGGTTCGCACACTTGCACAGCGCACACAAACTTCCACGGAAGAAATCACGCAATTACTTAAAGAGCTAAATGATATTTCCAGCTCCGCTGTTGAGTCAGTGCAAAAAAGTAATAGTCTATCAAATCAAAGTGTTGACCTTGCAAAAAATAACGGTTCGAGCCTTGATACCATTCAAAGCCATGTCATGCATTTAGCCGATTTAAACCGCAGTGTTGCCGCCGCCATTGAACAACAAAGTTGTGTGGTAAAACAAATAAGCATAAACGTTGACAGCGTGACTACGCTCGCAGAGAGAGGCACAGAACACGGCGAGAAATCTTTTACTTTAAGTCAAGAATTACTAAGTCAAATTGAGCAGCAAACACGCCTAATTCAACAGTTTTCTCAAACATGAAACACCAAATAGACCACAACTTATTATTTGCGTAGTTCAGAGCCAAAAAGACGCTTAGATATCAGTGGACCTCAGTATTTAATTGTATACCTTGGGTCCACTGACTTTGCAGCTAAAGATAGTATTATAGTTCGGCCTCAAGAATGGCGAGTGCGTCCTTTTCTGCCTGTTTCACATTGCCATCGGCTTCAATAACACGCACGGCTAAGTCTTTCGCAAGTTTACGCATTGGCTCATCGATAATGTTATTCATGCGGTGTTGCACATAAGCTTCAATGTCATTATTTTTTATCGCAACAACAGATTTTGAAAGGCTATCTTCGATGTAATCGTCTAATGCGATTGCAGAGTTCCACTGCAGACTTTTTGCCCACTTTCTCACAACATGTTTTTCACTTTCACTGATAACGCCATCAACACCAATAAATAATAATGCGATATCAATTAGGGCTTCTTTTTGCATCTGATCGACACAAATACCTGTGTCAAAGTGATTGAGTAGCTGTTCAAATTTCATAATTCTTCCTTAACCCTTTTCTGCAAGACAAGATCACAGATATTTCAAGACGGAACAAAAAACGCTAAGATTTAAACATATGCTAACTTTTTCCATTTGTCATATTAAAAAAGTGCAAGTTCAATTACACCACATTCCGTAGGCCGTCAAAAAGTCGAAAAAATAAGAAGGCTCCACTTATTACATTACACTTTTCACAATTAAAAAATTCCCAAACACTGCCAACATTATCACCGCTATCGCTAAAAAGCGTTATCCCTACGAAGCAATACCTCTAATACATACTACTAAAGAAGCATCCTTTAGAGGAAATATCAATTATAAAGTTTGATTTAGTAAGAAAAGATCATTACCTCCACAATTGATTCATTTTGTTGAAATAATTTGCACACTCTCAGAATCAATCAAAGAAAAATAGGAACAACAATGAAAGAGTTAAAACTAGGAATGAACTTATCATTTTTCATTTCCCTTTCTATTATAGCGTTTACCTTACTTGTTCTAGATGCCTTAATCGTGTCAGAAAGAATCAGCATGGTTTCTTTTGTCCAATTAACGCTATCTGCAGCAATCATGTTTTATATTGTTACAGGGCTATGGGCAATATTCAGTGGTCAAAGTAGAGTAATCATCTGCAATCAAGGCGTGGTTTATCACAGCCTGTTAGGCCAAAAGCACTATATTCCAGCAGAAGAAGTGGAAAAAATCTCTGTGGAACGATTACTTTGGTTTAGTTATACCAAGCTTTATCTGACAAGCGGTGTACTAAGAATTTGGTCTTTCAAACCCAACCTTGCGCAACAACAAAGCCTTAAACTACTGGGATATATTTAATTCCAAGTTTATTGGTGTGTAGTAGACCTTATAAAGTTGCTTTCAAAACGAGGCATTGAGTAAGATAACCTAAATTTATAACGAGGTTATTATGCAAAGACAATATGCTATAGGTACGCCCGGCGTACCTTGGACTTCCAAAGAAAAAACATTGTGGTTGGAAAGCCAATCGATCAAACGCTCATACTTTGAAGAGGTCGTAACTCAAATAGAAGCGCTCAAGCACGTTTTTGACATCACCGAGTATGGTCAGCTTGACTACCCCAACCAAACTTATTCATTATATGCATTAACAACAAAAAACTGGCAGCAAAACAAACCGACCATACTCGTTACCGGTGGCGTGCATGGCTATGAAACAAGTGGTGTACATGGTGCGCTCGCTTTTGCAAAATCAGAAGCACAACAATATGAACAGGCTTATAATTTCATTATTTTGCCTTGCTTAAGTCCTTGGGGCTATGAAACGATAAACCGCTGGAATCCAGAAGCCGTTGACCCTAATCGCTCTTTTTATGCGGATAGTCCAGCACCTGAATCTCGATCAGCAATGGATTTTGTCAATAAGAAAGCAGCAGATATTCTGTGTCATGTTGATTTACACGAAACCACAGATTCTGATAATTCTGAATTCCGCCCTGCATTGGCAGCAAGAGATGGTAAAGAGAATCGCAATTGGAACATTCCTGACGGTTTCTATTTAGTCGGACACACTCAAAAACCGGAAGCTAAATTTCAAAAACGCATTATCGAAGAAGTGGCTGCGGTAACGCAAATTGCCGATGCCGATGATCATGGGCAGCTAATAGGTGTTGATTTAGAACAGTACGGTGTAATAAATTATGATGGCACTGCGCTAGGCTTATGTATGGGTATGACAGATGCCGCTTTTGTAACAACAACTGAAGTTTACCCTGATGGTCAAAACGCAACACCAGAAAACTGTATCGCGGGTCAAGTGGCAGCAATTAGAGGGGCCATTAAGTACTTACAAAGCGAGAACCTATAAGATTTAAGAAGGTGTGGTTTAACAAACCACACCTAGGAGAATGAACAGAACCTACCAAGTTGTCATATTATGCAGCGTTAAACTTTTCGATGAAAACAACACGGCCTGTTATAATAAAGCCTAATTCGCTAAGTCTTCCTTACCGCTAACCACCCCAAAGATTTCTTTAAATGAAGTTGGTTTTTGCAAAATACTCACTGGAATATGCAATGCTCTTGCGATATCGCTAGCTGAGATCATACCTCTTAGTCCTTCCGGACCAACCAATAAAACGTGCTGCAATCCTAAACTCTGTAATGTTTCAAGCACATCCCCTATCGTACTTTTAGCAACCATTTCATAGGGAACAGCATAGAGCTCTTCTTTTGTCACCATCACATCTTCAACGCACACATCTTCTCTCGACACCTGTTTTCTTTGTGCAACACTTAAGACCTTTCTGCCGGTGAGGTCACGACAGTTTACCACTCCCAAGAAATTATCATCTTCGTCAACAACGAGTTTTGAGCGCACATGGCCATTTTTCATCATGTATAAAGCATGATCAATATCGACGTCTTTTGCTATCACCTGAGGCTGCCTGCGAGTAAAGTCGGTCACCACCTTAACCGCACTACTGTCCATATTTAACGGTTCTGAATCGAAGTGATCACAAAGCTGAAATACTCCTTCCAACTTAACGGTTTTTAACGCTTTGTATTGGCCCATTTTATACTCCTGCTTTTATAAAGCCCTTCGAAAGTCTGGTTTTTATGTTGCTGTGAACAATCCACAACTAAAAATAAAAAGAACAACCAGTGTAAAGGCAGTAAAAAATTATTTTAGGTAACTGGAAAAGTAAGAGAGATCACGAAAGTTCGAGCACATGAGAGCGAATCTCACACCTCTCTAATTAAAATATGGTTTATACAGTGCATATATTCAAGTCAATGAAGTCTAAAACTCCTGTAATCTCAGTGTAATGCCGTGTAATAGCTAAATTTAAGTAAACGAATTAGACTGAAGATGTTTGCTAGGATTTATCACCCTAATATCAAACAATTGGTTTAGGCATTGGAATTCCGCGTCAAACTAGAAAAACTGTAATTCCAAATTAGACCAAGCCGGTACGTAAGTACTGGTGAATTCTTCCCTCAACGAGACCCACCTCGTGGGTCTTTATCATTGAGTAGAAGGAAATAAAATTGTATGCTTCACGGCACTTATACATTGATATAGATGAAATTTACGCATTGCTGAATTGTGATATCTATTTTGTATAAGCATGTAATTTTCATCAAAGTTATACGGAACTAACTATGGCTTATTTAATCGACGAACAGAAACTCGAACGAGTCTATCTTAAAAGCTATCATACGGTAGGCCGCTATAAATATAGTGTAGACACCTTGATAGACAAGCCGGGAGTGTCGCGACATCACGCCATTATCGAACTCAATGAAAACAAATGGTTTATCAGAGATGTGAGTACAAACGGCATCTGGATAAACGATAAAAAGCTCGACAAGAACCTGCCGTATCAGCTATTCGAAAATGATAAGATTGATTTTGCAGCACCTGGTCAAAACTCGTTTGTAGCGGCGAACTTGCAAACCGAGTGTCAATATTTAGTTTCTCAGTCAAACAACCAAAAAGTAGTAGAAGTAACGAATCAACTTCTCCTTCCTAGTGAAGATGACCCTAAACACATCATTTACTATGATAAATTGCTCAACTATTGGTTTTTAGAAGATCTCAATACCTCAGATCGACAAGCCTTAATAGATGGCAGTATTTTATCGCTGATGAACGACCAATGGATGTTTTTTTCTGCCACGACCATCGCGGTAACTAAACACCTTGAATGCCAAAAAGCAGCCAAGCCAATGGCACTAGAGTTCAATGTAAGTCAAGACGAGGAAGATACTCAACTAACACTAAGTGTTGATGATAAACACCTAGATTTAGGCGTCAGAAGTCATCATTACTTACTGTTGCTGCTTGCCAGAACTCGGATCCAAGATAAAGATGCAGGCCTTGAATCGGATGTTCAAGGTTGGGTTTACCGCGATGACTTAGCAAAAGCACTCGGCGTACAAACAAACCACATGAACATTATGGTTCACCGCGCACGCAAGCAATTTGTCGATTCCGGTGGCGAAGATTACCCAGAAGTAACCTTTTTATTAGAAACTCGCTGTGGTCGAGTAAGATTGAATTGCCAAGATATCACGATAATAAAAGGCTCTAAATTAGAAACTCGCATGACAACTTAAGCGGTATTGTTAGCTGGGCAGAAATAGCATTTCGGCCCAGCTATTTACCTACGCTTTATACTCTCCAGCATTATTCACTATTTTGTTTTCGAGATCTTTACATAGCCCCAATACGAATAAAATCTCCACAAGTACAAACAGTGGTCCAATTGCTAAACCAATCAAATCATCGACAAACGCAGGCTTTTTTCCCTCAAAATAATGCCCTATAAACTGTAACACCCAACCTACAAAGAAAACACCAGCCCAAAACAATACCGTCATTATTCCTGCATTAACGATGAGCGGATTCAACGTTTGAACAAGGAAATAAAAAGCCAGTATGATGGTGCTCATCATGAGCCCAAAAATGGGGGATAACATCAGGTAATAGCCACATAAAACTCCCCCTATCAGCGCGGCAAGGGTGATGGTCACTCCTGATACACTGAATAGCGGGATAAAAGTCATACCCACAACAGCAATCACAATTAACGGGATCCCAAAAAAGTGAGTCAGAATGTTTCTTTTGCTGCGATGGTACAACGCATATTGGCTTAATAACGTCTCTAGTTTGTTCATTATTGTTCTCTCATTGATACCAATTATCCTACTGATAATTAGTCAACAAAGAAAATTTATCAATAAAAAATTCTATTAGCGTATTAGGGCCTATATAAATAACCAAATAAACAGCATACCGAATACAATAGTCTGCATTATGAACACCATCAACAGCTTAAAATTAAAGCTAGGTTTGATGGTTTTATGCCTGAGCATATACATTGCCACTGGTGTGATAATATTGAGCCCAAGTAACCCACACAGTAGTAAATTACGCTCAGGAATGCGTGATTGAGCAAGCGTTGAAGCGCGCTTATCCCACCAAAAAAGTGCAAATATAAATACATTGATAGCCAACAACACCACTGCAGAAATAATCGCTTGCCAAGGTAGTTTAGATACGCAAAGCGCCCCTAACCACACGCCTGCTCCCCAAAACAGGCCCATCTGCTGATGCATTAAACGAACCGCTGACATGCTACTTTTCCTGTCTTATTGTATTGATTTGAATGAAAATTTTAGCGGTAGCATAAGCATCATCCATCGCTCGGTGATGATTAATCAAAGATACATTCATCGCCTGGCAAAACGCCCCGAGCGCATAAGAGCGCAGGCCCGGCACAAACTTTCGGCCTAACTGCACAGTACATAACTTCGCACGAGAAAACTCTCGGCCGACTCGAGCAAACTCCTGTCGAATAAAGCCATAATCAAAGTTCACATTGTGCGCGACAAAAATAGCACCTTGGCTAAACAGCTCAACTTGCTCCAAAATTTCAAAAAAAACTGGAGCATCACTCACCATTGCCTGAGTGATCCCTGTCAGTTCAGTGATTTTTTGTGGGATACGACGCATCGGATTAACAAGTGATTGCCATTTAGCAACGACCTCGCCGTTAACGACTTTTACCATGGCTACCTCGGTAATGCGATCAAACTCCTTGTTGCCACCGGTGGTTTCAATATCGACAACGACATAAGGTTGCTCTTTGCAAATATGCCATTCAACGGTTTGCAGTCGCGTGGGAATATTGCATTGCAAAAGTTTAGAAATGTTAACTAGCTGACTTCGGCTAAGACTATCTCCAGGTGCCTTGATTTCTTCAAACCTTAAACCCGCTTTTTTGTCGACTATCATCAGATCGGGAAAACCAGATTTCATCAGATGAAAATCACTACACATTAGCCTTAAAACAGGTTTGACATCCTCAATTGACAAGTTAGACAATAATATTTTTATTGAGTCGAGCATCTTATCGTGCCAAATAAACAACCGATTAGGTTCTCCGTAATGTTCGCTCATCTGGCGTAAAAGCCAGTTCATCCAAGCAGAAGTATCTGTAAAACTCGCTAAGCGACATTCAATTTCCTCCTCAAATTCGCTGTAAAAGCGATTTTCTTTTAACGCCAGCGGAGTTCTAGAAAACCCATTAGCAACGATACTTTTTGGGTGATAAAACAGTTCTTGCCAAAAGCTCAATCCAAATAAGGCCAGCCAAATTTCATTTTCAACATGATAGGCCTCAATGTCATGACGTTTATAATAAGCAATGACGCCAGCCTCTGTTTGTCCCTTAAAAGCCTCATCAATTTGGATCGCAGGTTGACTTTTTCTTAGCATATCCGTAAGTACAGAAGTGCGTTTTTGGTTAAATTTACGCTGATAAAAGTCTTCCGCGAAGATCATCAATGTTTCATCGCTTTCCCCCTGCAATATGCGCTCTAATTGCTCTCTCACCAGCTCAATCTCACCTTGTTTATAATTATGTCGTATCAACATCTCACAAGCTTGAGGGTGCTCACTCATACCCAGTAAGGTTTTAAAATGGGAAAATTCAGGACCTAACTTTCTGGCAAGCGTTAACAGGTACTTTGCATGTGCAGTCACTGCATATTGCCCATCAACCTTAGGCAATTGTTGCGCTGCGGCCTGTCTAGCACGCCACACTAATTCATCTTCAGAGGCATTTTTGAGCTCACTGAGTGCATTTGCATAATAAAACGCGCTCACGGCTTCTGCTTTTTGTTCAAAATGTGCATGGTAAGCAGCGTCAGTGCTCCGGGTGTTCATTACACCAAGATCTCGCATCGAAAATTGCGCTAAGCTAAAGCCTACCTTGCCAAAGTACAAAAATAGAAAGTAGTCGATATCGGCTTGAAATGAGAGCGTGAGATACTGGGATAGGTATTCTTGTGCATTTAGATGTTCAACGCAGACAGATTGATTGATATGCGCTACCCAGAGCGATTTTTTTGCCGATTTACTTGGCAGTTTAGTTAAGCTCTCTCGCTCGGCAAGTTCCATTAAACATGGTTTAGTTAAGCAATGTAGCAGTGCTTGAAAGTCGTCTTGCTGTACTTGACGAAGCAATCCCTTAGCTTTTAATGAAAACGCGACTTCACAAATATTATTGATCTCTTCGTAGCGCAGTGAATTGATATCCAGAAAAGGAGTTTTGCGGGAAATAAACCGCACTAACAAACACAATTCATCTTCAGGCAAGCGGTGTAGCCCAGCCAGCAGCTCACGCTGAGCACTACTTAATAGCGGTTGACATACTTTAAGTAAATAATCGCTAAGCTCACTAAAGTGGCTTAAGTAATATTTGGCGGGTAACTCTTTTCTCAACACAAATTCAGATAACTGTTTTTATATACAGTAAAGATTATCATAGATAGGAAATATTGCCAATTTGCTTCAGTTACCCCCTTAAGTCGTTTCTTCTGTATCGTCTGTGGAAGCGTATTCGCTTTTGTATAGCCAATATTGTAGTTTCTCGCTCAGTGGCTCTTCCGAAATGGGTTTTGTGAGGTAATCGTTCATGCCTGCATTTAGACACTTTTCCCTATCACCAGCCATTGCATTGGCTGTCATGGCTAACACTTTCACGCCCTGATAACTTTTACCTGCAGCTCCGTCTCGGATTAACTCGGTAGTCCGATAGCCATCCATTTCTGGCATCTGACAATCCATTAAAATTAGCTCAAATTGACATTCATCTTGATGTGACTTGAGCAGCTCAATAGCAAGCAGTCCGTTTTCAGCAACTTCAATATGGGTTATCCCCAATTTTTTGAGCATACTTAATGCGACAACTTGGTTCACCTTGTTATCCTCAACCAGTAGAATACGACAAGGTTTTGGCCACGTAAATTCGGCTTCGTTCGCCTTTCTTACTAGCTTCAGATAGTGACTCGTAACTAGTGGTTTCGCATTCGCCAGCGCTTTGCCATCTTCAGCTAAAATGGTTAACGCATCAAAAAGGTCTTTGGTTGTCACGGGCTTTGGAAAATAGCCTGAATAGCCACGATCCGCGTAAAACTGGCCATCCCCCTTAGTACCCATTTGCGTCATCATGATAAGCTTTATTGCTTTGAATCGCTTATCATTTTTTAGTGCAGCACCGAGCTGCTCACCCGACATACCTCTAAGCGTCATATCCAATAAGGCGATATCAAACACATTTTTATCACGTTGGTATTCAGCTTCACATAGAGATAGTGCTTGTATTCCAGAGCTGGCTTTATACACATCCGCCCCCCAGTGCCGCAATTGAGATTCCAAACTCGTCAAGGCAGAGAGATTATCGTCAACTAGGAGTATTTTGCTGCCTTGTAAATCAACTTTTGCAGCTTCGAATTGAGTATTGTCGCCATGGATCAAAGATACGAAAAATTCAAATTGGCTACCATGTCCAAACCGACTACTAACGGCGATATCGCCATCCATTAATTCACAGAGTTGTCTGACAATGGCAAGCCCCAGTCCAGTCCCTCCGTACTTTCTAGTAGTAGAGGCATCAACTTGAGAGAATTTAGCAAAAAGCCTATCCGCTTTGTCCTCTGGTATCCCTATGCCGGTATCTTCAACCGAGCAATGAAATCTCAGTTTATTGTCTACCTCACTGAACCAAGCTCGGATGATGATCTCGCCTTGCTCGGTAAACTTGATTGCGTTACTAATTAAGTTGGTAATTATTTGTCGAATGCGGCTCGGGTCTCCCTGCACCAATGGCTTTTCAAGTTGGGTAACATCTAGAATAAGTTCAAGTCCCTTTTTCTGTGCTTGCAACGCAACGGATTCAATCAATTCGCCAAGCAATGCCCTAACATCGAAATCTAGTGACTCAAGCTCAAGCTTACCCGCTTCAATTTTAGAAAAGTCTAAAATATCGTTGATAAGATTTAATAACGACTTGGCGCTGCCCATTGCTAGACTCACTTTATGTAATTGAGTTTGAGTAAGGTGCTCATCTTCTAGCAGACTTAACATGCCTATTACACCATTCATTGGCGTGCGGATCTCATGGCTCATTGACGCTAAAAACTCGCTTTTAGCTTGCGCGCCCTGCTCCGCCGCTTGCTTCGCTTGTTCTAGCTCTTTTTTCGCCTCAACAGCAGCGGTAATATCCTGTTGGATACCGACGAATGCTGTTAATTGATTTTGTTCGTTGAACACCGGAGAGATCTGCAAACTATTCCAAAATGCCTTTCCAGACTTGGTGTAATTGATCAATTCAACTTTGACGAATTCGTGAGCTATTATTGCTTCCCTGATTTCATCTAACGCTTGCTGTTGGGTATGTTCACCTTGCAAAAAGCGACAGTTTTTACCCAGTACTTCATCACCATATTCGGTGATTTGTTGAAATGTTTTATTCGCAAATACGATTGGTAATTCAGGCTTAGTCGCGTCAACAATCGTTATGCCGACATTTGCGCACTCTATTGCTTGAGCGAGTAAATCATTTTGTTCCTTTGCCTTTTTCAGTGCTTCTTGATGAAGCTTTTGATCGGTAATATCCGAAAGTGAGCCAACTATCCGCTTCGCTTGTCCATCTTTAAGTGCCGCCGCACCTTTTAGCCAAAAATAGCGATAGCTGTTTTGCCTCATTTTTATTCGGCATTCGACACCAAAAGGCTCTTCTTCCGTCATATGAAACTTAATTGAGTTTTCTAAATTGGGGAGATCTTCTGGGTGGACTCGGTCAAATAAACTAGAAATATGCGCAGAGAATAAGGCTTGTGTCTCTTGCGAAAAGCCTAGTAAAGATTTGAATCTGTCTGAATAAAACACCGCATTTCGCTCAAGGTCCCAGTCCCAAAGACCGTCATCGCTACCAAATATTGCGAGTTTAAATCGCTCTTCGCTGCGTTTGAGTGTTGTTCTTGATTCTTCAAGTTTTTTGAATGGGTTTAACAGAAGTTGCTTACCAAACAAATAGAGCAAGCCAAATGATAGGAATAGTCCAAAAGCAATAGCACCAATAAGATCCCACACAAACCTTTTCACTTCGTCAGTGACCAAGCTTTTTCGCAAGCGATAGTCTAACTGGAGTCCGGTAGTCCCGATAGCTAATGACTTAATACTAAAGTAATCTTCTACGCGTTCAACATCAGAGAACTCAAGCCACTGGCCTTTTAACGAGATACTATGAAGTTGGTGTTCTAAAGAGGTTGCCAATAACGTTTCAAGACTGGTCGAAAACTCACCAATCAATGCCCCCTCAGCAAAACCATTATAATAAATAGGTACCGCGACAGTAAAAAAGTGCTCATTGGTGACCGTGGTTAAATCGATCACATTACCCACTTCAGCGTTAATCACTTTCTCTAGCCATTTTGGTTCTTGATCTAACACTTCATGGGAGTCAAAGTTTGCATACACCACATCTCCGAGAATATTGATTACCATCAGCTTTTCTTCTTTGCCTATAATTTGAAAGCTGCGCAAAAAATCTCGTAACTTCGCTGCGGAGAGTCCCGTACCCATCGCACCATTCACAATAATAGGGTGTGTAGACAGATCGAATAGTATTTGTTTACGGCTCTCAAGATACTGAGTTAAATTGTTAACTGCGAGTTGAGCTTGGGTTTCATTCGTTTCTTTCACTAAGTCTTCGACAATGACGTTTGCTCTCAGCCCAACAAAAAGTGCACTGAGCAAAAGTGAAACGATAGCAGTTAGCCCTAAAAAGGTGTAAAAAGCGCGATTACTCGTAAAGGTGAATTTAGTTTTCAATGCGACCCCGGGTAACTATAAACTAGTTTAATACTGCCATTAGACTGGTATTGCCCCATACACAAGTCTTGCACGGTTAGCGCTTCATGGGCTGAATCATTTTTATCACTCCAGACACTAAAAGGCCGTTGATACGTTTTTACTAGACCGCTGACCGGCGATTGCAAATCCTCAAACGCGCTTTTTAATAAGGCTCTGTTGGTCGCGACTGAATCTGTCAGTTTTATCTGCTCCGCTGCCGCAATAAGAAGCTTGGCAATGTCATAGCCATGGATAAATCCGGGAGCTGCTTGAACAAATCCATGCTTGGCAAACTCGGTCGGGAAAAGCTGTTTTGCACGATTAAATACCCGTGCCGAAAACGCACTGAATGGTTTATTCTCAAAAGAAAAACAGCTTTGTAGGACCGCCAATGAGACATCTGCAGATAGCTTATCCCCAACCACTTTAAAAAAGTTACCCGCAGTTATCCCCCAATGACTAACAATGGGCAGGCGCTGTGCCTCGTCAATACTTGCCATGGCTTTTACAAATTCAGCGCCTTCAATCGCATTACCAACAAAAATGATACATTGCGGCTCACTTTCAATAATATTATGGACCATGATCCGTGCTTCATTCTCTTGTGTTGCCCAGTTAAACCAAGATACAGGCAGCGCGTTGTTAGGCTTGGCCGTTTTATATTCCTCTAGCAATGTGTCGTAATTAGAGCGCCCCCATGCGGTATCCTCAAGGAGTAAATGAGGTGCAACACAACCTTGTTGCTTTGCATAATTGATGAGTACTTTACCCGCTTTGGTGTCATCCACAGAAAGCCTAAAAATCCAATTATCCTTACTCGGGTATCTTGTAATTGGCCCACCAGCGGCCCAAGGAACCAACAGCAGCGCTTCACTCTCATTGATAAATTTACGAAATTTAATATAAGGAGGAGAATGAACACCACCAAGCACGAGTAAGGCATTCGGGTCTTTTAAAAATTGCTTAAAGTGAAGCAAACTACGATTACTATTACCACGATGGTCTTTGGCCACCAATTCAACCTTATAACCTTGGATTTGATTATCTACTTCATCTAATGCGGTTAGAAATCCCATTTTTATCGCTTCGGCTGACTCATTTAAATTAGAATAATCAGCGTCATGATAAATACGAAACACTTGCTTGGAGTTTGCTGAAAGACAAACCGAGCTCAGGAGGCAGAAAAACAGTAATAATATTTTCATCGTATTACTAATCACTCAATACATAACTAAACTTTAGTTCAAATCATTGTGATTGCTCAATTTTATAGCGAATACCTTGCTCGTTATAAATTAGCAAGACAATGCATGGCGCACAAAGAAACCGCACCCAAAGGTAGGCGCGGTGATTGGGATCATTCTGGGCTATTAGCAAGTTGGCTCTGAATGTAGTTTGGTAAACCAATTAGTTTGATTAAATTGATATGCTGTTCAAGCCAATAAATGTGATCCATTTCGGTGTCATCTAACAGGGTTTCGAGCATTTCACGGGTAACATAATCTTGCGCTTGCTCACACACTGCTATCACCTTTTTCAAGTGATCTTTTACCAGAATTTCCGCAGCCAAATCATTTTCTAGCATTTCTTTCACGTCAGTACCGACGTGGATCGGCGCACGAGAAGCGGTATCTGGCGTGCCTTCCAAAAACAAAATGCGCTCCGAGATCCGCTTAGCGTGATCAAGCTCTTCTTCGTATTCGTGAGATAACTTATGGTGTAGCTTCTCCAGTCCCCAATCTTCATACATTTTGGCATGAGCCAAATATTGATCCATAGAAGAAAGCTCAAGCGTAAGTTGTTTGTTGAGTAAGTCGATAACGGTAGAATTGCCTTGCATAACTTACCCCTCAATCTGCGATTGCAGATAGTTTTCAATGCCAGTATTTTTGATTAAGAAGTGTTGTGTTTCGAGCCAATCCACATAGCCCTCTTCATATTCAAGAATATCTTCAAGTAGCTCTCGACTAACATAATCCTGTTCATGTTCACACAGCGCAATTGCATCGCGCAGTGTCGGAAGCTGATCGAGTTGAAACGCTAAGTCGCACGCCATCATCTCTTCTGTATGCTCACCTATTCGCAGCTTTTCTAAATGCTGGAGATTTGGTAACCCTTCAAGGAATAATATGCGCTCGATAAGGTCATCTGCTTGCTTCATGTCCTTGATTGATTTTTTATACGCTTTCTCGTTTAGCTCTTCAAGCCCCCAATTTTTGTACATTCTTGCGTGTAGAAAAAACTGGTTTATCGATGTTAACTCTAGCGTAAGCACTTGATTTAGCGCTGTTATGACTTGCTTATTACCCTGCATAGGGCCCCCTAATAATGTCGAGTGACGCCCTATAACCCTAGTTCAATATTTATTCTTCGCAAGATTAAATAAAAATAACAGTTTTCTTAATATACCCTTTTAAAATAAACAACTTATAAGAGTATTAATAACAATTTTCATTACATTTAGGGTTTCATTTTTTGAACAGCTTGTATTCAATCAAAACTTTGAATAAAAAACTTGCTAAGTTATTGAGATTGATAAAAGCAGCTCCGGTTACTCAACTCATCTGCTTTTTAACATCCAACCCTAAACGCTTTGCCAGTCGAACTAAATTTGCTCTATCCATTTCCAGCTCTCTTGCAGCTGCCGACCAATTAAACCCATGACGTTCCATCGCGTTAACGATCATGTCTTTTTGTAGTAGCTCGACGGCGAATTTCATGGCGACAGGAGGTGCTTTCTCTTGCGTGGTCATGCACTCAGCCTGCTGAATTTGTTGATGGTGTTTTGGCGCGATATCTATGTCATGGATCTCAATGATATTAGCCTGCCACTGTTGATGTTTAGCTTTTAACGCTGCACGACTGACACAATGTTCAAGCTCTCTGACATTACCCGGCCAGTCGTAATGCATTAACCGGCTGAGTGCTTGCCTATCCATCACCACTTGTTTTGCGTTGAGCGTACCTCTTAGCTGCTCTAAAAAGAACCCAACCAGCAGCGGGATGTCATCTAGCCTTTCGATCAGTGGAGGGACAAATAAAGGATACACACTCAAGCGATGATAAAGATCAGCCCTAAATTTTCCGCGCCTCACCTCTTCTTTTAAATCGCGATTAGTCGCAGCAACCACTCTAACATCGACAATATGAATGTGGTCAGCACCTACCGCTTGCACCTCACCGCTTTGCAGCACACGTAATAGTTTGCTCTGTAAAGTCAAACTCAGCTCACCAACTTCATCTAAAAACAGCGTGCCGCCGTCCGCGGCTGCAAATTTGCCTAACCGGTCTTTATCGGCCCCAGTAAACGCCCCTTTTTTGTGACCAAAGAGTTCACTTTCTGCTATCGAGTCAGGTAGCGCCGCACAGTTAATTTGTACAAACGGTTTGTCATTTCGTTGGGAATTAAAGTGTACGTGTTTTGCTACCAACTCTTTACCCGTTCCCGTATCGCCTTGAATAAGAACATTAAATTCAGAACCAGCAACCAGTTCAATTTCTGATTTAAGCGAGTGCATCACCGCACTCTCTCCTACTAAAATTTGCTTTTTAACGGACTTTTGAGATTGGGTAAGTGTAGATGCACGTGCTTGCTCATAGAGGCGCTCAGCCTCAAACATGCGTAATGCACTACTTGAGACAATTGCTTGTAGGGTTTTCATATAAACCTCAGACAAGTGCTCAAAGCTATCCGGTTTAAGACAATCAAACGTCATCAATAAGGTGCTACTTTGGAGCGCGACCTTAAATCCCATGCAGGCATGCACTGGTAAGCGACTTTCTTCGGCGAGCAACAGACCATCGTAAGGGTCGGGTAAGTCGCTATTGGCAGGAAAACTAACTAGTTCGTCAGACTCGAAAATGGACTTCAATCTAGGTTGCTCTGTAAGCAAAAATTGCCGCCCAACAGCGTCCGCACTCAACCCATTGCAAGCTAGGATAGTTAATGCATGCTGATCGCCATAAAGAATGGCGATGGCATCAGCGGTAACAGATTGACTCAATGCTGAAAGCAAGGACTTAGCGTATTGCTTAACCTCGCGGCCTTCTTGCGCCAACGAAAGTCGTGATAACGACATACTAAGCTCAAGCAATTTGGAGAGTGCTAACGAATTCATGTCAAAAAGACTCAATTTATTCAAATAAACACTAATTAAGATAGGTCAATTTGACTCAAATATCAATAATAGAATACTAATACAATGATTTATATAGCATTTTAAAGTTGGCGTGACACCTGCAATGTGCAGTCTATATATCAACATTCGCAGAGTTAACGATGAGCCGTGCATACCAACTTTTAAGATATAGCAACATCGCCATTTTCACTTCTCTCGCAGCGTTTATGCTGTCACTGCAAGTGAGTTTTTTTAGCGTTGAAAGCTTCAGCCTCTTCTCACAAATTGCAGCACATATTAGTACTATCGTATTGGCCGCCTTGATTAAGCTCGCCTACGTCATCCGCCTTGTTTGTCTATACCACCTAGGTTTGGAGGTTAAATAAATGAGTTTAATCCAACTAGAAGAGCCCAGTCCAAAAGCAGTGTGTTGGTATTTACCATCTACTTGGCCCGTGTTGATGCTCGGCTTTAGAGCGCTATTTTTACTCGCGGGGTTATTCGCTGTCGTGAGCATTTCTGTATGGGCTTTATTGCTCAATGGCAATGTTGTTTGGCGTAATGGCTACCCAGCGACCTATTGGCACGCCCACGAGATGCTGTTTGGCTTTGGCGGTGCTGTCGTCGCCGGATTTTTGCTAACCGCAGCAAAAAATTGGACGCAAAGACAGACATTACATGGTGGCGCACTGCTGTCACTCTGTATTATTTGGTGTGCCGCTAGGCTGAGCTTTTTTGTGGCAACTCCATCAATCATCATCACCTTGCTACTACAACTGAGTTTTTGGCTCATTATACTATTCAATTTAACGAGCGTAATTGTTGATGCAAAATCCAAAAACAATCGTGTTTTTATTTTTGCTGTAAGCATGTTGTGTGGCTGCAACATCGTATTTTTAATTTTACTTCACAACCAGCACTTCTCATTGCTAAGCGCTGCAAGCCAAGCAACACTTATTGCTTACATGCTGTTGATTGGTGTGGTGGGTGGCCGCGTTATTCCGTTTTTTATTGCCCGAGGATTGCAGCAAGCACAAAAACCACATACTCCAAGGTTAGACAGGGCGATCTTTTACCTCTCCATCATCTGCGTTTTCACCTATATCCTGCAGTTTACAATACCCAATACTCACTATTTGAGTGCTGCACTTCTGCTCCTTGGGCTACTGCACTCGATAAGAGCAATTTATTGGTTTAACGGTAAATTATTTAACGTACCGCTGCTTTGGTCACTGTACCTGTCATATTGTGCAATCGCAGTGGGTTTAATAATTAACGCATACAACAATACCTTTGCACCAGAGCATTTACGTAGCCACCTTCACTTAGTGGCAATTAATGGCATGGGATTAATGATCTTAGCCATGATGACTCGCGTTACCTTGGGCCACACTGGTCGACTATTACAGGTAGGCACGACAACTACACTGGCATTTATCTGTATCGCGGTATCAGGTCTTATCCGCGCATTCCTTATTCATTTTATAAACCCGCACAATGCATGGCTATTAAGTGCTGTGACTTGGATTTTTGGTTTTATGCTTTTTTCCATTACCTTCACGCCCATGCTGATACAAAAACGCGTCGATGGGCGAATAGGTTAACTCTACTCTCAAACTGGAGATATTAATGCTTACACACAATACGATTGAGTTGGTAAAACAAAGTGCACCGCTATTGGCTCAGGTTGGTCCCGAGATCACCGCCAAGTTTTATCATCGGATGTTCAATCAACACCCAGAGTTAAAAGGGGTATTCAACCAATCCCATCAAGCTTCGGGAAAACAGCCATTGGCACTATTTTCAGCATTAGCGGCCTATGCCAATTACATTGATCAACCAGAAGTGCTCAGTGACGCCATTTTACGTATCAACCATAAGCACGTTAGCCTTGGGATTTTACCGGAGCAATACGCTATTGTTGGCCGACATTTAATTGCAACGCTCAAAGCCGAGTTCAGCGATCAATTCACAGATGAAATAGAGCAAGCTTGGCTTAGTGCCTACCAGTTTTTAGCCGATTTATTTATCACCGCAGAGCATGGCCTGTACCAAACCGCGCTTGAGCAGCAAGGTGGGTGGCAAGGAACTCGTGAATTTACAATTGAAAAGGTGATAAGCAATACTGAAAATATTAAAAGCTTTTATCTCAAGCCTGTCGACGGTAAAGCCCTACCTCATTACCAAGCTGGACAATTTGTTTCTGTCTTTGTACCAAAAGAAGTGGCAGGGTTTCAGCAGATCCGCCAATACTCTTTGTCTGTTGCCCCCAATGGTTCGTACCTTAGGATCTCTACTAAACACGACGGTGCAGTATCGCAATATCTTCATACACTTAAGGCGGGCGACACCCTCAAGCTCACTCCACCAGCTGGAGACTTTGTCAGACAACACACAGCCAGTCCAAAGGTATACATTAGCGCAGGGGTTGGAATAACCCCTATGCTTTGCATGCTTGGTGTTCATAGCCAACATTCACCTGAAGTCGAAGCACACTTTTTACACGCGAATAAAACTCACAGTGACTTAGGTTTCAACCAAGAAATCAATGATCTTGGTAGCAATATCCGAGATTTTAATGTGGTTACTTGGTTGGAGTCAGAAGCCGACGGTACGCATTCCGGACTGATGGATATCAACGCAATCAAAGATACTTTGCCGCTCACAGATGGAGAGTTCTACCTATGCGGTCCGGTTGCCTTTATGTGCTTTATCAAAACCCAACTGATGAATGCCGGTGTACAAGCCGAGCAAATATTCTATGAGGTATTCGGTCCTCACGAAAACCTTCCAAACTAACGAGTTAAATTTGGCGCCCTAATACTGTTGGTATTAGCCGGCGCCTTATATTTTGCTCTGAATTAAAAAGTCGGTAGACTTGGAGAATGAATACTATTGGTATAAAAGCGTACTTGAAGGACAACAATATGAGCGCAATTTCTAGTATCTTAGTCGTCTGCATGGGTAATATCTGCCGCTCTCCAACTATGGAGGCGGTATTAAAGCATAAACTCGCAGCAACAGAGTTAACAATCCGTATCGATTCCGCTGGCACCATTGGCTATCATCAAGGTAACCCTCCAGATCCACGAAGTGTCGCGGCAGGCAGCGCAAGAGGGTATGACTTTTCAGGCATATCTGCGCAGCAAGTAAAACCCAGCGATTTTGAAGATTACGACTTAGTTTTGTGTGCAGACAACGCTAATTACCGCGATCTACTCTCCATTTGTCCTAACGACTTAGCGCATAAAGTTCAGCTGTTTTTAGCGTTTGGTGACATGACTGAGCATGAAGTGCCTGATCCTTATTATGGTGGTGAACGTGGCTTTGAACATGTGCTTGATTTAATCGAAGCCGCCAGTGAAAACATCATTAACAAAATTCGCTTATCGACAAGGTGAAATTAACTCGCTGGATCGGTACCAAACAAAGCGGTAAAAAGACCTTTTTCAGAGGCGTCGCTATTGTTAGATTTAGACTTAGAATTTCCGTTCGAGAAATTAGCTCAGGACTTACAAACCACAGGCATTAGTATTTTGCCAAATTTTGTCAGTCCCGACGTTTTATCCAAGTTAGAATTGAGAATAGCAGAGCTCAGCAGTGACGACTTTAAGCAAGCTGGAATTGGTCGTTTAGCCTCTCACGAGCAAAATAAGAAAATTCGCAGAGATAAAATTCACTGGTTAGACACCAGCAATGAGTTGGAATCTGTTTGGCTCAACTACATGGGCGAGCTAAAGTCCTATTTAAACAGACGGCTGTTTATGGGACTCTTTAGTTATGAAAGCCACTTTGCCATTTATCCTCCAGGGGCGTTTTACAAAAAGCATATGGACGCCTTTAAGGGAAAGACCAACCGAATTCTGACCACGGTATTGTACTTAAATCAGTCTTGGGCGTCAGACAATGGCGGCGAACTAGTTGTTTACAATCCCGATAATCACGACGAGATACTCACAACGGTACTGCCAAGTTACGGCACGCTAGTTACCTTTTTAAGTGATGAATTTCCTCATGAAGTACTGGTTGCCAACGAAAAGCGCTATTCAATTGCAGGGTGGTTTAGGGTTAACGCCAGCATTAATCATTCGATTGATCCACCAAAATAATTGATGAGCTCAGTCTTAAGTTTATTATCCTGAGTAAACTCAGGATAATTTGTTCGGTAACCGAATTTCGACGCACAAACCTTTACCTTCGCGATTATAGAGGCTGATCTTACCGTTGTGTGCTTCCACAATTTCTCTGCACAGCGCTAAACCAAGCCCTGTTCCTGACGCTTTGGTAGAGTAAAATGGAATTAAGGCGTTCGCCATCACAGTGTCACTCATGCCTTCGCCTCTATCGAGCACCCAAATATAAGCTTCGTCGCTGCGCTGCTCAGATTGAACACAGATTTCCTCTATCTCTGAGCCAGACTCGGTCGCATTCTTTATCAAATTAATAAGTAACTGTTCTAACTGTGTCGTGTCCGCCTGTAATTGCGTTTGATTAAGCTGATATTGGAATGACCAATGGCTTTGCAGCCGCTCACACAAAACCTGCAAATCCACAGATTCAATGTTTGGCAGAGGAAGTTTAGCGAACTTACCATAGCCCTGAACAAACTCACTAAGGTGCACAATGCGCTCTTCTATCGTCGCAAAGACTCGACTTAGCCTAGGTTCATCCACGCGTTCAGCCAAGATCTGTCCACTGTGCAGCATAGATGAAATAGGCCCTAATGAGTTGTTTAACTCATGGCTAATGATGCGGATCACTTTCTTCCAAACTTGCACTTCTTGGCGGCTCAACTCTCGAGTGAATTGCTTAAAAATATATAATTTGTGAAAGTGGTTGTTGAGTAATAACTCACCGTTGGCGAGATGCCACATTTGCGACTCACCACAGCTGTTTTGTATTGAGAACAAGCCATCAAGTTGGTTGTTTGCAGCGTGCTGAAGTTCATCGGGAACTCCGGATAACAACTTACTAAAACGCTCACCTTCAAGGCGATGCTCACAGTTAAAAAACGTTTTTGCACTATTGTTGGCAAATACCACCACATCTTGTGAGTCGACGAGGACAAGTACCTGAGGTGACGACTCTAGCACTTTATCAAGCATCAGCTCACGCTGATAAATCCATTGTTTTTCATCTCTTAACTGTTTTGCCGTTTCATTGAATAGCTGACACAGTCGACCGAGCTCATTGTTAGCGTTATAGGTAATGGACGTAGAAAATTCGCCATCTTTAAAGTTCATCAAGCCGACTTCTAATGCCTCCCACCCCGCTTTGTTTTCACGCATAAATAGTTTATACAGCACAAGCGCAACACTGACGGAGCCCAGTACTATTACAATGAAACCGCTGTGATCATCGAGTAAAAACCATAAAGGAATAAGGCCAATCATAATACTGATAGCTATGATCAATGCATGTTGCTGCGATGTCGTCATTATTGTCCTTAATATTCAATGCCAAACTTTTGCAAGCGACGATAAAGCGCTTGTCTACTCATGTTAAAGTGTCGCGCCACTTTCGCAATCACACCAAGATGAGTCTTGAGCGCCTGCTCCAATTCTTCTTTACTGGGTTCTCGTATGGTATGTGATACGCTAACTTGTGCTGTATTTGCCTGCACATCAAGACCAAAATCCTTCGCACTGAGCTCGCCATCAGGGTTCAATACAGCCGCCCGTTTACAGGCATTTTCAAGCTCCCGTACGTTACCAGGCCAAGGGTGTTCACATAATGCTTGCTGGGCATCCGAAGTAAGCCCCCTTGCAGGTAAAAAATGCGCGACCAAAGGTAAAATATCATCCACTCGCTTTGACAGCGCGGGTAAGTTTAGCTCGATGACATTTAAGCGATAATATAGATCCTCACGAAATTTCCCCCCTCGAATATCCGCTAGCAGATCCGCGTTCGTTGCTGAGATGACACGAACCGAGACTTTTTTTGTCTCGACTGAACCCAACCTCTCAAACTCGCCACTTTGCAAAACACGTAGCAATTTTGTTTGCCCAGGAAGAGGTAAATTACCAATCTCATCCAAAAATAACGTGCCTTTATCAGCAGCTTCAAAGCGACCAATACGCTGCTTATTCGCGCCGGTATAAGCACCGCTCTCAGCACCAAATAACTCAGCTTCGATTAAGTCACTTGGGAGCGCGCCTGCATTCACTTTTACGAAGGGTTGGTTTTTTAGTGGTGAGTTCGCTTGAATGATCTCTGCGATTTTTTCTTTACCGCTACCATTTGGACCGGTTATTAACACTGACACATCAGATTTAGCGACTTGCAGCGCCATATCTATGACTCGCTGCATCGCCACCGATTTATATACAAACCCGCATAAATCCGCACCTTGATTAAACTGTTGGCGTTCTTGTTCAGCCCGTTCAAAGTTTGCAACTTGCTTATGTGCCTCACCAAGCGCAATGAGGTTTGCAATCGTGGTGAGTAACTTTTGATCGTCCCACGGCTTAGCTAGATAGTCTGCCGCTCCTGCTTTTACCAGTTCAACCGCCGTGGTGAGCTCTGTCCAAGCCGTTAATAAGATAATAGGGAGTTTTGCATTTAATGCTTTCAATTGGTGAAATAGCGCAGCCCCCTCCTCTCCTGATGTGGTGTCTGCACTAAAGTTCATATCTTGGATAACTAGTGCAATCTGCTGAAACGACACCACTTTAATTGCTTCTAACGGTGAGCACGTGGTAACCACTTGATAATCATGCAGCTCAAGTAACAATGACAGTGCATCAAGCACTGCTGGGTTATCATCCACAATTAAGATTTTATCCATATGATTTTATTCTTGTTATTACGTGTTACCTATACTAGCACAACTAATACAAGGCAAGTTACGTAATGCTAATCAGGCTGCTCGCACAACCTGATTAGCATAAGGGTTATACACTTCTTGTTGCAATACTCGGTGAAATGTTCGCCGCCTTTTTAGCAGGAAAAATAACTGACGCGATACAGAGCACGATAAGCCCCAGCGCCGTTATCAAAATATAGCTTACTTCTAGCGGCGGCACTGAATACAAAGACATTAGCTTTTGTCCTAGGAAAACCGTAGCCACAGTGCCAAGTACTAAGCCAATTGCACAAACAATGAGGTTTTCTACCACAAAGTAACGAACAATTGCAGACTTACGCGCCCCCAAAGCTCTGCGAGTACCAATCTGTTTAGTACGTTTACTGATATTAAACTGAGTAAGACCAAATATTCCCAGCGCCGTCACGACGACCAATGCAGTGATTAGCACTAGCAACATTCTTAGCATCAATAGGTCTTTAGAATTGTACTTTCCTTTCACCTCATCAAGCCCTTTAATGCCTGTGATCACACGACTAGGATTTTCTTGAAGCAGCGCCGCCTCTATTCTTTTCATTACTTCACCACGCAAACTCGGATCGGTGCGAACTAAGAAATCTTGAAATCCATTCGCATTCACCATGGGAAAAATAATTAAGCGATCAGCATTTCTAAACCGCGGCCAAGCATTAGTCATACGCTCAACAATCCCCACGACTTTTAACGGGCCACCACCATAATAAATCGTTTCGCCCAATCCTTTACCCTCACCAAATATCTCGTCCGTAAAAGCCTTACTGGCAATAACAACATCTGGTTGCTTAGCGTATTCACTTGAGATCAAGACATCTCCAGATGTGAAATCACGGCCTTCTATCAATTTTACGCCCAAGGTACGGATCACTTGTTCATTGGCGTATAAATGCCCCGAGTTTGTATGTTTACCATCGTCTTCTGGAGTTAAGCTGAATCCCGAATTGCTGCCTCCTCCTGAAAGCGGAACCGAGCTCACTCCCACGGCTTCTATAACTCCAGGGATACTTTTTAGTATTCTCTCATCAACGATAAGCTGCTGGTTTGCATCTATCTTGTCGTCAAACGACATGACACTGAAGGTGATTATCGACTCTTCTGGATAGCCAGTTGGCTTATTGAGATAGGTGACGCGCTCACTAATAATAGAAAGCGAATTGCTGACAATTGCCAACGTCAAGGCAAGTTGTAGGATAGCAAGTACAGCACCGACTTTAGAGCGCAATAACGCATTGATAATGGGTTTTAATTCCAACATGGGACTCTCCTTATTGCCTTATTGCACTTTTAAATAAGTAGCAGGTGATGTTTTACACACTATCCAAGCTGGGTAAAGCCCTGCAAGAATACAAGTCACAATAGCGATGCTCGGCGCTGCTATCAGCATAGAGACATCCATCGTTGCAAGACTTTCGTAGACATGGCTAGTTTTGCGGATCCCCCATAAGCCAAGCTGAGCAAAAACTATCCCTATCACCCCCCCCATAAAACCAAGCAACGCCACTTCAACCAAGTGTTGGTAAAAGACTTGCGTTTTACTTGCGCCAAGTGCTCTTCTTACGCCAACATCAGGGGCACGTTTAAGAAATTTCGCAAGTAACAATCCAAGAATATTGGCTAAGCAAACAGCAAGGAACATAAAACTTAAACCAATCATGACTTTGTTATCTTCACTAACCACATTATTGTACTCAAGCCATTCAGTGACATTTCGAAGTGAAAATTCTCGTGTTTTACGGTTAAATCTTCCCAAATCTTGTTGGGTTTGGATGTAATTATCTAGTTGTGTTGCTAACGCTTGTTGCTCTTTTTCATTCTCTAATTCAACCCAAAACTGAGTCCAAAGCATTTCTGAATTCATTTTGTCCGTGAAGTTGTTAATCTCTTCGCGCTTCCAACCGTTTGTATTTCCCCAAGTATCAATCTCATAAGCTGCCGCATGACTGAAGGGAATGAAGATACGCTCGGCATCAGCAAACGCGCCATTGTTTAAGTCATACATTTTAACGTTTGGCTGCCACTCCTTAGTGACCCCTACTACTTGATATCTTCGCTGCGCTAAATAAATACTTTCTCCCACCACATCACTGCGACCAAATAACTTTTGTGCGATAGTTTCGTCAATAACAGTCACTGGTGCAGCATTGTCTGCTTGGCTTTGACTCCACACTCCACCATACAAAAAATTCAGCTCAAACATAGCGAAAAACTCTCGGGTTATTAACCGTGTCGTTTGCAACATGGGGCTCACTTCGGGGTTGTTTACATGAACCGCAAAACCAGATTTAAACATCGCGACTTTTTTGTCGATGTTTAGCGTTTGATACAGGTTTTTCGCATCTAAAAATGTCAGCTGAAAGGGAATATCATCAGCTGAATGATAGGTTTGTCCCTCATCCATCACTTGTAGCTGTACAGCATAGAGTTTGCTACTTTTGCTTGGAATTGGATCGGCGGACATCATGTGATACACAGACAAACTCACCATAGTGACGCCAATGCCAATGGCAATAGCCAGCGCCATTAGGCTAGTCGCAAGCGGCGTGGCTTTTAGGCTACGCCATGCCAAATCAAGGTAATGGGCAAACATAACTTACGCTCCTACCTGAGATTTCAACGCTTGTGAAGCCGCATCTTTACCTTGATACAAAGTAAAATCCGCAACCTGTCCGTCTACAATTTGGATGTTTCTTGGTGTACGCCTTGCGAGCTCCGGGTCGTGGGTAACCATTACTATCGTTGCGCCGTCACGGTTAATTTGTTCTAGTAATTCCATCACCTGACGCGCCATTAAACTATCTAAATTCCCCGTTGGTTCATCGGCGAGTAAAAAGCGTGGCTCACCAGCAAGCGCCCTTGCGATAGCCACACGCTGCTGCTGTCCGCCGGACAACTGTTGTGGCAAATGTTTTGCGCGGCCAGCAAGACCAACTTGCTCGAGGCAGTTTTCAATTCTGCGCTTGCGCTCAGCAGCCTTGATACCACGATAGCGTAATGGCACTTCAACATTTTCGTACAAGTTTAAATCTGGGATAAGGTTAAAGCCTTGAAAAATAAAACCGATTTTTTGGTTTCGCAGATCAGCTCTTTGATTGTCGTTGAGCTTACCAACATCAATCCCATCTAGCATATATTGACCACTAGAGTACCCTTCTAGCATCCCAGCAATATTTAAGAAGGTCGTTTTACCTGAGCCTGAAGGACCTGTTACCGCGATAAACTCTCCTTCATTTACTTGCAGGTTAAAATCTCTGAGTGCGTGTGTTTGCACCATATCAGTTTGGTATACTTTGCCGATATTATTCATAACTAACATTATTATTTTCCTTCTTATCTTAATAAGATGCTGGGCGCACGTTCGAATGCGTCGTAACTACTGATGATGATTTGATCGCCTTGCTGTAAGCCATTAAGCACTTCAACTTCACTGATGCTTGAGGTACCGGTAGTGATCTCAATTCGCTCAGCGATATCACCACTTAGTTTGTAAGCAATGTGTCCACCTTCACTCATAAAAGCGCCACGTTTGACCATTAAGGTGTTTTCTTTGTGCTCTAGTAAAATCCGAGCAGACAAACGTTGATTTTGTCTAATGCCATCAATGTTTTCGTCCGAAAAGCGTACTCGAGTGGTGACTTCACGGTTATTTACTTCTGGAGAAATCGCAGATAACACGCCAGAAATATTTTGGTTGCCAATCCTAAGTTCGACAGCCATCCCGAGCCCAAGCTCTGCCGCATAACTTTCAGGAACCTGCAGCTCGGCTTCATAAGCACTTAAGTCAACGAGCTTCATCAACCCCTGATTGGCATTAACAAGCGCATTTTGATCAACTAGTAAATTACCGACTATGCCTGAAACCGGCGCAATCACATCTAAACTTGCAACTTGACGTTTTAATTCTTCAACAATTAAACGTTGCCTCTCAAGCTGATTCTCAACAGATTTAAGTTCAAAGGCCAAGGTATCTTTGCCTAGCGCAACTTCTTGCTCTGCATGATTGAAGTTTAATTTTGCCCGCGCGAGGTCGTCTTGCGCTTCTTCTAAATCAATTTGGCTGATGAGGTTTTTTTGGATAGATAACTGAGCTCGTCGGTCCTCTCTATCTGCCGCTAATAGTTCGACACGAGCGAGATCTAAGGAGCGATTTAACGCCAAGTTTTGACGTCTAACATCTAACTTTTTCCCTTCAAGCTCACCACTCAGTCTTTGCAGCTCCGCTTCTTCTTGTTGGAGCCGGTTGGTTAAAGTTGGACTTTTGACCGTGGCTAGCACTTCACCTTGAGTCACGCTATCACCCGCTTTAACCTGTAAAGAGACATAACCCTGCTCCGGACTGTAAATTTGTGGTGCATTTGCAGCAACGACAAAACCTGTGGCGGCAATATCGCGGGTAAACTCGCCGAAAGTCACGGCTGCAATTTGCACTCTATCTTTGGCCACGGAGCTACTCGCATTGGGTCCACCAAACACGACTTGTGCACTAAGCGCTGCAATAATTACAACACCCGCTATTACAAGACCAAGCTTCTTTTTGGATTTACCAGTTTGTAGCACTTCGTCTTGCCCGCTTGTGTCTTTAATCATAATGATTCTCCTCGAATTAACGAGTCAAATACCGCCACGACCGTTGCTACAGCCAACATCATCAAGGGTGAAATTAAAAAAGCAGTACTTAACCACATAACGTATCTTCTTCATTAGTTTGTATGCAGTAAAAGAGGCGAACTTTGTGCCAAAATTTAAGGTATTGATATTATTGATTTATTTTATTTTAGAAGTGGATGAAATGTGTCCGCGGACGGAAAAAGTGTCCGCAGCGGACACTTCTTCACCTAAAGTTATAGCGCTATAAGTGTCAGTCGCCACATTTCTGCATCTTAATATATCGACTGAAGAGATAACCTAAGGATTGGATAGATAGCGAACTAACTGATTTCTTTAAGTTCAGATTTAATAATTGGAGAGTGCATTAACCAGAGTGGAACTCAAATAAGTGGCAAATTTATAGTCGCTCTGGTGCCTTTACCGATAGTAGATTTTATGAGCAGTTCACCACCGTGAGATTTAATGATATTCGATGCAATAGTTAACCCAAGTCCCACATGCTTTTCTGAGGCTTTAGTGGTATAAAACGGATCAAATACTCGATGTACCAGCTTATCCGCAATCCCCTCACCACAATCGAAGATATCGATAGAGAGTGTTTGATCCTCAACTTTCGTGTTTATTTTAATGGCCTTTCGCATTCTACCCGTACTTTCTAAAGCGTTCTTTATGAGGCAGTAAATACTGTGTTCTAGGAGTGCTGGGGCACAGTGCAACTCAAACCGCTCTCCTTTTTCAAATTCAATTAGGCTCAAGTTTGTACCATCCAACTCCAAATTAATCATCACAGAATCCATAATTTGAGAATAGAATTCTACTTGCTGAAACTGAGTTTGATTGCTCTCAAAAAACACACTCAGCTCTTTAACAATCAGTTGAATTCTGTCGAGTCCTGAGTGCATTTCAGCCATCACATCATCACTTTCACTCAAAGCCCAGTTTAGCTGATACTCTTTTTCCAATTCACTCAGCGATTTTGCACATTCAGGCGAGAGTTGCGAGTTATTTGCCAAAAATTGCCAAGCTCGATACAACTTAACCAACGAACTTTGTACAAACTCTAAGTTACTTTTTAAGTACGCAAGCGGATTATTTATTTCATGGGCTACACCAGCAGCAAACTGTCCTACTGAAGCGAGCTTTTCTGATTGGATTAAGGCTTGCTGCTGCTCAGCAATACGATTATATGCCTCTCTTAAGGCATCATTTGACGACTCAAGTTCATGGGTGCGCTGCTTGACCTTTTCTTCCAATCCTTCGTTAAGTTTGGTTAGTTCATCGGTCAACAACTCAAGTCGATTTAAATCTCGATAAGAGCGCAGCGAGCTAGTTAACATAGTGAATAGACGAGATTTTGTGAGGTCAGTTTTGTTTTTATAGTCATTGATATCATAGCGCAGCATGACTTCATGTTCCGGCACACTGCCGGGCTGGCCGGTGCGTAGTACTATTCTCACGTTATGATAGCCAAGTTCTTCACGTATGTATTGCGCACATTCTAAACCCGCTTCTTCGCTTTCCATGATGACATCGAGCAACACTAATGCAACATCATCTCGATTGCTAAGGATATCAATTGCCTCTTTTTTGCTGTAGGCATGGAGTAGTTCAAGCGGTTTTAATTCAAACCTGTAAGCCGTTAACACAAGTTTAGTCACATCGTGGACTTCAGGTTCATCATCGACAATCAACACGACCCAAGGAGATGCACACTCACCTAGGCTTTGTTCATCAGGCTCTGAAACGTTTAAGAAAGATAATGGCTGCTGACTCATTAAAATGACACCCTTACTCCTATTTCTTAAGGATGGTACAAATCCGCAGGTTTACCAAATTATTCGCACCATAAAATGGTATATATTTAGCACTATGGTAGGAAGAAATGCTGAGTGACAAGAACGGGATCTGTACTGTTAAGAAGCCACTCTTCACAGTACATCAGGTTTGAATATACTTATGCGCTTAGGGCATCCTTATAGTGTTTTCTACAAAGAGAAACATACCTATCGTTACCACCAATCACAACTTGATCGCCATCCGCAATAGCTTTACCGTGCTCATCGGTGCGAAGCACTCGGTTTGCTTTGCGACCGCAGTGACAGATGGTTTTTAGCTCAATCAATTTATCTGCCCACGCCAGCAAATATTGCGAGCCTTCAAACAGCTCACCACGAAAGTCAGTTCTAAGACCATAGCATAATACCGGGATCCGCAGCTCATCGACGATATCCGTCAGCTCTGCGACTTGAGCTTTTGTTAGAAACTGGCACTCATCTACCAATACACAGTCAATTTTATTCTCTGTATGGGCAGACATCAGTAATGCTTTCACATCTGTTTGGCTTTCAAAAACTTGCGCCTCAGCTTCTAAGCCGATACGAGACGCTACTTTGCCCACTCCAGCACGGTTATCAATTGCAGCGGTGATAATAAACGGGCGCATGCCTCGCTCTCGGTAGTTAAATGCTGACTGCAATAAAGTCGTAGATTTACCGGCATTCATTGCCGAATAGTAAAAATAAAGCTGGGCCATAATAGATATTTCGAAATACAAATTCGCGCTAGTTTACTGGCTAACGATTAAAAGATCTATTGCTTATCCATTTGGCTGGGTTGCGAACGCAAATACTCACTATATAAGGTATCGAGGTTAATAAGCTGACTTGCACGCCACACTTGCCAGCTTAACTCAGGGTGCTGCTGATAAAACTGCTCAGAAAATGCCATAAAACCAAACGACGTTTCTAACGGTGGAAAAACCGCTTCTAAGTGGTTAAAGGGGGGCGATAATGTGATAGGCATATTACCGATTTGGCAAAGGCCAATGGTCGCATCAAGTAATTCATTTTCAACCAGTGCAATAGCATGCTCCAACGAGTCGGTTTCAAATATGGAAAAATGCTTAGGCATACTTTCTCGAATAGCATAGCCACGAGGGACTGCGAGTTCTATTTCTTTGCTCAGATTTAATGTTGCTTTGTTAGTTTTGCTTTTGAGTAAACAAGTGCTGATCCGATTAATTGCATATTGCTGTGCAATCGTGCCATCGGGATTCTTTGGATACTCCATTTGCCCTTCTCTAGACGCTCGATGGCTTGCCACCACAGCATCAACTTTGCCATTTTCCAGCTCATGCAAACAACGGCTCCATGGTTTTCGAGTGTAGGTGAAGCTCACCTCTTTTACGTGCTCGTCAAGCTGTTGTACTATCTGGATCGTGACGCCTGGATTTGCCGATGGCACAGTTTGTCCTGCACCATGGATAAAGGGTGGAGCATGTTTATCTTCATAACAAAAGCGAACCTCTGTTGCCATACAGGCCCACGAAGTAAAAACGCAAAAAGCAATAAATAGCAGTCTCAACATTCACTCCAAACATGTAGTAAATCGAAATAACAACGATTAACCACTAGTATACTCTATTTTTTGAAGCTCACTCCCTCATGTTGTAACAACCACTCTTTCGCTTCAAGTCCGCCAGCATATCCTGTTAGTTTGCCATTTGCACCAATAATGCGATGACAAGGCACGATGATACTAATTGGATTTTTGCCGTTAGCAGCGCCAACTGCACGAACAGCATTTTTGTTACCTAAGCGCTCAGCTATCCAACCATAGCTATGCGTTTCACCAAATGGTACTTGTGCCAACACCTGCCAGACTTGCTTTTGAAAGTGCGTACCATCCACATCAAGCGCCACATCAAAGCGTTGGCGTTTGCCAGCAAAGTATTCTGTTAACTGTTTTTTTGCCATTTCTGTATGCCGATTTTCCCCTTGCTCGTAGCGCGCTTTTGGAAAAAAGCCGACATATCGTAAACCATTGTTGGATGCTTGTATTATCCACTCTCCAGTGGGTGAGGCTAATGTAGTTTCAATCATAATTGTTGCCATAGTTGAAAAGTTAGATAAGAACGAAAAGGAGCACACTTTTCAATATCTATTGTTTTTAAGGATTTTTCCATTGCCTTTTTGACACCCAAATCACCACCCAAGTATATGTCTGGGTGACTCAATCCGCGCATTTTTGCATAGTCGACAGTCCAAGGACCTATACCTTTAATATTTAACCAGTTATCAAGTTCAATATGTTCCGAACCAACGTATTGCTCAGCAAAAGCTTTAATAGCCGCCTTTCGTCGCTCAGGCATTTTGAAAAAGGCAAGATCACTATCAAATACGGCCTTAGGCTTAGGGAAATAACGCATGCCATCTTCAGCCACCTCACCGAGCGTTTCGACCAATAAAGCGAGTAAGTTTCTCGCCGCGTGAACACTGATTTGTTGACCTAAAATAGCTCTCATGCCCGCTTCAAACTCACTCCAGATCCCGGGTAATCTGAGTCCCTCTTGTAGCGGCAAATCAGGCGCGGCTTCATGAAGGTGAGACTCAATAAAACAGGTGTCCGCATCTAAATCTAACACCCGCCTGATCTGTGCAATCATCTGAACTAACAAGGATAAATCGCTGAGCGCGATAGCCACTTTAAAGCGATGTTTTTCAGGCTCGATTGTCGCGGTGAAACGCCCTGTTTCACCTTGTATCATGACGGTTCGCCCATAACTGTTTTCTGTTAACCACTCGATACCTGGCACAATTCTCATTGCTAAAAACTGCTGCATTTTACCCCAGTTGTATGGTGGTCGATAGGATAAGTAAATCGCAATGGTAGAGCCACTACCTGCGTCTTGTCTGAGTTGACTTGGTGATAACTGATACAGCTTTTGGAATGCATCATTAAAGCGTCGCAATGAGTTAAAGCCGGCGGCAAACGCGACTTGCGTAACAGGAAGGTCACTTTGCTGTAACAGCTGCTTAGCTAGGTCACATTGCTTATAAAGTGCATATTGTTTGGGGCTGGTACCAAAGTATTGATTGAATACTTTATTTAAGTAACGGACCGAAATGCCTAACCTATCGGCTAAGTCTTCTGTCGAATGACGTATTAAGGCTCCCTCATCGATTAACTTTTTGGCTCTAACTGCGGTTGTTTCAGTGCCAAGCCATGCATAACTACCCGGTGCACTATCGGGACGGCAGCGAATACAAGGCCTAAAGCCTGCTTGCGCAGCATTGTGGGCAAATTGAAAATACTCTACATTCTTTTCTTTTGCAGCAGGTGCTGGGCATATTGGCCGACAATAAATGCCGGTGCTCTTGACCGCAACAAAAAACAACCCATCAAATCTAGCATCGCGACTATTTCTAGCTTGAGAACAAACTTCTGGTGTATACATGACTTTCGCTCGTACTTCGTTTTCACTCAGTCTAATAGCTATCACTATAGCAAACTAGCCATTTTTGGTACTCAACCATGTTTGGAGTATTCATGAAAAAAGCCCACTAGGGGCTTAACTAACTGAGGAAATAAGAAAAGTACTAACCTATTGCTTGATTATATCTGCGCTCGACTTCGGACCAATTAATGACGTTGTAAAAAGCCGCGATGTATTCTGGTCGACGATTCTGATATTTGAGGTAATAAGCATGTTCCCACACATCTAAACCCAATATTGGGGTGTGCTGCTCCATGTAGGGACTATCTTGGTTAAGACTACTCGTCACCGCTAACTTGCCATTTTCATCTACAACTAACCATGCCCAGCCACTGCCAAATCGACTGACAGCAGCGTTTGTAAATTCAGTTTTAAAGCTATCAAAACCACCGAGCTCACTTTCTATCGCTTGTTTTAACGGCCCGTCACATAGAGGCGCATAATTTGGAGTCATAATTTGCCAGAACAAACTATGGTTATTGTGCCCGCCGACATGTTCTTGCACTGCTTTTTGTAAGTTTTCAGGTAACGTTTTAATATTTCTCAGCAACGTTTCGGTGTCTTTGCCTGCGAACTCCGTCCCCTCTAACGCGGCATTTGCTTTATTTATATATGTCTGATGATGCAAAGTATGATGGATCTCCATCGTTTTCGCGTCGATATGTGGTTCCAGTGCATCATATGCGTACGGTAACTCAGGTAAGGTATAAGCCATTCGACCTCCAAATGTTAATGTAAAACGCGAGAATGCAGGTGCGTAACCAGCATCGCTTCGTTAATTTGATGAATCAGCTCAGGTAAGTGCGGATAGCGTTTTGCAAAATGGATTAACTCTTGTCGAGTTTTATGCAAATGATGCAAGACGATAGGTGCAAGTTCGTTGTTATATTCAAGGTAGGTTGCATGTATCTTCAGATGGATTGAGATAAGTTGCTGGCACGCTCTATTTGGTTGATCAAGTGCAATAAAGGTGTCAGCTAGATTATGCGCGGATACCACGACGGCAGGTAAACTGTGCGCTATGGCACTCATCACGACACTGTCTTTTTGACATAATAAAAACTCATCTAAAATACCTGTTGCGAGTGTCAATGCAACTTGATATTCGTCACGAGCACGCAGAAATATTTGCGCTTGATATGCTTGATTACCAGAGAGTATTTTAGCTTGCCAAGGTGACAGCACTGAAGATAACGCGCAAGCTCCGCTGGCGAAGCGATTTGCACTAAGGTCCATGCGATTTTTCATATTCTACCCTATTACCGAACTAGCTTACTTGTGCAAGCAAACCAGTATAAGCTATTGGGGCACTATACGATCACACAAACATTAATGCAAACCATTTTCATTTGTATTTATTTAATTTCTACACACTGATGTGTTACCAAAGAGTCCTCGGTTAATTCAAGTGTGGTATGCGACAATCCAAACCGCGACTGTAACCCCTCTTTTAACCGCACTAGCGTGCTTTGGTCGCTCAAGGACGTAATGACAACTTGCGCCTCTAAAATATATTCATGCTCATTGAGCTGCCAAACATGAATATGGCTTACTGTCTTAACATTCTCTTGAGTCTCAAGGTATTCCTTCACTTCTTGAATATTCATATTATCTGGCGTTGCCTGCATGAGAATTCTAATACTACTTTTACTCAGTTCTACGCCATGGTAAATCACGTACGCGGAGATCAACACAGTGGCGATAAGATCCACCACATACCATTGATATAAGATGATTAATGTTCCAGCCACGATCACCGCAACGGAAGCCGCAGCATCAGAAACATTGTGAATAAATGCCGCACGAATATTTAGGCTGGTTTTTGCACCTGCAGAATAGGTAATAAGCGCTGTGATAACATCGATAACTAACGCCAAGGCCGCGAGCCACACCACTATCCAGCCATCAATTGGCTCTGGATTTAAAAATCGAGAAATCGCCTCAAATAGCAGATAAACCCCAACAACAATGAGTGTCGCGCTATTTATTAACGCCCCGATTATTTCAGCGCGTTGATAGCCATAAGTGAGTTCAAGTGAGGCCGGCTTTCTTGCAACTTTTTGAGCGACTAACGCGATAATAAGCGCACCGGCGTCACTTAAATTATGTAACGCATCAGCAACCAAAGAGAGACTGCCAGAAAGAATGCCACCAACGACCTGCGCGACACTCAGTAGAATATTAACAAATACGGCCCAACCGAGCTTGTTTCCATGATGGTGATGATGTGCATGAGACATACTCAATCCTATTTATTGATCCGAAGAAGGGGCCACTTTCACTGGCCCCCACAGGCATTACGAATTTTTAATTTGCTTTGAGAATAGTGGATAAAGTGCTGGCAATACAAACAAAGTCAGCAAGGTTGACGTTAATAATCCACCAACAATTACACTGGCAAGCGGCCTTTGAATTTCAGCGCCCACTCCTGTCGATAACAGCATAGGAATAAGTCCAAGTGCTGAGGTTATCGCAGTCATAAGCACGGGTCTAAGCCTTGAAATTGCTCCCTCAAAGACACCTGAATGAAGCGATTCTCCCGCAGCCAATCGCTGGTTTATACTCTCAACCATGACCACACCATTGAGTACCGCGACACCGAATAAGGTGATAAACCCAACCGAGCTTGGGACCGATAGATATTGTCCTGAAATATATAAAGAAAATACCCCACCAATGACCGCAAGCGGCACATTCACTAAAATAAGCGCAGCCTGAGCAATTGAACCAAATGCAAAGTAAAGTAGGAGTGCTATTAGCGCCAAAGATAGCGGCACCACGATTGCTAAGCGCTTTTGTGCTCGTTGCTGGTTTTCAAATTGACCACCGATTTCAACACCATAACCTGTTGGTAAGTCAACTTTACTATCAATAGCCGCGCGAATATCATTTACTACACTGCCCATATCCCGACCTTGCACATTAGCTTGGATCACCACTCGACGTTGAACGTCATCTCGCCTTACTTGCGGTGGACCAGATTGATATTCAACATTCGCAACATCAGCCAACCGGATCCACGCCCCTGAACTTGATTGTAAACGTATTTCTTCAATGGTCTGTTTGCTTTGACGGTACTTAGGTGCCAAGCGGACATAAATATCATAGCGTTCGTTACCGTTGATGACCTGCCCCGCTTTACTGCCACCAATGCCATCTTGCACTAATGCCATAACGTCGCCAACAGCTAAACCATAGCGCGATAACGCTTGACGTTTTGGGGTGATGATCAGCTGTGACTCACCAGCTATTTGCTCAAGTTGTACGCCCTCTGTTCCTTCAACTTGCGCCACGGCAGCCTCAATTTCCTTACCTTTTTTTGCAAGCACAGCTAAGTCTGGGCCAAACAACTTAATCGCCAACTGCGCTTTAACACCTGAGAGTAATTCATCGACACGCGTCGCAATAGGCTGTGAAAAATTAAACAGTAAGCCGGGGTAAGCCGACAGCTTTTGTTCCATCAAAGCTTGTAATTCGTAGCGATTATTTGCGCTTTGCCACTGTGCTACTGGCGCAAGGCCAATATAGATTTCAATGTTATTTACCGGTTCAGGATCGCCACCTATCTCCGCTCGACCAATTCTGCTTAGCGCGTAGTTTACTTCAGGAAAAGTGAGCAGCATTTTTTCCAGCTCAGGCGCAACATTAAGCGCGGTTTCAAGACTGGCGGATGGTGCCAGCGTTACCCTTAAGTTGATGGTGCCTTCTTCAAGTTCAGGGACAAACTCGGTACCAATTTTAGTGAACGTAAAACCGGCCGCCGCCATCAATAATATGACCATTGCCATCAACAACTTTTGCCTATGCAACACTCGATTTAACATCCAGCGGTAGCCTTTTTCTAGCGCGACGAGAATAATACTCTCTCGCGCTTTAACACCATGTTTAAATAAGTAGGTCGCAAGCGCTGGGACAATGATAAGGGCAACAAATATCGCCGCAATGACAGCCAAAATAATACTGATTGCCATAGGCTGAAATAATTTAGCTTCAACCCCTTCAAAACTAAATAACGGGGTGAACACCACTAAAATAATACTGGCAGCAAAAAAGATTGGCCTTGCCACTTCCTTTCCTGCGAGCTCAACAATGAGTCCTACAGAAAAGTCATCACTTTCCTTTTGCCTTGTTAGGTGTTTAAAGATGTTTTCTACCATCACCACTGAGCCGTCAACTAACATCCCTATCGCGACTGCGATACCGCCTAGCGACATTAAGTTGGCCGAGACGCCAAGCCACGCCATAACCACAAGTGCAATGGCAATTGAAATAGGAATTGAGATGAGCACCAGAAAAGTCGCTCTCAGGTTCATTAAAAATAGCGCGAGCACCACAACGATAAAAATAAATGCCAGTGCCAAGGCTTCAACGACTGTTTGTACTGCTTTGCTGATTAAATCAGACTGATCGTAAAACGGCTCAAACCTTACCCCTTCAGGTAGTGCTTTATTAATAAGTTCCACGCGGTTGTTAATGCTATCAATGGTTGCTTTGGTGTTTGCTCCCATTCGCTTAAGCACTATACCTGTTACGACTTCACCGAGCTGTTCCACTTCACCAGAGGCGCTTTTTCTAGACATCGTCACCGCGCCTTGACGGATTTCTCCACCAATCGATACAGTGGCAACCTGAGCCACAGTCACGACCGTGCCATCAATGGTTTTGACGGGTACGTTGGCAATCTCCCGGATCCCCTTCTCCCCACTTTGAAACCAGCCAGTTCCGCGGATCACCAACTGCTCTTGACCGCGCTCTAAATACCAGCCGCCGACATTTTGGTTATTACGCTCGATGGCACTCACCACATCTTGCTGAGTGAGTGCATAAGCCAATAGCTTATTTGGGTCGATATTGACTTGATACTGACGCACATCGCCGCCAAAAGCCAATACATCAGTTACTCCGTCAATTGGCATAATTAACAGCTTGACCACCCAGTCATTGAGACTACGCAAGGCCATTGCATCATATTCAGAGTTCGGCTCGCTCATCAGCATATATTGAAATACTTGCCCAAGCCCGGATGTATTTGGCCCCATTTCCGGCGTACCCACACCACTTGGGATCAACTCCTTTGCAGCTTGGAGGCGCTCAAATACCAACTGTCTGGCAAAATAGATATCGGTACCTTCCTTAAATACCACCGTAACGCCAGATAGACCTGTTTTAGAAATTGAACGCACTTGCTGCACATCAGGCAAGGCATACATCACAGCCTCAATTGGATAGGTGATTAACTGCTCAACCTCTTCCGCTGCCAGTCCCGGCGCTTCAGTATTCACCGCAACCTGCACATTCGTTACATCGGGAAACGCATCTAAGTTGAGTTTTGGAATAGTCACACCAGCCGTTGCTGTGATAACGAGTAAAAAAAGAATAATTAGAAGCCGATTGTTTACAGACCAATCGATAATTCGATTAAACATAATGAGGCTCCCCTTAATGGTTATGCGGGTCGAAGCCTGATTTGGCTTGTTCTGAGGCAATAAAGAACGCTCCGGTTACGGCCACGCGCTCACCCACAGCCAAACCGATAACTTCAACCTGAGCGCCAAAGTCTTCACCTAAAGTCACTTCTTTGGGATGGAACTCGCCGGGCGCTTCTTCGATGTACACCACCCAATCACCGTCAGGACCGCGACTTAACGCGTCTGCAGGTAGCGCAATGGTTGACTCCTTTGAAGGTATGATAAAGTTGACGTTTACAAACATCCCTGCGTGTAGCTTGTCGTCACTATTTTCAACCAATAGGCGGATCTGTCTGGTTCGAGTAATGGGGTCGATAGTATGCGCTTCTTGGATAACGCGAGCCGCATATTGCTGATTTTCTATGCCAATCAATGCTTTAGAGTTAACAGCTAACGAAAGTTGAGAGTTCGGTTGTAAACGGGCTTCCACCCATAGCTCGCTTTCATCAGTGATTGCCATTAAAGTTGTGCCAGAAGCAACATGCTGGCCCTGAGTAAAGGCATCTTGAGTTACCACCCCCTCGCGCTCAGCAACGAGCGTATATTGGCCAAGTTCACTGGCGGGCTTAGTGGCTATTTCTCTAATCTCCTTTTCTGTTACTCCAAGTGCCAACAACTTTGAATAAGCCGAACTAAAATCGGCACTTGCTTGAACGCGTTCACGCTCACTGATGGTTTCTTTACTTAAGCGTTTAACTCTATCCCACTCTGTTGAAGCGACCAAATACTGCGCTTGGGCCTGCGCCATTGCCTCTGAGAATAAGGTGATAAGTGGGTCGTTAACATTAACCATAGAACCAAGCGTAGTGTGTCGCTTTAAGACGATTGAATCGGCTCTTGGCGATACTAAATAGCTGGTATAGCCATTGGCTTTTACTTCCCCAGGTGCAAAATAAAAACGCTCATGGCTTTCCAGCTTGACTTCCTTGGTCTGAATTCCGGCAAAACGCATCTGCTGTTGCGTTAGTACGATGGCATTTTCTTCCTCTTCATGTTCTTCATGACCGTCGCCGGCATATGCCAGCGAGCTAAAAAGCGCGTTCACCGCGAAATAGATGGAGAAAATTTTAAAGTTTGTCATTCGATACTCTTTTACTCAAGAACGTAAGTTGACGTTCAAAACCGTTAGCTTGTTTAGCGAATTGCACCAAGCATTGCTTTTACAGTGCCAATTCGCGAACAAGAATGCGCTTCTCAAGCAGACGTGATTTATCTGAAATCAACGCCATCAGCTAAGAAGGAGTAATACCAATTAGTGTTAACGTAGCTCATTGACTTAATACAATTGGTATAAACGGAGTAGGCAGTACCACTGAAAGCAGAACTAAGCATAGAAAACAGGCCTAGCTGTTTACTCACAAACACGAATTTGCGCTAAGTTGGATTTATCAATTTACTCATCAACCTAAACTCAGGTTAGTTAAGTTAAATTGAGATCACACCTTCAATGATAACCGCTACTTAAGCGATCGGTGGACGATGTGCTTGCTCTACAAAAGCGCGCACTTTGGTATCTGATTGAGGATAAATTTCGCTATTTGGTCGCATTTCAAAGGGGATAAAAGATTTTAAAATCACTAAATTCAAATGCGTCCCACTGCAATGACCACAGTGGTGGCAATCTTTTGTATGATGTCCGCTGGAGTCTGCTTGCACATCTTCAGCATGGTCGTGAGTATGTTGGAGGTGAGACACTTCGATTTGATGGAAGCTAGATTCAGACGCAAATACACTTACGGATTGCACCGCAAGTAGAAGCATCACAAAAATCAGGATTAGCTTATTCAAATCTACATTTCTCTTTAACACAAAAGATCGATGTCAATTTACCACCTGCACTTGTTCTGTCAATAGTAGCGCTAAGCTTTAAGTCTTATTTTTTGCTGTCATTACTGATCCTACTCAAAATGAAATAACAATAATTTGCATTGTTAGGCCAAAATATCAACTTAAATGCGAATTATAATCAATATATAACACACTGTTTTATAAAGATTTTTCATTGACACATCACATAAATCCGTTAGACTAGCCGCATATTCACAGTTTGAGGTAACAGCATGCAAGGTAAACAAAAAGTCATCGACGCATTCAATAAGCTATTAGCCAATGAGCTTGCAGCTATCGATCAATATTTCATCCATTCACGTATGTACGAAGATTGGGGTTTGAGCAAACTATACCAACGCCTTGAGCATGAACGTGAAGAAGAAACCACGCATGCAGATTGGTTGATCAAACGCATTCTTTTCTTGGAAGGGGTACCTAACATGACAAAACGTCGTGATCTACTCATCGGCCAAGATGTTAAGTCTATGATGGAAAACGACTTAAAACTAGAGCTTGAAGTCGTCGAATGCGTTAAAGAAGCAATCAAAATCTGTGAAGAAGAGCAAGATTACCAATCTCGAGAAACGCTTGAAAAGCTGTTGTTTGATACAGAAGAAGATCATGTTTACTGGCTAGAGCAGCAAATTCGCCTGATTGATCTTATCGGTGCTCCTAATTATATCCAATCTCAGCTTTAATTAAGGACTCTACAAATGAAAGGTGATAGAGAAGTAATCGTAGCGCTTAATAAAGTATTGGCCAATGAATTGGTGGGTATCAATCAATACTTTTTGCACGCACGTATGTTTAAAGACTTTGGTTTTAGCCAGTTAGATAAAGCGGATTATAAAGTTTCAATCCAAAAAATGAAAAACGCTGACCGCCTTATCGAGCGAATTTTGTTCTTAGAAGGCCTGCCTAATTTACAAGATTTAGGTCGTTTAAAGATTGGTGAAAACAGCGCTGAGATGATTGATTGCAATATGGCATTTGAGCAAGCATCTTTGGTTGATCTGCAAGCAGCAATTAAGTTGTGTGAAGAAAAGCAAGATTACATTAGCCGTGAAGCGCTAGACAAAATTCAAAACGAGCAAGAAGAGCAAATTGACTGGCTTGAAACTCAGCAGCACCTAATTAAGGTGATGGGAATAGAAAACTACTTACAGTCTCAACTATAAGTATTGAATTGAGGTTGCGTGATAATGTGTTGTTACGCAACCTGATCCGTGACATCAACAATAGCAATCAGCTTTTCATTTAAAATTTTCTTCGCACAGTTACAGCATTTTCCACACTGCTTACCAACAGATAATGTCTGGCTAAGATCACGCATCGAACGAGCACCATTGTCTATCGTCTCTGCAATCTTTTTATCTGTAACACCATGACAAATGCATACGTACATAAATGAAAACCAATCTCAAACTCATTAACTGCAAACAAGTTTAATCTAAACGATAACAATTATCAACACATACCTTAGCTATAAATGCGAATTATTTTTCTTTGTAAGCTGCTGCAAAGACTTAGTGATTCATGCTCAGCAAAACACCTTTCTCTAGCCGATGGTTATTTCTATAAAATTAAGAAAAATCCAATAAAACTGCTACGCTTAAATTAACTTGATAAGCGTTACTTTACACATAAGAGTAAGGGTGCTCTTGCATCCAAGTAGATTGTTTTATTTGCTACAAATGACAAACCTTAAACATGTATAAATTGTTAAATGTATTACATAAAAACCAAGGTTTAAGTTGATTTCAATCTAGTATTTCCGCTAGACTGCGCGTCACCGCTAACAGTTTTATTAGCGCGGATCAGCTTAGTTTGATTTGGTAACATGTTGTTAAAGGACTAAATGAGATTGGATAGAGAAAGGTCTTTTAATGAAGCAAGCGCTATTGTGTTTTTTTATATTATTTTCTTTGTGTTGCATAGTCGCGCCTAGTCACGCCCATAACTTCGGCCAATATACTTCTCGATTCTCTGTCGAAGAAGGCTTAAGCCAATCTGCAATCACTGCCATAACACAAGACAAACATGGCTTCATTTGGATAGGTACTCTGCAAGGGTTAAACCGTTATGACGGCAATCAACTCATTAATATTGCCGCTTCTAAGGGTCTTGATGAACAAGAAATAGTTGGGTTATTCAATATATCGAATGATGAGCTTTTGATCTCTACAGGTGCCAGCGGCGCGTTTTTACTAAATGTAGATGACTACACAATTCAACAAATCTACGACGGTAAACGCCAAGACAATAACGCAGTTCCAAAACCCATCGCCACAGCTGTTGGTCATCGAGAAAATATCATCTTTTCCATTGAAAGCGACCTCTACACATTAGACAGCAATACGTTAAAATCTGAATTACTCACTCACTTCAAACCAAGTAGTTACATTCGCGCCATAAACATTATCGGTAACTTTGTGATTATTGGTACAACAGAAGGCCTGTTCACTTATTCTCTTGCAACCGGTAACGTAGAGCAAATAAGTTACACTGATTCAAAATCAGAACTCAGTCATGATGTTAAATTACTCAAACGCGACCCATCGTTGGGACTCCTTGTTGGTACTGTAGAAGGTTTATATGTCATCCCAGTCAGTAACCAAACACTGGTTGCTTCAAAAAGCTATGAGCTTGTTCCTGAGAAAAATATTTGGGGACACCAAATCACTCCCTATGGCGAGTTTATTGCTACGGAGCATGGATTGTTTCTTATTGATAGAAGAAAAAAAACCAGCTCAAAAGTCCTATCCTTAACCGAGGGACAATATCGCCTCACTAATCCCAGTATCACTAAGCTTTACGCAGATAGAAACAACAACCTATGGATGGGTACATATAATGATGGCGCATATTTATGGCCTTCCAGCTCCCTACGTTTTACCACATTCATCAGTACTCAAGACAGATTTGCCAATAACAATATCTGGTCAATTCATCCTACCAGCAAAAATACGGTGCTCCTTGGTACAGATAACGGCATTAACGAGTTTGATTTAAGCACCCGCCAATTGAAATCTAGCTATTTGCAAAATAGAGATGCAAAAGCACTATACGGAGCAGATGCCGTATTCTCTATTTTTAATTCTTCACATTTCGACGAAAATACCTTTCTAATCCAAACAACTCAAGAGACCGCGCTACTTAACATCGACACCAAACAGCTAAGCCCAATTACGCTTGAAAGTGGTGACAAACTTGAGCCATATAGTTGGGGTATCGCTAAGTACTCAGAAAGCAAGTTTCCATTTATCAATAGCAATGGATTTTACGAATATGATGCAGCCACCAATACGGTACGCGCATTAGAGGGATTATCAAAACAGCTGGCAGCGGCACAAAGCTTTTTGATCCTGCCGCCTTTGGGTGCGACCGATGATGAATATTGGATAAGTACGGACATCAGTTTGGTCAAATATAATGAGTCAACAGATACCCTAACAACGATTTACAACAAATCGGATAAACACTTGGTCTCAGCCGTTAATAGTTGGGTAGTAGATAGAGCTGGAACGCTATGGTTGGCAACCTCAACCGAAGGTCTTGTCGGGATCAATAAAGATACTTACGCCGAAGAATACAAGCTAACGACTGAACAAGGTTTGATGAGTAATGCTATCTACAATCTCCTGTTAGATAGAGATGGAATGATTTGGGCCAGCAGTCAACGCGGCATGTTTAAATTTGACCCAATAAATAAAGTCTTGGAAACCTTCGGAACGAATCAAGGTCTGCCGACGCTTGAGTTTAACGGCGGCGCTGCAGCAGCACTTGAATCTGGCAAGCTGATGTTCGGCACAGTAAACGGCTCTATCACTTTCGATCCGGAACAGTTTTCAGATAGTGCTGTTAAGCGCCGCCCACTACTGATCACCCAAATGGATATCTTAAGCAGAGATCAAACCTACTTAGCCCCTGACGCAATTTTGCAAGCACTTGATTTTAAGTTTGACGACATGGGCATAGAACTACAGTTTTCTGACTTTGACTTCAATGCCGATCATCACATTCAATACCAAGCTTCTTTGCATGGCCCAAGTGCACTGACGTTTTCAAGCTTAAAACGAAATAAAGTATTTCTAAATCAATTACTCCCTGGTGATTATCAGTTAATCATTGCACCGCGTTCACTTGACAGTGAAGACCTTAGCAACGCACTCAACTTGCGCTTTAATGTTGCCCACTCTCCTTGGCGCTCGCCTTTTGCATTAAGCTTATACAGTCTAAGTGCATTCGCGCTGATATTGCTCATCATTATTAAGCACAAACAAAAACAACGTCAGCTTGAAACGGCACTTAGAGCCGTAACGCATGCGGGAAGACAGACAAAACTGGCGTTGAAATCAACTAAAAGCGGTGTTTGGTCGGCGGATCTCGCTGCACGCCAGATCACACAACAGCGGGCCGAAGCGCTGGGCTTTGAGAGCGATACGATGACGCTGCAAGAGCACTATAACGCCATTCATCCAGATGATAGAGAACTCGTCGAACGTGCTTGGAAGAAATTTATTTCCAACCCCACTAAAGAACAGCTCTCTCTATCTTATCGACTGCGCTGCGCAGACAATAATTGGCATTGGTTTCATGACTTTGGCCAAGTTGCAGAATTTGACTCACAAGGTAAAGCCACTGAACTGCACGGCATTTATACCAATGTAACCACTCAAAAAGCGAACCAGATGCGCGCAAATATGCTGGGCGAGGCCTTCAGCCAAGTGAACGATTGGATTTTGATTTTAGACCCTAATTTACAACCCATTTCAGTCAATAGTAGCTTCTGTAGAGCGTTTCAACTGCAGGAAAACGAAGCGTTAAACGACTTAACGACCGAGCGTTTTGTTAATGCTATCGGGCAAAAGAAGTTCCACGGTTTAATTGCAAATTTAAAATCTCTTGGACCGAATCAATATCTAAGACAGGAAGTTCAAGTTACAGACGGCTGGGATAAAGTGCACCCGGTTCAACTTAGTATTAGCGCGGTTTCCAAGGACAATGTGAACCTCCAATACTTCGTGGTCGTTGTTACCGATCTGACAGAGCAAAAGAAAGCCGAGAATGAACTTAGATATCTCGCCAATTTCGACGCTTTGACGGAGCTACCAAATCGCAGCTTGATGCTACAGCATATTGAATTTGCACTGTTTAACGCAAACAACACACAGCAAAGCTGCGCCCTACTCTTTATTGATTTAGATAAATTTAAACCAATCAATGATGCCTACGGACACCATATCGGCGATAAATTACTGGTCGCGATAACCAAACGGATCAAAGAGCAAATAAATAATAACTGTATCTTAGCAAGACAGAGCGGCGATGAGTTTCTCGTGCTAATTAAGTCCTTCCCTAGTATCGAATATGTGAGTGAAGTAGTTACCCGCTTAGTGAAGCACATACCCGAACGTATTGAAATTGATGGGATCACCATGAGTGTATCTGCCAGTATTGGTGTTGCGGTTTATCCATTCGATGCACCGGACTCAGAATCCTTGATCCGTAACGCGGATATCGCCATGATCCATGCAAAGCAGTCGGGAAGAAATGCATTCAAGTTCTTTACTGAGTCAATGAATGAAGAGATCAGTAAAAAGCTTCGGTTAGAAACCGCAATGAAAACGGCGGTTAAAGACGGTGAGTTTTTCAATCACTATCAGCCGATCATCAATACCACTACAGGTCAGCTTGCAGGCGTAGAATTACTTATGCGCTGGCGCAATAATGACATGCTAATTCCTCCATGCGATTTTATTCCAATCGCAGAAGAAAGCGGTTTGATTGAAACCTTGACTGAACAAGCGCTTATCAGAGCCTTGATAGAATTGCGTCCATTGTTTACACAAGAACCCGACTTTTATTTATCTCTTAATTTAAGCGCAGTTCATATTTTACGCTCAGACATTGCCCACCAATTCACTGAGATTTTAAAAGCGCATGGTCTCACTAACCGGTGTTTAAGACTTGAAATCACCGAGTCAATCTTTATGTCTGATATGGTTAAGGCTCGGGCAACTATCAACGAAATGAAACGGGCTGACTTTGTATTACTACTCGATGACTTCGGCACCGGCTTTTCGTCACTTACGTACCTGAATGAGTTCCCTCTTGATATCATAAAAATTGATCAAGGATTTGTACGTAACATGAGCGCAAAACCCGCGAATAAATCTATCATTAGAACCATTTATTTACTGGCACAAAGCTTAAACATGAAGTGTATTGCAGAAGGTGTAGAGACAGAATCTCAGCTTAATTACCTAAGAGACGTAGGCTGTGAATATATGCAAGGCTATCACTTCGCAAAGCCTATGGCGATTGACGATTTACTGGCATTTTACGAACAGCATGAACGCTCAAGAGCTTGATCTCGGGCTCAATACTTTAATGTAGTGACTGCGGGCTAACAAGCATTAGCCCTTATCTAGCGTTTCATTATCAGGCAGTTCTGAGCGCTGCCATTCACTAAGCTTTTGATAGAGTTCATTAATATCAATGGGTTTTGCAATAAAATCATCCATGCCCGCCTGGATACATTTTTGTTTATCTTCCTCATAGGCGTTGGCTGTTATCGCAATAATATGTGGATTGCCGTATATATTTGGCTCGTTTCTGATTGCTTTGGTACAAGCAAAACCATCCATATTCGGCATTTGGCAATCCATTAAAACCAAGGCATAGTTCTTCGCCTTCATCGCTACTAAGGCTTCGACTCCGTCATCCACTTTGTCTAACAAGCAATGGGTTTTCTCGAGCAACTTACCAACAACCACTTGGTTAATTTTATTGTCTTCTACCAATAGAATATCAAGGCCGTTGAAATCAGGTGCCCCAACTTCTTGTTGCTCTCTCTTGACCCCCTGCCCTTTTGAGGCCGGAATATCTACATAGAATTGACTACCAAGCCCAAGCTCACTGTGAATCCTTATTTCACCATGCATCGCTTCAACTAGTTTTTTAGAAATCGCTAAGCCAAGTCCGGTACCACCAAACTTTCTTGTGGTTGAAAGATCTGCTTGAGTAAACTCATGAAATAACGTTTCCTGTTGTGCTTTTGAAATGCCGATCCCAGTGTCAGCAACGGTAAACTTTAATATCCCACTGTCATAATGGACGGAGAATGTGATCTGGCCTTTGTTGGTAAACTTTCCAGCATTGCTGAGTAAATTATTTACCACTTGTGATACGCGTAGTTCATCTAATTCAAGGTATGTAGGTAGTTCACTACCCTTTTCGTACTTAAACTCAACGCCATATCTGACATTGGAAATTTTAAAAATGCTGACCAAACTGTCGAGCATTTCTTGCAAATTCACAACTCGACGTTCTATTTTTAAAGCCCCCGCCTCAATTTTAGAATAATCCAAAATATCATTGAGGATAAGCATTAGATTCTTTGCCGATTGCCGTATAATTGTTATTTGGTCTGCCATCTCATTGCTAAGGCTTTGCTCTCTGATCAAGCTATCCGACATACCGATAATTCCATTTAACGGCGTTCTAATTTCATGGCTCATATTGGCGAGGAACCGGCTCTTGGAATGGTTGGCGGCATTAGCGGCTTCAACGGCTTTGGTTAGCTCTTCCGTTTTCTCAGCGACTTGCTGCTCTAACTCACGATTGAAGTCGGTAAGCTTGCGGTTAAGTCTTTCGTTTTCCAAGCTTGCTTGGTTTTGTTTTGTAAAACTCAGTGTTAGCTTAAACGCCAACTGATTGAACTGTTGCTGCAACTCAATTATTTCTAGAAAGCTGCTGTCTGCATTAGCCGAATTTTCGATTAAAGTTGAAGGTTCGTAAGCACGAATATCATGACTGAGCGCCACAATTGGACGCACCAACAATCGCGTGAGCTGACGGACAAAAATAGAGCTCAATATAATAATCGCAAGCGCAAGTCCCAATGCATCTGACCAAGCCTCAGCAGCAACTAAGTTAAGATATTTACGGTCGAGCATAGTGATAACTGACCATTCATATTGTTTAGATACCGCAGCCTGTTTAAATAAGATTTGCTCGGTAGAATCTTCAAAAGTTGAGGATTCCTTATCAAATAAGGCTTGCAACACCACATCACTTGGCATATCTAGGGTTTTAAATTCGGTCTTTAACGAGCTATAAACGACCCTTTTGTGTTTATCCAACACAATCAAATTAGCATCTTCAGCAAGAATTTTTGGAATAAAGCGTTCAAACGAGCCAAATATTAAAGACCCTTCCACAATCCCCTTAAACTCTTCAGCGATAAAGATTGGTGCTGAAATTGCTACGATAGGTGCTTCATCAAAACCACGTCCTTGAAATATGCCTGAAACAAATCCTTCTGGGTATTCAGATGCTTTAATAAAATAATCTCTATCAGATACATTGGCATTTGTTCCCTTCATCGTATCAGCAAAATGCTGCGGATAAAGGTGAGTGACATTAGCATCTTTGTCCGCGACAATCGCGGTTCTAAAATTCGCATGAGTTTTTAGCAAACGCTCGATAACATAGTCGGCATCAATCCCTAAGGATACATCTGTTGCGGATATCACCATCGCGCGACGATATGCATCAAGGTAGTCATCAATTTGAGCGACAATAGAACCAGAGGCTTCTTCAAGCTGTGTTTTTATCTCAGCTTCAATTCTTTTGTAGTAATTGTTTGTCAATACAACGGTTGTCATCAATACAACCAAAACGATAACAAGGTTGACGGTAGAATTAAGAATTTGATTGAGCGGCATCCCTTGCCACTTGCTGCGAGTAAAGAAAAAGCTCAGCAAGTCGACCACAGCGAGACAAATCCCTGCATTGATTAGGTACTTAGCCAGTGCAGTGAATATAACGAGTAACGGTAATTCGAGGGCAAAATAGCCAAAAATAAATAATGCAGGCAAACCCAACAAAATCCAATAAACGATACCCCGAACAAAAAATGGCTTGGCGAAACGGACACAAACAAAGTGAAGCCACAACACTTCGAAGAAAAAAACCACAGAGGGCCAAGCATGCTCCCATCGATACCAAATAAAGCCGGCACCAATAATCACAGCAATAATGGCATAGCGCCATCCGCATAGTAGCAGGATAAATAGTACAAACAGCTGGCCAAAAAGAAACTCAGAGCTATCCAAAAACCAAATTGGCAACAGATTGGCCAGCCCGCCTAATACACCTAAGACTAAAGTTATGATGAGCGCTTGCTTTTGATTCAAATGTTACACCACCGGTTTGTGATACTGCCTATGTATAACAATAAAAAATATTTTAAAACCTGCCAAGGTAGTGTAACAAATAACTAAAAAATATATCACACATTAGGATATGTTTACCCTAATGATGAGGGCAATCATGGCTCTCTATTTGTAGCACACTACTCAGTACATTAAAGGACTTTTTCAACGCTTCTTCCACTTCTACACGACACGCTGAATCATGAGATTCAATAGTACAGTGATGCTTTAATACCACATGTGCACCAACGACAACCGCCCCATCAATTTTGCTAACCGTAATATTATGGGCGCTTTCAACATGCTCGGTAGACACAATCGTTCTCTCAACTTCTTGAACCGTAGGCAAAACTTCTGGAGGTGTAGCAAGCCCTTTAAGACAAGCAACTATCACCCTAATACCTGTAAACAATACAAAGACGGAAATCAGCATGCTTGAGAGAATATCAACCACCTCCCAGCCTGTGAGGTGTATGATCACACCTGCGATAAATGTCGATATGGTGGAAAGTAAATCAAAAAATGAGTGCAAGAAAACAGCATAGACGTTAATACTGTCTTTACGGCCTTTGTACAACACCCAAGCGGAAGCGCCGTGAAACAAAAACCCAATTGCAGCAATCATAGACATTAAATAGCTGTTCACCTCTAGGTCATGACCGCCCGCATGATGAGACAACCGCTCACTCCCTTCGAGTAAAATAATTACCGCAATTGAAAGGTAGAGGATGCCATTGATAAGCCCGCCAGTATATTCAGCCCGCTTGTAACCATCGTTATATGTTTTAGCAAGATAAACAGCCACACTTGACGCTATCAACGCGATAAACAAAGAACTATTGTGAACAAACAAGTGTCCAGCATCAGCCAATACTGCGAGAGAATTAGCGTAATAAGCACCAATAACTTGAATGATCATAAAAGAGCAAGTGATTGCAAGCGCAATCAGTAGTCTTCGGCGAGAAGCTTGGTGCGTAGTGATATCTGTCATGAAATGAGTCGTGTACCTAATTTAATATAAGATGCTACGTACAACCACAGCATAAGATGGAGCCACTTGACTAAATGCACCTCACCTTATCTTTTTATACCGTGTAGGAAAAAGCTGTGATTCAAAAATACAGAAATAAATCTAGAAATATACGTAGTTAACCTGAGCTTAGGATAATTAATGCATTTCTAGCAGCCAGTTTTAGCGCTAACTGCGTTGAATTCACTTCCAATAGCCCGCTATTGGTGCGCAAATTCGCCTAGTTATCACCAAAACTCTCTGGCTAGATAAAGAAGTAATTTAATGTTACTTTAGAAACAATGAGTTACCTCGTTCCTTATCCAAACCTCAGGTTAGTTATCGTTTAAACATTGCCCTAAATGGCAATGATATACAGTCTCAATTGTAACGTTTCCACGAGTTAAATGCACTAACATTTGCGGCTGTAACGGCCGACTTGATGGAATTTTAGCGCTTATCGCTTTTACTTGTGGCAAAGTACAATTAGATTTTCTCCAGTTGAGTCACAACGTCGTTTGCGATTTGCCTTAGTATTTCACAGTCAGCTTCACTCAACTCTCGGGGCTCTAGGTCGATAACACACACAGTTCCAACGCGAAAACCGCTAGACAATATGATAGGCGCACCCGCATAAAATCGAATATGAGGGGCATTTAACACCAAAGGGTTGTCCATAAAGCGAGGATCTTCGAGCGTATCGGAAACTACGAATACCGTGTCTTCTAATATTGCATGGCCGCAAAATGAAACGTCACGAGACGTTTGCTCAGCATCTAATCCAAAGCGGGATTTAAACCATTGCCTGTCCTTGTCAACAAGACTTACCAACGCAATTGGAGCATCAAAAACATGGGCAGTAAATTGAGTAATTCGGTCCAATTCAAGTGTTGGTTTTGTATCGAGTATCGCAAGCTCCCTAAGCGCATGTAACCTAGCGGGTTCGTTTTTAGGTAACTCAGGGATTTTCATAATCTACTTAATTAGACAGTGTTTATATTTCTACTATAGTTTGTTTTGTGAGATAACGCAGGTGGCAAATGTGAGCAAGTATTTTAAAATAATCTCCCTAACCCTTTTTTCCCTAGTCTGCTTGAGTGGTTTTTACCTCGAAATCAACGAGTTTAATAAAAATCGTGTGGTTCACCAGAGTCTGACTTTATACTACAACAACCTTTCCGCCCTAGATAAAGCGATTGAAGTGATCTTTAGTCTGCAACGTGAACGCGGCATGTCCACGGGATTTAAGTCCGAGGAAGAACACGACGCGCGGCTACTTGCATATTATCAGGAAACGGACGAAAAAATAATAAGACTCACAGCTGAAAAACTCACGAGCATTAATAACTTCGATCAGTTTCAATTGACCATAAAAGACGATATACAAACACTGAGAAAGCTCAATAGACAAGCAAATATCAATCACGAGCAACTATTTCTTCGCTACACAATTTTGATAAATCACTTAATCGATACAGTCCGAAACATACAAACTGAGCAGTCCTTCATCCATAACTTTGGTAGCAACGAGGACAAAACACAGTATCAGAATATTCACACACTTATCAGAGCGATAGAGTTAGGGGGCAGACTCAGAGCTAAGATCAGCCGATACCTAACGGCAGATGAAGAGGCCACTAGATTAAGTGCAATGAGAAGCGCGCTACAATACTACGCCACTCATGTCACACTGATGGACAGCCTCAAAGATAATCAAAATACCGTACAGCTATACAATGCTGCTACGGCGTCTAGAGAGTATGACTATGTCACCTCAGCCCTAAACCGCTTTAGCCGTGGAGCTGAAGCCAACTTACCACACTATGTGTGGTGGGATAACAGTACTGCCTATTTGAACCTGCTCGCTAGTGGTAGCTTGAATTTACTTAAATATATGAAGGACTCAGCTGCTGCATCTATACAAAAGTCACAAGAGCGAGCTCAAACCTCACTCATTATCTCTTTAACTATTGCACTGCTTTATATCATTTTAATTTGCCTATTGATTAAAGCGTTTACCGAATTAAAAATATATAAAACGGCACCGCTTAGAACACAAACTGCACAGCTCATTGTAATATTTTCGTCAGTACTTGCCGTGCTATTTGTGGAACATTTTGCAAGCCAAAAGCAGCTATTGTACCTCTCTGAAGTGCAAACTCTTAGGCAGCTAAACAACCACTCATTAGAGCGTATCAACCACCTTAAAACGCTATGGTATAAGCCACATATAGAAAGCCTTAGATATGCCAGTATTGGTACCAATGCCAATCTCACTAAACCATCTCAGTTGCAAACGCTAGACGTTAATAAGCTTAATAACACTCCGTATATAGACAAAAGCCAGATCGCGTCGTTTTATTCTCAATATCAAGAAAGTTTGCACCGTGGAGGGGTAGTTACACAAATCATAAGGGGTAATGATGGTCACCGTATATTGATTATGACGGGTCTTGGGCTATCCGATAAGGGGCTGACGCAAACACTGTATTGGTACGAAGCTCAACTAGATGTGTTACTTGGCAGCCTAGAACTCAGCCTTGATACTCGCCTAGAAAACGCATCAGGTTACTACACTAAGCAGGAAGTCGAAGCGATTAAAATTAGCGGCACACATACTCCATTAAGCCAATTACTGCTTACTAATAATCTTGACCAAACCGACTTTCTAAGTGCAAAAATCTGGGATCAGGAGCTTCAAGTGGGTACCTATGCCTATTCACGTGAAGCATTTAATCAAGATCTCTTCTACACTATAGAAATTAAGTTTATCTGGCAGGTATTGTCATTAGTTGCATTTTGCTTATTTGGTTTAGCAATTAGCTATCGCGCCCAACAAAAAGCAAAATTAGACAAGCAAGCTGCAAAAGACGCTATCCAAAAGCGCCAAACTTTATTGAATTCATCTGAAAAGCTTGCCGCCATCGGCAGTTTTGAGGTGGCTGTTGGGCAACAACTAGCACATACCTCTGAAGGCTTTAGGACGCTGTTTAACTTAACTCCCGAACTTGAGTACCATAATTTAAAACCAATTATAAAATTGCTCGATAGTGACAATAGGAAGAAGTTGCAATCAAACTTACGTTCCTTAACTCACGATCAATCTAGTGAACTTCAATTGACAATAAGAGACGAGTCTTCAACTAGATATCTAAATGTCATTCTCAATTTAAAATACTACTCAAGTGAAAATTCGCAATTTGTTGTCGGGGTTGTAAAAGATGTAACGAATCAAGTTAATGAAAGCAATCGCCAAAAGAGAATACAAAAGGAACTCGTCGCTGCGAGAAAAGAGGCCCTAGAAAAAATGCATGAAGCTGATGTGGAAAGAATGTCAGCGCAGCATTTACTTAAAGTCCAAAAGTCGACAGAAAAGCTGCTTCAAGAAGCCATTGATTCATTTCCAGCATTTATCCTGCTAATTGATGAAGACCAGCATATAGCTATGCTGAATCAGTTTAACGAACACATCAAAAGAACTGATCACAACGAATACCAATTCATGGGAAGCTCTCTCAACAAAGGCTCTGACGTTATAGCATTTATTACCCAGCTTCCAATGACAGACAATAGCGAATTACTGTCCATGTTAGAAGAGGCAAAAGACAAAGAACAATATCAAGCACTAACGACGTGCCAGTATGTCAGTGAAGATATCCTGCACTGGTTCAACGTGTTAGTGAAAAACATCACCACAGATTCAGGGAAATACACTCTCATCTACCAGAATGATATCACTAAAAGTATCAACTTTTCTGCAGAGCTTGAGCAAGCTCGCATAAAAGCAGAGCAAGCAAGTGAAGCAAAGTCTCGTTTCCTAGCAACAATGAGCCACGAGATAAGAACGCCGATGAACGGCGTGGTAGGCATGCTGGATATTCTTGCCCAATCTAACCTTGATCATGAGCAATCTCACCTCACCAAAGTCGCAAAAAGTTCAGCATTGGTGCTACTTCGAATAATTAACGACATATTAGACTTTTCAAAAATCGAAGCTGGAAAAATGCAACTTGAATCCACACCATTTAGCTGGCAAGAAATTATTAAAGAACTCGCGGAGCTACTTGCATATCAAGCGGACTCTAAAAAGCTCAAGCTTGCCTTTTATCTTTCGCCACAGTTACCGAATTGGCAATTAGGGGATCCGGTTAGACTGCGCCAAATTTTATTAAATCTAATCGGTAACGCGTTAAAATTCACCAAAACTACCGCCACAGCCTCCGGTTTTGTAGAAGTGACTATTGGGCGCTCTCCCGATGATGGTTATATGGAAATTAGCGTGAAAGACAATGGTAAAGGTATGTCCGAAGAACAAGTAGAAAACCTTTTTAAGCCATTTGTTCAAGCAGATAGCAGTATTCAACGCCAATATGGCGGTACCGGACTGGGCCTTTCCATTACCCACAAACTTGTTGCCATGATGGAGGGGGAAATTGACTGTAGAAGCCTAGAGGGTTTTGGCAGCAACTTTATTGTTACTCTGCCATACTGTGAAGTGCCAAAACAAACCAGCGCTATTAGCTTAACCTTAGACAGACTAAAAATTGCCGTAGTGGGCGACGAGGACAAATTTGAAAAAGACCTGCAAAATCAACTTCGCATCTATGAAGCCCAATGTGAAATATTCCCTCGAGAACTGTTTAATGCGCAACTAATTGATAGTCAACAATTTGATTATCTCGTTATCACTGCAGAGGCCTTCCAACAACTCACTACAGAAGGAAAAGAAGTTTTCATCGCGGAAAGCGAGTGCAAGTATATTTTGCTAGACAATAATCAGGATAAGCTTCCGCATGCAAATAATATCAACGTCTCAAACCTCGCGCTATATCCTTATTACGCTTATAAAGTCGTTTCACACATCGCTACCTTAGAAGGGCTAATCGACAGTGAATCAACAAATGACGACAGCGATACTAAATTTAAGACATTGCCTACAATTAGTGATGCCCAAGCACTTAACAAACTAATCTTAGTCGTTGAGGACAATGTTTATAATCAGGATTTATTCAAAAGACAGCTGGCACTGCTAGGCTATCAATGCATTATCGCCGACAATGGTAAAGTTGCCTTGCAACTACTCGAACAGTATCACTTTTCACTTATTATTTCGGATTGCCATATGCCAGTGATGGATGGCTATGAATTCACGAAACAGCGTCGCGAGCATGAACGTGAACGCAATCTAGAGCACATTCCTATCATTGCAGCAACGGCTAATGCGTTAGACGGTGAGAAAGATATTTGCTTTAACGCCGGGATGGACGATTACATTGCAAAGCCCATTGTCTTGCAAAAATTAAACAAAAAGCTAAAAAAATGGTTTTCAAGCAACATTCCAACAAACAGCCAAGAAGCGGAGAATACTCCCTCACTGATGGAGGAACTAGATGCGCCAACCAGACATATCGATTTGGTGATACTCAGTGAATATGTAGGTACAGATAAAGAGCTACAGAGTATTTTCTTAAGAAGCTTTGTTGACGACACAAAAAAACTGTTACAAGGGGTAGACCTAGAACATCCTGAAAGTGTCAAGAATATTGCACATCAAGGGAAAACCTCGGCAAAAGCAGTCGGCGCAACACAACTCTCTGAAAAAATGGCAGAACTTGAGCATGCTGCAAGTGAGGGTAAGCAGATAAAAATTGAAAATTTATTGAATCAATGTTTGATGCTTTTTGATAATGCACAAGCTGAAATCGCTTCTATACTTAATGTGGAAGATCTAACTTAACACGTGCTAAAAATTCAGGTCTAGTATGTATGATAAATGAAAAGCACCTTATTATTGCGATTGATGATAGCGAGCTTATTCTTACGCAATTGCAATTGTTGATTTCTAACCAGACACCATGCACTTTTAAAGGGTTTAATAGCGGCCTATCTGCATTAGAAAGTCAAGAGCTCCATCAAGCTTCCCTTATTTTGCTTGATATCAACATGCCGCAAATGGATGGTGTAGAGATATTGCGGAAATTTGCCGAACTAAGCATCCAAGCACCTATCGCATTACTAAGTGGCGAAAAAGGCCTATTTATCAAAAATACCGCTGCGCTGGCTGAGCTTCATGGCCTCACCATTATATCTAGTTTAGAAAAGCCACTCTCTGCAACCAAACTTAAAGAACTTTACAGTCAGCTCCTGTCTCAAAATACATCCACCAAGTCCCAACACGCACTACAAAACTATAGTAAAGATGAGATCTATGAGGGGTTATTGCGAGAAGAGTTTTGTGCTTATTTCCAACCAAAAGTCGCAAGTCCATCCGGTGCAATTATTGGCGCAGAAGTACTTGCGAGATGGCATCATAATACCGATGGCACTGTGCCACCTTCACAGTTTATCGCGACAATGGAAGAGCATAATCTTATTCATTTGCTTTCATATAGTTTATTAAAACAGACTTTGTCCTTGCTTAGCTATAATCGAGATATTCTTAAATCGCTTCAATTCAGTATTAATTTGAGCGTTAAAGAGCTTGAAGATATAAAACTCCCAGAAAAACTCGAGTCCATTTGCGAAGAGTATTGCACACCCACCTCTCAAATCACTTTAGAGTTAACTGAAAGTCACTTGTTAGATAACATCAAGCGCGCGCTTGATGTGTTGCTGCGTTTAAAACTTAAAGGCTTTAAGCTGTCTATTGACGACTTTGGTACTGGATATTCTTCTATTAAGCAACTTAACGAGCTGCCGTTTGATGAACTCAAAATCGATAGATGCTTCGTTGATGGCTGTTCAACGCAACCCAACAAACGCGTCATTATCGCGAGCACCTGTGAGATGGCTCACCAACTTGGACTAGAAGTCGTCGCTGAGGGTGTCGAAGAGGTTGAGGACCTTGTCGTTGTACAGAGCTACGAAGTAGAATCGGTTCAAGGCTACTATTACTACCCACCTTGTACGCCATCGGAGTTTTTGCAAACTGTCTCAGAATCCGCATTGCAAAAGTCTCATTCTAGTAAATAATTAAAACTAATGGGCTTTGTTGTACTCTCATAGCCAGAGGGAATCTATGCATAAAAAAGACGTTGAACACGCACAACGACATCCAAAAGTGATTATTATTTGCGACGATCCAGCTGAAATGACTGGCGTTGTCGATATTGTCGCTTCTCAAGTCAATGAATACCGTACTCTCACTAGTCATAAAGAAGTAGCTGAAGTGCTAACTGAGTCTCCACCAGATGTCATCGTTATTGCTCGAAAAACGGTCGCGAAAAGTGTCGAAATCTATAGCTTGCTCGCCAAGCACGGCTTACTTAACTATGCTCATGAGAATATTTTACTGTGTGAAAATAAAGAATCAGGCGTGGCCTTTCGGTGTTGTATGAAAGGTATTTTTACCGATTACTTTGTCTACAAACCTATGTATGAGAACTACCGATTTCGTATGATCCTACATAATGCCTTAGTTCGCACAGAAGGCACATCTGAAGTTGCCAAAATCAGAGAGGAACATTTTGGTCGCATAGATGACAAACTAAAGCAATTGATTGATGATGCAGCCTTGTACCATCAAAAAGCGGATGAGACGCTACAAACGGTAAGACGTAATCTCGACAATGAAAAAGGGATTAATAAAGTTCAAGATGACTTACTAAATGAACTAAAACAAAAACATTTATCACCACTTTTGGATGAATTAGAACATCAGCTTGCCGAGAGTGTTCATGAATTAACGAAGCGATTAAAAGACAAACAATTCTCTATCGCTGAGCTTACTGCATTGCTGAGCGAAAAAGACAACTCTAAGTGCGCGCAATTAGCGCAAAATGTATTGCCAGTAGGTGATACGGGTGAAGTCGATGTCAGCGAACCACAAGCACTTGAAACCAAGCAAGAAGAAGTAAAAATAATGGTGGTGGAAGACAACGAAATTTATCGAGAAATGATAGCCAAGATCCTACGTGATGAAGGATACAAAGTAGAAAGTGTCACCAGTGGGTTGAGCGCAATTAAAAAGTTGCGAAAGCACAGGTTTTCTATGGTGTTTATGGATTTATTTATGCCAGAGCTTGATGGTTACAATGCAACCAAAAACATTCGCAATATTCCACATTGCAAAAAGCTTCCTATCATTGCGCTAACTAGCAATAAAAACAAAGATATAATCAGAAAGTGGGCGTCTTTGGGGCTCACAGGGTACATCACCAAACCGTCTACCAAATCATCTATTTTAAAAGCCGTGGAAAAAGCACTTACGGAAAACCAATAAGTTGCGTAAAGTACAAATCAGCAAACATTATCAAATCGAGTTCTGCCATGATAAGCCATATCAGCTCTGACGTAAGTTTCGGAGTTGTAATTGGCCGCATAAACCAACAACGAAGTGAACGATGACTAGAAAAGCAACGACCCTGAGCCATTACACTACTCGCTTAAATACTGTTATTGATTACATCTATAACAATATTAATCGCGAACTTGATGTGATCACGCTTGCTGATCAATGCCATATGTCGACTTATCACTTTCACCGTGTTTATCGCTCAATCGCAGGGGAAACCATCAATGCAACCGTGAGAAGAATGCGACTACATGTTGCAGCAGGTATGTTAATTCGCACCCAAGACTCCATTGCAAAGGTGGCTGAGCAAACTGGCTACGCAAGTATTGAAGCGTTTAGCCGAGCATTTTCTCAACGATATAAGCAACCACCTAGCCTATTTCGCCAACATGAACAGGCTAAGGCAAAAGGCTGTGCGGCCGAGTTTTATATCATTAAGGTAGATGAGGATTCGAATATGTTTAATGTAGAAATAGGCAGTAATGAGCAAATGATGTTAATCGGACTTGAGCACCATGGCGATTACATGCAAATCGGTCAAGCATTTGAGAAGTTAAACGTACTGGCGCAGCAACAAGGCTTATTAGGTGAAGATACGCGTTTCTTTGGTGTGTATTTTGACGACCCAAAAACCGTCGAGGAAAGCAAACTGAAATCAATAGCAACAATTTTAGTGCCAAAGACAACAGCATCTCTCCCAGAGGGGTTTTGTGAATTCGCCATTCCACCGGGCAAAACAGCTAGCTTACTTTACCAAGGTGACTATGCTTCTCTTGAAACGCCTTACGAGTATCTGTTTGGACAATGGTTACCTAACAGTGAGTTTGAACCTGCCGATGTGCCTGTTATCGAAGAGTACTTAAATGATGTCAGAGATACACCACCACACGAGCTTCTCACTCGTATCACTTGTTACATTAAATAACTACTTTTTATCCTGTTCAGGGGTTAACTGATCTAAACGTGACTAAGCATCGACTGCTTAGAAAGAAAAAGGAGGGACTTCCCTCCTTCTTCTTTGTGAACCAATTAGAACCTATAGTTAAAGCTCAACTTAGCATTACGCTCGTTGCCAGGCGTACCGCCTAAAAACAATGCTTTGCTGTAATAGCGCTCATCAGTTAGGTTTTCAAGGTTGAGCTGAATATCGAACTGCTCAGCATCGAACTTAATTGCAGCATCCCAGCGGGTATAGCCATCAATGGTTGCCGTAGGCAGACCGAAAGAAACAGAGTTAATTGTTCGTTCACTCTCGTAGTTAATGCCAAGACTGTACTCTAGCGCCCCCTCAAACCAATCTACGGGTTGAGTATATTTAACCCACGTACTGGCAAACTTTTTCGGCACTCCTTTCATTTGGCCTGAGCGCTCATTCGAACGGATCTCAACAGCATCTTGATAGGTTGCGTTCATGTTCACACTGATTTGGTCGTTCAATGCTAAATTTAAGTCAAGTTCTACACCTTTTGACTCATCTTCATCATCGAAGAAATAGCGTGGAACACTCACATTGTAGTCTTCACCAGGCTGCTCGTTATACTCTGGGTTGTTATACATTAGGTTTGTGCGTTTAGTTTCAAACCACACTAATGACCCCAATAAATCTTCGTCAAACGCAGTAAAACGCACACCAATATCTAACGTTTCAGATTCCGAGTCAGGTCTGTTTTTACGGTTCGCATCAGCTTCATTTTCTAGGCTACCCAGTACACTGTATGCAGTACGACCCTTTGCCATATTTACAAAAGCAGAAAGCTGAGAAGTCACTTGATAATTCAAGCCAATATTATACGTCATACCAGCATCATCAGTGTCCAGCTCTTCACTCTCTTCAGGTGAGCGGTCAGTCCCTAAATGCTGATATTTTTGTTCAACGCTAGTATATGCAAGGCCAGCACGAGCAGTTAGTGCATCAGTGATATACACCACTTCTTGTGCACTAATGCCATACGCCGTAAGTGTTTTATCGTAGTTACTACGTAGCGATGGGTTATAATCCTCGAATTCGCCTGTCGGCCAGTTTGGCTCGCGAATATCTAAGATATATGGAATTGAGCCTTTGCCATCGGCATCATATGCAGACCAACTTTTTAAGCGCATATCACGATTTTCATAGTTAACGCTAACTAAGTGCTCACCGCTCAAAGAACCCATATCCCAAGTTAACTGTAAATCAGCAAAGTACTGCCAAGTTTTTTCGCTGGCAACTTGACGGCGATACTCTTGACGGCGAGCTGCATAAGGATATAGCACATCATCAATCACAAGCGGGGCTCTTGGGTTTGCATTGATCACACCATTGCGCTCCCAATAAACATAATTATAAGCACCTGTTTGGCGAACAAAATCCGAATCGTAACTACGCCATAAGATCTGCTGGGTTAGCTTTGAGCTGCGATTTAAGTACCAATCATGACGAAGCTTTATCCGTAACTCTTCACCTTCATTTGGACGAGATAAAGGAGAAATAAGATTCCCATCGCCAAGATTGAAAGGCTTTAAGCCATCGCCAATACGGATTGACTCAGCAAGTTGCGCGCGCTGTTCATCATTCAGTTGTACACCTAACCACTTACCTTTCTCAGCATCATATTGTGGGTCATTTGGCAAGCGATCAGCTGTAACCAGTCCTGGTTGCCCAGTAATGCTATCCCAGTTAATAATGCGTACAGGATCGCCAATTGAATCTACTTGTTGCGAATCATCAATATAAGCCGTTGAAAGTAAAAATGAGTGCTCGCTGCTTGGGTCGAAACGTAAGCTTGCATAGATCTCGTCTCTATTAGATTCTAGATCTCGATAGCCGTCGCTACGCTCATGGTTTGCAACAACACGGTAGGCAAACTGGTCAGTAATTGCATCTGTAAAATCAACGCCCAAGCCATAAGTATTCCATGCACCCACTTTACCGTTAATTGAGAGCGCCTGTTCAAATTGAGGCTTTTTCTCGACTAAGTTGACTACACCACCTGCTGCACCAATACCATAAAGGCCAGTAGCAGGACCTTTTAACACTTCAATACTTTCGATGTTGGTTAAGGAGCGTGTTGGGTTAAAGCTGTTCCCTAAGTCAGCACCACCATACATACCATCATAGGTATAGTTTACGCCTAGACCACGAACCATTAGCGAATCACCAATACCGTAGTTATTACCTGCCTGAGATAAACCACTTACGTTGCGTAGTGCTTCTTGTAAAGTCGCTGCGCTTTGCGAATCTAGTAGCTCTTTGTCAACAACAACAACCGCTGCGGGGGTCTGCATAAGATCCATATTAGACTTAGTTGCAGTTCCAGATTGCAAAATAATTTTATTATGTTTGCCATAGACACTGATTTTTTCTATGTCTTCAGAAGCGAAAGCCGTTGTGCTTGCACCAAGTAAAGCCAACTTAACTGCAACGCATGAGGCGGAAAGAACAGAAGAGCGAGAGTATTGCATTTTTTAACTCCAAACTACGCAATTGGATCTTTCTGAAATAGCCACGAATACCTATTTCAGAAAATAATTTATCAGAGAGGGGGCGAAGTTTAGCAAAACAATAGTAATGATAACAACTATCATTTACATTTTAAATTTGTAATGTTTTTTGCAATACACGCAAAGATGATAATAAAGTGTAACGGATGGATATTTTTATTTAGCGAGAGTAATCTAACTTCGTTATTTCCTCGCTTCGCGGCTTACCCCATTTTGTAAACCGCATTAGATTAAAACAATCCTAGCAGCGTCGGATATAACTCATAACAGGTAAAGCTCACTTCAAGCCCAATCAAGACTAAAAGAAAACTGACCAGGTGCCCTACTTTTACTTTTGAACAAACATAAGCCCCTAACGGAGCACCAACGACTACAATCGGTATTGCCGCTAGCAAATAGCCGTTTATTTCACTGGTGATCGTATTGAGGTGCCACGCATTGATGCTACTTCCGATCAATGAGGTAAACGTCATCACCACGACAGAGGTTGCAGTCGCCTTTTTCACATCTGCATTATAAGCAATCACCAACAAGGCAAAGAGTGCAATATCTGCACCCGACCCTACTAATCCACTCGCGATACCTCCGATTAACGCTACGGCCATAAAGCGTAGCATTTTAGGCTGGATAAACTCACTGCTTGGTTGGTGATGTGCCTTACGCCACCATCTCAAAATCAGTGTTAGTGCAAAGCAGAGCAACAAAAAACTAAAAATAGACTTAACGAGAAGCCTTGGTGCCAGAGGCGCGATATACAATAGGCTGAGCGTTACACCAAGCGCAGCCATTGGCAACGCCATTAAAATAACGTTTTTATATACCGGAATACGGCGACAGAAAATAGTAATGGTCGCGGCCGTCATACCAAAGCTTTGTATCGCGAGAGAAAATACCTTGGCAGTAGCGGGGTCTATGTCTAATAATTTAGTCATCACAGGGAACGCAACGGCGCCACCACCTAATGCCGTTCCACCAGCCACAAACGATCCCAACGCCATGGTAAGCGCAATATGGGATTCACTGATAATTTGGCCAAGTGCCTGATAAAAGCCTTGTACCCAGATCAACGTAGCGTACACACCCAGTGTAAAAAATAACGGCCACATTGTCGGTTTTGTTATTCGTTGCAACATCATTCATCCATTACTCTAAGAGCCTTTCCTTACCATTACAGTTACCTTGCTCGCATTGCCTTTGAGCGAACGCAATTAAACATGATGAGCACATTTTTTTCAAATTAATTTTACATTAAACGTCACTCTATCTAGTCTGCAAGAAACACATCCTCAATAGTTGAAACGTACGCCTATCTCCCTTATTATAACTATAAATAATTACTTATTACTTTTTGTTATATCGGTAATTTGCTTATACCTAAAGGCTCAGTCATGACAGTAGAAACGGTGTTACCTCAAATATATCTAGATGCTAATGCAACAACCCCTGTATTAGAGCAAGCAGCAGACGCAGCATTGGTTACCATGAAAACCATGTTTGGCAACCCCAGCAGCAGCCATATTACAGGCCTTCAAGCGAAGCAACTGATGGAGCACACTCGCCAAAAAGCACGTGCTGTTTTAGGTTCTGGTCATGGTCGAGTGATCTTCACCAGCGGCGCAACCGAGGGCATCCAGACCGGCATACTATCAGCCCTTTGTGAAGTAAAAAAGAAGATACAGCCAAACAAAAAATATACGCTACTTTACGGGGCTACTGAACACAAAGCAGTGCCTGAATCACTCAAACATTGGAATCAAATTTTAGAAATTAATGCCGATGTCAAAGCCATCCCGGTTGATGGTGCAGGTAATCTGGATTTAGCGTTTATCGCCAGTGAAGTGCCTAATGCGCTAATGATTTGCACTATGGCTGTCAACAATGAAACCGGTGTATATCAAGACCTGAACAAATTAGAAGAAGTAATAAGAAAGCATAATTCAGATATTTTTTGGATGGTTGACTGTGTGCAAGCCCTGGGAAAACGCAGCTTAAACCTAGCAAGAACAACAATTGACTACGCACCTTTTAGCGGCCATAAGCTATATGCACCAAAAGGCATCGGTTTTGTTTATATTCGAGAAACCGCGCCGTTTACGCCATTTATTGCAGGAGGCGGTCAAGAGAGCGGTTTGCGCTCAGGAACAGAAAATTTGCCTGGCCTTGCCGCACTGAATGTGATTTTTGACGAACTGCTAAAAGAAAATGACAGCCAATTTGCAAGCGTAGATAAACTACACGATTTTCGAAATCAGCTGGCGCAAACACTTAAAGATGCGTTCCCGACAATTGTATTTAATAATCAATTCAGTAATAGCGTTCCAACTACACTAAACTTTGCAATTCCGGGATTTAGCTCAAAAGAAATCATGGATTTGTTCGACGCAGCAAACATCCGTGTCAGCTCGGGTTCAGCGTGCAGTTCAAAGGTAACGCGCAGTTTTGTGCTAGATGCCATGGGACTCCCTGCATGGCAAAGCGAATCGGCTATTCGACTGTCTTTTGGCCCTGCCACAACCCAAACTGAAATAGACGCGGCGTGTGAGCGCATTCTCCATTGTGCTCAGGCACTCGGTCACAGCTGTCTCATGCAAGCGGCGAATGGCGTTAACAATAAAGAAGCACTTGACGGCCTAGTACAATTTAAAGTGGGTGGTGCATGCTGTTGGCTGTTTGCAGATAAGCAGTCAAAAACGGCGATTATTATCGATCCACTTCCTGAGCTGGTAGAACGTCTTAATACGATACTGGAATGCCAGCAGCTGACACTGCTCGCAGCACTTGATACTCATGGGCACGCCGATCACGAATCGAGTCGAACCGCACTGAATTTACCAAAGCAAGCATGTGACCATTTAGGCTGGCCTACTCAAGCTACACACATTGAATTTAAAGGCCAGTCACTTGAAGCGCTAGTTATTGGTCACTACCGCCTTGCCAAACTAGCCACCCCTGGACATACGGAAGATAGCCTCACCTTTATGCTATTGGAGCAACAGCAAGGTGAGTACACCATTAGATACGTTTTTTGTGGTGACCTAATCCTGATGGGAGCACTTGGTAGGACCAACTTCTCCACCAGCTCATCACAAGCGATGCTACACAGTATTCAGCTACTTGCTCAACTTATCGAAACCGATACTTTGTTATGTCCAAGCCACGACTACAACAATGAGTTTGCAACTACCCTAGCGGCAGAGTGTAATCGTAATTTGCTATTAAACAGTGTGCTTCAACATGACGTTGCAGTTGATGTATTTGTCGAGAAAAAGGCACAAATAGACAAAAACATTGTTGATGAGGCTGGCAGCGAGATCATGTGTGGCGCAACGGTTTGCAATAAAAACCAATTTGAACTGCACGAGTACACCACAAAAGAGCTCAATGCTCACATCGCTAACAACGAAGGTGTGCTGTTAATTGATATACGTGAACCGCATGAATATGCCCTAAACCACGACAGAGCATTTGATCAAAATGTGCCCCTCACCCGCCTTACTGACTTTATTTGCAAACATAGTCAAGACAAGTCGAAAGAGTTGGTGTTGGTGTGCCGAAGCGGCAGCCGTTCACAAGTTGCCGCACAAGCACTGGCGAGACTTGGCTTTCATAATATCGGACATTTAAAAGGAGGATATGCACTCATCCCATCAGCATAACCTGTCCTATTTCCTTTCTAAAGCCCCTACAGCACTTGCTATGGGGCTTTTTTGATCTCACTTTTTATCACTACCGTATGAATACTAAAAATGACGAATACCAATTCGCTTATTTAAGTGATCATTTTGAGGCGAGAAAATCTTGTCGATAACCCCGCTACCGCGTCCTGCTATCGCCAAGGTACCTACATCCGTGTAGGCAAGACGAAAATTTTGCTATTTAACCTGAGGTTTGGATAAGGAATGTTCCAACTCATTGTTGCTAAAGAATAACTTAGTTTTTTCCTTGTCTAGCCAGAGAGTTTTAGGGAAAACAAGGCGAATTTACGCACCAATAGCTGGCTATTGGAAGTGAATTCAACGCAGTTAGCGCTAAAACTGGCTGCTAGAAAGGCATTAATTATCCGCAGCTCAGGTTATTTAGTTGTTCTAAATGAGAAATTTTTAACGCAGTTAGCGTCAGATTTGCTCCTTCAAATTGAGCAAGTATTAAGACTAATTGGTATAAACCTCAAATGGCTCATAAGAAAGTAAACCTACCTTATAAAGTATGCCCTATTTGCAAACGCCCGTTTTATTGGCGGAAAAAATGGCAAAGAGATTGGGAAAACGTTAAATACTGCTCAAAGCGCTGCGCAGCTGAGCACCGCCCAGATATAAGGCACAACAATACGTAGTCTAGAATAAAGCTTTGTAATATTTGCAAATTACAGAACAATAATATTGATAATCACTCTCATCTACAATATCATTTGCGCAAACTTAGATCATAGGGATTAATCATGCGCTCATTTAAATACAAATATCCAAGCCTTATAGCCAGTGTTGCATTGGCGTTGTCTTGCTCCGCAATTGCACAAGAGCAAACAAAACAAGATAAAGACGACATTGAAATCATCGAAGTTAGCCCAAGAGGTCTGATTTCATACGTTAGTGCTACTGCGTCAAAAACAGCAATTCCTATCGTCAAAACGCCTGTTTCAGTTTCAGTCTTAACAGCGCAACGTATTTCTGATTTAGGCGCAGAAACACTGCAAGATGCGATTGGGTATGTTGCAGGTGTTTATAATGGGCCATATGGTGTTGATACTCGAGGCGATTGGTCTAAAATTCGTGGCGTCGACCCCTTACTCTACGTTGACGGCCTGCAAAAGCTTTTTGGCAATTACAACAATACCCGTACGAACCCTTATGCGCTTGAAAGCGTAGAGATCTTAAAAGGCCCTTCATCAGTACTTTACGGACAGGGGTCTACAGGTGGTATCGTCAACGCAGTATCAAAATTGCCAAAAGCAGACACTGAAGGTGAGATCTGGGCACAAGTGGGCAACTACGACCGTAAGCAACTAGCACTTGATTACAACACCACATTTGGTGAGCAGCAAGAGTATCAGGCACGTGCTGTTGCCATGTATCGAGACAGCGGCACGCAGACCGATTATGTTGATGACAACACCCTGATGCTTGCACCAAGCTTTAGCTGGCTTGCTTCAGATGAAACTAAAATTACCTTGCTTGCCAATCTTCAGAGAAATGAATCAGGCTCTTCAACGCAATTCTTCCCGCATGAAGGCACTATTCTACCTGCACAATATGGCCAAATTCCCAGTGAACGTTTCGTCAGCGAGCCAGGTTGGGATAAATATGATACTGAGCAACAAGCGATCACCGCTATCGTTGAGCACAGCTTTGATTTAGACACACATATAAAGTTCTCCGGTCGCTACAGCGATAGTTCATCCGAGTACCGTACCATTTATTCTTGGCCACCAAAATTTGAAGCCGACAAACGCACTGTTAAGCGTATCGCCAGCCTCACCGATTCAAGTGCACGTAGTGTGACGATGGATCTTCAATTCCATAAATATTTGGAACTAGATACGGTGAGATTAACTATGGTTTCGGGTGTTGACTACCAAAATGCGGATACGGATTCTGATCGCGGCCGCGGCGTTGCTGCACCACTAGACTTATATAACCCAGTGTATGGACAAAGCACTGAGTTACCAACAGCGGTTGTCGATAACCCCGAGAATACGCTAAACAACAAGCAGCTTGGTGCTTATGCGCAAGTTACTGCGGAAGTAAACAGCTGGGTACTCAATGCGGCACTTCGCTATGATGACGTTTCAAATCAGGTGCAAACGGTAGGTGCAATCAAAAATAGTCAGAATGCCACAACAGGTAGGATCGGTGTGCTTTACCAATTTGAGAATGGCATAGCACCCTATGCTAGCTATTCTGAATCATTTAAGGCTGTATTTGGACAAAAACCACAAGGTGGCGCATATAAACCGCTTGAGGGCGAGCAAGTTGAACTTGGCTTGAAATATCAGCCAACGGGTACTGAACACCTTATCACTGCTTCTATATTTGAAATTAAAGACAAAAATCAAATACGAAAAGTTTCCCCTGAGTTTGAAGTACAAGACGGTGAAATTGCAGTAAAAGGATTAGAGCTTGAAGCCCAGCTTGAATGGCAGCACCTTGATATCTATGCCGCTTACTCTTACTTGGAAACAGAGCAAGACGTTTCTCCGCTATCATCCACAGAACTCTATGTAGCACAGGACTTGGTCACGTTAATCACAGATGATACTCAGCTCTCAGCAACACCAAAGCACTTAGCTTCAATTTGGGCAACGTACCGCGCAGATGAATGGCTTCCTGGGCTTAAGTTTGGTGCCGGTATCAGACATGTGGGAGAAACTTATGATGGCAGTCGTACAGTTGAACTAAACGGACAAACACTGCACCAGCAATTAGTGACCGACAACTTTACGCTTGTTGATATGATGATTGGCTATGACATTGAACAATATCAATTCAGTTTACAAGTCGATAATGTCAGCGATAAAACGGTGATTACCAGCTGCTTGTTCCGTGGAGACTGTTTTTACGGACAGCGTAGAACCATCAGCGCCAACGTAAAATACAAGTTTTAACGATTAAATTATAAGAACTAAATCGCCCTAGAACCGAGACCAATGGTAATAGGGCGATGACTTAAAACTGATAGCTAAAAATTAAACTGCCATCAGCACGCTCAACGTTATGTCTATCACTTTCACCATAACCTGCAACCAATTTAACCCGCCAACCTGGTTGATTGATACTGGTAAAATAGTAGCTATAACTTACACCGATACCATTTGTCGTTTCACTATCAAAGAGATCGATAAGCGGCTCGAAAATATCACATACAGTGCCCTCTTCTTTACATACTGGACCTGCATCTCTCGCCCCTAATGCGCCAAGCACCACACCTAAAGCATGTTTGTTGTTTTCAGATACCGCTTTTTCATAACCGACAGAAAACCCATCATCTAAACCGAGGAGATAATTCCCATACCATCGACTATTACTATCGGCTTGTGGAAGTGACAGTTCAATTTGACCAAAAAATGGATAGCCAGTACCAGCAGAAAAATCGACCGAATTGGCAACACTTGCGATGCTGATTAGCAAAGCAGAAATACCAAAAGTGGTCTTTATCAACGAAGAGAACATTAAATTTTCCTTATATAACTTTCGCACAAAACTAGCAGCAATCGTTCCCAAATAGAACACACCAAATGTAAATAAGTGTAATACCTATCACATCAACAAATTAGTGAGTTCTGCTATTAGCTCATCCACATCGGCGCGATTCACTCCCATATGCGTCACAAATCGCATGCCTTGATATCCTGGAGTGATATTAATGCCCTTTGCCTTTAACTGCTTTGCTATCGTAAAAAGATCGATGCCGGCTTCCACTTCAGCGAAGATAATATTTGTCTGTACTAAGTGCTTGCATGGCTTAAACCCAGGCAGTTGCTCAAGTTTATCAGCTAAATATTGCGCGTTTTGATGATCTTCCTCGAGACGCTCTACATTATGCTGCAAAGCATAAAGACCAGCCGCCGCGAGCATGCCCGCCTGACGCATACCGCCACCAAGCATTTTTCTAAGCCTTCTCGCCTTTTCTATCAATGCTTTATCACCAAGCAATAAAGAGCCAATCGGCGCGCCAAGTCCTTTAGATAAGCAAATAGTAAATGAATCAAAGTGCTTTACGATTTCTGTGATATCAACCTTTAAGGCGACTGCAGCGTTATAGACTCTTGCACCGTCAAGATGGAGCTTTAAGCTACGCTCGTCACACAGTGCTCTGGCTTGTGCGATATATTCTAGACTTAATACCTTGCCACCAATGGTGTTTTCTAAACTAAGCAGCTTAGTTCTCGCAAAATGAAAATCGTCAGGTTTAATCGCTTGCTTAATTCTTTCTAAGCAAATACTGCCATCGGCCTCGTTTTCCAATGGTTGCGGCTGAATAGAGCCAAGCACAGCCGCTCCACCCGCCTCAAATTTATAATTATGCGCCTGTTGGCCACAAAGATATTCATCCCCTCTTTCACAATGGCTCATCAGTGCAAGCAGGTTTGCTTGCGTGCCTGAGCTGGTAAACAGCGCAGCTTCAAAACCATGACGCTCAGCGGCAAACTGTTCAAGTGCATTCACTGTCGGATCATCACCATAAACATCGTCACCAAGCGGCGCGTCAAACATGCTTTGTTTCATGGTGGGGGTCGGTTGCGTAACCGTATCAGATCTAAAATCCATCAATCTTATCCTTGTCAAAAGAGGAGCGCACAGCATAACTGAAAAACGCGCATTGAAGTATAAAACAAGGTGAAAAAGGGAGTTGTTCACTCCCTTCAAGATCCGTTACTTTTGCAGTGTTTACTGCAACCCGGGCCAAGTGCCATTATCAATGGCTTTAGGATAACCCGCATCCACTTTGTCAAAAGTAATGCTATATCTTAGATAGCGACCATCAGTTAAGAAGAAATAAGCACGCGTGTCGTTCCACTTTAATGCTGCACTTATCTTTGTCGCGTAAGCACCAAGTCCCGGCCAAGTATTATCGTTGATAGCTTTGGGATACCCACTGTCCACTCGGTCATCTCCCAAGTCATAGCGTAAGTATTGACCATCATCTAGGAAGAAATACACCTTATCGGACGTCCAACGAAGGGTTGCTGTTATTTTATTTGCGTAGGCAGCAAGCCCCGGCCAAGTATTGTTATCAATTGCTTTAGGGTAACCTGCTCGTACCTTATCGCTCTGTATGTCATAGCTCAGGTATTGACCATCCGATAGGAAATAGTACACCGTACCACTGTCTTTATAAAAACTCGCACGAATTTGTTCTGCATAATCGCCAAGTCCTGGCCAGTTACCATTAGTCACCGATACCGGATAACCATCATCCGTTTTATCTAACACAGTATCGTAACGCCAGTAGCGCGCATCTTCAGAGAAAAAGTAGCTTTTAGTATTATGCCACTGATGCGCCGCATTGAGTTTCAGCTCGGTAACTCGATAACCAACATGCACACCCTGTTGCTCAAAGCTATAGTTATTGATGCCAGATACGGGCTGCGGATCTTGCCACTGGGCAACACCCGCAGGCAAAGTTTCAATCAGTTGATTATTTCGATAAACACGCGTTTGCGCATTCGCACCATTTAGCCACGTAAATAGTTTATTGGCATAATTGAGTTTACGAATTCCTAAGTCACCGTACATCGGCGTGCTTTCAAAACCCGCTTGCACATTTGTTTTAATACCCATGTAAGATAAAATGGTCGGTACAATCGCTGTTTGTGCTGGATAGCCATATAAACCAGAGAAGTCGGTATTAGCAGGATTAACATCTTTTGAGCTAAATTCTTTATTCAACACTTTGTTGGTGGCGATAAAGATGGTTTTTTCCGGCTCAGTTTGCTCACCATGATGACAACCAACAACCGGTGTACGGCCATGATCGGTCGTGACCATCACCAACCAGTTCTCACCGTTTTGCTCTCTTGCTTCAACCGCGTCGAGTAATTTACCCAGTCGCTTGTCCGCATCTTCTACCGATTTATTGTAGGCAGAACCAAAGCATAAGCTGTGGCCCACAGCGTCCGGTTCATCTAAATGTAAAAAGACAAAATCTGGTGAGCCGTTATTTAATGTAGCCAGCGCTTTATTTAAATTATCATCATCGCCGCCTCCCTCCGATCTTCTGTCCATCAAGGCGACATCGTCACTGAAGAATTGCGTATGAATAGGTCCCCAAGTACTAAAACTTGAGATATCGGCGTTAGCATCATGTTCTGCGATGTAACGATAAAGGCTGGGATAGGCTTTGTTTGCTAGGCCTGAGTCGTTGCTCGGCACTTGATGCTTATTCACCCAAACCCCAGTTAAAATTGTCGCCCAACCTGGGCCACTTTTGGTTTTTTGCTGTGTTTGTGTTTTTGCGATCCCGCCAGTGTAAGCTTGAGTTAGATATAGGCGATCAAAGTTCGGTGTATTATTTACACCTATTTTTTCGTATTGCAGGCCATCGATACCAATGAGCAATACTTTGTTTTCAAGTGCATCTGCACTTGCGGTAAATGAAAGTGCAAGTAATGCACTGCTAAGCACGGGTAATTTCATTATCTTTCCTTTAAATGTGAATTTCTGGACTAGTCCAAGGAAGATAATAAATCCCAAACATGAATAATCGTTTACAAAAAAATTACATAGAGAAATATTTTATCGCGGGTTTTGCTAACTAACCTGAGGTTTGGATAAGGAATGTTCCAACTCATTGTTGCTAAAGCACAACTTAGTTTTCTCCTTATCTAGCCAGAGAGTTTTAGGGAAAACAAGGCGAATTTACGCACCAATAGCTGGCTATTGGAAGTGAATTCAACGCAGTTAGCGCTAAAACTGGCTGCTAGAAAGGCATTAATTATCCGCAGCTCAGGTTAACTAGGTTTCGCTTCCAAACTTTTGCTTAGCTGCTCCAAGCTCTTACCTTTGGTTTCTTCCACAAACAAAAATACCAGCGCAAACGAAAGCAATGAAAACAGGCTGTACAATAAGAAGGTGGTGCTTGCACCTAAATATTCAAGCTCCCACGGAAACACTAGTTGTACAGTAAAGCTGGCGGCATTATTAATCACACCGACAACGGAAATCGCAACGGCTCGAATTGCATTTGGAAATATCTCCGAAAACATTACCCACATGACTGGCCCCAGCGACATCGCAAACGACGCAACAAAAAGAGAAATCCCAAGCAAAACCAGTTTTGCTGGCATATTAATGCTGTGTGCGAAAATCACCGACTTGTATTGCCGATACTCGTCTGCAGTTAAACGCTGCTTTATCGCGTCATTAAATGCAACGTCGGAGGTGAAAGTCTGGCCTAATATTGGCGCTAATGCATGCGCAGGAAAATCGGCTACTTCTGTCTTAATTTCAGCAATATGCGCTGTATTTAGCTGATAAGTTGCTTGCTTAAAGCCCCAGCTACACAGCGCCATACTAAAGCAAATGCCCGTTAATCCAATAAGTAACAATGGCCGCCGTCCGAATTTATCTATGGTCAGTAGCGCAACGATGGTAAAAACTACATTGATAAGACCAATCCAAATCGCTTGCATAAATGCAGCATCAGTACCAATACCGCTTTGCTCAAAAATGGTCGGAGCATAAAAAAACACCACATTGATCCCGGTGACTTGCTGCGCGACGGCAAGCACAATGCCTACCAGCAAAGGAACACGAAGTCGCTTACTAAACAAACTGCCCATTTTGCGCGCAAGCGACAAACTACTCAGTTGCAGTTTCGGTAACGCGGCTTGAATAGCATCAAGTTGCTGTTGTGCATTGTTGCTACCAAACAATCGCGTTAATGTGCGTTTAGCCTCTAGCTGCTGATCTTTCATCAATAACCACCGAGGACTTCGTGGCAATAACAGTAACAACAAAATCCACGCCAGTGCTGGCAGCGCCTCAACACCAAGCATCCAACGCCATGTTTGAGTATCTATTTGCCAACCAGACACCCACATTGCTTCGCTATGACTGAGCTGAAGTAAGAAATAATTAGTGAAATAGGAGATAAATAGGCCAACGACTATATTGAGCTGATTAACCGATACTAAACGCCCGCGCTGATCCGCTAAGCTGATCTCAGCAATATACATGGGCGCCACCATCAAAGAACAAAATGCCATTCCACCAATGAAACGCGCAATTACCAATGCTTCAAACGAAGTCGCAAAAGCCGAGCCAATCGCGGAGACAAAATACAAACACGCGGTCATCAGCAATGTTTGCTTACGGCCAATAGCATCAGCCACCGGCCCTGCAATAAGTGTTGCGACCAACCCTCCTAAGGTAGGCGCACTCACAACTATCCCTTGCTGCCATGGGGTGAGCTTAAAGGCCTCGCTGATAAAGCCAATTGCGCCCGAAATCACCGACGCATCAAAGCCAAAAATAAACCCGCCTAACGATACAATTAAGGTGTACTTCAATGCATTGGATATCGACAGGCTGGTCATCGCTTATTACTCTGCTTTTACGGCGATAGAATCGCGCAAGATTAAGGTTGGTGGGTAGAGATTTTCAACATCGGGTTGGTGCTTCTCTTTATACACATGCTTAAGTACCCAACGCGCGGCCGCATTGCCCATTTTACGAATAGGGTTATCTATGGTGGTGAGTTTTGGATAAAGATATTTGGTAAATAACACATCGTCAAAGCCTACAACGGAAAGCGCTGATGGGACATCAAGTCCAGCTTCTCTGGCCGCAGTCATCGCACCTGATGCCATCTCATCGTTTGCGCAAACCAAGGCACTAAACCGCTGCCCTGTTTGCATTAGATGCTTAAATCCCGCGATGCCATCGGTTTCATGATAGCCGCCTTCAAATGAGAGCTTAGGATCAAATGACACATGGTATTCAGCTAAGGCTTTTTGATGACCAGCCAAGCGCGCTTTGGCGTCAAGCTTAAATAGCGGTCCACTGATATACGCGATATCTCGGTGTCCGCGCTGCAATAGCGCCTCAGTCGCTAAGTATCCACCCAGTTCGTTGTCAGTATAAAAACAGCGCTCTGCCAACTCTGGAATGTGGCGGTTCACTAGCACCAGTTCTACATCTCGTCCCGCAAGCTCAATGAGATATTCATCACTGACTGCTTCTGCATGCACAATTAAGGCATCGCAGCGCCTATCCAATAAAAATTCGATGGCTTGTTGCTCTTTTTCTTCATCACTATGGCCCGCCGCAATAATGGCATGTTTACCCGCCGTTCTCAGCGTACTCTCTATGGTGCTCATCATGTCACCAAAGAAAGAACCGTGTAGCTCAGATACCATAAGCCCCACACTGTTACTGCGGTTAGAAGCCAAAGATTGTGCGATGGCGTTAGGTTTATAACCTAACTCTGACATTGCCGCGAGCACCTTCTCTTTGGTTTTGTCACTCACCTTTGCATTGCCATTCATCACCCGTGACACCGTGGCTAATGATACCCCAGCAGCTTTTGAGACTTCGTAAATCGTTGCCATACCTATTACTTTTATTCCATCAGTTGTATCTGCGCACTATACCAATTTTGGCTCAAAATGCGCATAGTTTTAGACACTTGATTTACGCTCAAACAGCATCGTTTGGTAGGCTTTTGCACTCGCCTTTAAGGTTCTTTGCTGAGTATGATAATCAACGTGCACAATACCAAAGCGTTGCGTATACCCCTCTGCCCATTCGAAATTATCCATTAAACTCCATGCAAAGTAGCCACGAATATCAACGCCCTGCTCCATAGCTTGATTAACCGCGAGCAGATGAGATTGGAAGTACGCCAGCCTTTGCACGTCTAATATTTCGCCATTTTCCATTTTATCGTCAAAGGCTGCACCATTTTCTGTGATATAAAGTGGTGGCAACTGGTATTCAGCATGTAACTCCCGAAGCAATGCACAAAAAGAGTCTGGCACGACTTCCCAGCCCATTGTAGTGAGCGTTTTGGCACTAGGCTCAACTTGTTCATACCATCCATTACCATCAGATTGATAAATATTTCGGGTGTAATAGTTCACGCCAAGATAATCAATGGGAGCAGCAATAATCTCTAAATCTCCAGCTAACATATCTGGTTGTACGTCTCTCGGGAGCTGGGCAAGTAAATCTGGGTACAGCCCTTCAAGGATAGGCTTGATATACCAGTGATTACAGTAATCATCCGCAATTTTTGCCGCTTCCACGTCACAATGCGCTGTAGACACAGGATCCGCATTGGCAAAATTCAACACGACTCCATGAAGGCTATTTGGGCAATGCGCTCTTAACACTTGCATCGCTAAACCATGGGCAAGAAGCAGGTGATGAGCTGCTTGTCGTCCCGCCGCTTGGGAGCGCAAGCCCGGTGCATGAATACCTAATTCATACCCCAAATGTGCACTACAAAATGGTTCATTTAACGTGGTGTACGCATACACTTTATCGCCAAGCGCTTTACATACCACCTCGGTATACCGTGCAAAAGCCACAGCCGTTTCTCGATTCAGCCATCCGCCCTTATCCTCAAGCGCTTGTGGTAAGTCCCAGTGATATAGCGTGACAAACACTTTTAAGCCTTTAACAACCAACGCATCGACCAATTGTTGGTAAAATGAAAGTCCAGCATCGTTAACCGTGCCATCATCATTCATTACTCTTGGCCAAGAAATAGAAAGGCGATAGGCGTCAACCCCTAAACTGGTTATGAGTTCAACATCTTGCTGCCATCTGGATACATGCTCACAGGCAATATCACCGTTACTACTATCCTTTATCGCGCCATCATGTTCACAAAACCTATCCCAAATTGACTCACAACGCCCACGCCGCTCACCTTCGATTTGAAATGACGAAGTGGCAACGCCGAAAATATAGTCTGCCTTCAACATGGCCGAGTGTGTTGGCAGGATAATTTTATTCATGGTTAATCGTTCCAAGTTATGTATTCACGCCAAGGTACGAGCGTGTTGTGTTAGTCACAGTGCAAGGCAAAAACATTTTTTATTTGAATTCGTGTTCGCTTTCTGCAATCATCATTAAAAATGTAAGCGCTTTCATTTTTATAAATGTAAGCGCTTTACCAAAAAAAATCAACTAGGAGTTTGTCGTGAGCGTACCGTCTCAACCACAGGTTTCAGCAGCAATCGCCACAGGCCATACTGGTCAGTACCGATTTGCTTTAGGGGCCCTCACCTCACTATTTTTTATGTGGGGTTTCATCACTTGCTTGAATGATATTTTAATTCCGTACCTCAAAGGCGCGTTTGAGCTTAATTACACTCAAGCTATGCTGATCCAATTTTGCTTTTTTAGCGCCTATTTTGTTGTTTCGGTGCCAGCTGGCAAATTGGTTGGAAAAATCGGCTATCAAAAAGGCATTGTAACTGGATTACTTACCGCAGGCATCGGCTGTGTGCTTTTTTACCCAGCGGCTGAAAGTGGTATCTACGGCGTGTTTTTATTCGCGCTATTTGTACTAGCGGCAGGGATCACAGTGCTACAAGTTGCTGCTAACCCGTTTGTTAGTGTACTTGGCTCTCCCGAAACCGCCCCTGCACGACTCACCATGACCCAAGCCTTTAACTCTCTCGGTACGACTGTCGCTCCATTTTTTGGCGCCATGCTCATCTTCAGTGAGGGAAGCACAGTTGAGGTAGGTAATGCCAGCGCAACCCAATTGCCTTACTTGATGTTGGCAGCCATGCTCGCGTCATTGGCTTTGATCTTTGCCTTTATCAAACTTCCCCAGCTAAGTAGTACTACTGAGGAAGTCACCACAGGTGAAATCAAGGCATGGCAGCATAAACACTTGGTGCTCGGTGCAATCGGTATTTTCGTTTATGTTGGAGCTGAAGTGGCAATTGGCTCAACGCTCGTTAGCTTCTTACATCAACCGGACATTGGCAACATGACCGAAGCCCAAGCTGCAAAGCTCATCGCATATTATTGGGGTGGAGCCATGATCGGACGCTTTATTGGCGCGTTAGTCATGCAGAAAATATCGGGTCGAACCGTGCTTGCCTTTAATGCAGTCTGTGCATTTGCATTAGTACTTATCGCAGTATTTAGCAGCGGTCAGCTCGCCCTTTGGAGCATTTTGGCGGTCGGGCTTTGTAACTCCGTGATGTTCCCGACTATCTTTAGCTTATCGTTGAATGGGCTTGGAAAACAAACGGCACAGGGCTCAGGCATTCTCTGTCTTGCTATTGTCGGCGGTGCAGTTATCCCGCTATTACAAGGGATGCTAGCAGACGGAATCAATCTGCAGCTATCATTCTTACTGCCTGCTTTATGCTATATCTACATCGCCTACTTTGGATTAAAAGGCGCAACTCCTCAGCGTTTCAAGAGTAATTAAGACATGAAAACGAAAATAACCATGCTAAGTCTTGCAATGGCTATCGCAACCTTAACAGGCTGTAGCGAAAGCCCAAATAAAACCAGTGTTGATGCAGCTCGCCAAGTAGAAAACTGGCCAGCGCTGACGCCTGCTATCCAAACCGATAACAATCTAGAAGAAAGAATTCGGTCGATACTCGCTAAGATGACCCTGGAGCAAAAAGTTGCGCAGATGATCCAGCCTGAGATCCGAAATATTACCGTCGCAGAAATGCGAGAGTACGGATTCGGCTCATATCTCAATGGCGGTGGCGCATTTCCTTACAACAACAAACATGCAACGCCGGAAGATTGGGTTAAACTTGCCGAAGCGCTCTATCAGGCATCGATTGACGATAGCCTAGATGGCAGCACTATTCCAACCATGTGGGGAACGGATGCGGTTCATGGCCACAATAACGTCATTGGCGCTACGCTATTTCCACATAACATTGGCCTTGGCGCAGCAAATAACCCAGATCTTATTGAGAAAATCGCCCACATTACCGCAAAAGAAGTGTTAGCCACCGGAATTGATTGGATCTTTGCCCCGACGGTCGCGGTGGTGCGTGATGATCGCTGGGGACGCACCTATGAAGGATACTCGGAGCATCCCGACATCGTAAAAGCGTATTCCAGCGCTATTGTTAAAGGCTTACAGGGCGATCCTAAGGCGGACTTTCTTGGTAAGAACCGCGTGATCAGCACGGTAAAGCATTTTGTCGGCGATGGTGGCACAGTTGATGGTGACGACCAAGGCGACAACATCGCCTCTGAAAAAGCATTAATTGCACTTCACGCTCAAGGCTACGTAGGCGGACTTGAAGCCGGAGCACAATCGGTGATGGCGTCGTTTAACAGTTGGCATGGCGAAAAAGTGCATGGCAGTCATTATTTGCTTACCCAAGTGCTCAAAGAGCGAATGAATTTTGATGGTTTTGTGGTGAGCGATTGGAATGGTCACGGCCAAATAAAAGGCTGTACGAACGACAGCTGCGCGGAGGCCATTAATGCCGGCATTGATATTGTCATGGCCCCGAACGACTGGAAAGCCTTGTACAACAATACGCTAGCGCAAGCAAAAAGCGGCGCTATCGCGCAGTCTCGCATTGATGATGCAGTAAGTCGTATTTTAAGAGTTAAACTCCGTGCGGGACTTTTTGAAAAACCAAGTCCTGCAAATCGTCCATTGGCTGGCAACTCAGAAATCATTGGCGCAGAGTCACACCGTAAAGTTGCGCGCCAAGCCGTACGTGAGTCACTGGTTTTACTCAAAAACAAAGATCAGCTATTACCACTTAAACCAAACCAACATATTTTGTTAGCAGGCGATGGTGCCGACAATATCGGCAAACAATCCGGCGGATGGAGTATTACTTGGCAAGGTACCAACAACACCAATGCCGACTTCCCGGGCGGTACTTCTATTTATGATGGTATAAAGCAGCAAGCAGAAGCGGCTGGTGGCACCGTCACATTAAGTACTCGCGGTGATTTCGAAGATAAGCCTGACGTTGCTATTGTGGTATTTGGCGAAGATCCCTATGCAGAGGGCCACGGTGATAGAGCAACACTTGAATACAAGCCGTCTGATAAATCTGATCTCGCATTACTCAAACGCTTTAAACAAGCTGGAATTCCTACGGTGGCGGTGTTTATCAGTGGTCGCCCAATGTGGGTAAACCCTGAACTCAACGCATCAGATGCATTTGTGGCGGCATGGTTACCGGGATCTGAAGGAATTGGGATCAGTGACGTATTACTTGCCGAAAAAAACGGCCAAGTTAAGTATGATTTTACTGGCAAGCTTAGCTACTCTTGGCCAAAAACGCCGACACAAATCGTCAATTACCAAGATGAAAATTACGACCCGCTTTTACCTTATGGTTTTGGCTTACGTTATTCAGACCAAAATGTACTAGCAGATAATTTACCAGAGCAAATACAAACTCAGGCAAATCTCGCCGGCGGTGTAGACTTACTGGTAAGATCAATCAATAAACCTTGGCAAGGCCATTTATACAGCAGTACCGAAAATCAAGTGATAAATGCCAACACCCATACGCTCGGTGGTATTAGCTACCGCACAACTGACAGAGAAGTACAAGAAGATGCCATTCAGCTACTTTTTGACGGTAGTCGACGCAGCGGCTTTAGACTCGCTAGTGAAAGCTACTTTAGGGAAGACATAAGCCCAAGTATTCCAACCGACAGCGCCCTTACTTTTAAAGTACAAGTTGATGCAGCGCCAGATAAACCGGTTTGGGTAGCGATGAGCTGCGAAGGCGAAGCGGATGCAAACGGCTCATGCACCGCAAAAATCGATATTGCTAAGCAACTTCAAGCGATGCCGTTGGCCAAATGGCAATCACTAAGCATTGACCTCAATTGCTTTAAAACCCAAGGCATGGACTTCACTAAAACCGTTGTCCCTTTCGAGCTTTCAACCGCTGGAATACTAGAGGTAACGCTGTCTGAGATACAGATCTCTTCAGAAGCATCACCGACACTAAGCTGCAATTAGTCCCCTTAACACGATGTGGGCACCAAGCCGTGTTCACATCGTTTTTTAGTGTCTAATGAACCAACTTTAATGTGGACTAGAATTTAAGAGATCTAAGATAAGCCAATTGTCTGATGCGCTCGTTTATTCTTTTTACAGGGCACAAACAAGCGATTTAAAAAGTCACACCAAGAGCACACTTGCCCTCACCCGTTCAATTTAATACTCTACTTTATGAGCTAAATGAGCTAAATGAGCTAACACCAAGGAAGAGTCAGAGTGTCAAACATAGCCGAACAAGTGATTAGTACCTATCCACCTGCTGCACAAGCAAAAATCAGGGCACTGCGTAGCCTCGTTATACAGGTGGCCAGTGAGCAAAACTTTGGCGCAGTGATTGAGGCAATAAAGTGGGGAGAGTTAAGCTTCTGTGTTAAATCGGGTAGCCCTTTCCGTATGGCTTGGAAAGCCAAAACGCCTACTAACTATCACCTTTATTTTCACTGCCAAACGAAGCTAGTTGATACATTTAGAGTACTATTTTCCGACGAGTTACAATTTGAAGAAAACCGAGCGATTGTCCTTAAATTAGAACAAGACATGCCAACAGCACTACTTTACCGTTGTATCGCCATTGCAATGGACTATAAAAACCTCAAAAACTTACCTTTACTCGGACAATAACAACCAATCTGGGTAAACCTTGCCCGAAGCGAAAAACCCACCGTTACCAATTTTTACAACCGTGTACTTCTTACCTGAATAAAACGTGAAAAAATTACCCCATTAAAACACGAAGATTAAAAATCAATTAAATTCAGCAACTTAAATGTTTAAATTTGTGGTTCGAGCCTTGCTTACATAGTGATAGATAAACAATGTAGATGCATTTCGCCATTCAGCATTGGAAAACACCAAAACCAACTAGCGCAAATAACAACATTAGGAGCATAAAACATGACACCACAACCCGAGCTGCAAGATAGTTTTATCGATTTCGTGAACAAGCAGCAATTTCCATGCATTTGTGGTGGTAATAGAGCCGAATTAGCGTTTAACCATGTTGAGGTTTTAGGTTTTGGCGATCTCACCTCAAGACACAACAACTTCAGTTTAATAACGAGTCTCTATTCTTTTGTCGAAAAGGTAGAGTTTGACAGCATGAAAAGTGCCGCGTTTGTGGCGGTTTTTGAGCAGAGCCAACACTTAGATGACAGCGACTTTAATAAGTCTGTTTGGCGTAAACTGCAGGAATTGCAAAACCTAGTCTCGCAGAGCACTCCTAGAGGGCCGCATTCTCAATCGTCAGATTGCAGCAATAGCTTTCATTTTAATTTGGATGGCGAGCCGCTTTATATCACTTGTTTAAGCCCTACAAGCGCATCAAGAAACAGAAAGTTTAAGTACCCAGCGATTGTTTTTAACTTAATGCCTCAGTTTGAGGTCCCACAGAGTTTCCGTGTCGTCGAATCACACGTAGAAACCCACAGAATTTAATGCACATTGTACCAACGGAGAGGAACTAAATATGAGCAACATCATGGTAATCGATTTTATTATTTACGTCGTCATTGGCATATTAACAACTTTGGGTTGTTTTGGCTTAATGAGTGCTTCAAGCGCTTATTCAAATCTAAGTAGCCCAACCACTCGCACTAAGGCTAGTAAGCCAGCTGCAGTGCGGAGCTAAGCGATGCCGAACTCAAGCTTTGCTCCCTTTAACTACTCGCGGGAAAAGGGAGTATGCTTACATTTTTAAGCCACTCAAATTACTTACCGGCGGCAACTAAACCGGCGCCAAACCCAAAAAACACGCCACCGCTCACTTTGTTCATCATCGTCATGCTCTTCGGTGACGACAATTTAGTCTTAGCAAGGCCAGAAAACACCGCATAAGAAATATGCACCATAAACACCAGCAGGCTAAAGGTCAAAACCAGCAACATAAATTGCGGCATAAAGGCATTTTCCACATTGATAAATTGCGGAAAGATAGACATAAAGAAAATAACAGCCTTAGGGTTAGTGATCGAAACAAAAAAGCCTTCTAAAAAACACTTTTTCATCGAACTGGCAGCAATAGACTTGCCTATTTTACTCTCGCCTTTAGTTCGCCACATTTTGTAGCCTAAATAGAAGAGATATGCAGCGCCAATAAATTTAACGACCGTAAATGCCAACACCGAACTGGCTAAGATCACACCTAAACTTGATGCCGATACCGCGGCGACAATCAAAATCCCGAGCGCGACACCACAAATACCAGCTAAAGACTTGGCAAAACCTCTTTGAATTGAGTTATTGATAGTCAGCATCACCGCAGGCCCAGGTAATAAAATTGTCGCCAAAGCGACACCTACAAACAGAAAATAATTGTCCACAATATCAACCCCGCAAACACTCGTACGAATCTCACTCACCGCATCATCACACTAAATCATGAATTTACAAAGTAATATGCGATAGGTGGAAGCGGCGTACTGAGTTTATCAAAAAAACCCTTTTTCGAAGTAAGCCTTATCTTTACCCTATGAAATATGTACTTGAATGAGCGCGACATAAAGTCGCCCCTACTGAATTAGAGCCAAAAAAATGCAGACTCATCGGTCTGCATTTTTATGCCAATTTGCTTAATTAAGTGAAATTGGTATTTAGTGAACGGATACGCAAAGGATCACTCAAAAGTATACCTCACACCAACCGAGTATCTCGGGCCGTATTGACGAGCAAATAAGAATTGCTCTTCATACCGACCATATCCTTGCTCGGTTTCATTGTTTAAGTTAATACCTTCAAAGAACACCGTAAACTGCTCATCAATATCGTAATTCACACTCACGTCCCATTGGCCGTAAGACTTGGCATATTGCGGTGGTGCATCTGCCGAGCCTTGCGCTTGACCTACCCCGATAAGATAAGCGTCACGCCATGCGTAGGTTAACTTCACCGATAACCCGTCTTTTTCGTAAAATGCTTGGAAGTTAGCCGAGTCACTCAACCCCGTCAGCGGTGCTTGCTGCACTAGGCTTTCACTATCAAACTCAACATCGCCATCAACAAAAGTTGCATTTACACCAAGGCCAAAACCCGTTTCACCAAATAAGTGCTGTACCGCCACTTCAAAACCATCAACCGATTTGCTATCGGTATTTTGTGGCTGGCTGATGTTCCATACCATCAAAGGATCGTCACTGCTTGGCTCAATTTTACCATCGGCATTACCGTGACCATTGGCGAGCATTTGCGCAAAAATAGCATCACTGGTTGCCTGCTCTCCACGGGCTTCAATATCTGCAATCGCTTGTTTATACCTTGGACCATTGTAAATATCGTAAAGACCTTCAATGGTGGTTTGCGTGATTGTGGTTTGAATAAAGTTATCGACTTCTTTTTTGAAGTAGCCAAGTGACGCGTAACTTCCTTCGTTGTAATAATATTCAAGTGAAAAATCTAGGTTGGTCGACTCAAACGGTAATAGATTTGTATTGCCTCGAGAGCCAGTTCTTGCTCCCGGTTTTGGGCTGCCTGACAAACTTCTGCCACCCGCAAGATTGCTAAGCGGCGCACGCGACATTGTTTTGCCCCAAGACGCTCGTGCAATTAAATCTTCGGTGATATCAAAACGCACATCGATCATCGGCAATAGAATGTCGTAATCCCCTTCCTGCGTTAAGAAATTGTCATCCCCCCCCGCAGCGTATTGCATAATCCATTCAGATGGACTGTCCCAATTCACTTGCGTTTCCACACGCTGACGCACCACACTTGTCACATCCGTTTGTTCATAGCGCAGGCCTGCGTTGATCTGCACAAAGTACTCAGAAAATTCAAACTCCCATTTGGATTGCAAGTAGATGCTGTCAGTGGTTTCATCAACTCTACTTTGGCTGTCTATGCCATCAAAATAGGCGTCCGCCGAGTAGTAGTCAGCACCGATCACATCTTCTGTTAGATACGCAAGCTGCCTTGCAATAGCTTCATCAAAGTCATAGGTATAGTAATACCCCGGCTGTAAGTCACTGCCACCACCAGCAAATTGGTCTAGCAAATCACCAGTTTCATGGCGCGTAAACATACTATCTGGGAAAATTTCTTTAAACGAAGGATTAAAACCCGGCCCTCCCCGTAGACCACTCCACGCTTCATACCCCCCAGTTGACTGTTCAGTACGAGCAGCACCAAACTGCACACTCACTAGGCCAATATCAAAACTGTCGTTAAACCAAGTGGTATCAAGTTGCAACTGCTCGACCGTCGCCTCTCCGGGAGAATGGATAAATTGGCTAAAGTTAGAATCAATTTCACTTGCCATGAGTTCATTCGTGCCATTTTTCCAAAGCACATTTGCATGCGGCACTTCGCCCTGCCGATAGTCATAAATCTTAGTGAGCAACTGATCTGAGCCTAAGATGATTTGACCATCACTACCCAAGCCTTTATCTGCGCCATTATCGGTTTCGTTTTTCGAGTCGTGATAATCAAGCTCTACATGCCAATTATCGTTAATTTGCCAGTCCAGATTTAAGCCAAGTGAACGCGCCTCGACTTCCGTCGTATTCCTATTAGCAGTAAACGACGCATCATTACCACCAATATCGGCATAAACCGCGGTGCCATTTGCATCTAACTCATAGGCGTTAATATTACCGCCAAACTCATTCCAAATACCCCACCCCACCGTATTAGAGCCAGTTACGGCAAGGCTTGCCGTATAATCTAAGGTGGCAACAAAACCGTTAGTTGGTGCATATTGAAAGGTAACTTGACCGTTCGTTCTTTCTCGCTCTAGATCTTCGATGCCGTAGTTCATGTCTTTTGGAAAAAAGTAATTTCCGACTTTATTACCCTCGGCATCTTCAGCACGGCCATCAATGATTTTAGATGGGTCTAAATCAGGTAGATCAACATTGGCCTGCCAGCCTTGAATATTGGCTTGCTGCTTTTGAAAATCACGTTGCTGATGGGAGAAGGAAAATCCAAAACCAAAGGTTTCATCGGCAAAGGTATTACTATAAACCGCGGAAACCTCAGGTGTAACATCATCTCCCGCTTCGTTAGAGGTATCAACAATCGCCTTTGCTGTTGCGCTAAAGTGTTGCCCTGGGCGTTGTAGTGGCTTACCCGTGACAATGTTGACCAAAGCCCCTAAACCGCCACTTGGTACATCAGCACGTCCGGTTTTATATACCTCAAGCGCACTCACGCCTTCTGCGGCTAGGTTTTCCAAGTTATACGAACGAGTATTACCTGTGCCCGGCATTTGACGACCATTTAATGTCACCAAGTTAAAATCAGGCCCAAAACCACGTACGGTAATTTGGCTGCCTTCACCGTTGGCACGGCTGACCGAAACACCGGTGATCCGTTGTAAAGATTCGGCTAAGTTGGTATCTGGAAATTTCCCCATTTCCTCTGCCGAAATGGCATCCATAACCCCCGATGCGGAGCGCTTTAAATCCATTGAACGGATCAAACTTCCGCGGATCCCTTTCACTTCGATCACTTCGACTTTTTCGGCTGTTTGTTGCTCTTCTGCTTGAGCAATGCTGACCATACCCGCATTCATCGCTATTGCTAGCGACAACTGAACGGCAAGCTTACTTTTATTGAATTGTTTGTTATTCATGACTGCCCTGCGATTCTATTCTTGCTGCTGGATCACCGAGTTCAAAGCACTATTGGCGATCCACACTGGCTTATTGACTGATGATTTCAACATTGTCTATGCGGTAAACGGCGCCCTCGCCCATTCCCCAACTGGGGAATACCATCAAGACATCAATGGCACTAATATCAAGTCCTGCATCGTACAAAGCTTGAAGTGGAAACGTATACGTTTGCCATTTGCCAACTTCTGGAGCTTGACCTTCACCGCTTTGGTTTAGAGCAAGCTCTACCGCCGCACTGGCATCATTTGACTCAATTTTAAACAGCCATTGAGCGTCGATATTTGCAGGTGCTGAAGTCACTTTCATATCAAACTTAACTACGCCAGTTTCTAGTAAATGGGAAGCATCGTAATAGACATCGTCATCCGCTAAGAACCCCATCACAGTTGGGGTTGCACCAATAACAAATTGCGCAACTTGACCGTGGGCTGCATCTTCGTCTACTTCGATTGTGGGTGTAGAGCCACCACAGCAATCCCAAATTGACCACTGCTCAGCAGCTTGATCTTTGAATAAGCTTAGACCACCACTCGCCTTGTCACCGTCAGGATGAAAGATTTTTGCGTTATCAACACGATAAACCGCACCGCTACCTGAGCCCCAAGCTGGGAAAATCATCACCACATCAATTGCACTTGGATCAAGTCCTGCCTGAGCCAAAGCTTCAATTGAGAAAGTATAGGTTTGCCATTCACCGGCCTGTGGCGCTACACCCTCTTGTGATTCAGATAGTGGTAGCTCAACCGCACTCGCGGCGTTATCAGACTCAATTTTAAGTAGCCAAGGGGCATCAGGCGTTGACGGTAGGCTCATGACTTTCATCTCAAACTGTACTACGCCACCTGCTAAAATTGCAGTTGCATCAAACGGCTTTCCAGCTCCGCCCACTTCTGTTCGAGACGAAAACCCCATTACCGTTGGTGTGTCACCAATCGTAAATTCAGCAACAATACCATGCGTCGCATCGTCAGAGACTTCAGCCGGTGCCGAGCCACCACAACAATCCCAAAGCGGCCACTCAGCGTTAATGGCATTTTCAAATAAGGTCAACGAAGGTAAGTTTGTATCCTGTGCAATCTCAACCTTATCAACACGATAGATAGCACCATTTCCGGCACCCCATGCTGGGAAGATCATCACTACATCAATAGCTGACACATCAAGTCCTGCATCAGCCAACTGCTGTAGTGGGAAGGTATAAGTTTGCCACGAGCCTGCGGCTGGTGATTGTCCTTCAACGCTTGCAAAAAGATCGAGTTCAGCAGCGCTAGAAGCACCTTGGCTTTCAACTTTAAATTTCCATGCTGCGCTCGGGTCTGAAGGCATTTGTGTCACTTGCATATCGAACCGAATATAGCCCGCTTCTAGCATACTCGTTGCATCAAATGGCGAGGCTTTACCGCTTGGATCTGTGATAAATTCGGCACGGCTGGTAAAGCCATTTACGGTTGGCGTCTCACCGACCATAAACTCAACAACATTGCCACGGCTTTCGTCTGCAACCAATGCAGGCGTAGAGCCACCACAACAATCCCAAGCTGGCCAGTTAACGTTAAAATTATCATCAAAGATGGTTAGGTTTTTAGCGGTACCCGAAGAAGGTGGCGACGGGATAGGTGCTTCACCTTCGACTAACGCATCTTCAAGGTCGTCGTAGCCTGGGCGCACCGTTTCACATCCTTTGCCCGTTTCAGGGTTAGAGCCGCATTCATACACTCTGACATAGTCAACCACAAACGATTGTCCGTTCACAAAGGCGTCCGAGTCGATACCTTTATTATTAACGTTTTCTGGCCAATCACCACCAACGGCAAGGTTTAAGATAAGATGAAACGGCTGATCAAAAGGCGCACTATCCCAATGAGTAACCAGCTCGCCAGAACCTTGCTCGTAGTATTCAGCAAACCATCCACGGTGTTTTAAACCAACCGCTTCTTGCTTTGAGTTGTAACGAACCTCCGATTGACGTTGCGTGGCATAGAGATAACCATCAACGTACCAACGGATCTCACCCTCTTGCCACTCCACAGCATAGGTATGGAAGTCATCGGCTGGATTTACGCCATCAGGTATGGCGTATGCTTTACCGGTGTGAACATTATTAGGCCAATCACGGCCGTAATGAAGCGTGCCATGCACGTTAGATTCAACCGAGCCGTCTTCATTAGCGACTTTGAGGTTTACCGCTTCCATGATGTCTATTTCACCAGACTTTGGCCAGCCTCCGTAAACCTCATCCGTAGGCAACATCCAAAATGCGGGCCAACTGCCTTGCCCGCTTGGTAGCTTGGCCCGCATTTCGAATCTGCCATACTTAAAGTCAGCTTTATATTTGGTGTTCAATCTTGCCGAGGTATACGGCAGTTGTGCGCCTGCTTGCGCAGGGGTAGCGACAATATTCAGCATGCCATCGGCAATAAACGCGTTCTGTTCACTGTCGGTGTAACACTGTTTTTCATTGTTGCCACCGCCGTCGCAATTTACCTCGTGCGTCCACTTAGATGTGTCTATCGCATCGCTATCAAATTCATCGCTCCACACTAGCGTCCAGTCTGAAACCGGCGCTGTGGTATCAACGGATTTATAATTAGTTTCTGTCTCGGCGCTTCCGCCACATCCCGCTATGATAGCCACAGAGATTGCGGTGCATAGCCTTGTTAATTTTCTTGCTGCAATTTTCATCAGTTACCCCGATGCAAAACGTCGTTGTCAAATGGTTGAATACTAAGAACTTTATTATTTAACCTGAGGCTTAGATAAGCTGTCGATTAACTTTTCGTTTCTCAGAACAGGTTATTTAGCTATACGCTGGAAGACTACTCAGCGCGTTCCTAGTAACAAATGTAAGCGCTTACAAATAGAGTTAAAAAAACACACGCAAAATGTAAGCGCTTTCACAAAAGTAAACTAAGTTAATTTATTCGTCAATATTAAATTGTCATAAGGTGAAAATCAGCATGCTATAAATACAGACTTAACAGATCAGTAGCATCTCATAAAACTACAACAGAAAAAGCTGTAAAGGGGCTTTACATGTTTACGCAATCGTTACGTCAAGATAAATCATACGCTTTAACTTGGTTGACAATACGGTGAAATTCACTGAGATTATCGAACCTGAGCTTCGGATAATTAATGCCTTTCTAGCAGCCAGTTTTACGTGAGTTAAAAACAATGAATCAGCTCATTCCTTATCCAAACCTCAGGTTGAGAGCAAAAAATTAGGGTCATGTTATGAAATCATATTTCCTTTTAGTTGCAGCAGCATGTGTTATGAGTGGTTGCATGACCACCAACCCAAGCAGTAACCAGCGCCTCTGTGAAACGACACTACACAATTACATAAAATATCGAGATTCGGGTTCAGCGCAAGAATATCAAAGTGTTTTTACACAGGATGCAACATTTAGTATCCCAGCACTCAATATCAATATTACTGGTGCTGAAGAAATAACAATAAGGCAGCAACAAGCCATAAAAACAACAAAGAGTATGCACATGATAACCAGTGCCGATATTCAACCTATCGAGGCAAATAAGTTTATTGCTAAAAGCTACTTTGTTCTTTATCAGCAGCCAAAATCTCAATCAGATGCCCCAATCACCGTATTTAACGGAGTGTATGAAGACGAGCTTAAAGTAATCGATGGCCGATGCTTAATCAATCACCGCCTTGTTAACGTGATCAAAAAAGAGACTTGGCATTAGGCGTTATTAACCCGGTTATTGTTTATGGCATTGTGCAATTTTGTACAAGACTTTTTGAGTGAAGACAGATACGCTTTTCATCAATGGGGGAGAGAATTATGCAGCACTCAAAGTTTAGTTTTCACCGTGAACTCGGTGGCCTAGAAGTACTACACAACATTGATAAGCAGGAAGACTTTGGTAGACATAGCCACAGCGGCTATACGCTTGCCCTAGTGGATAGTGGTGCGCAGCGATTCTATCGTAGCGGCGGTGAGCACTTAGCTAGTCAGCATAGTGTCATTTTGATTAATGCAGAGCAGGTGCACGACTGCAGAAAGGCGTCCAAAGATAAGTCTTCATACCGTTCACTCTACCCAACGCCTGAACTATTTAATCAGTTTCTTGGTGATGACAAGGCAATGGCTCCTTTTTTCCATGATGCAGTGGTACACGACCGAGCGCTTGCGGCACTCATGAACACCACTTTTAACGTCTTAGAATGTGATACCAGCGTGCTTGAAAAGCAGTCTCAACTTATAACTCTGCTATCTTATTTAAGCAATAAGCAAGGCAAAGTCACATTCGATACAAAAATCCCTTCGGTTAAGCAACGAATTGCCACAGCACGCCATTTTCTTTTGGATAATTTATTTGAAGATGTGTCACTCGACTCCTTAGCGAGCCTTGTCGGCATGAGTCCCTTTTACTTTATTCGCGTGTTTAAGGCCCACACTGGCCTCACTCCCCATGCCTTTCAAATACAACACCGGCTTAATCATGCCAAAGCATTATTGCGCAGTGGCAAAAGTGTTTCCCATGCAGCATTAAGCGTAGGCTTTTATGACCAAAGCCATTTCAACCGTCACTTTAAAAAGAATATGGGGATCACTCCCAGTCAATATAGCAAGGCTTGTTAATATGAAAGTCGCAGTATGCAAAGGCTTTTGGGATATGTTGCCATTAAATCTCGCCGTGCTTCCTTGGGGAATATTGTGTGGCTCCCTTGCCGTGCAAAATGGCTTTACGCCGCTCGAAGCACAGTTAATGTCGTTATTAGTTTTTGCAGGCTCAGCGCAGTTAGTGGCAATAGAGCTTATTGCCAAAGACACCGCGCTTATCACCTTGCTTGCGACTACCTTTATTATTAGCGCGAGACATTTACTCTATGGCCTTGCTATCCGCAACAAAATGATAGATAAGCCCCTTAAATGGCGTGGCCCCATTGCGTTTTTTCTCACTGACGAATTGTTTGCGTTTTCCCATCACCACCGCGCCTATCAAGGCAAACTTCGGCTCGTGTATGCGCTCATCGCTGGTGGTAGCTTTTATGTTGCATGGAATCTGTGGACGCTCATTGGTATCGTCGCAGGTCAGTTTTTACCTGACTTGACCAACCTTGGCTTAGACTTCGCGATTGCGGCAATATTTATTGCTTTAGTGGTCCCGAGTATTAACGCATTACCCGTGTTATGTGCTTGTTTAACGTCGGCAGTAACTATCTTAGTGTTCAAACTGATCCATTTTGAATTTGGTTTAATCGCCTCAGCACTACTCGGGATGTCGGTGGGATATGTGCTACAAAGTAAAAAGGAGCGTGTATGATCACCACTATTTTAGCCATGGCTTGCGTCACGTTTGCAACTCGGTATCTATTTTTGGCAAAACAACTGCCTTTTACTATCGGCCCTAAACTACAGCGCTTTTTAAGCTTTAGCGCCCCTTGCGTACTGACCGCCATTTGGGTACCCATTGTATTTATTCAAGACAAGCAACTTGCCATCACGCCAAGCAACCCCTATTTAGTCGCCGCAACGGTCGCGGTAATACTGGCGTTTCGTTTTAAAAACCTCTATGTCACCACGTTTGGGAGCCTAGCTGTGTTTTACTTGCTGTACTAAATGCGAAATGGTTACGGCCGTTGGATTAAACTCCAAACGCATGAGCGCCGTTTCATCGTCTGCTTTACTCACGCAAACCAATGCACGCTGGTTTAGCGCTTCGAAGCGCCCCGTCACATGGGCTTCACGGCCAATCGCAGCAAGTGGAAATACCATATCGCCTTGCTCAACTTCGATATTTACGTCTAGGCCATTTGCTACTCGCAGCGTCATCCAGCAACCTAATTTTCTGCAAACATGAGTGACCACCCCTTTTACGGTCACAAGGTTTGTTGTGTAGTCATTGAGATTTGGCAATATGTGCTCTGCCTCGACTAACTTAGACATGTCTGCACCACCGGCAAATTCTAGCGGGCTTGAAAAGCTAAACCGAGAAAATACCGCCAAAGAGAGTGCAGTTAGCTTTATCGTATCCTTCATCATTGCGACTCCATAGCTTTTATCACTATTACCTCATCAATTGCTTACTCCTATAAAAAGTTATGGAGCATCAAGCATATAGCTATATAAAAGTACAATTCGCAACTAAAATCAACACAAAAGTTAATAAAAGGTAAATTTAGAAATTAAATGTTTTTGAAATTGACGCCACAAATGTAGAATCTGCATAGGAATCAATATCATTGCTTTCATAACCCAATGAAAAAGACCAAGTACTAATCGAGTAAGTTCCAGTTAGATGCCAGTGGGTATAGTCATCATCACCTGACTCCCATTCGTATTTATCACTATCAAAGCTCATTGAATGATCAACCCCGAGCGTCAGCGACCACCGTTCTGTGATTGGGATACTATGCGTGAGCATCACTATCCCGTGAGCAGCCCCTGTTCCAAAGTAATCCCATGCATACCAAAAGTCTAAATTTGTCTGGCCGTAATTAAACTTTGCAAAGGCTTCTGCATAGTTGTAATCAGAACTCACATCATCACCATGATAGGTATATTGCGAGAGACCAACATCAAGTTTTAATTTTTCAGTTAGCGTAAATTTGTAGCCACCATACAGATCTCCTTCTACATCCGTACCATCGCCAAAATCTACTTGAGACACCCAGCCTCCAGCATACCAACCACTTTTTCCAAACCAATCTAAACTGACTTGCAGCGCTTCGTCTTCCTTAGTTTGACTCACGCCATTAAATAAATAATCGGAAGCCAATGTTACGGTAGAAGATGTCGCCGCATTGACGAATAGTGGAGTAAACAACAATGGCAGCAGCCAGTATTTTTTCATCTTTGAAATCACCCTTTAATTGCAGTCATTTCAAGCATAGACCGCCGTTCCCACCCTGTCACTGATACAGTTTTATCCGCTTGTTAACGTGCTTGGCATGATTATTTTCCGTTTTATAAGCGTTTGGCTGGCGGTAATAAAAAGGTACTTATTGATGCTAAAAGGCGAGTAAGCAGGCACATAAAGTACGCTGTAAATTATCAATAAATCACTCCGCTTGCAGGACAGCACTTATTGGTTCTGTTAGGATCCGCTTTTGCCTGTAAAACCTTTGGAAAAGTCCTTGAAATTGTCATTTATGTTTCGCTTACTGGCGTTACCCACACTGCTATTTACACTGACAACCCATGCCGCATCTGTCTATGTACAAGCTGGGCCGGGGAGTTTTAATCATGCCGCACTTGACCTACTCGCCAACCGCCAGTCGCAGGACTATGAGCGTTTTTACTCGGGCACCCCGGAGCATACTTATGCCAATGCCGCGCAAGCGCAGAGCTGGGCTTTCAGCGCGCTGGCCAACTCCACTATTGAAGGACAACTGGTCCCAGCCATTGTCAATGCAATGCGTAACTACAAGGTAACGGAGCTGAGTGCCGCTGTGCATATGCCCATCGAAATGTGTGTTTTTGGATTGAACAAGACAGCTAAAATTACGCATGCAGCATCCCACCCGGCAGCCCTGAACCAAATTGGTCATTGGCTCAATGCTCATCAGGTACAAACCAAGCCCGTACCCAAAGGCACCAACGAAGCGGCTCGCTTACTTGCAAATGGACAATTTGACCAAAACACCGTTGCCGTAGGTAGCTGCGCACTTAAAGTGGTTTACCCTGAGCTGACACTGCGCGAAGTAAGTGTTCAGGATAACGCGGACAACCATACGCTGTTTGGTCTGATGAAAATGGAAAAACGATCTCAGCCGATAAGCGAAGATGAAGCTCGCACCGCGCTGGCACAGATCGTTGAAAAGGCGAATGCATTGGTTAAAACGCGAACAGACTCTGCTGAGGAGTTATTCTCACATATCAACCTACGCCTCGCTCAGATGCAGCCTGTAGCACTGTTTAAAGCACAACAACACAGGCCAATTGAAGACTTATCCCGTGAAGCCACTGTGCTCTCAAAAGCGCTAGAGCAAGCCCGCCAGCAATGCCTGGATAGTGCAAGCGTTGAGGCGTTTTTCCAAGCACAAATGGATGCTGCAAAAGCTATTCAATACAGATACCGGGCACAATGGCTGGCTGAAGGCGTACCAAACGAAGACGCGAATTTGGATCAGCTAAGAAGCACATTAAATCAGCTTGGTGCAGCCATTCTTGAAACACTGACCCAGCATCTTGCCAAGCACGGTAACCTCACGGATGAACAGGCAGGCTTGTTTAACCAAATAATAAACACCGAACAGCTCTTTGCAACCGATAAAGCTAGGCTCTTTTCGGCACTGCAAAAGGTGCGTAGGGTGGATAACTGCACTATTACTGCTTCATAAACAAATTAGCGACTTGTTGCGATTACAACAAGTCGGATTAGCTGATGTCTTGTCTGGTTAGGACTACACCAACGACATCAGCCATAAGGCAATGGTTTTAAAAGAACCACTGCCTTGTTCTAGCAGCTTGACGGCTTTCCATTGCATTGATGGCCTGAACATCTGGGCCTGTTAAACTTTCATTTTGCTTTTCACTCTTTAATTTCAGTCACTTCACGCAAAGACCCGTTTTATTGATCTGCATCCATTTACATTCACCTTGGCAAAGATAATAATGAGAATGATTTTTAATTAAGGAGTTAAATATGAAAGCCTCTCTTTCCATCACATTGCTTAGCCTCGGTGCCTTTTCGTTTGCGCATGCCGCATCAGCAAATGAATGTGAGCTCAGCATCGAAGCCAACGACATGATGCAGTTTTCTAAAAAATCACTCAGTGCGCCATCTAGCTGTAAAGAAATTTCAGTCACGTTAAAGCATACGGGCAAGCTGCCAGCTACCACCATGGGCCACAACTGGGTGTTGAGCAAAGCGGCAGATGTTCAAGCCGTTGCAACCGATGGTATGTCGGCAGGTGCAAATAATCGTTATGTAAAGCCAGACGACAGCCGCGTTTTAGCCGTATCAAAGGTGATTGGCGGTGGCGAGCAAACCACAGTGACTTTCTCTACTGAGCAGTTAAAGCAAGGTGACAACTACAAGTTCTTCTGTTCTTTCCCGGGCCATTTCGCCATTATGCAAGGCACCTTTACACTTAGCTAACCATTTTCAGAGCGGAGTTTATAATGAGCCTTTTCAAAAACCCGCTCTTACAGTTTTCCACTCGAGCTTTATCCCGCAATGAAGAAGCGGTTTTTTCAAGCATTAAACCGCCCCACTCCGGTTAGGCTATCTCTCTCACTGCAATTATTACTTTCCCCCTTGAACAACATACCTATAATCATTACAATCAATTGCAAACAATAATGATTATCACCATCATGAGCTTTTTCTCAATTATACCGTTTTGGTTTACCGCCGTGTTACTCTACTTAGCAAGTCCTAAGCAACGATTTTTGGCCTCTTCGATACATAAACCCACAGCATACAGTATAGCTTTAGTCCTTGTTTTGTCTGGGGTTATTATATTGACTCTGCAATACCCAATTATTTCTGCAATGTTGGCCAGTCTCGTTTTAATTATGTTTTCTTTGGTGTCGGTGACGCTAATAAGTGGATACTCAGTAAAGCGCCTCTATCTATGCTCAACACTGGTTTTTTTGCTATCTCTATTTTTTGGGGGAATAAGTTATGTGGCCTAAAACGTTAGTTGGATTTTTCTTAGGGCTATTACTGTCTATTTCTTTGGTGCTAAACCTCAATTTACTCCTGCCATTTTCAGAGTCCACAAAACTGATGATAGGCTTGGTGCTTGCATTTCCGATATGGGCGGGGATCTTAGTTTGGAGCTATGCATTTTCAAGCGCTAAAGCCGCGTGCAGGCCTTTGTTTGCTATCTTTATCCCCTCTTTGCTACTAAACACAGCATTACTGTTAATAAGATAAACAATGAAAAATCAAACTCTAAAATCTTTGACCGAAGCACATACATGGATAGGGATCATTATTTCAACGGTACTATTCATTGTGTTTATTGCGGGATCTCTGAGCCTATTCAGAGATAACATCACAGGTTGGGAGCGTGCCTCCTTAGCCGCCCAGTCTAACGAGCCACTTAGCGCCATTTCCTACGACAAGGCGATTACATCAATTGCGCAGCAATACGATGTCGATACACACCATGGCTTTTTTATGCGCGAGCCTACGCCACATAACCCTTTTATTGAAGTTTACTTTGCAACCCGTTTAGACGAGCTGCACCCGATCACGGGCGAAGATCATCAAGACCAGCACCTTCTGCTATCACCACAGATGGGAGAAGTCCTCGCTGATGCCGACAGATTTGAATTTGCCAGTTTTCTCTATGAGTTGCACTATGATTTAGGGCTTGGCCGCGCCGGACTCTATTTTGTTGGGATCATCACCCTATTTTTCTTCGTTGCTGTACTAAGCGGGATCATCATTCACTGGCGCAAAATAGCCAAAAACTTTTTCCAATATCGCGCCGAAGGTAAAAAAGACAAATGGTTAGATGCTCATAATCTAATTGGCACGATGGGCCTACCTTTTCACTTAATGTATGCCTTCACGGGATTAGTATTTAATCTCGTTATCATTTATCAGATTTCATACGCCGTATTACTCTACGGTGGCAATCAAACGGCTCTGCTCCAAGCCGCTGGATTTAACGAACCAAATATCGAAGCACTGGAGCAATCACAACCAATGCGCGGCGTCGATCAACTAAGAGTAAAGGCACTAGATACGTTAGGGGATGTATCGCTCACAACGGTGGAAATCACCCACTTTGGCGACAAAAACGCAGTAGTGAGTTTTACCGCGAAAAGTAACGATGCTTTTTCAAATTACAAAGAAGTACAATACACACTAAACGACCAATCACAAATTTATCTCACTGAAAACAACTACGACAACGCTGTTCGCGCAGGGCTCTCTACCATCGCGAGTCTTCACTTTGGAGATTTTGCAGGATATGGCATGCGACTGGCATTTTTGAGTCTTGGCCTTGCAACCGCCTATTTAATCGTGACCGGTAATTTGATGTGGATTGACAAGCGTGCCAAGCAGAAAAAGCAAAGTGCTAAAAGTCTATTATTTGTAAAACGATTAACGTCAGGTGGCTTTATCGGTGTGCTATTGGCCATCGCCATTGGTTTCGCGATGACAACTTTTCTATCGACAAGTCACATAGACAAACTAGAGACGGTTAAGTTTTCGATGTTTTCAGCCTTTATCTTTGCACTCATTAGCAGCCAATTCGCAAAGCATGTATTGTCGTTTAGCAAAGTATTATTAGGTTTAAGTGGCATTTGCTATTGCTTAAGCGCGGTCATGAATGCGGCGTCTTTTGTTAGCCAGTACAATACATTACCCACTCAAACGAGAGTTGACTTTGCTATTGTAACTGCACTTATGTGTTTAATGGCCTTGATTTGTTGGAAAGCAGTGTCACGGATCAACGCGGCAGCACAAACTTCTGTGCCTGTTTCGCAAGATCAGCAGCCACAACAAACCATGAGTTAGCCAAACAGCGTGTAAGGTAATGAAAAAAGCGGGCTAACCCAGCCCGCTTTGTCTTACTCTCACAGGGAAACAATGTGAAATTAAAACTCTGTCTTAAATCTTAGATAGTACTCACGACCCAGATATAAAGACGAATGAATGGGATCTGCGTTATTTCCATTACCCGTCGCAAAAGGCGGCGCTTCATCCAATAGATTGTTAACGCCCAGCGTAATTTGAGTATCAACAGAGTCTACATGGTAGGTTACTTGAGCATTATGTGTCAGCGTGCTATCAACGGTATTGGTAAAGTTAACGATTTGGTCTCCTTGTTTAACCGACACTTCTTCTATCATCGAATCGATGTAGTAACTTTGCCAACTTGCGCTAAAGTCGTCATGCTGCCAATTAAGTGCAAAGTTAACTCTGTGCTCAGGCACCGCCATCTGGCCATTAACGCGCTGTCCGGCTCTGTCTTTGGTTGCAAGGCCTGGTTCAATGACTTCATGTTTACTCACAAATGACCAGTTTAGTGCAGTACTCAAATCACCAAATGAAAACTGCCCGATGTCAAAACGAACTTCAGCGTCTACCCCTTGACGATTTAACGCATTGAGGTTTTCATTAAACACATCAACGCCGGTGATCACTCCCTGAAACTCACCAGATTGAACACGATGAACAGAGTCGCAGTACAAACCATTATTCATACATTCACTCAATTTAGTCACCGCGCTAATGTTACCAATGGCATCTTTTAATTGGATGTCATAAAAATCTAAGGTGATTGAACCGTTAGTAAGCCAGCTCGGCTGATAAATCACCCCAAGTGTTTTGCTCGTCGCGGTTTCTGGGTCAAGTTCCGTGTTACCGCCAGTATTGGTTCTGATCTGTCCGATCGTTTCTCGGTAACTACCATCAGTGGGAACCCCTGTGCTAACGCAGTTTTGGTTTGGATTGGCTACAGCACAAGGATCGTCGCCATTTTCAAAACCAGGTAACCTTCCTTTATAAAGTTCCACCACATTAGGCGCTCTAAATGCTTGTGACCAAGTCCCTCTAAAGCTCAACTGCTCATTCAACGCCCAGAATACGCCCACTTTTGAATTGGTGGTCGAGCCAAACGTATCAAAGTCTGAATATCGAGTCGCGAGATTTAACTCTAGGCTCTGCGCCCAGTCATGGTCTGATAACAGTGGCACAACGGCTTCTAGGTAGGCTTCATTGAGCGAATATTCGCCGCCAGTTGGTCGACCTAACCCATCTGTAACTAAAATATTGATAGAAACGGCATCTGTTTGATTGCGCGCCTCAACCTTTTGATTTTCGATACCAAAAGACACACCGAGGTCGCCCGCAGGCAAACTCGCCACTACCCCACTTACATTCGCGCTGGCGATTTTAATCTGGTTATGACCTTGTTGGATCCCTGGCCAATCACCAGAGAGATAATTTAGCATGTCCTCGGAGATCTCAGAGTCGGTGCCGGGTTGACCAAAGATATTAAGCGGCACACAGCCCTCAATTAGCGTATCCGGTGTAGCACCACAGCGCAGCACGCCTTGATCATCAAAATGGGTAGGACCAACCGCATTTTTAGCCGCTGGCCAATTGAATATGCCGGTTTTTAGTCGTTTGTTTGAGTTGCGACCAAAATTGTAGGCCAGCTCCCAGCTCCAATCTGCATTAAAATCACCAGAGAGCGCCATCACAATACGGTATTGGCTGTTTTCCACATGGTTCATACGGCCATTGGTTTCCACCATTCTGCGACGCCAGTCATTGATGGCATAAGGATTACCATCTTTGTCTTTCGGACCAAATTGTTGGTTGTAATAGTTATCAGGAGAGTAAGTGAAATCTAAATACCCACCCCAAACTGGAACTAATGGCTGAGGCGCACCATTGGTAGTAGATTTGCGATGTGAATAAAGCGCCTCGAAATTGAATACCACGTCATCCGAAAACTTCAAATTGCCAAGATCATACTCGCCAAACGCACTCATGCTATAACGTTCAAAAGGCGTTTGTAGCAAGCTCGGCTCTTGGTAGTTGTATAAATCATTTTGTGCAAGTGACGCATCGGAGATAGTTTCACGCCACTCGCCGTATTCTGGGCCTCGGGTAACAAATATTTCCTTGCCGTTTTCATCCGTGACTTTTAGGTTACTCCATGGCATTGCGGAGCTACCGCCTTGGCCGTAACTGCCATCGGGATTAAGTGTTAAATCATAGCGGCTAAAGTCTCTGTCGCCAGCATACACTTCTTGTTTTTCATCGTAGCTGGCACTCACCATAAAACGCCCTTTATCACCAACAATCCCTGTTACGAGTTCCAAAGAAGTCGTATCAGCATCGCCTTCAGCGGATTGGCCAATGGAGCCACTGATCTCAAAAATATCGCCCGTTTGGCGAGTAATAATGTTTACGACACCAGACACCGCATCAGAGCCGTAAATAGAAGAGGCACCGTCCAATAAAATTTCAACACGTTCAATAATCGCAGTAGGTATAGCACTTAGGTCAACCGCAGCATCTGCGCCATTTCCCCCGTTTGGTAAGCGGCGGCCATTTAGCAAGACCAATGTGCGCTGTGCGCCTAAACCGCGTAAGTCAAAGTTTGTCACGCCCGACGTATTTTCATTTTGAGAAGCATTAGGTGCACTGGCGGAAACCGTTAGATTTTGCAGCATATCACCAATATTTTTAAACCCGGTTTGCTCAATATCCGCCCTAGATATTGTGGTTACTGCACCGGGTTTACTTAGGTTTGCCCGCGCGATTCGCGACCCCGTCACCATGATCTTCTCAACTGGTTCCGACGCTGCTTCCTCAGCAAGTACAGGGGCCGACCACACCATAGCACCCGAACCACACAAGCTGACGATTGCCAACGCCAAAGTCGTTTTTTGTTTTGTTATTGTCATAACGGTTTCCTTTGTAACGTTCCAAATTATAGTTAGACGCTGACGATAGAAAGTTTCTTATTATCACTACGGGGAATGAAATAGGTTATTTATTGCGCCTTTTTATACTGATAACACAATTAAATCGTTCCAACAAACAATTTTAGACGATTTGCGCAATATTTATTTACTTTTATTGAATATTCAAGCATCTAATAAAAAGTCATGTGATCCGTCAGATTTGGCGTGAACACTTCCCAGAAAGTCACAAATGTCACCACTTTCTTGGTATTCAATATTGGCCTTTAAGGCCACCTAAATCTGGTAAAAAGCACTTATCGGGACTACCTTTATCTAGTCTTTGCGATTTGATTTTTGTTCCTCTGAGATGTTTTGCTCGTGGCGTACAACTTGCCCGATGTACATATCAATCAAACTTCTGCAAAAACAAACTTAGAAGACAATAGACCTTAGCAATCTTCCGTCATCGAACAAACAAGGATCTCCCATGGATAAGAAGCAAAACACACCATCGATTTGTCCTTTTGCACATGGTGCAAATACGTCTTCAGAGCATAGCGAGCACCAGTGGTGGCCAAATAGCCTGAATTTAGACATATTGCATCAACACGATACGAAAACCGATCCGATGGATGCCAATTTTGATTACAAAAACGCATTTAACAGCCTCGATTACCCCGCCCTGAAAAAAGATCTCGAGCAACTTATGACAGACTCGCAGCCATGGTGGCCCGCCGACTGGGGACACTATGGTGGGTTAATGATCAGAATGGCATGGCATGCTGCAGGCAGTTATCGTGTTGCGGATGGTCGCGGTGGCGCAAACACGGGTAATCAGCGTTTTGCTCCGCTAAACAGTTGGCCAGACAACGGAAACTTAGATAAAGCGCGGCGTTTACTTTGGCCGATTAAAAGAAAGTATGGCAATCGTATTTCGTGGGCCGATTTAATCGTGCTGGCGGGCAATGTTGCTTATGAGTCGATGGGATTCAAAACCTTTGGCTTTGCCGGTGGCCGAGAAGATATCTGGCATCCGGAAAAAGACACCTACTGGGGCAGCGAAAAAGAGTGGCTGGCTCCCTCAAATAACCAAAACAGCCGTTATAGCGGCGAACGCGATTTAGAAAACCCGCTTGCCGCTGTGATGATGGGTCTTATCTACGTTAATCCTGAGGGCGTAGATGGTAATCCCGATCCGTTAAAAACAGCTGAAGATATGCGTGTTACCTTCGCTCGAATGGCAATGAACGATGAAGAAACGGTTGCGCTAACCGCTGGCGGACACACTGTGGGTAAAGCGCACGGAAATGGCAATGCCGATGAATTAGGCCCGGAGCCCGAAGGCGCGGACTTGCATGAACAAGGTTTTGGTTGGATGAATCACAGCTCGCGTGGCATTGGCTCTGATGCAGTAACCAGTGGTATTGAAGGCGCTTGGACGACGAACCCAACTCAATGGGACAATGGCTACTTCTACTTGCTGTTCACATACGAATGGGAGCAAACCAAAAGCCCTGCGGGTGCATGGCAATGGCAGCCTATCAATATAAAAGAAGAAGATAAACCAGTTGATGCTGAAGACGCATCTAAACGCTGCATGCCGATGATGACAGATGCCGATATGGCACTGAAAATGGACCCTGCTTATCGTAAAATTTCAGAGAAGTTTTATGCCGACCCCGACTATTTTAACGATGTTTTTGCAAGAGCGTGGTTTAAGCTTACCCATCGCGACCTTGGCCCAAAAAGTCGTTATCTAGGCCCTGAAGTCCCTAACGAAGATCTACTTTGGCAAGACCCCGTCCCCAGCGTTAACTACACCCTAAACGACAGTGAAATTAGCGCACTCAAGCAACAAATTCTAGCAACCAATGTGACGCTTTCAGAATTAGTAGCCACCGCGTGGGATAGTGCTAGAACGTTTAGATATTCCGATTTTAGAGGGGGTGCAAATGGTGCAAGGATCCGCCTAGCCCCGCAAAAAGATTGGCTTGGAAATGAGCCGGAGCGTCTAGCGAAAGTACTTGCGGTATTGGAAGCCGTACAAAGTAATTTTACGCCTACCGTAAGCATGGCTGATTTAATCGTATTGGGTGGCTGCGCTGCCGTTGAACAAGCGGCTAAAAATGCCGGAGTATCAGTTCAAGTGCCTTTTACCGCTGGACGAGGCGATGCCACAGACGAGCAAACCGACATTGAGTCATTTGATGTATTAGAGCCTGTACATGACGGTTTTCGCAATTGGCAAAAACAGCACTACAGCGTAAAACCAGAAGAAATGCTACTTGATAGAGCCCAACTGATGGGGCTCACTGCCAAGGAAATGACCGTACTGATCGGCGGAATGCGCGTGCTTGGCACCAATCACGGGCAAACATCGCATGGCGTATTTACCGATAACGTTGGCACTTTGAGTAATGACTTTTTCGTCAACTTGACCGATATGGCATATCGTTGGGAGCCAAGTGGAGAGAACCTATATGAGATAAAAACACGCGATACGAATACGGTTAAATGGACTGCGACTCGCGTTGATCTCGTCTTTGGTTCTAATTCTATTTTGCGCGCTTACGCCGAAGTGTACGCACAAGATGATAGCAAAGAGAAGTTTGTCCGTGATTTTGTTGAGGTATGGACCAAAGTAATGAATGCAGACCGATTTGACCTAAAATAACCACTTAAAAAACCTGGGATGTGATTATCCTTTACGCTGATTTTCAGCAGCAAAGACAATCACATCCTAACCACTACATTGGTTTACACAAAACCCTAGCCAGATACTTGCCATTGTTTCCTATCGTTATATGCTAGAAATCAATAATAAAAATGAATGCAGGGAAATTATGTTTAAAAAATCACTCATTGCGTGCACCTTGCTCGCCACGCTCAGTGCATGTAACCAAACAACTCAACAAGTTGATAAGCCGCAAACTAACCAAGTTATCTCGGACTTTAAAACCTATTCAGCAGAAACTTTTTTTGATACCACAAATATTCAAGGCAGCGCGTTTCGCCCTGATGCACAGAAAATCTTGGTCACTTCTGACGAATCGGGAATATATAACCTCTATGAAGTTGACGTCAAAACCGGTGAAAGAGCACAAATAACAGATGCCACCGATTCAACCTACCCTATCGGATATTTTCCAAATGACCCCCGCATCTTATTCACGCGAGACAACGGTGGCAATGAGCGCTTTCATGTTTTTGTCCGTGACGAAAATGGTCACGTCAAAGATCTCACGCCAGGAGAAAAAGTGAGAGCAGGTTTTGTTGGTTTTACTAACAATAACAACGCCTTTTACGTGTTAAGCAATCAGCGTGACGAGCGCTTTATGGATCTATATCGCTTTGATGCTGCCACCTACGAAAGTGAACTTATTTATAAAAATGACAAGAATTTAAATGTCCAACAGGTGAGTGAAACCGACCGCTATCTTGCACTTATCAATGCGCAAGGTAATAAAGATAGCGATCTCTTCTTACTCGACTTACATAACCCCGACGCCCCTCTCGTTGAGATTTCAAACGTGGCGCACGAGGCAAACTTTTCCGCTTCAGCATTTTCTAAAGATGACAAATATTTATACTATGGCACCGATGCCCATGGTGAATTTTATCAAAATTGGCGCTATGAAATCGCGACGGGTAAACACACGCCGTACATAGAAAAAAACTGGGACGTGAGGTTCTTATATTTCTCCGATTCCAACCGCTATCGTGTTGTCGGTGTGAACGAAGACTCTAGCGTAAAAGTCACGATCACCGATCTTAAAACAGGCAAGGACATCAAACTCCCTAAGCTCCCTGCAGGTAGTATCAACAGCGTTAACTTCTCCGATGACGAAAAGCTGATGGCTTTTTATTTAAATTCGGACACCTCGCCAAATAACTTGTACGTATGGCGTGTTGGCAGTGATGAAGTTAAGCAGTTGACCTCAACCTTGAGCGACAAAATCAATACCGAACATTTGGTCGAGAGCACCATCGCTCGCTTTAACAGTTTTGATGGTTTGGAGGTGCCAGGCGTACTCTACAAGCCAAAGCTGGCTAGTTCGACAAATAAAGTGCCCGCGCTCGTATTTGTTCACGGAGGTCCCGGAGGCCAAAGCATGACGGGTTATAGTGCACTTACTCAGCATTTGGTTAATCAAGGCTATGCGATTTTCGCCGTAAACAACCGAGGCAGCTCTGGCTATGGTAAAACCTTCTTCCACTTAGACGACAAACGTCATGGTGAGGATGATTTACAAGACATCGTTTGGAGTAAAAAATATCTACAACAGCTAGACTGGGTCGATGCTGATCGTATCGGCATAATGGGCGGGAGCTACGGTGGCTATATGACTGCAGCGGCACTGGCATTTGAGCCTGAAGAGTTCAAATTGGGGATCAATATCTTTGGTGTGACTAACTGGGTAAGAACCCTTGAGTCTATTCCACCATGGTGGGAAGCATATAGGAAGTCTCTATATGATGAGTTAGGCGATCCGGCTACAGATAAGGAGCGTTTGCATCGTATCTCACCACTTTTCCATGCCAAAAATATCACTAAGCCATTGATGGTTGTGCAAGGTGCAAACGATCCTCGTGTACTTCAAGTAGAGAGTGATGAATTGGTCGAAGCCGTTCGTTCAAACAATGTGCCTGTCAAATATGTGTTATTTGACGATGAAGGGCATGGATTTTCGAAAAAGGAAAACCGTATTGAGGCCTCTCAAGCCTATCTCGACTTTCTTAAAAAGCACCTTTAACAAATAGGCTGCTGGATCCGAGTATCTAACTTCAGGTTATTTACTCGGATCCGAACTGCTTACTTATAGTCCCCTGTGCGCAAAAATACATCGTGGGATAAAGCTAAATAACTTGGGCTTCGGATAATTCAGCACGCGCTAAGCTCGGCAACTATCCAATCTCGAAACGCCTTTAATTTAGGCCACTCAAAATGGCGCTCTGGTGCGACCAAGTAATACCGATATTCACATAACCATGCAAAGTCGGGATAGATTTCTAATTGGCCTAGCTCTAAAGATTGATTCACTAAACGTCGACGTAACAAAGAAAACCCCTGCCCTGCCACCGTTGCTTGCTGTACCAACGCCGCATTATCAATTTTGAGATTACTGAATGTATGACCACTCAAATCCAGTTGTTTGTTTAGTTCAAGCCACGCATGCTCATTATCCCGGCCTTCATCATAGATAAAATTGAGTTTAGATAGCTGTTCTCGCAACGGTTTATTTGGGTCAATTAATCCAGGACGGTAGGCAAGGACTAACTCATCCTCCGCGATGAGCTCGCTTTTCAGTCCCGGATAGTTACCAAATCCAAAGCGGATCCCAATATCAATATCGTCGTGGTTAAAATCGGCGAGTTGCTCGGTTGGATCAATACGTAGCTGGTAGTCTGGTAATGCTTTGTTGAAGCTCGCCAACCTTGGCAACAGCCAACAAGTAGCAAATGAAGGCAAAACCGACAGGTTAATGGTGTTTGGGTTAGGATCTGATTTTAACGTCGACAAGCCCATTTCCATTTGCCCAAAGGCCTTGTGTAAGTAAGGCAACAAGTCTTGTCCTTGCTGAGTTAGCAATACCTTTCTTGTTTGTCGTTCAAATAACATACAACCAAGCTGTTGCTCAAGGGTTCTTATCTGTTGACTCACAGCGGCTTGAGTCACAAATAAGGCTTCCGCCGCCTGCTTAAAACTGCCTAATTCCGCCGCCGTTTTAAAATACCAAAGTCCTTTGAGTGGAGGTGATTTCATTCGTCATCTTACTTAATTAAAACTTAACTATAGGTCAGAATTTCTAGTTTGTCAGTTTTATGAATGCACACAATACTTAGCAGTGAAATCAGAGACGGAAGGAGTCTTTATCATGAAATACGCAATTATTCTTGCATTTCCTCTAGCAGCACTCGCATCAACATCCGAGCAGGTACAAACTGAAAAAGTATTTACTGATGCGGGATACCCCTACAAAAACTTAATCATGAAGGCCGAAAAAGTGGAGCTTGTTTATTCAGAAGAGCAAAACAAAACGACCTGTCGAGTTAAGGTCTATAGCGGTGATGTACTTCATGAAGGGAAGCCTATGGAGATATCGGCTAAAACGTTTTCAACCGATCCCGTCAAGGGCTGTCTTGCCCGACAAAACGCCAAACACATTTTAAGCTTGCTTTAATATGAGCTAACCCGAAATCAGAATAACAACTTATGCGCAAGCAGTTGTTATTCTTCGGTTAGTTTCAGTTAAGCAACCTGATTGATAAGTTGCTGCCGCTTGAACCAAAAAGGCGCATCACACCAACGTTTTTCCTTATTATAAAACTGCTGCTTTAGCGCTAAGTACTGATCAAACTGACGCGCTAAGTCTTGTTGATACATCTTGCTACTGTGCATAAACGCTTGAGATGTTTTGGTATTGCCGATAATGGCTGCCGCTTGGCATCCCGATGTCATGGCAAACCCTAATCCCATAGAGGAAATAGGGTCAAACGCACAAGCCGCATCCCCCACTGGTAGATAATTTTTGAGATGAGCAAAACTGTTAAAATGGCTCCCGGCAGGTCGGACCCATAGGCTTTCGTCGACCATCTTTGCCCCCTCAACACGCCTTGACATATATTTACTGCTACCTAAGTGCGCTTGCCACTGTGCCAAACGATTTAAGCGCTGCTTTGAGAGCAATTCAAAATCACTAAAATACGTTACAACTAACATATCGTTAGAAAGCGCCGCACTGTACCACCAGCCACATTCATCACTTTCAATTAGTTGAAGTTGCTCAAGCGCCCCCCGCTTTACTTTAAAGAAGGCACCAACCCCAGTAAGTCTGTCATATTGCTGAACAGCCGCTCCTAGAGATTTGCCAATAGACGAATTACGCCCTGACGCATCAACTAGATACTTGCAAACAATGGTGAACTGACCATAGTCAGGATGACTCACCACCACTGAGTAACGACCGTCTTGTAACTGAGTAATTGCTTTGCTTTTAGTGCGCGGGAACACCGTTCCACCGCGCTGGATTGTGCTTTCGAGCAAGGTTAGATCAAATATCTCGCGATTAATTTGATAGGTTGCTCTGTCTGGTGCAAAAATCGCGTGACGATTAGCAGATTTCTCACTTCCCCAAAATGCACTATTACCTTGAGTTGGAGTAAAACAGTGCGGACCGAAATCCGCTCTATCTATCTGCAAATAGTCCAATACCGAAAACACACTTGCAGATACACTTTCGCCAATTCTTAATTTTTGTAAATCAGACTGCTCGATTAAAATGACTGATAGGTCTGTGTGATTGAGCAAGTTTAATGCGGTGCTAGCCCCGGCAGGGCCAGCACCAATTACTAGCACATCACATTCGTGAGTACCATTCATATCCATTACCGTCTTGTTCGAGTACCACTGCGAGGCACTTTTTTCGCAGCTCGTTTTTGCGTAATTGGCTTAGCCATTTTTTCTTCAAGTCCTTTTAATATTGCTTTGGCCTTAGAGCACCCGCACGATAGGTGATCTTTAAGGTCATCAGGAATATAAAACACCGGAATATCGGTTCCGTCGTCTTGGCAATTCCCAGTAATATCAGAGACAGGCACATCCTTATAGGCAAACAGTTGGTGATTACGTTCGATTTCCGTAAAGTAAGGGAAATTCGGTTCATCACTATTTTGATTGCGGATAAAACCAAGTGCAGACCAATGCTCAACCATTTGCACAAAACTATTGATACCACGTGCATAGTTGACTTGCTGGCCTGCTGGCAGATGGGTAAGTGATTGATCATCAAATTGATTCGTCAATACATCCCAAGGGCTTTGTGGTGGCCACCAGTAACTATAGTAAGTTGGGGCAGCTGGCACCATTTGCGGATCGTCTTCCGTGCCGACGTTCACTTTATTCACCGTTGGCTCGGTAAAGTTCACATTTTGAATAGTACAGTTGAAAAAGTCTGCTTGCCACGGGCATGCCATGCGCTTGGTTAAATCTCCAGGCTGACATCCACCGCCTTCGCACTCATCACGCTCAGCATCCAAGCCGCTCGGAAAGCCATTACCCATGCTTTGATCTTTGATGATATAAGGCGCCGCGTACACTGCTGGATTTTGTAAACTCCACGTTACCTCAATCCCTGGACACATAGGTAAGCCAACGCAATTACCCACGCTACCTTGATCCGCATAAAATACGCCAAACTCATCGACTGCGCTCTGTGGCGCTGAAGGTTTAGCACTTGAAAAGTTACCAGCGGCCCACTGACTCAGTAAGAAGTATTGAGTCTGCGTTAACGTCAGAAACTTATCGACAATATTGTCTTCAGCGTTGCTCACAGAGTTACTACCAGAGTTCATTGGCATCAGTGGTAAATTACCCTCAATACCATACTCGAATAGTTGCTGATTGGTTTGCTCGTTTGGCGGAGTTTGCTGCACTGTGGCTGGGTCAACTGGCTGTCTAAAGTACTTAAAGTAAGCCTGACGATTGGCTTTATTATCTTCAGAGTTGTCTTTAAAATCAAAAATATTGGAAACAAATGCCGACATAGATTGGACATTTGATACCCACTGATAACGGCTAATACGCTGGATAATCGGCTCAATATCTTGGTAATAATTTGCCTGATAAGAAGACTGATACTCACCATCGCTGTATAGCTCAGGACATAAGTTTTGTTCGCGCACCGCAACGTCAAACATAGTATCACTGAGATTGGAGATATTAACGATTTCCGGTGCAAAATCCGGAGAGCCAACAATTACCCAAGCAGAGAGTTGCAAGGTTTTACCATCGTCAAACGTAACCGTGCAATACACAGTTCCATCCGCAATATCATCATGCCATGTGTCCGCACCACCGTAAGATTCAAGAGGCTGGTTACCACCCGCATTCCCTTTACCGCCAAGTACCACTAAGCGGCCTTCGTTATCGGTTAAAATGTCTCCGAGCGACTTTATTTCAGTGCCTTGGCACGGTTTGGGAGGGAAACTAACCGGATATCCTGCAGGCGCACTGGCGGCGTCAAATTCAGCCTTTGCATTTGCGCCAGATATCGTTCTTGGACCTGGGTCAATAATTAAGCTTCGGCGATCCGTTGCATCCGCATTACGCCAAGGCGTGTTGCGATTGCTATAACTATTATCTTGACCATAGAGTAAGTTGCCTTGTAATTCATTAAACTCATACCATGCCGCCTTTTTATTAGCGACGTGTACAGTCCAACTAATGGATTTAACGTTATCGCTCGATAACGTAAGCTCATTGTTATTTTCGTCAATGATTTTAAAGGGTTGGCCCTGTCTGCGGATCCGGCCTTCTGCGTCTTTAAACTGACTGACAGGGCTGTCTATCTTATTGCCCCATTCATCGGATTCAAACGGTAAACCACCTATTTTGTCTGGTGCTAAATAAAACTGACCATCGCTATTACCGAGTCTTGCGACACCGACAGAGGGGTGAAGTGAATAGTTCATATTTATATCCTTTAGATATAGTAACCACGGCACAAAACAACACACTTGTTAACAAAAGATACTCAAGTGTGCGCTAACTTTCGCTTAAATTGATTCCCAGCTAAGTAGAGTAACTGTAGCACCAGCAAGAAAATGTGCATATTTCACGTCATTACAGAACATAAGACACGAACAAAATAAACTGTAACAATCTGATATTAAATAAAAATTACTTTTATCTTTTTTAAGCCATGTAAGAGGCAAACACTCACCAAACAAATCAGGTGATAAAAAACCTATTAGTTACAAACAAAAATCAATTGAAACATTTATTTCACAAACTATAATCTTTGCCCCTACATTGAGTAAAAACTCTATTTTTGCTTTTGGTTTTCAAGGAGTAGATATGAAAATAAAGCCTCTTACAATTTCACTAGGACTTGCATTAAGCAGCACAGTTCAAGCATTCACCCAATTTGGTGGACAAGGGATCATGCCCATGGGACATGAATGGTTAACCCGCACCGCAGCACTAGAGGTGCTGGATGCCGAACATATTATCGAACCAGATCCCAACGACCCCAGACACGCTTGGCGCTATGGTCTGGCAAAAAACATCGCGCTACATACCGCACAAGATGAAATTACTCGACTTCAGTCCCAGTTAAACAATAACCCACTCTATGAACCAAGATACGACAGTGTGAATTCCGCCATTGTCGGTGAGCGTTGGGTTGATATTGCTGGATTTAACGTCACCAACGCCAGTACCGATCCTACCGGCCCAAACTGTTTTAGCGCAGTATCGCAAGAACCGGCTGACATTCAGCTAGATCACTTTATGCGCCGCTATGATGATATTGCAGGCCAAGGTGGTGTAGATGCAGCTTATCGCGCGCAAAAACGTTTTGTTCAACATTTTATTGATGCGGCCATGGCTGAGGGGAAGCGCCTCAAAGTGTGGGATGGTGGTGGTCACGCAGCTCTCGCGGAAGTAGATCATAATTACTTTTTGTTTGGCCGTGCCGTTCACCTATTTCAAGACTCATTTAGTCCAGAACACACGGTAAGGCTCCCACAAGATAACTACGAAAAGGTTTGGCAAGTAAAAGCTTACCTTTGCTCTGAAGGTGCCGAGCAGCATTCGCACGATACCAAAGATGTGCTCAACTTCGCCAGTGGCGATGTAATTTGGCGAGCGAATACACGCTTAGAATCTGGTTGGCAGTCTTATCGTATTAGTAGCATGAAACCGGTCGCGATTGTCGCGCTGGAGGCCAGTAAAGATCTCTGGCTGCGTTTATTCGCACAATGGCAACACCAAAAGCACAAAGACGTAGCGTAGCCGAGCAAGAAGCACAACTACTGGTACAAAACTGGTTGTCGTTTGACGAGGCCGCAATGCTGGCTTGGTATGAGGACGAAAGTAAACGTGACCATACTTATGTACTGGCCCCTAATGAGTCAGGAAAAGGGAAGTCACTTGAAGCCTGTATGACGGAGCTAAATGTAGGCACGACTAGCCAAACAGAGCGTGTTGCACAGCTAGATGCAGAGCGAAACCAATGTCTTTTTAATATCGAAGCCGAACCTGGTTTTGAAGATCTTAACGACCCACACTTAGATATTCCCTACAACTGGCGCTGGAAATCTCTAACCTGGCAAACGCCACCAAGCGGCTGGACATATCCGCAGTTAAGTGCAGACACGGGCACACAAATCACGATAAAGTCGCCCGTAAATAATCAGTATTTAGCAGCACAAACCCTGAACAATGACACCCGAATTACCTTTAGTCCAACTGAGCCTCTCGATTTAATTCAGATAACCAATGCACAGGGCCAGCACTATTTTAGAGCCACCCAGGCCCCTTCACTGTTTTTAAGTTACAGCAGCAAAAGCGCCGGCTATCTCAAACTCGTAGATTCTCCTAAGCAAGCACTCTACTCGTTGATTTATCAAGGTGGTGTGTGGAATATCAAAAATCAATTTTGGCAGCAATATATTTGGTTTAACCAAGCGCAAAACCAACCTGAGTTAAATCGCCATGGCGAGCCGGACCAGTTATCCGCTAAGTGGATGATTGAAGGCATATAACTTAACACAACCCCCAACCAGCAGGCCCTATCAAATTTAGGGCCTTTTCCTAAATAGACTCACTCAGCAAGCCTGAAACAAAGTACAATTAACTTTTCTTACGCAGCCAAAACAGGCTTCCTTCAACGCTTAACCAGGCTTTTTTGCCACCACAATCTATATAACTTAAGACTTCTTCTTTTGAACCCAATGTGTAGCCATATATCTCTTTTTGCTTAGTCTTTTCTTGACCTGTAAGCATCTTGATAAAGTGCTTATTGTACCCTTTGATTGTCGCTTTTAGCTCATTCAAAGCTTTGCTCTCGCCACCCTGCGCAAAATGCATCAGCGCCTCTGCAGATAGCATAAAAATACTCTCTTCTTCATATTCATCAAGGCAAGCTTGTAGTTTATCCCACTGTTTTAAGATCACTAAACCGTTCACATACAGGTATCGACAGGCTTGATTATCGTTTGGATTAAGTCGCAGCAGCACGGCGAGCTCATCAACCGCCTCTTGTACTCTGTCTGCCCAAAAGTAAATCCATGCTTTATGGTAACGAATAAACATATAAGGTCTGGTTTCGTGGATAAGCCAAAAATTGCCTTGATTTTCCTCAATATAATCAGGCGTAATAAAGTCTTGTTCTTCATTATGAATAAACTGGTCAAGTAAAGGGATTGAATCGATGTGAGTCAATTTGAGTAAGTTCTCAATCAGTGAGTTTCTTATTTCTTCTTGTTCTTCATCAAAATCTTCTTCAAATTCAAACGCTCCTAGCTCGTTGTCTAACTCAGGATCCCAAATTAAAGTATCCCTAACTCCATAATCGCGCCAGCCAAATAACGCTTTACGTCATGAGCCTCTCGCTCAAAAGGCATCATAGGCTCAGCGTGTGAAAATGCCGCCTTTGCTGCATCTAAGCTAGTAAAACCTGTGAGCTGCTGTTGTAATTCACTTACCGCACCTTTCTGCTCTAGTGACAAGTTCTCAAAAGATACTTTATCCAAAGCTTTGAGCAGACCAAGACAAAAGCTCGGTAACGGAGCCCCTTTTGCTAATGATGCAGCAAAGTCTTGCTTAGAGAGCGCACACTCTTTTGGCAACTTATAAGTTTTTTCCATCCAAGCTTGAAACGCACTGCTCATGCAAATCCATTAAGGCCTCTAACTGAGCACGGTAAATAGCCGTGTAATCACCAAAGAGCTCAGGCAACCACTCGTGTATTTCAGCAATATCATTAATGGCAACTTTGCCAATCAAATAGCCTTCAACAAAATAATAATCCGGTTGATGCTGAGTATATTGAGAAAAGGCATTAACTGCTTTGCGTAACGCACTTGGAGTCATATAGAACATTCCTTTAATAATTGGGTAGGTAGGGCCCGCTTTACACGGCGATCTCTACACAAAACATCGCGGAGTAAATCCGCTTTCACCACACAAGCCCCCGCTGGTGGGAGCCGCTTTACGCGGCGATCTCTACATAAAACATCGCGGAATAAATCCGCTCTCACCACACAAGCCCCCGCTGGTGGGAGCCGCTTTACGCGGCGATCTCTACATAAAACATCGCGGAATAAATCCGCTCTCACCACACTAGCACCCACTCGTAGGAGCCGCTTTACGCGGCGATCTCTACATAAAACATCGCGGAATAAATCCGCTCCCACCACACTAGCCCCCGCTGGTAGGAGCCACTTTACGCGGCGATCTCTAAATAAAACATCGCGGAATAAATCCGCTCTCACCACACTAGCCCCCGCTGGTAGGAGCCACTTTACGCCGCGATCTTTACGTCAAACTCAGGATCACAACCTTTGCGGTTCTACTGGGCTCTGTATAAAGACGGCGAATCTATCAACTATGTTTGGATAATGCGCACGTAACAGAGCTTGTGACTCTCGGTTACTCAAAGCACGACATCGCTCAGTTTGCTCTTGCAGCATCAACTTTTTCAAACTTAGTCTACCGGTCGTGGTAGACATCAAAAAATGGATGGTCGCCCAACTACTTTTATACATCAGCTCAGAACTGTAAGACTTCATTTGGATTCTGCATTGATAAGCTCATAAGGCGATAACACTCGCCCTGTAATATAACCGCGATGTAATCTAGCTTGATTTGGTGCAACAGTGCCGACCTGCATCGTCACTTTTACGGTTTGAAAATAGCCTGCAAGTCCTCATTTAACCAACGCGGCGTATATCCAATCACAGCCTGATTAATAGCGTGCACCGCTTCATGAACGGCAGTTTGCATCGTCGCATGATGATTTTCTCTGCTCAACCAAAGCAAGGTTGTATCTACCCAAGTAGAGACCAACATTACCCTTTGGATTGCCACCATAGGATTTAACCACTCGCTCATATTCGCGCCGATTAGGTAGCACCTTGATCCTGAGCGTCACCTTTTGCATCGCGTCCAAGCCAACAATACTGGTATACCCTCTAAATACGGCATTCAGTTTAGCGCTCAAGGTGTTTTTAAACTTTTCTGTGATATTTGGACCGGAAATATTGAGGTCGAAAAAATCAAGAGCACGATTACGCTCTGGCTGATAATGCTTAGCCGCAGAACTCGGCTTTTTATCCGAGTAATTCGTAATGCCTCTTTCATCAACCCAAGTGTATATCCCATTCTCAACTCGGTATTTGATTCCCTCAGCTTGCTGAGAAACACAGCGACCAAACTCTCTTAAACTCGTTTGATGGTCATAGGTATCCCCGTTTGGTGACTGAATTGAACTTGGTTGTTTGAACTTTTGCTCTGAAACCACAGGCGCATTATTTAACTCGGTTTTTTGGTTTCTTAGCATATTGGTTATCTGAGGCTGTATCTGAGTGAACCAAAACTCACGGCCATCAAAAAAGAGAAACAACAACACAGAAAACACAACTAAACAGGCCTTAAAAATAGCCTCCTTCCACTCGCTCCAAGCGCCCTTCATTCCTTGACCCTCAATCCTATTTTTTATTGAAATATCGTGATAGTGAGAATAACCAAGCTAGACTTCCGCAGTTAGAAACCGCTTCACGCGGCGATCTCTTGCACCCCATTACAGAGAACCAATCCCTCACACAACCTTTCGACGCTCCAAACCCCAGCAAAGCGCCAAAGCAAATACACCACTTACATAGGTCACATACAAAGGCACTGAGGTCGGCATCCTCAGCATACATAAACACACTCGACATCACCCAAGCTGCAACTGCACCAATCAACAGCCATACCGCCGCAGAATACAGCTTATACACTGGCGCACTAAAATAGCCCGACAACACCACACAAGCCGCAGCTACACCGCCTATCACCGGCTTTTTCCACCAGCCCGCATACTCCGCCAAGATCCCAGCCAAGGTTGCTGACACGACAAAAGTCACGATGACGATTATGATAGACAGTAAAAATTTAAGGGCTTGGTTCATAATTCACCTTTGCAAAACCACAGACTACTGAACATAGTCCACAACATCCATGGATCTAAAGTTGAGATGCTTTTCTTCATGATGTTCTGCATCTAGCACTACTGACAAGTACGGAGCAAATACCATTTTTTCATCTGATGAGAGCTCAAACTCCATTTTAAACATTCGCTTACTTCCTACAGGCACAGTAAATAATCAGAGTTATAACTACCATACCGCTTTTCACCTACATAGTATGCAAGTAATCTAGCTTGACTATCTTTATGATCAATCGCATAACTTTTATTTCTAATCCTAAAAGCATTATCACGAGGAAGTAGATTAATAGCGTAAAAGGAGCAAAGTAAGGTTTTTACCGCGCTTTTCACATTTATCCTTCTTTACTTCAAACCCCGCGTAGTGTTGAAAAGTTTTTGACGGGGCCATCGTATTCATCGTTGAATGGAAAGTGATATCCAAGGATCTTTTAGAAACATCCCTGCTGAGAAAAATGCTGCATATACAAACACAGTTGAAATTGACTTTATGAATCTCCTAAAAGTGCTTAGTCCAGCTCGCTCAAATTGATAATATAAATAACTTATCATCACCACACTAAGCACCAAAATTGGTATAAAGCGAATCAAGCTACTACCAGAATAAAGTACGTAGGCCTTTATTATCTCAACAATATCAGTTGCATAAGCACCAATGACAATACTGGTTATAAAAACGGTAAAAGCAACAAATTTATTAAATGAAAAAAAGCCGCTTTTTTTACTGTGCTGTGTTGTTGTGACGCTGAGCCATCCATTTGTTTGCGTGTCCTAGCTACTAAAGTTGTGAAATACAATCAAAGTTTTTATAGATAAATAAATTTACAATCCATATACATAGAGTTCAAGCTATAACCTATCAACCGTTATGTTGATAGAGAAGCCTATCTGGTTGTTAAATCAATATCAGCTATTCTTTGACGCTGACAGTTCATATCCATCTAGCGTTAGTTTACAGGGAGTTTCAAAACTTCTCTCAACCGCGCAAACGTCACAAACTCATCGTTGGCTTCCATTACTTCATACTCTGGGTTTCTTGCCACAAGTAAGTAGGTTACTTCACCTTGCGCATTAATCTGTTTTTTTACATCTCGTAATAAAAATTGTTCGTCGCCAGCTGCGTCAAAGCGCTCGATGGCAATAGTAGTATTTGTAATTGATCCCGCATTGCTCGATGTGATCCGCTCAAGTAATAATAAGTCTCCATCGAAGATAGGGTGTTTCCCACCATTCATAGAGTTACCACTAGCATGAGCTAAGAAATGTTTTTCAGGGTCGACTTTTCCACACCCCGAGGTGCAGGCACGAAGGACATTTCGCTGCTGTCACCTGATTTAAAGTGACCACAAGCAATTTTCAAATTAGGAAAATATGGCAGCTGTACCACGTTTTCCGCAACATCTGTGCTTTGAAGTTGGTTTGGTATCGCATCATCTGTCACCGTCTGTGTACTTTCGAGTTCGGCTAGCCTGTCACGTTTGGTATGAAGATATCTAGCAAGGCGATAGCGGCTTAACTCCAATATACAATCGGTCAGTTGTTCAATATCTTGCGTTTTAACTTCAAGGTTTAGTTTGAACTGTGCTTCTTCAATGGATTGATTTGGTGCTTGTTCAATTGAAAACCAGTGGTGTGCTTTTCGCTTATGCACAGGCTTTTTTTGCTTCTGTATAGGCATTAACCGGATTATCAAACCAATAGTTGAACCAAGCTTTACTGCCTTTGCTTTTGCTTCTGTCCTTTTCTGATATATCTAGCTTTCTTAGCTGAGGGTAGTGCAATAGCACATCATAACTCTTATCTGCCAGCGCTCTTAATGTGGGAGGGTAAGCCATACCATCAAGCTGAACAAAGGCTTCAAGCAAAATGGCTTTAAAGCATTTTGTCATACTGGTCACTTCGACAGCCTCTTTTAAAAACACCTTGTAGGGCGCAAGCCACGCAGCTGAAATACTACTAACGCTCTTTGCTTTTACAACGAGCTCAAACCAACTTCCATAGGGCTTTATCTTCTTAAACTCACCATACTCATGGAAAAACTCACAAGCATCAGGCGCATGACCTAGTTGCTCTGTTAGATTTTGATAATCATCAAGAGCCGTGGTTCGCTGTTCTTTTAGCGAGTTGCCGCCAAAAGTCAGTAATTTCTAGGTCGTAATTTACAAAACATCCTTCGGGTAGCTGAACTACTTGGTTATCTTTACTTAACTTAGCAACTAAGTCTCCAGGCGAGTGTGTAGCAAAAAGTGCATAAGGCTTGTTCAAAAAGCTGTGGTGGTTACCAATAAAATCTAATACCACCAAATGCGTTTTCTGTTGATGGGTTCTCAGTCCACGGCCTAATTGTTGTAAGAATAAAACCTTTGATTCACTGGGCCTCAGCATCATCACTGTGTCGATACTGGGTAAGTCAGTGCCCTCATTAAACAGGTCAACACTAAAAATAATTTGTAGTTTTCCAGATGCTAAATGCGCGAGTGCTTCACTGCGTTTTATGCTTGACTTTCCATGTACTGAAGCCGCTTTAATTCCCGCTTTATTGAAGTAGTTTGCCATGTAGTCGGCGTGTGCGGTCGAAATACAAAATGCCTGCGTGCGTGTTTGCGCTAACTGTTTCCAGTGCTGTAAAGCATGTCTTGCTCTTTGCTCTGTGGCAAATTGGTTGTTTAGACTGGTTGGATCAAACTTGCCGTTACGCCAAGGAATTGCGGTATAGTCAACGCTTTCGTCCCAAATACCATAATAGTGAAACGGCACGAGCGTTTTGGCGTCAATCCCCTGCACCATATTCCGCTCATAGACGAGGTTGTTGTCACACAGGCTTAAAATATCGGCTTGGTCCGTTCGCTCTGGTGTAGCTGTTAAACCAAGTAAGAATTGCGGCTCAAAATAAGACAGCAAATTTCGGTATAATTTACTGCTCGCGTGATGAAATTCATCAACAATAATGTAGTCAAAGTAATCTGCTGTAAACTGCCTCAAACTCTCTGTTTTACCAATGCTCTGCACAGAGGCAAACAAAAAGTCGGCATCACTTTGTTTTTGCTTACCGGTATAAAACCCTGCGGTACAATCAATTAATCGCGTAAACGTCTTAGCCGCTTGCTTGAGAATTTCTTCTCTATGTGCCACAAATAGGACTTTTTTAGCGCCTACTTGTTGAACATCAAAAGCAGCAAGCCACGTTTTTCCCATTCCTGTCGCTAATACCACTAAGCCTCTTTTATAGCTTTGTGCTCTTGCGCTATTCAGTTTTTCTAAGGCTTCTTGCTGCTCAGGTCTAGGGCTAATCGGCTCAATATCTATATCAGCAACAACATTACTAACAGTTTTGAACTGTGACTTCTTACGGCGTTCTTGATAGTGCTGTATCCATGGGTAGCTTAAACATGCGGTTTGAGGGTGAGTAAATAAACTGGCAAACGCAGCCTTAAACTGCAAAAATGTTGCCTTGTTATTACCACTCTGACTAGCTATAAAATCATGGCGAAAACACCACTCTAACCCTTGAGTTAGTGCCACTGCGCTTATATTGTTTGAACCAATAAACGCACTCCCCTCATAAATTTGACCATCTTCACCTTTGGTTTTGGTGAAAATGTATGACTTCATATGGAAACTCTCATTTCCGCGAGTTTCATATACTCGCAGATCAGCCCCTAAAGTCTGTAGTGTCATCAATTCTTTAAGTGCGAACGGACAAGTAAAGTCTAGGTAATCCGACGTAAGTAGCTTTAAGGTAGTGCCGTTTGCTAGAGCGTCGTACAAAGCATCAAAAAGTAAATCAAGACCAGATCGCTGAATAAATGAAACGGTAATTTCAACCTCGTCAGCTTGTTCTATGGCATGGAGCAGTGCAGGTAACAAGGGGTCATCCCCCCCTACATAAAGTTGCTTATTGGTGCAAAGCGCGAGCTGTCTTCCTTGGTTATTGCTGCTCACCTGATTAATCCTTCCTAAGCAGAGCGTTTAACCAAAGCTCATTATCGCGGTTAGGTCTTCTATCTTCCGTCACCCATTGCTTAATGACGTTGAGATTTGGACATGTTGTGGTAACTTTTGATAATCCGTCTTCATTAAGATCTGTAAATCTACGGCCATTGTGCTCCCGTTCACCCGCACCATATTTGAACGAAACATACAGCACGCCATGAGGTTTAAGCGCGTCTTGTAACTTCACAAAAACATTGGACAAGTCTTTCTCTGCAACATGTAAAAGGCTGGCACAAGCCCAAATACCATCAAAAGCAGCAATATCTTGTATATCTTCAAAGAATTGGTGTCTCACTGGTTGGCCTAATTGTGTAGCGGCAATCTTCACTAGCTTTTCGCACGCATCCATTGCGCTAACTTCATAGCCAAGTTGTTTGAACGCGACAGCGTCGCGGCCACTGCCACAACCAGCGTCTAAAATGTGAATATGACGTTTATCACGCTTTGGTAATTCAGGAAGAAACTCCTGATAAAGCGGTTGCATGTCCACATTAAATGTTGAGTTTGCAAATTCATCTGCATATTGGTCGTAATAAGCGAGCGTAATTTCGGACATCTTTTACCTAACATAACTTCATTTAGTGGCGCAGTGTAAATGACGAAAAGTATGATTTCCATGTCACCATTGAAACTCTGCAAACTCACATTTGCTGTCCGTCGCCAATGTGATGCCACAGTAAAGCTGATCTTACTAATCTAAATGGTTAGATAAACGCTCAAACACATAAAGATCCTGTTCGTGAGCGGTTACTTCATCCTTAACCACTGTATATATTCATTTGAAATTAGATGTAAACGAATGCTGAGAGTATTAAACCCGAAAATCCGTAAGTTTTGTAGTGATTTGCGTCAAATTCCGAAGCTTTTGCCACCAAAGTGTTAGATATTTTTTGCCAGACCGTTAAAACCAGGGTTAATTCAAACTGTTAAAAGTAACAAATATAGATGGGCTAGCCCATTACAACGTATTACAGCTATTTTTATCACTTTACTGGCTTGAATGGTGTTTTTGTGTGTTAGGGGTCTAAATATTTTGTAAAAGCTAGCTGAAGTGCGTTAATACATTTAGGTTCGCGCTGTTCTGTTTATGCTTCAATTTCAATATTTACAACTAGCAACATACCAATCACAGATTATGGAAATAAAAAGGCCGCGACTCAAGCATCGCGGCCTCAGGAAAATAGCAGGTTTTAATTACAATTTCTGAAAACGTACTGTGTTGGACAGCTCAGTTTCTTTTTACTTCCAAAGTTACCATTCAGTTGAACTTGGCGACCATTTTTGCCAGAGAGCACTAAATCAACAAGCTTGTCGGTTCCGCTTTGAGCCCAAAAATAAACTGGCTCAGCTCCCGTTATCGACTTCGCATCGTGGATTTTACGAATATAGTTGGCTTCTTTTGGATCTGTGTAATGCTGAGCGCCCAAATAACTCCAAGCTTGAATACCTTGGGTTGACTTGAGGTTGCTATTATACAAATGAACCTTTCCGCCAGCTAAGCTATCGCCACTTGACATAGGGAAAGCAATTTCACTATACCCACTGTTATTTTCTGTACGAATCGCGCCCGAAGAATATGCGTGATCAGCCCAACAATCTGATGCATTGTAGCAACCTACATAGGATTTATTACCTTGTTGATCTATCACAAGCGTGCGGATCATTTTTCTCGATTCAGACGCGGTCTTAGGAACAAAACCGTGGATCCCGTCAGTCTCGTTAACTAACACCTTTAACGAGGTGACTTGCTTTCGGTCGTTGACGGTAATATCCAGATCTTTAACGTAAATGCGCTTAACTATAGTGGTTGTATATGGGTTATAACCATCAACAAGATCGACGTTATTGTCTGGTTGATACAGCAAGGCCTGGTTTAGCTTGTTAAAGCTATTAATATACTCATTATAAAAAGTATCAATTAAGCGCTGCCCATTGCGGTTATACCAAGTTCTTCCGTTATCACTGGAGTACATAAAATACAGATTTGTTCGGTTATCATTCGGGTAATGGCGAAGTTGGCCTCCTCCATCCTTGCCTCGAGCATAACAGTCTGCTGTTGAAAAGCCATTAATGGTACAGCGATCGGGTACGTGCACGTTAAATGCGACCGCGATAACACCATCTTTTTCTGTACTAACAGCATAATGTCCAAAACTCAGCTTATCATCCAGTGCAACTAGTTTTTTACTAGGCTTAACAGCAACTTGTTGGGTGCTCGCATTAGTTGGCGCAACTTCCGTAAAATAAAGCTGCCGACGGGCATCCTGTCGAAACTTGTCTCTCATAGCCGTTGTTGTTTGGATGTAACGAGTATTCAATAGTACAAATTTATCCTCTACCCACCAGGCTTGCGGATAAGTAAAGCCAAGGTAGTGACAAGAAGCGTTGCTATCTGGACAGTTGTGCTCTCTATCTAGGGCACTACCTAATTCATTCTCAGCGTGAACAAGTTCGAATGCGCCTACATTACCATCTCTTAATAAATCGGTTTTCAAAGTTGAACGATAGATTAATCCGCCACGATTGGAGTTGCGGCCTGAAATAAATACGTAAACATAGCCTTTATCATCCATATTGATGACTCCCGTATCGTGGAAGTCACTGGTTTCTTTCACATGGACTATAACAGGCTCCTTAATCTCACCAGTTTTATAGTTATAGGCACCAACAGCAATAACTAAGCGTTCGTAGTTTTTATTCGGTGGCATATTAGCTACAGCGCAATCGGAATGCGCACCATTGATAACGTAATAAGTCCAATCACCACGTTGTATTGCCATTGGTGCAGCTTTCGCAGAGCCCGTCGAAGACGGGCCTGAATACTTTGATACATTGACGCCACCAACTAAAAATAGTTGATTATCTAGGCTATACCAACTACCACGTAGTAGCTTTCTATTTAATCCTCCAGCCAAGTTCAAGTAATTGTACTGTGACAGCTCATCACGAAAGTTATTAGCGTAATTACTATGGGAGTCATCTTGATAGTTTAAGTTTACTTGTTCATAACGACATTTGCCGTGTTTATTGAAGTTGTAAAGATCTGAGTAGCCTTTACTTGAATCGACAGCAAAGCTAGAAAATGCAGGGGAAAGTAAAATTCCGGCTAGCAGCGCTTTTTTCACATTTGTATTCATTGTCATTCCTTTAGTTGAATTAGCTAGTCCCTATAATGAAACTAGAAACCAATTTAATAACAAAGAAAACAAAAATACAACATTGTCATTTGAATAGTTTGGACGGTTTACAACTTTTCCACATTCACCTACATTGAAAATGTAGCTTGGGTCTCAACAGGAAAGTGGCATGCACTTCAAGAATAAAATAACAAACGAGCGCTCTTACAATACCGGTGGCAGTGAGGCAAGTAGTCTTGAAAGTGACCGCGGGCGTATTATCAACAGTGCTGCGCTTAGACGACTGCAACAAAAAACCCAAGTGTTTCCGCTTGAGCGCAATGCGGCGGTGCGTTCGCGCTTAACGCACTCGCTGGAGGTGCAACAAAATGGCCGTTACATTGCTAAAAAAATTGTTGATGCGCTGGTGCAGCAAAGTAGGCAAGATTTGCTGCAATATGAAGATAAAAACGGACAGCAGGTGGATTTGTCTGAGTGTTTGGTTACTCTGTCTGAAATGGCCTGTTTGATGCATGATATTGGTAACCCTGCATTTGGTCACTTTGGCGAGGCCGCTATCAATGATTGGTTTAAACGCTATTTGAGCCAGCATCAGCAGTTTGCAAAAAGTGCTCGGGCGGCGCTGAGGTATGGCTCAAAGGAGAGCAAAGCATCTGATCTGGCGGTATTAAATCAAGAAATGGAGTTACTGCTCGATATTTGTAGTTTTGAGGGTAACGCCCAAGCTATTCGTGTTATTCATACGCTTTCTCGCCTTAATCTTACCTATTCACAGTGTGCCACTGTGATGAAATATACCCGCTGCGCAACCACACCTAAATCAACCGTAGCCATTGATAAATCTTATCTGCAAAAGAAAGCAGGATACTATTTTAGTGAGAGTGGGTTTGTTAGTGAGCTGTGCGACAAATTGCAGATCCAAGTGGGTAATCGCCATCCTGTGACTTATATCATGGAAGCGGCTGACGATATTGCTTATTGCCTTGCTGATATGGAAGACGCTGTAGAAAAAGGCATTATTAGCGTAGATGAGTTAACAGGCTGTTTAATAGAGGAATATCAAAATATCGCCGCAGGATTTGGGATCACCGATGACAAGCTGTTAGAGCTTATGAGTAAAAAGCTGCACTATGCCAATGACAAAGCCAGCAAGCATATGGCGAATTTTGATAATGAATTTTTTATTTGGCTCCGCGTGGGGTTGCTACACCCGCTTGCTGAACATGCCAAAACGCGTTTTATCGATAATATTGGTGCGATCTACGAAGGGAGTTTTAACGCTTCGTTACTGGAGGATAATAGCCATCTTCATGCCATTGTAAAGTCATTGAAAACGGTGGCGGCCAACAAGGTATTTTCGAATAAAGAAGTCGAGCAATTGGAGCTTCAAGGTTATAAGATCACCAGCAGCATATTGAATGAATATCAGCGAGTGCTTGACTTAGACGCTAATGAATTTAACGCAGCATTAAGTGGCGACCATGACTTTGCGATAGAGTCGCGATTGATTAATCGGATTTCCAAAAAGTATGTTGCGGTATACCGCGAAACGGTCGCGCAGCTTAGTGAGGCTGAGCAAGCAGAGCCGATTTTTGAGTTTTATTATCGCTGCCGCCTTATTCAGGATTTTATTAGCGGTATGACTGATCAGTTTGCTTATGATACCTATCGTGCCTTGACCGCGTTGGATTGAGGTTAATGGTTGAGAGAGTGAGCGCGATTTTGTTGAAAAGATCGCCGCGTGAAGCGGCTCCTACACAAGGTAGCAAGCGGATTTATTCTGCTAAAACAGATGCCTGTCGCGGCGTAAAGCCGCTGCTACGAGCGAGGTAAAAGTAGAGAAATGATCGCCGCGTGAAGCGGCTCCTACACAAGGTAGCAAGCGGATTTATTCTGTTAAAACAGATGACTGTCGCGGCGTAAAGCAGCTGCTACGAGTGAGGTAAAAAAGGTAGAGAAATGATCACCGCGTGAAGCGGCTCCTACACAAGGTGGCAAGCGGATTTATTCTGTTAAAACAGATGACTGTCACGGCGTAAAGCCGCTGCTACGAGTGAGGTAAAAAGTAGAGAAATGATCGCTGCGTCCTGCACAAGTGGCAATAAAGAAGGAGGTGCAAATTGCACCTCCTTTGAGTTTTGTAATCTAGTAATGCTTTACATGAATATTAAAACGTCACGTTTACACCAAACCAAATATTGCGGGCTTTGTCTTTTACGTTGTAGTCGTCGCTAAATACGACTTCACTTACCACACCACGGCCGCTTAGGTATTCGTATTTACCATCACCGTTTAAGTCGTTGTAATCCGTGCTATAAGACGTAAAGTCTTCATCCAATAAGTTATTGATACGCGCAAACACAGTAACATTGTCGTTAAAGGTGTATTTAGCACCTAAGTGCAGTAGGTTGTAGTTTTTGTAGTACATGGCTTTGTCTAGATTATTGTCCCAGCCACGGTAACGATCAGAGCGCATTTCAGCATTTAGCGTTAGTGAAAACTCGTCTGTTACTTGCCAGTTTACCGTGACATTTGCCATGTGCTCAGCGGTATTGGTTAGTGGTTGACCTTCTTGAGGGCCGCTCTTTTGCTCGCTGTCAGTCCAAGTGTAGTTTGCGTAAAGTGAAACTGCATCAGTGAACTGGTAACGACCTGCAAGCTCAATACCTTGGATCTCAACTTTGTCGATATTGATTTTTTGGCTATAAGTATCGTAGCCAAGCTCGTCGTATACACCTAAATTCACGCATGGTTTTGCACCATTGGTTGCAGAGCAGCTCTTGATGGTATCACCACGGGCGATTTTATCGTCAAACTCCGTTGAGAAGTAAGTGATATTAAAATTGTGGTTCTCTGTTGGGTGCGTCCAATACAATGCAACTTCGTTGTTTACACTGGTTTCTGGTTCAAGATCTGGGTTACCTGCAAACGGTGACGTACCTTGACCACCAAAGCCGGTGATACCATTGTATAAGTCGGTCGTTTGTGGCGTTTTATAACCTGTGCTGATCCCGCCTTTTACTGTCCAATCGTCAGACAGCTCGTATACACCGTATAGACGCGGAGAAAGTTGGCTACCAAATACATCGTGGTTATCGTGACGGACACCCACTGTAACTGTTAGCGGATCGCTTAAGTGCCAGTTATCTTCTACAAATAGCGAGTACATTTGGTGTTCCTGAACGCCTTGATCAACGCCAGACTCCATACCAAATACGCCATCTTGCAATTCACCATCAACCCACTGGCCGCCCACAACAAACACGTGATCGCCAAGTAAATCGTCAACAGGAATATCCACTCGCGCGTCTAACGTATATTGGTTGCTGTTCAGTGTGCGCTTTGGACGTGGTAAGAATGTGCTTTCAGCAAGCGCTTTACGTTCTGCTTCTTCCATATCGGCATATTTACCACTGCCATCATACATGGCTTGTAGTAGTTTACGCTCTGCAACAGAAAGCGGCATAGTACGGCCATTGTTATCGGTATCAACAAACGCCAATGACACAAAGGTTTCAATATCACCAAACGTACCTTGATGCGTTAGTGACCACCAGCTTCGGTCAAATTCTTGATCCGCCGCATAACCTGCGCGTGGATTTACCACACCGCGACGGTCTTGCCAGATTGATTCGATGTTATCTTTGGTGCCAAGCGGATAGGTAATTTTGCCCGACTCAACGTCGTAGTTTGGTGTATTATCGTACTCTTGATTTGAGATATCGTAGTCAAAAGTAACCGTGTGGTTGTCGTTTGGCGTAAATACAAAGGTTGCACCCAATTGGGTGTTAGTGTTGTCTACTGTTTTGCCACCGCGCCCAAAGCCAAGTTCACGATGATGCTGCTCACCATTTGGATCGATTGCAGGTGAAAACTCAGGGTTTGAAGCTTGACGCTCATAAATGCTACCGCGAGCAGAAAAGTTGAGTAAACCTTTAACCAAAGGTCCATAGATACTGAAGTCAGTGGTAATGTCATCACCAAACTGGTCGTTTGTTTGTAGGCTTCGGCCAAAATCGATGCTACCAGTCCATTCATCTACTGACTTTTTAGTAATAATGTTGATTACGCCGCCCATCGCATCTGCGCCGTAAAGTGTAGAGGCAGGTCCCCTAATGACTTCAATTCGCTCAATGGCACTTTTAGGTGGAATATGGTTAAACGCGTTACCACCAAAGTTATTTGGGTAGATATCACCGTGGTTGTTTTGACGCTTACCGTCGATAAGTAGCAGCGTATATTCACCTGTTAAACCGCGCATACTCACGCTGCCTTGGCCGGTTTTATCTCGAGTTGTGCCAATGTCCACGCCTTCTTGGTACTTCACGGCATCAAGCAAAGTCGTATAGGACTGAGCTTGAATGTCTTCAGCAGTGATCACTGAAATACTCGCGGGTGCTTCTGGTATTTTTTGCTCAAAACCAGTCGCAGTTACAACGATGTGTTCCATGTCTGGCTGTGCTTTTACCGAGTCAGCAAAAGCAACTGGACTAAGGGCAGAAAGCACCAAAGCAGAAAGTACACCACGTTTAAAAGGCGTGTTTGTCATTGTTAATATCCCAAAATTTATTGCATTAAAGTAAATTTTGGCGCGTACTCTAAATGGAAACTGAACAAAAGTCAAAAACATTGATAATTAATCTCATTTGCATTTTTGATTTAAATCATATTTAAGGGGCGTTATAGACTTTTTGATTTTTCTTTTTTCTGCTTATGAAGAGATCGCCGCGTAAAGCGGCGATTTTTAGAGAAAAGATCGCGGAGTAAATCCGTTCCTACAATATACTCAATCCCTTGGTAGGAAACGCTTTACGCGGCGATCATTAAAGACAAGATCGCGGGGTGAACCCGCTCCTACCACATATTCAAGCCCTTCGTGGGAGGCGCTTTATGCGGCGATTATTAGAGAAAAGCTCACGGGGTGAACCCGTTCCTACGACATATTCAAACCCTTGGTGGGAGGTGCTTTATGCGGCGATTATTAGAGAAAAGAGCGCGGAGTAAATCCGTTCCTACAAAATACTCAACCCCTTGGTGGGAGCCGCTTTACGCGGCGATCAGTAAAGAAGAGATCGCCGCGTAAAGCGCTTGCTACAAGCTAAACAGTAAATTCCCTTGCATTGTCGTTGAGCCGATGACTGGTTTGCTCTAACTGCTCAACAATGGCCATAAACTCATTCATCCGCTTAATTGCTTCTTTGGAAATATCGCTCAGGCCATTGATATTAGTGTTAATGTCTTCTGTCACCGATAGCTGCTCCTGTGAGGCGGTGGCAACACCTTGAGTCAAGTCTTTGATTTTGCTCACCGCTTCAAAGATACTATCGAGCACTTCGGAAGATACCATCACCTGCTCTTCCGTCGTTTGCACTTGGTGCTGGCTTTGCTGAATGGCGGTATTCGCACTCCCCGCTTTGGTTTGCAGCTGGTTGATGATATCGCGAATTTCTTCGGTGGATTTTTGGGTTCTTTGTGCAAGGGTCCTTACTTCATCTGCAACAACAGCAAAACCGCGGCCTTGCTCTCCCGCCCTCGCCGCTTCGATGGCAGCATTTAATGCAAGCAGGTTAGTTTGCTCTGCAATAGCTTGGATAACGCTCACTACATTTGACACTTGGTCACTTTGCTCAGTCAACTCAGAGATAATATTCGCAGTTTCGTCAAAGCGCACTGACAAATCACTAAATTGCTGACTGGTTTGCGACATCACTTCCATCCCCCGCTGTGCTTCAAGTTCAACCTGATTGGCATAATCTGCGGTACTCACTGTACTGGACGTGACCTCATTGAGTGTTGCGGTCATTTCTTCCGCAGCCGTGGCGATGGTTTCAAGACGGGCGTTTTGTTCTTCACTTATCTCTTTATTACTGCGAATAAAGTGCGCCACTTCTTTGGAAGATTGTGACATCGCGCCGCCCGCAGAGCCAATATTCGTTACTGTATTTTTAAAGCTACTGAGCATACGGTTTACGATATTAGCCACCGCTTTAATCTCTGTTGCGCCACTTTCGTCTACCGTTTTTCTAAGATCGTTTGAACTGCCAATCTCTTCAAAAGTTCTACCAAGCAATTCAATTGGTTTCACAATACGACGACGAACTAAATACACGCCGAATAAGCTGAAACATACGGTTATCACTAACATCACCATAGCCCACAAAACGTAAGACTCTACAGCACTGTGAGCTTGCACAACATTTTGTTTGGTGCGGTTTTCAAGTTCAGTAAAAAACGATTCAACCGGCTTCATGATGTTGGCTTTATAGCGATGATAATCATCACTGTGGGTAAGCTTAACCGCTTTGTTCAAATCGGGCTCACCTTGAATGGTGTAATTACCGGCACTATCTTTAAACTTACCTTTTACTGCGTTCATGGCTTCGACTTCTAATGCAACAAGGCCATCGGAATTGGCTTGTGCCTCACTTAAGTAGTTGAGCTCCTTTTCGCTAAAGCCCGCCGCTTTCATGGCATCGAGTAATACTTCTCGCTGACCGTCTGGTTTTGGTTTCTCACCATAGTTAAGCACCAGATCCCAATAGATTTTATGGTAGCCTTCAGGCCTTGCCTTTTCACCATTACGAATAGCTAATACATCCATATACATCTTTTCGTATTTATCGTTGCCAGTTACCGCATAGGTTCTGCCCAATCGCGTTAAATCGTCTGAGCTTTGTCTTAATTCGTCGGCCAGTTGATAGGCTTTATAGCGGTTGTCAGCCATTTGTTCAAAATCAAGTAAGGCGTTGTACATGTTAACAACCAATAAGGTAACGATGACCACAAAAACAATAATGCCACCGAAGATAGTGGTCATGAGGATACGGATAGAGTTTAACTTCATGATTCTAGCCTTTATTGAAGCGTTCACAATAAAGACTAGTGCAGGGGTTGAGATTCTTCTAGCATAGAATTAGGAACAAATGGAGTTGACATAATAACAGTGAGAACCAAATCAAAAGATCGCGGGGTGAACCCGCTCCTATCATATACTCAAACCCTTGGTAGGAGCCGCATTAGGCGGCGATTATTAGAGAAAAGATCGCGGGGTGAACCCGCTCCTACCACATATTCAAATCCTTGGTGGGAGCCGCATTAGGCGGTGATAATTAGAAAAAGATCGCGAGGTGAACCCGCTCCTACCATATACTAAAACCCTTGGTAGGCGCCGCTTTAGGCGGCGAGCATTAGAGACAAGATCGTTGGGTGAACCCGCTCCTACCATATACTCAAACCCTTGGTAGGCGCCGCTTTACGCGGCGATCATTAGAGATAAGATCGCGGGGTAAATCCGCCCCTACCACAATAAACACCGCTTAAATACTGGCAGGCATACCCATGCAGCTTGCATAGTAAGTGGTCGTTGCTGGCCAATCAGAGAATACGCCGATTACGCCAACCTCTTTGGCCAATACATCTAGCACTTTAAAAGTATCGCCATCATTATCTATCATCGCCTCACCTGACAGACTGCCGTTGATGCTTTGATAGTACCAACCACCGCCGCTGGCTAGGTGACCAGAGCGCTCTAGTGTCCAAGTGATGATCTCAAGCCCTGCTGCTTTTGCAGCTTTGGCATAAGGTGAGGGTACGATTTCCCCTCCTTCTTCGGTTAATAACATCCAAAGAGGTGGTGCGATAATGTTAACACCATCCGCTGCAAGCTCTTCCATCGTTGGCGACAATAGCTCTGGGTTATGCACGATTTGCTCTGCTGATACCATGGTTTCATTGTCTACTGCCTGCGCTTCGTATCTGTCGTCCAAATATACTGCCTGTGCGCCAAACTCTGGATTTTCTTTTATCCAATAGACGACATCGTCCCGATTAAATGACTGCGCCCAGACATTTTTTGGATCTACATTTGCAGCTTTATATTCGTCGATCATTTTTTGTGCGTAGGCTTCGTGTGTAAAACCGTCAAAAGGCATAGCGACAGACGGAGTCTTCAGCTCTGGCGTCATTTTCACGCCTAAACTTTTAAATAACTCAATACTCTGGGCATGGGTCATTAAAGTGCCACGGCTCGAATATAAATCGGTGCGCCAATTTGCCGTGCCATCCATATATTCCTCTACGGTTGTGGCCATTGAGTTTGCGGCATCCATTTTACCTTTTAATGTCTTAAACTCAGCCAAAGTAATGTCGCTGGTACAACACATCGCTTGGGCTGCAATTCCATTTTCAGGATCGCCTGGTACAAATGGTGTTGTACATTTTTGGCCTAAATCCGTTGCTAAAATATTTGTTGTAGTGTGTAAATCACATTGTGAGTGGCGACAAACCAGCTCTTTGTCTTTGGTAAAGGCAACGTCACACTCTAAAATCCCAGCACCCATTTTAGCCGCCGCAATATAAGATTCTTTCGTGTGTTCAGGAAACTGCATTGGCGCACCACGGTGTCCAATTGAAAAGTCTGTTTTATAAAAAGGTCCGTTAGCACACTGCTCAAGCTTGGTTTTGAGTGCACTGTCTTCCATATCTTGAATCAAGAAATCAGGACGTGTGCCCACTTGCATAGCACTTGCGCTACCTGCTGGCACCTCCACAATTACCGGAACTTCAACGACTTTTATTTCAGTCTCCGTTGTGATCACCGGCTTTTCAACCTGTACAACCTCCACAGAATCATCATCACATGCACTCAGTAATAATGAAGCTACGATCGCAGAACAAACGCTTACCTTATTCATTGTAATACCATTATTATTTTAAAGAAGGCTTACGCTAGACGCTTTGCATTACAATTATGGGAACAAATAATGATTTTTTGGTTACATATTTTTAACTAAATATAACTCCCCTGACTGGACAGCGGTTGTGTAATTTGAATATAAAGAAAAAGAGCCTGCACTTAACAGACTCTTAGATGCGAGATAATTACTTAATGATTAATTAGCTATTTGGCCTCTTAACTCACCACTTGGATTTGCTGGTGTATGCACATTTACGTAGTGACCACCGCCTGCCAGAATCGCAAATATTTCCGCTGTCAATGCTGCATTGGCCGGAGCCATCCAGCGATTGGCATCACTACTATCTTGCATTAATGCCAATAACACAGGGCCGTTTTCACCGGCAATGCCAGTATGTATATGCGCAGCCGTTGCATCAGCAACACCTGAGGTGAGGACTTGTAATTCAAGGTCAAAGCCGTTTCGATTTACCAAAGCATATCCACTACCAGTGGCAGTGGTTGTGACAGCAGGGACTTCTTGCTCGCCACTCAATGGAAACGCTACCAAAGTGTAGTTGTCAGTGAGGATCTGACCACGGAGTTCACCACTCGCACTTGCTGGTGTATGCACATTAACATAGTGACCGCCCGATGCCAGCACTGCAAAAATCTCAGCATTGATCATGGTGTTGTCTGGCGTCATCCATACATTCATATCATCGGTACTTTGCTCAAGGCCCACTAAAACATCACCATTCATGCCGATCCGGCCAGTATGAATATGTGCCGCCGTTGCATCCTCAACACCCATTGTCACTACACGAAGTTCAACTTCATAATCGTTCATGTTAACCAATGCGTAGCCATCCCCTGACGCCATTGTCGATACTGCAGGAACCTCTTGCTGACCTGAAAGCGCAAATGTAGCGAGCGCATAATTGCTGGTAAGAATTTGGCCACGTAGCTCACCACTGGGATTGCTAGGAGTATGGACATTAACATAGTGACCACCTGATGCGAGTACTGCAAAAATCTCGGCATTGATCATGGTGTTGTCTGGCGTCATCCATACATTCATATCATCGGTGCTTTGCTCAAGGCCCACTAAAACATCACCATTCATGCCGATCCGGCCAGTATGAATATGTGCCGCCGTTGCATCTTCAACACCCATTGTCACTACACGAAGTTCAACTTCATAATCGTTCATGTTAACCAATGCATAGCCATCCCCTGACGCCATGGTCGATACTGCAGGAACCTCTTGCTGACCTGAAAGCGCAAATGTAGCGAGCGCATAATTGCTGGTAAGAATTTGGCCACGTAGCTCACCACTGGGATTGCTAGAAGTATGGACATTAACATAGTGACCACCCGATGCGAGTACCGCAAAAATCTCAGCATTGATCATAGTGTTGTCTGGCGTCATCCATACATTCATATCATCGGTGCTTTGCTCAAGGCCCACTAGAACATCACCATTCATGCCGATCCGGCCAGTATGAATATGTGCCGCCGTTGCATCCTCAACACCGCTAGTGACAACTCTGAGCTCTACTTCATAGTTATCTGTGTTCACAAGGGCATAGCCATCACCGGATGCCATTGTTGCTACTGCTGGCACTTCTTGTTTGCCGGATAAGTCAAATGTTGCAACTGCGTAATTGTCCGTCAGGATTTGGCCGCGGATCTCACCATTTGGTAGCTCTGGCGTATGAACATTGACGTAGTGTCCACCCGAGAGCAAAACGTTCAACGTCGCTTCGTCGATCATCGTGTCATCTGGCGTTACCCAGTCTGTCATTACTTCGTCGTCCTGCTCTAACACCACAAGCACATCGCCGTTCATACCAATGCGGCCAGTGTGAATATGTGCTGCAGTGGCATCATCGACGTCCATAGTGACCGCGCGAAGATAAAGCTCGCCGTCGGTGCTGTCGTATGACGCATAACCATACCCCATGGCACTACTTTCATTCATTGGCACCTGTTGTGAGCCATCTAATTTGAACGTGATCACGCTTACCGTGTCTGGCACAATCTGAGCGCGTAACTCGCCGCTTGGAAAGGCTTCGGTGTGTAGATTGATATACCAATCACCATCCAACATATCCTCAATTAGATCCTCAGACAGATCTGTGATTGGAATACTGACCTTATTGTCATCTGATGCTTCAAAAGCGAATGCCACATCGCCATTCGCCCCCAAATCACCATCGTGAATATGTGCAGCACTAAAACCTTCGACATCGCTGTAGTCGAGTGTTGCTCTGAATTGCATCAGATTTTCATCAAGCTCAACTGTTGCGGAAGCAGTTTGCATTGACGTATTCATCGGTACTTCTTGCTTTCCTGATAACATCAATTCAAAGGTCTTAGTCGCTGAAAACTCTTGGACTGGCGGGGGTGGCGGAGGTGGCGGAGGTGTAACTGTATCGTTATCGTCGTTATCGCTGCATGCCATAAGAAGCATGAGGCTGGCACTTACTATAAACTTTTTCATTATACTCATCCTGTAGACTCGGTTAAAAAGAATGACTTTTGTCACCCATAGCTAACCCTTACGAACAGAGTTGAATAAAAGTTCATCAAATTTGCAAAATTATTGTATATTTTTGTCTGTACCTAATTGCGCCAACTGCAATACCAACTTTTGCCTGTTCATCCATTGATACCGATGATACTAACGCTTGAATGGCATTACATTCAGCTCAGTGATATCAATGAATTTCTCACAATAATTGTGAAACCTCATTGCCATATAAGAGTCATATTTTTGTGATTAAGTAGCTGCTTTAACAATAATAATCAGGATATTTTATGTTTAAGCACTCACTTATCGCGCTCTCTTTGCTTTCTCTTCTCACTGGCTGTTCACTTGATGGTGACGATGGCGCCACAGGCTCGCAAGGGCAACAAGGCGTTGCCGGACAAGATGGTAACGATGGTCAAAATGGCTCCGACGGCCAAGATGGAGCAAACGGACAAGACGGAACCAATGGCACTAACGCCAATAGCGTGCTTGAAATAAGTCTTGTGGGACGCGCAGTGCTTAATGCAGAAAGCCCTGAAGGCGCCGCTGAAATTGTCGCTTACCAAGCATCCAAAAAATGGATATATGCCATTAATAGTTCAGGCAGTGCCGCTGTGGTTGAAGTTATTCCAGCAACCAGCTTTGATACGGCCGCTCTGGTCAAAAATAATGAAGGTGTTATTACCGCTACAAATTTAACATCAGCCATGACAATCAACTTAAACGACAATACACCCGGCGACGCAAACAGTATTGCAGTTGACGAAAACAACCAACTATTGGCAGTTGCAATGGCTGCCAAGACTACGGGTGACGCAGGACAAATCGCTTTTTATGATATCTCAGGTGCAACTCCGGCCTTTGTTAAAAATGTAACAGCAGGTGCACTACCTGATATGGTTACCTTTACTCATGATGGCAGCAAAGTCGTGGTCGCAAATGAAGGGGAACCCGCAGGTGACTACAGCGTTGATCCTGAAGGTAGCATCAGCATTATCAACATTACAAACGGCGTAGTTGCAAATACAGCAACACAATTAGACTTTAGCGCATTTAACACCAAGCAAGCTGAGCTAGAAGCACAAGGCATTGTCTTCGCCAATCCAACTGGTCGCACTATCAATGGCAAACTTATTAATACGACAGTTGCGATGGATTTAGAACCGGAATATGTCACCATCTCTAAAGACAACCGCTTCGCATATGTTTCAATTCAAGAAAACAACGCACTCGCTATCGTAGATCTAAGTGACAACAGCCTTAATTTAGTCGGTTTGGGATTCAAAGACTGGTCTAATTACACCATAGATGCCTCGGATAAAGATAAAAAGATCAACTTTAAAAAGTATCCCGGTCTTTACGGCATGTATCAGCCAGATACTATCTCTAGCTACACGTGGAAAGGCGCGAACTTTATTGTCTCTGCTAACGAAGGTGATGGTAGAGAATACTTTTTTGATGCTGCCGATGAAGCCGACTGTACCGCGAGAGGTGGCCTAGATTACGATAAAGACGATGGCTGTTTAGCGTACATTGATGAGAGCCGTGCCGAAGATCTTACCTTAGCAAGCAACTTTGCTTATCTCAATAATGACGATGACGACATTGGTCGCCTTAAAGTTACAACGGTGAAAGGCGATGAAAATAATGACGGCCAATATGAAGCGCTGTACACCTATGGTGCACGTTCATTCACCATTTGGGATAGCAACGGCCTTGTGGTGTTCGACTCAGGCGATCAAATCGAGCGGATCACAGCCTCCGTGCATGGCGCACAATTTAACAATGATGAAGACACCAATGAAGGCGATACGCGCTCCGATGCAAAAGGCCCAGAGCCGGAAGCACTAGCGCTAGGTCAAATTGGTGAACGCACTTTTGCATTCGTTGGCTTAGAGCGTATGGGTAGTATCATGGTTTACGATATCACCAACCCTTACGATGTTAAGTTTGAAGATTATTTTTACAACCGCGGATTAGTTGAAGATGCCGAAATTAGTGGCGACTTAGCCCCAGAGGGCATGGTATTTATTCCTGCCGACAAAAGTGCAACTGGCGAAGCCTTATTGGTGATCGGTAATGAAATTTCCGGTTCAGTTGCGGTGTGGCAAATCGCTGAAAAATAAAGCATTCACATTATGTCGCTGTGGGAGGCGCTCTATGCGCCGATCTTGATGAAAAGCTCGCGGGGTGAACCCGCTCCTACACCATATTCAAGCCTTTGGTGGGAGCCACTTTATGCGGCGATTGCAAGCGTAAAGATCGCGGGGTGAACCCGCTCCTACACCATATTCAAGCTCTTGGTGGGAGCCACTTTATGCGGCGATTGCAAGCGTAAAGATCGCGGGGTGAACCCGCTCCTACACCATATTCAGGCTTTTGGCGGGAGCCGCTTTACGCGGCGATTGCAAGCGTAAAGATCGCGGGGTGAACCGGCCCCTACACCATATTCAAGCCTTTGGTGGGAGGCGCTTTACGCGGCGATTGCAAGCGTAAAGATCGCGGGGTGAACCCGCTCCTACACCATATTCAAGCTTTTGGTGGGAGCCGCTTTATGCGGCGATCTTTAGGTTATTCTGACAATCCTTTGACCGTATTTGTGAGGTTTTCTGCGCCTTGCTTTATTTCATTCATCACTTTATTCACTTCATCGATTTGTGCAAGACCAAGCTCTGTGCTTTCAGACACCGTATTCATCAGTGCGGTGGCTTTTTTAGTTAACACTTCATTCTGATTTACCACATCATTGATTTCGTTGGTCGACTGCGAAGTACGTGCTGCCAAGCTTCTTACTTCATCGGCTACCACCGCAAACCCTCTTCCCTGCTCGCCCGCTCTGGCAGCTTCTATCGCTGCATTTAACGCAAGCAAGTTAGTTTGCTCTGCAATCGCACTGATGGTAGACACAATTGCCGAAATCCCTTTTGACTGTTCATTAAGCTGTGCTATTGCGGCCATTGCACTTTGTACTTGATTAGAAATAAGCCCTGAGGTACTAACAGACTCTTGCAGCAGCAAACTCGCACGGGCCGCTATTTGCTCGGTTTGCTCTGATGTCACCTGCGCAACCTCGGCAGCTTGTGCGACTCGATGCGCTTTTTGCACCCGCGCCGTGATATTTGTTGCGAACTTTATCACTTTAATGACTTTGCCATGTTCATCAAAGATAGGGTTATACGTTGCTTCAATCCAAATATCTTCGCCATGTTTACCTAAGCGATGAAAGCGACCACTTTTATGCTGGCCTTTTGCCAGCTCTTGCCAAAAGTGTGGCTGCTCTTTATAAAAGCTGTCGTCACAGAACATTCGATGATGCTGGCCTTTAATCTCACTAAGTTTATAACCCACAGTTGCCGTGAAATTTGGATTCGCATCTAAAATAACGCCCTCGGGTGTAAACTCTATGGTCGCCATGGATTTATTGAGTGCGTTAGCTATCGCTTCTTGTGCTGTTATGGTGAGTTTTTCTGCTGTGATGTCATTCGCAATTTTCACAATACGGGTGACTTTGCCATTTTCTTCAACCGGAAAATAGGTAGCGTCAAGCCAAACCACGTCACCTGTTTTGGTAAAGCGCTCAAAATTACCAAACTGAGCTTGGCCACGTTGAAGGCTTGCCCAGAAACTACGATACTCTGAAGAGTTTACATAGTCCTTGTGGCAAAAAATACGATGGTGCTGTCCTATCACTTCAGCCTCTGTGTAACCCACGACAGCGAGAAAATGTTGATTGACTGCAGCTATTTGACCATCGGGTGTAAATTCAATTTTTGCGACCGCTTCATCAATCGCAGAAAGTAATGCCCGAGCACGGTTGAGTTCAGCGGTCAAATTTTCAACTTCTTGATTTGGCTTTCGAAAAAAGTTCATAAGCTATTCCGTAACAAACAATATGCATGACTGCATTATTATCATAGTTTTGGTAATAAAGTATGAATTATAGATAAGAAAGTGGAGTTTGGCGTTCTAACATACGCACCAAAACAAGCCGCGCGCTGATCACACAAGCAACGCGACTTGGCATTATATCAATTGTATTGACTAACCAGTGCTTAGGATAGCTACTTCTGTACCGTTAGACGGTAGTCACCCGCACCGCTGTATGAGTAAACCAAAATGCGGTAATAACCTGAATTTGCCGAATAGTTAATTGACTCTTGTGAGGTTGGCGTCTCCGAAATTGCAACTTGTTGCCATGCACCACCTTGCCAAGCTTCGAGTTTCAAATCGAAGTCTGCGTTCGCCGGCCCCTCTAAAGTAAGTGCTATTGTGCCACCGCTGTACTGAAACCAACTGCCGTCAGGTTGTATGGCTTGTTGCTTGTCTGCTAAGTATCCAGTGTAAACATCTCCCGCAGGTGGTGGGGTTGTACTACCGCTTACGGTAAATTGGATCTCTGCAGCGGGATCAGAAATATTGCTGATGGACAAGCCAGAGTCGCTTCCATTCCACCATAGCGCATTCGTCCCTTTGCTACTCAACGCATTCGGCAGTGTGGCGCTAAACTCTCCTGCCACATCAAATAAATCGCCATTATCCCCACGGTTGCGACCATTTTCAGGATCTCGTTTGGCATCACCATGCTCCATTTGGATATACGGATACCATTCATTCGAGTTATTGCCCGCGGGATCAACGTGCCAAATAGCCAAGCCAGAATCGAGTTGCTCTGAGTTTTGTCCCGATTGATGAATAGCCTCAATGTAAAAGGCTTCATTTGTGTTACTTGGGTTGGTCCATTTATATGAGCTATTAGCGCCCGAAGTATGACTTAGCCTTCCCGTTGGGGCATTTGCATTTACGGCTGGATTAAGTTCAGTTACCGTATCCCAACCAGCTATTGCTCTAAAGTGTGCGACAGGTGGCGTCGGCTTAAAACGGTTGGAAGCACCAATCGCGCCAAATCCCATAACGCCAAAACTTGCGACTGAGCCTTCTGAGCTGCCGTCATAATCATAAAGATCGGGCCAATTTGTGATTAAGTGACCTGACTCATGTACAAAGGTGCCAATTGCAAGGCTATTTCCCATATCCGTGATTTGATAGCGATCTGTACACACGCCATCAGCACAAAAACGTGGACTGAGTCTTGCCATATGTGGCCACAGACCTTTAGACCATGCACTATCAGAGTTGCCAGCATAAAAAATATTTAATCCACGGATCTGCCCACTACTATTTGTAGTCAGCGAGCTAAAATCAAATCCCTGTTGAAATTCAAGCCAGTTTAGCGCTTCTTTTATAAGTTCTTGCGAGCGTACTGTTGAGCTTAATGCGCTATCCGCATAATACGCTTTGTTTTTCTTTGCGGTGTAATAAGCCGTTACCGTATTGGTATAATCGAGCTTGCCTCCAGAGACCGACGAAAAATACCCTCTTACTGACTGCGCGTTACCAAATTCATTGTAATTTTGGTCATTTAAAAAACGCTCAACTTGCGCTTTTGTGATAGTGCCGCGCTCATCAGGGAAATCAATGATGATAGTTAACCCTTTTACTTGACCGCTGATCTCGGCATTCAACGCCATTGCATTATCACTACGCTCAAACTGATGAGTATGTACCAAGTCGACTGGTGTTTGATTTTGACCCAACATTAACTGCTGCGCCGCTTTTACCTTTTTTGCAATAGCAGTCGAGGATAATCCTTGCTGCATAGCATCTACTGAGTGACGTTGCATGCCCCGCTTACTGCGTTTGGTCACAAGCTTACCTGTTGATATAAGTTGCTCTCCATCGACTGATACCTGTGCGTAAGCCATGCCTTTGAGCGAGGCATCATACACTACAAGCTCGCCGTCAGGTGTACGCTGCTGAGCAAAGTACGTATTACCATTAAGAATAAGAGTGATCACCTCACCACTTGGTTGGGTAAATTGATACTGTTCATTTTTATAAGGTATCGCCGCGTTTACTGCGACACTGGTTGCCAATAATGAGGTTGCGATAATTGCTGATGTTAATTTCATTTTTCCTTTCCTAGGTTACATGTTGTACAACTCATTAACATACAGAATGGATACAAAATTGCAACAACTCTCAAACCATTAAAGGTACAAAATTTATCAACCAGATAAATAACAAATAGTTACATCGATTGTAATTCCATCATTTTAGAAGCTTTATATTTCAAAGTGAGCAAAAAAAATCCGTTTAAACTATTTTTTTCAATTTTTAGTTTACAAGTACTAAACATTACATTAGCATTGGTCTCGTTCCTTTGGGGCTGCACCTTTTTACCTGCGTATCTAGGCGTGCCTAAAGTCACAATTGAACTCCCGAGAAGTAGAGCTTGCCGACTGGGATGTTGGCATTATTGGGATTTCCTTGGCACAGCTTGTTGCTATTGGAGTTTTTATGCAGGCCAGATGGCCTGCTTTTTTTTGTCCAAAATTCGCCATCTACGCTTTATACCAATTGCCGAGTGCAACTCAACTGGTTAAACTCAAAGCACATGTTCCTGATTTGATGTAAACCATGTCGGCACTACGTAAACCCGTTTCGGTATTGGTCGTAATATACAACGAGCATAATGAGTTTTTGCTATTACAAAGAGCAGACGATAAACACTTTTGGCAATCAGTCACTGGGGGAGTAGATCCCGGTGAAACTCCAATCACTACCGCGTATCGAGAGTTAAAAGAAGAGACCGGTATTGACGCCGCGGCGCTTGGGATCACCATCCACTCGCATAATAAAACGAATCAATACACTATAAGACCGCAGTGGCGCCATCGTTATGAGCCGGGTGTTACCATAAACACTGAACATGTTTTTAGTGTCCAAGTACCGTCAGGGATCAGTGTGGTACTTGCTGAAGATGAACATACAGACTTTATTTGGCTTAACAAAACACACGCTTGTGAACGCGTCTGGTCCCCAAGCAATCGACAGGAAATAGAACTCATAGGAGTATGATTGAGCTATGTTTACGACATTAGGATCTTTACAAACACCATGTTTAGTTGTTGATAAAATTGCTTTTTTACATAACCTTTCGCGTCTGGAAAAGCATCTTGATGCTTTTAATGTGCCCCTTCGCCCACATTTGAAAACGGTAAAATCCATTGCAGCCGCAAGCTATATTTTGGCCGACAAACAAGCAGGATGTACGGTCTCCACCCTCAAAGAAGCAGAAACATTTGCAGCGGAAGGTTACACTGATATCACTTATGCGGTGGGGATCACAGAAGATAAGCTACAACGCGTTCTAGCCCTAATCAACCAAGGTGTCAACCTAACCATACTGCTAGACAGTATGGAACAAGCCATGCTTGTCTCGCAATTTTGCTCGGAAAATGAGTGTACGATTCCTTGCTTGATAGAAATAGACTGTGACGGACATCGCGCAGGACTTAGCCCTAAAAACAAAGAAATCGTGACCATCGCAACCATACTGGAAAGTAGTCGTTTATATCGGGGTTTACTAACGCATGCCGGTGGCTCATACGCGTGTAGCACGGCCGAGCAGCTAATACAGTTTGCTGAGAAAGAGCGCTCAGCAGTTGTGACTGCCGCGTCCATGCTGGAAGAGGCAGGGATCACCACAACAGTGCTGAGTATTGGCTCTACCCCAACAGCACTGTCAACGCAAAACCTCGATGGGATCACTGAAGTGCGAGCTGGGGTCTATACATTCTTCGACCTTGTTATGGCTGGTATCGGCATATGTGACATCGAAGATATTGCACTAAGCGTGCTAACGCGTGTCACTGGTATCAAACGTAGTGAAAATAAGCTCTTTATAGATGCAGGCTGGATGGCGCTTTCAAGAGACAGAGGTACCGCGAGTCAAGCGTTTGATTGCGGCTATGGCCTCGTCTGTGACCAAGCGGGTAATTTGCTGCCTGGGCTCAAAGTAACCTCGGCAAATCAAGAACATGGCGTTATTGAATGTGAACCCGGCTTCACCTTACCAGACGTGAAACATGGTGACCTACTACGTATTTTACCAAATCATGCATGTGCAACAGCTGCTCAGCACTCGGGCTATCATGTGTTAAGTCATGATGACATCGAGTTTTGGCCAAGATTTGGGGGGTGGTGATAGCTGTACCGCCCGACACAGGATCAGGAGCATGCTTAGTGGATTAGTTTGAGCCGAGTTGATCTATGTAGCGCTCTATAACTTCCTGAATAGATCGATGCTCCTGAACGGGTAAATAATTTATATGGGCCAATAAAAACTCTTTGGTACCATAATTACTGAGTAGTATCTGATTTACTCTCTCTAACACCTGCCTGCTTACTTGAGTCTTATTACACATCACATGACCTAAAATAAACCGAGGTGAATCCGCGATTAGATAGGACTCATATTTATCTTGATTGGCTTTCGCGTATCGCATCACTTCAACAGGGTAACCAAGCAGAAAATCCACACGTTTCAACTCGAACATCCGATGTACAGTTTCATAATGATTACTTCCACCTCTCACCACTTTATTAGCGCTATCCACCTGTGCTAATTGCTTATCTAAAAAAGGCCCATATGACAGATCGTCAGCAGTTACTATCAGCTTATTTCTGTATACGTTAAAAAGTTGCATAAGAGAGACTACATTACCTTCTTCATCAAGCACTTCTTTAGATAGCGGAGGTGAATCAGCATGTTGATATAGACGTCTACTGATATAAAAATTTACTGGCAAGCTGAATAGAAAGTTTTTTTCGCGATAAGTAGTTTTTACTTTGTTAAGAGTGCAAATAGCTGATTTATCTTGCTTTAGCATTGAGCGTAACGTCCGTTTATAACTTGCGCCGAGAAACTCAATGTTTGAGAGGTTTAACTGTTCAAATAGTATTTTGTTGGTTGCGCCAGCAATATTTTCAGGTTTAGCTTTTTGCGTCAAAATAGCGAGGTCTTCTTCATCATCCAAAAATATCTGAATCGTTGTTGCATCAACATTAGCAGTGACAGCTAAGCAAAAAACGACAAATAGGTACCTCAGAAAATTCATATACATCATTCAATTACCTGGTAAACAAAAGGATTCCTGAGCCTAATACCTCCCTCTCTAAATTTAGTTGAGGATTTTACGATTGTAAAATCCATACCTTCCACCAACTCACAAGAATATTATATTGAATATTGTATACTTTAATCCTATGTTAAATAGGCTTGTAAATTAGCAAGCTTATTTAATGAGGATACAACTGTGAAAAAGATATATTTGAGAAGAGCGCGCTATTATGCGCTTCTATTACTATTAACGGCAGGTCCGGCAAGTGCAGCTCAACTCACTGACACCTGTAAATCCTCAGCCCCATTTACTGGAAGAGAAATTGTCAATAAGCAACCTATTTGCCTTCCGAGTGGCACTCGAACTTACTTAAGTATTCCAGGTACAAATAGTGTAAATAGTTTGGCAATTACCACTGGACATGGCTCAGGAAATCTTAATTTATATTCAAAAAATGGGGGGTGGCCAAAACTGGACGGTAGCGATCCAAATTCAAAAAGAAACGGTAATAGCGAATGTATCGTGCTTAAGAACTTAAACCAATATTGGACTTACATTACGTTAGATGGGGCCAGTCAAGGTGCCTCATTGGTCGTTGACTTAGGTGCAACCTCATGCCGTAACTTAGGTTCTACTCCACCACCTGGAGATAATGATGGTTATCCTTTAAATTATGCCAACATCAAAGTGTTTAGATTTCAATTTAGCGATGCGCAACTTAACTGGAATTCAATGCAGCGTGATTTAGCTGACGCTGCAGCATATTACACGGACCAATCTTACGGTAAATTTAACCTCACATATGATACATCGGTGCCAATAATTAATATTAATCGACCCAAAAGTGACTTTGACAGTGACTTTCACGGTTGGACAGCTGAATGGAAGAAGCATGTTAAAGCCAACGGCGTTGACCCAGAAAACCCTGGAACTGGTAATGTGGTAATGATGGTTGCCCCTCAAGTTGGTAACTTCAATTCCAGCGCAGCTCCTCCTTCAATCAGTTTATATCACCACACATCAGGCGTGGTGGCGCATGAGTTAGGGCATGCACTTGGGCTACGTCATGCTAAAGCGCTAGAAGCTGGCCCTGGTAGAGTCATTGGCGATCATGATTATGCAAAGGAAAGTTTAAACTATGGTAACGTATATAGCATGATGGGAATGGGCGCTCATTCTTTAGAAGAATATAACTTACTGTACAAAAAGTATTTCGGTTGGGTAAGCGGATCAGAAGTCCCACTCATTACCTCATCGGGAACATATCGCATTTATGCATTTGACCACGGGCGCAATGATCAAGGATATATCGGATTAAAGCTAAAATCGGGTAACGGCTTATATACGTATTGGTTAGAGTACAGAACTACAAATGCGCGATATCCAAATACCAAAAACGGCATACTCATCAATTTAGAGGGCTACTTCGAAAATGAGCAAGATCCACGTTTTTGGAAAACGACCTCTTACCTCTTAGATATGACTCCAGGGTCAAAAACACCAGGCTGGTGGGGTGACGACCAAACCGATTCGGAGCTAACAATCGGAAATTCATATACCGATCACTGGGGAGGATTCAAAATCACCCCGACATCAAAGGGCGGAGCAGAAAATAGCGCTACCGCATGGATAGAAATAAAAGTAGAACTACTTTAATGGAGTAAGTAACGATGGCTATCGTTTGAGGATGATTGCCATCGCTATACCTCTGAGTGAATTTATTTATAGAAATTCACTAATGGTTCATCTATATTGGGAACATGCATTTGATGCGAACAATTCTTATGTAGTAGGAGAGCTAACATGGATCCAGTCACACTTATTTTTGATTACCTTTTTACCATTCAAGCGTTTTTATTGATTTTCGTTATTGTGGTACTAAAAGGGAGTATCAAATTTGTCCCGCAGAACCGTGCGTGGATTATTGAACGTTTCGGCAAGTATCAATCCACTAAAGAAGCCGGCCTAAACTTTATTCTGCCATTTATCGACCGCGTAGCGGCTGATAGGAGCTTAAAGGAGCAAGCCGTTGATGTACCATCTCAATCAGCCATAACTAAAGACAATATTTCATTGATTGTTGATGGTGTACTTTATTTTAGGGTTTTAGATCCGTATAAAGCGACTTACGGTGTTGACGATTATATCTTCGCGGTAACTCAGCTCGCGCAAACCACCATGCGTAGCGAGCTGGGTAAAATGGAGTTGGATAAAACCTTTGAAGAGCGAGATTTACTTAATACCAACATCGTCGCCGCCATCAACTCAGCTTCTGATCCTTGGGGCATTCAAGTACTACGCTACGAGATTAAAGATATTGTGCCACCAAACTCAGTAATGGAAGCAATGGAAGCACAAATGAAGGCTGAGCGTGTGAAACGAGCTCAAATATTAGAGTCGGAGGGCGACCGTCAAGCCGCAATCAACGTCGCGGAAGGTAAGAAGCAAGCGCAGGTGCTTGCAGCTGAAGCCGAAAAGGCAGAGCAGATCCTAAGCGCTGAAGGTGAAGCAAAAGCGATTATTGCCGTTGCAGACGCACAAGCCGAAGCCCTTCGTAAAGTCGGTGAAGCCGCAAATACCGAAGAAGGTCAAAAAGCCATTCAGCTTGACTTAGCAACAAAAGCCATTGCAGCAAAAGAAGCAATAGCCAAAGAATCTTCTGTGGTATTACTACCGGACAATGGCACAGACGCAAGTTCACTTGTGGCACAAGGCATGTCTATTATTAATACATTAAATAAAAAGCAAGGGTAACGCCTATGGCCTTTTTACTTGAGCATTTAGCACAAACCTTAGTAGTACTAGGAATTGCTTGCCTAATTGTTGAGGTTGCTGTGCTTGGTTTTGCGACCTTTGTACTGTTCTTTTTGGGTCTGTCGCTGGTGATCAGCGGCGGTCTAATGTACGCAGGCATGCTTGACCAAACTTGGCTGACTGCACTTTGGTTTAATGCGTTAGTTACGACATTACTGGCTGTGTTTTTATGGAAACCACTAAGACGCATGCAAAATGTCACCGACGACAAAGAAGTAACCAGTGATTTTGCTGAGCTTACCTTTACGCTGGAAAAAGACTTGAATGCAGAAAGTCGTATTTTTCATACCTATTCTGGTATTGCGTGGCAACTAAAAAGTAAACAACCTATTACTGCAGGAACGCAAGTCAAAGTGGTTAAAAAAGAGGTTGGAGCGTTTTGGGTAGAGCCTAATTAAGCAAATTGGTATAACCTTGCGCACAAAGTGCCTAGCAGCCAATTTTGTTAGGCACTTTCTGTAATCCGCAGTATTCAGAAACAACTTTTTACCTTATTCGCTTTTCGTCTAATCCCTTCTCGGTTTACTCTATCCTGCACAACAGTTACACTCAAATTCAGGTACAAGGTTGAACACCTCTGGACCATAAATAAAATATAATAAAAACAAGGGATTAAAATCTACAATGATTCGGGTCGAAAACTTAAGCCGAGTATACGGAAGCGGAGAAACGCAAGTGCATGCACTAAAATCAGTTTCTCTAGAAGTAATGGAAGGTGAATTTGTCGCAGTAATGGGGTCTTCTGGCTCTGGAAAGTCTACCTTAATGAATATACTTGGCTGTTTAGACTCTCCAACCTCCGGCTCTTACTATCTTGCTAATCAAGAAATTCAGGCCGTGGAAGATGAAGCCTTATCACAAATTAGAAATCAAAAAATTGGCTTTATCTTTCAAACATTCCACTTACTCACTCGCCTGAGCGCACTGGAAAATGTCATCTTACCGCTAAGGTACACAGAGACTTCCCCATCAGAGGCAAAAAGTCGCGGACTTGCCATGCTAAAAAAAGTAGGTCTTGATAGCAGAGCACATCACAAACCCTTCGAAATGTCTGGCGGACAACGCCAACGTGTTGCTATTGCTCGGGCTCTTATCAATGAGCCAAAAGTCATTTTTGCCGATGAACCAACTGGCAACTTAGATAGTAAAACCTCGCATGAGATCATGGAATTACTATGTCAGCTACATCGGCAAGGCCACACGATTGTAATGGTAACGCATGAAGACGATATTGCGGCATATGCCGAGCGTATCATCAGAATGAAAGATGGCGAGAAAGTGGAGGATAGCCAATGCGCAGCTATATCATAAGCATCGCCCTGCTCACCTCTTTGCAGGCTTTTGCCAAACCAATTATCGTTTCGGGTCTTATTAAAGCTGGTGAAACTCAGGTCTTTCACGCACCGATGAGTGACTCTTGGAAAATTCAAATTCAATGGATGCTGCCCGAGGGTGAAGTTGCTAATAAGGGTGACATCGTCGTCGTCTATGATTCAGGCTCTATCGCGACCTCAATCGACCAAGATAAAGTAGCGCTCGATGCTGCAAGAGATGAGTACAAACGAATTGAGCAAGACGGCGCCCAAAAGGTACTAGAAGCTCAGTTTCAGCTGAAAAAAACCATTTTGCTCGTAGAAAGAGCCAAAATAGATGCTAGCGTGCCAAAAGCCAATATTAGCACCTACGACTACGAGCAATACCAGCTAACGTTAGAAAAAGCGATTATCGAAAACCATAAAGCCGAAATCAGCTTAAGCAAGGCCGAAACTGAAGCAAAAGCAAATACTCAGAAACAGCGACTGGAAATAAGACGGTTAGAAGCAAGCCTTACGCACAACCAAGAGCAGCTCGAAAAAATGAGTCTAACGGCTAGTAACAGCGGCCCAATTCTGTATACGGATCACCCTTGGAATGGCAACAAGTTGTTTGCTGGCGCAACAGTACAACCGGGTTGGAAAGTAGCAGAAATCCCTTCTACAGCGGGTCTGTATCTAGAAGCCTGGATCCATGAAGTAGATGCTATTGGCATTAAGGAAGGTCAAACCGCCGATTTAAAGTTTGACGCCTTTCGCTCATCACCAACGCCTGGTACGCTCACTGAGCTATCAACACAACCTGAAAAGCGCCAAGACTGGGGCCAAGGCATGTATTACCGAGCTAAGTTCACATTCAACACCGATTTGCCACTACTGCCAGGCATGAGCGGAAGCATAACTTTGCCAGGAGAGAAAAATGAAAGTTAAGTTGCTGGCAGTCATCATTCCACTCTATTTACTAGGCTGTAGTCAGGCCCCCAGCGATATACATATCGTTAAGGCACAGCCAATCACTATCACAGTAGAAGCGAATGGTGAATTGGAATCAAAAAGCCGAGCGTTGATAGCCCCTCCTTCAATCAAGCGTATGTGGCAATACAAAATAAAACAGTTAATGCCTGAAAATACCACGGTTCAAAAAGGCCAAATTGTTGTTTCATTTGACGATCAAACCGTTAGAGATCGCTTGATGGAATATAATTCGAAGCTAAGTCAAGCGCAAAAAGAGCTAGAAAATAAACAAGCTCAAGTCGAGAAGCAGGAAGAAGAATACAAACTCGCACTCGCTGAAGCGCAAATGAACTTTGATAAGGCAAAACGACGCGCAGAGATCATAGATAACTCACGCTCAGACAACGACCGAAAAAAGGCGCAAATCGATTTCACCATTGCAACCAATGATTTAGAACTTGCCCGCGGTAAACTCGCTTTTCATCTAAACAACAAAGAACTGAGTATCCAAATGGCAAGAAGTAAGGTTGCACGAATGGATGCTGAAGTGAAAGAACTAAAACGTGACATAGCGCGTTTACAAGTAAAAGCGCCAATGGATGGGTTAGTTGCATATCGCGCAAACAGGGAAGGTGAAAAACCCAGTGTTGGTGAATCCATGCAATTTGGTCAACCTGTTGTTGAGCTATCAGTTATTGAACAAATGCAAGTAAAAGCACAAATTAAAGAAGCCGATTTTGGACGGATCAAATTGGGGCAAAAGGTCAAAGTTACCATAGACAGCGCCGACGGTTATGTTATCGGCGGAACACTCGTTGAAATAGGAAAGGCCTTTAGAGAAAAGTCGTATCAAGATAAAAGCCGCATTGTTGATGCTATTATAGAGCTGGACAAAGTCGATACCGAAAAGCTGCGGCCAGGCTTGAGTGCTCGTATAGAGATAGTGACAGCACAACTCGATAACGCCTTGACCGTGCCATTAAACGCGTTAAAACAAAGTGCGGGTAAAGTACATGTAAGCACAAATAGCGGAGAGAAAGAGGTCACCGTCTCTTATACCACACCGACACTTGCCGTGATTTCTTCTGGAATTAGCCAAGGCGTGGAGGTAAAGCTATGAGAAAAACATTACTCGCAGTCATTGTCCCACTTTGGTTACTTGGCTGCCAAGAAGCACCTGAGCAGCCAGCGCAACTACTATATACCGTAGAGTCGAAGCCATTTTCGATCACAGTGGAGGCAGAAGGCGAATTGGAAGCCGCAAGTGAAACCGTCATATCTGCCCCAACCTCAGCAAGAGGGGCTCAGACGCTCGCATGGATCATGCCTGAGTACACTCAGGTGAAAAAAGGCGATGTTATTGCACGATTCGATGGCAGCCAATTAGAAAGACGAAAACGCTTTAGTGAATTCGACAAAGGCAAAGTCGCACAAGACATTACGGTCACCGATAGTGATTTAACCACGAGAAAGTCCCATTTGGATAGCGACAAGGTTATCGTTAGTGAAGAGAAACACTTTGCCGAAACCTTTTCAGTTGACGATGAACGGATCCGCTCAAAGCTCGACATTTTAGATCAAATGCAAAATGTTGAGTATCTCAATGCAAAAGAGGCTTATTTTGGCTGGCAGACAGAGCAGTTTTCATCTTCTGCTCTTGGAGAAATGGAACTGTTAAAACTGCAATCAAAGCAACATGAAAGCAAAATTGCGATGTACAACGCAAACTTAGAAGGTCTTGAAGTCATCGCGCCACATGATGGCTTACTTACCCTCAGTGCCGATTGGCGTGGAGAGAAGCCCAAATCAGGTCAAGCACTATGGCCTGGGCAAAAGATCGGGGGGTTACCAGATATTTCATCCCTGCAAGCTAAGCTTTTCGTTCATGAAAAAGAAGCGCTTGGCCTTGCGATTGGCCAAAAGGTTGAGTTTACCCTGCTCTCCAATAGCGATGAGCGCTTTGATGGTAAAATCACAAAAGTATCACCTTACCCACAATCTATTCGTCGTGGAGATCCACAAAAATACTATGAGATCATCGCGAGCCTTGATGAGACTCCGGCCCACTTCAAGCCGGGCAATAAAGTACTCGCTACGGTATTTGTCCAAGAAAATAAACAAGCGCTACTCGTGCCTAAACATAGCGTGATCAATGATAACAACGCATTTTTTGTTCAAGTTAAAGACGGTAGCCAGTTTAAACGCGTAGAAGTGGAGTTAGGCCAAAGCAACCTAAGCCATACTGAAGTATTGGCAGGTTTGTCTCCCAAACAACAAATTGCACTCGTCGCGAATAAGGAACTGTAATGAAATATTTGGATTTATTTACCGACGCTATTGTGCAATTAAAGCAGCATAAGCTCAGAACCCTATTGACCTTGCTCGGCATGATTTTTGGTGTGGGTGCCGTTATTGCTATGTTAAACATCGGTGAAGGTGCTGAACGAGAAGCGCTTAAAATGATCGATTCTATGGGGATTAATAATGTTATTGTCAGCGCCAAAGACATTGAAGAGAATGACCTAAAAGAACAACGAAAACACTCGCAAGGTCTTAATCTATTAGACGGCCAAGTGATTGTCGACGCCCTACCCTTTGTTAGTGACTTTTCGGCAGAGCGACTGGTGGATACCTACCAGATATTTAGCGAATTCGGCAGCTTTGAAGGAGAAGCCGCGGGCGTCACAGCAAACTATTTTAGCCTTGCGCATTATGAACTCGCGGCGGGTCGCCTGCTAGATACTGAAGATAGCAAGGAATATAGGCAGGTTGCACTACTCGGCGCAAATACCGCAAAAACTCTGTTTCCCCTCGGGAGCGCTGTTGGTCAACAAGTAAAAATTAACCATTTATGGTTTGAGGTTGTTGGTATTTTACAAGCACCGCACCTGAACAAAAAGGAGTTTCAAGGCGTTGCCCTAGGTGGTGAACAAAGCCGTATTTTTGTTCCGCTAACGACCGCCATTCATCGCTTTAATAAAGGATTACTTGAACCAGAGGTTACCGAACTAAAACTCGCTATCGACAAATCTCAGAGTCCAATTTTGGCATCTCAAGCTATCACTAACATATTAACCAATCGCCATAGCGATATTGATGACTATAGGCTAACCATTCCCGCCGCTTTGCTTGCTCAGCAAAAACAAACACAGGCTATTTTTAATATGGTGATGTCTTGCGTTGCGGGTATATCACTCCTTGTTGGTGGTATTGGTATTATGAATATCATGCTCGCAACCGTACTTGAACGAACCAAAGAAATAGGCTTATTACGGGCAATAGGCGCCACTCGGAAAAATATTCAAGTCCAGTTTATTACAGAGAGCTTTACCATCTCGATATTAGGCGGACTACTCGGTGTGGTGTTTGGTATTTTACTGTCAGAGATAATTGCATTTTACTCAAATTGGGCGGTGTCTTGGTCTCTAAGTGCTATTTTCCTTTCTTTTAGTATTTGTGCCTTAGTCGGTTTAACATTTGGGGTATATCCGGCCATTAAGGCTTCAAAGTTAGACCCAATCGAAGCGCTGCAAAGTGACTAATCAACTTGGAGGGCAGTAATGCTCCCCTATATTTTATACCTAAATGACTTTATCTCATGCTGTTTTATGAGCAAAGTCATTAACTAGCATGCTTTTTGTTGGACTTTTTTTCGCCACAAGGTAAACTTTTATGCGATTTAAATCAAAAATAACTGGAAGCATTGTATGAGCAAAGAATGCTCGTATTGCTTTGTGTTAGTTTTACAGCTTAGTAAGTCTTTGAATATGTTACTTACTAAGCGTTGAAGAAAGCAGCTAACATTAAGTAAAAATGCTGATGCGAATGGAACTTCAAGGACAAATAATGAAAAAAGTAACACTTATCGCACTTTCACTTATCTCTCTTACCGCATGTAAAAGTAATGATATCAATCGTGTAGTTAACGACGGTGTAGACGGCGCCATTAATGGTATTTTTGGCAGTTCAGGAACCGTCGTTTCAGCAACTGGTAGTGGCTCAAGTAACGATTATTCAGTCGAAAAAGAAGACGTATGGCCTCATCAAGCAACGAAAACGGCTCGAGACTATGGTTCATTGGCATTTGTGAAAACGGCAAAGAATCCAAGTGGTAAAACCAGACTTAAGTTTAATGAATGCAAACATCCGCGAATTGGAAAAATAAGGTGTGAAGGCTATCTATACGAAGTTTCACCAGAGGGCTGGTTGGTCAAAGGCGATACTATTCACTTTGGCACACGCCATTACTCTGACATTGTTATTCCAGCTGGCCAATACTATATAAAGATAAAAGGTGAAGATGTAGGTAAAAAAGTCTATGCGACAGGAACTATTGAGATATCGCCCTTTGTTACTAACTACATTAATGTAACCGTTCAATAAAGATCACAAAAAGTACCTAGTACTTGTAAAACAGCTAGGTACTTTTTACCAGACCAATTTCCTCATCAATCAAGCAACCCAAAACAACGCTTCTTATTCATTTTATCTCATCAATATTGTGCAAAAGCTCCTAATAAAGGAACAAATAGTAAATCTGCCAGCGTTAAAATTTACCTTACATTACAAAATGATGACTACCTACTCTAGCGTATGAGCTGTTCTTAGTCTTTTATAAGCTCTAAAAAAATTTAGATTTATTCAACAATAATAATTAGTTAGATAAAAATAACAAAAAATAAAATCTTCCCCTAAATTCCCAACGAAAACATAAGGTTATTATTTTGTTTATTTTTTGTTATTTATTTATTTGAAATTCTTTATTACCTTAGAGTTTGTGCTCAAAGCAATAGCACTAATAATCAGCCGCACTCATTCGCTCTTTTATCTCATGTATTGAGTAGTTGCGTTTTAGTGGGAAGGAATCTTCAAAATAATTATGGAGTTAACATGCAAGGGTTAAAGTCTCTGTGCGTTTTAGCATCAGCGATAAGTATGTATTGTCACGGCGCTGAACGCGTCTCTTTATTCAATGACACGCAGAAAATTGCGCCAACTTTACAACAAAAACAATCCACATTTGGTGATGATTCTAATCAAAACTATCTACTCACGCTGAAAACATTTGCAGCGCAATACACAGGTCATACGCTTACATTTCATCAAAGCCAAGTAGGTCAAACGAAGCAAAGCCATACCATAACTCAAAAGTACCAGAATATTCCAATCTGGAATCATGACCTTGTTGTGCTGACAGACGAAAATGGCGCTGTTGAGCAAGTTTATGGTGATCTCATTATTAACGTCGCTAAAGATATACCCACGCTCGCTCCTGTTTCTGAAGCACAACTTAGCGCGACTTTAGACTCAGTCATTTCTCAGTTTACCAGTGAACGCCCTAGAATTTTTAGACGTTCATCAGCAGAAGAAGTAATTTATATAGATGCTCATGGCAAAGCCCGACACGCTGCCAAGCTTACTTTTTTCACCGATTTTAAGTCTGGTCCTTTTAAGCCACAAAGGATCCTTGCTTTTGTAGATTTAATAACAAACGAGCTTATCAGCCAATCAGATGTATTGCAGCGCGTTGTGTATGAAGGCGGAAGCGGACCATCTGGTAATGACAAGGTTTCACGCCCAGATTATCAACAAGCAGATTACGTTTCCTACCCACCAAAGACCTTTGTTGTCGCCATGGAAACTGATGCTCAGCAAACTAACTGCTTGTTTGATGCAAAAAACGTTGAGACCAGAAACTACAATCACGGTACCGCGCAAGTTAATACGCCTTATAGCTATAACTGCTCAGATTCAACTCGCAATGACTATAAAGAATATCACGGCGCTCGCTCTGCCTTAAATGATGCTCATCATCATGGACAAACAGCAAGCTTGATGTTCGAGGCTTATCTTGGACATAAACCCTACTTTAATAAAAAGATAATTCAAAATGTCCATTACGGTCTAAACATGGATCAGGCATTTTATGAAAACGGCGAGGTCTATTTTGGTGATGGTGACTACCTCTTCTATCCTATGGTTTCCTTGGATGTAGTTGCCCATGAAATCGCTCACGGTTTTACCGAAGAGTATGGCTCAAATACGCCAAAATCAATGCTGACAGGTCAAGCTCGTGCCATCAATGAAGCCTTTTCTGATATGGCGGGTGAAGCAGCTGAATTCTTCTACTCTGGCGCGAATGATTGGAAAAGTAATCACGAAACGTTCCGCCTTGATGATGCACTGCGTTATTTCAAAACTCCTACGCTAGATGGAAATTCGATTGATCATGTTGAGGACTATGACGACTCAGTCACTTCTCACCATGGCGCAGGCGTATTTAACAAAGCTTTTTATTACCTCACGACTGCAGATCTAGACAACGAAACCTCACCGTGGAATACAAAGTACGCCTTTATCTTGTTTGCTAACGCAAATAAAAACTGCTGGACCAGCAATAGTACTTATCTTACTGGTGCTGATTGTGTAATGAGACAAACTCACACGGTAACTGATCAGCTGACTCAAGATGGCGTTAAAAAGCAAGATGGTAGCAACTGGCAAGCTACTGATTTACAAAACCACGTACGTAAGGCATTTGCACAAGTCGGTATAGGTTTGAAGGTAGACCGTGGACTCGAGAGTGAACTTGGCTTTGATCGTCAATTCTTAGCTTTTGACTTTAAAAACTTAACTCGCCGTGACGGCCAGCAAGTTTCGGCTAGTAACAGCGAAGGCTGGCAATGGCAGTGGAATTTTGGTGATGGAAGTGCACAAAGTAGCGCCTTTGAGCCTACACACAACTATACTACTGCGGGCGAATACAATGTTGAACTGACCGCCATCGCCCCCTCTGGTCAGTCTGATACTTTTATGCTGCCTATTGAAGTTTTTGACGACTATTGCCCCGCGCAAGGCATCAATCATAGCAAGTACTACTTATCATCAGTTTCGTTGAACAGCTACAAAAACGATTCTACATCAAGCAATTATAGCGACTACTCACATGATGTAGTCGAAGTTAAGGATGGTAAAGCACTCAATGTAACGCTAACCGCAGCACCCCACCCAGATACTCAAGACAAGACAAAGAACTTTTATGTCTGGTTAGACAAAGATAATGATGGCTTATTTCATAAGACGGAAGAACTCGCACTTTTTGGCAGCAGTAAAACGCAATTGACTGGCGAGATCTCATTGAGTGGTGAGCTAAACCAAAGCTACCGCCTTCGAACTATGGTGTCATTTGGTCTAGTGAAATCCGCGTGTGGTGACATGTCTTGGGGTGAAGTTGAAGACTACACAGTAAAGCTCATTGAAAACACAGATCCTGTTGATTTAAGGATCAGCACAAACCAAGGTGTCAATCAGATTAGCTTTGAAAACAATACTGTCGATGCACGTGTTAAACGTTGGCATTGGAAATTTGGCGATGGCACAACCAGTAGTGAAAAGTCGCCTATTCACCAATATGCGCAATCTGGCAACTATGCGGTCGAGCTAAAAGCATATGACAGATTCAACAAGGTAATTGGAAGCTGGAACAAACAAGTTCAGTTCAACACCACTATCACGGCAAGATTCACACCTCGTAAATCCGGTAGTACTGTTTATGTAGATACAAATCAGAGTGTTATCCCTAAAGGTAGCACAATACAGTGGCAATTTGGAGATGGTGTCACGTCCTCGGTAAGAGACACTCAGCACACCTATCAAGCCGATGGCGAGTACACGATCACACTCACAATTAATCATGCTGATGGCACACAATCTACCACTGAAACAGTGAAAATTGGTGAGACGAGCTTTACGCCTGATGTGAGCTACACGGTAAGCGAACAAGCAGACGGTACGTTTAAGGTCAGCTTCAGTAATACCACCACAAAACCTGATAATGCTTCAAGATACCCAGATGTAACATTGGAATGGAACTTTGGAGATGGCTCAACACTTACGCAAACTGGTGATTTTGGCCAAGACACCGAACACACCTATCAAGCCGCAGGTAACTTTAGCGCAAGCCTAACAATTAGTTACGACAAACCTATTTGGGATGATTGGGGAAGCCGAGTTACAGGTACCAAAAATATGCTGCTAGAGCTTAAATCAACACAACCTGTTGAATATTGCACGGCTGTAGGTCTGACCGATTATGAACACATCAGTAACGTGACTTTCAATCAAGATGGTCCATTTAGCAATGCACAGCAACCTGGTGTCGTTAATCCTAACAATCCAATCAAGCTCTATGCCACACAGAATAATACTTATCGTATTGAGGCAGGTTATGCAGGCAATGAAGCCTTCGCTGAAAACTACCACATCTGGATAGATTTAAACGGCGACGGTCAATTTGGCGATGGCGATTGGAGAAACAACAAATCAGAGTTGCTGGTCATGGATTTTGACCAAACTAACCAAGACTACGGTAAAGGCTATGTTGAGGGGGAATTTAGCATTCCAAGCAATAAGCTGTCACAACCTGTCACAACGACTCGAATGAGAATTTTGCAGTATTACGGATTTAGCAGAGTAAATAGTATCGATCCTTGCTCTGACTATAGCAGTGCCGCGACCTCGGGGAGCGGAGAAATTGAAGACTACCTTGTAGAAATCTATAAGAATTAAGGAAAATAAAATGAAAAAACTAAACAAAAAGGTGCTCATGCCGCTTGCAATCGCGTTAGCAGTCAGCAATGCGGTTGCTGCTAGCAACAGTGTTAATGAACAACCGACTACCACGGCGTCGAAACAGAAGTCTGGTCCTGCTGCAACCCAGGGTATCGCAGTAACTCAGCCAGACCAATTCGGGATCCGTAAACTCGATATGTCCAATCTGCAGCACTATCAATTGGCGAAGTCACGCTTAATAAAAGCAAACCGTATTGAGAGCGAGTTCCCACAGCTACACAAAACGCTAGATGTAGCAAAAGGACAGCACTTATCAGCCAAAATGAATATGACCACCTCTGAAGTGCCGCCAGTTAGTGAAACTGAAGTGGATATTATTAAAGAAGCACATTTCTTCTTGGATATGAACTTAGCTATTTCGTCTGATACAAACGAACCTTATCTCATTGTACGTGCAAAAAGCTCACGCTTTGGTGGTACAAAAGCGACCTACATCGACTTGTTGTTAGAAGATGCAAATGGTAATCAGCTTGCGCCTTTAGGTTCTACATTTAATGTATTAGATGGTAAAGACACACTTGCAACTTCGACTATTTCACTGAAGTCATTGAAAGCAAACTTTCCCAACCTAGATACCATTTACGCAAGTTCATACGTTGAACTAGAGCAAGAAGATGGCACTATCAGTACGACGATGAAGTACACTGAATACCCATTCTCATGGGAGCACTTTGAAGCGCTGTATGGCTCTGCTGCACCAGCAGCAAAAGGTGAGGCTTCTGCACTTAACGTAGGGATCAGCTCATCTTTGGATACACGTCCGAAATATAATGCAACTGCGCCAATCGATAAAAACAACGACGCGGTTATTAAAATCTGTTTAAACCGTAGTCATACTGACTGTGATTACGCGGCAGATCAATACCGTGAGCCGAATGAAATTACCGATGTAAATATCCCATTCAACGGCGAGTTACGTGTTCCTCACGAGATCACTGAAATCTATCCAACTGTAGGCGATTTGCCAAACGGTATAGATGAACCAACGAATATCTATCTACAAGAAGGTATCTATGGCGGCGCGACAAAGCAAAGCTATAAAGGGCTCGAAAACGCGGTTAAGCAATTTTCCGATTACTTGGAGTTCGAAGTTGATACAGTAAACCAAGAGTCGATTATCCGTTGGAATATTCCACGTTCTGAGGGCCGTTTTGGTAATGCCAAACTGTTCTCAAATATCGCTGAAGCAAACTGGTACATGACCTTTGCTGTTAAAGGTTATCCGTACTTTAAGAAAGGACGAGGTGGTGCCGTTGCATTCCAAGTTTCACTAACGTCAGAAACATCAACGCGTTTTGGTAACTTCTATAGTGAAGTATTACCTATGATGAAGCTAGGTTACAGCTGTCTAGCTACAGGCACAATGATCACCATGGCCGATGGCAAACAACTTGCCATTGAAGACATTGCAAAAGGCGATTTGGTATTAGGTGCACTTGCTTCGAATACCCAAGTTAAAGAACCAATGCAAGTTATTGATGTGTCGGTTGGGATTGAAGCTATCAAGATGTATCGCGTAAAAGGCGCAGATGGCTCTGATATCTTAACTACTGAGACTCACCCAATTTCGACGTCAAATAAAGGAATTATTTGGGCGAAAGAGCTTAAAGTTGGTGACCGTATCTTAACTGAGAATGGGTCGGTGCTGGTAACAAGCGTGACCAAAGAGAAGTATCGCGACAAGATTTATAACCTAAAACTTGCTCCAACAGCAGATTCTAAACTAGCTGAGTCACGTAACTTTGCCATGTTTGCCAATGGTATGGCGGTAGGCGATCTTGCTACACAAGATGAGTTCAACTACAAAGATCAGGACGTACGCATGTCAGAAGAAGAGATTCTCCAACGTCTTCCTGAAAAGTGGAAAACAGACTACATCAACAGCCTGAACTAATCGCTGCATCTGGCCTCTCCTATTGAGGGGCCATACTTCTCAGTAAGGAATTCAACATGAAATTTATACATTCTCCATTGGCACGTGCCATGGGGGTAGCGGGACTTTTTGCCTGCAGTTTTTCAGCTACTGCTGATCAAATTGCTAATCCAGAGTTCACTACTCAAGCAAATAACTCTGATTTAGACTCAGTGACACTCGGTACTGCTTACCATAGTGAAAAAGAAGGTTTTTATGCACTGCAAAGTGTGCTTGGTCGAGTTGATGAAACCTATGGCAATACCGAAATGGATTTTGTAGTCGGTGTAGATATGAGCTATAGCCAACTATCTAGCATGCTAGATGGTAATTTAGGCGCTGCACTTGATGTTCCAGTCATAAAAGTTGGCGTTGGCGCAAGCTATGCAAAACAAAACGCCGCAGATAACTACACCGGCACTTACACCCTATTCCTCTCCTTGAAACCGAAAAAACGGCTGCTAGTTGCAGATCCTCAAACAGGATTTAAGCCAACACAAGCGGCGCTTGATTTGGTCAATGCTAATCCTGGAGATAAATTCAATAATATTGGTAATGAGTTTGTATCAGCGATTGAGTACGGCTCTCAAGTTATGATCAATCTCAAGTTCCAATATAAAAATGACGAAGACAAAGTCAAATGGGGTGGTCAGCTTGGTGTTGACTGGGCGGGTAAAGTCAGTGTCAGTGGTAAACTGCAAAAAGTAGACGAAGATGTGAAGCGTAACATCAAAATTACCGTTTCTGCGCTACAACTTGGTGGTGATCCAACTGAACTATTGAAGGTGATCCCTAATCAACTCGTCAACTGTACGATGGAAAACCCAACACCATGCTTTGATGTGTTTAAAAACAGCATCGATTACATTAAAACTAACTACGTCACTCAGTTTGATACCTTAGATAAATACAACGTTGGTCGAGTCTTAACACAAAGTTATACCGACTCAGGACCAAGCCTATCTCCCTTAGTACCTGATGATGTCTATCCAGCCAAAAGCATCTTGACTAAATTGGCATTAAAAAACATGAGTGATGATTGGGTACAGGCAATTCTCGACAATCGTCGTGCCGATAACCTACTCAATTACTACGCCAGTGAGCTGAATAACTCACATCGAACTGCATTAGAGACCATTCGCGATAATGCACTCTTTAACTCATTTATTCTGGCAGACGCCGTTGATTATTGTAAGCGTAATCCAATTGGTAATTACTGTCGCGATAGAGAGCTACAGACTCGTGGCCGCGTTCATCAGTATGACCGTAAATGGCTAGAATTATAAGGAATAAGACTATGTTAAAAGTCATGCTAACCAGCACATTAATTGCCTCATTCGCTGCGATAGTAGCACCATCAGCACAGGCAAATACGACTTTATTTGAATCTCGAGATGTACTCACGCCACAGCAAGCGTTAGGACGCTTTCAATGGTTGGAAAAGTGCTACCCAGGGTTATTGGTTGAAGTCTCTGATAATATCTTTGATCCCACAACTCCCATTCCAAATGATGAGAAAATAGCAAATCTTAAAAAAGTAATGCTATACAAAAATAGTACCCTCAGGACTGATGCAAAATATCTTACCTTTGGAGATGAAGACAATGCGAATCCAAAGAACTGGTTTGCGGGTAAATCACCTACAACTTCTTGTTTGCAGATCCCATCAGATTATCGCATAAGCGCGGTGATGGTTACACCTGTAATGCCGAACTATTGCACCACTAAGTCTCGTGAACGTGCCTATGAGTTTATCCAGTCAGTCAAGTTTTCTAATCTTGAAAATACCAGTAGCAACACCTTTTACAGTAACTATGTTGGTGATACTGCGAAAATATATGCCGATAGAAGCTACCAGTTAACGTTAACCCCAGGATTTAGTAATGCAGAAACATACCCGGAAACTTGGCATGTGTTTATTGACTGGAACCAAGATGGTGATTTTAACGATACAAAAGAAACCTTATTTGCAGGTGTTTCAGAACAAGCCGTTCAGGTAGAAATTACACCGCCAACGGGCGCTAAAAAGGGCATGACGAAAATGCGCGTTACCATGGATTACTTGGGTGGCAGCAATGACGCATGTAAAGAAGTAGACTCCGGAGAGGTAGAAGATTACCTCCTTTACGTGAAGTAATAGGTGGCAACATGAACTTATACAAACAGACTATCGCGGCACTTATTGCCGGCACTACACCTTTCGCATTCGCAGATTCCAATTTTGTCAACGAAGCGGAATTAATGCAAAAAGCACAAAATGTGAATACCTTTCAAAGCGAAATCCCTGGATTAATGAATGATCACATCGTACTAGGTACGGCCTATAACAGCGACCAAAAACGCTTTTTGAATGTTCAAACTGTCGCAGGGGAAACAGTTGAGACTCTCGGTAATACCCGAGTGCAATTTGAACTAGTAAACAATGGCAGCTATGACGAAGTACTCCGTCAACTCAACGGTAATGTTGATGTTGATGTTGGTTTTCCGGTCATTCGAGTGAAAGCTGGCGGTCACTTAGCCAAAGAAATGTCCTCGACTGAGTTTTCTAATACTTATACTTTCCAAGCATCGTTAACACCGAAAAAGCGTGTACTTATGCCAGCGGATGCCAACATTGGTTACACCTTGACCCCGTCAGGTAATACGCTAGCGAATGAGTACCAAAGTAAACTCATGAGCATGGCAGGCGATGGATTTATCAGTGAGATTGAATACGGTGCACAGCTACTCATTAACATGAAAATTGAATACTTAAGTGAGCAGCACAAAAGTGAAATTGGCGGTTACTTAGGGGTAAGTTACGGTGCTGGTAATATTGGTATTAGCGTCGATGGTAAGCTTAATTATATCGACGAGGACCTAAAGAAAAGTGTGCGCATTACCGTCAGAGCCTTACAAAAAGGCGGTGATCCTAAACAGCTTCTCAGCATAATCCCTAACAATATTATCACTTGTTCGCTCGATAACTACGAGCCTTGCTTTACTTTATTTGAGCAAGCGGTGAACTATGCGAAGAACGACTTTGGTAATCAGTTTAATGCGCTATCTGATTACAACGTAGTGCGCTACAAGGCAACGCCTTACGAGATCAGCTCACAAGATGTACGTCGTTTAGATTCAGGTAATAAAGATATTCGCTTTGAAACCACTTACCGTACTTTATGGCTTGAAGATCAATTCAAAAAGTCGGTTAATCATGAACACCGTGCGCGTGGTGTACTTGCGCAATACGCCAGTTGGATGACAGATGTACAACGTCAAAAAGCAGAAGGCGTACAAGAAGCCGCTTACAACAATGCATGGATTTATGAGCAATATGCTCGAGTTTGTCGCGATAATCCTTATGGTACAGCTTGTACAGATGCGTGGAACGACTACCTAAATACCTGTAGTGGTAGTGGCGTCGGCTGCATACAAAACTACACGCTTGCCGATCTGAATATACCAGCTGATAACATGACGCAGTACTTCAAATGTGAAAATGCCCGAGAAGCAACAGCAAACTTTGGGGTTGAAGAAAACCATGTATCACTTGGGTTTAGACAGCTGGGCTGGGCGCCTTCCTTTGTTGATGCAAATGACCCTGCTGCGGGCGTGATGGTTTGGCTACCATGTAAATCAGCCCTACCAACCTATGGAACCGCTTTTGAAAATTAGTGAGTAGTAAAAACGCTAAGACTCAATTAGTTCAATTGAGGCGTGGCAAGTAATAAACATTCGAACATTGAATTATTACTTCTTCGCCTCTCCCACAGTAAACCATCTACAGGAATTTATGTATGCACTTAAGAATCATATTAATAGTGCTCTGTGGCCTGTTAAGCTTTTATGCAAATGCACATACCTATTACTCTTTAAATACTGAGCATGAAAAACTCGGACAGGGATTTGAACAGGAATTAGGCATACCGCTTGAATCGTGCCTCGATGGTCAGTGGCAATTTCAGGGTGGTAGCATGGGCGACTTGGCTTATCGTGGCGATTTTGACTCCGACACCATGATCAATACCATTACAGGTAGTGTAAAAGCTGGTATCAACTTAGTTATTTTTGGTGGCTCAGCCAAGTTTTCCATGCGCAGGAAAGTAACCAAAAATAGAAATTCAGCTGCCTCAGCGGTCGAGTTAACCTATGAAAAAGGAAGTTATAACTTTGAAAATCGAGCCACCAAACCCGCTTTTGTCGAGCTGCTCAGTACAGATCCGACTCAGGTAAGAAACCGCTGTGGTGACAGCTTCATCCACAATATCAAACTTGGTTCTCGTATCTATGTTACCGCTAAACTCCATTTTAAAGATCGCACAAAATACGAATGGTTTCAGACCAAAATCAAAGTGAAATTTCTTTTTTTCAGTAAAACTTTTACTAAAACCAAAGTATTTCAAGAGGCAACCAAAGATGCCGTTTATACGATTCAGGTGAATACCGATGGGGGTATGACGCCAGAACTCGCTAGACTCAGTAAAAATGGCACCATACACTGCAAAACCGATAATCTAACTCCCTGTATTACATACGCCGACAATTTATTTAGCTACTTACTAGACGGTGGAGAGTATGTCGACGACCTTAAAGACGAACATTTAAACGTTTTAAAGTACGAAGTCGAAAGCTATGAAGACTCTGGCCATTATGACCTCGCCTATGCTGGTCACACCGCACTATCTAACCGCTATATTGCACTGTCCGCCAGACTCAGAAGTTATCAAGATTTAGTTTATGACGAAATAGAAAGGTTAAGTGCATTTAAAGCTGTGTCTGAAGACCCGCTTGAAATCGAACAGCTTACAGCTCGTATTTCTGCCCGCAATACGCAGCGCATCGGACTCGAGCAAGCTGGCGAATACTGTGCGACACTGCCCGGCACTACCCTTTGCGAAAATCGCATAGAATCCGCAATCGCAAACGTTGATTAGGCGAACCAACTTCAGGCAAAGGAGCGCGCTAGCGCACGTCCTTACCACTCTATTCTCCAACCAATGAGGCTATATAGCCTCGCTTCTTTTGTGTCGCAATTAAGCGTCACCTCAAAAAGCGCTGTGGAACCGCTGAGATATTCTTAATCTAATAATGTTGGCGTCTCAGACGTAAAATCAATCCATGCATTAGTGCCTAATAGCTCAGCACCCGCCACACTCGGATCTTCATATCGCATGACGAAATTTTTTGGTCCGTGCGCGTAGGCTACTACTAAGCCATATTCAGAGTCCAAAAAGCCTCCGTGTGGAACAAGTCCCGGGTAGCTAATGCGCCATGCATTACTGTGATTACTTACCTGTCCTAACGTTAGCTTACCGATCACGTTATCTGGTAGTAAAAAGAACCAAGTCCATGGGCCACCTGATACAATCGTCATCACTTCATCGATGCCAACGCCATTTTCGGCGCTATTGACATGGAGTTTCCCAAACTTCTCTTGTAGATAGGACTTAACTTCGCTGCTCATCGCTTTCATGTCGTATATCTTAGGATAAGGCGCAACGCCTATTTCTGAAGTAGATAAGAATCCGCCACGATGCATTTCCGGTTGACGCCCTGCTTGCTTGATTTCGTTTAGCAGCTCACCTCGGTGTAATGAAAATAACGACAGTAACTGGATGCTTTCTTGTTCGTTAATCGCTCTTTTCTTGGACACCTCCAGAATCGGCCGAGCCTCTTCTGGAATATTCACAGTGCTCACCCTCACTCCGACACGACGTAATACTTGATTTACCTGCTCAATCCCCTTTGACTCGGCTCTGCCATCACTATACGACAGTATAAGTTGCCCCTCTCTCTGGGTAGCATTGGCGATACCGCTTGATAGGGGCAATACCGAAACAAGCGCAACTAGCATCAAATTAGAAAACTTCTTCATATTAATTTCTCCTCAAACAATTAGACAAGTAAGGCAAAACCATCACTGTCGAGCCTATTTTCCAAGTCTAAATATTAATGATGAGTAGAAAAACATAGTTATAGTAAAAAAATTAAACACTGAGAGTAAACAATAAAACAGCAGCGTACGTGCATACTATGTGCCGCTTAGACTATTCTCTGAGTCATTCATATTTTAAGTAGGAAGTTAAGAAATCAATGAATACACGCACTTTTTGTGACTGCGCTTTATGATAGGGATAAACCGCGTAGAGCGCATGGGGACTAATTTTCCAATCCGGTAACAGTGGTAGCAATTCACCAGAGTTTATTTCTTTTGCAACAAACACTTCTGGAAGGATCATGATTCCAAGCCCAGCTAATGCCGCTTGTTTTAAAGCCAAACCGTTGTTAACGGAATAGTTACTCTTTTGAATGTTGACAACCTGAGTGTCGTCCTTACGCGAAAATGTCCACCTAGTTGCTGAAGAAGATAGACTATAAACCAAGCAATTATGCAATATCAGTTGTTGAGGACTTGTAGGTGTACCATATTGTGTTAAGTACGATGGAGAAGCGCAAAGAACGCGATCCATAGTAGTTAGTTTTCTGGACCTAAGCGTCGAGTCTGTTAGTGCTTCTCCTCCACGAATTGCGATATCAATCCCTTGTTCGACCAAGTCGATATACTGGTCGTTCATGACAACTTCTACCGATATTTCGGGGTACTGTTTCATAAATTCACAAATGGCTGGATTTAACATTAATATGCTTACCGACATTGGAATATTGATCCTTAAAAGCCCTGAAAGTTGCTGCGAAGACTCTATGATAGAAAGATCAGCACTCGCCCATTCATCCAAAATAGTCCTGACGTGGTCATAGTATTGTTGTCCGCTCTCAGTTACATGCATCTTACGCGTGGTTCTATGAATAAGAGGGCTTTTTAAATAGGCCTCAAGTTCATTGATATTTTTACTTATCGCGGCCTTTGATAACGACAAATCATCGGCCGCCGCGCTAAAGCTTCCAAGCTCGACAACGCGCCTAAATACCGTAATTGCTTTTAGCTTATCCATATACCTATCCTAATTTTATAGCCTTCAGTCAGTGCGCTTCATGGCACTTTGACATAGGCCTATCGAGAGATAAAGCCTGCCGATTCAAAAATAATAAGCACTATTCTCATAGGAGAACGACAACTTATTGGAACATCTTTAGGAATGCCAATTAGTAGCGATAAAAATTCAGCCAACGCAAAGTTTCGCAGGTCTAAGTAATATATCTATTTAATAAACAGCATGTTAAAAAACATCCACATGATAATAAAAAAAGTCTACTTATTTATTAGTGTAATTATTGGAAACTAGTTTCTAAATACAGTACACTTCCCCGCCGACTGATTATTTAATAAAACAAGATAAGATATCAAGATGATTAAAAGCGCTATATACAAGGGAATCGTAACCTCATTACTCACCTCCACTCTAGCAGCTTGCGGCGGTAGTGGCAGTGACAAAGGCAATACACCAGTCACATCAACAAATAAAGCACCAGTAATTGCGACCATAGCACCAATTACTGCAATGGAAAGAGACTCAATCACAGCCGTTGCGACCGTAACAGATGAAGATGGTGCGATTGAAACTTTGCTGTGGGAGCAAACGGCAGGAACAACAGTCGAGCTGATAAACAATAATAACGAAACGCTCGAATTTCGTGCACCTGACATCAATGAAGCGACCACGTTAACGTTTAAGTTAACTGCGACAGACGATAAAGGAGACTCAAGCTCACAAGAATTTACTGTCAACCTAAATGCTTACGCTCCACTTTCAAGCTTAACGATTTCAGACGCGGCGCTGGCGCAATGTTTATCAGATACACATCAAGATGTGGGCATTTCCATTGTGGAATGTACAGACTACCCAATTGTAACATTATCAGGGCTGTCGGATATTAGCGGCTTATCAACCGTGTCTATTAAAAACGCAGAATTGGATAATCTCGAAGAGTTAGCTCAAATTTCTACGCTCACCGCGTTAAAGCTCGATAACGCGTTTGCCGCAGCTGAGCACAGCTCAAATAATGATGCACGTTTAGAACAAATTAATAAGCTTAACAAACTTGAGTCTTTGTCTATTATTGAAAACAAAGAAGATAGCTCTGGCAAACGCCTAGCGTTCCAGATGCTAGATCTATCAGGCTTTACGCAACTTCATACGCTTGAAATAGAAAACTATAGTAGCCAATATGAAACTATACAGCTCAGTGAACTTCCAAGTGATAAGCTCACTCGTTTGACCCTACGTTCTCTAAGCATTGATGATAAAAGTACCCTAAAACGCTTTAGTAACTTGCAGAGTTTATCTTTGACATACATAAATGATCTGGACTCACTGTCATTTTTAAGCGCCATACCTAACCTCACGGCATTAACACTTGATACTATCGAAGCCGCTGATTCAACAGCAATAGAAGCCAAAACAAATCTGACAACACTCGTACTCAGCAGAACGCGGATTGAAGATTTCTCATTCTTAGAAAAATTTAGTGAGTTGGAAAAACTAGGTCTTAGTACTTATTATAGCAATGTTGAGCTTGATATTGCGGACATCATTAGTAATACGAAGCTAACCTCTCTGTCATTAAACAATTTAAGCGTTGATAATGCCAGTGAGCTATCAACTTTAACGGAACTGCAATCCTTGTCTTTGAAGAGTTTAAACCTTTCTTCTCTGAGATTTTTGCAAGCGATGCCGCAGTTAACATCATTAAAGCTTAATAGCCTGCATAACATTAATGATTTAGGCTGGCTAAGTTTCACACCAAACCTAACCGAATTGTATATTCGTGAATTGGATAATAACGCGGATTTTAGCGCATTGTCTGAGCTTAAAAATATGCGCGACCTCACCGTCGACAGCGATTACTCAAACTTTGCACTAGATACGTTAAGTAAAATGCATGCATTAGAAACACTTAACCTTGAAGTTAGTTTATTTGAAGCTTCAAGTGAAACAACATTTTCAAGCTTAAAAACACTAAACGTGAAGGGCAGCAGCTATTCAAACATGGTGAACTTGACTAACTTCCCCGCGCTCGAATCAGTTGAGTTATCAAAAGGTCACTATTATGATAATGAAGAGAAAATCACTACTCTCGATTATCTAGGTTCAAACTCGAGCCTGAAATCGTTCAAGATCAGCGGCTTTAAAGAGCTAGAAGATATCACTCAGATATCTCAATTTGAAAACTTAGAAACTCTCTCTATTAACTACTCTCTAGCGGCTGACATCTCTGACATCGCATCATTAACCAAGTTGAAGTCATTAACACTAAGCAGCTTTTCTACGTTTTTTAGAGCAGACATGCTTGCCAGTTTAAGCAATCTGGAAAGACTTGAAATACAAAGTAGTGCCATTTATTGTGATGATCAGGAGCTATTAAAATCTCTCGATGGTGTAACAACAAATATTTCTAACTCTAACTGTATTATTAAGCCGGTCGATTTGAGCTTAATTACCGATGAAGCATTTAAGCAATGTATTAAAAATCAAAGATATCAAGATGCAGTACGTAATACCTCTCTCTATTGTGATGGCTCAGCAATTGAATCATTTAATGGGATTACACAGTTTGAAGCAATTAAGACTTTAAGACTGGATGGCTCAGTTAATAGTTCGTTGTTACGAGATCCTAGCTTAGCTCAGCTCCACACCTTACAGAATCTAGACATCTATAGACTCACAGGTGAACTAACGGTTAAAGCTACACTTCCTCAGTCTTTGACCACCTTTGAGTTAAATACGTACAACCAAACCGTATATGACTTTGCGCTTTTTGGCTTGCCTACTACCTTAACTTATTTGGACTTGGATAATACTAAGTTGACAAACTACAGTACAATAAAAAATTACGCCTACCTTACCCGTTTAGAGTTGGACTATAGCAACATTTCAGATCTGTCACCGCTATTCGGTTTGACCAATCTAGAATCTTTAAGTTTATATGGAAACCCAAGTATCGACTGTGCTCAAGTAAGCAAACTACAAGAGTCGTTACCCAATATTTGGCATATATCAAGTAACTGTAATTAACTGCTAGAACGTTAAGCAATTCAAATAAGCACAGTCTCATTGCGAGGCTGTGTTTCATTTCCACAATCACATTCTGTAAATTGTTATCTCAACCCGCTATACTGGCGTAAAAATTTTTTAAGCAAATTTATGGCGCTCAAATCTACTATTATCAAAGCCCAACTATCACTCAGTGATATGGACAGACATGTTTACCAAGACTTTAATTTAACGCTAGCTCAACACCCTTCTGAAAACGAACAACGGTTAATGATCAGGCTACTTGCTTATGCACTAAATGCCTGTGAGGGACTTGAGTTTACTAAAGGCTTGTGCGCTGACGATGAACCTGAGCTATGGGTTAAGAATTACAGCGAAGAGATTGAGCTTTGGGTTGAACTAGGACTGCCTGATGAAAAGCGCCTTAAAAAAGCGTGCAATAAATCAAAGCAAGTGATCCTTTACACCTATGGTGAAAATAATCAAGCTATTTGGTGGCAAAAACATCAGCCTAAATTATACGACTTTAAAAATCTGAGTATTTTCAGTTTGGATTATAGTGCGACTCAGGCTTTAGCCCAATTAGCAGATCGTAGCATCAAGCTCACTATTACCATTCAAGATGGCGAAGTATGGGTAAGTTCTGATAGTGCTAATATTGAAATCAAACCACAGCAGTTAATGTAATTTGTGATTACGTAGTAAGTGTTGTAGCCAACCAAAGGTGGCTACAACGCGTTTACCTACAACCGAGATGCGGCATCGTTTAGCAAATCAGCATAGGCAGAATCTGCACCTATCCGCTTGGCCTCTGCTCGCAAGTCATTGCTAATTCTTGCTCGGGTAAATTCATCAGTTAATAATTCATTTAGCTGATACGGTGAACGACTTATCAAAATCGCTTGCTCAAGTGGGCTTTTAGCTGCATTAATCTGTTGTGTATATATGCTCTCACTAGAGCGTTGAGCCGATGCACTCAATTTTGCCATCGCAATTGACAAATCTGAATACAGCTTTACGGCATCGTAATCAAATTCAGCACTGTCGATGTCCATCACAGGAAGGTCTCGTGCCAAAAATGCATTCACCGTTTGCTTAAACTCATGCGGAGCCTCATTCATAAACTCATCTATTCTGATGATATTAAAGAGATCTTGCCTTAGCGACTCTCGCTCTACCTTTTGTAACGGCTCATTATTAAGAGTTTCAATATATTGCGGCAAAAATTCAGTCCTTGATTGAGGGTTAGCCAATGCGAGACGATTATAAATTCCAGCTTTTGTTGCTCTGATAGCATCATTTGATACGTCATTAGATTTATTTTCTGATATCACAAACTGGTCATCTATCAATAGTTTGGCTTTCTCAAAAGGAAGGTGACCAACAACAGCCTCAAGAATTGAAAAGCCTAATGTAGGATCTTCCACATTGGCTAGCTGACCACTAATTACATCGAGTAATTGCTGCTTTACTTCTGATAAATGCATGGCAGAAACTTTCGCCTCTTCTCCATTAACCAGTAAGATAGTCTCAAGTACATTTAGTAAGCCAAATTTTGCCCGCTCTGATGCACTTTCGAATAGCAAAATTAACTCATTGGACAGCTCAATAGGAGCCAAGGTACTCATATACTCAAGCACATACAAGCCTTGCTCTGATTCCACGCCTAACTGCTGTACCATATTCCACAATATACTTATTTTATCTTTTCTTGATATATTCGGATCTTTTAATAGCTCTATTAGCTCAGCTTCAAAATCAAGCATAGCCTTTGTACCAAAACTATTCTTTAATGTTAAACTAAGCGTATCTGCTAAATCTAACATTTTATTATTTTCTTTATCTGTTAATTTAACATCCATATCATAAAAATCGGGAAGTGTAGCTATGAGCTCGGACTGGCTAATAAAAGGAACGGTCTCATTATTTTGTGCAGTTTTTTTTACTTCCTTTTCTGCTGTGGATACAAAATAAATGACAACCAAAAAAACAGCTAATAAAGATAATGCTACATATTTTGCAATTAGTTTCATATCCACCTCGAATTACCTAGTGCTTGGGAAGCTATTATAAAGATTTCTCGGAGTAAAAACGGTAACTAAATTCTCGCCAGTAACCTTTTTGTATGAGTAGTTTACAAAAGTATCACAACGGAACTTTGCCTTCACTTTTACAAAACTACCATTTTTATATACCCATTTACCTTCTGTATATTGTGCTGTGATTGTATATTCTGGATCAAAGCTACGTTGTGCCCACCCAGCTTCAACGATTTCTCCATGCCTAGTACCGCGACCGTACTTTGCGCCCCAGTATGAGGAAGCACCTTTAAAGCTACTCAGCGTGTTTTTGTGAATGACAGTGTTATCATTCAATACTTCAAGTACTTTTGAACCGTCCCAGATCCCAACGTGCCCAGCCCAACCTAGGCCTGAAATTGATAGATCTCGAGCAACAACATCACCTACACTCGTTGGATTGCCAGCAAAAGCTGTTGTACTTATAGCGAATAATAACGCACCAATAGATAAAACTTTCATGAAATTTCCTTTTAATTAAAAACCAACATAATAACAACATTGAAAACAAAAAACTCAACCAAACCACGAAAATATAAATTAAAAACCTATAAATACGCACCAATCTATAAATTGCAAAAATGAAAATATCACAACAAATATAAAATACACAAAATCACAATAACATCTTATTTAATAAGTTTAAAAACCCAGCTAAATAGTGAGAAAATATTTTTTACAACTAAACTCAAATAAAATGACTAAAAATTTCTATATTGCATTTTTATAAATTTAACGTCTGTCTAAAAATCAACACTGCTACACTTGCATTTGAGATTAAGATCACTGGCAGTGGTATCTACCAGTGATTTTTCAGCGGGGTTTTAGACTACAGCTTGCGCCATACTGAGTGCTTGTCTGGTTGTTGACCTTTGGTCCACCAGCGCGCTTGATATTCAACGCCTTGATAACTCACTCTGTCGCCGCCTGTATATGCCTTATTGGCATTCCATGTGTTACTAGCATCGGACTTATCGACCAGCTCCCACGCATCACTTTGATCGGGCTGCTGACCTTTTACCCACCATTTAGCACGATAGCTTTTTCCCTGATACACTGCGGTATCGCCAGCGGTATAAACTTGATCGGCACGCCACGTATCACCATTTGGTGGCGCGGTTTGGTTAGTCACTGTGATGGTAAAGCTCACAGCTTTTTCAGACGTGCCATCAGAAACGGTGACTTGCCCCTGATAGTCGGTATTTTGCTGAACCTCAGGCGCAGCCAACGTGATAGTTGCACCGCTACCGCTATAACTCAGTGGCGCAGGGATCTGCCATGCAAAGGTGAGTGGATCTTGGTCATCATCAAACGCATGAACATGAAGTGATGTGCTTGAGCCTTCTTTTAGCGTGATATCGGCAGGGGTATGAACCACAGGGGCGCGGTTTTGTGGCTTAGCTAGAATTGAAAGGTTAAAAGTGTACTGGGGAAAACTTACAAACAGCTGATTAGCAGCGAGTTGCGCAGCATCAAATACAATATTGCCGTCACTTTGTTGTACGCCAATTTGCAGCGTATTCGCATGATTATTATTAAGTGTGCTAGCAAATTGCGCAGCCCAATGATTGATATTACTTTGTGTTATCGACAGTTTTTCTTGTACCAATTCTTGCCCATCACCATCAAACACGCGTAGCCATACCGTATCGCCTAAATTAGCCAGTTGACCCTGTTTGATAAAAAAACCAGCAGACGTCCAACTTACCGGCTCAGTCGGTGTAGTATCTCGTACTATGGTGACGTCGCTACAATTGTAAAAGCCTTCACCTACAACATCATCACGCTGCCAACGCGTATATAAGATAGCATCTCCGCTGAATTTACTCGGCACCGCGACCTGCATTTCATAATAGCGTTTACCGTCTGGTGCGACGAAGAAGTCTACATTGCCATACTCTTGCACTAGCTCTAAATCTTGCCACGCTAGGGGCGTTGACTGAATATCCGCCTCCGGTTTGGTGAGATAAAACTGCCAAAAGCTAGGGTTGTGAGGCGTTGTTGCACGAAATTTCACTTTAATTTGGTTTTGAGCATCTGGCGTTATCGCAGTTCTTTGCCACTCACTCGACGCGATATTCATACCCGCTTTGTTTCTGTCGCCACCCGCACAAAGTTGTCCATCAGGAACAACAGCTTGTACCGCTTGCAGATTAAAATAATCCGGAACATTTGCTGCAAACTCATGCTTTTGAATAAACTGCACATGCTCAGATGCTAGGTAAGCTGCTCGACATGCTGCGTTTGGGATATTGCTTCCATCTTTTGGCCACCAAAATCCGCCCTGCTCCTCACAAATCGCTTGTCTTGCCTTTGGACTATCCATATAACCATGTGCAAATGCGTTCGATGCAGCCATGCCAAGTGCCATGGCAATACTGACTGTTAACATAGAGTTTTTCATTTTCTTCTACTCGTATTAGAGAAGTGACCACCGCCACTTCGATTAAGATTAGAATGAGCGAGAATCTATTGTTGCTTGTCACACGAAATTCAGTCTTGCTCTACGCACTAAGATTTTACTCGTTGATAAACACAACTTATCTTGGTCACGCCACTGTACTTCGGCAGTAAAAAACAACGCTGTCATTTTTTAACAACTGATAAGCTATCGCACGTCCATGGCATGCTCGCCTTCATTTTTGTAACAAAAAAGTATCCAAGTTAATCTTATTATGAGCATCAACTCGAACTCGAGGCATTTTACCCAAGCAAAAATCAATAACAATAGATGAGATTATTAATTACATTCAGCACTTTATGGTTAGATTAAAAACACCTTTACACCATAGTTCCGGCCTAAACACCTGTTTACTCTGACTATTACAATAATAAAAACAATTGAAATACTTTATTCTCTAATAATTAACAATCAGAAGGCACTACTCTGTGTAAAGTTTTATCTACATTGGGTACTAAATTACATTTAATAAAAGCACTTTTTTCTTATCAACAAAATTAAAAACAACCCTTTTTTTACGCAGTCGTTTTTTCTACTAGAGCCTTATAATTTGGCTATACTTTGACTTTATTGCTCACTTGGAAATGATTTTGCGGACGCTATTTACGTTACTATTGCTCATTGTGGTGTTTATCATAGGGTTTATTATGGGTGTGTACACTTTACCGATAATGACGCAACCTCCGGCGGCTAGCTACACAGAAATACTTGAGATCAGTAAAGCCGCAACATACAAAGGCCAATTCAAAAAGGAGCTTAAAGATTCAGACGCATTACATTACGCCACTGGTGAGATTTATTTTACGGATAACCACATTGCATTTGTGGGTGAGATAGCCCCTGGACCTGATTATCGCCTCTACCTCGCCAAAACATTTATTGAAACAGAAGCCGATTTTAAAGCACAAAAACACACCATGGTGGAAATTGCCAACATTAACCAATTTTCGCAGTTCGTGCTGCCCAAGTATCGCCAAGTTGATCTGGCCCAGTTTCAAAGCGTTATTATTTGGTGTGAGCATTTTGAGCAGTTTATATCGGCAGCGCCATTACAACGCATGGATAGTAACCAGATCTGAAGTGATGGTACGACCGGTAAACAGACGAGCCAACACTAGCTCTGTTATGCTGTCTCTCGCTCCAAAATAACAACCATGGAATCAGATTCACCAAAGCCTGATGCAGGAATAACAACCTGTTTTAATTGCCAGCCATTTTGCCCTTCAGCATTTAATAGCGACTGCACGTCTGGTGTCCCTGATTTAAAAAAGCGCAATTTAAATGGTAATTCAACTGTTTTATATTCATATTTTTTCATCACTCTAGCCTCCTTAAGAGTAAGACTCGCATAAGCTAAATTAAAAGTGGCAGCTAGTGCCTTCTGAGTTTCCATGGAAGCACTCGCCTCTCTTTCGACCCTCTGAATGGTTCTTTTGCTTAAACCAGAAGCACCAGCTAATTGCTCTTGGGTCCACCCCTTGAGCATCCTTTGCCTGATTATTAAAGCGGCATCAATTTTCATTTTTTACACTTATATCTATTCCCTAGCGTTATTAAGTAATACCCTAAAAATATGAAGTTTAAAACGCCAAATAAGTGAAAGCTTGGCGACAAAGAGGCGACAGCACGGACAATTCAAAGCTTTTTTGCTTTCTAGAAAGCCCAAAGACACACTACACTTTGGAGTAGGAGCTGCTTTACGCAGCGATCTTGTGTTTCTTATTCAACCAAAATCCTATTAGCTAAGCTAGTAACCTCTCGCCGGATAAACCGCCACCCACAAGTCACTATACAATTTGGAGTAGGAGATGCTTTACGCAGCGATGAGTCTTAGAAACCTAAGCCAAAAAAAGCCACACTGTTGAAGTGTGGCTTGGGAGCATTGCATGGGTGTATTGTTGCAATGATTCTTTCCAGTAATGCGAGAAGTTAAGCAGCTTGCTCGTCGTCTTGTCCTAACCGAATTAGGTAATCAAAAGCGCCTAAGCTTGCTGTCGCTCCACCACCCATCGCAATTATGATTTGCTTAAACGGTGTGGTGGTTGCATCGCCTGCGGCGTAAACGCCCGCTAGACTAGTCGCACCTTTGCTATCAATTTCGATTTCGCCAAAGCGGCTAAGTGCAACTTCACTCGACTTTAACCATTCAGTATTTGGTACAAGCCCAATTTGTACAAAAATGCCAGCCAATGGTAATGAATGCGATCCGCCGCTCACTCTATCTGTGTAGTTCAAACCCGTTACTTTATTGCCGTCACCAACTACTTCGGTGGTTTGTGCGTTTTTAATAATGGTAACGTTAGCAAGACTTTTCGCCTTTTTGATCAGCACTTCGTCAGCTCTGAGCGTATCGGCAAATTCTAATACCGTGACGTGTTCAACGATATTTGCTAAGTCGATAGCCGCTTCAATACCCGAGTTACCGCCACCAATGACTGCAACAGGTTTCCCCTTAAATAATGGACCGTCACAGTGCGGGCAATATGCTACACCTCTACCCTTGTACTCGGTTTCGCCGGGTACATTCATGCTTCTCCATCGTGCACCTGTTGCCAAGACTAGAGATTTGGCCCTTAATACCGCACCGCTTTCAAGTGTGATATCAATGGTTTCACCTTTGTTAATTGCCGCTGCACGCTGGTTCTTCATCACATCAACGCCATACTGGTTAACATGCTCTTCTAACTGTGCAACCAACTTAGGACCTTCGGTTTTTTGCACTGAGATAAAGTTCTCAATGCCCAAAGTATCGGCAACTTGGCCGCCAAAACGCTCCGCAACTACCCCTGTATTTAACCCTTTGCGAGCAGCATAGATTGCAGCTGATGCACCAGCAGGGCCGCCACCTACAACGAGCACGTCAAACACGTCTTTCTCGTTAAGTAATGCCGCTTGTTTTTCACCAGCTTTACTATCCAATTTGAGTAGTATATCGCTCAGGCTCACTGCGCCTTGGCTAAATTGCTCACCATTTAAGTACACGGTTGGCACGGCCATGATATTGCGTGATTCCACTTCTTCTTGGAACAAAGCGCCATCAATCATGGTGGTGGTAATAATTGGGTTAACAGCCGCCATGAGATTCAAGGCCTGTACGACTTGCGGACAAGTTTGGCAACTCAGTGAGATGTAAACCTCAAAGTTCAATGCGTTATCTATATTCCTGATCAGTTCCAAATCGTCTGCCGATGCTTTAGTGGCATGGCCACCTGAATGCAATAATGCAAGTACCAAGCTGGTAAACTCATGTCCCATAGGCACACCGGCAAACGTAATTTCGCTCTTTGTTTCAACGCCACGCACCACCATCTGTGGGATACGTTCACCTTCGCTTGATTCAGATAAAGTAATTTTGTCGCTCAATGACGCTAAGTCTTGTGCTAACCCTTTTAGCTCTTGCGATTTTTTACTGTCATCAACAGTAATGACGAGTTCAATCGGACGTTGTAGAGAGCTAAAGTGGCTTTGTAGTTGAGTTTTAATTTGGTTGTCTAACATATAAGGTAACCCTCTGCAGAAACTACAGTAAAAATTCGCAAAAACGATGAATTTGATTCATCTAGATGGTTGAGATGGGAGTGCATATCGCACTCCCCTGACAAATTAGATTTTGCCAACTAGGTCTAGTGAAGGCGCTAATGTTTCTTCACCTGGCTGCCAAGATGCCGGGCATACTTCACCATCGTGAGATGCGATGTATTGAGCAGCTTGTACTTTACGTACTAGCTCTTTGGCGCTGCGGCCAATACCTAGGTCATGCGTTTCGATAACTTTGATTTCGCCCTCTGGGTTGATAACAAAAGTACCGCGAAGTGCCAGACCTTCTTCCTCGATCATCACGCCGAAGTTACGAGTAATACGGCCTGTTGGGTCACCAATCATTGGGAATTGGATTTTCTTAATGGTGTCTGACGCATCGTGCCATGCTTTATGCGTGAAGTGCGTGTCTGTCGATACAGAGTAAACTTCTACACCCATTTCTTGTAGCTGTGCGTAGTAGTCAGCTAAGTCGCCAAGCTCTGTTGGACACACGAAAGTGAAATCCGCTGGGTAAAAGAATACGATTGACCATTTGCCTAGTAGGTCTTGCTCAGAAACTTCTACGAAGTCGCCACCATGGTATGCAGTTGCGTTGAATGGTTGAATTTTAGTATTGATTAATGAAGTGCTCATCGCTTTCCTCACTGTTGTTTAGTTTAAAATAATGTTGGCGATTACTGTTCGCCTTGGCTTGAGTACAAAGATAAGGGGAAGTGATAATTAAATAAAATGGATTGTTTGAATCACTGTAATCGAAAAAACCGATAACTCTCTTTTAAGTGATCAACTAATTCAGCATAAGAGTATAAAAATAAGATAATTACGGTATGATCCCAGCAATTAACTACAGCAGAGCGTGACTATGCACCCGTATTTCAATCATATTCAACTTGGTTACTTTGGCTTCATTCCCTTTTTGGCTTGTATCGCGTGGACGCTAATGACAGGTGTATCAAGTGACGTGCTTCATGCTTTTCAGTTTTACAGTCTAGGGATTCTAGCTTTTATGGCCGGAAATTTATGGCGTGCAGGTGAGCAAACCTACAAACAAGCGATACTGGCCGTGATTGTGGTAATCCCTTATCCCTTACTTAGTATTGCAGCACCACAATGGCTGCTTCTCTATCTCGCTATCGCATATTGGCTTGTATATTTTATAGAGCGCAGTTCGTCTCGCTGGGGTGACTATCATAAAGACTATCAAAAAATGCGAACAGTACTGACTTCTCTCGTTTTTGTTAGCCATCTATTTATGATTGCTCAAGCACTTGAGTTAAACGCATAAGCGGCTTGCTTCTTAAGCTCAATTAACTATAACTAAAGATAACTGAAGCACCAGAAGCCAAAGTATTTTGATCAAACACGCGTTAGCTCCCTTAGTTATATGGATAGCCATCATCTTTTTTGGTGGCTACATGTACTATATTGGTCACTACGAATACGAGAGCTACGAAGAATTGTTTTGGTTCGGTATTTCTTTCACTTTATTCAATTTGATCACCAGAGAAATCGCAAATCCGTTCTTACGCCTTGCCCTACTTGTGTATTGTGCGGGTCTACTCCTTGATATTATTGATAATTTTACCGACGGTTTTTCCATTCCCTTACTTAATTTTGACACTTCTTTAAAAAATATCGGTTTTTTACTCATCAGCTTTGGTTTTTACTGCATGATCACCAACAAAAGAGCCAGCATTACAGAGCTAAAAAAAGAAGTAGAGAGAAGAAGATTATTAGAGGAGCGGATGCGGTATGAAGCTAACCATGATGCGATGACAGGCGTGGGCAGTCGTCGCGCATGTTTTGAAGGCTTGCAAACACATCGCTTTGATAATCAATGGCTACTCTACCTCGACTTAGATAATTTTAAGCAGGTGAATGACAACTATGGCCATCATATTGGCGACGAGGTTTTGATTAAGTTTACGCAGAATATGAAAGATTACTTTGGCTTAGACTACAGCTTTCGTATCGGGGGAGACGAATTTATTGCCTATATTAATGCGGTGCTTCCAGATACAGACGAAGTAAGAGCGGCATTATTAAAGGGATTACACGATTACAAAATTAACGTCAGTATTGGAATGGTCAAAGTTGACCCAGCTAAACAAGCTGATCTCATCATCCACGAAGCCGATGAGCATATGTATGGCGATAAACGCGGTAAATCACTCAGATCTAGTGCTCGAGGATAACATCATAACACAGTTTTATTGATTCAATTTCAATGACGCTCAGCGCGCCAAAATCCAATCACAATTCTACGCTAACTTCTCTAAATTTATAGCTTTTTTAAAACCTAAAGAAGTAGCACTATTTTCCAATGATTGCTAAGCTTGCGTTAATATCAAGTTACAAGGGAAAATAACGTGTTTGCAAAACTATTTACAAACAATGAAACCCAACAAGCCTTATTAGCCGCGCAACAAGAGATTGCCAGTTTAAAACATGCGAATGCGCAATTAGTTGCTGAAAATGAGTCATTAAAACAAGAAGTTGTAAGTTCACAAGCTGCACTCAATGATAATACTGACAATCAACTACTGCAGTGTGCATTGACTGGATTAAGCCAAGTGCAAGGGATCCGCGAAACCGTTCTTGCAAGCTTTATGAGTATTGAAGAAGAAAGCCATTCAATTGAGCAAGTAAACTCCGCCTTTTCTAAATCTGAAACCGCATTGCGTAAAATACTCACGGGAATGGAGCAGCTCGGCGGCAATATGGACAGAATGACCACCAATATTTCTGGCCTATCACAGATGGCCGATAGTATTAATACCTTTGTCACGACGATTTCAAAAATTTCAGATCAAACGAATCTGTTAGCGCTTAATGCTGCTATTGAAGCCGCCCGGGCGGGTGAAGCTGGCCGTGGCTTTTCGGTTGTCGCCGATGAGGTACGTGCACTGGCAACCAACACCAACGAGTCCGCCAACGAAGTCTCCGATCTGGTCAAAAAGATCATCGATACGACTCATACAACCGTGAGTGCCGTGGAAGAAATTCAAGCGTCTAATATCACCCTATCTGACAGTATTGGACACCTAAACGATGAATACGAAGGAATAGTAAGTTGTTGTGATTCAATGAAAGACACCATTTTGGTCTCTACTACTCAAACCTTTATCCAGACCGTAAAGCTCGATCATGTCGTTTGGAAAGGAGACGTATACAACGTTATTATTGGCAATAGCCATAAAAATATCAGTGACTTTGCCGATCATACGATGTGCCGCTTAGGTAAGTGGTTTGGTGGCGATGGCGCCCAAAAGTTTGGTGGTCACAATGCGTTTAAACGCCTAGAAGCTCCGCATAAAGAAGTCCATAGAGCTGGTGTAGAAGCAATGAAAAAGTTTAAAGCAGGTGATTCTCAAGGCGCAGTAAAACAGCTTAACCAAATGGAACATGCCAGCGTTGAAGTAATGGACTTACTCGACCAACTAGGGCATTGATAAGCAAGTTCTTTACAGACACATAGCAACCGAAAGCGAATTTCAGAGGTACGATAAGGTTAATACCCAATGGCTAGAGAGAGCAAAAGGCTGACTCAGGGAGATATTATGGACAACCGAGATGAATTAATAAACCTAACTAAAAAAGGGATAGGATTCCCATTTGCAGGTTTAATGGTAATTTGCTTTTGTACTTTAGCCATTCATTTTATGCCGCAAAGACAAGCTTTGGTCATGGTGATTTTTGCAACCGGAAGTACATTCCCAATAGCCTTCCTAATCTCAAAAATGTTCAAAGTCAATCCATTTGCTAAACACCCCCCGTTATCAAACTTAGGGACGGTGTTAGCATGCGCCCAATTTTTATATTGGCCAGTATTAATCTTAGTATTTCAATTAGTCCCAAATTGGTTCCCTTTTGCCTTCGCCATTCTTTTTGGCTCTCACTTCATTCCATTTGGTTGGCTTTATAAAAGCAGAGCTTATTACTTTCTGGGCATTGCAATGCCTTTAGTTGGGTGTGTAATGACGGCTTTTGGCAGCGAGTTTTCCTATTCGTATACATTTTGGGCACTTATTCCTCTGTATTTTTTTACGTGTATACTACTTCTTAAAGAGAACTCTTCATTTAGGTATGCTGAGTTATAAACGCTTATAATAGACAAATAATGGTACTACACCGTTCCGATATAAATAAAGGAAATCAATGCAATACCAGACTAAAAGGATAATAGGCTGTATTTTCCTTTCAACATTTGCGGGTATTGCTATCTTTACTGCAGTTGCACATCTTTCATGTATTTATTTGGGTGCTAGTTGCTATCGCGCGCAACTTGCTCCAGCAGATATTATCGACTCCGCCATCGCAGGCACTTGGTATGCGCCTACTGCAACCGTTTTTATCTCCGCATTATTTCTAACCACTGCCGCCTACGCACTTTCCGCCCTCAAGTGGATCAAACCATTACCTATGCTTCGCCCCGCCATCTTTACTATTTCAACGTTATGTTTAGTAAGGGGAGCAATTACACTGCCGCTAGCCATTGTTTTCCCTGAAAAAACTACCAGTTTTGCAATTGTGGCTGGAGGGATTTGGTTTTTGGCTGGTGTATTCTGTCTAGTTGGCTTTAAACTAATAAAAGAGCCAATTGCTACAAGATAATAGCCGGATTTGATAAACTCCTCCTTTTACTGATTTAGATTGTTACATGATACTCGATAAAAACTGGCGTATTCTTACCGTTGGTGACGGCGATTTAAGCTTCTCATATTCATTAGCAAAACATTTTGCTCCAGCCCATCTTACTGCCAGTGTTTACGACAGTGAAAGTGAACTTAAGCATAAATATCAAGATAATGCATTTGATAAGCTGCATGATTTAGGGGTAAATGTAGTGACTCAATTTGATGTCACTGAGGCACATTGTTGGCAAAATGTGCCGTCGCATGCCTTTGATGCAGTTATTTTTCAATTTCCTCTCATTCCTGCATTTGGTTCGTTTGAAAGCTTCCAAAACCAGACCTTGAGCGTTAACAGTCTCAATCGGAAATTGCTGCGAGAATTCTTAATAAACGCAGCGGCTTATGCACTTGACCCAGATGGCGCTCAGCTCGGGATCATTACCTCAAAGGACGTAAAGCCCTATATTGAGTGGAATCTAGAAGGCAGCCTTGTCAACGGACTTGAGCAATATTACCTCGGCCAATCTCGATTTGAGATTTCACAGTTCCCAGAGTATCAAATTCGCAATGTCGACCGTGATAAACACGTAAAAGACACCAGCGGTATTAGCTATTACTGGTCTGTTAACCCAGCTCACGCCATCAAAGAAAAGCTCAAAGTGCCTGACTACCTGGGTGATAATTACTGTACCATTTGTAGAGCAGGCCCTTTTATCAATGACAGCGATAAGCTCGCGCACTTAGACTCGAAAAAGCATAAAAATATGCAAAAACATGAAAGTGCTTGGCTTAACTATCTGAGTACGTAAACAAAATTGGAACGATAATAAAAAGAAAACATTGAAAATTAAAAGTAAACAAATCAACAAATAACCATTTCAAAAACCAAGAAAGGCATAAAATATACAAAAGTAATTGAGCCATTATTTAGACACGATTAGACTAGCCTTATATCGCCATTTTTAAGCTTGTTATTTATCTTATTGGGGTCTCAATGCCACTACTTAGCCGCGACTTTGTCATTGCGATTTTATGCCTACTTTGCGCTATGGTCACCATTCAATCCGGTGCCTCTATTGCCAAGCAGTTATTTCCGTTTGTGGGGCCAGAGGGTACCACAGCATATCGCCTTGGATTTTCAGCTCTTATTTTATGCTTGGTGTTCAAGCCTTGGCGTCATTTACCAACAAACTGGCGACCACTCATCGTTTATGGCCTGTGCTTGGGCGGCATGAATATCACCTTTTACTATGCCATTGAACGTATCCCTATTGGCATTGGTGTGGCATTAGAGTTTACTGGGCCGCTCGCCGTAGCGCTGTTTTCATCTAAACGGAAACGTGATTATTTGTGGGTTGCATTTGCTATTTTGGGGATCTTGCTATTGTTACCAGATCTTGGCGATGTCAATGGCTTAGACCCAGTCGGTGTTGCTTTAGCCTTAGTTGCTGGCGCTTGTTGGGCTGGATATATTCTCTACGGTAAGCGCTCAGGCAATGAAAGCTCCGGCGGGGTGACTGTGGCAATCGGCATGACGGTTGCAGCCCTTGCTATCGTGCCGTTTGGCGTGGTGTCTCAAGGTGCTGCACTGCTTGATTGGTCACTAATCCCATTAGGTATCGCAATTGGTTTATTATCCAGCGCCCTGCCTTATAGCCTAGAAATGGTAGCGCTTCGAAAAATGCCCGCACAAGGGTTTAGTATTTTAATGAGCGTTGAACCTGCTGTTGCGGCGTTGGCTGGCTTTTTAATTCTTGGAGAGTTGCTGACTGTTTGGCAATGGCTTGCCATTTTTATGGTAATTACCGCTTCCGTCGGCAGTTCAGTATCCAGTAAAGAGTAGGAAACTTAAGTTTCGTATAATTGAATAGGGTAAATAGAGGGAGTAGATCTACTACCCCCTCCATTGTATCGATTTACTGTTAGTTAACTGTCGCTTCCGTTGCGACCGAGATCATTTCATCTGTTGACGTGTCTTCAGGGATTGCTTCTTCTTTCTCAGGGAACAGATACTTTTCAAGCCACTGCTCTTGCTCCCAAAGTACATGTAAAATACTTTCTCGTGCTTTATAGCCATGGCCTTCTTCTGGCAGCATCACCAGCCTAGCATTACCACCCAAGCCATTCATTGCAGCAAACATACGTTTAGATTGCATAGGAAAAGTTCCTGAGTTTGGATCTTCCTCTCCATGGATCATCAACATAGGTTCGTTGATTTTTTCCGCGTGAAAGAAAGGAGACATACTGGCATAGACGTTTTGCGCTTCCCAGAAGTTACGCGGCTCCCCCTGAAAACCAAATGGCGTCAAGGTGCGATTATAAGCCCCGCTTCGTGCAATGCCAGTGGCAAATAAATCACTATGGGCAAGTAAGTTAGCCACCATAAACGCCCCATACGAATGCCCTGCAATCGCAATGCGCTTAGGATCTGCTATACCTTTTTCCACTAAGGTATCAACAGCTGCTTTCGCACTCGCAACCAATTGCTGCCTAAATGTATCATTAGGTTGCGTATCACCAGCCCCCACAATCGGCATCGTCGGATCATCAAAAACAGCAATACCTTTTGCTAAATACGGCATAGGTCCCCAATAGCCAATATATGGGAATTGATAAGGCGATTCGCGCACCTGTGAGGCAACGGCTTTATCTTTAAACTCAAGCGGATAAGCCCACATCAACACAGGTATACGACCTTTTGATGGGTCATAATCTGTAGGAAGATAAAGATTACCAGATAACTCAACGCCATCATCACGTTTGTACTTGATTTGCTCTTTTACAACGCCTTTAAATGCAGGATAAGGATGCGCAAACTTAGTTAGCTGCTCCAAAGTATCAAACTGTAAGTCACGGACAAAAAAGTTAGGTTGCTCTTGGCGTGATTCACGCACAGTAATAAAGCGCATACCTTCGTCATCTAACATTGCACGCACTCGTTCGTAATAAGGTTCGCTCGACTGCCAAATACGAGTTGAAGTATTGGTTTTTACGTCAAAACGATCTAAAAAAGGAATATTGCCTTTCTCAGATGCACCGTCGCCCGTTAAAAACAAATACCTGCCTCCAACTAGCTTCAACACTCTTGAACCTAAATCACTATTTTCATATACAAAGTTGCCAGGATCTTTGTATGCATCATTATAACTGCGCTCTGAAAACACCACGCGATTTTGCTCTGGATTGCGCGGAGAAAATACAGAAGAGCGAACACTGCGATCGGCAAAGCGCCATTCATTCAAAATCGCAACATTGTTATCGGCCCATTCAATACTCGAAAAACGACGTTCTACTTTTGCGAAAAGTTCAGGCTCTTTTTTGAATGGCGAACTAATCGTGTAAAGGTGGTCATGGTAATCAACCTTCGCACTCATGTCCCCACCATCTTGCGCTTCGGCCCATATTAACGTCGCGCCATGGTCGTCACGCCATTGGATCTTGCGAGGGCCTTCTCTTACGCTATCAAAGCCCGCTGGCAGTGCGTCGGCTAGTGGTTGTCTTGCCACTTCAAATAATGGATAACCGCGCATCCCCCACACCTGCCATACCGCAGGAAAACGGCTGTAAGGCACTTGGAATGAGAAAGGATCGGCCATCATACCGACCACTAGATTGGTAGAGTCTGGCGAAACAGAGAAGTGTTTAAGATAGGTTGGGTTACCAATTTGCTGCGCGCTAGCATTAAGATTTAGCTTAATTAACTGCCCCTCAGAATAGAACTTAAATAGCTGAATATCATAGGGACTAGACAACAAATTCTGATAAGTGCGTGTCGATGCTTTTTTGCCAGATGTGGTTTGTACTATTGGTGTTAGACTAGATTTATCTTTTGCGCTTGGCTGTTTGCCATGATTAATAGCAATATTTGCGATAATCGCAGTACTGTCTGGCAACCACTGATATGGCGTTGAAGTCACCACGCCATTTAAAGTTGATTGAGTGAGCTGTTTAAGGTTGCGCTGCTCAATATCGTAAGCCCAAAGCGTAGCACTATTTTCTTGTTCAAGAATAAACGCGAGATAGCGGCTATCTGCACTCCAACTTGGCGACTTGATCTTGCCTTTAGGTAGACCTGTCACCTTAATTAAGGCACCGGTTGCGACATGTTTAAACTCAATAGAGCTATATTGGCGGCTGGAGGTCCGCATAAAAGTTTGCGGGTTGAACTTTATCCCCGCAAGCGCTTGCTCTGGCTGCCCAAGCTCTTCGAGCGTAAGCACCCTATTGCGCTGTAACAATGCCAACCAATTACCGTTCGCACTCAATTTAGATGTAGGGATCAATGGTGCATCAACAAGCTTTGCCAGCTCTGGAGAAGGTGTCATGTAGCCTTGCCCTTGTGCACATACCGTATATGATACGGTAGTCATTAATATGATAAATGTGATTTGTTTTAATAATTTCACTGTATTTACCTATCTTCGGCGTTTAACGGATGATCATATAACGATTATCGGGAAATGTGCAGAGATTTGCGATTTAATGCGATGAAAACTTGATGTACACTTAGTCACTTAACCAGCCATAATTGATACGAATTAGCATGAACAACGATAAAAAACTCGCTAAGGTTACCATTTTCGATGTTGCCGAAGAGGCACAAGTTTCTAAATCAACAGTATCCCTCGTTCTAACGCATAGCGATAAAGTCAGCGATAAAAGTAAAGAAAAAGTATTAAAAGCCATCGAAAAACTGGGCTACGTTTATAATCGCGATGCAGCAGCGCTACGTAGTAAAAAGTCTAATCTTGTTGCGGTTGTTATCAACGACTTAACTAACCCTTACTCTGCTCAGCTTGCTGTCGGATTAGAAAAGCATATTTATGCATTAGGTATGGTACCTATGCTGGTCAATACAGGCGAAGACTTTAATCGCCAGCGCCAGGTGGTTAACACACTTAAAGAATACAACGTTTGTGCCTTTGTCATGGTGCCCGCACCAAGCACCCCGCGAGAGTGGCTTGATCAATTGGCTGACTCTGGATTTCCAGTTATTACCATTATGCGTGAAGTGGCCTTCGCGAAAGCCCCTTGTATTCTACCTGACAATAAAAAAGGGACTCACCTAGCAACGACTCACCTCATTGAGCAAGGCATAAAAAACATTGCTTTTTTGGGTGGTACCCCTGAAATCTCTGATTACCATGAGCGACTGTCTGGTTTCCAAAGCGCGCTAAAACTCAACGGATTAAATGAAGCGCAACCTGCGATCGCTGCTCCAACCAATCGCCAAGGGGGCCGAGAAGCGTTTAATACCCTCATCGCTGACCATAAAGAGATAAAAGCTATCGTTTGCTTTAGTGACGTCATTGCATACGGTGCAATTGAAGCCATGCGCGAACATGGACTGGTACCTGGTGAAGACATCAAAGTTGTCGGTTTTGATGACTTGCAAGACTCCCAGCTGATGAAACCCGCATTAACGAGCGTCAGAATTGATGCCGACGACATCGGTAAGCGGACATGCCATACACTGTCCGAAATTTTAAACAAATCACAGCCTGCCGTTAGAACCTTGGTGGATGTTTCATTGCAGATCAGAGAATCATCGTAACTCTTAGCATTTAGCAATAAATGTATCGCCGAGACCTGTTTATAAAAAATGCAAATATTTGCGGCCAAAACTATAGACATTACTGAGAATCTGGATAGAATTCGCAGCAATCTTGGCCGCCAAATTTACCTATGCAAATAGTCTGTTGCGAATATCAAATTCGTGTGCAAAAACATAACTAAAATCTAGATGATATGTATCTTACTAGCAGCGCGTACCCATGATGAGCTCAGTTTGATTTTTTTAATTTCAAACACCATACTTTTTTAACATTTTCGCCAATTCGCTTCATTCAGTAGAATTGGCATTACATATTTAAGGTTCTCTTTCGTTGAATAACGCAACCTTTACAGAGAAACGCCGCTTTATTGTGAAGTTAGGCAAAATGCTTCACAAATACGGTACCCCTGCCTATCGACTCGAAGCACATTTAATGGAAATAGCCACTCACCTAGGGCTAAAGTCTTCCTTTGTTATGTCTCCGACATCTGTCACTTTTGTAATTTGGACCGAAGGTCATGAAGAAGAATATACCCATGTGGCGCGAGTTGATCCCGGCGATCATGATTTAGGTTCATTGGCAGATACGGATGACGTCGCAACACGCGTGTTATCTGGTGAGCTTTCAATCCAAGAAGCTGAACAATGCCTTGAAGCCATTTTGCACGCTAAGCCCCCTTATAATAAGTTAATGACGGGTCTTGCATTTGCAACCTCAAGTGGCGCATTTGCGATGCTGATGGGAACTAGCTGGAATGACGTTTGGTGGTCGGCGCTAATATCGCTTGTGGTCTACATATTCGTGCTTTGGGCAAGTATTTCCAAACGCGTAACACATATGCTTGAGCCTTTGGTCGCCATCGTATCAGCGGTTGCTGCCTGCGCAGTGTCTGTATACATTGACCCGCAGGTCAACATCCGTTTGGTGGTACTTTCGGCCATTATCGTGTTTATACCTGGCTTGGCGCTGGCGCTTGGGTTTGCGGAATTATCGGCTCGCCATCTAGTGTCAGGCACCGCTAGAGTCATGGACTCTATTATGTTGCTCTTTAAGCTCTACTTCGGTGCATTTTTGGGGATCAGTTTAGGGTTTGCGTTTTTTGGACAAGTTGATTTTATACAACCATCACCATTACCACGTTGGACGGCTTGGCTTGCAGTGCTATTACTTTGTAGCAGCCTAGTTATTATCTTTAGAACAAAGTTACGCCATGCAAGTTGGTCACTCGCATCAGGCTTTATCGCCTACGCAGCCAGTATCAGCTCTGCGGTTTACTTTGATTATGCACTTGGTACTTTTGTAGGTGCATTTGCAGTGGGTGTCTTTAGTAATATCTTTAACCGTGTGGTAAATGCCCCTGCGTCCATTGTTGCAATGCAAGGTTTGATTGTGTTGGTCCCTGGTTCTAAAACCTATATTGGACTTAATTCTTTAATTGAAGGCCAAAGCTTTGTTCATGCGGACCATATTGGCCAACAAACCTTTTTAATATTTATGTCTCTTATCGCTGGCCTTATCTTCTCAAACGTTGTACTGCCACCTAAAAAGAGCTTATAACGCGCAAAAAGAACTGGAAAGGCGACTTTCCAGTTCTTTGTAGTTATGAATGTTAACAAAAAATAAAGTCAAATCCTTCCAGTAAACTTAACTTAAACCGTAAGCTACCGAGAAAATATTATTTTATATCCATATATTTCAATAAAATAAGAAAAACAAAAGTTAAAAACCTCCAAATTCATAACTATTCATTTCAATTCAAGATTTAACAAACCCCACTGGTGTTTAATCTTTCTCGTGGTCAATCACAAGTAAGCACTCAAGGGGAATTTATGTTTCGCAATAACAAGAAAAAACTGGCTGTATTAATCAGCCAATCTTTGCTCGGCTCGGTACTTTTTGCACCGGGTCTAGCTCTCGCTGAAGAAAACAACAATCAAGAAGCAGCTAAAAATGGTGAAGTTGAAGTTATTCAAGTCAGAGGGATCCGTGGCAGCGTTGTTCAATCACTCAATACAAAAAGATACTCAGACGCCATTGTTGATGCAGTAACCGCCGAAGACATTGGCAAATTTCCAGATCAAAACGTTGCCGAATCATTACAACGAATTACCGGTGTTTCAATCACGCGTAGTTTTGGTGAAGGTGAACGCGTTAGCATTCGAGGCACAGGTGAAAGCCAAAACCGGACCTTATTAAATGGTCAAGCCGTTGGCTCAGCGGACTGGTGGACTAACTCAGCGGCGAGCCGTGGATTTAACTACACAATGTTACCCTCTGAAATCATTTCTGGGCTTGAAGTTTACAAATCACCAGAAGCCGATATTGACGAAGGCTCTATTGGTGGAACCGTGATTGTTAGAACACGTAAGCCGCTTGATTTAGAGCCAAATAAAATTGCAGGTTCAATTATCGCACAGCACAGCGAAGTGTCAGGTGAAACCGACCCACAACTTTCCGCTATGTACAACTTTAAGACCGATGATGAATCTTTTGGCGCCTTAATTTCTGTCGTGCGCCAAGAACGTAACTTGCGCCGCGATGGTATTGAAGCATGGTCTTGGACCTATCGTGATATCACACTTGAAGATGGTACCGTCGTCGACAATGTCTACAGCCCTGGCGGTGGCGGCTCAGCCATGTTCTCACAGCAGCGCGTTCGCACGGGGATAAACCTCGCCTTACAATATCGTCCAAATGAAAATATGGACATTGTATTCAATGCGTTAGACTCTACACTTGAAGCCGACAATGAAAATCAAAACTTCCTGTGGTTACCCGGTTACGGCGGCTCACAATATACTGACATTACCGTTATCGACCACCCCGTAGTTGGAAAGATGGCCGTCGGCGGGACGCTTGGCTTATCACCAGATGGTAATAACATTCTGGATGAGACCAAAGTACGTAACTCTGAGCTCAAAACCAAATCGTACGACTTAAAAGTTGAACATCAAGGGCAACTTTGGGAATCTTCATATCACTTAGGTTACACAGAAGGTTCGGGTGGTTCACAAGCGGATCGCTCCGTTGGTTGGGAAGGCAACTATGTTCACAGCTTTGATGCGTCACAAGAGGAAGACGTAAAGACCAGTTATGCTGCCGATCCAAACGATGGTGATAAATGGAATTTAGGCTTTTTACGCTATGACAGCAATGATGCGAAAGATGATGAAACTTACTTTCAAGCCGATTTTAAACGCCCAATTGATGTCGCTATCTTTAATCAGATCAAGGTAGGCTTTAAATATCGTGATCACAGTCGTTTTAATACCAAACACACAACGGACAATCGCACAGACTTAAACTGGAGTTTGGCTGATTACTCTAAAGCCATGCCATCTGATTACCTATCAGGCATAGGCTCATCGGGCACAACGCGCAGCTACGCAATTACTGATTCAAACAAAATACGCCAAGAAGGTGATGCGCTGGGTTGGAATTACCGAGTATTGAAAGCCAGTACTTTCGATATCAATGAAAAAATTACCGCAGGCTACATTAAAGCGAATCTGGATGCAGATGGTCTACGCGGTAATTTAGGTGTAAGACTTGTAAATACCAAACAAACCTCATCCGCGTTTGCAGGTGAGTCAGGTGCTGAGGTATGGACAACGGAAGAAAAGGACTACTTCGACATTCTTCCAAGCATTAACTTGGCAATTGACTTAGATGACGATTTATTAATGCGTTTTTCTGCGGCACGAGTTATGTCTCGCCCAGATTACGCCGATATGACCGCATCAACTTCATACAACCTAGAAACACAAACCGGCACTGGCGGTAACCCTGACATCGACCCCTATCGAGCGACGCAGTTTGATACCGGTATCGAGTGGTACTTTAGCGACGCAGGCCTTTTTTCTGCGGTATTTTTCTACAAAGATATTCAGTCGTTTATCGAGAGCCAACCAGCACTTGAAACTCACGAAGGTAAAGAAGTGCTGATCAGCCGTCCTGTTAATGGGAAAGCAGGCCGCATTCAAGGCCTAGAAGTCGGTTATCAACAAGAGCTATACGAAGGTTTTGGCGTTGCAGCTAACTATACCTATGTAGATGGTGAAGCCAAAGATGATGAAGGTAACGACATCACCATCCCAGGCAACTCTGAGCATACCGTTAACTTGAGTTCTTATTATGAAAACGAATTCATTAGTGCCCGTATCTCATACAACTTCAGAACAGGGTATGATACAGGTCGAGACTGGCCAGGATACATTGACGATTATGGTCAAGTAGATGCCAACCTTACCTATAATTACAATGAGAATGTGGCATTTATTCTTGAGGCCATCAACTTGACGGATGAACATACATTTAGCTATCAGGTAAAGGGAGTTGAGCAGGCACTAACGGGTGTCTATGCCGATGGAAGGCGTTTTAGCGCAGGGGTTAGATTTAACTTTTAACACCGAATAGCGAATGAAACTTTTACCGCTAAATCTGGTCTTATTAGCCGTAAAGAAAATAGTTTCATGACTCGAATTAAGTCGCTTCCAAGCTAACACAGGTTCGACTTAGTAAACTCCCTGCCCGGAGTTCCAAAAAGCTGATAGCGTTTGCTATCAGCTTTTATTATTTAAATTTCCCTTATATTGTGGTTATATAGCCTATTAAAAATGACCACAGCAACCCCAAAGAGCAGTCCGAGGATGAGTAATCAATAAAATGCGCAACAATCTCATTTCTGGGCTTATTTTTTCATTTTTTATGAGCATGAGTTGGCTGACAAAAGCCGATCTTTACGATGCTACCCTCGCCTATCAGAATGAAGAATTCACTCTTGCATTTTCTGAATTCAATCGCCTAGCTCAATTAGGTAATGCAGACGCCATGTATAATCTTGGGGTGATGTATTTATACGGCCAAGGAACCGAACAAAGTGCTGCAAATGCCTTTGCTTGGTTTTCATTGGCTAAAGAATTCGGTATAGCTGAAGCCTTTCAAACTGCGCAACTCGTTTTGCAGCAGTCCGACGACCAAAGTGGTCTAAAAGATTTCGTAACACTTCAAAAAAATCGTCTGGCAGACACCTATTTACTTGATTCAACACTTGCCCGGCTCAAACAACCCAATATCGTTTCTACGCCGAGTAAAACTCACGATGTATTACCTGACTACCCAGATGAGGCTGTACGACAAGGGATTGAGGGCTGGGTTTGGTTAGAGTTTGATATCGACCAAAGCGGTAAGGCCACCAATATTGAGGTCGTAGATAGCTACCCCAAGCACATATTCACCGCTAGCTTGCTAAATGCGGTAGAAAAGTGGCGCTATAGTGGTCCAAAACAAGCACACACCTTGATTTACCATTTTGCGACATATAAAGGCGAGCAATATCGCGAAACCTTAGCCATTCAAAAGAAGGCCTACGAAAAACAGCTTAAGCAGAATATCGATGCGGCAGAGCGCGGTGTGGCGCAAGTACAATACTATATTGCTAACTGGTTGAGTATGAAAGATTACAATGCGTATCAGCTACTGCGCTATCACTGGCGCTCTGAAGAGCCGGTAAATGAACTGTATTTAGCCGCAGCTAAAAATGGCTTGGACTTGGCACAATATCGCTTAGCAACTCAGCTTATCAATGTGGGAGAGCATCGACTTAGTGTACTTTGGCTAGAACACGCAGCACAGACCATGGATATCGCAAAATATCGCTTAGCACGAACACTGCTTACAAACACAGAACAGCAGGATGCTCCACGTGCTCTACAAGTACTTACCGAGGCCTCGAATAACGGCCATTTGCGCTCCACACTTTTATTAGTAAACACTTATTTAACTCGTCTCAACGACAAAGCTCAGGCCAAGACTTGGTTGCGTCATGGTCTCACCATCGATCCCGAACACCCTGAACTACTGCTACTGTCTGCCAAACTTACAGATAATCAGGCAGAGGCCAAAAAGCTTGCCTCACAGGCTTTGAAGTCGGCATCACAGCGCAATTGGAGTAGTAAAGCAATACGCTTATTCCAGCAAAAACTAGCTAACTAACTGTACCCAACCTGGGCTTCGTAACATTGATGTCTTCATCGCTCACCGTACTCCAGTAATACTATGTCACTTTCATAATTGTTGATCCGATTGAATATGACCTGACTGCCATCGAAGCTTGCTAGTACCTGTAACTCGGTAAACCCCGCGTAAAGGTGTAACCCAATTGGTTGAATTTCTTCGACTTTGTTTTCACTACTTAAATAGCGATAAAGCACCAGTTGGTGACCTCTTTTCAGTACAAAATAAACCCCGTCTCGGTATACTGCTGGCTGGTAAAGAGATAAAGACCCACGTAACTGCTCTACATCAATTGTTTCAGTCAGCGCAGCAACTAGGTATTCCCTAACTTGTTCTTTGTACCCCACAAAGCTTGAGTTCTTCTGAGTCAGGGATAAATCAGACGAACGAGTCACCAGAGGTTGTTGCTCACTGCGCCCTTGAGATACGGTAAATTGCCATGCCTGCCATTTGGCCTCCGTCGAGAGCTTCGCTCGATAATACAGGTTTCTACCATCCTGTGACCAATGCAAATCAGCAACTTCGGCAAAGTTATCAACTACTTTTTTCACTTCTTTAGTAAAAGAGCTTATTAAATACACTTTATGCGACTTTGATAATACGGCGAGATATTCGTTATTAGGCGACAGCAAGAGCAAAATAGGCACTTCTCCCAGCGGCATAGTGCCAAGCAAACTCGATGTTGGTCGAAAAGCATGTTTATGCCACAGCTCAAATTGTGGCGCATCATTATTTTTGGCTGTCACCGAGGCATATACAAAATGTGCGCCATCATCAGACAAAGCGGCAAGTAGATCCACCCTTGCGGGCGACGTCAACTGCTTTTGCTGTGCTTCGCTTTGTGCATCTACAGCGAGCTGATAAAAGTTAATTTCAGCCACGCCCTCAGTGTGCGCCGAAGCACGCAAATGCGTATTAACATCAACCTCAGATATCGCACCAAATCCGGAGTATAACAGCTGCTGCTCACGACCTTTCAGTACACTCAAGTTTTGTTTGGCGATAATAACCGTATCGTCCTGATAACCATGACTCAATGCCGAAAAAGACTGCTTGGAGAGTGTGGTAGTTTGCCTTTCAGGGTCCCCAAGTTGCCCCAAATTTAGGCGATAAACGCCCTGCTCTTTTACCTGATACAACAGCGCTTGTTGGTTAACTTGATAATGAGTTACATCGCGAATAGGCAACGCCGTAGTGTTGAGCACTTTAGGATGATTATCCGCAAAAGTGACCGCTACAGATTGCAAATAGGTCCCACCTTTATCCCAAGACTTAGTGATAAAATGACCCGCTCGATATTCAAGCCAAGGCGCTGAGTCTTGTGCGCTATTACAGCTGCCAAGCACGCTATCGCGCGCTAGTCGCCACATTTCTATTGGACCTTTCACGTGTAACGCCCGTACTTCACAGGAAACCGGATCCGAGCGCGAATAAATCAGCCAGTTACCATCTAAAGACCAACTTGCCGACTCTTCACTATAACCGCTGCTTTTTATCGTATGGGTTGTTTTGGTCTCAAGATCATAGACCGCCAAATCAAATTGATCGGCTCCCTCAGCTAAATAGCTGTAAGCTAAATAGTTACCATTTGGAGAAAAGCGCACAAAGACTTCTGCACCCGGCGAGGATGTGATCCGAGTTGCAGTGATGGGCAGCTGTTGCAATTCATTTTGCCACTGCTTAGCCATAAAAACGCCAAGCAAAGTCACCACAAGACCCATAAAAAAACCGAGCAGCGCAAATTGTGCGCCACGCCCACGAGACAGCTCCTCTACTTGCTCAAGTAGCGTCGGGGCTTTTTCAATTTGTGCAATGCATTGATAACCTAGGCGTGGTACCGTTTTAATTATTTTTGGCTCGTTTGAACTGTCACCAAGCAGCTTACGTAGCTGTACCACCAGCTGGCTAACAGAGTTATCACTGACGATAGTACCGGGCCATACGATATCTAAGATGGCGTCTCTGGTAACAACCTGTCCCTTGTTAGCAATCAATAGACGCAATAATGCCGCATGCTTCGCTTCGATGCTTCTCCAAGAACCGTCAACACACACAGATAAATTACTCAGGTCGACGAGTATCTCATTGATTAAAAAACGTTTATCTAAGTTTTCAACCATCAACTACTAAAAATTTGTAAAACTATGGTTAGGCTCGTAATAAAAGCGTATTATGAGTATCAACTAAAGGTAACTTACTCGTATTATAAGTTGAGCACAATGTCAGAATTTCTCATCCGAACAGTTTCTTGTAGCGCATTCTTTATCACAGCTGCAAGTTATGCCGTTGAGCAAAATCAGACAGCTGAAAATACCATAGAACGCATCGAAATCCGTGCCTTCCATGACAGCGTTGTCAAGTCTCTCAGTAATAAACGCCACAATCAACAAGTTTCAGATACGATCAGTGCTGAAGACATAGGTAAGTTTCCAGATAAAAACGTCGCAGAGGCGCTGCAACGGATCACCGGTATTTCACTCTCTCGAGCACAAGGTGAAGGTGAGCGGATCGGCGTGCGAGGCACAACCCCCGAGCAAAATAGAACCTATTTGAATGGTCAATATCTCGCCTCCGCTGATTGGTGGATCTCAAGTCAGCCAAGCCGAGGCTTTAATTTTACCTTATTACCCAGTGAAGTCGTCTCTAGCCTTGAGGTGTTCAAAACACCACAAGCTATGCAGGATGAAGGGTCGTTAGGTGGTGCAATCAATATAAAAACCCGCGACCCTCTGCTTACGCCTTCAGGCTATGGCGTTGTAACGGCCCAGTTCCAATACAGTGACTTGAGCGATAAACTCGACCCACAATTATCTGCAATTTATAACTATCATAGCGAAAGTGGCGACTATGCTGTGCTTTTTACCGCAACACGACGAGATCGCAGCCTCAGACGCGACGGCTTAGAATCTTGGGGATGGCACGATAGAACGTTATACCAAGGTGATGATGATACTTGGTATGCCACCCAGCAGACTCCACAAGATAAAAGCCAGACGTTATGGTTTCCAGGAGGTGGGGGATCCGCGATTTTTCAGCAGCAAAGAGAGTTGCAGGCTTATACAGTCAATGCCGCGTTTCAGCTTTCCCCACGACTTAGGTTAAATAGTCACTTACTTTATTCTCACCTAAACGCAGACAACAACAATCAAAACTTTCTCTGGCAAAGTGCAAAGTCTATTGACCTAGGCGGCGGAGTAACCGATTTACAAGTACAAGATGGTACTTTGGTGAGCGCCCACTATTTACCCACAGCAGCGCCGTTCAATACCAGCATGGAAGCCATTTGGCGAGACTCGCAGATCAGCACCAAAAGTGCCCATCTAGACTTGGTCTATGATGGCATTTATTGGTCAAGCCAGTTTCAAGTGGGTCTAAGCCACGGCTCTGGTGGCACCAAAGAAGACGTCACGTCACAGTTTTCTGCTAACACCCGTTTTCATGTCGATACGTCAATGCGAAAAAACATCGTCGCAAGTTATGGGACTTCTCCGTTAGATGCGGCGAGTTGGTTTATCACCGAAGCTCGAAATGACAGCCAAGATGGCAAAGATAAATCATACTTCGCGCAAGCCGATTTTGCGTACGATATCGACTTTAAACAGGTCGACGCGATTAAATTTGGCATTAAACTTAAGGACCATCAACGGGACTTTTTGCGCTATCGCTCCAAAGATGGAGGGCTTGATGGTTTAGCCGGCGAGCTTGGCACTACACTGGCCGCCTATCCGGGCACTTTTGTGGATGATTATTTGCGCGGCGTAGGTAGTGCAAACACCTTAAAAAACTACAGTTATGCCGATATTACACTGCTCGCCAAAGACTTCGATACGCTCAATTTTGAACAAGAGATAGAAAAAGCCAGTCGTTTTCATATTACAGAAAAAACCGCCGCCGCTTACGGTCAAATGCAACTCGCTGGTGAATCCTATGCAGCCAACATTGGGGTACGGGTGGTCAAAACCTTTCAAGACTCTGCCGCATTTAAACGTGTCGCCTCCCCCATCGAAGCGCCCGACAGCTATGTTTGGCATGAAGAATCTCGGGATTACATCGATATTCTACCCAGCGCCAATATCAAGTTTGATTTAAGCGAAAGTCTGGTTGGCCGTTTTTCCGTTGCACGCGTCATGTCACGAGCACAATTTCATCACCTTATGCCCTCAACCAATTACAACGTGACCCAGGCTCAAGGACAAGGTGGTAACGCCAGCTTAGATCCATATAGAGCGGCGCAGTTTGACGCCAGCCTTGAATGGTACTTTGACGATGCAGGACTCGCCTCAATCGCCTTATTTAACAAGGATGTGGAGTCTTTTATCGAGTTTGAGCGGAAACTTGAACGTCACGAAGGCATTTTGATGTCTATCGATAGGCCTAGTAATGGCGCTGGCGGCAGTATCCGTGGCGTTGAACTAAGCTACCAGCAAACACTTGCGTACGGATTTGGGTTAATCGCCAATTACACCTACGTTGATGGCGAACGTGACAACGCTGACGTTGGCTTACAGGACAAAGTGCCAGGCACCTCAAAACACAGCGCTAACCTCACCGCTTACTACGAGAACCACCAATTTAGCGCACGGCTTAGCTATAATTATCGAACCCAGTTTGCCACCGGTGTAGGCGAGACCATGATGGATAACTACGGCCAATTAGACGGCAGCCTCACGGTGAAATTAAGTGATAACCTCGATGCGCAATTTGAGTTTATTAATTTAACCGACGAACAAATCTATACCTATGATCGCAATGAGTACGCACCAACAGGGGTATATGTGAATGGTCGGCGCTACTATGCAGGGCTAAGATACCAATTCTGATTTGCATGATAATTGCGACTGTACAAAACCTAAGAATAAATCCAGCTTTGCAGAGTGCTCTCGTTTTACTTTATATATGGCATGCAAAGTAACTTCGGGCCTATTTTGCTCGGGAAACAGCTCAACCAAAGCGCCCGAATCAATATCCCGTTGGCAGAAATAAGACGGTAGCATGGCAATCCCCAATCCTGCCAACACCGCTTCTCGAATGTGGAAGCGACTATTCGCTATCAAATTACCTTGCAGAGCATAACTTCGAGTTCCGTCATGCCAACTATCTTCAACGTGGTTAAGTTTAGATAACAACATGTTATGCCTACTCAGTTCGTCCAATTGCTCGGGCTTCCCATGCGCCGCCAAATAACTGGGAGCGGCAACAAAAGTAGAGTTTATATTGATTAATTTCAAGACATAAAATTGACTATCTTTGAGTGCAGCTGAAAGCCTAAAAGCGACATCAATCTCATCTTCGATTAAATCCTGATTTGCTGCGGTAAACATCAGCTCTAACTTTATTTGTGGATAGCGCTTTTGAAAGTCGATACAAATTTGGCTAAGTAGCATACGCCCTATCGTATTTGGAAAGGTTATTTTTAGGTGACCTGATTGATGCACTCCAACCTGTTCGACTTCTTCTTCCAAATCGCGTAGCGCACGAAGGATCTTTTTCCCTTTTTCGTACACCAACTTACCGGCATCAGACAATGCGAGTTTACGGGTTGTTCGATTTAAAAGTACTTGTCCATAAGATGACTCTAGCTGAGCTATCGATTTACTCACCGCTGATGTCGTGGTACCGAGCTGCTCTGCAGCTCGGCTGAAGGAGTGCTGCTCAGCGACACAACATAATATTTTAAGTAAGTGAAGTTTATCGTATTCCTTTCTCATTATTTCCTCTTAGGAAAAAGTCTTTACACCAAATGAATATATATTAACTAAAAATAAAAAGTAAACTTAACTCAAAAGAAAATAAAGGACATCAACATGATCACCACGTCGTGCCACTGCGGCCAGATCCACTATCGTATTTTCACCACGACAACAGCCAACGAAATATGCACTGGTGTGCAGTTTATTCAGGCTCATGGTCTTATCGAAAATCCCTGTAAATCTCTCGAACGATTTGTGGTGCCGCATTCGAAAGTTCAAACCATCCAAGAGCATGGTTTTTGCAAACATTGTGGTGCTTCTATCTACATCATGGATGACAAAGGCAACATTTCGTATGCACTTAATCACCTTATGCCGTTTCAGGTTGATTATTCAGGGGCGCTGAATTTTGGCTTATAAAAGATAACGGCTTCGCTTTATCAGGCTTAACCGACAATTAATCGCAAACATTGGTTTTTATTCTAGTGACAAGTAGAATGCCTAAAAACTTCATCTTGAAGTTACAACAAGTGAATGAAAATTTAGGATAAATAATGAAACTACTTAAGTCTGCTTTGGCTTTAGCAATGGGCTTCACCAGTGCTACAAGCCTCGCAAGCGATACCATCACTATTGAAGACATCCCAAAGATCCAATCGGTAAGCTCAACGTCGGTCAGTCCTGACGGCGAACTCGTTGCTTTTACTCGCTCTGTACCGCGCGAGCTTTACGTTGACCAAAATGGTTCTAATTACAGTGAACTTTATGTGATTGACGACGAAGGTCTAGAGCGCCCATTTATCACCGGTAAAGTGAGCATCTCAAGCATCTCTTGGTCGGCCGACGGTCAGTTCATTTATTTCCTAACCAAGAAAAAAGAAGACAAGCAACGCGCCCTTTATCGCATCGCGGTAAACGGTGGGGAAGCACAGAAAGTGCTTTCACTAAAAGGAACTGGGATCTCAGCTTATAGCCTAAGCCCTGATGGCAAACAGGTTGCTATCCTTGCAATGCCAGCTGCCGATAAGTCAGAAAAAGAGCTGAAAAAGCTTGGTTTTATGGCTGAAGTGTATGAACTGGGTTTAAAAAACAAACAGCTTCATATCATTGATCTTGCAGCATCAGAAAAACCGCTGACTCCAGCGGCACTGAACATCGAAGGCTATGTTAGTGAAATCAACTGGGCTGACGATGCCTCTAAATTACTGGTAAAAACCCAGCCAACAGCGCTTATTGATGACAAGTATATGAAGTCACAATGGCATGTACTTGATGCAAAAACACAACAAATTACCACGTCATTCAAAACAGAAGGTAAGCTTGGTACCGCGGAATTTTCTCACGATGGTAAATACATCGCGATTTTAGGCGCTGAAGACAAGCACGACCCGGCAACTGGTCGCTTATACCTTGCCGATGCACAAAGCGGCAACGTAGAAGAGTGGATCCCGAACTTTATGGGTCACATCGGTGATTTTGAGTGGTCAAACCGTAAGAACCAGCTAACTTTTGTCGCGAACGTCGGCGCTGAAAGTTTTGTTGGCCAAATTAAAGTTGGCTCAAACAAATACAAGAAACTTATCAAAGAAGGTAAGTTTATCGCATCGAATCTATCAATCTCTGATTCAGACAAAACCATTGCCCTACGTGCGAATACAGCTAAGCACCCGAATGAAGTGTTTGTGATCCGCTCAAGCAAGGCAACTCGTCTATCAAACTCAAACCCGTGGTTAGACAACAAACGTTTTGCAAAACAAGAGGCTATTAACTTCAAAGCCCGCGATGGTGTTGAAATTGGTGGCGTATTAATTTATCCACTTGATTATCAAGAAGGTACGCGTTATCCACTGATCATGTCAGTGCACGGTGGTCCTGAAAGCCACGATAAGAATGGCTGGCTCACGAGCTATTCAGATCCAGGTCAAATGGGCGCAGCACGCGGCTATGCGGTATTCTATCCAAACTACCGTGGTTCGACAGGTAAAGGCGTTGATTACTCAAAACTTGGCCAAGGCGACTACGCAGGTAAAGAGTTTGACGACTTAGTAGATATGAAAGAATACCTAGTCAATACCGGTTTAGTAGACACCAAGCGTGTTGGTATTACTGGTGGCTCTTACGGCGGTTATGCCTCTGCTTGGGGTGCTACAAAACTAACTGAACACTTTGCGGCAAGCGTGATGTTTGTTGGGGTAACTAACCAACTTTCTAAGTTTGGTACTACCGATATCTCAAACGAAATGTACTTAGTGCACGCTCGCTCTTACCCTTGGGATAAATGGCAGTGGTACCTAGAGCGCAGTCCGATTTACTGGGCTGGTCAATCGAAGACGCCATTACTAATTATGCATGGTAAAGATGACCCACGTGTACACCCAGCACAATCTATGGAGCTATATCGCTATATGAAAGTGCAAGGTAAAGACGTACGTCTAGTTTACTATCCTGGCGAAGGTCATGGTAACCGCAAAGCAGCAGCTCAATATGACTACAGCTTGCGCTTGATGCGCTGGATGGACAACTACCTAATCGAAGGCAAAAAAGACATGCCAGATTATGAAATTGACCACGCGGCGAAGCTAAAAGCCGTTAAAGACGCGAATAAATAAGTAAGCTAGCTTATTGTTTGAGGGCGCTAATTGGCGCCCTTTTTTATCAAGGAAAAAAGATATTGCAATTAATACCAATTGAATTAATTCTCTAATCAATTTGAAGGGTGAAATAGCATATTAGCTTCGTTAAAAATTTCTCATTTAGAACAACTAAATAGCAAAATTTTTGCCTTGCTACTAAAGCTATTTCCCCGCTTCAAGATAGATCATTTACTTAATACAACTGGTATAACTACAATCAAACTCGACACCGAGCGATTCACACTGAGACCCTTAACCTCACAAGATGCCGAAGCGCTGTTTGCCATATTCTCGGACGCAGACGTCATGCGCTATTGGAACACGCCACCTTGGGACTGCCTTGACGATGCAACACAATTTATCAAGCAATCACATGAAGACTTGACTACACAACAAGCGATCACACTGGCCATTGTTTCGAAAAGTGATGAAACAGTAATTGGCAAATGTTTACTGTTTAGCTGGGATAAAGAGTCACGTCGCGCCGAAATTGGCTTTGGTATTGCCAAATCTCACTGGGGGCAAGGTGTTATTCAAGAAGCGGGCTCTGCACTCATTGACTATGCTTTTTCAACACTACAGTTGAGGCGTATTGAAGCAGAGATTGATCCTGCTAATATCGGCTCAGCCAAAGTACTTACAAAACTCGGATTTACTAAAGAAGGTCACTTACGTGCTCGCTGGGAAATTGCTGGCGAAGTTTCAGACTCTGCACTATTCGGCTTACTTGCAAGCGACGTAAACTAACTAAAGTGATCGCCTTTTCCCTAAACTTAATCACTTTAAATCAGCGACATCCTTAATGTCGCTTTAAGAACTAACCACCGATACACTCTATCAACTAAAGCACTTTGATTTTTCACATTCCACTGTTAACATAACATCCCCAAAAAGGAAACGATTACTCAACTTGTCTTGAATTTGACAATCTACTTTGTTGATCTCACTACTTAAGGAAAGCAAAATGATAAAAAATGCAGTCGTGCTAGGACTCATCTTTAGCGCCCATACTCTCGCCTTTGACCTCGAGAATACATACCCAACCACTGAAATAAAATACTTGGATGACGGCACTGAAATCTCTGTGCCTTTTCATGTCAAGGGAGAAGCAACCAGTGCAGTCCTGGGTTTAATTAATGCAAAACGAGCAAAACGATTTTTATGGAATGACGGTTGGAAAGTTGTTACGCCCAAATGTGATGGCAAAAGCTCCGGAAAAGGTATTGCGGCTTTTTACACTCAAAAAATCACAGAAAGTCCAGCAGGAGCATACAACGAAACGGTCGCAACGTTTTTTATTCAACGCAGAAATGCGCCAGATCTCGACTTACCTTGTCCAAGCGACCTGAACTCCCTTGAAGCACAAGTAAACTATGCAATGGCTGCATTTACAACTATCAATACTGCTAATGCTGAAAAGCAGTCGATGGGGCTCCCTCACGATTACGCCTCATTCAACTTTCATTTGATGTTGGACAATGCAAAAGCGGTTGAGGCCGGTGAAATATGGGGTTACCCCAAACAATTGGCCCAAGTTGACATCACCCTAAGTGAAAATACACATCGTCTCGAGCTGGCCAAGAAAAATGGTAAGCCTTTGCTCAGTGCTGAATATCAGCGTAAAATTGGCACAAACACACCATTGTACTCGGTCGGTGATAACGTTGTACCCAGCTTTAACCTTCCTGATGAGTCTAAGATCCCTCAACTAAGTGGCGTATTGACCTCTACTAGCGGCTGGATCTTGCCTTTCGTTGGTAAGTTTACGATTCACTCACCAAAAAGTGTCACCACGCGATTTTTACGCAAAACGCAGTTTACTCCTATCGCGGTATTAGAATTCACTAACGTTGAAGGCGTTGCGCTACCACTTTACGATAGGTAACCTTCATTAGTATAGGCGGAGGCTTAACGGCCTCTGCATTTTAATTACCTTTGCTTGTATTGCGTTTTGCAGTATCCACGATTGACCGCTTTGCTTCTAAGTTTAATATGCTTTGTGTTACGGCCATTTACTCGTTGCCGCCATAGCTTAAAACTACTGGATTTTAAGCTGCTACGCATCAACTTGATCACGTCAGGTTCACTAAGCTCAAACTGTCGCTCGATAGCTTCAAATGGCGTCCTATCTTCCCACGCCATTTCAATGATCCTGGAAATTTCTGAGTCACTAAATTGCACTTGCTTAATCTTGTTGTGTTCTAATCAGAATCACACATACGCACCGAGTGCCAAAATAGATTAAAAATACTTACGGCCAATCAATATTCCCATCGCAATGCCGATAGGCAAGGTGTACATGATTTGCCCTGATGCAACGCCTACGGCTGTGCCTATTCCCGCGCCGATAGCGAGCCCCAGACCTATTTTTCGATTGGCATTTTGTTTATCACATTTCATTGACTATTCCATCATCTAAACCAGTAGTTAATGTGGCAAAGTAATGAAGTAATGTAAACCACCTTAAAAAGTAATATCTATTTAACCTGAGGTTTGGATAAGGAATGCTCCAACTCATTGTTGCTAAAGCACAACTTAGTTTTCTCCTTGTCTAGCCAGAGAGTTTTAGGGAAAACACCGCTTCCGCGTCCTGCTCTCGCTAAGGTACCTACATCCTGTAGGCAAGGCGAATTTACGCACCAATAGCTGGCTATTGGAAGTGAATTCAACGCAGTTAGCGCTAAAACTGGCTGCTAGAAAGGCATTAATTATCCGCAGCTCAGGCTATTTACTTAACAATCAGTGCCCTTCACGCTTAAACCAAGCCTGTAAAAACTCGATACATTGAAGTACCGCAGCTGGCACAAATTGGCGTGCTGGATATAGCGCATATAAGGCGAGTGTAGGTTTATTAGCATGCTGTAAAATACTAACGACCTCGCCCTTTTCAAGTGCCCCTCTACAGGCAAATTCAGGTAAAACCCCTATTCCCAAATGGCTTTTAATTGCCTGCAACATAAAAAGGACATTGTTCACTTTAAGGGAGCCCTTTATTCGCACACCTTCGTCTAATGGCCATAAGTTCTTGCGTTTTGAATAGCTGTATTCAAAACAATTATGATGAATTAAATCTTGTGCTGAATCGATTGCAGGGTGACTCGCTAAATATTGTGGTGAGGCGCATACATGATAGCTAAATTGAGTAATTTCTTTTCCTATATAACTTGAGTCGAACGGGCGACTGGAAGCCCGAAAACCTAAATCGAATCCCTGTTCTACTAAGTCGATATCCTCATCTCCTAAATGTATTTCAAGATCGACATCGGGATACGCTTGCATAAAATCGGCGAACATTGCAGCTAAGTCAGTGATCCCTAGCACCATTGGCACGTTCACTTTTAGCTTGCCTTTTGGTGCTTGCTGCGACTCTTGTATGAAGGTGTCTGCATCCTCTAACTTATTGAGAATATCCCTAGCACGTTGCAAATAGCCTTCTCCCACATGCGTGAGCTGCAAATTACGCGTAGTGCGATGTATAAGGCGCGCACCAAGCTCAGCTTCTAGTCGGCTGATCTCCTTACTGATCATGGATTTGGACGTATTATATTGCTCTGCAACACGAGTAAAACTGCGTACCTCAGCCAGTTTTACAAACATTTCTATCGCTCGTAGCTTGTTCATACTTTCCTTGATTATTGTTTCCACCATGTGAACTCTTGGTTCTCATTGTAGCTATATATCAAACAACATCTAGTTTATACACTGAGCTTGTCTTTTAGCCAAGAAGCAAATAAGGAAAACCATTATGTATACGTTATTTTACTTACCAGGTGCTTGTGCGCTAGCAACGCAAGTCATATTAAGAGAACTAAAACAACCCTTCGAACTGGTTGACAAACGCGGTGTTGATAACTTTTTAGCCATTAACCCAACAGGTAAAGTCCCGGTTCTTAATGATGGCGAAAACAGCTTAGTAGAAGGAGCTGCAATCTTACTTTATCTACTCAATAAACACGAAAATAACCTTCTTCCTCAAGCTGATGTTTTTCAAAAGCAACAAGCGATAGAAAACATTCTGTTTGCTAATGCTACGATGCACCCGGCTTACAATCGTCTGTTTTTTGCCACAAGTGCGATTGCTGACGAGCATGCACGCCAGCCATTCTTAGAAGCGGCAGCGGTTGCCATCAACGAATTATGGGGGTTAGTCGAGAAAAAGTTAGCGCAGCAAACATTTTTAGGCGGCGATCAGGTTTCCACTGCGGATATCATGCTGGCTGTATATGCGCGTTGGGGCGCCTATTTTCCAGTCGACATTGTCATTCCAGAAAAAGTCAGCAAAATGTTAGCTGCAGTTGAGGCAAGGCCCAGCTTTATCGCCTCGATAGCAGCTGAACAAGCACACAGTAAAGACGCATGAGCTTAATATGACTAAGCCTATTCTCAAACAACAGGATTTAGACAACGTAACCGCGGTTATTCAACAATATTTTGAAGGGCTACACCAAGGAGATATTAAAAAGTTAGATGCGATTTTCCACGCTGACGCGGTGCTCAAAGCTCCAGGAATGAGGCGCACCAAATCACAGTGGCTAGATTTGGTCTCATCTCGACAAACGCCCGAAAGCCAAAGCGCTGCTTTAAATTACCGTATTTTGTCGGTGGATGTTGTAAACCATCAAGCAATGGTCAAGCTGTATTGCCCACTGTTTGAACATCACTATATCGACTTTATTGGCTTACTTAAAGAAGATGGACAATGGCGTATCGTCAACAAAATGTATGATGATCTGTAGGAGATAATCAATGCCTATCATCAATATTAAAATCACAAAGGAAGGCGTTACACCTGCCCAGAAGCAAGCCTTAATAAAAGGTGCAACTCAGCTTATGGTGGATGTCCTTGATAAAGCGCCACAAGTTACTTTTGTTGTCATAGAGGAAGTTGAAACTGACGACTGGGGAATAGGGTTTGATCAAGTCTCTATGTTGAGACAGCAAAACTTAAATCCTAAATAACGCAATAAAAAAGAGGCATCAAATGGTGCTTCTTCACCTGCAAAGACAATTTTCTTGAAAAAGAATCTTATAAAATTCAGGTAAATAGAAACTTTTTTAAAAAAGTTTCTTGAAAAGTATTTGCCTCGTCCATAGATAGTATTGTGAGGACGCCGACAGGGTCCCAACCCAAACTAAGTAAATGTTTTATATGCTATTTATTGGCTTTAATTGAAGCAATAAATAGCTTAATTATCGCTTTATGAGGATACAAATTATGCGTACAGTAGACCTATCTCCACTTTATCGTTCATTCATCGGTTTTGACCATTTAGCACAGTTAATGGATGCAGCATCACGCAACGAAAAGCAACCAAGCTTTCCACCATATAACATTGAAGCCACCGGTGAAGACAAGTACCAAATTACCATGGCTGTTGCCGGATTTACCGAGCAAGAGCTTAGCCTTGAGTCAGAAAACAATACTCTGACAGTCAAAGGCGAAAAGCAAAACAAAGAAGACAAAGCCGAACGCAAATTTATCCATCAAGGCATCGCAGAGCGTAACTTTGAGCGTAAATTCCAACTTGGCGATCACGTCAAAGTGATTGGCGCAGGACTTGAAAACGGCCTGTTAGTCATTGACCTTGAGCGCGAGATTCCAGAAGCACTCAAGCCAAGAAAGATTGAAATTGGCAAAGGCAATCTCATCGAAAATAAATAATCGATTGAAATCACTTCCCCCTGTTTTTACATGATGTCACGTTTCCAAGTCGCCCTCGGGCGACTTTTTTGTTTGCAAAAATGTATGAGCTGACTGTAACACTAGAAAAAGGTAGATATAGAGGTCAGCGCAATGCTAAATCCAACCTGAAGCTTACTTGTTAAGATTCAACTCGCTTTTAACAACTAACGTAATTAAAATACAAGAAGAGAAAACTAAAATTATCCCCAAAAATATAAAGTGCCAATTTGGGTGTAGCAAATCTAAACTATATTGGTATGATGTCCAGCGAGTTCGATCCTCGCTATATATAGGTGAAGCTATCCACTGATAAACACTATAGAATTCCTTAAACACTCCTAAGAGCATCGACAAAACTCCTGCCATATAAAAGAGCCTAGATACCCATATAACAATTTGAAGTGACTCACTTTTCACTCTATGAAAAGGTAAAAAAATCATACTTTTCCTTAAGATTTAATATTTGGTCAAAACATAGCATTCAATGGTTTCAAACGCCGAAATTGTTTCCCCGTTTTAAGTATTACTAGTGATATTACATGCAGTTAAGTTAACCAAGCAACACTTAAAACCGTGCCGTATCACACTTATTTTTTATCAAAGGCGCTAAGTTGATCTATATTTTTCTATTTGTGACGATCACAGGTCAAGCAATCACTTAGCTATTAGTGATAGAAGTAACTTACATTTCCTGCATCTAGCTGCCAAAAAATAGGTAAAAAACTCCAAATGTAACTGTGATGTCGTTAAATTTAAAGATCAGAAGAGTCTGAAAAACAAACAAAAAAAGCTTGGCTATAAAGCCAAGCTTTGGGTGCGGTGCGAATAACCGCCTTACTCTTACCGACTATGATCCTTCACTTTACTTCCCTAATGACATCCAAACTCTCAATTTGGAGCTCAAAGATTCTGATAGCGATGCCTCGCTGTAAGTATTCCTTTATACCAGTTTGTTTAAACTTGCCCGAAAAAAGGCGCTTAGTTGAACAAATCAGCTGTGTTGCCAGTTACTCAACAATAATCATAATCTTTGAACTCTATTCCCTGCTCCCTGACATCAGTTCCTTTTCCTCTGTCACTCCTTTGCGCAGGTAAATTTACTTCTCCAGCTCTAATTAGCCTTTAAAGTTTGCAAATTCTGTTTCGCTTAGCTCGCCGTTTGCATCAACGTCTAGCGCTTTAAATTGCTCTGCAAGTGCAGTGTGCGCTTGTGCTTCACTCATGCTGATTGTGCCGCTTTGATCTGTATCTAGCGCCGCAAAGTCTTCACCCGCTATTGCATTAACAGACGCGAAAGATAAACCTGTGATTGATAGTGCAATTAGTACGTTTTTCATCATTTATTCCTCAAAAATTCTAAATACTGTTCGTTTTATGAAATTGGAGGGCTATTACTTAGCCTTTAAAATTTGCGAATTCTGTTTCGCTTAGCTCGCCATTTGCATCAACGTCTAGCTCTTTAAATTGCTCTGCAAGTGCTGTGTGTGCTTGTGCTTCACTCATGCTGATTGTGCCACTTTGATCTGTATCTAGCGCAGCGAAGTCTTCACCCGCCATTGCATTAACAGACGCGAAAGATAGACCTGAGATTGATAGTGCAATTAGTACGTTTTTCATCATTTATTCCTCAAAAATTTAAATACTGTTCGTTTTATGAAATTGGAGGGCTACTGTTTAGCCTTTAAAGTTTGCGAATTCTGTTTCGCTTAGCTCGCCATTTGCATCAGCGTCTAATTCTTTAAATTGCTCTGCAAGCGCCGTGTGTGCTTGTGCTTCGCTCATGCTGATTGTGCCGCTTTGATCTGTGTCTAGCGCCGCAAAGTCTTCACCCGCCATTGCATTAACAGACGCGAAAGATAAACCTGTGATTGATAGTGCAATTAGTACGTTTTTCATCATTTATTCCTCAAAAATTTAAATACTGTTCGTTTCATGAAATTAGAGGGCTATTACTTAGCCTTTAAAATTTGCGAATTCTGATTCACTTAACTCGCCGTCAGCGTTACCGTCTAGCTGAGAGAATTGCTCAACAAGATTTGGATTTACTTTCGCTTCGCTCATGCTAATTGTGCCACTACCATCGGCATCGTATTTGGCAAAGTCGTCACCAGCCATTGCATTAACTGATGCCATTGACAGGCCAGCAAGGGATACTGCTACTAGTAGGTTTTTCATCATATTCTCCTTAAAGTTCAGTCTTGACGGAGAGTCCGAAGACTCACCGATATCGAGCTTTTAAATTAGCCTTCAAAGTGCTCGTACTCTGACTCGCTCAGCTCGCCGTTACCGTCAACATCAAGTGTCTTGAATTGCTCAGCCAACTTAGGATTAACCTCTGCTTCAGCCATGCTGATTGTGCCGCTGCCATCAGTGTCGTACTTTTCGAAGTCGTCTATCGCCATTGCCGATGCTGAAACCAATGTCATACCTGTGATTGATAGTGCTGCTAATAAATTTTTCATGATCTTCTCCTTAACGATTAAAGTGATGTGATAACTCGGCAAATTAACCCTCGTAGTTATCAAATTCTGCTTGGCTTAGTTGACCATCTTGGTCTGCGTCTAGCTCGTTAAATTGAGCAAGAAGGCCTTCATCTGCTTTTGCTTCTTCAATAGAGATGTAACCGTCACCATTCATGTCTAGTTTGTCGAAATCAGTGTTTGCATGAGCACCTACTGATGCCAAAGTCATTACTGCTGCTGATACTGCGATTGCTAGATTTTTCATCGTGCTTTCCTCATAAGATTAAAAACTAAATTCTGTGTTAAACGTTTTGCTATTAAAGCTAAAAACTGATTTTGCATTTGGTTTTGCGTTTCGTTTTTCGCTTTCGAGATAACTATTCCAACTTTGATGCCAAAATTGAAAAAACACCGTTTATCAATAAGTTAAGAAAAACCACTTGAAAAGATTAAGGTTGGATTAAGGCTGACTGTTGCTAAATGGCAACAGCTAAAAAAGCGAAAAATAAAAAGTCTTTATTTTTCTTAATGTTAGATTGTCGCAGCTTTGCAACAGGTAAATTTTTGGAGAGAAAATTTTGCAAATCTCGCAACGCCATTTGATTGAAATTTGTGCACCCTTATAAAGGATTTAGCATCGTGAAAAAAATTTTTTCTCAGTCATTACAAAAACAGGCACTTATTGCCATGTTTATTGGTGTGCTTCCAATACTCACACTGACTTTGTGGTACGCCCAGGCACTATCCAAAAATCAACAAAAAACCCAGGATATTTATAATAAAAATCAAAAGCTTATCCTTGAATACAATTTTGTAAAAGCGGATATCAGTGCGCTTGAAAAAGCACTGCAAAATAATCAGCTGCTGCAAAGTGAAACACTGCAAGAAAGCATCGAGCAGAAGTGGCAAAACACCAAAAAGCGCATTCAATTATTAAAAATAAATCTACCCGATTCGCTGTTTGTTGCTAAATGGCGACAGTTCGCTCCCGATGAGATCAATGCCACTTCAAAAGCTGAAGAGTTCCAACAATTGGTTAAGGTGCTTAATCAATTCGAGGAAAGCTTTCAGCAAACACTTAATAAGCGCCTATCTGATCAAGAAGCCCATTTCGTGCAACTGCAAACATGGTTTATGTTCGGTCTCGTTATCTTGCTACCCACCCTTATCGTGATCAGCATCTTTTTGATCAACCGGATTTGTCAGCAGCTTAATCAGGTAGAATCTGCGGTATCTGAGGTAGGTAAAGGTAATTTTGATAAGTCGGTAGAACTCTCTGGCAGCCATGAATTGCAGCAATTGGGTGACAGGTTAAATTGGCTAAGGCTCGAACTTAAGCGTATTCAACAACAAAAAGAAACCTTCTTGCGCCATGTTACTCATGAACTTAAAACACCTTTGGCATCGCTAAACGAAGGAAGCAGCTTATTAAATAGTGGATTGCTTGGAGATGTTAATCCAAAACAACAACGTATTCTCATCATTATGGAAAACTCTGTTGCAAAGCTTGGATCATTGATCGATGATTTGCTCAGCTATAGCGCGGCCAGTCACCCTGATAGCCTACATCACGACGCCGAAATGAATCTTATCCAAGAAGAAATCTCAAAACATCTTAGCGATAAGCTAGGAAAGACTGATGTGATAGTGAACTGGCAAAATCATGATGACCTAAAAGTACCTTATCTTCCGTGCAAATTAGTGTTAACTCAGTTAGTGAGCAATGCCATTGATCACGCTAAAAGCAATGTCACTATTTCAATTGAAGAACAAAATGGCGAAGTATTGTTGATAGTCCGTGACGACGGTGATGGCATCGACATCAATGAAGCCGATTCATTATTCCAGCCATTTGTTCGTGGTGAAAAAAATAAAAATAATAATGGCAGTGGCTTAGGTTTAGCCATTGTCTCTGAGTGTGTGAAGCAATTAAAAGGCTATGTGAAATGGCTATCAGTAGAATCTGGCGCCAGTATTCAAGTCGCCTTTCCAAAAAGGGATCCAAAATGAAATACATCGCATTAAGTATCACGCTATTTTTGCTCGGTGGTTGTGCCACAACGGAGCAAAACGTCGAGCAAACAAAGCAATTTATTGGCCCTGTAAAAACAGAAACCAGCGCTAAGTTTGTACCTTTAGCTGAGGTGATCAAAGCCTTAGTCAGCCAGTGCGCTAAAAAACATAACGTGACATTTAACGATTACTATAAAGGTGCGCTGCACTTACAAGGCTTTATTCACACCTATTGCGGTACCGACTCAACCACCAAGCAACTTAAAGCCATTGAAGAAGTAAAACTACAAGATTACTGGCCAGACGATTACAACATTTGGTTTGAATCGCTAGCTTGGCATACTCAAAGCCTTCGTGAGCAAAAAATCAGTAATTATTACTCTGACAATAAGGCGCAACAGCACCAAGCGCAATTGTTACAAACCCAAAAACAGCTTGCCGAGCTAAAACAAAAACTTGCTGACATAGAAAAACAACGTTTAGAAACCGATCTTTCTGAAAACCCATCACTTGAGGAGGATTCACTATGAGTCAAACACAACAAGGCGCAAAGTTACTTTTAGTGGATGACGATACGTCTTTAACTGAGCTACTGGCCATGCGTTTAGAAAGTCACGGCTACGAAGTTGAAGTTGCGCACCGCGGTACGCAAGCGTTAAATATCCTCAAGAAAATGCCTATCGACTTGGTCATCACCGATTTGAAGATGGCGCACATGAACGGCTTTGAACTTAATGAGCAAATAAAGAAGTATTATACTGGCATGCCCGTTGTGATGATGACAGCTCACGGCTCTATTCCTGACGCTGTTGACGCCATGCAGCAGGGCTTTGTGAGCTTTTTAACCAAGCCCATTGACTCTCAGCAAATGCTCGATGTCATCAATGAGGCGCTTGCAGGTAAAGTGAGGACGGCACAAACTTCGGATCCAAATAACTTCCATGGATTGTTATTCCAAAGTGCCGCAATGCGTCAATTGGTACAACAAATTCAAGCACTTGCCAGCAGTAACGCAAACATTCTTATCCAAGGCGAGAGCGGTACCGGTAAAGAAGTGACGGCAAAAGCAATCCATTTGGCTAGTAACCAAGCGCAAGGCCCATTTATTGCGATTAACTGTGGCGCAATGCCCGCTCATTTATTGGAGTCTGAGCTATTCGGCCATAAAAAAGGGGCGTTTACTGGCGCGGTGAGCGACAAAGAAGGCTTAGTACAAGCGGCAGATGGCGGCACCCTATTCCTCGATGAAATTGGTGATATGCCGCTTGATTTGCAAGTTAAACTACTGCGTGTTTTACAAGAGCGAACCGTTCGTCCGGTGGGCGGCCAAACCGAGCATAAGGTCAATGTTCGTTTTGTCTCTGCAAGCCATAAGAACATTCAAAGCGCCGTTGCGGAAAAGCAGTTTCGTGAAGATTTATACTATCGCTTAAACGTGGTGTCTGTTGAAATCCCAAGCTTAAGAGAGCGATTGGAAGATATTCCACTACTTGCATCACGCTTCTTAAGTGCACTCAGCGATGGCGAAAAGCAATTTAACCAACAAAGTATTACGCATTTGTTGAATTACCATTGGCCGGGCAACATCCGTCAGCTCCATAATATTGTGGAGCACTGTGTTGCTATTACGCCAGGTAAAATGATCACTGAAGATATCGTACAAAAAGCCCTGCCTAAAGATAAAGAGCAGAATGCGTTTACAGGATTAAATGAAGCAAAACGCCAGTTTGAATATGACTACATCCAAAAAGTACTGGCACTTTGCGAAGGGAATGTATCGGAAGCTGCAAAACTTGCACAGCGTAATCGCTCTGATTTTTACAAATTACTTAAAAAACATGAGATCCAATGCTAAACCTATTAGAGGGGTAACATTAGTTTTAGTTTCTGAAGTACGTTGCTTGGTCAAATTTACCACTGCAAAGAGCTTGTAATACGGACTTTAACGAGCCACGCCCGTGGCTCAGATTTGCCCTGAGAATATGCGCTCCTGCTAGGAGCATAATAAAAACACTCGGATAGTTAAGGGTTGTCTGTATGAAAATGCGCAAAAAGCTCATTATTAGCTTTGTTCTCACTGTGATCATTCCTATTTTAGCGATTTCTGTGGTCAGCATTTCTCAGACCAAAAGCGACTCTCTTGATAAATTCCTTGATGCTTCTGGCAATGAGATAAGGCAAGCCGAGCAGTCTTTTGTACTGTTTTTTGAGCAGATGAAGAAAAATGCGCGCTTCCTCGCCGAGTCCAAGGCTGTGCAACAAGTGGGTCAAGACACTACCACTTATTTTGGTGCAGAGAAACCGATGACTCCGCTACAGAACGGCCAAACCGAAAGCAATATTTTTGAGCTTTATCGGGCATTTGGGCAAACCCACGAAGAATTATTGTTTGTATATCTTGGCACCGGTTCCGGTGGTTTTATTCAGTATCCTGCGGAGCCCCTTGGTGATTACGATCCAAGAAAGCGCCCTTGGTATCAAAACGCCTCTAAAGATCCCAGCAAGGTTATCCTTACTGAGCCTTATCAAGGAGTAACGGGACAAGCTATGGTTTCTGTTGCCACAGGTATAAAACGTGATGGCAAAGTAATTGGCGTGCAATCATTAGATGTAACGCTTGCTACACTGACCGATATCGTGAGCAATATTCGACTCGGGGAGTCGGGATATTTAATCCTTCTTGATGCCGAAGGCACTGTACTTGCCGATCCCAAAAATAAAAATCATAACTTTAAACACATTAAAGATCTCACCAGCCCCCTTTACAAGGCCATTCGCAGCGCCACAAACGAACCCTACCTCACTATTGAAACTGATAATAAAACCTATGATGCTAAGATTTATCGCTCTGACACACTCGGTTGGCAATTTATCGCAGTGATCGATGAAGATGAAATCTTAGCTTCAGCTTACGATATGACGATTAGTATCACTATTATCGCGGTTATCATGGTAATTTTGTTTATTATTATTGCAATAACGCTTGCCAACAAGATAGTTGAACCTATTGAAATGGTGTCTGATGGTTTAAAAGAAATAGCACAAGGTGAAGGCAACCTTTCCAAACGTTTAAAAGTCGTCACCAATGATGAAATTGGAGAGCTGGCCACGTGGTTCAATAAATTCTTGGACTCAATTAATTCGCTCGTAAAAGATATTCAAAGTAATGCCTCAACATTGAATGATGCTGCATTAGGGTCACAAAAGAGTATCAACGATATCCGTAATCAATGCCATACGCAGGCTGAAGACTCTGCCAGTGCTACTACGACCACTGAAACCGTAGAGCAGCTTGCTGCACAGATCAGTGAAAGCTGCGGTCACACTTTGGAGGATGTCGTCACTGCGGACGATCACGCTCAGCGTGGTAACAGCACAATAGAAAGTACAGTATCGCAGGTTGCGAGGCTTAATCATTCGTTGGCTGAGTCCGCCAACGCCATGAACCAGCTCGAAAGTGAAAGCCAAGATATCACTAATATTTTAGGCGTGATCCGTTCTATCGCAGAGCAAACCAATCTTTTAGCATTAAATGCAGCGATTGAGGCAGCCCGTGCAGGTGAACAAGGTAGGGGCTTTGCGGTGGTTGCTGATGAAGTAAGAACGCTTGCGCAGCGCTCACATGACGCCACGCAGGAAATAGAGCAAGTGTTAACCAACCTCATCGCTCAAACGAGGACGGTATCAGCCCAAATGACATCAAGCGTAAGCGAATCTGAAACGACTATCAAACAATCACAAAGCGCGCAGCAAGCATTTACTGATATCGCGCAGGCAGTATCAAGAATTAAAACTTCGGTTTCAAATATAGCGTCACAGGCCTCATTACAAGGAGAAAATGCAGGCCACACTAGACGTTTGATTGACTCGGTGGATGTTTCTGTACGACAAGTCGGAGAAGAAACAGCCGCATTAAATGCAGGCGCTGACCAATTAGTTAGCTTAGCTAAAGACTTAGAGCGTTTGGTTGGCCGCTTTGATATTGACTGAATAGAAAACTAATATCTTGTTTTTTGCAATTGTTACAAAATATCGTCTCAATTAGTTGTCCTCATAATAAGAACTAGTTAGACTCGATGAATTGATTTATTACAGAAGAATAAAAATGAAGAAATTTAAATTTACATTAGTAGCAGCATCTTTGGTTACTGTACTCGGTTGTCAAGAAGCGCCGTCACAACACACAAAGTCTGAAGCTACCGCTGAGCAAGCCACAGCGGTAACGGCACCTATAGCTGAAAAGATCCCACACAAGACGACCATTCACGGTCAAGAACTTGTCGATAATTATCACTGGCTACGTGACGATACTAGAAGTGACGAAAAGGTGTTGTCACACTTAAACAAAGAAAATGCCTATACCGACAGTAAGCTCATAAATACAGAGCAACTACAACAAACCTTATTTGACGAAATTAAAAACAAAGTGGTCAAAGATGACCGCAGCGTGCCAGTATTAAACGGCAGTTACTATTATTTTAGTGCCACTGAGGGTGACAAAGAATACTTCACTTATTACCGCAGTGAACACCAAGATGGTAAAAATGCAGAAGCTATCTTTGATGCGAATATCCGCGCTGAAGGTCAAAACTATTATGGTGTCGGTGGTCTTTCCATTTCAACCAACGAAAACCTGTTAGCTTTTGCTGAGGATACATTAAGTCGTCGAATTTATACGATTCGAATCAAAGATTTAACGACAGGTAAGCTATTAGACGATACGATTGAAGGCGCTTCAGGTCCTATCGTTTGGGCAAATGACAACAAAACTATCTATTACATCAAAAAAGATCCTGTTACTTTGCTTGGTTATCAAGTGTTTCGCCATACTCTAGGCACAGCACAAAGCACAGATGAATTAATTTACGAAGAAAAAGATAACAGCTATTACACGTATATCTCAAAGAGTAAAGACAAGAGCAAAATATACATTCACCATTCAAGTACCGAGGCGTCAGGTGTATCTTTACTAGACGCAGATAATGCAAAAGCAACTCCTGAGCGCTTTATCCCTAGAGAAAGTGGTCATGAATATAGCATTGCTAAACTTGGCGATTGGTATTACATCCACACCAATAAAGATGCCGTAAACTTTAAGCTGATGCGCGTTAAAGCCAGTGATGCAAGTGATATTTCAAAATGGCAAACCGTTGTACCGCACAATGCCGATGCAAAACTAGATAGCTTTGAGCTATTTAATCAGCACCTAGTTTACGAAACGCGTGAAAATGGTCTTAGCCAAATCACCGTATTAAATTTAGATAATAACGAAAGCAAGCGTTTAACCTTTAATGACCCGGCTTACGCCGTTTATTTAACTAGTAACGAAAACCTAGATGCAAATGCAGTAAGAATTGGTTATCAGAGTATGACGACCCCGGCTTCTGTGTATGATGTCGACCTAGCTAGTTTAGACAAAACACTATTAAAGCAAGACAAAGTATTGGGCGACTTTGCACCTGAAAACTACCAATCTGAACGTATTTTTATCACCGCACGTGACGGCATAAAAGTACCGGTTTCAATTGTTTATCGTAAAGATAAGTTCAAGCAAGATGGTTCAAACCCGTTACTACAATACGGTTATGGTTCATACGGTTCTAATGTTGAGCCAACCTTCTCAATAAGCCGATTAAGCCTTTTAGATCGTGGTTTTGTCTATGCTATTGCACACATTCGTGGTTCAGAAACGCTTGGCCGTCCTTGGTATGATAATGGCAAAAAGTTAAACAAAAAGAACACCTTTAACGACTTTGTTGATGTCACAAAAGCACTCGTTGAGCAAAAGTATGGGGATGCTTCACGTATTTATGCGAGGGGTGGCAGCGCAGGTGGCCTATTAATGGGTGCAGTCATTAACCAAGCGCCAGAGTTGTACGATGGTGTACATGCGGCAGTTCCATTTGTAGACGTGATCAATACCATGCTTGACGAAACGCTACCGCTGACCACAAATGAGTACGACGAATGGGGCAACCCAAATGAGAAGACGTATTTTGATTACATGCTGTCTTACTCACCTTACGATCAAGTTAAAGCCCAAGCATATCCAAATCTGCTTGTAACCACGGGTTTGCATGATTCTCAGGTGCAGTACTTTGAGCCAGCGAAATGGGTCGCTAAGCTACGAGAATATAAAACAGATGATAATCTACTGCTGCTAAAAACCGACATGGAAGCTGGCCACGGTGGTGCGTCTGGTCGCTTTAAGCGTATTCACGATGTCGCATTAAGCTATAGTTTCTTTATCGCACTCGCAGAGAATAAACTTTAAAATTAGCGTCTAATCTACAAGTATAAAAACCCTGTGAGACTGAGTAACTTAGGTTAAGTAGTCACGCAGGGTTTATTTTTAGTTTATTACCATTAGAGGACTTACTGATCACAGACCTACTGCAATGCACTGCAGATATAAAGGATAGAACATGGATATTACTCAGCAATCAAAACGGCTGTTATTACTCGCGCTTGTTCAAGGGGTTGTACTAGTTTTACTGCATCAATTGCTCGCGATTGAACATTGGCCCAAGCTTGCAAATGAGTGGCTATTTGGACTATATGCTTTCGCAATCACATTTCCTGCGTTGATTCTATATGCCAGCTTTCAATCACTAACTAAAAAGCAAGTACTCTGGTTTATAGCCTTTGGAGTCCTCGTTCTCTCGCTCGGATTTTATACCGGCCTGCAATTACACTCCCCACTATCTGACACCTTTTTCCAATGTTGGCCTTTTCCGCTAGTTCTATTTCTATGTACCTTTCTAGTGATCCCCTTGGTTGTAACAGATCGCAGCCACGCATCTTTACCGCAATATTCCGCGCTTGCAGACTGCTTCGCCAGTGTCATCACTGTGTTTTTAACGGCACAACTATTTACGTTAGCAACAGGCGCAATTTTGGGGCTTTGGGCTGGCTTGTTTTCTGTTATCAATATCAAATTTTTTGCCGAGCTTTTCTCCGAGCCTTGGTTCTTTTATCCAGCATTAACACTAGCTCAAGCAATAGGTGTCATAAATGCGCGAGATAAAGCCAGCACTCTGAGCCAATTATTCATAGTGTGTCAGGGCTTTGCACGGCTTTTATTGCCAGTACTTGCATTTATCTCCTCACTATTTTTAATCAGTTTGCTTGGCACTGGCCTTGCGCCGCTTTGGCAAAACGGTGGCAGCGCACTGGTATTTTTCCTATTAGGTGCGCAACTCATTACACTCAATACTGCTAATTATGGCAAAAACTCTAGTACATGGGTGCAAATTCTCACTTTGGTTGTGTTAATTTGTTTCCCTATCTACATATCCATTAGCGCCTATGGATTATGGTTAAGGGTTGATCAGTACGGCTTCAACATCGCCAGACTCTGGGCAATTACTATTTGTGCCTTCTTAGGGCTCTTCGCTATTGGGTATCTTGTTAATTTTGCTCGATTTAAGTCAAGCTGGGTAAACAACCTTGGACTGGCTAACCGCCCCATCGTGCTGTTAATCACTAGCATCTTGTTGATGTCACAAAGTCCTCTTTTGGACTTTAGAAAGATAACTGTGATGAGTCAGGTTTCACGTTTTTTACAAAGTAACCAACAAATTGACCAGCTCGATACTTACTACTTTGCTAACCAACTCGGTAAACCTGGTGTTGAAGCGCTTGAAGAGATAAAACGCAACAGCTCGGATGCGGTGCTTATTAAAACAATTGAGCGCGCATTAACGGCTGAATCAGCACAACCCGAAGACGTTGATATTTGGACCAATATTGAATTGCTCAATGTAGCAAGCGATGCGCTCCCAATAGAAATGAAGCACGCGGTTTCTGCACATGTAAAACAGAGTCCTTACGCATTTCAATACGCAGTAAGAACCGCTCTATTCGCTATTCAGCTCGATAAAACAGAGGAGACAGAATACCTACTGTTGATAGAAGAGTCTCACGATACTGAAATCAGGCTAATCTATCTGGATGACGGAAAATGGCAAATTGCATATTTTCCTTTATCCAAGTGGGCAGAAAGTGACAATAAAATCATTGAGTTGCTGCTGCAAGGACAATATCGAAGAATCTCACCGCGGTTTGACAGACTTCAAATTGGAGAGAAAACATACAAACCTGAGCATTAGCCACTAAACAATATGGGCTTATCATTTTTTAATATCGATAAGCCCTTTTCAAAATGCTGCGGTTTCAACTCATTAGATTTTTCGTAAAAAACCTCTATATTTTAAAGACGACTTCTACATACATAAGTGAAAAATGAATTTGTTTCGCTTTGTTTTTATTTGCTGCTGTATCTTTCTGCCGCTTTTATCTAGCGCTGCTCCCCATAAACCAGAATACTCAGCACCTATTAAAGTAACCATTTTGGTCGACGATGCTTACCCGCCTTATAGTTATCAAATTAACGGCGAGCTTTATGGCATCTATGTCGATATAGTGAAGCAAGCCGCACGTTTGCTGAGTCATGAATATCAAGTTAATTTGCAAGCGGTACCTTGGAAGCGAGGTGTTTCCTCTATGGCATCCGGTGATGCAATGGCGTTAATGCCACCTTATATTCATATCAAAAAACGCCCCTATATCTGGCCATATTCAATTCCTCTTCAAGAAGAGGTGGTGGTTGCCTTTTGCAATCAAGGGATCACGCTAAAAAACTTGCCTCATGTAAAACCAGAAAGAGTACTTAATATTGGCATTAATGCCGGTTATATCATCTTAGATGAAAGCCTAATGGAAGCGCAAAAACAAGGACTTATTCAACTTTGGGAAAACAAAAGCACACGTTCAAATATTGAAAAGCTCGCACGTGGGCGCATTGATTGTTACGTCAATGATCGGCTTTCTACTTTACTTGGTATCAATAAAATGTCGCAGATAACACCAAGTTTAAGCACCAGTAATATTGTTGAAGATAAAATAGTAATGCGGCGCACTGCCCACATTGGGTACCTAAAAGGGTTCGAAGGAAAATATCCATTTAAACAAGACTTTATCCTAAAGATGGATGCTGCATTGAGGCAGGTAATAGACAACGCAGCAGCGGCAGAAGAGTGAATCGACACGTATGATAAAACACCTGAAGCCACTGCCTTATAGAAATAAACAAAAAATAGAATAAAAAGGATGGATCATGATTAAATTAGCAAGAAATTCGTTCGCTGCCATCGCGTTTGGATTGATAAACATTTCAAACGCACAAGCTGATGATATTGAATTTAAGTTGCAAGAGGTAGCAAAGGGCCTTCATGTGCTATTTGGGCAAGGAGGTAATATTGCGATAAGTTCAGGCTCAGATGGCGTTTACATTGTCGATGATCAGTTCGCTAAACTCAGCGAACAAATTAAAGCAAAAATCAAAACTATCCAACCCAACGCACCTGAGTTTGTGATTAATACCCATCATCATGGCGACCATACAGGAGGCAACGAAAATTTCGCACAAGCAGGCAGCCATGTTATCGCACATCACAATGTATACAAGCGGTTAGAACAAAAACACGGTGATGGTTCTGACTACTTGCCAACTTTGACGTTTGGCAGTGATATGAAGCTCCACTTTAACCAAGAGCATGCTCACTTATGGCATTATCATCACGCCCATACCGATGGCGATGCAGTGATCTTTTTTGACCGAGCAAATGCCGTACATATGGGCGATATCTATTTTAATTTAGGCAGCTTACCTTTTGTCGATGTCGACAGCGGCGGCTCCTTAGATGGGGTCATTGCAGCTGTACAAGATGTGATAAAGAAAATAGACGACAAGACCACCGTCATACCAGGCCATGGCCCAGTAACAGATAAACAAAATTTACAAGATTATCTAGCACTATTACATAAAGCGAAAACGATTATGCTAGATGCAATGAAAAATAATACAAGCTTGGAAGAGGTTGTAGCCGCTCGCCCACTACAAGTACTTAATCTTAACTATGCTAATTGGCTACCAGAAGAGCGCGTTACCACTTTATTTTATCGCAGTTTGAAATAAGCAAGCTGAAGAATACAGGATACGATGGACAGTTTGGTAATAATAAAGCGAAGAAAACACATGTTTCAAATTCGTCCATCCCAATCAAAGTTACACCAATAAATTCGCTCAAAATTTATTTCCGCTCACTTTTTAAACAAAAAAGTTGCAAACTTCATTGGACAGCGCCTTAAGAACGCTATACTATATGCAGGCTTTAGATACTTAGAGCACTTACTACTGCTGCACTGTTTTTTCTTGATACTCTTTTTTTTAAAAAGTCGTTTATAGATATACCAATGCGTTACTAGCTAAGTTTTATCTATCGCTTTATCGGTGATTTTCACCACATATTTAATTTTTTGAAAAAGGTTTCAATTATGTCTAACACAGTAAACGGCACAGTTAAGTGGTTCAACGAAGAGAAAGGTTTTGGTTTCATCACTCAAGAAAACGGCGGTAAAGACGTATTCGTACATTTCCGTGCTATCGTTTCTGACGGTTTCAAAACTTTAACTGAAGGCCAATCAGTGTCTTTCACAGTTGAAGAAGGCCAGAAAGGTCCTCAAGCAAGCAACGTAGTAGTTAACTAATACGTATTGCTCAGAGCTAGTGCCTGCACTAGCTCTACGAATTATCCCACTCCTCACTTAGCCTTTCGGCAACATATCTGACAGCAACAACGCAATCCCCAAAAATGACATAAAACCCGCTATATCTGTAATTGTCGTAAGTACAATTGATGAAGATTGCGCAGGGTCGAGTCCAAATTTTTTCAAGGCAATTGGTACAATGGCGCCTGAGCTGCCCGCAATGACAAGAGACGATATCATCGCAAGCGCAATAACAAGTGCAAGACCGAGTGATTGACTCCACAAATATACGCCAATGCCACAAGTAACGGCTATTGCTATGCCATTTAGCAGACCAACCATCATTTCTTTTAGCATCACCTGATACCAGTGTCGCGTTGAAATTTCTCGTAGTGTTAAGCCTCGCATTGTTACCGCCAAAGCTTGAGCCCCTGCGTTACCCGACTGTCCAGCAGCTACCGGCAGTAAAATAGCTAAAGCGGTAACTTGAGCAATCAATCCCTCAAAGGCCCCCACAACGGCAGCGGCTGCAAATGCGGTTAACAAGTTAATTTGTAACCACGGGAGCCGTTTCTTTACTGCAAACCAGCTACTTGATAGAGCTTTTTCGTCTTTACTCGCACCTACCATGGTCTGCATATCACTCGCTAAATCTTCTTTGGTTGACTGATAGGCGTCAAAAAATCGGATCTGCCCAACTAGCTGTTGCTGCGCATCAAGTACCGGAATTGCTCGCACTTTGTGCCCTTCAAACGCTTCCACGACCTGATCTTTATGATCCATTACATTTAGCGTGACTCGGATCGGTGTCGCAACCTGCATTAGGGTTTTACTTGAGGAGCTTCCCACTAAAATATTGAGTGTTGTTTCGCCCACTAAATCCTGCTGTTCGTTTAACACATAGATGACATCTGGCACTTTACCGTCTAATCGCTTCAGCTGCGCAAGTACTTCTCGTAGTGTTGTATCTGAGTAAAACGCTTGAACCTTTTTGTTCATCATTCTCGCAGCGGTATTTTCAGGAAAAACCAGCAACTCACTAAGTTCATCCGCTATGGTTGAATGCTGCTCCTTTAATTTAGCAAGTAGTACCTGCTGCGCTTCCTGCGACTGTTTGTTCAAAAGCCCGACCGCAATATGGCTATCTAGGCTCGCGATAAATTGTGCTTGATAATCCACAGGGAATTGCTGGAAAATTTGTTCAGCGGCTCCCGGCGGCAAATATTTCCATAAACGATAAATGATATGTTGTGCCTGCTGTTGTAATAATTCAGCGGCTTCGTCTGGAGGTAAAGTGCCAAGGAGCTGCGCACTTTTGAGCGGAAACTTACTTAAAAACTCATCACTGAGCTGCTCTACCGCTGAATCTAATGTATCTTTCGCTACGCTCATCGCTTATTTCCCCTTGACCTTAACTGGCACCAATGTATCTAACATACTGACAAACGAACTGGTGTAGGCATCTAATAAATCTAAAGATTCACTTGGCTTGTCTTGTGTTTCATCCATTCGGCCAAGTGCACTTCTCACTCTGTAATGTGGCAATACCCCAATAAAATCACCACTTCGATTGGCAACTGCAACCTGATCTTGTTGCGCCCAAACGGGCGATTTCAATGCACTATGCAACTCGGTATAACCACTTAGAGAAGCGACGTGAGTATCCATCAAATCTGCAATTTTCTGTTGCGGCGCTTTTCGAAGCAAATGAGTTAGTGACAACTGACCGACCACATGGCGATGCTGATTTACCACATAAACTAGCGCAAACCCGATATAGTCACGCTTTTTTAAGCGCAGTAGTGACTCCTCAACTGTCATTGTTTCTTCAAGAATTAATACGTCCGTCTCAACCCACGCTCCCACAGTATAATCAGGGTAGCTAATTAACATCTTACAGAGAGTTTGTCGTCTTACTGAAATGAGATTAAGAAAACGAGCAAGTTCTTCGTCCTGTAAATGCCTTAAGATAGCAGCAATATCAGCCAACTTCATTTTACCTAGCCACCTAGCAATATCCACATCCGTTTGCGTTATCAGTATTTCCGCTGCACTGCGAGGCTGCATGACTTTAAGTACGTTTAAAGCAACTTCATTTGGTAACGTTTTTAGTAACTCAGCAGCGACATCTGGCGTTTGCAAAGAAAGTAAGCGCGCGGCGCCTGCTGGCTCTTCTTGTAAAAAGTGTTGCGCAATTTTGAGGTTTAACGCTGACATAGAGCCTCCCTACTGCTTACTTGAATGACTGTGTGTAGCGGTAATATGTGCCGAGTCCTTTAAAAATTGCCTTGCCGGTATTAGGGTTCTCCCTTTTTGGGTTTCAATCACTAACATCGTTGCCGTGATTTCGGTGAGCGTGCCTGAAACGCCTGCAATTTCAATTTGATCGTTAATTCGACAGTGACGCAGCGCTTGTTTTGCCGCAACAGTATTTGCGATTAGTTCTCGACTCCCAAGACCAAAAGCCAATGCAACTCCCGCACACAGTACGCCTGTCAGCACCACCACCATATTGGTCACAAATTGAATATTGATCCCTAATTGCTCAATACCTATTACCGTTGCGGTAAATAGGATCGCGAGCTTGGCGATGTTACCCGCGACTTCGACTCGCGCAAACCCTACAGACTGCGCACCAGCTCTTGCCATGGCACTGGCCAAATTGCCAAGCAGATAACCACCAACAATAATAAATATCCCAGCGAGGAGGTTTGGTAAATAACTGAGTAGCGAGGAGATCCAATCACTGAAGAAGTTTAAGCCAAGGCTGGATGTGGCTGCTGCGATAAAAAACATCATCGTGACCCAAAACACGGTTTTCCCTATTAATCGAGCGTGTTTTAGATTTAGCTGAAGCGTTTGTTCGGTTTGCACTCGTTGACTTAACCCCACCAATGCACGATTGCAAAGCTTAAATAACGAAATAGTTAGCTTGCTCAATAGCCAAGCCACCACCCAACCGACAAGCAGCATGAGTGCCGCGCCCAATAGTTGCGGCGTGTGAGTAACAAATTGATTAATTAATTGCTCATAACTGGCAGATAAGGCGTGTTGCCAATTATCAAAGGTATCCTCGGTGGCCATGTAAACTCCTGAATTCACTGAAACAGCTCACTTTAAAATCAATACATTTATTGTTATCACAGTGTTAGCCGTTGTCCAGAGAATTCCCCAAAGTCCTAAATAGTTAAACTACTAACAATACATTTGGGAACATTTTCACGTGAGTGGAAGCAATGAAGGCGCAAAAACAAGTACCGTCTTTGCGCCCTAGTGACTGCTTCAAATTGAGTAATGTGATTATCTAAACTGGACCGTTTCTCGCTCACCCATCTCTTCCGGTTCTACATTTTTGCCCACGGCTAGTTTTAATAAGCCGCTCAAGTCGGGGCTAACATGCCAAATTTCAGCATCGTCCAGTTCGAAACGGAGCATGATAAGCTCGGGGTCATCTTTACCCTTTTCAAACCAGCTCTCGGCTTGTCTTGACCAATGGGCATCAAGTACGTCTTGTCGCGTTTCTTCAATTAAGTGTCCGCGAATGCAAGCGAATACGTTGTGCCCTTTACTGGAAAATTGAGCAGTCGCTTTACCACACTTGGCAATACGATTTGTTTTACTGGTAAAAAACCAAAACTCGCCATTGGCGTCTTTATCCAACTGTGCGCGCATTGGCTCATGGTGATTATTGTCATCACTCAAACCAATCATCACATTGGGGCTGCTGTCTAGCGCCTCCCAAAAAGTTTTCTTTATGTCTGACATTATCCTCTCCTTATTTATACCAATTAGTGTCTGTTTGAAACGGCACAAACTCACTCTTTCGATTAATTGATAGTATCTTGTTGCAGAGCCTCAATTATTGCTTCATTAAAAGCATCAAGATCATTTGGATTGCGACTCGTGATCAAGTTGTCGTCTACTGCAACTTTTAGGTCAATCCAGTCTGCGCCTGCATTTTTAAGATCGGTTTTGATACTTGGGAAAGAGGTAAGCGTTTTGCCCTCAACCAACTGGGCTTCGATTAGCAGCCAAGGACCGTGGCATATCGCCGCGATTGGGCGCTTATTCCCAAACTGTGAAAAGGCTTGAATAAATTTAACCGCCGATTTTTCCTGCCTTAGCCTGTCGGGGTTGAACAACCCGCCAGGTAAAACGAGCCCTGCATATTTACTGGGTATGGCTTCATCCAAGGTTAAATCAACGGCGACTTTCTCACCCCAACGGTCTTCATCCCAAGCGGTAATCCCCCCCTTTTTTAATGAAATAATATCAACATTAAATCCAGCGCTTTCAAGCGCCTGCTTAGGTTTAATCAGCTCACTTTGTTCGAATCCGTCAGTGGCTAAGATCGCGACTGAAATATTGTCTGACTCCGTCATCATTCTCTCCTTCAATACGTTGCTGATGTAGAGGTAGATGCGAAGACTTATGCAGAATCAATACCACCACATAACATCATGAAATATATGAATATTAAAGATTAGTGTATTGGTTGGATGTAATTTTTACAGCACTGAGGAGTGTAAATCTGGACTAGGTTAGCCCTAGTCCATCTTTGTTATAATGACGAAATAGAGACTGAGTTTGTGCCAAACTCAAACACGTTCAACTTTCCGCATTGAGCAAAGTGATTATTGCTCGTATATGGCGTGTCTTGTTGGTTAATATCCCCTTCCCAACCTTGACCATTTTTAACGAATGCTTTTACTTCAAACCAACCGTTGAATGTTTTGCTACAGTCCATTTCTACTTCCAGCAACCAGTAATGTGCTCCCCATTGATTGAGTGACATGACGCCAAAACCATCGCTGTCGTAACGTTTTTCCGCGCCCCAGTTAGCAGGCCAAATATTGGTTGTCCAATCCAGCGGACTCCCTTGGGCATCACTAGACTGCCCAGTTTCAGCCGCTAGCCAATCCAATCTGGTATCAGCCACTTTCCAAGCCGAAGTTGTCATGTTTCGCATGTTCAAATGCTTGATAGGTAAAGAGCAAAGAGCAGGATCGGCGCCGCAATCAATCCCGCGCTGCAATGCTGCGACATGATCAAGACCACCTCGAACGAACATATCCTGACCAGATTGAGTTTCCGCTTTAATAAAGACTAATGTGCGTTGCCAATCACCGGTCTCTGGTGGCGTTGCCAGTTTACTTTGATGATGAATGGCTACGGCATCCATAGCAGCTAAATTAATTTGTGCGTAACCGTTGGTATCAACTTCGATGCTTCTACCCGCGCAGTTTTCTTGGCCGATACCTCCGCTTAGCACATCACAATAGATTCCGGCAGAGAGCCCTGTTTGCAGGCTTTGACCCATACTAGAAGATTCTCGGTTAATGGCGACAAAGCCTAAATCACCTCGAGAAAATGCAATTTGGTTATTACCATTATCCCACCAATTTGCCACAGTCCAATTGCCATTAGTATGATTTCTAAACTGCATTGCACCTGCAATCATTGGGCGACGATGCTCACACTGCCATAATTGACTGGAACAATTGAGGTTACCACTTTGATGAACAGGCACCGAAGGGCCACCAGTATCAGCGTCGCCATTAAATTCATAACTAGACATCACTTTAGGATAACCATAAGGATATGCCAGCATAAATACATTCGCTAAATCATACAGTTTACCATCATGAAAGGTAACGATAGAGCCTGCACCACCGTGCCCGCGTTGGTTGTCATGGTTGTCTGTAAATACCACGGCTTTATAACTTGGCATCATACCCCAAGCTTCGCCAAAGCTTTTTAACCAAGCCAATTTGCCTTGCTTAAATGTCTCGCTCAGTTTAATGCTGTATTTAAACTCGGTGACTAAACCATTTTGATGATATTCAGAAGCAGAAACCGCCTCGCCTCCTTGATCAATCACCTCTTGGAAAACGACCGCTGGTCGATTTAGCTTGGCTAACACATCGCCAATATCACTTGCGGGCATGTGCTTGCTTGCATCCAACCTAAACCCTGCCACGCCCAGAGACTGTAAATCGTTCAAAAAGCCCGCGAGGGTATTTTGTACGTAGCTCGCATCGGTGTCTAAATCATGAAGCCCTACAAGTTCGCAGTGCTGTACTCGCCATGCATTATTACCGTAGTCTTCAGGGTTTATTGCACAGGTTTCATGAAAATCTTGTGGACTATAGATAGGATATTGTTTGTTGCCAAAAGTGTTACCCGCAACTCCAGTCCCGCTGCCATGAGCCATGTGGTTTATAACGGCATCAACATAGATATCTACTCCGGCAGATTTACACCTCGCGACCATATCGGCAAATTCGGCTCGACTGCCACTACGACTCGCAATCTCATAACTGACTGGCTGATAACGAGTCCACCATTGATCCCCTGTAATATGCTCATTGGGTGGCGATACTTGCACAGCCGCGTAGCCATTTGGCCCCAAAAACGTTTCACACTCCATAGCAACGTCAGCCCAAGACCATTCAAATAAATGAACGAATGTTGTTGGGTCGCCGTCAGCGGCATATGCAGGTGTAACGCAACTGGATGCTAACAACACTCCCGCTGCAATTTGGTTTAGTTTTATATTTTTCATTATTGCGCCTCTTATTCACACAAGATTAACAATATAGAATTCCTAGCTAAACAATCTATTGAATACGTATGCATAAGCTCATTGCTGATTGACTGTTGAACGATGATTTGAGGCTTTAAAAAGCGAGTTTAATAAGGTGACACGCTTGCTTACACTTTAAGCAGCGTAAGCGCTTGAACTCATTTTGGAGAAAATGTTAGTTTCAATTGGGCCATTGAAGTGAGCAGCTTCAAGTACTGATATAAATAATAACAATAATATGGATAAATGATGCTAAATCGAATTAAATCAGGGCTCATGATTGTTGGGTTCTTCTGTGCTCACGTCAATGCACAATCTCAATCACTTGAGTTAGAAGCCGTTTCAGTCTCAAAGAATGTCTATAGCGTAATCTCTCCTTTTTATGGCAGACCAACAGTTGAGAATAAAGGGTGGAATTCAAACAGTCATTTTATTGTTACAACTCAAGGTGTATTAGTGTTCGATACTGGTTCATCCGAGCACATTGGTAACGCTATTATCGCAGCAGTTAAACGTGTAACTGAACAGCCAATTCGCTGGGTAGTCAACTCTCATAGCCATGCCGATCATTGGCTTGGCAATGCCGCTTTTGCAAAGCTCGGTGCAGAGCTTATCTCCACCTCTTTGTCCGCTGAGACGATGAAAAGCGATGGGTCGGTTGATGTTAAAGCGTTTTTTAATATGACTAAAGGCGCAACTGGTGAGAGCACACTCGCCATCCCTACCTCAACCATTTTACATCAACAAGCCCGTACTTTTGGTGATACTGAAGTTGAATTTGTGCTCGCCAACGATGGTCATTCGCCAGGTGATGTTATGCTTTGGCTACCCAAACAACGCATTCTAATTGGAGGTGACGTAGTGAACTCCAACTTTATGCCCATCATGACACCTAGAGGTAACATTACCCAGCTCATTTCAGTACTCAAAGAAGTGAAGCAACTAAGCCCTCTCCTCGTACTAACCGGGCACGGGGAAAATACCTCGGTGAAATCAGTTTCTAGAGATATTCAATTTTTAACTTTTGCCTGGAATGCAGTACATGAAGCGCTAGCAAAAGGTACAACGCCAGCAAAGATACAAGAATCATTACAAGTTACATTGCGTAAAAAGTTCGGCAAAGCGTATCAAGATTTTGATACCAGCATTTCGTACCTATTGGAAATGATGATAGATAAACAGCAGCTTCAGTTTGCCCCAATTACATAAATAATATAACAGAAGCGAGTATGCTCGGTTATTCACTCATCTAATTGATACTTTTTAAGTGTTGCCTGATAAATACCATTCGTCTTAAGTTGTATCAAACCCTTATTGAACAATTCAATAATTGCTATTGCATTCGGATGAGATTTGCTAACGCCAATATGAAGCGGCCATTGTGCTATGGTCGGTTGATGTACTTTGAAGCTGTGAAATTCAGCGTGTTGAGATTGTAAATACGCAAAAGCAAGCTCGTCGCTAACTACAGCATCTACTCGCGCTTTATTGAGAAGCGACAAACAGGAAGTCAGGTTTGTGAGCTTTTCTAGGCGAATTTGTGGGATCTGAGCGAGTGCAATTTCAGAACGAAAGCCCCGAATAGCACATACACTTAGCCCTTTAAGATCGTCCAACTCTTTAAAATGAATGGTTGGCTCTGTACGTGAAATAAGTACCAGCCGATTACTGTAATAAGCTTTGCTAAAAATAAAGCGTTCATCGCGACTTTCAGAACGCCATAAAGCGGGGATCATATCGACCTGCCCTTTCTCAACCATTCGCATGGCACGACTGAATGGCATAATGAGCATTTCAAAATCTTGATTCTCGGCCTTAAATGCCGCGCGAACTAAATCAACAGTAAAACCGGAATGTTCGTTAATGACGTAGGGAGGCCAAACATTATGCGCTCCCACTATGGCATCATTTGCCGATGATGTGCATGACAGGGCAATAAACAGAAGGCATGACTGTTTTACACTCTTTATCGCCATGTTTACGCACTCCCGCCTTCATTTTCAAATTAAGTTGACTGGCAACTTTGCTACAAATATTTGCTCCGATCCTAATTGAGTATAGCGCAACCGTTGCATCTCGAAATATACACATAATTGCTCACAGGCAACGTTTGAATATGGCATAAAATTCAACGACTTTTGTCCTTCAACACACAATTTAGTGTAAACCAATGTAAACAAACAGTGAAGTTTAATTGAATTGTCATCAATAGCGCTTAAAATACTGCGTCCGAATAAAAATTCGGATAATTCTAATACACGGGAAAATAAAAAATGATTAAAAAATCTATCCTAGCTTCAGCTATTGCATTAGCTTGCCTAAATGCACAAGCAGAGGTGATTATCTCTGAGTATGTTGAAGGTAGCAGTTATAACAAAGCCATTGAGCTCTACAATGGTAGTGACGAAGCTGTCGATCTAACTGGTTACTCTGTCAATTTCTTCTTTAATGGCGCAACAGAAGCTCGCACTAACATAGAACTAAGTGGTGAACTTGCGGCTAAATCAACTTATGTCATTGCTCATGCAGACTCCGCAGCAGAGATCATCGCAAAGGCACAGTTAACAAACACAAGTAGCTGGTTTAATGGTGATGACGCCGTTACGCTTACGCTCAATGGTGCAGTTGTTGATAGCCTAGGTCAGGTGGGTGTCGACCCAGGTAGTGAATGGATTGATGGCGATATTAGAACAAAAGATAAAACGCTTGTCAGAGATCCTGCAATAACAACCGGCCGAACTGATGCAACTTCTGCATTTATTGGCGCTGGACAATGGCTTGCACTTGCTAAAGACGATTTTAGCAACCTAGGTATCCACATTAATGGCGGTGACGTACCTGAGCCAGAGCCTGTTATCTGTGGCGAAAATAACACCTTGATCAGTGCCATTCAGGGCGCAGGCGATGCAAGCCCATTAGCTGGAGAAACGGTTGAAGTTCAAGCTGTTGTCACTGCAAGCCTACAATCAGATGCGGGGCTTGGCGGCTTCTTCATTCAAGAAGAAAGCACTGACTATGATGCTGATAGTAATACGTCCGAAGGTATTTTTGTCGTATATACTGCAACACCAGTAAGCACAGGCGATGTGGTTAAATTACGTGGTAAAGTTGAAGAGAAGTATGGTCAAACTCAACTTATTAACGTCGACGCAATTGAGTTATGTGGTTCTGCAACGGCTTCAGCGACTACCGTTACTTTACCTGCAGAGAACGGTCTTGAAGCCTACGAAGGCATGTTGGTTTCGATTTCAAATGAGTTGGTCGTTAACGATACATACGGACTTGCGCGCTACGGCGAAGTACGCTTAGGTACCGAACGTTTATACCAGAGCACTCAAGTAGCAACTCCAGGTGATGCAGCTAACCAGCTAGAAGCTGAGAACAAGCGCAAAGAAATTTTACTGGATGATGGTTCATCAGTACAAAACCCTGACGTTATTCCTTACCCATCACCTACACTAGATGCCTATAACACCTTACGACTGGGCGATTCTGTGACAGGCCTTGAGGGTGTAATGGGATATGGTTATAGCCAATACCGTATTCACCCAACGACAACACCAAACTTTGTTCATACTAATCTACGTACAGAAGCACCTCAGGTAGAAGTGCGTGGAGATTTACGTATTGCTAGCTTCAACGTATTAAACTACTTCAATGGTGATGGTCAAGGTGCAGGTTTCCCAACGTCACGAGGAGCTGACAACCTAGAAGAGTTTGAACGCCAAAAAGCAAAAACGGTTGCTGCAATTTCGGCGCTCGATGCCGATATTATTGGTCTGCTAGAAGTAGAAAATGATGGCTTTGGTGAGTTTAGTGCGATTGCCGATCTCGTTAACGCTTTAAATGCGACAGACTCTGCTAATACTTACGCATTTGTAAACCTAAATGTTGATCAAGTGGGTGGGGACGCAATTACATCCGGCATCATTTATCGTAGTAATAAAGTAGCTGAAGTAGGCACGCCAGCATTTACCGAAACAGTACCATTTGACTATGGTAACCGTCCTCCTGTCGTACAAACTTTCAAAGAGGCAAGCGGCGACGAAGTCTTCACGGTAGTAATGGCTCATTTACGCTCTAAAGGCAGTTGCTCAAAAGCTGAGGGCTTAGATCAAGACCAAAATGATGGTCAAGGTTGTTGGAACCAAACTCGAGTCACTGCGGTTAATACCCTAGCGACTTGGCTTGGCACAAATCCGACAGGAATTGCGGAAGATGATGTGATTATTCTGGGTGACATGAACGCGTACGCTCAGGAAGATCCAATCAACACCTATGTCGAGAATGGTTATGCCAACATCAAGCAAACGCTTCATGGCAATAGCTTAGATTATTCATACGTGTATCAAGGACGTATCGGTAGCCTAGATCACGCCTTTGCTTCAAACACGATGATGGAGAAAGTAAAGTCAGTAACGGATTGGCATATCAATGCTGACGAACCCGTTGCGCTAGATTACAACACTGAGTACAAGTCAGATACTCACAAAGCAAGTCTTTACGCAACACACGCTTATCGCGCATCGGATCATGACCCTGTGGTTATCGACCTTAACCTTGCTAAAGAGCCGACGATTATTGAAGGCGAGTTTACAGGCCTTGCAGGTTGGTTCTGGTGGCAACATCGCTCAATCGAGCTACCAGCGGGCTTTGATAAACTAGAAGTATCAATCACAGGTCAAGGCGAAGCAGACCTATATGTACGCCATAAGAAAATGCCAAACTTCTTCAAGTACGACTGTCGTCCATACCTTTGGGGGAGTGAAGAAAGCTGTGTATTTGACGAACCTGCAGAAGGTAAATGGAATTTCCGCCTACGCGGCCTATTCCCTTACTACAATGTAACTATCAAATATAAAGCGACAAAAGCGAATTAATTGCTGCTTTAATGTAAAACCCAAGAGCCAAGGCTCTTGGGTTTTCTTGGCATTGTAGGTCACCCCTAAACGAGCATAGCTCCACCATCACTCACTATCGTTGAGCCCGTTATATAACTGTCATTCATCAAAAACAAATATGAATTGGAAATTTGAGAATCACTTCCAAGACCTAGAGGAATTTTTTCCTCCAACTCTTTCAATGTTTTAAATCCTGGTGAAACGGTATTGACCCGAATAGGAGCAAGCTCAATTGCCAAAGCCTTCCCAAGTGACTCAACTGCACCACTTATCGTACTTAATGTTGAGTACCCATTATAAGGCCGCTTACCTAATGTTCCCGACGAAAACACAATACTCCCGCCATCGTTAATATATTGGTGAGCCAATTTAGCAAAGCTATACTGCCCCCAAAACTTAGTATCGAAAGCATGACGAACCTCTTTGAGATCGAGTTCTAAAAATGGAGAAACAATGAGTGGAGACTTAACAGTAAAAATTAGATGATCAATTTTTCCTATTTTCTCAAGTAGGTTTTTAATCTCACTTTCAACTGTGATATCAACCGAATAACAAGTACAACTTTCAAGATATGGCTGACTTCTAATGCTAGCTTGTTTGTCAAATGCAGATCTCGAGGCTATTAATACCTCACCGCCATCTTCACTTACGCGTTTTGCCAATGCGAGGCCAATACCTGTACTCCCACCAACAATTAATATCTTTTTTCCTTTCATTCCTTTTCTTCAACTCCTCTAACGTAAAAATCACAGCAGAGCCAAGCCTCACCTATTTAATACTCGACTACTGCTTTACGTTATATTGGGCTAAGAACCAAAAAATCAACATTAAATTAACAACCCAACACCCGTTTAATAAACGGCCATTTTTGTTGAGTATATTGCTCACGGTCATCTTTGTATTCTTCTACTAATGCCTGCTTTAACGCGCAATACTCAGCTCTTGAAACAGATGATGCTCTTAATTTTTCCCTAAAAGAAATACGCTCTTGCCAAAGTAGGCTGTTGAAAGGAACAAGATGTAAGTGATGGGTTCTAAACTCAGGCGTTGGTTTGCAAAACCAGTGCATTACGTCAGCTTTATAGGGGTAATAACAATAACCGTGTTGAGTGAGCACTTGGATGGCTTCTTTTGACGCTATTAGCGACTTAACCCCCACCATAATATCTATCACAGGCTTAGCAACCATACCAACCACCGCTGTACTACCCACATGCTCAATACCACCTTCAATCCAAGGGCATAGCAAAGGCGCTAACCTTAGCTTTTCATCTTGGAACATCCGTGGCCAATCTTGATTATATTTAGAAAGTGAAATAGCTTGGTCTGCCATTGGAAGGAGGATCCCATAGTTGCGTCAGGTTCGGTTTGGAACAGTATACAGCTAAAGCAAAGCTATAATCTTCACTACCACTTAAACGCCGCGATAAATGCACTATTGAAGTACGGGCTAACACTGACATCCACCATAATTTGTATTTATGTTATGGTGGGTGTCTGCTATTTGTTCTAAAAATCATGGTTGTTTGTGTATTTCTTGTAGTTGTAATGTTTGCTTTTTTTGGGTTTAATGCTCGCGATTAGAATTTGATAGGTGCTTGTAATGCCGCACCTTTATGTAGTGAGAAGTAAATATGTTTAAAACTATGGTTGTTGTTTGTTCTCTTTTTCTGTCTGGTTGCGCGCAATTGGCATATGATGCTAAAAAGCCTTTGCCTGAAGGACATGGCTTAGCTTTAGCCCGTTTTAGTACCTCTGGCGATATTGGTAATGCTCAATTCATTACCCGAAATACACAAAAAATGCTAGACAACTACAGCTTCGTTCTAAAAGACACCCGGGAAAAGTTGATTGTTCTACCACTACCAGTGGGGACGCACGAAATTGACCAGGTGTTATATATGCAAGGATCCAAATTAGTTGATCCCAACTTAAACTGCCTTGGCACTTTTGATATAGCAGAAAATAGCCTCACCTATATCGGGGATATCCATTTTCATGTGAATGACTACGATAACTATATTTTATTTTCATCGCATCCTTGGAGAGTGATGGTTAAAAAGAACTTCGAGCAAGCGCTTGAGGAGATAAAAACACGGCATCCGGAAATTGATACCAAATTTGCCATCAAAAGCGACCTGGTTGGCCCATTTTCATGTAAGCAAGATGAATAATACTAGGCTAACACTTACACCCACCATAATTTGCATTTATGTTATGGTGGATGTCTGCTGTTTGCACTATTTGTACATACCTAGCGGTCGTTCAGCCAACTCATTCCTGCCCTAAAGCTTGTTAACGTAGTAACTTTAAAAGAGCCTCTGAGCAACGCATTGGCTCTATTTATTACCTTTAGCGAGTTGGCATTAAGACCGCCTTTAAGCGAGGAGTTAACATTGAACGGCATACATCAACAATATGTATTAACACTTAAATACCATACCTTTTCGTAAAGGCACTAAGTCCTTGAGGAGTAAACTGAATTACCCTTGAATCCAAATCTTGTGTTGCCCAGTTGCGATTCATAGCATCGTCTAGTACCCACTTACCTAAACTGCCAGCCAGATGGCTTCTTCTTTCGCTCCAATCTAAACATGCCTTACATATTGGTCTGCTTCGGTTTTTAAAAGAGCTGAAATCAACGCCTATGCTGCTAAAAAACTTTTGCCCTGTTTTCGTCAATATAATCTCAGTAGAGTTTTCAATTAGCCAACCTTTGTCCACCAAAGCATCGAACAGCTTTACGCCTAACTCTCCTGCTAGGTGGTCATAGCAAATACGGGATTTTCTCAATCTCTCGTTTCTAGGCCCAGTTGATATCTTTGGACTTGATACAGATACGCTAATATTAAGCATTTGCTCAATAAGTTCAGCGACTTGGATATTTCTTAGCTGAAAATACTTATGGCGGCCTTGCTTCCTGACGACTAAAAGCTCGCCTTCAACTAATTTCATTAAATGGCTGCTCGCTGTTTGAGGGGTAATATCTGCTTCAAGTGATAGCTCTGTTGCCGTTAGCGCTTTACCACTCATCAAGGCTGTAAGCATTTTAGAACGAGCTGTATCTCCGATTAAATTTCCAATATAGGCAATATTAGGTTCCACTCTTTTTCCTTCACAGTTCGATCGCCATCGAAGTATCAAAATTTAATGACGAGTAGACTGCCAAAAAACGAAAATGGAGACAACCACTTTGAAAATTACCTGTTTTATTGAATACCAGCTTGATCCCTTCAAATTGGATATGTTTGAACGATACGCTGAAAACTGGAGCAAAATCATTCCCGTATGTGGAGGAGAGTTATTAGGGTATTTTTTACCTCATGAGGGTTCAAATAATATAGCTTACGGCTTAATCAGTTTTGATTCTTTGGCTGATTATGAACGCTATAGAAGCAAGTTACGCCTGTCAGAACTTGGTAAAAGCAACTTTCGCTTTGCCCAAAGGGAAAAGTTTATTGTTAATGAGAAACGTACGTTTTTGCAGGTTGTACCCTCAACTTACAAGCGAGATCTTGAAGGAGAAAATACATGCTCACAGTGATTTTTGAAGTAACTCCAAAAGAGCAGGGAAAAGCGATCTATTTTGAAATGGCGCAGGCGTTGAAAAGTACACTCAACGAGGTTGATGGCTTTATCTCTATTGAGCGTTTTCAAAGCCTCTCTAACCAAGATAGATTTTTATCCTTATCATTTTGGCAAAACGAAACAGCGCTAATGCAATGGAAAGAGCATTTTGAACACCAAATCGCTCAGAAAAAAGGAAAGGAAGAGCTTTTTAGCCACTTCAGAATAAGAGTTGGCAATGTTATTCGCGATTACGGCAGTGAAAACCAAGTAACTAAGTAATTGTCAGGAATTAAAATGAATATAGAACAATACGTTACGTATACTGTAATAATTACGGTACTTTTGGTGTCACCTGGACCATCTGTGTTACTTTCTATAAACAATGGATTGAACCATGGAAAGAAGCTAGCAGCGCTTGGCGTTTTAGGTAATGTCGCTGCATTTCAGCTCTTGTTGATTATAAGTGCGACAGGTCTGGGAGCAGTCATTCTAACATTTAGTGAACTATTAACTTTTATAAAAGTAATTGGTGCTGGTTATCTATGTTATTTAGGCATTAAAGTATATCGTTCGCCAGTGTCTCAGCTTGATACTGACGGCTCTCAGTCCTCTTTACACCATCAACCATGGCTGATTTTTAAGCAAGCATTTTGGGTTACATCTTTGAATCCAAAAGCATTAATTTTTGTATCGGCATTACTACCTCAATTTATTAATCCAACCGTTTTATTGATGCCTCAAGTTGTGATGCTGTGCATTATCAGTGCATTGATCCATTTCACAATTTATTTTGGTTATGCAGCACTTGCTGAGAAGGTAAAGCTGCTAGTAGGCGAAAAAGGCCGAGGCCGATTCAATAAAGTGAGTGGCGTAACATTTTTAATATTTGGTATAGTTTTAGGACTATCTAGTTCCATTACTTAAATGTCTGTTAGCCTTTCTAAAATAACTAAAAGGATAACATTATACCAACTAATTGAACTTACAGCATGGATCCGACATTCGGCTCTAAATTGTTTCTGTCCGAACACAAGTTGGGCGAACGTCCATTATAGCAGTTGGATTTAAGGCGATAAGTTGCTGATGAACGGTCTAGTTTTGCACATATGAGACAGTCGGATTTTATTACGCCTTATACCTGAGCTTAAAATCTAGCTTGTTTAACTAAACTACTGTTTTGCTCATCACTACCACATCAACGCCTCGGTAATTGACGTTTTCGAGCGGTTGCCAGCCGAGTTTTCGGTAGAGTCCACCTTCTGGGTGTTCCGTTTGTAAATATAACGTTTTGACACCGAATTTAATGGCTAACCGCTCCGCTTCTGTCACTAAGCGTGACGCCAACTGCTTTCCACGATAGGGCTTGTCCACATATACACCACCAATCCAGTGCTCTTTATCTGTGTAGATACTCATTTCATGAAATTTAAGCTGCACGACTCCTGCGACTGTATCGCCATCAAGCGCAACGATTACACAAGGAATGGCTGACTCGTTAAGATAGTCTAAAAGCTTTTGCTCAAAACGCTCTACAGAAGCCTCTTCAACAATGCTCCCCCACTCGTCAAAGTACCATTTTGCAATGATTGGTATCAGCGCTTTGTGCTGCGCTAAAAGTTCAAATTCCATTTTAATTGCCTCAAATCATAAAAGCGCGGATACGTTCGCGCGCTATGCAGTAAAACTGCTACACTTAACGCCCCGGAATGGAGGTGAATTCACAGTTTCGCTTTGCTTCATCCAAATTTTTTTGCCCTTGAATTACAAAATAATCAAGCTTCGCATCGATTAATATAGCCTGACGCGCAGGGTTGTTGTCATCGGGGATCCAACGCCACTTTTTAATAGCCTGAAGTGCGCTGATATCAAAAACGCCCTCGGGATAACTGCTGGTGATTTTATAGCTTCCCACTCTCCCATCAGGGGTTATACCCAACATCAAAGAAACACATCCCGATATCCCACCTTTGGCCGCCTCTATTGGATATATGGGTTCTATCCGGCGTTTTTGAATCCAATAACCATCCGCTTGAGTTTTGATGGGTAAATGTCGCATATCTACATAGCGAATATGTTTTAGCTCTTCAGCTGTTAACGGCACAGAAGTGTTACTAGTTTGACATCCAGAGAGTAGCAGCAACGCCAGAACGGTTATTCTTTTCATGTCACATTTAATCCTTTAAAATCAAGCACTGTAATTAGTTCCCTTTTATAGGTCAAGCTTCATAAACTCAAGTTAATTTCTATTTTACTGGAAGTTTAGAGCTAACTCATTGTTTTAAAATCACCTTAAATTATTTCCTTATCTAGATCTAGCAACTCAGGTTATTTAATTGATAGATATAGATATCGTGCTTTTCACCGCCTATATCCAAAAAGGCTTTTAAACGAGTTTTGCGTTTCATCCCTAACTTCAGCATCAACCGCTGCGATTGTTGATTGTCTACAGCGCATATGGCCTGAATTGTATCTACAGAGAAACTTTGAAAAGCCTCCTTTATCAGTGATGCTGCGGCTTCTTCCCCATAACCCTTACCAATTTCGGCCTCAGCTAATCGGAAGCCAATCTCACCGACCCGTTTTCCTGCATCGACATATTTAAAAACGAGTTCACCAATAAGTTGAGCTTGTGGCTTTTTAACGATCGCAAGGATCAAACGCTCATCGACCCCACCTTTCCAAGGTTGGCAAGCTTGAATTAGCCTCTCTTTTGCCGATTCGAACGTGGCAGGCGCACCGATATATTTTGACGTATTTGGGTTTTTCCGATGGCTGTAAACCGCATCTAAGTCGTCCATTGTCATTCGCCTTATGGATAAACGTTCTGTTTCAAACTGCATTGTTATTTTTCCCTACCCTAAGATCACATACATAGCCAACAGTCTCATAGATAAATGCTATGTAGCAGAAACCCTGCATTCTATTACTCTTTACAAATCGGCATAAGGACAGTGCGTAAATGCCGCCAGGTTATAAACAGTAACAGCGCACAACCAAAAACGAGTGCCGCGAGTGACTCAACGCCACTCAGTAGCCATCGGTTGACTAACCAAGCCACGCAAGAAAAAAATAACAGCTCAACCGCGCCGACTAGCGCATTAGCTGTTCCTGCTTTCTCTGGATGTAAAACGCCAATAAGGTGCATGTAACTTGGAAAATAAGCGCCAAATACAAACATAATCGCAGCATAAGCAAGCAAAACAGCAAACGCACTACCACTTGCAAATAGCAGCAATAACACGCTGACAACGAGCGCCGGCCAAGTCCAAATCACGATATCTAAATAAGTGCGCTTGCGCTGCAATACCTTAGTTAATACTGACCCTATGAGTAAACCAAACATGGGGATCATCATCGCCTGACCTATTGCGTTAGCTTCCAAGCCAAACTGCCGTGCCAATAAAAACGGCAGATACAGTTGAATGGTGAGATACAAAAAAGTAGGCAACCACTTGAGCGACGCAAGGGAAATAAACGAGCGGTTTAACAATAGACTTTGATATTCATTAAAGAGCGCTTTTGGCCTCAGCGACATAGTAATTTTACTGCTCTGCTGCATAGTTTTATAGCCATAAACCAGTATCAAAATATAATAAGCAAACGCAAACCATGACATCCCCTGCCACCCTACCCAGCCAGATAACACCCCAGCCAAGAATGGACTACAAATCGCAGTAACACTCACCGACATTGATAGCGTCGCCATCGCGCTTTTAAGTTCACTACCTGATAATCTAGCAGCAAGAAGCGTTCTACCAATTAACACCGGCGACGCAGCACCAATGCCTTGCAACACTCGACCGATAAAAAATACCTCGGCGCTAGATGCAATCGAACAAAAAACTGTGCCTAACAGTAAAATACCCAGCCCACTAAAAAATAAAGGTCTATCACCAAACTTATCTCGTAGCGGCCCAACCAGCAGTTGCGCAGCTCCTAGTGTAGTAAAATAGCTAATTACTGCTGCTTGTCCTTGACTAGGTGTAAGCTGTAAGGAATCCGTGATATTAGGTAAAACAGGAATGTAAATTTGGCTTGCGATTTGAGAGCAAGACATCAGCAAAACAGCTAAAAACACAACTTGAAACACGTCAACCCCCTTGAATTTACTGAGGATGATTTTATCGAGCTTTTAATATCCAAAAAACAAGGTAATAATAAAAACACTTATTCTTGCTAGGAAATAATTAATGGATTGGCTAACCGGAGTGCGGAGTTTTAGCAAAGTTGTAGAGTTTGGCAGTTTTACTCGTGCCGCAGATGAAGAGGGGGTTTCAGCATCTGCAGTGAGCAAGCGAATTGATTGGTTAGAACAACAGCTTGGCTTAACGCTATTTATTCGTACCACTCGCCAAGTCAATCTCACTGAGGCTGGGGAGCACTTTTTACCGAAGGCTTCTCTATGGCTAGCGCAGTTTGAATGTTTAACTGATCACGGACAAGCACTGAATCAAGCGCCATCTGGTAGCTTAAAAATCGCTTCAACACTCGCGGTAGGCAGCACCATTTTAATGCCAAATATCGCCTCATTTTTAGCCAAATATCCCAAATTAAAAATTCACCTTAATGTCATCGCCCCTGGCGCACACCCAGATCTTACTCACGATTTAGTGATCACACGCTACTATGAAGCTTTTGACTCAGCCTCTCATAAAGGCAGTCGACTCATTGATTATCAAATGCAGATCTTTGGTGCTCCTCACTATCTCAAACAACATGAGCCTATCAAATCCCTTAATGATCTGCGCCAACATAAAATGTTGTTAAGCAGTTATTACCACAAACTAGGCGGGATTATTTTAGAAAATGGCGATGTCTTCCAGTTTGACAACTATAACTTCGTTTCTGATCAACTCGACGCTATGTTGACAGCAGCAGTACAAGGTTTGGGACTGGTATTTATTGCGCCTAGCTATGTGAAAAGGGAACTTGATCAAGGTTTACTCATACCTGTATTACCTGAAATAAAATCCGAAACAAAACAATTATGGGCGTATTATCCCAAAACAAACTACACCCCCTATAAAACCCAGCTTTTTATCGAACATCTAAAAAATCACCTTAACTCAACAGAGTAGGGAAAACTGGCTTACACATTTGTTCACAATTTAAGTACAAAAAATCCTCTAAAGATTTAGAGCCATATGGTAATTTAGGGTGTTTACTCAATTTTGTAGTACTAATCAGTACTAACCGAGTATTTCGCTAAATAGTGCTATACGCAATAACTTTAAAGGACTAACAATGAGTTTTAATCTCTTTAAGAAAACCACACTGGCAACGCTAGTCTCTGGGCTAGCAGCAATGAATGCACAAGCAAGCCAATCACTTAGTTTAGATACCATCACTAACCCAAAAATAGATTGTGATACAAAAATTGAATTACTAATGGCAAATGCTGAAAATGGCAAAAGTGACAATTTATTGCCCGCCGAGTCTATGTTGGATGTACTCAATACCCACTGCTTCCAAGAACAAAAAACGACAACTGAAACCGAACGAAATCCACCAGAGTTAAGATCAATCCAGTTGAGCTCCAACTCAGTTAATGTCAACGACGGTGACAAAACCGTTGATATAACACTAAGGTTTTATGATGAAAGCGGTGTAAAAGCCGCACGCGTTTATTTATCACCACCAACAGGCTTCAGCTGGGGTGGCAATAAATCTGCAGCCGCTGTTAATTGGCAAAAAACGGACGAGCCGGGAGTTTACGAAAGTAAGGTCAGTTTCACTTTCACTGATGCCGACCTAAATGGTAAATGGTTTTTAACCCTAGGCCATATACTTGACGTAAACAACGCTGTTCGCTTTTGGCTGCGCGAGAGTGAAATTGAAGCTGCGGGCTTTAACCCACATATCATCGTCGCGAATGATAAAGTCTCTGAGGGCGTTAACCCTGAAATAAAATCAATTACGATTTCAGACACTGAAGTTGATGTAAATACAGGCGATAAAACGGTTAATATAGCCATAGAAGCTTATGACCACTCAACGATGTCTAAAGGTGTAATAAGGGTTTCACCACCTAGCCAGTATAAATCACTTGCGATAAAACAGGCTGAGTCATCTGATTGGCAAGAAACGGATGTCGAAGGAGTTTATCGTTCGAATTACTCTTTTACCTTTACTGATAAAGATCTACCAGGTGAGTGGTTTGTTGCCTCTGCGATGCTCACAGATAGCAATGGAAATATGGGGGCTTACAATCGAGGCCACTTTAATCAACTCGGTCTACCTTCCGTTATTACGGTTAAAAATCAAACTGAACTAGATATTGTGCCGCCAAGCATCAACAATATCGCTTTTTCATCAAATCAATTGACCTCAACGAATGGTGAGCAAAACGTTACTTTAACCGTCACGGCGTCAGATATTTCTGGTATGGCCAAAGGCTACTACTCTCTCAGAGCACCAGAAGGCTCCGAGGCAAAAGATAAACTCTTCACCATAGAACAGTGGCAACAGGGCAGTGATCAGAATACGTTTGTTGGCACTACAAGCCTAAATTTCAGCACAGATGACTTGCAAAAAGGTCAAGGTGTTTGGCAGTTAGATGCCAACATTCAAATAGATTCTGCTGGCATTTATAGCCAAGGTGCGAAAGCCCGAGAATTAACAACGTTAGGCGCCACGCCTTATATCTTTGTTGACGAAGAACAGATCAGTAAAATCTCAGTGAAAGATATAACGGGAGCAAAACAGGTAAAAACAGGAGCCAGCAATCGAGTTACGCTGGAAATAACTGAAAACACATTGTCCAGTTTACCGCGCCTATTTGATCTTTACCTCGATGCTGACGCCGCAATCAAATTGGATTTCCATTCTATAGATCAAGGATATACAGTTAACTGCATCGACCAGAGTAACAGTCGCTTATGTAGTTTTTCTGGCGCGTCTGATATTAAGTCAGTCCAAGTTTCGTTTACTGTAACGCCTAGCGAAGCTGGCGTGTTTACACCCAGTGTTCGCTTTTCATCAGAAGCCCCTGAATTAGACTACACAGACAACAAAGTCGCATTTCAGGTAACAGGCTATGAACCACAACAATTTAGTGTCGTGTTTAAGAACTGGGATGGAAGCGTGCTTTCTACTCAAACTATTGAAGAAAGTAGTGCTGCAACGGCTCCTCAAGTTCCGCCCCGGGAAGGTTATACATTTACAGGCTGGAATACCGACTTTAATGATGTCAATCAAGATCTTACCATTACGGCACAATTTGAGATTAACAAGTATCAAGTGAAGTTTGTGGATTGGAATGACACCGTCATCAAAGCAGCAGAAGTTGCTCATGGACAAGCAGCAACGCCGCCCACTGAGCCAAAACGAGATGGTTATACATTTACCGGTTGGGATCTAGCTTTTGACCAAGTCACCAGTGAGCTGGTTGTAAAAGCACAGTACAAAGCGAGCTCAACTCCAACGACGACCGATAAGGAAGATAAAGGCAGTTCAGGTGGTGCGTTCGGCTACTTGTTTATTCTACTAAGTAGCGTCATGGTTGCAATTAGACGCAGAACATTACGCTCGCGCTAACTGGAAATACCTTAAGGGAAGAGTAGACTCAACCAAGTAGCCGATTGAGTCTATTCTATTTAGCTATAGCAGTGTGATTACCAAGGGATACTGACGGTATAAGTACCAAGCGATTTTGACGTAATCACACTATCAATGTTACCTTCATTCTACAAAGCGGCCGTTCATCCAACCATTTCTGGCCCATTTTAATTTAACGTAATTACTCAATAGCAGATCGTAGTATAGAAATCACAGTACATTTCCTTATGACTGATAGCTATGGAGTGGTGTTTGAAAGCTCACCAACTTTTTTTCGTTTCTTTGTTTGTAGTGGCATGGAAGCTTTGCTTTACGAGCTTGTTGAGTTCGTGAACGCTAGAGTTGCCCCAAACACTACAAGTCCGACACCGCAGGTTTGATTAACTCTGTTTCCAACTCTTTGAAAAACAGATAATACTTTTTCAGAAGTGACAAGAAATGCGATCAAACAGAACCACAAGATATGTAATACAGAAATGTATAGCCCATAAATCAACGCAAAGTATGAACTATTATCATTGTTCGGTGTCCACTACACCCTAAGACAATGGCCGAAACTCATCCGCTACCTCGATGACGGACACCTAAAAATAGACAACAACCGAGCAGAGAGTAGCGCAATCCTCTATAGTGTAATCGAAACAGCCAGAGCAAACGGCCTAACGCCATTCGACTATGTGATGCATTGCTTAAACGCCTTGGCTCAACCACAGTGCGATATCGACAGTTTACTGCCCTGGAATGTTAATCTCCAGGAGTGGTTCGCTGCACGATTACCTTCTAAACACCACCAGAGCTTAAAAATAAAGCCCCTCTATTCTATAAACTCAGAGTATTTACCTTCTAATAATTCTATAGAGACCCCTCTGTCTCTACAGTAATTAAGCATCATATTTGTTTGAATCAATTGCTCTGAGTTTTCTGTGTATTCAAGACCCATAAAATATCGAAACCAAGGTTCGATGCCTAACGCATAAATAAACATTTGATTCGGTTTAAATATGTCTAACATCACTCTAACTTTGTCAAAATCAGAGCCATTTAAACGCCTTGACTCTTTGATTTCTTTGCTAACCGTAGAAGTTGTTAACGCACCATAGCACCAAGTGTAAGGTGCACCTACACACTCCATCCCTATAGCTAGCACATCTATATTGCCAACATATTCTTTAATTTGCCTGTAAAGCGCAGATTCTAAATTAACCGAATCAGCTCCAACAAAAATAGACTTCCCAGCTATTTCTACGAACCAAGCCGATTTACTTCGAATATTTAAATCCCCATGTTCACCCAAAAATGGTAGTGCAATAATACGCCCGCCTACAAGCTCTATTTCTTCCATATCTTCAACGGCTACAACATTAAAATTTAAATTTTGTAGAATTAGTTTTAGTGACGGATCAGCTAAAGAGCCTCCGTTATTAGTTGGGACTATAACTTTACCGATCTTATGACGTAGCTGTAAAAGCGTTTCAAACTGTACATGATCAGAATGATTATGAGTGATCAAAACATAATCTATATAATCTGGGAGTTCGCTAAAGCTGACCACATCGTTATGGTTGCTCTGTATTCTCGACGGAATAATCGGATCGACTAGCACACTCACATCAGGCGACTCAATAAGAAGGCCAGCATGTCCCGTATATGTAAATTTAACCCCACTTGCCACTTTTTGGTGACGTTTACTAGGGGCCTCTTCCGTAAATAATTCTTCAACAGACAAACCACCTTTTAGTAATCTATCTTCGAATAAAGTTCTAATTTTCTCTTCAGTTAAAGGCGTTGTACGTGCTGAAAACACATCATCCCAAATATCGGAATCAAATGAAGCTTGCACTAATAGATTATTACTTTGTGGCAATATAGGAGTATTAAATATGAATGGGCGTTTATAATCTTCATTTAGCAACCCAAACGAAATTGATTGCAAGTCTTTACGATAATATGGCCCCTTATAAAGCAACCCCTCAATTAGTCTAAAGGAGGGCTGATGATACAAATCCATATTTAGCTCAACATAGCCTTTTAAAGGTTCCGGAATTTGTTCATACAACGCTTCAATACATAGCCCAGTATTGTGCTGCATAAGCATACTGTTCAGTTTATCAACAGCATTCGCTATCTCTTGCAGAAACGGTAATTGTTCATCCAGATTAGCCAATAATTGTTTGACTTCCTCAACTTGCTCAAGGCTACAATCAACGAACTCTCCACCAACTAACTCGCTATTTTGGCTAGCCATAATATGTATTTCGCTATTATTGACAAACGAGTTCATTAGTCTTTTATGTGTTTTACTCGCGTACATTGCAAATGTAACAGGGGGTAGCAAATAAGGCCAAGCATACCAACTATTTACCAGAGGATTGATAAAAACATTTTCCTTTAAATAATATTGTTTAGTCATGTGTTTATACTCTATGCTCCAATGAATTTATTGCTTTTCTTTATTATGCTTTTGCATGATTTTATGGATTGCTTGGTATGAAAATAGTTGTTCTATTTCTTTTTCAACCAGTGTTAATACAACTAACTCATCACATTGGGTTTGCGTCAATAAGGCTTTTAGTTTTGGTTCCACGGTATCAGGGCTACCTATTAGCGAAGAATTCAAAATATGCGTTAGCATATGATTCTGAGATTCGCTGAAGTCATATAGTTTGGCTTCTTCCAGTGTAGGAAAACTTCCTTCATAACCGTCAGTTCTGCTTCGAATAAAAAAATTAATGGCCGGTAAAGCCAACTCCTGCGCTATATCGTCACTCTCAGCAACGATAGCGTTGACAGCCAAAGAAACTCTAGGTTTATCGAAAAGCTTAGATGGGACAAAATTCGAACGATAATACTCTATCGCTTCCTGACAGTGAGTAGGGTTAACAAACATAGCGTAGGCCAATGGTAATCCATTTTGAGCTGCGTATTTAACTGCACCTCCCATACTTCCACATAATATGCAGTAACTGTCAAAAGAGTCTGGTACTGGAACTGCACTTAAAGAGTTCATGTCACTCAAATATGAAATAATTTCATCACTTTTTCTATCAAGCTCTTCGGGGGTGAAAGTTTCACCACCTAACTCTTTAGTGACATCAGGCATTGCGCCTGGGGTACGTCCGATACCAAAATCAAATCGACCATTACCTATCGCATTTAACAACGCAATATTTTCGGCTACTTTTAAAGGTGAGTAATGCCCAATCAGGATACCAGCAACCCCAACTCTAATTTTATTAGTTTGCGCCAATATATTCGCAGCTAATATCTCTGGAGATGCACAACCAAAAGCTTTCATAGAGTGTTGTTCTGTTACCCAATATGCATCATAGCCAATTTCCTCTGCATAGCGGGCGCATGCTATGCTCCTTCTTACTGCATCAACACCGCTTTGTGTGCCAAAAACAGGGGTTTGATCAAGAATTGTAAGTTTAGTCATATTATATACCCACGAAAAAACAGCCCTACTTAGGGCTGTAAATTTTTTATATCAACAATTCAGATGGCTGACGTTTAACTGTTTTTCTAACAGAAATAGTCACGGCTATCGCGTTAAGTAAACATATAACGACAGCTACAACCAACGCATAAACCAAATCAGCTGCTACTAAACCATTAAATTCTCTAAACATTGAAGAAATAACTACCGTAAAGAGCAAACCAAATAGAATACCTACGACAGTAATCACCATATTTTCAGTTATAAATTCCCATATAATACGGCTCACTTTCGCGCCTAATGCCCTTCTTGTTGCGATTTGTCCCTTGCGAGTAGAGACTATAAAATTAATCAATCCTATAAGGCCGCAAAATGTAATGATTAATAATAAGGCACTTATCGTCATATACATGAGAAATGTACCCACTCTTTCAAAGAAAACTTGCCACTTTACGTCAGCAAGTGAATCAGGCCTACCACCAGTTCTCCCTACTATTTGGGCGTAATGGTCACTTATTGCATTCTTTACAGAGCCAGCGGTTCCTGGTTCTACCCGTATTATGTAACTTTGCGCATTTTCTCTATGCCAAACAACTTTAGGCTGTAAAATGCTGCGATAAGGCATCCCTTTAGCCGCCAAGAATTGACTACTAATAAAATTACTGTAAATCCCAATAACCTCAACTGGACTTGAATCCTCAGCTAGCCATATAGTTTTGCCTATTGCATCGCTGTCAGAAAACAACTCTTCAGCCATAGCTTCACTCAACATAACCACATTAGGTTGCTCTGAACCATCGCTATACTTGACGTCAATACTATTGAAGTTTCGCCCTTCTATTAATTTTAGGCCTAAGACATTAAGACCATTGCTGTCGACATTAAAGATATGCGTTTGCAAACTAGTCTTATTTTCGCCTTCACTATCATAAATAGTATTTGGCCATCCGGCTGCGATAGGGGTTAAGTTGATCGGAGTAACGCCTTTTACACCTTTAATTTTACTCAGCTCATCAAGATCCTCTGTTAATAAGCTTTGAAAGTTGGCACCTGGTTGATAAGTTTTCGCACTAATAGTGATTAATTCTTCTGGGACTATTCCCTCTGCTAGAGACCACTCTTTGTATACTTTTAACCCCAAAAAGAAAGAGTTGCTAACAACACTCATGGATAAAGTAACTTGCAAAATAATCACTAGTGCAAAGAACTTATGGAATTTTATCATTGTGAGAATGTGTTTTAAGTTCATCTTGTTATCCTATTCCATCGTAAGGTTACGACTAACCTTTACCTGACAGACTCTTAAAATCGGGGTAATACTCACTAGAATTGAACTAATGATTGCAATGAAAATTCCAGTTCCAACCATGACAGCATCTAGCTTAAACAACAAATCTAAATCCGCGATGTCAGCATAAAAACCTACACTGTGAAACATTTTGAGCTTCATAAGGTGAAGGGATCCAAAACTTATAAATATACCTAATACACCACCAATAAACCCTACTACCGCAACTTCGCTAATATATTGGCCAATCAGTACTTTTCGCTTCGCACCTAATGCACGTCTAATGCAAACTTCTCTAGTTTTGCTCATAAAATTAGCCAACATAATACCTACAGCGCTAAATATGCACGCGGCCATAAACATGCTGCCAATAATGAAATAGAACTGGTAATCAACATTCTTGTTATGTACATAGGCCATCACCTCATCGAGGCTTGTCAACAGATGACCACCTTCTCGCGGAAAACGACCTGAAGCACGCTGTCCATCTACATAATCATCTAGGACATTTCTAAATTCAGCTAAATCGTCTTTGCTGTCTAATAACGACCAAACTGTAATCCAGCCACACTCTGAAGCCAAAAGCTCCTCAGTGCCACTCGATTGATAACGCATGCTAGTGTTATCCCAACATTCAAAGCGTGCATTACGTGATAAATTTGCATCTAAAGCATATCGGTACGGTAGGTACGCATCATCAGAGAGGCCTTTCATGAAAGTACGATCATAAAATCGATATCTCACATGCCACTCATCAATTACACCAACGATAGTTACGGCTTTATCATCTAAACGAATTTGCTTACCAACACTATTTTCACCGTTAAACAATAAATCGTTTCTCGCCTTTGTTATAACTACAACTGGCGCACCACTTATTTCTTGCTCTTGGCTCCAAGCAGAGCCATATAAAAATGGAATATCCATTATTGAAAAAAAAGCTCTATTAGTTACAAATGAAAAGCCTCTATATGGCATTACATTTTTATTCTCGACATTTACGAGCTGGTCGGTAAGCCAGCCAAATGTTATTTGAGATTTTGGGTAATCAATTTGACTGACATTAACCGTGTCAATGTAAGTCATATCAATCATCTTGTTAAAATTATCTACAGGTTCGCTTGCCAGATTCCTGCTATCTAGTTGAACTAAAAATAGTCGATCAGATTTATGTGGTAAGTCTGTTTGGCTTCCTTGATAGACCATTGTGATTGCTGCAGTAAATATACCAATACCAATAGCGATAGCCATTACCATTAAAAGATTTAATACAGGGCGACGGCGAATCGAAAGCCACGCCATTTTCATATTATATTTAAGCATATGACGCTTCCTGCTCTTTTAGAAGTTCTGTCTCAGTATCGCATTGTTTAACAACGCCATCCGTCACTTGAATTTGTCGCTGAGTTTTTGATGCTAATTCATCATCATGCGTTACCATAACAATGGTATTGCCCATTTCATTGATTTGATACAGTAAGTCCATAACTGATGCAGCCATTTCGCTATCTAGATTACCTGTTGGTTCATCCGCCAAAATGAGTGAAGGCTTGCCAGCTAAAGCTCTAGCGATAGCGACACGTTGACGTTGACCACCCGACAATTGATCTGGCCGATGCTCTTTACGGCCCCAAAGTCCAACTAAACGCAAAGACTCTTCAACACGTTGTTTACGTTCCTGACTTGTCATGCCACGATATATAAGAGGTACTTCTATATTGTCATAAAGTGACAATTCAGCGATCAAATTAAAGTTTTGAAAAATAAAACCGATTTTTTCGTTTCTAAGTTCTGAAGCCTGATCATCATTCAGACTACTAGCTTCAACACCATCAAGTTTATAACTACCAGATTCATAATCTTCTAACAAACCTATTATATTTAATAGCGTTGATTTACCTGAACCAGATGGTCCCTTGATCGACACGAACTCACCTTTATTTATTGTTAAATCAACGTCTCTGAGTGCATTAGTCGCTACGGTCCCAGTCTTAAATACTTTGCGAATTTTTTTTATTTCTATTAAGTGTTCCATATTTATCTCTTTAAGTTTTATTTATATAAATATATTTGTTTTGCTTGAGCAAACAGTTCGACATTTGAAGCAATTACCACTTCACCTTCTTTAAGACCGCTAATAACTTCAACCTCTCCAGCGTTTCTCATTCCAAAATTGACTTCACGTTTGACAGCGTGTTGATCCTTAACAACATAAACGTACTTTCCTCCGGATGAATCCAAATAAGCCCCAGATTTAAGTTTTAAGACATCCCTCTTTGACTCAATAAAAATTTGTGCACTAACACGTTGATTTTGTCTGAGTCCAATAGAATTATCAGCAAAACGGAGTCTCCCTTTAACTTGGCCATCGACTACCTCTGGTGAAATTCCTACAAGCTGAGCATTTTTATATTCTCCATTCACAAATACCTTCGACTCCATCATATGTGTCATTTCATCCGCATAGATTTCAGGTATGTAAACTTCAACTTCATAATTATCCAATTCGATTACTGTTAATAAAGGTTGATGATCTTCAACTTGATCAAAATCTTTAAAGCTTGTCACCCCCACCACACCGTTAATTGGGGAGTGGGAAACTAACTCCGTTAACTGGCGCTCAGCATCTTCTAAAATTAATTTTTGCCGTTGAAGCTCAAAATTGCGTGTATCCAGTTCAAATTTCTCTTCGTCCTTAACATTTCCATACTCTATAATTGAGTGTTTATGGTTAAGTAAAGCTACCTCGCGCTCTGCTACAGTTACCTCTAATGCTTCTTTGCTAATAATCTGAGCTTCAAAGGATTTTTCTGCACGTTCTTTTTGTTTTTCAGCCAAAACCAAGTTAACCTTCGCTAAATCAATCTCTTTTTGCGCATCTGACAGCGCTGATTTAAGTTCAAGCTCTTGGCGCTCAACTGCAAGCTCTAGTTCAGATAGTCTTGTACGTTCTTGGTTAACTAGATTGTTTAACTCAGGAGATTCTATTGTCGCTAGCACTTGCCCTTTACTAACAGCATCTCCAGCCTTTACCGAGTAGCGAACGATACCAGGAGAACCTGAATATATGGTTGGGCTATTGGCCGCTACAACGACACCTTGTACTGTGACTTGCCGTATGAAGTCACCTTTGCCCACTTCGATAAAGCTCAATTGATCAACCGAAATTCCTTTCTCCCCAGACAGAATGGAATACACTCTGCCCCAAACGCTAAAAGCAACAACTAAACAAATGATTATGACAATTGCCCATTTCACTATTGGCCCACGGCTCTTTTTTGTTACGATAACTTCATCTTGTGCTGAAGTGTCTCTGATCCCAGATTCAATATTCATTATTCACCAAGCCTAGATTTCTAATACCATCATTTCTTTATCTTGCACATCGCTCCACAATGTTGGTTCACTCAACCCTGTTAGCACTCTTCGGTTTCCTTGAAATGGTTCTCGACCATGACTTGAAAGCATGTTGTCTACCATTAACACATCAGAAGACTCCCACTTAAAACTCACTTTTTCCGCTAAATAAGCTTGTTGCAATTGAATAATTTCAGAGTGAGAGAAAGGAGTTCCGTCTCCAAAGCAAGTCTGGTTTGGCACATTTTTCATGTCGAAAATAGTACTCAAAGAAGATTGCACTTGCTCTGACAAAGTTTTGAAATTGAAAAATGTGCAGTGATTAAACCAGCACCTTTCTTTTGTAAAAGGATGGATAGCAATAACTGCTCGTTTTTGCCTCGTACGCAGCTCTATATCTCCGTCCGCCCATTCAAACTGAATGTCGTTTTGTGTACAGTAACTTTCAACCTCATTACGATCTCTGGTTTGATATGCTTCTTGCCATGTTAAGCCAAAAAGCTCGGAAAAATTCCTTTGATACTGGTATCCTTTCTCTACGAGTTTTAATTTTAACGGCTCTGGAATTCTCTCAAGTATTTTTCGGGTATCAGCTAACGGTGTTTCGCCACCAACTGCTGCAGGCACTTCGCAATAAAAGTAAATATTACGAGAAAAGTTAAGATTGTAAGACTGCTCATTGTGCAAAAATATAGATTGATCTGCTCGTTGGCTTGTCGACGTATAAATATTACCCTCCACCTGTTCTCTTGGAGATGAGCGTTCATGATATGGTAACGCGCCTGCTGAAGTTAGCTCGATATAACGTTCAAAATCCTTATGGCTTTTTACTACGAAGCCTCGACATAATACAGCACCATACTTGAATACACATTGCTTAATCACTTCACTGTTATTTGATGCCCATTCTATTAACGAAATACTATTAGAGGTATCAGTTATGACTAAAGGAAGTGGTTTGTTCTGATCAAAAAAGGAAGTCGTTACGCTCCCCTGGTTTAACAATGCTAAGTAATCCATTTGCTTCCCCCTCTACGCTGAAACCGAACTTATATTCAGCATGCTCGTGCAGATTTCATCTAATGCAGAAAAGAAAGTTTTAATGTCTTCCTCACTGTTGTAGATATATCCTGATACACGAAGTACCTGCCCATCAGTTTGGCTTTGAGTATATGGTTGAGCACATAAGTGACCATTTCTCACAATGATTCCATACGAATCACTTAAGTATCTAGATACGTCATCTAAGTCGTCTAATCCTCTGATAGCAAAACTTAGCACCGCACCTCTATCAAGGCTCTCATCATCGCAAATGACCTTTATATAGTCCCTTTTTTTAGCCTCTTTTAATATAAAGTGGCCTAAACGTCTGTCATGCTCACTTATTACGTCAATTCCAACTCTATTTAAATAGTCAATTGACGCACCGAAACCAATCACTCCGGCTATATTTGGTGTCCCAGCTTCAAACCTATGCGGTATTTTACGTAATCTAAAAGAATCATACTCAACCCAATCAACCATCCCCCACCTAAAGTTTGAGGAACTAATGACTCAAGCATGTCTGTTTTACCATACAGCACACCGACACCGTTTGGACCCAACATCTTGTGCGCTGAGAAGCACATAAAATCAATGTTGCCACTTTTCACTGACACTTTTCGATGAGGTATAGACTGAGCAGCATCAACAAGGACAATGGCGCCTACTGATTTAGCCAAAGCAGCCATGCGCTCTAAGTCAATATATATACCAGTCACATTCGAGCAATGAGTCAAAGCTACAACTTTTGGTTTTTGCTGTAAAAGCCTTTCATACTGTTCAATGTCAATAGCGCCATTGGGTAAGCTCACTATAATTTCCGTCTTAGCTTTACTTGACCAAGGAAGTAAATTTGAATGGTGTGCGTTCTCACTTACTAACACTAAATCATCTTTTTGCAGCTCTAGACCAGAAGCAACCATATTAATTGCTTCTGTTGTATTGCTAACAAAGACGACCTCGTTTCCATGACATTGAATCAGATTAGCGACGTTATAACGAACTTGCTCGTATTGATTAGATACTTCTTCCATCGCGAAATGCTTGCCTCTATGTACGTTACAGGCAACTCCACTGTAATATCGACTTATGGCGTCAATCATTACTTTGGGTTTTAATGAGGTTGCTGCACTATCTAAATACAAGACAGGTTCACCATCTATCTCCGCATTCAATCCAGGAAATTCATTTGTTATGCTATTCATGTTGGTTTCTTTATTAATCACAAGGCTACCCATTTAAATCTGTTTTTATTATTTGAAATTTTCCAGATCGCTCCGTCGCTATATAGTCAACATAACTAATATCCAAATGACTATTTAATCCAAGCAAAGATTTTAATTTAGCCAAGCTAGCTGATAGCTGCGTTTGCTCAAAGTCTTTTTCAGCTATTAGCTTCAATGAAAAATAATCATTGGTATGCTGGTGCAACTGATACATTTTTAGACCTTTGGGTGCACCAATTAAGCTATCTAGCGTACTGGCCCAAACCTGTGTTCCATCGCCCAACGCAATACAATTGGAAGCACGACCAATTACTGACACTTTTCGATGTGAGTGACCACATCGACATGGCGTTTCATCAAGGCGAAGATAGTCTCCCGTTTTATATCTAATATGCGGAACAGCTCCTTGATCTATACTACTAATTACTAGCTCTCCAATTTCTCCGTGTTCAACTTGTTCGCCATTATCATTTAAAATTTCTATATGGAACGAACTATCATTGAGATGAAGTGCACCATGGCAACATTCCATTGCAACCCATCCCATCTCGGAGCAAGACAAGAGTTCGGAAAAGGTAACGGCTTGGTCAAACCCAGATAATATACGTCGACGATTTAACGCGGTTACCGACGAGTAAGAACAAATAATAGGCGCTTTTGGGGGGATTATGCCGCGCTTTTGAAATTCTCCAATTAAGAAAGCAAAATGTGTTGGATCCACATAATATAGGTCAGGTTGATATTCAATAATCTCTTTAATTGCCGTTTCTATAAGATGCTCAGATGTTGTCAAAAGATCATGATAGACAGGCAAAACCAGTGTACCATCTGATAACGTTCTATCTTCTTTACTACTATTGGGATTCGCACACTCGACATCGGAGCAATTTGGTGCAGCGTAGCGTACTATTTTTCTCTGTGTTTTTACAAAAGCGTGTTCAACTTCTGCATTCACTTCAGTACAAGCAACGGCTCGCCCTATTAACAGCATACCTAGCTCAAAAGTAACTAACCTATCACCTGTTGTTCCGGAACTTTGCGAACGAGTTAATAATGGAGAGCCCATACTATACCCTTGGGCAAATACACCAACGGGAAAGTGTTTCCTGAAATCTCGCTTCTCCGTCAAAGGCAAAAGTGAAATATCTTTACTATCCATTATTTGATTAATGCTTACTCCGCTTTTATCTATATGCTTTTTAAAAAATGGTACTTTGTTGTACGCATAATAGACTTCATCGAGCAAAGCTTCTGATGTGCTTGTCGTCATTTATGTTAACTCCATTAGATTAAGTACACTCCGTCCACCCTGTCTTACCTGTCATTCCAACTAAAACTTTCCTCGCACCAGTGAACGGCAAACGACCATGACTAAAGCGCATGTTGTCTAATAGCAACACATCATTTTGTTCCCACTTGAATACAATCATTTGACGCTCATACACAGCTAAAATTTCAGCTATCATGTCATCTGGAATATAACTACCATCCCCAAATGTACAATTGCGAGGTAAATTGCACTCCCCGTACACGCTGATTAAGTTCTCTCTAACCTTTTTGGGCAATGCACTCACGTGGAACAAATGCGCTTGGTTGAACCAAACCTTCTTGTTTAACTTAGGGTGAATAACAACAGCGGGATTTAATTGAGTCGTTCGTAAGCCACCTTCAGTCCAGTCAAAATCTAAATTATTTTCTATGCAAGAAGCTTCTACGACAGCCTTATCTTCTGTTTGAAATACTTCTTGCCATGGTAGATCGACCAAGCCGTAATTTCTGACATAACGCAACCCCTTACGTTCAAACTCTTCCCTAATTTCTTGCGGTATCAATTCGTAGACTTTTAAACTGTCTGCGATTGGCGTTTCGCCTCCTGATTTGGAAGGTTGCTGACAGTAAAACCCTAAACGACTTGCCCAACAATTAGAGTAAGAGCTTTCGTTGTGTTGAACGATTGTAAGCTCTGAGTGATACTCAGATGCCGTGTAAACATTACCACGTAAATGCGTTCGAGGTGTTGAGCGGTAGGTGTAATCGAGTAATGGCCCAGCAAAAAGCTGCTCCAAAATTCCGGAGAACTGTGACGAAGTCATCCGTTTTAAACCTCGTATTAAGATTACACCACTTTCATTAATTACAGCTTGAATCAGGCGTTGATTGTCATCAACCCAATCTTTAAGTTTTCGGCCATCTAAGTTAGCGTGAAACAACATTTTGTTTCCCGCTAACTCATGTAATGTTATTTCACTATTTAGAGTCATAACTTAGTCAGCTTACCCTTTCACTTTGGTTAAATCTGACTTCAACGGCTCGATTAGCGAGTCAACGTAAGGTCTTTCAATCATATTACTATGGTTGCCAGCGACTCTTTTCACTGAAATGTCACCTGAAGTAATTTGATCCCAATTGTAATATTGGTTTAACTCATACCTGTCTGCTTCTTCTTGATCTAATACTTTATATAGATGAAGGTTCAAACTTGATTGTTTCATCTTTAGCTTATCCATAGCATGTGGGAAAGTAACTAAGAAGCGTATGTAATTCTCCACTTGTTCAATGCTTAACCCTTTATGTGCTAATCCCTGTGTTTTGGCAGTAAGAGCTAACTGTTTAATCGCTTGCTCAGTAGAAAGTTGCGTAACTTCATTCCAATCAATTTCCAATGTATTACCAAAGAAGCTCTGTACTTTTGCAAATTCATTCTTATCTTCTGAAGTCTGACTTTCTGTAGGAGGTTGATCTAGCAGCCCAACCAAACCGACTTCATCCCCTAACTTATCCAACTGAGTTGCCATCTCATAAGCTAGTCTTGCTCCGGCTGACCACCCTAACAAATGATAAGGACCTTTAGGCTGTACACGCTTAATTAGCTGGATATATTGCTCCACTAAGCTTTCTATCTTCTCTGTATGATAATCAACGAATATATCAGGTGCTTGTAAGCCAAAGACTTTGCATGTGTCCGCCAAGCTAGCAGCCATTGACTCATAATGGTTTGCATAGCCACCAATCGGATGAATGCAGAATAAGTTTGTGTCTGCATTAGATTGATTAAGTTCAATTAAGATATTATCTTGCCCAGCCGCAATTTGAGCATTCAAGCCATGGTTTGTGTTCAGTTGATCGTTTCTTAATAATGATTGCAACGCTTGACTAACATTTTCAGATAGAGTCTGAGCTTTCTCTAAACTGTATTCAACGTTGCTATAGTTAAATTGAATATGTAATACACCATCTGCAATAAAGGACAAGATATTAAACTGATAAGGAGTGACACGATTAAGATCATACTGAGGACCCACCGCCTCAGGTGCTACTTCTATTTCTTGTTCACTAGAAGAAGAACTCAAACTTTCACTCAAGAAGTTAAATACAACATTTGAACTGCGGCCCTTTAATTGGTCACGCATTTGGAAGTCATTAGCGAAATACTTAAATAAACCAAAACCTATTCCACTGTTTGGTATGTTTGAGCGCTGAGCTCTTACAATGTTAAATACTTGCTCGGGACTTTGCTGCGCTACCTTTACACTTAAAGGGTATACAGAGGTAAACCACCCAGCTGTTTCAGATACATCAGGAGCACCATCCAAATTAATACGGCCGTGGCTTTCTAAATCAATATGCTGGGTATCTTGTCCACTCCATTTCGCCAGCCCATGCATTAAAGAGCTCAACAACATGTCTTCTATTGCTGACTTGTCCATAGAAGCGATTGCCGGGAAATGCTTCTTTGAAAGTTGCAGCTCAACAAATTCAAAGTTGTTTGGATCAGGCTCTGTGATAAATGCAGATTCATCAGGCAATTTGTCTTCAACAGGGATGTAATTATTGAGCCAATATTCTCTATCCTCTGCGAATTTTCCTTCATCCATTGCTGTAGTAAGATATTCAGCCCACTGTTGATACGATGCGGCTTTACTTTTAAGAACTATTTCTTCACCTTTTTCCAAACTTTTTAAGGCTTGACTTATGTCTAACATCATCACCCATCTAGAAACTGCATCAGTGACTAAGTGATGGAAGCAAAATAGCACACGACCTGAGTTCTCTTGACCCCTATTGAAGTAATAGACCTTAAACAATATACCAGCTTCAATATCTAGACTTTTTTGTACTTCAGACCCTCTAGACCACATGAATTCAGCAAGCTCGGTATCAGAAATATGGCTAATATCTTCTTCTATACATTGTTGCTTTAACTTAAAGTTATTCGATGGGTTGTATTTGCTATACCATTTGTTGTCATCTTTAAAGAACTTTAGTCGTAATACATCGTGCCGCTCAACAATTGCTTGGACAGCTTTTTCTAAGTGGGAGAAGCTAAAGTTTCCTGATACTTTCAACAAAGAGCTTTGATTGTAGTGGTTCACGTGATCAGAATCGATATCGAAAAAACGATGCTGAATAGGCAATAGCTTTTGAAACCCTTCACTTTCTGACTGTTTAGATGTTTCTTGATGATCTGTTTCAATCATCTTAGCCAACCCTCTAATTGACTGCCCTATTAATAACTGTCTAACACTAAAGACTATGCCACTACGCTTAGCCATTGCCATGATTTGCATTGACATAATCGAGTCACCACCAATACTGAAAAAGTTATCAGTGAGGCCAATGCTTTCATGGCCAAGAACTTCACACCATATTTTCAGCAATGTCTTTTCTACTTCCGACTGAGGATCAGTTTCCAGATCAGACTTCTTCGCGTCGAGAGGGTTTGGCAAACTCGCCTTGTTTACCTTACCACCTGGTGTTTTGGGCAATTCACTAAGCAATATGATATAGCTCGGTAGCATGTATTCAGGTATTAACTTCGAAAGACTTCTACGAATTTCCTCTGTCTGTTCACTCTCTTCCCCCTGCTCATCCGCGTTTAATTGACAATACGCTACATGATGGTTGATGCCAGCAGAGTCACTAAATACAGATAAGTATGACTCTCTGATTGAGGGAACTTGTGTAAGTGCCTCTCTGACCTCGTCTAGTTCAATTCTAAAACCACGAATTTTAACTTGATCATCGGTACGACCTATAAATTGCATCGTGTCATCGTGATTTAGAACGACTCTATCACCCGTACGGTAGAAGCGACTAGGTTCATGAAGCAGATTATATTCTGCATACGCCAATTCGTTGTACTCTGGGTTGTTTATGTAACCTATGCTGACACTCGCGCCAGAGACACAAAGTTGACCAGGAATACCTTTTGGTAAAATCGCCCCAAACGGAGAAATAACGATCGGGTAGTTTCCTTCAACAACCTTACCAATCACATTATTTGCCACATTTTCTTCAATTAGCCCATATGAGATATTGACAGATAATTCAGTCGGCCCATATGCATTAATTGCTTTCTTATCTACTCTACTAATATATTCAAGCGTATTTGAGTGGATTTTTTTAGAAATGGTATCGCCACTTAAAATAAGGTGATAACGATCCTGTTCTTCAAACTCTTCAATCATTAGCTCAACTAACTGAGGAATACCGTTGAATACTTGAATGTCTCCTTCGCGCATAAGACGAAGTAAAGAAGCCGTATCTTGATACTGACTCTCGGCAGCGATAGTGACAGCCCCACCCAAAGAAAGTGCGGCCATACCTTTTAAAGACGCATCAAATGTATAACTAACATGCCATAACCAAGAACTGTGAGAAGGCAGGTCTAAATCTGCCATTTGACTAGCAAATACGTCACGGAAATGGCAAATATTACTGTGAGTAACCTCTACGCCTTTTGGTTTGCCACGTGAGCCAGATGTAAAAATCACGTATGCTGTTTCACCGAACTCAGCAGTTGCGTTAATGTTTGTATTTGGTAACGACACTAAATGATCCAAAGTGTCAGGGTGGTCAATAGCAATGGCTTCAGGTCCCTCTAAACCAGGTAACATACATAAATTGTTATGGACAATTAAATGCTTAACATTGGCCTCAACAAAAATATTCTGAAATCGTTGGCTTGGATAGAAGCGATCAACAGGCACATACGCTGCACCAATTTTCATAATTGCCAAAATACTTATAGGAATATCTTCACATCGCTCTAAGCACAAAGCAACATTATCACCTGGCTTAACCCCTTTTTCTCTTAATAGGTGCGCAAACTGATTAGCTTTACCATTTAACTCTTCATAACTTAATGTTCGATCTAAAAACCTTATTGCGAGTGCGTGAGGTGATTTCTCAACTTGTCGCTCGAATAGCTCATTAAACCTAGTTTTTGATTTCGAAATAGAATGCACACTTTGAAGATCTTCAGCTATCAATCCTAACTCTTGAGAGTTCAACAACTGTAATTCACTCAGCTTTTGTTCAAACCCATTACTCATTGAGATAAGCAAATTACATATATGGTCTCCCAAAGGCGCAAGTACATCTTCAGAAAATCGATTCCGTGGGTAGGTAATACGAACCGACAAGGTGTCTGACATCGTTACCATAAACGTAAGGCCGTAATTTGTATATTCATCTGTTTGTACAGAATCTAATGTAAGCGAGTTTGCAGCTTGTACATCAACCCCCTTTTGATCTAACTCTGCAAAATTTGAAAATATGACTAACGAATCAAATAGAGATGCTCCATTACTCACTTCGCTATTTTTCTGGATTTCATTGAGTGGACAATAACTATAAGCGTTTGAGTTTGAGTACGAAGCACTTAAGTTTTCGAGTACATCTAACACAGATGTCAGATTGTTAAAGTTCACTCTAACAGGCAATGAGTTAATGAATAAGCCAACGATTGACTCGACACCTTTAACTTCTGCTGGCCTACCTGAAACCGTCGCGCCAAAAACGATATCTTTTTCACCGCTGTAACTCGCTAACAATAACGACCAAGCAGCTTGAAACACAGTATTGATTGTTACGCCATATTGATTCGCCAACGAGGAAAGCTTTTTCGTAGTGTCTCTATCTACATTAAAATAATAACGACCAACAGAATCTTCATTTTCAGCCAATTCAATCTGCTTATCTACAACGAGTGGTGTGGGGTAACTAAAACCTTGTAGGTAATCTTGCCAATATGTTTTCGCTTTCGTTTGGTCTTGCTCAACAAACCATTCAATATAGCTCTGATAAGGCGGTGTATCGGTAAGTTGAAGAGGTGAACCAATAGTTAAATGATCATAACATTGCATCACTTCTTTAAAGACAATACTTTGGCACCAACCATCTAACAAGGAGTGGTGTCTTGTCCAAACCAAATAAAATTCATCGTCTCTCCCCATGACTTTTGTCAATCGCATGAGAGGAGCTACGGCAAAATCGAAACCTTTATTTTTGTCTGCTTTTTTAAACTCATTCAATTTTCTCTGAAATTCATCTCTATCTAAATCTTTCCACTCTAGTGTGTTAAAAGGAATATTGGCTTTTTCCAGAACAACTTGATTAATAGTATGAGTTTCAAATCCTACAAAACAAGTTCGAAAAGTATCATGCCGCTGCGCTACCATTTGCCAAGCTTTTTGAAATTGTATGTCGTCCAAATTACCAAACAACTTATATACAGTTTGGCTGGTATAAGACTCACCAGTTCCATCTTCAAACCCATGGAATAACATCCCCTGCTGCATGGGTACTGCTGGATAAATATTTTCTACTTCGGTGTAATTTTTCTCTATTGCGTCTAGTTGTTCTTGAGTTAAATTTGCGAATGGAAAATCACTTGGTGTAAACCCCTTACTTTGGCTGAAAATAGCGAGTAAGTCTTCCTTATAAGTCCTTAGTTCAGAAAGTATTGTGTTATCTAAGTTACCATCGACATCAAATACTTTAAGTTTACCTTCTAGAACTTGAAGTTTGATATTCCGTTCATGTAAAGTTTGCAACAAATTGTTTAACATTATATTTCCAATCCTATAATCTCTTCTAATTTTATTAAGGAAGCTGAGTCGCTACTTTCTAACTCTAATAAATCTAGGTTTTTAATTTTATTCTTAAGATCGTTGCGTTGATTTACTTCTTCGCAAAAATCAACAACTTCTAATAACGCTTGCTGAAAATAAGTCAAAAGTAATTCCACTTTGTTCGCATCCTCATCAGATGAAAATACGATTGCAGTTACCTCGAACTGTTTACTTACAATACGAGCATTAAAAATAACGCTTCTACTCGTGTCATGCTCTAATGTCTCTTGGCCTCTTGACTCTGATGCTATGGAAAATGAACTATCCAGATCCGATAACACGTTATCGAACTGCCCCAAATAGTTAAATACAATAGATCTATCAACTTGGCCTTGTAATTTTTCTCTGACATCTTCTTCTGGTGAAAAATAAGATAACGCCCCAAAACTTAATCCCTTGTTAGGAACGTTGCGAATCGTTTCTTTTGTATACTTGACCCAGCTTTCAACATTATCTAATTCGGAATTAATCAATATCAAAGGATAGAAAGTCGTAAACCAGCCTATTGTTTCTGATACATCCAAATCTTTAGATAACATTTCACGCCCATGACCTTCCAAATTGATCTGAACTGCATCCAAGCCTAAACCTTGATTACAAGCTCTAAATAATGAGGCTAGCATCAATTCTTCTGGACGAGTACGAAAGGCATCATTGGCAGATCCTAAAAGTCGAGAGGTAATCAACGGCTTTAAGGTAAATGTGCTTTGACGAACTTGTTTTGTATAACTATTTTCAATATATATCCGATTACTTTTTGAAACGCAAGCGTATTCAGATAATTTATCGAGCCAATATTCCTGGTCACTTGAGAACCCTTTTTCTTTTGTAAAATGCTTTATAAATTGAGACCAGTTTTTATAGGAGCTTGTCTTCGCCGCTAGTTTCGGTGCACTGCCATTCTTTATTTGTTCGACTGCCACTTGGAGGTCTCTAAGTAAAATCCTCCAAGACACACCGTCTATCACCAAATGATGCGCTAGGATTAGTAACTTCTGCTTACCATCAGGTAATTTGATACAAACCACCTTAAATAATGGTCCTTGCTGTAAATCCAAAGACCGTTGCATCTGCTCACATGTCGATACGATGTATTCATACGAGGACAGCTCTATCATTTCTACCGAATTACAAACCATTGCAGAATCTAGCTCTTGATAGAAGTTTGTCCCAGACTCAAGGTCTTTAAAACGCATTCTAAAAACATCATGCCTTGTTAGTATCGCTTCAACTATCTGATGTAGATCACTTTCAGACATGCCATTTTTAACATTCAATAATAATGACTGATTAAAATGATGAGGGTTTTTACGGTTTTCATCAAAAAACATCCTCTGTACAGGTAACAATGGAGTGCGCCCTTCAACGGGTGCTTGCTCTAATAATGCGATACTCTCAGTGTGTTGCAGTATTAATGACAACTGCGCAACGGTTGGGGCATTAAAGATGTCTTTTACCTGACAAACATAACCAGCCTGACGCAGACGTGATACCAACTGTATACATACAATAGAGTCCCCACCCAAGCGGAAGAGGTTATCCTCTATGCCCACCTGCGCTAACCCCAACACATCTTGCCACACCTGACACAATGCTTGCTCTGTCTCATTACGAGGCGCCACAAACTCTTCGCTGTCTATCTCCGGGGCCGGCAATGCGCGCCTATCTAACTTGCCGTTTAACGTCAGCGGTAGTGCGCTTAACGTGACTATGTGGCTCGGTATCATATACTCTGGCAGTTTTGCGCCTAACTGCGACACTAAGTGTGTCGAGTCACACGTCTGCCCTTCTTGCATCACCACATATGCCACTAAATACACACTACCATCATCTCTGGCTCGGTCTATCACGGCTGCTTGACGTACTGTTCCCTCCTCACACAACACCGCTTCTATCTCACCTAACTCTATGCGATAGCCGCGGATCTTTACTTGGAAATCGTTACGCCCTAAATACTCTATATTGCCGTCCTCTCGACGACGTACCACATCCCCCGTTTTATATAACCGGGTATAGCCCAATGCCCTTGCCGCATCATCTACAAACGGGTTGTCAATAAAGCGCTCCGCCGTGAGCTCTGCACGATTTAAATACCCTCGAGCCAGTCCTGCGCCCCCTATGTACAATTCACCTTGCGTACCATTGGGCACTGGCTGTAATTGTTTGTTAAGGATATAGAGTTGCGTGTTATCTATCGCTTTGCCTATCGGTACATGGCTCGTAAACGCTTCTCGTGTGTCAAAATAACTCACATCCACTGACGCTTCCGTTGGGCCATATAAATTGTGTAATACCGCATCATGCTGCCCTAAACCATAAAAAGCATCCACATGACTCACCTGCAGTGCCTCTCCACTACTAAAAACTTGCTTAACACTGCGCGGTAATACCTTACCTTCACTCGACATCTCTGCACAAAATGCCGCTAACATCGAAGGCACGAAGTGTAATGTTGTCACTCCTGCCTCTTCTATCAATGTATGCAAGGCTTCTGGCTGTCTATGCACATCAGGTGCTGCCATCACCAACGAGGCGCCCGCCCAGTGCGCCCAAAATAACTCCCATACTGATACATCAAAAATGTAAGGCGTCTTTTGTAATACTTTGTCTTCACTACTTAACGGGTAGCGCTTTTGCATCCAGTTGATACGATTAACTATTGCACGATGCGCTATCATTACCCCTTTCGGCTGCCCTGTCGTTCCTGAGGTATAAATAACATATGCTAGATCTTCTGGCCCTGCTTTCAACGGCAGTGCTGTATCGCTGGCCACAGTATGCTTCATCACTTGTTCAACGGCTAACCATTCTGCTGCGCACTCTTGCTCTGCTAATCCGCCTTGCAAAGCTTCAGTACCCGCCGCATGCGTTAAGACAAACGGACACCCCGTATCTTTTAGGATAAAGGCCGTTCGCTCTGCTGGAAATTCTGGTGAAATTGGCACATATGCCCCCCCTGCTTTCAGCACAGCTAACACCGCAACCATCATTTCGACGCTTCTGTCCATATACAGACCAATCAAGGTATTCGCTGGCATCGCTTGCCTATGGCGCTGCTGATACCTATCACGCAACTCTCGTGCAAGCTGATTCGCCTGCGCATCAAGTTGCTGATAACTCAATTGGACCCCACCCATCTCTAAAGCGATATGCTCTGGGCTTGCTAATACTTGTCGTTCAAACTCGCTCACCAGAGTACCATGAATGGGATAAGTCGCTTGTGTATCGTTACCTTCTAATAAGGTCGCAGTGCGCTCTTGCTCATCCAATAGACATAACTGAGATAACCTCTCCACCTGAGGTAATTGCGTGAGAATACGCATCACCTGAGACAATAAACGCGTTGCTTGCTTGTTGCTTAGCCAATCTCCGTTGTAACACAAGGCCATCACTAGGCTCTCATCACGCTCAAACGCACGTAATGTGAGCGGATAGTCCATTTTCTCCACTGATTTTCTAAAATGAACCTGATTGATGATCCCTTCCGCCCCCTCTAAGGCCGTTCTTGGGTAGTTTTCAAATACGACTAAGCTATGGAATAAGCGATGACCCCCTTCCTGTAACTTCGCCAACGATATCGCACTATGACTGTTCAACATCGCGATACTTTGCTGAATTGATTGTAAAACGCCTTCAACGCTCTGCTGTTCATCCCACGACACCGAAAGTGGTAACGTATTGATGTATAAACCGACACTCGACTCAATACCCTCAATCGGTAAATCACGACCTGATACTGTTGTCCCCACTAATGTTTGATTATCTTGGGTATAGCCGTGAAGTAAGTAGTGCCAAGCAAACTGCAACGCAACATTCACCGTCGTCCCGCTTTCCCGACACATGTTCTTCAACTGAGCTAATGCATTCCCTGTTAGCTCCAGGGCCTGCTCTTTAGGAGCCGTATTAAGGTGGCTATCCGCCAGTTCAACTGAACTATCAAACAAGCCTCTTAGATCATTTGCTTCACCATACTGCTGCTTTTGTGCTTGCCAAAATGCTTCACTTTGCGCCTGACGGCTCATTTGGTAAGCCTGTGCATTTAAGTAAGCCTGATCTGGTTTTATCTCACACGTGAGACCTGCTTGCAATGCTTCATAATATTCGTGTACCGCTTGCCCCAGTACCGGCCCACTCCAGCCATCCGAAATACTGTGATGCTCTGTTTTAATCACCGTGTACAAGGTATCGCTTCGTTTAACGATGGTTAACCTAACCAGTCCCGGACGACTCAAGTCAAAGCCAATCATCCGTGCCTCTTGCTGCAACCGCTCGATTTCTTGCTCCTGTACATCTGACGCCAATTGACTAATGTCAACCACACTAAAGTGCTCGTCGGTTAGGCTAACCCCTGAAGTCACTATTTGTACTAGGGTATCTTGCCAATCAAAGCATACGCGTAAACTGGGGAAACGCAGTGACGCCATTTGCCATGCTTGACGGTAGTGCGCAATATTCAAAGCACAATGATAATCTAATAATACTTGGACTCTATACGCATCGTCGTCTGGCTCATTCAGGTGATAGTAGATAAAGCCCTGCTGTAAGCTGCTGGCAGGGTATAAGGCTTCAATGTCATGCGTCTTTTGTAAATACTGCAAACGAGCAGCTGACAATGTCGGAACCCCGTAATCACTCGGCGTTTTACGCCCCCCTAGCTTGGCTTGCGCACACCCTGCTGCCACAACCGCTGCTAACGCTGATGTAAACGCCTCATTAAAGTTGTGATGCACTAACTCAGATAGTCGACTTACCACTTTAAAGCGCAAGCGTCCCTCATATATCGCGCCAGTAACACTCAACAGTACACTGTCTTCGTTGCCTGCAGCGCTAGTCATGCCCACATCTTCTCCTACCAAAGACCAATCTTCAACTTGTCCTGAGCCATCTCCAAATTGGCCGAGGTAGTTAAACATGATAGTTGGCAAGGCTCCCCCAAGTTCACCTTTGTTACGCAGCGCACCAAACCCTAATCCTTTATTTGGCACCTGACGTAATGTTTCCTTCGTTGCAATTAACGTATCCGCAACGGTTTCTTGTCCTAACAAACGCACTGGATACAGTGTGGTAAACCAACCTATAGTACGCGATAAGTCCAATGTTTCGTCCATTGGCTCTCTACCGTGTCCTTCTAATCCTAGCGTATACGCTTGCTCACCCAGTGTTTCACTTAACGCTAATACCATAGCGCTCAACAACACATCATTAATCTCGGTATTAAAACCTTCGTTAGTATCTCGTAATAGATGCGCTGTTACTTCTGAAGACTGTTGTAATACATCAACCATGATTGTTTCTTCAGCAGTTGGCAAACTGCAAGGGGTTGCCATAACCCCCTGCCAATACCGTATTTCTTCTGTATCTGGTTCTAATGCCTTTAATGCATGAACCCACTGGCGATAACTACTTGTTTTATCTGGCAGTGTATGCCCTTGCATAATCATGCTCAAGTCATCTACTAAAATACGCCAAGAAACAGCATCCACAATCAGATGGTGTAACGCCATAAACAATCGAGCACTTCCATCGTCATAGCCCGTTAAGTGTACAGCACACCATAATGGCCCAAACTGGTAATCAAACTCAGACTGAAAAGCTGTAAGTTGCTGGTGTAACTGCGCCTCATCTAAGTTACTAACGTCTAATGTTAACAGCTCGGTGTTTACCTCATCCATCCCATAATACTGTTGTTTATTATCGATAAATCGACAGCGCAACATATCGTGTCTCGCAACTAGTGCTTCGAGCCCAGCTTGCAATGCTTGGGGGCTTACTGTGCTAGGAAGACGTACCATAAAGGCTTGATTCCAATGATGAGGTGCTGGTAATGCCTTATCAAAAAACCATTGCTGAATGGGTAATAAATCAAATGTCCCAACCAACTCGCCTTGCTCAGCTTCAACCTGAGCAACTCCGTTCAGCATGTTGTCTGCTAATAAACAAGACAACTGCGCAACGGTTGGGGCATTAAAGATGTCTTTTACCTGACAAACATAACCAGCCTGACGCAGACGTGATACCAACTGTATACATACAATGGAGTCCCCACCCAAGCGGAAGAAGTTATCCTCTATGCCCACCTGCGCTAACCCCAACACATCTTGCCACACCTGACACAATGCTTGCTCTGTCTCATTACGAGGCGCCACAAACTCTTCGCTGTCTATCTCCGGGGCCGGTAATGCGCGTCTATCTAACTTGCCGTTTAACGTCAGCGGTAGTGTGCTTAACGTGACTATGTGGCTCGGTATCATATACTCTGGCAGTTTTGCGCCTAACTGCGACACTAAGTGTGTCGAGTCACACGTCTGCCCTTCTTGCATCACCACATATGCCACTAAATACACACTACCATCATCTCTGGCTCGGTCTATCACAGCTGCTTGACGTACTGATGTCTCCTCACACAACACCGCTTCTATCTCACCTAACTCTATGCGATAGCCGCGGATCTTTACTTGGAAATCATTACGCCCTAAATACTCTATATTGCCGTCCTCTCGACGACGTACCACATCCCCCGTTTTATATAACCGGGTATAGCCCAATGCCCTTGCCGCATCGTCTACAAACGGGTTGTCAATAAAGCGCTCCGCCGTGAGCTCTGCTCGATTTAAATACCCTCGAGCCAGTCCTGCTCCCCCTATGTACAATTCACCTTGCGTACCATTGGGCACTGGCTGTAATTGTTTGTTAAGGATATAGAGTTGCGTGTTATCTATCGCTTTGCCTATCGGTACATGGCTCGTAAACGCTTCTCGTGTGTCAAAATAACTCACATCCACTGACGCTTCCGTTGGGCCATATAAATTGTGTAATACCGCATCATGCTGCCCTAAACCATAAAAAGCATCCACATGACTCACCTGCAGTGCCTCTCCACTACTAAAAACTTGCTTAACACTGCGCGGTAATACCTTACCTTCACTCGACATCTCTGCACAAAATGCCGCTAACATCGAAGGCACGAAGTGTAATGTTGTCACTCCTGCCTCTTCTATCAATGTATGCAAGGCTTCTGGCTGTCTATGCACATCAGGTGCTGCCATCACCAACGAGGCGCCCGCCCAGTGCGCCCAAAATAACTCCCATACTGATACATCAAAAATGTAAGGCGTCTTTTGTAATACTTTGTCTTCACTACTTAACGGGTAGCGCTTTTGCATCCAGTTGATACGATTAACTATTGCACGATGCGCTATCATTACCCCTTTCGGCTGCCCTGTCGTTCCTGAGGTATAAATAACATATGCTAGATCTTCTGGCCCTGCTTTCAACGGCAGTGCTGTATCGCTGGCCACAGTATGCTTCATCACTTGTTCAACGGCTAACCATTCTGCTGCGCACTCTTGCTCTGCTAATCCGCCTTGCAAAGCTTCAGTACCCGCCGCATGCGTTAAGACAAACGGACACCCCGTATCTTTTAGGATAAAGGCCGTTCGCTCTGCTGGAAATTCTGGTGAAATTGGCACATATGCCCCCCCTGCTTTCAGCACAGCTAACACCGCAACCATCATTTCGACGCTTCTGTCCATATACAGACCAATCAAGGTATTCGCTGGCATCGCTTGCCTATGGCGCTGCTGATACCTATCACGCAACTCTCGTGCAAGCTGATTCGCCTGCGCATCAAGTTGCTGATAACTCAATTGGACCCCACCCATCTCTAAAGCGATATGCTCTGGGCTTGCTAATACTTGTCGTTCAAACTCGCTCACCAGAGTACCATGAATGGGATAAGTCGCTTGTGTATCGTTACCTTCTAATAAGGTCGCAGTGCGCTCTTGCTCATCCAATAGACATAACTGAGATAACCTCTCCACCTGAGGTAATTGCGTGAGAATACGCATCACCTGAGACAATAAACGCGTTGCTTGCTTGTTGCTTAGCCAATCTCCGTTGTAACACAAGGCCATCACTAGGCTCTCATCACGCTCAAACGCACGTAATGTGAGCGGATAGTCCATTTTCTCCACTGATTTTCTAAAATGAACCTGATTGATGATCCCTTCCGCCCCCTCTAAGGCCGTTCTTGGGTAGTTTTCAAATACGACTAAGCTATGGAATAAGCGATGACCCCCTTCCTGTAACTTCGCCAACGATATCGCACTATGACTGTTCAACATCGCGATACTTTGCTGAATTGATTGTAAAACGCCTTCAACGCTCTGCTGTTCATCCCACGACACCGAAAGTGGTAACGTATTGATGTATAAACCGACACTCGACTCAATACCCTCAATCGGTAAATCACGACCTGATACTGTTGTCCCCACTAATGTTTGATTATCTTGGGTATAGCCGTGAAGTAAGTAGTGCCAAGCAAACTGCAACGCAACATTCACCGTCGTCCCGCTTTCCCGACACATGTTCTTCAACTGAGCTAATGCATTCCCTGTTAGCTCCAGGGCCTGCTCTTTAGGAGCCGTATTAAGGTGGCTATCCGCCAGTTCAACTGAACTATCAAACAAGCCTCTTAGATCATTTGCTTCACCATACTGCTGCTTTTGTGCTTGCCAAAATGCTTCACTTTGCGCCTGACGGCTCATTTGGTAAGCCTGTGCATTTAAGTAAGCCTGATCTGGTTTTATCTCACACGTGAGACCTGCTTGCAATGCTTCATAATATTCGTGTACCGCTTGCCCCAGTACCGGCCCACTCCAGCCATCCGAAATACTGTGATGCTCTGTTTTAATCACCGTGTACAAGGTATCGCTTCGTTTAACGATGGTTAACCTAACCAGTCCCGGACGACTCAAGTCAAAGCCAATCATCCGTGCCTCTTGCTGCAACCGCTCGATTTCTTGCTCCTGTACATCTGACGCCAATTGACTAATGTCAACCACACTAAAGTGCTCGTCGGTTAGGCTAACCCCTGAAGTCACTATTTGTACTAGGGTATCTTGCCAATCAAAGCATACGCGTAAACTGGGGAAACGCAGTGACGCCATTTGCCATGCTTGACGGTAGTGCGCAATATTCAAAGCACAATGATAATCTAATAATACTTGGACTCTATACGCATCGTCGTCTGGCTCATTCAGGTGATAGTAGATAAAGCCCTGCTGTAAGCTGCTGGCAGGGTATAAGGCTTCAATGTCATGCGTCTTTTGTAAATACTGCAAACGAGCAGCTGACAATGTCGGAACCCCGTAATCACTCGGCGTTTTACGCCCCCCTAGCTTGGCTTGCGCACACCCTGCTGCCACAACCGCTGCTAACGCTGATGTAAACGCCTCATTAAAGTTGTGATGCACTAACTCAGATAGTCGACTTACCACTTTAAAGCGCAAGCGTCCCTCATATATCGCGCCAGTAACACTCAACAGTACACTGTCTTCGTTGCCTGCAGCGCTAGTCATGCCCACATCTTCTCCTACCAAAGACCAATCTTCAACTTGTCCTGAGCCATCTCCAAATTGGCCGAGGTAGTTAAACATGATAGTTGGCAAGGCTCCCCCAAGTTCACCTTTGTTACGCAGCGCACCAAACCCTAATCCTTTATTTGGCACCTGACGTAATGTTTCCTTCGTTGCAATTAACGTATCCGCAACGGTTTCTTGTCCTAACAAACGCACTGGATACAGTGTGGTAAACCAACCTATAGTACGCGATAAGTCCAATGTTTCGTCCATTGGCTCTCTACCGTGTCCTTCTAATCCTAGCGTATACGCTTGCTCACCCAGTGTTTCACTTAACGCTAATACCATAGCGCTCAACAACACATCATTAATCTCGGTATTAAAACCTTCGTTAGTATCTCGTAATAGATGCGCTGTTACTTCTGAAGACTGTTGTAATACATCAACCATGATTGTTTCTTCAGCAGTTGGCAAACTGCAAGGGGTTGCCATAACCCCCTGCCAATACCGTATTTCTTCTGTATCTGGTTCTAATGCCTTTAATGCATGAACCCACTGGCGATAACTACTTGTTTTATCTGGCAGTGTATGCCCTTGCATAATCATGCTCAAGTCATCTACTAAAATACGCCAAGAAACAGCATCCACAATCAGATGGTGTAACGCCATAAACAATCGAGCACTTCCATCGTCATAGCCCGTTAAGTGTACAGCACACCATAATGGCCCAAACTGGTAATCAAACTCGGACTGAAAAGCTGTAAGTTGCTGGTGTAACTGCGCCTCATCTAAGTTACTAACGTCTAATGTTAACAGCTCGGTGTTTACCTCATCCATCCCATAATACTGTTGTTTATTATCGATAAATCGACAGCGCAACATATCGTGTCTCGCAACTAGTGCTTCGAGCCCAGCTTGCAATGCTTGGGGGCTTACTGTGCTAGGAAGACGTACCATAAAGGCTTGATTCCAATGATGAGGTGCTGGTAATGCCTTATCAAAAAACCATTGCTGAATGGGTAATAAATCAAATGTCCCAACCAACTCGCCTTGCTCAGCTTCAACCTGAGCAACTCCGTTCAGCATGTTGTCTGCTAATAAACAAGACAACTGCGCAACGGTTGGGGCATTAAAGATGTCTTTTACCTGACAAACATAACCAGCCTGACGCAGACGTGATACCAACTGTATACATACAATGGAGTCCCCACCCAAGCGGAAGAAGTTATCCTCTATGCCCACCTGCGCTAACCCCAACACATCTTGCCACACCTGACACAATGCTTGCTCTGTCTCATTACGAGGCGCCACAAACTCTTCGCTGTCTATCTCCGGGGCCGGTAATGCGCGTCTATCTAACTTGCCGTTTAACGTCAGCGGTAGTGTGCTTAACGTGACTATGTGGCTCGGTATCATATACTCTGGCAGTTTTGCGCCTAACTGCGACACTAAGTGTGTCGAGTCACACGTCTGCCCTTCTTGCATCACCACATATGCCACTAAATACACACTACCATCATCTCTGGCTCGGTCTATCACAGCTGCTTGACGTACTGATGTCTCCTCACACAACACCGCTTCTATCTCACCTAACTCTATGCGATAGCCGCGGATCTTTACTTGGAAATCATTACGCCCTAAATACTCTATATTGCCGTCCTCTCGACGACGTACCACATCCCCCGTTTTATATAACCGGGTATAGCCCAATGCCCTTGCCGCATCGTCTACAAACGGGTTGTCAATAAAGCGCTCCGCCGTGAGCTCTGCTCGATTTAAATACCCTCGAGCCAGTCCTGCTCCCCCTATGTACAATTCACCTTGCGTACCATTGGGCACTGGCTGTAATTGTTCATCTAGAACATAAAGTAAGACATTTCGAATTGGCAACCCAATAAGTGCGTCATCCACTTCACACTGATATTTATGAGTACTCGCACAAACAGTTGATTCCGTTGGACCATAAGCATTAATGACGCATGAATTCTTACGAAACGTTTCTAGGACACCTTTAGCTGGAGTTTCACCGGCTGATACGAGGACTTTTAATGCTAACCCCCCCTGTTCTGCCATAATTTGTAGCAATGCAGGTGGTATGGTTGCTAAGTCAATATTGTTATTCTGAATTAACTTTCTTAAGTTATCGGCTTCGCGATCTTCATCACTACAAATAAACACCTCATGACCATTGCTTAGCCCAATAAACAGCTCTGATACAGACGCGTCAAAGGTATAGCTTGCGAACAGTAATGAACGCTGACATTCGGACGCATGAAAAGCTAGTTGTTGAGCATAAACAAGGTGTACGGCATTGCAATGCTCAATCATTACACCTTTAGGGTTTCCTGTAGTACCTGAAGTGTAAATTACGTATGCGAGATTACAGGAACTGGCATCACTAACAAAAGGTGCTATTGATTCATCAGCACTACTCATTACTAGATCTAATTCAATTAAATCAGGACCATTTATCATATCTGATAATTCAATATCTAGTTTAGGTATGAGCGAAGATTGCGACAGAATAAATGAAGTATTTGTATCGTCCACTATGTACTGCGTTCTTGCAGGAGGAAAGTCGGGAGAGATGGGCACATAGGTAGCACCAGCTTTTAAGCAGGCTAAGATCCCCACCACCATTTCAAAACCACGTTCAAAATATAAACCAACTAAGGTTTCCGCAGGCATATCGTGACTATATTTCTCAAAATAGTTTCGTCTAAGTAATTTAGCCGCTTGATTAGCTTTATCATTAAGCTCAGCATAAGTCAGGCTACTGCCTTTGAAAGTTAACGCGACTCTATCAGGTGATTTACTAACTTGGGACTCAAACAATTGATGCAAAAGTAAGTCTTTAGGGTAATCAAGCTGTGTATCATTCCAGCGGTGTAATACCTCTTCCCTATCCCTTCCTTCCAATACAGTTACCGTTTCTCTATTCGCTACGCCCAATGAATTCAACATCTGACTAATGGATGCCTTAGGCTCAGAGTGAGCAAAAACTTCCAATATACTTTGAAGCTCGTCCAATAAGTGCTTAGCTTTTTTATCTGAAAATAATTGCTGCTGATAACCTAAATGAAAGCCAAGTGAAACAGCAGGTAATACAACTAACGCTAAGGGCTGACTTGTTTGGTTTTTGTGACCAACATCTTGAACAAAGGGTGTTTCATCTGAGTCATTTTTTTCTACTAGGTAGTTTTCGAAAACAACTAAAGACTCAAATAATTTGCCATTAATAGGCGCTTGTTTTTGAATTTCTGTCAGAGGGTAGTAACTATGTTCATTGCTTTGGACAAGATAATCTTGAATACTTTTACACCAGTCTACTAACGAGCCCTCTCCTGTGAACTGGCTAACAACAGGAATACTATTTATGAATAATCCAATTGTCTTTTCAACATTTCTTAACGTCGCAGGCCTACCAGCTACCGTAGCACCAAAACTGATTATGTTACTATTACTTTCTTTGTGAACTAATAATGCCCAAGCGCCCATCACTAAACTGTTTAGTGTAATACTTTGATTACGACAACACTGGTTTAATTGTTCAGTTAGACGTTCTGATAGATTAATCTTACATGCGTTAAACCTCGGAGCCCCCCCCTGATCTTGGTCAGCTAATAAAACTAAGTGATTGAGCGGCTGTAATTTATTGCGCCAATAACTTGAAGTTTCTTTGTGATCTTGCTTGGATAACCAATGAATATAGCGCTTGTAATCACTCTCTAACGCAACCTTTCTCGGAGACTTCCCTTGTTGTATTGTCTTGTAATTTTCAATCAAGCCTTGCAATACCAAGTTAGAACACCAGCCGTCCACTAACGCATGATGGTATGTCCATACCATTCGGTGACTACCATCAGCTAAATTAAACGTCGCAACCCTTAATAAAGGAGGATGTTCAAAATCAAACTCTACTAACTGATCATTTTCCAAAAACTGTTGAAATTGTAGCTCATGCTCAGCCTCACTCAAATGTGTGTGATCGTAGTTACTCCATGGAATATCGGACGATTTGCAAACTAATTGCTGCAACTGCGATTCTTGACCAACAAAAGCTGTACGAAATATCGAGTGTTGCTGTAAAAGGAACTCCCAAGCCAATTTCATGTCATCTAAATCTATAGACTTATCAAGTCGACACCAAAGTTGGTTAACATACAGAGAGGCCCCTTTGTCTTTTAGACTATGAAAGATCATCCCAGCTTGCATAGAGGTTGCAGCATATATATCTTCGATTTCATACTTCTCTTGCCATGCACTAAGCTGACTTGAAGTGACAGTTGCAAGCGGGAAGTCAGAAACCGTTAAAGTTTGAATATTCTTTTGTTCTGCAAGCAACCGTTGCTCTTCTTTTAATAAACTTATTAGCTCAGATTTGTTTTGCTTTAGCAACTCAAGTTGTTGCTGAGATATTTTGCCTTTAGCAGCACCAATGCGAATATTCTCTCTCTCAAGAAAAATTTTAACGCCATTTGCTCTTAGCTCTCTTAACAGATTGAACGTATTCAAATTGTAAATTCCTCAATATTTTGTTCTTCTTCTGTAGAATTTGCCATTGAATGGTTATCCAACCGTGCAGAATTTTCAGGTTCGTTATCAATAAGCTCTAGCACCATCAAACAGTGTGTAGCGATAAGCTCAACTTGAGTACGCATAAGCGCCAACAAATCAAAAGCTGACGATTTATTTACCTTCGCTGTGTCAATCGACAAATAAAACTTCAACGTACCATCAATTAAAACCGCATTTATATAGATACCGTTTCTTTGCTGTTGCATAGGACAACGCTCATTACCTCGGTTTTCTTGAGCAACGCCAAAGGCACTATTATCAGAAAATGTCGCATCAAATTGACCAAGATAATTGAATTCAACAGCCAATTCTTGATTTTGAATCACAGAACCCTGTTTATTTAACAACCCAAAGCCAAGTCCATTGGAAGGTACAACGCGCATACTTTCTTTGACTACCTTGATCACCTCCCCTGTATTAGTGCATTGAGATATATCAATGTGCACAGGGTAGTAGGTCGTTAACCATCCCATTAATCGACTTGGAGTTACCTCATCCAATGTTTCTCTACCATGGCCTTCTAAATAGGTAATAAAACGATTATTTTCTGTCCATAAATTTAATGCGAGTATTACTCCAGAAAGCAGTAATTCTTGCGTGCCTGTTCTATAAGCTGTGTTAGCAGCACTTACAAGCTCATTACTCATTATTTCATCCAGCTCAAACTGAAGCGAGATCAGTTCATTTTGCGTATTAGCATCGAAATTTACGATACGATGAGGCCAATTGTCGACCTTTTTAGCAAGTTGACTATGCCAGTAACTAGACTCTTTTTCAAATTCAATGGATTGGCTATATCGCTCAACATGTTCACTCCACTGTTTTAAAGAGAGCGTTTGTGGTATAAGCTCTAAAGAAGAGTTTTGCTCAATTTGTTCAAACAAGCAATTCAGATCGTCCAACATTAAGCGCCACGACATACCATCTACTAACAAATGATGGAGAACAATAAACAACCTTTCCGGCTGCCCATTATCTTCAAAAAGACAAACTTTAAACAACGGAGGCTGGCTTAAATCAAAACTTGATTGAAGTGCATCAATTTCCGCTTTCATATTCTTCATCGAGGAATAACTTATCGCTTTATCTAACAGTTCGCCCTCGTTTGGTTCAAAGTACATTTTATCATCAACACTATACTGTCTCAGTGAGTCATGGGTATTGACCAAACATTCAAACATCTGTCTCAATACTTTTAGGTTTAAAGACTCTGGTACAGTTAATAAAATAGATTGGTTGTAGTGATGTTCATTAACTAACTTTCTGTTAAAAAATTGCTGCTGCATAGGCAACAACAGACTTTCCCCTTCACTCTTTTGATTAGGTTGCAGTTTATCTGGTTCTTCTACCATAGTTGATAGTTCTTTAACTGTTGGATAGTCAAATAGTGTTTGTAGAGAGAATTTGACACCTTTTTTCTGTCCTTCTGCAACAGCTTGTATTGCTGAGATTGAATCACCGCCTAAATTAAAAAAGTTATCCTCAATACTAATTATTGTTCGTCCAAGAACCTTAGTAAAAATATGGCAAAGTAAAGTTTCTAACTCAGTTTTAGGCTCTACCACCTCACGAGGTTTTTGCTCTTCCTTTGGTAGCGGTAAAGCATCAAAATCAATTTTACCATTCTGATTTGTAGCAATGCTTTCCACTTGAACAATAGCCCAAGGCATCATGTATTTAGGTAACCGGTTCTTTAACTCTAATAAGAGGTGCTGTTCCAATTGCTCTACTGTTTGCTCCGAGTCGCTATATATAACGTACGCTACAACTCTTGTTCTACCTTCTACTTCGACAGTATTTACAGCACAATTATCAACAACTTCGCAAGCTATAATATTAGAACGGATATCGTTCAACTCTATTCGAAAACCATCTATACTGACTTGGTTATCAATGCGTGAGATAAAGACAAGTTGACCACTTTCATTCACTGAAACGAGATCTCCTGTCTTGTAATACCTTACTTGATCACGATAAGAAAATTTGTCTGCAGTTAACTCAGGCTGATTAACATACCCCTTTGCCAAACAAGGCCCACTCACCCATAATTCACCTTTACCACCAAAAGGTACTTCTCGCCCTTTGTGGTCTAAAACTAATACGGAGGTATTTTCCATCGGTCTACCGATAGGCACAGGGCCACTAGAAATCGTGTTCTCCCCAACTAGTGGGTATATCAGACAACCAACCGTTGATTCACTTGGGCCGTAATGATTATAGATTTTAGCTTTACGTAGCCTATGTTTTAATTTGTTGACCATTTCAAAGTATAGCTGCTCGCCCCCTATTACAAACACATGGGGAGTTTCGTTAACCTCTTTATTTTCCAAGAGCATGTTTAGTGCTACTACATGCATAGGCGTCATTCTTACCAATACAGGACTATTCGAAGGGTTTGATACATATTCTGCCAACTGCTCTATTTCTTTATTTGGTGTCGACAGTATCACCTGATCACCACAGAGTAAGGGGAGTAACAGTGATGGCACAGAAATATCAAAACCATGAGAAGTAACGACAAAACTACCTATTGAACAGTCTTTGTAATAGTTTTCTCGGGCATATACACAATAATCTGTGAGCGCCCTATGTGAAATTTCCACACCTTTTGGGGTTCCTGTTGATCCTGATGTATAAACAATATATGCAGTATCATTTGGATTAGGAAACGCTACATCTATGCTATCTTGAGCATATTCTTCAAACCAGCCCTCAGAAAAACAATCATCAAGTGTAAAATAATCGACACTTGATAACGCATTCTGCTCAGCAAATGACTCCTCAACCAATACCACATCAACATCCGCATCAATCAAAATAGCTTCGATTCGGTTTTGATTTAAGCTTGGTTCAATAGGAATGTAACTCGCACCACTCATCATGATGCCTAACATACTTACTAATAAATGTGCTTTCCTAGTACTTAAAATCGCAACGGTACAATTAGCTCCAACTTCCATTTGCTCTAAGGCTGCAGCAAGTCTTATTGCTCGGTTATGCACCTGTAAATAACTATACTCGCCAAGTTCATCAGTAATCGCTATTTTATGTTCTGAGTGTTTCAACACATCACTAAATAGCTCTATGACGGTTTTTTCTCTGTCTATATTGTTTTCATTACCGTCAATCAAAAACGAGTTTTCGTTAGGTAGAAGCTGCTGAATTGCTACATCTGGATCACGGCATATGTTTTCAAGCAACTGATTGTACCCGAGAGCCATTTTCTCTATTAAAGCTGGACTGAATAATTCATCCTTAAATGTCCACTCTAATGAGATACCATCTGCATCTTCCATTGCAGTCAAGTCTAGATCGAACCGAGTAACCTCATTGTCTAGCTGTTTTGCCATTATTTTCATATCCGGCACGTTTAGCTCACCAGTCTGATAGTTTTGCAGCACAAACTTTATTTGGCACAACGCATTATGGCTCAAGCTGGGCTTCACATCTAACGCTTCCACAATATGCTCAAATGGCAGTTGGTTATGCTCAAAAGCTGACAATATTCCTTGACCATTAATCTTTAATAGCTCATTAAATGTTTGCTCTAATTCAAAGTGTGTATGAATTGGGATCAGGTTTAAAAACAAGCCAACGATATCGGTTAATTGTTGCTGTTCTCTGCCATTAAAAGGTGTGCCAATTACGATACTTCTATCTTGGCTATAGCTAGACAGCAATACTGCAAATGATGTTTGCAATACGCTAAACAATGTCACCTTTTGTTTCACACAATAAGACTTCAATGTTTGATACACGTTTTCTTCAATGCGGAAATATTTAGAGGTCGCAGCAAAAGTTTGATGTGCTGGACGACTATTTTTTAATGGTAAGCCATGGACTTTTGGAGCTTGCGACAAATAACCACGCCAAAAGTCAATATGCCTGTTAATTTTTTCTTCTGTCAATTGCTCTCGTTGCCACCGAGCGTAATCGTAGTAGCTAATTGCAGACGTGTTAACTTCCTCTTCATTATTCTTATAACAGCCAATAACCTCATTGGTAAGTATCTCTACAGAAAGCCCATCCGCAGCGATATGGTGGACGCATACCAATAGCAAATGACGACCTTCACTCAATTTAACGACTTTAACTTTAAGCAATATATCTTTTGCCAAATCAAAAGGCGTCATTACATGCGCTCGAGAAATGGCTTTTAGTCTATCTTGCTGAATTGATGTATCAAAATGAGAGATATCTTCTTGGGTAAACTCGCACGTAGAATCGTCATGAAAATCTACTTTTAATTCGCCATCTACAAGAAAAAACCGACTCCTTAATACATCCCTTCGCTCAACGACTGTATTAAACGCTTTTGATAACCTTAATACATCTAAGTCACCTTCAAATTCAAATGCCGCCGCCATATTATACTTGCATGAATTGCCTTCTAACCTTTCATCAAACCACATTCGAGCTTGAGCAAATGACGGCGTTTTAACCGGGTTAGTATCAGGTTGAATCAGCTGGTTCACGTTAGCTTCTTTGTTGAGAGTAGCAACATGTTTACTAAATTGCTCAATTGTCGGGTTTTCAAATAGCACTCGAAGTGGAATCTGAAGTCCTATCTGGGCACATAACTCATTCACAATTTTACTAGCGAGTAAAGAGTGTCCTCCTTTTGCAAAAAAATCGTCGTCTATACTTATCGTGTCTATTTGCAGGGCAGAACAGAATACTTTACACATTGTTGTTTGTAGGGGTGTTTTAGGTAAAACGATTGGTTTATCTGTAACTTCTTCTGCTTGAGGCAGTGCTTTAAAGTCAACTTTTCCATTGGCCGTTAAAGGAAACTTCATGACAGTTACGAAAATTGACGGCAACATGTAATCTGCCAATGTAGTAGCTAAAACCGCTTTTATTTGCTCAAAGAAATCTCGTTCATCTGATTTCTCAATCCAAACCATGTCACCAATATTAGGTTGTATGTAAGCGGTAATACGTGACTGGCTTCCTTCACCAACAATTCTAACAATCGCTTTTTCTACTGCTGTAATTTTATTTAATTGAACTTCTATCTCGCCCAGCTCAATGCGATATCCTCTAACTTTTACCTGTTGATCTACACGGCCAACAAAAATGATGTTGCCATCATCACGATAACGACCAATATCACCCGTACGATATAACCGCTGATTAGTCACAGGATGGTGTATGAATCTCTCACGCGTGAGTTGTTCAGCCTTATAATATTCTCTCGCTACGCCTTCACCGGCTATGAATAGCTCTCCGTCTACACCAATTGGACAAGGTACTAGTGCATCGTTCAGTATCAAAAACCTTTGATTTGTAATTGGTTTACCATAAGGGATACTAGACCATTGAGTGGTATCTTCATGAATATCATAGTGAATTGACCAAATAGACCCTTCTGTCGCCCCCCCCAAGCTATGAGTACGTACACCTGGAAAATGCTCTTTAAGCATAGGAGGTAGTGTAGGTGGAACCCAGTCACCACTCATTAAAATATGGCGCAAAGACGCTGTGCTCTTTCGATTTTGGTATACCAATTGGTCGACGAGCATACCAGCAGATACTGGTACCGTATCCCAAATACTGATGCCGAACTTTTCTACACATGCTAACCAGTGGGCAGGCTCTTTCGCTTGATCTTGTTGCGGAAATACAACCCGGCCGCCACAGGCGAGTAAGCCAAAAATATCGTAAACTGAAAGATCAAAGCTTAATGCAGAGACAACCAACACACTATCATGATTAGTAACGGCAAAACGGGCGTTAATGTCAAGAATGGTGTTTACAGCCATCCTATGCTCTATTGCCACACCTTTCGGTTTTCCTGTAGACCCTGAAGTAAAAATAACATAAGCCAAGCGTTTTGACTGAACATCATTTTGCCATTTTGAAGGTTCCTCTGGCACAACGACAAGCTTATCTATATCAATGAATTCCTTTATATGCGCTAATTGGCCCGATGCTTCCTGCCCTATAAGTATGCGGCACTGTGCTTGTTCAAATATGCCTTCACAGCGAGCACAGGGCCAGTCAACCTCTACGGGTAAATACGCCCCACCAGCCATAACAACAGCGAGTGTTGCGATCGCTTGTCCACGGCCTTTTGGCAATCGAACAGCAACAAGCTCTTCTGCCGTAATCTTTGGTTTTATTATCTTAGCCAAGCTAGCTGCTGAGTCAAATAGCGAACGGTAGCTAATCTCCCCTTGTTCATCACACACTGCAATAGCCTCTGGCGTTCGAATCACAGAGTCAATAAATAGTTCATGGAGTGTTTTGTCACTATCGCAATCACTAATAAAGCTTTGTTCTGGCTTTGTCTTTTCCTGCAATGCTAAGGTTTGTGCATCATTCATCAAAGGATAAGATTCTATTGGTAACTCAGGGTTTGCAATGATGGCTTCAATTATATTTTTGTAATGTTGAGATAACGAAACGATTCTATCGTGTTGAAATAAATTTTTGTTATAAGTCCAAACTGCGTGAAATTCACCTTCCTTCTCAACAATCGCTAACTCTAAATCAAATCGACTTACTTTCGCCTTGATATTTAAGGGTTGAATTTGCAACCCTGGTAATTTAAGCGTTCTTCCATCGATATTCTCATAAGAAAATTGAATTTGAAATAATGGCTCATGACTACTACTTCGCTCTGGATTGACTCGCTCAACAACCTTTTCAAATGGTGCATCAGCGTGGCTCAACGCCTCACTCATCATAGCTCGACTATGCGCTAAAAATTGCGTAAAAGGTTCCTTTAAGTCTACTTTGAATCTTTGTACTACGCTGTTCACAAAGAGTCCTATCATATTTTGACATTGCAAGTTTCTGCCAGAAACAGGTGTACCAATAGCAATGTCCTGATGATTACTATACCTTGCTATTAACGCTGCAAACACCGAGTTTAACAACATAAAGGGGGTAACATTAAAAGCTGAACAAATGTCCTTTACACCTTTATATACTGTATGTTCGAAGGGCTGATCTAAAGACCTTCCCTCAAAAGTTCTTTGTATTGGCCGTTTATAACACAAATTTAAACTGTGAACTTGTGGTAATCCTTCAAGTTGTTTGTCCCAATACTCTAGCAAACTAGGCATAGCTTGAATGTTAGCAGGGTGCTTTTGCCAATGAGCGAAGTCAGCATATTGGAGAGTTAACTCTGGTAATTGTGGAGATGTACCTGTCACCTTAGCGCGATACAACTCTCCTAATTCTGCAACAAAAATATCGGCAGACCGACCATCTGATGTTATATGGTGTTGCACGATAATTAACGTATGATGCTCTTTATCATGTTTTGCTAGAATGCATTTCAGCAATAAGTCTTTCGATAGATCGAAATGAATGTCGGCCTCGGTTGCGATCAAGTTAAGCACTTCATTTTCATTAGATGCTATTTCAACCTGGCTTAATACTAATTTTCGTCCTGGCTGAACACTCTGGTATACCTCTCCTTCATGCTCACAGTAAACACTATGTAAAATTTCATGCCTTTCTATCAAATCATTTAATGACTGCTCTAGCGCTGCTGAATCAAGTGTACCTTTCAAGTCCAACGCGACGATATTGTGATAATGATTTGACTGTTGCTCTAGAGCATCTACAAAATATAAACGATTTTGAGCATATGAAGCTTTTAATAAGCCTTGCCTGTTAACAGCAGTGATATTACCCGAGTCGAAAACATGGCTTGATAAATAGCTAATCAGCTCTTCTTTCAACGCTCCTATGCGTTTAGCTATTTCTGGTGTTATTGCATCAGCTTTACTCTTACTTTTTAGTTTTCCATCTGCTAAAAATAGCTGTATTCCCAATTGATTTAATTCTGACAAGAAAACTTGTACATGTTCAAAATTATTATTAGTTTGCATTTTACCACTCCATCTCAACTGCATGCTCAACCTCTTCAACGCTATCGTTTAATGATTCAAGTAACTCTGCAAACTTAGTAGGGGTTGAATGTTCAAATAAATCTTTCACTTTAATATCAATCTTATACTTACTTTTTATTTGGTTAACCAAAACCATAGCCGTTAAGGAACTTCCCCCAACATTTAAAAAGTCATCGGACATCGACATATCTTCAAGTGATAGTATTTCACACCAAATATTTTTCACTTCCTGCTCTAATTGGCTTTTTGGCAGAACCATCTCTGTTTTTTCCAATAAAGGCTGAGGGAGCGCTTTGACATCTAATTTACCATTTATAGTCAGTGGCAATGCCTCTACATAAATGAACGATGACGGCAACATCCAATGTGGTAATTTCCCCTCTAGATGAGAATCAAAATCAAACATATTGCTGCCGTCACTTGAGCTATAATAGGCAACAAGTTGTGGTTCACCCTTTTCAGGCTTATGTACCACTACAGCTACCTCTTTAATTTCAGGTAGCGTCATTATTTGAGCCTCAACTTGTGCAGGCTCTATTCTGTAGCCATGTATTTTTAATTGTGAATCTATTCTTCCTTTATATTCGACATTTCCATCTTCATTTAGCAGTGCTAAGTCACCTGTTTTATAAACCTTTTCAGGGCCTCTAGGTGTTTGTATCACGGGGTATTTAACTTCATTTAACTCATTATCTAAATACCTCGTCCCGACACTAGCTCCAAATATAACCAACTCGCCGACTTGACCAACATCAACAATCTGGCCGAGCTTGTTTATTATGTAGCATCCAGAGTGACTTATCGGTTTACCTATCGTCAACTTTTTGCCTGCAACATATTTATCATTTAACGCGTAAATAGTTGCTTCTGTAGGTCCGTATAGATTAAAAAACTCAAACTGATTTCCCCATTTTTGAGAGAGCGATGGAGAACAGGCCTCTCCCCCAGCGCTCACTACTTTGACATGTGGCCAATCTCCTACTGGCGTAGCTGCCGCAAGGGCTGTTGGGAAAATCAAGTGAGTTAGCTTGTGTTCTTCGATATAAGGAGCTAGTTCTTCATGTGTCGGGCATATATTAATTGAAGCCCCCACAGTGAGCCCTGAAAAAATTACGCCTGAAGCGGGATCAAAACTGAAGGAGAACACATTAAGTAACCGGCTATGCTGATCCATTCCTAGTAATTTCTGGTCATGCTTAACAAAGTTACCGAGCGCATTGTGGCTGACTTCTACACCTTTAGGTTTACCTGTAGAACCTGAAGTATAAATCACATAAGCAGGTTGTACTGAGGTAGGTTGCAATTCTAGCTTTACATTGTCGGTAGAGTACTTGGCTAAAAGTACTTTTCTAAAAGCCATATCTGTTGGAATAACTCGTTTATACGACAGAAAATTAAACTTCTGTAACAAAGCCTGCTCCGTCAGAATAATGTCTATTTCGGCGTCTGACGCAATATTTTCCAAATAATCTTCTGGTAAATCTGGAACAAGAGGAACGTAAGCGCCACCAGCTTTTAGTACTGCAAGCATTGCTATAACAAAGTTAGTATTGCGCTCAGCACAGATTCCGACGTACTGTCCAGGTTTTACCCCTTTGTCGATCAAGCACGCAGCATATTGATTTGCCGTATCATTCAATGTTTTGTAGTCTAACTGAGCGTCTTGTGCAACGATTGCAACTTTGTCTGCAAACTTATCAGCCATCTTCTCTACCGCTTCATGAATATAGTTTGCACTTTCAGTAGGAAACAAAGACAAGCTATTTAACTTTTCATAATGTTTCCACGAAGAAGAAGGCCATTGAGCCAGTGGTTTTTCAGAATTATTTACAGTCACAGCGCTGAGCGCTGCTAATTTATCTGCCCAATTACAGATGGTATCATTTTTGAAAAGAGACTTTTTATATAGCCACCGAACCTCTAGCGCTTCTCCAGTATCTACAATAGTAAAATGCAGATCTAAATCTTGAATACCGTACTCTTGTGAAATATCAGTCCAGACTACCTCGTTGAGTTGGGGCTTTGGCGATGATTTTACTAAAAAGTTTAGAGCTACCTGACACAAAGGTGTAAATCCGTATTGACGCAGTGGAGCCACACTTTTGACAACCTCATCATGAGCGATGTTTAGGTGCTCAACAGCCCTTTTAAACCACGCGTGACTGTCTGATATCAATTCTGAAAAGCTAGCGTTAGCTGATAGGGTGGTACGATAAATAATGTTTTGGTTAAATAAACCGATCAGATTTTCCGTTTGATTATTACCTCTCCCTGCAAACGGACATAACATCAAGATATCATCTTCGTTGCTTAGTTGGGCTAATAGTAAAGCTATCAGTGGCTGAACGACATTAAACAAAGAGTGCGCTTCTCTTTGTGCCAACTCTTTTAATCCTCTATACACTTTACCGCCAATCACTTGTTTATGATAAGCGGCTTCATTATTGACCAACTTTTCCCTCGCAAAGTCCAAAGGTAAGCTATGAACCAAGGGTGCTCCTGCCAGTTCTTGCTGCCAAAACGATTTGCTTTTTCCTATATCTGCCGACGTATTTTTCTCGTTATACCACGCCGCGTAGTCACAATATTGTATATCTAATTTTGGTAGTTTTGGCGTATGACGATCGTGTGTCCAATTATATAATTGGCTAAATTCATCAAACAAAATATCGATTGACCATGCATCACAAGCCAGATGATGAACCGTTAACAATAAATAATACTCGAGTGGTTCAAATTTTAATAACCGACTTCTTATCAATGTATCTGAACTGAGATCGAAATTGCGCTCTCCTTCAATTCGTTTATGCTCAGCGAGCGCTTCAAACCTTAGGTTTGGACTTAGATCACTTAGATCTACAAACTCATGTTGTAAACTGATATCAGGGTTAACTTGAGTAATCAATTTGTCATCGCGTTTCAAAAACCGAGTTCTCAACGATTCATGACGCTCAACGATCGAGGTCAATGCATCAACAATAGCTTGTTGATCTACCGTACCCTCAAGTTTTAGCGTGACTGGAATATTATATTTGCTCGAATTTTCTTCTATCTGACATGCAAGCCACATTGAGCTTTGCATTGGAGTCGGTTCAACATCAACCTGTGCATTTACCTTGTCGATAATATGTTTCTCTGAATTAGCCGCATCAATTACACGAGCGAGATCTGCAAGTTGAGGGTTTTCGTAAACAGACGTCAATGAAAGCGATTTACCGAATTGGCGTTCTATTAACGCGATCAGTTTAGCAATAACGAGTGAATGTCCTCCTAGCGAAAAAAAGTTATCATCTGCAAATACTTGTGAAACACCAATCAACTCTTTCCATATATTTGCAAGTTCAACTTCTGTATTTGTAGATAAAGGTAGTCGTTCAACAAAAGCCGTATCTTGTAATGTATCCATTAGTCGCTGTTTGTCTACTTTACCATTGCGAGTAACAGGTATTTCTTCGATTACTTTAATGATGTTAGGAACCATATATGCAGGCAAAGACTGCTTCACTTTAGCGCTAATCACTTCGTTTATATTTTTTATTTTCGAAGAATTACACTTAACAAAGGCGACCAACTGCTCACCTGTAGAGCATGTTATTTTATCAACTACCGTTCCTGTGACTTCAGTTAAAGACAGTATTGCAGCTTCTACCTCTCCAGGCTCAATCCTATAGCCTCTGATTTTAATTTGCTGATCACGTCTACCTAAATAACGCAAACTTCCGTCAGGGCTCCAGCAGGCTAAATCTCCTGTTTTGTAAACTCGTTTAGAGTAGCCACCTAGATCAACCACTGAAAATTTATCACGATTTAACTGCTCACGATTTAAGTACCCTTTAGCAACTCCTTTACCCGCGATCCATAATTCTCCAACAGCATTGCAAGGTTGCAAGCTACCTTGCTCATTGACCACATACGCTTCATAACCATCTATTGGAACGCCGATAGAAGCGTCACTCGAATCAAGAGTTACCTCATGAAAAGTCACATGTACTGTAGTTTCGGTAATTCCGTACATATTAATCAAACGTACTTGTCCGTCATGCTGACTTTCAAGCCAAGGAAGAATTTTCTGTTTATCTAATGCTTCACCACCCAACACAACATAACGAAGCTTGTGAGCTTTACCTTGCTTCAGCATTTCATCTGCAAATAAGTAAAATACTGACGGGGTTAAGCTTAATAAGGTTATTTCATTGTCTGTAATATATTTAGTGAGCAAACGAATATCTAACTTAAGTGGCTCTGGTACTATGTATAACGTAGCGCCGTTGGTAAGCGCTGAGAAAATTTCCCACACTGAAAAATCGAATGATGTAGAGTGGAAATTAGTAACTCTGTCTTGTTCATTCAAACCATAGTGACGGTTACAGCCTTTGAGTAATGCAAATACATTACTATGACTTATCGCCGCCGCTTTAGGGTTACCAGTTGAGCCTGAAGTATATATAGCATATGCCGTACTTTCAGGGTGTATAACAATATTTGGATTGCAAGTTGCATACTCTCTTTGCAAGATGTCTGACAAGCTGACCGATGTCCAAAAGTCTTCATTTAACTCACTCAAAACCAGTGAAATCTTAGCATCGTTCACAATGTATTGACGGCGAGCTTGAGGTAGTTTTGGATCAATTGGTAAATAGGCAATACCAGCTTTAAGAACCCCTAGAATAGCAATGACTGACGCAATACTTCGCTCAATACACACCCCAACAAATTCATCTGCACTTAACTTTTGCTTAATTAAGAAATGAGCAACTTGGTTTGCCTTTTCATTAAGAGCTTTGTAGCTGATATTTGAATCAGCACCTTCAATAGCGACTTTGTCTGGATAACGCTCTGCTTGATGCTCTATCAATTTATGTAAGAGCTCTCCTTCAGACTGATCTAGTGCTATAGGTATCACTCTGCTTCTGTCTAAATCCAGTTGTTCGCATTGAACTTCAACATTATCGAGTACTTCCTCCAACAACTGCAAATAACTTTGAGCAAAGGAAGCTATTGACGTCTCGGTAAATAACCTATGATCGTAATGCCAATTAACTAATGATTTCTTATCTCCCCTTTTTATCATTAGTTCTAGGTCAAATTTACTCGTGGTTTCACCAAGTGATACGGGAGTGAGTGTTACTGAATCAAGCAAAATATCATTGATAGAGTCATTATCTAAGCTAAAAAATAATTGAAATAAAGGTGAGTGACTCATTGCTCTGTCTGGGTTAACACTTTCAACTACTTTTCTCAAAGGGACATCTTGATTCGACATCGCTTGTTGTATTTGCAATTTATTATTTTCGAGCTGTTCACGAAACGATATATTGCGACTTATTGAACTCTTAATCGCTACGCTATTTGCAAATAAACCAACCAAATTTTCGAGCTGCTTGTGGCTTCGGCATTCAACCGGCGTCCCAATAACCACCTCTTTTTCGCCGCTATAGCGACTAACTAACACAGCCATTAAAGTTTGCAGCAAAATAAACGGTGTCACAGCATTTACTTTGCAAAACGCATCAATGCGCTGGTTCATTTCTGCCGAGAGCTCTGTCGTGAACATCTTTCCATCGGTTGACTTTATTGCAGGTCGTTGAAAGTCACACTGAAGAGAATGAAGCGGTGGACACTCCTGTAAGTTATTTAACCAATAATGTAATTCATCGCTGTGTTTTTTCAACTGTTCTGCGCTGTTTTGCCACGCGACGTAATCGCTATACCTGATAGGCAGTGCTGGCAATGACGCTTCTCTATCTTGCGAGATCGCTTGGTATACTTCCACGAACTCTTGAGTAACAATTGATATTGATTTCCCATCAACCACACGGTGTGGCAAATTAAACAATAACCAACCACTTTTATCATCGATTGGAACATGAATAACACGAATCAGCGGTGTACCATCTAACGCAAACTGATGCTTCTGTTCATTCAATAAAATACTTTCTATATTTCCACTTTCACTGCGCACAGATACCGAAGCAAGATCGACAAACTGTTGTGAAACTTCCCCCTCATGTTCATCAAAGCGTAAGCTCAACATTGGATGTCTATTAACCAAATAATGAATAGTTTGGTTTGCTACATTAATATCCAGCTGCCCTTGATAAGAAAAAACCCGGCATAAATTGTACTGACTATGATCAGAATATAATTGTCCAATAAAGTGCAAACTTTGTTGTTGCATAGACAGCGGAAAGCCATTATCCACATTAACTACAGCAATCTCATCGGTTTGTTTGACATCACTTATATGTTTTTGCAAAAAGGCCACGATAGCCGGTTTATGCTGCTTGATCATCGCCAATAGCTCAGGTGCTGGCGGTGCATCACTGTGAATTTGAAGGTTTTGTTGGTTTAGCGTAATCCGTAATCCAGCCGCAACGCTTTTCTCTAATATTTCTTTAATTTCCATCTTTACTACCTTCAAATAATTACGATTTGCTGTTGTTTAAGCTCTTCAAGAACTAACATTGGTACAGCGCCGGTACCAACATTGATAACCCCTGTATCACATTTGCGCACTAACCTTGCCCAAGCACCACTGTAACGATCTCTCATACCATATACGGCCAAAACCATGTCATTCTCGATTAATTCTCCCCTATCAGGCAGATAAACTTTTGACGCTGGGCTATAGCGCTGCACAAGCCAATCATCCTCAACACACGCTCTTTCTATTGCCTCCAGCCATTGGGTTTGCCCGCTGTACTTACCAACCACAACATCACTCCCCTTACTAGAAGCTGATTTTTTCAATACGTAATCTTGACGGTGTAGCTTAACCTGTTCCAATTTGTCGATATGACGTTCTTGCAGTAACGAATTCAACCTAGCCGACCAAGGAATGTACCGCTCAATAAATGCAATATCCTCGTTACTTGCTTCACCGGAGTTCTTGTAGTCATGGAGCAAAGGCATCACTAACTTGTTACCAAAGACTTGGTGTAACGGAGAGTCAGGGAAAACCAGGTTTTTAGCTAAATAGGCTGACATCAATTGTGCATTTAACAATCCTACCTTTTGATTTTCCAATCGAGGAGTTACCGTAAATACGGTATCAACTTCACTTTCTTGGTAAAAAACTTTCCCCTGTGAAGAAAAATCAAGTTCTTGCCATTCGTGGAAAAAAATAAGACGCCCATGGTCATATCCACCTTTTTTGACCGAACCAAATACCTGCTCAAGTGCACTTTCAAAGCTAAGCCATTCTTCACTTCTTTCAGCTTCAGTTCCAATCAAAATAATGCCCGTTGCATTTTCTCGCTTCATTTCGAGAATACAGTCAATTAAACTGCGGAACATCTGAGGCGTAACTTGACGGTAATATAGTTCGGGCTCGCTTTGCTCTTCAAATTCAGCAATACGTGCTCTCACCCTTGGCTCTAACCAGTCAGCCTCCCAACCACCTATCACTGTACCTAAGTTAGCTTCCAGCATAGTTAATTGTTCGCCATCACAATGAATATCGAATCTAAACATTAGTTCGGCAGGATTGGGGGCGTAATCCCTCATCACGTCAAAAAGCAAAGGTGACTCATCCAGCAATTCAATAAAAGTCTGTTCATCAGGTAACATGCTCTGAATTGCTCGCAGTACAACGCCTGGGTAACCCAAAATAAGACCTTCGAAATCTAAAACTAACTTTTGAGACACAACTAATGGTAAGTAATGTAACTCCTCATGAAATCCCATAAACTTAGGTAAGCCATCCAAAGTAAACGGTAATACATGACCGGTATGAGTTCCTTTTCTTGTATAAAAATCGCTCATAGCTGCAAATGTTTCAGAATAAAGCATATTGGTAGCGCTTTTTTTTGCATCGCTTGCAGTATTGGATATTTTAGCAAGAGGACTTTTGTCTTCCAAAACTACAAATACACTAGCTCCTTGATGCGTATTAACGACACCATGCCTATGATTTACGTCTTCAGCTCGAACTTGTGCCCCTGCATAATGTCCTTCAACTGAAAATAATCCCCATACAGGTAAAAACTCTGAAACATTGGATAAGTAATCTGCACCAATTACGCTATCAGGTTCACAATACTCTTGCGCTATCCACTCTGGACTTCCCAAAAGTTGTAAGACCAGCTTTTGCCATTCTGCCTTATCACAAAATCGTCCAATATAGACATCAACACCATGAGAAGAATCTGTTTTTTTGAGGACAAACCGATCTTGATAACATAATAATAAATCTTTTATAGAGCAGGCTTTTCCGTCAAAACTAACCGCGGGACTATCTAGTTTTACAGTATATGGAATGCTGGAATCAACAAAGTCTCGAAGTAAATCAGGAAGGGAGTTTTTAACATCCTCCTCGTGAAATAGCGCCATCATTGCTTTATTACCGAGTAACTCAAACATAGGGCTATCAGCACTTATAACATACCCTTCAATTACCGCTCGGGTGATATTAAAAGCTAACTCAGGGTAAGCACTTAAATTAGGCATAACTAGCGCATTAAACGCCCTTCCTTGATAAGTTAATGTATTGTCTTGTTCAAATGTAATTTGATGTGGGTCAGTTCCAAAAAGAACCTCGCCTCCCAAGTAATCATTTTGCGACTGATACATCTGCTGTAGTTGTTGTTGAAATAACTCTTCTAAGTGAGGCTCCATTGGCTTAGAAACAAACAACACATTGCGACTTTTGTTTGCCAACGATAATCTTTCTATCGCCGCAGAAAAGTGATTAAAAAGATTTTGTAAGAAAGGCCTCGCAGCAAAATTACTCCTGTCGATTGGTAAAAGCTTTTCGACAGCGTCTAAAGTAGATGCCTCAAATAAATCTATTTCCCAGCCGCCAATTGAACAACCAACATTTGCTTCTAACATCTTAACCGTACCATTACTGATAAGGGTGTCGTGTCTAATAAGCAAGTTATCATAATTCACTTCTTGCTCTGAAAATATAGAAAGTAAGAATTGCCCTTGACCGAAGTAATCTTTCCAACTTTGCAAGTTTTCAACAAAACAATAGTCAACAACATGGCGTATTAACGACTCAAAGTTTTGTACGAATGTTTCAAACTTAGAAGTAGTGTTTTGATCAATCAACAAGGGCCAATGGCTTAATGGATATGTATTTAATCCACGCTGAGCAAATTCTGGAAAGCGACGCTCTGACAAAGCAGAAACTAACGGTGCCAATTTCGATTTATTTTGAACAAGTTGATCGGTTAATTGACCATAAGAAGCAGCAAGCTTATAGCTGTTTTCTCTCGCTGCAATATCAATTGAGTGATGTTCTCCAACTTCTTCGGTCTGACTATTTTGTTCCTCTAATACCGCAAATTCCAACGCCCCAGTTGCAGAGTTAATCACTCCGTTCCCTTCCTCAGTTGAGTCAATACTAGCTCTTACAAAAGCGCCACAATAACTATTTTCAAAGCCAAAAACCCCCCAAACCGGCGTATACTTAACCACTTTACAGGATTTATCGGCGGCTAAGAATTTGTCCGCCTCACAATATTCTTGTGCGACCCAATGTGCATTACCACAGAGTATTTCTATTAATTCTTGCCACAATTCTGGCTCAGTAAAACAACCTACATATACATCCTTACCAGCTAGAGAACTGGACTTTTTAATGACAAAATCCGAACGTCGTGCGCTCAAAAGTGATGCTAAATCGCTAATTTGTCCCCGAAACTCTACATTTTCTTCATCCATTGTGACGGTAAAAGGTATATGCCTATCAACAAATTCACGCTCATTACTAGCCAGTTTTGCTTTTACTTGAGGTTTATGAGGTAAAGCGAGTAATGCTTTTTGACCGAGTATTTTATAAATAAAACTATCAGGAAAAACTAAATGTCCGCTAACCTCAGCGAGCGTTAGAGAAACACCAAGACTAGCACCAGCCATCAGCAATCCGTTAATCACCGTACCATTAAACCGGACTTCACCCTCTTCCCCAAAACTAATCCCCAGGCTTCCGCTGGTTAAAATAACCTCTCCAGCCACATAATCTGAACTATTAACGTAATATTCTTGTAATTGTTTACCAATCAGTCTTAGTAGATCCTGCGGAGGTTCTCGTTCAAAAACAAAAAGAATATTACCTGTATGGTAAGGTGTTTTAAGTCTTTTAATTTGTGTTGCCAAGCTATTAAAGAGCTTTTCAAATATCAAGGCTGCTGCAACAGAATCAGAATCAAGACCAGTCATCAAGTGCAATGCATCCGCCATTCGCCGTTCAATTAAACTCAATTCCCAACCACCAATCGCAGTGCCTGCATTGACTTCCAATAATTTGATCTCATTGCCACTTACCATCACATCATGCCTAACAAATAAATTGTAAGGGTCCAGTGTTGCCTCCTTGAGAATATTTAGAACTACAACGGGGAGTCCAGTGTTATCAGCAAACTTTTCGGCATCATCACCAAAATATAGCAAGAGTGACTTCCACAATATTGGACCAATTCCTTTTATGAATTTATCAAAGCGTTCTTCCCACTTCTGCGAGATAACTAATGGCCACGGACTTATCTCAAATAATTCTAATTCGGCCAGAGCAAATTTTGGAAAAGGTCGTTGTTCAACTTCAGTCGCTACTTTTACAGCTTTATTTTTATCTTTAGCAAGCTCTGCAACTAATTTTTCATGACTTCTTGAGTAAAAATGACACTCTTCTTTTTCGATATCTTGGTTATTCATAGTGATAAATTCTGTTTATTTTTATTTTCAACACACTTCGTATCGCCGTCAAAACTGACTGAGTACAAAACATCTTTTTATTTCTGTTAGATCACAGTTATACTGCTATATTCGCTCGCGTCACTCGTCAAATTTTGATAGAAAGTACGTTCATCTAATAGCGAGGCTATCGTTGTTATCCGACTATCAGCCAAAAAATCTGCTACCGAAAACTCGATAAAGTCAAAGTGCTGATTAATCTTTCGTACTAACCTAACCACATGCATAGAATTTCCACCCAGCGAGTAAAAGTCTGTTTCTACGCATACATTTTTATTGATTCCATCAAGTTCACTGCACCATAGAGAAACAAGTATTTTCTGAGTCTTTCCTTGAGCCAAAGTTGGTTCAACAATCATTTGCCTGCTGAAGCTTGGTAACGCCTTAATATCAATTTTTCCGTTACTGGTAAGCGGCATCTCATCGAAAACCTCAAATCTAGAAGGGACTAAATAGTCGGGCAGTATTTTTAGTAGCGCATTTCGTATATCAACAAGAGAAGCTATTTCGTTTAGCACTAAATATGCAGCAAGCTCTTGCTCTCGCCCGTTATCAAATGCACAAACGAAAGCTTGGTTAACCTCTGGCAATGAACACAGCGCCCCTTGAACCTCTGTTGGCTCAACTAAAGTCCCTCTAATTTTAATTTGGTTGTCAATTCGGCCTATATAATTCAGACGACCCGAGCCGTCTAAACGAACCAAATCTCCAGTCAAATAAAAGCGCTTCCCTTGATATGGATGCTGTTGACAAACAAAAAAACGTGTTGCAGATAACTCAGGTAAGTTGTGATAATCGTTTGTAACACTGACACCGCTGATTACTAGTTCTCCGATAGCTCCCATGGGTAATAATCGATTATTTTCGTCAACTACAGCATGGATATAATTGCTTAAACTTTTCCCTAAGGCTAAGCGGCATCGTTCACTAGCCTGACTGTCGACTCTGTTTATACAGGACCAAATTGTTGCCTCTGTTGGTCCATAGCAATTGAATAATGTACCACTTCGCTCAGACAGTAATTGCTGCAAATGTGTATCTAGAGCCTCACCACCTGTTAATAGAGTTAAACGCTTACCTCCTTGCCAGCCTGATTCTATCATTTGCCGCCACCTTGATGGGGTAGCTTGAATAACATCGACTTCATGTTGTTCGATATACTCTTTTAATAATAAAGGGTCAGCAGCTTGCTCATCACTAACGAGTACACAACGATCTGCTCTAATTAGAGGCGCTAGCCATTCTAGAAGTGAAATATCAAAAGAATTAGTAGTTAAGGCCAACCAAGTTTTCGCATTACCTAAGTCTAACGCCAATAACATTGCGTTTAAAAAGTTGTTTAAAGCACCGTAGTGTATCGGCACCCCTTTGGGGCTTCCTGTCGAGCCCGACGTATATAAAATATAGGCCGTTGCATCTGGATGAAGTTGACGGATTGGCAGCGCTTTTGTTGTTGAAGCGACTAAATCATAATTCTCAATATCAAGCACTTGTATCAAAGTCGAACACGACAACTTGCTCGCTCGAACTTCATCTTTGGTAATAATATGACTAATGCCACTGTCTTTAATAATGTAAGCTAATCGCGTGTCATTAAAATTTATTGGCAAAGGAACAAATGTTACCCCCAGTAGCATCGTGGCAAGCATACTACATTGCAACACTTGACCACGCGGTAACATAATCCCAACCACATCTCCTTGATTGACACCAGCCGCTAAAATTGACTTTGCAAAGCGGGTGCACAGCTCACCCACTTGCTTATATGACATCACATCCTTTCCCATTACGAACGCTATACTTGTCGAATCAAAATTTTGATAAATTGCTGCAAGGAAGTTTTTCTCAGCATTTTGTACACGACTGCTTTTGTTCCACTGGACCAGTTTGCTTGAATCTAATCTGCTAAGTAAGTTTAACTCGTGTAGGCTGGCTTCTGGGGTTGACACAAAGGTATTTAGCAACAGTTCAAAACTATTCTGCCATTGCTTGATTGTAGTGCTATCGAATATAGCTTGGTTGTATAACCAACTAAGTTCTAACCCATCCGACATGGTGTTTACATGAAGTTCTAGATCATACTTCACAGCACTATGTTCATGCACTAATCGTTCACTGCATACTTCCCGTAATGTCATATTATCGAAACTATATTCTTGATAATTAAACATGATCTGAAATATAGGTGCATAGCTCGAATCATGAGCCGTGGCTAATTGTTCAACTAATTGCTCAAACGGTGTCGACTGGTGAGGTAAAGCGTCGAAAAGTTCAGACTGTATAGAGCTCATCCAATTCACAAGTGACTCATTGTGCTTAGCCTGAACTCGGATTGGCAGCATATTAATAAATACACCGTACACTTTTTGCAAGCTAGTATGCTCTCTACCTAGCACAGGAATACCGATAATAATATCTTGCTGGCGGCTGTATACCATCAGCAGATAACTATACAAACTAAACAGTATGCTAGAAAGAGTCAGCTTGTGCTGTTCACACAGTTTGATCAACTGTTTAGTTGTTTGGTCATCGACAAATGTACGCGAGCATCGTCCATCAATGCGAGTATTATTTAATCTTGGATTATCCAAGGGCAACCCATGTAAATTTGGCGCCCCTTCAAGCTTAGTTTGCCAAAAATCTATATCAATTTGATGCTTATTTTCGTTTTGCCACGTCGCAAAATCGCCATACTCTGGCGCTTCTAGCGGTAAATCACAATCACGCCTATTGCCACTAAGATTGCAGTCATAAATATCAGACAACTCTTTAAGCAAGAGATTAATCGAATAACCATCCAACGCAATATGATGAGAGGAAAGAAATAGGTAACTAGTACTAGCATCTTCTGTGAACAGATGGGCCCGCAACATGGTATCTGACTCTAAGTCAAACTTGCTATTTAACCTCTGGGCATAAAGATCATTTAGGACATCTTTCATATCGCCTGCGGGCAGTTTATCAACAACGAACTCAACGGAAGCATTATGTCTTACCAACTGATAAGGCAACTCATGATCTAGATGATAAGTCGTTCTCAATATTGCATTATTCTTAACCACATCTGCAAGTGCTTGTCTTAGTTTTGCAACGTTGAGAGCACCTGATAACCTATAGGAAATCACCATGTTATTCATCGTTTGATTACCAGCCATTTGCTCAGTGAACCAAATACGTTTTTGAGCCAACGAAAGTGGAGCGCGGTTTGAGTCAATGCGCTTGATTACAACTTGATGCTTTTTGACGCAGTTTTGTTGAAGAAGTGTTGACTGCTTTGGCAAAGTATCATGTGAAAACAATTGTACAAGTGTAAATTGTGTCGCAAAAGTCTCATTGATTAAAGCCAACATTCTCATTGCCAACAGCGAGCTACCACCTAATTCAAATAAGCTCTGATCAATAGGAATTGATTGGACACCTAACAAATCTTGCCATAGAGTCAACAACATCCGTTCGACTTCGTTTTTGGCAACAAACGCCTCAGTTAAACTTTCTACTTTAATATCAGGTAATTTGGTTTTATCTATTTTACCATTTTTGTTCAGCGGAAACTCTGCTAAAAAACAAAAATGTTGAGGCACCATATACATTGGCAATATTTTACTAATATGCTCAAATAGCAACTTATTATCAATAGGTTGTGCTGCGCAGTAATAAGCTACCAAAAACTTATGCTCTGATTGAACTTTAGCAACGACAAGCGCATCATTAATACTGGGATATTGAGTCAATACAGTTGAAATTTCATTAGTCTCTATTCTAAAACCGTTCAGTTTGATCTGCTCATCGATTCTGCCAACATAATGCAAAATACCGTCATCATCCAATCGCACGAGGTCACCAGTGCGATACCATTTCATAGATTCATTGTCGCTTGCTTTAAGAAAAAGAAACCTTTCATCTGTTAATTGAGAAAGGTTTCGGTAACCTCTGGCTACGCCACTACCTCCAAGGTAAAGTTCTCCTATATGTCCGACAGGTAGCTCCTTCCCTCTCTGATCTAATATAAGGGCACAACTACCACTAATGACTTTACCAATGGCGGGGGAAATGTGTACCTTTTCGGTATAAGCCATACAAGTTGAATATGTTGTATCCTCAGAGGGCCCATACAAATTTCGCACAGTCTGACTTGAGTTTTGTTCGAAGATATCGTTTACAAGAGCCATTGGCAATGGCTCCCCTGCAAGATTTATAGCAACGACAGATTTAGGGATATTTCTGTGCTCCAACCATACTTTCATCGCGGAGGGAACGGTGTTTATCATAGACACCACAGGACACGTACTCATCGCTTCCAGCGCGTTTTCGACTACATATATACAATTTCCCGACGACAAAGGGACGAACAACTCAAATGCAGATAAATCGAAACTTAACGAAGTACTTGCAAGGACACAACGAAGCTCACTCTTGCTAAACTCTTCTAAAGACCAATTAATCAAAGCCATTAAGTTCTTATGACAGATCTCCACCCCTTTTGGTATACCAGTCGAACCAGACGTATAAATTAAGTAAGCAAGATCGTTAGGTGAATAAGTTAAATTAAGATTCTCTCCATTCAATTCAACGACCTTTTCCGAACTTAACTCAACAATTTGATAATTAGACAAACGCGGAAAAGTAACTTGCTCACTCACAGCGACATGTTTCAAGCCACTGTCGTTAACAATTGACGCAAGACGATGCTCTGGAATTGAAGGGTCAAGAGCAACATAAGCAGCCCCTAGTTTAAAAATAGCCAATAAAATTGCGGGTAAGTCCTTATCTCTCGTTAAAGAAACACCGACTATATCTGCGCAAACCACTCCACTGTTTTGTAATACTCTTGCGTATTGATTAGCCTTTATATTCAACTCAACAAAGCTTACTTCATGTTGACTATCAAGTACGGCTATCTTATCTGGGGTCTGTAAAACTTGGTGTTCAAAAGCGCTAATAATTGAGTCTTGCCCTAACTTATTTGGCAAAAGTGAAGGTGTTGAAAGGTGACTTAACAACGCCCGCTCTTGTTCACCAAAAGTATCAAGCCTGTCAATTGACATAACAGGGTTGACTAATACCTGCTCCAATATTTTAACAATGCCGTCAAGTACACGCCTTGCTGCCAATTGCGAGAGCCATTTTAAGCTGTGATCGAGTTGCAACTCAACATAGTCGGTTGCACCGTATTCCCAAACATTGAGCATCGCTGGTGTTTGTTCGTGACTGTGTGACCAATACACAAGATCAGCTGTTTGCCCTTCGATTTCTATATCACTATCCAGATGCAGAAAATTAAATGCAACATCATACAAAGGTGCTCTCTGTGCGGAACGACTAATACAACTATAAATGTCGCCAATAGGAAATTTTGTATGACGAAAATTTCGCTTTATTTGCGATGATATCTCCACCGCGATTGACTTAAAACTATTCGTACCATCTAGGTTTAATCGTAAAGGGCTCATACTAGTAAAAACACCTAGTTTAGACTTTTGTTTATGACCACTACGATTATGAACGGGAACACCTATCGTTAATTCTTTTTTTCGATATGACAATATCCAATATAGTGCGTAAGCTGAAAGTAACAATTGCGGGAAAGCGATGTTTAATTCGGCTGCTGCCTTTTTCAATGCAACAACTTTTTCTTTCGGTAAAACGCTAATTTCCCTACGACTTGGAATGCAGTCCTCGCCTTCATAAGACACATTCAAATCTGGCGAAAAAAGTGGCTCAGTAGATAAATCCTTAAGGTTTTCTTGCCAATATGCTTTATCGTTTTGGTATTTCGTACTACTTACATATGACTTATCCAGTTCGACGATATCAGGCCAGCTGATTTCCAACTCAGGTGCACTTTTGCCAGCCAAGTCTTGATTATAATAAACACCAATCAACCTAGCGAGATTTGCAAATCCCCAGCCGTCGACCGCTATATGGTGAGCTAATGATACATAACGGTAATGTCGCTTGGCCATTTTTATCAAGAAAGAACGAAACAAAGGTTCGTCATGGATTTCAAATGGTGTTTGAAACTGTTTATCTAACCATAAATCAATTTCGCTCTCAGACTTATCACTAAAATCTACTATCGGTAAACTCGTATCACGCACTTTAGTTAAATATTGCCCTAAACCGCTTTCTTCTGACAGAATACGTATGCCAAACGCGTCGTGATTTCGTACCATCTGAGCATGCGCTCGTTGCACACGCTTTGGGTCTATATTTTTAAAACGAATAAAGCCACCAATATTATACAATGGGTTGGCAGGATATCTAAGCTGGGCAAAGTAAATATCTCGTTGGGTTGAAGTCAAGGCTATTTTATTTGGGATCATATGGATGTTCACACAAATTCCTCTTGTTTTTCTTCTGGCGCCTCGGTAGGAATAGTCACACTGGACTCGTCTCTGCGCAGCCCCCTTTCCATTACAATGACCTGATCGGCAAGGTCGAAGTATCTATCATCGTGACTTATTACTATCACGGCTTTTCCAGCCTCTCTTAATTCCTTTAGCAATTCATAATAAAAAAAGTGCTTAAAGTCAGGGTCCTGATCCGCCGCCCACTCATCAAACAGATACAAATCCTTTTCTTCTAAATAAGCCACTAGGAGTGCTAATCTTTTTCTTTGTCCATCCGATAGCTTAAGTGTAGAAAAGCGGCCATTTTCTATTGTCACTTTGTCTTGCAGCTTTAATTTGGTTAAATACTTCTGTACTTTGTCTTCATCTAATTTGTTACCTAAGCCATGCAGGCTTTGAAATAGGTAATAGTCTGAATAAACAGATGAAATACATTGCCGGTAACTATTAATATTATCTTTTGTTACTTCGACATCATCAAAGCTAATGCTGCCCGCTGTTGGTAAATAGTGCATGGTAAGCATTTTGCCTAATGTAGATTTCCCCGAACCATTACCACCCACGATAAAAGTAACCTGCCCTTTCTTGAGTTGAAGTGAAACAGGTCCAACAGAGAATGATGTATCCTCTTCCTGACTAGGATAAATAAAACGCAAGTTTTCAACTGTAATTGACTGCCAAGGTTTTATCGGCTCGACTGACTCATTAAACGCTTCTTCTGCTAATAGCTTTCGTAAATGTGTTATTTTTCGCAATGAAACTTTTGCCATAGACAACTCTGGAAAAGTATTTAAAATCGACCCGACAGGGCCGGTAACATATAACATTGCCATTATGACGCCAATCAGCTCTTCGCTACTAATATCACTGTAATTAACAAATACGAACGTAATGACTCCAATAACAAAAAAGCCAATAAGGTCACCATAGTTCATCGCGCTACGAACAATTGCCAAAGCTGTCTTTTGTGTTTTAATCAAGCCAGACTCTGCATCATTTAACTCAACTTGATGATAATGCTCTTTTCGACTTGTATTGAGCTTTAATTCCTTAGCGCCATAAATTAAGCCTCGAATGCCCTCATGCAAATCATCAACCCTCTCTCTGGCTTTGATAAAGTAATTACGCCCAATTAACATTGGAATTTGATAAGTTAATGCACCAAATAGAATAGCCGCCAACACAAAACCAAAGGCTTCAGCATTTAATAGCAACAAAAAACTCAGCATACTAACAATAGTAACCATTGAAATAATCAAATCAGGCAACACTTTCACGCCTCTCATTATGTCTTCAACGTCCTTAGTGATTGTCGCTAGCAGCTTAGGCGAACCAACATTTTCTAAATTAATTAACGAAGCTTTTGCTATATTTTGATAAATGTCTTTGCGCAGATCAGAAGTCACATCAAGCGCTAACCTTGTTAACGTTATTTGGGAAAATGTTCTAGCAAAAAATATAAATAAGCAAATAATCAAGAACGCAGTGGCAAAACTCTGGTTAGCTACTTCAATACCGAATACGATAGCATTAGCTGTATCTTCGGCAACAAAACGACTATCTCCAGTGATACTGTTTAACACTATAGGGATAAGCAAGCTGTACGCAACACCAGCTAATGAACCAAAAACTATCGCAGCAAACAGTTTGTTTGGCGACCTATGGATAAATGCATCAAATAATTTCATTAACTAGGCCTTTATTTATTTTTGGGTAATAAACTTAACTTTTGATTTTTGCTTACTAACAACCAAGGAAGAGTTGCATATTCTAGATTATTAAAAGGCTCAACCATGTCATCATAATGTTTACTCAAAATATTGCCGGACTGCCCAGTACTATTCATAAACCAGTGTTCCCCGCTCGCACCACCCAATGATATTATCTGTCTAAAACCTGCACCAAAGCTTTGCTCATAGCCTTGAGATGGTTGATAAGATGCATTAGCAACATTTACACTATTCACACTGCCACCATTATTGATACTTCGCTCGAAAATCCCTTTAAGTAACTTTATTTGGCTAATTGGCTGGTGCTGGTAAACCGTTTTATGCAACTCCCCCCAAATCCAACCTTCCATATCATCTCCTGCCAGTTTGGTAAGCTCTTCGATAGCGCTATCCAAAGACGAAAGTAACACGCCATTACAATTTGAATGACTACTAGAGTTAGGTCCATCACACCAATGTTCTTGTCCTGTGCTAAGCATGTCCAACATTTGACTAATTGTTAGGTTACCTATGATCCTGCCTAAAAACATGTCAAGTTCTAGCTTATTGTATGGCGCTTGAAGATCTTCAAGCAATAAAGTCTGACGAAGATGATCAAGCCAGACGGTCACTATTGTCGGCGCTACGTGTGATTTAGTCATATTGCCGTCCCAATTTTTAATCACTTCTATTGCCTGGCATTGAGTGGTGGTTTCGCAGTGAACCTCTTTCAATAATGGCAGTATTGATGCTACAGCCAAATCTTTTATATCACCCTGAATCGTCGCATTGTCTATCATCGTCACCTTACTATTAGACTCTAACTTATTCGCTAGCAATTCACTAATTCGCTCAGCTCGAGCTGTTGGTGCCCATTTGGCACTGATAAAATAAGGGTAATCGTCACTAAAGGCTTTATCATTGGCTGATACGATGTACCCTGAATGAGGATCCTTAATTTCAGGTAACTGCTTTCTAGGTATAAAGCCTTGCCATTGAAACCTATCATCCCAACCGATAGATGGCAGTAACCCTTTACCTGTTTTACGTACCGGTATTTTACCTGCTGCGACAAGCCCTATTAGGCCATCGTTATCTGCATACAATAGATTTAACGCTGGAGCGACTAAACTATTTGCAGAGCTTTTAAAGTCGTCCCAGTCATTCGCATAATTCAACTCATAGAATGCTTGAAAACTCGTGTCATCAGGATCAAGAGCAGTCCAACGTAAAGCAACAGGGTTTTCGATCAAGCCATATACATCACTTATTATTGGGCCATTACGCGTACTTCTTACTTTTACTTTTAAGGGCTTAAGTGGTTTATTCATCGCAGCAGGAAAGTCTTGCTTCACTGAGATCAACTCAGTTCTTTCGGAAATGGCTTGCCACTTTCCATTGACTAAGTACTGTTCCGGATTATGAACGTTAACTTGTTCCACAAAAAGGTCTTGAACATCAGCTCCTAAATTAGTGCCTCCCCAAGCAATGTGCGTATTTTGTCCAAACAAAATCACGGGAAGCCCTACTAAAGCCGCACCTTTTGCATTAATTTCTTCTCCCTTTATGTTGGCAAAAAACCAGTACGATGGGATCTGTAATCCTAGGTGTGGATCATTTGCTAGTATGGTAGCTCCGTTACTGCTTGCTTTCCCACTGACAGCCCACGCATTACTTCCTACAAATTTTCCACCTAGTTGTAGTTGCATGTTCTGTTTATTAAAAAGCTCATTTGCTAACGCTAAATAGCCACTTTCGATCGAAAGACTAGCTACCTCTGTCGGCGAAGTCTCCCCTTTGAGGTCGGGATAAATAAAATGTAGTTTGTCATTATCAAGTACTTGAGATGCAGCATAGTGCTCCAACTCATCGAGGTAGTTCCCCCCTAAATTTAGTGCAAAAACCTTTATCCATGCTAACGAATCAACTTCTTTCCAATATTGAGGCTGAATGTCAAACATCATAAATTCTGAAGGTAACGCATCTGATTCATCAATCCAAGCATTCACACCATTAGCATATGAGGTTAAAGCTATTTTTGCATCAGGTGATAAGCTGTCAAAAGCGGCTTCTGCTGCGGAATATAGACCCAAACTACGCATAAAAACATCTTGCTCAACCATACTTTTGCCAAACACTTCACTTAAACGGCCGCCTGCCATACGTTTTTGTATTTCAAGTTGCCATAATCGCTCTTGAGCTTGCAAATATCCCATAGTAAAAAAAGCATCTTTATCTGAGTTAGCTTCTATAAAAACAACGCCCCAGTCATCCCTCAATACTTCTACCGGAGCTTCTATACCAGACACTTCAAAACTGCCGTCTGTCTTTGGTAAACTACTAAGAGCAATAAAGCCTAGCCAAGTTAAGAATGCGACTAACGGCAATAGAATAAGAAAAATAAATCGACTAAGTAATGGTTTTTTTAACACTATAAATGTTCCTATAAAAAGAAGTAATCAACTAACTTCTATTCAATGTTTAGACTATATATTTCCATGTTCTACATAGCATTTTTTTGGTTAAGCACTGAAACTAATCATTTAACTAGCCTGCTTTTGAATTAAATACGTACAAAATGATTCACTATCAGGGTTTGTTTTTTGCCAATCTCTATATTTGATTATAAATGAAATTAAGCTCTCTTCTTTGTCATTACGCCACGTAAAAATTCCGCCACACATATCATTCCAATTACGATAGGCTTCTTCATTTAATAACGCTTGATGGGCTGCTTTGTATTTATAGCAGGGAATATTAGGCGCTAAATGATGGATAAGATGATACCTGTCTCCGTGCCTTCCAATTATAAAGTTTTCTAGCCAAGTTCCATTTCGATTACGAGTTAAAAACAAACTCTCTTTTTCTAATTCCGGCAGCGGATAATGTTCTGCTAGCTCTGCCAGCCAGCCGATCGTTATTCCAGCGGTAAACATAGGCACAAGCCAAAACAAAATAAACTCAGTGATAACTCCAAAATATACAATTAAGGACGCCAATACGGCCCAATAAACGAAGAAGGCCCAGCGCTCTCGAACCGCTTCACGTTTTGTTTTATCTGACTGACCGGTCATATCAAAAAAGATTCTATCCTTAAATATGTATTTGATGTACTGAATGGATCTATACCCAATCATAGACAGTAAAATATTTTTGATAATAAACCAATGAACTGGCTGAGAATTATCATATAGCCCACAGCTAATATGAAACTCAAAGTCAGGATCTTCTTGTCTATCTCCTAGGTGACTGTGGTGCTTCATGTGAGAACATTTGTATGGAACAGCCATATGAAATACTAAATAACTAGAGAGGTAAGTGCCACCAATATGATTGAGTATTTTGTTTTCTGCGAATGTATTATGTGAGGTTTCATGCAACAAATTTGCGAAAACTCGATGCACAGAACCAATCAATATCACAGCCAGTGGATAAAATATGTAAGAAACTACAACACACACATATATAGAAACAGCAACTATTAAACAGTTAAAAAGAATTATTAATAGACAACTATAATTGTCACGTTTGAGTTTTGATATCTTCCTCAGTGTTTCTCTGGATATTTTCATATCCAGAGATGAATTGGCATTACTCATAAATATCCTTGAATCTAATGTAATAATTTTTATTTTTGCAAAATATTTATCTTTAAAAAGCTGTATTAGAATACAGCCTTACGCTAATTGATTAGACAGAAGTGAGTATCTTATAATAACTCAGCTTAAAAACTTTAAAGGCTCACGACGCTACTATGTCAGTGATAGAACCAAATAAGTGCTCCTCTTTAACATCGGAAGAATCTCACGCATGAGATGTTTTTTAGTGTTCACTATTTAGACATTCCTTATAGAATCTTGTAGTTAAAATGCTCCAATAAGAAAGAGTAACAATCAAAAATGCTACTTAAATGTGAGATTTCCGCTGATGATAGTCGGTTGATTTGTATATCATTTTTATTGACTATTTGATTGGTCATATAGTCTTTCACCTGAACTTTTGCATACGGATCAATACTCTCAGCTACTCCTTCAGGTAACTCCAACACCCTAGATAGAATTATTGGGTCTTCGCAAAAATTCTCATAAGTAACCAACGGGATATTGAGTGAAGTAACGAGTTCTAAAATGGTCATACTTCTTTTCAACCATGCTGCTGCCATGACCGAAAGTATCTCCAGCCTTTCGTTTTGAGAAAGCTCATCCGCTTCATGATGACGATACAGAGTACTCGCGCAATTTGCATAAGGGTCTCGGTTATTTGCCAAAAATGAACAAGAATCAAATTGACTAGCAAGCGTTTTTATCCTCACCATATTGGACGGGCTCTTTTCAACTACAACTTTTACACTTGGATTTTGAGCTTTTGTTTTTTGATATTGATTTAACCAAACAGATTTGACAGATGCATAATCTATAACCTTATTGCTATTCCATCTATCATCCTCACATAGGCCAGGAACAAGCCATTGACCTTCACCACTTTCATGCAAAAGCATCGTTTTATTGCTCGTATTTAAAATTTCTGCCAAAGCAGTACTACCCGAATAAGGCGGTGTAATTATAAAAAGAAAGTGAGGTTCATGCCCTTTTGTGTATTCGGCCATTGGCCAATGTAACTTTGGACTATCAATTATAATATCGTCGGTATAATCCACTTACTATTCCTTATTAATTAATAAGCAAAAAAAATAACTGTGCACGATTAAATAGCTACAAATAAGCTTGTAAAAACTATTAATATCAAACAAATAGGCATAACGTTAAACTACTTGCACCATTGCTTGAATTTTCTGGTCAACTCCAGCCGAACACTTTTCTTAAAACATTTTCATACTCAGCGTGTGGCTGATCATTATTAGCTGACTACAGTCTCTCTAAATTGTAATGTCTCACCTAGTCAGCAACATCATTTTTTATGTATTCGTGAGTTGATTGAAAAAATTTTAGAAACCACGCTTGTTTTAAGCTACCAAAGAACTTTTCAGCAACAGCGCTATCACAACGAGCCCCCATGCTTGCTCGCATACCAAATTGCTTTAGCAACTTACGGTATCGCTTATTCGTATAGTCAGAATTAAGCATTAAATCCTAGACTGTCTTTCTCAAGTTAAAAGCCTAAATCACGTCTTTTATAACTAAACCAGTCATCATGCCTGCCAACAGTTCGACGATAATATAAATTCATTCCAACAGCAAGGTACATCCAACTTTCACTTGTCTTTAGTAGAGTAAAAAACCAAACGTAGTCGAACTATTTCTCACTCGGTGCTCCTTTAATGATAGCTAACAGCCAAAGCGACATAATTTTAACGTGAAGTAACAATATTTCTGGCTTCATACCTAATATACAGATTTGTTTCAGATGAACAACCACATGACTCATATGTCGGGACTACCCACTAATTGCAATAGTAAGCAGTCCTAATACGTTTCCATTATCGGATTTACCATCAACTACCCATGTTTTAGGTTGGTTAGGTCTCTCCACCTTATCTACTTCATCATTAAGAATCTTATATAGCAACGGTATTCTCAACTTAACCATTGGGCTAGTTTTCAAAAATCAATTCGGTCAATCCTTCTCTCTGTAGTAGTTGACCAATTCCACACAGTAAATTAAGTTTTTCTTCTGCTACAGCTGGAGCTTGAATCTCGTTATAAAACTATGCGACCTTCCCAGTTGTAATAGTTCACCAAGTAAATGCTAACATCTTGCTCACCTTATTTAAATGCAACATAGCTCCTCTAAGCTTGCCTCTTTGTTAATATGCTCTATCTAATAGCATCTGGCTTTTCTGAAATCGCCCACCCGACAACTCGCTTCGCGTATAAATCAATGTCTACTGCAATATCTCCACACCACATTTGATTTGGATTTTGCAGCTCGAACTCTCGATTTAACAGGTTTGATATATCAGAACGTTCATTCAGCGCTACTTTATTAGTGTGTGCTCCTGTTCTTTTTTGACACAAGTTGCACATCACGCGTTACCCGCCTGACCTTAATTAAACCAGCATCAATATCTAAATCCGTAAGCATTACTGAAAGTTTACGACTATCCGCAAAGCCTCGACTGAGGTTGAAGCAAGTATCTAGTTGTGCTCTAAGTTCAATCTCTTTGACGTTGATTCTGGTTTTAACCTCTTGAATCTCTTGTTGCTCGGGAGCAAAACTTTGTACTTAGGCGTTTCACCGTCGCGTTCAAGCCTAAGTTGTTGCCTCAGCACTTTAAAACGATTTCACCTACATCCAAAAAGTGACATGCATCTCGGAGAAAGTAGCCTTTATCCAAAAATAAACAAGCTGCTTCAAGTTTAACTTCTTTACTAAATGTTCGACACTTTTTTGCCATCCGATACCTTTAGTCGAATGCTAATGATATCCTCTAAAATAGTGTCCAAGTTCATTGAACTACAACAAAGTGTAAAAGAGCTGCTGCTTATTCATGATATTTACGAATTACAGCAACCTTGTCATCTTCAATTTCTAGCACTTCCATCATGGTTTGGCTATACTCAATTGGCCGTTTGGTTTCAGGGTGGATACCTTTCGCATAGTTTTTGTATCTAATTGCTATCGCTGAGCTGTTGAATACAAATACATCTAAGAGTTCGGCACTGTAATTCGTGTGCGCACCTAAATAAAACATCATGCCTTTTCGCTTAAGAGCTTTTCCATTCGGTTGCCGTGAATCGTCAGTTACCCAAGGTAAATGAGAATGACCCACATCATCTGTCAGTAACGCTAAGTAAGCCTCAATTTCTTTCTCGCTCGCTGTTGGTGCTTGAGTAGCGGTCATTTTATCAAAATACTGCTGTGCGAAATCTTTCAAATTAAGTTGTGATTCTTGAGCGGAGCATGTTGCAACAAATGCGAATGAAAGTATTATTGCGAGAGTTGCTTTCATTGTGTGATTCCTTCTTCTTGAAAATGTTAGATGATAGCTCCCTCTACTATGGACTTGTATATAAAATTTTCAATACATTATAAAATAATTTTTGTACTTTAATTGCAGCGATCATAGAAAGATGTGGAATAATCACGGCAGGATCGCACTTTGTAAAAAGGCTTTAACACCCGGTCTTTTTCTGATCTAATAACGCCCACATTATCACTATCTACTTGTTAATTATGTCGTTATTTAGCCACCTTGAACTTGTTGAAGATAAGTATCCTTCTATCAATCTACATCATGATCTTGCTGATGTTTTATTTCTTATCATCTCGGCAGTTTTATCTGGTTGTGAAGGCTGGAAAGATCTCGAGGTGTTCGGGCACAGTAAACTGCCCTCGCTCAGGCAGTTCCGAGCATTTAGAACACCAAATCGCTAACACCCACCACTAATTTGCACCTTCTAAAGATATCACCTAAGCTTTAACTCTGCACTCAAAGGATTGAAGAAACCAAACTATGGCAACTGCCCGTAAAAGACAAATCAGTTTAACCGACACCAAATACTACCACTGTATCTCCCGTTGCGTAAGGCGCGCCTTTCTGTGCGGTGAAGATAAATTTACCGGAAAATCATATGAGCACCGCCGAGATTGGGTTGAAGAAAAGCTCCTGATGTTGGGGTCTGTGTTTTGTATTGATATCTGTGCTTATGCTGTGATGAGTAATCACACTCACATTGTTTTATATGTTGATGATAGAAAGGCTAACGCCTGTCGGATGAAGCGATTGTCATACGATGGCACAAGTTGTTTAAAGATAATTGGATAAGCCAAAAATTTATTGAAGGTGAGCCACTCAGTGAGTCGGAGCAGTTTATGAAGAAATGCAAAAGTTAGACGTCAATATTAAAAATGTAGAGGCACAATTTAAGCAGTTTAATGAACAGAGCCAAGCTGCTCAAATTATCCAATCCATCCCCGGAATTGGGATTATCAACGCATCGGCATTGAGTGCCACAATAGATAAAGGACAAGCATTTTCTAATAAAAAGGAGTTGGCTGTGTGGCTTGGGATCACACCACGTCAATATGCTTCGGGTGAAACCAATAAGATGGGAGGGATCACCAAACGAGGTGATCGTTATCTAAGAAAGCAACTCATTCATGGTGCCCGTACAGTGGTCAATCATGCGCACAAAAAGCAGGATGATTTAAACAAATGGATCAATGCATTGGTAGAACGTCGCGGTAAAAATAAAGCGGTGGTGGCCACGGCCCACCGATTGGCTTGTTGTGGTTCAATAAACCCGGACACTATTTTAGGTGGTATCATTACCACTCAACTAGAGGTGCCCAATGGCAAGAAAACGTCGAACATTTAGTAAAGAATTCAAACTTGAAGCAGCTTGTTTAGTTTTAGATAAAGGCTACTCCCTCCAAGATGCATGTCACTCTTTGGATATTGGTGAAACCGCCTTAAGGCGCTGGGTACAACAGCTTGAGGGTGAACGAAACGGTGAAACGCCTACGTCTAAAGCGTTGACCCCTGAACAGCAAAAGATTCAAGAGCTTGAAGCCAGGATCAATCGCTTAGAGCGAGAAAAATCGATACTAAAAAAGGCTACAGCTCTCTTAATGTCAGAAGAAATGAACAATATTCGTTAATAGACCAATTAAGTGAGCACGAACCGGTAGAAATGGTCTGTAACGTCTTTGATATTGCTCGTTCAAGTTTTTATGACTATAAAAGACGTCGCAACATCATTGACGTCAATGAGATTAAGCTGAGAGCGCAACTAAACGCTTGCTTTAATCTCAGTCGAGGCGCTGCGGGTAGTCGTACACTCTTAGCAATGCTTGCAGATTTAGAGATTGAGGCTGGTTTATTCAAGGTCAGGCGGATAATGCGTGATATGCACCTTGTGTCGAAACAACCAGGACCACACGTTTATAAAGTAGCGGTGAATGAACGCCCTGATATACCAAACTCGTTAAATCGAGAGTTCGATGTGCAAAATCCAAATCAAGTGTGGTGTGGAGATATTACGTATATTTGGACTGGTCAGAAGTGGTCATACTTAGCAGTAGTTATTGATTTATACGCGCGGCGAGTTGTCGGGTGGGCGATGTCAGAAAAGCCATATACTGCATTAACTATCAAAGCATTAGATAGAGCATATGAACAAAGAGGCAAACCTAGGGGAATTATGTTCCATTCTGATCAAGGCTGTCAGTACAGCTCAATTAAATTTAGGCAAAGACTATGGCGATATCAAATAACACAAAGTATGAGCCGCAGAGGAAATTGTTGGGACATAGATAATATACTTAGTCATACTGACAGTGAATATCTGACCCGTGCTGGGATTGATCAAATATCTTTGTGTTGACCTGTCGATATTCATTAGTCAGTAATTTCATTATATTCAGTATCAGTGACCTAATAGGAGCATTGTATTGCAACATCTGTGTCCAGTCCTGTTACTGAGACTGTGAGGACTGAGGATATGAATCGCAATGACATTTCTAACAATTTAACATTAGGTGTCGATACTCATTTAGATAACCATGTTGCTGTACTCGTTAATGATATTGGTCAAGTTGTCGACACCCAAGAGTTTACTGTAAATTCAACCGGCTATAGCCAACTGTACAAATGGTGCAAGTCATTTGGAACGGTGAACCAAGCTGGATTAGAAGGAACTGGCACATATGGTGCTGGCTTATGTAAGTTCTTACAAGAGCAAAAGGTTACTGTTTTTGAAGTTAACCGCCCTAATCGCGCTATAAGAAGGTTAAGGGGGAAATCGGATCCAACGGATGCTGAAAGTGCGGCTCGTTCTGTATTAGCCAAAGAATCTACTGCAATCCCAAAATCTCATGATGGCATAGTTGAAGCAATGAGATTTTTAGTTGTCGCAAGGAAAAGCTCCGTAAAGTCTAAGACACAAGCTATTAATCAAATTCGAGCTTTACTTGTGACAGCACCAGAGCATATTCGTCAACAGTGTTATGTTCCTTCGAGCTATCGGTGCATTACTGCTTGTAAAACATTAGAAATGAACTCCGTAAACATACTTGAAGAAACATTAATATCAATGTTACAGCTGCTAGCAGAGCGATGGATGATGCTATCACAAGAGCTAAAAACAATTGATAAGAAACTTAAAGCTTTAACCAACTCAGCAGCTTCAACATTACTAGAGCAATATGGTGTTGGAAGCTATGTTGCAGCTACACTCCTTGTGGCTGCTGGTGACAACCCTGAGCGACTCAAGAAGGAATCATCATTTGCAGCCTTATGTGGAGTTAGTCCATTAGATGCATCTTCCGGTAAAAAGCAACGTCATAGGTTAAACAGAGGTGGAGCAAGAGATGCCAATAATGCACTTTGGACTGTAGCTTTGATTCGAATGCGTAATGATTTCAGAACAAGGAAATATGTAGAAAAGCGTTCATCAGAAGGGAAATCAAATAAAGAGATCCAGCGTTGTTTAAAACGCTATATTGCAAGAGAGTTATATCCAATAATAGTTTCTGATTTATCAAAGCTAACTTGACCTTGACATAGGAGCGTCAATGCCCCGATGGAGCGTTTATTTAGAAGTCTCAAAACGGAATGGCTTCCAAGTACAGGCTACAGTTCATTTAAAGAAGCTGAACAAGACGTTAGCTTTTACTTGATGAACTATTACAACTGGAGAAGGCCTCATAGTCATAACGTGAATTAGTTCTGACCAGACCTGACAATTCGATTTGAAAAATTGAGAGTTACCCGTTTTGATAAAGGTGTCGAATCTTTGTTCAAAACAACTAAGGAGTAACTCTCATGTTACATACTAACAATCCAATCATTAAACACAAAGCTGGTTTGCTCAATCTAGCTGAAGAGCTTGGAAACGTATCTAAAGCCTGCAAAATGATGGGGGTTTCGCGAGATACGTTTTATCGTTATCAAGAGCTCGTTGATGAAGGCGGTATTGATGCACTCATCGATAAATCGCGTAGAACACCAAACCTGAAGAACCGTGTAGATGAAGAGACTGAAAAAGCAGTTTGCACCTATGCGATTGAATTTCCAGCTCACGGGCAAGTCAGAGCTAGCAATGAGTTAAGAAAACAAGGCGTATTTGTTTCTGCCAGTGGCGTGCGGTCTGTTTGGTTGCGCCATGACTTGGAAAACTTTAAAAAGCGTCTGAAAGCGCTAGAGGCTAAAGTCGCCCAAGAAGGTCTCATTCTCACAGAATCCCAGGTAACAGCCCTTGAGAAGAAAAAACAGGACGATGAAGCCTGCGGCGAAATTGAGACTGAGCACCCAGGATATCTTGGTTCACAGGATACTTTTTATGTTGGAAACCTAAAGGGAGTTGGCCGTATATATCAGCAAACTTTTGTTGATACATATTGCAAAGTTGCGTTTGCAAAGCTCTACACCACTAAAACACCGATCACAGCAGCAGATCTACTGAATGATAGAGTTTTGCCTTACTTTGAGCAGCACGAACTACCTATGCTACGGATCCTCACTGATCGTGGAACTGAGTACTGCGGTAAGGTTGAGCACCATGATTATCAGCTTTATCTAGCGATCAACGATATAGACCATACCAAAACCAAGGCAATGTCGCCGCAGACAAACGGTATCTGCGAACGCTTCCACAAAACGATACTTCAAGAGTTTTATCAAGTGACATTTCGCAAAAAGTTATACAGCTCTCTGGAAGAACTCCAAAAGGATCTGGACGAGTGGATAAATTACTACAATAATGACCGAACTCATCAAGGAAAAAAATGCTGTGGTAGAACGCCATTTGAAACATTATTAGATGGGAAATCGATCTGGGTTGAAAAGAATTTAGCCCAAATCTAGGCAGAATCTAGGCTGACAGTCACCGATTGAAAAACGGGTAACTGTCAGGTCAAGTCTGAGCTAGTACACATAACGATATGCAAGCTCCAGCAGTAGCAGAAGAAAAACTTAATTCACTGTCCGGAATTAGTTGACCACTACAAGCAACTGAGCGTCCATATATGTCACTTATTTTTTCCTTGTGGGTGTCACTTATTTTTCTCCTTATTTTTTCTTTTATTTTTTCCTTTCCAATCCCCCCATTCATTAATGTATTAAGTAATCTGAGCTGCGGGTGATTAAGGCAAATTTTAAATACAATAAGTTTGCTCATTCTTCATCCAATCTCAAGTTAAGTACTAGAATGCAGCCCAATACTAACAACACACCCACTCCAATACAGCGCATAAACTCAACTTGATTGGATAAGTTAAAATCAAAATACTACTCATTTATGCACCTAAATAGGAAAAAGTAGATATTTTTTTCGTTCTACCTTTGACAATTATTAATATACAGCTAACTTTGTTACCAACCTGTTTCAAAGGTTAATTTTAAAATAATTATAAATAGGAACAATAAGATGAAAAAAACACTACTTACTTTGTCCATCATGTCGACGTTTGGTGCTACTACCGTTTTTGCACAAGATGCAACGTATCAAGGAGCAGCCGTGGATGCCGAAATTGCGAATACCTGCATCGTGCGTTTTAAAGATGATGTTTCAAAGTTTGATGTTGAAGGTAAAGCGCGTGGCATGGTCGCAAAAGCGAATGCACAAGCGAAACATGTCTATAAAAATACCATTAAAGGCATGGCCGTGAACATGAGCTGTGACAAAGCTAAATCCGCGTTTGCAGGAAATAGCGATGTGATGCGCTTTACTCCCGATGGTAAAGTGTATGCAAGCCCGGCAAAAGCAAAGGGAAAACCAGGTGGTGGTAGTAACCCACAAACAACACCTTGGAGCGTAACGCGTGTTGGCGGTCCTGTGAATGGCAACGGTTATACCGCTTGGGTGATTGATACTGGTATCGACTTAGATCATCAAGATTTAAACGTTGACGCAAGCCGCGGTTTCTCTGCTTTTTCTAGCGGTAGAAATGCAGGTATGGACGACGGCAACGGTCACGGCACACACGTAGCGGGTACGATTGGCGCGCTCGATAACGATATTGATGTAGTGGGTGTTGCAGCGGGCACCACTGTAGTTCCAGTAAAAGTGTTAGATGCTCGTGGCTCAGGCAGCTGGTCAGGTGTTTTAGCTGGTGTCGATCACGTTGCGGTCAATGCAAGTCCTGGCGACTGCGCAAATATGAGCTTGGGTGGCGGCTTCAACCAAGAGCTAAATGATGCTGTTGAAAGCGCAGCTCAACAATCTGGTGCTTTCTTTGTGGTAGCCGCTGGTAACGAAAGCCAGCACGCGGCAAATGTATCTCCAGCTAGTGCTTCACACAACCGTGTATTCACTATTTCAGCGACCGATTCAAATGACCGTTTTGCAAGCTTTTCAAACTATGGCAACCCACCTGTAGACTATGCAGCTCCTGGTGTTGGCATTTTATCACTGAAAAATGGTGGTGGAACAACAACGATGTCAGGCACTTCAATGGCTTCACCTGCGGCCTGTGCTGTGATCATGATGCGAAATGGTAACCCAGGTACTGATGGTAAAGCATCGAACGATCCTGATGGCAATGCAGATAGCATCGTTCATCTTTAATATGGCTTAGAGAGCACCTAGTGGTGCTCTTCTCCTCTTCCGAATCCCCTTCCCTGCTCAATAAACTATTGTTACAAATAAACACGCCCTATTCTGGAGCTGACCCTTAATATGTTGCTAAACTGAGCACAACAATAACAATCAAATTAACTGGAATCGCTATGTCATTACAAAAATGGGGAGGTGTCGCAGCACTCACAGAAGCGGCGACTTATTTATTTGGTTTTGTTTTATTTTTTGGGGTGTTGGACTCTAGTGAGCACAATACGCCAACGCTTTATCTAGATTTTTTTGTGCAAAATCGCGATACCTTTTTTCTTGGTTATATCGTTATTGGGATTATTTTCAGTTTTTCCCTGATTGTGTTGGTGCAAGCAATTCATCAACGCTTTCACACAATGTCACCTGACTGTATGAAGTTTGCTAGCATTGTGGGCTATATTTGGGCGGCGATTGTCCTTGCCAGTACCATGGTTTTTTTAACCAGCATTGAAGCGATTGCAAAATTTCATGAGATGGATCCGGCGCTTGCATTAACGATCAATCGCACCGTTTCGATAGTGGTAGATGCACTTGGCGGTGGCATTGAATTGGTTGGCGCGATTTGGGTGCTTACAATCAGTTGCGTCGGTCTCAAACATAAAATATTTAGCCCACTGCTTCATTATTGGGGTTTGCTTGTGAGTCTAGCAGGGGTTTTAACTTTATTTTCAGGTTTATCTTTCCTTGCCAAGAACCCATTTTTTGAGATTACTACGGCTATATTTGGTCTCGGACAAATCCTATGGTTTATTGGATTAGGCGTGATGCTATTGAGGAATAAGACATCATCAGTGGTCGCTCCCGACTAAGTTAGGCACAACCACTGCAGGAATAATATCCCCAAGAGGCGATTGAAAAGTTATCGCCAAAACCACGCGTTTACTCAGGTTCTGGCAGCACAGGAGGCGTACTATCCATATAAGTCAAAAAGTTAGCCCAAAGAGTATGGGTTCTGGTTTTAACTAACTCCTTACGACATTCGAGTGCCATCACACCACGAATAGTACCTTCTCGCCATTGGGTATATACCGCGCCACAGTGTGCATCGAGATAGCTTTGCCACGCCAACTGCGAAGCTTTAATCGCTTCCACCAGTTGCTCATCAAAGGCATTATGCTCAAGGCTTTTTTGGTAGTAACGTTCAAGTGTTTCAGTTCTGACGTTAAGCTCGCTCATTGCACACTCGTTGATGTCTATGGTTGAGATAGGATTTTCACACACATCTCCTCCCGCCAACGTGATTTGGCTATGTAATAAAAACAATGCGGCAGCTATTAGTCTCATGGTATTTCCTTTTGTGTTTAACCTTTAATGAGTTTCAGCATATTACCGATGGAATCGAGGTTAATTCCACCCATCAGCTCTGGATTATTCAACGCATAGAGGTAATCATCTATCAAGGTGCAGTCAACCTCGTCACGCAGTTCAATAAACCCAGCCCAATTTTCGAGGTCATCTTCGTCGATTTCACCACTGAGATATTTTGCCAATACCACACTTAACATCGCCTTGCTAATAGCAAGCGATACTGCACTGTTATCGCTCAATAGGATATTTAACGCCTGCGCTTTGTGTGGGCCGAATGTAACAAATTCGGCCAGTGCTTGTTGCTTATTCATGATTTTTCTCCAGCTCTGCGACCAAAGCAAATAACTCACTCAGCCCAGCTTGCTGATGCTCGACTTCTTGCGCCGCAAAGCCTAAGCGAATATGACTTAAACTACTAGCCTTATCGAGGGTAAATTCAGGCTCACATTGTACGTAAATCCCTTTTTCAAGCGCCTTTTCGGATAATCTCGAGACGTCGCGTTTGCTGTTTACCCAATACGCCATGCCGCCTTGTGGCATTTCAAAGTCGATATCTAATTTGGCTTTAAGCTCGCTAAGGTGCTGCCCCATCGCCTGATGGCGTACTTGATAGGCTTTGGTCATGCGGCGTAAATGGCGCTCAAATCCGCCCTCTTCCATCCAGTAAGCCACAGCCAACTGGGTAAGGGCATCATTTTTGTGATTAAGTAGCTGTTTACGTGCCACCAATTGCGCGAGCACATCTGCCCGTGCACTCATATAGCCCACACGAGCACCGGCAAACATGATTTTTGAGAAGGTAGAAATATAAATCACAATACCACTTGGGTCGCTTGCCGCCATAGGCTGCAACGGCGGGCAGAGATAATGAAACTCATGGTCGTAATCGTCTTCAATAATAAACACGCCATACTGCTGGCACAGCTGATAAATCGCCATGCGCCTCGGTACAGATAAAGTCACTGTAGTTGGATATTGATGTAGAGGAGTTAAGTACAGCAACTTCACCTTATTTTGTTCAAGGCAGCGTGCCAAGGCCTCCACTTTAATGCCTTCTGCGTCTTGTGCTAAAGCAAAAATTTCAGCACCTGCATTGGTAAAAGTATGCCGCGCAGGTGGATAGCCAAGCATTTCGATGGCAACACCATCACCTGGATTAATAAATGCGTTTGCCACCAAAAAAAGCGCTTCTTGGGAGCCATTACAAATCAGCAAGTCATCACATACTAGCCCCCTTGCTCGGCGCAAATACGCCTGAATTTGGGATTTCAGTAACTCGCACCCCGCAATGTCTGAATAGTGAAAATGACTGACATTGGTTTTGCGACACGCCTTTACCAAAAACCGCTTAAACTCATCATAGGGAAAGGCATGAAGATCTGGTAAGCCCCCTGCAAAACTATAGCGGTAGGCCGTACGCTTAGTGCTGCTCACTGGTGCCAATGTTTTAGCAAATTGCGGTACGATTTGTGGTGTAGAAGGCACCTCTGAAGTTATCTGTTGGCTACTGAAAATAGGCAATTCAGTATTGACTCGATAGCCGCTACGCTCTTTAACCACCAGCCAGCCTTCAGCTACCAGATTTTGTAGGGCATTCATCACAGTGTGCCGGTTCATACCATGTAACTCAGCCAGCTTTCGGGCGGAAGGAAGTTTGTCACCGGGTGTGAGCTTACCCTCAGTAATGGCGCAGCGTAAAACATCTGCTAAGCGTTTATGCTTAGCATCTTGAGACTGTATTTCTGGGCTAATAGAAATCAAAACTGGTCTAATTAAATTATTAAATCTGGTTGTTTTATATCAACCAAAATCAGCGCAATATGCAAGCATTAAAACACAGAATGAATGAAATATTGATGTTTTCAAAACAAACGCTAGAATCCAATCGCGTTAAGCTCATCCCACTTGAAGCCGCGCATTTACCTGAGTTATTGGCTCGAGGCAAAAAAACTGAGATCTGGAAATGGGTATTTAATAATTATTGTCGCGATCAAAAAACCATAGAGCAATGGTTTTACGGCTCTGCGCAGTTTGACGAAAGCGAACAACTGGTTGTTGCAATCATTGATAAAGACTCAGGTAAACTGGCTGGTAATAGCCGCTTGTTTAGACTTGATAAACTCAACCTAAGTGCCGAAATCGGCCACACTTTTATTGGTACTGAATTTCAACGCACGCATGTTAATACCCACGCCAAATACCTGTTGCTCAAATATGCCTTTGAAGCGATTGGATTGGTACGTGTGCAATTTCAAACGCATGAATGTAATCATAAGTCTCGTAATGCCATCGCACGCCTAGGTGCCCATTTTGAAGGCTTGTCGTTAAAAGATAGACGCCTGCCTGACGGAAGTTATCGTAATACGGCACGATTTGCCATCACCGACGAGATGTGGCCTGAAGTGAAAGCGAGGTTGGAGGAAAAGTTATGAGTTACCCAAGAAATTACTACGTTGAAAGCAATCCGAACATACTCAGATCTGTGATCACAAAACACCCGCTGGCTACGCTGACGGTGATACAGGAAGGCAAGATAAACACCGTTTTTGTACCGCTAACATTAAGTGATGACCATGCTTATTTACTTGGACACGCTACAAAAGATAACCCAATTTTCCACGCGGACGGTGTTATTCAAGCAGTTTTCCACTGTGAAGATCATTACCTCTCACCCGCAGTTATCTCTGACATTAAGCTCCCCACGTGGTTGTACGCAAATGTGATAGTTGAAGGTGAACTCGCGCTTATTACTACTGACGATGAAAAATACGCGTCAATGCAAGCGCAAATAACGCATTTTGAGCAGTTTTCAAATAGTGATTGGCAGCTTGATAGCGTGCCTGCCAATCAACGCCAATCGCTGTTTAACGCCATTAACTTTTTCAAGATTAAAATCAATACGATGCATGGCGCTTTTAAGTTAAGCCAAAACCAGTCGAGTGATATTCGCGAAAAAATCAAAATACATTTAACGCCATCCAAACCAATGTTAGCCAGTTATGTGTGTTAATTGCTAAACTCATACTGCATTCATGGTTGAAGTGCTTGAATCTTAAAGACCAGCAAGCAATTTCTATCTCAATGCGTTATTTCAAAAACCTAATAACAAAATTTATTTTGATGATGCAAAAGTGGCCCGGCCTGATGGCTGTGCTAGCTTTTTGTAGCGGTATAGCAAGCTTTATTTTGGTTGAACGGAAAGAGTCGTTTTCACAGATCATCGCTCTGCTTTTACTCACCAGTTGGCTGTGGCTTATTATTGATAACTGGCTTCGCGACCAAGTGGAGCAACGTTTTGGTATTGTGTTGTCACCCAACTTTATGCGCTTTGCCCTACAAATGGTGCAACAGGAAAGCCTATTCTTCGCACTGCCTTTTTTCTTGGCTGCCACGACATGGAATCATCCACAGGCCGCGTTTACCTGCTTAATTGCACTCTGCGCGTTTATCTCCGTTGTAGACCCGATATATTACAAAAAGCTAGCCCGGCACAATGTGCTGTTTATGGTATTCCACAATTTTGCTTTGTTTGTTGTGATTTCAGTTACGCTACCGATTTTGCTTAACCTGACAACTGACCAAAGTATACAAATAGCGCTAGTCACCGCTATTATTCTTACCCTACCGAGTCTTGGCAATGTTATGCCACACGCAAGATGGTGGCGTTTTCCCTTATTGGCTCTGCTGCTAAGTACACTTAGCGCTGGTTTGTGGCAGTTACGTAGCTGGGTTCCCCCGGCGGCCTTACGACTCACCGATATAGCACTGGCTTATGAGGTTGATAGGCAACAACGAAAACCGATGAATAGTATCCAACACCTCGATACCCACTCGCTTCACGAACAAGGCTTATACAGTTGGAGCGCGGTAAAAGCACCACGGGGACTAAACGAAAAGATCTTTCACGTGTGGGTACACAACAAACAAGTCGTTGACCGAATCCCCTTAAATATTAGCGGTGGACGCGAGGAAGGCTATCGTGCTTGGAGCCATAAAACCAACTTTCCCGCCGACTCAACAGGTAAGTGGGAGGTGCATGTTGTCACCAATTCAGGACAACTGATTGGCCTTACAAAATTTACTGTCTCTCCTTAGGAAAGTTTTAAGGAATTACAATCAATTATCGACACCGAAGCGCGGTGATCGCTTTATTATGATATGGTTAAGCGCCTCTTTTTTAACTCAAGGAAATCTATGACTGATTTTTCCGTTTTACCAGACGAAAACTCGAAGCGATTTGTTGCTGTGCTCAATAAGAAAGTTGAACTTGGTCGGCTTTTTAATGCGATTGGCCATATGACCGCTGGGCTCATTGACCAAATTGGTAATACCGATGAGCTCTGTTTTTTACCGTATCAAGACAAAGATGGCGGCATTCACCCATCGATTTCGCACTACCCTTTTATTGTGCTTAAAGCGGATAATAGTAATAAAATCAGAAAAGTGCGAGCAGAGCTTGAGGCTCGAAACATCCCCTTTACCGATTTTACAGATACCATGATTGTTGGCACATCCGAACAGCAAGTAAGCGCCACCGCTGAAACACCAGAACAAGACTTAGAGTACTTTGGCATTTGCATGTTTGGCGATAGCACAGAGCTTAAAGAATTTACTGGGAAATTCAGTTTGTTTAAATAGTAATAGGTTTATTTTCGGTCTTACTGATTTGGTTGTAATTTAGGTTTAATAGATGAAACTGCTTTCAAGTATTGCGCTGGTCATTGTTGTGTTACTAGTCACCCTAAATATGAGTAATTTGCCTTGGGAATTAAGATTTGCGGCTCCTCAGCATAATTACCTTTTCGTTATGATACTGGCCATCATCTTACCCGCTTCTGTGTTGCTGTGGTCGTTATTTCGACACACCAAGTTACTCAAAGTGTCTGGCTTCTTAGTCGCTTTGGCCGCAGCAGTGCCGAGTTTCATCGTATTTATCTTTGCCGCTGGTGATTATTCCGAGATCAAACGAAGCGGCGTTGACAACTCCTTTGCCGAACTTAATCGACTAAACATCAATGACGATAGCTATGTACTTTACCGAACCAACGGTGGTGCCACCACCTCATATGGTTTGGTTTTACGCTTAGAGCGAGAAATCGGGTTTGGTCTTCATGCGGTAAAGGTCGTTCATAGCAAATACAAAGCCGCAGAAGGTCAGCTGGAGTTGCTTTCTGAGAGCCAAATAAAAATGCAGATCCAGCCTTATGATGCGCAAGACCAAATGGAAGTGGTGGTGTTAGATATTTAAAATGCTTTCAAGGCCGCAGCGTAAAGCACATGATAAAAGCGACAAGATCACTGTGTAAAACAGCTCCTACTGCGTAGCGTAAATAGGCTTGTAGGAGGCGATTTACCCGCCGAGGGTTTATGTTTTCCAACGAATTTTTGATGAAGAAATCCCCTCATCTCACCAGCCAAAAATTCAATATAAAAACAACAAGATCGCTGTGTGAAACAGCTCCTCCCTGTAGTGAAGTCATGCTTGCAGGAGGCGATTCATTCGCCGAGCAGTTTATGTTTTCCAACGAATTTTTGATGAAGAAATTCCCTCATCTCACCGGCCAAAAATCCAATATAAAAACAACAAGATCGCTGTGTGAAACAGCTCCTCCCTGTAGTGAAGTCATGCTTGTAGGAGGCGATTCATTCGCCGAGCAGTTTATGTTTTCCAACGAATTTTTGATGAAGAAATTCCCTCATCTCACCGGCCAAAAATCCAATATAAAAACAACAAGATCGCTGTGTAAAACAGCTCCTACTCGGTAGTGAAGTCATACTTGTAGGAGGCGATTCACTCGCCGAGCAGTTTATGTTTTCCAACGAATTTTTAATGAAGAAATCCCCTCATCTCACCAGCCAAAAATCCAATATAAAAACAACAAGATCGCTGTGTAAAACAGCTCCTACTACGTAGCGTAAATAGGCGTGTAGGAGGCGATTCACTCGCCGAGCAGTTTATGTTTTCCAACGAATTTTTGATGAAGAAATCCCCTCATCTCACCAGCCAAAAATTCAATATAAAAACAACAAGATCGCTGTGTAAAACAGCTCCTACTGTGTAGCGTAAATACGTGTGTAGGAGGCGATTCACTCGCCGAGCAGTTTATGTTTTCCAACGAATTTTTGATGAAGACCCCCCCTCATCTCACCAGCCAAAAATTCAATATAAAAATAACAAAGTCGCTGTGTAAAACATCTCCTACCTCAAGGTGAAACCAAGCAAAAAGCCGATACTGGCTTTTTGCTCTTCGTATTTAACACTGTTAAATAATTGTCTTACGGGTTCTTAGGCGATTAAAGTTAACGTAAACCTTTTTACCACAGTCTAATTTAACTGTGAAACCCGAATGCTCCTCTTTGATTTCAATGAGTTTTTCATAATTCTCTTGGAAGTAGGTCTTCGTCGGGATGGATGCGTCTTTAAAGCTGATAAACGCGCCGTATGCCCCTTCAATAGTGGTGTCGCGGCTAACTTCAATCCAATCAAGTGCACGGTTTACATAGCGGTATACTGGATTTGCTTGACCAAGGCGTTTGCTGTCGTAACTGCCGTCGTATTTTAACTCGGTATTCCACCAAGTTTGGTATTGAATGGTGTACTGCGCAGTAGTATAAGGAAAGGCAACACGCTTCTTAGCATCATCACACGTATCATTGGCATAAAACTTACCCGAAATGGCTCCTAAAGTGACGTAACTAAATAGTCCAAGTGGGGCATTTTGTGCAAACAGTAAAGGCGATGTGAGTGAACGCAATAGCGCCAACTTGCCTTGTTCAGTAAGGCCAGACTCACGCACTAGCTTTGAGGTGATCTTGTGTGGCGCTGGGGCATCAAAATCTGGTGTAAATGGTTCCCCATCAAGGCTTGCAGCTAACGTTCCTTTTAATCCCAGTTTTTTGAGATTAGCCAAGGAGTTTCGTGACCAGTCAGACATCAATGCTTCACTATAATTCTGCTTGGTGTCCGTGCCCGTCACCTGCACTTTAGCAGCAGGAAAATACTGCTTAGCAAACTGAACCAGCGCCTTTTCGGAGCCTTGCCAATAGCCGTACATAGTGCTTGGGTGCGCTAACGCTTTTTCGTAACCAGATGATTTTTTACACTCGCTAACATCTGGTATGGCGTTGATTTTTAGGTTAGTACCAACTAAGTTCTCGGTATCCTTTCCCGTATCGTTAATCGCATCTTCCCACTGGCTGAGCAGCTGCCAAGTTGCTAAGTCTGTAGAGCCAACCGCCTCATTATTCCAGTTAATTTCAAAGCGGTGGATTTCATCAGGTAGCTCAAAAGCTTTAACTCTAAACTCCGTCACTATTCCATAACTTAACGCCCCGCCTCCGCGTAGCGCCCATAAGATATCTTCGTTTTCAGTTTCAGATACCTCAACTCTCGAGCCATCTTGCAAAATAACAGTCGCACCAACGAGTGACTCACAGCACATCCCTTTTGCTCGCGTCCACGGGCCCCAACCACCGCCTTGAATATACCCAGCTAACCCAACCGTGGCGCAAGTGCCGTGCGGAATGGTTAACGGCGGAATATCTTTATAACCAGATTCTGCAAGCTTTGGGACTAATTGATAAAAGCGATATCCAGAACCAATATGAGCGATATAGTCATCGCCTTCTTTCTCAATGGAGAAGTCTTTTAAACCGCTTAAATCCAGTAGCACCACATCTGTGCCGCTACACTCCCCTTCGTGATCATGGCCGCCAGAGCGCACCCGAATGGGTAAGTTAAACGCTATCGCCTCTTGATAGGCGCGCATTACATCATCGGTGTTATTACACATCACAATCACCGAGGGCGAAAACTGAAACCGTGTGTTAAAGATAAGCGCTTTAGCTTGATATTCTCTAAAGCGCTCCATCGAAGTCCCCCCCGTTGGCAATAAAGTAAGCAACTGCTTTGCAGAAAAGCCATGCTTGCTTTCTAACGCGAGTATAAATCCTTGTGTCGCGCGCCAATAGCGGTCGATACGCTTTTGTGCTTCTTCTAACTGAGATTCAGGGATTGGTTTATTGGATTGTTTAGGCATTGTTGTTTCCTTGCGCTGTGCTATTTCCACATGGACAGTCGTCCACTTTGTTACCCGTAATGGCTTCGGCGAGATCTTGTATCGCCGGTGCGAGATCTTTTTTATCAATATTGACTTTAATGAGATATGGCTTACATGGGTTTTCATGAAGCGCAGCAAAAACCCCATTTAGATCCGCGACGGTCTCTACATTCAAATATTCGACAAAATACGCATTCGCTAATGATTTATAGTCCCAACGATGCAGATCATCAAATGGTGCAAATGCGCCCGCAGGAGTAAACGCACAGATATCAACGAACGACTGCTCAATTGCATACACTTGGTTACTCATTACAAACACTGCAGTATTGAGTTTGTTATGGCTAATGGTAGACAGTGTTTGACACATCATCATAAACCCACCGTCGCCGGCAACCACTACACTACGCCGATTGTCAGCCAAGGCTGTGCCGAGTGAACAACCGGTTTCATGACCTAACGACCCCCAAGCAGCGTCACTAATAAAGCGACTTTCATCAATACCAGTTAAACGAGCCGCCATATAAAGCGAAGAGCTTTCACCTAAAATAAGGTTGAAGTCACGCACCTTTTGGCATTGAGCTAGCTGCTTTTGGTATGTGCAAAAGAAGTTTTCGTAGCTGATGGTATCGCAATCTTGTACGGGACTTATCAAATAGGGGTTTTCCGGCAACGAGCAAAGCGCACGATGCTGCATCGGGTAATGCTCAATATACACCGTTAAATCATCAATAAACTGTGCTAAATCGATACCACTAAAACGCTCGCAGTTACCAATTCTTGCTTTGCCCATATTCACGCGGATCAATTCGTTACCTTGCGTTTTTAACATGGTCAGGTAATCGTCGGTGAATATCGCGCCCAACGCTAAAATGCAATCTCGTTTACTAACAAAATCAAACGTTTCAGGCCATGATGCTTCACCCGCATAGGTGCCAACAAACAACTCCTTCCCAAGCCCTTGCGCCTCACTTAATACTGATTTGGCTAGCGTGGTCGTGGTATACGGAATATTGAGAGTACAGAGCAAGCTCTCAACTTCCCTTTGTATGCCAAGCCGCGTGATCTCAATGCCTAATAATACCAATGGCTTCTCAGCCTCTTTGAGTCGGTTGATTACTTTATCGAGTAAACTTGCCATCATCGCAGGATTAGAAGCCGGTTTTGGGATCACTAAATGGCCATCTGGTTTATCACAAGCTGCGCCCCACACGTTTTGCCATGCTTCTAGATAAATAGGCCGCTTTTCACTCATGGCAAGGCGTAACGCATTATCAATAATCTCAGGAGCAGAAGCAGGGTCCGAAAGAATTTCACTGGCGACAGTGACATTTGCAAACACCTTTTTATCAGCGCTATAGTCACCGGTAGAGTGATGAAATAACACGCCTGTTTCTTCAATATCTACACGGTTTTCAGCCGATGGGCTTGCCGATATAACGACAACAGGACTACGCTCGACATAAGCGCCGGCGATGGCGTTTAACACACTGAACGTGCCAACGCCGTATTGCACCGACACCGCGCCAATTCCACGGTATCTTGCATATCCTTCCGCCGCATAGCCTGCCCCTAGCTCGGTTACATCACCTATTGCGTCAATACCAGGAAAGTTATCAAGAGCAGTCATAAATTCTTGCACATAGTCACCAGGCACTTGAAACACCTTATCAAGGCCCAACTGCTTTAACCGCCACAGTAAATGGTCAGCAACCGTAAAATTAGCGGTACTCATGATTAATACCTCGATAAGCGAACTCAGTGACTTCGTCTAGCGTGTCTGAATTGGCATTTGGCTGTTGCGCTGAATGCTGACACGAGCAGCCACCTTTACGGCAATCTACTGGTAAGTAGTTGTGGTGTGACTCAAGCCACTGTTCATACTGGGCTTTGTCTTTGGATAACCAATTAGGCGTTGTTAAAGCAAAGAACTCAGCCAATGTTGATTCAGCCGTATTTAATGCTCCTTCTACCCAGCCTTGTTCATAGGAGTATGCTTCGCCAACAATATAGATTTCTTCACTCGCAACCGGGTGCCGCATTCTGCACATGATCTCATCGAGACGATAATTGGCTTTCCACTCATGCCAACCACCGCCATAGGGGTCATCCCCCCACTCTTGGTAGATTGCAGAATATGGCATTGGGAGCGCTTTTTGATTATGTAACGCTTGAATTTGGCGATGTGCCGCTTCAACCATCCCGGTGGTAATTTGATACTGGTTTTTAGGTACTATCTCATTTTCGGTATAACCTTGTGCACCATAGGCTGGCATATAGCCTTGGTAATGCTCACCCTTTTCTAAACCTTTCCAGTAAGGAATAGTGCCAATATCATTGTAAGAAGCCATTAGCAGCGAGTTGGTATTGGGCTCACCATAGGAGTGCTCTACTTTACATACCTGTTCGCCTTTTTCGTTGGTCTCGTATTCAAGGCATTCTTTTTGATCGCATTCCGTGCCCATGTAATAAGTTTGACGGATTGGTAAGTCAGTGACAGAGCGACCAGCAACAAGGCCCAAACTGCGCCACCAAGGTTGCTCGTATGCCATAAACATCTTAATCGCCTTTTGGATAAGCACAGATGGAATGTTTTCTTTCAACCAAGGGTCGTCAAAGAACGGCGATTCAATTAGCTCAAGCGAGCGCCTTGGCATAGCCAAAATAAGCCGCTTCACTTTAACGCTGTACGCTGGAGCATCTTTATCAACCACTTTCCCACTGCTATTCACTTGTGTTGGTTGAAAAGTGAGTTGATAACGATACTCGCCACAATCATGCAGCTCAATTTTTGCAAGTCGATGCAACATATTAACGCGCTTACAGCGGTCAAGGCAGCCCGGTGCCGCTGCAAACTCTTCACATAACTTCAGCGGTAACGCCTGAAAACCATCTTTGAGGGTCTTAAATACCGTATCATCGCTATATTCAGTGGCAGGCAACTGAGTAACCGCACTGGCATTCGCCACATTAGCATCGTAGCCCCCCGCTTCTTTCATAAAAAGGTATGCTTCGTTACTCAACACATGCTCAAGCAAGTTCCAAAAGCCAAAGCGCCAAATTTCCTTGCCAAACACTTTGACTTTCATCTGCTCTGCAAGAGACATGTCGGCAAACCCCGGGCAGATGAGGTTCATGACTTTAACTTGAAGATCTTCCGGTCCATAGCCTCGCTCTGTTTCTTCAAGCTGGTATGGGATTTTATCTGGACACTCGGCGAAATCACGATATCTAAAATATTGTCCGCGCAGGTAAAAGAGGTTGTTTTCACTACCTGCTTCAGGGGAGCTTTCTGCATTTGAAGGGTATAACGGCAGCTTTGAGCCCATTGGGAAGTCTTTGGTTTGGAGTTTTAGCTCATCCACCAGCGTACTCACCATCACATGATCCTCAGGAATAAAGCGCATTCCACCAAGCTCAGCCACAACGTTGGGCAACCCCGGAAGCGTGCGACTGTACAAACGACCACCGATACGATCGCTATATTCAAATAAGCCTATGCGATGTGTATCACCAAGCTCTTGTTGAAGGCGCCATGCACTATATACACCCGATACACCACCACCCACAATGGCAATATCTAGTTCTTTATTCATTTTAATATGCTCCTTTAAGCTATTACTTTAAAAGCATATTTAAGGGTCGTGATTTTATCTATTACACCGAGTTACAACAGATTACAGAGACATTACAGCAACTACAAAAACCACTTTTCACTAAATCAACATAGATATGTAACCCAATGTTTTAGCTTAGCTAATCGCATTTATTTTGATTAACGCAAATGCCGTGCAAACGGCAATGACTCAACTCGGTGAAGAAATCCGCATAGTCCTACTTACTTCTTATTCCGCCTAAAAGATGTTTATTAATTAAACAAGTCATTTAGCATGATTTTGGTTTTCTTTTTCACCAATTAGCGCTGACTCGATTAAAACAATTGAAATGAAAGTTTCACAAAAAAACTTCTAAAAAACTCAATTTTTACGCAAACAAACATTGACCTTACCACCGTGGCAATCTTTACAGTTATTTAACTTGGCAGATTCATCCTTAAGGTGAAGTTGACTTTTTATTAACCTCACTTTGTTAGTAGGGCATGGAAATTAATTACTTCGTGCGTTACCGCTTTGGCACATGCTTGTCGGTAAACAAACTAATTAGGCCGTTACTCAAAGGTATTAAACACCTTTAACACAACTACAGATAGAGACTAACGAAATGAAATTAAAAGAAAAAATGGTTGGAGAAGTAGAGCAAAAACTCCTAGAGATGATCCGTATGGATGTCGCTGAACACTACCCGACTGTCTCCGCCTTTTATCTAGAAGGTGGGCATTTTGATCCGCGTTATTCCGCTACCGAATTCTCAATAGATTCAATGGTAAAGGTGTTAAATGTTGCTAACAACGCGATTCTAGAGCACAAGAAAAAACTTAAAGTGGTGCTTGGCGTGTTGATAGACGATCTGGGCTTACAGTGCGGTAGTGAGTCTTGTGATATTTCTGCATCCCCAGCAATGACCACCGACAGCCAAGGGCTTGCGCCATTACCTGACGAGCTAGAAGCCGTATTAAGTGATTACAGCATTGTAAAACGCGACCGTTTAGTACTTCAAGGTGAGCGCAATTGTAAAAACCGTGGGATCCAATCTTTACGTAAAATCATCTCGCAAGATTTAGCAAGTTTCCCACAATTGTCACTCGCAACGAGCAACGGTGTAACTAAAATTCTATTCGAAAACAGTAAGGGAGTAGACATCGTTTTAGCTGAATCAAAAGATAAGGATATATGGACTGCAAAATGCCCGCTTATCATGGCACAGCACTATAAAGACACATACCAAAAAGCACTGAAAATGAACCCTCAAGCAGGGGTATTCCACATTATGGACTTCTCTGAAATGGATGACTTTCACAAAGTCGTGAACGGTACTGAAGTAGCATTAGGACTTTTCCTACAAGACGAAAGCCTTGGCGACAATATCGTTAAGATCTCCAATATCTTCTTGTCTGACTTTGATATGGAAGATTATTCCATTAACACCCAAACCAGCACCCAAGCCGAAGCTTGCGAAGCGTAACGCACGCATTTATCCGCTTCAATTTGACTGTTGCCCCAATTTTATACGGAGATTTTTTATGTCACTCATTACAGCACTAGAGAGTAAGTCCACCACGGAAGCGTCGCTACGCTTTCCTATCTATTTAGACCATAACGCCACAACACCGTGCGACGAAGCTGTGTTACAAGCCATGCTACCTTACTTTTGTAACGACTTTGGTAATGCTGCGAGCATGTATGGTTTACATGGCTGGAACGCCCATAAAGCGGTCGAACAAGCGCGTGAAAAAATTGCAGATGCCCTTGGCGCACAACCTGAAAATTTTATCTTTACTTCTGGTGCGACTGAAAGCAACAACTTAGGGATCCGCGGCGTGTTTCGTGCTTGTAATCACAAAGGCAAACACATTATTACCTCATCGATTGAGCACCCAGCGACGCTTGCAACACTTAGAGATCTAGAACAGGAAGGCGCTCGCGTTTCTTATCTTGAGCCGCTACCAGATGGCAGCTTTGATATTGACGCAATGAAGGCCGCGATCACGCCTGAAACGATTTTAATCACCGTGATGTACGCAAATAACGAAATCGGCACCATTAATCCAATCGACGACATTGCCTTTATTGCAAATCAACATGGCATTCTATTTATGTCTGACGCCACACAAGCGCTAGGCAAGGTCGATATTAATCTGACCACTTGCCCTATTGATATTTTAACTTGCTCGGCACACAAAATTTATGGCCCTAAAGGGGTTGGCGGCCTGTACTTAAGACATCAGCATGGCAATAGAGTGGTTGATATTAGACCGCAGATCACCGGTGGTGGAAGCGAGCAAGGACTACGCGGTGGCACGTTAAATGTACCTGGCATTGTTGGTTTTGCCAAGGCTGTAGAACTTGCCCAGCGAGAACTGAGCAATGGCGCAATTGACAAAGTTGAGCAGCTAAGAGACAAGCTAGAAGATGGTTTATTGGAGCTACAACAGGTGCAAGTCAATGGCATGAGCGAAGAAAGACTCCCCCATGTTTGTAACGTCTCTTTTCATGACACCGACGGTAAAAAAATGCTGAGCCTATTAAAGAAAAGCATTTCAGTCAGTACCGGTTCAGCTTGTTCGTCAAGCAATCTATCGCCAAGCCACGTATTAACCGCTCTTGGGCTATCGGATGAACTGGCACAGGCAACCATCCGCTTTAGCCTAGGCAGGCATACTACAGAAGCCGAAATTGACTTCGCACTCAACAAAGTTAGAGAAGTCGCAGCGCTAACTTTACTCGTTTAAATAGTACTAAATTATTCCAGAACAAATACTTAAGGAGAAAAATATAACAATGGAAAACCTATCAAATTTAGCCAATGCACTTGATTACTCGGACATTATTCACCTTGAGTTTTACGTGCAGGAGCAGCTTGCAAAGGGGAAAGAAATTTGTGATTTGATCATTGGAGATTTTGACACGCAACAATTTCCGATGCCCGACTACCTTACCGCACAGATCCAGCAAGCCTACGAGAACAAGCATAACGATTATCCCCCGCTTGAGGGGGTGTTATCACTTCGCGATGAGGTAGCAAAACAAACTAAAAAGCGCTTTAACGTCAGCTACAACCCAGATACGGAGATGCTGATCTCTGGCGGTGCAAGACCTTTGCTGTATTCTGCGATGCTCGCCACAGTGAGCGCAGAAGACAAGGTGATCTACCCTGTGCCTTCTTGGAATAACATGTTTTACACCACCATGTGTGGTGGCAAGCACGTGCCAATTGAAACCAGCGAAGCAAATCAGTTTTTACCTACAGCGGAACAGCTTCAAGCGCATATATCTGATGCGCGCCTTATCACCTTATGCTCACCACAAAACCCTAATGGCTCCATGTTTTCAAAGCAACATCTCAGTGAAATCTGCGACATGGTTGTGGCAGAAAACGCGCGCCGCAGAGCGATAAACGCCAAACCACTCTACGTTATCTACGACCAAGTGTACTGGATGCTGACAATGCAAGAGGTTGAGCATTATCATCCGGCGTCGCTTTGCCCAGATATCAAGCCTTACTTAATTGTGGTTGATGCTGGCACCAAAGCTTTTGCCGCAACAGGCATTCGAGTTGGGTGGGCGACAGGCCCACACGAAGTGATAGCAAAAATGCAGGTGTTCCAAGAACATATAGGTGCAATGGCTCCAACGGCAGAGCAACTTGCCACCGCGGTGTTATTTCAAAATGAAGCCTATCTACAAAGCTATTTAGCCGGCTTTAAAGAAAAAATACTAACCTCAATGGCGGTACTGCATCAGGGTGTTCAGGATATGAAAGGCGCAGGCATAGCAATCGATTCATTTATACCAAATGCCGGCATTTATATGACCTTGAAGATCGACGCCATCAATATGGAAACCCCCGATGGAAACGTACTCGAAAATGCAGATCAAGTCAGTCGGTATTTAATTGATAGCGCAGGATTAGCACTGGTGCCATTTGCCAGTTTCGGCTGTCGTTCTAAAGCGTCACAGCTTTGGTATCGCGCTGCCGTTTGTACGATTTCACCGAGTGAAATTGAAGCGGCGCTGCCAAGGTTACAAACTGCACTGCTCGCACTAACCGAGTCAAAACTATTACTCGAAGCTTAGCGCTATTCTACACAACAAAAAAGCCAGTCTTCATCATTGAAGACTGGCTTTTTAACGTTTGGCTATTCTAACCTTCGGCTACTTTAGGCTATTTTGGCAAAGCCCATCTAAAATTGGACAGTTTGCATTTTCGTCACCACTACAGTTGTCCGACAGCTGTTTCAAGGTCTCACGCATTTGCTGAAGTTCATTGATTTTATGCTCAATCTCATTCAAATGATGCTGCGCTATCGATTTGACTTCACGGCTAGTACGGTCTGGGTTTTGTAACAAATCGAGTAAAGATTGGATCTGCGCAATAGGAAACCCCAATTTTCGTGCTTGCTTTATCACACCTAGCAATTGTAATTGTTGCGAGTCGTACAGCCGGTAACCCGCTTCACTTCGTTTGCTGCACTTTAGTAACCCGCTTGCTTCATAATGGCGGATCATCTTTGCCGAGAGCCCAGTACGCTGCGCGGCTTCGCCGATTGTGATCAGTTTTTCCATGACGTTTACTCCTTTGGTTGCCAACGTTGCAATAACAACGCATTGCTAATGACTAGTAAACTACTGGCCGCCATCGCCGCACCTGCAAAAATAGGGTTAAGGTAACCCAGTGCTGCCAATGGAATGCCAATGACATTAAAGATAAATGCCCAAAATAGATTTTGCTTGATTTTGCGATAGGTTAATTTTGCCATCGCTAAAGCAGATGCCACTAAGCTTGGCTCGCCACGCATCAGCGTCATTGCCGACGCGCTTACCGCCACTTCCGTACCGGTAGCCATTGCGATACCAAGATCAGCCTGTGCCAGCGCTGGGGCGTCATTGATCCCGTCGCCGACCATTGCCACACAGTAACCTTGCTGTTGGGCATTAGCAATATACTCAGCTTTGTGCTCTGGCAGAACTTGCGCTTTATAATCGTCCAGTTCTAGCAACTTAGCATTGTACTGTGCACTACTTTGGCTGTCTCCGGTCAACATTGCAACTTTGATCCCTTGCTGCTTAAGCTGTTTGACCGCTGTATAGGCATGAGCTTTAAGCTCGTCAGTAAAGTAGAATAGCGCCAAAAACTCGCAGCTCAGTTCACTATTTTGGCTCACTAACCAAGATAAAGAAGCGCCCGGTATTTCTTCTGGTAGCGCAGGCAAAGTTAAGCCTAACTCTTGCATCCAAAAACCGCTCCCCAAATAGACTGTTTTATCTTGGTATTGTGCTTTAACGCCTCTACCCGCTACCACTTTAAAGTCGCTTACAGGAAGTAATGACAATTGCTTTTCTTGTGCTTTATTGACCACCGCCTTGGCAAGCGGGTGTTCGCTGTATTGCTGTAACGATGCCGCCAGCTGTAACACGTCGTCTTGATGATGCGTAAAAGTGTGCATATTGCTAAGCTCTGGTTTGCCCACCGTAAGCGTGCCCGTTTTATCAAAAATCACCATATCGATGGCAGTTGCTTGCTCCAGTGCACCAGCATCTTTTACTAAGATCCCATAACGCGCGGCAGTGCCAGTACCTGCCATAATCGCGGCAGGTGTTGCTAAACCAAGCGCACACGGGCAAGCAATAACAAGAACAGCCACCGCATTCAGAATACCTGTTGGCCAATCTCCTGTGCTGAGCCCCCATGCAAAAAATGTAATGAGCGCAATCACCAATACCGCTGGTACAAATATCGCACTCACTTTATCCACCAACGCTTGCACTGGTGCTTTCGCGCCTTGTGCTTGTTCTACCAAACGAATAATTTTGGCCAGCGTTGATTCCGCGCCAACACTGGTTGCATCCACTTCAAGCACGCCATCAAGATTCACCGAACCACCAGTAACTTTATCTGTTTGTGCTTTATAAACAGGTACGCTTTCACCGCTGATAAGCGCTTCATCTACCTGTGAGTGACCTTCAACTACAACGCCGTCAACCGGTATACGCTCACCAGGTTTGATCAGTAGTCGTTCGCCGCTTTTTACTGCCGCAGCTGGGACTTCTTGCCAACTGTTATCACGCCAGACCATAGCCGATGTTGGCCTTAAGCTTTCAAGCGCTTTAAGGGCGCTGGTTGTACGTCGCTTGGCTCGGTGTTCAAGATACTTGCCCAACAGCACCAAACTCAACACAGCACTGCTGCTTTCGAAGTATAAATGTGGAGCGCCATGCTCACCGCTGAATGTCCACCACAAATACAGCGACAGGCCATACGCCGCACTGGTGCCGATGGCCACCAGCAAATCCATATTCCCCGTTCCCGCTTTTATTGCTCCCCATCCGGCACGATAAAAACGCGCACCAAAATAAAACTGAACAGGCGTGGCCAATGCCCATTGCATCCACGCCGGGAGCATCCAGTTTTGGTTAAACAACATGGCAAACATGGGTAACACCATAGGTAAGGTGAGCGTCAGTGACGCCACTGCTGGGAACCAATCAGCGCGATAAAAGGGAGTTGCTGCCACTTGTTCGCTTAACTCATCCGAGTCAGCTTGTGGCTGTACCACAGTGTAACCGGCGTCGTTAAGCTTGGCTTCTATTTCAGCGAACGGTAACTCTGCCACTAAAGTTAAGGTTAGCTTTTCAGTCGCTAAATTGACCTCGGCTTTAATTACCTGTGGTAATGCTTGCGCCGCCTTTTCCACTCGGCTCACACAAGACGCGCAAGTCATGCCTTTAACTTGATATTGCACTTCATTGGTATTGACCTTGTAGCCTGCATCTTTAACCGCACTCACCAACGCCGACACTTCCGCACTGCCCTCAACAGACACCGCTTCCAAGGCTAAGTTAACACTGGCACTGACAACGCCAGACACTTTCTCTAAGGCTTTCTCAACTCGGCCAACGCACGAGGCGCATGTCATGCCTGATACATTAAATTTTATTACCTTGTCCATTTCTATCTCCGCAAACGCGTTCATTCTCATTGTTGGACACTAACCCTTACCCTCATGGTAAGGTCAAACAAAATTGTTCATTCATCTAATAGAAGAAAAAGGAATTCTTATTGTTAAATAGTAGTTGACCTTACCATCAAGGGAAGCTTCACAGTGCAAACACTTTAATCCACAAAGGAAATAATGATGTTAAGACTAAGAGTAGAAAAAATGGTCTGTGGTCACTGCGTAAAAGCAATCACAGAAGCAATGCAAACGGCTGATAGCCAAGCGCAAGTGAATGTCCGCCTAGACGATAAAATCGTTGAAATTTCAAGCACCAAAGGAGAAGACGAGGTTATCGCTATTATTCGTAATGCAGGCTATAACGCAGAACTCATCAACGAAAGCTTTGCCTAACTCCCAGAACTTATCAATCCAAGTCGACCCAAACCACTTTGCATTAGTAAGGTGGTTTATCCACTCACTTCCACCTTCATTGCCACTCGCACTTGTTTTATACAGCTCACGTTAATAAACGCTCACAATAATTCACACTTTGACAAAGCGCAGACAATGCGGAACAATTACGCCGTTTGTATTAGGTGAAATCAATACAACTGCGACTAAAGGAATAATTTAAGGACAACACAATGAGCTTTATCGGCGCCGGTGCAGGCAGCGAAGCCCAGAGCGTGCAATACAATGTCGACGCGCAAACTGCCAAATTACGAACCTCAGGTTCAGCTTCTTGGCGACACAACAATCCAGCCTTACTGCCATTGAATATTAGTGCAAAGCGAAATCAAGCGCTGGGACAAGCCTACCGTATTGCGATATTTCCCGACCGTGCTGCGGGAGAGCAAGCCTTTTTAGAAGAAATCGAAAGAGCCAAATACGGCGATTTTACCTTAGGCCAAATGGTCAATGCGTTTATTCCTGACTACATCATCGACCCACCACAATGGGATGAACAAAACCAAACGGCTGTTCTACCGCATATTGAGCCAATAACGGGAATGGATGTCAATCTGCCTATTAGCGATCCACAAGCATTCTTAGACTTGGTAACCCTTAAACTGGGTTGGCAAGTAGGAACTGAGAGTGATGTTGCCAGAGATTTTGAAGCCGAAGCCAGACAAGCAGCTATCGTTTCAAATACCAATGTTCTCATTAACGGTAGAACCGCTGTGCATACTGGCAGCGGCGGTGTGTTAAGCACAGTAGACGTATGTTTGACTAAGATAGGCAAAGTGGTTGTGCCTATTCCTTATGGCAACATCGCCCGCTCATCAGACGCCGCAAGCGTTGCCAGCTCAGTAAAAATTCAAGGTAACGGTGCAGCCAATATCAAGTCTAACTTTTCAAAAAGTACGGGAGACCAACCCGGTAATAAAAAAGGTATCGCTAGTCGAACATTGGGTAAAAAAGCAGAGTTTCTGCAAGGCAGCTTTGATGTTTACATCGAGGGAAAACCGGCGGTTAGGCAGGGAGATTTAATGGTATCTAATAATAAAAATACGCCCCCCGCACCATTAAACCAACCCGGTGGTGCCACTCCTGCAGACCTTGATGTAGTAATTGGCGCGGAGCCACTAAGCCAAGACGGTACGAATAAGATCAATATAAAAGTGTCGGGCAGTAGTAAACCAAGCGATGAAGAGGTGAAGATAGGATGAGCCACACTTTACCAACCAAAACCAATGCTAACGGTAATTTTAGAGAACTTGTTTTTGAGGGCTATGCAAGCGACAAAGAAGTGGTCTCTTTGATGCTCAAAGACACCTCGGTTGATGGCACGAAAGAAGGCTATTATAAGGTCCCCCTTTACACTTCAAACACGGTAGACCAACAAAGCAGCGATGCCGACATTGAGCTGGTGCACATTTATCCATTTTTATACGATACGCCAGAACAGCAACTACAATCAGCCTCTCCAGTAACCAGCGGATTTATCTATATTTATGTCGATGGCTATTTATGGCGTGAACTACAAGTTATCGAACCTGAAGACTTTGATGCTCCGGCGCTATTCTCAGATGTGAATTTGTATTGGCAAAAAGGCTTTTTAAGTTGGAAAAAGTCGGCCAATAAGCCAAACTCACGACCGCAAGGCACACGTGCAGCAACCTGTAAGCCAACCAGCAGCATTCTCGTTCCGCATAAACTAAATGGCAACGAAGTAAGCGTAGAAATCGCATGGTCTGAAGTACAGTGGTCGTGGGAACAAATCTTGTTGTTTGGCGGGTTTAATGAACAGGATCCGCGCTTAAATACCGGCACGCCACTCGCTGACGAAGAAAGACATTGCCCTGCCCCAGAAGATGCAGCAGCGCTCAGAGCACAGCGCATGACTAAGCTGGATAACTTAGGGCAATTTACCACAGGCTTTAACGACCAAGGCAAAGTAGTTAACACCCCGACACTTCATCAAAAGCTGCACCTTCCAGAGCGTAATAAAATCGCCCAAGTGCCGATTTTTGATGGGGTCCATGTGGCTCGATATTTCATCTCACAAATTCAAGATCTCACCACGGATATTCAGCACTTACTCAACAAATTATCAGGGTTAGATAGTGCAACCGGTAAAATTGATCTGCAACAACAAGCTAAGTATGAACTCGCCAGCTTTATGGTGCAGGTTTTTTACCATCAAGCCGATTCGATTTTAGATAAAGACATTGAAATTCAAAGCAGTGGAGAGAAGCTTGTAGAGTCAGATGAAGACGCAGTCGACTTTGCCAATAAATTAAAAGACTGGCGCACTTCTCATTTAGAGGAAGATAAATTCTTTAAGTTTTTGGAAGAAAACGCCTTCCAAAAACTTGCTCGCCGCATTGCTGAAATCTCTGACGAACTAGTCGAGTTCTTAAACCAAGAATCTCTTAGTGCAGGTTTTACTGAGTGCTTTAAAGACTATGCCTACCAATCAGATCTGAGGTTCTTTGAAGCATACGACTTGGTCACCGATGTATTTCTCGCGTTAAAGCCTCACCCAGCCGCACCGCTTGCACACCTTAATACGGACAAAGAGTTTTGGCATGAGTTAAGTTCAGGCTATCAGGGGCAAGATTTTATCCTGCAATGTCTGGGTCAACACCCAACAAAACCAGCTAAGCAAATCACCCAATTTTTGTTTCCAAAGCCTACAGGCGACAAACTACACGACTACGAAAAAGCGGAATATGATCGCTTTGCATTGCCTTTAACTAGCGCCAAAATACAAAAGATCCATGATCAAGAAGCCGTTTTGCCACAAGAAGAGAGTGAGCAAATGGGGCGCCGCCTCTCCCAAGTGATTATGGGCTTAGCAGGCAGTTTATTCGAAATTCCAGAGGCCGCTTATAATCTCTCTACACATTCGGGGACGCTTGGGGAACAAAAGGCCCAAACTCGTGAGGCAATGGATGCAACACAACATGAGATAGCGCAGTCAGAACAAGCCCTTATCAACGCTGAAAGAGAAAAAGCAAAAGCATTTAAAGAGTTACAAGAAAAGCGTGCTGAATATGAGTATAAGAAAAGTGTACTTGAAAACTTAACAGAGCAAGAACATGGAATGAGCAGAGCGCAGCTTGATCAACAATTAGAACTGGAACGTGCGCGTCTACGAGAGTTAGAGGCTAAATTTGCTAAAGCAAAAGTTGCCGTCAGTCGTTCTAGAAAACAGGTTAACTCTTTTGTGAAGGTAAACAATGCTTGGAAGAAGTATCCGTTTGCAAAACTCATTGATGCAAAAGCAGATGTGCTGCAACCTTTGATGCGCTTGGTCGATATCTCAGCACCTGGGTACTTAGTTGAAGTGGAAATGAGAGTACAAGATTACCTCAACGGGAACTTTCCTGAAGGGTATATGCCACTTGATCCTCAGTCTCGAAAATTGGCTGCAGAAAAGCAAATTAAAGAACTCAACCAAATTATTCGCGGTAGTAATAAACGCAAAATAGACGTTGGATATAGAGGCTCTAAGCTCAAACTATCGTTAGAAGACGTACTAAATTTAAACAAACGACTTGAATTTCTAACCCAGTCTCTCAATCAAGCGGAAACCATCACAACGATAGAAAGCAAAAACAAAACCATCGCATACTTGATAAAAATTACTGGTGCTGATGTATCAGCCAAGTCAGCAGAATCAACAGCCCAAGCAATATATGATACGGCGGTAGAAGAAGCAAAACAGTATACAACAGAGCTAGATAATCAACATGCAACACTTAAAAAGTTGTCTGATAGGCTCGCAAACTTACAAAAATGGCAAAATGCGGCTGTTACGGAGTCTGTATCTGGGCAGTCGTTAAAGGGAGGAATGGCGGGTATACTCGGTATTGTATATATCTTTGAAATTGCTAATTTTCGACAAGCATTTTTGAATTTTGAATTCTCACAAAGAAAATTTGCTGATATTACTGGTGCAATTTTCGACTTAGCGGCTATTCATTTCTCTGCTCTCTCTATGGTCACAGAGATGAAAGTTGGGTTACCTAGCCTACGCCAATATCAAGAATTTCAACAGTACAAAATGGCGAAAGGAAATCTCAGCGCCATTCGTAAATTTGGCCCTGAGTTTGCGAAAAAAGCAAACATCATTACATGGACAGCTAGATTAAACCTCCTAGCATCTGCATATAGTGCCGGATTGTCAGGCTTTGATGCCTATTACGCGTTTAAGCGCGGCGACTCTGGTGGTGCTGCTGGCCTTAGTATTGCAACTGTAGGCTTTGTCGCGCTAGCGGTTGAAACCGCGCCAACCATACTTGCCACGATCACCAGAGGCGTTATTTTAAACCCCATGAGTAAACTGGGCTATGTAGGACTCATTCTAGTATTACTTGGATATGGTATTTATTATCTATTACGCGATGAACCACTAGAAGCTTGGATTAAAGCGTGCCCTTGGGGCAGTGACGCATATGGTGGTGGCGAGCGTGATTGGTTTGGTGACAACCCCTATTACTGCTGGAAGACAAACCCTGAATATGCACTTCATAGCCTCTATGATCAGTTATTTTCTCCAAAAATATTTAGTGACGTATCTGTTGTACAATTACACACTCCCTCTCGGATATATGACAAGGTAACCTCCAAAGGCAAGTTCCAAGTTGCAAAGTTTAATGTGCAAATTCCAGGTCATATTCCAGAATCAGAGCTTGGTTACTTAGACATTCAGCTAGACATTCGCCCACTATTAGCTGGAAAACCTTGGAGCTCGTTAATTGCTGTTGCACCCACGGGGCAAGCTCAAACAGCATTGGATTACTTTTGGCAAAATACCAATATCATCGTTAATCCTAATTTAACGGGTTTCATTATTGAATTTGAAGAAAGTGCACTTTATCCCTATTTTGATAAATTCAATCATTCTAAAATTCAAATCAGAATGCGGTGTCGAAAATATCCTAGAGGCAAAGGAGCAACAATATACTCAGGCTCATCTCAAGAGTTAAGGTTACCTGCGTCAGAAAGAGACGAAGAAGGAAAAATAGAAAAGCCAGATCTTTGGGCTGAGCAAGTCATTAACGTCGAAATCGAAGATTATGGCATGAGCCCTGCTGGCGTGTTGCAGCGACTCCTAAATTAACTGAAGGCTACCAATGAGAGACAAGTTAAAATCCAATCAATCAGTTCTTGCTTTTATAGTAATTTTGGTAAAAAAAATTGTTGAAAAGGTGATGGAAACTGAGGGTAAAAAGGAAACGCAAACGTTAACTCCTTCGGCACCTGTAGATAAGGTAGTGCATGATCGGCCAATAGTAGAAACACCGCTGCTAAAAATAGAGGACTCGACACCACGAGACTTTAACATTAGCAAAGGGATGCTGAAAGTGAGCCCTACCGTATCTTCTCACGCTCAACCAGTCCAACAAAATAACCTCTTTTCTTCTGATAGGCGAGTAGCGCTTGGTGGTGCTGACTTTTCACGGACTGGTAAATTAGCAAACATTGTATTTGCCTATATGGCATCCATCATCGCGCTACTTTCAATTATTTTTTATTTCGGTAGTGGTGATAGTTTGTATTTATGGCTCACCACGGGACTACTAGCATTTGCTTTGCCCCTGTTTGTCTATGTTTACCGTGTTAAACACTATACTTCTGAAGTGCTACGGGTCGACTTCTTCCGAAATACTGGCCTTGTCACATTTCCCATTGGCAATAACGAAGGGAGTTTCTCGTTAACACTTGATGAAGTTGAACTGTATATTGTAAAGGTCTCCTCGGGTAAAGGTGTGAGGCATAACCTCGCGTTTTTAGCCCCACAGCGATACCCAAAAACACTTAAGCGCCAAACGCTTTATTCAACCGATTGGGAGCCAAAAGATATGGACAGCAGCGTGCAGCTGTGGAGTGAAATTCACCGTTTTATGGATACCACTCAGCCCATACCAAGTTCGTTTTATAAGGGTTGGCAAGAAACGATAGAAAGCCCCTACCTTGACCACGAAGACCATATTCAAATATTAGGTGAAGATTTAGTAAAACAAGCCCCCTTTTATGACCTAAAAAATAACCGCCCACTAGATAAAGAGTTTTGGTAATACTCGAATTAATCTCTATAACAAGGAGTTTTTGTGACAATAAAAAAGTTAATTAAGAAATGCGTTGAGCATATTCTAGATGAAGGAACGCCCACTCGTGCAATCAGTGATGTGATTGGGCAAAATCAACAACCCAAATATGGTCAAGCTTATCAACAACAGCCGCAACAAGTAATCCGGAATGGTCAGCAAGTTACGATAACAAGATCTCAAGTTTCAACAAAGCGAGAGCCCAACCCAGTCGCTGAATTTTTGATTAAAGCCATTGTTATTTTGATAGGCATATTTGCAGTTGGTGCTTTATGTTTTGATGCATATTATTTAAATAAACGAGGCGACAATGCAGCTGTCGGCTTAATGATGGCAGCCGTAGGTGTGATGTATGGGTATCACTTTATTATGGCAAAGCTTAGCGATTACACTCAGCTTGTAAAGACATCCCGTTTTGTAGGATGGGGCTTAAATATAGCAGGTACGTTTTATAGCCTGTTTATCTTTGCTGATTTGCTGTCTGACTTTCGCGGGCACTCAGAGGATCAAGTAGCCCTTATCATGGCTTTCATCAATATCGTTTTTATAGGACTTTTGTTCTTTCTAATGCAAAAGATAAAACAACCCACAAAGCAAATTGATTAAACTCCTTGAAGTAGTAAGCCACCGCTAAAATCGGTGACTTACTATTTTGAGCCTGTGCGCATTCAGGAACCCTGATTTACTGACTCTTTTGCATTAACTTTAAATAGTTGTTGTAAATATGGCTTACTTGCATCGTTGATTTACCTGCACTTATACCATGGCAGCTGAAACAGTTAGCTGGTTTAATTTGTGGCTCGCTGCCAGTGACATCGCTGAAAGTTTGGGTATAAGTTTCCATAGTAATATTGGCAACTGCCAATGAGCCGCGTAACGCCTCGTTGGCTCCCTTACCCACGATATTGCCACTAATGCCATTTGCAAAATCGTAATCTTGCGTGCTCAGCCAGATTGATCCGGCGTAAAAGTAGTTACTCCAAACTGGATTCTTTTGTTCCAGTTTTACATTCACTAAGCTATTTAGTTCAGTAATATTATTGAAGTTAGTTTCATCTTGAGCTTGTTGTGTCTGACTCCCCACCAGCTCAGGGTTATTACCCGCTATATATGGATTGCCGTTTGGCACGCCGTACTGATATAAACGAAACGTGTTGGTCGTGGTTTCAGAAGCTGGATACGTTAAATGTGCATTTTGCACCTCAGTTCCGCCCCGATAAAATAGCAGATCGTGACTATTACTCACTACTTTATCTTGCTGTAAGTAAGCCGTGCTTTTCTTAAACTTTCCCTCAGAGCTGTAGTAATCTGGTGCACTCAATTTATGCTCGAACGTCGCCCAAATAAACTCTGGGTGATTTTCAACCACACCGACAACATGCATGCCAACGAGTGCTACTTCTCCCGTACCGCTATATTTATTGTCTTTTTGGTAAACCGCTTTACGAATATAAAAATGCTCAGCTAAATCAAACTTTGGATAGACTTGCTGCAACGCTTTGACATCCATCCAAGCAACCTTTAACTCAACCGACCCCACAGCAAATTCAGCTTTACTATCTGCTTTTGGGTGGGAGGTTGCTGACTTCATATAAGTATCGTTAACGTGGATCGAATAATGTACGGGAGTCCCACCAAACTTGCTGTAAATAACACCATCTGATCCTGCTTGATTTATATCTTCAAGGATCAACACATTTGCGGGGCGAAGTCCGGTTGGATTTAATAAATCATTCCAAGGGGCAAAATAAGGTTTTAGCGCATTATCAACCTGCCAAAACCCAGAACCAAACATCAACAAGCCACCAGGAGCACGCTTGTCAGGCTGCGTTAAATAAAGAAACTTATTCCACGACCACTGATGAAAATCGCAGTTTGTCGAGAGATCTTTACCATCTTTAAATGCAAACGGACTATTTGCACCTTCAGGAGGGTTTGGCACAGGGCTGCCAAACCAATCGTTATTCGGTTTACAAGAAGTATCGTTCGAGTAAGCAAGCGCACTTGGCGCAGCCAGTGTACTTGTAGCAAGCAATAATGACATTCCAAGTAATTGGAGTTTAGTGCGTGTAATTGATGACGGTAGCATGATGCTTTCCTTAAGATGTAAAACTCCTGTTAAATCTAGTTCATCAAAACGGAAGTTATCAATTACACAGCATTACATTTAATCTGTATTTCACCCTTTTTAAATACTTAAAACCGCATGTTTATCGCCTGCTGATCCGTTACTTACTGCGGTGAGCGAAGCTAAAGCTATGCTCTGGCACCAGCTGACTGCTTAAATCGTTTGGTGTTGAGTAAAACGACACATTGAGCATGTCTTTTTGGTTGTCTAATTCGATATGCGCAAAACCCCAAGTAAAAGCTTTATTCCAGACTAGGTCGTACTCTGGATAACGCTTTTCTTGATAGTTAGCAAGCGGTGTATGCGTGCCACGCATTTTTGATGCGGCGCCGCTGATAATAAGTGGTAACTTAGGCTTTGTGTTTCCGGGGAGTACACGCGAACAGTCGTCCGTTAACAGTTCCAAATCATGCTCATGACCTGCGATATATGCATCTGCATACTCACATAGTTCGGGTAAGATTAAGCGGCGTAGCACATGAGCTTCATCGTACTTGGTGCCACCAATCGACCAAAGTACATGGTGTCCATATACAATTTTCCATTTTGCGGTTGAGTTTTTAAGCCCATTTGCAAGCCAAGCCAATTGCCTGTGATCTTCCCCATTGACAGGTTGCTCATGTTTTTCAATGTCTTCAACTTCGGCTTGACCACTCGCCAGTGCACTTGCCAGTCCCTGTTCACTACCATCCGGTTTTAGTGGAATTTCGTAATAATGCTGACCTGAGAGCAACATATTGGTATCAAGCACAAAAAACTCGACGTTATTGCCTTTCTCACCAAAGGTGTAGCTGTAATAACCTTTGCCATCCATATGAAAATTAGCTTGCTTAGCCATCCACTCGGTCTGTAATTTCACGCCGCGACGAGACGTCTTCCAATCGTGGTTGCCTAACGCTGAATACACAACCAACTCTGGGTTTTGAATAAGGAGTGGCTTTAGCGGTCCTAGAATCAAGTCATCCATACGCTTTTGGTCGTCTTTGCCATCGTTAGCCGCCGCACCGTCAGGATAGATATTATCACCAAGCTGAATAGCAAAGTCGCATGGCTTTTTCTCACACAAAGAGGCCATTGCCTGCCCAACCACCAACGCACCGGTTTCCTCCGTTGCGGTTTCGGTTCCCGGATAAACATAGATAGGCGCATGGTTGAACTCTTCGAGCGGGCGATGCTCTTCTAACCAATCCGCCTTTTCAGCAGCAATAAACTCGGCCCTATTTTTAGGCGATTTAATGTGCTTTGTTTTTGGATAATCTGGGTGATAGCCGCCATCACCAAAGGCCAGAAAGTTAATATTTTCCGCGGCTTGTGCTGCACCACTAAGCGCGAATAGTAAAGCTACTGATGTTATTTTCATTGTAATCGACACAGTGTTACCACTGCATCCTCCTGCATATAAATAAGGTGGGTGTCCTGCTAATACCTAAGATCCTAGCTCGATACGGTGGCTGTCCTTTTAATACATCCGCTTTTAATACATCTTTTTGCTTTTACAAGGACACCCACCTCTACTTCTCTCTTAGAAAGACGTTACCGTTACTCCAAGCTCAAATGAACGACCATAGGTTTCGTATTGGTAGTTGTAACGAGTGTCGCCTTGATAGATGCTCATCGGCTCGTCGGTTAAATTGATCGCGTTGAAATAAAGCTGAGTTTGCTCGGTATAAAAGTACTTCATGCTGAAATCGAGTTGCAGATGATCGTCTTGGAAAACGCGCTGCTTATTCTCTTCAAACAAAAAGCTTTTGCTCTTGAATGACGCACTTAACCTTGCGCTTATTTGGCTATTTTCATAACCAAACATCAGGTTGCCCACGGTGTCGGATTGGTTTGGTAGATTGTCATCAGCGTCAATAAATGTACCATTAGCTGAGAGCATCAAACCGTTTTGAAAGTTCTTCGTGTACGCAAGCTCCACCCCTGTCAGTTCAGCGGCGCCGCCATTAACGCTTTGAATAACTTCTTTATAGCCTTGCCACTGACCGTTATCTTGCACCTCGGCTTTGGCAATAAAATTATCGACGTTTTTGTGAAAAACGCCTGCGGATAACACGCCAATTGCGCCGGGGTAATATTCTACCGAGAAGTCATAGTTTGTTGACTTGTATGGGTCTAAGTCTGGGTTTCCGACTTCGGCTTTACGCTCAATTTCAACTTCGCCATCATCTTCTGTGGTCTCTGTTTCTATGATTTGAAATGCTGCTGCATCTTCAAAGCTTGGACGCGCAAGAGTTTGTGTATAGGCAAAACGAGTGATCAGTTTATCGCTGATTTCATAGCGTAATGTTAAGTTTGGTAATAAATGGTCGTAGCTATCTTCAACTTGCCATTGGTTGATCTCGACGCGTTCAACGTCATTCACTTCATCATTAATGAGTTCAACACGATTACCACTCGTTGCATAATCTGTGTCTTCGTATCTAAAGCCCGCAATAACATTGAGTTTATCAATGTCGACCGTCAGCATGGCATAGAGCGCGGTGACGGTTTCTTCACTGGTGTATGAGCGACCTTGTGTTTCAATGTCAGTTTCAAGCTGGTTTAGCTCAAGGGCACTGCGATTACTGTAGAAGTAGTCGCGGATCTGGCCGCGACTTAAACCCGGACCAAAGGCCCCAAGATCATACTCAGGCTCATTGGCGGCAAAGTCTTTCGCCGTTAGGTCATCAAAGCCGCCGTCATATAGTTTGGCGTCAACGCGGTTAAACTTTTCACGGTCAGCATATTTACCACCAAATTTAATTTGCGCATTGTGACCAAGTAAAGTGAAGTCTTTAGTTAAGTCCAGTCTAAAGCTGGTATTTTCATCTTCACTTAGGTTGTTCTCCCAGACAATTTCATCGATTTCAAAATTGCTAAGCTGCTGGGAAGCTTCATCCGCTGCAAGCGTGGGTGTCTTACCATCCAGTACATACCCTAGCGCAAAGTCTTCTCCAGCAAATGAGGTATCCAAGCGATTTGGCTCGCTTTCATCTGATTTCGAGTAGCCAATGCTGTATTCAATAAACCAATCCTGCACTAAGTTTTCGCCGCCCAAAACCACAGATAAAATGCTTTGCTCTTCATATCTGTCTTTGGTATCTCTATCCATTTCTGCACCCGAGAAATAGGCCGCATTTTGGCTTAGCTCATCGGCAAATACATCGCCTTTGTCAAACTTGTACTCATTGCGTTGACGAAATTCATCGTCAGAAAACTTGCTGTAGAGCGTGCGTAAGTAGTATTTGTTAAACCCTTTGTGATGCACATCAAGATTCAGTGCCGCCCCTAAACGCTCTCGCGTAATACGATAGTGGCGCTGTTCCATTTCCTCAGCACCAAAGAAGCTCACTTCTTCTCCTGAGTTCACATCGTCCATTTCTAGTTCCATCCAGCCGCCATCGGTTTCCATATTATGAGAACCAAACTCACGCTCAAACCAAGATACCGCCGTTGCAACCCCAACTTCCACCTCTTTGCCTGCGGCATAAATATCGGTGAAGCTAAACGACGCTTTTGGGCTGGTCTCGCTCACCTGTTCATTGTGTGACGCTTGTAACGTTACGCTGTAGCTCTGCCCTTCTCGGTCAAAAGCACTGAGGCTTTTTACTTCGATGCTACCGCCCACTGCTGATGCGTCCATATCCGGTGTGACCGTTTTGCTCACCTCTAGGCTTTGCACCAGTTCACTTGGGATGACATCCATCGCCACCGAGCGCACGCCCGCTTCAGGAGAAGGCACGTTGGCTCCATTGATGGTCACGTTGTTGAGATTTGGGTCGATCCCACGAATTGCCACAAAACGGCCCTCACCTTGATCTCGTTGAATAGAAAGTCCAGGCAGACGTTGCAGTGCTTCTGCTGCGTTTTGATCCGGCAACTGACCGATGGAATCCGCGCTGACGATCGACTTAAGTGATAGAGCATTTTTTTGTCGGTTTAGTGCTCCAGCTTGTCCGGCTCTTTGCCCTACAACAATAATATCGTCCATTTGGCCCGATTGAGAACCAAGCTGTACTTGAACATCGGTGACTTGGTTATCAATAATTGTGATGCTTTTAGTCACTGTTTCAGCGCCAAGATAACTTATCTCAAGCGTATAATTACCCGCGGGGAGATTAGTTGCCGTAAAGCGGCCATCGCGCTCAGAGATAAGGGTTCTGTCTAATTCTTTGATCACCACTTTTGCTCCTTGAAAGTGGCTTTTTTGCGATACGGAACTAACTTGCCCTGTTAGGGTGTTAGCATTTGCAACTGAGCTTAACGTCAGTCCAGCACAGATCATCGCAACGGCAGAAAGCGTAAAGCTTGTCGGTAGATTTTTTTTCATTATTTGCTCGCACAGGTTGAATAGAATTTTAGCGCCCCGCTAAAACGTCGCGGCTACCCTAGTGCGAAAACGTGACGCTTTTATTTCACTTGAGTGCGCTGCAGCCTTTAACAGGACGTTTATGCCGGCCGAACTCGTGAATTTGAGCCGATATGACCCCCAGCCCTTAGGATTTTGGCAACGATATTTAACCTGAACTCTGAATAATAATCGGTTTGCTAGCTGCTGCTATGCAAAAATGTTACGGTTTTTGTCATAAAAACATCGCCTTTACTGAGCTAAATTGACCCTATCAGCAGCAAGCGCAAATTTTTACTATATCGCTCTACATTTTGACTAGACAACAAACATGAAACTTCAGCCTTTTTTACTTCATCAATCGCGGTGGTTGCTACTAGTGCTACTCACACTGGTTGCCATTACCATCACGGCCTATACCTCAGTACTGCGACCACTGTCGGACGTCAATTGGCTCGATAGCCTTGGTGAAGGTGGCCTCACGCTGATGACACTGATTTGGATTGCGGTGACCTTGCTCACTCGACCAAAAGGACTCGTCACTAACCTACTGTTTGCAGGGTTGAGTGCCATGTATGTTTCTATGCTGTGGGATTTTTTGGATGAGCTCGTGGTATTCACGCCCCATTATTTAACCAGTTTTGAAGCGATCCCTGCTTGCTTTGGCATGGTGCTGATGAGTATTTCAGCCTTTTACTGGTATAAAGAACAAAGCATATTCAATCAAACCCTAATGAAAAAAGAGCGTTTTTATCGTGACCACAGCATGACCGACTTTGTCACCGGCCTCTACAGCGTTGAGTATATGCAAAATCAAGTTCGCCATGAACAATCCCGCCTTGCCAATGGCAATAGCCCATTTTGCTTAACACTATTCGATATATGTGATTTTTCCGCTTACGCTCGCCAGCATGGTATGCAAAAAAGTAATCAGTTACTGCGCGATATTGCCGATATGCTCTCTTTGAGCATGCGAGAGAGTGATCTGCTATGTCGTTTTGCAGCAGATAAATTTGTGGTCGTTCACCCACAAACCAACCATATTCAAGCCCAAGCTTTTGCCAACCGTGCGGCTGAATTTATCGCCCGCCATGCCAACTATGATGACGGTGAAAACCAGCCGCAATATAGTGCAGTGAGATGGAGCTGTATCGAAGTTGATGACAAACACTGTGAATTTGAATCTCTGATAGCAGCGCTTGTGAACGAGCTAAATCAGGCCAAGGAAGCTGCGGCTTAATGTCCTATTTTGAATGCCAAACAAAACAACTTGCGAGTCGCTACTTTGCACTCCCCTTGGTGGAGTTGGCTTCCCAGCGTGGTGTACATGCAGACGTCATTTTGAAAGGCAGTAAATTGTTTTATACCGATCTGCACGCTAATCCAACCTGCATTAGTTATGAGCAATTTGAAACAATAGTAAGCAACCTTGTCAGTCAGGCGAGCTGTCAGGAAGTCAGTTTTATTTACGGCCAATACCTACTTAATACGCTGATCAGTCTCCATGCCGAGCTGCTATTTAATTGCCACAACATACAGCAATTACTCAAAGTTCTACTGCTTAAAGGTTTGGATATATTGCCTTTTTACCACATTAGAAAACTCCAGACAGAAACAAGCTGCCATTTACTGTTTTCACCCGCCATTGCAGAAGGTAAGCCTGCGGTCACGCGATTTTTATGCGAAGCAATGGCAAGTCTTTGTTGTGGCTACCTTAAGTGGCGCAGCCCAGAAACCACATTAACATTGCAGTTTCCGTATACAAAGCCAAAACAAGTCGCGCAATACCTGAGCCATATACACCTAGCTTACAGCTTTGATCACAGTGATTTTGCCGTTGTAATGAGTAACCAAGCTTTAGCTCAGCGACAAGTTGGCACTTTTCCTTATTTAGTGGCGCGGCAGCTAAAGGCCTTGCCCTCACCACAGCGTGGATTTCTCGCCCAACTGCATCGCTTACAATTAAAATATCCTAAATATCATAGTGAGCAAATCGCCGAAATAATGGGCATGAGCGCTGCAACTTTTAAACGCAAACTCAAGCTACATCAGACTACTTTTATTAACGAAAAAGACAGACTGCATCGTCAACAAGCCATGTTTTACGTGACTGAGCAAGGCTATTCCAATGAACAAATTGCAACCGCTTTACAGTTTAGCGACATCACTAATTTTCGCCGCGCATTTAAGCGCTGGACGGGATTAACGCCTTCCTATTTTCGTAAGATTTAACTTTATCCCCCATTTTTTCTTCTACACTGAAATGGATCTTGCGGTTACTAGGTCTTTTATAACGTGACTGCGTTTCGATAATCCCAGGGGCTGCTTACCTTTGCTGTTTGATTTTCGTTCTCCTGAGTGAGTTTTGATCGCGGCGCTCGACTTGCCGCATAGTGGGCTAAGCTAAAGTTGAGCAACAAAGAACGAAGCACACTCAGGTGAACCCGAAGGGCAGCGCTTGATTGGCATTTCTACTGTGTTATCGCCAGACTTACATAGAACAACTATGCTACGCTGGCTCTGCCTTGTATAAATGGCAATCAAACTGCTGCAAAAACAAACTTGAAAGATAAGCAGCCCCTTGGCCGAAGCTAAGCACGTTAATAGATAACAAAGAGGATTAAAAACATGAAAGCATTAACTGGCGCTGCAATGGCGATGATGGTAGCGGGTTTAGTGGGTTGTAATAGCACAGAAAACAATTCTACAAGCGCACAAGCTGCGACAGCTGAAACAGATTTAGTGCATTGTTATGACGTCAATGTTTGTGGTGGACATAACGATTGTAAAACAGCGAGTAATGCCTGCTCAGGACAAGCTTCTTGCAAAGGCACTGGCTTTGTTGCCATGCCGAGCAAAGCGTGTAGTGATGTCGGTGGCAATCAAAAAGACGCTTGGGTTGGCAGTGTCGCAAAGGCCGACCTTGTGCACTGCCACGATGTGAACGTTTGCGGAGGCCATAACGATTGTAAAACCGCCAGTAATGCTTGTGCGGGACACGCTTCTTGCAAAGGGACAGGATTTGTCAGCATGCCAGCAAAGGCCTGTGCTGACATTGGTGGCAAAGCGGAAAGCTAATAAGCTTTAACCTCGGCGCGTGTTTATCTATCAAGCTTATTATTGCAATAGATAAACACGCACAATGCATTAAAAGAGCGCAATTATGTCAGTACCCTTTCTGGGTTTTGGTCTTGGCCTACGCACGTGTTATTTTGACGCCATTATCGACACCCGACCCCAAGTAGATTGGTTTGAGATTATCTCTGAGAATTACTTTGTCGACGGCGGCAAGCCTTGGTATTACCTCTCGCAAATTAAAGAGCACTACCCCATTGTGATGCACGGAGTATCGATGTCGATAGGCAGTACTTCGCCCCTAGATATGAATTACCTTGCGCAACTTAAACGCACCATCGCACGGGTTGAACCCGAATGGGTGTCAGATCACCTCTGCTTTAGCAGCTTAGGCGAATTTAATAGCCATGATTTATTGCCACTTCCCTACACTGAAGAAGCGCTGATACATCTCACCGCAAGAATCAATCAAGTACAAGATTACCTTGAGCGTCCAATGATCTTTGAAAATGTCTCAAGTTATTTAAACTACAAACAATCTGAACTGACAGAGTGGGCGTTTTTGAGCGAATTACACCAGCGTACCGGATGCCAGTTATTGCTCGACATCAACAATGTATATGTAAGCTCGCGCAATCACCAATTCGATCCAATAACTTACCTAAACGCCATACCAACACAAGCAGTCGCGCAAATCCACCTGGCCGGCCATAGCGATTTTGGGACCCATATTGTTGATACGCACGACCAACCAATTTGCGAAGAGGTATGGAGTTTATATCGACAATATACTCAAAACAGATCTCCCATTAACACCATGATTGAGCGTGATGATAACTTTCCTGAGCTCGCGGGATTGTTACAAGAGCTGAACTTGGCCAAAGGAATAGCCCCTAGCAGTTGGAGAACATATGGCTGATCTCGCCGCGCTGCAGCACGCCTTTATTGCAATGCTAAAAGGCGATGACAGCCAATTAATGGCTGAAATTGAATATCAAAGTGGCCTGAATGTCGCGCAACGTGCGCAAATATACACTAACGCTTACCACATCAGATTAAAAAAAGTGTTAGAACAAGATCACGAAATGCTTGGCTTTTATTTGGGTGATGCCCTGTTTGATGAGATGTTCTCGGGCTATCTACAGCACTTTCCTTCACGTTCGACCTCATTGCGCCAGTTTGGCGACGCGCTTCCTGAATATTTAAGCCAATTTGAGCCATTTAAGCTCTACCCTATTCTCACTGAAATCGCACAATTTGAACGTACATTACTCAGTGCATTTGACGCAGAAGATGCGCCTCAATTGGGACTTGTGCACCTACAAAAAATTGCAGCAGCACAATTTCCAAACTTGCAGTTTACTTTTCACCCCAGCGTTCACTTATTGGGATTTACACATAATGCGGTCGACAGCTGGCAAGCGTTAAAGAACAGTACAGCAGTCCCAGAAGTGTCGACAAAACCGAACTACTGGGTACTTGCCCGAGAGCGCGATATGCGCACTGGGTATCACTCGTTAACGGAAGCCGAATTTGCTTGTCTACAAAGCATGAAGAACGCACTGCCGTTTAGTTTTGTCTGTGAATATGCGGCTGAGCAAAGTGATGATTTAGCACAAGGCACAGCAATGGTGATGCAGTTACTGCAAAAAGGGCTTAACTTGGGATGGTTTAGTGGCTTTAAAGTTGCTATATAACCGCGATATTCAACAAAGCGGCATAGAAAATGAGGGTCTAAGAGTAGTAAAAGCTGTATCAACCAGGTTTAATAATAAGCATGGTTTTCACCTTGATTGGCTTTGTCCTTGTTTACAATTCAAAAGTCAAAAACCAAGCTTAAATGTAAAGATAAATTAACAAAAAGTCACATACTCTATACTCATTTGGAATTTTTTCAGCCTATTTATTCCTCTTGCCCTGTCGCGTTACCCCTTTCTAAAATCAAAATTAACCAACTGTATTTATTGATAATATATAAAGAACAAGGATAAACCTCTCGCTTATTTGGTCAGCTAACCTATGCATTAAAAAACATATTGTAAATTTTTTTTGTATTTTTTGTTTATTTTTTAAGCTTTACTTCTATCCTAGTGTAACCAGTCGAAATTATGTGCAATTTTTATTTAGCTGGCGTTGTTCATCACCTCAAAACAAACGCAATCAAGCGTTGAACTTTGGTGAATAACGCGTCTACAGCAGCTAGATAAGTTCATAACCTTGAGATTGGTAAACACAATTAAACAAAACAACATGCAAGGAACAACAAAATGCGTAAATTAAGTGCTATTAGTTTTGCAGTATTAGCGGGTTTGACCTCAGTCAACGCACAAGCCGCTAAAATACTTAGCGTAGAGTCAAACAAAGCAATCGATGATCAGTATATTGTGGTGTTCACAACACCTTCTGTTTTAAATGTCAAAGACAGTAAAGCGGTTGCAGCCTTCGCTAATAAGCAAGCTAAAGCGTTACAGAATAAACATAACGTAAGCATTACAAAAGAGTTTGGTGGCGTGCTAAACGGTGTGGTGATTAATGCATCGGCAAAGCAACTAAAAGGTCTGCTTAATAACCCAAATATTGACTATATCGAACAAGACCAAGTGGTTACAGTGACCCCTGCTATCACAGCAAGCGGCGACCAAGCAAATCCAACTTGGGGTCTAGATCGCGTCGATCAACGTAATCTACCGCTAAACTCAAACTACCATTATGATTTTGATGGCACTGGCGTAACGGCCTATGTTATCGATACGGGTGTTCGCATTAGTCACAATGAATTTGGTAACCGTGCATCACATGGTTATGACTTTGTTGATAATGACAATGATGCAACAGACTGTAACGGTCATGGTACCCATGTTGCAGGCACAATTGGTGGCGGTGAATATGGGGTAGCGAAAAACGTCAATATCGTTGGCGTAAGAGTATTGGGTTGTAACGGCTCGGGTTCATATTCAGGCGTTATCTCTGGTATCGATTGGGTTAAAAACAATGCATCAGGCCCATCCGTTGCTAACATGAGTTTGGGTGGTGGCGTTTCTCAAGCGGTTGATGACGCAGTGAACAACGCAGTTGCCTCAGGCGTTAGCTTTGTTGTTGCGGCGGGTAATGACAATAGCAATGCCTGTAATTACTCACCAGCACGTGCAGCCAATGCAATCACTGTGGGTTCAACCACAAGCAGCGATGCCCGTTCTAGTTTCTCAAACTATGGTAACTGTCTAGACATTTATGCACCGGGTTCAAGTATTACTTCTGCTTGGTATAACTCAGATACATCAACCAATACCATCAGCGGTACTTCGATGGCTGCTCCGCACGTTGCGGGTGCTGTTGCGCTATATTTGGATGAAAACCCAAGTCTAAGCCCGTCACAAATTGATAGCTTGCTGAGCCAACGCTCATCAAAAGGTAAAGTCTCTAACCCACAAAGCGGTTCACCTAACGAGCTACTTTATACACTAGCTGATGGCACTGATCCGGACCCAGATCCAGATCCAATCACAGAGCTAGTTAATGGCCAAGGCGTCAATGCATCTGGTGCATCTGGTCAGCAAACCTTCTATAAGTTGGTTGTTCCAGCAGGTGCTAGCACGCTGAACTTCTCACTTGCTGGTGGTACTGGCGATGCCGACCTGTATGTACAGCAAGGCACTCAGCCAACACTAAATAGTTACGCTTGTCGCCCCTATCAGGATGGTAACAATGAATCATGCGATTTCACCAATCCGACTGCTGGTGATTGGTATGTGATGCTAAATGGTTACGCTGCGTATGCAAATGCGACCCTCACAGGTACTTACTCATCTGATCCAGGAGGCTGTGGTAGCAATTGCTTAGAAAATGGCATCCCAGTAAGTGGTTTAGCTGGTGCATCCGGCCAAGAGTTGCAATACACCATTGATGTTCCAGCGAATGTAACCTTGACAGTTGCAAGCTCTGGCGGCTCTGGCGATGCAGACTTGTATGTTCGTAAAGGTGCGGCACCTACGACATCAACCTATGATTGTCGTCCGTTCTTAAATGGTAATAATGAATCTTGTAGTTTAAGTTCAGGCCAAGGTGCAACCTATTACATCAAGTTGCGTGGCTATTCTAGCTTCTCTGGCGTAACACTTGTTGCAAGCTATTAATTAGCTTTATTACAAATAAATCTCATTTCGTTTGGGGTTTATTGAAAAAACAAGTACAGTGGTGGCTCGTTTGAGCCACCATTTTTGTTTTTAATGAGTATTGTATTAGATCTCTACAGCCAATTATTACATCAAGGGTTTTATGACCATGTGTCTGACGGTGAACTACACACCGAAGTGCCGCTCATCTGTAGTAGTATCTCGCAAGTAAAACTCGATGGCATTATTTACCATCGCACTGCGCAAACTGCGGCGATGATGCCTGAAAACTATGGTAGTTTGATCCTTATCTCTGAAGGAAATGGTTGGTGGCTGACTGAGCAATCCTTGCAGCGTGCTGATCTAACACAGTTAATCTATCTTGAAGCAAATCAAAAACATGTCTTTCACCTTCCTACACAATATCACGCCGTTAGCTTCAACTTTCCAATCAATTGGCTCGTAGCTCGAACCGGCAAGCGGCTTTTGCATGGACAAGCGCTGACAATTCCCTCTGGTCTATCAACATTATTCAAAAGCGCCTTAACCGCCACAACGCTAAATTTAACAGCGGCAAAATGGCTTGAAGATGAAATTGTACTGCAGCTAAGTGCTTGCCAGCCGACTCAATTACCAAGGTCGCCGCTGGCGGAGTTAAAACGGCTCATCTCTACACATGCAAGTGATGAAGCATTTTGTATCGATATGCTTTGTGAGCACTCTGGCTGGTCAAAACGTTATATTCACAAACTCTTTGCCGCATCTGATCTGAGTGCCAGTGAATATCTGATCCGCACTAGGCTCACTCACGCTTATTTTGAGTTACTCAATAGTTCCGCATCATTAAATCAAATTGCTATTGATAGCGGATTTAAAAATCAGGCGCACTTCAGCCGCCGTTTTAAGCAATTATTTTCTCTTTCACCTAAGCAAATTTCACAACGAGTGCACTCTTAGACAAAACTGAACCGTGCAAAATATATATAATAAGAATCACTCTCATTATCCATAGTAGTAGAACAATGAAAATCAACACGCTCTATGCTGCAGTGTGCCTCTCACTGCTTTCTCAAACCACCAGTGCCAATGAAAACCAAAAAGATGAGTTAGAAAGAATAGAAGTTCAGGGCAGCCAATATAAAAGTACCGGAACAAAGTCGTCTTTAGCACCAATCAACGCGCCCTTTTCTATTTCTCATATAGATCAAGACACCCTGCAGCTACGCCAAGCTGACTCGGTCAATGCTGCGTTACGCTATGTTTCTGGTATCACACCAGAGAGCCGCAGTACAGTCACCATTTTTGACCAATACACTATTCGCGGTTTTGAATCTTATCGAAACTATTACGATGGCCTAGAACTGCAATCTAACAATCTTTGGAATTTATATCCTCAAGTTGATGCCTTTGCCACCGACACCATTGAGGTGCTAAAAGGCCCTGCGTCAGTACTTTATGGCTCTGCACCGCCAGGTGGCATGGTGAATCAAATCGCAAAGCTTGCTAATGGCACTGAGCAAACACAGGTTCGCCTGAGAGTCGGTAGTAGAGCGCTCAAAGAAATCGGCGTTGATCATGGAGGTGTGATCACCGATGAACTAAGCTATCGTGCCATTGCGCTATCAAGAACAAGTGATGGCCAGCAAAAAACAACGGAAGAAGAACGCACTGTATTTGCACCTTCGCTGCGCTGGCATCCGAACCATGATACGGCGTTAACTGCACAGCTTTATTACCAAGACGATCCCAAAGCCATACCATCTACCCCCTTACATAGCGTTAGTACGCTTACGCGCGCAAGTTATGGTTATCTAGATACCGATGCATTTGCAGGCGATATCAATTGGTCTAATTTTGATAGAACAACGCTAATGGCAGGGCTAAAGCTGGAGCACAGTTTGTCTGACGATTGGTCTTTGTTTGCCAACTGGCGTTACACCGATGCAGAAGGCCTGCAGCAAAATACCTACAACCAAAACTTAATAGCAGATAGCGACACCATACTTGCCCGTGCAGCATATAAAACCGATGAAACGCAACACGGCTATGTTTTAGACAACCAATTGTCTACTCACTTTACCGTTGGCGACTCATCACATCACTTACTCTTGGGTTTTGAATACAAAACCTTAAGCTCAACCGTAGGGTATTGGGATACACTCGGGACAGGCACACCAAACATTAATCTAGCAGCGCCCAATTATGCAGCCTTTGATGTAGGCGCTTTGCCACTTAACTTCTATACCGAAGCGCACGATATTGAACAGAGTAACCGTGCGTTTTACGTCCAAGAGGAAGTGACAATATCAGCGCTAACCCTCTTGGCAGGTCTTAGATACGACAGTTTCACCAGTGATGTTACTGCTGATAAAAACTACGCTGGCACCGAGTGGCAAACGGAATCAAATATTGATGACACCCAACTCACCGGAAGAATTGCCGCACTTTATCAGCTGGATTCTGGTTGGCGACCTTACGTGAGCTATAGTCAGTCATTTGAACCCGTTGCAGGAGAAGATAGCGTAACTCAACAAGCCTTCAAGCCAACTGAAGCAGAACAATGGGAACTTGGCGTTAAATATCAATCTCGCGATACACAGCTAACATTTGCGCTATTCGATCTCACCAAGCAGAACGAAATCATTAACAGCAAAGACTTTGTCACGAAAACTCAAGCCGGTGAAATCCAGTCCAAAGGTATTGAGCTTGAGGCTTCTCACACCTTTAATGAACAAGTTGATGTGCAGTTCAATGCCACGCATCTAGACCAGAAAGTCACTAAAAATGAATTAGACCAAGATTTGGTGGGGAAACGCTTAGTGTGGGTTGCAGATAACACCGCATCGCTTTGGTTGAACTATTATCCAAGCCTGCTAGACGCACTTAAAGTAAGTGTTGGCGCTCGGTATGTTGGCGAGAGTTATGTTGGCAAATACAACTCAGATACCGTGCCATCCTATACCTTATTCGACATCGCCTTTGATTATGAACTCAGCGAGCGAGCTAGGATCACCTTTAGCATTAGTAACCTCAGTGACAAGCGATACGTTGGTGCATGCTATGACGAAAGCAACTGCTGGATGGGGGCTGAGCGCAAAGCCGATGTTGGTCTTCACTATCGCTTTTAGTCATTCATCTAGGAGAGCTTACGGAAGGACATAGACTGAAAGATTTAAACGGACACCCACCTTAGCGCGCCTGCAAGCATTAAGGTGGGTGTCCTTGTTAATTCAGCCTGTAAATTCATCCATTTATTCATTCTCATTTAGCTTTAACTCAAAGGAAAACAATGCGTAAAACACTATTTAAATGGCACAGTGCAATGGCATTAATCGCGATACTGCCGCTCGCCGTTATGTCAGTCACAGGTAGCATGTTGGTGTTTAAGTTCGAGATAGATAGCCTATTACTTCCAAAGCAAGCGACATTGACTTATCAGGACCAAGACGTCCAACGTCAGCCCATGAAGATGCTCGTTAATTATGTCGCAGACACCCACCCAAATTATGAAATTGGTAGCTGGGAAATATTCGATGACGGCTACGAAGCTGATAGAGTCTATTTATTAAAGCATGGTACAGACACATGGTTTAAAACGTATCTAGATCCTTACGCGGGAAAAATGCTAAGCGAACCTGTGGGTATTCACAGCGATTTTACTGATTTTATTCTCCACCTACATTACACCTTACTACTTGATGATGTGAGCAAAACCTTTCCACACATGGGTGTCGTTATCGGTTTAGTTGTTGCCATACTTTTTACTTTGCTTGGTGTGTCCGGCTTAGTGATATATCGGCGCTTTTGGCGACGATTCTTTAGCTTTAGACGACAAGCTCCTCGACTCGTCATGATGAGCGACCTGCATAAGGTAATTGGTATTTGGAGTGCGCCGGTATTACTCGCGCTCGGCATTACTGGCGTTTACTTTAATGCAGTGGAGTATTACCACGAGGCTTTTGAGCATCAAGAAGATGAGCACCATATTGTCACCCACACAATGTTTAACCACTCATTAGATTTTGATGCCATGATGACCCAAAGCCATCGTGCGGTTGACGGACTTAAACCGACCTACTGGCTATTTCCATTTGAGCCAGAGCAAACCAGCATTACCATTTTTGGCAGCGTCGCCGATGCCAACCCGTTCATTAGTAACTATGCAGCAACGGTTAGCTTTGACGCGCAATCTGGTAAACAAACCTTTGCCTACGATATTCGAACGGCGTCTACTGTAGACCGGGTAATCGACAGTTTTAGAAAACTCCACTTTGGCCACTTTGCAGGGCTTACCAGTAAAATAATTTGGTGTATTATGGGGCTCGCCCCCGTATTGCTTGGTTTTACTGGGTTATATTTATGGTGGCAAAGAAAGCGTAAGAAACTCAAGAGTAAGAAAAACCGTCAACTCGCCTTAGGCTGATGGTTCAAGTTTCAATCCAGATCCGTTATTGTCGTTATTATCAGCAAATAACGAGCAATCACTATGAAACAACTTGGGCTAATTGGTGGTATGAGTTGGGAGTCAACACAAAGCTACTATCAGCTTATCAATCAAACCGTTAAAGCAAAGCTTGGCGGGCTACACAGTGCTAAGCTTTGCTTGTATAGCGTCGACTTTGCCGAAATTGCAGAGCTTCAAGCAGCTGGTGATTGGCAAAAAATGACCACCATTTTGGCTGGTGCTGCTACTTCGTTGAAGCTTGCAGGCTCTGATGCCATTGTGATCTGTACCAACACCATGCATAAAATTTCAGATGAAATTAGCGCAGCGTCAGGATTACCGATACTGCATATTGCCGACGCAACCGCGAAGCGACTTAAAGATGACAGCGTAAAGCGAGTTGCGTTATTGGGTACAATGTTTACGATGCAGCAAGACTTTTATAAAGCACGATTGCAAGACCTTCACGGCATTGAGGTCATAACACCTGATGGTGACCAACAAACTTTAGTTCACAACATAATTTATGACGAATTATGTCGCGGTGAAGTCAACGCAAGCTCAAGGCAAACTTATCTAGACATCATCGATGCACTCTATCAACAAGGGGCTGAAGGGGTAGTTTTAGGTTGCACAGAAATAGGTTTGCTCGTTCAACAAGTGCATACTCAAGTCCCTCTTTATGACACGACCAAACTGCATGCTGAAGCCGTTGTAGAGTGGTCACTTGGGGTAACGTCTTGCTTTATTCATGAGTAATATCAAACTTTGTTGTAATTAAAAAAATAACAACAAAATCGCTATTGTCGCGATCACTTGGCTACTATAGAATTAAATCTCACTTATTCTAATTAAATCAGGGATGTATTATGACCCAATACGACGAATATAAAGTTATCCATGTAGTTGAAGGTGGCTGCGGCACACTGTTACTTGGCTCAAGTGGATTACCGTTAAAAAAGCTTGAAGCAACATTAAATATGGAAGCGCAAGATGGCTGGCAGCTTGTTTTCCAAGTTATCGAAAACAAACGTTTTATGCTATTTTGGAGCCGCGAAGCCGTGATCTTAACACTTGGTCGTAAACGTGCTTAAACGCTTTGCTCTGTCTGCCATTCGCCGCTATCAAGCGAATGGTGGAGCAAAAACCCACTTTAATATAAGTTGTAACTTTACACCGTCATGTTCTGAATATACCTATCAAGCAATCGAAAAATACGGCTTCTTTAAAGGCGTGCGTATCGGTTTTTGTCGGATCAGGCGCTGCAATGATCCAGATTGTATTGAAGTAAAATCAGATCCCCTACCATAACCTAATCCTAGGAGTTTCCATGGACGAAATAGCATTAAGAGAACAAGAAGAAGCGTTGAGAAATCAAGTTGCTCAGCTAAGTCCTGAAGCGCGCAAGCAATACTACCAACTAGAAGAACAGCTAGTAAAAGATCCTGATACTTACGCCGTACTCAATTACTTCTTTGCCGCAGGTTTACATCACTTTTATCTGGGTAAAACTGCACGTGGTGCTATTAATCTCACCTTGATGCTAATAGGGCTTGCGCTTATTCTCTTTTATGGCTGGATACTGCTAATTTTAGTGTGCTTAATTGAGCTACCTCAGTTATTTAATAGCCAAAAAATAGTGAGAAAATACAACATCGATGTGATGCGAGAAGTGCTAGATGAGCTCAAAGATACACAGCAGAATCAAACAATCTAAAGAAACGCAGTGGCTTTGGATTATAGCGGCCACGGTTGTGGTCGTTTTATTTAGTGGTTATCAGTTTTATACCAAAGGCGTGCCTTACTTCGCTGAAGAGATCTCAGCCTCACTGCCCAAACAAATCTACCAAATCATCGACGAAGGTAGCCTAAATGAGCTAGATAATTCGGAATTTTCTGAATCAAAATTAAGTGAAATCAAGCAGCAAGAGACTCGAGCTTTATTTGTCTCATTGCTTGGCGCCAATGCATCGAGGGAACGTGAATTTAAACTTGAATTTAGGCAGTGGAAAGATAAAGCCAACGCCATGGCACTGGCCAATGGTAGCATTGTGATCACCGATAACATGGTCGAACTGGCATCGACTCAGCAAGAACTTAGCGCAGTGTTACTCCACGAAATTGGCCATGTGGAGCATAATCACGTCATGGAATCCCTTGTGAGCTCGTCTATCGTATTTGTCAGTTTGAGTGTCGTATTGGGTGACATCTCTGCGCTCTCAGATCTTATGATGCAGGGCGCAATGTTAGGTATCAACCAAAATTACTCTCAGCACGCTGAGCTCGAGGCTGATTTGTACGCGCACAACAAGCTAATGACGCTGTATGGTAATAGTATTGCGATGATCTCTATATTTGAAAAACTCGCCAAGGAAAGCGACGAACAGCATAGTTGGTTAAGCACACACCCAAGCTTTGAGCAACGGATAGAGCGAATAAAGCAAAGTCTCTAACATTGACTGTGTTTATTCTCTCTGGCTCTAGCTGCAATGAACGTGCACTCACTTTGCCCATGTGTTTAGCTACAGAAAAACGGAGTTTTTCGCCCCCTAATTAAGACTCCTCACAATGTATCTCGCCACAGAGCTGTTGCAGCACTAATAAGTTAGCCAAAGGCAAAAATTGCCAATATGATGCCTCTATGTATAAAACAGCTCAAATATCTTGTTGCGAATATCAGCTTCTACCCCAACTCTATTATCCACAATCGCAATTTAAAAATACGCTGTATATTCATGAGCATACAGCGTGAATGGTAAATGCTGTTTTAGGCTTAGCATGCTGTATTACGTTACTAAGTAACTTGATGTAATGGTCTCCTCCCACACTCGGCATCGGTGCGCCATGATTGAATTGCAAACAATCAAAATGGGAGAAGACCAAATGCAAATTACAACAATCAGTATCGATATCGCAAAAAATATTTTTCATTTTATTGGATGTAACCTATCCAATAAGATTGTAGTAAAGAAAGCTATTAAACGTCGTCAACTACTGACTTATTTGGCACAAATACCAAATTGTAAATTAGTCATGGAAGCGTGTGGAACCTCTAATTATTGGGGTCGTGAAATTAGCCAATTAGGTTTTCAAGTTGAGCTCATACCACCACAACACGTGAAGCCATTTTTGACGGGGAATAAAAATGATTACAACGATGCGTATGCAATTTTAATTGCATCACAGCAGGCACATATTCGCTCAGTTCCAGTGAAAACATTAGAGCAGCAAGATAGTCAAACAATCCATAAAGTGAGAGAGCTTGCAATTGGTCAACGAACAGCACTGAGTAATCAAATTCGAGGTTTGCTACTTGAGTACGGCATTGCCATTACTAAAGGTATCGAAAATGTTCGCAAAGAAGTGGCTGCTTTGTTAGGTGAGGAGCGAGTATTGACCGCGAGCTTTAAACAAGTGCTTAGCCAACTCTATAAACTCCTACAAGTGCTTGATGAAAGTATTGAAACGTACAATCAACAGATAAAAGAGCAAGTTAAAAACAATGAGATATGCGTCAATTTACAGAGTATTCCGGGCATAGGGCCAATAGTTGCAAGTAGTTACTTTAACGAAGTGGGTAATGGTAGTGGTTATACAAAAGGGCAAGATGTTTCAGCCTCATTAGGTCTCGTGCCCAAGCAACGTAGTACGGGTGGAAAATCAGTTTTGCTCGGGATAAGTAAGCGTGGTAATCGATATTTGAGGTGTTTACTTATTCAAGGGGCGAAATCGGTTGTATCGAGAGCAAAGTATAAAACAGACCAACTGAGTCTTTGGATAAATCGACTTGTACAAACGCGAGGGCATAATAAAGCCTGTGTCGCTTATGCGAATAAAATGGCTAGAGTGACTTGGGCAATTACAGTATCAAAAGAGGCATATCAAGCAAGATAAGTAGATTTCTTTCACCGAATTGCGAAAGTGACTGAAGTAAATGACATAACAGGTCAAACCGGCATATTGAAAACCTGTCGAGCTCAGGGGTAGCTAAATACCGATAACCTGATTAGGACAATATGCGCGATTTACATCTAGGTCAGAGTTTCAAATAGAACTCATTAACAGACCATATATATGACAGCAATCCTGTCCCTATTATTTACTAAAGAAACCTTGCAATAAGGGAGGAGACCATATTTGAGCTCAATTTCTTTGCCGCTATCAAACTTAAACGTAGTGAAAATATAGGCCAATGCGATACCGAGCATAATCAGCAGCAGAAGCACAAACCTTTTTAAAACAGACCCCATAAATTCCCCTGAGAAAAATAACTCTCCCGAACTTCACCTGCATTCTCCCCTAATTATTGCTAGGACAAGGCTTACCAGGTATCGTTTTGGCGTTGGCATCACGATAGTGTATGCGACTTGTTGAACATAAGTCAGATACAACCAGCGTTTACCTACTAGCACTACATTTAAGGACAGCTTAGAGCTGCGCCAGACATGGCCAGTTCCAAACTGCACAAATATCCGATTAAAAAAACCTCTCTGTTTCAGGCCCCACCCTTTTATGATGGCGCCCCGCTTTCATAGCTTGATCACCGAAAGGAGGCTGGAATGGTTATCGCTCCATTGGATCACATTCTGACTCACTTCCCGCAGCGGCACACTCTTACTCACCACTTGAGGATCAGCCAAATAGCGCATATTGCTAGTGAATATCACCCACTCAGCTTGATCTGTATCGGTCGCGGAGTCCGATGTTTTAAAGTACCGAGACTGCAAGCCACTTTGCGCTTCGATACCAGACATAATCGCTCTCAGATCTAGGTAACTGTTGGAAATGTGGAACACCAGCACCCCATCAGCCGCCAGGTGCTGCTCATACAAGGCGAGCGCTTCTCTGGTTAATAGGTGCTGAGGAATAGAGTCACTTGAAAACGCATCCACAATCAGCATGTCAAACCCATGAGCACCATTTTGCTGGTAATCATTAGCTAAGCTCACCCGCGCATCACCGGAGCGCACATCTATAGTTGCCGCCGAGGTTGTCAGGTAGTTAAAGTATCTTTTAGCAACATACTCAACATCCGGATTGATCTCATAAAATACAAACTTATCCTGTGCTTGCCCATAGTATGCTAATGCCCCCACACCCAGACCGATAATGCCCACTTTATTACCTGAGCCATTATTAGCCATCAGGTTGAGCATAACACCTACGCCTGTTTCCGGGCGATAGTAACTTAATGGCATGGGCTTACCTTGATGAGCCAATGCTTGCGCCCCATGCGACGTGTAGCCATCGATTAGCCTGCGTTGTGGATTATCGATATTCACAATATCCTTCACCTGTATAATACCGAAAAAATTACGAGATTCGTAAACATTATATTTATTAAACTGACTTTGCATCAGGTAAAACAAACTGACAAACACCAAGCAACCTACAACATTTAGGTAGACCAATTTGCGCTCTACTTTCCCTTGCTGTTTTTGCCATTCCATTGCAATGGACAACACAAAGACCAAGCATATACCAACAATGTACTCATAGTACTGAGTAAACAATTCAGTGGCTAGAATGGACGCAAATACACTACCTGCACATCCGCCAGCAGCCAGTATCAGGTAAAACAGGGTCATGTCTTCTTTGCCTGGTTTAGATTTGGCTATTTCACCATGGCAGATAATACAAGCAACAAACAACACAACGAGATACAGGCAGATTTGTTCAGTGATCGCAAACTGCGAGCCAATAGAGAATAAAAACAGTGCCACCAAGGATACAACTGAAAACATAAGGTTCCAGTACCACTTAAGATACACTCTCTCATCGAAGAAACACAATATATATGTCAGTAAATATAACGCCAGCGGTAAAGTCCATAAGAAAGGGATCGGTGGGACATTGATCGTCAGGTTGTTGGTCGTCGATACAAGCAGAATAACACCTGTCGCAGAGAGTAAAAACCACTTAATACATCTGGTGATATTTACCCCTGATGCCAGCTTAGATTGCGCTGTTTGAACTGGCTGAGTGGCTTTCTTGTCCGTATTGCGATAGACCTGATAAAGGCAGTAAAAATTGAACAAAGAAAATGCGATATATAAACCTGACCACATCCAGACCTGCATAGACAGCGCCAAGTTATATTCGATGATCAATGGATAGCAAAACAGTGCCATCATGGCTGCAACGTTCGAAACTGAATACAGCCGATAGACCTGGACGCTTTTTACCGAATGACTAAGCCAATACTGAAGCAGTGGCGAAGTGGCCGACAGCACAAAATACGGCGCACCTATTCCCAGCAACAGCAAAGTGAAGATATCAAAAAACGGCTGTGTTGAAATTTCCGTCGTCGCAATTGACTCCAGACTAAGCGGCATCAGTGCCATTCCGACAACCAGCAACACACTGTGCACCGCGAGCTGCTGATAGACAGTTCTCAGCTTACTAATACAAAATGAATAAAGATAACCAACCAATAATAAGCTCTGATAAAAAAGCATACAGGCAGTCCACACCGCACTCCCCCCGCCAAAATACGGTAATATGATTTTTGCGACCATGGGCTGGATCCCAAATAGCAAAAATGAGCTTAAAAATATTGTTGTTATAAAAAAATACTTCATGCCTTAAACTATTGATTGTTAAATTTTATTTATAATACTATAGATGGCATGCTTTAACACTGCATATTCCAGCTCATAATTCAGACACATCAAGTACCTAGCAAAACGCATGCTAATGTCAATTTAGATGCATCTTTATATCTGAACGCTTGTTATTCTAATTTCAGGCTTACTGCGTCACTAAAATTAGCCAAGGGAGATAATACAAACCGATCCCCAACAGCCGCACCGCCTTTAATCTCGATAAGGCTGTCTGACTGCATACCAAACCGGAGCTTTTGCCAATGCCCGGTGTCATCGACCACTTTGAGCAAATCTTGTTCCGAGTTTGCCCTAACACTTTCAGGTAACTCAATGTAGAGGGCATTTTTGATTGTATCAATTTCAATATTACCATCGACCGTGAGTTCAGGCCTTAGCCCAGGAACATACTGGCCGACCAAGGCCATTTCAATGTTCACTTTGCCATCAATGACCGTCGGATCGCTCCGCTGTACCACAGTGCCTACCTTGCCCGCCAAGGTCTGGATATGACCAGGTGTACCTAAATTGATTCTATCCGCATTAAATTGAGGAACCTTTAACCTTACGACCAGATTGCTGTCAGACCCCATCAAGGCTATTTTTTTCCCCGGCAGATACGCTGCTGCGGATATCCACCGTCAGTTCCTGGAGAATACCCGCAATGCCCGCGGTCACTTGCATTCTATCCAGCATTTGTTTAGCCGTATCATAATTAAGCTGGAATTGCTCTTCAATTTTTTGTTGTAGCTCAATTCGTTTTGCATGAAGAATTTTTAAAAACGCTAGACGGCCGATACAGGTTTCAAGTTGCTTCTCAAGATCGGACAGCTTTAACGTTGTACGCTCAAAATCAATGTCTGAAACAATATTTTTCTTATGTAACTCAAGCTGTGCGTCATGATTGAGTTTTTCCAGCTGAATTTGGCTACGCAAGTTGTGAACCGCCTGCTCTTGCTCGAGTAGCGTGTATTGATCCTGAAGCTTTTTTCTTCCATGCTCGCTTTATGCTTAACTAGTTCAAACCTCGCTTGATCTACCTTGCGCACCAATTCTGGGTTGTTCATTGCTACGATCACGGTATTGGCTTCAACACGATCACCGGGATAGTAAAATACTTTTTCAACAATCGCTTTGTCATCGCTGCTAATCACGTGCAAATCTCAGGAGCGCAATTTGCCATAACCTGCGACTTCAATTTTCAGCTCTCCTTGCTTTACACTGGAGATCCTCAGTTCTTCTTTCTTGATAACTGGTACAGTTGGAAAGAACATATAGCCAAGCAGTGGTAAGCAAATAACCGCACACAGTAATAAACGCTTTACCTGAATAGCGGATGTGGAACGCTTGTGTCTTTCAATGCTGTCCTTAATATTCAGTTCCATGTAAACCTCACTACGCATTTATACCTAACCGTGTCGTCTGTCCTACAGGCTGCTTTGTACTGATAATGCTGGCGTTCGCCTGTATTACCTTAGCCTAATATCAGTACAAGCTAGTTTGATAAACAAACTCATAAACTTACAGTAGATACTTGCTCTAACATTTTTCGGGCAATTAAAAGTAACACAGCAATTTTTGTTGCAGCAAGTCAACTGAGCTGCGGTGAACAATAAACACGTCTTTTATTTAATCTGTGCTCACTCAGATCAGCAATGAATGAATTTCTTGTCACAGGAGTTGAATCCTCGCGATATTTTTTACATTGGATAAGCAGTTCATAATGAGTGTCAGGCATTGCCTCAATGTATGATTATCAATACGTCAGCTCTATAAGTTGATTTAAAAATGAATAAATGGATTATAAGACCAGTAAAAAACCCGCAGCCAAAGTTAAGCTGATATGTTTTCCCTATGCAGGCGGAGGTACACACGTATTTATCCCATGGCAGCAGCTGCTGCACCCTCATATAGAACTGTGTATTGTTCAACCTCCAGGCCGAGGATCAAACTTCGAGCTTGCACCGTTCGCAGAGATGACGCAACTGGTTGACGCACTGAAGCCTGAATTAAGCTCTGATTTGAATGGTAATTACGCGGTATTTGGCCATAGCTTAGGCAGCAGAGTCGCACTTGAGGTTGTGCGCCGAGCAATTCACTTAGGTTATCGTAAACCTCAGCACTTTGTTGCACCTGGCAGTCCCGGGCCCAAATTACCTTGCCTAGATAAAGACTGTACCAGCCTGAATGATGCGCAATTCATTCAGGTGATAAAGGAGCTCAATGGTACACCGCCAGAAGTATTGGGTAACATGGAGCTACTCGAGCTTTTCCTGCCGACACTGAGGAGCGATTTTTACCTCGCAGAGCAGCATAAATGCGAACAAAGCAGCCTAATTGCAGAGCACATGACAATACTTTCAGGTAAAAAAGATACTATCACCTCAGCTCAGTTGGACTCATGGCATCAGTTTGCTGTCCACAGTGAGATAGTTCTGTGTGAAGGCGTTCATTTTTTCATCCATTCGCACTCAGAGCAAACGGTACAAGTGATCAACCTAAAGCTACAAAATACAGGTGCGTTATAGCCATGCTAGGATAATCAGAAACTCACGCGTGAGTGAGTTAGTAAGTGGTCGATCCTGAATATTGAGGTTTTGATGCTCAGACTGGCTGAACTATATCAGTAATCAATCCAGACTGAGCATTATCTTTATCGACAGTTCATTGCATGAGCGCAAACCACAAACTGCTCTTTCAATGTTGTCGCGACACTCACTTTAACACCAAACTCATACGGCTTCGCACTTTTTCCCTTAGAGATACATTCAACATCCGGTTCGTGTAGGCTATAGAGTTTGTTTTTACTCGTTTTGTTTGCTTTAACAGCCGCTCTGCTTGGCGTAACTTTTTAATAAACTTTGCACTCGGTTGCTCTGTGATTTTTCTCAGAATATCTTTCATGACTCGCCTTAAATAATTCTTCTGCGTTTTGAGTTACTTTTTCATTCAGGGTGAGAGCATACTTCGTTAACAACCATTAACCGAAGATAAGCTCTGCCCTGTTAACAGCTAAGCCCTAATCACCTTATCTAAATATTCAGTGTCCAACGCGGCGTTGCTTTCATCGTACACTGGTTTTTAAGGCAGTCTCTCATTTTAATTGATTCAGTTCTACATGATTGAATATGTTGGAATTTCCTATAGTATGGCCCCAATTTATTGCGCAGTTACCTCTCTGAATGAGACGCTAATAACCCAGTGCAATTGATTCTCACCGGCACAATGGCTACACACATGCTTGGCTAACTATTTGCTGATCAATCAGAGCTGAAGTTATAGTGGATGTCGATAAGCTTTGCCATTTTCTGCGCAGCAGTACATAGCTTTCTCTATAATCTTGAATTATGGCTAATTATCCATAAACAGGAGAGATTTAGCTTGAAGAACTTTATACCTACAATATTAAGTACAACCACGTTGCTGTACCAAATAGCTATGTACGCTACATATTCATTCTGACTATCTTATTCTAACTTCTCTGGTGTTTGAAACCCCCTGACAGATGGGGAAGTTACTCAACTCACTACCTTGCAAAACTTGCACGAACGAAGGTTTTTTTGGTTTCTGCCATAGCCAGAGACCCCTTGTAAATTGAGTCCTGAAGTGTGACTCATAATTCGACTGGGTGCTACTTTGTTTCTTTTTTTCGTACAATTCCATTACATTTTTTAACTTGCAATCTCTGTTTCTAAATTGGAGAATCTGTTTTTAAATGAATCACGGGTAAAAAATGAAATCATCTAAACTTTATCTGCTACCTATAACAGTAGCCAGTATCAGCACATTTCTCACGGCCTGCACATCTGAAACAGAATCTAATCTTTTGAAAACAAACGCAATTAGTGCAGATATATCAATAAATTCAAATGGAGAAAGAGCCCGAATCGTGGCCGAGTTAAATGTTGGGGACTCGTTCGGCTCTAATGTAAACTTAAGCGAAGGAGATACACTAAGAGCGATCGTAAATGGTCAGACGATTCAACTGATTAAAGATACCGACATTCTAGATATTGATTACGAGGGCAGATCCTCAGTTGTAACTGGTAACAGCCTATATACTATCCAGTTAAATCGGAAGAAGGAAGAAAATGCTTCTGCATCAGTTGAGCTTCCTTTAGGCTTTCTGATACTTACCCCCGAAGCAGAGAAAACTTTTCGATATGATGAAGATATTGAAATTCATATTGATGGAATAGACTTAGCGAGTGAGACATCTCTTATCGTTAACTATGCATGCCCGAATAATACGGGCGGGTTAGTGACAGGCTCTTTCTCAACACAATTTGGAAACTCGACAAGCAATACATTTAATGCAAAAAGCGCTAGCCTCATAGATCTAGAGCAGATTGCAACTTCAAAACCATGTGAATTTGACATGGAAGTTCAGAGAGTTAGAACTGGCCGCTTTTCTGGTGCACTTAAAGACAATAGTTTAATTAGGAGTATCCAATCAAGGGTTATTAAAGATCTAGAGTTTACTTTTTAGTTTACATAGCTTTTGAGTAGTCACAGCGTTAAATGCCTCCCCCTGTTTCTTCTAAATTTAAATGGGTGTCTTTTTAGCCGCTTTTCGCTTTAGCTGTACTTTAGCGTAGAAAACGAAACCAAAGTGGAGCGAGTCCACTTTGCTTTAAGATAAAACAGAACTAGCTAGTACTGCTCAGTAGCCCTTTTTTAGTCTTCTAGTATCGCTTTGTACAAAACGATACTTCTTTGCAAGTGCTCTTTCCTTGTCTCTCTTATCTTTTAGGCTGACGTTGTTTCTTTGATGTTCACTTCTTAGTTTTATGAAGTTGTTGAAGCGCCTAACTTCAAGTTCTCCACTCTCTATCGCTTGCTGAACAGCACACCCGGGCTCATTTTGATGTGAGCAATCACTGAAACGGCAGGCGCTTTCTAACACTTCAATTTCTGCAAATGTTTTACTGATCCCTTGTTGGCAGTCGGCTAGTTGGATCTCTCTCATTCCTGGCGTATCGAGCAACACTGAGCCATTGTCCATAAAATGTAACGAGCGAGCAGTTGTTGTGTGCCGCCCTTTTGCATCATCTTCACGGATTGAACCGGTGAGCTGCTCTTTACACCCTAACAGCGTGTTCACCAAGCTGGACTTACCCACACCAGAAGAACCTACAAATGACAACGTTTTTCCCGTGCTACACCAAGCTTTTAGGCACTCAACGGAGCTCGGCTCCAACGCATTAATCGCTTCGACTGTCAAAAATGGGTCCAACTCCTGAACAAGTTGTACTTGCTGTTGCCAACCGTCAACCAAATCCTTCTTAGTCAAAACAACTATTGGCTCCACTTGCGCTTCATTAGCCAGTGCTAAGTAACGTTCGATCCGGTTTAGATTAAAATCCTGATTTAGCGAGCAAACAATAAACAGGCTATCGATATTTGCGGCTATCAATTGCTCCGCGACTTTACTGCCCGCAGCTTTCCTTGAAATAACCGATTTGCGGGATAATAGCCTAATAAATTGATAATTTTCATCCAACAAAACCCAATCACCAACCGTCATACTAGGCAGTGATACATGAGTAGCTAAAGAAATTTGCCGTGATTGCAACTGGATTAAATAATTACTTCTGTGGTGCGCTATCACGCGGCCAAGATTTGATGATTCCAGTTCTGTGAGTGTCAGTTGCTGTTGAAAAAATGCTTGCCAACCAAGCTGTGTTGGCGAATAAGATGTATTCATTATAAAATCTCAAAAATGCAGAAAGACTGCAAAAATCAAGCAGGGTTAATGAATATCATTGACCCCGGAGAAGCCCGTTAGGCATCACACCGGGTAAAAGGAGTAAAAATTTAGAAGAGACGAAAGTTAGCGTCTACTAATCACACCTAGCTACAACTTTTACCGGGTGGCTCAATAAAACAATCATCAAATTCTCCTTAAACTTTTTTGAATACTGCCGTAGATTAGCACTGAAGATAGGCGAGGTAAACCAAGTATTTCACGCAACCAATTTCAATAATAGATTAAAGTTTTGTGTTTAAAGCGATATCAATCACGCAATTTTTTGTATGTTATCTGGGCTAAAATAAGAGCAGACGCTGATCCGCCTGCTCTTGTGATTTTAATAAGCTTACAACGCCAACATTAAAATCTCTTTCGCCTTCGCTAAATCAATATCGCCGTGCTCACCTAGCGCCGTCATGCCGTTCTTTTCTAGATTAGCGATAACTTCTTGTACTGCTTTTTCGTCTAATTGGTAATCAGCTAAACGCGTTTGCACCGCCATCGACTCAAAAAAGTCTTGAACTGCTTTTATCGTTTGGTCAATTTGCTGTGCTTCGTCTGCGGCTGCAATACCAAATACACGCTCACCAAGTTGCTTGATTTTCTCGGCTTTTTTGTCTCGTTGCACATACATCACCGCAGGTAATACAATCGCAAGCGTTTGCGCGTGGTCAAGGTTATACAATGCCGTTAGCTCATGACCAATCATATGCGTTGACCAATCCTGTGGCACGCCTTGACCAATAAGGCCATTTAGCGCCATAGTTGCAGACCACATAACGTTTGCTCTTACATCATAATTGTTAGGCTCGCTTAACGCCTTTGGCCCTTCGCTGATAAGCGTTTGTAAAATACCTTCTGCGAATCTGTCTTGCAGTGGCGCATTTACTGGATACGTTAAATACTGCTCAATCACGTGAACAAACGCATCCACTACCCCATTACTCACTTGGCGAGGCGGCAGTGAATAAGTGTATTCTGGGTCGAGTACCGCAAACTGCGGCTGTACCGTTGGTGACGAAAACGCACGCTTTTGCGAAGTTGCCTTTTTAGTAACTACTGAGTTGCCGTTACTCTCAGAGCCAGTCGCAGGTAAAGTAAGTACAGCACCAATCGGCAATGGGTTGCTAAAGCTTGCGCCTTTTACCAAAATATCCCAAGGCTCACCGTCAAAATTAAAAGCTGCCGCCACAAACTTTGCGCCGTCAATAACACTGCCGCCGCCAACCGCAAGAATAAAGTTCACATCGTTTTGCTTTGCTGTCGCGACCGCTTGCATTAGTGTTTCATATGTTGGGTTTGGCTCCACACCACCAAATTCCACAACCTCAACACCTGTCAGCGCACTCATTGCTTGGTCGTATACCCCATTGTTTTTAATCGAGCCACCGCCGTACAGTAGCAGCACCTTTGCAGCCTCCGGTAATCGTGAGGTGATTTCACTCATTTGGCCTTTACCAAAAAGAATTTCGGTTTGATTTTTAAATACAAAATTAAGCATGCTCAATTCCTTACTGTTTAATATTCGGTTCTTTCGCTAACATTTCTAGCAGCTTTTCTGCTAGTAATGAGTCTGAAAACGGGTTTTGCCCTGTAATTAGCTCTCTATCAACAACCACTTTTGGCTGCCATGCATTTGCAAACTGCATTTTTCCTCCAGCCTGAGACATAGCTGCTGCTGGGTAAAAGTTGAGCTTTTCGCCATTTAACGTGCTTTCAAATACCTCTTCTTCTGGGTTCGAAAATATCGTCATTTGATATCCGTCATAAATCCAGTTTTTCGCTTGAACAGGTGACTGTGTTGTTAAACTCTTATAATACGCTTTTGGTTCACTTTGCGCCGATAGCAACGTAATTGGGCCGTGGCAAATCGCGGCTGTTGGTTTATTCTCGCGGTTAAAATGGCGCAAAATTTCAGCCACCTGCGGATTATTCGCCAAGTCAATTAACGGTGCGTGTCCGCCTGGAATAAATACCGCATCAAACTCGTCTAACCCCGCTGCAAGGATCTCGCTAAAACTTGCGGTGTCATTAATATCTGGCAGGTTAGCAATAAATTTTTTGATGCTTTGTAATTTAGTCTCATCACCGCCAAAGTAATCAACCGTCACTGACTTTTGATCAACAGCAGGGGCATTGCCTTTTGGTGTTGCTAATATCAGTTTATATCCAGCATCCACCAATGCCTTTGCAGGTATCCCAAACTCGTTGAGGTAGTAACCTGTTTCTATTGTCTCGCCACTGGCAAGTTCCATCGAGGTTTCGCTCGAAAGTAACACTAATACCTCACCTTCACTTGCATGAGCGCTAAGCGTAAGTGCGGCACCCAATAACGATGACACCCAGCCCAACGTATTCACTATACCCTTTTTCATCCCGGCTCCTCATACCAGTTCAATATCGACGAGTTTAGGCGATTTGCGGACACAGGAGAATTCGGATAAATTGGTAGGAGCAATCAGAATATTTATGGCTCAAGTATTTTATGTCTCATCTCACCCAACTAAAAACCTTTGTGGAAGTATACCGCTGCAAAAATATCACCAAGGCAGCGGCCAACTTGGGGATGTCGCAGCCGGCTGTCACGGCACATATTCAAACCATGGAAGCGGTAGTAGGAAAAGCCCTGTTTGAACGTCAAGCAAGAGGGGTAAAGCCAACGCCAACAGCACATGACTTAGCGCTGCAGGTATCTGGTCATATCGATATTTTAGAGCAGAAGATCACTTCAATTCGAGCACGCTCCAATGCGGTGTTTGGCACACTAAATATTGCTGGCCCCGCGGAGTATTTAAGCTTTGTCTCTGGTCCACAAATCGCCAACTTACTGCAAGCGGGCAACATTAACGTGGTACTTCATATTGGCAATAAAATTAACATTTTCGACGCACTAATAAACGACACCGCCGACATCGCCATTGCCGCCTCTGCGCCAGATCCCACAACCTTTGACTATCTCGTTCTAGACAAAGAGCAATTGTGGCTAGTGATGAACCGTTTAGAGGGCAGAGAAATTCAAGACAGCGATATTACCGCCGACTTACTCTCAAGCTATAACGTCGTCACGTACGATCAAGACTTACCTTTAGTTAGACAATACTTTGACCGTGTATTTAATGCGAGCTGCAACTCTAATGTCATCGCCATTTGTCCAGACATTAGAGCAATTGCTAACATTATTCGCTCTGGAATAGGTTACTCCGTCCTCCCCGATTATCTCTGCCGAGATCTCATAAAAGCAGGTGAACTGATCCAACTTGGCCCCGTAGGCCCTGAAAACAATATCTATTTGGTATGGAAAAAGGGCGCGTTAAAACACCCTCGCATTGCCTTTGCGAAAGATGTGATCTCCGCCTTTGCTAATATTAATTATCTTTCGAATTAAAAAGTTGTAAAAAAATTATTTTCCGCAGATTTCTGCTGAGAATTCCTGTTACCTTGCTGTAAATTAAAAGAGACGGGTTGGAACAACAATGGACTATCAAAGCCAATATCGTGACTTAACTATTTATTACGACGCACTAAAAAAAGCAACAAAGCAAAGTGAAGCGGTACCAGACACCACAGAAAAATGGCTGGCACTCGTAGAAACGACCTTATTTGAACTACAAGAGCTTGCCCATATGGAAAAGGCTTATATGCAAAAATCAAGAACGATGAATAACCTAATTGAGTTGGTGTACTCCAGCGCCCCAAGCATGGACTAGCAACTATAAGGTTATTGCTGTTGAGTTTTGCATTGACAAGAGTGCTACTACTAGCACTCTTTTTTTCGCTAGAAATGGGGTTAAACAAATTTAAAGCTTGAAAATTAGCAGCTTAAACTTCACGACGCAGATAGCCTGCGAAAACTCAGAATGTTATGTGTGCTACTGGTACGCTTTCAATGTGGCAAAGATCTCCTCAGACAGTTCAGCAAACACACCATGGATCCGCTCTGATAGCACTTTTACATTGTCGAAATCAGGGTCAGCAAGCATTAGAATTTCAAAGATTGACCACTCAGGCATAACCTCTTGATTCACCCATTTGTTACCCTGTAACTTTGTCCAATATTCAATTTGAACATCCTTTGTTTGCCCAAGGAGCCAAAGTTCGAATTGCACCTCTTGATGGTTCAACACCACTGCCAATTTGAGTTTGTGTTTTTTAAGGTAATCGTTTTGCAGATAAAAGTATGTAAAGTCAATATACCCGTGTAATACGTTTCCGACTGTAAACTGGCCTTTATACTGCCTACTGAATTCAGCTCTGAGACTTTGAACAATAGCGACGAGATCCTTATAGGTTCTCTGCAGTTCGCCAGTTGCTAATACCATTTTATAGGCAGGAATTCGAGCACTAAGACTTTTATTAGACATGTTGTCCTCTGAGTTTTTTAGGCACATAGACAGAATGACCCACGCACGAAGCTAGCTTTGCCAGGAGCCTAAGTCATCAAATATCATATCAAACTATCAAAGTCGAATAGCGCTTCATATACGCCAAGCTAGGCTGTAAATAAAAGAAGCGGACTGTTTTGAACTATTGGCATAACTATAGTGCTAAGTTATACTTAAGAAGTCAGACAAGAGGTCTATTTATGGCTGTTACTTCGGTGAAAAAAGCAAAAATGTTCAAATATTTATACCTAAAATGAGCAACTTTGAAATAAGCGCTAAATACGAAGGTCTAAGTTTTAAACAAGAGAGCTTGAGCAAATCAATTGCTGATTTAAAAGCAAAATATGCGAGATAAATACGGCGTTGCTCAGGATAGCTATTGTTATCCAAAATCTGACGTACTAGTTAATAAGCTTAATATTACAGATGCAAATGAGTTAGCGGAAGCTGAGCTAGCGTTTACCGCCTTTAGATATAGTAAATACTCTTCTACAATCAAATCCCTCCACGAATTTAGTTTAAATCATTTACGACATCTCCACTGATTTATTTCAAGATGTATATGATTGGGCTGGCGAGATTAGCACTGTTGACATTTCCAAAGGGGAAACTCGGTTTTGTACTTGTTCACGAATCAATGTTGAAGTACAAAAGCAGTTCCAGCAAATTGAAACATTGGATATAAACGCAGCTAAACCAGAAATCTTAGCCCAGCTTGCGGATATCTACTGTGAATTAAATATTATTCATCCCTTTAGAGAGGGCAATGGTAGAACTCAACGTTTTTTCTTTGAGGAGCTACTATTTTTCTTAGGCTTTTCTGTCAATTAGCCAGACATATCAAAAGATGAATGGGTTCAAGCAAATATAGATGGCTATTACGGTAATTTAAATCCACTAAACACCATCCTAACACTCGCGACGAGATAGCTTACCCCATAGAGTGCTAATCCACATACAGCACGATATGTTAACAGCCCTATTTTGGTACTGACTCAAGATACCCAACTTGTAGCGGAGCATTTCTTCGAGCTATAAACCCGATATAAAGTACCGCGACACACAGCAACATAGGCACTGACTTTAAGTAAGCAAAATAGTCATAAAAGAAGGTTACTTCCCAGAACACCTTTGCGGTTTCTTCGTTTATACCTAAATGCTCCAGATTGCGCAGAAAGTTCTCCATTAACGCAAAAAAATCTATTAACGCTAAGGTCAAAACTAAGAAATGTAATGGCCCCTCCGCATAGTTTTTTTCAAACACAGAAGGGCTTCTTCCTCGGGTAAGCAACACCGCAAAAGCCATCCGATATTTTAGCAAAAAAAGTAATAAAAGGCTGAGTGAAAATTGAATGGTGAACGCACAGATATTCTTATGATATCCACTATCAAGAATTGGGAAAATAACATTTACCAGCGCATAAGCAACTACCGTTGAACACAAAAATACTACTACAAAGCAAAGCGTCAACAGCTGACTATTTTTGTCTTTGTAAGAGTAAAAGAACAAAACCAACAATAAGATAAATAAAGTGGACTCAAAAATAATTACGCCAAAAGCCGAGCCCAAGATAAGTGTAAGAATACTGCCTTTGTCCTTCATATTGTCTGGATACAGTCGTGAGAGCGCTTCAGTATCATCCAAAATATCAGCGAGTTTAACTCTGCAGAGATCGGCAAACTTCATTAACGTACCAAGCTTGAAGGAGCTAACGCCATTAAGGTAGTTGTCTAGCGTTCGCATGCCAATCCCGAGGTGGCGACATATATCTTCTCGAGACACCCCGCGTTTGTGCTTAAGACCCTTTATCAATAGCCCTATGCGCTGGCTTACTTCGTACTCTTCTGGCGTTTGCATCGCCTCGCGATCCTTCTATATAAACTGTTATTAATACTGAATTCGTTATTGCTAAAGTTACAGTGTAGCTCTAACTTGTAGCGGCGCATTTCTTCGCGCGATAAACCCTACATAAAGTAAAGCGATGCAGAGAAAAATTGGGATTGCCTTGAGGTACTCGAAATAATCATAAAAGAATCTCACCTCCCAAAATACCTTTGCTGTTTCCTCACTAACCCCCAAGCGCTCTAAATTTCGAATAAAATTTTCCATTAGAGCCAAAAAATCGATAAGTGCTAACGTCATTGCCAAAAGATAAATTGGGGCCTCTATACCATTTTTTTCGAATACAGGTGCAGATTTTCCCTGAGTTAAAAATACACTAATCATCATTCTATGTTTAAGCAAAAACAGTAACATGAGACTAAGAGTTAACTGCAGTCCAAAAGCATAAATATTCTCGATATAATAGCTTTCAACCGCTGGGAAAATAATGAACTTCAAGAGATATGCGACAGCGACCTCAAGTGCATAAATAAAAAGGAAAATGCCTGTGATAGTTTGACTATTCTTATCTTTGTAACAGCAAAAAAACAAAAATAATAGAAGGAGGAATACGATAGATTCGAAAATAAGAAAATACCCAGCAATAGATCCCAAGATAAGCGTAAGAATACTGCCTTTGTCCTTCATATTGTCCGGATACAGTCGTGAGAGCGCTTCAGTATCATCCAAAATATCAGCGAGTTTAACTCTACAGAGGTCAGCAAACTTCATTAACGTGCCAAGCTTAAAAGAGCTAACACCATTGAGGTAGTTGTCTAGCGTTCGCATGCCAATCCCGAGGTGGCGGCATATATCTTCTCGAGACACCCCGCGTTTGTGCTTGAGGCCCTTTATCAATAGCCCTATGCGCTGGCTTACTTCGTACTCTTCTGGCGTTTGCATCGCCTCGCTATCCTTCTATTTCCATGATTTACTTATCGACTTATTACTACGCGCTTTGGGGCTGCTGCATATTTCTTTTCCGTGCAAGTACCCCTGCATAGAGAAGTGCTATACTAAGCAACATCAGCGGGGCTTTAAGGTATTCATAATAATCATAGAAGAAGGTCAACTCCCAAAATATTTTTACCTTCTCTTCATCCATACCTAATCGATCTAAATTGCGAATAAAATTCTCTATTAGCGCACAAAAATCAACAACTGCTAGGATCAGAGCAAGGAAGTAAAGTGGAGCTTCAACAAGGCTCTTCTCAAATACTTCGAAAGATCTTCCTCGCGTGATAAGCACCGCAAATTTCATTCTATATTTAATTAAAAAGAGCAAAAATAAACTTAGTGCCAAGTTTATTGAAAAAGCGTATACATTTTGAATGAAGCTATTAGCAGCTGCGGGGAAAACAACGTATTTAAGCCAGTAACCAAATGCATTACTTAATGCATAGATCACTACAAAAATTGCGACCATGCATTGATTGTTTTTGTCTTTGTATGAATAGCAAAGCAACATAATTAACAAAAACAAAGTGATTGACTCAAAAAGCATTGCCGTTGCAAGAGAGCCGAAAAGCAATGTTAGGATACTGCCTTTGTCCTTCATATTGTCAGGATACAGTCTTGAGAGCGCTTCGGTATCATCCAAAATATCGGCGAGTTTGACTCTACATAAGTCAGCAAACTTCATTAACGTACCAAGCTTAAAAGAGCTAACGCCATTAAGGTAATTGTCTAGCGTTCGCATGCCAATCCCGAGGTGGCGGCATATATCTTCTCGAGACATCCCGCGTTTATGCTTAAGGCCCTTTATTAGTATTCCTATACGCTGGCTTACTTCGTACTCTTCTGGCGTTTGCATCGCCCGTTTTTCCCTTTAACCAAAACATCAAATTAACCCAAACATTACATTTTGTTTAATATGAAGACAAGCGGAATAACACTTCGGTTATGAAATAACACAAATATTCAAATAGGTAGCGATGATACACCTGTCACAATTACGCTTAAGAGGATAAGGTACTGTATTCTTTATCGTAGAGAGAAGTTAAAATATAGAAATAAGCGCAATATCGAAGATATTACGCTTCCTCAGATATCAGACTAGTTTTGAATTGGTTGTCTTTTAGTTCTAACGATTAAGCCAACGTAAAGTAGCGTAATACAGAGTATAATAGGGACCGCTTTGAGATATGCAAAATAGTCAAAAAAGAAGGTTACTTCCCAAAATGCTTTAGCAACCTCTTCATCAACTCCCATCCGATCTAAGTTCCGAAGAAAGTTTTCCATTAAAGCCATAAAATCGATAAAAACAAGCATAATAACCAATAAATACAAAGGACCTTCTGCATAGTTCTTTTCAAATACAGAAGCTGACTTTCCACGTGTGAGTATAACTGCTACAGTCATTCGATGACGCAATAGAAACAAAAGTAAAAGGCTTACAGCTAACTGAGCTCCATACGCATATATGTTCTCTATGAAATAACTTTCAACAACCGGAAACACTCCATACTTTAAACCAAAAACTAAAACTGCATCCAAGGCAAAAACTACCGCAAAAATCAATGTCAACAGCAAACTATTTTCGTCACTCTTGGACAGAAACGTAAGTATAAAAAGCATAATACATGTAATTGGCTCAAAAACTGTTGCCTGAGCAACTGAGGCAAGAACTAGGGCAAAAACACTCGCTAGCAGCGCCAAACTAAATAAACTTCTCATAAAGCAATCCTAACCATCTGATTTTTGTTCTGTCGATTCGACTTTCTGGTTTCTCGGTCCTCCGCCAGATAGTACGCTTGCACCGAAGACCTGTTTACACAATGAACGACTAAGATCTATTTTTATTGGCTTTTTCTGTGCAGCCTTCATTGTTCTTTTCCTCACTTTTTTCTCCATACAGGCCAGAGAGCTTATCTGTATCTTCTAAAATATCTGATAACTTTACTTTACAGATTTCAGCAAACCGAAGCAATGTCCCAAGCTTAAAGGAGCTAGAGCCATTTAAATAGTTATCAAGGGTCCTGTCACCCACACCTAAACGCCGGCTAACCTCTTCTCGGGTCATCCCTTTTTTGCGCTTTAGCCCCCGTATCAATCGGCTGATACGCTGGCTCACCTCGTATTCTTCTGGCGTCTGCATCGCCCCACCATATCTCTCAATCACCCCAACCAAGTTAACCAAAAGTTTACATCCGGTTAAATATAAAGACAAGTAGATGACAGTACTATTTTTAGGTGCACACTTGCAAAACAACCCAAAATATAAACAAACTTATCGCTATATTTGAATTTTTGGTATCAATTGATTCAAGCAACCCTCGCTAAACCTGCTTATTTGTTGTTTTGCAGATCATAAAAAATCAATAATTAAAAACACACAAACTTCTCTATTTTTATGTGAAAATGTTCACATTATTGTGTAGGCGCAGCATTTGCTTTATTTAAAACCTGCTTACGACGCGCTGTTATTCCTGCGTATAAAACAAACATACAGAGCAGATAAGGCACGGCCTTAATATAAGCAAAGTAATCAAACATAAAGGTCAGCTCCCAAAATGGTTTGGCAACTTCTTCATCTATACCTAAATGCTCTAGGTTACGGATAAAGTTTTCCATCAATGCGGCAAAATCAATCAAAGCTAACGTACATGCGAGTGCATAAAGCGGCGCGTCTACTTGGTTCTTCTCAAAAATGCTGGCTGAATTCCCTTTGGTAAACCACGCACCTAAAAACATTCTGTATTTGATCATTAACGCCAGCAGTAAACTCAGTAAAAGTTGAGTCGCAAAAGCATAGATATTTTCAATGTAATAGCTTTCAATAGCTGGGATCAATACAAATTTAAGCCAGTAAACAACGGCGATTTCTAACGAAAAAGCAAATATAAAAATTGCAACAATGCTTTGGCTATTCTTGTCATTACGCGCATAAAAAAATAACAAGATCAGTAGTGCAATGAAGATAACTTCAAATACTAAAACGCTGACAATAGAACTCATAAATAGTAAAAAGATATTGCCTTTGTCTTTAAAATTCTCAGGATACAAGCGCTTCAGCGCGTCGGTATCATCCAAAATATCAGCCAGCTTTACCTTGCAAAGATCCGCAAACTTTAACAATGTCCCAAGTTTAAATGAGCTCACCCCGTTTAAGTAATTGTCTAACGTGCGCGAGCCTATACCTAAACGTTTACAGACATCTTCTCGGGTCATACCTCTAGTACGCTTTAACCCAAGTATTAACCTACCTATCCGCTGGCTTACCTCATATTCCTCTGGCGTTTGCATCTGTCCACCATTGTTTTACGTTAGCTCCCTTGAAATTAACCCAAACATTACATTTAGTTAAATATAAAGACAAGCTTCTCTCGATAAATTGCAATGAAAAAACAATAAAACACTCAATACTTCACCAACTTTACGTAATTTGAAACATTTTCATCGTTTTTCACGTTTAACCGTTCTTTAAAGACAAACCTTATTGAGGGTATGCCCCCATAGCCGTGAGTAATCCGCAGCCGGCGTTTTAAAAAGATCGCTGGGTAAACCAGCTCCTACGAGGTGGTGTGGAGTCAGTATAAGGTGCTTTGTGCAGCAGTTGGTGCCTTATAAAGATCGCTGGGTGAACCAGCTCCTTTGCGGTGGTGTGGAGTCAGTATAAGGTGCTTTGTGCAGAGGTTGGTGCCTTATAAAGATCGCAGGGTGAACCAGCTCCTACGCGGGGTGTGGAGTCAGTATAAAGTGCTTTGTGCAGCGGTTGGTGCCTCATAAAGATCGCTGGGTGAACCAGCTCCTACGCGGAGGTGTATCGCTCGGTAAACCAGCTGCAATATTAAAAGGTGGTAGTTATGCTTTACAAAAAAGTACAGCTGTTCTATTTTAATAAAGTACAAGTGTTCTTTTTTAGAGGTCAGGATGAAATTCAGCTACTTTAATGACAAAGACGGCTCGCTTATTACCAAGATAAGTCGGGGTGTTACAGGGCTTATGTGCACGCTTGCGCCACCTATCACTTCGAGGTTAGGTCAGGTACTACTGATGAGCCCGCATGGTAAGCGTCAGTATCAGTTTAAAAATAAAAAACCCAATGGTGAGTTCAATATTTTTACCTCGCTTGGTCGCGTTCATGTAAACGTGTTTGGCCTTGGTCCGAAGACCGTTGTGTTAAGTCATGGTTGGGCCGATAACAGCAGTTGCTTTGATACTTTGATCCCTGAACTCGTAGCAGCGGGATTTTGCGTTGTGGCGATTGATCATGTTGGTCATGGGCAATCTCATGGTAAGCAAGCCCATTTGCTGGCTTTTGTTGAAGCACTGGATACCCTGATTGAGAAGCTAGAAGCCGATCGCCATGATATCGTGGCTTTGGTGGGCCATTCTATGGGCGCTGTGGCGCTGATGAACTTACCAGATTATCGGCTAGAAAATCGCGTGGTTATTAATGTTGCAACTCCCGTGCAGTTTTTTGAGCTGATGTTTGAGCGCGTTGCGCGAGCGGGCATTTCTGAAAAAATGCTACACCAAGTATTGGGCGCTATCACCACAAGATATGGCACGCATTGGCATTTGATCAGAGATAAATTCCACGACGGTGTACTTAAGTTTAAGCCGACATTTATTCACGATACCGAGGACCGATTTGCGCCATTTGAACACGTAGAGTCGCTTATCGCTGCCACCCCTGAGCGTTTAATCCAAACCTCAGGCCTTGGACATCGCCGCATTTTAGGCGATACTGGCGTTATTCAACGTATTACTCAAAGAATAACTGCATAAGTGATGAATAAAGGAGAGAGAACGAGACAAACCATTTTAGAGCAAGGTATGCGCTTTAGTAGCCAATATGGCTTGATAGAAGTCACTATTGGTTCTATGGCAAAGCTTTGTGGCTTGTCTCGCAGCGGGCTTATCTCGCATTTTGACAGTAAAGAAGATATGCAGTTGGCGATTCTCGATTACTGTGAAGATCAATTTATGCTGCATGTCGTCGCACCGGCACGGCACCAAGATCCCCTAGTGCAACTCAAAATGCTCTTTTCTATTTGGGCAGACTGGACTCGTGAACTATTTAATGAGCCACATTCAACTTGCCCGTTTATCAAAGCGTTGGTTGAATTTAATTGCCATACAGACAGCCCTATTCATACCAAAGTTACCGAGCAACATAACCGATTATTTAGCTATATTAAGCATAAAATTGTGCAAGGGATAGAAAGCGGTATTTTTCATCCTGAGCTTGATGCGCAGTGCGCGGCGTACGAGCTATACAACTTGTATCTAGGGCATGCGATAGCAAAAAATACGGTACTAACAGAACATGCCAGCGAGTTGTTTAAACGTAATATTGAGCACTTACTTGAAAGTTATCAAGCTGATCCAAAAACACGGAGTGTATCTACATGATTGAAATAATCTCTACCCCAACCCGCGATATTGTTGAGCAGCTTACTGAGCTATACATCGCGACCTTTTCAGCGCCGCCACGTAATGAAGAAATAGACCAAGCAGCCATTCGCTTGCTTATGGAAAAGGAAATCGAAGAAGGCGAAGTACGTGTTATTTTTGATGACTCAACACAGCAACTTATAGGCAGTTTGTCGCTAGTGCCAATCGCGCATTTTAAAGATAAAGCGCGCTTTGATCTTACGTCAGGCCTATATATTTCGAACTTTATGGTTGATGAGAATATTCGCGGCAAAGGAATTGGCAAGCAATTACTACAAGACACCTTAGCCGCTACTCGCCAACCTATCCACACTCGTTGTCGAGTAGATGCCTTAGCAGTGAATCATTTATTTCAGCGCCATGGCTTTAAATTGGTTGCTAATTACACAACAATTATGAATAACTCGGTTGCGGCGCGTAATATCTACACCTATCAAGCTGAATAATCTGCGGATAATCCTTGGATTGTCATTGTTGATTAATACATTCACTCTTATACTTTGCCAAAGAGTCGTCGTGTAGAGTAATGAGATGCTGAGGTTTTTTTCGATTGAACACGGTGTAATTTCCGAAATGGAACCAAGCACCGACACCCCGATTGAAATAGCAATCAAAAACGCCCATTGGATAGATACTATTAATCCCACTGAGGAGGAGCGAGTTGCCCTAGCAAACACGCTAAATATTACCCTTCCTGGTGCGGATGACGTAGAGGAAATTGAAGCCTCTTCGCGCTGTTTTATCGACAGCGAAGGTCTGCATGTACACGCTTTGTTTATGTCTCCCAATGACGGGCGTTTTAATACGGTGACCGTGGCCTGCTTATTACAAAAAAACTGCTTATTAACCATTCGTGATGACGAACTTGCGGATTTTAGGTTGCTGCGACTGCGTGCGCGTAAAGGGCAAGTGGCGTGCGATAACCCAAAACAGCTGTTAGTGACTTTGTTCGACCAAAAAGTCGAAAACCATGCGGATATGCTTGAGGATATGCACCACCAGCTTGAAAAGCTCAGTGCCTATGTGCTTGAGGAAGAAGACTCAGATCTAGAAGAAGCTGTTAGTCGTATTTCAAGGCTAGAAGATGCCAACGGTAAAGTGCGCTTATGTTTGATGGATACGCAGCGCAATATCTCGTTTTTAATGCGTCATGTGGGGGTGCAATCTGAAGAGCGAGAAACGCTACGTGAAGTCACACGAGATATCGAAACCCTAATGTCGCACTGCGCCTTTCTCTTCGATAAGGTGAATTTTTTGATGGATTCTACGCAGGGTTTTATCAATATCGAACAAAACCAAATTATTAAAACCTTTTCCATTGCCTCTGTCGTATTTTTGCCGCCCACTGTGGTTGCCAGTGTGTATGGGATGAATTTTAATAATATGCCAGAGCTAAACTGGGCATGGGGCTATCCTTTTGCCATTGCTATTATGCTGCTCTCTGGTTTTGCGCCTTATTTATTCTTTAAACACAAAGGTTGGCTGTGATCTTTGGTTAGTCTAGGTGCAGCTTCATTTCAAGCAGGCAAGGTGTAAATCCCGCTTTTTCATAAGCGCGAATTGCTGCGGCGTTACTACTGTATACATCAAGGTAAAAGTCGTTGACGTTTTGGGTTTTACACCAAGCGATTAAGTGCTCCATGATCTCTTGATTTAAACCTTTACCACGATGCTCTGGTGTTACATACATAAAACCAAGATAACCATGCTGCGTGTGCTGTAACTGCTGTTTAGACGCCCTTATCTGCACATATCCTGTTGCGACTATTTGCTCTGACACTTCACCAACAACCACTAACGTATTTGAACAAGTGAGTAATTTCTCAAGATCATAGTATTTGGCGTCTTGCGATTTGATTGCTGCGTTATACGGACGCTCTGCTTCAACCACTTGCTGTTCTAAGTCTAGAAGTTTAGTTAACCTGAGCTGCGGATAATTAATGCCTTTCTAGCAGCCAGTTTTAGCGCTAACTGCGTTGAATTCACTTCCAATAGCCAGCTATTGGTGCGTAAATTCGCATTGCCTACAGGATGTAGGTACCTTAGCGAGAGCAGGACGCGGAAGCGGTGTTTTCCCTAAAACTCTCTGGCTAGAGAAGGAAAAAACTAAGTTGTGCTTTAGCAACAATGAGTTGGAACATTCGTTATCCAAACCTCAGGTTAGTTAAGTCGTTGATGGTGGCTGGTCTAATTCTCATATTTTTTCCTTAAAAAAAGCCACCTTAGCTTAACTAAGGTGGCAAAGCCACTATCTACAGTGTTAAAAATTGTCAGGGACTACATGAGTAGGCTCATTCCTTTTCCGAACCTCAGGTTAAGTATTAATGGTCGTGAGACTCCTCTGCTGCAATACCAAGCCATACTAGTTTTTCTGGTACGTAATCTAGCTCAAATGTGTCTACCAGTTTGGCTTCTTCTAAATCAAACTTTTTAATTTGTTTTGCAATTGGGTCGCTCACATATACTGCTTGTTCTGAATGAGAAAATGTAATTTGGAAGCCATGACCTTCTGGCATCGTAGTTAAATCAGCATCACTTACTTGTACTTCACCTGCGGCTTCAAAATGGTGCTCGCCATCATGATCATGACCGGCAAAAATGCTGAGTTTACCTGAGGTATCCATCACCACAACATGCTCACCCGCAAAGCTAAATCCAAAACTAGCAATGCGATAGTTATCACTTACTTGCCATTCAAGCTTCTCGATATGGCCATGCTCAGGGTCAACCATCAGCACATCATTACCTGCTGATGCGATAAACTGCTCTGCATCATGGTGGCCTTTAAGGGTGCCAATTCGCTGCCCGTCAGCAAAGTAATCTGGGTTAGCTAGTTTTACTGCACTAAAGCTTTCACCTTGCTGAGTGATAAGCGCAACACCGTCACCGCAACCAAATGCCACAGCTTCTTCATTTTGCGCGCTGCCGTGAAGTGCAGGACAACTTACGTTAAATACCTGCTCTTGATGAAAATGGTCACCATGCGCATGATACAAACCAATTTGCGAAGGTAGAGAAGTTTCGGTTTGAGGGTCTCTGATTGTGCTAATTAAAAATTCACCTCTAGCTTGCGCTGCACCGTGCATGTAAGTGTCGTAATGTAATGCAGCGACTTCGCTTTGCTCGCCGCTAATATGCGCTTCACTAAACATCGCGGCACTGGCATTTTGTTGGCTGTCTTTGTCGCCATCTGAGAACACAGCAATACCCGACTCGCCCACTGTAACGTGTGTTGGCTTCACTGATTCTAAATGGAACGAAGCAAGTGCAGGCGCTTCTTCATGAGTATGGTGATGATCGCCATGCTCCTCTTCATATAAACCGCCATCAATAAATTCTACTAAACCTTGGTCACGTTGCACCAAGACAGCAAAGCGGTGATTTTCAGAGCTATATACATATTTTGGATAGTGGGTAACGCCAATCGAGTCGATAAGTGATTTATCCGCCGTTGAGTACACATTCACAACGTTACTTTCAGCGCTAGTAACTAACAGACGACCATTTGCGTCTGCGATCGTATCTCCATGATCGTGATCATCATGACCATCGTCATCGTTGCCATTATCTTGTGCTGGCGGGTCTACTTTTACGATTGTGTGCTCAGTACCACCACATGCAGAAAGAAGAATTGCAGAAATGGCAACTGCCAAAAGTTTACCTTTTAATACCATGAGAGAGATCCTATTTTTATTTATGTTATACCATAACTTTAAATATGTTATCTTATAACAAAACCAAAAACAACACCTCGACTAATTACCTATTTTACACACAAACTCAATAGTGAAGTATGAAATCCAATTGTCACGACCAAACAAAGACTAAACTGCAGATAACAAAATGCCTTTGGGTAAACGCAAAAACAGGATTGTGGCAATAGGTACTATTTCAACTTATACCTCCGCTGGTACAAACTTTATGAGTCAAAACTTGATGATCACCATTGTCTTTCTGTTGGTGTCATTTCCTTGTGTTGGGATCAGGTTAGTGCTTGGTTCATCGCTGCAACATGTATTAAAAAAATGAGCAAAGCCTTGGATGGTTTAATTTTGTGATGGCTGCATTACTTGTGCTTTCAGTAATGCCAATCGTGCTGGAGATCTTTGCAGGATAATCCCCTGCAAAGATTACCGTGTTATTGTTACTTGTTGTCCGCTTTTTACCGACGGGCGATCACCCACACTGCATGCACAATTCCTGGTATATAACCCAACAATGTCAGCAAAATATTTAACCAAAAAGCCCCGCCAAGACCGACTTGCAAGAATACACCAAGTGGTGGAAGCAGGATTGCAATTATGATCCTCAATAAATCCATTGTTCTCTCCTAAAAGTTATAGACGCTTTCATTCTGCATGGGTTATGCCAACTCAAAGGAATGCCTTTTGCATTAACCCAATAACAGTATAGGAGATAAAAAATGCCAGATTGGATTAATATTGATTTAGCACTCATTTGGTATCACTTTTACCAAATTATTTTTGCATTTTTAGTTAACCTGAGCTTGGGATAAGAAGTTAGTTAACTTATTAAAAGCGATAAGTTCAATAAACACCTTCCCCCCCTACCTTTGGCTATTAATAGAGAAAGTCGCTCTGATAGTGCGGGGCTTAGAACATTCCCATTAGTCGCTATTTCCTGTTGTGCTTTTATTTTAACAAGTATGGATGTATTTGAGTCACATGAAGCGCAAGCAAGAGTAATGTACGGTGTCATTACTGGAATTGGCTTTATTGGTGGCGGCTCTATTGTGAAAAATGATAATTCCACACATGGCACAGCAACCGCTGCAGGTATTTGGTTAACCGGGGCAATAGGGATCTCAAGCGCTTATCAACGATATGAAATTGCAATTGTATTAAGCGCGGTTGGTTTTTTGGTGTTTCGCTTACTAGAGCCTTATAAAAAACCTTCGAGCTCTCAATAGACTTACGTTGAACCTTTCGTTCTTTTGTTCGAGACTTGGCGCTTGAGCTCTAACTTTTCACCAAAGAAGTACTCGTAAGCTAAAATAGCGATAAAATAAAAGAATCCAAAAACGCTGATATCGATAAGCAATTTACCGAAGTCAAAGGGATCTTCGAATAAAAAATATTCAAAATCAGTAAGATAAAAAACTAATTTAGTCAAAAAAAGTGCGGGTAAAAGTGAAATAACAAATTTCAAATTAATGTCCTTTTAATTTGCCTGAAGTACTATCCGAAGTGCAGTTTACCTGCTTTCTTCCTAGATTGCACGCAATATACATTTTATTTCGATAGTTTACAAAGAGTTACTATCTTATTAGCTGAGCACTAAGCTCAGCTAATAACGAAACATCAAAACTTGATAATAGTTGAAACCGCTTCCTCGTTTGCCGTTTCAATAGACATTTTCAGTTCACGATTTTGCCAATCTATATCTATCAAGCCGTAGTTACTTCCCGATTTATTAATCAAATGGCGGTTAGATGTTGTCAACTTTGCGATGTCTTTGCTTATTGCACCAACTCGTCCGGTTGGAATACTGGCACCTGCTGGCGCACAGTTGCCCCACTCACCTTCAATACCTTTTTGGTTATCATCCACTTGGGTATAACACCAGGGCTTATCGTTGTCTCGCGTAATACAACCTTGGTAGGTTACACCTGCATATTTGAACGGTAACTGACATGCTTTGGCAAAATTGCCATCCCCTTTGTCATCTGCGTAGATCGGTAACCTTAATGGGTTTTCGATATGATAAGGCCAGTTTTGACCAAACCCTGATGCCGTCACTTCGTAGACGTTAACTGCTTGACCATATGTGCTGCTTGCGGGAATAGTCTTTTGCAAAAGCTCTCCCCAATGTTGATCGCCAGACAAAAACACGACGGCCTTAGTCTTACCTTCGTTCACTGATTTCTGTACCAACCTAAGCAAACGCTCTCTTTGTGCTGGCATTTCAGCCCAAGACTCATAACTAGTACCAGACATATTTGTTTCTTCTAATGACGCGATGGCAGCATTAAATGTTTTGCCGTCTCCATAAGCACAGTAGTTAGTTTTACTTCTGCCTTGATGCAGCGGAGGCAGTACTTGAATGCCGCTTGCAATGAGCTTGATTTCTGATGGCTTTTGTAACTCTTGCTCAAGCCATTGCCACTGCGCCTCTCCCAATATGGTGCTACTTTCACCTTCACACGCACCGTAACTTGAAAAGGTTGGAGAGCGGAAGTAACGGGCATCCAATGTGATCACATGTGTGGTTTCCCCCGAGCCCCCCAGCATTTTGGCTTCGTAAATACCAGCTTGACCGTTTAGTCTTGGATCAGCCTTATCAACATCAAAGTGACGTAAGTATTCTTTCTGTGCGTTTACTCTCTGTGGATAATGTTTGCCTTCATTGTTCCAACCAAAATCGTGGTCATCCCAAGTCGCCATCACTGGGATCTTAGCCTCTAAAAACTTGCGATACTCACTATTGTTCTTTTTATCATCGTACTTCTGGCGCATCACTGCCATATCGGTGGTATCTGCGTAGATATTGTCCCCTAACCAAAGAAATAGGTCCGGTTGTTGACCAATCAGTTTAGCGAGCGCTTCGGGCATATCTCCTTTGGTTTTGAAACATGAGCCAAGTGCAACTCTATCTAATCGCTTACTTTGTAGGGGTTGAGTGTGAGCTAAAAGCGCTGGCGGCGCTTCTGGTTGGCACTCTTCCCAGCCACCTTCTTCAACATAGCACCAAGGTGCGGTGTGATTTCGGGTTGTACAGCCATAAAATTTTTCACCCTGATACTCCGATGGCGTTTTACACGCTTTTCCGGTTACTGTTTTGAATTCTGGGATGGTTTCTGTTCTGACATGACCCCATGTTGCGCCTTCAATGCTTTGTTTTAAATAGCACCACTGCGAACCTGAATTATTTTTATCCGTCGTCCCTTGATACTGTGCGGCTAGATAGTTAAAAGTGGATTTACAAGACTCGTAGTGAACTTCAGGTTCGGCATTGACGACGCTGCTCATGAGCATCAACACGGCTGGCGTGAGAGTATAAGTTTTCATCGTTTCCTCGGTATTTGAATGTTGGCATCCTTGCTAGTTTTCCTTGCGGGAACGGAGTCTAATTCGGCAATGTTAAATTTTAGTTTAATATTTATTTCAAGTTCACATTTACTTCCGCATTCATGAAATAATACGAAAGTGGCTCAATTAATGAGCCATAACTAGGCCTTATGGCAAGTGGTTAATAAGCCAATCAATAAATACTTGGATCCGAGCTCTTTTTGGTGAATAGGGATCGAATAACACATAGCGTTGCCATACCACAGGGTGAGGGATATCAAAAAGCTGCACAATAAGTCCAGCTTGTTGAAAGTCTAAAAATAGCTCTTTGGAGACGATTGCAACACCTTGGCCTTTAAGCGCCGCACTCAATGCCATGTCATTAGAAGAGACTCGAGTGTGTGGGCCTTTGGCACAAATACTTGAACCGCATATCCCCTGAGACTCAAACCACTGCTCCCAGCTTACTTTGTCATCGTCGTGGTGAATAAGGTTGCATCTTGCTAAATCACTCGGAGACTTAATTTGCAGCGCTTCTTTGTAGCTTGGTGAACAAACAGGATAGTTGCTATCTTCCCCCAGATATAGCTGCTCAAGTCCGGCGGGACACGCTAATTCTTTCTTAGTAGAAAACCGGATCGCGATATCAATATGATTTAAACGAATATCTTCAAAGCGATTAGAGCCAAGCACACGAATTTGGATGTCGTCATGAGACTCGTAAAACGAAGATAAGTTAGGCATTAGCCATAAAGAGCAAAAAGACTGGGTTGACGTTATGGTCAAGCTACCAGCCAATTCTTGCGTTTGAATTTGATTTAATCCCCCAATAATGCGCTTAAACGCACTTTGAGTAGACATTAACAACACTTCGCCGGCTTCAGTTAAGTGCATATTGCGGCCTTTTCTTACAAAAAGCTTAACTGCAAGTGCATTTTCCAGTTGCCGCATTTGTTGACTTACTGCCGCTTGCGTAATGTTCAATTCGAGCGCAGCTTGAGTGTAACTTTGGAGCCGAGCTGCACTCTCAAAACAGCGTAGTGCACTTAAGTGCCTTAATCTCTTATCCATAAGCTCAACTTATATTAATTGTAATTAACTATCGTTGGTATCCTGCCATATTTTGACCCAAGATACAGTCATAAATTACTTAACCTGAACTCAGGTTACTCACTACTACGACAGGAGCAACAATGAATTATTGCAAATCAAAGCCAAAGTCACGGTTATTACACTGGTTAAATATAATCGGAGCCTATCTGAAGTTAGAACACACAGTGAAACATAAGTAGTTTCAATATGTGGGAACATAATTAACCTGAGCTGCGGATAATTAATGCCTTTCTAGCAGCCAGTTTTAGCGCTAACTGCGTTGAATTCACTTCCAATAGCCAGCTATTGGTGCGTAAATTCGCCTTGCCTACAGGATGTAGGTACCTTAGCGAGAGCAGGACGCGGAAGCGGTGTTTTCCCTAAAACTCTCTGGCTAGACAAGGAAAAAACTAAGTTGTGCTTTAGCAACAATGAGTTGGAACATTCCTTATCCAAACCTCAGGTTAATTAAGTACGGTGGAGCCTGTTACAATTTTTGTTACACAAAAAGTCGACTAGTCCACCGCTACAATTTATTGATATTACTTAGTATTTTAAATATTGTTCGGATAGCAAACCTTTATCCACACTCTTTTTGCAACAAGTTGTGTTAAAGTAAATGGAACATCGCATTCATTATGTGTTGTTCACACCTAGTGACAACATACAGCACATTGATTACAACAATAACAAATATGGATAAAGGATTTTTATGCTATCTAAATCTCTGATATGCAGTGCTATTTTACTAGCTACTAGTGCTTCTGTTGATGCCCAATCTAATGCTGAACTTCATCGTCTAGCCACCGTAGCTAAACCGATAGAACAAGCAGTCACATTTAACTTAGATCCATCTAAGGAGCGTTTTTCAGGACACACGACTATAAAACTTGAGGTGCTCAAAGCCACCCAATTTATTGAGCTCAACGGATTAGACTATGCAATCAACTCTGCTGAGTTAGTCGGAAAAGCGTCGTGTGAGCTCAGAGATAAAATGCTCGAAACCGGTAAAGTGAGACTAAGTTGCGAAAAAACACTGCAACCGGGTCGCTACACGCTTACTATTGACTATACCGCCCCTTACAATCGCAATAGCGTCGGTCTCTATAAAACCTTAGACAATGGCGTGCCTTACTTATTTACTCAGTTTCAGATGAGTGATGCAAGAAGAGCAATACCAACGTTTGATGAACCTGAGTATAAAATTCCATTTCAACTCACTATTACCGCCCCTGACGATCAAAAAGTATTCGCCAACACACCTGTTTTAGAGACCAAAAAGTCAAATGGCATGACCACCCACTACTTCGACAAGACGCCGCCCCTTCCTTCTTATTTAGTTGCCTTGTCCGTTGGCCCATTCGAAGTACTTGATGTTAAAGGGATGTCGGTTCCAGGTAACATTATTACCCCACAAAAGAAATCAAATCTTGCCGCTTATTCCATCGAAAACACGCCAAAGATACTCAAAGCACTTGAAGACTATTTTGACTTACCCTATGTCTATAAAAAACTAGACCAAGTCGCAGTCCCTGAATTTCCGTTCGGAGCAATGGAGAATGCAGGCCTTGTGACTTACCGAGAAGATATATTACTTATCGATCCAGCAACGTCGACAAGACAAGCGCAAACTTCGCATGTGAACGTTATTGCTCATGAGCTCGCACACCAATGGTATGGTAATCTAGTTACGATGAAATGGTGGAATGATCTGTGGTTAAACGAAGCATTTGCCACTTGGATGGCTGCAAAGATCACATTACAGTTGTTTCCTGAGCTAGAGACAAATTTATCCTTATCTCAACACAGGGCCATGCCCTATGACGCTCAAGCAACTACCTCACCGATCCGCAAACCGGTTATTACAGAGTCTGATGTAACAGACGGCTTGGGACTTGCGTACAGCAAAGGTAGCGCGGTACTTTACATGGTTGAGCAGTGGCTTGGGGAAGCCGTATTCAAGCAAGGCATGCGCAATTATATCCGTAAATTTGCTTATAAAAATGCAGAAGCCAAAGATCTTTGGAATGAGCTGGGTAAAGTGTCTAATAAAGATGTTGCGACAGTGCTAAACTCATTTGTATCACAAGCTTCATTTCCACTTTTGACGATTAAGTTAGATGGTCAGAATGCCACCTTATCCCAACAACGTTTTGTAATAAAAGGGCAAGAAGCGGCAGCACAAACTTGGCATATCCCCATAACATTGCGCTATGGTAAAGGTGACAAAACGGCCACTAAGACAATACTTCTAGACTCCAAGACACAACAGATTAAATTAGACTTTGAGCCTGAGTGGATCTTACCAAACGACAATGCGACAGGTTATTACCGCTGGGATCTTTCTGAGTCTCAACTCGCAAGCCTAATATCACATGCCCCAAACAAGCTAAACGAGCGGGAGAGATTAGACTTACTAAGCAATGTTGACGCGCTGATGGAGTCTGGAAAAATAAATGCCAATGCGTTGATGTTAACACTCAGTGAGTTTATTAACGACACTCATCCCAAAGTAGCAAAGGCCGCTCTTACTCAATTACTATCACAACATAAACAGTATGAAGACGATTCAAATAAGTTACTTTGGAAGAAACTTTATACCACTTATGTTGAGCCTGCATTTTCTCGATATGGACTTAAGGCAAATGCAAATGAACCAGCTGCCACATCGGAAATACGTGCAGCATTGGTTAGAGCACTGGCTTTCGAGACCAAGCATCAAACCATTATTACGCATGCCAAAAAACAAGCGAGTTTATATTTAACGTCACCTGATAAAGTTGACCCCTACTTGGCGAGAAGTTTCCTGCAAATTGCCGCTTATTACGGTGATGCTGAGCTGTTGAAGTCGTACAAAAAGGTATTTGAAACTACTAATAACCCAACTCAGCGTACTAACCTATTGCTTGCCATGGGGTATTTTGGTCCTCAAGAATTGCAACAACAAGTACTAGATTATGCCCTAAGCGAGCATGTAACAGCCTCAGACTTTAATTACATATTAAGCGGGAATGGTAAAGGCGATGAGCGAAAAGCGCTTTATCAAAAGTGGTTTTATCAGCACTTTGAGCGCTTAAAGGAACGCTTCCCTCCTTTTGCCAAGTCACAGCTACCTTTTTACCTTTTTTCGTACTGTGACGCAGATGCGCTAAAACAGGCGCAGCAGTTTTTTGGACCAATGCAAAACGAGATAGAAGGCTTAAGTAAATCACTTAAACAACTGGAATTGGCAACAAATACCTGCATTATGCAAAAGCAAAGAGAGCTAGTATCAGTTAACCAATTTTTGAATAACTTGTAAAAGACTCCAACCAGTTGTGGCGCTTTTGGCTTTTGCTGAGCGCCACTATTTTTTAGGATAAATATGTTACGTTCATTTTTATTATTGCTATGTCTGCCATTCACCTTGGCCGCTGAAACCGTGATTGATCCCGCTCGTGATAGAGCAATTCCTGTAGAAATTCATCAACCATCCAATACCGATAACTGCTCAACTACAGCGCTTTGTCCCGTTGCTCTGCTAAGCGCCGGCTATGGTGTCTCACATACCGAATATCAATTCTTGGTCAAGACGCTAAACCAAGCAGGATATTTGGTTATTACTGTAGGCCATGAGCTTGCAACTGACCCTCCTCTTTCCGTCGAAGGGAACTTATACGAAACACGCGCAGAAAACTGGCAGCGTGGCGCTGATACGCTAATGTTTATTCACGATTACTTTAAGCTGAAGTTCACCACCTTTGACTTTGAGCATATCCTCTTAATTGGCCATTCTAATGGCGGTGACATTTCAGCATGGTTAATCAATCACGGCGCTAAATTTGTAAGCCAAATCATTACGCTAGACCATCGCAGAGTGCCATTACCGAGAAGCCTTGATGTAAAGGTATTGTCGATACGAGCAAGTGACTTTCCAGCAGACAAAGGAGTGTTACCAAATATTGCTGAAAAGCAAAAATATCAGGATTGTGTTGTCACGATAGCGAATGCAAAACACAACGACATGACTGACGAAGGTCCGAGCTGGCTAACAGACAAAATAGCACAAATTTTGGCGGCTCATTTAGCTGGTAAACCTTGCCTAGAGAACGAGAAAGTAAAAGGCCAATAGTCGCAAAACGCAGAGAGAGAAGTGAGGAAATCTCACTCCTCTTTCTGTTTATATGTTCTATTTGAGCTGAGCTTTATTTAATTTCAGCCACAGGCATTGATAGCGGTTTTACACACATAAAATATGCCCAAGCAATCAATATGATTTGCAGTGGTGCTCTAATTAGCAAATAAACTGGTCCCCACTGATGTCCTCCCAAGCCAACGCTGTTGAGCGCGGCATACACATTTGCGGGAAAAAACAGGATAAAAATGGCAATAGCCGCTTTTGCTGTAGATAATTGATATTTAGGTATAAATAACAGAATCGCTACGACGAGTTCGATGACACCAGTGAAATACACCAAAGGAAGCCTATACGGCACCCAACTAGGTAACATTTCTACCATTCCCTGTGCTTTTACGATATGGCCAATAAAAAAGAACATAAATGCGATACCGAGACCCCAACAGGCAAGCGTTGTTGTCTCTACCTGTACGCCTCTTACCTTTGAATAGATAATACCGAGTAATAACGGGCTGCAAAGTAACAGTATAATAATGATTGGTGTAACCATGGTTTATGCCTCATCCCTAAACATTGTTAGCGGCTAAAAAGCCACCAAGTTTATCCAATCATGTCACGTGATGTTCCTAAAAACAATAAAATTAGCAACCGTATGTGCTAGGGCCTGTTGACCTTTGCTGTTTGATTTTTGTTCTTCTGAGTGTGTTTTGGTCGCGACGCTCGACTTGCCGCCTAGTAATCTAGGCAAAAGTTGAGCAACAATGAACAAAGCGCACTCAGATGAACCCAAAGGGCAGCGCTTGATTAGCATTTCTTCTGTGTTGCCCCACAAGGATGTGGGGTAAGGTGACTTTGCAGGAGCACAAAGTCTTTATCGCCAGACTTACATAGAATGACTATGCTACGCTGGCTCTGCCTTGTATAAATACCAATCAAACTGCTGCAAAAACAAACTTGAAAGATCAACAGGCCCTAGATTTTACTGATCTTTAGCTCACCACTTTCATCAACTCCGCTTTAGTCTTGCCGATATCAAACTGCTCAACCATCTCTCGCAATTCATTGGCTTTACTCAACAATGACAGCCCCGATGCATTCGTCATCTCTACCAAAGTATTGTTTTGTTGCGTGATACCATCAATTTGTTTAATCGCTAGATTAATTTGCTCAATACCACTTGATTGCGTATTGCAGGCCTCAGCGATAGTTTGCACTTGCGATGCAAGTCCATACACACTTTCCACGATGGTTTTTAACGTCTCACCGGATTCTGACGCCAGCTTAGATCCTTGCTTCACTTTGATGTTACTGCTTCCCAACAACTCAGAAATGTCTTTTGAGGCGCTTGCACTGCGCAGCGCTAAATTTCTCACTTCTGAGGCAACGACCGCAAAACCTTTTCCTTTTTCTCCGGCTCTTGCAGCTTCAACAGAGGCGTTCAGCGCTAATAAGTTAGTTTGAAACGCAATAGAATCAATAACCTCAATGACGGTAAGTATTTCTTTGGCACTCTTACTAATTTCGGTCATTGCCTCAATCGTTGATTCAACCACCTTTCCACCTTGCTGTGCTTGCTGGTTCACTTCAATGGCCAACTGATTAGCAGATTGCGCATTACTGGCGTTTGAGTGCACGGTTTCGGTGATTTCACCAACTGATACCCGTGTTTCTTCAATAGATGCAGCTTGAGAAGAGGATCGTTCACTTAACTCTTCGATGCCTGTGGTGATCTGCTGTACCGAAACCGTGATGGATTCCGCCATGGCGAGTAGCTTTTGCATCATATTAGCTAAGTTGCCAACACTGGTATTCACCGATTGTTTCAGCAGCGCAAAATCACCCGCATAACTTTTTTCAACTTGGCGAGTTAAATTTCCCTGAGACAGCCCATCCATCACATTCATGCACTCCTTAAGTGGCGCTTCAATCGAGTCCAGCGTTTCATTCATGGCTGTAATTATGCAGGCGTATGCGCCATGGTGATTGCTAGCGTCTGCTCTATGATGCAAGTCTCCTTCGCTGGCCGCTTCAGCAAGCTTTTCGGCATCGGTTAGCATCAATTTAATCGCACCAACACAAGCAAAGAGGCTTTGATAGATGCTATCAAACTCTCCTTTATAACCATCATTCGTTAAGGCGGGTAATTCTCCTTTTGCGATACTTTCTAGATACCCACTAGTAAGGGCTACGGGTTTAGAGACCGCATCAAGCGTTTCATTAACGCCACGAATGATTTTCCGAAATTCACCCTGATGTTTGGCTTCATCCGCGCGAGTAGAGAGCTCCCCTTCTCCTGCGGCGGCAACTAAACTGTAAGTATCCTCAATAAGTAACGATAGTGATGAGGTGGCGCGTTGTAAGGCCATATGTATTTGCGCAAATTCGCCCTTAAACTCACCGCTAATCTGCTCGGGAATTTCTCCTTTTGAAAGCGAAGTAAGATATTGTTTTGTTTGGCTAATGGGCTGCTCAACAGCATCAAGTAGTTTGTTAAGTCCGCTGGCTATTAATTTCATAGAGCCAACGTATCCCTCAAGGTTTATACGTTCACTCAGTTTGCCATCGGAAGCTGACTTAATGAGCTGTTCAACCTGTTGTTCTGCACGTCTTGTCTGGCTTAAATCCTTAAATTCAAATACCGTACCTAACACCCTACCATTTTGATCAGAAACTGGGTTGGCGGTTACTGCAATGATTATGTCACCTACGCACCACTCCCACTCTAGCTGACGTACTAATTGACCCGCAGCCTGGTGCAGTGCTTTAGAGCTGTGAAGTAAAGCGTCGGGAATTGGATGATTAACGACTTCAGTCGGCACACTTAACGCAGTGCGGTAACGATCAAATAAAGAATCACATTGTGCATTTACGTAGATCACTTGATTACTGTCATCACATAAAAGCACGGGCGCGGCCACGTTATTTAGCGCATAACGGATCCGTAAGTTTTCTTTTGCTTGTAGCTCTAGCTTTTGAGTCGCATCAAGTAAGCTAGTTTGCATTTGCCGTAAATTTGCCAGTAAATTACCTATTTCATCGTTACTGTGTACAACGACGTTGTTGTCTAATCGACCACTCGCAATTGCTTTCGCCACATCAGATGCACGGCGGATTGGACGAGTGATTAAATGCTGCATATACCAAGTCAGTAATCCTAAAGTCACAAGCGCAATAATGATGAGTCCTAGGGTACTAAAAAAGATAAGTTGGTTTTTTGTCGCGACAATTTCACTCGTTCTCGTGTCTACTAACGCGTTAATTTGCTCATTAATTTCAAGTAAGTAAACACTTGCTTGGCGGTCTATTCCACTTACTGAAGCATCAGCAAGGTTAATATCAAAGCCTGAACTTTTGAATAGTTCCACTGCTTCACGATATTTTTGTCCTAAGGTGAGGTGTTCTTTTTGATATTCGCGCAACTTATTTTCAAGGGTAGTTGGTAATGCATAAGCTGAAACAATTGAACTGAGTTGCTTTTGTACCTCAGCTTCTTTGGTTTCAAATCTTGACCAATATTTATTTAGCTGGGCAGGATCTCTTCCTCTAATGAGTACATTTTTCCACTCTTGTACTTGGGTTTTGAAATCATCGAGCACTATGTTTATTTGCTCGCGAGCAGCCAATTCATTGTCTATCATGCTGTCATACTGCTCCGCGACGCGTTTCATCACCAAAACAGTAATCATCGCACCGATGAGCATTACCACTAAACCCGCAGTTACCGCAGAAATAAGTTTTGCCTTAACACTTTTCATTCTGAGTATCCCTAATTATGAAAAGATTGTTACATAAAGATAGAACAGGAATAGTGGTGCCACAAATCAATGCAGTATCAAGGGTGAAAAACCGTTATTGCACTTTGATTTACAATGTAAAACTTATGACATTCGTCATCATCACAGAGTCACAAATATCTGCTAGGATAGGTTCGCAAGAGAATAAAGGAATAATACCTGCGGAGCAGGTTTTTAGCGGAGTAAGTAGATGTCGGCGTTTTTTCGCTATCCGACGGCTTGGTTGATAACAACCATTTTCACTTGGTTAGCCGTTGCAGTACCAAGTTTGATTTATGCTCAGCAAAAAGCACAATGGCTGCCTTGGGTACAGCATATCGGTGTTTTGATCCTCGTACTTTTATGTATCAATGAATCCGAAAAATACTATGGCTACAAGGTTAGATATTCAATGCTGTTTGTATTGGCGCTTTTGATCCAATCAATTAACCTTACTTCCCCCGCCGCAATTCATCTCATTTACAACGTAAAACTCGTTGGGATCCTTGCTTTTTATGTTCCTTTAAGTTTTGCGCTTGGGTATATCCTAGTTACATCCTGCTTATATGTTGCGTCGCAATACTTTTTTTGGGGACATGGTTTTGAATATCTCAACGCTGTGTTATTTGCTTGTTTTCAGTTATTTGCGTACGTGGTGTGTAAAAGAATGCAAAAAGAACAAGAAGCCAAAGAAGCGCTACAACTCGCGCACAGTGAGCTATCTGCAACGCAGTCTCTGCTAAGCCAAAGTATTGCTAAACAAGAGCGACTTCAGTTAGCACGAGAATTACATGACGATGTTGGACATCAAATAACCAGTCTGATTGTAAATTTAGATGTCGCAAGACGAACTGCGGCTGAACCATTAACCGAGCTATTAGATAGCTGCTATTTGCAAGCTAAAGACACCCTAAAATGTATTCGCGATTTAGTCAGCGACAAGCGTAGCAACGAGCATATCGATCTCCATGATGCATTGCTGAGGCTTACTGAATCAATCCCTCGTCTTAACATTGAACTCGACTATGAACATCATCCCTTACTCGAGAAATTAAGTTATGCCAATTGCATTTTAAAATGCTGCCAAGAGGCCATCACCAATACCTTGAAGCACGCCAAGGCGGATAAAATGCAAGTACGAGTGTATTGTCAGCAAGGATTAAAAGTACAAATAAGCGATAACGGCATTACCTTAAATAGTATTCGATTTGGAAATGGTCTGGCTGGTATGCAGGAGCGGATCCAAGAACTCGGCGGCAGTCTTGATGTGTCAACTCATCAAGGCGTAACATTAACTATCCATTTTGGGACGACAAATGGCTAAAATATCAGTTTACCTAGTCGATGATCAGGCGCTTGTGCGCCAAGGTATGCAAGCACTCCTTTCGCTGAGTGGTGATATTATTTGTTCTGGAAGCTGTGGCAGCGGCTGTGAGTTCATTCAACAGGTTCAATCAAACCAAATTACAGCTGACATTGTGCTTTTAGATATGCGAATGCCTGAGCTAGATGGTGTTGATGTACTCACCGAGCTTTTGCCTTTGGCTATAAACTTTAAAGTCATTATCCTCACTACCTTCAACGATACTGCAAAGCTAAAATTAGCCCTAGAACTTGGTGCTAAAGGCTGCCTTCTTAAGGACGTGGACTTAGAAGAGTTAATTGATGCAGTTCGACAAGTCCATCAAGGTGAACTTATTATCCAAGACGAGCTTGCTGAGACCTTACTAAAACCTGACCCCACTTTAGATAAGCTCACCACACGAGAAAAGGATATTTTAAAACTAATCGCGAAAGGATATTCCAATAAGGAAATCGCCAATGCATTATATAAAGCGGAAGGTACGATCCGTAACTCGGTTTCTTGTTTGCTCGCAAAACTACAAGTACGAGACAGAACACAAGCTACACTGAAAGCTAAAGCGCTCGGCTTCGGGGATTGATATTGCTACACTGCCATATCGCCATTTCCGGAGCCGTTTTTGAACAACCCAAATTTACCACTAGTTTATCACTCTAATTACTCATTCAATTTTGACCCAAAGCACCGCTTCGTGATGAGTAAATTTGCGCGTCTTTACCAAGAAGTAGATGCATTAGGGCTCATTCACAACAATGTTTATAGCCCAGAGTCAGGCAACCCATCGCCACTTGAAAGCGTGCACTGCGAGCAATATATTTGGGACTTATGGGGTAACCAACTCGACGCTAAAGTGATGCGACGTATCGGCTTGCCTTGGTCGGAGCAACTTATGGCACGTACTTTTACTGCGCCTCTTGGAACACTAAAAACTGCAGAACTTGCGCTTAAACACGGTATTGCATGCCATTTAGCCGGAGGCACGCACCACGCACACTATGATTTTGGCTCTGGTTTTTGTATGGTGAATGATCTTGCCTTTACAGCCACACATTTGCTCGACAGCAATCAGATCACCAATGCCCTAATTTTTGATCTGGATGTTCATCAAGGCGACGGTACCGCCGCTATGCTAAAACACAACCCGTATGTTTATACCTGCTCAATCCACTGCGAGAAAAATTTCCCCTTTCGTAAGCATGATAGCGATTTAGATATTGGCTTAGAAGTAGGGATCAGTGACACTCACTACCTCGAAATTGTTGCTCATACACTTGAGTCATTATTGATTGATCTAAATCCAGATATTGTGCTGTACGACGCTGGTGTCGATGTTTGGCAAGGTGATAACTTAGGTAAATTGGACATCTCATGGCTTGGCATTGCGAAACGAGATGCACTGGTGCTGAGCTTATGTCAAAAGCATGGTGTCCCTGTCGCGACCGTGATTGGTGGTGGATACGATAAAGATCACCAAAGATTAGCAAAGCGCCACGCGATTGTGGTGCAACAAGCTGCAAAACTTTAAAAAATGATGATCTTTTTATGTTGCGCATTCGTTTATCATTATGAAGGGTTTGATTGGTGTAACACCTTTAGTTAATTTCCCCTTCACCATGGCACTGATTAGGCGCACCGAGTGGTGCGCTTTTCCTTTTACTCTCCTGAAAAAACACTTTCATTAATATTTAAAAAACATTTAATTTACACACGAGACTCTCCCTGTTAATGTACCCACTTCGCTAACTAAAACAAGGAATTAGTATGAAAACCAAACTTGCGATTATCGCTTCATTATTCGCTGCGAACTCAGCATACGCTACTGTGGAATTGTACTCAGGTGCAAATAACTGTGCTTTAGACACTAAACTAGAGGCTGCTGCTTTCACTAAACATGCAAATGCGGTTGGTAACTTAGAGGCGTTAACACAAAAACACAGCGAACAAGCGGGTGCCACGGGAAATGGCTACTTTATTTTTAATCCAGCCTACTTAAGAACTGATCGTTACTTCAACTGTAGCGTGCCGCTAAATGCCAATATTGGCCAATTTACGCTAACCGTTCATGGAACAACTAAAGGATTAACTGGTACTAATGCCTTCTGTTCGATTTCAAGAATACGAAAAGTAAGTGATGGCGGTATCGATAAATGGTTCAAGTTTAAAACTGGTAAAGCTTTTTATTGGACAGATATATCTGATCCAAACGTAGCAGAAGAGCAATTTGTTAGCTACACCACAATGTTAGACAATAACTACGAAAGTGGCGCTGTTTTGGACCTCAAGTGCAGAACAACGTGGGATAAAGGCAACGTGGCAGTTGGTCAAATTGAGCTTAGCTACTAATATTGATTAGTACCCTAACACTCTGGGCAATCTTTCACTGAGGATTGCCCATTATGGTCCAACAAATTCTTGATTATGCTTTGCCAGAGCACGCCTAATTCGGTCTATGAGCATCGGATCTGTATTCTTGCTAAATGCCATACATCCACGCTGCTGACTTGCCTTCGTCACTTCTAAAAGCGGTGTAACTTCATCATCGTTAAGCCCAGCGGTTTTAAGTTCCTCACTCATAATGTATTCCGTAGAAATTACAAGGTCTATCCGCCCTTTGAAAAAGAGTTTGTAAAAGCTTTTGGAGTCGGCGGCGACCACCAAATGATCTCCTTGAGTAAATCCGTGTTGAATCAAAAAATCATAATAGATATTGCCTTTTACTACTGCAGAAGTGTATTGCTTAGCATCTTCCAATGAAGCCACTTGAATATCTTTGCGCGTTTTAAGTTTGAAGAAATACACACCCACAGGGCGGATCAAAGGACATGCCCATTCGTAGTCAGCTTCACGCTCTGCGGTACGATAAATAGAGTAAATCATTGTATTTGGGCGCTCTTTGGCAATTTTCATTGCCCGTACCCAAGGGTAAACTTTTATCTCGTAGTCAATTTCAGCAGCAGCAAGCACTTCCTTTACCTTTTTTGTTGCTCTCCCAACAACCTCACCTTTTTCATTGGTGAAGTTGTACGGCTTCCACTCTTCGGTTACCACGAGTAGATCTTTTGCAGAGGCACTCAAACTCGTCAAAGAGAGTATAATCAGGCTATAAAACGCTAATTTCATTACATAAGCCAATATTTCTTCTCCGCTTTTTGCAATTCCACCTTAACTCATGCACCATATTAAAAATATAAAGTTTCAAGAACATCAATATGAAAAGCATAGTACTATTTATCCTTCTCGTCGCTTGTAGTTTTACGAGCATGGCGAATGAACAGACAACGTCAAAAAAGCCGACAGAAAACCAACAACAACAAGCTTTATCACAATTACAAGAGCCCATGTATAGGCCCTTGATTGAGCGTTATATTCTTGATGAATTAAGAGCAGTCAGAGAAGATCAAATGCGCTTAAGAGCTGATATAGAAAAGAAAATCAGCCACTCTCAGCTAGATACTGCAGATCGCGCAATTACCTACACCACGGATACCATCAATAATGTGCTCTTTTTGATCACAGCAGCTGCGTCTATCTTAGTTGTCGTTGGTTGGACTTCTTTTAGAGATATTAAGAGTAAAGTAGAAGATATCGTTAGCCTGCGCGTTGGCACGATCACCGACGAATATGAAAAGCGCCTTCAGGTAATTGAAGAGAAATTACGCGAGCGTTCTGAAGAAATCCTCAATAACCAGAAGAAAATCTCTATAACGAATGAAGTACACTCTCTGTGGATGCGGGCAAATCTTGAGAGTGACATGAATTCTAAAATTGAAATTTACGATGAGATCCTAAATCGCAAACCGGAAGATGTCGAGGCGATTGCCTACAAAGCCGATGCGTTATTAGAGCTTGGTCAAACCAACACTGCAATTGCTTTGTGTAATCAAGCATTAGAAATCGACAGTGACTATGGCTATGCCTATTGGCAGCGCGCGTGTGCTTACTCCATGCTATATAAGCATGCAGATGCGATGGCCGACATCCGTATGGCTTTGGAATATGCGCCTAACTTAAAGAACGAGTTACAACACGAGCCAGCGTTTGCAAGCCTTGCAGATAACCAGAGCTTTAACGAGCTGGTGAATAGTTAAGTTGTTTTAGCAGCTCGATTTGTAACTGCGTAATCACATCGAGCTGCTTCTTAGAGATAATTAACGGATTTTCAATTTGATGGATTGCAGCCCCTTGCAAATTAAAGTGTTTTTTCAGCTCAACCATCATATTACTGTCATAGAAAAGCGCAGCCAAAGAGCCGTCTTCAAATGCTTGTGTTAAGCCATACTCAAGGCGTTTATGCAGTTTAATATCCTCTTTGCGGACATAGAAGTACACCATTGAAGGGTAGAGTAACAGGTTCTTATCGCTATAAGTCACTTGCTTGTTATCGAACGCCTTGAGCTCAGGTACGACTTCAATGACACCTCTTGGAAAAATTTTACCGGCACTATTTGCAAGCACTCTGTAAACTGCCAACCCATCAACATATTTTTCTACCGTAAAACCCGCTTTTTCAAAAATCTGAACATCGGGCCAATCCTGCCCCAAGACAACGTTGAACTGTTGTAGCTCAGCTAATGATAAATGCACATTCAGCTTGCCGCTGTCGGCCACGTTCATTGCCAGTGCCCTTATACCAAAGCTGCCAAACGCTATGGGAATGGCCACTGGCTTTGCTTGAGTGTCTCTAGCGGCTGTTGAGACCGTCCAGAATACATCGACATTGTGCTTTAGCAATTCCTTAAATTGCCGTGATTGATTAATTGGTAAATCAATCGGCTCTATCCAGTACTCGCCATATTGCTCTCGTGACTTATCTAAAGCTAAGCGCAAGACTGACAAAAAATATTGATTCTGCGGCGTGCCATTTTCTTCCGCTGCGTCCACGACCCTAATGACCTTTGGCTCTGCAGAAACAGTATTCGCAGTTACCAGCATTAATAAACACAAGAGATACATAACACGAGCCTGCATAGGATCACCAATATTGCTCAACGGTGATCTGCCCGGGCTTGGCTCGCCTATGGCGTTCGTACCCCATACTCTGCAACTGAGCACTTAGCTCTTTCACCATTTCGGGGTTACCACAAAGCATAAAATGACTATTATCCGGAAACTGCTTATAGCCTAGGTAGGTTAATAATTGCTTGTTTTCGATCAGTTCAGTGACACGGCCTTGGCAACCGATCTCAGGTTGTTCCCGTGTAACAAGCGGCAAATAAGTAAAGCCATCCCTTTGTTGCTGCAGCTGCTCGAGCTCTTCACGGTAACACAAATCTGCATTTAGCCGTACACCATGAATAAGGATCACCCGCTTAACCTTCTGCCATACTTCGCCTTCTCTGAGCATAGACAAAAATGGGCCAACCGCCGTACCTGTACTTATCATCCAAAGCGTATCGCAAGGTGGTAGTTCATCTAGTATAAAAAAACCGTTTGCTTGGTAAGCTACATTGAGCTCATCACCGGCTTGTAGCTGATGTAAAGGCACTGAAAGGTTGCCATCGGGCACTTCAACTAACAAGACTTCATGAATTGGTTCTGACGGCGGGTTTACAAAAGAATAGGCTCGCGCAATGCGCTTATCCCCTTGTTGCAAACTCAATTTAGTATATTGACCAGCCTTAAACGGTGCGATATCCGCTTTAAATCTGATACTGAATAATGTGGGCGTCCAATGTGTGATTTCGACGATTTCTCCTTTTACCCATTGCGACATTATTTCTCCAAAACTCACAAGCCGTATTTATTTAACGATAACATAACCATGGCAAAAAAATTGGCTTTGTCAACGTTTCGGGCACCAGGTTTTTCCTAATTCAACAGGAAGCGGATCTCTGACGATGATCTGTGAAGTGACTTTGGGCAGCGACAGATTAAACTTGTCGATATGCGCATTCACCATGGACGCATATCCTGCATTTGCAGCGCCGAGCGAATAGGCTTTCATTGTTGTCGACACGGTTACGGCTTGCTTGTTTTGCTCTAGCTGTTGTACCAGCTCCCGCAACCAACCAAGATAATTCTGATTATCTTCTATTAGAGAAGGCTCCGTTGCAATATCAGCAAGCGCCTTGTGGTAGTTTGAGAAGTCTGAGTTGAGTACGTATATCCCAAGACCATTGATTGATACCTGCTTCACAGCCCTATAGTTTTCATCTTTTGCGTAATGGGTTGCCGCATCAACGTAATAGCTCAGCGCTTCATCGGCTTCGCCCATTGCAAATGTTGCATTGCCAAGCGCGGTTAACAACCCTGCTTGCATAAAGCTTGGTAACATTTCTCTATCCACGCTTTTTAAGAGATTGTAGCCAATCGCGGGTTGTTCAAGGCGCGTGTACGCAATCGCGATGTTCACTTTAAGTGCGGACTTATGCTGGAAGCTGGCTGGAGTGTTCATTGCACATCGATAATGCCAGATAGCTTGTTCATTCTGGTTACGGCGACGATAACCAACACCAATATTAGTCAGAATTTTCGCCCTATCTTCGTCAGCCAAAGTCTTGAAGGGTGGCGCTTTAAGCGTATTTAGCGCTTTAATAAAAATGGCGTTATTGAACGTATTGGCACTCGCTCTAATGGCAAGGTAATGAAGTTGATATAAATCTGCAACAGCAAGATCCTCCCGAGCAATCGCGCTTTGGTATGCCTTAAGCGCTTCATCAGGCGCGTTTTTAACCAGAGATTCAAACGCATCTAAGTCAACTTCGGCATTCGCCATTAATGCTAACAAGCCCAGAACAAAAATCGCCATCGTCCAATACCAATACCTTATCATTAGAAAAACTCTACCACCTTTATGTAGTGTAAACTAGGGAATTTTGGATGGACCAAGATCAAAAAAAAAAGCCGCTTCAAGCGGCTTTTTTGGGTGTGATTCGCGTTGTTTTAGGCGTGTCTCCAAAACTCTGCGATTACGTTACCAAGGAACTTTTCAAATTGTATTAAATTGACTCTAGCGCAATTTTAACCATTTCATTGAACGTGCTTTGACGCTCTTCTGGTGGCGTTGCTTCACCAGTAATAACATGGTCACTTACTGTGAATAGTGCCATCGCTTTTGCACCGTATTCAGCCGCTACGCCGTATAAACCAGCTGTTTCCATATCAACAGCCATTACGCCTAGCTTGTCTAATTCTTTATAAAATTCACCATCGGCTTGATAGAAAGTATCTGTAGTGAAAACATTACCAACTTTTGCTTCAATACCTAAACGGCGAGCAGCGTTTAAGCCATTTTCTAATAAACCAAAATCAGCAATCGCAGCGAAGTCATAGCCACGTACACGAGCACGATTCACATTTGAGTCTGTGCTTGCGCCTTGTGCAAAGATCACATCGCGGATCTTGATGTCTTGACTAATACCACCACATGTACCGATGCGGATCAGGTTCTTAACACCAAAGCTAACAATAAGCTCACGAGCGTAGATTGACATAGATGGAATACCCATGCCTGAACCCATAATGCTAACTGGCTTACCATTGTAAGTACCAGTAAAACCAAACATGTTGCGAACGTCAGTTACCTGACGAGCATCTTCCAAAAAGTTTTCTGCAATGTATTTTGCTCTTAGTGGATCGCCCGGCATTAATACCGTTTCTGCAAAATCACCTGGCTTTGCGCTAATGTGTGGAGTGCTCATATTGTTTCCTTTAGTTAGGCTTTTATCTCGGCCTTAAAGCCTTCACCGTACTGCGTTGCATCTAAATCAAACCACTGGGCAAGCGTTTGACCTATGTCAGCAAAACTTTGTCTTTCTCCTAACGGAGTATTGTTCATACCCGGTGTATATGCCAATACGGGCACGTACTCTCGCGTATGATCTGTGCCTTCTGCGGTTGGGTCACAACCATGGTCGGCAGTCACTAAAAGCAAGTCATCAGCTTTTAGTTTGGCAATAATTTCCGGTAAAAATGCGTCAAACTCAGCAAGTGCTTCTGCATATCCCACTGCATTTCTGCGGTGACCAAATTTTTCGTCGAAGTCGACTAAATTGGTGAAGATAAGGCTGTGGTCTGGCGCTGTGTCCATCACTTCGCTTGTCTTTGCTAGCAGATTCAAAAGACCAGGCGCTTTGTGCTTTTGTGTGATCCCTTGATGCGCATAAATATCTGCAATTTTACCAATACTAATTACTTCGCCACCGTCATTGGCTAGCTTATCTAGCACAGTCGGCGAAGGCGGTAATACCGAATAGTCTCGGCGGTTACCAGTACGAATAAAGTCGGCACTTGAAGTGCCTATAAATGGCCGCGCAATCACTCGTCCTATATTCATTTCATCAAGCAGTGCCCGTGCGATTTCACATACTTGATAAAGCTTGTCAAGTCCGAACGATTGTTCATGAGCGGCTATTTGAAAGACGCTATCAACTGAGGTGTAACAAATCGGCTTGCCGCTTTGCACGTGTTCTTCACCCAGCTGTTCTAAAATCGTTGTGCCCGACGCGTAACAGTTACCCAAAATGCCAGGTATGTCTGCACGTTTGCACAATTCATCTATAAATTCTTGTGGGAAACATGGGTTAGTATTTGGGAAGTAACCCCACTCAAACAATACTGGCACCCCTGCCATTTCCCAGTGGCCAGACGGCGTGTCTTTGCCACTCGATAATTCTTTTGCATATCCCCAAGCAGCACTTGGTTCTACGGTTTGCGCCACAGCGCAAGTTTCTTTACCTGCAGCTTCACATGCTGCAATAAGGCCTAGTTTAGAAAGATTAGGTAAGTCTAACGCTTGTCCTTTTTCTTCTTTATACGCCTGCAATAAATGAGCGAGAGTATTAGCGCCTACGTCACCAAACTTTTCTGCGTCCGGTGCTGCGCCAATGCCTAGGCTATCCGCCATTAAAATGATTGCTCTTGCCATAGATACCTCTCTATACTGCTCAGGCTATTATTTATTCTTAAATACATGGTTACCTTAAGCGTTGGTTACTTTATGTTTGGTTAAAAAAATCGTACAGGACATAAGTCCGCTGTCATAAAATAGTCACAAAATTCACGAAAAGCTGCGATCTTGCTAATTTAGCTCTGTCGCCCTCAAGCGGACATAAGTCCTGTTTTGAGTCCGCCAAACCCGTTAAATTTGCTCATTAAGCGAGGCAAAAGAGATTAATCGTGTCTTTTTTGCTATTGTGATCTTCCAACATAAACAACTGCTGGGTGTGAACTTTAGTGACACGAACTATTATAGCCATAGCTGGCGCATCTGCGTCTGGTAAGTCTCTTTTTAGTCAAACGATCTACAACGAACTAGTGAATGAGCTTGCCTCAGGCACTATCGCGGTAATCGAAGAGGACGCCTATTATAAAGATCAATCGCATTTACCTATAGAGCATCGTACTCAAACGAATTATGATCATCCTGATGCGTTTGAACACGAGTTGTTACGCGAGCATTTAACTAAGCTTCGCCTAGGTGAATCCGTAGAGGTTCCTACCTACGATTACGGACAGCATACACGTAGTGATAAAACCCGAATAGTAAACCCTGCTAAGATACTAATCGTCGAGGGTATATTACTACTGAGCGATCCTGCATTAAGTGAAGAGTTTGATATCAAGGTGTTCATTGATACACCTTTGGATATTTGTTTGCTGCGTCGCATGCAAAGAGATATAGAGCACAGAGGAAGAAGTCTGTCATCTGTGGTAGAACAATATCAGGCGACGGTAAGACCGATGTTTTATCAGTTTATCGAGCCATCCAAGCATAATGCCGACTTGGTTGTGACCCGTGGCGGTATGAATCGCGTTGCGATTGATATTATTAAAAGTAAAATAAAATATTTGCTACAAGAATAACGGGAAATTGGCATGACAACAATTATGAGCTTAGTGGGCATGATGATGCTCCTAGGCGTAGCATTTGCGTGTTCAACAAATCGCAGTGCTATTAATAAGCGTACCGTAGGCGTTGCATTTTTATTGCAAGTCCTTATTGGTGGCTTTGTACTCTTTATTGAAGCGGGTAAAAATGTATTAGCTTCAATGTCTAGCGCGGTTGCCAAAGTGATTAGCTATGCTAATGACGGTATCGGTTTCTTGTTCGGGCCATTAGCCAAACAAGACTCGCTAGGGTTTATCTTTGCGATTCAGGTATTACCAGTGATCGTGTTCTTCTCAGCGCTCGTTGCTGTGTTGTATCACCTTGGTATCATGAACTGGATCATTAAAATTTTAGGTGGTGGCTTGCAAAAGTTACTACAAACGTCACGACCAGAGTCGCTTTCAGCTACGGCAAATATTTTTGTCGGCCAAACGGAAGCCCCTTTGATCGTAAAACCGTTTATTCCAAAAATGACGCAATCAGAGTTGTTTGCGGTTATGGTGGGCGGTTTGGCGACGGTGGCAGGCTCTGTTATGGCGGGCTATGTGGCGATTGGCGTTGAGCTTAAATACCTCATTGCCGCGAGCTTTATGGCAGCTCCTGGTGGTTTCTTAATGGCAAAAATGATTGTGCCAGAAACCGAGAAGCCACACGAAAATCTATCTGATGTAGATAGTGGTGATGATAAACCAGTAAACGTAATTGATGCAGCAGCATCAGGTGCATCAAGCGGTATGCACTTAGCACTGAACGTAGGTGCGATGCTACTTGCGTTTGTGGCACTAATTGCGCTACTAAACGGTTTACTAGGCAGTATTGGTGGAATTTTTGATTACCCAACACTGACGCTACAAGAAATTTTAGGCTACGTCTTTGCCCCTGTTGCTTGGCTACTTGGGGTACCTTGGTCGGAAGCCGTGACGGCAGGTAGTTTTATCGGCCAAAAATTGGTAGTTAACGAGTTTGTTGCCTACCTAGATTATATGAATTATCGCGATACGTTGAGCACGCACACTCAAGCGATTGTCACATTTGCTTTATGTGGATTTGCTAACTTATCGTCGATTGCCATCTTACTAGGCGGACTTGGTGGTATGGCCCCAAGTCGTAGAAAGGATATCGCTCGCCTAGGGCTCAGAGCAGTGTTAGCAGGGTCTATGGCTAACCTCATGAGTGCAGCAATTGCAGGTTTCTTCCTCTCGCTAGCTTAGAAACTTATTGAGATAAGCCGCAGTTGCAAAACAATTGGTTGGTTGCTTTAAGGGGTTAAAGTGATCACACTAACTTGAACGATACTTCACCAAAGGGCCTTTTAGGCCCTTTTATCGTTTCTGAGAAACACTTTTTTGACCACCCTTCTTAAGAAACCAGTACCTCTCACCTACAGCTCCTTCATCGCTTTTGGTGGAAATATCTTTTCTTGTAACCCAGTTACTAAACTGACTCCAAGCAAAACTAAAATACTGCCAAGGATTGTGTTAGCACCGATTTGCTCTTGCAAAAAGAGATGTCCCCATAAAATCCCAAACACTGGAATTAAAAAGGTAACAGATAAAGCAGATGCAGCGCCGAGATCTTCGACTAACTTAAAATAGAGAATATAGGCAAAGCCCGTACATAATATGCCAAGTCCAACTACCGCACTTATCACTGTAGAGTCAGGCGTTTCTCTCATTGGCATAAACCAAATAAAAGGCAATACCAATAGCGCAGAGCCCCATAAGTTACCATGGGCATGATTAAATGCGCTCATTTTTGGTGCCGTTTTGGTGTAATGAGAGGCCACCGCATAGCTCAGAGTCGCACACAGGGTTGCAATAATAGGTAACCATGCACCTTCGTCCAATACGGTGCTATCCAACCCAACTAGCGTGATAACACCTGCAATCCCAAACCCACACCCTAGCCACACCGACTTTTGCGTTGGCACTTTTAGCCAAAACACACTGATTAACACCCCCCAAAATGGTGCGGTTGAATTTAAAATTGAGAGCATGGAAGCATCAAGCGTTTGCACAGCATAAGCGAATAACATAAAAGGTAACGCTGAGTTAAACAGTCCTAGGATTAAAAAGTGCTTTTTGTACTGCCAAAAATGTAAATTACGCTTTAATACTAAGGCAACCGCGGCGAGCGTTAACGCACCAAATAAGACTCGAAATTCAATGAGTACAGCAGGACCAAGGACACCGGCGGCCACCTTCATAAATAAAAATGAGCCACCCCAAATTGCGGCAAGTAACACTAAACCAAGAAACCCTTTCACTCCATACTCCAAGGTTAATATTAATGGAGCTTTACCTTACGCCGATATATAAATACAGCACAAGCCATTTTTGGTACTGTCATTAGGATGTGTTTAACTTTCTTTGAGAAAGAGGGAAAGGCTAAAACTTAAGGTATAGAATGAGACTCGCTTTTTACGCAATGATAGTCGCTTTGCTTATCCTCACAGGATGTAGCAAAAGGCAAACTCTAGAGCCAACAGAGCAAATACAATTGACTCAGTTGCCGGTTAGTCTCGCCCAACTTTCTAGTGACGCGGCGCTAACCTTACTACTCATTGACGATCATTTACTACAAGTATGGGATAACCAAAGCCAACAGCTGATTAAACAAGTCGAAGGAAGTAAATACCAACTTACTTTTCGTGACGCTTTAATAGCGCCGAGCAAGCGCAGTATTCTGAGTATTTCGGACTCCCAACTCAACATCTGGCAATTGCACTCAAACGAAGTTGTCAGTTATCCATTACCTGAGTTTGACTCATTCATTCGCGTTACCAAGGCTCTGTGGTCCAGTGACGAGCAGCTTATCGTCCTTGGCTACAATGACGGCAGCATACTACTTTTGAGTTTAGATGAGCAAATCATCACCAGAATAAACCTTCATGAAAGCAGCATTACACATTTGATTTTTAACCGGAGTTTGACCTCGCTCTACTCGGCCTCTTTAGACGGTCACGCTAAAAAGCTTGAGTTAACTAGTAAAGAAGTCACTGTAGATTATGAGCTGCCTCATCGTATTACCAGTTTGGCATTATCACAAAATGAACATTGGCTGTTCGTATCAGACGCCCTGCAAGACCAAAAGTTCATTGATACGCGTACAGGTCAAGCAGTGTTATCTCTATCCTATCCTCAGCGCTTCAAGTTTTTTCGAAGTGCACAATTCGTCGCTGACGACAAGTTTCTGCTAACCACCTCTTCCAAGGAATATATTTCGCTATGGGAATTAACGTCGGGAAAAGAAATTGTCAGCTGGCCAATAGCACAACTGAATTTGGGCAGCACTGTTTATGATGTACACATCTCCGATAGCAATGTGCTCACGACGATAAGTTCAGATGGGGTATTAGAAAAGTGGGCCTTAACACCTATATTGTTTGATTATTAGAGACAAAAAAAGGTAGCATTCGTCGACAAGAAAAAATAATAAATACATCTATGGATCACGCAAATTTTGACAATCAATCGCACTGTTTAAATTGTCACACTCAACTTGTTGGCGAGTACTGCTCAGGTTGTGGACAGAAAAAAGCATCGAGGCTGACCTTTAAACACTTACGCATTTTGCTTCAAAGCGCACTGCTTGAACTCGAATCCCCTTTTTTTAAATTACTTTTTGGATTATTACTTCGACCTTTTAAGACCATTCTTGGATACTTGAATGGACAGAGAAGCCGTTTTGGTAATCCCTTCAAGTTTAGTTTTATTCTACTCACCGTGATCGTGCTTGCCTCGCATCTACTTGAAATCAGCTTCATATCAAGCAGTCAACTTTTGGAATCGAAAGAGCAGCTCAAATGGCAATCTGAAATCGCACTATATGAAGCAACGCACATTTATCGCGTCTTTATTCTGGCATTCTTACTCGGATTAGCCTCTAAGCTAGTGTATCGTTCTGCGCCCTACACAATGCTGGAGTACGCTATAGGACACCTACTCATTCTAACCCTAAGCATACTGATATTCTCAATTCCACTAATGCTGGGTATCTTCGCCGAGCAGCTTTACGCAATTTTTTCGCTCTTATTTTCTGGTTTGTACAGCATAATACTTAACTATAAAATGGCGGAAAATGAGCTAATAAAGTGGAAAAATTGGGGTAAGGCAATACTTGCCTACGCGATAGGCTCGACACTATTTTCTGCAATTCTTACATTTTTATTTGGGGTATACAGTGGTTTTACTCACAAGATTTGATCTGCATGTGAGTTATTTAGCTATGCCCTAGACAAGGCTGAGCTTGTCTAGGGCATAGCCATTAATACTACTGTTTTAGCTGCGCTTTTGCAGCCTCAACCTTTTCAAAATCAAGGCCTAATTCGTTAACTGCTTCTTTGATTAATGCCGGATTTTGCATTACCAAAGCCATCAACTGTTGAAGCTTTTCGGGTGGAATACCTAATTGCTGAATAGTCGCCATCGCCATCATTGGATTTTCAGTCAGTTGGGTAAATACCGCTTGGATCTGTTCATCCGAAATATTGTGCTCTTTAAGTAATGCAATGATTGGGTTCATCTTGTTTCCTAACTATTTTTTACTAATCGTGCAGCGTAAAAACCGTCAAATTCTGAATTTACTCCTGGAAGTAAATGTAGTGAGTCTTCTAGTTGCCAATTGGGGTTATTTGCCAAAAAGCGTTCAACCTGCTGCTCATTTTCAGAAGGAAGAATAGAGCAAGTTGCATACACTAGTTTGCCGCCCACCTTACACATTTGACTGTAACGCGCCAGAATATCGGTTTGCAAAGCAATAAGTGTGTCTAAATTTTGCGAATTCAAGTGCCACTTTGCATCTGGATTCCGCTTTAATACACCAAGACCAGAGCACGGCACATCCAATAGCACGCGATCAAACTTCTCTTTTTGGCGCTTAATGGTTTTATTGTTTTGAATAACACGCGTTTCAGCAACATGCACACCTGCACGTTTCGCTCGTTGCTTCAGCGTTTCAAGCTTATGTTCATGGATGTCCATAGACAACAAGCGACCTTTATTCTCCATTAGCGCCGCTATATGTAAGCTCTTGCCACCAGCGCCTGCACAGGCATCAACCACTTTATGGCCAGGCTGTATTTCTAAAAAAGGCACTATTTGCTGAGAACCTGCATCTTGCATTTCAAACCAACCCGCCTGAAACGCTTGAGAGCGAAACAGATGGCTATTGGACTCAACTTTTAGCGCAACATGAGAATCAAGTGCAACCTGTGAAACCTTGATCCCCTCTTTTGCTAAAGACTCTGTCACAGTCGCAATATCACTTTTTAGGCTATTGACTCGCAAATATTGTTGAGCACTTTGATTTAGCGCGGATGCAACCGCTGGCCACTGCTCACCCAGTTGCTCATTCGCAACCTCGTTTAACCAATCAGGTAAAGATAAACGAACGGCTTGAGGCGCCTGCTCAATTAAGCTTTGCAGCTTTTCCAGATTATATCGCTCAGTATCCACCCACTCTGGAAGCGGCTGCGTCGTAACAACTTGGCAAGTTAACCAGTAGCCAAAGCCATCTAGCGGCATTTCTTCATGCTCAAGTAGGTAAGCCAGTAACCGTTTAAAGCGGAAGATATGGTAATAATTGCTCACCACATACTGCCTTTCATCAAGGTTCCACTGTGGGTTGTTCTGTAGTAATTGAGTTAATGCTTTATCAGCATGAAGAGAAGTATCTAGCACATGTTCAATGCACTCAGACAGAGTTTGGACTAACGAGCGAGTTACAGACACGATATGGTCTCGATTATTGCTAAAACACTATTTTAGCGCGCATACCATGGGGCATCAATTAGAGTTTATGATCTTTGCCAGAGAATCTTAAAAGTTGTGGGGCAAATATAGTAAGCCCCACAGCTATTAGCTTATTTAACCTGAGGTTTGGATAAGAAATGAACTAACTCATTGTTTTTAAAATAATATTAAATTATTTCCTTGTCTAGCCAGAGAGTTTTAGGGGTAATTAGGCGAATTTACGCACCAATAGCTTGCTATTGGAAGTGAATTCAACGCAGTTAGCGCTAAAACTGGCTGCTAGAAAGGCATTAATTATCCGAAGCTCAGGTTATTTAGTTAACCGCTAACCAAGGACCCGAGCCATCGGCAGTTGGGATATTTCCTTTGGTCCACCACTTGGCTTCGTAGATCACACCATTGTAGCTCGCTCTATCACCTTTTAAGTAAACCTTGTCGGCATCCCAAGCAGGTACACCGTCAACAGGCGGTTCAGTCGGGTTGGTTGGTAAGTCATCAACGACACGAACTTCAGGCCAGCTTGCGTGTGATTGATAAAAGTTTGTCACGCATTTCTCGTAGTCTCCCGGCACAAGTGCGGAATAAGCTGTTTGATACCCCACGAGTTTGCACTCAAATGAATAACCTCCTGGGCGGTCTGCATAATAAGCCCAATCACCTTCCCAGTTGGTGTAAAGGACATCAGTCGCGCCGTCGAGGTTTAAGCTGCCGTATGGTGTTTGCTGCCAACAGGTATTTTCTTCATCAGCTTCAATGGTGATGTTGTAATAATGCGAGAGTCCTTCCCAATAACGAATGCGGTTAACGGGCTGACCTTTGTCTTTATTTTGCGCGCCGCATTCAATACCACCATTGATAATATTAATCGTGGTACCAAAGCCATAACCAATCCCCGCCTCACTTTCACGTATTGATGGCGTCCAAGTTCTATCAATAACGTGTAACATTGCAGGTTTTGGTGCTTGCGGTGTTAAGAAAAACCAAATTGCAGACGCTAAATTTAGCCAAGAGTCTGCTACTAGACCAGGGTTGTTTAAAAGCACCGTTGCATCACCATTAAACATGACTTCACTGAATGCGCCATAATTGAAGTGATATGAAAGCTGCTTAGCGCCTCGGCCAAAATACCCTTGCCCCGCTCCACATGGCCAGCGTCGGTTCTGCCAGTCATTTTGTCCACACCCCGTGGTATAGCCAGCTTGCCCTTCTGACCAACCCATTTCACGCACATGAACCAATGCTTGTTGCCACTCTTCTAACCCAAGAGGGTTATCAGAAGTGTTGTCTTTGGCAATATGCCCCCCCGTTTCTTGGGCAAAATGCGCAAATGCAGTCACGATTGAGCGTTTACAGATTGCGTCGGCGTCTCGGCCATCTGTATAGTCGCCACAAAATGCGGGAAACTTGCCAATAGCACGCAAAAAGCGCGTATAGGTGTATTCAGGCGCCGCCATTTGCGTAAGAAATTGCCACTGAGTTTGACCAAATACCCGCTCAGCTCTTTTTACATTATCTGGATTACTGGCAAGCCCAGGCGCAATAGCCTCTACAACCGCATTATCTCTTGTTTCCAGTGCTTTTGACCAAATCGCATACATAGGATTATTGGTCTTCGCGCTCTGGGCATTCTCCAATTCTATTCGAGAAACAATATAACCATTGGGGTTTTGTGGATCGGGTTGCGGACTCATGGCCATCACTTGACTTGCAGTTATGGCAAGCGAAACTGCGGTCGCTAATTTTAGACTGTTCATACTTTTCCTTTACATGTTGTTGTTAATAGTGGAACCCACCAATTCAACAATTATTAACAAAATGACATCGCTGTCAAATTTTGTTCACTTTTTATTCTTACAACATATGTAATAACGTCTACTCAAATCGATGAACCTTTGCGTTTTTGGTACATGATCTAAAGTGGTATGCTAGAACCTCACCGTAAATAACAACAGAGCAGCCTATGAAAATTATTCCTTTACAACCAGAACATTTCGAGCGTGTTATCGCACTTGGTAATCTCGTTCATGGTGATAATTATCTTGATAACGCAGGCATTGAACAAATGCGCCAAAAAGGCTGTAAAGATGGTATAAATGCTTCTTTTGTTGCCCTAAACGATGAAGATGAGTTACTCGGCTTCAGAACGTCATATAGTGCCGGACAATGGCCTATAGATAAGTGGAGTTCACCGTCTTTGTGGCCTGTTGATCAAAATGATATGGCATATTTTAAATGTATCGCGGTATCACCGAACGCACAGGGCCAAGGTATTGGACCCCAATTACTAAAACACGCAATTACAGCATTAACACAACAAGGCGCGAGAGCTGGCGTTGCACATCTTTGGAAACAAAGCCCTGGTAACGGTGCCGTTAAATACTTCACTAAGGCCGGTGGCAAACTGATTAAAGTCCATGATGATAAGTGGTTAGACGACTGTATCTATCACGGCTATGTTTGTACTATTTGTGGTACTGAATGCCACTGCCAAGCAGCAGAAATGGTATTGGAGTTTTAAGATGTCAGGGTTTGATCCACTCATTCAGCCACACTGCCAAGGCCAAGCTTTTGCCAATAGTTACTGGGCTGCAACCTGCCCTTTAGGTGCACCCACCCCCTCGCTAGATAAACCATTACAAGTAGATATCGCAGTGATCGGTGGTGGCTTTACGGGCTTACTTACCGCTTACCATTTGGCAACCACTCATCATCAAAGCGTTGCCCTATTTGAAGCAAATCAAGTTGGCTTTGGCGCGAGCGCGAGAAATGCAGGATTTGTGCTACCAAGTACGGGACGGCTTGGTTATGCGCAACTGACCAAAAAGTATGGTCTGGATGTCAGTAAAGCCATATATCAAGAGTACAACAACGCCGTTGCTTTAGTCCGTGAACATATCGACGCCAATCACATTGATTGCAACGTGCAAGCATCTGGGTATTTGAAAGTTGCACACAACCAGCAAGCATTTTCGCTACTAAAAGCGCAGTCCGAATTTCTCACTGCAACCATGGGTAGCAAGAGCCATCAGTTACTGTCTCAGCAACAACTGACCGAAACCTATATGCACAACCAGCAAGGGTTTGGCGCATTACGATTCGACAACGCGTTTGGTATTCACCCTTTGAAGCTGTTGCTAGGTTACAAGACATTAGCTCAGCAAGCTGGTGTGCAACTTTATGAAAACAGCCTGGTCACCCGCCACCAGAACCAAAATGGCAACCACCAGCTCGAAGTGAACGGCCACAAAGTCTCAGCAAATAAGGTAGTGATCGCAGCGAATGCCTATGCTCAGCGACAGTTTTCACCGTTAACTCAAGGGCGCTACTTGCCTATTTTAAGTAGTATAATCGTGACTGAACCACTCAGCGATGAGCAACTCGCTGCCAATGGCTTAATCACAGAGCAAGTCGTCATGGATACCAGACGGCTTAAATACTACTATCGTCGCCTTCCTGACAACCGTATTTTGTTTGGTGGGCGAGGCGCGGTGTTTGGCCATGATCAGGACAATGCAAAATATCAATACAACTTGCGCTCAGCACTTAACGATTGCTTTCCTAAACTCGATGTTAAAGTTGATTACTTTTGGAGTGGTTATATTGCCGCTGCGCTTGATGATCTTCCCCATATCTACAGCGAAAACAATACCGGGTATGTACTTGGATATTGCGGCTCAGGTGTAGCGTTTAGTGCTCAGGCAAGTATTCGACTTGCTGAAAAATTAATGGGTCTTAAAGTCCCGAATTTACCAATCTATACTAAGCCACTACCCATGTTTCCGATGCCGCAATTAAGAAGAGTAGGCCAACTCGCGTATTACCAATATGCTCAGTTGATGGATAAATACGCTTAGCAAATTAAGAAGGTACGCCCATCACGCACCTTTTTTCAACGACTAAAAGCTATAGCGCAGATTAAAACCAACGTTGTTGTACACATCAGCATTTCTATAGTTTAGATTTGCAGAAATATGATCAGTAAAATGGTAGCCAATCTCAGCAAGGTATACAAAACTACTTTCTCCTTCCTCACCATTGATGCGTTCAAACCCAATACCGGCCCTCGCATCAAATGAGTCTACTGAGCGCGCATAAGTCAATTCAAGATGATAAAGATCGGCATCGTTGTTAGCTGATACGTCAATTTCATTTCTATAACGGTATTCGCGGTTGATAATATATTCCACTTCCGCAGTTGCATCCATTTGCAATTTGAGCCGAGAATAACCACCATATAAATCCAGCGATGATTGCTCTGATAGTTGAAATTCATGACCCACTAGTAAAGTAAATTGTTTCCAGTCTGTATCAACTTCTGTTTCGATGATTCGAGCGCCAACGCCACTAGCGATATCATTTTGCTGACTGTTTTTATCACTCGATATTATATAGGTACCTTGTAGGTAAAATTGGTCGAAGGATTTTTTTGCGCTCAGCGCAAGCCCTGTTGGTTTTATTTCGCTCAGCTCTTTGATTGAGATTTTCCCATAACCTATCTCAACGTAATCTTTTGACTGCGCGAAGCAATTTGAGCTTACCAAAGCTAATGAAAGGCAAGCAGCTAACTTAACTGTAGAATTCATGATCATCTCCTTATCTATCTACATAGTAAAGGTCGGAGCATAACAAGGTTTTGTTGCACGTTTAAGTGTTTCTAGAATAAAAACACTTTTAATATTAATTTATGTGATTAACGCAATACAATTATGCCAAATCGCTTAAATAAGTGATCTATCTTGAGGCGAAAAAATCTTGTCGATAACACCGCTACCGCATCCAGCTATCGCCAAGGTACCTACACCCATGTAGGCAAGGCAACAATTTTGCTATTTAGCCGCTCTATATAAGAAACTTTTAACGCCGTTAGCGCCTGATTTACTCCTTTAAATTGAGCAAGTGTTAAGACTAATTGGGATTACAATGCTGGATGCGATGCTAAAAGCTTAATTTGATAGGAGAATTCGAAGAGATGAACACGAATGTCAGAGAAATAATAGCTTGATGTTAACAGGTATAGTAGCGAAAGTTTGGATTAGAACATGCATTTTGTTTTAGATACGATTTCTACTGAAAGAAACCGTATCTTATCTAGGCCCTGCCGACCCTAGTAACCGTGATATCAGAAACTATATCTTAGGTTTACACCAAAGTTATCGTATTCGTCTGCATTTCTGTAGCTAACATTAGCTGAGATGCTGTCGGTAAATTGGTAACTAAGCTTGGCTAAGTATACAAAGTTAGTTTCGCTTTCATCATCTTGAATACGTTCAAGACCAAGACCAACACGTGCGTTCAGAGCTCCGAATGAATGCTCGTAGGCAGCTTCAATATGGTAATGATCGCTCGTGTCACTCTCTTTATCAGAGAAGCTTTCTTGATAACTGTAGCCATCGTTATAAGCAATATCTGCGATGCCTGAGTAATCCACTTCTAATTTGTATCTAGAATAACCACCATATACATCGACAAAGCCAGCATCTGTTAAATCAAACTGATGACCAACTAAAAGGGTGAGATAGTTTAAATCTGTCTCAACTTTAACCGTTGTTTCTATATTTGCGTAATAATCACTTTCGATTAAAGTACCTTTAAAATCATCACTTAATGCAGCATAAGTACCTTGAAGATAAAAGCCTTCAAATGCCTTGTTTACCGTAACTGCGATACCCGTAGGCTTGAATTCATCAACGCCATCAAGCGTGATTTTTCCATAACCTAGTTCAACGAAGTCTGTTGAGTTTGCTAGGCTGGTTGTTGATGCAAATAATGCAGATACTAATGCCACTTGCTTTAAAATTGAATTCACGATCCACTCCATCATTCTCGTATTTAATTCGTGGCGCATACTACGGCAATTACATATAAATACAACCAGAACCCAAAATAAATACAAAATGACTTTGTAACAAAGTTTGTTACTATTAATCAATGCATTAACTTGTTCGGGTTCACTCAGTGTCGTAAACCACGCGGAAGAAAATTAGCTAGGCGCTTTGGAAGTGGATGTTATGCCGTTCACAACAAGATTAACGGCATGACAAGGGCATTGTAGTCAGAAGCTATACCTCAAATTCAGACTGAGAGTATTGTAGACCTCAGCATTTCTATAGCTCACGTTTGCGGAAATATTATTGGTAAAACGATATCCAACCTCAGCCAGGTACACTAAATTATTCTCACTTACATCATCCTGGATCCGCTCAAACCCAACACCTAGCCTAAAATTAAGGTCTACATGTGTATAGTCATAAGCAGCTTCTAAATGATAATGATCACTTGACTCATTAGCCCCTTGATCAAGAAATAATATAAGCTCTTTATTGGTGTAACCATCATAGTACGTCGTATTGACTAAGCCTGAATAAGCTATCTCCAGTCTATGCCTAGAATAACCGCCATAAATATCAATAAGGCTATGATCATTCAAATCAAACTGCTTACCGGCCAATAGGGTATAAGCTCTAGAGTCAACATCGAAATCTAATGTAGTTAATACGTCTTCTTCTGCACCATAAACTAATCCGGTAACCGCGACGTCATCAGCCATAAGAGCAGAAGAACCTTCTAGGTAAAGCCCACCAAACTCTATATTTGCTGTAATGACAAAGCCTTTAGGCTCAATCTCACTGACGTTATCGAACGCTAACCGACTAAATCCAAGCTCCATAAAATTTGTTGAACTGGCGATGCTAGGTAGTGAAGTTAACAAGGCGGTAAGACTTATTGCCATAGTTGAAACTGAATTCACCATCGTATCCTTGTTGATAGTTCCATGGTTAGAACCCAATATAGATACAAATTATTCGCATGGCAAATGCTTTACAATATATGCCGCCTAAAAATGCCTTACTACTCTCTCTATGCTCACAAGAATTAATCTTCAATTAGCCAGCGAAGATAAACTCCCCTCAGTCATACTGCGCTTTAATCTTTAGGATTTCTGGTAGGTTTTCATCGAGTAATTCAACTAATTTTGGGTCAAAGTGCTTACCACTTTCAGAATGGATAAAGGCCAATGCCTTTTCAATAGGCCAGGCCTCTTTGTATGGGCGCTTTGAAGTAAGTGCATCAAACACGTCTGCAAGTGCACAGATCCGTCCTTCAAGTGAGATTTCTTCCCCTTTTAATCCCTTTGGATAACCGCTTCCATCAAATTTCTCGTGGTGCTCCATTGCCATTAAATATGCAAGCTTGACGAGTTTTGAATCAGAGTCCGCGAGTATACTTGCACCCAGCTCAGCATGTTGTTTCATCACCTCATACTCTTCGGCATCTAAACGTCCGGGTTTCAGTAAAATGCTGTCGGCAATCCCGACCTTGCCAATATCATGCATCGGGGCGGCGAGCATCAAATCTTCAGCATACGCTTCCGGTAAACCACAAGCTTTAGCAAGCACAAAGCAGTAGCGGCTCATTCTTGCAATATGTTGGCCTGTTTCATTGTCTTTGTATTCCGCCGCCTGACCGAGCCGTTGCATCAGTTCAACGTATGCACTTTTAAGCTCAGTGGCACTGACTAAAGACAAGTGCGTCTTCACTCGGGCTCTAGTTATTGCAGGGCTGATAGGCTTTGTGATGTAATCAACACCACCTAACTCAAAACCTCGAGCTTCGTCAAACTCTTCACTCAAGGCGGTCACAAAAATCACTGGGATCCTCGCCGTAGTAGGGTCTTCTTTTAATTTAGAGCAGACTTCAAAGCCTGTCATTTCCGGCATCATAACATCGAGTAAAATTAAGTTAGGTAGTTCCTTATCAACTAACTCCAACGCCAATTTTCCTGACTTTGCAAACTTCATACGATATTGATTGCCCAGCGTTTGCTTTAGAATTTGCAAATTTGTCGCTTCATCGTCAACGGCTAGGATCAGAGGCTTGTGTTCATTTATCATTACACATCAGTACTCATTAATTGTGCGAGAATTTCCTCCGCACGTTCAAATTCAAAATCATCCAATGCATGTTTCAACGCCTCTACCTGGCTTCGGTAAGTGAGGGGGGCACTCTCTAGCAAAGCGTCAAGCACATCATCCTCGACTTGTGCCTCATCTATCATCTCTTTTACTTGTGGCAAGTTTTGCTTAAACAAAAAAACGTCGCCCTCACTCAATGCGTTGGTCACGACTTCTTCATCACTTAGCCCAACCACGTCGTCAAGTTTTTCAATAATGAGCGCCATTTTGGCTCTCAAGCGCTCGTCAATTTCCTTTTTACGCTCGATTTGCTCTAGCAGACCAAATAGCGTCTCCAAAGCCAAGTTTCCGGCAACGCCTTTGATAGTATGAATACTCTGTAGTACATCATTCGTAAACTGACCTTCGTGCGCAAAGAGCGCTATCACTTCTTCTCTTTTACCCTCCCAAAAACGCGCCAACTCTTTTAAAAACCGAGCCTCACTGCCCCACAAATTTATCGCTCTGGCTCTATTTATAAGCTGTTTGTTGCTGGTTTGCCTTACTCCAATCGCCGTATGAGCAATATTGATATTGAGCGTTTCAGCAATGGTGCGAGTTAAATCTTCTATCACCACCGGTTTTGAGGCAAATGCAGCCATCCCTGCAGCTTTTGCAGCCGCTCTATCCTCGCCTAACACACTCGCGGTGAGTGCGATTACCGGTGTCTCTTGTTGCCTATTTTCTCGTTCATATGCTTTGATAGTGCGCGTCGCCTCAAGTCCATCACAACCCGGCATATGAATATCCATTAGAATAAGATCGTATTGTTGCGCTTTTGCTTTTTCAATAGCCTCAAGCCCATCCCCTGCGACCTCTATACTATGACCTTGCTTTTCAAGTAATAAGCTCAACAATTCGGTATTTTGTTGAATATCATCGGCAACCAAGATATTTAATGGGGGAAGTTCGACATGAACATCTTGCGCTATTGTGAATGCCGCGATTTTCTTAAGAGGCACAGTAAAGTAGAAAGTAGACCCTTTTCCAAGCTCACTGTGAGCCCATATTTTTCCACCCATTAACTCGACTAGCTGGCGACTAATGGTCGTTCCAAGGCCTGTACCACCAAAGCGGCGACTCATGCTCTCATCGGCCTGCTCAAAGGGGTTAAAAATAGAATCTAGTCTATCGTTGGCAATCCCTATACCTGTGTCCGCAATTTTAAACAGCACATAATCGTCATGAGAGGATTCAACGCTAAGCTCTACACTGCCCTGTGCAGTAAACTTAATGGCATTACCCAATAAATTAACCAATACCTGCCGTAAGCGGTCGGAAGCACCATGATAAGTTTGATGCAAACTGTGACTCATCGTGAGCTCTAGTTTTAAGCCCTTTTTCTTTGCTTGATACCAAAACGTCGATACCACGTTGTCGAGTAGCTCAGAAATACAGAAATCATTCTCAATCAGGTCGAGCTTGCCTTGGTCCAGCTTAGCGGAGTCTAAAATGTCATTAAGTAAATGCAGCAGCGCCTTTGCACTGGTAAGTATCGTATTTACATGCTTACTTTGATCGGGCTTCAGCTCAGACTCTCTCAGTACTTCACTAAATCCTAAAATGGCGTTCATCGGCGTGCGAATTTCATGACTCATGTTCGCCAAAAACGCTTGCTTGGAAGCCGCTGCGCTTTCAGCGATGCTTTTCGCGGCACGTAGTTCGTCTTCCATGTTCTTGCGCTCGCTAATATCAAGTAATACGCCCGCAATACCCTCAACTTTACCCGCTTGATCGTATTCAAATGAACCTTTATCCAGCACCCACTTGGTATGGCCTGACTTGTGTAATATTCGATATTCCTGCGAGTAACTCGCTTTGCCGCATTGTAGTGCTTGTTCAACCACATCGTGCGTTAAGCTTTTATCGTCTTCAATAATCAAGCTAGCAAAATGAACTTGCCCAGAAATAAACTCCTCTGCTCGATAGCCTGTAAGCTGCTCAACAATGGGACTTACGAACGACATTGTCCATTCGCTATCAATCCGGCATCGAAACGCCACGCCAGGCATATTATTTAATAGTGTCCGATAACGCGTTTCTTGCTCAATCAGCGCTTTTTCCATTTGCTTTTGGGCTGTTAAGTCAGTGATAAAACCCACATAAAACGCACTTTGATCTTTTAGCTCAACCTCTCCTATCCCCAATCGGATAGGCACTAAATGCCCTTGCTTGTGTAGCGCCTTGATGTCACGACCAACCCCTTTAAATTGCTCAAGGTAAGCGCTGTCGAATGATACATTCGTTTGCGCTTCTTTAGGTAAAAACACCGCAACATTGCGACCAACCGTTTCTCGCTCAGACCATCCTAAAATTCGTTCAACTAACGGGTTACAGCTCTTAATGATACCGTCACCATTGATGGTGATGATCCCGTCAACGGCCGTTTCTAGGATCGCCGCAAGCCTAGATTCATTAGCGGCTTTGTCTGCAGCCACCGAACGGTACTTGCTCGCAGTATGAATAAGCGCAGATAAAGCGCTAATGATCATACTGACAGCAGCAATAAACAATGCGAGTGACTGTGTGTGCTGATCTTGCATTTCTTGGCTGATTATTGGTGAGTCAGATACAAATTTCGCCGCCTGCATACCTGTGTAGTGCATTCCCGATACCGACGCCCCGAGCGCCAAAGCACCTAAGCACCTCACGACACTGATATTGTTGTCGCTGACATAATCGCGCAGCTTACTTCTCGTTTGGATTGCGATGAAAGCGAGTGACACTGCAACGATAATTGATAAACCAAAAAGTGTAGGGTCATAGCCCAACATAGGGCCAAGCTGCATGGCTTCCATACCGCTATAGTGCATGGTACCAATACCGGCCCCCAAAATGACAGCGGCAAGCCCCTTAACTGCAAGTGTGACATTTGGTCGTGTTATCAAATCAAACGAAACCCAACAGCCTAAGAAAGCGGGGAAGATAGACGCCGCAGTAAGCCAAGGATCGTAATCCACTTCTACACAGAGTGAAAACGCTAACATGCCAATGAAGTGCATACTCCAAATGCCACCAGCCATGGCCACAGCACCGCCAAATTTTGCGAGTCGATTTATACGGCTATTTTGATTTTGCTCAGCAAAGTCGATCTGGATAAGCGTAAAAAATGAGGCAATAACAGCCACAAGCACAGATAACGCCACAAGCGTAGCATCATAAGTTCCGTTGAGTAGCAACTCTGGTGCGGGGTCGGTTACAAAAAACGTATTTAACATAGCAACACAGATAGTAAGATATTCTTAGAGTCTAGCTTTCTAGGACTGAGTTTGACAGAAAAAAGCGCTGTCAAAACAAGATTTCAGGATAAATTCATGTTTATTGTGGGCTAGTACTATCTCACTAGGAAATATAAAGACAATATAGGTACAAGTTAATCGGTATAGCCAATGCGGGCTATTCGTACCCGACTAGTTCAGCGTACCCTTCACCGGTATAGCCGCCGGACACTTTTACTCTTCCTTCCCAATACGGGATAGTCAGCTGGTTTCTCGCATCAGGATTGGTACTTTCGATCAGAATAACAGGATTGTGCTTTAGTCGTAGTTGCCATTTAAATGGATAGCTTACTCCATCTAACGAAACCTGCTCCAAAACACTTAATTGAATATCCTTATGCGCTATTTCTGTCGCGCTACCCTCAGCTGTAATTTCAGTGCCTCGGCAATCTTTGTAGACTTGTTGGCTATCACGAATGCAAAATACCATTAGTGCACCATTCGAACTATCTTGACCGCGAATGCTAAACCAGTCCCAGCCGCGTTGTGATTTACTGATAAACGAGGAAGACCATTCTCTATCGAACCACGCGTCACCGCTGACTTGATGTGTTGCACCTTGAAAAGTAAGCTCACCCGAGACGCTTAAAAAAGGATAGCTGTAGTACATAGAGGCATGGCCGTCGGACGTTTTTTCACTGTAACCATTCTTCCCATGAAGCACTATCGGACTTTTTCTCAGTGTTAAATTAACACGGCTTTTTCCTTCCTCAGCATGGAGCGTTAACGGAAAAAATGTTTCCGTCTCACTGCGCAAATACCAATTATCTAATTGCGTGATAAATGGGTCAGCTTGAATTTTTACTTGTCCTGCTCTGCCATAACGTTCGAAGGCTTGGTGCCTTGTATTGTCTTGAATTACAAAATGCGCAAAATATAACTCACCATCCCACCATGGACTGACATATTGACCGCTGACAGCTGAGGTTCTAAATAACGTCCATTGAACACCAAACTCTTGCCCTGAATCACTTTTTAAGTTTGCAGTAACATACCACCATTCAATGCCTTGGTCCGGGTGACTGCCGTGATCACGCGGAAAACTTAATTGGTATGAAGGAGAAACGGGGTCACCCAACTCAAGATTGAAAAAATCATTTTTTGAATTAGGGACTTCTGATAGCTCCGGTGTGCAGCCGACTCCCACAATTAATAGTAATAAAACGATAAAATAATTAGTCTTCATACAACAGATCCGCAGTATCGTGACGACTCAGTTTGAGTAGAGGTAGTACACTAACCAGCAAAGCTAAACCAAAAATGAGGGTGATAAAGACCGCGATATCAAGATAAGGTAATAGAAAAGGGATCGTCCAACCGAAGCCAATTGGCATCACAAATTTAAGCAATATCCAGCCGAGCATTCCTCCGAGTATCGTCGCCAGCACCAAACTCACCAGCAAAATAACGGCGCTCTGCCCTAATTTAATGGCAAACGCTTGCCAAGTGGTAACACCTAATGTTTTTAAGATGGCCAAAGGTTGAATTTGCTTAGCGCCGAGTGTCAATAATGATACCCACAATCCAAATAGCGCGATTGCAACTATCATTAAATTTAACGCGTGCGTTGCGTAAAACGTATGTTCAAACAAACGCGTAGCGTATTGTTTAAAGCGCTGATTTTGAACCACTTGAGAGTCGTTTAAATGGAATTGCTGTATGACCTTTTGCTTAAATAAAGCGATATCAATATCTGGCTTTAGAACAATTGAAAAACCATATGCTTCATAGTTAAGCCCAGCATTTTCAATTGCATCACTAACAGCGACAAACACCGCGCGCTGTTCACCATAATCGTAATAAAAACCCGTTATCTCACAGTTAATATGCTTTTTGCCTTGCTGCAACCGAATACGCTGGCCCATCTTTACGCCATACAATAATTTGCTTGGCTCATTAGTAAGGCACCCACTTACGTTCTTATTCGCATCATAGTAAAGCACCTCGTTATTAGGTGGCGATCCCGAAAGCAACATCAGATTGTAGTGATGCTCACCCGAACGGCCGAAGCTTATCAAGCTCGCTGATTGAGTACCTTGTTGACGTGAACTCAGACCATAACTTATCTCTGCACGCCAGAACACACCAACCTTTTCAATACCCTGTTGGCTTAAGAGCCATTGATATTGCACATCGGTAACTTCACTAGGCCTCACATATAGATCTGCACTAAGGCGACCATCTAAATGGATCTGCAAAGCTGAACTAAAACTACTCACCATAATTTGCAACCCTACGGAAGTGCCAACCGCAAGCAGTACGGCATAAACACTTATTGCAAGTACTCTGATCTGCTCGCCACTGTCTGCTTTCATCCATTTAACTATTGGATGCTGAGTTGGTATGCCTTCAAACACGGCTCGCAATACCACTGGTGTTATCATAAAAAAGAGTAATAGGAGGCAAACACACAGCCCAAGCGCATGAAATGGCGCTTCGCTACCAAGATAAAAATACCCAGCAGCCACAAGCAGTAGACTTTCACTCACTATTTTACTCTGCCAAGATTTATAAAAAGTAAGAGGCTTTACTTGGTAATAGGCCACACTGGCAAGTACCAAAAGGTTTAACACAAATGCTTGCAGCACGACTGACCAACTGAAATGAACCGGTAAACGCCTATCTAATGCAAATAGGCTCTCCAACGCCATAGAGATCTCGCTCACCAATAAGTTTGCCCCCAAGAAAGCCACGCCTGCGCCCACCAGTGCGGCAATCAAGCTTAAGACGAGCACCTCAATGACTACCGCTGCAACTACATTTGCTTGAATACATCCGAGTAGTGTGAGTTGCTGATGTAGTTTTTTTCTTGCGTGCAGACAAAGCTTTATGGCGTTAAAACTTAAAAAAGCGCCAACTACGTAGCCTAGGAATGCAAGTGCTTGCAGGTTGAAGAAAAATGCCTTCGACAACGAGTCGAATGACTGTGCTTGTGCACTTTGTAGCTGTGCTTTGTCACCAATAACCTGCCTAACCTTTGTCTCATCCAATACTGCATTTGAAATCTCTATATAACTTATTCGACCTGCTGAATTCAGTAAATGGTCAACTAATGCAATATCGGCTAATGCGGCATCACCGGTCAGTTCCGATAAAACAACGAAGTGTACATCCGTATCAAGAAGCTTGATCACTTCATGCCTACTGAGCGACAACTGTTGAGCCATCGTGTCAGATACGTAAATTGTGCTAAATCCAAATTGTAACGATGCAGTTTGATTGCCTAACTTGTCTCCCTGTGATTGCGCTTTAGGCACAGACAGCCATTGCAAAGTATTAACTCCTTTGATCCGGAGCCTGTTCCCGTTCGGCAGGGTAAGCACACCTTCCAAAACAGGCTCAGCAGATACGACTCCTGCGTTTCGCAGCGCCGTCCACACATTGGCAGTCAACATCTCGCGGCCTACGCTTGGCCGAACAAAGTGGCTAATTGGATTGTTAATAAGTGCGCTGGTTTGCTGATAGCGATCTGTTGCTTCTTGATTTAGTCCTCGAATTGAGCCAAGCAAAGCACTACCCAAAGATAAGCCAAAAACGAATAGCAAAAACAACCAAAGATGCCTTTTGTAGAACTGGATAAAAACTGTGAGTATCAGTCTAATTTCTGATAACGCACTCAGCCGTTCCATCGTTTTAACCATAAGCACGGTTATTTTGAATGGTGATTTTTCTATCTAGGCTGTCAGCAAGGTGTTGGCTGTGCGTAACCATAAGCAAGTTAACGCCTTGCTCTTCGCACAGCTCACGCAGAAGTGATACCACTTCTTCGCTTTTCGCAGCATCTAAGTTCCCCGTCGGCTCATCGGCCAGCAATAACTTAGGCTTGTTGATCATGGCACGTGCGATACCAACTCGCTGCTGCTCACCACCTGACAATTGCTGAGGCAAGGCTGTTAATTTATGCAAAATCCCCAAGCGCTCAGCCAGCGCATTAACATCGCTTTGCTTTGGGTTCAATTGATTGAGCTGTGCTTGAAAAACGATATTGTCGTAGACGGATAGAGGTGCAAGTAATTGATAGTGTTGAAATATCATCCCCAAACCACGACGATAGAGCGCCAGCTCGGTATCATTAAATTGAGTAATATTTTGGCCATCAATAACAATGCTGCCGCTCTCAGGCCTTAATAAACCACCAATAAGATGGATCAGGGTAGTTTTACCCGACCCGCTATCCCCAACAATCGCGACCTGTTCTTTAGCGGCAATACTGAGACTAAGCTCATCTAATACGGCTCGATTCAAGTCACCATCACGACGCGTGAAGACTAAATTTTGAACTTCTACCACTGTATGCACATTCCTTTACTACTATGTGGGCACTACTCAATGCATCTGTCTCGTTAAGTAGTCAGGATCTTTTATTTCTCGTGTCAGCGCAGGTTAGCTAATGTTTAACTACCAAGGAATAGCATCACCGCTATAGTCGTAAAAACCGCCGCTTTGTGCATCCACGAAATGAGATAATACGGAATAGATCCCATTTGCAGACTCGTCTGGGGTAATTAACGCGTTAGGGCCACCCATTTCCGTTTGGACCCAGCCGGGATGAATAGCAACGGTGCGGATCCCTTCACCCAGTAAATCATTTGATAGGCTTTTTACCACTGAGTTTAACGCCGCCTTCGAACTGCGATAGATATAGCCACCGCCTTTAGTATTCATGGTATGACTGCCGACCTTGGAAGAGATGGCTGCAAAAATCTTTTCATTGCCGTTGCAAAGATGGGTGTAAAATAGCTCTGCAAGTCGCATGGTGGAAAATACATTAACCTCCATCACTTCTCGCCACGCTTCTATATCGGTTTCACCAAAAGCATAATCTTTCGGCCCATAAATGCCCGCATTGTTGATAACAATATCGATGGCAACAGGGGCCAGCTTCTCGCTTAATTCTTCCATCTGGTCGTAATTGGTCACATCTAGGGCAAATACTTGGAGCTCAGGAAAAGTTGGCGCAAGAGAATTTAGTTCTGAAGCAATAAGCGGGTCTCGACACGTTGCTAACACGTGCCAACCAGCCTGCAGATAGGTTTTAGTTAACGCAAGTCCAATACCGCGGTTTGCACCAGTGATCAGTATTTTTTTCACAGTTGAAGCTCCTAAGCCGTTATGACAAAAGCCAATGGTGTTAATTCACTATACTGATGATAGGTTGAATAATCCACTTTTTGCACACGTGATTAGCGCCTCAAGCCACAGCGCACAAATCATGAATGTAATTCAACTTTAATCATTCTCGTTCATTAAGCCAATTCAGCGCATCTTCTTTATCATCAAAATACTTCACTTTACCAGTAACAAACCAGTTACCTATTGTTGCAGCAAGTCGATGCCAGTTTTTACCGCCATATATTGCTACTTTGGCAAATTCAGTGCTATGCTCAAAGGCGAGTCGGAAGTCATCCCAGATGGCTCTTGGCTCCCAGCCTTCAAAATCAGTCGCATCAAGAAATGCATAGATTTTAGGCGTTGTTACTGCTTTCAGTGCACTCTCGATTATTGGTGTAATAACAACATAATCTTCATGAGTGAGTTTACCTGTAGGCTTAAGTGTGAGATAAATATCATCTCCAAAGCGCTCAGTGCCTATTGATATGCCATGGAATGAGTTCGTCATATTCTCTTCCTTTATGTTTATCTTATAGATAAAAAGCATAATTAAGTCTCAGCTTTTTTGCCAATATCCAAACTTTTTTCATTATTGTCAGCTTCCGTTCAGATTTCTAATACTACCATGCGCGCCGTTGAGTCGATGTAGCTCAATATATGGAAATTAAAGGGATGACTATGAAAAAACTACTATCTATCGCAGCTGTTTCACTACTTGTTTCAGCAGCAGCTCAGGCTAACACTGGTAACGTACAAAAAGAGTGGTTCAACACCGCTAGTTACACAGATTATGACTATGATGGCTCTGACAACCGCGCACTGATGCTTTCTTCTCGCTATTTCTTCGCACCTCAAGAATCAGTAGGCGTATGGGATGACTTTGGCTACCTTGATACGGACAGCAATGTAGGCGTAAGTTACTTTAACGATGATTATTCAAATGCTTTCTCAGCGCGTGGTGAAGGCTTTATCACTAAAGAATGGTTTGTAACTGCTGGCATCGCAGATCTTGGCGAAGCTGACGACCATTACTCTTTCGGTTTTGGTTACCTTTACAACGACAACCTAAAGCTAAGCATTCGCCAAGAAGAGTTTGAAAACGGTGATACCACTTGGTTCAAAGCTGAGTACAATCACGAACTAAATTCTACAGATTACATTGGTTTCACAGTTGAAACTGAAGATGAATTTGATTACCTAAACCTAAGTGCACGTTACTTCATGCACGTTGGTGGTGACAGCTACTTCACAATCGACTTAGAGCACAACCGTATTGATACTGATGGTTTTGACGACAACGTAACAAACGTGCTTGCAAACTACTACTTCACTCGCAACTTTGCGCTTGGTCTAGGTTCATATGATTCAGACTTAGCAGTAGAAGCTAAATACTTCTTCAACGACACTTACTACCTTAAAGGCAGTGTTGTTGACACAGACGGCGGTGAAACTAGCAACCTAACTTTTGTTGCACAGTTCTAAGTTGACACAACCTTGAGGTACACCAGTACCTCATTGATACTCCCCCCAACTACTCAACATCTCATCGCGACCACACTCCGCGGTGGGGTGTTTTTTCACATTTTGAAACAAGCTACTCATCTAAATTGGGTGCATTTCACTTTTCAATCGTTATTATGTATCAAAATTATAACGGAAGTGCCTATATTATGATGAAGATAAAAACACTCGTGCTCGCCATTGCTGCGGCAGCTGCACCTTTTGTTTCAGCGTATCAGACCGAAGATACCCGCCTACTCCGCTTTCCAGATATTCACAAAGATAAAGTCACTTTTGTGTATGCTGGCGACATTTATATTGCAAATACCAACACTGGTAAAAGCCAACGTCTGACTGACCATATTGGTTTTGAGACTTTCCCTAAGTTCTCTCCAGATGGCAGCAAAATCGCTTTTGCCGCTGAGTATAATGGCAGCCGTCAAATCTATGTGATCAATGCTGATGGTTCAGGATTAAAGCAACTCACTTATTACAACGATGTTGGGCAAATGCCACCTCGTGGTGGGTTCGATTACCGTGTGATGGATTGGACGCCTGACGGCAAACATATCGTCTTTAGAGCAAATCGAACACCGTGGGGCAAACGTATGGGTCGCCCCTATATGGTACCAGTAGAAGGTGGACTTGAGCAGCCGATGGCCATCCCAGAAACTGGCGGTGGTATGCTTTCCCCTGATGGTAGCAAGTATGTTTACACGCCAATCGACAGAGAGTTTAGAACCTGGAAGCGCTCTCGTGGTGGTCGAGCACAGGATGTTTGGATTTACGACCTTGAAAACAATACGTCTAAACAACTCACCACTGACAAAGCCACAGATCAGCAACCAACTTGGGTGAATGACAGTATTTACTTTGTGTCTGATCGTGACTACACGCTCAACCTTTATAAATATCGCGATGGTAAGTCACCGGTTAAAATGACTGACCACAAAGACTTTGACGTGCTGTGGCCATCAGCCGGACCAGATGCCATTGTCTACGAAAATGGCGGTTACTTATATCGCTTTGACGAAGCGACAAAGACAACTAAAAAGCTAAAAATCGATGTTGCTGGTGTGCGTCAATATGCCATGCCATATAGTAAAAACGTTAGCGACTTTATTGATTCCATGGATATATCACACGATGGTAAGCGTGCATTGTTTACTGCCCGTGGTGAGTTATTCTCAGTCCCAGTAAAACAGGGTCCAACTCGTAACCTCTCTTACACACCAGAAGGCCGTGAAATTGAAGCAAGCTGGTCACCGAATGGCCGTTATATTGCCTACATGAGCGATAAAACAGGTGAATATGAGATCTATCTCAAAGATAGAGCAAATAACAACAAAACCATCCAGTTAACCGACAATGGTACCATCTGGCGCTTTACGCCAATTTGGTCGGCTGATAACAGCAAACTGCTCTTTGCTGATAAAAACCACACGCTATGGTGGGTCGATGCGAAATCTGGTGATATGCATAAAATTGATACCGCCAAATACGACGAAGATGGTCTAACCGAATATACTTGGTCACCAAACAGTGAAGATATTGTTTTTGTTAAAAACAACGAGAACCGCTACGCCTCACTTTGGCACTATAATATCAAGGATAAAAAGGTCACTCGACTGACTGACAACATGACCAGTGAGCGTAATCCTACTTTCTCGCCTGACGGTAACTACATTTATTTCACTTCTGAGCGTGACTATAACCTCACCTTTAGCAGCTATGAATTTGATTATATGTTTAATAATGCTACACGCATTTATAGCGTTGCGGTGAATAGTCAGATTAAGCCGCTTAATGCCTTTGAAAGTGATGAGTTAAGCATTCAATCAGAAGAAGAAACGAAAAAGGACAGTGACAAACAAGAAAATTACATTGAGGCCAGCGGCTTTATGTCGCGGGTTGTATCACTCTCAGCCCCGGCGGGTAACTACGGTGCACTTACAGGTGTTGAAGGGGGCGTACTAACCTTAACAGGCGGTGCGTTAAAGCTCCTCGGCACGGAACCAGATAGCAAACTTGAAACCGTCGCCGAAGGCGTAAGCAGCTATAAAGTTGCCGCTGGTGGTAAGCACCTGATCGCTCGCGCTGGTAACAACTTCAGTGTAATTGCACCAAAGCCAAAGCAAGATTTAAAAGCCAGTCAACTTGATTTATCTAAGATGACACTGAAAATCGACCCGCAAGTTGAGTGGCAACAAATGTATGTAGAAGGCTGGCGCACTTTACGCGACTGGTTCTACGACGAGCATCACCATGGTCAAGATTGGGATGCTATCTTGGAGAAGTATCAACCACTTGCCAGCGCTGTCGCACACCGTAGTGATTTAGACTATGTACTTAGCGAAATTGCGGGTGAAATCAACGCAGGTCACATTTACGTACAATCTGGTGATGCCCCAACAGCCGAGCGCAAAAAGCATGGTTTACTTGGCGCAGAAATAAGTGCTCATCAGTCTGGCTACGTAAAAATTGAGCGTATCTACAAAGGTGAGAACTGGCATGAAGACTACCGTTCACCACTCGATGAAACTGGTGTGAATGCCAATGTAGGTGATTACATCATCTCGGTAAATGGTCGCTCGGTAAAAGACGCGGTTAACTTCTACGAGCTACTTGAAAACACCCAAGGCGAGCAAGTTGAGCTGGTATTGAGTAAATCACCAAGCGCTGATAATAGCTGGAAAACCACAGTAAAACCTGTCGCCAGCGAGCAAGGCTTACGTTACATGGCATGGGTTCAATCACGCGCAGACTACGTGAATAAACTATCAAACGGTAAGATTGGCTACGTTCACCTACCAAATACCCATTATGATGGTAACCGTTCATTATTTAAGAACTTTATGCCACAAACGAGCAAAGATGCGCTGATCATCGACGACCGTTATAACGGCGGTGGCTTTATCCCTGAGCACATGATCACTTGGCTTGCTCGTAAGCCACTGAACTATTGGAAACGCCGTGGTGTTGAACCAACAAAAACTCCTTCGTTTGCACACGATGGTCCAAAAGCGATGCTTATCAATGGTTATTCAAGTTCAGGCGGTGATGCTTTACCTTACTACTTCCGTCAGGCGGGCCTTGGCAAACTGATTGGTACTCGCACTTGGGGTGGTCTTATCGGGATCTCTGGCAATCCAAGTCTTGTTGACGGAGGCCAGGTTATCGCTGCAACCTTCCGAATTCTAGATAACGATGGTAATTGGATTATAGAGAACGAAGGCGTCAGCCCTGATATCGAAGTGATCGATAGACCTGAACTTATCCATGCAGGTAAAGATCCTTCTGTCGAGCGTGCAGTGAAAGAGCTACTGCAAGAGTTAAAAGATAGCCCGAAGAAAACACTGACAGTGCCTCCTGCACCATCTAAGTTCTGAGCGCGTTACTAGCTCCTCAAAGTGGTTTAAGGCTCTGACTTTAAACCACTTCTTTTATCTCTTTCTGCTTATTCGCTTTGTGCCTCTTAAATAGGTTATATAAAAGTTACCACCATGTAATATCTCGTAATCGACCTTATCTTTTTTTACGACTACTTTGTATAACGAGTGTTCATCGCTCACCGACATCAACTTGCTTAAATTTTGAGTTGTCTTGGATAAATATCCTATATCCTAACGTATTTTTTATTTAAGCCAGTGGTATTGCACAACGTTCACCGTCACAAAGGAGCAAACCATGAATGTGCAGAACAAAACAGGCCCATCGGTAGAAGTAGATAAAGAGATTGACGCCAACATCCTCTTAAGCAGTGCACAAAAACAACAAATTAAAGCGCGCAGTAGCGAGTATAAGGCTGCTGATTTATCTTGCCTGAAAGCAATTGCGCAAGCTGCGATTAACGTGGAGTTATTCACAATCCCACTTTATATGACCGGCCTCTACTCGATTCAAGGTACACACCAGATTGCGGACTCTTCAAATCTCTACCCCGGCCGTTACTGGCCTGGACTTGGTCCGACTGCAGGATACATTCCTTCAGAACGATTATCTCCTTACGACTACGATTTAAAAGACAGGTTTATTGATAGTGATTATAAACTAAATGTCAATGAGCAGGTGTTTAACGGCGTTTATAGTGTATTTATTGAAGAGATGCTGCATCTGCAACTCGCTTCTAATATGGCGAGTAAATTAGGGCTCACACCGAGCTTTACTAGTCAGGCGTTAATTGACGAAAAATTCGGTTGGAAGTGCTACAACAACCAAAACGGTATTCCACATATTTTGGACTTTGCAGACTGTACTACAGACTCATCTAAGCTAAGCCCAGAAGTTCAGGCTTATTTCGAACAAATTTTTCCTGGTAAAACATTACAAGACCTGCGCGTTAACGCAACAGAGCTGAATAAAGAACAGACCTTACTCTTTATGCTGATAGAAGAGACTGAAGAAAACGCTAAAAAAATTATTCAGCCACAGTTTTTGGAACCAGACGCAAAAACAAAACAGCCGAAGTATTTTGAACAAGCCCCATACAACTGGTGGAAACCGGATTACACCGAAAGTGATTTGCCACTATTCGGCTCAATTGGACACATGTACTTGAGTTATTGGGACTATATTCAAATTGAGTATGATGATAACACGAGTCTACTCGACTATGCGCTCTCAAAGGCTGAAGCAAACGACGCTAGAGCACAGAGAAACTACTTTAATGAACGTCCCGATGATGCTTCATATCAAGCCCAATTTCCTGAAATAAAGGGCTCTCTTGAGAAATATAATGAACATAATTTGTTAAAAGAAGCACTCATGAATAATGTGAATGCAATCACAGATCAAGGTGAAGGCGACGGCGTTGCAAAAATGATATGTTTACGCTGGGCAGAAGAATCTTGGGCCCAGAATGTCTTGGGTAAATTACAAAGTGCGGATAATCCAACTCACCCGAGCACCGTAGATACACGTTTTCAACCAAATGAACAAGCTTTAGAGCACGACTATAGGAGCACCGATGGCAAGCCATTGTCCGGTTCAGCCTGTGCCCGAATAACCAACAAATATAAAGATCACTTTCAAATATTTACCGATACTATGAAGCTCATTGTCGACTTTGAGAAGCCTTCAAGTCAATCGGACGAACGTTACATGACATGGTCAACTTGGTTTGCTGAGGGTAATAACTGGAATGAGGCGTTATTGGATCCCAACGGCGGTGATGAAGCAGCTAAGCAAAACCCAAATCTACCTTGCGTCAGCAGTGTAGTAAAAGCGCTTAACAACCTTAAACTCTCGTCCAATATTGGCAATACGCATCAATTATTCAGTCAATCTGCGGTAGGCACAATTAAAGGTCTAACTACAGCACTTGACCGTTATTGGTCGGGTAAAACCAGTGAATTTCCGGGCCCTGCAATGGGTGGCTCAGGCGATAGGATTTCGATTTGCTGGGCAACCACGGGAATTGCGCCGGATTTAGTAACGGGTATCGCCCCGCAAAATCCGAACACCCTTTATCACGCCTGCCAAGGAATGAGCTATACCAACATAGGTTCGGATGACTTACCTCCTCCTGAGGTTTATCACAGTTGTAAGGGAAGTAACGACTGTAAAGCACAAGGTGGCTGTGGTTTTGTTCATAGCACAACGCCTGGCGGTAGCTGTGGTGGTAGCGTATCAACAGGGCCAAAAAGTGCCCCTGCTGATAATAAGTGTAATAACTTGGGTGGGTGTGCAGTGCCTATCTCAGCCTCTCAACTCTTCCCAAAACTTTCCGATGAAGAATACGATATGCAGTTATTTAAGTTTAACCTAAAAGATAACAGCTTCTCTGCTATTGATTACACTTATCCGAAAGGCCAACAAACTCCAACCGATCAATCTACAGATCATGTGCTAATGCCATATAAAAAAGGGGATGCCGTATACGATATTGCTTGGCAAGCATACTGCAATGCCAATGGTTTATTGAACGAAGATGACGAACCTAAAGAGAAGCCAAAACCTTCAGATATTCGTCTAGCTCTTCCTCCATCAACTTGATAGGAAAGATAGCATGACAAATCCAATTCGGACGCAGCAGCTTGCTGCGTCCGCTATCGAAAAACTAACCGACTTGGGGTTTGGTGTTGGCCTGAGAAGCCAGCACTATCCCTTTATTATGTCCCATTTAGATCGCGGTACATCTCTTAGCGTCGACTGGTTTGAAATCATCAGTGAAAACTATATAGATAATCACGGCTATGGCCGGCATGTCCTCGCTCAGTTAAAGGAACAATACCCGCTAGTGATGCACGGTGTGTCAATGAATATTGGTAGCAGCGACCCGCTTAACTTTGAATACTTAAGCAAGCTCAAGGAGTTAAGTGAATTCGTTAAGCCACAGCTTATTTCCGATCATTTGTGTTGGACAGGCATTGCTGGTTTGAATAGTCACGATCTCCTACCTATGCCATTGACTGACGAAAGCCTACAACACGTTATCAATCGTGTTGACCAAGTTCAGGATTTTTTAGAACGGCCTTTAGTGCTTGAGAACCCATCAACATATCTTGAATTTCAACATTCAATCCTCACTGAAAGCGAGTTCTTTAGTGAGTTAGTCACCGCAACAGGCTGCGGTATGCTGTTGGATGTAAACAATGTTTTTGTTAGTAGCTTTAATCATGGATTTGACGCCGAAGCGTTTATTCGTCAACTCCCCCATAAGCACATCGTTCAAATCCATCTTGCCGGTCCTAGTGACTGCGGTGATTGTTTGATAGACACTCATGACCAGCCAGTGCCCGCCAAGGTTTGGCAGCTTTACCAACTGGCGCAGCACTTAACGGGTGGCGTGTCTACCCTACTAGAATGGGATGCCAATATCCCCAACTTTCCAGAGCTCGTTGATGAGTTAAGCAAAGCAAAATTGGTCCTGACAGGGCATATTCCAAAGCAAGATACAGTTACTAACACCAACGCGCTGTCAACTCCAATCGTCAAAGAGCGAGCAGAATTAACATAATGAAAACGCCAGACTTAACGCAAACTCAGCAGTGGCTTAGCACCGTTTTAATGGTACGAGGCGACCTACCACAAAAGCTCAATACCGCTGCAAATCCGCATGGTTTAACGCTGCATGACTGTGTAAAAAGTAACAAAACACTGGGAGCCATGAGAAGAGTAGACATCTATGCTGCGGGCTATGTGATGCGTTTAGTAGAATGTCTTCGGGGGGAGTTTGCTCTACTTTGCCAGTTTATGGGCGACGAAGTATTCGACACCTTCGCCAAAGCCTTTATTGTCACCTTACCCTCAGAGTCTTGGACACTACATCAACTAGGCTCACGCTTCGCTGATTTTTTAGCAAACACTAAACCTAGCGGTGATTTTAATGCCCACCAGCAAGCTATGTTTAGTTTGCCTTCAGAGCTGGCTAAGTTTGAAAGAGCCAAAGCGCTTGCACTGTTAAAATCAGGACCGGAAACCGAGAAATCAACAGCGCTAATAAACGAGATTGAACTCCTTTGCGGCATTGCCGAAGACTTTGTCATGTCGGTGCCAGAATCCGTACAACTTATTCAAACCGATTACCCTTTGCTTCCTCTTATAACCCAGCTTGAGCAAGCAAAACCGTACACCTTGCCAATGCCTGAGCAAACGCATATTGCAATATCGCGCCAACAATATCGCATCAAAATGAATGTATTAAATGACTGGCAAGCGGATTTATTACTGCACTTGAGAGAAAAACCGCTGCGCTATCAAGAAGCAATAGCCTACTGTGCTAAGCGCATGAATATGGAGACTCAAGTATTGAGAGCGCAGTTAGCAGTTTGGCTGCCAAGTACAGTTAATATGGGACTATTCACGTTACAGAAAGCCTAAATGTTCTTTTGGGTCGAATATTAGATTAATTACGCGTATACACGTTAAGCAACGGAAACTTGTTCTCACCGAAAGCCAGTGTGAGTGAAAGTGTTTCACCGCCAGCAAAACTTTCAGAAAGCTTCATCGGCGCGATCCTTTGCCCGTTCGCCGTTAGTGCTAGCAGGTGTTTTTGTGTTAACGTACGGCGGCCACTCGATTGGTTTTTAATCGTGATCATTGCCCAGCGTTCACCGTTTTCGTTACTCATTAGTACCGCGTTAAGTACCTTGAAGTCACTGATATCTGGGTAAATATTGGCATCATTCGGAAAAGCCAGTTCCATATTGTTAGGCACTACGCTATCAATCGTTAACGCTTCTTCAGCTGCTTGTATATTCACAGCCAATGTAAGTAACCAAAAGCCACTTATTATCCTTTTAATCATTTAATTTTCCTTCTATTTTCCGTTGACTAATTTAGTATGCCGCCAATTTTTGGGCACAACAATACTTGCGCAGCACCAAGGTAACACTGCAAAACAAAAATGCCAGACTACACACTGTGCGATCTGGCATTTTCTTAACTAGTCGTGACATCAACTATAAGGTTTCTTCTAACCACTTGAAGAACTCACGCTGCCAGACTATCCCGTTTTGCGGTGTCAGTACCCAGTGGTTTTCTTCAGGGAAATAAAGGAAACGGCTTTTCAAGCCACGTAGTTTAGCGGCTTGGAAAGCTTGCATCCCTTGGCTCAGCGGTACACGGTAGTCTTTACCACCATGGATCACGAACATCGGCGCATCCCACTTATCCACATAGCTGATTGGGTTAAACTGATTGTATGCCTTGCTGATGGCCGCATTGTTTTGCTCCCAGTACGCGCCACCCAATTCGTTGTTCACAAAGAACATTTCTTCGGTTGTGCCGTACATACTGCGCAAATCAAAAATGCCACAGTGCGCGATAAAGGTTTTGAAGCGGCCATCATGATTGCCAGCTAAGTAAAACGCAGAGTAGCCACCAAAGCTTGCGCCAACTGCCGCGATACGTTTGTTGTCAACGTATGACTCTTTCGCAACATCGTCGATTGCATCAAGGTAATCTTGCATTACCTTACCACCCCAATCTTGGCTGATGTCTTTGTTCCATTTCACACCGTGCCCTGGCATACCACGGCGGTTTGGCGCAACCACAATGTAGCCTTGTGATGCCATCACTTGGAAGTTCCAGCGGAAGGAATAAAACTGTGATAACGGCGACTGTGGACCACCTTGAAGGTATAACAGTGTTGGATATTGCTTACGCTTATCAAAATTAGGTGGGTAGATAACCCAAGTTAGCATGTCTTCGCCGTCTTTTGTCTTCACCATTCGCTTTTCAACGTTCGGTAAATCCAAATCAGCATAAAACGCCTCGTTCACATTTGTCAGCGCAACAAGCTTTTTACTATTCAGATCAAAGCGGAAAATCTCTTTTGCTTGATTCATGCTATTGCGAGTAACCACCAACTTACCGTCTAAGGCAGCAACAATGCTATTTACATCAAACATGCCCTTAGTTAGCTGCTGAATTTTTGGATTAGCTTTGGTTTTGGTGTTCACCGCTACTTGAAATAGCTGGATTGTCCCGTCAATTGGTGCAATAAAATAAATATGCTTGCCATCGTGACTCCACTCAAAACTGCTTACCGTGCCGTCCCAATGCGCAGTTAGATTGATTTCTCTGTTACCCAACTTAACGATAATGTCATTTTTATCCGCCTCGTTACCCGCTTCATCCATACGTAAGAAAGCCAATTGCCCAGTCGACGAGAACTCTGGGCTTTTATCATAACCCAAGTTTTGCTCGGTTAGATTGGTGGTTTTCTTGCTGGCTAAGTTATAACGGTAAATATCTGTGTTGGTACTGCTCGCATATTCTGCGCCAGTCAGCTTTTTACTGACGTAGTAGATATTTTCACCTTTTGGACCCCAAACATAATCGCTTGAACCACCAAATGGTGACGTCGGACTATCAAAAGGCATCCCTTTCATGATGTCGACTTTTTCTTCTGTGATTAGATCCTGATAGAACACATGTTTAACACTGCCGTCTTTCCAGGTATCCCAATGGCGGTAGTTTAAATCATCAAATACATACGCATCTGCTTGCGTAAGCGCTTTGTGTCTATCCGTGGCTAACACAGCTTCAACATTGACGGTGTCATGAAATAGTTTTTTGCTGCCATCTGGTGAAATGTTGTCGTCTGACAATATTCCTTGATACGCGCTTAAAAGCTGAGACGCCCCACCCTTTAACGGCACTTGATAAACTTTGCTATCAAAGTCATTGTTTTCAACGCTTGGCGTTGTAACTCGATAAATTACATGGGTGTTGTCTTTAGATAACCCAAGCGCACTCACGCGCTTTACTTGCCAAAGCTTGTCAGGGGTCATTACCTCTTTGGCAACTAACCCAAAACTTGGTGCTAATCCTAAGCTAGCACATAAAAGAATTCGCAACATCGCGAAATGCCTCCAATAATCAAATCCCGCCTAGACTACATAAAGCGAGAAGAACTTAAAAGCATTCGCGATAAGATACTTTCGTCTCTAGTACAGGTAACCTGAAAGCAACAGAAGTTGATCAAAATAAATTTACGTTGTGCTGTAAGTTGGCAATCCGGTACTTTCTCGGTGTTTGGTTGAACAATTTCTTAAACGCTTGAACAAACGCAGAGTCAGAAGCGTACCCCAACTCAATAGCAATTTCCTGTATGCTCTTTTGCGACCCTAACAATTGCAAAGATAAAACTAACCTCACATTTTGTCTCCACCGTGAAAATGATTGAGAAAACTCTCTTGAGCACAATCGCGACAAAGTGCGCTCAGAAGCGCCCACTTTTGTTGCCCATTCCTTTAACGTAAATGGTAGATCCGGTTGCTCTTTAAGCTGTAAGAAAATGGATAAAAGGCGTTTATCGGTAGGTATGAGTAGGGGTATTTCATAATGGTTTGCGATCTCGATTTGATCCCGCAATACCGTTAACAAATGTGTGATATTGGACTCTGCTTGAGTGAGCGTCTCGTTTTCAAATAGCAACAAAATGAGCGCTTTAATAAATGGCGTTACCAAACAGGATTTTGGTTCGTCTCCATACTGAACATATTTGTCGGGATTAAGGTAAATCGCCAAAAACTGTGTATCTGTAATCGCTATGGATTTATGCACTGTATTTGCGGGTATGTAGAGCATGCCATTGTGAGGAACAATCCCGCTTTTATCGCCGATACTCGATTGTAATAGCCCCTGCAAAGGAAACACAATTTGATGCCACGAATGTGAATGGAAGTCATCAACATAGCCAGAAACCATATTAATCGTTTTAGTTACGATTTGTTTATCAGAAGAACCTTTGATGAGGTCATTAGCTTGCATCTTGGCGACTTATCAATATTAAACGTCTGTTAGTATAAATTACGCCATCCAAATTTAATATACCATCTACAGCCTATCGTAAATTAAAAGGCACAAAGATGCATATTCACTTTATCGTTCATGAACATTTTGAAGCGCCTGGCGCCTATGAATCGTGGGCAAATAAACGCGGTCATACCATTACCTATTCGCGAGTTTATCAAGGTGAATCTCTCCCAAAAAATATCGAAGGCTTAGATTTTTTGATTGTCATGGGAGGACCTCAAGATCCGTCGACAACTATTGAGCAATGCCCACACTTCGATACAAAAGGTGAGCAAGAAGTCATCTTTAACTCGATTACCGCCGGAAAAGTTGTGCTTGGCATATGCTTAGGGTCGCAACTCATTGGTGAAGCGTTAGGTGCCGCATTTGAGCCTAGCCCTGAGCGTGAAATAGGAAAATACCCGATAACCTTGACGGAAGCCGGGATGACACACCCACTATTTAGTCATTTTGGAAAAGTGTTGGATGTCGGCCATTGGCATAATGATATGCCAGGGCTCACCAATGGGTCACAAGTGATTGCATATAGCGCGGGGTGCCCAAGGCAAATTGTCGCCTATCGCGACTTAGTATACGGTTTTCAGTGCCATATGGAATTTACCAAAGATATCGTCGCATCACTGATTGAAAATGACGACCTCAATGACGCTTTACTGTATCGATTTGTAGATGAGCCAGAAGTTTTACTGAGTCATAACTATGACGAAATGAACCAAAAACTGCACGACTTTTTAGACAAGTTAGAAAGCTTTTATAAATCAGAAAACTGAGCATTAATCATATTATTTAACCAGAGGCTTGGATAAGGCATGCGCTCGAGGCTAATACAAGCACCCACCACAGTGTGCACCTATGTTATGGTGGGTGTCAGCGATTTAATTTATTCTGATGGGGTTGCTTCGAATTTCAAATAGTAAAAGGTACACAAAATGAGAATATTGGTAACAGGCTCTGCTGGGCGAGTCGGGCGTGCTATTTATATCAAATTGATGAAAAATCATGACGTAGTAGGTTTGGATAAAACGCCCTGCTCAACGGTAGACTTTATCGGTGATATTTGCGATGGCGAGTTAATTTCTAAAGCCCTCGAAGGTGTGGATATTATTGTTCATACCGCAGCACTTCATGCGCCACATGTTGGGTTAATAGCTGATGAGGAGTTTTTAGCTATCAATGTTGATGCAACCGAACAGCTTGCCTTAACTGGGGTCAAAGCAGGAATTAAGCACTTTGTCTTTACCAGTACAACCGCACTTTATGGTTACGCTTCATCTTCTGAAGGTTTTGCTAGTTGGATAACGGAGCAGGTCGAGCCTAAACCCAAGTCTATATACCATAAAAGTAAAATACTTGCAGAAAACAAATTGAATGAAATTTCAAACCTTTTCAATCTTCCGGTTACAGTATTACAAATGTCTCGATGCTTTCCTGAGCCCGCAGATTTGATGGCAATATACCGCCTTACTCGAGGTATAGATGTTCGTGATGTCGCAAATGCTCATTTATGCGCCATAGTTAAGCGTTTGTGCGGTTTTAATCGTTTTATTATCTCTGGTTCTACACCATTTAGTCTCAATGACTGCGAGCATCTCTATAACAATGCAAGCGCAGTCATTAAGGAAAAGTGCCCTGAAATAGCGGCAAATTTTGAGCAAAGAGGGTGGCTATTGCCAGCGAGCTTGGACCGTGTGTATGACTCCTCCTCGGCACAAAACAAGTTAGATTGGCAGCCTAAGCATAGCTTCGCTAGTGTGCTGGAAATATTAGATAACGAAATAACAGAGGTGTTACCCGTTTTAAAACGGAGCTAGGAAGCAATTTTCTTATGCATGATTTCAGTGTCCAAGTTTGGCACCTGAATATCAAAGAGCAAGCTTTAACAAACACTCACCACAATTCGCTTCTATATTATGATGGGTGTCTGCTATCTGCTGTTAGCAGCTAGGGCTCTGTGTTAAATCAAGTAGTTAATATGCTTAATTGTTTAGGCTGAGTATGCAAAAAATGTCGTTGCTTATCTCGCCAAATTTAGGTGTAATGAGCACATAATAAACGCTGAGCGATGCAGGGAAAGCTTAATTAATAATAGATTAGCTGTTCAAACTAGCAAAGAGCGCTAAAACCTCCAAAAATCCTATTTTTCTAAGCAAGCCATAGCATAAACGACACCAGCTCTGACACACCAAGTAGGTGGCGGCTCAGTCCCACAAGCTATTATGCAACACAAACTACATGTCGCATAAATACTAAAATGTTATACAACTACGGATAGCCCAGAGTATGCCCAATCCATTTATTCCTGAGTCGTTTAAGCCTCCGACGTTTTTTGATAGTGAAAATTTTCACTTCAGAGTGCTTGAAGAAGAAGTTGCTGAGTTAGACTTTGAAGCCGTAATGTCCAGTCAAAAAAGGCTACAAGGATTATTTGGCCCTGAAACTGAGTGGCCTAAAGTTAATATGACCCTCGAAGAAAATATAGAAAGCTTAAAAATTCATAAACAAGAGTTTGAATCAAGGGATGCTTTTGCATATTCCATATTTAACAATTCACAGGAAAAATGCCTAGGCTCTGTTTATATAGATCCAAGCCGATCACTAAATTATGACTGCGAAGTCTACTTGTGGATTCGAGATGATAGTATTGCGTTAGAAAAAATACTTTATCAGACTGTCTTAAGTTGGCTTCAATCAGTGTGGCCTTTCTCAAAAATAGCATTACCGGGCAAGTCGATTTCATGGAAGGATTGGACTCATGAGTTAAAAGTTGTATAACAAGGCAATGAACCAAAAAGAACTCAACAAAAGAATAACACGCGAATAACACAGACACCCAGCACAGTTTGAACCTATGTTGTGGTGGGTGTCAGCGATTTAATTTTTGTTGTCGCTCCGCTCCAATCTAACACCAGGCAACCTACGTATTGGCCGCCCGTTATGGAGCGTTAGCTGTCACAACTAGAATCACGTACAACTTAGACTTATGTTTTTAGGATTTTGGCTTTTTATTTTAGCGTTTATCTTTGTTTTGTTTTTCGTAACTGCTTTTACTTGTGTAATGTGCCAACTATTGAGAAAAAAGCGATTGAACTCTAGAGTATTAACAAAAGTTAACAGTGACTCCCACCGTTATGTGATCACTTTAAAACCTATTCACGTAATGACTTAACCAGTACAAACACTTTAACCCACCTCTTGGTTAAAACATTTTAAAAAAGCGAATTAAGATAGTTTTTCAGGTTTTTTATCGGTTAGCTCTCGAAGCAGTTGTGGCAACCACTCAGGCTTAAATTGCGCTGGATTTACCTGCGTCATTGCGTTAAGGCTCCACCACTGCCATTGTTGAATTGTATCTTTTTCTTCTTCAGTCCAACGTGCCGCAAAGACCTCGTCGTTACTTGAGCATCGAATAAGATAGTACTTTTCTTGCCAAACCGCAGGGATGGAGCGAGCAACTGCATAAATAGCTTCACGCTCTTTCACTACGGGGCCTATTTCTTGCTCCAACCCTGTTTCTTCATAGAGCTCTCTAGCAGCGGCATCTAGGTAAGTCTCGTTGCCTTGTAATTCGCCACCAGGCGTTGCCCAAAAAGCTTCATGGTGATGTTCATCCTGATACTGAAATAGCAGTAACTCTTGCTTTTCATTGACGATAATTAGTCTTGCACATTGTCTTTCTTTCATTATGTCTTCCTAGTACCTAGCGAGTAAAAATGAAAAAAGCCCTATGAACAGGGCTTTGCTACTAACACGGTAAACTTATTACGCTGCAGCTTGTCCTTTATGGATCAATCGCTCACAGAGGGCCTGCCACTCGCTAGTTTGCTTTTTGCCTTCAATGCGGCGGCCAAATAGCGTTAATACCGTTTCGCGATTGGCATCAAAAAACTCAATAGAGGTGACCACCGTATTGCCGTTATCCGTGGGTTTTCTGACCACGAACGCGCGGGTCAAATCGTCTGCTTTTATATGCAGGTTAAACTCAGGATCTAAGACGTTAAACCAAGGGCCAACTTGCTTGAGGTTTTCAACCTTCCCAGAGAAGATCTGTACCGCACCTGGGTTGCCAACGAATACCATGATCTCTTGCTTAAACGTTTTTGCTTGCTGAAATATATCAGCAAGTTCAAAGCTCTGTAGCTCAAAGCTCCATGGTGAGCCGACGAGCTCAAGGGCCTGCAAGCGTTCAAGGTTGTATATCTCTAAAAGCTTTGGAAAATGGTGCACATCCTCAAGCTCACTCCACTGACTCCTAAAGTTATCTAGTTGCTCAGCGCTAGGCGAGGTAATTACAGGCTCCACAAGTTCAAATGGCTTCACGCTAAAAGAGCGCTGTGATGTTAGTTGATAGCGCGCTTTAATATTCACCAGTTCATTAAAGTCCGACTCAGCCGTGGTATAAACCTTATGTACCGCACGGCCATTTTCATCAAAAAACTGCAAGCTCGTATGACTTTCAGTTTCAACTAAAAATACGCTTTGCCAACGATACAAAAATAGCCGTAAGTCGATACCACCAGGATTAATCGCTATACCACTTAGTTTGCCATTATTGTCTGAAACATAGAGCTTTTCGTATAACCCTTTAATTTCATTGACCACGCTGCCGTTACGCGTCAACGCCATCACTTTACCGAGCTTTTTCAGGCTCTTGAGGATATCGGCAAGCTGCGTTTCATCTAAGCGCGTTACTGTGGCAGTCACCGCTTCTTCAAGTTGGGCATTCAATAATTCGGCCTCACTCACGCCCAGTTGCATTGCAGCATCAACGGGCCGTGTCCTTGGCTCACCCGCTAACAAGGTTTTATAGTCTTGAATTAATTGCTTCATGATCTCTCCTTAAAAACGCCAGCTGATCTGGGTTTTAATGTTGCGGCCAAAACCGTAATCGCCTATTCCACCACCGGTACCAGCCATCAGTTTGTATTCTTTGTTAAAAACATTATCGACAGCAACTCTTAGATTAAAGGCAGCATTAATATCCCAACTCGCATATAAATCAGTCAGGGTGTAGCTTTTTTGTGTTTGCGTTGAGTATTGCCTTGTTGCACTGTCCATCACCTGCACATCACGATCGCCACGCCTGACTATTTGCGTACCAACTTGAACGGCTTGATCAAATAACGAGGCACCTAAATCTAAAGCCATTTTGTCTGCAGGCAAATACCATAAAGGCTTGTTGTCTTGATCTTTGCCGTCTATGTCACTGTAAGAAAAGTTGCTGTAAAAGCGTGGTGTTGCAAAGTTTACTTCCAGCTCAATGCCATCTCTATCATTGCTAGCGCGATTAGCATAACGTGGTGCAGGTACGGGGTTGGTCACATTACTGGTGACCGACGTGATTTCATCGTCTACCGAGATATCAAAGTAGATAAAACGCGCAGTTAATGTGTCATTGTCAGTGAGTATGTTATTTGCCTGATAGGTCACGCCAACTTCGGTGTTATTGCTATATTCTACGTCTAACGCTAATCCTGGCTGTCTGCCACCGTATTGATCGTACAGCTCGTCAATGAGTGGCGCACGGAAACCTTCTTGGCGGTTTGCAAACACAGCCCACTGTGGTGTCAGTTGGTAATTTACACTCAAAGCACCCGCCCAATCACTGTGTGTCACTTTACTATCTAATGCTGCAAACGCCTGTTGAAATTTAGCTGTTGGTGAGGTGCTATAGCGTTCATAGCGAAGCCCTGCGATCACAGTAAGTTGCTGCCAAGTAAATTCATCTTGGATATACACACCGGAGCGCTTTTGCGTACCACCCGGTTGGGATGTCATCTCAGCGGTGGTTGGAGTCGGACCGTATTGCTCACAAGCATAGGTCTCGTAGTTAAGTTTTAAGCAAGGTAATGCTGTCTTTTCACCAATTCGCTCTTTGTCGGTATATTGCACACCATAGGTCAAAGTATGTGAGTCCAATACGCTGGTATTCATTACATCCAGAGTGGTGATGTTGTATTCATAGTTTGATTCAATACCAATGTAGTCCTCAAGCATGCCTACACCATCGGATTCAGTCACTTGACTGCTGGTATAACCGGCCTTAGCGCTTAGGTTCAGGTAGGGATTATTTGCAGGGTTTAGTTCATAACTCAGATTAGTAACGGACTGCTCTACCTCACGGTACACCGTTCCCCATGCGCCTGGATCTGTTGTATTAAACTCGGTTCGCTGGTTATCTGTGGTTTCGGTGTAGCTTGCCCCCACAATAGCATCATCACTTAAGAAATATTCCCCTTTTAACAGAACAGAGCTATTTTCTATTGCCGAGTTGTCCAAAGCTTCATCATTAGAAAGCTCCCAATCATCACTGTCGCGCTTTACCACACCAGCAAGCAAGTCGAGCGAATCATTCGGCCTTGCAAAAGCGATCACCGAAGCATTTTTCTGAGCATTGTTGCTGTCATAACCGAGTTTAATTTTAGCGCCAGCGACTTCACCATCCTGTAAAAAATCAGCGGCGTCTTTTAGCTCAAACTGAACAACACCACCAAGTGCACCACCGCCATGCAGTACGGTACTCGTGCCTCGTTTAATGCTTATTGAGCGATATAATTCCGGATCAGTGAACAGGCTACCCATGCGATATTTTTCAAAAGTTTGCAGCATGCCATCAATCGTCACCATCACGTCTTCCGCGTCACTAAAACCACGAATATTGAACTTATGTCCTGTCGATCTTGGTCCACCATTGGCGGAAACATTAGGAATGGTATCTAAGGTTTCAAATACACTGCTATCTAATTTGCGCTCTATTTGCTCCGACGAAATAACATTCACTGCTTGTGCCGATTGCAATGCAGTTTTTGCGGTACGTGTTGCCGTTACAGTCACTGCATCTAAGTCTGTTTTTACCACTGTCGACTGAGAAACATCCTCATTGGCAGAAGAGGCGGCTTGTACCCAGGTGGCAGAAGTGGCAAGCGCGATGAAAAGGGTTAATTTAGATAAACGCATAAGAATACTCCGAGTGTCGTTATTTTTTACACGCACTTCAACTTTGCCCCTGATCTTCCCTAGTGTTCTAACATAGTGCCGGCCTTTAGTAGACAGGCTCCCCAAGATGAAATGCGATTGTCGTGGCGCAATATAACACACACAAATCTAAATGGTAATTATTTTTATTCGCTTTTAACTATTAAATTCGCTACTTGAATCTCGAGTGTACTAAGCTGTGCAAAAAGTGATACCAGTGCTTCACTGGGTACTTGTTTATCCACGGCGATATAAATCACCTCTGACTTGTCTAAATGACCAAGCGCTTGTATCAGCGTGTTTTCCGCGCTAAACGGCTGCTCGTCTAAGGCATAGGCTATTTGACCATGATTGAACATGACACTCACAATCTTAGGTGTTTTCTCCAGCACAACCTCGCCATTTTTTCCCGCTGTTGGTAAGTTGACCTCTAAGACGTTGAGTTTCACGGCCACACTAAGCAGCAGAAATACAAGGACGATAAAAAGTACATCGAGTAACGCGGTTAAATCAGCGCCTAGGTGCTGAGGTTTGGGTGTTGGCAGCTCAAGCATTATCTGCCTCCACCAAGGTAAATTGAGTATTCATATAAAGCACAAGCTCGCTTTGAAACCGCTCAACCATCGCTTGCAAAACGCCATAAATAAGTAGACATGGCATGGCTATCGCCAGTCCCGCCATGGTTGAATACATGGCTTCCCATAATCCATCAGCTAATAACGCGGGAGTCACCGCTTGCTGAGTTTCAGCAATGGTTTTAAACATCAATACCAGCCCCCAGACGGTGCCAAAGAGTCCCATTAATGGGCTTAGCGTGCCGATAATGCTTAAGATCACTAACCGCTTACGCCACTCAAAAACATACCCTTGTAACCGCAAAGCGCCGACTGCTTTGCTACGAAAAAAATGGGGTTTACGCTTGATTTCATGAACGGTAAACCAAGCGCGGCTAAGCACCCAAAGCCGCTCTATGATCACCGCAAGCGCAATAACCGACAAACATAAAAATGGCCACTGCATCGGGCCGAGTTGGGAAAACCAAGACTGCATCGTAGTATTACTCTCTAAGAAAGGGAAAATTTAATGGGTACGGTAAACAAAGCTTTTACCGCATTACCGTCACGAAAAACGGGATGAAACTGCCATTGCTCAACGTTCTTGCGAGCCGCAATGTCCAAAGATTGATGACCGCTACTTTTAACCAAAGTTAAATTCACGATTTCACCTTTTTGATCCAACTCAATTTCAAAAATAGTCACGCCTTCAAGTCCTCTTCGCTTGGCACGTAGTGGGTAGCTAAGCGCAGGTCTTGGGGCTTTGAATAGAGGTAAAGCATCTAATTTAACAGGAGAGTCATCGGTACTATTTGCTTCACTGAGATGCCTCGCTGACGCCATTTGCGTCGCTTCTTGCTGCGACGTATTTTCTCGTGTTGAGGTAGGCGCTGTCACTTCGATAGCTTTTTTGTTCTCAGTCACTATGGCTTCGTTAAGCTTTTTAGGTTGTGGCCGCTCATTGGCCTGTTGCTTGGGTTTAGGTACAGGCTTGGCTTCCTGTTCTTGCCTTTGTGGTTTTTTAAGTAAGTGCGTAGTGCCGTTAAAATCAGATGGCACTTGCTCTGCTACCACTTTTGAAGCTGGCTCTTGGGAAGGTTGTGCCGTAAACGAAATCATGAGTGGTTTGGTGACTTTACTCACTTCATTTGCAGCAACGCCTGAGTGCCACACCAGTGCTGAGCTTGCAGGAAATAACCACCACAAGCCATGCAGCAGAGCGGAGACTGTGATGCAGATAATTAATTTCATATTGATAAAGACAAATGATAACTGTTACTATTCGCAATAAATACTAACAAGTTTGGATCTGTAATGAAAGCTCAAATTACGACACTGCTAACTTCTAGTTTGCTATTACTCACTTCTGTTCTACAACCTACCTATGCGGAGCAAGGTGCCAAAAACATTGTGGTTTCTGGTGGCTCTATCACAGAGATTATTTATGCACTTGGCGAGGAAAATCGTATCGTTGGCGTGGACAGTACTAGCGTATTTCCTGTTGCTGCGACCGATAAACCACAAATCGGTTACGTAAGAAAAATCAACGTTGAAGGGATCCTTTCCCTTAATCCTGATTTACTACTCGGTGAAGCAGATACAGGCCCAGACAAGGTATTAAAACAGCTTCAAGACACCGGATTACCCACTTTTATTTTCAGCGATAACGATGATCTTGCTGGCGTCGAAGAAAAAATAACAACAATCGCCGAGTTACTGGCAGTCAAAGATAAAGGCCAAGCGCTAGTCGAGTATATTCAAGCCGACAGAAAGGCCTTAACGCATGTCCTGAAACAAGTGAACAACAAACCTAAGGTATTATTTGTTTTGAGCCTGCGTAGTGGCCAACCGATTGTTGCGGGTGCTGGAAATTCTGCAGATGAGGTTATCAACGCGGCTGGCGGCGTTAATGTTGCTGCACAGCATTTTGACGGTTGGAAGCCGCTCGCAACCGAAGCGGCTATCGCCATGGATCCAGATGTGATCATTAGTATGGGCCGCCATGGCAAGCAAAAAGCAACGGATTTAAGCCAAGTTCCCCACTTTAAGTTCTCAAGCGCCGTTAAAAACAACAGGGTTTTACTAATTGATGGGACATATTTGCTTGGCATGGGCCCACGCACGCCACAAGCCGTGGTTGAGCTCTCGACCTTACTCCACCCAGACGCCACGCTGCCCAGGGGTTATCGATTTAGAGCAGCCCAGTCTGCATCAAAAAATGAGTCTCTGTAATGCTAGCACTTGAGCAATCTTTAATTCCCGCTGAAGTTGCCAGAAAATGGATGTTGTTGGGACTGATTATTGGCTGTATCGTGGTGAGCTTTATTGGCCTTACCAGCGGCGGAGTGAGCATTAGCTACAGTCGTCTGATGGATATTCTCTTTGCAGGTCAATCAAGCAACTTAGAACACGCAGTGATCTGGCAAATTAGATTTCCAAGATTAGTGCTCGCAATTGTGGTTGGTGCTGGACTTGGTGCATGCGGCGCCGCAATGCAAGCAATCTTTAGAAACCCGCTGGCAGATCCAGGGTTAATTGGGATCTCTAGTGGTGCCGCACTTGGCGCAATTAGTACTATCGTCTTAGGCTCTACGTTACTCAGTGGATTTGCTGATTATTATGGAATTTACGCCGTGCCAATCGGTGCTTTTCTCGGCTGTCTTGGTGTGTGTAGTTTAATCTACCGTTTATCCAGCCAAGGTAATCGTTTCACAATTGTCAGTTTGTTGTTAGCGGGTATTGCAGTAAACGCTATTGTTGGTGCGGTCATTGGAATACTAACGTTGATCAGCTCAGATCAACAGTTACGCGACCTAACCTTTTGGAGCATGGGATCACTTGCAGGCAATAGTTTCACAACTATCATCCCATCGCTGTGTTTAATGCTGGCATGCTGCTTTGGTTTTAGCCGCTTAGCTCAACCGCTCAACCTCTATTTACTTGGCGAGCAACAAGCTAGACATCTCGGGGTCGATGTCGTGCGCCTAAAAAAGAAAGTGTTTGCCTATACCGCATTGTGCACCGGTGCAGCGGTTGCGCTAACTGGTATTATTGGTTTTGTTGGCTTTATTGTTCCTCATATAGTGCGCTTATTAATCGGCCCAGATCACCGCTATTTGTTACCTGCTTCGATGTTGGGTGGGGCAATTTTACTGTGTTTGGCGGACTTACTCGCGCGCACACTCATTCTCCCATCAGAATTACCGATAGGCCTTATCACCAGCGCTTTAGGTGGCCCTTTTTTCCTGATCATGCTGGTGAAAACGTATCGTATAAAGGAGCTTTAGTATGCTAGAAGCGCATAACGTCAGTGTCCAAGTGGGGCAAAAATTGTTGCTCAAAAACATTGATTTTTCAATCAACCCGGGGGAGTTTGCCGTTGTTCTTGGCCCCAACGGGGCAGGCAAGTCTACCCTACTCAAGGCGCTGTGCGGCGATATTTCTCTATCACAGGGCGATGTCACCTATCATCAACAACGGGTGCAAGACTTAAATGCCCTAGACCTTTCCCATATCCGCGCCGTACTCACACAGCAATATGATTGTGAGTTCCCATTTTGCGTGCAAGAGATAGTGGATATGTCGCACTATGTACATCAGCACAATTGTACACCAGACTCGCTTCGTGAATATTCACAGCAAGCAATGCAAACTTTATCAGTCGAGCATTTAGCAAAGCGGTGCTTTACTCAGCTATCAGGGGGAGAAAAGCAAAGGGTTCAGTTTGCGCGGGTACTTTGCCAGCTGCTACCTACCTTAGATGCTAACAAGCCCTGCTACCTGATGATTGATGAGCCTACTGCAAGCTTGGATTTATATCATCAGTATCAAGTCATGAAGCTAGCTCAGCAGATAGCCAAACAGGGGGCGGGCGTAGTTGCGGTAGTTCATGATCTTGCCCTTGCCGCAAGTTTTGCCGATAAAGTATATCTGCTGCAACAGGGCGAATTGGTTGCCACCGGATCCCCAGAGGAAGTACTCAGTAACGCTCAATTAATGAGTACCTATGGGATTGATGCAGAGATCACGCTTTCAGATATGTTTTTACCAACCCTGGGTGTTGCAAAGGCATTTGGACTTTCGGCAGAAAAATAACCTGCACGCAAACAGGCTGGCATACACCAGCCTGTTTAATCAGCTCGCTAAACTCAGCTCCCAACTATGAAGCTAAAATTAAACAAGTTGCTAGTTACCTCCTAAATTGATGCGCCTTTTACGGGGCGCAAACACAAAATAGCAAGACTAAACAAAGTAATAGCAAGCAGCGTCATCGCAGTCACACCAAGGCTGTAAGCAAAGCCTGCGACGGCAGACCAGCTCGCTACACCAATGTGCATCATGCTCATAGCCAGTGAGATGAGCACACCGCGATGTGCAGGCGAAAGCTCTGAAATATATGCCTGTAATGCCGGTGAACCAACGCCGCCAGCCAATGCCCAAAGTGTCATCAAAAAGTATAACGGTATAAGAGAGATACCTTGATACCAATAAAGACCGCTACTAGCGATGAGGCAAACAACCAATGACGCACGCATGACCTGTCGTCCACTTTCAAAATGGGTTGCGAGTTTTGGCATCATCAAGTTTCCAGCAACACTCACTAAGCCTAATAAGGCATACAGTACACCAATAAACCACACTGACAGTGCTTGTGTATCTCGTAAATGCTGCCCAACCAAATTGAACAAACCAATACCACCACCTAAACCAATACACATGGTAAGTAACGCGCCAACAACACCGGGGATTTGCCATAGCTTGACTGGTATTTTGGTGCCTTCAACCACTTTGTCATTTGGGATGGCGCGATGGTTTACAGTCAGTAATAACGCAACAACCCAAGTGGCGATCCCCAGTGCAACAAAAGCGGCTCGCCACGACATTAAATGCGTTAAAAACGCGCCAAACGCAGGGCTTGAGATCATGCCAAGAGTTAAACCAGCTTGCACCCAACCGATCCGTTTGAGCGCATCTCCACCAGAGGTCGCCGCGATGGCGAACGCAATAGGTAACATGCCAGCACTGGCAATACCTGTGATCACACGAGCAACTAAGCCCCATTCAAATGAAGTGACAAGCCCTGTCGCGATGGAAGCCCCACCAAAAACCACGATTGCAGGTAAGATGATGGCGCGGCGTCCTACTTTATCCGACAGCGCCCCAAATAGCGGAGCCACAATCGCAAGGGCGACGCTGTAAGTGGTAATAAACAGTGTAACTCGCTCAGGCTTTACACCTAATTCGAGCCCAATAGGCTCAAGAATGGGCCCAAGCATCAGCTCATCTGCCCCGACTAAAAACGCGATAAAGGCTAGCAATAAAGTCAATAACATCTCTTTACCCCTGTTCTGCGCAGCAAACGCTTACCTTGCTAATTATGAGCAAAGCAAAAGCAGTAAAGCCAATATTAAGTTGGTCTTTGTTTAGGTTACTGCCTGACATTATCAGGCCTTTTAAAATCAAGTTCATTAAATTACATCCATAAAAAACGGGAGTTCGGCTGTGATGCCGACCTCCCGTTTCAAAAAATTTGAAAACTTGTGCCCCTGTATTTCAGGCACAAAAAAGCCGGCGATGAAGTATCATCGCCGGCTTCGTCTTTCCAATCATCAGATACATTAACGCTGCCCACCTTTATTCAGGTAGTCGCCAATGTCTCTGATGAAGATTTAGAAAGTAAGCTCCGAGCAACACTTCATCGTGTTAATGCGCGGAGCTAAGCCTTCTGACAAAATTCTTATATAGGATGTAAAACATCGTGGAAAGATCCAAATTAAAATCGCGAGCCAATTTATACGATGTCGATTAAGTAGTCAATAATCCAAACCAAGATATATCAACACAACCACTTACTATCTCCTGTCCCTAAGCGCAAAGCGGTAAACACCTGCAATCAGCAAACAGCTGGTTATGGGCAACCACAGCGCCTGAAAGTAAAACTTATTATAAAGCCAAGCGCCCAACACACCACCTGCCACAAACCCTGAGATTATCAACACAAACAGTTTTGCTTTTCTGGTATCCAAAGGCTCGCCTCTAAACAAAGCCCCAATCATTAGTCCCAAGTCCGTAACAATTCCAGTTACATGGGTTGTCCTCACGACAGCCCCACTGTAGGTAGTAGCCAATGCGTTTTGTAGTCCACAAGCTGCGGAGGCAAAAAAGTGGCCGTAAAATGAGCCTTGTATCAGTAATACGAGAGATACAGTAAGCAAAATAGCTTCAAGTATCAGCGCGGTATCGTAATGCTTGCCAAGGGTTAATGTGGTGCCATGCAGCAAAAAGCCAGCAAGTGCAGAGCCAAGCAAGAACGCAATTAACACACCAAATAAGTGCAGGGTTTCTTTGAGGTTGCCACCTAAAAAGCTGGTTCCAAACATAGTCGCAGTGCCGGATAAATGAGAAACAGATTGGTGCTCGAAGCTAAGTAGGCCGATTGCATTCACAAATCCTGCGACGAGCGCCAATATAAAGGCGCCGACCTCAACCCATTTTGGTAACTTTGAGATCATCTCTTTGCCATGGGATGATCAGGGTTTAGCTGCAATAAGTCCCAGCGGTTGCCATAGAGATCTTCAAATACAGCAACCGTGCCATAATCTTGCTCTTGTGGCTCGCGAATAAACTGGATACCAATAGACTTCATGCGCTCATAATCACGCCAGAAATCATCGGTATTTAAAAATAAAAATACCCGCCCACCAGCTTGATCACCAATAAACTTCTGCTGCTCTGGCGTAGAAGCTCTGGCAAGTAGTAACGTCGTACCATGAGAATTAGGCGGTGCCACCACCACCCAGCGTTTGTCTTGCTCGGGTTGATAGGTGTCTTCTATTAATTCAAAACTTAGTTTATTGACGTAGAAGTCGATGGCTTCATCGTAGTCTTTAACGACGAGCGCAATATTGACAATATTTTGTTTCATGATGAGGGCAACCCATAGCCTCTTGCCATAAGTGCAGCAAGTAGCGGTAAAACTAAAAGTAACAGCATTTCTAGCCTTTTAATGACGATGATGCGCTGGGGCACAGACAAATTAGCTGCTGTTGTCTTACGGTGCTTCAATAAAAACACAGTCGGAATGATAGATAGTAAAGCGATTAACAAAAATAGTCCGACTTTGGCATGGAAAATCGGATTTTTAGTGTAGAACTCACTGGGCTTGCCAACTGCAAACCATAGCGTTAACCCTGCGCCAAGGGTTACAAGCGCACTGACACCATACAAGCCATCAACTACCGCTAACCGCTTAATGCTCTGACTACTCATTGATTTGGAGAGTAGCACGTTTTCAATCGCGAGCGTCGATGCCAAAAATAAAATACCGATAAAATGAATATATCTAACGACTACCTCTTCCATGCTATGCCCCAATTGCTATTTTAGTATCGATAAAGTGTGTTGTTTTCTTCTAAAAAGTTCACCAAAGGCAAAAACAGAGGCTGCGGCAATTCATCAAGCGAAAACCACTGCCATTGTTTGCATTTATTTGGCTCTTTAACTTCTGCATCATGAGTATCGCACCTTGCCATGACAAACAAAGTGACATAATGTTTCTGCTCATCGGCAAAATAATCATTTGTAAAACCAAGCTTTTCAACGTTTACAACATCTAGCCCCGTTTCTTCATGCACCTCTCTTATTGCACATGCCTCAATGTCCTCTCCATACTCTAAGTGGCCACCCGGCGTTGCCCAAGTATGTGCGCCATGAGCACCAATACGCTCACCAAGCAAAATTTTATTATCGAGCATTATGACCACACCAACCCCGACGCGTACAACTTGATCCATCATTTTTCCTTACCATTACTTATTGACTACTAGGTAATCATAACTTAAAGAATCAATGTAGTTCAGCTTACAAAGTTACAACACCTGGCTAAAACAATTTAGTTACATAAAAACCACAAAACTCAAAAGTTTGACATCATTACAAAAACATGAAAATTTGGTTCGACCCAATTGGATAAGGTGGGTAAATAAATTTTATAATAACATACTGATAACTAAGGAATAAGTAATGAAATTAAAAATAAAAAAGTCAAGTTTGAAATCGCTTTCATCTCAGTCGCTTCAGCTTAACCTTGCTCAAACACCAAATATCGCGGGAGGGAAGCAAGAGTACCAAGATCGTCCTCAAGCTGTCGGAACACGTGTAGATTGCGTATCTGTTGCGGTTCACCTTCCTTGTGTGATTATGTAAAGTACGATTTTTGTACTTTTTGTATAGAGACTGACAAGGCCACTTCCGTGGCTTATCTATAATCATTCTTAAAATCAGTGGTGTAACCTAAGCTGCTTGCTTAGGACCTATTACCGCTGTATTAAGCCCGCCAAGATCTCAAGCGCATGTTTTCTATCACTTAGCTCGTATAAATCGTTGGTAAAAATAAACTCATCGACCGCTAATTCACGTTTAATCATGCTGAGTTTATGATGGACCGTCCCGGGGCTTCCAACCACAGATAGGCCTAAAAAGCTTTCGACTTGCATTTGCTCTTGGGCATTCCACAGCCCGTCCATCGAGTCAACGGGGGGTTTCAACCATAACGCCTGACCTCGCATCAACGCTAAGATACGCTGTTTTAACGTAGTAGCTAAATACTGCGCTTGCTCGTCGGTATCGGCTGCAACTACGGGTAAACCAAGCATTACATAAGGTTTATCTAATACCTCTGATGGTTGGAAATCGCGGCGATAAAGCGCGATAGCATCATGCACGAATCGTGGCGCAAAATGACCCGCAAATGCATACGGTAAACCTCGCTTTGCGGCGAGCTGGGCACTATAAAGACTCGAACCAAGCAACCAAATTGGTACCTTGGTGTTTTCACCCGGAATAGCACGCACCGAGGAGTGACCATCATAAGGCCCGAGCAAGGCTTGTAATTCAGCAACTTCATCGTCAAATTGCTCCGCACGCCTGTCATCGCGACGTAGTGCTCGGCTGGTAATCGGATCGCTGCCAGGTGCGCGCCCTAATCCCAAATCAATACGCCCCGGATAGAGGCTTTCTAAGGTGCCAAACTGCTCAGCGACGACTAACGGTGGATGGTTTGGCAACATCACGCCACCCGCCCCCACCCGAATATTGCGAGTATGTCCGGCAATATGCCCTATCAATACGGAGGTTGCTGCGCAGACAATGCCACGCATATTATGATGCTCAGCCATCCAAAAGCGTTTAAAGCCAAGTTCGTCCGCTTTTTGCGCATAAGCCACGCTGTTAGCGAGGGTTTGTGAAACGGTATCTCGCTCTTTCATCGGGCTTAATTCGAGCAAAGAAAATGGCATGTTAGCAAGTGAAGTCATAACAATCCTTAACGGTTTGAGTTACACCATAGAGTAAGGGTTGCTACTTCTATTTCAATCCGAAATCCCGCACTACATTGTTGCTGATTCTCGACTATCGTTATGTTGCAGATAACAAGCCTGCTTCATCTGTGATTTGCTGACTCGACAATTAGGCTAATCCTGTATTTGAAAAAATTGTTTAGTTTCGTGGTGCGTAAGCGCAACATAGCAATCACATAATAATCCACATAAAACCAGCTTTTGCCTGCTAGACTCATAAAAAACTGACTTGGAGCAACACCTTATGAGAACCGCTATCCTATTTATTTTATTTACTTTTAGTAGCCAGTTATTGGCAGAAACGGACACAGCTAAAATCAATAAACTGTTCGACAGCTATATGAGTAAATACAACCATTATCTGCAAACTGGTGATTTACCAACCAGTCCTCAACTGTACACAGATACGCTTATGTTAATGTCATCAAGTTCAAAGCCGAGCGTGATCACACAAACGCAAATGAATAAACAGGTGCAAGTATTCTTAACACGCCTGAAGGAAGAAGGTGTCAGTCACGTAAAGTGGAGCAAGGTCAGTATTCATTTTCTTGATAAAAATATTGCGTTAGTAAGCAACATTGCTGAGCGATACACCCAATCAGGCGCACTTTTTAATAAAGTAGGCGCAAGCTATTACGTCTATTTAGTTGATGGTGAATGGAAAATATCTGCGTTCGCTGTACATGATGCGAAAAACACTTTACTTTAATTGCATCTAAACTTTGGTGTTGTAGGCATGGAAAACTGGGACGACTTTCAATTACTGCTTGCATTAAAGCGTGCCAATACACTCAGAGGTGCGGCCAAAGTTCTCGGCGTAAACCACACGACGGTATCTCGTAGGCTACATGCTTTAAATCAACGCTTTAGTCTTGATATATGCATGCTTTCGCAAGGCAAAGTCTCGTTTTCTGAATTGGGACTACAGCTGCTCAGTGCCGCTGAAAACATGGAAGCCAGCCTTGCCCCTCACTTAAGCCAAATTAACACTTCGGTTAAGCAGTTAAAACAACAAATAAACTTATCTATCCCCCCAGCGATTTTGCAGTTTGTCTTGTTAGACGAACTACATGAATTTCAGCAAAACAATCCTTATCTCACGCTGTCGATTAATACTACCTATGCACTTTCCGATCTAGAGAAATCAGAAGCCGATGTCGTGATCCGAGCTTCTCACGTTCCGGATGAGCACTTAGTTGGTCACCGGCTATTTCCGATTTCACTTGGCTACTTCATGCATAAAGACTATCTCGATAAACGCACGAGTGAAAGCGTTTCTTGGATAACCGCCAGCGTAACAGCAAGACCGACTTGGCTACTTGATACACCCTATCCAACCGCCCCAATTTCTCTATCAATTGAAGATTTAGTGCTGCGTCATCAGGCTGCATCCGAAGGGCTTGGTATGATCAGAGGGGCGCACTATATTGCAAGGCATTTCCCTAATTTAATTGAATTTGCACCAGCGAGTGAGCACTATGCAGATTTATGGATCTTGACCCATCCAACAAAAAAATCCTTACCCAACGTCAAGCGGCTCATCAGCTTTTTACTTAAGACTATGCGCAGTAAACACATACTGATCGACTGCGCAAAATAACATTCGCCACGTTAGTTTAGAGCCTGTCCATTTTAATCAGCCAACCATTTATACATAACATAGCTATCAACCAAGCCCAATTTCCTGTGTTTATATGCCTTGGGAATAGTGCCCACAATGGTAAAACCAAGCTTTTGCCATAATTTAATCGCCAGTTCATTGGTCGATACCACACTATTAAATTGCATGGCTTCGAACCCCAGCGCTAACGCTTGCTGCTGGGAATGTTCACACATCAGCCGTGCAATTCCTTTACCACGAGCCAAACTCGACACCATGTAACCACAGTTACATATGTGGCTACTCGGACCCATCGCATTTTGTCGCAAATAATAGCTGCCAAGTACTTGCCCATTTTCAACATATGCAAAAGCTTTGAGCGGCGTTTCACACCAACGTAAAAATGCCTGCTCCATACTCATATTTGAGTCAAATGCATACGTTTCTTGCGCTTGGATCACTTCTGAAAACGTTGGCCAAAACGACTCAAAATCTTCCCGAGTTATCTCTCTTATCATCCCATTTCCTCTAAACGTCATACCTGATAGCAATTAACCCAATTCTTGCAAATATACTCATTCTACTAACCTCACACCACTTTTGTTTTAGGGAGCCTGAGACGAATACTTGTCGAATCGTTAGTTTTTCACGCTAATAGTTACTGACTTACCACTCCTGTAATGCACTGTAACTTTCTGTAATGTATTTAGCCTTTTTCAAAGCCTAGTATGAAACAGTAGATTGATGAGAAACCACTCATCAAAAGGATATTTAATTTTCTTGTGAGGTTGTTATGTGTACTAGAGCTTTTAATAACTGGAATAGAGCATATTTGGCTACTGCCAGAAATATGGACTGGATGTTTATATTACCTACCAGCTTGTTTGTACTTGAAAAAGGACTAAAAAAATCGGGGCTTGAGCCAGTTTCTGAGCTAGAGGCAATAGCAAGCGAGAAAACTCGCAACCCACTTACGTGGACATCTTCCTATAGTAGCGTGGTCGCTATGGTTGGAGATGATTGCAGTGGCTGGGCAGCCTCCGATGGTATGAACTCTATGGGACTTGTCGCAAATGTATTGTACGACTCAGGCGCGACGTACGGTAAGTCAGCATGCAAAAGTAAAAAGCAGCTGAGCGTCCTGAGATGGTTGCAATATGTGTTAGACAAATTTGTACTCGTCAAGGAAGTCGTTGACGTATTCAGCAAACAAGAAATTCAGATCGTTGGTGCAGAAGTACCTAACAGCGAAGGTAAAACCGCAGCATTGCATTTAATAGTGTCGGATATCAGTGGCGATTCAGCCATTATCGAAGTTGAGAATGGGGCTTTTAAGATCCATCACAGCGCTGACTATCGCGTTGTTACCAATGAACCAAGTTATGAAGATCAGCTAAGGATTAATGATTATTGGCTGTGGCAATGGAGTGATAAAAACAGTCAGCCGAGCCATACGATCCCTGGCGGTCCATACTCAACCGATAGATTCGAGCGCGCTGCGTTTTATCTTAATCACTTAGATTTACCAAACGATGAGCATGATGCCCTTGCACAGGCTCGCTCGGTTGCTGCAAGTGCATCAGTACCCCTTGGCTATAATTTTACAAGCAGTGCCAGCCCAAATATATCTAATACCTTGTGGACAACCGTTGCAGCGCATAGGAGCCAAACCTATTACTTTTGCAATGCCCGCACGCCTCATGTTGCTTGGGTGGAATTGGCAAACTTTAACTTTGAATCGCCAGTCTGTGCCTTCACATTGATAAGCGAAGATCCATCTGGGGAGTACATCAATAGCACCAGAAATGGCAAGTTAAACAAGCATTTTGAACCAACCGAAGATCCGTTCAAAAAGTAAGATAAGCAGAGCTTCTGAGCCAAACACGCCATAGTTCGTTTTGGCTCAAAAGTACTTAATTCACCGCCATATTCACAGCCATCACTAACAGCAGCACAGCAAATACCTTTTTAATCGTGGCAACAGGCAAGTGATGCGTGGCTTTAGCCCCCATTGGAGCGGTAAACCAAGACGTGCACACAATTCCTAACAGGGCTGGCAAATAAACAAATCCGGCGAAACCATCCGAAAGTGCAAAGTGCGCACTGCCCGAGCTAATGTAGCCAACGGAACCAAAGAGCGCGATAACAATGCCACATGCAGAAGCGCATCCTATGGCCTTTTTCATATCAACAGAGAAAAACGTCAACAGCGGTACCAAAAGCGCCCCACCGCCAATGCCTATCATGGCAGATAAACCACCGGTGATCGTCGTTAATACCGTAAGTATGCCTTTATTTGGCAGCTGCCTTTGGGTTGTACTCTCATTTTTGCTGCTATAAAACATTTTTATTGCTATCAATACCACACTTACTGCAAATACAATGCGCACTGCGTTTTCGGGTAACAGCGCAGCCAAAAAACCACTGATAAGCGCGCCTAGTGCAACGCCCGTCATTATCCACGGCGCTACATCCCACGGTACATTGCCATTTTTATGATGCGCGATTGCCGATGAGGTAGAAGTAAATAAAATGGATGCCAGCGATGTCGCTACGGCGGCTATCACCACTTGCTCCGGTGGTAACACCTTAAAATACAGTAAAATACTGCTAAGCACCGGAACAATAACCAGCCCACCGCCAATACCTAACAACCCGGCTAAAAAGCCGACAACACTACCGAGTAGTGCACAATACACAAACAACAATATCAACTCACTCATTCCACTTATCTCTTCTTTTAATTGAGGCGCAATCACCTAAGTGAGCAATATCGGCGTTGCTTTTAGCCTTTGTGCCACCTAAGCGCTGGCGAGTATAACAACATAACGCTTTGCCATTGGTGCTTTTAACTTAGATAAGCCTTGAATATTCCTCACGTTTTACTTGAAACAAATACAACCTAGACATTTAGCAGTCTAGACTTTTGGATCTCCAAAGAGTTTCACTCTACAATTGCTCATATTTCCTGCACATGTGACTCAATAAGCAGCATCTATTTTTGTAACTCATGAATCAGACTCATGTTTTATGTGAAATAAAACCGTTTTTCTTCATCTTGTGATCCACGTATAAATCTCACATCACTTAATGTTCGGCACTCCCACTGCGTCCCCGTGGATATCTGTTTATCGCAGTGAAACGTAATTGCCGAGCGCGTCAGCATTAGAATTGGATACCTGAAGACCATGAATAACGAGTTTACTTTCACTATTAAGAGCATTCGTCTTGACGAGAATTACCATCCGTCAAACAGCACGCGGATCACCACCAACTTTGCTAACTTAGCAAGAGGCGAAAGCCGCCAACAAAACTTACGCAATGCCTTAAAGATGATTGATAATCGCTTTAACGCATTGGCTAACTGGGATAACCCAAAAGGCGACCGTTATTCTGTTGAGCTTGAGATAGTCTCAGTTGATATGGATATTGCAGGCAGTGGACAAACTTTCCCGTCAATTGAGGTGTTAAAAACCAATATTGTTGACCACAAAACCAATGAACGCATTGAGGGAATTGTTGGTAACAACTTCTCATCTTACGTACGTGACTATGATTTTAGCGTGCTATTGCTTGATCATAATAAAGATCAACCTAAATTCAGCATCCCAGCTAACTTTGGCGACTTACACGGTAAGCTATTTAAATACTTTGTCGATTCAGAAGCTTACAAGAGTCACTTTAGTAAGCCACCGGTGATTTGCCTAAGTGTATCGGATAACAAAACCTATCACCGCACTGAAAATCAGCACCCTGTGCTTGGCTTTGAATATCAGCCAAATGAATCATCATTAACTGAGCAATATTTCAAAAAGATGGGCTTACAGGTGCGCTACTTTATGCCACCAAATAGCGTTGCACCTTTGGCTTTTTACTTCTTTGGTGACTTACTGAATGACTACACCAATCTGGAGTTGATCAGCACCATCAGCACTATGGAAACATTCCAAAAGATCTACCGCCCTGAGATTTACAACGCCAATGCGGTTGCAGGCAAGTGCTATCAGCCAAACTTGAAAAACCTAGATCACTCATTAACGCAGATTGTTTATGACCGCGAAGAGCGCAGCCAGTTGGCGATTGCACAAGGTCGATTTGCCGAAGAGCATTTTATCAAGCCTTACCAAACCGTGCTTGAACAGTGGTCTGCCAATTACGCTTTATAATCAACGGGAATATGGAACAGCATTTATTATGAAAACACTATTACCAACGTCTACTGCTGGCAGTCTACCTAAGCCCGCTTGGCTTGCTCAGCCAGAAACCCTCTGGTCACCTTGGAAACTAGAGGGCGACGAGCTTATTGATGGCAAAAACGATGCGCTACGTATTGCTTTGCAAGAGCAACAACTTGCAGGGATTGATATCGTGAGTGACGGCGAGCAAACCCGTCAGCACTTTGTAACCACCTTTATTGAACACCTAAGCGGTGTGGACTTTGAGAAGCGTCAAACGGTAAAAATTCGCGACCGCTATGATGCCAGTGTTCCGACCGTGGTTGGCCCAGTATCTCGCCAAAAGCCAGTTTTTGTTGAAGATGCCAAATTTTTACGCAGCCAAACAGACAAACCTATCAAATGGGCATTGCCAGGTCCCATGACGATGATAGATACGCTGTATGATGACCACTACAAAAGCCGTGAAAAGCTAGCATGGGAATTTGCTAAGATCCTTAACCAAGAAGCCAAAGAGCTGGAAGCTGCTGGAGTCGATATCATTCAATTTGACGAACCGGCGTTTAATGTCTTTTTTGATGAGGTCAACGACTGGGGCATTGCGGCGCTTGAACGCGCTATTGAAGGACTCAAATGCGAAACCGCTGTGCATATCTGCTACGGCTACGGCATTAAAGCCAACACCGATTGGAAAAAGACCTTAGGATCAGAATGGCGTCAATATGAAGAGGCGTTTCCTAAGCTACAAAAATCCAATATCGATATCATCTCTTTAGAGTGTCATAACTCTCACGTACCAATCGACTTGTTAGCGTTGATCCGTGGTAAAAAAGTGATGGTTGGTGCGATTGATGTTGCAACCAACACCATCGAAACGCCAGAAGAAGTTGCCAACACACTACGCAAAGCGCTTGAGTTTGTTGACGCCGACAAACTCTACCCATGCACTAACTGCGGTATGGCACCACTTTCTCGTGAAGTGGCAAGAGGTAAGCTCGCTGCATTGAGCGCAGGGGCTGAACTCGTGCGCCAAGAGCTATTAGCCAAAAAATCAGCTTAATCAAGCTTGGTTAATCATAACGCTAGCAGCTAAATGGAACTTAAATTATGTGCCGCCTTCAAGGAATGATAGCGGCGCAGCTTGAGCGGCCTTTCCATTATTGATGAACACTCATTTTTTCAGATAACTTACGCGCAGATAACTTACGGACACTCACTTCAAACATCCGCAACTTTCATCCGATTTCACACAAAAAACAGCCACTCATTCCCATTCTATTTGACACATCGAGTTTTTATTTCGTTCTATCGCGTATTAGGTGACATTGAATTGCACCTGAATAACTATGTAGCCCTAAATAAAAATTATATAGAGGGTGGCATTATGCCTTATGGATTGAAACGGACGCTCATTTGCACTTTACTGGCTTGCGCTGCATTGCCAACAGTCGCACAGACTGAGGTGGGATTACAGGCTAAAGACATTTTTGAGCTGGAATATGCAAACGACCCGCAAATATCACCAGATGGTACTCAAGTGGTATATGTGCGTAACAGCAATGATGTAATGAAGGATGCTAAGCGACAAAACCTGTGGCTGGTCGATACTAAGTCAGGTGCACAATCACCACTCTTCTCTGATGAAAACAATTACAGTCAACCTCGTTGGTCGCCAGATGGTAGCAAAATCGCCTTTGTGAGCAATGTATCCGGTAGCACACAAATTCATGTGCATTATCTTGCTCAAAACCGTACGGCACTACTTACACAGTTACAATCTGGGATCAGTGGCTTAACTTGGTCACCAGATGGCAAATGGCTGGCTTTTAGCCAAAAGGTTGCCGAAAAGCCAGCGGTCATTGCCAAAATGCCAGAAAAACCAAAAGGCGCGAAGTGGTCCGATTCTGCCATTGTTATCGACAAAGCCTACTATCAAGCTGATGGTAGTGGCCTTATCAAACCCGGCTATCGCCAGATCTTCGTGTTACCGAGTGAAGGCGGCACGCCACGCCAATTAACCTCTGGTAATTATCACCATAGTGGGAAACTCGCGTGGCGAGCAGACGCAAAGGCGATTGTGTTTTCAGCAAACCGCATTGCAGACTGGGAATACAAGCGCCTAGAAGGCGACTTATTCGAAGTTGATTTTAACCGTAATATCACCCAGCTTACGTCGGCTCCTGGTCGTGAGTACGCACCTAGCTTTTCCGAAAATGGTAAAAAACTGGCTTACCTTAGTGCATCGAACGCGCTAAACCCTTACCGTAATAGCAAACTGAATATTATGGATTGGCAGGACAAAACCTCCCACATGATTGCCAAAGACTTTGACCGCTCAATCCAAGACCCAACTTGGATTGGCAGTGATAGACTGGCGATGACGTACGATGACCACGGCAAGCGAAAGCTCGCGAGCATCACCACAAAAGGCAAAATTACCGACATCACAGATACACTCTCAGGCACAACCCTTGGTCGCCCTTATCTAAGCGGTGAATTTAGTGCTAACTTTGATGGGGAAATTGCCTTTACTCAAGGTTCGAGCGAGCGCCCTGCAGACATCGCTATCACAACAAGAAAAGGCAAAGTAACGCAATTAACCCGCCTTAACGAAGACCTACTTGCACATAAAACCCTTGGTAAAGTGCATGAGATCACGTATAACTCGTCGTTCGACGGGGAGAAAATTCAGGGCTGGTATATTACCCCACCAAATTTTAACCCGAAAAAACAATATCCATTACTACTAGAAATTCACGGTGGCCCACACTTAGCCTACGGCCCCCATTTCTCAGCAGAATTACAGCGTTATGCCGCTGAAGGTTATGTGGTATTTTACGACAATCACAGAGGCAGTAGCTCTTACGGCGAGCGCTTTGCGATGTTGCTCAAGTACAAATACAGCTCGAAAGAAGACTTTGCCGATCATAACTCAGGGGTAGACGCTATGCTTGAGAAAGGCTTTATCGACAAAGATAATCTGTTTATTGCTGGCGGCTCTGCAGGTGGTATCGCAACAGCCTACGCGATTGGCTTAACGAACCGTTTTAACGCTGCGGTTGTCGTAAAGCCTGTGATCAACTGGCTGAGTAAAGTGCTTACCGCTGACAGTGGCCTTGGTCAAATTCCAACGCAATTCCCGGGTATGCCATGGGAGCATATGGAACACTATTGGCAGCGTTCACCGCTTTCGCTTGTTGGCAACGTAACTACACCAACCATGCTAATGACGGGTGAAGAAGACTTGCGCACGCCAATGGCCGAAACCGAACAGTTCTACCAAGCACTTAAGCTACGTAAAATTGACTCTGTACTGGTCAAAATTCCAGGTGCGCCACATGGAATTGCAGGCCGTCCTTCTCGGATGATCAGCAAAATCGAGCACTCGCTCGCTTGGTTTGAAAAGTACAAGAAGTAAGGAAAAAGCCGCGTAAAGCGGCTTTTTTCATAAATCGACTCGTTTTTAATCTAAAATTTAGAAAAGTAGCGAACTTTCCGCTAACGGTTATCTCACCGACTAAAATCCCATGCAATCAAGGCGATTATATCTATTTGATCCTATACTCACATTGGCGCTTGTGTGGTTGTAAAACAGACAAAGTAACTGGGTTGGTATAAGCGCACAATTGTTTGGTTATTTATGGCTTTTTATCGTTTTACTTAGAATAAGCAACTCGAAAAGGTAGACTACGATGGCGCGGTTCCAGATCCCCAGCGAACAAATCGGATCAATTCCTCGAAACCCCTGTTTAATAAGCGCTTACAGGGACTATAAGCAAGGAAAGATAAGTTACGCGGTTTTAAACGAAATTGCAGAGCACGAAACACAACAAGTGATAAAAGAGCTCGAAGCGATTGGCTGTCAGGTCGTCAGTGATGGCGAGCAAAGAAAGTTTGATGGTTTTGCTCACTATTGCTTACACGATTCACCTTGCTACTCAGATCAGGGCTTGCTCGTTGATTTTAACGATGGTCACTCTCGGGTCTTTGCGCCACACCTTAAAGTACCGCCATTTCGCTATCAACATACGGCGGATGAATTTCTCGCTTTCGCACTCAAACACGCAACTGTGCCCGTCAAACAAGCCGTTATTTCTCCTTCAATGTTGAGCTTAGTTTATCCATCTCACGGGATTGAAAATTACGATCACGAAAGCTTTATCAGTGATTTGATAACTGAGCATGTTGGCGAAGTAAAACGCTGCTTAGCACTGGGTGCACACAAAGTACAAATTGACTTTACAGAAGCGAGGCTGTCTTTAAAACTAGACCCGTCAGGTCAGACCCTCAAGTCCTTTGTTGAGCTAATCAATAAATGTCTCGCCCAATTTAGTGATAGCGAAAGGCAACGAATTGGTATTCATACCTGTCCGGGAGCTGATATTGATGCAACCCATAGCGCCGACATTGACTATAAATATCTGCTGCCTACGCTTTTCGACATAAATGCAGGAAGCTTCTACGTTGCACTTAGAGGTGAAGAGAACCCCAAGAAAACCCTGAAGCTGATAGGCAGCATCCTCAAGCCCTTCCAACGTGTATTTATTGGTGTGATTAACCCGAACAGTCGCGAAATTGAGAGCCCTGGATCCGTACGAGATCTCGTGTTACTGGCGAGTGAGTTTATTCCTATTCCACAGCTAGGCACTTGTGATGATTGCGGTTTTTCGCCATTCGCCGATGATAGTTCAACAACCAGAGAAATAGTATATGAAAAAATAAAATCGCGACTAGTCGGTACACAAATGGCCGAAGAAGCACTCAATACACGTGCGCAGAAAAATTGAATTAGCCAATGGGTTATGCATGAGCGAAGTATTTCCACCTAAATCAGATGACGCAGATCTAATTGCTAAACTTGAAGATGAAGTTCTGGCATTAGAAATAGAAAACCACAAGCTGCAACAAAGGTTACGTGAGAACGAATACGACAGAAAAGCTCTGCTGGATATTCAAAAGCTTGCTAATGTCGGTACGTGGCGGCTTAACCACCTAACCTACAGCGTTAAAATGAGCGATAAACTTGCTGCCATGCTCGGTATTGATGGCGAAGCCATTACACAGTGGGACGACTTTATCAATGCACTAGATCCAAGCGCCGAGCTAGCAATAAAACAGCAGCTCCACAATGTTTTTGTTCACGGTGGAAGCACCACATTTGAGCATGTTGTAACTAGAGCTGACGGCTCCACACTTTATGTAAGACACCACTGTGAAACGCTACTAAACGGCATTGGTCAGCCCCTTAATTCAATCGGCCTGATGCTGGATGTCACACAAGATAAAGTCAAGGCCGCACAATTGGAAGTGCTTTCGAATAAGGATGAACTCACCAATTTATACAATCGTAGGAAAATGAATCAGGCACTACACGAGGAAACGGCAGAGTGTTTAACTAACGGGCTCCCCCTCAGTACGATTATTCTGGACTTGGATCTGTTTAAGCAAGTAAACGATAGGTTTGGCCATCATATCGGCGATGAAGTGTTGATGCGTGTGTCGCAGGAAATTCAAAATAGTCTAAGGTCAACGGACATCGCATCTCGTTGGGGCGGTGAAGAGTTTCTTATCTTATGCCCCAACACTAGTCTTAATGATGCACAGAAAGTAGCTGAGCGGATCCGTAAAGCAATTGAAGCCATTCAATTGTCCTGCCCACACAAGATAACAGCCAGTTTTGGCGTAGGTAGTTTACAAGATGGTCAAGACTTATCAGAGATGCTAAAGCGAGTTGACTCTGCCCTATACCAAGCAAAAAAGGCGGGTAGAAACTGCATACGTGTAGAGCCTGAATAACGCAAATACAGACTTAACATGCTATATAAGCATCATGTTATCGTTTTCTGTTAAAAACTTCCTTTGACCCCTTAACAGATGGAAGCAAAAGCTTATCGTTGATTACGCACACTTCATGCGTTTGGATATCTAAAGGTATTCTTGGATCCTCAAGTTGAAGTTTGTAGCATTGGCCACTGTCAGAAACAGAAATAATTGAATATGGAGTATGAGTTGGCGCTCTGCCGCGAATAAACCCTGAATATATATTTTCGGTTATGATTATTTCTGCTGGTTGTAATATTGATGAGAACTTGTTGACTTCGGCTTCTGTCATTCCTGAATTTTTAAAACTCTCAATCGTTTCATGTTTACTAAATATCCAATGCCCAATAAAGGCGTAATTCATATTTTGCTCTTGAGCGATGCATCCTAACGATGAAAAAGTGTAAGCTATGATCCCTAGAAAGAATCTTTTCATTAACTTTTACCTTAAATTATGATGAGCTGTAGAATTGCTCTTTTTTATATATTTTTCATTACATTACCGACCTTAGCCGAGTTCATGATTTGATTCAATTCTTGACTCTAAACATTACGGTCATTATTTTGCAGTGTTTTGTAAAACTATAAACTTGGTTTCTCTGGTTTTTTGTGTTTTGCAGCTTGCTCTACACAACTAAATCAGGCTATACACTATCGCTTTTTATTCACAGATAATTGGTAATGCATTGTCTCCTAATTTGGCATTCGTTCGAGAAGAACATAAACACAAAAGCTGAAATCTAGCCAAAATAGTTAAATCCAACCGCATTCCAAATCCAAAATGCATAAATAAAACTCAAGCAACTCAGTGTAAAAATCACATCGTGTATTTTATAAAACCAATGCAAATCACTCATGCGCAACATGATTGGAAGACTTAGCACTTTCAAAAAGGTCGTGAAAACGATTGCTATCACCAAAGACAGTAGCAGCTTTACCTCTATGGTGGGAAAGCTTGCGTGAAATTGATATTCATCGAAAACAATACCGGCACTCATTAAAACAAAGCCCAGCACCGCTGCAAGTATCATACTTGAACAAAAACATGCCAACTTTTCAACTACGCCAAGCCTTTTGCTTTTACGAGCTCGAACACAACTGAACAATAAAGTGGATAGCGATAACAACGAAGATATCGCCAACGCCAAGTTGAAGAAAAGTGGGCTTTGTAAGAAGCTTACTCGTTCATAATCGCCAGACCACATACTCGCCGAAAAACGATTTACCTTCCCTGTCCCATCGCGATAAAAGTAAAAAATAGGTGCGTCTCGAGCTCCGGCTTGAAAGACGTCCGCTTCAAGGTGCTCCAGTTTTATTTTATTCCCTGCAACCATCATAACTAACCTATTTTGATCATCAATGGCTATCTCAGCCGCCGCATCTAATGCGGCCAGTTTTTCCAGTTGAGTATACGAACGACGAGTACTCAGAAATGTTCCAGTATAATCTTCAAGGTTTGCTTGGCTAACTTGCTGTTTTAAAACTTGCGTGTAGACATTTGCTTGGGAAGATGTGCTGAGCTGCGACGGCTTTACAAGATTTATCGGCTTGTTTCGATAAAATTTATTAAATATCGCAGTCGGTAAAGCCTCAACAAAGTGTGCCCCGCTTCCCATAACGTTAGTTGAAACAAAAATACCTAATTGAACTTCAGGAAAGATCACCATGTTGGCGGCAAACGTATGTGTGGCACCAGAGTGATGACGCTGCTCATAACCCTTAAACTTGCCATCAAACATGCCATGAGCAATCCCTGTCGCCAGCGGTCTATCGTCGTAAAGTCGATGTATCATTGTTTTTTGGGTGGTTGGCTGCACGAACAGGTTGTTATCCCCCATCAGAGCTGACATATAAAGCGCCATATCATGTGCAGTTGCAGAAATGGCCCCCGCACCACCTACATGCCCAATAAATTCAAAAGGTTTGGCGATATTATTGCCTTGTCTATCCCTAAAATACCCCGTTGCAAGCTGTTGTTGTAGCTCAGGTTTCATCGCAGTTAAGGCTGCACTGGTTTTTACTGGCTCTCGTAATGTCGTGTTTTGCATACCCAGTACAGAAAAAATATGTTGCTCCATATAAGTCGCTAAATCCATACCCGACTGCAACTCGACCAGATAACCAAGCAAAGCAAAACCATAGTTGGAATAGGATACATTAACACTCGGTGGCCAAATTCTCTTGGGCATATGTGTTGCGAGATATCGCTCTGTACTGAGCATTTCTGAGGCATTTTCAACGAACAAGTTACCGGCATCCGCTTCTTCAAAACCCGCCCGATGACTTAATAGGGCACGGATTGTAATAGGCGCTTCAAAGGTGTCAGGTATTTTAAATTCGCTCAGATATTCATTTATATCAGTATCTATAGATAGCTTACCCTGCTCCACCAGCTGCATCACTGCAAGTGCAGTCATTGTTTTGGTGATAGAACCGATGCGAAATAGTGTTTTATTCGGTTTAGCCATAGCTTGGCTGTATACATCAGCAAATCCATAGCCTTTAAGTAATACAATTTCACCGTCTTTGACGATAGTAACCGCAACTCCAGGCAGATTATATTGCCCCCTTGCCTTTTTGACCCAGTCATCAACATAAGTCCGTAGTCCTTTTAAATCTGGATTTTCCAAGGGCGCTTGTACATCGCTAACTGAGCTATCACGCAACAGCTGTGGGCTGTTATCACCCCACGCTTTCGCGTTAAAAAATATGCCGATCGCGACAGTTAACATCAAGGCTTTTAGAACAAGTGTAATATCAACAAACTTCGTTTTCATATTAGCTTCACGTCCCTTTGTTTGTAATGCGCATCAGTGGGGCTCAAAAAGGTATACAGGAGCCCCATCGTCAAAAACTAGGTTTCTTTGAGTATTTGGAACTTCAATATCGACTATGAGTTAGCGGTATTATCAGTTTTACCTTCGCGCTCCACCGTGCCAATCATACTCACCACTTTCTTAGATACTGCTTCAAGCTGCCTAGAAGTAGTTGCACCAAAAATGCCTTCGATAAACTCAGATCGAGTATCTAGTATCGACTCACCAACCACCTCGTTAGTGTCGGTGTTTATTAGCTTTACATTGAGCTTCAGCTCGGCATCACCCGCCATTACACCTACCATAAAGCGGCCAAATCCAGACACATAACGAAAGTGCTCGATGGTGATCTCGACTGATAAAGGTGCTTGAGCTGCACTTCCAGACTCAACAATACTGCCATTAAAGTCTTTGGCTATTAGCGCTTTTAGCTCATTAATGCTGTTAGAAAGTGACTTACTTTTAGAAACTGAGTGCGATGGAGTAATATCCAAAAATACACTTTGTGGCGTGTTCACTGCAGCTCTATTCGCTGTTTTACTTGTCTCTTGAATGTGGGCGGCGCAGCCACTGAAAATGAGCACTGAGATTATTACGGCAAATATTTTAAAATGTTTCATTAGGGGTAAATTTCCGACCTTCAATATATATTCGGCTAACGGCATGCTAACCTTCGTTGGCAGCTATGGTATCAAATATTTTCCCGTAATAGGTAAGCAGTTGAATCACCTCTGCTCTTTGGCTTTGCATCTATTGTGATTTATTTGATAGGTTTAATGACCAAAGCCCGGGTTAACTAAGTTTCCTTGTGAAGAGTATTAAGCAAACTCCGAAGTGAATACATCAGCAATTTCGTTCAAGTTTTTTATTGATAGTTTGAATATATTGACTTGGTAGTTTTGCAAAAGTGCTCAAACAGAAGGAGGGAGTGTGAGTAAAAATAATCACTTTATATATACCCATAGCGCTCAGCAGGATGATGTGTCCATGCTGAGCGCAACCATGAGTGATTTCACCTACACCAAACATGCTCATGAAGAGTACTCGATCGGGCTCACTCTAAAAGGCAGACAAGACTTTTTCTGTCGCAGTGCTTTTTATAAAAGTCAGCCTGGCTGCGTAATGCTTTTCAATCCCGAAGATATCCATGACGGTCATTCTGGGGGCGAACACAGCTTAGAATATGTGATGCTTTACGTGCACCCAAGAGAATTGCAACCACTGTTTCGCTCTCTTGGTTATAAACAAGAAACAGTACTCAGACTTAACGACACCTTGTTCAATGACCCACTGTTGCGCTATCAAGTTCTTACCATATCTCAGCAACTTTTGGGACGATCCTACTCCAAAATTGAGCACGAAGCCGCCTTGTTTCAGTTGGCTCAATCATTGGTTCGTTTGCATGGCTGTTTAGAGTTACCACTTCGTAAAACAAGGGCTGAAATTTTAGTACTAAGAGCTAAAGACTATATATTGGCTAATCTTGCCAACGATATTTCGGTTGATGACATCGCTGATGTCGCCAATATGTCTAAATATCACTTTATTCGAGCTTTTCGAGAACACTTTTGCATAACTCCACACCAGTATGTTTTGAATTGTCGTATCAACTATGCTCGCAAACAGCTACTTGTAGGCCGTAGCGCCACCACCGCAGCGGTAGAGTCCGGCTTTGCTGATGCCAGTCACTTAAATCGTAACTTTAAACGCGTATTTGGCATGACACCAAAACAATTTCAGTTGCAGTTGGGCCGTTAGCTTAGCTCGTCGACTGCTAATATCGGAGTAGTAAATCATGTCAGAAATTTTCGCCTATGCTATCGGGGTAATGTATACCCCTGGGCCTATCAACTTGCTTGGCCTACATAGTGGTCTAAACAAACAGACGCGTGTTCATCTCGGTTTTTTCGCCGGCGTTGGAATGGCAATGTTCATCTTGTTCGTTATCTTAGGGATTGTCGGGCTCAAGTTTATTAATCCACAGCTACTGCCTTTTATAAGCTTGGCAGGGTGTCTTTATATTCTATATATTGCTTGGAAAGTGGCACATGCTAACGTTGAGCTCTCTGCTACGCGAAGTCCGGCCAAATCGTTGAGCTTTCGAGACGGACTTTTCATGCAGCTACTCAACCCCAAAGCGCTAATCGCAACCTTGCCGGTTTCTACCATTCAGTTTCCAAGCGTTGGCATTACCGGCATTGCCGTTGTCATATGGTCAATGCTCCTTGCTGTACTTGCATTCGGAGCCCCCACTAGCTATTCGATAGTGGGTTCAATGATGGGTAAACAGATCTCCGATCCCAAGTATTTTAAAGCTTTTAACTTAGTAATGGCTGCGCTATTAGTCTACGTGTCTTTAAGCATTGGCTATGACCATGTCATAGTGCCTTGGATAGTAAAATAACAAATTAGCAGATAATGGCAGAGATAATTAAGGATAAAGGCTGACACCCACGACGAACTTCAACCGTTTTTGGCTGTATTTTTGAGGTGGGTGTCTTAATCTTCCTTTAATCTTCCTTTAATCTTCCCTCTATTCGTAATGATTATAACGGTCGCTATTATTACATGGTGCTTTGTGGCGTCTCTTTGAATGGTGTGTCATTCGATAACTCTTCAAGCTTGTCGTTAATTTCCTTGATTTGATGTTCATTGCTTACTGACTTTTTAACTTCATTAAGCGCTATTTTATACGCCACATCTAAGGCGTTAGTCTGCGATGTTTCAATATGAGGTTTAACGCCAATCGATTCCCAATTTGTTTTCGTTTTCGGATTAATAGCCTTCGCTATTGGAATACCAGCTCTAAAACCACTTCCTAGCTCATAAAACTGCCAAGGATTTGCTCCACCTTTCGTTGTTTCCCCCACTAAAGTAGCCCGTTCAAGGTACTTTAAGTTATAAGCAAACTCCTCTGCCGCAGAGAACGTATCATTGCTCGTGAGTATGTACATGGGAGTGTCCAGATGAATTGAGCTACTAACATTATCAAAAGTTCGGAATTCACGAGTAGAGTCAGTCGCTCGCCAATAAATGCTGTTTAAATGGGTGTTTGGCTTTAAAAAATAACTACTAATAAACTGCACCATTTCAGCACTGCCGCCCCCGTTATTACGAAGGTCAAATATAAGAGCATCTACATTAGATACAAATCCCATTACACTTTCTGCTATGTTTTTTGAGTTTTTCGATAATTCATCAAACCCCCAAAAGTCAACATAACCTATATTGCCATCGAGTACTTCAACACGATTAAAGCCTGAATTTTTCCGACTTAATTTGGTAAACCAAGATTCACGCTTTGTTTTATTATTCTGGCTTTCATTTGGATTTCGCCATTGCACAGTAAAGTGCTTGTCAAACTTTTGCAATTCTGCGGTTAGTAGCGAGGCAAACTGTTCTTGTGACTGACTATGAGTAAATGCAGGACTTGCTTTGAGCTCTGTAAGAGCGTCTGAAATTTTATCTATCTTTTTTACTTCAACATATTGTTGCTCAATGTTATTTGTAAGCGTATTCAATATATGAGTTTTATCAATATAACTGATATCAGCATGTGCCAACGGGGACAAAATAACAAAGCCCCACGTTATAATGCCATTCCTAGATTTCATCTTTTTTCCTTTATTAGAGCAGATAATGGCTGACACCCACGACAAACTTGAACCGTTTTTTCTCTATCTTTGCGGTGGGTGTTTTAATCTTCTTTAGTCTGCTATTGTTTATTTTTTAGCGTGCTTGCAGCCGATACCGAACCTTATTGCTCGTTCCAACATTATTCGTTAATTGTAATATGCCTTTTGTTATACCGGTTGGTATCGTAAATGTAAGGCTAGATGGTGTATGAGTTGAAGGAACAAGAGTTTTATTTCCCATTGTGATACGGGTTTTATCATCAAACCCCACTCCCTTAAGCTCATATTGCTCGCCTTCTTGAACTTTGATTGAGGCATATCCAAATATTAACGGTGAGCCCGCTTTGTATGGGCTTAATCGCACTTCATTAGAACGCTTATTTCGAGTGTAAATAAATGCCTTATATTTGCGAAATGGTAGATTGAGTTCAAAGATTAGCGCTGAGTTAGTGTGTGATGTTGGCGCGATATTATAAATTTCTTCACCGTTATAGATAACCACTTTTGGGTTCTCCAGCCCGGCAAAGTCATCTCCAGAAAACACAACACTATCGCCGATACGATAAATTCGAGGCAATGAATAGCCATTGTAATAGCCAGCTTGAGAGGATATTTGTACACTCGGTGAATCACTTAATTTAAAGCCTCGCACTCGCTCATATGGCTCGGCGTCATAAATATCTAAAACTTTGTCGCCATCATTATCCAGATCAATAAAATCCTCAACCCCGTCTTTGTCAGAGTCTTCAGGCCATCCTTTCGTATTGAGTTTTTCGTCGGCATCCGCTATACCGTCATTATCAGAATCAAGATCCAAAAAGTTTAATTTATCATCTTGATCTGCATTTCCTGAGCCTTCGTGCTTATCACTAATGCCGTCGCCATCACTGTCTAAGTCCAATAAATTAATTACCCCGTTGTTGTCCTCATCGAGTGTAGTACCTTGCTTTACATAATACTCATAGAAGTCATGAACAGAGTCCCTATCGGTATCAATACGAGTTGGTTCAACACCAATTGCATATTCGGCATGATCATCAATACCATCGGTGTCATTATCTTTAAATACGTAAATTTCATAGGAATAGTCCGGCGCGCCACCCGACAAGTCATCAATGACGCTCAAATTGAATTTTCCATCATGGGGTATTTTAGTCAGGATATGCGCCATTTTGAGTGCGCTATGGGTATGGATCTGCGATGAGTTGATCACCAAACCACCTTGTTCAGAAAAATACACTTTGGGCTTAAAATTATCTGAGCTATAGATAATGCGAGCTGAGATATAGTCGCCCTTTTTTGCGCTAAACTGGTACAAATCACCATTATCACCCGCGTTTGAAATCACCCCCTTTACTTTAAACGGAAGTTGATGCGCAACTTTTACCGCATTGCTAGGGTTATCATTAGGTTCAATCTCGACGATTTCGGGATAACGAGCGCGTTGACCATCGAATGGAAACTCATCATGCTCGTCTAACACACCATCACCATCTTCATCTTTGTTTTGCCAAGTTCCCTTAGTTGGGTCAAGCGAGCTATTATGTGGAGTTGCAAACACAATGGTACTAACCAGTGCAAGTGCCAATAAAATGCATCGTGATATCATAAACAATCCTTATTAATGTTGTTTTTTAATTAATTTTTCACCCTGTAACCCGCTTCATAATTGCGCTCTTTCACTAATTATTATTAATACATTACATTGGGTGTCTTCGTTACTTTTGCTCGGGGTCTCTTTGTTATTTTTGCTGCTTTCAGCACTCAACTCCCACCCCGCTCTACGCTAAAACTGACTTTTGCACCACCGCTTGAGTTATTGCCTAGTTTGAGTTGTCCACCGTGGTTTTCAATAATAATGCGAGAGAGCATCAGGCCTATGCCGTTGCCATCAGCTTTGGTGGTGTAAAATGCTTCAGCGGCTTCGTTTAGGTTGGAAAAACCGGGGCCAGTATCTGTGACCGTAAACGCTAATTTGTCAGCATCTGAGGTGATGTTGAGTGTAACCTCTGGCGAAGGTGTGCACGCTTCTTGAGCATTATTAATGAGGTGGCAAAGCACCTGTTTGATTTGGCTCGTATCAAAAAAACCGAGCAGATCGGCTGTGCTTACTATCTTTAGTTGCGGGTAGATACTTTGTAGCTGAGCGCAAAACTCACCGAGCGCGACAATTTGCTTGTGCGCAGGAGGCAGTTTGGCAAGGGAGGCATAGTTGCCCATAAAAGATTTAAGGTAATTGGCGCGCTCGTTGATGAGTGACAGTCCACTGCTAAACCTTTCTATATCTAATTCACCGTTTAGGCGCTTGGTAAGGCTGCGCGCTACCGTGCCGATCGGCGCTAAAGTGTTATTGATCTCGTGACTTAAAATACGAACAAAACGCTGTAAGGCGTCTTTTTCTTGTTGATATAAAATGCTATCGAGCTGTTTTAAAACCAGTAAAGTGTGAGGTTTATTGGCAATGTAGCAGCTGTCGTGTTCAAGCAAAAAAGCATGCTCAGTCCCCTCTAGCATCACCGAAACCTTTCTTTGTTTTTGCTGAGCTTGTAATGACTGAAACCAGCACCAAGCATCGTCTTTGTAACAGTCAAAAAAGGTGCGCTCAGCGTAGCTGTTGGCAAATGCAACGCTTTGGCTGTCAAACACGATAAGTGCACAATCAAGCTTTTCAATGATTTGCTTTAGCAGATCGCTTTGCTCGGCCAGCGCTCGCTGATCGGCTTGCATGGTTTGCGCAAGCGCATTTAAGTGCTCCACCGTTGAACGTAATTGTGCGTCTTTGCCGTGTACCGCTCTTAGGGCATAATCGCCTTGGCGAAGTGATATCAACAAGGTATCAATGAGATTAATGGTGTTTTGTCTAGTCGAACCATATTTATAAGCGAGCAAAGCAAAACATAGTGCAAATACTAAGTCTATCAACATAATAAGTGTTGCTGGATAGTCGTGCACAAAGAGTAAAACATTAGTAATTACAAGTAGTAATGCACTTAACAGCCAGTGTCCAAATCGATAAAACAAGTTTGCTTATCTCCTACTCATATTTGTCCATTTTGCGATACCACGCACTGCGCGATAGTCCCAAGCTCTTCGCCGCTTTTGATACGTTACCACCGTGAAATTCCAGTCTTTTAAAGAGTGCTTGCTCAATAATTTCATCCAGCGTTAAATCATGATTTTCTGATGCGCTCGCAGTAGCAGTATTCATCGATTGCAACGCTGAGTACGGTGTAGTGTTGAGCGCCAAATCACTGGCAAATATCTGAGCATTTGAACAAGTAAACACCGCGCGCTCCATCATATGCTTAAGCTCTCTCACATTACCTGGAAAATCGTATACACTCAGTGCTTTAGCAGCACAGGGCATAATGCTCGGTGATGGTTTTTTATAATCATGACTAAAGCGCATTAAAAAGCGCTCTGCTAATGGCAAGATATCCTCTGGACACGCTCTTAATGGCGGTATTTCTACTTCCACCGTATTTAATCGATAATATAAGTCTTGGCGAAACTGATTATTGGCAATCGCTTCATTGAGTTGGCAGTTAGTGGCAGAAATAATCCTCGCAGTATTGTCCAAGACTTTGTGACTGCCAACCGCCACGTACTTTCGCTCTTCTAGCACTTGAAGCAATTTTGCTTGAGACTGCAAAGATAAATTGGCAATTTCATCTAAAAACAACGAGCCATTACTGGCGAGTGTAAATGCACCCACTCTATCTGCTTTCGCATCAGTAAATGCCCCCTTTTTATGGCCAAATAACTCAGAGTTAAATAGCTCGTCACTCACCGCCCCCATGTTAATCGAGATAAAACTGCCACCAGCACGACTTGAATGCTCGTGTACATACTGCGCGTAATAGCTCTTTCCTGTGCCATTTTCACCGGTCAGCAAGATGTTCATATCGCTTTGTGCCAACTGGGTGAGCTGTGTCAGTACACGCTGCTTTTTCTCACTTTGCGTAACAAAATCTACTGTGTGTTGGGGCTTTTTAAGGCGCTCGTTTTCAGCAGATAGCCGCGCTAAATGTTGTCTGTCAGCTCGCTTTTCGATTTGTACTTTGATGCTATGAGCAAGGCGCTCATCATCCCATGGCTTTTCAATGAAATCGGCCGCTCCTTGCTTTAGGGCAGCTATGGCAAGGTCTAGCGTCGCCCAACCAGTCATCACCACAATGGGTAAGAGCGGATCGATTTGAATGAGCTTAGCAATCGCCATCAGCCCTTCTTTGCCACTGGTGGTATCTTGGGTAAAGTTCATATCCAAGAGCACCAAGTCCACTTCCTGTGTACTGACATAATCAAATGCAGCCTCTGGTGTCACCACACCGTGACAAGCGTAGCCTTCATCCTCAAGTAAAAACTTCAGACTCGCCTGAATATCAAGCGAGTCGTCTACTATTAGCACCTTTTTCAAATTATTATTCCATTCTTAAGCTAACCGCAGGTTGGACTTTTATGCTGCGTTTCACCGGGATATAAAGCGCAAGGCATACCGCAGCAAATACCAGTAATAGAGTGATACTACCAGCACCAAACATAACACTAAACGGCACAATACCGCGGAAAAAGTCTACAGCAAGATAACATAATATATAGAAAATTAATGCAGAAATGGTCAGTCCTGTAACGGTATGGGTTAGATTTTTCTTGATAAATAACAACATGATCTGACGATCTTTGGAGCCAAGCGCACGGCGAATGCCTATTTCATAGCTAGATTTGTTAATATTACTCAGGCCCATGGCATAAATACCAATTAAAGAAAGCGTCAAGGCAAACCCACCCACAATCAAAAACACATAAATGATACTGGTGAACGCCCCCATCATAGAGCGATGGTTGTCGTAGTGATCAAAAATATAGCTGGTTTCGAGCTTACTTGAGAGCCGACCTAACACGCGATAAAAGGCTTCGTAACTTTGGCTTGGCGGCAACTCAGTAATGAACTTAACCGCCATTGCATTTTCCTTTGGCGCATATTGACGAAAACTAAAATAGACTTCATGACGACGATCGCTAGCAACAACGCTCATCTCATCCACTGCAATACCAACTATTTTAGCGCTTGGCCATTTTGCATCACGTAACATCAGTGAGCGCCCCAATACTTCCTCACTGCCAAACAGCGCGTGTGCGAGAGACTGGCTAATGATCACTACGGGCGCCGCTTCTGTGTTGTCTTGTGCCGTGAAGTTCCTACCACTTTGCAATTCGCGCTTAAAAAGATGGGATACCGCTTCAATATTTATGATTTTATCGGTATAAACTTCGCCCTCACTTGTTAGCACATCAAGCTCCATCTCACGTTGATACACGCGCCCTTCTTTAAAGGCAGGATCCAATGTCATTCCCACGACCAATGCGCTTGCCATTTCGACCGCTTTATCACTCGAAAACTCGCTTTCAGTTTGAAATTGCAGCTCAGTTGAGTACACCCCTTTGAGGGTCTCGCCGTCAATATTTCCCGCCATAGAATACATCACATAGCCTATGGTGCTCGACGCCATCAGCATAAAGCTCACTAAGGTCACCTGCAAAGACAGTAGGCGTTTTGACATCAATCCCGCCTGTTTTCCGGTTGCACCACGCGTGCCGTCTCGCAGTACATCATTGATGTTAAAGTTAGCGGTTTTCACCGCAGGTAACAGCACTGCAATAGCAAATACCAAGCTTATCAGCAGTAGTGACACCAAGATGGTGACTGTATTTAGCTGCCAATACCACCAGTACGGCATTTTGCCACCAAACATCATATTCATAAAAAAGTTCAGCGCTCGCAAACCAAGATCTGTTAATAATAGCGCCACCACCCAACTGCTAACGCAGTAGATCAAGCCCTCGCAAGCATGCTGCTGAACCACCCTTAATTTTTTCGCGCCAATCGCGGCCCGAATAGCCGACTCTTTTTGTCTCTCGATGATTTTGGCAAAAAGTAAGTTACCAATGTTGATTGAGGAAATAAGCAAAATAAGTACGATACCAGCCATAAACAGAGTAAATATAAATACCGCTTCACCGTCGGTGTTGTATTCCACCAAGGTCATGGATTCAACCCGAACCGTTTTATCTACCTCAAGTGCTGACTGGCTAACACGTTGCTGTGCATAATCAGTGAAAAATAAGCTTAAACGCTGCTCAAGCTTCGCCTCTACCGTCTCATTTGGCATCTTATAAATAATATCGATGGTATCAGCAGGTGCTGTGTTATTGCCTTTAAGAGGCAGCCAAAGTTTAGAAAATATCGGGAAGTTATTGTGTTTGGGCATCACACCGATTATCTCGTAAGGCTTTTGGTCAACAACCATTGTGCGCCCTATAACGTCTTTGCTACCTTGAAATAGATGCAACCAGAGATAGTCTGAAATCACGACCACATTTTGGGCCGCCCCCACAAAGTCCTCAGCAGTATAAAATCGCCCAAGTGCAGGTTTAATGTCCAGAAACTGAAAAAAGCGTTCATCAACATAGGAGCCTCGATAATGATTGCCTCGCTCAGCGTCACTTACCCAAACACTCGCCGGCGCAATATAAAGCCACTCCTCAAGTTGTTTAACTTCATCAAGTTCTCGTAGTTGTGGCAGCATGCTGTATTCAAACCGATTTTGCATGCTGATAGGGTTACGAACCTTAAAGATCCTGATTTCTGGGCTGCCACTACCCACTTGGCTATGTGAAAATGCCACCGTATAAATATAGTTAAAACCAATCAAAGATATGGTCAAACTGCCAACCATGATAAACATCATCAATAACGTAAAGCGCATTGATTTGGCGATGTTTCTCAGTGCATAACGAAAGTCTAGAAGTAATCCCATACTAAGCTCCAACGACTTTGCTTGCGCGCTCAAGCTGCTTTTTGTCTCTTAAAATTGTGCCATCTAGCATAGAGATAACACGGCTAGCGTAAGTCGTAGATTCGATATCATGCGTTACCATACAAATCGTTTTTCCAGCAGCATGAAGATCGCTTAACAACCCTAGCACTTGCTGGGCATTATTTGAGTCCAAGTTACCGGTCGGCTCATCGGCAAGGATGAGATCTGGGGAGTTAATCAAGGCTCTTGCAACTGCAGCGCGTTGCTGCTGACCGCCTGAAAGCTGAGAAGGAAAATGATTGATGCGGTTTTCTAATCCCACCATCGCCAGCGCGTCTTTGGCTTTTTGCTCCATTTCTTTTTGGCTAATGCCGCCGATATAAGTCAGCGGTAACATGACATTTTCGAGCACGTTTAAATCACTGATAAGATTAAAGGCCTGAAAAATAAAACCGATATGATTAGCGCGAATATGAGCACGCTCGTCCGAGCTTAAATTAAATGCTTGGTTACCACTGATAAAGTACTCGCCGTTACTTGGTTCATCAATCAAGCCCAAAATTGACAGTAACGTTGACTTGCCGCACCCTGACGGTCCCGTGATAGCCACAAACTCGCCGGGCTCTACTACGAGATTAATGCCGTCTAGCGCTTGAGTTGCAATTTCGTCCGTCTGAAACCGCTTTTCGATATTATTAAGTTGAATGACTGAGTTCATAATGATGTCCTGTTAACGCACTAGCACTTGGCTATCTTGAGTATACTTTTCCATATCGGAAATAATGATAATTTGATTTTTATTAAGCCCTTCAAGCACTTCGATGTAGTTTACCGAACGCTGACCAAATTTAACCGTTTTTTTCGTGGCGAGATGCTCATCAACAACAAACACGCTCGCTTGATTATTTGCAACAGCATTGGCTGGCATTGCGACGAATATCGCCTCGGCCTTATGGCTCGTTACAATAACCCCTTCAATGTTGAGTTTATCTCTGGCTTCTCTTGGCAAAGTGCCTTCAATGCTCAGCTCTACCTCAACTTGGCTATTGGTGACTTTTGGGGAAACGCGTTTTACGATGGCGTTAAAACGCGAAGTGTAAGTATCGATTGTAGCCGACTGCCCAACTTGTACATGCGGCGCATCTAGTTCTGCGATGTTTATCTTAGCAACCAGCAAACGCGGATCTGCCACCTCTGCAACCGAACTGGTATTAGACAATTGCATGCCCACTTCAATCAGCACATCCTGAATTTGTCCAGTAATTGGCGAGCGCACATCAAGTGCAGCAATATTCTCTTCAAGTAGCTTTATTTCGGAACGTAGACTTGCTTGCTCAGCCAGCTGCGCTTTGGCTTTTGCCTGTTGCACTTCTTGCTGAGTGGCAACCCTAGCTTGCTGTAACTCCACTTGCTTTTGACTACGCTGCATTGCAAACTCGCTGCGTTGATGATCAAGCATAGAGATAGTGCTATTGCCCTTTTCTATTAAGGTTTTTTGCGCCTGCCACTGAATTTTGTCGGCTTTATAAGCCAGCAAAGCATCATGATGTGCGGTTTGGGCCTCTTGCACTTTGGCCTTTAATTCTGCAAGTTCGGCCTCATGTTGTGCTGAAATTTTGGTAAGTTGGCTATGTTTTTGAATGAGCGCTTCGCGCAGTGATGGGTTTTCAAGCCGAGCAAGTAGCGTACCTTGAGTGACCATTTCACCCGGTTTAACCAACACTTCAACTACTTTTCCACCACTACTACTGGTAACCAAATGGCGTTTTTCCAATGCAAGACTGCCAAGTCCCTTAACACTGAGTTCAAACTCGCCCTGTTGAACTTTAGCAACGATTAACTCTTCTTGGAAAACCACGTTTGATGCACTTTGGGTATATGCTTTGGCAAAAAACACCAAACCGACCACAAGTAGCACAATAACAAGCAATGCGAGCTTCTTAAGCGGCATGCGCTTTGTTTTCGCCAGTTTTATATCCATACTCTGTACTCCACTTTGAGAATACAGATGATGAATCAAATTTTAGGCCAAATATTTTTTATATAAGAATCAATACAATACAGTAGAGCTGAGTTCGTACTCGATAAAACATGTGTCGAAATCGAGACACTAACAACTTAATAACTGTGTCGAAAGCGAAACATTTGTATTTGCTGATAATCGTAGAGCGAAATTCCATATTTTTTTAATGGAAACATCACCGTAGTATTCAAGCCTGAACTCTGTACGTGCAACGCTGTTTGGTCGTCGCTCAATGTCAGCTCACGCACGCCGAGCCAGTTGCAAAAGGTTTCACCAGAGACAGGACCACCAAAGGTAATACCTTGGTTATCAAACCGGGCAAACTGTTGCTCCGCCACACCAATAATAATGCTATAAACCAATGCAATAGCTGGCCCCATCCCCACGGCAGCCATGAGTTTTCCAGCACCATTAATGTTTGCTTGGAGTAAGTCTGGCAGGTAGACAAAACCAAGTACTGTGGCTGGTAATAACACACTATTAAGCAGTATTACTTTGCGTAACTTGGCACTTCGACTTTTGCTTAGTCTTTAAATTCAAGATTCATACGGTACTTTCGCATTCACTATAAAACTACGGATGCACTAAGTGCAATACGCTGCGAGCTTCAAGCCATGCAACCAATTCATTCTGATATTCCGTTGCGGGCTGCGCCAATTGAATACCGTAGCTAAATAAACGATAAGCAAGCACAGCATAAAATGCATCGACCATAGTTGGCTTTGCAAACATAAATGGGGAGTGAGCCGCAGCAAAAAGAGTCTCTACCCTTTTTAGTTCGCGCTTTGCCGCATCCGACAAATTTATTGACGTATTTGGCGTGAAAGAAAAAGGTAATTCACAGCGTAGCGCAGTGAAGCCAGCGTGCATCTCAGCGACAAGACTACGTGCCTGTGCACGCTCATAAGGGTCTTGTGGCAGCAAACCGCCTTCACTAAGGTCGTTGAAGAACTCTGCAATCGCGAGTGAATCAGTAATGACATGACCTTCCACGAGCAAAACTGGTACTTGTTTAGTCGGCGATACATTGGCCAACTTTGCTTTGTCATCACAAGAAGTCAAATCGATAAGTTCAATGTCTAACTTAATATCTAGGATAGACGCACATAACAGCGCTCTTAATGACCAAGTTGATTCGGTCCCAATTACCAATTTCATTTAATTTCCTTTATATTTTTGAGTATGTTGCTGTTTGCGCCTCGTGCAATGCGCTAAGACTTTGAGCTTTTCATCTTCGCTGTAACTTGTCCAGCCGGTGATTTCGTCCAACGTTCTAAAGCAGCCTAAGCACACATCTTTATCATCCAAACAACACTTTCTGATGCAAGGGGACTGGACTAAATTACAACTAGAGTGTGACATCGCTGCTCCTTCACACAGATTTACTCAAAATAGCTTGCCGGAAAACAAGACTCTCTCTTTTTGCCTTTAAAATGATGGCAGACCTCTCCAGTCTCAGTATTAATCAAAAAAGAGTGGTCAATATCCTTAAAGTAAAACCAAATAAATTCCATACCTTCCTCTGAAAAGTGTTGTTCAAAAGTCGGCTCATCAAAATGCGCCGCCAGCGCATCAATATCTGTTATTTCATCGTAGCTAACGGCATAGACTGCTAGGCTCGTGAACGTGGCTAAAACAAAAAATACCTTAACTAGGCCAATATGCATCTTAATACCTATAGTCATATTATTGGACGAAATACACCATCTTCATCAATCAATATACAAACTGGGCGGGGCTATCCCCACCACATACGCACTACCTGTTGCGCGTCGTTTAACTCAATATTGAGTCGCTGAGGTTGATGATCTTGGGTAAGCATATCTCCAGATTGGTACACTCTAACCACCTTACCAACGATTGTTTGTAGGGATTTTGAATAATCAATATCTTGCACCACTTTATCCTCATTTATGCTTGGAATTTAAAGCCAACGACGCACTCTCCTTTGATAGCGTAAATAGGCATCTCCAAAAGTTTGTTCCATCATCTTTTCTTCAAATTGAATGTACCATCTGTCGGCAATAAGTAAAAAAGCAATCACAAACAAAAATGACACAAGTGCACCACCGGTTAATACAGCATAGCCCAGTAATGCAATGACAAAACCTAGGTACATGGGGTTGCGGGTATATTGAAATACCCCAGCTTCCACTAATTTATCAGGCTTATTGAAAGTCATAATATTGGTTTCTTCCTTCGCGAATATCGTGCTGCCCGACTTGGCCAGTGCAAACCCCAAAGCAATCGGTACTAACCCTAATAGATTGAAAGGGTAATAAATAAAATGTGGTGCAGCAGTTAACCAACACACCACAGGCATCAATATGACAAATAAAAGCAGTAAAATAGGAGGCAGTAGCTTTTGCATGATGTTATTCCTTATCTGTAGGACAAAAATTAAAGATAAGATAATGCGAATTTTGTTGCTGCGCCTTAACCTATGTTAAGCCAAGCTCTTTTCTAATTCTCGACAGTGATACATCCGTGATCCCAAGGTACATCGCGATATGGCGCAATGCAACCGAGCGGCTTAATGCTTGATTTTCTGTGATAAAGCGTAAATACCTTTCCTTTGCACTTAACTGGAGTAACGCCGCTTCGCGTTTCTCTTTTTTAAGCACTAACTGTTCATAAATTTTGCGCACAAACCGCCCCCAGTTGAGGTTTTTCTCAGATACAGTGACTAAGTCAGCATAGCGAATTTCGGCAATCACACTGTCCGTTAGCGCTTGCGTTGAAAATGGACTCGGCTGCTCTTCTAGATAACAAGATAAACAAGAGAATGCCCCGCCCTTCTGTAGCAGAGATTTGTTCCGTTCATTACCCTTTTCATCTAGGTAGAAATAACGTCCATATCCATCTAATAAGAAATAAACACTCGAGATTTTCTCACCCTGTTCGAATAGCATCGTATCGGCTGTGATATGACCGATTTTTATATACGGAGCCATAAGCAGCCAATCCTCGAGTGAAAACTCCACTAACCGCCCATATACAGCTAACCATTTTTGATAATTTTCGTTACTTGATTTAGACATTAATGTAAGTGCTTTTCGAATAATAACAGGATTTTATTGTCGTAAGGCATCGTATCGAACTGCTGATATCCAAGCTTTTGGTATATGTGTTGTGCTCGTGTATTATCAGCAAATACATCTAGCCAAATGCGCGTTATACGCAACTCCTCTAACACATATTTTTCCATCTGATTTATCGCTTCTTGCCCTATTCCCAATCCCTTTTTAGCAACCACAATCCGGCGAAATTCAACACTTTTCAGTTCTAGTTCAACGGCTAAAATAATAAAGCCAACTATTTCACTGCCTGAGTGGATTGTTAAATAGTGTATGTTGGATTCAGAAAATAACTGCTGATGAGCAAGCAGCGAATTGCTCAAGATAAATTCCTTATTATCATCCGCATTCTCCATTTCGCTCAAAGCTGGAAGTTGTGTAAAAACACCTCGAACTAATGTGACCATCTCATTCGCTTTTATACTTAAGTAAAAGTTTCGAATTAAGTTCACTAATAAAAAGGCTATCCTGTAATCTCGATTCTTGTTCCATTAGCCACTCCTCAAAAGCCTCTAAAGTAACGGATTGATAGAGCTTCGCTAGCCAATCTTGAAGCGAAACATTAAAAGCATCACACAAAGCTTGCTGACATAACCAAAGATTTTCAGGCATAGCCATATTCTTACCATACTTGATGAGCTGAGAATGCTGAAAAACACTTTTTATTCCAACAAGGCCAAGCTTTCCCTGTTCATCTATGGGCGCAAGGCAATTATCTTGCACGAAACTCGGCGGTGATGGGAATTCAAACACGAACTCGGGAGATTCATAATTGACGTATGCATATTTGACAATAGCGCCAGCTGATAAATTAGTTGCTTCACATGGGATGGTAAACGGAATATTGAGACTGCATTCATTTTCACCAAGTGCGTAGCTATCATAAACGACGATATCCGTTTGCAACTTAAAGCCATCTCCTGGCTGGTGGCTATCTGGGATAACCAGCTTCCCACTTAATAGCGTATCGTCACCACCACTGAGTTTCTGTACCGAAGATTTCTGTAAGTTAAAAAACTCTCCAATGTGTATTTGCTCCCCTTTTCTATTTAATGTTGCCGATAATGCGATAGACTCAGGGATCAAAATACCGTCTTCTTTGAGGTAGGGAAATAGATGCTTGAAGATCCAAACTTGTGGCTCTCTTTTTAGTAGTGCCGTCATCGTCTCGGAAATCACGATATCAAAGCTACATTTTTCTTCACCCTGCCATTTTAATGCATCGTAACAAACCAGCTGTTCGATACAGTGCTCGACATCAAAAGTATCAATTAACTTTTTCACCGCTACGACATTTTCTGGGTGTATATCAAGTAGGGTAGCTTTTATAGGAAGACTGGGGCGTAGTGCTAACAATGGAAGCAATAGCGTGGCGTAGGGACCGGTGCCTGCGTATAAAATACGAACTTCGGATAAGCCTTCACTCAATTTATCTTCAATCGCTGCTTTTACGCCCTGCATAAAAACCAAACTACGCAGCTGTTCTTGAGAACATTTAGCGGCCTGAACAGGGGAAATGGCTACACCATACTCAGTGTGAACACTACTCCAATCATTCAAATCAAACTGAGTATCAACGCCACTCAATTTACCAAAACATTGCACGAACTCGTCAAACAATACAGTCAATTCAGGAGACTGCTTATTTGCGGAAAAAATTCCTGCTAAACATCCGAGATTAAAGCTATTAAGATCCATTTTCTTTCCTGCGATATATAAGATTTATTGGGCTAACGACTTCTTTTTAATGAATTATTATTTAAGAATAGTGTGAAAATATTAGCAATAAAAATATTCAATTAACTTGCTGTGTTGCTAATGCATTTTGGCTTCACCATCTCAGCAACGTTCGAAACAATGAGAAAAGGCATATTCCCCACTTAATGATCCTACGTCATGAAATTGTTAATGACAAAAGAATTAAAAAATTAAAAATCCCATTTTCCGTAACAAAAAGTTGAAATAACACCCAAAAAGGAACTATATTTGTTCAAATCCTGATCCAGGATGTAAACAAAACAAATAAAAATCATAACAAGTATGATGGGGAAATCCGATGTCAACTCTAAATAAGTCAGCACTCGCAATCGCCGTAGTGACAGCTTTATCTTCTTCTACCGTTACCGCTGCGACGTACAATCAATATAATTTTGAAAACAAACCTCCTTTACAAAGCCAATATCCCGATTTTAAAAACAAACAGGCGAGAAAATCAACTCACAACGTCGTTACGTGGTTAGTTAAATTACACACACCTTCTATTGCAGAACAAAGCCTTACTGGTATTAACGTCAAAAATGCAACATCAAGTATTCAGCAAGCTCAACAGAGCGTAGAAACCGCAATCGCTAGCACTAGTCCTACGCTGCAGGTTGTCGCTAAAACGTCTAAGCTATCTAATGCAATTATCGTCAATGGCGAAGAAGCTGAAGTTAACAAACTACTACACAATCCATTGGTACATTCTGTGTTACCTGTATTTGATTATAAATTGAATGTGGCAGACAGTGCCGACTACATAAAGGCAACGCCTTTAGTTTCCACTGGTGAAGTTACAGGTGAAGGAGTTCGTGTTGCGGTACTTGATACGGGTATTGATTACACCCACCAAGCGTTTGGTGGCCCTGGCACAGTTGAAGCGTATGAAGCTGCTGCAAGCAACCCTGCAGATACGCCGGCTTGGCCACAAGGCTTAGTATTAGGTGGATATGACTTTATCAACAACGATCCAGATCCAATTGATGCAGGTACTAACCACGGTACACACGTTTCTCATTCAGTAACAGGTATCGCACCAAACGTTGAATTATTTGTTTACTCCGTCTGTGCAGAAACTTGCCCTGGCTTGGCTCAACTTTTAGCGTTGGAATCTGCAATGGATCCCAATGGGGACGGTGATATTTCTGACAGAGTAGATGTTGTTAACATGTCACTAGGCGGAGATTTTGGCGATAATCGTGCAGGTGCAGTTCAAGAACTTATCGATAAAGCCGTGATGCTAGGTACTAACGTTGTTATCTCAGCAGGTAATGATGGCCCTACACCATTTATAGTTGGTGGCCCAAGTACAACAGATAATGCACTTTCTGTTGGTGCTATGGAGCACTCTGTCATAAAAGGTCAGCACATTTTAGCGTCCTTGATGGGCGAAACGACTGAAGCTGGTGCGGCAAGTTTTAACCCTGAGGGCTTTGAAGAGTTTGAATTTAGTAGCGACACAACCCCGCTAGCATTTGTTGAGACTGAAAAGAACGACCGCGGAGATGCAACATCTATTGCTTGTGATCCTTTTGCAGATGAGGTCGACTTTACGGGCAAAGCTGTCCTCGTTGACCGCGGTGCATGTAACTTCACCCAAAAAGTGCTAAACGCCCAAGCGAAGGGCGCTAAATTGGTTATGATTGCCAATAATGTTGAAGGTGGTGGTCCAACAGAGCCTGGAGGCAGTGCTCCAGGTATTGAGATCCCAACTATTGGTTTGAGCTACAGCCAAGGTAAAGCACTTAAACAACAGTTATTGGCTGGAAACAATGTTGCCTATAATGTGAATGCCACAATCATTCTAAAAGAAGGCATGATCGCGTCATTTACCTCTCGTGGACCTTCTATCAGCGGAAGGTTAAAACCTGAAATCACAGCGCCAGGTGTTAGCATTATGACTGCACATCCAGGCCTTGGTGATGGACTCACTCCAGCAAGTGGAACTTCATTCTCTGGCCCTATTACAGCTGGAGCCATGAGTATGCTTAAAGAAGCACTACCAAATCGCAATGGTTTTGAACTAAAAGCAACATTAATGAACGCGGCTAACTTAGATGTTACCATGGAGCCTCGCTCGCAAAACCCAAATGCTGCGCTTGCGCCAATCAGCTTTATCGGCTCAGGTCTTGTAGATGTTGAAAAAGCGGCAAACCTTCCAGTTGCAGCATGGGCTGAAGATACGATGCAAGCAGCGCTATCATTTGGCTTGGTGTCACTATCTGAAACTTCATCTATCACCAAGAAGGTAGTCGTTAAAAACTTCTCGAATCAAGAACAGACCTATACATTGGCATATGAGCAGCGATTTGCTGACGACGCAGAGCGTGGTGCACTCAGTATGGCCTTTCCTGAGTCGATCACCGTTCCTGCAGGACAAACCATCTCGTTTGACGTCACAGCAACTATAGATCCAACTAAACTGCCTGAGTGGACATTAACTTCTGCCAACATGGCATTCTTGGATGCAACACACGACCTTACAACGTTAGAGCTTGATGGTGCATTGAACTTTATGTCTGGCGACGCAAAAGCGCTGCACTTGGTTTATCATGTGCTACCAAAAGCCGCCGCGAATGCTAAAGTCATGCCTGTCGTTGATGACCAAGGTGCTAGACACGTATTAACCAATACTGGCGCTGCGACTTTAGAGCCATTTTTCGCTCCAACTGTTGCAAAAGATGAAACAGGTGATAGCGAACGTTTAGATATAATCGGTGCTTCTGTAGAAACAACTTCAGTTCCAACTAGCGTTTGTGATACCGGTTACATGCTATTCACGACCATGGTTACTAATCAACCTATTATCCACACTTATCAAGGTGGCTTTATGGCTGATTTCGATTTGCCAGCTGAAGGTGAGACATCGCCAGATGGCACTTATGATGTAACTGTTCAAAACGGCAAGCAAGAATGGTTTGGCAATTTCCTATCTGGTAGCGCTATCTCATTTACTCATGGTTATGGTTCAGGAAGCGGTTTTATTACTAATATTAACTTTGCATCAGGTAATAATTTCGTCACCATGAGCAGTTGTGCCGATGCATTTGGACTTACTGCCGAGCAGATCGCAACTGGAGTGGAAGCCAAAATTCGCTTCCGCACGGAAGAAGAGACTTGGATGCCTATCCCCTCTAACTCATTAGATGAAGCTTTCGCGAATAGCTTTATGATAAAAGCACCAGCAATGGAAGTAGCTACAACTGAAGCGGAAGGTTTAGCTATGCTCGTTGATGATGCTGGTAATGAAGTAACAGAGCTTGCACCTGGTGAGTCAGCAAACCTAACTTTCTCCGACAATGATTTCATGATTCTATCAAGTAACGGGGCGGTGCCAGTTATTGTTTCTCCGTCAGAAGAATCAGCGAAAGCGCCAATCATCACCGCTGATCAGTCATTCTCTGTCGAGGAAAATACAGCAGTAGATACCGTTATTGGCCAGCTAGAGGTTGAATACGCATCTGACTTTGCGAACCCAGTTTCTGAGTTTATTGTTATTGCTTCAACTTCTTCAGCTATCACGGTTAATTCATCAGGACAGGTCATTGTCGCCAACAGCGAGCAACTAGACTTCGACTCAGGACTAGAAAGCGTTGAGCTTGAAGTCGTGGCGACTGATACCGGTGGCAATGTATCTGAGCCTGCGAAAATTATGGTCGAGGTAACAAACTTAATGGATGAAGAGTCAGAACAGCCGACTCCAGATCCAACGCCTACGCCGACACCATCAAAATCTTCAAGTGGTTCACTATTTTGGTTACTACTAGCTGCACCACTAGCGCTGCTACGTAGAAGAAAATAACACCCTACATTTTGTAATTAAGTAATGAAATGGCGAGCATTATGCTCGCCATTTTTATTTAACCTGAGGTTTGGATAAGGAATGTTCCAACTCATTGTTGCTAAAGCACAACTTAGTTTTTTCCTTGTCTAGCCAGCAAGTTTTAGGGAAAACACCGCTTCCGCGTCCTGCTCTCGCTAAGGTACCTACATCCTGTAGGCAAGGCGAATTTACGCACCAATAGCTGGCTATTGGAAGTGAATTCAACGCAGTTAGCGCTAAAACTGGCTGCTAGAAAGGCATTAATTATCCGCAGCTCAGGTTATTTACTCTCACCTCATTCATTGTTTCGGATCAAATTGTTCCTAGTTATAGCTGCTAAGCTACTATCGACTCAATCAAGGAGCAAAAAGATGAAAGCAGCGTTAGTGCACCAATTTAAACAACCGTTAGAAATTCAAGAAATTGAGAAACCGCAACTTACTCAAGGAGCGGTCATCGTTGAAATAGCCGCCTGTGGTGTTTGTCACACCGACTTACACGCCTGTCATGGTGACTGGCCAGTTAAGCCTAAATTACCACTAGTGCCTGGTCACGAAGGTGTGGGTACCGTTATCGCAAAAGCTGACGATGTTAAACATCTAGCCGTTGGTGATAGAGTGGGTGTACCTTGGCTTCATAGCGCCTGCGGTCATTGTGAACACTGCCTAAAAGGCGACGAAAACTTATGTCCAGAGCAGTTAAATAGTGGCTATTCCGTCGACGGCGGTTACGCACAGTACTGTAAAGCCGATGCCAACTACGTGGTAAAAATCCCCGAAGGCTTGTCATTTGTCGATGCCGCACCTCTATTCTGCGCGGGCGTCACCACCTATAAAGCACTAAAAGTATCGAAAGCCAAACCTGGTGAATGGGTTGCCATTATTGGCGTAGGGGGACTTGGTCACTTAGCAGTGCAATACGCCAAAGCAATGGGGCTGAATGTAGTTGCAGTTGACACTGGCGAATCAAAGTTAGCACTAGCAAAAGAGCTTGGCGCCGACTTATGTATCGACTTTAAGCAGGGCGATCCCGCAGAGTTGATGCAAAATAAGCTAGGGGGCGTTCAAGCCGTGGTTTGCACCGCGGTCTCAAAACCTGCCTTTACCACTTCGTTTAACAGTGTGAAGCGTGGCGGTACTTGCGTGCTCGTTGGCTTACCACCAGAGGAAATGCCTATTCCTATATTTGATACCGTTCTTAAAGGTATCAGTGTTGTTGGCAGCATCGTTGGTACCCGTCAAGACCTCACCGAATGCTTACAGTTTGCTGCTGAGGGCAAGGTAAAAGCCATTATTGAAACCAAGCCACTTGAGCAAATCAATGATATATTTGACGATATGCTCAATAGCGACATCAATGGCAGGATTGTACTTACATTCGACTAGACCCATCGAGCAGCCAAATACTTGTTATCCATTTGGCTGCTTTCTCACTTCGGCAATGTGACAAAAACATAGAACGACCAACCAGAACATAGGATGACAACGGCCACAGAACAACTTGTTATTCCGAGCTTAGGTTAACTATACTTTGTGTATTCGAGTCTTAACAACGTTGAATACATGGCAGCCAGTCAAAGCAACATACTTCACCCAAGTCAGTCGTTTAGCTTTAAGTACTTCTACCATATATCAGCGCTCTCCATGCTGCTTTTTTTTCTTTCTGTGGTGTTCACATTTTTGGCATTCGTCAATAAAGAAGCGCAAGAGCAAGAAATAGAAAGAAACTTTAATCTTGTTCGTTTATCCCAAGAGTTAAGACTCAGCTCAGATCAACTCACCATGATGGCGCGGGCTTATGCCGCCACGGGCAACCCTAAGTTTAAGCAATTTTTTGATGAGATCTTAACGATCCGTAACGGCACTTCCCCTCGCCCTAAGCATTTGCACCGCGTCTATTGGGACATGTTACTGGTCAAAGAGGGTCAAGCACCATTTGAAAAAGAAGCACCAAAAGCGCTGCTGACATTATTATTAGAAAACGGGGTTTCTGCGGATGAATTAACTATGTTGCGAAATGCAGAGGATAAAAGTGAAGCACTCGTCTCACTTGAGCGTGAAGCCTTTGAACTCGTGGCAGCAGGGAAAAATCAGCAAGCCCTAAATATTTTGTACAGCGAGGCTTACCTCCAAAGTAAAGTACAAATAATGACGCACATCAACGCCTTTTTAGAACGCAGAGAGCTGGATTTCAGCTCACTTCTTGCAAGCAGCAATAAAAAGGTAAAGTCCTATTATGGCGCCGCGTTTGTTTGCTTTATCTTGCTATTACTTAGCCTCATCGCGTTGTACAACTCTCGCTCGGCCATCCGTAAAAGTATTATTGATTATCTAAATACGGAGGTAAAAAGCCAAACTGAAGAGTTAATAGAAAAAAACAATGCACTTAATCACGCGATCAGTGAACTCAGTGAGACTCAAAAGCGCCTGATAAACGCCGAAAAGTCAGCAACGTTGGTGCGATTGATCCCAGGACTTGCCCATGAGATTAACACGCCGATTGGCGTCGCGATGACCGCTTCCAGTAACCAACTATTGCTTGTCGAAGGAGTAAGACAAAGGGTCAATAAAAATGAAATCGCCAAGTCTGCTTTATTGCATTCGATAGAAAATATCGAGAGTTGTGCCAAGCTCGTCGTCAATAGTACCGAGCGGATCACAGGTATTATCGACAAGCTCAAAATCATCACTAATACTGGATTTGAAGGAGAAGTAAAGCCTGTTTACTTACAGCCACTTATCACACGATGTGTGAGTGAGCTTGCCAATCAACACCCACATATTGATATTACCTTAGATATTCCCGAAGCACTTGCTATCACCGCGCCTGAAAGGTTGTTACAGCAGGTTTTCCAACCTGTAATAGAAAATGCGTTTTACCACGCCTTTGCTGATAACTCAATGCAAAGCCCATGTGTGATTATATCAGCTCAAGCCTCAAAACTTGGATATACGATTAAAGTCACGGACAACGGCAGCGGTATTCCACATGAAATCAAAGATAAAGTATTTGATCCATTTGTTGTCGGTAATCGCACCCAAAAAGGCTTGGGTTTAGGGCTAAGTGTTGCACTCGCAATTGTCACTCAGTATTTTAATGGCGTAATTGAGTGTGAAACAGAATCTAATTCCGGAACATGCATCATTATCAAGTTACCGAGCTAGTCGCGCTAACGGACCCAGCCGATACTTTGGTTTACTTTCCATAAATGCACACTTTAAGCTTCCCTATTATTGTGGCAATGCTTTGTAAATAGAATACAGAGGAACAACGCACTGCCACTCTTCCTGAGATATAGAGTACACAGCAAGGTTGAAGCACTCGTTCCGATAAACACCTTCACGACGTAATATGCCGTCAAAGTGCGCACCAAGTTGCTCAACCAACCGGCGTACTAAATCATTACGCTCGTCGACTCTAAATTCAACCAAAGCGAAGCCTAGAGTATTCAAATACTCTGTCACGAATAAACAAAACACCTTGTCGAACAGAGTATCGTGAATAAACCAACTCTCTTCTACCAATACTTTTTTGGCCGCTGAGTCATCGACTGTAATTAAGATCATGCCAAGCATTTCGCGCGTTTGAGTTTGCCGCACACAAATACAGTGCTTTGACTTATCTTCAGCTGCTTGTAAAAAAGGTACTAGCACTTTTTGTTGTCGTAACTTTAATAACTCTTCGGCATCGTACTCTGCACCATATCTAAACGAAAACAGACGCTCCAACCGTTGATATTCACCCGCTCTTAACGTTCTCAAAGCAAATGCCGAGTCCGAAAATTCAACACGGATATCACTTATGGGGACGTTGTTTTCATCTGGTGGGGCGATCATTGGCTTTTCTGAGTGACGGTTGCATAACTCAGATTATTACATCTATTCAAGTCTAAAAGCTATGCCTGTGACTTCCCATCAACCTCAAACGACAAATAGCCCGTAAAGAACGAGCACAACCAAAGTCAACGCAAAACCAATTCGGATCTGTTTAAGTACGGTCTCATCATTCAGTGTTTTAAAAATCACACCACCTAATACCAGCCACATTGTGTCGATCACTATCGCCACCACGTAGCACACGCTAGCGGCAAGTACCGTAGCAACTAGGTTTGAGCTTGCCGGCACCGAAGCCGTCGCAAAAATAGCGATACAAGCCGCGTAAGCTTTGGGGTTGAGGAGGTTAAGAATAAACCCATCTTTAAAGCTCGGTAGCTGCGCACCTGCACTACCAAGCGCCGCGTTGTTTGCTGCAATTTTGTAGGCAACATAAATTAAGTAGGCGGCTGCAAGCCATTTGAGCACGAGCGTCACTTGGGGATGGCTAACCAGTAACCCTGCAACCCCTGTGGCTGCAAAGATCACCGCAACAAGCAATCCTGCCAAAATACCAGCTAAGAACGGGAAACCTTTTTTAACACCTTGACTCGCCCCCGTCGCAGCCAGTGCAAGTGGCGCAGGACCGGGTGAGCCAAGTAATACCGCGGTTGTGATTGCCACAGAAAGTAAAGCTTCAAACATCATATCGTCCTTATGAATTACAAGTCTGCATGGTGGAAATCAAAGAAGAAGCCGAATGGCAGGCACACCTTCACGACCAAGCAACAACTCGGGAGTTTTCTTATCTTGAAAATAAGGCTCTTGGGAACAGAGCCTTTAGTTTAGTATGGAGCTACGCCTCTGGGACGCGAACTCGGCCTTCCATTAGCACGCGGGCACTGCGGCTCATGACGGCTTTTTTAGCTTGCCAGCGACCAGACTCTTGTAGTGCTTCCGCGCCAACCTTTAAGGTGCCTGACGGATGTCCAAAGGTCACGGAGTTAAGATCGCCACCACCAGCGGCTTCGTTAACTAAGGTGCCAGGAATTGCCACCGCGGTTGCTATCGCCACAGCGGCTGTGCCCATCATCGCATGGTGCAACTTACCCATAGATAAGGCGCGAACGTTTAAGTCGATGGTATTGGCTTCCACCGCTTTACCGCTCGACGCAGCATAAGATTTAGAAGGTGCAACAAAGGCAATTTTGGGGGTATGTTGGCGAACTTTCGCTTCGTCAATATGACCTATTAAACCCATTTTAACTGCGCCATAAGCACGGATCTTTTCAAATCGCTCTAGTGCAGCTGAGTCTCCATTAATCGCTTCTTGTAACTCTGTACCTTCATAACCTAAATCGGAAGCACGGAAGAAAAGCGTTGGGATCCCGGCACTTATCATGGTCACTTCAAAGGTGCCTTCATCAGGCACAGTTAACGTATCGACGAGATTGCCCGACGGAAACATATCAACATCTGGGTCGCTTGGATCCATAAACTCAACCACCACTTCTGCTGCTGGGAAAGTTACGCCATCCAGTTCAAAGTCGCCCGTCTCTTGCACTTCCCCATTGCTGATTGGAACATGCGCCACTATGGTTTTGCTAATATTCGCCTGCCAGATTTTAACGACGGCGACGCCGTTCTCTGGCACTTTATCCGCGTCGACTAAGCCATTACTAATCGCAAATGCACCTACTGCAGCCGTTAAATTGCCACAGTTTCCGCTCCAATCAATAAATGGCTTGTCGATAGCGACCTGACCAAAAAGATAATTCACGTCATGGTCGGCTTTGTCGCTTTTACTTAAAATCACGGTTTTGCTGGTACTGGAAGTCGCACCGCCCATGCCATCGGTATGTTTACCATAGGGATCTGGGCTGCCAATCACACGTAGCAGCAAGTTATCTCGCGCTTCACCCGGTTGCTGCGCGTACTCGGGTAAATCTGTTAAATTAAAGAACACCCCTTTAGAGGTGCCGCCACGCATATAAGTGGCGGGAATTTTAATTTGCGGCTTAAATTGACTCATGGTTATACGCCTTCCGCTTCGAGGAAGTCTTGAGCAAAGCGTTGTAACACGCCACCTGCAGAGTAAATAGACACTTCTTCAAAGGTATCTAATCGACAAGTCACAGGCACCTCTACACGCTCACCACTTTGACGGTTAATCACGAGAGTTAATGTAGCACCTGGTGCTGGTTCACCCTCAACGTCATAGGTTTCTGTACCGTCAAGTTCAAGCGTTTTACGGGTCGTGCCCGCTTTAAACTCAAGCGGTAGTACACCCATACCGATTAAGTTAGTACGGTGAATACGCTCAAAGCCTTCCGCTGCGATAACTTCAACTCCAGCTAAACGCACACCTTTTGCAGCCCAGTCACGAGACGAACCTTGGCCGTAATCTGCGCCAGCAACGATGATCAGCGGCTGTTTACGCTCCATGTAGGTTTCGATGGCTTCCCACATTCTGGTGACTTTGCCCTCGGGCTCAACACGCGCCAGTGACCCTTGTACTACTTCACCGTTTTCTACCACCATTTCGTTTAACAGTTTGGGGTTGGCGAATGTCGCACGCTGCGCCGTTAAGTGATCACCTCGGTGTGTCGCGTATGAGTTAAAATCTTCCTCTGGTAAGCCCATTTTGGCCAGATATTCACCCGCCGCACTGCTTGCTAAAATCGCATTCGATGGCGATAAATGGTCAGTCGTGATGTTGTCGCCTAAAATCGCTAATGGACGCATGCCTTTCATGGTACGCTCGCTCGCGAGTGCCCCTTCCCAATAAGGAGGGCGACGAATATAGGTACTCATTGGACGCCACTGATAAAGAGGGTCGTTGTCTTCACCATAGTCTACAGTGAGGTCAAACATTGGCTCATAAACGGCGCGGAATTGCTCTGGTTTAACACTTTCTTTGATCACCGCATCGATTTCTTCATCGCTTGGCCAGATATCTTTAAGCGTGACCGGATTGCCTTCTTGATCGCGACCTAAGACACCATTTTCAATATCAAAGCGCACGGTGCCTGCAATTGCATAAGCCACAACCAACGGTGGTGAAGCTAAGAAGGCTTGTTTCGCGTAAGGGTGAATTCGACCGTCAAAGTTACGGTTACCCGATAACACTGCCGTTGAATATAAATCGCGGTCAATCACTTCTTGTTGAATTTTCGGATCAAGTGCGCCACTCATGCCATTACAAGTCGTACAAGCAAAGGCAACAACACCAAAACCGAGCTGCTCAAGCTCAGGTAGGAGCTTTGCCTCTTCCATATAAGAACGTACCGCTTTTGACCCCGGTGCAAAAGACGTTTTCACCCAAGGTTTACGAGCAAGGCCTAATTTATTGGCATTACGTGCCAGCAAGCCTGCGGCAACTACGTTACGTGGGTTACTGGTATTAGTACAGCTGGTGATAGCAGCGATGATCACCGCGCCATCTGGCATCAAGCCATCTTTTGGCGCTTCAATCTCTTTAACAATACCTTGATTAGCAAGGTCGTTAGTTGCAACGCGGCGATGCGGATTTGAAGGACCTGCAATATTACGCGTCACCGTTGACAAATCGAACTTAAGTACACGCTCGTACTGCACGTTTTCTAGGGAATCAGCCCAAAGCCCTGTTAGCTTAGCGTATTTTTCCACCAACTTGATTTGCTCGTCATCACGGCCTGTGAGCTTCAAATAATCAATGGTTTGCTCATCGATGTAGAACATGGCTGCGGTTGCGCCATACTCTGGTGTCATGTTTGAAATTGTCGCACGGTCACCTAAATTAAGGTCTTGCGTACCTTCACCAAAGAACTCTAAGTAGCTAGAAACGACGCGCTCTTTACGCAAAAACTCAGTGATCGCCAGTACGATATCTGTTGCGGTGATCCCCGGTTGGCGCTTGCCAATGATTTCAACCCCAACAATATCCGGCAATCGCATGTAGGAAGCACGGCCAAGCATCACGCTTTCTGCTTCAAGGCCACCCACACCAACGGCAATAACACCAAGTGCATCAACGTGTGGCGTGTGGCTGTCGGTGCCAACAAGCGTATCAGGGAAGGCAACACCGTCGCGCGCTTGAATAACTGGCGACATTTTTTCTAAGTTGATTTGGTGCAAAATACCGTTGCCTGGCGGGATCACATCAACGTTTTTAAATGCCGTTTTGGTCCAGTTGATAAAGTGAAAACGGTCGTCATTTCGACGGTCTTCAATCGCGCGGTTTTTCTCAAATGCATCTTCTTCATAACCGGCATGCTCTACAGCCAAGCTGTGATCCACAATCAGTTGAGTCGGTACGACTGGGTTGACTTTAGCCGGATCGCCGCCTTTTTCAGCGATAGCATCACGCAAACCCGCAAGGTCGACTAGTGCAGTTTGACCCAAAATATCATGGCAAACCACACGAGCAGGAAACCACGGAAAGTCCAAATCGCGACGACGCTCGATAATTTGTTCAAGATAATCATTGAGTTTTTCAGGCTCAGCGCGGCGTACTAAGTTTTCAGCAAGGACGCGTGAGGTATAAGGTAAAGTCTCGTAGCTACCTGGTTTGATGGCTTCTACCGCTTCTTTTGTATCGTAATAGCAAAGCTCAGAATCAGGTAAACGTTTACGGAATTGAGTATTCATAGCAACTTCCAACAATCAGTGACGGAGAACAGGCGGCCATGGCGACCGCCAGAATAGATTCGAACAGTGTTCGATTAACGCTCAGAAATGGTAGGAACTGGACGTAGCTCCTCGCCGGTGTATTCCGCCGATGGACGAATGATACGGTTATCTGCGCGCTGCTCCATAACGTGTGCAGCCCAACCTGTTAAGCGTGACATAACAAAGATTGGTGTGAACAATTTAGTCGGGATCTTCATGAAGTTATAAGCTGATGCATGGAAGAAATCGGCATTACAGAATAGTTTTTTCTCGCGCCACATGACTTCTTCACAGCGTACAGATACAGGGTAAAGTACTGTATCACCCACATCTGCTGCTAGCTTCTCAGACCAACGTTTTATGATTTCGTTACGAGGGTCACATTCTGAATAGATAGCGTGACCAAAGCCCATGATCTTCTCTTTACGCTCAAGCATACCCATCATTTCTTGCTCTGCGTGATCCGCAGATTCAAAGCGCTCAATCATTTCCATTGCCGCTTCGTTTGCGCCACCGTGAAGTGGGCCACGTAGAGAACCAATCGCACCAGTAATACAAGAGTGCATATCAGAAAGCGTTGAGGCACAAACACGGGCTGTAAAGGTCGACGCGTTAAACTCATGCTCTGCATAAAGGATAAGTGATACATGCATCACACGCTCATGTAGCTCACTTGGTTTTTCGCCGTGCAATAAGTGTAAGAAATGTGCACCGATTGAGTCGTCATCCGTCTCCACATCGATACGAACGCCATCATGGCTAAAGCGATACCAGTAACAAATAATGCTTGGGAAACTTGCTAGCATGCGATCGGTTACTTTACCTTGCTCATCAAAGCTTGCTTCACCTTCAAGATTGCCAAGCATTGAACAACCCGTGCGTAATACGTCCATTGGGTGTGCATCAGCAGGAATACGTTCTAATACTTCTTTTAACGCCTGCGGCAAACCGCGCATTGCTTTTAGCTCGCTTTTATAAGCGTCCAGTTCAGCTTGATTTGGTAAGTTACCTTTAAGGATAAGGTGAGCAACCTCTTCAAACTGACAACTTTCAGCTAGTTCCTTTACATCGTAACCACGATAAGTCAAACCTGAGCCCGACTTACCTACCGTTGATAGTGCTGTTTTTCCTGCTACTTGACCACGAAGGCCCGCGCCACTTAGTACTTTAGCCATATTATTATCTCCTGAATTTTTTACCTGCTGGGTATTAATATTTTGTGCTGCTGAGCAACCCTGAACAGCTTTAATTTTTTACTTATTTTTACCTTCGGCGAATAATGCATCAAGCTTTTGCTCATAATCGTGATAGCCAAGGTAATCATACAGATCCATACGGGTTTGCATGGTATCGAGTACCGCTTTCTGGTCTCCATTTTCTAAAATAGACTGATACACCAGCTCCGCCGCTTTGTTCATCGCTCTGAACGCACTCAATGGGTAAAGCACCATATCTACGCCCCACTCACCCAGCTCAGCTTTGTTCCAAAGTTCTGTCTTACCAAACTCAGTGATATTCGCTAGGATGGGCACATCAAGTGCTTCGCTGAATGCACGATAGTGTTCTTCAGTTTGTACTGCTTCTGCAAAAATGCCATCAGCGCCTGCCGCCACATAGGCTTTCGCACGCTCAATTGCCGCTTCTAGCCCTTCTTGTGCAAACGAATCTGTTCTTGCCATAATGAAGAAGTCAGGATCGGTGCGCGCATCAACTGCTGCTTTAATACGGTCAACCATTTCTTCGGTTGACACGATTTCTTTATTTGGGCGGTGGCCACAGCGTTTTTGCGCTACTTGATCTTCCATATGTACCGCGGCTGCACCTGCTTTTTCCATATCTCGGATGGTTTTTGCAATATTGAATGCGCCACCCCATCCAGTATCAATGTCGACCATTAAAGGTAGATCACAAGCCGAGGTAATGCGACTTACATCTGCAATTACATCATTTAGAGATGTCATTCCTAAGTCAGGTAAACCATAAGATGCATTAGCAACGCCACCACCAGAAAGATAGATAGCTTGATGACCGATTTTCTTTGCCATCATCGCGCTATATGCGTTGATAGTACCGACGATTTGAAGCGGTTTGTTGGCTTTTAATGCTTCACGAAATTTTTTTCCTGCGCTCATGATGATGCTCTCTCTTAAAAGTGTGATTGATTGCTTGCTAACTTGGTTGCGATATTATTTTTAGAATATTGAATATGTCGACGCATCAGTATTTCTGCCAGTTCTGGGTCGCGGTTACTGATCGCACGAACGATATGTTTATGCTCGTCAAATGCCGTGGTGACGCGGGGACCGGCCATCCCTAACTGCACACGATACATACGTACCAAGTGGTACAGTCCATTGACTAGCATAGAGATAAGACTCGCATTTTTACTGCCAAGAATAATGCGGTAATGAAAATCGAGATCGCCCGCTTCTTGATAATAAGAATGTTGGTTTTTGACTTCATCGAATTGACTCGACAACAAACCTTCTAGGTCTTGAATTTCAGTGTCAGTCATGTGCTGCGCAGCAAGCCTTGCCGCCATACCTTCTAGTGCTTCACGGATCTGATAAAGCTCCATTAACCCTTCCGGTGTGAGAGTAACAACGCGCGCCCCGACATTGGCTTTACGTTCAACTAAGTGACATGACTCCAAGCGATTAATTGCCTCGCGAACAACCGCTCTGCTGACTTCATACTTTGTCGACAATTCCATTTCACTGAGCTTAGAACCTGCCGTTATTTCACCTTCTACAATTTCCTTTCGCATACGAAAGAATGCTTTATCAGAAGAAGTAACCGCTTGCTCGTCAAAAAAGCTCATCATTAGTTAGCCAGTCTTAGTAATTTAAGTTGTAGACAATATAGTGCTGGTTGACGCGCACGTCAACCAGCCCCGCTGTAAATTGTCGACAATTTTCAATATAAGCAGTATTCACCATATTTATAGTTTGTGACAAATAATCAGTCTCATGTATTTATCTCGATACGGTATCAGGAAAGGAGTAATTGCATCGCTTAAAAATCATGCATATTATGAAGATACCTTTACTTTAGCCTGAAGATTACGATGCGGTGTTTTCAAATAGTAATGCTTTCCCTGCTGCTAATAACCGGCTTAGCACAGGCGAACACCTATACCGTACTGGTCTATCACGGTGCAAATCCTCCTTACTATTTTGAAGAGCAAGGAAAACCCAAAGGTATTTTTGTCGACATTTTTCAAGAGTTGGCAAAACTGACTTCACACCAATTTGAGTTTATGCCGCTCTCTGTCGCCAGAGGACAGCGCTATTTCGACCAAGGAAAAATAGATATTGAACCTGGGATCAATAAAGCGTGGCGGGCCGAAGCAGACGTCCCAGGGATTTACAGCATCGACTATGCCTTCTCAACCGAAGTACTGCTTGGGTATCAATCTCGCTGTGTGGGCAAGCATAGGCCCGAGCAGTTTTATGGCGCATTAGTCGGCAAAGTAAGAGGATATCGTTACGATAATTTTGAAGCGCACTTGGGTGAAGACAAGATAGTTGTTTATGAAAATGTATCGGAGAAAGAACTGCTAGCACAGCTTGAACATGAGCGTTTAGACTACATCATGATTGGTTCGGTGACAGCTGACTACTATATTTCACAACAACCAAAGTATCGCAAATTTCAGTCTTGCTATGAAATCAGCCGATTACCTGTACATATGCGCTTGCAGCCTCATTTAACTGAGTTACAAACGGAAATAAATATCGCCTTGCGACGAATGGTTAATGACGGAAAAATAAAATCCATCTATGCTAAATATAGATTAACGCATTAACGTGTGGAGTTTTTTGGTAATGACGAATGCTGTTGTTGGACGTCTACTACTGTTTATTTTGCTGATTAGCCCGTTGCCCTTATGGGCGAAATTACAGATTGTTACGGAACTTTCTCCACCCAATCAAACCATAGAAAATCACCAAGTTGCAGGCTCAAGTACCGATCTGGTCAAAGCGATTTTAAAAGCGGCGGAACTCGAGGGACAGTTTTCTATTTACCCTTGGGCTAGAGCTTTTAAATTAGCGCAGCATGACAAACATACCTTGATTTATAGCATCGCAAAGACCCCCGCGAGAGAAGACAGCTTTCATTGGATTGGTCCTGTTGCTGTGTTTCATTTAGGGTTTGTTACCAATCGCTATCGTGAGGACATAAAAATTCAATCACTTGAGGATGCTAAACAATACAAAATAGCAGTTCAGCGTGGTGATATCGCCGAAGGCACACTTAAAGCACTAGGGTTTAACTTTGTTCAAACCAGCGACATCGAAAAGTCATATGAATTGCTCGTTGCAAATCGCGTTGATTTAGTGATTGATGATCCGCGTTATATCAAAACCATGGCCACGGAACTTAACCTTCCAGCCGACCACTTTACCTTTTTATACGATGTGGAAGCACTCTCGGTAAAAGGTTACCTTGCAACGAACAACCAGTTACCAGCCGACATTGTCGAACGATTACGTATTGCGTTTGCGAAAGTAAGTAAAACAGAAAGTTATCGTAAGGTATTGGAACTCTAGCTAAACCCAATTGCTTTAATTCAAAATTCTCCCATGTATCTTGGTTTGTATGGGTAGTACTTAACCGCCACTGCTTTTCATAAAAACCAGTACCAAGCATGTAGCTCATCTTATTAAAAAAAGATAACATTTCAGCCTATACCTACCGATTACAGTAACAATTAGAAAGGAAAAACAGTGATTGAACGAATTGACACCAAACAACGAATGAGCCGTATTGTAAAACATAATGGTACTATTTATTTATGTGGCCAAGTGTGTAAAGACGCAGAACAAGGAATTAAGGAACAAACCGAAACCATGCTTGAGAAAGTTGATGAGCTACTTATTCAAGCAGGCAGCGACCGCAAACACATTCTTTCTGCGACAATTTATATTAAAGACATGAAGTATTTTGTAGAAATGAACGAAGTGTGGGATGCTTGGGTGCCTGAAGGTTTTGCACCAGCTCGCGCTTGTGTAGAAGCGAGCATGGCCCGTGATGCATTGCTTGTTGAGATTTCGGTGGTCGCTGCAGAAATCTAGTCGAAAAAAATATAAGCCTAGTTTAGACAAGGCTGACTGTTAATCTGTCAGATTTGGTTTTTAGATATTGATCAAATTTGACAGCCGTATTTGACGCAGCAGTGTCAGGTGGTAATGATACCACCTAAAGTAGTGTCCAGATTTATTGAACCACAACACTATGCCCCTTTATTACATCGTTTACACACCGTAAAACTATGCTCGCTATGTTCCAAAGTCAAAATAGTGATGGGTGTCCCCGTTGCTCCGTCATTATCTATGGCTTCTCTGCTTTGCGTGTATGTGACTCCAGTGACCTTATGAGCGCTAACTTTCGCGGAGGTCAATGGCGTTTCAAAACTCCATAACCTCTGAACACTTATCCACTTAAGTATTTGCTTTTTTGACAAATTTCGCCGTAACCATCATTTCACCCACGCCATCAACCTTACAGTCAAGCTCATGGTCTTTTTTATCTAGCACACGTCTTACCAAAGCCTTAGTACCAATCTTAATGACTTGTGAGCTGCCTTTAATCTTAAGATCTTTAATCACAGTGACTTTATCGCCATCCGCTAATAGTGTGCCATTGGCATCTTTTACTTGAATGTCGTCCTCGGTAGCAGTCGCGTTTGGATCCCATTCGTAAGCACATTCAGGGCATATTAGCTGACTTTGATCTTGATAAACATATTCAGAATTGCACTTGGGGCAAGCAGGTAAAGACATAATTAACCGTATCACTTTTAAGACTGTGTATCATGGGCATATGATACTGTAAAAGTGAGTAGGGCGTCCTCTATATTCTTCTTTAACTCGCTATTGAATTAAGAATGGCCACCCAAAATGGTACGGCACGACAATTGCTTAGTTATTAATCTGCATTTCATCATATAAAGGATTACCTATGCTTGTTAGTCAAACCCAAAGGGTTGGATCACCAACAATTTATAGCGGCCATAGCCCGCATCAACCAAAAGAGGCTGAAGCAGTACAGAAAGACACCCAAGTTTCCATTAGCCAAACCGCAAACTGTGCCGAACATAATTGGCAAACTATTGCCTCTAACTACAACGTTCACAACATTTCAGCTGCGGAAGTACGGGCTATGTCCCGAGAACTATTCGAAGGAGGATTTATTGATTCAGGCCAAATGATGGCTATCGGCGCGCCAATATCAATAACTGAAAATCCTCACGAAAAAATCAATTTACTTGGTGATATGAAGCGTACATTTGAAATCTCAGCAGCTAGCGGCGGGCTCAATAAAACATCGCGAGAGATTTATGCTTCGGCGATCAATACGCTTGAACATCTCGCCAAGACACACAGAAATACAATGCTAATTTGAGGGGTTAATCTGTCTAGCCGCGCTATACAAGCTTGTTCATTATTCACTCAACCCGAGGGAGCAAATAGCAAAATTTTAGGCACAAAAAAAGCAAGCCTTAGCTTGCTTTTTCTTCATCAATTAAGCGATTAAAGCTTAACGATGTTCTCAGCTTGAGGACCTTTCTGGCCGTCAGTAACTGTGAATTCTACTCTCTCGCCTTCAGCAAGTGTACGGAAACCGTCACCTTTGATTGCGCTGAAGTGTGCGAACACGTCAGGGCCATTTTCTTGAGCGATGAAACCAAAACCTTTAGACTCGTTAAACCACTTAACGGTACCTGTAAGAGTGTTAGACATAATACTAATCCTGATATAAAAACAAAAACCAATGCTGCGCATTGATGAGCTATGCCCATGTGGGCGCATAGACCTAAATTTGTAGAGTGGATAAAACTTCAGGACGGTACTACTACAAGCAAACACTTATACAACAACGTAATGGAGATTTTAAAACACTGACTCAAATTCTGTCTATGAACATCATATAGGGATTCCGCCCTAAGTCAATGTATTTTTAATCATCAATATGACTTGCTAATGACAAATATCAATATTTTTTCACGGCTTTTTCAACACCCTATTTTTTAAACACATTATTCCCCTAACCCTATGCAAATAATAGAGATTGCAATAAAATATTCATAAAGCTAGAGAGGCTTTTTTGACTCTAATTCCCGAATTAATTGCACCACTTGCTCGACAACCACTTGCGGGGCATTCATAGGTACCGTGTGGTCACTCCCCTTGGCTATAATTAGCTCAGAATCACAATGTGATGCCAACGCTTCTTGTCCTTCTCGCCATGCTTTAACATCGCGCTGAGTTGGATCAAATGGTCTTTGGGCAACGATAACACGACACGGTATATGATCAGGTGCTTGATGCGCCCGAACACTTGCAACGGTTTCACTTAGCGCTTGAGTTTCCCGGCGCAGAGCTTCACCGAAGGTATTTTCTGGCAGAGTACTCAAGGGTTTTAGTAGCTTATCCTGCGCTAAGGCATGGGTTTTATCGATGAAGTAAACGGTCACAGGGTCAACATATAACAAGCCTGCAACTTGATCTGGATAATAGGTGATGTAGTTTTGCATTACATAGTATGCGTATGAATGACCGACATAAATAAATGGCGGCCGAATATCAAGCGTTCTCAACACTTCACGAAGATTACGATTATCCGTATCAATACTATAAGCTCTGCGGCTAAGCTCGCTTTTGCCATAACCTTCACGGTTATAGGCCACCAATGCATTGGGTACTTGCTGCGCGAGACCCATCATTACTGGTGTCCAATAAATGGCAGGCGCTGCAGAGCCACTTTCAAAAACAACGGCAGGTTCATTGCCCGCAACATGATAAACCTGCAAAGATACTTTGTTCGCAACCACGATGTGCTCTTGAATATCGCGTTCAAGTGCAATCTGTGCATAAGCACTATTAACGAACAACAACCCCAATAAAGTTAGCGTGCGATACATATCGTTTCCTTGATATCTATAGTTCGACTCTAAAGTTAGCAGCTAGATGCACCATAAGCTAATGACATTTTTGCTGCATCTCCCCCTTTATTTAAACAAAGTAAAAGCGGCGCTTAAAACTCAAATTCCAATGCGAGTCTAAAGCTATGATCTTTGCCGGATTGGCTGATCTCCGAAATAAAACCCGCTTCCCATTTCAGCTGTTTTTGACCTTCGAATCGATGCAATCCGATAAACCCCGGACCAACACCAAAAAAGTCTTCTCCGACATAGACTTCAATTGCAGGCTGAAAAGCACTATACAAGCGGTAGCGCAGTTGCGCTCTAAACTCAGATTCCCATTCATCCTCAATGTCCTTACCCCACTCCCTCACCAAAAATGCATTCATGGTAAGGCTCGTGCGGCCAAATTCCTTCTCAAATAAAAACCCTGCGGTTGCTTCATAGGCATCGAATTTATGGCGTTTTTCAAGCTCGAACAACATGCCTATATCCGCCCAGTAGCGCCCTTGCTCTACAAATTGCCACCGCGACTCTAGCTCGTAAGCTGCCAAGTCAAAATTGCCCTCATCGTCACGCTCACCTATTGCGTAACCTTCGATGGTCATTGTCTCGGTGAGGCTCCAACCAAGTCCTAAACGCTGTGCCAACACATTCCCTTGCTCGGTTTGGCGAGATAGTAGTCGCCACTCCAACTCACGTTCAAGCGGTAAAACGTATGGATGATAAACTTTGTCCACCACCATACCATCCGCCTTTGCACTAAACGCCACAATCCAAAAAAAACTCACCAGCAGCGCGAGTAAAACATTATTTCGCATGCGCTGTTCTCCAATATGTACATCCCAAGAACGTAATCAACGCGCCTCCAAACCCTGCAAGCGTCGCAGCATTTGGTGTTGCCTCATACCCCACTAATACTCTCAGCACTCGACCAACAACACTGTGTTCGTCCACAATCTGTCGCAAGTCTATTTCAAGTCTGGCGGCACTAATTAAGTCCACTTGAAGCGCCAAGTCCAATGCAATCGACACCTTACTCGCACCGTGTAAAGCCAATAACAACAGCAACAACCAAGGTAAGTGCTTACTCTTCAGCCAATCAAGGAAAAAGAAGAGTAGAATAGAAAAGCTCAAACAGATCCCCACACCAAGCGAGGTGCCAATAGCGAGGGTTTGACCATCCGCTGGCTTTGAATAAGAGAACGCAAAGCTTGCCAAATGGTGCAAGTACAATACCACGGCTAGTCCAAAGGCCAAGGCTGCAAGTGCCGTATGTCCGGTGCGTTTTGTTGCAATCATTAAGCAAAATAAACTGAGTAGCAGTCCTATTTGCAATAACTCGAACCCGCGATAATCAAAACTCGAGGCTATTTCTCCACCCAAAAACCATATGCCAAAACAGCCGACTAGCCCCGCACTCAACGCGATGAGTGTCGTTTTAAGTGGTAAAGCAGCATTGGTACATTGTGCTAATAGTACCCAAAGTACAGTTACTGGTAATAATTGGTTCACGCTCACCACCACCGCATTAAGAAGCATTGTTTGGCTCCTTCACGATAACGATACCTTGTGCTGTATTTGGTGAAAATTCACCAAAAAAACTATATTCACCGGGTGCTAGCGGGCCGATATAAATCACACTTTTACGGTTCGGAAAAAGCACTTTTTCACGATTAAGATCAAAACTGTCAAACTCTTCAACTTGAGGGTCTTGATTTTCGATGATGAGCTTTACTTTACGATTTGCAGGAACCTCAACTTGTGCAGGTGTAAACAAATGATTTTTAAGAATAATGGTATAACTTTCTTCCGCCCACAAGGCGAAACTACAGGTCGCCAAAGGCAAACCAAGCGCGAAAGACAGCGAAGAGACCTTAGTCCTTAGCATCCAGCCCCCTCGGTAAATTTACACAAACTCTAAGCCCACCTAAATGACTGCGAGCAAAAGAGATATCTGCATGATAAATTGCAATTATATGATTGACTATCGCCATTCCTAAACCAGCCCCTTTTTCCCCTGAAGGGTGTTTATCTCCACCAACGCGATAAAATCTGTCAAAAATTCGCTCTATTTCCGCATCCGACATACCACAACCCGAATCATCGATTTGCCACACAATCCGCTGCGCATGCTGCTGAATTTTTACTTCTATGTCACCTTCAATTGGCGTGTATTTAATCGCATTACCAATTAGATTAGAAAATAGTGTGGTTAATGTGAACTCGCAGCCCTCTATGGTCGATTCTGACGCTTCTAAACTGATATTTTGTGATTTTTGTTCAATTCTCGGGTAACAGTTAGCAATCAGGTCTTGAGTTAATGCCACTAAGTCTAGCTGCGCAAATTGCTTATGCCACAGTTCTGGCTCTGTACGCGCTAGCGTCAGCATTTGCTCAACCACATGGTTTAGCTGCTCAAGCCCTTTTGACATAGCAATGGCACTGGGATGCTTAGTATCGTGCGTTAAATTATGCAGGTGAATTTTTAAGCTTGCGATCGGCGTTTTTAACTCATGAGCGGCATCGGAAGCAAAATAACGCTCTTTGAGATACGCGACTTCAACCTTTTGAAAGAGGTCATTTAGCGTCGCGATAACGATTGCCACTTCTGCTTTGTCGCTTTGCACTGCCAGCTGTGTAAAGTCTTTGGGGTTACGTCGTCTAAGCTCTTTAGAAAGATCTCGTAAAGGCTTTAACGCCGTATAAATAATCCATGCAATAAACACCGCAAGAAACGGCATAATCACCACCAATGGCGTCATTGCTGAGACAATCATGCCTTCAGCAAGTGCAAAACGCTTTTGTACCGGCTCTGCTACCAGTATTTGCCTTTCGCCAAACGCTTCACTGAAAGTTCTGAGTCTAGTCGCCCCCACATTTTGAGTGCTAAACCCAGCATGATATTTAAGCTTGTTCTTGTACTTAGCAAGTAGCTCACTACCCGCAACAACTTGATTGTGTTCAAGCACTAAAAAGTAAAATGCGTTGTTACCCGCACCACTGGGCAAGGTAGTCGCAGTAACTTGAGTATTAACGAGTGTTGCGATGGACTCTAAATGGCTGTCTAATTGTGCTTGTGCCATCGCCATGCTGGAGTGATAACCCCGTAGTAGCGCCATGGATGCAGTCAGCACCAAAGCTGACACTAAAATTAGGGTCAACTTTCTCGTTATTGAAGCACCTCCAAGCGAGCTTTTCGTGCCCACTAAGCCCCCTTGCCAACCACATAGCCAATGCCACGCAGCGTTTTGATAAATCCATCGGGCATTTTCTTGCGGAGGTGGTGAATATGTACCTCAATAGCGTTAGAGCCTAAAGCTTCTCCCCAATCATAGAGCTTAGATTCTAACTGAGTTTTAGACAGCACACGGCCGCTATTTTCCATCAGCGCCTTGAGTAGCATATATTCTTTACGAGGTAATTCTTGAGCGCTACCACTTACAAGCACCTCGTGACTGGCAAGATCTAACACGACATCGTTGCAACTCAACGTGCTGCTCACTTGTTTGGTGAAGCGTCGACCAATTACCCGCAAACGCGCAAACAGTTCTTTTGGCTCAAACGGCTTAGCCAAATAGTCATCAGCCCCTAAATCCAGCCCTGCAATTTTATCATCAAGACTATTTCTCGCGGTTAGAATGAGCACAGCGGTTTGCGATTTGTTTTTTTTCAGCGCCTTGAGTACCGCCAAACCATCTCCGTCGGGTAGACCAAGGTCAAGCACCACCAGCTCAAATTCACCAGATTCAACAAAACTGATTGCTTGTCTTTGCGTCGGCGCATGCTCGATGGCATACCCTTCTTTTTTGAGTGATGCGATGAGCCCCTGTGCCAGTAGCTCATCGTCTTCTACAAGTAATAGCCTCATTTATTCCTTCTTTTTAGCTTTTTTTCGACTTTCGCCAGTAGCTGTGCCACTTCTTCTTGACGGTATTCATCGGCTTTTTCTCTACCCGGACGACTTGGCGCATTCTGCGCTTTTTTCAAGTGTGCAAGCGCGGCACTATAATCACGTTCGTCATATAAAAACTGTGCATAGAAATAGTTTACATCAATTCCTGCCGGATTGATCGCTAATGATTCTTGGAACAGCTTTTTCGCCTTTTTATCGCTGCCAAACCCAATTGGCCAGCCTGGGACCTGAGCATAGAGCGTGCCTAAACTCGTTAATGCAGAACCAGACAGTGCGTTTTTATCAAGTTCAATGGCTTTTTCGAATGAAGCTTTCGCATCTTTGGCAAGACCAAGCGCCCCCAAGCCACCTTTCGCTCCTGCAAAGCTCGACTGCACAATACCTCGCCAGATGTAAGCTTCAGCGCGATCTGGATATTGTTCAACAAATGCCACGCACTGCTTAACCAATTCTTCAAATGCTTTTTCTTGGGCATCGCCCTCGGTTTCATAATTTACCATTGCCCATTTAGTTTGGACTTGGCTAAGATCATCGTCAAATGCTGCCCAAGCACCTTGACTGAATACCAGTAATGTTGCTGAAGCTAACAAGGTTTTTAGTGCGTTCATCGTAATGACTCCTTAGTGGAAAAAATGGTTTGGATGGTTTTCACTTTTTTGATTAATGCGTTATCAACAAGCTCTGGTAACAAGCCATTAAGTCTCGCAAAAAATCTTTCAGGAAAACCAATGGCAGCACGTTTGGTGTTGCTATGGAGCAATTTCATAAAGGCTTGTGCGACGACTTCTGGCGAGTCCATCTGATTGCCTAGTGCATGGTTTACAGCTGTCGCGCGATCGTCATTCATTTCTGTTGTGGTTGCGCGTGGCGCGAGATATTTAACCGCAACTTGGTTATCGAGTTCCCGCGTCAGTGCCTCTGTAAAACCACGCAAACCGAACTTGCTTGCGCAATAACTGCTTTGATATGGAAAGCCGATAGAACCAAACGCCGAACCTAGGTTAACTATGGTGCCATGACTGGAAATCAGCTGTGGTAAACAGGCTTGACTAACTAGCATGGGCGCCAATAAATTCGTCTCCATCTGCTTTTTTAAGTCAGTTGGTAAAATTTCAGCAAACCCAGCCATGGTGTTAATGCCCGCGTTGTTGACGAGTAAGTCAACCCCACCCATAGTCGCCGCTTTTCTCGCGATTTGTGTCGCAGCGTCCTCAGCGGTGATATCCAAAGCAAGATAATCGTGTTCTCCGGATAACCCCGCTATCACCTGCTTTAATTTTTCGCTGTCCCGACCAATCAGCAAACAACGCCAATTATGCATGGCCAACTGTTTACTAATGGCTCGGCCGATCCCCCGAGAGGCCCCAGTGATAACGGCAAGTTTTGTTGCTTTCATCAGCCTACCTCCGCAAATTCAACACCTGCAGGCACCGCTTCAATGTTGCGGAATATGTCGCCATACAAGCGATAAAACTGTTTAGCGCTGTGAATAATGATCGCTTGCTCTTTTTCACAGCTGATCTTGTTCATCAGCCCTGCAAAAAAGTCAATATGCTCAACATCTAACGCGCCATGAGATGTTAAATAAGAAAATGCGCTACGAGGCAGACCAAGTTTATTCGCAATTTGACGAGCTGCATCATCGGCAAGTGCGATGGAAGTGCCCTCAAGCACATTAACCATGCCAAAAAAGCTCAATGGATGTTTACGAGCGATACTGTCGTACGCATAAGACACCATCATTTCAGTTGCGAAGCTTGGCATGCTATGACGTATTACCTCTTTATCCACACCACAGGCGGCAATATCATTAAGGATCCACTCTTGGTGTCCCATTTCTTCTTCGATGTAATGCCCTATTGCTTCTCGCAACCATTCTTTACTGTCATCAAGCCTTGCGCCACACGCCATAAGGAGTGGTACTGTGTGCTTTACGTGATGAAACGCCTGCTGTAAAAATGAAACGTATTGGCCTTTGGTGATCTGACCATGAAAAACATCATGAATAATGGGTGCGCTTAGTAGATATTGGCGCGCTTGTTCCGTTTCTGATTGTAGGGTTTGGTAAAAGTTGCTCATTGTCGTTTTCCTTTTAAACCGAAGCTACGGACTCTGCCGCTTCGTATTGATTCTGGGAGTAAAGCGCTGAAATTTGCTGTGCGAAATTAGCTAAAATCACGTCGCGTTTAGGTCTACCGTTCGCGGTAAGCATGCCGTTACCTACCGAAAAGGCTTCATCTACGCGCACATAACGTTTTATTTTTGCGTAATCAGGGAGTTGCTGGTTGGCAAGTTCAATGGCGTTGTCAATCACAGCTGCTGTTAGTTGTGTCGGGGTATAAATAAGCGCCGTTAAAAATGGCTTGCCATCACCCACCACAACGCATTGCAGTAAAGGTACATAGGCAAGCAAAACGGACTCCGGCCACTCGGGAGAAATATTGCGTCCAAAGCTATTGATCAGAAGATTTTTTAGCCGGCCTTCAATGACAAAATGCTGCTCACGCTTCGACACTCTATCGCCGGTTTTTAACCACGCATCTTGGGCTATCGCTTCGCCGCCCAAGTAACCTAAAAAGTTATTCCCTTTGATCTCTAACTCATCTGCCACAATACGTGCCTGAATATGAGGCAGTAACTTACCGACGCTACCATCTTGCTCACCAGTATTCAGTGCAACAACAGACCCTGACTCGGAAAGTCCATACCCTTGAAACACAGGTAAGCCCAGCTGTTTAGCTTGCTGTAGCAGTTCAGTGTCAACTTTCGCGCCACCGACTGCAATAAAGCGTAAACTTGCAGGGGGTTGCCATCCTTGCTGCGTGGCACTTAGCAGGCAACGCAGCAGCTCAGGCACTAAAATTAAGCTATTTGGTTGTACTTCACTTATCTTTTGCAGCAACTTTTGTGGATATAGCAACTGGCTGCCCGAAAAGCCTAGCGACGCTAGTTCGGTTACCTCAACCATGCCACCACTCAACAGCGGCGCATACACACCCGCGATGTTTTCTAGCAACACAGGTAGCGGTAATAAACACAAGTGCTTAGGGCGATTAAGTGCGATGGTTTCGCATAAACTGCTCGCCACGACAAGCTGGTTTTCAACCGACAGACATACGCCTTTTGGTGCGCCTGTTGAACCTGAGGTATAAGTGATCTTTTGCGTTTTAGGAAAATAGGTTCCCGTACTTTCGCACCTAGTTTGATATACATAGATTGCTTGACCATAGACATCCAACACCGAAAATTCAGCGCTATTTTCAAGCTTGGTATCGCTGATCAACCAGTTTGCTTTTGACTGCTCAAGGGTGTGTTCAACTTGCGCTGTGGTAAAGAAATGAGGTACTGGAATAGACACTTTATTTGCTTGTAATAGTGCAAAATCTACCAATAACCAAGCGATAGAGTTGTCTAACGAAACCGCAACACTCTCGCCACTCATCACAATAAAGCGCTCTGCCAAAGCTTGCGTGTAAGACTTTACCTCAGCAAAAGTGAGACGAGTTTGCCCTTGTTGTAAAATCACATCACTGTCTTGATGTGGCAGTTTTTTTAAGAAATCACACATATAAAAATGCCCCTTTTAAGCTCGCGATTTCGACCTCGAGTCCTTGTAGTAAGTGTTGATACATTTCAGTGTTTGTGATCACCTGCTGGGCTTGATGTAAATCGACCGAACAAACCATCGGAGCACATTGGTAATAGCTGCCATAATCTTTAGCTGAGGCGATAGTGCCGTGTGCCAAAGAAATCTTGTTAACCTCGACTTGGCATAACTTCATCAATGCACGCACTTGTTTGGTTGCCGTAAACACCAAGTAGCGGATGTCACTCTCAAGCAGTGCTTGAGTCAGTACAATAAAGTGGCTTAACGTTGCCATTCGGCCTGTTGAGAACAAATTGCCAAGTTCCGCGATATGATTACGCTCTGAAACCGTTGAGAGACACAGCTCTACCGGACGATTAAGATACTGCTCCACAAATAATGCGTCTTTGGCTGCAAATCTAAGACCTAAAAAGCAATCGCTTTGACGGTAGTTTAAATGGCTTAAAAGGGGATAATACTCATGAATGTCAGCGCCAAAAGCATGGGCAAAACCACTGTGGATAGCGTGCTCCAATTCAGCGCGCGCGCCGCAAGTCTTGTTTGCCCATCTAAGACGACTTTGTGAGTTTGTTGCTTGTAGTGCTTCGCCCATCGTTTTCACACCTTTCCTGTTCTGATGTAAAAACTTTAAAAAGCGAAAATTAAGAAAACCTTAAGTTTGAAAAAAGGACGAAAAAATTTTTCGAGATACGCATTCTACTTTTAAAACGCTTGCTTTCGGCTAATCACAAATACAGCAACGAGCGATACCAAAATAAACAGTGCAGCGAGTAAGAAGGTCAGTGAAAATGCCATATTAAGTTGTGCAGAGCTTGCCAAGGCCGCACTCTTTACCTGCAACAACAGGCTAAATACACCACCAAGTAATGAGGCTCCAGTCATTAGCCCTAAGTTTTTACATAAATTAATGAGCCCTGATCCCATGCCCTTTTCTTTTTCGGCTACTGTCATCATCACAAAGGTATGGTGAGCCGCTAGAAACAACTGCCTTCCGGGAGTTAACACAAATAACGCCACAACATAGCCATAAAGTCCAAATAATGAAGGTAGGATTGCAAAGCTAATTGTCCCAATAAGGATCATCAGCAAGCCCAAAAACATAGCAAACGCGATACCAAAATGATCAACCACCTCGCCTGACGGATAACCAGCGACAGCAGCAATACAAGGTCCAATAGACACAATAAGACCAACCGTGACCGGGCTCAGCCCTAACGCATAAGTGAGATAAAAAGGTCCGACAACTAATGTCGACATCGCGATGGCGTCAACTATAAAGCTTACGATTAACGAGGTGTTGCGTAGCTTGTGTTTCAGAAAAGCCAAACTCACAAGTGGAAACTGAGCACGCTTTTGACTTTGTACAAAACAGTAGATAAAAGCCACAGAAAAGAAGAAAAATACGCTATGTAAGACAAGGCTAAACGAACTACTCGATGGCATAGCCAACACATAAAATAGGCATGACGCCGACAGCCACACACTTCCAATAACATCAAAACGCTGTGGCTCAGGTGGATTTGCGACATCATCAGACAGAAATCTTGCTATTAAAAAGTAAGCTGCACCTCCAAGCAATATCATCAACCAAAAAGTGAACTGCCATGATAACCACTCTAGCATTGCGCCACTTAGCAATGGCCCCAGTGCCGTGCCAATCGCAGCGGTAGTACCGAGTAGCCCCATTGCAAGTCCAACTTTACGCTTTGGCATCGCAACGCTTGCCAGTGCAAATACTTGAGATAATAACAGCGCAGCGCCAATGCCTTGAAACAGTCTAGCAGCAATCAACATCCAAAGATTTACGCTCAGCCCAGCGACAATGGAGCCCACACAAAAGACGCTGATCCCAATGCGAAGTGCCCTTTTTCGGCCAACGCTATCTCCAATAGCGCCAGCACCAAGAATAAACGCGGTAAGCGAAAGCAAATATGCCACAACGACCCAATTCACCAATGCCTGCCCCACGCCAAACTCCTCAGCAAGTGTTGGCAACAAGACATTGATACTACTCATGCCAAGCGTTGGCAAAATGAGTACCACAGCCAAGCTGAACAACACCCGCTTTTGTCCGGCTCCCAGAGCAGTTTGATCCTCTGTATTTACCGTATCTTCTAACATGCGTTACCACTCCTACCATTGCGCCATGCCAATAAGTGGTGACTGTACTACTTCAAGTGAACTTGAGGTCAAGTGTGTGGTTAGGTTAGAAGATTGATTGGATTAACAGCAAAGCCTTAGATAGTTTTAGCGAATCGAAAGCCAGTAACTTAACGTGCTGAGCAGCAGTGATTGGACCTCCGCCACAGCACTTTGATTATTAGATCCCTAAAACCTTGCCGCTATGTTATTTATCACATTTTGAAACTGTGATTGTTGTCCAAAAACCTCTATTTTATGAATTACTTGCGCTTCAAGAACAAACACTATCCCGTGTGTTTCCTCTTTGTTGTAACTACTAAATATCGTAATTTCTTGAATAGATTTTTGTTGGACATTCTGTATTTGATAGGTGCTTGCGACCTCTTCTGAAAGTATCTGGAGCCAAGCTGGCAATTTCATTCTTGAATCGACCTCAAACAAACTCCGTACAAATTGATGTTCATGCCCAGATAAATCAACAGCAGGTATAAATCTTTTCGGATCTAACGTTTCGTGAAGCAACTTACTGTATTTAAACGCCAACACTAACGTTTCAGACACATGCGAAATAGTGATTGGTGAGTCAACCTTTAACTTGACGACCTTCGATAAGATAAGCTCTTGAGCGCTAACCTGCGTGCCCCAAAGCAATAGAAAAGTTGCAAATATCATCCTTATCATGCGTTGTTCCTTTCAATTTATTTTATGTGGTTGCCGCAAAGCGATTTAGCTTTCAGAGATTTCCTTGCAAGCAACTCGCTTTTGATTGCATAAACGGCAAATAGCCTGGCCTAGAGCACATAAATTAACTTTACCTTAATGCTGTTACCTCACAAACTTGATTGCACCAGTCAAATTTCTTATCAATCATGTTTCCCAACTAATTTGCACTATTTTTGGCGTCATAGCATGACAATAACCATTTGTTTTTATTTCTTTTAATCTGGTGAGCGTGCAGATATTTTTGAGAGGGAGTGCCGTATGAAAATAGGTACATTTATTGATGCATTGAAAAGAAAGTTTCAGTATGATGATTTATTGGCCACTTTGGAAATAATAACAATATAATAAATAAGGAATAATGATGAAATACCTTGCCATTTTTTTGCTCATGTTTGCCTCTTTTCAGAACCATGCGGTTGTCAAAAGACATGATGTTGACCCTGACTTGTATAAGGTTAACAGCATCCCGCAGTTTTATGTTGATATGCCATTCCAAGGCGGTTCGGTGTTAATTGATAAGCATTGGTTGTTGGCACCAGCTCACGTCATTTATACGTTTATGTATGACTATCAAGACAAACCTATCATGGTGCATGGTGTTGAAAATCAAATTGCACAAATCATTATTCATCCGGATTACAAAAAGGTAGAAGGTGATTGGAGTGAAGGCGACCCGACACCGCTTATGGAGCAGCTAAATAACGCCAAAGATATTGCATTAATTCGCTTAAGTAAGCCTGTGACACACATTCAACCCATCGCTATATATGAGGGAAATGAAGAGTTAGGCATGGAAATAACTGGGTTTGGTCGCGGCGCTATCGGAACGGGGATAACGGGTGAAGAGCACGACTCTGAGGGACCAAGCCTAACGACCTATGCATGGTATCAAGTCACCAAATTTTTCTCAGATTGGGCTTTCACTCAAGACGACTATCAAATGCATGTTTACAACAACGTGATCACAGAAGCAAAAGCCCACTGGCTCAGATTTACCTTCGAACAAGGAGCCGATGCGCTACCGTTGGAAGGCACCATAGGCTCTGGAGATAGCGGCGGCGCAGCAATCATTTATCAAGGCTCAACACCAGTATTGGTTGGATTGGCAGCGTGGCGAGAAATTGAAGGCGATTTGGAAAATTATACTTTAGGAAAATACGGTTCAACAGCAGTATTAACGCGTGTATCTTATTACCAAGATTGGATAAATAAGCATATCAATAAAGGTCAGTAGCAAGTATAGCGCGTCTAAAAAGCAGATCATAAAACGGTTGCTAAATTTACCAGTGTCCATAGCTAGATACGGAGACTTTATGGATTACAAAAAATTTTTACCTAGTGAAAATTTATCCTCATTTATCAATTGCTTTTGGACATTGGAAATTACAGCAGATAAAGATGCCGCAAAGCAACGCATTGTCCCCGACGGCTGCATTGAACTGGCCTTTATATTGGGCGACGATATTAAACGCTATACATCAGAACATGACTACATACTGCAACCGCGCGCAATGGTGCTTGGACAAACCGTGTCACCTTTTTATATTCAACCAACCGGATACGTTCACACCTTTGCAGCCAGCTTCTTTCCTTATGCCTTTTCCCACTTTATTTCGAAACCGATAAAGAGCTTAAAAAATCAAGAAACATCGATTTACGAGCTATTTAAGCCAGATGAGGCCGCAAAGCTTGAAAGTGATATCATCCAAGCGCGAAACACAAACCAAAGGATTGAGATTTTAGAGGCCTTTCTCCTTCACAAGCTGAGCGACCCGCAGACAATTGAGCACATTGTAAAAACAACGGTAGACATTATCTTTGCACAAAATGGCGATATATCGGTTAATGCAATCACCAAATCAAATCCCAACAAAAGGCGCCAACTAGAGCGGAAGTTTTTAGACCTTGTCGGTATTAGTCCAAAACATTTAAGTAAACTTGTACGCTTGCAAAGCGCTTTAACACTCCTCATAAATCGTGAAGACAATCTCACCAACATCGCGTACAAAAGCAATTATTATGATCAGTCTCACTTTATTAAGGACTTTAAAGCACTCACAGGGGTAAACCCGCGAGCGTTTCTCGATGACGAAGGCATGACGCTTTCACGGCTTTTCTATAAATAGTCCTGTCGCTTTTTTACAATTAATTGTTGTCTCCCCACACTATCTTAAAGTCGAACTCGTTGAGCCTTAAACGAGCCCAGTAAACACTAACCTAATCACCAAAAGCTAGCCGACCCACATAGAAAATAAGGACGATAACATGCACAGCTTTGCATCAATTTTTGAAATTCCAGCAACCGACTTAACCCGCGCCGTAAATTTCTACAGCCGTATTTTTGTGGTCTCCATGGAAACCATAGATATGTTTGAAATGACAATGGCACTCTTCCCGTACGAAGGGCAACCTACCGTAGGTGTGATTGTTCAAGGTGAAGGTTACGCACCTTCCAGCACTGGCGTTACTCTGTATTTAAACGCGGGTGAAGACTTACAGCAAGTCCTATCAAAAGTAGAAGAAAGTGGTGGGAAAATACTGACCCCCAAAACCCCACATGCAGACGAAAGCGGTTTCTTCGCGTTATTTTTAGATACAGAAGGCAATAGGTTAGGTCTGCACTCACCAAAGTGAATTCGGTGATATTTTCGCTGTGCACAACCAGACTGCTACGACCGAAAGCGAATAAATTAAGTATCGTCGGCACCGAATGACAGCGGAACTACGAAAGAGTGGCTATATTTGCTTTACGGTGTTTGGTCGAAGCAACCGACAACAAGCATAACCTTGACTCAACTAATTGACTCGGTGTATTCAAGTGCCAATAAGAGTACCGTCAGGATTGGATATTCGAAAGGACGCAAACAAGAACCCACTACAGGAACACGGGATTTTTGGAGGATTTAAAGGTGAATTGGAAACCTTTTAGTGCATTTTTACAAAACGTTTTTATACCTCTTATTACGGTCACAATAGCTGCGATGGTAGCTATTTTAAATTTTTCGGTCTCAAATTTAGATCGAGAGTTAAAGGAGCAGGTTGCTGCCGTAGATATTGCAATTAAAGAGGCGCGCGATGAGCGTGAGAGGATAAATGCCGAACGAGAATTTAATTTCAAAATTTATGATCTCGTTCAGCTATCTTTAGAAGAAAAAAACGAGCGAAAGCAGGAAGTAGCGAAGCAGTTTGTTTTAGTTATGGTGGATGGTGAATTAAGAAGCCGCTTGTTAGGCGTTTTAGAAGCAGGCGGGACACCAATGATCAAGCAAGAAACTGCAAAAATAATTGCAAAAGAGAAAGAATTTCAAATAGAAGAAGATAGTAATTTAAGAACAGACAGAAGCGTTAAACCTTCTTTTGATTGGGAAGATTGGGATTATGATATCTTTTGGTGTACGACATCTGGAGCTAGCGCTAAAGAACAAGCAGAGTTTATAAAGCAACAACTTGAGATGGAAGGAGCAAAGGGCAGAGTCAGAGTTAGAGAGCTATTTTCGTCCGTAAATGCTCGATCGGGATACAAAATCTCAGGTTATGCAATTAGACGTAGTGAAAATGAAATAGTCCAAGCTAATGCTTTAGAAACACTGGCCGAAAATGTTCTATTAGAAAAAGGTTATCCTGCAGTGTTCAAGCAGCAACTAACTAGCCAAAAAACAAGGTGGTACATTAGTGCTTTTGTATGCCCATGACATGAAAGCGTAGAAACCACTCACCTAAATTTAAAGCCAAAGTGGCATTAGCCAATGAGAAAGAGGATAAAACGATCGCTCAGTTGAATGATCACAGTAACGTCCAACACTATTTGCGCTTATGCTGGATAAAATAACTTTATAGTTTGTGAGCCCTTTAACTGGACATTGTATAAAGCACCAAGCAATATACTGCTCTTGATTTTTTGAGCACTACCTTACGTAACCGTCTATTCATCAAACGCAACAAAGCCTATAAACGCAAAAATTTGAGAATATTAGCAATTCAAAAATAAGAAGCATCATGGAAATAATTAGAAGCAAAACATTCACAGCTCAACGCGCTTGGGGCGCAAAAGACATCGCCAATATGAATGGTATTACAACCCGCTTGCATTGGACTGATCAACCTTATAAGTGGCATGTTAATGACGGTGAAGAAGTCTTTGTCGTGTTAGACGGCGAGGTTGACATGTTTTACAAAGAGAATGGCGTTGAGCAATCAGCCCTGTTGCAAACTGGTGATATTTTTTATGCTTCAATTGGCACTGAGCATGTTGCCCATCCTCGTGGCGAGGCGAGAATTTTGGTCATAGAATCAGAAGGTAGCGTATAAGGTTTGGGTCGGTGTTAAACACCGATATCCGTTAAACTGGACAAGTCTAAACTTGAACTGTCAGAAGCGGAGATTCATTTAGGGTGCTCATAAAGTCGACCTAGCAGCAAGAGAGCTCAGTGACGCTCGGCATAGCCGCTTCGTCACATTTGAGCCATTAGTTAACTACGCTCTTCTATTTGATCAACATCAGCAAAACAACAATTGCGAATTAGCGGGAAAAATTATTTTGCTTTATCCATTGTATCGCAATATCTAGAGGCTCTGCTTTATTAGTATTGTGGCCTAGCGATGGAAATAATACATATTCAAAAGGCTTGCCTTTAGCTTTCATCCTATTCAGTTGCTCGATACACATTTTGACTGGGACCTGTATGTCCTGCTCTCCGAAGAGCCAGAGCCCAGGTATCGATAAAGAATTCAAAGAAATTTTCGGGTCCGTTGCTTTAAAATCATATCTGTCAGGATCATTTAACGTATGTTCACGCGATTCTTCATCAGTATGAGTTTCCCAAAAGTCTTCTCTACCATTTGTATAAAACTGAAATCTAAGTTGTTCCAGAGTTGTGATTGTAGGGCTACTGAAGAGAACCATAAACTCTACTGATTGATTATTGAGTGCGGCAATTGGAATAATCCAGCCAGCCTGACTCGCGCCAATAAGTCCAATCGATAACTCTTTGTCATAGCCATGAACCACATCTACCGCAGCACTTGCATCTTTCGCAAGCAAAGTTAAATTATCAACACTTATATTATTGGTTCCCACCTGAGGCCCTACGTAAACGCCACCAGATTCACCAACTCCACGCTTGTCATACGTCAAAACTAGTAAGTCTCTCTTAGCCAGTGACTGTGCTAACTTAGTCATTCGTGGGACAGGATCAGAGCCGTGCACTAATACTACTGCAGCTCGCGCATCTTTAGGTATATACATGCTCCCTGATAATTGTACACCTTCGCTTTCAAAAACGACCTCTTCTACAATAGTAACGTCATTTGGTTGGTGTTTTTCTTCGTTGAGAGTGTGACTTTGGTCTCTATTGTTTGTAGTACAACCTGACGCAAAAATTAGTAAAAACAAAAAATATCCGAGGTTTCTCATTTTTTAATCCATTATGAAATTAAAGAAACCTTGAGACAGCAAGGTTTGCGCCAACATAAAAACCAATGATTTCAGTTCTTTAATATTCTCATTTTCGACTAGAGTACTCAATATGACCACTAATTAGTTATACTGACCATCTATTGAAAACCCGTCTGAAATTGGTCGTTTTTTGAAAATGTAAGCCCATGCCTAAGTGAACTACACGAAGGGATATTTTGAATGCCCGTTCATTGCTCAAATCTGACCCTTAGTTCATTTATGTTAACGGATTTTGTAGCATAAATGAGTTAGACGATATTAAACGAAGTTATCTGTTAAACAGCGGGTGTCGTGGATATCGCCAAGTAGAAACACTCGGCAATCGCCGCTTGCTAATTGTGATGGGTGTCAGTTATTTTTGTATGGTTATCTATAAATTTATCGACTAGATAATGATTATCCAATGCCTTTTTCACTGTGAGTGGCAAGTTTTTTACATGCCTTGTTCCGCCAAAATCGCCAAGCAGATTTCCAAAATAAGAATCTGCATTGGGCTGTGCTAAATAATTCAAAGTAGCTACTGTTAAATTTGATGGGACTCTGACCAGATCCTGAGTTCATCTAAAATACTCAGTGCGGTTTTGCCAAAATCGGTTAATTCATAAGTTACAGCGACAGGTCTGTCACTTATCACTTTTCTACGAACCATCCCTTCACTTTCTAGTTCCTTTAGGCGTTGGTCGACCATTTTTTTGCTGGCACCGCCAAGCATACGGGTTAAGTCATTAAACCTTACAGGTTCATCTTTAAGGTGATAAATAATGGAACCTTTCCACTTTCCGCCAATTAAACGCATGCCTTTTTCGATAGCACAGGGTTCAGTGCATGCATTTAAAACTTTTTTTCTACCTTTACTGTCTGTTTTTACGACACTTTCCATCAGTTTTCCTAAAAAACAACTAGGTTACTAAAAGTATACTAATTGATAACTTAAATCAGGTTACTAAAATATACCACACATTGATTGAGTAGGAGAGTGTCTCTCTTACTTATTTTTGCTGAAATTTAGTTTGGAGTTGTTTTATGAGCACTACTGATCTTAAAAACGTATTAATTATTAATGCCCACCAATATTACCCATTCTCTGAAGGTAAGCTAAATGCAGCCTTGATTGATAAGGCAATAACCATGCTGGAAGATAAAGGTTATAACACGCGCGTAGTAACAATGAGTGACGGGTACGATGTGGAGGAGCAATTAGCACTTCATCAATGGGCAGACATTGTATTTTTGCAAACACCAAGCAATTGGATGGGCGTGTCTTGGTCATTCAAAAAGTATATGGATGAAGTATACACAGCAGGCATGGGAGGAGCTTTATGCGTTGGCGACGGTCGCACAGCAGAATCACCAAAGAAAAACTATGGTAAGGGCGGCACGTTAACCAACACCAAATACATGATGTCTCTCACCTTTAATGCGCCGGAAGAAGCCTTTAATGATCCAGAAGAATTCTTCGATGGGAAATCAATCGACGATTTAATGTTCCCTATGCACATGAACTTCAAGTTCTTTGGAATGAAGCCAATGGAAACATTTGCGTGCTTTGATGTGATGAAAAACGCAGATGTTGAAAACGACTTCAAACGTTTCGAAACGCACATTAACAAGCATTTTTAAGGAACAGTCATGAGCATTGATTATACCAATAAACTTCATGCAGGTTCAGACTTTCCTGCAATTGAAACCAAACTTCTAAATGGTGATATTAAAAAGTTGTCTACGCCTGAAAATGGTTTGGATTGGAAGATGGTTGTTGTTTACCGAGGGCAGCATTGCCCACTTTGTACTCGCTACTTAAACCAGTTAGAAAGTGCGAAAGACCAACTCGCTCAAACAGGCGTAGATTTGATAGCCGTTTCTGGTGACAGTAAAGAACAACTCGAAAGTCATATGGAAAGACTTAATGTGACTTTCCCTATCGCATACGGTCTTACTGTTGAACAAATGCAAGAACTTGGGTTGTTTATATCAGCTCCAAGATCGCCTGAAGAAACTGATCATCCATTTGCTGAGCCGGGGCTATTTGTTGTCAATAATGAAGGAAAAGTTCATGTAGTAGATATTTCAAACAACCCGTTTGTAAGACCTGAACTTCAGTCATTGATTAGTGGCTTAGGTTGGATACGAAATCCTGCAAACAACTACCCTATTCGTGGTATGCATAAATAGGAATTCCTATGAAAAAGGTTGTATTTACTGCTGTTACTTCAGTCCTATTGTTTGGAAATGCGTTTGCACAAGACACGAAGGTCGAGGCTGCACACATTGCATCTCCAAACCAATATCAACTACTGCTAGAGAACGAAGAGGTTACTGTACTTAAAATGACACTCAAACCAGGGGAACAGGATAACTGGCATAAACACAATGCTGAGACTGTTTACTTCGAAAAAGGTGGCAAGGCGACGATAACAACGAGTGAAAAAGACATGACCTTGGAGATCCCGGATGGCTACGTGATGTGGCATGACCAATGGGAACATCAAGTTAAAAATGTTGGTGATACAACAATCACTGCAATTATCGTGGAGAAGAAATAATCATGTCAAAGACACAAATCAACATTGATATCGTTTCTGATGTGGTTTGTCCTTAGCGTGTAATTGACTATGGTCGCTTAAAAGCAAACCGCTGACCCCCACCACTAATTACTATAGTGATGGGGGTCACTTATTTTCTCTTGCTCCCGATAAGGGGGAGGAGTCCATACATCTCCCACAAAGCTATCCGCACTGCTAATTAGGAGGCTATGCTGATAGTTTTTGTAACCCTTGCAAACAGCTTCATCGTAAAAATCGTAGAAGATCTTACAAGCAACTTATTCCCCCTCCATCACACCCGAAAAGCCATAAGCCGATATGCAATGTGCCGACAGGATGTCGGCCAAGTCTTGTCTGGCATCATGGACGTGCCTTACAAGACGGTTGCACTATATCGGCTTAGGATTTGAGGATTGAGTGTGATGCTGGGGCGACGTTTTCTTGGTTCGTTCTTTTTCGTCGTTTAAAAAGAATGAACGAGAAGTGCATGGATGCGCTTTGATATTAAACATGGAGGTTTATGTTGCTAACGGCTGGTAGCTCGAAATGTATCGTGAAGTCAGCCCGTCCTCCTGACTGGTTTCGACGCCCATCCATGGGCTACGACATACTTTTCTTTGATGCCCAAAGAACAAGTATGCAAAAGAAAGGGCACTCCCAACATCACACTGACTCCTCAAGCAAATCGCCAATATGAACGTCACCGCTGTGTAAGGGACATCCCTGTCCCTGTCACAGCTTTTCACGCATCCATGCGTTGAGATGACTCATTGGCACTTTACTTTCGGGTGTGATGAGGGAGACACAAGGCGCTGATAAATTCTTGTGGTGCTTGTAAGCGACTTAGCTGCTTCAGGAGATAAAACCAGAACTAACAGACAGCGCGATTTCCCCTCCATCACACCCGAAAAGCATAAGCCGATATGCAATGTGCCGACAGGATGTTGGCTAAGTCTTGTCAGGCACAAGGACGTGCCTTACAAGACGGTTGCACTATATCGGCTTAGGATTTGAGGATTAAGTGTGATGCTGGGGCGACGTTTTCTTGGTTCGTTCTTTTTCGTCGTTTAAAAAGAATGAACGAGAAGCGCATGGATGCGCTTTGATATTAGCCAAGGAGGGAATGCTTGATTAGGGATTGTAAATCGCTGACACCTACCACTAATTATTATAGTAATGGGTGTCACTTGTTTTCTCTTAGAGCTGTTCCGTAGCACCTTGTTAAAGCTGTGTGTTCAGAAACTTGCTTTTATCTTTTGTACAAACTGTTCCACTTTTTGTTTTGATACATTTTCACTTTTATACAAAGATAAATACTTAAAACTACACTTGGGAACACACGCTCCAAGCAAAGCTATTTTGAGTACACGCTTGACAGGCTTCCAAAGTACAAAAGTGTCCACCCACCAAGGGGAGCCTAGCGTCGTCACGACTTTAACTTCTGTTAGTTTACTCAGTCGTGGCTTAATCGCCCCCAAGTCTTTGTCGTGGTCATAAGCATGTCCGGGAGCCCAAACTCTGTCAAACCAACCTTTTAAAATAGCAGGGAAACCGAACCACCATGTTGGAAAAACCAACACCAGAGACTCTGCTTCTGTAAGAAGTGCAATATCCTGTTGAACTAAACTGCTATCGAATGAATTATTATAGTAACTCTGCCGCTCTTTGTGTGTTAGAGCAGGCTCAAATTCACGCTGATACAGGTCTAATATACTTATGTCGTACTCTTTTGATTCGAGGTGTTCAACAACCTGAGAACATAAGTAATGACACAAGCTATCTCTAATTGGATGTGCCACTACAACCAAACATTTCATGAAACTACTCCTTTAATTCACGCCTGCTTAAAAGGCAGACAACGCTACTACTTACTTTCCGCTTCACAAAAAACCAACGCATTTGCTATCCCTCTCGCAGCATTTTTTAGCTTTCAAAGCTTTGCTTGAACGCACCATTTTTAGGTCTGCACTATCATTTAAATCAGCTCTAAGCCCGCCAAAATATAGGTCATTGCTAATAGTGAAGGGCGTAATTTATTTTTTCCTACAACAAAGAGATACTCGCTAATAAGCCAACGCATAACTTGACAAGGTAAATTTAGAAAGTACGCCGCACCGTTAAGTTTTGATGCCACTAACGTCTGCCGATGACTTTCAACGTTGTAAATCGGGCTGTTTCTAAGTAAATTCATCATTTTTGTCGGATGGCGTCACCCTACAAAGTTTCATGTTCACGCCTTGAAGATCCGAGTTTGGCACAGAGCCGACCGTCTGTTCCTCGCTTTTAGCAGCTATAGCTCCTTCAAAACAGCTTGATTAAATGTCAGCGAAGACACTTAAACCCACTATCGCCTTGAGTTTTGGCAAACCACTACACCTCACTCAAATACTGGATCATCCGTCCTGAGCGTTTCTCTTCTTTAAAGTCACAACTGGTTAAACGATATTGAACGAAGTTGTCTGTTAAGCAGCGGGTGTCGTGGATATCGCCGGGTAGAAACACTCGGCAATCGCCGGCTGTGAGCGTGTCTGTTCCTCGGGATACAAGGTGGGTTTCGCCGTTTGCTGTGGTGATGGGTTTGTAAGTTGTCATTTCCATTTCGCCAGATTGCACAGCATAAAATACCCAACCTGCGCCATGATCATGGGGCGGGCGGTACGTGCCCTTTTCCTCGGCATGGACTAGCAGCATAAAACCATGGTCAGGGTCTTGGTAGAGTGTTTTTGATGCTAGTCTTTCACGCATAATGCTCACAAGCCAAGGCTCGTGCGGTGGAGACTGAGTAAGTTCGCTTAACAATTCACGTACTGTCACTGTGGTGCTTGAATTTAACCCGCTCCAGCTGGCTTTAATGTCATTGACGATTTTATCTAAGCTATTTTGCATTGCCTCTACCTCTTATCGTTTGTTCACTGTCATTCATTTAAGAGGAGCATACAACTTCAAGTTCGCTTTAAGTCAAGGAATAGAATTGCTCGAATAATAGCGGTTTTGTTTAAAACTGATAACTTAACGAAAGTTTGATGGTGCGACCAAAAATGGGTCTAGCGTAAAAGATGGCCTCTTGATGGCTTAAATCGTCCCTAGGATTGCCCTCAGTCAATCCCAAAGTATTGGTGAGGTTTTTAACCTCAAGCTGTGCGCTGAGCTGTTCATTAATTGCCAGCTCGGTAAATAAGTCCCATGTTTGATAGGCTGGTAAGGCAAACCGATTGGCGATATCCGAATAGCGCTTACCAACATACGAGCAGGTGATAGCCGCGGTAATAGGTCCTGCTTTGTATTCCGGCGTCAGTCGTAGTTGTAACTCCGGCGTTCGCGTTATTTGATTGCCATTAAATTCGCTTTGTGGCAATTGCTTAGGAATGCCATAAAACCCAGCGTCTTGCCACACACCTATCGCTCTAAATTGCAAGGCCGGGCTATATTGATAGTCAAATTCGAACTCCAGCCCTCGTGTTTGGGTATTGATTGAAACGGCTTGTTGAGTCGTAGCCGCGCCGCGATATACCGTAAGCGGGAGCGGATCAAACTTGGTTTCAAATAACGCGCCACTAAACTGCCAATCAGCGGTTTGATAACGCAGTCCAACTTCACCTAACGCCAAGCGAATGGGTTGACCAAAGTCTTGTTGTACGCGCTCTTCTTCACTTTTAGCCCACCCGAGGCCATTGCCGTAATTAATGAGCCGTGGCATTTCAAAGGCGTCGGAATAACGTGCAAATATCGCCATAGCGTCGCCGATTTGGTAATTTGCGCCAATACTGAGCGCATTTTGCGTAAAGGAATCACGTAAAGTGGTAGCCGGGAGGTAGTGAGAATAAGTGGCCTTTGATGAGTCTGTGTACGACTTTACCCCTTCAAGTAGCGTGCTGGTGAGATTCAGATGTTCATTACGAAGTGCCAAATCAACTCTAAGGTTTTCAGTGAGCTGCCAGTCTATATTGGCATACAGCGAATGTGATTGAGACAAGCCGCTACCGCTTAAATAAACGGGACCGGCGTAAGATAAAAAACCTTGATCGGTAAAATTGGCAATCACATTTTCTTGCCCATCAACCAGTACGATGTCCAGCCGTTCTGGTTGATGCTTTACATCCGTTAGTAACGCGCCAAGCCATTTATCTAGTGGTAACTCGTCGAAATCACTTCGAGCGTAAATATGGCCGAGGGTCAGTGACCACTGCGCGTCGAGATAATCCACACTAAAATGATTTACCAGCTGCTGTTGCTTGTAACGTGAATATAAAGGATAGCTAGCGGTCACGAGACCATTACCATTAAGCGTTGCAGGGTTGGCAACTAAGGTGTTATCTGAATACCGTAAGTATCGAGGGCGCAATGCGCTATTTGCGAAATGGCGTTTAAATTCGGTGATATCGGCGTGTTGTAATCGGCTTGTGGCGTCGACTATGGTTTGGTTGCCCAAATTCATTAAGGTATACAAGTCATTGTTTAAACTTGAAAATCGCGTACGATTGCTCAGGTTAACATGTTCAAAAAGCGGCGTATTAAATAGTAAAGTGTAGCTATTTAGGCGTGTTTGCTGAGCATCTTCTAAGTCACGCTGCACGCGTCCTTCTGGAGTGAAGAAGGTGAGCGACCTTAGATCGTCGCTCAGTAGCGTTCCATCGTCATAAGGCAGGCTCGCCAGCTCTCGAATTTCGCCGCTATTTTGCATCACTAAAGGTGCGTAAAAACTGGTTTTATCGTTTAAATGTTTATAGCTAAAATCAAGCTCAAATGCATCGGTTAACCAGCTCATGCGCGCACTCACTTGGCCGCCTAAGTCGCTTTGATAACCCGGCTCCCGAATACCATCGGAAGTACGATAAAACCCGCCTACCGTATAAAACCATTCATCATTCAACGCTCCGCTAAACACGCCATCAAAACGAGTGTAGTCATAACTCAATCCCTGACTCACTTTCACTAAATTAAAAGGATTTTCTGAGCCTCGCCTGCCGATATAGTTCACCATTGCCGCAGGCCCGTTCACCGTAAAAATACCGCTACTGCCGCCCCGCACCGCTTCAATGGCTTGATGGGTTAAGTCTGGACGTAAAAAAAAGTCCCCCCAAATGCCGTCATAGCTCACGGGCAACCCATCTTCCATCAGGCTGATAAATCTAAACCCCTCGCCGCCTCTGAGTCCCCTTGGCGCAACATTATTGTTAGTTTCGCCACCCGAGTCTTCAACCCAAAAGCCGGTGATATTTTTAAGCGCTTCTGCACTGGAATACGGCGTTTGTTTTTCAAGTTGTAGGCTTGCAAGCTGAGTGATTGAAATAGACGAGTTTAAAATGCTACGGTTTTTGCCGCTTACACCCGTTACGATAATGCGCTCAAAGTGTTGTGCAGAATCAAGTTTTTTAGGAGTCACAAAAATACGCTGCTGCTCTTGGTCTAGGGAAAAGTCGTAGGCAGCTTGTTGAAAGCTGGTAAGCAAGACTTGTTCGAGCGTGTAGCGGCCAGTTATCTGCTCAACGCTAATGTTATCTGGGATTTCGGCTGCACTTAACTGCCAGCCACTTTGCGCAGCAATATCGAGTAAACGCTGCTGCAAAGTCGCTTTAGGCAAGTTAAATTGATGATCCGTGGTAGCAAATGCAACGCCACCAAACCATATTAACCACGCTAACAGCGGGATTAATAGCTTGAATAACATAGTTTAAATCAATGTATTTATTATTGTATAAACTTTGTACCACTTATATTGTGACTTTGCTATGACACTTTTAGCTAATTTGCGATTAGGGTGTATTCCTCGCCTTTTTGCATCACGGTGATCGGATAAATCTTTTCTAAACTGTTGAGCCAATCGCCTATTTCAGTGGTTAAAAAGGTGCCGTTGTAGGTCAGTTTTGCTAGGCGTTGATCGCTTAACTTCACTTTGATTTCGCTATATCGCGACACATCATTAAGCACATTGCCTAATTCTGCGTTTTGATACACTAAGTAGCCTTTTTGCCACGCCATGGTCAACGCTTCACCTTGGGCTTTACTACGGGTAACTTCGCCTTGCTGTGTAACTTCTACCGCTTGCCCTTGGGTCAATTTAATGGCTTGTTGCTGAGTCACAGCCACACGGCCCTCAAGCACATCGACTCTAATTGAAGCCGGATTGGCGCGAACATTAAACACTGTGCCTAACGCCTCGACTTGGCTGTTTTGGTAGCGCACGATAAACGGTCTCTGCTTGTCTTTATTCACGCTAAACAGCGCCTCACCTTGATACAACAGCAGTTCTCTTGAAGTGTTGCTGTAGCGAACAGCTAATTGGCTATTGGCCCCTAAATCAACCTGACTATTATCATCAAGGGTAATGGTGCGATGCTCATTGACCTTAGTTTGAAAGAACTCGCTGTACACTGTATCGACAGGGGCTGGCTTAGCACTGGCAACAGGTGCTTGCTGTAGTGGCTGCTCTGGTGCCATAAAAGTCACCAAACCAACTAGCAGTAAAGTCGCGGCAATCGCAAGATACCAAGGCTGAGCGCGGCGTTTGGATTGTGGTTTAATGCCTGTTGCAGCTTTGGCGTTTTGTGCATCCAGCTGTGCAAGCTGCTGAGTAACATAGTCATCGTCAAGTTGGGCTGAAAGCGTCCAAAGCTCCAACATGTTGTTGAACACATCACTGTGAAGCGGATTTTCAGCTAACCACACGTTAAGCGGCTGTGGATATTGAGTGCTGTCATGAGGTGAGATCTGCTGCTCGTCTAAGATTAATAACCAATCAGCGGCTTGTTCTTCAATTATTGCTAAATCGTCAGATAATGGAGTCATGTTTATATCCTTAACACTCATGATCATAGCTCATGCTGTAACTGCTGGTAGCAATGACGAACTGCACGTAATACATATTTTCTTACCATACTTGGGGATATCTGTAAGGTCAAAGCTATCTCCTCATAGCTTTGACCACGTATTTTATACAACAAAAAAGCCAGCCTACATTTGTCGGGTAAGCTTGCGAGAGACTTTTCCATTTCTTTAAGTAGCTCTTGGTTGTGGTGGTTTTGTTCAGGGTTAGCACTTGCGTAAGGCTGTGGCATCTGATCGCTATCGTGCTCACGATCATCAAACGGGCTACGCGCTTTACGCCGCAGCTTATCAATGGCCAAATTGGTTGCAATTTTATACAAGTACGCGGCGATGTAGTTGCTGACATTATCCTGCTCAAGTCCAAGCAATTTCACAAACGCCTCTTGGGCAACGTCTTCCGCCTCACGTTTGTCTAACCCTTTGCCCATAATGTGGCGGATCAGCTTTTGCTGTTGTTTTAAAAACAACTCCTCTACCTGCTGACGACGTGCAAGGTCGTCGTTTGCAGCTGCCGTAGTGGTATCAACGGCTTTACGCTTAAAAGATAATAACGGTGGCATGAATACGCATCCTACTCTTCCATTTGTGTTAGCGTGCAGCGAACCCATAAATTAATAGGTTCGCTGGCGTTGCTTAAACCAATTTGCTTAATTAACCGTTGCGACTCGGCTTACTTTGCCCGAATCACTCACCGTTCTGAGTTGTACTTTAGATGACGCGGTCAATGTCACAGGCCCTTCATAGCGATGCCATGTTGCGCCTTGGTCAACCGAATACTCCGTAGCCATGCCAACAAACCGGGTATTGACGATTAACTTACCACCTTCAATCGCGCCTCCAGGTAATGGAATACGATAATTTACCCCTACCTGCTGTGGTATTTGAGCATTAATATCGACCACTTGGTAATAGTCCAATAGTGGTAGAGCGTATTGTCCTAAGGTATTGGTAAAGGTGTGCCAAGCCTCGGTAGTCGCTGCGCCTTGCGCTGGCATATCTTGCACCCATGCACGCTCAGCAGCACCCAGTAATTTCGGGAAAGTCATATAATCAAGAATTTCTGGTGACTTTTGGTTTTCGCCAAATAGTTGCGCCTGAATACCTTGAACATTTTGTTTACCCGCTTCGCTCAGTAACACCCATTTTGGATCCCACGGCACTGGATTGCCCAGCTTGTCACGCTCTGCATTGGCGTACATATTAAACGGACGATATTCAAACGCCTTTTTGGTATCAGTGTAACCTGCCCAATGATAGCCTATTTCATCAGGATGTTTGTTATACGCAAGGTCAAGATACAAGTTTGTCGCATGGGCCAGCACGACTTTGTGACCTTGGTTCGCAAATTTGTAGGCCTGATGCTCATTACCCCAACCCCACACGTTATTCCAAAACACGGGGAATATCTCACCGTAACTAACATTACCCGTACCATTGTGCGACAACACATCGCCCCAAGTTGCCATATCAAAACCATGCTGATTGACTATCTGCTTCCAGCGTAAAAAGAAGTAGTCAAACAGCTCTGCATCGGTTTTGCCTGCTGTAGCTGGGTTTTGATCGACCGCTGGAGATTGCGCCCACCATTCATTCGGACCTAAATGTGGCAGCTCGTCACCACCGCCATGCAGCCGAGTCAATGTCGCATCGGGCACGGCATCATAAATGGCGCGTGTTTCTTTCACTACATGGTTGAGGAAAGTAAAGGTGCTCTCAAGTGCTGGGTTCACAAAGTTGTCGGTATAAAATTGTGGGGTGTAATACTGCGACTGGTCGAGCGGATCAATCAATCTAAAACGATTTGCTTCAACTGGGTCGCTATCTTTGTATTTGTTGTAGCGATATTCCATCGCTTTGATTGCTGCGCGCGCATGGGCTGGAAAATCATATTCGATGATCACATCAATATGACGGTCAGCGGCATACTGAAGAATTTCTTTAAAATCATTCACCGTGTAGTAGCCCCAGCCTTTACCGAGAAAGTTTTGCTGAGCAATTTCAAAACCCTGATAACTAGGCGCGGTACCTAAGTTTGCAGCTGTTTCATCCGTGGGTTTATTTTCAATCCCATCTCCTAGCGCAAATCCATTGGCAGCTCCCATAAACGTATGCAGCATCGTACTTTCGCTCAGGTCATATCCCCGCTTTGCTCCAAACTCTGTGAGTTCAGGAATACCGGGAATTTCTAGTCGCCAACCTTCATCGTTGGCAAGGTTAATTTCAAATTTGTTTAACTTGTAAAAAGCCATTAAGTCTAACAACTTAAATACCGTTTCTTTGCTTTGGAAATTACGCGACACATCCAGCATCATGCCTCGATATTCAAACCGTGGTGCATCCAAAATAGTGCTAGCGGGTAGTACGGCATTGTCGGACAAAGTGGCTGAGTTTTTAGCCGTTTTATACACAGCGGTAGGGATCATTTGACGAAGTGTTTGAATGCCATAAAACACCCCTTGGGCGTCACTTCCAGTAATGGTGATCCCCGAAAATGCATCGACCTCAAGCTTATAACCACTTGAGTCCGGCTGATTGTCTTGATTGGTATCGAGATTTGGGTCTAGCTGCAACTTGATAAGGTTCGGGCCATTTTGCACAGTGCTATTAATCGCAAATGTGCCACTCAGAATATCGCGCAGCGCAGTTTGTAAGAAGGAGGCTTCTTTGGTCAATGAAGTCGGCGCTGAAATACTGGTTAATTGGCTCATCAAAGTTAAGAATTCATCATTCGGTGTGACCACTGAATGGGGCTGCGGAACCAAGCGATTTTTCAGCGGCAATGTCATGTGCGTCGCGCTGTTTTCGGCGAATCGGATGGCGGACGTTTGCACCGGCATATTATCGTTAACCGCTTGCTTTGTTTGTTTTGGATCGCTTGGATCCATCATCACGTCCACCAGCACAGCTTCAGGCGCTTGATTATTGTAGCTAATGTGAAAACCCGACGGTGAGTCGTTTTTCAGCATTTGCCAATACTGTGCAACGATTTCAATAGTACGAGATTCACCCGGTTGAATGGGGGCAAAACCCGCTGTGGGCTTAAGTACAAAGTAATCACCACTTTTTGCGTCATCGGCATTTTCTAAACTTAGATTCTGCGCGGCGATATGTTGGCGCGCATACTGACCATTTGGATCTGAGTCTGGTAGTACGCTTGCAGGCGGCCTTACCGAGCTAAAATAAAGCGCCCAGCCAGACTCACCCAACGGCTCAAGACCATTATTAGTAATCGTCAAACTGCCAAGAAAGATATTCTCTCCAATGCCATGATCCACGACTTGCCAGCGTAATGCTAAGTTATCTGGATGAGGATGTGCGACGCTGTAGTGGCTCGCAGTCAACAAGGCTAAGCCTGACAGTGAGACAGTAATTATCTGTTTTTTTGCAAACATGTTGGCTCCTAAAATATTGTTATTGTTCGGATAGAGCGCGTACTGCTGCCACTCTATCTATGTAAACGTTTGAGCCGAGGAAGTTGGGAATGGAATCATAAATAATGCCCTAATTACGTATTTAGTATTAGGGCTGGTGTGATTAATATACCGCTATTTCATCGATATACAGGGGAAGTTTGGGGATTTGAATATCGTCAGATTGCTTACTATTAATGGCCACCACCTTTAAAAAGCGCACACTTACAGGAGCAAACGACAACACTGACATTGGCCCACGCGGATTGTTAACCTCAGCTAACGTTTGCCACTGCTGTTTATCACTTGAACCCAGCACTTGAATATGTGTTGGCGGGTGCAGTTGTCTATGTCGCCCGCTATCAAAGCCCAGCTTAACCTGCTGCACTTGCGTTGACGCATCTAAGTCAATAACCGCCTCAAGATCGGTATCGTAAAAAATCGCATAATCATCAACGCTGTAAAATTGATCATAAGCAAATTGACCATCCTGCAGCTTAATCGCAGAGCCTTCGGCGGCTAGCGAGGCAAGCGTTATTTCTTTTCCAAGCGCTAAATGAGGTGAAAGCGTTAAACGCGCATCGCCTACCAATTGCCCCAAATCGCTTACATAACTGCGGGCGCGAAGCTGCGTTTCGTCAGTTATCACTAGTGGCTTTTGATATTGCTGCGATTGTAGCGTTGGCTCGCTGCCGTCTAAGGTATAGTAAATAGCCGTGTCGGCAATTTCAGAGGTAATGGTGGCGACGAGCTGCTGCCCATTAATCTCGCTTGAAATAATAGGCTTATGGCTACTATAAGCGGTATTGAGGTGCATCTGCTGGTAGCGTTTTAAAAGCGCGGGTAAACGATATTGGCTGTAATCAGACCACGACTTTTGTGTTTTATTCGACCACAATGTTTCGGCCAGCGCACTCAAGCGTGGAAACAGCATATACTCGGCATGACGAGGTGTTTTTATATATTCAGTCCAAAGTGCACCTTGCGCACCAATAATAAAGGCTTGTTGCTCAGCGCTTAAGTGGCTGGGCTGTGGCTCATATTGATAAACGTTTTTTAGACTTGAAAGCCCGTGGATGGCTTTGGGTTCATCAAGATTGCGCGATTGATAGGCATCAAAATAAATATATTGATAAGGACTCATGATCACCTGATGGCCCATTTTTGCAGCTTGGATGCCTCCTTCCGTGCCCCGCCAAGACATGATCACGGCGTCATCCGCCACCCCTCCTTCTAATATTTCATCCCAACCAATTACCGTTTTGCCAAGATTTTGGACGATTTTAGCGACCCGTTTAATAAAATAGCTTTGCACTTGCTCAGGTGTGGTTAACTGATGCTGTTGCATCAACTTTTTCACCTCGGGGCTTTCTAACCACTGCTTTTTTATCACCTCATCGCCACCAATATGAATATATTGGCTCGGAAATAGCTCGGCAACCTCTTTGTATACAACACCAAGAAACGCAAACACGTCTTCACGGGGACATAACACATCTTCAAAAATCCCAAACTGCGGCTGCACCTTTACTGCGCGCTGGTGGCAAGATAACTCGGGATATGCGGCAAGCATCGCACTGCTATGCCCCGGAATATCGATTTCAGGGATCACTTCAATATGTCGCGCCTGCGCGTACTCAATCACTTCCTTAATTTGCGCCTTAGTATAAAAGCCCGACACCGTTTTATTGTCAAACAAAGGTTGATAATCATAGGTATGGCCAACCACGGTATGAGGCCGCGTTGCCCCAATTTCAGTTAATTTAGGGTATGCATCAATGGCAATTCGCCAGCCTTGATCATCGGTTAGGTGCCACTGAAAGACATTGAATTTATGCATCGCCAGCCAATCGATATAACGCTTCACAAACGCCACATCGAAAAAATGCCGACTCACATCTAAATGCATGCCACGGTATGAGAATCGGGGCTGATCTTTTATTTCTACCGCAGGTATTGCCCAACTCGCCTGATTTATAGGCATACGCGACTCAATCTCAGCAGGGAGTAATTGTCGCAGCGACTGCATCCCCCAAAATAATCCGGTCGCAGTATTCGCTTGTATTTCAACCCCTTCAGGCGTCACGCTCAGCGCATATCCCTCTTGAGATAGCGGTATATCGACAATCTTAAAGGCAATACTATTTTTAGTTGTGCTATCAGCCTGAGACACTGGCAACTGATAGCCCGTAGGCGAGCGTAACAAGGTCGCTAATTGCTGCGCAACGCTTTGAGCTTGCTGCTGGTTAAAGGTAATTTTACTGTCATGGGTAAGGTTAAAGTGACCGTTACCAACACTAGCACTCAGTGGTTTTGGGGTGATCTGTAGCGCTGCACAAAGTGGTGTGAGCAACAAAGAAAACAGTAATAAACTGCTTTGCAAAAATGTATAAAAGACACTCTGGTTCATAATAACTTCCTGAGAAAAGCCCGCTTTTAGCGGGCTTGAGTGAACTAATGAGCACTGGGCAGTGTGCAAATTAGCAAGGGAAATACAGGGCCTAATGACCTTTGCTATTTAATTTTTGTTCCCCTGAGTGAGTTTTGGTCGCGACGCTCGACGTGCTACATAGTGGGCTGAGCAAAAAGTTAAGCAACAATGAACTAAGCGCACTCAGGTGAACCCGAAGGGCAGCGCTTGATTGGCATCTCTACTATGTTGTCGCCAGACTCACATAGAATAACTATGCTACGCAGGCTCCGCCTTGTATAAATACCAATCAAACTGCTGCAAAAACAAACTTGAAAGAACATTAGGTCCTAAAAATTCAGCGTCAGCGAGGCGCTGATGGTGCGTCCTAAGATCGGCCGAGCATAGTAATAGTCGTATCCTGCTTGAACATCGTTGATGGCCCGCGGGTTTCCTTCGGTTAACCCGAGCTCATCACTGATATTTGTCGCTTTCACATGCAGCGCAACCGCGTCGGTAAAGCGATAATTCACCCCCATATCGATTGTGGTGTAGGCAGGGAGCTCAAACTTATTCTCCCCATCTGAGTAACGCTCTCCTAAATGGTGAATAGTTAAATAGATATCACCATCGTCAAAGTAGTAGGTTGGCGTTAACCTAAGCTGCACTTTGGGTGTGCGCTTCACTTGCTTGCCTTCCCAATGTGCAAATGCTCCGGTAAATCCTTCCATTTTTGGGTCTTGCAACACGCCTGTCAGCTCAAGCTGTAAATTGTCATGCGCCTGCCACACTGTTTCAAACTCAAGACCATCGGTGACTGTATCTATGGTTTGATTCGCCACCTCACCATCGCTGCCGGTAAAATTACGTTCCACTAAGTCATTAAATTTAGTTCTAAACAAGGTCAGTGATGCGCCAATTGAATCACCAGCATATCGAGTACCCAACTCGCTAAAGGTTAGATTAACGCTGTCATTAAAGTCGGCATCAACCCCTGAGGGAATATTCTGACCAAAGCTCATTAACCTTGGCATTTCAAAGGCATCGGCATAACGACCAAATACTGACACATCATCCGAGAAGGTATAATTGAATCCTACCGTCCATGCAGTTTCGGTTTCGCTACGTGTTTTTGACAGGAATTTGTTTGACGGCATATCGACGTAATTGTTGGCAAGATTGTTATCTATGTCATTACCAGCGCTGTCAAAAGCGCCCGCTACAGGCTGTGCAAATGTGGTCGCTGAGGCGGTGCTATCTAGCTCCAACCACTCAACCCGAACCCCACCGTCAATACGAAGGTTATCGGTTGCTTGATATTGTTCATTAATAAATAAAGAGTTGGAAGTACTGGTACCAAAAGCGGTTGCCTGTCCCCAACCAGGAGCATAACCTGTTGAACCGTGGTCGGTTAATTGACCAACCACTTGCTGATTGCTGTTAACTGCAACAATATCGAGTAATCGAGCATTGTCTTTTACTTCCGTTAAAAACTGCGATTCCCATTTATCAACTGGCAAAGAGTCCGCATCTACATAGGCAAATAACCACCCTATGGTCAGCGTGTGCTGATCACCTTCATAGGTAAAATTGAGCTTATTAACAAACTGCTCGGCATCATAGCGCGAGTAAAGCGGGTAGCTTGTGGTGACTAAGCCGTTTCCGTTTAAATTGCTGACATCTGTCAGTATTTCACCACTATCGACGTATCGATACCGTGCGGCAACGGCGCCATCACTGGCAAACTGGTCCAGCATATTTTGCACATCTTGCTGCCCAAGTCGGGTATTGGCATTGACGAGCGTCGAGTTATCGAAGTTAAGCAAAATATACATGTCGTTTTCAAACTGTGAGTAACGGCCAGCTGTATTTAGCAGCCAACGGTCGCTTAACTCCCAATCTAAGTGATAGCCCAGCGTACTAAACTTGGTATGCTGCCCATCTTTAAGGTCTCGTGTTTTATAACTGCCATCAAGCTGTAAATAGTGTAAAAAGCGCTGACCATTACCAATTAAGGTGCCATGCTGTGGGTCAACACCAGCAATGCCTTTAGGGTCGCTTTGATCTCTTAGCGGAATAGGCACAAAGAAAGTGGTATGGTCATTGAGGTGTTTGGCAGTCAGCGTGAGTTGGCCTTTGTCAAACTCACGTACTAAATTGAGTCGAAGTTGACCGCCATGATCAGCGGTAAACTCTGTGTCTCTCACGCCATCAGAACGACGATAAGAGCCGCCTATTGACATTTTCCAGTTGTCACTAATGGGTGTGCCATAAAAGAACTCGCCGCGATACATGCCGTAATCGGCAGCAGTTAGGCGGATCGTCGCTTCTTCAATATCATCCGGTTTACGGGTAATAAAGTTTACTAATGCCGCAGGGCCATTGGTGGTCAGTAGACCTGAGGTGCCCCACGAACCGCTTCCATATGTTCAATCGTGATATCTTGACGCTGATAAAAATCAACCCATACGCCGTCGTACACCACAGGTAGCCCGTCTTCTTCAACGCCAATGTAACGGAAGCCTTCACCGCCACGTAGTCCTCTAGGCGCAACATTATTGTTGGTTTCACCACCTGAATCTTCAACCCAAAAGCCTGGCACGCTTTCCAGTAGATCCGCCGTACCTAGCGGTGCTTCTCGCGCCAACTGCTCGGCGTTTAATGTGGTCACTGAGACCGATGATTCCAACTTAGTTTGGCCGCGCCCACCGCTGCCAGTCACGACAATTCGCTCAAGGTCGAGTAGTTTCTTTTTTTCTGTAGTTTCTTGCGTTTCTTTTGCTTGTGCAACCGCAGTGTGCGAACCCAATAACGCGCCACTGATAGCAAGCGCAATAAGATGTTTGTTATAACGAGATGTATTATTGCTCATGGTATTCCCTTCATTCTTGTTGTTGGCAGAGCGAGTGAGTGAAGCTCTGTAAATCTATAAACGAACGAAGGGAAAGTTTTAGGAATATTTTTTAGATAAATTTATCAATACTAGTTTTGACCTAATCTGCGCCGCTCTACGCTCATGTGGATACTGAGAATTGGGGTGATCTCGGACTCTGTAGCGGGAGCGAAAAGGTGGTTGCCTTGAATAAGGTGACAGCCATTGAGATTAAGAGACTTAGCTTGCAACGCGGTCTCAACACCTACCGCTACACATTCTACATCCAAGCTCTTTGCCATCTGTACAATCAATTTTGCGATATCATTTTGTGAGGCAACCGACTGCGGGGTCGCAAGGAAAGCCGGTGGAATTTTAATGGTTTCAAACGTGAGCTTCTGCAAGTACAGCATGCTGGTATGCCCAACACCAAAATGATCAATTGAGATCCGCATACCTGTTTGCTCTAATTCCGCCATCACTTCCGGTGCTTTATCAAGTAGCTCTATCAGGTCAACTTCTTTGATTTCTATTTCAATTTGCCGAGATGGCAACTGATGTTGCGCAGCCTGCTCCATAAAGTTTTTTATTACGGTTTTATTGGTGAGTTCAGCAAGCGAAAAATTAAAGCTAACCACGAGATTATCGTACTCGTAAAACCATGTTTTCATCGCCTGAAAGGCCTGTGTTCTGAGCTGTTGCCCAATTTCTACCATCAGATCGCCATCACATGCCGCTTCAAAAAAGTCTTCAGGTACCAACAATTGTTCATCTTGCTGCCACCTTGCGAGCACTTCAAGTTTTTTAATCTTGCGGGTATGCGCATCGACAATAGGCTGATAATAAGGAATAAACTCTCGATTATCTAACCCCTGAATGATCCGACTTTCTTGCACTAAACGCTGCTCCGATTCGTGATCTAGGCGTGCGTTATAAAATTGAAATTCCGTTTGTGTGGCTTTTTTAGCTCGATACATTGCGGTATCAGCATGCTTTAACAAAGCTTCCGTGTTGTCACCATCATCAGGATAAATTGCAACGCCAGCACTCACCGTGGCTTTTAGGCTAACTTGGCGCAAACAATATTGTCCATTAACGCTACTCAATACTTTACTCACCACCTTACGTACATATTTTTTATCTTGGATCCCGTCAATGAGTAACACAAATTCATCGCCCCCCATTCTGGCAACGGTGTCGCATCCTCGAATTTGCTGAGTTAATCGACTCGCAATTTCTTTGAGCAATAAGTCGCCATAATCGTGCCCCAGTGAATCGTTGATTTTTTTGAACTTGTTGACGTCAATAAATACCAAAGCAAACTGGTGACTCATGCGCTTGGCTCGTTTACAAGCCTGCACTAAACGGTCATGCAGCAATAAGCGATTGGGTAACCCGGTCAATGCATCGTGATGGGCAAGGTGATTCATTTTTTTCGCCATTAATCTCGACTCTGTCACATCTTGAAAGACCATTACAGTGCCAAGGTAGCTGCCGTCTTTAGCTATAATAGGAGAGAAGGAATCTTGGATAGCAAAGGTAAGGCCAAGATGATTAGTAATGGAAGTGAGTTCAGGTAAACAAATGGTATGACCTTGCTTTAGACAAAGCTCAGGGAATTTATTCACCGAAGCTTTGGTTTCTTCGTGATACATAGACATAACATCATCAAATCGCCGCCCGACCACTTCTTCATTTAACATCGCGAGAATGGCTTCTGTGACTGGATTAATATAAGTGATCACGCCATTTACGTCTGTACAGATCACGCCATCACCAATAGAGCTCAGCGTCACTTCGAGCAATTCTTTTTCTTCTTCTAGTGCCTGAGCGAGGCGGTTTTCTCTGCTGCTAGTATTAAAATAACAGAGATATCCTGTAACGGTATCCGCGACTTTAATTGGTAAAGCAACAGGAGTAATAACTTTGCCACTGTGTTTGGTCGTGCAATTACCATAACTTTGCATAACAAGCGCTTCGAACATGCTTATTGCACCACTCTTGCCCTCGCTATGGATGTTACCGCTCACCGCGATTAAATTTTCAAGTTTTAACCCTATTACTGAGCTGCCAACACCCAGTATGGATTGCATTTGCTCATTGGCTTGTAGAATAACACCATCGCTGTCTAACACCATTTGTGGCACGCTAGAGCCATCATCAACCATAATTTTTTTAGTATCTTGTACTTGCCACCAAAGCAGTGCTACAAACAAAAAAACTAAAGCGCTGATGGCAATAAAAGTAATAGGCAACAATAAGAATAGGCCCAATTTATCGGCCATAAGCATGGTTAAGGAGAGTAAAATACCAACAACTAAGAATATCCGTCTCATTGCCTAATCAAACCTAAGTATGGTGATGATGCATTTAGCGGTGTTTTGTACAATGATTGCCCTTGCCACCTGCACTTCTACGCTAAACCTAAACCCATTAGATAAGTCTATTGGCTGATCACGCAATAAGTAGGTATCAAACACAAAGAGATGTTTGCATCAGTGTTTAATAACTATTGTTCACAATAGCAACGAATTCAAGTTTTTATCTGTTCTGAAAACGAAAGATTATTGCAGCAAAACCTCAGTATTTACGTGTGCTGTAAAGGGGCTTTACAACACATCGTTTGGTTATTTAAGCTGAGGTTTGAATAAGGAATGTGTTAACCAATTATTTTTAAGCTCAGGTTATTTAGACCACACTGCAAATTCATTGCCGCTCGGCTCAATAAAGTGAAAGCGACGACCGCCAGGAAATTCAAATATAGCTTTGCTTATCTCTCCGCCCGCTTGCTCTACTTTGCTTTGCACGGCTTCCAACTCATCGCTGTATAACACTACGAGCGCTCCACCTTGCGCTTGTTTAGAAGACACATCGGCTCGGAAAAAGCCGCCATCAAGGCCTGAATTTGCAAACGCAATATAATCTGGCCCGTAAGATTCAAATTGCCAATCAAACACCTGCTCGAAGAAAGCTTGTGTTGCTACTAAGTCTTTTGCTGCTAATTCTACATAGTTTATATGGTTGTTCATTTTTTATTCCTTTTAAAATCTGTGCTTCATTTATGCTGTTATCGCCTAATAGAAAGCATTTTGTAGTCGCTTCTAAATCAATGTTAAAGTGTAGGCAATTTTATTCAGCGTTTATTATTGATTGTGCGATTATTATCTCTGCTCACTACTTTAGGAACTATCACATTCATGAGTTTCATCACTTCAGCTCACGCAACAGCAGCACAAGTGCCACTGACCACTTCGCAAATGCTTGGACAAAAGCTTATGCTCGATTTCCGCTATTACTGCGGTGAAAGCAAAAAGCCAAGTGGAGATTGTAGAGCAGCGATGACAACTTTACCGCCTGAGCTGTCCGAATTAATTAGTAAATACGACATCGGCGGCGCTATTTTGTTCGCCGAAAATGTGCAAAACACCGCGCAAATCGTCAGTCTAACCAATGCTTTGCAAAGTGCGGCACAACAAAGTAAAAGTCAACTTCCTTTATTTGTTGCCATCGATCAAGAAGGTGGCAGAGTTGCGCGAATAAATCGTGAACAAGCAACGTCGTTTACCGGCAATATGAGTATTGGAGCAACCTATCCAAAACAGGGTGATACATACGCAACCAAAGTGGCAAGCGCAATTGGAAAGGAGCTAAATAGCTTAGGGATCAACGTAAACTTCGCCCCAACAGTAGATGTGAACAGCAACCCGAACAATCCGGTGATCAATGTGCGTTCATTCTCGGAAAATCCAACAGTGGTCGCCAAATTAGGTCTTGCGCAGGTAAAAGCATTTGAGGCCGCAGGCGTTCTCTCTGCGCTAAAGCATTTTCCTGGCCACGGTGATACACATGTCGATAGCCACACGGGACTACCTCGCGTTGATCACGACCGCGAAAAAATTAACCAGCAAGATTTATTGCCCTTTGCCGAGATAATCAAAGCATCGCCTCCTGGCATGATAATGACTGCCCATATTCAATATCCGGCGCTCGACAACAGTAAAGTCGTTAACTCTCAAGGTGAGAGCATGATAAGGCCCGCGACTATGTCTTATCAGATCATGACACAACTTCTAAGACACGAGTTGGGATACCAAGGCGTGACCGTCACCGATGCGTTAGATATGGCTGGGATCAGCGACTTTTTTAATCCAGTCGATGCAACAATTGAAACGTTTAACGCCGGCGTGGATATCGCGCTAATGCCTATTGCTATTCGCAATCGTGCAGACATCAAACGCTTTGAGCAATATATGGCTCAGCTAGCTGACGCGCTTGATACCAATAAACTAAACCAAGAACAACTTAGCTGTTCTATGGCGCGTATCGCTAAGCTCAAGACAAAGCTGCCACAATCGAGCGCTTCTTTGGCCATTGCCAATTCAACACTGGGTAATCCAAGCCATCGTCGCTTAGAAGCAGAGCTTGCACTAGCAGCTATCACCGAAGTAAAAAACGATGGTGTATTACCGCTCAGAGGTAACGCTCAAGTTGTTCACCTTATCATGCCTGATAGGCAAAAATGTTTTGCGCTTGAACAAGCATTACAAACATACAGCAAAAATTCGCTCACACTTTCTTGTACAAGCCTACAAGCCTACGACCCAAACATTGCACATGAAGCAATTAAACAGGCCGACATGATAATCGCCGCACATGCATCACCACCGCAAAGTGCGGTAGAGATTGGCGGCATGGACGATGTGAAAAAGTTACGAGAGCATGGGGTGGCGCGTAATGTGCAACCTGAGGCGCTGAAAGCATTACTGCAATACGGTCAGAAACTGGGTAAAAAGCAGCTATTTATCAGCCTAAGAGCACCATACGAAATTAGTACCTTTGGCCCGCTTAGTAACGCAGTATTAGCAAGTTATGCTTATAATGTAGACGTAAATCATGATAAAAAAGTAGCTGGGCCTGCCTACACGGCGCTGGCCAAAGTGATTTTAGGAATAGCGAAAGCGGAAGGGTCACTGCCTGTTACAGTAAACCACTAATTGGAGGAATCTATGGATCCCAGTGCTTCTTTAAGTGCACCACATGCAATAAGAAAAATGATCAAGGATGGTGATTATACGGGCCCTACTAAAGGGTTCGTGCCTGGGTTCACACAATGTAATGTGATTATTTTGCCGCAAAGCGAAGCATATTCATTCTTTCGCTTTTGTGAGAGTAATCAATCTGTTTGCAAGCTAATTATTCCGCCCAGCGAGCCGGGTAATTTTAACTTTGACACTTTGGGGAAAGATATAGACATTCGCTACCACCTCCCCAAGTATCAGATTTTAAAGCATGGCCAGCTCGCCCAAGAATGCCATAATATAGAAGAGCACTGGCGCGACGATTTAGTTACCTTTGCTTTTGCCAGTTATCTTTCTTTTGATAACTTACTCGCGCAGTATGGAATAAACCCGCCATCGGCGAATCCAACCACGCCTTTACCACTTTACATCAGTAACTTGCCTTGCAACTCAGTGGATAAGTACGAGGCAAATCAAATATTGGCGATGCGCCCATTAATCAAGCAAAATCTTATTAGTGCCATTCAAGCGGCAACACTGAGCCGACTTCCCTATGCGTTACCACTTCATTTTGGTGAACCTAATGAGGTTGGGATCAAAGATCTTAGCAAGCCCAATTTTGGCGAGCCATTGATTTGTAAAGAGGGGCAGCTTCCGGTTTTTTGGGGTTCCAGCCTGACAGCTCAGTTAGCCATAGCAAAAGCGGCACCTGAGTTTTGTATTATGAATAGTCCACACCATTTATTGGTGACAGATAGACAAGATTTAGAGCTTGCAGTAACGAAGTAGGAAATAAGCATGTTATTAAATTGCGACTTGGGTGAAAGCTTTGGCGCTTGGAAAATGGGGTTAGACGAACACGTAATGCCACATATCGACATGGCCAATGTCGCTTGTGGTTTTCACGCAGGAGATCCTGATGTACTCGCGCAAACACTAAAGCTGGTCAACACGCATCAAGTGACGCTTGGCGCACATCCAAGCTATCCAGACCGCCAAGGGTTTGGCCGCCGCTCAATGCAGCTCTCTGAGCAAGAGATAATCAACGCCTTACATTACCAAATTGCCGCAATTGAAGGGATGGCAAAGGTGCAAGGCTTAACACTAAATTATGTAAAACCACACGGCGCACTTTACAACGATATGATGAAGTCACAAAGGATATTAAGCTGTGTTATCAAGGCCATTTCACACTATCCAAGTGAGCTTAAGTTGATGGTGCTAGCCACTGCGCAACAAGCAAGTCACCAACAACTCGCCGACGACTATAATGTATCACTGATTTTTGAAGCCTTTGCCGATAGACTCTACACCGATGAAGGCTTACTTACTCCCCGCTCTGAACCGGGCGCAGTGCATGACAAATCAGCGCTACTTGCGCAAGTTAAGCAATTACACCAGCAAGGCAGTGTTACAACTGCAAGCGGGAAGTCACTTTCCTTACGCGCCGACACCTTATGTGTTCACGGTGACAATGAGGCGAGCATTGTCTTAATTGAAGAAATAAGAAACGTGATAAATCAATAATTTGTGATAGTCTGGCCGTACATGTTTAATAAGTGAAAGTTAACTAAGCGAAAGGACTTTACATGCAGCTCACCACAGCAAGACTTACCTTAAGACCTATACTTAATACAGACTGGCCGCTTTGGTTAGAACTTCATCAACAACCAGATGTCATGCGTTTTGTCGGTGAGATCACCGATGAAGCTACACTGCGTGAAAAGTTTAACCATGGTTTAAGCGCCGGACTTGGGCAGTGGCACAAAGAAGATAACACTTGGCTCACCTTAGTGATTGAAGAAACGGCCACAGCGACCCCTATCGGGCTACACGGATTTTTAAGTATGTGGACACCATTTCAACAGGCTGAGTTAGGTTTTATGCTCTCACCCAAATTTCAAGGAAAGGGTTACGCCTTTGAAGCTTCTAAGGCCGTCATTGATTTTGCCTTGCACGAATGTAATTACCACAAGCTCATCGCCACCGTTACGCAAGGAAATCAAGCCTCTCACCATTTACTCAAAAAACTAGGATTTGAGCTTGAAGGCACGCTAAAACATAACTTCCAAATTAACGGCGAGTGGGTAAATGACGAGAAGTTTGGGTTATTGAGGATATGATCCGTACAGCAAGAACAAAACTTGTTGCACTCACTTCAGAGTATGCAGAGAAGCTTGTCACTTATCACCTAGAGAACCGTGATTACTTTGCACCGTGGGAGCCGTCTCGACCAGAAAGCTACTACTCAATGGATTATTGGTTGGCTCACACAGAGCAAGCCGAACATGCCGCACGATCCGATACCGCTTATCACTTTATTGCATTATTACCAGAACGGCCTCAGATAGCTGGGCTATGTAGCTTCACCCAAGTTGCACGAGGTCCATTTCAAGCTTGTTATTTAGGCTACTCCATAGCATCACAATTTGCGGGTCAAGGCTATATGACCGAGATCTTAGAAGCTGCAATCTCACATATGTTCGATCAGCGAAACATGCATAGGATCATGGCAAATTATATGCCCAGCAATGTGGCAAGCGCACGAGTGTTGCAAAAACTAGGCTTTGAACAAGAAGGCTATGCTAAGCAATATCTACGCATTGCTGGAAAATGGGAAGATCATGTTTTAACAGCCAAGCTGAGAGCAGAATAAACCCCGCGTTGACTATTTTTACATTCATTAACATCAACCTCTGTACTTAAAGACCCTAAAAAGGGTAAGTTTTTAGTAAGTATATTGTAACAATCAGAGAAAATAATAATGAATAAAAAAATATTTCAACTCTCTTTAATCAGCTTAGGATTAGTACACCTGAGTGCTTGTGACCTTTTTGGCGGTGATGATAAGAATACTCCACCAGAAATCGTAACCGCAATCGAAGCAAGCATTGGGGAGCGGAGCTTCCTAAGTGGTGGGGTTACAATTTCAGACAGTGATGGATCAATTTCGTCTCGCACAATAAAACAAACCTCAGGACCAGACGTCATCGATCTTACCTTGGGCGATTCTAGTCTTTCTTTTACTGCACCAGAAGTCACTGAAGATACCAAAGTAGCCTTCTTGATAACTGCTACAGATGATGACGGTGATAAGGCAGAAAAAGAAGTTTCTGTCACCATCAAACAAATAAATAGAGCCCCTCTAATTACAGGGTCAGAACACAGCCTTGAATATAACAACACCTTAGAATTTACTCTGGATGTAAAAGATGAAGATGGCGATGCACTGGAGGTCACTTTCGAGCCGGCACTTTCGGGTGTTGTTGAATTAATTAATGCAACAACGCAGACATACAGCTATACCCCAACTCATAACAACATAACTAAAGAGATTTTGCACTTCGGCGTGAGCGATGGCGACCTCACAAACTCTGCAGAAGTTCAGATAGAAATTATCGATACAACAGCACCACGACTAATGACAAGTTTGCCAGAGTCCTCAGCGACTCGGGTTAGCTTAACAGGTGAGATCCAGCTGCACTTTGACGACAATATGTCCGCGTCTTGGTCAAGTGAAATTGGTACTTCAGAGTGTAATGGCGCAATTCATATAAGAGAATCTGGTAATCAAACTTGCGTAGAATTTTCAGTAGGACAAACACAGCAAGAAGATGGATACGCTTTTTCTTTAACACCAATGGAGCCCCTTAAAGCAGGCACTGAATATGAATTAACCATCTCAGAAACGGTGACCAACTTTTATGGGACTGCCATCGCCCAAGCTGAAAAGCTTACTTTTGTTACTGGACAGAAAGATTTACTTATCACCGAGATTTCATCGTCTAGGTACATCGATGATAACCGCTGGGTAGAAATCTACAACGGTACAGACGAAACTATCGATTTGAGTAATTATCAACTTGTTGCCGAAAGCATCGAGTTGGAAAACTACGATGATGGCGGCACTAAAGTCTTTCCGTTGAAGTCACAGCTACTTGAACCGGGCGAATATATCGTAGTGCAAAATGAACATGGACCTCAAACATGGCAGCGCAGCGTTACAAGCTCTAATCAGTTGATGCTAGTCGGCGATGGACAGTTTGCGCCAGCATGGTATATATCTGGGTATGTCGAATTACAAAACAAGCAAGGTGAAACGGTTGATTTTGTCCGTTTTGGTGAAAGTGATAAAGCACCAGCAACGCCTTCAGAATGGCAAGAAAGTGCCGAGTTATTACCAGTTTCAAATCAACTAGGTCAAAGCCTTGTCAGAACAAGCCTATTAACAGATACCAACTCGATTAGCGATTGGCAATCTGCCGCCTTTTTTACACCTGGCGGCAATAATGATGTGCTCTGTGATAAAGATGAGGACTTAGATGGAATCCCTGATTGTTCAGAGCAGCCTGGTGGCACATTCGCAGGCTTACCTTTATACGAATGGGGTGCAAGAGCTGGCGTCAGAGATATTTTCATAGAAGTTGACTATATGGAAAGTAATGATGCAGGTATTACGCCTCACAAACCCGCACTAGACAAAGTAAAAGCGGCGTTTGCAGCTCAAGATATAGCAGTGCACTTTGACGTAGGTAACTTGTATCACCAAACAGAAGGCTTATCACCTGAACAACATGATTTGGGTGGCGGCGAGCAGATCCCCTTTGTACAAACCACAACCTTTGCAAGTTCAGAGCAAGCGCCGAGTATTCTTGATCATAAAGCCAAGCATTTTGACCTTAAACGCCGGCCAATTTTTCACTATATGCTGATGGCAAACAGTCAAGAAGCAGACGGCAGTGGCGGATCTTCTGGCTTAGCTGAGTTATTTGGCAACGACCTTATTATCTCGCTGGGGAATTGGGGACTGAACTTAGAGTCTGAGCTCATGACCAATGTGACCTACAACTACCAAGCAGGAACGATTATGCACGAATTGGGGCATAATCTCGGTTTGTATCACGGCGGCAATGAAAATACTAACTTTAAGCCAAATCACTTTAGCGTGATGAATTATTTGTATCAACTCAGTGGGTTATCAACCATTGGCAATAACGAAGGCGATCGATACTTACGTCGCTGGTTCCGTAAAAACGAAAACTGCTTTCCGGAAGGCACTGCAATTTTAAACGGCCCGACAGATGATATTACGAACTTTGTTATTGACTACTCTCATGGTAAAAACCTGCCATTAGACGAAGCCAAATTGGACGAATCAAAAGGCCTTAATAATCCCAACTCAGAAGCCATTGATTTCAACTGTAATGGCAGCACTTCTGATGTTTTAGTGGACTTTAACCTCAATGATGACAGTGAAAACACATCCATTTTGACTGACTACGATGAATGGTCAAGCTTAATACTGAATTTTACACGCTTCTGGAGTGGTGCGAACAGCGGTCATTCGCATCAAACGACTGAAATGCATCCTAAACGGTCCATCATGCATACCGACATTCAATTAGTGCATGAGGAAACGGCACCACCGAAAGCGGTATTTGAACAAATTAAACATTGGTCAAACTATCAACAATAGATATAACGCACGAATAGGCCCTAGTTTGGGCCTATTTTTTACATTAGTCACTATTACGCTCAGAGGGCAGATCACTCATATATTCCACAAACTCAATTTCATATCCGGCTGGATCAATAAAGTAAACGTTTTTTCGGTGTGGATGCTGCGCTCCGACTTTATCGACTACATAACCTGCTTCGGTTAACCTATTGACGACACGCTCGATACTTTGAACCACATAGGCAAAATGTGCCAAGCCGACTTGGTGACCTTCGAGTGATCTGTTTTGACCCTCACCGTGATCGCTAAACGCTATATACTGGTAGTCATCACCAAAATGCAGCCAGGTTCGTGCTTTGCCATACCACTCGCCTTGCCCTTTGCTTCTAATTTTCCAGTGAGGAAATGCGGCGCGATAGAAGTGAAGCACCTCTTCTAGGTCGCTAACTACCAAATTTACGTGTTCTAAGTACATATCATCCTCTTCATTATAAATTTCGCTAACTGGTAGCAACAATAAAACCGCAAGCTAAGTTGAGGTAAAGCACTTTTTTTATGGATTTTTAATTTGTTCACCGCAAAGAGTTGATTAAGCTGCAATATGGCGCATAGTGGAAATGATAATTAGAAACAGGATGAGTCATGAAATACTTTCTAGCAGGCGTCGCGATTGCAAGCTCAGCTTGCGCTGTGCAAGCCGCATCGCTTGAGCCAACCGATATATTTAATCTTGAATATGCTAATCAAATTGACATCACCAATGACGGTGACAAAGTCTTCTTCGTACGCAACCGCATGGATATCAAAAGTGATAGAAAAGTCGGTAATATCTGGTCTGTAGACCTTGCTACCAATGCAATGCAGCCAGTTACCTCTGGATTGCACATGGATTATTCTCCTGTGCTGTCGCCTAGTAATGATCGCATCGCTTTTGTTTCTACTCGCGACGGTAGCAGCCAAATTTATGTGAAATGGTTAGCAACCGGTGCCATTGCCAAGATCAGCAATTTAGCCCATGGACCATCAGGACTACATTGGTCACCAGATGGTAAAAGCTTATACTTTAGCCAGTTTGTTCCCAGCCAAAAGGCACCACCGGTATCTGTTGCAGGGAAACCTAAAGGGGCAGAATGGGCAAAACCCCCCGTATTTATCGATGAGGTATACTATCGCGCCGACGGTGCTGGTTATACCGAACCGGGCTTTAATCATATTTTCAAAATTGACGCCAACGGTGGCAACGCAAAACAGTTAACCTCTGGCAATTTTGATCATGGCGGCGAACTGAGTTTTGCTGATGACGCAAAGGCGCTGTATTTTTCGGCTAATCGCCACAAGGATAACCAATTAAACCCAACCAACAGCGAAGTCTATAAGCTAGACCTAAACTCGCTTGAAATCACAGCAGTAACTGACCGAGTTGGCCCAGATAATCACCCAGAGGTGTCACCTAATGGCCGCTATCTGGCTTACCTTGGTTATGATGATAAAAAAACCAATTACGAGAATAGCCTACTCTATGTCAAAGATCTCAAATCAGGCGAAACCAAAACCTATGCAGCCGATTTAGATAGAAGCCTTGCCTCTGTCACTTGGGCCGCCAACAGCCGTGGCGTCTATGTGAGTTATGACAGTGAAGGGAAAACCACACTTGGCTATCAGCCGTTAAAAGGGCGTTTTGAGCAGATAACGGATGCCATTGGTAGTGTTAGTTTTGGTCGCCCCTATTCAGGTGGTGACTATGCCATCAGTGACCGTGGATTAGTGGCTTTTACACTCGCAGATACCCAGCGCCCTGCCGATGTCGCAATTGTAAAACGCGGCGAGCCAAGACCAATTACAAAGCTTAACGAAGATGCCCTTGGCGATAAAACACTGGCAAAAGTTGAAGAAGTTTGGCTAAAGTCGACACATGATCAACTGCCAATTCAAGCTTGGGTCGCCTACCCTCCTGGGTTCGATAAATCTAAAAAGTATCCGCTCGTACTTGAGATCCACGGTGGCCCAGTTGCAAACTATGGCCCACACTTTAGCGCCGAGGTACAGCTTTTTGCTGCCCAAGGCAGCGTAGTGCTTTATATGAATCCACGAGGCAGCGACTCCTACGGCAAAGAGTTTGCTCAAACTATCCACCATAACTACCCAAGCCATGACTTTGACGACCTAATGACAGGTGTAGATCACCTGATTGGCGAAGGCTATATAGACAAAGACCGCTTGTTTGTTACGGGCGGTTCAGGTGGCGGCGTGCTCACCGCGTGGACTGTCGGTCACACGGATAGATTCGCAGCAGCAGTCGTAGCAAAACCGGTGATCAACTGGTATAGCTTTGTATTAACAGCAGATTTCTATCCATTTTTTGCGGACTACTGGTTCCCAGGAAAACCATGGGAGCACATGGAACATTATATGAAACGCTCGCCTATTAGCTATGTGGGTAATGTAAAAACCCCAACCATGCTACTGACAGGTGAAGCGGATTATCGTACACCAATCTCAGAAACTGAGCAGTATTATCAAGCGCTTAAGCTACAAGGTGTAGAAACAGCTATGGTCAGAATTCCAGATGCCTCACACGGAATAACCAAAAGGCCATCTAACCTGCTAAACAAAGTAGCTTATATTCAGTGGTGGTTCGACAAGCACGACCCGAAGAAATAAAACAATTATTCCTCAGGCGCATAACAATTCTGAGGGTGATAAAGTTATCGATATTGTCAGAATAAACTGACCTATATCGATAACTTCCAATATTAATTTAGAACAGTTTCATAGCCTAGTTATTAGAGAGTAAGCAGTGAATAGATTTAAATAATTTTTCTCTAGTCAAAACTCATCCATATTACCAAGAGACCGACAACGCCTCCAAAGCATCATGTGCTTCGTTTATCGCCTCATTTCTCATTTCTTCGCTTGCCCATTGATTAACTGCTGATACTGCATGAAAATCCGTGAGTCCCATGAACCCAAATACAGAACGAATATAAGGTGTACAGAAATCATAGGCTTCCATTGGCGTACCTGACTCATAGCTACCAGCACTTGAGGTAATTAATACCAGTTTTTTATCCGCTGATAGTTTTGGTTTAAAGCCCTCTACTGGGTCAATTGTGAAAGTACGCTCGTTTCGTACGATATTGTCAATGTAGCACTTTAAAGTCCATGGGACGGAAAAATTATACATAGGTGCTGAAATAACAACTCTGTCCGCACTTACAATTTCTTCAATAAGCGCATCTGATTGAGCCAACACATCCCAATCATGTGAACTTTTATCCAAATCTGGAGTTGTATTTGATTGAGTCCATTGCAGATCAGGCCCTTTAACCGGATGGTCTCCCAAGTCCCTAGAAACGACCACACTTTCAGGGAATCGAGTTTGCAACTTCGCAATAAACTCATTTGCAAGCTTATTAGTAAGTGACTGTTCGCTTCGAACACTTGAAGAAATATAAAGAATCTTCATCTATCATTCCTTTTTTGATATATTTTCAATATTACTGTTGAGTTCAACACTAATTTTTTTTGCCAAAGTAAAAAACTGACTAAGCTCGTCTTTATTTACTCCATCAAGTAAATTTACGATCCAGTCTTTATGAGAAAAAGCTATTGATTCAACAAAACTAATTCCCTCTTTTGTTAGCGTGGTATAAACCTGCCTATTATCACTTTCAGAGCGAACTTTTGTTATTAACCCATCTCTCTCCAAACGTTTACATAAGCTTGTCGCCGTAGCAGAGGAAATATCTAGTAGCTTTGAAAAATCACTGACCTGTAAAGATTTTTTTTCTTTGTATAATTTTAAAAGTATTACAAGTCTATTCTCCTGCATATCGTATTTACCTAATTCTTTCTGGCAACTTAAATTAATTAAGTTTGCCATCGATAAAATAATAAAAACGGACTGCATATTTATAATGTCAGTCTTTCGACCTTCTAATGAGAGGAGTAGCTTATATTTTTCAGAAAAGCTGAACTCTTTATTTTCAGACATAAATCACCTCAATTTTTTAACTTTACACAACACGAAGCATCACAAAGAGAATAAATTTTTAACAAACCACCCATTCTACCATGAGTCGAGTCGATTCAAGCCTTGAAACAGCTAAAATATCGGCGGATAACCAACACTAAAGCATAAATCAACTTAAGAGATGAGGCGCCTCCGAAAACACAACATCAAATAAAACAAAAATTCACACAAAGAAACATTTTTTGTTTTTTATTTACATTGAGTTGATAATTTGATTTACTGTAGCACCAAATAGTTAGATGTCAAGTTATTAGATGGCTAAACAGTTATAGGTTATATGAAAAATGAATACGGCAACAAGGGAAAAAGGGGCTAGCCGAAAAGGACAACTAACCCAATTAGAATTAGATAAATTAAATCATGGGATTACGGAATCTAAGACATTAGTCGAATGCTTGGAGGTTGATTTTGCAGAGTTAGCAACATCTTTGCGTCTGTTCACTTCCGATGACCTTATTTCTATATCTGAATCGAGAAACTTAGGGATCACGAAAAGAATGTCAGCCATGGGAGTGTTGTTAAATTCAAAACTGTCTCCGCAAGATAAATTAGCGCTACAGAAACATCCTTCCGACTCAGTTCGAGGGTGGGTTGCCTACGCTATTGGCTGTGATAACAACCTTAATCTAGAACAAAAAATAGGCTCACTTATACCATTGATTGATGACCATCACTTTGGTGTTCGTGAATGGTCTTGGCTTGCTGTTAGGGCGGATATAGCTTCCGATATTACAGCAGCAATTAGCGTACTGGAACCATTAACATATTCCGACTCACCTAGAATTAGGCGATTTGCATCAGAGAGTATTAGGCCCCGCGGTGTATGGTGTAAACATATACCTGAATTAAAGAAAGCTCCTGAATTAGCAGAAGTAATTCTAAATAACCTTAAGTCTGACCAAGACAAATATGTCATAGACTCTGTTGCTAACTGGTTAAATGACTGTGCAAAAGATAATCCAAATTGGGTTTTAAATATATGTAATAAGTGGCAGAAAAGTGAGACACCTATCTCTCATAGATTACTAGAAAAAGCTACACGCTCTATCAAAATCTAAATATTTTTATACCAAAGGAAGTATCACATGGACACGTTGAAATATAAAAAGCTGTCTTTAGAAAACTTAATACCAACTTCAGTTTATCGTTCTTTAGCATTTAAAAAAATATGTAAATCAATAAAAGAAAACAATGGTGTCATATATAAGCTTGCAAATAGTTATGACGAAAGAAAGCAAGCGATAAACTTAATTGATTACATGTATAAAGAGAGAGGCATTATACCTAAGAACCAGCCTATGCCTGAGCTTACAGCCTTCAATCTTAGTTCAAGTTCGACTGTATTTATCGCAAAGAAAGGCGATGAAGTTGTTGGTACTTTATCTCTAATAGAGGACTCATACATTGGATTACCAATGGAGAGCATTCACCAACAAGAGATATTGTCGATTCGTCAAGCTGAAAGGAGAGTTGCAGAAGTAGGTGCATTGGCAGTTAAAAAAGGATTTGGCGTTTCATTGATGCTGTATAACATTATGTTTCGCTGGGCTAAGCGCTCTCGATATATTGATAACCTCGCGATATCTGTTCACCCAAGCAGTCTAAGATTTTTCAGAGATGTGTTGTTATTCAGTCAGCTAGGAAAAATAAAAAATCATCCTAAATATAATAATGCTCTAGCGGTAGCTCTAACTCTCGATGTACCTAATGCAATCCAGAAATTTAAAGAAATATATAATCGCTCAGGTTTTATGATAAATAGCAACACAAATCTTTATGAATTTTTTTGTGAGAAAAAGTTTGACAACGTTTTCATTCCTGAAAGCTCTCCATTTGAGCCTGAGTTTCAAAAAATACCACAATGGAGTAAAGAGGATACTGAACTCGCACTAAGTGAGTTTCAAATTAATTTTGAAAACATGTCGAAAATAAAAGATTTTTATTTTGAAAGTTTTAAATCATTGAATAGGAATGGATAACAATGGACATTGGGCTTATTAAAACAGCATATAGAGAGCTACTTGGACACTCAGACTTTGTTCGAGAGGCTGAACCTGAATTAATTATGGATAATATACCGGCTGTGGAAGCTTACACTGAAGGTGGCAAAGATTCAGGAACTCTGTCTGGCACTTATTTATATCACTTATCCAAAACATGCTCTTTACTATCCCCTAATGATAGAGTGCTAGATTTAGGGTGTGGTTCAGGTATTTTGCTAAGCATGATTGCGCAGTTAAATCCGCAATGTCAATTTTTAGGTGTTGATTTATCACTCCCGATGCTTGAAAAAGCAAAGAAGATAGCTAATGATAAAGGGATTTTTAACATTAGTTTTCGTGAGGAGGATATTTGCCAATTGAGCACTATTAAAGATAATAGTATTGATGTTTTATGTTCTTCAATGGCATTACACCACCTTCCCGACTTACATCATTTAAATGAAACTTTCAAACAAATATCTAGAGTATTAAAACCTGGTGGATTCCTATACATAAATGATTTCGGAAAATTAAAAAAAGAAAAATCTATAGATTATTTTGTATCCCGCTCTGGCTTGGAACAAAATTCTATACTGGCAAAAGATTACTATTACTCACTTAAAGCAGCATTTTCAATAGAAGAGTTCAAAAAAGTTGTAAGTGATAACCTAAGTAGTGATTTTAAAGTATTTTCCACACCAATCAGTCCAGTATCTGTAGTTATTACAAACGGGAAAAAAAAGAAAAATAATAGCTTAGATAATTCAATATCTAAAATGTATCAGCGTTTACCAAAGGATAGAAAGTCGGATTTTAATCAGCTTAAATTATTCCTACGTATTTCAGGGTTAAATTTTTAAAATGAACGACTTTACAAACTCAACAGATCTGCTCGAGACGTTATTCGATGAGCTATCAGACTCTGTCGAAGCTCACTTTGGTAACAACATCGATCAGCTCTCTATAGCAGACACAATTAAGAGAGCGAGCTCGATACAAGGAGTTGTTTACCCACTTAACGTTGAGGTAATTAAAGATATAGTCAAGATAGCTAACACTTATAATCTCGTACTACATCCTGTGAGTACAGGAAAAAACTGGGGATATGGTTGTGCCATCCCTCCAACGGAATGCGATGGCCGAATCAGTATTATAGTTAATTTATCCAAGTTAAACGAAATTGTTTATTTCGACGCCGAACTAGGACTTATAGAACTTCAGCCAGGAGTTACTCAAGGTCAATTGTATAAATTTCTCCAAGATAGAAACGCTGACTTTTTAGTTCCTGTTACAGGGGCTGGACCTGATTGCAGTATACTTGGTAACGCACTTGAAAAAGGTTATGGAATAACACCGATTTCAGACCATTTTCAGTCCATAATCTCAATAAATGCAGTGTTGCCGAATGGAGAAGAATATAAATCTCCCATGTCGGAAATTTTGGAGGAAAAGGGATATCGTGCCGCATATAAATGGGGAATTGGCCCATATTCAGACGGCCTATTTTGCCAAAGTAATTATGGAATAGTCACTAGTGCCACAATCACTCTAGCCCGCAGAACACCTGAGGTAATGTCATTTTACTTTTGGCTGCCTGAGTCAGAAAGCCTCGAAAGCATTGTAAATTCAGTTAGAAATATTTTGTCAATTCCCAGCTTAGGAGTTGGTGGGATTAACATTATTAATTCAACTCGCACAATCACGATGAATTCTACACTAGCATCTTTAAGAAATAATAGAAATACCAACCCACTAGATCCAAATGAGATAGAAAAATATGCATCGGTACACAATATCAAATCTTGGTTTGGGTTTGGTGCCATATACGGAACTAAAGACAGTGTAAAGTCAGCAAAAAAATTCATTAAAAAACAGCTGTCCCCTAGTACTGTAAAAATTCTCTTTATCAATAAAGCAAAACTCAGTTTTCTGCAGTCAGCCGTAAGCTACTTGCCTAAGGTTTGCTCAGAAAACGTAACTACACTCCTTGAAAAAATGGGTAAAGGCCTATCAATGATGGCTGGAAAGCCAGACGAAGTAGCCCTCCCCTTAGCATATTGGAGAGCAAGAAATCCTCCACCCGATGAAAACCTCAACCCTGCGAGAGATAAGTGTGGACTGCTTTGGTATGCACCAATAGTATCTATGTCAGGGAAGGATTGTGATCGTTACGTCAAGATGGTTACAGATATATGTAACGTTTATGGCTTTGATGCTCCAATCACTTTAACGAGCATCTCACCTTTTGCTTTTGATAGCACGCTTCCAATACTCTTTTCAGCGAGCAGCACAACCGAAAGTGAGCAAGCGATAGCTTGCTATAAAGCTTTGTATGAGGCCGGTTTACGCAATGGATTTGTACCGTATCGAATTGGCTCTGGGCAAGTACAACTATTTAATGAACGACAGCTAAGTGCACATAAGCTAACTAGAGACATAAAATCTAGTATCGACCCAAATCACATTATCTCTCCAGGTAGATACGTTTAGCTTTCGTTAGATCGTAATTAAGGAAAAACAATGAAAAGCGACTTAATCATAATGGGTTCCGGTATTGCAGGTAACCTAGCTGCTATGTACTTCAGAAAGAAATTCCCTGATATAAATGTAACATTAGTAGGTAAGCAAAAGTCACGTTCTCCTTTGGTTGGGGAATCCACTGTAGAAGTGACCGTCCAATTTTTAAATGCGATTGGATTAAGTACTCTGCTAGAAGAAAAACATTATCATAAATATGGTTTGTCTTATTACTTTAAACAATCTTACGACAAAAAGTGTAACAAATATGTTGTACATGAAGCCCCCGGAATAAACCGACTCCCGTCTTTTAATCTAAATCGCAACGTATTCGATCAAGATATTAGAGATATCAATGCGACATTAGGAATACGTAGAATAGATCAAGATGTACAGGAGGTTATTTTATCTGATAATAATGACCATAAACATCAAGTTGTTCTCAAAGGGCAAAACGGAGAGACCACCCACATTGACGCTGACTGGGTTATTGATGCGAGTGGAAGACGAAGACTACTAGCCAAACAATTGCAACTGCATAAAGCCCCTGCTTATCAACGCAGCTCTTTTTGGTTCAGGATGAATTCGTTTGACCGTACAAAACTGTTTGAAATGACGGATACTCGAGTTAACCACCACTGCTATGATCCATACTATGTTACCCATCATTTTTATGGCCAAGGATATTGGATTTGGATTATTCCTCTCAAAGCGAGTACAGGCAAAGATCACGTAAGTATAGGCATAACCTATCGGCCAGAGCTATTAGGACAAAAAAATGTTCAGTTAGAATCCTTACTAACTATTCTAGACAATGACCATCCCTCCATTTCAGCCATGATACGTTCGGGTAGCATAGATGATACATGTAGCTACAACAACTACATGTACGAAGCTGAGCAATATTACTCAAAAAGCGGCTGGTATTTACTTGGAGATGCCGCTTTCACTTTTGACCCAGCAAACAGTGCAGGTCTTGCTTATGTTGCACATGAAATCACTCAGATAGCATCTATGATTAGCAAGGATCGAAATCATGAACTTACACAGGATTATGTTGACGCAATGGAGCGTCATGTAAAAGCTCAATTAGCACTCCAAGATAGTTGGAGTAATTGGTATCTCATTATGAACGACCCTCTCAAAATGGCTTGGACACTTAAAGTCGCCAATATGGGCTATTTCCATGTCGTACTACCTAATTTCATCAACGGTAGTTACCTAGATGGCCGCTCTGCTAACCATTTTGCAAAACTGCTTCCCCGCTTTAGTAAAGAAAATGCTCCTAAATGCTACCCTTTTCCAGAGTTACTAGAGCTTATAACTGAACAAATAGATCCGTCTCAACCACTAGATCCTGAATTAATACCTAACCTCTATGAAAAAACAATAAATTTTAGATTATACAGGGCGACTAACGATAAAGATCGCGCTCGATTTGTTTCTCGATATTTCTTTAAACTAGCTCGACTTCGCCTATATGTGATGAAAAAAGTAAAATGGCAATTCAACATAAAGCATGGAGTAGTCATGACCAAGAGTCTTATTGCAATTGCCTCAGACCTCATAAAGTCTACTGTAATTTTCTGTATTCCCTCGTTTTATGTGAAGAAAGCGAAGGTAAACTCTTCACTTTCTTCTCCGTACACAAATATGGGTGATCATTTACGTTGCTTAACGCACGATAAAAAGCACACTCCCCCTCTGCAGTCGATGATGAAAAATGACGACCAACCGGCTCAGGTTGACTCAAGAGAAATATCAGAAATGGAAATGTAAACATATGTCTGATACACCTTACATATGCTGGAAACGAGGTGCATTTGTTATTGCCGAAGACATTTTGAATGGTAAGGTGACTTCATTCCAAGTCGTACAGGCCGCCATTCAAACATGTCTACGCAACAGTAAACTCAATGCAGTTGTCATTGAGCGTTTTGCTTTAGCTTTGAAAGAAGCGAAGGCAGCGGACTTGATGATCCAATCAGGTAAGGTTGTTGGACCTTTACATGGTGTGCCGTTTACAGTAAAGGAGAGTCTTGGCTTTGAAGGACTTCCTCATACAGTTGGATCAATGAAACGCATAGAAAAATACGCATCGAATGATGCCACTGTTGTCGCCCGTTTAAAAAAGGCTGGTGCTATTGTTATTGGCCTTTCAAACTGCTCAGAAATGGCGTTGTGGCCTGAATGTAGTAATCCAGTCTACGGAAAAACCTCTAACCCTTGGAATTTGAACTACACCTCTGGAGGCAGCAGTGGAGGTGATGCTGCCGCAGTTGGGGCTGGTATCGTACCTTTTGGCGTAGGAACCGATGGTGGTGGCTCAATAAGGATCCCTGCGGCTTTTTGCGGAGTCTATGGCCATAAACCGTCGGGAGGCCTAGTTCCATTAACAGGCCACCCTCCTCTTCATGATACTGGACTAGAAAATCAGGATGCTCAAAAAGTCGCAGCATTTTTTTGCGCAGGCCCAATAGCTAAAACAGCTAAAGACTTAATGCCGCTATTAAAGATCATGGCTGGCCCTGATGGCCTGGATAAGAACGTCAAACATTTACCCGCTTTTTCTAGCTGCGACATTAATATAACAGAAATTTCTGTATTTATGTGCTCATCACCTAAGGTTACCTTTGCAAGAGCTGTTGCCGCAAACGTGAGTGAGCCTATTGATGTATTGGGTCAAATGTTTGCTTCAATGGGGGCCAATGTACAATCATGGAACCACCATGCCATTAAAGATGCATTGATGATATGGATTGAAGCAGTACAGCACCTTTCCATTGCCGAACTTATATCAGATGGTCAAGGAATCCGTCCAATTCAGGAGTTAGTTAAATACATGCTTCATAAAAGCCAGTATTCACTTCCTGCTATTTTAGCAACACTAACTTATCAGTACTCACTCCCAATCCTCAAAAAGTGCGTCAGCCTTGATCCAAAAACACGACTAGGGTTACAAAAAGACATCGAAAATCAGCTTGGAGACAATGGTATATTGATTATGCCTGTATTTCCAAGCGCGGCGCCAAAACATGGCAAAATGCTCTTCCATCCCGCCGATTTCGCTTACGCAGGCTTATTCAATGCACTAGAATTACCAGCTACATCTGTACCTTTAGGTTTTGATGAGAACGGATTGCCAAAGTCAGCACAAATAATTGCAGCAAAAAACATGGACCATCTATGTATCGCTGCCGCCTGTTTGATTGAAGAAAAGTACAAAAGCAGTCTAACCAGATCGGCTGATTAGACTGCTTTGCTAGACTAACAGAGCCAACTTTTTTATTGTTAAAGAAAATCCACAAAAATAGGGAATTCAATATGGATTATGTCTCTCTCAATCGTGCGGCATGGGAAGAACGAGCCAAGGCACATTTTGACTCTGAGTTTTATGACGTCAATCGCTTTTTACAAGGTACCTCTTCGCTCAATCACATAGAATGTGAGCTACTTGGTAATGTATCAGGCAAGAGTCTGCTTCACCTACAATGTCACTTCGGCCTAGATAGCCTATCATTCGCAAGGTTGGGGGCTAAGGTAACTGGTGTCGACTTTTCAACAGAAGCCATTACGCGAGCAAATACATTGGCTCAACAAACTGGGCTTGATGCCAGTTTTATCTGTCAGGATATCACGCAATTTGGGCTTGAGAATACCACACAATTCGACATTGTCTTTGCATCCTATGGCACCATTTGCTGGTTACAAGATTTATCTCAGTGGGCTGCCACTATTGCCCGTGCATTAAAGCCCGGCGGTCAGTTTTGTTTTGTGGAGTTTCACCCAAGTATTGACCTTCATTTAGGTTACCCTTACTTCCCACAAACTCAGCCGGATATTAGCGAAGAATCAACCTATACCGAGAACCACCAAGATAGCAAACAAACCATTGCGACTTGGCCGCACTCAATCGCCGAAGTGATGCAGTCATTAATGCAAACAGGTCTTACAATTACCCACTTTGATGAGCACCCTTTTAGTCCATATAACTGCTTTGAAGGTTTAGAGGCGGTGTCTGGACACGGCTTTCAGTTATTGAATAAAGGGCATCAAGTGCCATTGCTATTTTCAATATTGGCGAATAAAGCGGAGTAGAACTCACTACTCCGCCATATATTTTTTCATCTCCAATACAATCACGAGACTTTTTTGCACAACCCTTACGCACCTAGTTAACTACCAAAATACAATATGGTCTTTCAAGCTTTCTGTTCTAAGCCGATTATTGCAAAAGACTAAATTAAAGTTTCAATTCAAAAATATTCTTGCTATAGAAGATAAACATAACACTTTGATAAATTAAATTTTTTATCGATTTATTTTTCCGAACATACCAATTTATTTTTCTGGATTTTCTCTTTCCAATTTGTGAACTAAAGTTTAACACGCAGTTTGAGACACACTTTAATTACGAGGGAACCTCCCATGAATAGAAAATCTAGAACGATGTTGTCTGCCGTCGCGCTCGCAGTAACAACAACGCTATCAGCCCCGAGCTTTGCAGCAATGAGTGAAGCAAAAACCAACCAATTTTGGTGGCCAGAACAACTAAACCTAAGCCCATTAAGACAACACAGCCCAGAATCCAATCCTTACGGCGCAAATTTTGATTATGCTGCTGAATTTAGCAAACTAGATCTTAAGCAAGTCAAAAAAGACATTGAGCAAACACTCACCGATTCACAAGACTGGTGGCCTGCCGACTGGGGTCATTATGGTCCCTTTATGATCCGTATGGCATGGCATAGCGCCGGGGTCTATCGTGTACACGATGGCCGTGGTGGCTCGGCAGGTGGCCAACAACGTTTTGATCCGTTAAACAGCTGGCCTGATAACGCAAACTTAGACAAAGCAAGACGATTATTATGGCCGATTAAACAAAAGTACGGTCGTAGCCTATCGTGGGCAGACTTAATGGTCTTAGCGGGCAACGTTGCGCTTGAGTCAATGGGCTTTAAGACCTTTGGTTTCGCCGGTGGCCGTCAAGACGATTGGGAACCAGATTTAGTTTATTGGGGTCCAGAAGATGCTTTCTTAAAAGACGAGCGTCGCGACAACAAGGGCAAACTAAAGGGCCCATTGGCAGCAGTTGAAATGGGACTTATTTATGTCAACCCTGAAGGTCCACACGGTAAACCAGATCCATTACTTGCCGCAAAAGATATTCGCATGTCATTTGGTCGCATGGCCATGAACGACGAAGAAGTGGTCGCACTTATCGCGGGTGGTCACACCTTTGGTAAAGCACATGGCGCGAAAAAGCCATCTGATTGTGTGGGTAAAGAACCAGCCGCTGCAGAGATTGAAGCACAAGGTCTAGGTTGGAAAAATAAATGCGGTTCGGGTAAAGGTGCAGACACCACAACAAGTGGTTTAGAAGGGGCTTGGACGGTCACACCAACTCAATGGTCAACCAATTATCTCGACAACCTAATGAATTTCAATTGGGTAATGACAAAAAGCCCAGCAGGCGCGACCCAATGGATCCCTGACAACAAAGCTGCGGCAAACCTAGTGCCAGACGCCCACATTGAAGGTAAACGCCACGCACCAATAATGTTCACCACGGATTTGGCATTAAAATTTGACCCTGAATATCGTAAGGTTATTGAACGCTTCCGCAAAGATCCAAAGCAATATGAGTTGGCGTTCGCGAAAGCTTGGTTCAAATTGACCCACCGTGATATGGGTCCAAGAGCCCGTTATGTGGGTTCAGAAGTACCAAGCGAAGTATTGACTTGGCAAGATCCAATTCCAAAAGCGGATTACAAGATGATTGATAATAAGGACATAAGCGCCCTGAAAAAATCAATCTTGAACTCAGGTCTAACAAAGCAAGAACTGATCAGAACGGCATGGTCTGCAGCATCTAGCCACCGTGTTACTGATATGCGTGGTGGTGCAAACGGTGGCCGTTTACGCCTCGAGCCTCAGGTAAGTTGGGAGGTAAACAACCCTGACGAAATAAACAAAGTACTAGCTACATTGACGGACATTCAAACCCGCTTTAATAAGCGCGCTGGTAAAAAAGCGGTCTCTATTGCCGACTTGATTGTGTTAGGTGGTTCTGCAGCAGTTGAAAAAGCCGCAAACGACGCAGGCTACAAAGTAAATGTAGCGTTTAAACCGGGCCGTACCGATGCCTCACAAGCACAAACGGACGTCTTATCATTTAGCTATCTTGAGCCAAAGGCAGACGCGTTCCGTAACTATTACAGTGATGAGGCATTTATGTCACCAACTGAAATGTTAGTAGACAAAGCCAATATGCTGGACTTATCTGTACCTGAAATGACAGTACTATTGGGCGGCCTACGTAGCTTAGACGCAAACTACAAAGGCGCAGAGCACGGTGTATTTACTGACAAACCAGGTCAGTTGAGCAACGACTTCTTTGTTAACCTGCTAGATATGTCGACTAAATGGTCAAAGGTAGAGGGGCAAGAAGGCTTATACGAAGGCCGTGACCGTAAAACTGGAGAGATAAAATGGACGGCAACACCGGTTGATTTAATCTTTGGCTCTAACTCTGAGCTTCGCGCAATTACCGAAGTCTATGCATCGGACGATGCCAAACAGAAGTTTGTAGACGATTTTATCGCCGCTTGGGTGAAGGTAATGCAACTAGACCGCTTTGACTTAAAATAAACCAATTAAGTAGAGCAAACGGGGCCTAATTTAGGCCCCGTTTTTTATTCGTGCTGCAAACCTACTAAGGTCAAAATATTGCCAATATGCGTTTTCGCACCACATGCTCGCAGTGTTTTCACCAGACAATTTGTGAATTAGCTTCAGGTACTCGAGACTCACGAGTAGACAAATATGGTTGATAATTTATCTGACTGGCCACGGGTAGTTGGCTTTATGCAACAGGTAGAGAGCCGATTATTCAATTTAGTTTATGCACAAAAAATCGGCGCTTAGCGCGCCGAGAGAACTTAATGATCAATCATATCAGCCAAAATGATGGCTGCGTGGGTTTCCACCACACCTGAATCAAAACCATACATGTGCCCATATTTGTTCGCTAGCTCGGAATGCACATTATTGATGATCTCTTCTTGCCAGCGTTTGAACCAAATGAAGTGGTTGCCGTCACTAAAAATTGGGGTGTAGGGCGCAACTTCTAATTGTTTACCGACTTCAGTTCTAACATCAGCAATGTATTCCAGCAGATCTTTTACGTCCTTTTTTGAGCCTATATTGCCATGACCGCCATTAATAAAGTTCCAGTGCTTACTGAGCGGTTTCCTCAGAAGATTTTGTAGATCCACTTCGTAACCATGGAAATCTTCCGCTCCCGCGAAATTGTAAAACGGCAGCTGATCAGGGTTAATCATGTCGGCGAAATGCAGCACGCGATCGCTTGGAATTAGAATCATCGTGTTATCCGGTGTGTGACCAGAACCTTCTGGTGCCATCATCTTCAGCCTTATGGAGCCAAATTTGACCGTTTTAGCTCTTTTCAAATCGTACACTTCATTTGGTGCAGGAACTTTAGGGGTTCTCACACCGTTTTCGTTCAATTCAGCGTGAAGGTTGATCTTGTCAGCAACGGTTTGGCTAGCGATAACACGGACATGACCCACCCTTGGGTAATTTTTCTTAATTAAGTCAATAAGTTGATTACCTCCACCTACATGATCTAGGTGATAATGAGAATACATAATAGCAGTGATCGGCTTATTGGTGATGGATTGAATACCTCGAAAAAGCGCATCAATACGACCATCACCAAGAGGGTCAATCAGCAACACCGAGTCTTTGGACACCACAACGGTAGCGTTGTAGTAATTTACTCCGATCCAGTAGGTATTTTTACCCAATTTTTGTACAGTGAATTTACTGTCATCAAACTGGCGTTCATAAAGGTTATTGATTTTTTGGCCGATTTTCAGCGAGTGCTTTGCTGATGGTTCAACTTCGATTTGAGCCGTTTCACCAGGGAATAAAATCGCGTGTTGGTTATTATGGTCATGGCCCAACGCACTGACATTAAAAGTAAACACTGCAGCAGCAATAGGGGTTAAAGCTAGGGTGGGTAGTTTCATTTTTCTCTCCTCAATAAGATGAAAAAAAGATAAAACAAAAACAAATATATCAAAAATGCATGTTTGTTATAGTATGTAGATCATTTACGCATAACTTTATACGGTGATGGCATGGGTGTACCTGAGTTGAATCTACGCAGTATTGACTTAAATTTGTTAACGATCTTAGAGAAGGTGTTGATCCACAAGCATATTAGTCAAGCCGCTCAAGCATTAAACATGAGCCAGCCAGCAGTGAGTCGAGCCCTGATGCGCTTGCGTAAGCAATTTGCTGATCCATTGTTGGTAAAGGTGAAAAATGAGTATCGTTTAACTGCAAAAGGTGAGCGCCTTCGTAGCGAACTGGAGCTATCACTCACAACTATTCGTCATATGTTGGTGGATGATGAGTTTGACCCCCTGCAATACTCAGGCGTGTTCACTATAGGGGCGCTGGATTTCGAAATGATGATGATTGTGCCGAAATTGTTGGCGCGTTTTCAACAGCGTGCTCCAAATTTGAAATTACAAATTGTGTCTTACAACTCGTTTATACCGCTTCATGACTACTTGGAAAAGGTGGCGGATTTATTACTGTACTCCACAGATGAGACACCCACCAACGTATTTAAACAGCGTTTATTTAATGATAATTATGCCATAGTAATGTGTTGTCAGCATAAATGGGCTCATCAGCCTATGACGTTAGCGCGCTATTGCCAGAGCCGACATCTAATCGTTTCTGGTAATGGCTTGTGCAAAACGGATATGGATCATGAACTGAAAAGGTTGAATGCTCAGCGGGAAGTAGTGGCATCTTTACCCCATTTTTCGATGGTGCCGGAGTTATTGATTAACACGGATCTGATTGCCACTTTACCAAAGCGGCTGGTCACTCATTTAAGTAGACGTTATGACATCACGGTAGCCGATTTACCGTTCCACACTGCCGATTTTCAAGTTGAACAATTTTGGCATCTCATTCATCATAACAGTCCAATCCACCAATGGGTGAGGCAGGAAATAAAAAGCTTGGTGGATGAAGAGATCGGTGAAACGGTGTGAGGCGACTCGATTGAATCGCCTCTTCACTCGCTCTCTCAACTGAGCATTATCTTTATCGATAGCTCTGTAATTAAACAGCTAAACTGCGCCTCGCGCAGCTAGACACCCTGAGTTATTTTTAGGCAATGCTACAAAGCAAAGCCGAGATACGAACTTATCCGTCACCACATCGCGTTGTGCTTTTTCGCTACTGTTATATAGATGCAATTGATTATCTTCAACGAAATAAAATCCCAATTGGTTTAATCGTGCCGCCCACCGAAACCCCGATGCTAAATCACACTTTATATAAACACTTAACTCTCGATATTGCATTTGCTGATCACCGCCCCACAGCAACTGATAAGGTACATTTGCGCGCTGTAAAGCCCCTTGCCAAAATCGTGATAAGCGCTGATTTTTATCTTCACAGAGTACCTTTCCATGTGGATTCCACAGACTTAAGATAGCGCCCCGTGTAAAAAAGCGGATTGGCTGTATTGGTTGAAAATATACTTGTAAATAAAGCTGCCACAGGTTTGGTTCAATTTTCATGTTTTACTGCTTGTTTGATTGTATTTATCAGTTATCAAGATGGGCTCATGGCTGAAGGTTTGGCTGCTCCATGTAACCGGCCTATACATCTTATCAATAACTAAAAAATTATCACTTAACCAATACAGCAACTCGCTTTTGCTCGTTCTCCGTGAAGGTTTGTTTGAGTAGAGACTCGACTTTTTCTTTTGCGATTTGGCTATCACCAAGCTCGGCTAAAATATTTTGCTTTTGCAGCATAAAGCTTTGTAGTTTTTGCTGCCAATGCCGTTGTTGCTTCTGGACTTCAAGTATACGCGTTGCGGCTTTATCGCCGTACTCAGCACTTAGTTCATTATAGTGTTTTTGCTGCCAATTTGCGTTTAGGGTGTGTAACTGGGCTGAGGTTTGAAATAACACTTGTTCGCGCTTTGGGAGCCCACTGATATGCGTTTCAATTAATTGCTGCTTTTGCGACTCAGATATAGATTCGTCTGACAAAATTTGCCAGCGGGTCAAAGCTTGCGTATCCCACGCATTATCATCTTCAAACCAAACTGCTATCACTTCATCCGTAAAAAATTGCCGCTGCAGTGTGTGTAGCAGCTCAACACGTTCTTGTAGATTAAGATGCGTGTCCACATCAATTAAGGCCTGCTTAAATTGCACGTAGAGACCTGCAACTTCGTGAAGGCATTGTGGTAATAATTCCAGATAAGCTTGCCACTGCTCGGCTTGGTTATGGTTTTGTAGCTCAAAAAGCCAATCGTCGATTTGGTACTTATGCTGTTTATTAATGGTCTCACAATGTGCGCTTACAGATGCATTCCTTGTGGGTTGTGGGACCTTATGGGCATCATTTTGCAGCTCTGATACCACCGCGAACCGGGGAACATGACGCGGCGTCTCTTGCTGTTCACTCTCGATATAAACCAGCGACAGCATAGTCAAAATGATTAGCAAAAGGCCCCACTTTTTCATAGCGCCAAACCTTTTAAGCGGCGAATATGCTGGCGATAAACGGTTAATGGGTCTGTTTCGAACAAGTGATGAATACCAATGGTGTGGTTTACCTGATCTAAATGGTTCATTTTGAATTGGTTATTGATCACCTGACCTAAATTACTAGAACAAGCTGATACTAGGCCGTCGTTGGCCTCATCAAAAACTTGAGAGAACAGTGCAAGTGCGTTGTCAGCGGGGTCAAATACATTGGTCCATGCTTTGCTGCCACTCCATGAGAAATAATGCACACCATTGCTCGCTAGACTTTGCGTTTCGCCACAATAATGACTTGGCACACCCTCTGGGTATTTTTGGTTAAATGCTAATGTGCCAGCCGTGGTCAAAGCACCTAGTGCTTCGAGTGCATCTTTTGGTGCGGTTGCTTTACCAGATAACAAATCAATCAACCCCGCAAGGCCGTTAGCAAGCGACGCTAAAAACTGCTCCGAAAATGAGCCACTGTCTACTCCACCGCGAACAACATCAGCAAAACGGCTCCCCCAGTTTACGCCACCAATACTAGTCGCTGAGGCCACCCACTCAGGTTTAACTGAGGCGACATAGCGAATAGTTTGCGCGCCTTGGCTGTGACCAATTAAATTAACTTTGTCTTTACCCGTTAATGCTCGAACCAACGCAACTTGCTCTAGTAGTTGCTCACCACGCAATTCTGAATTATGGGCTGATGATACTTCTGCAACATAAACCTGCCCACCTTCATCATGGATCACTTGTGGTACGCGATAAAAATAATCTACTCCAAGCAGATTATCAAAACCAAATAGACCGTGAACTAATACCACGGGATACTCTAATTCCTCACCGCTGTGGGCGGGAGAGGTAACGACCGATAGCAACCCAAGCAGGGCGCTGAGAATTAACCTTTTCATGTACTTGCTCCAATTATTACAATTTAGTAACAAATAAACTTTAGATTACAATGGTCAGAGGTCAAGCCAGAATAGTGTAAAAAATGAAATTTTAATGAATGTTACGTAAACAAAAGTAAATAATGGGAGTGTGAGTTAGTACCTAGGCCCAGAGGTTAGTACACACAGGATGCCCCAAAAGAAGCCAAAATACGGCTCCTTTTGCGAATTTCTAAAAATTAGGATCAATCGAGGGGGAAGGTCTACAAGCAGTCAGCGTGAGGGTAAGTTGTGACCTCGCCTAAATGCACTTGATAACTATTGCCGGTAATTGCTGTGGTACCGTAATGCCCGGCATCAGAACCAATAGTAAACGCCTCAGAAGCTGGGATCCCCGCTTTGATAAAGGCTTCAGCATCTGTTTTGGCATTGCCATAAGCACGAACGACATCAATACCCTGCGCTTTTAAGCGGTTAATTTCCGCAGTTTTATATTCTGCCGTTTTAAACAAGCTGGTTTCATTACTGAGTGATGTGCGTAAAAAGCCTTGCGGTAGGCCCATCCAATTTAACCAACCGCGCGTCCCTTTGGCATACCAATACACTCTGGCTGTTAAGAATACGGGTTGATAACCCAAATCAAGATAGTGGCGAACTAAATCATAAGCGCCATCTTTGGGGTCGGCATGATCTATTCCGGTATAGTCGCCTATTTGCTCGGCATCGGATTCGGTTAATGTGCCATCGATGTCAAACAGGACCGCTTGAGTACCTGGCTCAACAACCGTGACATAACCTTGTGCACCGGTGCCATCAGCTGGTACGCCTGCGTATATACGATACTGACCTGCCGATAATTCAGGCAAGGTGATAAACGCCTTACCATCGCCATTGGTGGTTTGCTCACCAAGATACTGCCAATTTGTGTCCGACTCAGCACGGTAGTAAAACTCCACCGACTCGAATTCCAAGTCTTTATGAGTAATGCTACCGTAGTCAAATTTAGCAGTGATCTGAGTCGCAGCACCGGCAGCGGTTACTTGATCGTGTACCATGTGGTAACTCGGCAGCCAAGATAAGTATTTGTTAAATGAGCTAGAAAAGCTACGCTTGACCATATTAGGTGCTGCATAATGGGTTTCTAATGCGGTAATACTTGGGCAAGTAGGGGTTGCCAGCGAAGAAAAAGAAGCGAATAACGCTGCTGTTAAAATAGAATGTCTCATGCACGACTCCGTGTTTATTATTGTCATAACGAATATGTCACCCAAGCAAATAATCGACTTACGTAGGTAACAAAGAGCAAGGCACAACAGGGTTGGCCTTGTCATAAAACGCTAGAGCATAAACTCGAAATGTGTCAAACTTGTTAACTTAAATAGTTTATTTAACATTCCATAGATGTTCGACCATCTCTTGTGTGCTGACTTCCATGCAACCTTGGCGGTTAACACCAGCCCAAAGGGGGCTAAAATCGCCGCATCCTTGCTTTTCAGCAGCAGCGCGCAATGGTGTCAAAGCAGCTGATGCATATGGAAAAGTCGGTACGTCTTCGTTAATGAAGTTAAGATCTATCATTAGCCGATTTTCAATCCCACGGGCAGGGCGACCAGAAAACACATTGGTCACGGCAGACGGCTCAGCCAGTGATTTAAGTGCATCACGATGTACCAAAGAGGTGCTTGCTTCATCACACAGTAAGAAGCAGGTGCCGATTTGTGTTCCACAGGCACCCAATTCGTGCATCATAGTAACATCATGATGAGAAGCAATCCCCCCGGCAGCCACTACAGGCACAGATAGCGCATCACTAAGGATAGTGACCAATTGTCGAGTATGCAGTTGAGACTCAAGTTTTGTCTCGGTGAAGGTTGCCCTATGCCCACCCGCTTCAATCCCTTGCGCTATCACAATGTCTGCACCATTTTCAGCTAACCATATTCCCTCTTCCAAGGTCGTTGCGGAAGACAAAATAGTCGTCCCCCACGATTTTACGAGCTCGACCAGTTCAGTATCAGGAAGCCCAAAATGAAAACTGATCACGGGAGGTTTATAAGGCGCAATGACCTCAGCCATTTCCCTATCAAATGGGCGTCTTAAGATCCCCATTTCATCGCTAGGTGTTAACTCAAGCTCATCGTAATATGAAGCCAGCCTTTTCTTCCACTTGTCTTGCTGATAAGGATCAGGATCCGGCATCTCATGGCAAAAAAAGTTAAGATTATATGGGCCTGAAGCATGTGCTTTAAAATGCTCAATTTCAGCAACGACCTGCTCTTTACTCAGCATCCCACAAGGGATTGAACCGAGTATTCCGGCATTTGTCGCTGCGGCCGCTAAGCGCCAATTTTGCACACCCGCCATTGGCGCTTGGATCATAGGAATGGAGATATTGAGTAATGTGGTAAGCTGCATCACAAGGTCCTTGTTTTAGGCAAAACGACATAAAGCCGAAGGTGCTTTCAGTGTGGGGAAGAAGCGCTTAACGGTCAATGATTGTGCGGCTAATAAAGCAAACTTTCTCTTGCCAAAACAACCATGTTTGAAATAGTGTTTCTATAACAATACAAGGACGCCATGATGAATATCTCTCTAAGAGCCATTGATAAACACAACTACGAAGCCATTTGCGATTTAGATGTCAGCCCTGGACAGCAAGATTTGGTAGCCTGCAACATGTTTTCCATCGTGGAATCAAAATTTAATGATGGCTATACCACACGCGCAATTTATCACGATGACGAAGCTGTTGGGATGCTAATGTGGGTACAAGAGACTATAGAGCGCATCTCCATTTGGCGCTTTATGGTTGATCAACAATTTCAGCAACAAGGGATTGGGCGTAAAGCGCTCATCCTCGCACTCGAAGAAATCAAGCTGACACCAAACCTTACCACCATAGAAATCTGTTATGTACCGAGCAACCCCGTTGCAAAATCGTTTTACGCGAGCTTTGGCTTTCAAGAAATTGGAATCGATTAAGAAGATGGTGAAATGCTAGCGGTGATCAAGCTACCTCTATAATAAGTTGTAATTTATGGTAATTTGCGCAAATGAAACATTAGGTTAAACTCACTTAAAAATGTAAGTTGGCCAATTAAAGGAATTACCATGCACGAGCATACTAAACGCATTTGTGATTTTCTCACCGAAATCCAGCTACCTTTTCGATTTCATGAAGTCGAGGAAAATACGTTTTTACCGGGTCTGAAAACGGTAATGGGGACACTTTATATTGATAATGAGAAATTGCTATATCCTGGCGATATATTGCACGAAGCCGGCCATATTGCCGTATGTGAGCCGATATTCCGCGACCAACTTCATGAAGACGTGTATAAAAATGGCCTAAAAAATGGCAGAGAGAAGCAAGCCATGCAAGGGGAAGAAATGGCCGCCATTGCATGGTCGATTGCTGCCATTCAATATATTGGCTTGCCTCTAGAGGTTGTATTACATAAAGATGGCTATAAAGGCGCCAGCAATAGCTTCGTAAGTGCTTTTAAGGAAGGGAAAGGGTTCGGCTACCCATTACTCAATGCATGGGATATGACTTGCCCAGAACAAGGCTTTCCTAAAATGCAGAAATGGATCAGGGATCACCGCTGGATTAATGAATTAAGTTAATCCCTTCACTATCTAAACCTTAAGCTCCCTAGCAGCTCAAAATAAAAAAAGCCCGACTACAAAGTCGAGCTTGGGGAGGCGTGGCGCTTTGGATTGCCACTTGCTTACTGATTAAATTCTTTCTCAGACAGTTTGCCATCTCCGTCGCTGTCTAGCTTATCAAAGATTGAAGCAAGAGATTCTGACAGTGACGCTTCGCTTTTAGAGATAAAACCGTCTTTATCTAAATCAAAATCGTTAAATTCTGCTGCCATTGCTGAGCCGGCAAAAAGTACTGTGGCGGCTGTAATTGCTGTTGCTAACTTTTTCATTGTGACCTCCTAGCCTTTAAAGTTAGAGAATTCAGAAGCGCTTAGCTGACCATTTTTGTCTGCATCTAGCTTCTCGAACTGACCAAGTAGTGTTGATGATACTGATGCTTCTTGCTGGCTGATCTGCCCGTCTTTATCCTTGTCTACATCTTGAAATGACAAGGTTGCTGCCAGTGCCATCGTACTCACCAATACACCTATGGTCGTTGCACATACCGTTCTAAGTTTCATAGCCATTCTCCTCACTATGCCCGTCTCTCATTGCGGCTCTAGTCGCAAATTAACCTTTAAAGTTAGAGAACTCAGTTTCGTTTAGTTCTCCGTCAGCGTTTACATCTAAGTCTTTAAACTGCTCGATAAGCGCTGTATTTACTTTTGCTTCGCTCATGCTAATAGCACCGTTGCCATCTGTGTCATAGCTTGCGAAATCTTCACCAGCAATAGTATTTGCTGAAGCCAATGTTAGACCTGTGATTGATAGTGCGATAAGTACATTTTTCATCATTCTGCTCCTAAAATTTCCTAAATATGATTTGCTTTTGGACGGCTTGATTAGCCTTGGTAATTTGCGAATTCAGACTCGCTCAACTCACCGTCGGCATTGCTGTCTAGTTGTGTAAATTGCTCTGCAAGCGACTGATTTACTTTTGCCTCAGTCATGCTGATGGTGCCGTTACCGTCAGTATCATATTTAGTGAAATCTTCACCAGCTAATGCAGAAGCTGAAGCGAATGTTAAACCTGCAATCGAAAGTGCTGCTAATACGTTTTTCATGATAGTCCAATCCTTCTGTCGTTTTCGTAATGGTGTTAAAGGCAGTGGGCGCTATGCCCACCTAGCGATTAACCTTCGTAGTTCGCGTACTCAGATTTGCTTAGCTCGCCATCGGCGTTCGCGTCTAAGTCTGCAAACTGCTCAGTTAACGAAGTGCTTACGCTTGCTTCAGTAACGCTGATTGAACCGTTGCCATCAGTATCTAGTTTTTCGAAATCGCCACCAGCAAATGCTGATGCTGAAACCATTGATAAACCTGCGATTGATAGTGCTGCTAGTACGTTTTTCATAATCTAATCCTTCAATTGTGTCATTTTGTTCTGATGAGCTAGGCACGCGACCCAGCTCTTTAACTCATTATAAAATCCAGTGCCAAATTAGCCTTCGTAATTTGCGTATTCTGACTTGCTTAGTTCGCCATCGGCATTAGCGTCTAAATCCGCGAACTGCTCACTCAATGACGCGCTTACGCTCGCTTCTGTTACACTGATTGAACCGTTGCCATCAGTATCCAATTTTGCGAAGTCATCACCAGCGAGTGCTGACGCTGAAACCATTGATAAACCTGCGATTGATAGTGCTGCTAATACATTTTTCATAATCTTTTCCTTAAATTGGGGTATATTTAAAACTTTGCTATTATGTCGTCGGCTCGTGCTTAGCCTTCAAAGTTATCAAACTCAGACTGGCTTAATTGGCCGTCTTGGTCGGCGTCAAGGTCTTTAAACTGCGCCATCAAATTTGGATTTGCTTTTGATTCGCCTAGTGAGATGTAGCCATCTCCATCAACATCGTATTTATCAAACTCAGAGTTTGCGTGAGCACCTACTGATGCGAAAGAAAGTACAGCTGCTGATAGTGCGATTGCTAAAGTTTTCATAATCAGTTCCTCTCATATTTCTAAACTTGTCGTTTCTGCTTCTCTACGTTGGTTTGTGTTGAAGCGAATGTTTTTTGCTTTCGAGATAACTATTCCAACTTTGATGCCAAAGTTTAAAAGCTATTAAGAATCAATAGGTTAAAAGTAAAGGTAGATTTTCATTAAGGACGGATTCAGTGAGATTGTTGCCATTTAGCAACAGGTGACTTTGAGATAAAATAAAAACATATTTATTTTCAATAAGTTAAGATGTCGCATAAAAGCAACACCATAAAAAATTAGGATGTAAGTGCAGCCCAAAGCGGTTAAGTTTCATGCGACAATCATTCACATTCGGTATTGAGTAGAGCCGCCAGAAAAAATTTTTATAAAAATATCGAAAATTTTTTCTTATATTTTCTAAGAAACCTGAAAAAATAAAAACAGTTAAAAATCAATAAATTAAAACTAAAACCCATCTTGAAATAATTGCTATAAAAGTGACTGAGTGGGCGGGAAACTGACGAAAAACACAAGTATTTTAAAAAAGTAGTAAAGAAAAGAGAGGAGTGTTGCTAAAAAGCAACACACGAGGGCCTGTTGAGCTTTGCTGTTTGACTTTTGTTCTCCTGAGTGTGTTTTGGTCGCGACGCTCGACTTGTCGCCTAGTAATCTAGGCAAAAGTTGAGCAACAATGAACAAAGCGCACTCAGGTGAACCCAAAGGGCAGCGCTTGATTAGCATTTCTTCTGTGTTGCCCCACAAGGATGTGGGGTAAGGTGACTTTGCAGAAGCACAAAGTCTTTATCGCCTGACTCACATAGAGTAACTATGCTACGCAGACTCTGCTTTGTATAAATACCAATCAAACTGCTGCAAAAACAAACTTGAAAGATAAACAGGCCCTAAATTTGTGTTAGATTACGAAGCGGTACCCAACCTTGCAGCTCTGACTTTTTACTTGAGCACCACACCCAACCATTGAGTTGGTTATGCCCTAATAAGTGTTCACCTTGAACTACCGATAGTTCCTGAGCGGTATAGTCCACTAATGCGATACCTTGTTTGGGATTGACTAAGCGAAACACTTGAGCAGGTACCCAACCAGACACTTGCTCCTCAGTTTCACAGAAAAACCAATTGTCCCAACCCTCTTCGCCCTCATATTCTTCACCAACGGTCAATCTGGCGCCTTGTTTAAACGTGATGGGGGTTGGAAACTCATTGATATGTTCCTTGATTACTTGATATTCAATATCTAACTGCTTATTTTCCAAGTTTTAACTCCATATAGACAGACAGCGGATCCGATCTATGATCACCAAATTCTTTTCTTTCGATAAAACCAAACTGTGCATATAACCTGAGGGCTTCTGGTTGTTTAACTCCGGTTGCTAACCGTATCAGTGAATATTGACGATTATCTGCAAAAGCGATTAACTCGGACAAGATTGCTTTTGATAAACCAAGACCGCGATGATTTGGCTTTACATACAGTCTTTTCAACTCATCATAGAGACAATCATGATGCTTTTCGACGATTGCGCCGCAAGCAATGATCTCGTCATGCTGGATAATGCCAATAAAATGCGCAGTAGGTGAACATAACTCTTGCAACACCGATAGCTGGTTGCTTTCAACAGGATATAGCGAATTCATCAGCGCATCGATTTCTGCTATTAATGTATCAAGCGATGGAACACTCGCATCAAGTGCAACGATTTGCATTTATCATTTCCTTGATTTTCGGTATTAATTAACTAGAGCCGGGGATTAAGCTGAACACCCAAGTGCAACTATTACTAAAAGTACCAAAGTTTGGTAAAGCTCAGCTTCTCACTCAGTTAGCCTTAATGTACGTCAGCCATTAGACTGGCGTTTTAACTCTTCTAGCATACGCTCATCACCCATCAAGTTTTTGAGGATGGCTTTAACCTTAGGGTCCGATGCATTTTCGTAGAGAGACAGCAAATCTTGTGCGATCCTTTGTTGCTGCTTTGGATCGGCGCCTGACTGGAAGTACTGTGACATCAATCCTTCTGCTGCGAGACTTTTCACGTAATCATTAGGCTCTTGCTCTAACATTTTCACAAACGATTGTGACAAACGCTCATCAACGATAGGTGTACGCGACACGAGCTCAAGCGCCTGTAACCTCAACTTTTCATCACTCATGTTATGCGTCATATTGAGGATAGATTCTACTGCTTGATAATCATATTGCTCTAACTCATTGCGATTTAGCATAAACATGTTCATTTGCAGCTGACTCATTGCAGCTAAACGCTCCGCCGCCGGTAAACTGTTATTTAGAATTTTCTGTTTTAAATCGTTGCTGATTTGACTTGCGTACTCAGGATCAGTTTTGATCCGCATTTCGTAGTCTTCGGGTAAGTCTTCATAAAAGCCATAAATCGGGTTTTCTGCTTTCATCTCGTCGATTTTCTGCTGTTCACGCTTTTCTATCAAAGAGAAGATTAAAGACTCAAACTCATCCGGCGCCTGCTCAGAGAGTAAATCTGACTTTTCCATCGACAACGCCTGTAACCTCGTTTCAAGTTTATTGATCCGAGCCATTAACTTAGCAATTTGTTCAGACTCGTCAGTTGAAATCTGAGCATCCTGTGTATACTGAGTTGCATTATAGTGGGGCTGTTGAGTGGGACTTTGATACACGTGCGTTGCCACAGGAGAGGTTGCTAATTTGGTTTGAATGACATTAAACCCAGAAAAAGCCAATGCAAGAACTGAGCATGAAAGCGCTATATTGAGTTTAAGATTAGACATGAAAGCGTTACCCTTATAAAAAGTAGCAATGTAATAGATCTACAAGACAAATACTGTAAATGATTGTACTGTAAATTGATACAGCAAGAGGCAATTACGCAGATAATTATTACACTTTGCATAAGGTGAAAAAACGAGCCTCTAAACAGCTTGCCATAATTGCCAACAAGGAATGACTGTGAATAATATACTGCAAACCGTCCACTATAAACTTATCACATTGCTTTTACTTGGCATTGCAACGGTTACGTCTTTGCTTGGCAGCAGCCTACTTTGGCAAAGTCACCAAGCCTTATTTCAATGGGTTTTACCATCAGTCTCACTACTTCTTGTGTTGCGATTAGGGTGGCATGTTCGTAAAACAAGCTTGGCTACTAGCCCTAGCAGTTTGCACAAAGATATAAAATTATGTTGGATTGCTTTGCTCTTGTGTACTTGCGGAGATATCGTCAACTTCAATCTCTTTGAGCTTTATCATCGTCAAGATCAAACCATAAAGCATGACTACTTGATCGACTCTATTTGGTTTTTTGCCCTTGGTTATGGGCTTTTACTTGGACTGCTTATTCGGTTTTTAAGACGGGAATTTGCATTAACATTAGCAACCGCGACCGTATTGGTTGTGGTGTCTATTACGTTATCGTCGCTTAGCTATCAAATGATGTACCTACCCACGATAAGCCAATACTCCCTGCTGTTGAGCGCAAGTTATAGCTTATTAGTGACCTTGCTCGGCGTATTTGGTTTTTGGCTTATTATTCAAAACGTTAAATTCAACGAAAAAGCCAACTTCGCAGTTGCCAGCGGCTTTATCCTAGCAATGCTAGCGGATGCTATTATCGGTCAATTTTGGCTGTTCGCAAACCAAGGGGATGGCTACTTTCCCATTGCAAGGCACGTTAATTGGGTCATCTATATTGGCTCGCAAACGCTACTATTATTGTTTCCTGTTGCCATGATAAAAACTAATGTTGCGAGGTGTAAAGCATAGGCAATAAAAAGGCCGAACTATGTCGGCCTTAACTATTTGTGCGCTATATCGATAAGCGGCTTATCTTTTGACAATCGCATTGTGGTAAACGTTTTGTACGTCATCCACATCTTCAAGCATATTGATTAGCTTTTCGAATGTCTCGATTGCTTCTGGATCTTCAATTTCTACGTGAGTTTGCGGCACCCAAGTGATTTCGTCTACCTCAAACGTGATCCCCTCAAACGCTTCTGTCAGTGCAGTTTTCGCCTTGAAGTATTCAGTGTGAGGTGCGAAAACAGAAACTTGGCCGTCTTCAACTTCTACGTCAGTAACATCAACATCAGCCATCATTAGCGCTTCCAAAACTGACTCGTCGTCATCACCTGCAAATCCTAAGATTGCAAAGTGGTCAAACATATGCGCCACACAACCTGGGTTACCTAAGTTTGAACCAGTTTTGGTAAACGGTAAGCGAACATCTTTGATAGTACGGTTCATGTTGTCTGTTAAGCAGTCAACGATGATCATGCTGTTGCCAGGACCGTAACCCTCGTAACGCGCTGGCGTGTAATCTTCACCTGCACCGCCTGCCGCTTTTTCGATTGCTTTATCAATAACGTGTGCAGGAACTTGATCTTTCTTTGCCTTGTCGATTAAACGACGTAGTGACAAGTTCGTTTCAGGATCTGCGCCGCCATTTTTAGCAACAACGTAAATCTCTTTTCCGTATTTTGAGTTTACTTTTGTCTTTGCCGCCGCCGTTTTTGCCATGGCGTTTTTGCGGACTTCAAATGCTCTGCCCATCTTAATGCTCGTTTTTATAAAAATTGGCGAAGATTTTACCAAGACATTTGAGTTACGGCTATACCCTTATTATCCGTGATGGTAATTTGCTTTAAGTCGCACGATTATATGTTTGTTTTGCGGCTATTTTGTGGCGGACCTAAGCAACTTTACTATAGTTAATATTGTTAAAATTTACCGCGACGAGTGGCTTATATATGATCACGTTTGGCTTGGGAAAAGCAAAAAAGCAAGATGGACAAGATACAGCGCTATTTCAACACTTTAAGGCAACAACCCCTTACTTAGAAGTGGATTATCAAACAGATATTTTTCAGGTTAGTCCGGCCTTTAACCGCTTACTCGGATACCCAGTTACCCACGAGCTGAAATCTCTCGCTTTTATATGTCACACCGCAGAAGATGCCGCCGTGCTTAAGCGTGGACTCGCTCAACTTGAGCACCAAGCACATGCTAAGGTTGAGCTCTCACTCAATACAGCGAATGACAACAAACCGAAGAAGTTGTTACTAGAGCTATCACGTACTCAAGAAGGCAGAATTTTAGTTATTGCGACTGACATCAGTGATTACCTCACCACCATTGCCAACATGAGTGCAAATTTACAAGCTTTATCAGCGTCCTTTGCGATTATCGAGTTCGACATGCACGGTAAAGTGCTGAGCGCGAATGACAACTTTTTGTCTGTTATGGGTTACAGCCTAGAGGAAATACAAGGCAAGCATCACAGTCTGTTTGTTAAGGATGACTACGCAGCCAGTGAGGAGTATCAAGCATTTTGGCAACGCCTAAACAATGGCGAATTTTTTGAAGGTGAATTCGCAAGGCAAACAAAATCAGGTAAAACGATATGGATCCAAGCCACTTATAATCCAATTTTTGATGAACAGAATAGACCTATCAAAGTCGTAAAATATGCCTCAGATATCACCGCTCAAAAATCAAAAGCTGCTGACTTTCAAGGGCAAGTTGATGCCATCAAACAAACTCAAGCCGTTATTGAGTTTGACTCTTACGGCAACATAAAGACTGCAAACAGGCTATTTTTAAATGCGGTTGGTTACACATTAAGTGAAATACAAGGTCAACATCACCGACTCTTTGTGGCACGAGAAGACGCTGAGAGCAGCGAATATCAAGACTTTTGGCACGCTTTACGACAAGGAAAGCATCAATCAGGTGAGTTTAAACGCCTAACCAAATCAGGAAACACTCTGTGGATCCAAGCAACCTATACTCCCATCTATGACGAAAATGGCCAGTTGGGCAAAATCGTCAAATATGCCTCGGATATTACTCAAGCAAAACTGGCGTCTTTCGACTTTGCCGGACAACTCAAAGCCATCAATCGCTCGCAAGCCGTTATCGAGTTTGATTTGCAAGGTAATATTTTAAAAGCAAATGAAAACTTCCTGTCTGTCATGGGCTATAAAAAAGAAGAAATCATTGGCAAGCATCACAGCATGTTCGTCGACAGCTTTTACGCGCAAAGCAGTGAATACAAAGCATTCTGGCAGCGTTTAAAACAGGGCCAATTTGAATCCGGAGAGTTTCACCGTTTAGGCAAAGGTGGCAAAGCAATCTGGATTAGTGCTACCTACAACCCCATTTTAGACGAGCAAGGCAAGACAATAAAAGTTGTTAAGTTCGCAACGGACATTACCGAGCAAAAGGCCATTGCTGCTGATTTTGATGGTCAGCTTCAAGCCATTCGTAAATCACAAGCCGTCATTGAGTTTGCAATGGACGGTACTATTTTATGGGCCAATGAGTCATTCCTAGATACGATGGGGTACTCACTTGATGAAATCAAAGGTAAACATCACCGTATTTTTGCCACACACGAACAAGCCACTAGCTCTGAATACCAGCAATTTTGGCAAAAGCTCAACCGAGGTGAATTCGACTCAGGACAATACTTAAGATTGGCAAAACAAGGTCGAGAGGTATGGATCCAAGCGTCTTATAACCCTATCCTCGATCAACAAGGCCGTCCCTTTAAAGTCGTTAAATATGCAACGGATATCACAGAACAAAAACAAGCGGTTGAACATATTAAAGATGCTATTTTAGCAATGGAACAAGGTGATTTAAGACATAGGATCACCCACCACATAGGTGGCGAGTTCTCGGTGCTACAACAAGCAATGAACGGCTTATTCGATAAATTAAGCGACTTAGTTAACACCATAAACAATGGTGCAGAGCAAGTGTTTGATGTGGCTAAACAAATCGCGAATAACAACGAAGAACTCAATAGCCGCATTGAAAATCAAGCGGCGAGCTTAGAAGAAACCGCCGCCACTATGGAAGAGCTTACCGCTACGGTTAAAAAGAATGCGAGTAGCGCAAGTAATGCAGCAGAGAAAGCGACTATTGTTAGAGAAAAAGCACACTCAGGTAAAGCATCGATTGATGATGCCATTACCGCAGTGGGTAAAATCGAATCTTACAGCACGAAAATCTCTGACATTATCAGTGTCATTGACGAAATCGCTTTCCAAACAAATCTCTTAGCACTCAATGCTTCCGTTGAAGCAGCCCGGGCTGGTGAGGCTGGACGCGGATTTGCCGTGGTTGCCGGAGAGGTAAGAAACCTTGCTCAACGTAGCGCATCAGCGGCACGTGAAATCAAAGCACTGATCAAAAATAGCGTTGATGCTGTGGCGCAAGGTAGCAAACTTGTATACGAGTCTGGCACGACTTTCGATGAGCTAATGCAATCAATTGCCGAGGTGAGCAAAATGGTGGCAGACATAGATAACGCGGGAAAAGAGCAAGCTGAAGGGATAGCTGCGGTTTCCACTACCATCGCACAAATGGATAATATTACTCAGCAGAACGTTACTCTGGTTGAAACAACATCTCGTTCAGGTAGAAATATGGAAAATCAAGCCAAACTACTTACCGATCAAGTTGCATTTTTTCAACTAGATGAATAGTTAAGGGCGCGCACTATCGATACAGCCACATACAAGTAATTTACCGTAATACCCGTTGTACCCTTAATGCATCGGGTATGTTATGCTCGTCCGGCTGGCTAATCTCCCTTTTGTTTATCGCTTTACCCATTTGGACTGTTTTATTAGGCAAAAGGAAAAATGATGATAAGTCCAGTTACACCAAACGATTACCAGGAATTACTGGCTGTTTGGGAAGACTCTGTGCGAGCCACTCATGATTTTATCACTGACGCGGATATCGCTTATTTTAAACCTATTATTATTGAACAGGCGTTTCCAAACGTTACGCTGCACTGTGTAAAAAATAGCGACGCGAATATTGTCGGTTTTATCGGTGTACATGACCGAAAAATCGAGATGTTGTTTGTGCTAGCGAAAAGCAGAGGACATGGTGTCGGTACTGAACTGCTTCGCTTTGCGCTTGAAACACAAAATGTGCAGTTTGTCGATGTCAATGAGCAAAACCCAGAAGCCGTCGGCTTTTATGAAGCAAAAGGTTTTAAGGTATATGAACGCTCACCAACTGACGATATGGGCAAGCCTTTTCCAATCCTGCGAATGCGACTTATAGAATCTAATTAACCTGAGGTTTGGATAAGGAATGTTCCAACTCATTGTTGCTAAAGCACAACTTAGTTTTTCCTTGTCTAGCCAGCAAGTTTTAGGAAAAACAAGGCGAATTTACGCACCAATAGCTGGCTATTGGAAGTGAATTCAACGCAGTTAGCGCTAAAACTGGCTGCTAGAAAGGCATTAATTATCCGCAGCTCAGGTTAATTAATTCATATTTTAAGCTCAACAGGGGCTAATCGTGTTGAGCTTTACTTACCTCGAAATAAACTACTTAACGGTGAAAAACATGTGGTACGTCAAGTAACGTCAGCATTTCTCCCTCGGGTAAACACTCTTGGTTAATATACTGAGTGAGTTTGGGGTCACTCTCACAAAATAATATATCAAGTGCCAACCTATTTTTGCCATAAATACCGCGATGTATCATATTGGCTGAGAAAGCGAGAAGATCACCCGCTTTCAGTGGAATAGTTTTACCTTCTGACAGACTTTCATGATTATGATGCCCTGATTGCTCTAACCTCACATTTAACTCTTGAACTGTGTCCCAACGCTTGTGGGTACCTGGGATCAATTCTATTCCGGGCTCATCTTCCAGTGCTAACCGAAAGTGAACCACTTCGGGCCCCGACAACAACGCTTGTTTTTGCTCTTCGATGGTTAAATGGTATTGCGGATCTCGGTGCCAATAATTGAGTTGAGTGGTGTTCACTGGGTTAAAAAATAGCTGAGTATTCATAAACCTAAATTCACCCGAAAATATGGATGCGGCTAGAGACACCAGAGGAGTAGAGGCAATGAATTGAAAAAGGACAAGCCTTTGCTGTTCGCCTAGGTACTTTGGTGCAGTAAGATAGGCAGAATTTACTGCTCTGTTTTGATAAAAGTCATTATTGTCAGCCCGCCACGCATGATGAAACGCTAAAACGACTTGCTTTATTTTGTTAAGTTCGACGGACGGTATAAAATTGTGTTTTATAACGTAGCCACACTCGTCAAAATCATGGGCTGATTTTACCATCACATATTGACCTCTGACATTGTCGGAAAAACTACTGTAACGACATTAATTCCATGTAACCTTTTACAAGAGTAGGAAAACTCTCGTCTCCAGCCATGGCGCACGTCTTCTAATCATTTTTTGGATGATTTTTAAATGTAAAAATAGTAGCCCTTTTTCATACCAATTCGCTCAGACAAGCGCACCTTTAGGCCATTCAAAGCGAACTGGTATTATTTACCTGAACTTCAGGTCATTGAATTTTACAGTCATAGAGCATCTAAAATAGCTTCTGCTTTACTGACCTCAAATTGCTTAGGTTGTTCTACATTGAGTGTTGTCACGACGCCGTCTTCAATAATCATAGCGTAACGCTGCGAACGTACACCGCCAAATGAACCGGTATCCATTTCAAGCCCTAGCGCTTTGGTAAAGCTCGCATCGCCGTCTCCAAGCATCATAATTGCTTCTGCATTTTGTGCATCACCCCAAGCTTTCATTACAAAAGCATCGTTTACCGATACACATGCGATGATATCAACACCTTTTTCTGCAAATTTATCTGCATTCACGACAAAACCGGGTAAATGAGACGCCGAGCAAGTCGGTGTGAAGGCACCAGGAACCGCAAAAAGCACTACTTTCTTACCAGCGAACAACGCTGTTACTTCGTGATTAACCATGCCGTCTGAAGTAAGTTCGTTCAACTCGGCTTGTGGTAATTTTTGTCCAGCTTCAATCATTGTTTAAATCCTTCATCTAAGGGCTAATTGCCTTGAGTTTGTTATATAACCTGAGCTTGGGATAGCTAATTTCTTATCCAAACCTGTGGTTATGATAGTCGAGAAATTGTGACTCATGACTACATTTCGATTCGTTTTATATCTACTTGTGGGATTTCGTAACCGGTAAATAGCAGCCACTGTTTTTCTGCTATATATACAAGCCCGCGACTTCGGCTAAAGCTACGTTCTGGAACTCGGATAATATCTTTATGCGCTTTACTGGCAAAGTCAAAATAACTAATGCGGAAGTCTCCACGACGAACATACAAATAGTAAAGTCCCGCATCGGACACTGACCAGCTTGCGCTCGAAGCCAAGTGTGCATTTTCAAATAACAGCGTATCGACCCCAGTTGCCAGATCGATACGCCACATTTCTTGTGTCTCGCTTTTATATACGTACAACAACCCTTCATGTTCAAGTGCGGTGGTGCCAGTAGTTAACTTCACTGGAGCGGTTTTTGAATCAAGAAAAATGCGAAATACATTATTGTCATCAGAAATATAAATTGAGCTACCGTCTTGAGACCAACTGGGTTTACCGTGATACTTTAGCCCAGTTTTGAGTTGCGTTACTTGTTTTGTGGCCATATCCAAAAGTTGAAGTTGGCTTCCTTGATGTGACTTTGTGGTAAAAATCACTTTAGTGCCATCAGGTGACCATACAGGGTGCATTGCTTGTAACCCAAGCTCTGTCAGTTGTATTCGCTGATCACCTTCCAAATTAGACACCCAAACTTCATCAAACCCTGATTGGTTAGACACAAAGAGTAAACGCTCCGACACAGGTGAATAACTGGGATAACGGAAACTAGTTTGTGATTGTAGTAATGGGAAGGGTGAACTGGTGACCTGCGCGTTAAGGTCAAGTTTCATAATAGAAGTATTAATGTTCCAGTCATGAAAATATAAATGCCCTGATTGACTAAAGCTTGGGTAACTTAACCCATCAAACGGCAATGTCCCCAATACTTTACCTTCAAGTGAAAGTTTATACGCGCGACGTGCGCCATGTTCAATCATTGATACAACCAAATAATCATCATTGGGATGCCAACTCACGCCTCGCAGGTCATCATGTCCACTTAATATTTTAACTTCCTTCCCGGTATCCAGATTTTTCAAATAGAGATTTTCAAGTCCGTTCGGCAAGTTACGACTAATCGCGATTTGCTTGGCATCGGGAGAAAGCGCAATACTTTCAAGCCCACTCCCGTCACAATCTAGCTCACAACCTAATTCTGTCGCTGTTTTATCGTTTAAATTTAGCAAGGTTACTTTTGGAGGATCCGTAGGGCCTTGCTTTGCGATAAATCCAAGGAGGTTTTTTTCAGCCGAATAGCTTAAGGTAGTGGTCGTATCTGCAATACAGCTAGCTATATCTGATTGTGTTTTGATCACTATATCCAGTGACTTAATCGTACATGCTTCTGAGCGCTTCTCTATATAAAAGAGCGTGCGACTGTCTCGCCCCCACACGGATACCGACACATTTCCAGGACCATCGACTAATACTTCAAGAGGTTCATCAAGACGTTTTAGATTTTTTAAATATAGTCCTGCATGACTGCCAAACTTTCTCCAAGCAAACGCTAGGTATTGCTCATTCGGGGAGACACTAGGAAAAAGCTCACGTCCTGGGTAATCCGTCACGCTTTCGAGTTGATGGCTTGACTGTTCAACTAAGAAGTATATAAAAACACTCAGTAGAATGAATAATGTGGTTACTACCCCTGCCACTTTGAGCTTGAAAGGTAAATTTTGCTCGCTAGGCTTACTGGGAGTAGCCTTGATATCGACGAAGGTTGGCTTTATTTTTAGTCTATATCCAGACTTCCTTATGGTTTCGATCACCTCAAAATCAGCAGTGCTGCTTTCTTCTTCGTTACTTGCAAGTAGGGTTTTAAAAGTTTTACGAAGATGCCAAATTGCATTAGTTAGCGCTTTCTCTCCAACAAATAGATTCCCTCCCCAAACCTGCTCAATGATTTCTTCTCGAGTAACCACGTTTGGGTAAGCAAGCGCCAATACAGTCAACACTTCGATAAATTTAGGCTGGACACAACACTCCTGCCCGGCATTGGACAAAATATGCCCAACCGGATCAATATTGACATCTAATAACTGATAAGTCGCACTGTGCTGCATTTTTATAACCATGGGTAAATACGTTGTAAATCATACCTAAATTAGCGACCAAAAGACAAAAGTAACGCGACAAGCATCATGGCAACAATGCAATACCTCAAAAAATAAGACGTAATAAATTGAATTATATACTTATTTTAGAATAGATATTAAATAGAGTTAAAAACGTCAAAGAATAGATGTCCAATTCGTTGCATGAATCATAGTGACGGTCACAATGGCTAAAATGAGGTGCAGTGCTTTTTTGCTTAGTCAAAACAATGAGGTATGTACTTCTTTCAACAAGCCCTAACTATCTAATAAATAAACAACAATCAGAAATTAAAAGAGGGACTCCCGTGTCACCTAACAATAATATTAAATTACTCGCCCTGTCTATTGCGCTCGCATGTAGCAATACAGCAACGGCAGAAGAGCAACAAATCGACCGTCAACAAGTTGAACAAAGTAGTTCGGTAGTTAAAACGCAAGGTGAAGATAAAGCACTAGAAAAAATCGTCATCACCGGTTCTCGCATCAAGCGTGATAGCTTTTCGGTACCTACTCCTATCGCAACTATGGGGGCTGAGTCTCTCAATGATGCAGGCTTCGGTTCGCTTTCAGATATTCTTTTTGAAGAAATGCCTCAGGTCAGTGAGGGTACAGGCAATGGTAACTCGCAAAGCAGTGTTCAAAATACCGGGCTTTCAACTATCGACTTACGCGAATTAGGCGAAAGCAGAACATTAACTTTGATTGATGGTAGACGAGTAGTTTCTAACAGTTATTCAGGCAACTATGTAAGCCTATCAACCATCCCCAAAGGTATGGTTGAGCGAGTTGAAATCATTACCGGTGGTGCGTCAGCGGCTTATGGCTCCGATGCAGTTGCAGGTGTTGTGAACATCATAACTCAGCAAGATCAAGAAGGGGCTACATTTAGTGCTCGTGGTGGTGAAAGTACCGAAGGCGGCGCTCGTGAATATACGGTAAATGCTGATTACGGTACGACTTACGATAATGGTAAAGGCTACTTATTTGTCAGTGCTACTTACGACGAAGAAAAAGGACTAAGCTACTGGGATAGAAAGCGTGCTCAGCAGCAAGATAGCTGGGACTACGATACCGACCGTATGTGCAACGTGATGCTCACTGCCAACTACGACCCTGATACAAAAAGTGCCTATCACTGCATGAGAGATATTGATAAATCACAGTGGACAAGTTTAAGCGACTCAATTCCCGGTGGTGTATTTGATGAGTCAAGCAGTGCCAAACCTAACTCCGGCTTTTGGTACGACGGCACCACCTTACGTGACGATTGGCAAGAAGAACTTCACGGTATCGATTTCAACCAATTTACAATGTTAAAGGTGCCTGACAAAGATCTCTCAGCGGCAATTAAAACAGAGTACGAGTTTGACTCAGGTACAGAAGCATACTTCCAACTGCAATATAGCCGTAATACCTCTCGCAATGTTAAATCGCCAGAAAGCGAAGATGAGTGCGATGCGATTGTGACCTATGACCCAAACAGCAATCAATTTGGCTCCGACTGCATGGGCCGTATCCCTTATGATAATCCATATATGCCAGAAGCAATTCGAGATAAGGCAAGCTCAAAAGGCGTAAAATGGGATAGGCTGTTTACTGAAGTTGGTAATATCGTCAACAGCAATGAAAGAACAACAATCAGAACTTGGGGTGGTCTCCGCGGTTATATTTGGGATGACTGGGAGTGGGATGTTTCTGTTGGCTACGGTAAATTTAAGCAAGAACAAACCCGCAGTAACGAAATCTACGTTGCGCGAGTTAAACAAGCGCTAAATGCTGAGCGCCTTGCTGATGGTACGATTCAGTGTAAAGACGAGCAAGCACGTAGCCAAGGCTGTGTACCAATTAATTTATTCGGTGAAGGCTCAATCACACCTGAAGCGGCAGACTATATTCGCGCCAATCCATCCATTACAACGGATATTGATCAGGTAACGGTATCTGGATTTGTTACTGGTGATTTATTTGAACTCCCAGCAGGCGCCGTTGCTTCAGCTTTTGGTTTTGAATACAGAAAAGATACACAGAGCGTATCGACCAACGTGCCAAATGGTGGCGTCACGTTTAACTATGTGCCCACATTTGAAGGCGATGTAAGTGTTCGTGAAATCTTCGGTGAATTATCGTTACCGCTATTAAAAGACGCACCAATGGCAAAATCGCTTAGCGCCGAGGTCTCTGCTCGTATCGCAGATTACAGCTGGGCAAATACGGGATTAATCCAAAGTTACAAGGCTGGCTTTATTTATGAGCCAATCGAAGGTTATTCCATTCGTGCAAACTGGGCTCGAGCCATGAGAGCACCGACAATCACCGAACTTATGTCACCACCTCGTGGCGACTATGATAGCTTTGATGATATCTGTGATGGTGTTACCGCGACGTCAACAGATGCAGGCCACGACAACTGCCGCAAAGATGCGGGAATACAAGCCGCTATCGCCGCTGAAGGTACTTTTGAAGACGAAAATAACGGCTACTCACCCAACTCAGGAAATAGCGAGCTATTTGAGGAAACCGCAGATACCATCACCATTGGTTTATCTTTAGCGCCTTCCTTTGCACCGGATTTTAGAATTGCGCTAGATTACTACGATATTCAAATTGATGATGCGGTAAGCTCACTGGCTAACGAAGACATCATTAAGTTCTGTTACGCTTCGTCTATGGAATTCGGTGACAGTAACGAGTTTTGTCGTGATATTAAACGCGATGAAGAAGGGCAGATTTATGAAGTCAATCAACGTGTCATCAACACGGATGAGATCCGTACTAAAGGTTACGATATCGCACTAGAGTATGTGTATGACGCTAGCGATTACGGTAGCTTTAAGGTAAAAGCCGATTGGACACACGTAATCGAATACTCAATCACCAGTACGGGTCCTGATGGGCAATACGAAGACCTTTATGAAGGCTACCTCAACACCGATATATTTGAAGACAAAGGCGCTATTTCACTGACTTGGTATAAGAATGATTGGCGTGTACGCTGGAGCACAAAATATAAAGGTGCAGTGGAAGCCAGCCGTTCGAGATATGAAGACTGGCAGGCTGCTATCGAGAAGAATAATGAACGCTGTGCAACAGGCGAAACAACCTGTATCGCAGATCCAGAACCCCTATGGCAAGGTGCACTGCCATCAGTAACGACTCATAGTTTAACGGTAAACTACAGCATGGAGCTAGGCGATAACCGCACTCTCTCTGTTTATGGTGGTGTGAATAACCTATTTGATGAAAAAGGTCCGTTTATCATTGGCGGCTCAGGTAACTTTGATAGTGCCTATGGCTCAGGTGTAGGACGTTTTGCATTTATTGGGGCGAAATACCAGTTTTAGACTTCTGCATTGATCCGAGGGGCTGCCACTGAGTAGCCCCTTATCTTTACAAACCAAAAAGTGTATCGCGTAACTTATCTGAGATTTTGTCAATCTCTGCATTGCATTGGTTGTAGCCTTGGCAATTAATAATTGCACTCATAACCATGTTTTCTGACGGCAGATACCAATTTAACGTCGCGTACCCAATCTCAGCACCGTTATGATGATAAACCGGTTTATTTCCGACTTGCTCGCTAAAGATACCCATGCTGTATTGCTGTCCGGTGACATCAGTATCCACCCATACAGATTCGCCTAGCAATTGCTCACGCACCTTAGCGGGAATATCTGGGCTCGTTATTATGATTTTAAATAAGTCACCAAGGTCCTTAGCCGTCGATACAATCGGTGCATCAGCCACACCAATATTGGCATAGTAAGGCTGCGTATTAATTTCATTGCCCTCATCATCAACAAAGTACCCTGATGCAATTTCACCAAACGCCTTTTCGATCCCTCCATAACTCATACTACTTAAGCCAAATGGTTCAAAGATATACTCACGCATCGCCTTTGAGTGATGCTCCCCCAAAACTTTATCCATAATTAGGCCCGCCAATAAATACCCGGTATTAGAATATTTCCACGCAGCTCCAGGTTTGAAATTGGCGTCTTGATTGAGAGCAAACTGCAGCGCAAAGCTGTCCGTTTTTATTAAGTCTGGCTGTTGTAATACTGCAGCAAAAAATTCGCCGTTAGCATCATTGAGATAATCATATAATCCAGCCGTATGATTGAGTAACTGCCGAACATACATTTCGTCACCGTTTTCTATCTGTTGTAAAAGTTCGTCAGACAAATAATCACTTATCGGTGCATCTAGATCTAATAACTGTTGTTCATGCAACATCGCCATTAAGAGCGCTGTTACTTTTTTCCCCGCACTGCCATTTGGGATCCTAGCGTCCGTGGTCATGGGTATCGTATTTTCTTTATCTGCTAACCCGGCAGCACCATAAAATTGAAGCGTAGGCGAATCAATATAGAGCACAATACCAGGGATACCCGCTTCAACACTTTGTTCGAGCATCGCTTGAAAATCAACTTCGGCTACGGGAGGAGAGACAGGGCTCGGTTTAGGGTTAGACGTCGACTGACTATCATTACAACCAAATAACGACAGACCACCACACAATAATGTGACCAGTTTTAGTGTTCTCATGAGAAATACCTCGTTTCGTTTAAGTGATAAAACAATAACTAAGGTATGCACGCCATGCTGTCTCTGACTTTTTCAAAATGTATCAAACAGTAACGACTTCCTTTATTTTCAGGCATAATGTCAGACCATTATGGAAAGCCAGAACAAGCTGGATACAATTCGATACAACTTGCAGAAAGTCGATACAGCTATACTCGCTTACACTCACTACAGTAACTAGCAAATTAATAACTAATAGAAATTGCTATGAAAACACATTTATTGATTGCAGCCGTGCTTATGGCCGCAAGTGCAGCGCAGGCCAAAAGCACTAACGCCAAAAAAGAAGGTCACGGCTATTTGGCCATTGGTTACGGGATAAATTACAACAGCGATATTTACAATAATGCCGAGACCTCGTTTTCGCCCACTGTACATGGCGCCTACTATTTTAGTAATGGTCTATTTGTCGAATTTCCAGGCCGCGCTGAGAAGTTTGACCCAGCACTTGCACTCGGTTATCAGTTTTATGAAACAGAAAATTGGGAATTTGATGCCCTACTCTCAACCGCTCATGGGCGAATAAATTACCGTTTTGGCGGGACTCGCTATGGGCTAAACACTTCGTCTTATCTTGGGGTAAGAGCTACAGGGGATGTATTTGGCTTACAAATTAGAGCTATTGTTGCACCAAAAGTGATTAACTCAGATTATTCAGATGGTAGCTACGCTTCATTATGGATCTCTAAACCCTGGCAATACAAAAACTGGCACTTTTATAGCGCAGTCGGTGCACAATACCGAAACTCGGCCATGTTAGATTATTACTACGGTGGCGCACCATTTAAAGGTTACGATGCCAAAGGCGGGGCTAATCTTGGGGTAAAGCTCGGATTTTCACGCGCTTTAACAGAAAATTGGATAGTCGATGGCCACGTCAGCTACACCAAATATGCATCAGGTATTATGGATAGTCCTATCACCAAAGCAATTGTCAGTTTTAACGATAGAATTGAGCATGGTGAAAGCATTGGCTTGTCACTTAGCTACGTTTTTTGAGGAGCTAAATATGAAAAAACGACTATTTGGCTTAGCCCTACTCGCAATGCAAACTCAAGCGAAAGAAGAAATTAACGTCCCCGTATGGACCGTAAAACCCGGGCAATGTGTTGCGCTCGAACAAGGTCAGCAATGTTTTATCGACCTCTCAGTGACCTGGCAAACCTCTGTGGCCGGTAACTTTTGTCTCCATGCCGATGAAAAAGAGCTGGTTTGTTGGCAGCAGCAAAAAACCGCGAGTTGGAAAGGCGAGATTTTAGTTGAGAAAGATTTGCTTATTACCTTAGAAGATAACAAGGATATTCTCGCAAGCTATGCGCTGCAATATGCTTGGGTGTTTAAACAACAAAAAAGTAACGCCGTGCGTTGGCGACTTTTCTAGGAGTAGTTGTGGTAGCCGAGTTAGTCCTAATAGAAGACGATAAAGAATTGGCCCAGTGGCTGAGTGATTACCTCTCTACCAAGGGATTTTCAGTGGGGCTATATCATGATGGTCAAGACGGGCTGGAGCACGTTTTAGCCTCTCCTCCCGATTTGGTGATTTTAGACGGCATGCTGCCAAGTTTGGATGGCTTTGAAGTCTGCAAGCAACTGCGTCAGTCGCTAAGCATCCCAATATTAATGCTAACAGCAAGGGATGAGGAAATTGATGAAATTATCGGCTTAGAGATGGGTGCTGACGACTATCTCAAAAAGCCAGTAAGAGGCAGGTTATTAGAAACTCGCATAAAAGCGCTATTAAGGCGCCATCATCCTCAAGATACCGCTCCCAAACAAACACTTGAGTTTGGCGCTCTCTATATCAATAAAAAAGACAGAAGCGTTACTCTTGCTGGGCAGCTCGTTAACTTATCCAGCAATGAGTTTGATGCGCTTTGGGTACTTGCCAGTAAAGCTGGACAAATTGTTACCCGAGATGAGCTTACTAAAGCACTCAGAGGATTTGATTATGATGGGTTTGACCGCTCTATAGATTTGCGTGTTTCGCGACTGAGAAAGAAGCTAAGTGATGATGGCCAAAACCCATTTAAAATAAAGACGGTATGGGGTAAAGGATATCAGTTGGCAAAGGACGTGTGGTAATGTGGCGCTTCGTGTTTGCTTTGCTTACCATCTTAACGCTCGCAAGCGTTATCACAGGTCTGATATTTGACACACTTATCGCCTCATCCTCAGAAAATAATGAAGCCCACTACGATCCACTTAGCACAACCGCACCAATTATTGCCGCAATGGCTAAAGACAACATACCTGAATCACAAATTATTGCGATCCCACTGCACCAAACACTAACCGCTCAACTTGTACCAAGAGCCGACTATCCACTTCCTGTGAGCTTAAGCCGCAAACTCTCTCAACAGCGGTTTATTTACCTCGAAAGCGAATCATCAGTAAGCGCTTGCATACTTATAAGCCAAGAAAATGTCTATATTTTAACAATGCAGAAGCAATTGCAGACTAAATATGGCCTGCTCATGACCTTGTTATTTTACGCTATCGTTATCGTTGTCGTCGTCGCCTTTTTAACCCCATTTATTGCCAGACTGTTAAAGCTCAAAAATGCCGCACATCAGCTGGGTAAAGGCGAACTCAACGCCCGCGTGCAAGTCGGTACGGTATGGTACTTAAAGGATATTGAGCAAGCGTTTAATCAAATGGCACGACAAATAGCCGGGTTAATGACTGACATGAAGCTATTAAGCAGCGGACTTTCTCATGAGTTACGTACGCCACTTGCAAGGGTAAGAATGGGGCTAGACACACTGGTTGAAACTCATGATGATGAGCTGCGGACACAGTACGAAGATAGGATCAACCAAAACCTTGATGAAATGGAGCAAGTGATTGATGCTATTTTAGATTACGCAAGATTGCAGCACCGTCTTGACGACGTGGAACTTCAACCTGTTGACTTGAATGCGATGACTCGCCAGTTAGCTAATAACGCCCACTATCAAGACTTAACACTAAAACTGTCGTCAAAACCTTGCTGGGTCATCGGTGAAGATCAGTACTTACGCATGCTAATCAATAACTTATTATCTAACGCGATAAAATATGCCAACGCTAAAGTATCACTAGCAACCCGAGTCGATAATGACAAGGTTCAGTTTATTATTGAAGACGATGGAATAGGTATAAGTAACGAGGTTCGAGACAAAGTGCTACTACCGTTTTATCGCGACGATTCTCAATCGCAATCAGGGTATGGCATTGGTTTGGCCTTTGTGCAACGTATAGTCACTCGTTTTGGCGGTACCATTGTAATTCAAAAAAGCCCCGCGCTGGGCGGGGCCAAAATCACTGTTTCGCTGATACAGACTCAGCAAAAGTAACGTTAACTCTGAAGCTGTGGTAAGCAGTGCTACAGTTCACCGCTTGGCAACGAAACAGTGTACAACAACCTAATATTCAAAGGGAGTTAGGTTAATGTGGTCCACTGTTGTCAGCAGGCGTTTGCCAATTACTCTGCCACACGTAGTTGCCATGGATATAAAGCAGTTTATCAGCCTGAATAAGCCCTCTATCTGCTTCGGTATACCCGAGTGCTTTGTCACTCGCTATGGGCGTTGCTACCTCGGCACGGCTACTCCCGCGATAAGTGAGTGTTGAGTCCACGCCGTGGATAATTTCAAATGCGGCGAGATCGTTTTGGCTATACCAGTTATAACTACTTTCATTCACTTGCTCTGTATTCCAGTAAACAATCGGCAAAGTGAACCGGGTTACTGAGGCATTGTCTTTTAGCATGGCCAAAGCGCGATAATCATATTCCAGCGGTGTAAATCCCCCTGTAAACGTATGATCTTTTAATAGCTTGGGTTCAGCAGGATTTGCAACATCAAACAAGCTCACTTTGGTGCCGGGCTGCACGTTTCCATCAGGGTCTCCAAGGTGCTGACCTACCCCAAGAAGCAAACCGTCACCAACAGGGTGCAGGTAAGAAGAAAAACCGGGGATCTCTAAACTTCCCGCAATTTTAGGCTGTGATGCGTCAGATAAATCCAGAACGTAGAGAGGGTCTATTTGTCTAAAGGTCACGATATAGGCGGTTTCGTTAAAATATCTAACCGCATAAATGTCTTCATCCACAAGCCCTGTATCCGGATTAATTTTGCCAATAGGGGTTGGATTTTGGCTATTTGGTAGCGTCGCCACGGTGTTGAGTTCATTCCCTTGTGGTTTAAGCATATACAACTTATGACTATTACCGATATCTGTATCATACTGACTCGTTACTACGCGCAGAACGCCATCTTTTTCATCAAATCGAGTCGCAGCCATCGTATCGCTGACACGAGCAAGTTGACCTTCCACCTCACCAGTTGCTTGGTATGTCACCCCTTCATCCGTTAACAATAACTTATGCAATACTATGCCTGATGGATCCCAGATTGATGTGTTGACATCTCCATCACTGCCATTAAAGGAGTAATTGTAAAGATACACAGCTGTTGCAGACATATAAAAGCCAAAGGTGCGCGTACTGACGCAAGTTGTTTTCACCTCATCAGGATTGCGAATGTCAATCTCAGTCACTGTTGTTAAGCCATTATATCCATCTTGCGCGGTAGCATCTGCTGGCAAATAACAGCCATCTGCGGCAACCAGTGGCGCTGCACTTCCTTGCTTTAAATTTCTAAATTGAGGTAATAAATCGTTAATGTTAGTGTCCATTAAGCGATTGTAGCTTGCTACTTTGTCAGCGCTATTAAAACCACTGTAGCGTATAGTATGGTCGGCGATAACATAGAGTTTGTCACCGATTAATCTGCTGCCAACTAGTGAACCATCAATTTGAAAGCGTTTTTCGACCTCAGCCTGTGCGGGTAGGGATACGTTACTAAAAGCAAGCTCAATCACGCCTTGATAATTGACCTCAGGTCGCACCTCTAGCGATGACATATCATCAGCAAAATCATACTCATAGTCCATTAATACGCTGATGAGTTGATTGTTTTTAAGGTAAAGATTTTGGCTTGCAAACTCTGAATCTGATACCGCTAATTCATTAACTTGTGTAGGGACATCCGTAGCTTCTGTATCTAAGATCCTAACGAAGGTTTTGCTGTCAGTATCCGCATATGCAACGCTGGTCGAGCCACCGATGAATAAGTAACGGCCATCGAATTTAATCCGGTCGCTTTCTGATACCCCTTCAACCAGTTGATTGGTGCCTGAGTAAGGTGCACTATCTGTGGTTGCTGATGGATTTTCCAAATCATCGCCATTATTCAACCCACCGCTGGCAACGAAAATGCCGTTTTTAATAAACTGACTAAACTGTGCTGATGAAGCTGACTTCAACGGCGCAGAGCTATTATTAAGCGCGTTAAGTTCTGGTAATTTATCTTCATCATTGTCGTTACTACCACCACATGCGCAAAGGCTAGCGGCAAGCGGAAGACTAAGCCAAATTTTGCATCTCATGATATGTTTCCTTGTAAGTTAAGTGCCAACGTAAGCCTAAACTTTCACACTAAAATTTCTGTTATCTTCGCTACTTGTTTTGTTATTTAATGTTACCCTTTCTGGTAATTTGTACAGCGACTGGTAAATTACACTGGTAGTAATAATGCGCTTTGATTGACACCTCCAAAAAGCCAGTGCAAAGCCCAAATTCAGAACTGGAGTTCCAAGTTGAATAAGTTATTAATGGCCTTAACCTTGCTGGTTACTACTCAGGTAAATGCCACGGTGGTGCCATGTGACGCCAATGACAGCGAGTGTACGCCAGTCGATGAATGGCGATTTGGCATTGCGCTTGGCGGCGGCGTGATCTCCAACCCACTCCATGACGGTGAAAATATTCCCTTGGTTGTTGTGCCCTATATTAGTTATTACGGTGAACACCTCTTTCTTGATAATGGGACTTTGGGTTATACCTTTCACTACACTGATAAATTTGATCTTAGCTTGATCGGCACATTTAATACCGAGCAGGCCTATTTCGAGAAATTTCACCCAAGTAATATATTCGTGCAAAAAATGGGGTTTGATGCCAGCAATGAGCTGCCTGGCGGTGAATTTGCCGCCGAGCAAACCGCTATCTCCTTAGACGATATTGAGTCGAGAAAATGGGCCATAGATGGCGGCGTTTTAGCCCACTGGATAATGAGTGATAGCGTAAAAATCAGCGCATCATGGCTCACCGATATCACCAACACTTATCAAGGTTACAATGCTGATGTTGGAGTTAGCTATCGTTTTAGATTCGATAATTTACCTAATACTTATGTGTTTATTAAAGCGGGGCTAAAATGGAAAAGTCGACAATTGGTGGACTATTACTACGGCATAGACAAAGCGGATACACCGAATAGTGAGCTATGGTATAAAGGCAGCTCAAGCTTCCAACCCTATGTTAGCTTTGCCTACTCTTATCCCGTGAGTGAGTCTTGGACCTTTAAATTTAACGCCAAATATCAGCAACTTGATAGTACAATGACAGATAGCCCGATAGTCGAGGATAGCTATACCGCGACGGTTTTTGTCGGGGGAAAATATGAATTTTAGGTTGTACTTAATCATAATTATAATTTTCAGCGCACCAAGTAGAGCTTTAACCAAACCCAACAATGGCATTAATTTAGAAATAAAACCGATTACATGTATGGTGAAACAAGCAGGGCAACGCTGTGAAATGACGGCAAAAATTGCTTGGCAATCGCCCTCTAAAATGAACCTATGTTTATTTCAGGAAAAACAAAAATTACAATGCTGGGAGCAGGCCAAGGAGGCAAAATCAACACAAATTATCCAACTCTCAAAGTCCATGCTCTTTACCCTAAAAGATGCTAAAAATAACGTTGTTGCAAAACAAAATATTGAAGTACACACAAGCGTCAACCAACAATATAGACGCAAACTCAGAAGCGATTGGAGTGTGTTTTAATGGCCAAGGTATTACTTGTCGAAGATGATGTAAAACTAGCGGAGTTAACCGCAAAGTTCTTAATCCATAACGGCTTTGAAGTCGTTCAATTACACAATGGTATTAACGCCATTAAAGCGATTGAAGCAGAAAAACCTGACATTCTCATTTTAGATATTATGCTACCGGGACTTGATGGTTTTTCTATTTGCAAAGCTGCACGCGGTGAGTTTAAAGGGCCGGTTTTATTTCTTACCGCCAAAGACAGTGACTTCGACCATGTAAAAGGGCTTGAGATCGGTGCTGATGATTACATTATCAAGCCTGTTGAGCCATACGTACTACTTGCCCGTTTGAATGCGCTATTAAGACGTACACAAAATGATGAAGTTCAGTCTGATTCCATTACCTTAGGCGAATTACAAATAGATAAATCGGACCGTAAGGTCTATTTGGCTGGAGATGAAGTTGAGCTCACAAGCTATGAATTTGATTTACTAAAGACATTGGCAGGCCATGCGGGCGAAACGCTGAGTCGAGACTATATCTATAAACATGTTGTTGGCCGCGAATATGACGGATTAGATAGAAGCGTTGACGTACGTATTAGCCGTTTGCGTAAAAAGCTTGGCGACAATCTAGAGCAACCCGCGAGGCTTATTACCGTGTGGGGTAAGGGCTACCTCTGCTCTAAGTCTGCTTGGGGCTAGTGTATTTGTGCTAAAACTATTACTCAGCCTCTATTTGGCTGTGTTTACCAGTATTGTCGTTATCAACCAAGTGAGCGAAGCCATTTGGTCTCATTGGGTGCACTCCGCGCCCGATGAGTTGCGACATGCAAAAGCGGTTGCCAACACACTGAAATCCACGATTTCCTCAGACCAGCTACCCCAAGAGTCAGAAACGCTCAAAATACTCAACATGGATGATGTCGCTTGGCTGCCTGAGCAAGCCAGCACTTTAGTTCAAGGTGGTATTTTAACGAGTTTTGACGATGAAGGCCGCGCTTGGCTGACTTTCAAAGTACCTGATTCAACATTGCTGCTGCAATTAGGGCCATTAGCACCGGCGGCTTCTGCCGCCAATAAACAATGGATCATCAAGTTGCTTTCTTATGCCGTGCTCGCGTTTTTACTTATGCTGTGGATAAGACCCTTGTGGCTTGATTTATTGCAACTGAGATATATCACCGAAAATCTCACTCAAGGTCAACTGCCCAAAGCGACCCGACATTCCCGGTTTTCTGCCATTTCAAATTTAACCGAGCAGATCCGCGACTTAGCGTCTCAAGTTGCAAGGCTAATTGAAAACCAAAAACTACTCGTTAATGCGGTTTCTCATGACCTGCGCACCCCACTTGCCAGACTTAAGTTTGCTTTAGCTATGCTGCCAGAGCAAAGCCGTGAGCAAGCAAGTGATATGGCGGACGATGTAGTCGAAATGGAGGCGATGATTGATGAAATGCTAGCTTACGCACGGCTTGAATTTGAAGTAGAGAAACTTGAGATAACGCCAATTGACCTTTGTGAACTTGTCAGCGATCAGATAAGCAAACTCAATAAGCTTACCGATAAAAAAATAACGTTCAAGAAAATGAGTAATACAGTTATCATCTCTGGCAACCTACATTATCTTTCTCGGGCTTTGCAAAATATCGTACAAAACGCTGATAAATATGGTCGCTCAACCATAGCGATTAATATTGAGTGTGACAAAAACAATGCCTATATCCATATTGAGGATGACGGTGATGGAATTCCTAAATCTCAGTGGGAGTCGGTTTTTATTCCCTTCTCACGCTTAGATGAAAGTCGCAGCAAAGATAACGGTGGTTATGGCCTAGGACTGGCTATCGTACGCAAAATCGCCACTTGGCATCGCGGCAGTTGCCATGTTGGGTTCTCCGAACTTGGTGGTGCTAAGTTTACTCTGACTTTGCCACTGGCAAACTAGTTTATCTAGGGATAGGTATAGCGGTGAATACCGCATAAAACAAAAATTTTACCTTTACCATTTTATTTGGGTAAAATTTTATACCAGTTGTATTTAAACATGACTTACAAGGAAAGTTTATGGCTTTATTAGACCAAAGGTCTCTCCATCATATTGATCCACGCCTAGCTGGCGTTGAGATGCAGTTAAAAGAGGCCTATTACAATTTAGATAAAACCACATCCAGCTTTGATAGCGATCTTAACAATAAATTGAAGCCGCTTAAACGCTATAAGTGGTGGGCAATTGGTATTGCAATCCCGTTACTATTTCTTGCGCCTTTTCTCTTAATCTCAATAATTCCTATCTACTTTTTGTTAAAACACTCTCTTAAGTCTTTTACTAAGGGTGTGTTAACTCGAGCTTATATGATGGCGCCAATTGCTTCAGCACTTAACTTAGAATATTCAGTCGGCGGTAATTTACTTATCTGCGAAGAAGCTATTAGTGCAGGTATATTAACCAAAGGAGGACGAGCAATAGCTGAAGATGGATTTAACGGCGAAGTGAATGGCATTCATTTTTACTTTACTGAAGTGCATATACGCACGCTTCATCAGAATAATGACAGTAAACGTTTGTTTAATGGTGCAGTTATAAAACTGAGTATGCCTGAACCTGTAGATACTCCAATCGTGGTATTACAAGATGCGGGACTTTGGAACATGCTGATAAGTCGACGTCAATCTCTAAAAGGATTACAGCGAGTTAAACTTGAACAAAAAGACTTTGAAAAAGAGTATCAAGTCTATGCTAAAGGTGAACAAACCTGCCGCGAAGTACTCACGCCAGAATATATGGCGAAATTGTCGCAAGTCAAAACGTTCTTTTCATCCGGTAACCTACCAAAAGGGTTAAAAATCCCCGAAGTAAAAGCCCAAATGTTTATAGAAGGTTGCGATATACTGATCACTCTTGATTATGGTGCCAATTTATTTAGCCCAAAAAAACTGCAAAATGAATATGATCCCAGCTGGGCTGAAGATATCGCAAAACAATTTTTACTGATTGAAAATCTAGCAAAAAGCCTGGTGCGCTAGCGGCAGGCTTTTTATTAATAATTCAATAATCAATCGCCAATGTAGGTGTAATTAGCTGTAATTTTATTCATAGTTAAATGGGGTTAGGATGATCGCTGGAAATTCGGATCTAATATCAAGTTATATTGGTGACTAAATAAAATTAATGGTTCAGAAGCATTGTAGATGGGCATTTGTAAACAAGTACCTAATCAGTAACCATTGTATTAAAGGGAGAAATTAGTGTCGTCTCACACAACTGTGATTGTAGAGTGGCGTGGGCCATTCAACTTAAGCGAAGTCGAATGTAATCCAGAGTGGGGAAATGGTCTATACCTTGCCACAGGAAAGTTGAAATACGAAAGAGAATCAACAATTCAATATTGTGGAATAACTGAAGGTAGTTTCTCGAGCAGACTCAAGTCTCATCATAGAATACACGAAATTAACAAAGAGCAGGAGTTTTGGGTTGGTGAAATAAAGTATCCAACAGAGGCATCAAGATACTTTCTCGAAATGGCAGAATCGATAGTAATCTACTTCTGGCAACCTGCTCTTAACAATAGAAAAAAATTATGTGTCCCCAAACCCATAACTCTCGTTAATAAATGGTTCAAAAAGGATGGTTCTCCACGCAGAAGGCAGCATACTTTGTGTAAATATTTGGATGATGTGATTTCTTGGGATGGAGAATTATGGAGAAGTGGCAATCTCCTAGTTTGGGAAGAATAAAGTACATTGTGCTTCTTAACAAAGCGGTTTCCAGCCCATTTTATCATCCGCCACTACACTACTTGCCACGCCCTGCAAAGTCTACCTCAGCCATCTCGATACCACCGCGTTTTTGCATGGTAATAAATAAGCGTTTCCCCTCCTCGCCACCAAAAGCCACATTAGTCGGGTGCTTGCCTTTCAGTTTAATTTCTTTAATTAGCTTGCCCTGAGGTGAAACCACAGCGATCACACCAGCGCCATAACGGGCGATATAAAGATTGCCTTGGTTGTCCGTGCGCATACCATCTAAGCCAAAATCGGTAAACGAGATAAATAATTGTTTGTTACTAATATTGCCTTGTTCATCTAACTCATAGCGCCATACTTTACGCTGCACGCTCTCATTCACATAAAGTGTTTTATTGTCAGGGCTAACTTCAATGCCATTGGTGGTGCCCATATCCGCTTCCAATAAGGTTACTGCTCCGTTTGTATTTATACGCCAAAGTTTACCGCTACTGGCTTGCCAATTAGGATCGCTGGCGAAAAGAATTCCGTTGTCCATGATCGCAAGGTCATTAGGTTGATCCATGCGATTATCGTGAGCAAATACCGTCACGGATTGTGACAAATCACCACCTTGTGCAAGTGCCGCTTTGGTGACTTTAAGCACGTTATGATTGACGTAATCGGCTATATACATATTGCCTTGCTTATCAAAGCGAATACCGTTACCAATAGAGCCATTTTTTAATGTCAGCAGAGTTTCGACTTTGCCTTGCGCAGTCACTTTACCAATGGTGCCTTGCTGTTGATGATTAACCGCATACAACACGCCGGCATCATCCACCGCAGGTCCCTCAATACCTTGCGTGAAAACACCATCCGTTATCCAATCTTGTGTATCTACAACCGTGTTGGCAGCTACATAACCACTGCTCTGTAGCAAAAATAAACTGAGTATGACCTTTCTCATGACTTTCCTATTTACAATGAAGGTAAAGCGCTCGAACTGGATAAATTCCTGTTATGACCTCTTCATCCGTTAAATTTTGCAGCGCTAGCAGCTGGCTATCTAGGTGCGGAGCCTGTAAAGCCCCTTTACAAACCGCAAGCACTTGCTGACTCAATGTAATAAACTGCGTCACCGTTAACGCCGTTGAGTGTGCTTCTGTAAGTTTGGGACTTTGCTGTAACAGAGTTAACGCCTCAAGCCCCGCTTGCCAACGTTGCAATATCGCGCCAATGTGCGCTAAGGCTGTGTTATCACCAGCGATATAGCTTTCGACTCGCTCCTCAAGCAGCCTCACCTGACGGCTTTCAACCGCAACATAGTCGACAAATTTATCAAGCGCTGCAAACTGGTGATACTCGTCGTTTAAGAACTTAATATGATGACGCGTGTAATAGTGACTTGGCTCTACAAGCTCTGCGAGATGAGTGAGTAATGCAAGCGAGGCCTTACGCTTTGGCTCACCCAAAGTTGTGCTGATAAGCCTATTAAAACCCGCTTGTTGCTGCGTTTTATGACCTAAGCCAATGACGTTATGTGCAAAATCGCTAATATGATCCAACCGCGCATACATCTGCTTGCTATCTGTAAGCGTTTTAGCAGACCATAAACGCTCAGCAATCACAAAAAGCCGCGGCCATATTCTGACATCAAGATTATGTTCGGTGACCATTTCGCTCCAAATGGTCGCCTCGCCACCTAAAATACGTGCACCATTTTCTTGGCTTAACGGCGTTGAAACCTCGACTGGTTGTGGTTTTTCAAGCGCCTCAAGTGTGAGCGGATAACGGCTATTACCGATCATTACCGTGCCTTGTTGCTGCGCTGTATTAAACTCAAACTGTAACGGTCCCATCCAACTATCCATGGCTGCGGTAAATTGCTGAGTCTTGCGAGTAATTGGCTTATCTGTTTGTGCTAGCTGATGGCGGTTGTTATTAAGCTTTATAAGCACTTTCTCACCCAACACCACAAGATCGCCTTTGACTGCGCTGCCTTTTAGGCGTGGGATCGTAAAGGCTAAGCTTAATACTCGCGGTTGAGTGAGATCCACTGTCGGTAGCACCGGATGTGGGTCGTTACGGTAATGAAATGATGAATACTGCGGCTGATCAATATAAAATCCGGTTGATAAAATGCCTTGATAACCAGCTTCTGCAATTGCATTTAACGAATCATGACCACGCCAAGACTGCACGACAGTATCCGTAGGCAACGCCGGATGAAAAATTTCATCCCATCCCATCATCACACGTTGGTGCTTAGCAATAAGCTTTTGTACACGAGTATTAAAGTAATTTTGCAGGTCGTGACCGTCTTTCAACGCATGTTTTGCCATTAACTCCTGTATTTCAGGGCTTTCCAACCAATGCTCAGGTTCTACCTCGTCACCCCCAATATGCAGGTAGCCGTCTGGAAATAGACTCGTCATCTCAGCCAGTAAATCGTCGATAAAGGCGTACACATCAGGACTTGCGATATTGAGCAGTGGCTTAAATACTCCCCAATGACGCTCCATCTCATAAGGTTGCGCTTTCGTCATCAGCTCTGGGTAAGCGACGGCAATCGCGCTTGCATGCCCCGGCATTCCAAATTCAGGCACCACGCGGATCCCTAAAAGGCTTGCATACTCAATCACTTCTTTCACTTCTGATTGACGATAATACAATCCGTCTGAGGCCAGTTGAGTCAGCTTAGGAAACACCTTACTTTCCATTCGCCAGCCTTGGTCATCAGTTAAGTGCCAGTGCAAAACGTTTAGCTTTGCCGCGGCCATACCATCGAGTTGGCGCTTTATTGTCGCAATTGGCATAAAGTGGCGAACACTATCAATAAGTAGCCCACGCCAAGGGAAGCGGGGATTATCGCTGATCGTTGTATAGGGGAGTATGAATTGCCTCGATGTATTACTCTGGGCCAATTGTAACAGGCTAGCAAGACCATGCTGCGCGCCGAAAACGGAGGTTGCGCTAAGCACTATTCCACCCTCTTCAATTTGAAGCTGGTAGTCTTCTGGCATATTCAGCTGAGGAAACTGTAACTCGGTTTCGATATTTTCCACGCGAATGGTTAAGTCCGCTTTGCCACCCTTTACTACCCGTAAAAGAATAGGTTTTCCAGTAATGCGCTCAATGTATTGCTGCATTCTGGCGAGCAGAAATGCCTGCCTCTGCGCACTAAAGCCGTGTATCGCAACCTCGATTTCGTTATCAAACACCAGCGAGCCTTCGGTCATACTCACTTGTTGCGGCATGGGCATAAGCGACAGTGGCGTTGCTTTTGCAGTTAAAATCGGCAACAACACGGTGAATAAAAAAACACTAAAGTACATTCTCATAATGACACTATTCCTGAGTAACAAGCTTTGGCAGAAAGTCGGCGGATATCAGCGCGCCGTGATGCTGGATCACCTCGGCGGCAACTTGGTGTGCAAAGCAAACAGCCGTTTGCAAATCGCAACCTTTCAGCCAATGTGCTAAAAACCCCGCCGCAAATGCATCGCCCGCACCACAGGTATCTAAGATAAGTTGCGGCGCTATGTTTTGCGCCGCGATATAAATGGGTGAAGAATCATCAGCTGGCGCGATCACGCATGGCTGAGCACCTTGGCGAATAACTAAGAGTTGTGAGCTTTGTTTTTTATGCTCTGCGATTATTTCGTCCACATTTGCGGTGCCATACACTGCGTATTCGTCCTCGTCGGCTAAAAATGCGATGTCCGCCAGCGCCATTACAGCCTGATAACTCAATTTTGGGTTATCGCTACGCCAAAGGGTTTGGCGATAGTTGTTATCAAAAAAGATGAGTCCACCTCGATTTTTAAACGCAGCTAACGCCTCAAATAAGTGCTTTCTCTGCGACTCACATATAATGGCAAGGCTTATTCCAGAGAGATAAATTGCATCAATATCCTTGTTGTGAAGCGCCTGAGTTAACGTCTCATCACGCTTAAAATACTGCCTTACAGGGCTGTGTTCACGAGCAAAGGTAAAGCGTCGCTCTCCTTTCTCATCGAGCGTAATCCAGTACTCGCCAAGCGTGCTATGTGGTTCAAGCGAAATATAGTCTTGTCTGATGTTGGTGTTTGACAACATATCAAGCAAGTTTGTACTGGCCTTGTCCGTACCAATGGCGCTGGCAAAACTGAGTGTTATGTGGTTATCGTGGCTTTGCTTGAGTAACTGAGCTAAGTACCAAGCCGTGTTAAAGGTATCACCGCCAAACGAGCTAGTCCCATCTGCTCTATGCTCCACCATACATTCACCAAAGCACACCAACTGTTTTATTGCGCTTTTCATGATGTCACTTCCGTTTTTTCGGGCGATGCGGTAACACTGGGTTTTGTCACCACACTCGTCAATACACCAAACACCAAAGCACTGAGCAGCGCAGGAATAATCGGGTTACCAAAATAAGCCAGCCAGCCGTCGTTCATACCAACGAGTAGGGCAGCCACTGAACCTGCCATCAAGGTGACTAAACTGCCTTGCCAAGTATAACCTTGCCAAAAGCGTCCCAATAACCCCATCACACAAAGCCCCGCTAATACAACGGAAATCATTTTGGTGATATAGCTGATAATGTCGCTCGACAACACCGCCATAAATAATGCCAGCGATACGGTAGTCAACATCGCTATACGAGAGACCAAAAGCGGATTGTGTGGCGCAATATTTCCCTTACACCAAGTTAGATAAATATCAGCAACCAACACACTGACTCCAGCAATAGCGTCGGAGCTGGCACTAGAAAGCGTTGCGGAAATACCCGCCAATAAAATAAAGCCGCCAATCAACACCGGCATCACCGTTAACGCCAAATAGGGAAAAGCAAATGAAGGATTGTCTAAACTCGAGTTAACTGCATAAGCACCAATACCAATCACAGCAGGAATACATGAAAACCCTAAATAAAGTAATCCCGAGATAATAAACGACATACGAATACTGCTTATGCTTTTGGCGGAGTAGATCCGCTGCCTAAACGATGGTGTTGCCAATACGCCCACCAGCACCGCCAGCGCCATTGAAATAGCAGGCAATAAACCAATATTTTGATATGAAAAGAGCCCAGCTCCCGCTGCAACCGAAGCGCTGGTTAGCGTTTGCCAACCACCGACCACCTCGACTACAAAGTAGGTCATCAACAAAAAGCCCGAAAACAAAATAACGGCCTGAATAGCATCCGTCCAGACTACCGCCGAATATCCACCTAAGGTCACATATACCGCAAGTCCCAGTCCAATAATCAGTTTTGCACTGATCTCATCTAGCCCAGTGAGCCAAGCTAAATACATGCCCCCGCCAATCAAATGTGCGCCAAGCCAGCCGACACTTGCCGCGTAAATCAATATTGCTAAGAGCTTTTTAACGACTTGATGATTGCCTACATAGCTTGCTAACTCTTCACTCATTGTCGCGAAGCGCTCAGCCCTAACCGGCGCAAACAACCAAGCCAGCAATAAAATACCCAGCGCGCCGCCAATGCCATAAAGCGTGCCCGCCCAACCGTGTTGATAGGCAAAGCCGACCGCTCCCATCGACGAGCCAGTGCCAACCATAGTGGCAACGGTGGTGCCTAGCGTCAGCATCAGCGGTACTTTTCGCCCAGCTAATAAATAGTCGCAATTTGACCGTTGCCACCGAGATGCTAGCCAACTCACCATTATCATGGCAAACAAATACAACAGAAAAATAAGCAAATACACTTGCTGACTATCCGTCATGCTTCTCCTCCTGTGAACATTGTTGTTCGTATAACGTCTATTCGCCTTTGTAACAGGTGACATCAACCTCAACTTTACAATCCACGACTAAGTCGGCCACCATGCAAATTCGCGCAGGAGGATGCGCTGAAAAATACTCTGCAAAAACCTTATTAAAGGACTGAAAATATCTTGCGTCAGTTAATACCACAGAAACATGCGTAACATGCTCAAGGCCATAACCTGCCTCGGTCATAATCGCGATACAGTTTTCTATGGCCAGACGCGACTGATCAACAATGCCACCCTCAACCACTTCACCATCTCGCATTGGCGTTTGCCCCGAGACTTTTAACCAACCGCCAGCTTCAACCGCTCGTGCAAAGGGTAAGTGTTGTCCACCAGTACCCGTGCCGCCCTCAGCACCTATTCTTCTTATTGTCATGTTAACCTCTTGATGATTTTTGATTTTTATTAGTTTTGACGCGTTAAAAATCGTCCTGCTCGGCCGAAATCGACAATGGTGTCTGCATTCGCGCCCTCAACATAGCTGAGCTTGCCATTCACCCAAACCTTCACAATGCCTGAGGCAAGTTGTTTTGGATTGCTGTAACTTGCTTGGTCTAGAACCCGATTGGGGTCGAATAACACCAGATCGGCGAAATAACCAATTTGAATATTGCCACGTAGCTGTAGCTTAAAGCGCGCTGCTGGCAGCGCTGTCATTTTGTGGATAGCCAATGCCAACGGCAGCGATTGTTGTTCTCTACAGTAATGTCCAAGCACCCGCGGAAATGTCCCCCACAGTCTCGGATGCGGATGCGGATCGCACGGCAAACCATCGGACCCTACCATGCTGTGTTCATAACTTAAAAACCGCTGCACATCATCTTCCAGCATACAGTGATACACAGCACCCGCTGGCTGCAAACGCTTTGCTGCTTCAAGCTGAGACACTTGCCATTGCGTAGCAATGTCTGCCAAGCTTTGCTGTGCAAGATCTGGATGAGACTCCGACCAAGTAATAAAAATGTCCGTCTCCTCCGTCACTTGATTAAGATCTAAGGTGCTTGAACTCGCGGCGTAAGGATAGCAATCGCAGCTCACTAGGTGTGTTTGCCTATGCTGTTCAAAATGCGCTAATACCTCAGGTGCCCTGCCCCAATTCTCTCTACCTGCACATTTTATATGTGAAATAACCAGCGGCAGTTTGGCATGCTCTGCCGTTGCAAAGGCTTCGTCCATGGCTCGGATGACTCCTTGAAATTCTGTGCGTAAATGCGTGGTATAGATACCATCAAATGGTGTAACAACCTCGGCCAACGCATTCACTTCAGCTTGGCTTGCCCCCTTCGCATTGTAATAAGCAAGGCCAGTACTAAAGCCTATCGCCCCTTGCACCATCGCTTGGTGCAGCAAGGTTTTCATCTGTTCAAGTTCTTGCGCATTGGCAGCTTGAGATAAATCCGTCATGACCTGCGCTCTGAGCGTTGTATGACCAACTAACATGGCTAAATTGACACTCGGAGCGGCCTTATTAAAGGCATGTTGATAATCCTGTAGTTCACGATAGGCGAATTCTGATTGCTCACCGAGTAAGTTAATGGGGTCGAGCGGCGCTTGATTTGTACAGTAAGGCACTGCGCTAATGCCACAATTACCGGCAATGACGGTGGTGACACCTTGGCTCACTTTGCTCAGCATATGTGGGCCTCGCAGCACTTCAAGGTCATCATGGGTATGTACGTCAATAAAACCCGGCGCGAGCACTAATCCCGTGGCATCGATGCATTGCTGTGCTTGCAAATGGTTGCAGTTGCCAAGCGCAACAATTTTGTCTTTGCTAATCGCAACATCCACCACTTGCGCTTCAGAGCTTGGTTCAAAATACACCGTCGCGCCTTGAATGAGGGTATCAACATAAAGAGATGAGCTCAGCATTAATCCCCCAGCGGAAAGCGTTTATCGGCAGGTGGCATATTGCTGTTTTTATCTCGATGCTGATCTAACTGGGTTTTAAGCCGTCGAAGCTTTTCTCTTGAGCGCTTTTGATTACGCATGGCAACTTCGCTCGACAGGATATCCACCGCTGCCATCATGGCATAGCGTGCAGCGCTGGGCTTAAAGATGTAGTCACTTTCTTGAGTTTTGATGGGTAAGTGGTGATCGGCAATGTCCGCCAAGTCGCTCACTGGGCAAATAGCAATAATCTCTGCACCATACTCTTTGGCGATAAGCGCCGCCGCTTTCACATCAGGAGAAACACCACTAAGCGAGAGACAAATCACCACATCCCCTTTATTCACCGTTGCGGCAACCATGCGCATCATCATAGGATCGGAGTGAGCATTACTAAGTACGTCCAAGCGAAATAAGCGATTTTGACATTCTTGTGCCATCAAGCTGCTACCACCACCAACCCCAAAAATTAAACAATGACGCGTGGCGCAAATCACTTCACTCGCCAGCTCCACAACCGCTTCATCGATGAGTCCCGCATTGAGCGTGAGGATCTCCTGAATAGAGGTATAAACATGAGAAATCTTTTCTTTTTCAATTGGCTCAGGATTTGTAAAACGCTCACCAATTGCGGCTGATTGTGTAAGCTGAAACTTAAGGTCACGTACATTGGTACAGCCTAAGCTACGCGCTAACCGTGTGATGCTGGCATGACTGACCTGTGCTTTTTCAGCTAACTCACTAATGGATGCGCTTGCGGCAAAGTTAAGCTCAGCCAAAATAAGCCGGGCAACTTTTTCTTCCGCAGGGCTAAAGTGCCCCAAACCTTCCTTAATTTTGCTAATAATGTCCACAGCTTCGCCTCAATTAAAAATAGGTAGAAATGGTTTGGGTGATCACCCAATCTCGCTCTACAACACCAATTTGTCGCCACTTGTCAAAGGTCAAACAAGGATGAGAAGTCGAAAAGCAGATCATATCGCCAACCTGTACCTCGCACCCAGATGCAATACTTACCATAGCATGTTGATCCATGATTGTTTCGACCTTTACCGCGCCGCCTAATGAGCACAGCTGCTTTGACGGCGGAGAGTAAATCAGCTCTGGTGTGGGCATGCCAGCATCAAATGCGACATCCCTTTTACCCATACCAACTATCGCGACCCCCGGCTCTGGAGTCGAAAGCACATAAGCCCATATGCTTAAGCTCGACACCAAACTTTCCCCCAAATCGCAAGCGAGATTGCTCCGTGATAACACAGCTTGCTGCGCATCCAGATAGATCCCGGTATCGTGAATAAGGTAGCAGCCGGGACGGATCACAAAACGAAATTGCTGAGCCTGTTCACTTTTGTTTAGTGTCTTTGTCACAACATCGTACCAAGCGGAACCCGCCCCCGTGATAATAGGTAACGCCTTTGAAAACACGTTTGTTTGTCGTAAATCTGCCGCCGTTTTTATTACTGAGTCAACGAATGTGACAATCCTTTGCTCAGCGTTATGGCCGTGGATCACGCCTTCATAAAATCCGATGCCTGCTACCTCTAAGCTAGCATATTGTTGGCATACATTGACCAGCTGCACTAACGTTGCAAGATTGCGCCAACCAGCGCGACCGCCTTCAACCCCCACCTCAAGCAAAATGGAAATGCGCAGCGAATGCTGAGTAAAAAATGTGCCTAAGGCATGGGCATTTGCAATAGAGTCAACAAAACAATAGAGCTCAACGTCAGTATCAGTAAGCATGCTAGCAACTTGCTTCATATGATATTCGCCAACAAGTTGATTCGCTAAGATCACTCGTTTTGCGCCCGCAACTATGGCTACGGAAACTTGTGGTACGGTCGCTACCGTGATGGCCCATGCGCCATGTTCAAGCTGTAGTGTAAATAGCGCTGGAGACATCGTCGTCTTGCCGTGGGGTGCCAATAATACTTGGCTTTCCTTTGCAAAATTCGTCATCCAATTCGCGTTGTGGTTGATGGCGTCTTGCTTTATCACTGCAACTGGCAAACTGACCTGCTCTGTGAGAATATCCCAGCCGCTATCTTCTAGTTGCAGTGGGTCGCCAGTGCCTTTCGCTAATATTGTCATCGTTTATTCAAATCCTTGAGTTTAAACATTAATTCCCCACATCAAAATAGCGCATTGACTTACTGCGATTGGTATCAGGCCAAGCTGCACTTGGCCTTTGCTGACGTTAGAAAGTCGCACGGACGCTCAATGCAAAACGTCTATCCGTGGTAAAGTTGAGTGCCTGCGTTTTTGTCCCAGCTTGGTCCATCTGATACTTGGTTTTGGTTTCCGTATCCAATAAATTGCTGGCTTCAAAACCCACTTTCCAATGGTCGTTGATGGTGTAATACAAGCTTGCGTCCATCATACCTGACGCTTCTGCATAGGCAGGGACATACTCTTCAGATTCCCTAAGTGTGAGCAAATACTCAGAGCGCCAAGTGTATGCAAGGCGAAAAGAAATGTCCTCGTACTCATACATACCGATGATATTAAAGTTTTGGTCTGAGTAACCTTGTAGCGGCAAACCTCCAAACACTCGGAAGGTATTACGATTATCGGTTAGCGGGTTACCATTTTCATCGAAACCAAGCGTGCCTTTAGAGACTTCATTTGGATCTTCAAGTCCATCTTGATCGATATAGGTAAAGTTAAGTTGCAAACCTAAACCGCTCCATGCTCCCGGTAACATGTCGTAGAATTGTGAGTAGGAAAACTCCATCCCACGAATGGTGCCAGAGCCCGTGTTAGCGGGGCCGTAAGCAGAGACATCATAATCTTCGCCGCCATAAGACACATCAAGATCAAAGGCGCGGCTACGGATTATATTATCTAGCTTTTTGTGGAATAGCCCTACCGTCACGTAACCTGCGGACGCGAAATACCATTCGGTAGTTAAGTCAGTATTGATCGCTTCTTCAGGCTCTAAATATGGATTCCCAGAAAGTGCGGTTAGACTGATATCGTCTAGCCCAACAACGGGGTTAGTTGCCTCGTCATAATCAGCGCCGGGAGTTTGTAGCACGCGAATGTAATCCAAGTTAAGAATACTGATATTTCTGGCATCAACTAAATTTGGGTAATACAGCGCTTTTGACGCACCAAATCGCACCACTACGTCTTCTGATACACCAAAGCTCAAATTTAAGCTCGGAAGCAAAGTGCTGTAATCTGTACCTTCAACGGTACTGAGTTCAGACTCTCCCCCAGCAATGTCATAATATCGCTTATATTCTGCTTGCTGCATCACATTATTAAGTGATGTCCCCTCTTCACCACGCTTGATAAGGGCCGGTTGCACCAAAGCGCCCGTAGACTCAAGTTGATAGTTTACGTAGCGCAGGCCAATGTTGCCCACCACTGGAATGTCTTGAAACTCGAAGTCAAAATCACCGCGAATGTAAAATTCAGTACGCTTCTCGTTGGTCGAACTTATATTGTGTGCGGCGAATGGGCCTTCAACGCGATTGGGTTTGTCTGCATAAGGTACATAAGTGCCAGAGCATGTGCCGTTGTTTGCCGCACTGTTGGTGGCATTGTGCCAACCATCACGACAACCTTGACGCAAAGAGTCGGCGTAGTTTTTCACCAGATCCATACTTGGGAACAAGAAGTTATTGACCGGCCCCTGTAACACCTGACCATTGTAATAATCTGAAAAATCAACGCGCTCAAATAATTCTGGACGATTTACTGCCGCGGCGGCATTCCGGTCATCTTGGATCCAAGGAGTGCCAATTGCAGACCAGCCCTCGTAAGCGGTATCTCGCACCGTTAGGTCTTTATCTGACATATAAAAACCGGAACTGACACTCGTGAAATGACCGTCTAGCTCATACTTAAAATCCAGTTTGAAACTGTCTGATTCTGCCGTATTGCGCTCAACCTGCTCCATACCGCTGCCCAAAAACAGGTTAGGCACAGGTCCATTCCAATCTTCATTGGGTGACCAACCTGCCGCTAGAATATTGTCACTGAGAAACTCCACTGTCGGCCTTGAGCCACGCATATCGAGGAAATAAGGCGAGACAACGTGGACATGGTTTCCCCGTGTTTGACCCGACATACTGTAGTTTTGCACTTCTTTGTCGGAGTCGATCCGCTGGTAATCAAAATCGACCGTCAATCTATCTATTGGTTTTAACGTTAGTTTAAATGAAGTGTCCTTCACGGTATTTTCGTTGTAATTCCAGCGGCTACGATAAAAGAATGGCGTTTCGGGGCTCACGCCAAGTGCAATACCGGAAGTCACAAAACCATCATCTGTAGTGAGTGGATGGCCACTTTCCGTATTTTCAGTCCAATTTTGTGAAGACCCCATGAAACCTTTAAAGCCTTGAGCAGCTTGTCCTATTTGGCGCTCGTTCCACTCAAGAGATGCTTCTGAGCGAATGTGCTCTAATGTCGCAACTATGGTCTCATCGGCATTTGCCCACTGCAGTGAAGAGGTTAAGCCAGTACGTTCACGGTCATTAGTTGCTGTGCTCATATGGATAGCGACAGGCACATGCCATACACTGCCAGCTGGTTGCCCTGGTAAAGCGGGGCCATCCACAGGCGATGATGGATCAACACCGGTTATGCCACCCCATTGATCCAAGGTAGGAATAAAGGAATCGCCTCGAGAGTGGAAGTTGCCAAGGCCAACACCATCTCCTCGAGTCTGATATTCTGATGAAGAAGCTGCAATTAAAAATCCGAACTTACCTGCACTGGTTTCCCAACTGTCGGAGAACAGCGCTGAAAACGAAGGCGTCACTTCTTCTCTAAAGTCGCCATAATTGGCCTTTGCATTGAACGAGATAAGCCGCTCATCAGAGTCGAATGGTTTGCGGGTGATAAGGTTTACCGTGCCAGATATACCGCCTGAAATAAGATCCGCAGTTTGGTTTTTAACCACCTCCACCGCGCCTAGCAATTCAGCAGGAAAGTCTTCATAGCTCAAACCGCCTGACGGATTTGCACTAAAAGCGTCTCTGCCATTCACCTCAGAGCGAACCCTGTCTAAGCCTCGAACCAGCACGCCTGTACCTTCATCAGCATAATGTTTAGGGTCATCGGATGATGCAAATCGCTCAATCGTAACACCCGGCACACGCTGCAGCGCTTCAGTCACCGATTTGTCTGGTAATGCCCCGATATCTGACGCCGTGATCACGTCTTTGACCGTATCAGCGAAGCGCTTAATGTTTTGTGCGCTATTAATACTGCCCCGGATCCCGCGAACTTCAATGACTTCAACCGCTTCGTTCTGTTCCGAGATTTTGACATCGCTGTCATTTTGACCCACAGTTTCAGCAGCAACCCAAAGTGGAGAAAGCCCAAGAAGTACAGACGAAACCGCAAGGCTTAGTTTGCTTCGTTTAGGGTTATGTTTACCAATATCGGTGACTAGTTTTGACATTTTGTTGTTCCTTTCTTCTTTTTAAAAACCAGTGAAAAAGCCAGCAATGCCATCACTAGCACCACAGCCCAAAAACCTACCACACAGTGACGTGCTCTAAACGCCCCTACACATCACATGTTACTTACTAACAAAAATCCAATATTACTCTGTTACTTTTTAACATTACAGACTAAAAAGCAAACACTTTTTTGCGAGAAATTTGGCTCTGTGGACTATAGTTTTGAAATATAAGGAATTAAAATTAGTTACATCTAATCTAATGTTTAAGAAAAAATATTGACAGTTACGTTTACATATCTGGTTAATGACTAGTTCAAGCAGCTTTAAATCGAATGAGTTTTGTATTCAGTTTGCCGTACACTGGCGGGAAAATTAAGAAACCACATCATCAACAACTAAGGTCATTACCAGTTCACCGATCCCCTCAGTGATTTGGTTTGCCCGCGCTTGGTCTTTTGATTCAGGCGCTTCTTTTGCGAGCTTTTTGTTGGCTTGGTTGCTCTGCGTGCTTTTTCAACTTTGGTGGCCTCTAAGATCAGCGTTTTTAAGCGCTCCAAGGCATCTTCCTTATTTTGCTCTTGGGTACGAAAGCTTTGGGCTTTAAGCACAATGACACCCTCTTTGGTCACTCTAGAGTCTTTAAGTGCTAGCAGGCGCGCTTTATAAAAGTCAGGCAGTGTTGAGCGGTTGATATCAAACCTAAGATGAATGGCACTGGAGACTTTATTGACGTTTTGTCCACCCGCACCTTGGGCACGAATAGCGGAAATATCGATTTCCCACTCTGCTAGAGTGACATTATTTGAGATTTTAAGCATAGTAATTTCAAGCCTCCACTTGCTATTTTAACAAAGTAACGGAAGGCTTGAAATAGCAGCGCTCAGTGAAGAGCGTGTAGCTATGCTGTTCGAGTTGCGATAGCTGGAGGCACTCTTGCAGCAATCATAGCAGGGTAAGTAACCGCCAACTGACCTGCGAGCAACATTACTATCGCACCTGCAATCAAATAATCACCGGGTACACTGGTAAGCCCAAAGTAATTAACTAAATAAATATTCGCAGTGATTGCGATGACTATGCCTAGTGTAATGCCAAACAAAGACACCACCGCATTTTCAATCATAAAGTAACGTAGAATATCAGCCTGAGTCGCCCCAAGAGCACGACGAGTACCGATCTGCTTACGACGTTTATAAACGGTGTATCTTGCCTGACCGAATATCCCCAGCATAGTTACACACGCCAAAGCTGCGATCACCGCTTTTAGCGTTTGGCTCACCGCATAATCAGCTTGTAAGTTTTCCGTTTTTATTTGCTCGAAGGATTTAAAGGCATCAAGTTGACGACCAGGCTTTTTAAGCATTAAGGCTTGAACTTCCTCCATTGCAATTTCTCTTTGGCCAGGCTTTGCTTTTACTACTATGATGCTTTCTTCATAATGTTCTCTAACCGAACTTATTACGGTCATATCGTAAGCATACCAAAATCGCCAAGGTGACTTCATAGTTTCAACGATACCCACAACCTTTTGCGGTACCGATTCAACATAAATAGTTTCTCCAATCACACTGCGCCAATCGTTAGGACGAATTTTATGTGCCAAGTCCTGCGAAACTAATACGCTGGCTGATTCCGTATGGCCATCAAAATAGGTGTGTACCACATCATTATGTTGTAAGTTTCTACCCGCAACCACTCGTAGTCCAAGCGTATCTACAATGGTGTCATCCGAACCATAGTAGCCTGCGTGAGTTATCCTTTCATCTTCCTCAGGGGTTAAACCAACATCTAGTGAGCGGCCCCAGTTAGTAAGCGGCATACTAGTGATCGTACTTACACTCTCAACACTGGCTAGTGCACGGATATCGGCAAGGTCGGTATCAAGAGCTGCATTTTTTTCTTCATCGCTGCCTTCAAAATGAGTTCTAAAGCTGAACAGCTGGCTCTCGGCTAACCCTGTCGGTTGCACCAATTCTTGCTCTTTAAGTATCATCATATAAATGGCATTAACCAAAATTGTAAATGTCAGCGCAATTTGCAATATCAGTAGTAGCGGAGAAGCCTTATTTTTGTTTAAGGTTTTTAAAATTGGCAATAAATCTCTCATGGTCATGCTCCTACAGGCTTTTCAGCTGACTAGATGGTTGTACTTTTGCCGCATGTAAAGTCGGTAGCAAACCAAAAGTCACAGCACTCGCCACAGCCAATACAATCGTCATGATGACTATACCTGCGGTCATCTCAAGCATCTCAGCATAAAGATGGCTGTATAATTGCGCTGTGACACTCAAACCAATTTGCGCAAGTAATAGCCCAAGTATCCCTCCCAAGAGCCCAATAATACAGGTCTCAACAGTAAACTGAGTGATAATATCTTGTTTAGAAGCTCCAACCGCTCTACGAAGCCCAACTTCACCGGCTTTACCATGAAATTTTGCGACCATCATAGCCATACAGTTAAGCAGACAAACCACAAGAAATGCGAATGCAAGCCACACTGCTACATTGCCATCATCTTTAATAATTTTTCTTTCAATTAATTGCTCCTTTACATTAAATAATTGATGTAAAGGCTCTCGTAAAAAGCGACCATACTCTCTTTGTTCCATCGAGTAATTAATCAAAAAGTCCATGTAATTATTGCGCTCCGCCGCAGAGTTTAGTTCAACCCAATATGAAACCCATACGCATTCAGACGCTAAAATCGCCGAAAATGAGTCATCTTCGGGTTCTTTCCAGCACTGATAAGATACGTCGGAGCCAGTCCATAGCCCGTTATTGATTTGCGCTTGGAATGGGACAATAACGTCTCTAGGTTTGTTGAAAGCACGAGTTCTATAATCAAAAAACTTGGGGATGGGATACCAATCGTCGGTAACACCAACCACTCGGTACTGTAAATCCCCTAAGAGCAATGACTTACCGACGGAGTTTTCTCCACCAAATAACTTATCATTCAGCTCGCTACTGATGACCGCAACTTGCAGCCCATCCTGATCGGCAATTTCATCCCATGCACCACCAAACTTAAACGGTACCTCAAACATGTTGAAGATGTCACGGTATGCACTTCGGATTGGAGTCATTTTTGCTTCAGTAATTGACTGCTCTGTGGTGCGAGTCATTATTTTAAAACTACCAAGAGGCGTTTGATTAACGCCCTGTTTCGCATTTTGTAGATTTATTGCATCTTGATAGGTAAGAATAAAAGGTGGAACTTCTTTCCCTTGGGAAATATTGAACGGCTTGTCTGGACCATAGCTATTCAATCGAACATTAAACAAGCGGTCACTTTTTGTAGGGATCGGATCTTTTTGTAGCAGATAACTCACTGTATAAGTCGTCATAGCAGCACCAATACCTACAGCTATTGTGGCAACCATTAAAAATGACAAAAATGGCGTTTTCCGCAATGAAATAAGCGCTAATTTAAGATAGTAGCTAAGCATAACTTATCCTTAAGCAATCGCTTTGTTACAATGTTTTCGCTCAATTATCACGCCATCACGAATTTCAATAATGCGATGTGCTTTCTCAGCTTGTTGCGTATCATGCGTTACCATCACGATACTCGTTCCTTGCGCGTTAATATCCATGAGCAACTCCATAATACTATCTGCCATTTTGCTATCTAAGTTACCCGTCGGCTCGTCTGCAAGCAAAAATGAAGGCTTACCGGCTATTGCACGAGCAATCGCCACTCGTTGTTGTTGGCCACCAGATAGCTGTGATGGATAATGATCTTTGCGTGATGCAAGGCCAACTTTATTCAACGCATCCATGATCCTTTCATGGCGCTCTTTTGAAGATAATTTGCGATAGCGAAGTGGCATATCAACATTATCGTATAGGTTTAGCTCAGGAATTAAATTAAAGCTTTGAAAAATAAATCCCACTTTTTCGTTACGTAGCTTTGACTTAGCCTTATCACTTAGCTTTTCAACATTGAAACCATCCAATTCGTAACTACCGTCGCAAAAATCTTCCAACAGGCCTGTAATATTTAGAAACGTTGTTTTTCCAGAGCCAGACGGCCCCACCACAGAAACAAACTCGCCTTGCTCTATACGTAAGTCAAATGGCTGCAAAGCTTGAGTTTTTATTGTGTCTGTATAATAAGCTTTTGATAGGTGACGCATGGATAGCATGTTGCAGCTCCTTTATTGAATTATTTTCACACTGGGGGCATCTTTAAAGATCCGCGCGTCAGAGGTGATAACCTGATCGCCGATATTAAGCCCCGATAGTACTTCTACTTGTCCAATACTTCTCAATCCAATCTTTATTGGCGTTTTGACAGCCGTGCCTTCCTTTACCACATAAGCAAACTGTCCATTGTATGTTTCCAAGTATTGACCATGTGGCAGGTAGGCAATATTTTCTTTTTGTTCGAGTACAATTCGACTAGTTAACCTTTGGTTTTGCCTTAACCCCTGAATTGTGTCGTCTCTAAATCGGATTTTTCCGGCAACACGACCATTTTCAATTTCAGGCGAAATTGCAACGATTTCGCCATTATAAACGTCACCATTGAGGTTCACCTCGGCTAACATTCCTAAGGCTAAATCATCTGAATAGCTCTCAGGTATTTGTACCTCTATCTCATATTTGGAGAGATCGACCACGCTTAATAGTGGCTGATTTTTAGCCACTGAATTTTTTTGCTCGACTACTAAATTACCAACGAGTCCCCCTACTGGTGAGACAACTTTAAGTGCATCGACCTGCCTTTCAAGCTCTGCTACTTTGACTTTTTGTGCTTCAAGTTCAAGCTCTTTGGTCCGAATCTCAAACTTCTGACTTTCTTTTTGCAATTCAACTTCTTTAATTGCTAAGCGATATTCCCGCAGCGCATTTTCCAGGTCATCTTTGGCTTTTTGATAATCAATATCACTGACAACTTGAGTTTTCAAACCGTCTTCAGAGCGACGCATTTCACGCTTAGCAGCATTCAATACAACGGTAGCCTTACCTAAATAGTTTTCCTGTGCTAAGTCCTGTTTTTTAGCTTGAATGATTTGTCGCTGAAGTTCAGTATCTAACTGATTTAGCTTAGCTTGATGCTGTGCAAACTCGCTTTTTAATTCAGGACTATCTATTACGGCAAGGGTTTGACCTTCAATCACGCTATCTCCCGACTCGACCAAATAGGTCACAGTCCCTTGAGCAGGGCTATATATTGTCGGACGCCGTGCTGCGACGACTTTTCCCTGAACAGAAATATCGCGAACAAAGTCACCTTGTTTAACTGCCGAAATATGAATTTTATCGCTTGAAACAGCTGTTTGACCACTTATCCACTGCCCGACAATTGGTGCAAAAAACAAAATAGCAATAACTATGAGAATACTTGCTACCGCTATAAATACTTTATTTTTTTTAGGTCTTTCAACCACCGAGTCTTGAGCACTCGTATCTGGAATATAGGCCATGAAATAATCCTTTTTACAACTGCCTTTGTTATTGAGAAATATGCACTTTACAAGTGCTTTTCACAGCCATTCACTCAACTAGCGCTTACGTCACTTGATAGAGTTTGAAATCGAGTGAATGTATCTTTTTCGTCACTTTTCAAGTGAAGAAAATCTCAAAAGATAAAAAGCAAAACAGGTAATGTAAGTGCCTAAACCTTACACAAACTCAAGACTAATGTCACGAGAAATAAAACACTTTGTTAACTATTTGGTTTGATTCTTGACGACCTCCAAATATCGGCTTTCTATAAACTTCTTCTCTTTGGACAAGTGCTCAAGTGCATCTCGGGTTTGCTCCAACTCTTTTTGAATAGCTTGCAACTTTGGACCATCTTCAACCTCTTGTTCTTGAACCATTAGCTGTTGCAGCGCCTGGCTTTGTTCGGCAATTTGTCTTTTGTATTCATTGATAGTTTGAGACATATCTTGGCGCTCTTTTTCAAAGGTTGCGACCAGTTGCTCTAGCTCTTGCTCGGATGTACCTCCCACAGACTTAGAGGCTTCTAGTTGCTGCTTTAATGTGTCATTTTCTTTTTGTAGTTCCTCTGTAGACTCATATTGGTCATATAGCTTTCTTCTCGTTTGCTTAAGTCGCTCTAAACTTTTCGACAAATCTCCTCGAAGTTTTTTTATTAGCCGATGCGATTTAAGCAACTTACTGTTTAAATCATCCATGCGAGTTTGCTCTTCTGGCGAAATATGATCCTGTGTTGAGCGTTTAACCTCAGCTAATTGCTGTTCTAAGTGAACTTGTAAGTTAGCCAATTCTTGAATGGTGTGTTGGTTATCTTCGACAAACTTCATTGACTTGTTAATTGCATCGCGACAATGTTGAAGCAGATACTGTTGCTCTGCGTTGGATGTCCCAGCTCCACCAGCAGTCTTTGCAAACAATCTAAACTCTCGCAGGATTAACAGCAAAATATAAAACCAAAAAACTAATATCAGTAGCCCGATATTCACCGCCATATAGATAAATACATCGACTGGTAGTTTGCCTAGAAACATATTACGCACTCATTATTTTCTTACTTTCATTTTAGTATTGGTTAAAAATCATGCCTATAATAAATCTATATTTTTCAATAAAGTGGTAATGTGTGAAGATATTGCTCGTGGATGACAGTGCGGCAACACTTGAGATTATTCGTCGCGGTTTAGTACGTTTTAGATATCGTAAGCTGTTGATAAAGAAAGCACAAAGTGCAAAAGAAGCACTAAAGATTATTGGTTCTTGGCATCCAGATATTGTATTGACCGACTGGCATATGCCCGATATTTCAGGACTCGCTCTCGTCAAAGCAATCAAACAAAAACAGCTTGATGTCACCATGGCGATGGTAACGACTGTCGACGATCGTGAGCAAATTAAGCTCGCCCTTGACTATGGCGCCGCGTTTGTACTGTCAAAGCCGTTTGCTGACGACGACCTTCATAACAAAATCATGCCGCTAGTCAAAGCCGCAGAAGAAAGCAGCAAAACGAGAGAAATTCATACGCTACATAAAGGCGTGCCCTTGCCTCAAGTTGGGCAACTTGAAAAGCTAATGAACAAACATATTGATACAGAGCTGAGACTCTATCAGGTGCATCAAATGGAATATAATCCCGATAACCTTCCGTGTGTCATGGTCGCATACGAAGATCCGAGCAGCCAGAAAGTTCGCGCAATCGGAATATTTGATGTGTACTCTGTCTGTGTGCTTGCCGCATCCACAGGGAATTTAACTGATCAAGCTGGGTTTGAAGCGATTCATCAACATCAGATAACAGACGACATGTTAAGCGCCTGCCACTCAGCACTAAACTCTACGTCTTATGCATTTCTAGACGGCATAACCAGAAGGAGCCTTAGAGTAAAAACCCTACAGTTGGTCACTAAGCCTTTTCCTAAGTTAAAGCGCTTGTATAAGTCCGCCGCAAACATGCGCATAGATTTATGTTGCCAACGTCCAAATATGGCACAAGGTAAAATATTGTTGGTTGGGTTTTTAAGCTAACGCTTTAAGCAAGATGCCAGGATCGGTTATCCCAGCTTCTTTTAAAGCTTTTTGGATATTTTGGGTTAATTCAATAACTTGATTCTGCATACGTAAAATATATTCAAGTTTTTGTGTAACTAGCTCCGCTTTCATTTCATCTGAATAAGCGTCATTTGCTTTTAGCTCTTCGAGTAATTTTTGCTCTTCCTTTATTTTCTCTCTGAGTTCTTCTAGCTTTTCAACCATTTTTTGAATGTGAGGTGGTAGTGCTGCTTCTTCCTGCTCCTCTCTTACCTCTTCTCCAGATAACTTAGACATATCTTTTTCTGATAATCTGAGTGGTTTAGATTCTGCCGTTTCTTCAACCTTGGTTTTCTGCTCCATCTGACTCGAGGTTGATTGAGCTGGTGAGTGAATTAAAAAGTTCACGTTCATTTTCTTTGGCCAATATGATTTCCTTTGACCTACATATCGGTAATTTATCGAGGATCTTTAAGAAAAATTGCGCGGCTTCCTTGCCGCTGCAAGTGCTTGGGAATGGAATCACTCGGTACTGAAAACTAACCGAGTTTAAAATAATTCTGTTTTAAGATTTGCTTGCAGTTGCTTAATGCCCGATTTAATGCCTGCAACAAAGTTTTACCTTTTGCCTTGACCTTTAATGTTGGTAATCCGGGTAATAAAAGCTCAACTTGGCATAAGGTAAACTTGCCAATCTGCTTGTCCACCTGTTTTTCAATTCGTACATTTATTTTTCGAATATTGTTTGCATAGCCGCACAACGCTTCATTTATTGTTTTAGCAAAAGCCACTTTACTTGACACCGCTATCGGCTCATTTACATCAACAAGGTTCAATTTCATCATTACCTCAGACAATCGCATCACATATAACTTTGTTGAAAACTTAGAATGACTCGAATTAAAAACGCTTACGCTATCCGGGACATTCTCTCAACTTCTACTTGCGCCATGAGATCAAATCTACTAATGTTCAAGAAAAGATAAAAGCTGATTATATCTAACTAAAAGCAAGATTTTTACGAACAATATGAACATAAACTTCAATCACCTTTACTATTTTTGGCAAGTAAGCAATGAAGGCAGCATCGCAGGTGCAAGTAAAGTCCTTCATTTGACGCCTCAAACCATCAGCGCGCAGCTATCAAGCTTAGAAGATCGGCTAGGGAAACCTTTATTTATAAGAGAAGGCAGAGGACTCAGGTTGACTGACTTCGGCATTTTAACAAAGCAATATGCGGACGATATGTTTTCGATTGCCAAAGAATGGTTAGAAACAACACAAGATGGTGCAACAGCCATACATCGCACATTAAAAGTAGGTATCTCAGATGCCATTCCAAAATCGTTAGTATCAAAATGGCTTGCGCCTTTGATAGAAAATGAGCAAGTTGCCAACTTGCACTGTATTGATGGTCAGCAGTCGGAATTATTGGCTCAGATGGCGATGCATAAACTCGATATCGTACTAGCGGACAAACCTCTTGATAGTAATCTGCCATTTAAGGTATTTTGTCACGAAATAGGAAAGAGCCAGATTGGCTTTTATGGTTCAATTTCTAGTTGTGAAGAACTTAGGGCAAACTACCCAAAGTCATTACAAGCACAACCAATCATTCTTCCCGCGAAACACAGCCCAGTAACGAATTCGATTCAATTTTGGCTGCAAGAGCAAAATATAGAAATCAAAGTCGCAGGTCATGTGGATGACAGTGCCTTGATGAAAGCATTAGGTCAGCAGGGATTTGGCATTTTTCCAGCCCCACTTTCGATAAAATCAGAATTACAACGGCACTATGATGTCTGCCTCATTGGCACTATCGAAAGTACGTATCAAAACTATTACGCCTTCACACCCGATAGATTAATTAAAGACTCTATCTTCAGCGAGTTCGTGAATTTTGCCAAAGGAGTGAGCTGACACTATAGTCAGCTTATGTTGGCTGTAAAAGAGAAGACAAGTTTTGTTTATAACGTCTTGATAGGTGGAGTGAATCTCCGTTTTCTAGAATAACGTCGTAATCTCCATTATCTCTTGTCTTCAGTTCACTGATAGCATTTAAATTAACAAGTGAAGACTTGTGGATCCTAGAAAAGCCAAAGGTTTTAAGACTTTTTTCCATTGATGACATCGTGTCCCTATGCAAGATTGAACGCTGCCGATTGATCATATGAAGTTCAACATAGTTCCCCGCACCACCAACCCAAGCTAAGTCTTCCACTTTTATCACATGAATGTGCCCCGAGTCTTTTACAATCAGTCTTTGATTTGGGACATACTCTGATGGCGCCTCTGTAGAATGCGAGAATACCAGCTGAAGAATATTAGTGATCAGAGCACCTTCTGTATCCTTCCCATCAACGCTCATTGTTGTAGAAGCATTTAACTTAACATCTGTCGTTATTTTAATAGTTGGCACAGAGTCAAGCTGTTTTGTGATTGCTCCTTGCTTTTCCAGGTCAATATCATGTGAAATATCAATTAACAAACAGTCGATTTCACCCATTGAAATAGTTTCTAAAACATCAACAATACTTTGATAATAAACAAACTGGGAACAAACCGAGACTTCTTTTAATTTTGTACTTATTTCGACGCCAAGCTCAGACAAATAGCTAGGAATAGAGATCGTCACTCTTTTCATTCATCACCTTAAACACATCAACAGGTTAACAAGGATACTAATACTTTGTATCCTATTTCACAATAGTTAACATATTATTGTTATAGATTGTCACTATGTAATCTGCAAATTAAATTTGATCTTTTTTTTCTCGCCTGTCGTCACTGATTCCCACCGCCTTACGTATCTCAACTGGCATATTCCAAGCTTCCGTCATAACTTCGTCGTGATACTAATAAGCCTTTGTGATGAGTAATTAAACTTGCCAAGGGTATCTAAAACAAACCTATCAGGGGATATCATGAAACAATTCAAGCGTTCTAAGTTAAGTATGCTTATCACTTCCGCGTGCCTAATCGGCGGAAGTTTAAGCATCCAAGCATCAGCCGAAGAAGCAGCTGATGGTGCCAATGAAGAAGTCGAAAGAATTTCTATTACAGGTTCTCGTATTCAACGTGTAGCGTTAACTGCAAAAACACCGGTTATCGAACTAGACGGTTCAGAATTTGCCATGTCGGGTAACTTAAACGTTGAGCAAAAGCTTGCCGAGCTACCATTGACAGTTCCTTCTTTCGGCCCTAGCTCAAATAACCCGGGTGATGGTACCGCTCGAGTAGACTTACGTGGTCTTGGCAATGAGCGTACACTTGTACTTGTTAACGGTCGCCGCTGGGTACCAGCGACACAAACAGGTGTTGTCGACTTAAACACAATTCCAGCGTCTCTTATTGAAGGTGTAGACATCATTACAGGTGGTGCAGGTGCGGTATACGGTTCTGATGCACTAGCTGGTGTTGTAAACTTTCGTTTGAAAGATGACTTCGAAGGCGCTGAAATTTCTGCGTTATACGACATCACAGAGGAAGGCGATGGTGAAAAGTTCAACACTGACCTTACCTTGGGTGGAAACTTTGCCGACGGTAAAGGTAATGCTACTGTTTATATTGGTTACGCCAAACGTGAGTCAATCTTTCAGGGCGATAGAGACTTTACTAACGTAACACTCACTGAAGGCGACACAGGGTTAGTGCCTGGTGGTTCATCTGGTATTCCTGGCACTCGTGTATTCTCAGGCCCTACGCTTCCTAATGGTACAACTCTAGGCCGTTTTGGTCCTAACGGTGAGGGTCTACCCTATACATCAGCCGATGCATTTAACTATGCCCCTGATAACTACCTTCAACTACCTCAAGAGCGTCTAACGCTTAACTCTTTTGCACACTATTACATCAATGATGAAACTCGCTTATATAGTGAGTTATCTTTCATCCGCAACGAAGTACCGTCACAACTAGCTCCAACTCCTGCATTTGTAGGCAACCTAGAAGTCAACCCCAATAGTCCATTTTTTGGTGCTGATGTTCAAGCCGCAATGAATGCGCTGGTACCTGAACTTGACGCGGACGGTGAGCCTACAGGTAATATGATCAGTGCGCTTAACGCAGACGGAAATTATGTTTTACCGTTTATTGGCCGCCGTATGGTTGAAAATGGTCCACGTCAATCGATTGATACACGTAATGCGATGCGTTTATTGGTCGGTGTAGATGGCTTTATCGGTGATTGGGCATACAACGCATACTACAGCCGCTCTGAACTAGACCGCTCTAACCTTCTTAATAATGACGTGTCTGAAACGCGTTTCAGACAAGCGATTTTAGTTACTGATGACGGTAGCGCATGTCAAGACACATCTGGCGGTTGTGCACCATTGAACATATTCGGTGAAGGTAATATTTCACAGGCTGCGATTGATTTTATCAATGTTGGTGCATCTAACGTAACAAACATCAAACAAGAAATCTTCCACATCGATTTTGCTGGTGAGTTACCATTTACCGTACCATCTGCTGATATGCCTATTGGTTTTGTAGTTGGTTACGAGAGCCGCTTTGACGACTCTAGCTTCCGCCCTGATGAGTTTTTAGCATCTGGTGATGTTCTTGGCTTTAACGCTGGTGAACCAACAGTTGGTAGCTATAGTGTTGATGAGATCTTCACAGAGATCGATATTCCACTAGTAACAGATGCAGCATTTGCTGAAGACATTACGCTATGGTTCGCAGGTCGTCTTTCTGACTATTCAAACATCGGCAATGCTTCTTCATTCGCAACAACATTAAACTGGAAAGTAAACGAATACGTTTCGTTCCGTGCAGGTTATCAAGAGTCTGTTCGTGCGCCTAACATCGCAGAGCTATTCCAAGGTGCAGCGAATGGCTTCCCAAGTGCAACCGATCCATGTAGTGTTGACGGCTTTGTAGAAGGCACAACAGACAGAGCACTTTGTGAGGCGCACGGTGTTGCATCTTCTCAAGTCGGTGTATTCGAGCAAGCAAACGCGCAAATCGAAGGGAGTTTTGGTGGTAACCCAGAGCTGAAGGAAGAAACGTCGGAAACAGTTACACTAGGTCTTGTTATTACACCTACCGAAAACTTTGACGTAACCGTTGATTACTTCGACATTCAAATTGACGATGCTATCGACGTGCTAGGTGGTGGCGTAAACAATATTCTAGATATTTGTTACAACCAGCTTAAGGATCCAAGCTCTGAGTTCTGTCAAGCGATTACTCGTCGTCCTGATGGCAACGTTGACCTAGTAACTGCACTCAATGCGAACATAGCTGAGTTAGGTACTAAAGGTTATGATATTAACTTCAACTGGACGACTGAACTTGGCTTTGGTATTGGCGAAAATGGCTCAACACTGAATATCAATTCAAAGAACACCATTCTTGAAGAGTATTTTGAAACTCCGAGTGTAGGCTTTACCGATACAAATTACTGTGAAGGTAAATTTGGTAATACCTGTGGTACGCCACGCCCTGAGTTCCAAAGTAATAACCGCTTTACTTGGACTTCAGGCGACTTAAGCGTGTCAGCACTAGTGCGATACTTGAGTGAAGTTGATGATGACACTGGCGAAAACGAAATTGTGCCTACATCTAAAGCTTTATGGTACCTTGATCTTAGCGCAAGCTACCACTTCACAGATCATGTACAAGCAACATTTGGTATTAAAAATGTGTTAGACACTGAGCCAACGCCATTAGGTGATGCTCAACAACAAGCAAATACATTCCCAGAGTTGTATGACGTAATTGGCCCACGTTACTTCGTGAGTGCAGTGTACACGTTCTAATCAGTTGATACTGAAAAACTAGGGAGCTTCGGCTCCCTTTTCTGTTGTTGCTGTATTAGTTCCTTTATCTACAGTGAGTTATTAAGTTTTCCATTGCGTTTACTGAAAAATTGATCGAAACCAACAAAACTTCAAAATAACAACACTTTACTCGCAACTAAGTCGAGTTTGGCTAAAATAAAAAGTATGCCGCTGACCGTTTAAGAAAAAAATAATATGAAGCAAGCGCCCGAAATTACTATTGCAGTTCAAGATGCTTTCAAATTGATCCAACAAAAACAATATCAACAAGCGTTAACTAAGTTACAGCCTTTTACTGACTCGCCTCACCCCGATCTGCATTACCTTTTGGGAATTTGCTATAAATCACTAGCCGAGTGGCAAAGCGCAATAACCTCATTAAGTGATGCCGCTAAACTCGCTCCACTTAAAACTGAAATCTTAACTCATCTAGCCAAATGTTACTGGCTATCGGGTGATTTACAGCAAGCAGAAGCCCACTACCTTGCGCTGTATGAAGCTGAGCCCAAAAATCTAGATTTACTTAAAAACTTGTCGCTTCTGTATCTTGAACAAAATCAGCTCGACATGGCAAGCCAATGGGCTCTCAAAGGACAATCTCTAGATGATTCTGGACAACTCACCAAAATACTCGGGGACGTTGAAAAAACAAGAGGAAACCTCAGTGAGGCGATCGGTTATTATCAACAAGTTCCTCAACACTCTCCGGTTGTCTTTCGGGCAATACACAATTTGGGCCTTTGTTATAAATTACAGGCTAAATTTAACCAAGCGATTCAATGCTTTAAATTTGTGCATCAAAAAGCACCTGAGCACTATGAACCGCTTTACAACCTCGGCGACTGCTTTTTTGCAAATGGTCAATTTGAACAAGCACAACAAGCCTACAATCTGGCTTTGAAACAAGCCCCATACAATCCAATCATACATAAAGCGATTAACGAGCTTTATTGGCAAAGTGGGCAGCATCAGCTTTTTGCTACCAGTTTACTAAACGCGATGGAGTCAGCAAATAACCGCCTAGAACTCATAGAGTGCCTAGCTGAACTTTACTGGAATACCAATCAGTACAGGTTATGTGAGGAATGTATCAAGACGTCAGGTTACGCCGATACTTCCGCTACATTACTCGCGTTAAGAGGGCGTCTGGCGGCCACAAACAATGATCTAAATGCAGCCTTTGAGCATTTCGATAGTGCCAATAAGATAGTCATTAATTACGACAGGATATGTGAGCAAGCAAAATTTGCAATCCAGCTTGGAGAGTTCGGTACCGCACAATCCCTGCTCGAAAAAGTGTTGCAAGCGCAGCCCAACTCACAACTTGCTTTAGCTTGGCTAAGCGTAGTATTTCAAGCCACAGATAAACAAAAGCACCACGCTCTATGCAACCCGGATTTTATTCTGACCACAAACTTAAGTGCTCCGGGCGGCTATCAAGACACTGAAGACTTTCTTAAAGCGTTGGAGTCATGCTTACTAACACTTCATCAAGGTAAACAAGCACCAAGTGAACAGACCTTAGTAAATGGCTCACAAATTTCAGGAGGCTTGCTTAATAGAGATATCGAAATCATCTCCAAAGCTCGAACTCAACTGCTGCGAGATATAGATAAATGCCTTAATAAGTTAGATTTAGATCCAGAGCATCCCTTTTTAGCTCATTTACGCAAAGAGAAATGCATTACAGGCTCATGGTCTGTCAAACTGACGGAGCAAGGTTTCCACGTAAGCCATATTCACCCCGCAGGCTGGATTAGTGTAGTTCTATATATCAACACGCCAAATGACGATAGCAATAATGGTGTAATTGAGTTTGGGCGGCCACCACTGGCACCACCCTACGATTTTCCACCATTCAAAACCGTAAAACCTCAACGAGGGCAAATCGTGATCTTCCCCTCTTATTTTTGGCATGGAACACAGCCATTTAACCCTACGAGTAATAACTATCGAATGACTTTGCCATTCGATATTGGCGTTCTTAATAAATAACCTGAGGTTTGGATAAGGAATGTTCAAACTCATTGTTTCTAAAGAACAACTTAGTTTTTCCTTGTCTAGCCAGAGAGTTTTAGGGAAAACAAGGCGAATTTACGCACCAATAGCTGGCTATTGGAAGTGAATTCAACGCAGTTAGCGCTAAAACTGGCTGCTAGAAAGGCATTAATTATCCGCAGCTCAGGTTAAATAGAAAGAGAAACCACTTTAATGACAAACGAAGAGACACAACCACTCAATATAGATTCACTTTTACAGCCAATTCTCGAATGCGAGCCACAAAATAGTTGGCCATTATTATTATCGAAGCTAATCGATAGCTATCCTCAAAGTGCTGAACTAAGCTATCGGGTTGCTGTAATTTTAGAGCAAATTGGAGCGTTACCTGAAAGTGAAAAGGCCTACTTTCACTGCCTTACTCTGGCACCCAAAAACTACTTAGTGTATCTCTACCTTGGACATTTATTAGAGAAGAAGGGAGAAGACAGTACAGCACTCGTATGTTACACCCTATGTGAAGCACTCACAGGCAGCTTTAAGCGCCTTCAACTCGCCAATAGCACCGCCCCTCAAACACTTGAGCGCTTCCAAAAAGCTTGGCAGTGTATGGAAAAGAACCTTGGTACAGCATCAAGCATTGAGTCGGGTCGCTGGGTGCAATACAGTAGTAAACCTTTTGAAACAGCCCAAGCACCACACCTTTTTTACGTTGCGAATCTAAGTGCTCATCCTATCTGGCCCGCGGAGCAATTTGCATGGTATGAAAGCTTTAACGCTACGATCCCCGACATCATCAAAGAATTCCACACTACGTTTAGTAGCGCATCTTCACACCTTACGCCTTATTTGTCGGGTAAAGAGTATGAAAGCGCATTTCCAATGCTCGCAAACAGTAACAACTGGCAAGCGTTATCCCTTTTTAAAGAGGGTGTGGAAAACGTTTCAGTGTCAAAGCACTTTCCTATACTCAAAAAGGCCTTAGAGAAAGTACCTTGTTATGGCTTAACAGCATCTCCATACGAAGTGTTTTACTCTAAATTAGCCAAAGGCCAAACCATCACTCCACATTACGGCCTTTCGAACCACAGCTTAACAGTGCATTTAGCCATAGATATTCCCCATGACTGTTACCTAGACGTCAATGGCGAGCGTGCTTCATGGCAAGAGCATCAACTCACCATCTTCGATGACTCCTATTTGCATATGGCACATAATGGCAGCGACCGTGACCGAATTGTACTTATATTCTCAATTTGGCATCCTGATCTAACATCGACTCAATGCCAGGCAATACAATCAGAATTTAAAAATAGACAACGCTGGATCGATAATTTAAACGCAACTTTGGATCAATATAGAAACGATCACTAGAATCCTAATTTTCATCACGTCTCCCCCTCGACTTACCACAAAAGGGGTTGTTACTATGTGAATAACCCGTAACTTAAAGTCTGACCTTATGATTGAGGTCTCCCTGGATAATTTCGGGGGTAACCCCCGTTTTTTTCATACTAGCCACACCATAAATCACAGTGCTAAAATCCAATCACAATCTTCAAGTTAATGTAAATTCATGCAAAAACCAATCATTACAATTCATTACTGCGTGCTTTGCCAATGGATGCTGCGAGCTTCTTGGCTTGCACAAGAGCTGCTTTCAACTTTCTCCGACGATTTAAAGCAAGTTGCGCTCGCGCCTGCAAGTAAAGGCGTATTCGAAATTTACTACAACGATACGTTAATTTGGTGCCGCAAAGCAGATGATGGCTTTCCAGAAGCCAAGGTGCTCAAAAGAAGAGTGAGAGATTTATTAGATCCTGAGCGCGATTTAGGCCATGTAGATAAGTAACCGGCGAACAAGGGTGGCTATCACTTAATCCGGAGCGTGTATGAGCAAGTCCAAAGTCCCCACCGGTTAACAGCTTCATAAATAAATTCCAGCACATGATCCAGACCTGAGTAACTCCGATTTAGTCCCGTGCGTACGGGGGCGAAGTAGGACCGACAAAAATATCTGGAATATTTTTGAACAGCTCTGCTGACCCGAAGGGCGAAAGACAGGAAGTCTGGAGTCATCACCGTTTCGCAGCCTGCTGAGGTGAGCGCATGGATGCGTGAGGGATGCTGCTTCACGGACGAATTACAGCACATGATTCAGACCTGAAAAACTCAGGTTTAGCCCCGTGCATACGGGGAACACAGCTGATTCTGCTGTATCTGAATCAAAGTCGACGGTTTAGCCCCGTGCGTACGGGGAACACTGAAACCCGAGTGCATGTTAGTGGCTTGAAGCCGGTTTAGCCCCGTGCGTACGGGGGCGAAGTAGGACCGAAACAGCGTTTCGCAGCCTGCTGAGGTGAACGCATGGATGCGTGAGGGATGCTGCTTCACGGACGAATTACAGCACATGATTCAGACCTGAATAACTCAGGTTTAGCCCCGTGCATACGGGGGCGAAGTAGGACCGAAACAGCGTTTCGCAGCCTGCTGAGGTGAACGCATGGATGCGTGAGGGATGCTGCTTCACGGACGAATTACAGCACATGATTCAGACCTGAATAACTCAGGTTTAGCCCCGTGCATACGGGGAACACTAATGCCAAGTGCATTGCTAATTTTTGCCGACCGGTTTAGCCCCGTGCGTACGGGGAACACAATTATTTCTCCATCCCACTCCCCTCCGTAATCGGTTTAGCCCCGTGCGTACGGGGAACACCAGTTATAATGATATAAAATTAAGTTATAAGGCGGTTTAGCCCCGTGCGTACGGGGAACACACATAGTGACCTCATAAAAGGCGGTTGCCCGCCGGTTTAGCCCCGTGCGTACGGGGAACACGTTTGCTGGGGAGAAACCCGAGATAGAAGGCCACGGTTTAGCCCCGTGCGTACGGGGAACACGTATATATCAAAACAGACCGATTACGATAATCCGGTTTAGCCCCGTGCGTACGTGGAACACCTAATACCAGTCGACCCAGATTTAAAGGCTCACGGTTTAGCCCCGTGCGTACGGGGAACACGTGATATTGTTGATTAGAATTTTTAAATCATCACGGTTTAGCCCCGTGCGTACGGGGAACACCCAAAACATACATAAAAATACTGTTCTGAAATCGGTTTAGCCCCGTGCGTACGGGGAACACGGCTGACTTTGCTCCTTCCAGTTTTTTAAATGCGGTTTAGCCCCGTGCGTACGGGGAACACTCTATGGCTATCCTCAACAAGCCAAGTAATAACGGTTTAGCCCCGTGCGTACGGGGAACACTGAAATTATTTTCTATAACAAACCCCTTCCATCGGTTTAGCCCCGTGCGTACGGGGAACACGTAGTTCTGTTCCCCTTTAAACTAATTGAATTACGGTTTAGCCCCGTGCGTACGGGGAACACGTTTCGTTTGGGGTTCAGGGTGATAACAACGGCGGTTTAGCCCCGTGCGTACGGGGAACACTTACTGGTCTTCCTCTTTCAGTGCTGCGTAATCGGTTTAGCCCCGTGCGTACGGGGAACACTCCTTTAGTAAAGGCGGTTCTATCATTTCTTACGGTTTAGCCCCGTGCGTACGGGGAACACTCTAAAATTATATAATTGTTTTTAATAAAGAAAAATCACCTAGTAAAAGTTACCGAAAATTTTAGGTACAAAAGTACCTCTCATTATGAGGTAAAAATCTTAATCTCCAACTTGTTAAAGAGCATTAAATCGAATTAAAAAGTGGGGCGTTCGCTAATCTGCCCCCTGGCTATCATCTACTCTGGGCGTGTACTTCACCAGTCTCAGGCCCTGAAAATCGACTGGCATTCTGGCGTTTTCGCCGTAAGTGATAAAATCAAAACCCGACTCGGTATTAGTTGCCCAAGCCATAACCGCATTGCCGTCTTCCGCCAGCTCACTGACCTGAAACCAGATCATTTCGCGAATGCGTTTACTTACATCCCCCACGTACACACCCGCACGGATTTCCAGTAGCCACACCGCCAAGCGACCTCTTAACCTAGGTGGCACTGCCTCAGTAACAACCATGCACATACTCATAGTGGTCCTCCGCTGCGATGACCTTCGTCACCAATGGATTCAGGTTCAGGGATAGCGGGCGGTTGTGCGTCAGCATAAGGCTCGGGCGGTGTTACTTCTCCGGCGGCTAATACTTCTTCAATCAGCGGGATAAGGCGTGGTAATACCTTGTCTTTACGGAACGCTTCGCGACAGGCGATACGTACTTCACGATCGGGGGACTGTGGCCGCCGTTTGGCAATTTTAAACGCCACAGGCACCACGGTATCGAATTTTATAATGTCAGCAATATCATACACAAACGACAACGGTTTGCCGGTATGCAAAAAGCCAATGGCAGGCGCATAGCCTGCGGCCAAAACAGCGGCTTCAGTAACGCCATACAGGCAAGACGTAGCAGCGCTGATACATTGATTGATCACATCACCCTTCGCCCAGTCTTTGGGATCATAACGTCGTCCCTGCCAGCTGACCTGATACTGTTTAGCAAGCAGCTCATAGGTTTTGCGTACACGCGTGCCTTCAATGCCCCGCAGCTGATCAACCGAGCGCCGCTCCGGTGCCGGTTCGCCAAAGCGTAGCTCAAACATTTTGCGCACGACTTTGAGCCGCAGGTTTTCATCCAACGCCAGCTTGGCCTGATAGAGCAACTTATCGGAGCGTGCACCACCGGGCTGACCCGCAGAGTAAAGCCTGACTCCCGCTTCTCCCACCCAGATAAGCAACGTGCCCGTGGTTGCAGCCAACTTGACCGCCGCATGGCTCACCCGGGTGCCCGGTTCCAGCATAATGCACACCACAGAGCCCACCGGAATCAGCATCCGTTCACCATTTACTTCATCAATCACAACAAATGCGCCGTCGCGCATATCAATACGCCCCATACCAATAAAAATCATTGAGTTACGATCTTTAATTGGAATAGGTTTTAAAGGAAGAAATGCCATTCCCTGCACTCCTAAATTAAGCAAAAGATTAGCTAAGAAAAAGGCGAGTCGCCCCGCCTTACTGATTAGATTACAACGGCTTGATCAACATCAGTCCGCAGCCAAAAGCTTTGGAGCGGCCAATACCGTTGAATAATGCCTGCTCCAGTTTTTGCACATCGGTGATTTTTGCCACACCAAAATAGTCCAGTGTGCTCAACTGGATGGGCCTGGCCCCGTCTTTTTTAACCACTTTATGCTGCTTGTAATTGCTGAACTCAATACACTGAGTCAGCAACTCCAGGCCACCCTTTTGCAGCTTTCTGTCTAGCCAGGCTTTTGCCGCTATATCAACAGCTTCATTCACATCGCTATTTGCTTTTTGAGCCTGTTTTTTGGCATGCATTAAAACATCGTGACGGCGAGTTTTCTCTCCTTTTGGTGTAATATCTACCGTCGGATTAGCTCGTAATGAGAACTGAACCAGACCCGCTTCTTTGAGCTGGCTCTGCTTTGTTTGCGTGACTATTCTCCAGCTTTTAATCGCTTCTTTTAGCTGACGTTTTGAGCGAATAAACACTGTTGGCACTGGCAACGCCATATCCACACGAAACATAAAATCAGCCTGAGTCAGCTCGCTGTCAACAAAACAACGCCACACCCACTGATGCTGCTTATAAAGGTCATCGGGATGTAAAAAGCCAAGATCTTCTCCTTCCTGGTCAGGATCAAAATACAATCGGCTTTCATACCAAAGAGTGTCAGACATATAGCACTTCCTCCGTATCCACCAACCCCCAGCTACTTTTAACGCTTCTAAATGTAAAGGCCCGGTGGTTTATCTCAAAGCTCAGTGGCACGTCATGCCGTTGCTCAGTGCCTTCTTGTGCTTCGCTGTCTATGATGTATTTAACCGGTGTTCCGGCCACCTTTTCATGCTCGGCTTGCATTCTTGGCGCTTGTCGCAACGCCTGCTCTAAAGGTAATTCCAAACACGCACTATGGGGATCAACTAAAGGAATGCCCGGCAAATATGACTTACGCCCTAAAAACTGCGGCCAGACCGGGTTTAACAAAGCATGATGCAGTTTTTTAAGCAAAACCGCGTCGCCTTCAAAGCCTACCCAAAAGGCGGCATCTGCAAGATAAGCACGATGTGACAGCTGCGTATCCGGCTTGCCACCGTCAGCCTTTGCCACATTCAGCGCCGTTTGGTAATCAAATGCCAGATCGCCTGGTTTATCTATGCGCACGCCCATTCGCAATGCAGTAAGATCATTCAGAGGCTCACTTCGCTCACGCCCTAGTGATGCACACAGCAAACCGATCACGCCGCTTTTTGTCGGATCAAGCTGAGTGTTGCGCAGCTCAAAGGCACTTTTTAGCCCCCATGACTGCATTGGTCCAGCTAATCGGATCAACAAAGTGCTCATTGACACTCCAAAGCACCTTGCAGTGCATCCAGCATCTGAGCTTCCAGTTGTGCAATGGTGCCACTGTCTTTGTCCTGATACTCTTCCAGATTGTCGATATAAGTGCTGCGGCCCTCAAAAATAAAGCCCGATTCACCATACATACCTGCAAGCTTCTTAGCGAACATTTCCAGTTTTCGTGCTGACTGGTGCTCAAGCTCGGCTTCATCAGGCTTGTCTATTGTTACCGCCTGAGTAAATGCGTTGCTCAGAGACCAAGGTGCACCATCTTTGCGCACATTCACTTTGATATAGCTTGGCGGATTCTGCGCTGCAAAGCTGTTTTGTTTACCGGAAGGCACCGCTTGAACTAACGCCCTGAAAAAACCTTTTACCGCGCCAGTCACCTGTTCCTCATCCTGCCCAAGGTTAGCAGCCAGTTTATCAATATTGATCTGAGCATAACGGTAATAACAGGCACTGTTGAAGTACACCCCCCCCATCATGCCGGAGCCTTGCTCACCCGCCTGTAATTCGTCATCCACAGCAGTGAAAAAATCCATGGCTGGCGTAACGATATTGGTTGAAATTGCATGGGCCACCTGGCACGCAGCGTCTACATTGATATTGTTGTTGTCTGCGACCATACGGCCGAATAATGCGATATCTGCGGCAAAAGCCTGTTCGTGCTTACCAAATACTTCACCCACTAGTTTTGCGAGCTTTTTATCTAGCTTCTTTTTATCCTCCTGGTTTAGCTCATCAAAATTTTCAAGTGCAATATTCTTAAGCGCTTCGACTTCATTCAACCCTAGGTAAAGCAAGTATTCAGTTTTGAACTTATGTTTTTCTTCTTTTTGCACCAACTTCAGCTCAGCAAGTCCAAGTAAATTTTCACAGACTATATTACTTGCATCTTCAGGTTTGCCATTGGCAACCAAGAAATCTCTAATCTTAAAAGCTAGCTTACGAGTGCGTACCGCGCGGTCGCCCTGGTGCTCTACAACTGCATCATTAAATGCCCCATGCGTACGAATTGCACGCTTCTGACACTGGCTTGAGATCCGCGCCCGTTGGGAACCACCAAACACACAAGATTTAGGCGTATTGGTATCGTCGCGGTTTAAGTTGCTTGGGGCAAAGTTCTGTAATACATGAAATTCGATAAAAGACATAAGGTAACTCCTTTTTAATTTGTCGCGTCTGCTGAGTCTGTAGACTCATCGGATTGAGTTGGTTTGGCCCAGTAATCTCTGGCCCATTTAAGTTGAATGCGTTTGTCATCGCTATCCCAGTGATAGAGATCTTCCATCAAGGTGCGGTAATCGATGGCAATATCTTTGCTTTTTAGAATTTGTACCATCTGGCGCAGCGTTTGCTTTAACTGCTCACCTTTTGCCTCCAGCAAGCACTCAAAGCGAAAGCTCATGCCAGGGCGCTGATCTTTATCCGCTTGATACCAAATGTGACCAAAACTGCTATGTTGTGCTTCTTGATACACTTTGGCGTGACTTGCAAATAAACCAGCAACAAAAGCCTGCACTTTGGAGCGTTCATCCTCACTGGAAAGTAATGGCCCTAAGTAAGATATCGCTATCAGTTGAGAGCCTTTTTGCAGATCCAGAGACTTCCTAAGTGCAGCCAGAATATCTCTTTTAGGGAAATCCTGATTGCCCCACTGATATAACTGCCTGATGATTTCTTGAGTATCCTGACTCCAGTAAACATGACGCTGCCATGTTCTCCCGTGTAATGACTCTTCCAATTGTTGTTTGGCGATACTCAGGCCCTTTTGTGCTCTGACTCCACCATAACACCAGCTATGTGTTGCACCTTCGAATGCAGCAAATGCTGTTTCCTTGCACACTGTACGCCAACTAGATTTAGCCTCTTCACTGTTATTACTTAATGCCCAAATAAATTGTTCAAACGACTCATTGAGTTTAGGCCAGTAAAAACGCGCAGGGTTGATCGACTCAACTTTTGTTGAAATATCTTGTGCCCTAGCACCATCTGGTAACAGATGAGAAGCAAAGGTTCTTACTGCCCCCATAAGCTGGCTATTAATGGCCTCTGCGGTTTCCAGACCTTTAACCAGATGTGCACTGTACTTGTTCTTTTGTACTTGGTCTTTTTCGATCAAATTAATCGCAAGTGGCAAGCGCTCGTCAAACCAACATAAGGGGTTGGCTTTGTTATTATCTAAACCAATTAACTGACAATTAAGATGAAGCTTATCAATTAATTCATTATCTTCCGCAGCAAGCAATTGGATACCAGCGGGCCTTAAATCTGTGGGCTCTATACCCACTTTAGTCGACCTGGCATATTGCAATAAGTTAGCCGTATCTCGCCAATAGGCTCGTTCAAAACTCAACCTAATCGGCAATTTCTTTTGCTCTTTATTGAGACGGTAAGCGAAGTAAGGCTCCTGCTCCATTTCTTTTGGATTAGGTAATCCCTGTGCTATGAACATGCGGGCAACGCTGCCATCTTTTTGGGGCAGTAAACGCACATGACGAGCACGCCAAGTAAGATAATCACTCAGCCCTCGCATTTCACGAGCCTGAGGCTGCTCAGGCTCATTTTGCTCCCATACAGGCAGGTCCGTTTTACGATCGAGCCACTCTTCATTTTTTGGCATATGTAAATTGAGCATCAAAGTTTGGAACAGGTTTTCGCCCTCCACCATTACAACTGCACCGCCAACTAATGGGGCATTGGTCAGGTTTGGGTGCTTACCAAACTGCACCGAACTACCACTCACCCCACCGCCCAAGCTAAAATACTGACAAACAAGTAACTGAAGTGCGGCTTCATTTGCCGGTAGTGAGAACTCATGATTATCAGCAATATGATTGAATAGGGTTTTATTGTTACCGCTCGCCAGATCAGGCGAGAGCTTTTTGACCGATGTTGTTACGCCCTTTTCTTTCGTGAAATTTGCTGTTTGAAAGAAGGGGTTTGATTCTGAAAAAAGGTCAAACCGTTCTGCGCACTCAGCCGAGCCAAGATAGCTGGAGACTTGCTCATCGAACTCTCCAGCTGCAAAAACCTCATCCCACTCGTCCGGTTCCAGATAGCCATAACTGCGATACAAGATTGCCAGTAATAAGCGTTGTACCGATGCCACTACAAGCGGCTTTTCGTGCACTATCCGCTTTAACTTTGGGGCTGCCTCAAACAAAGATAGTATTGAGTATTCGTTGGTTACCCCCTGTAAATCTAGGGCTGGTATCCAGCTTTCAGTTAATAAATCGTATTTCATATTCCCTCACTCTCTGTAAGTAAACCAATTATTGCTTACCAATTTAATTAATTTTGGACAAAGCTTCGCAGTGTTACTGCCACTTTTAACAAAACCGGAAACTCCACTTTTAAACTTTTCTTCTATCCACTTTAAGCCCAAATTTAGGATCTAACCTGAGCACTCCCAACTCACTATTGGAGTAAGATAAGTCTTGACCCAACACAACTGGAATACAGTTAAACAGTGTTGGCGAACGTCGCCAGGTTTCTTTAGCAATAAAACCAAACGGCCAGCACTCTTCTTGCTCCTTAAAGTGCGCCACCCACTTGGCGTGGCTCAGTGATATTTGTGCCTGCTTTAAACGAGCAATATCTGCTTTTTTAAGCCTTTCTCCAGCTTGCCAATCAATCGCTTCTGATTCTGCATATTCCTTTGCCCCTTGGTTAAACGCTTGCACATTTTGTGTATAGGGCGAAAACTCTGTGACCGGAACAAGCACACTTTCTCCGTTATCAACAAGAAAAATCAATTGAACGCTGACACTGGTTAAACGTGTACTGAGGACAATGTCATCGTTTTCAATTTCACTATTCGTGTACTTTAATAGAGCCCTGACGCTCGACTTATCCGCATCAAACATCATCTCTTTAGCCAAAGTATATTGCGTCCGCTTATCCAGCCTGAATTCAAATGCCTTGTCGTATTCCTGCTCGAGCCAGGTTATTTGTTGGTCGACATCGGCATAGACTTTATTGATCCATGAATCCATATCGCTATTAATATTAATGTCAAAGCCGCCCCCACCAACTGGCTCATTCTTCTCCCAAAGCAAGCGAGTTGTTACAGCCAGTAGATGTGAGGGGTAGATAAACACTTCACCGTGACCAAACCATTCTCCATAGTCCTCGGGAATTTTATCCATTGATGGCAGGTAGATATTTAACGTGGGTGTTTTGATAAACTTAGAGCGAGCAGTGTTATTAATTTGATGACGCCAAACACGGCCAACTCTTTGCAAGAGCAGATCAATTGGTGCAATTTGGGTAAACATCTCGCATGCATCATAATCCAAACTTTGTTCCAGGACCTGACTCCCTATTAGAATCAAACATTTATTCTTTACTGGTCGGTTAGGGTTGATGCTACGATGGTCCGCAGGATGTTTGCCAACCTGATATTCAATCATCTCCTCAATGGACAAACGTGTGGCTAATGGATACTTTGCATGAAAAGTTAGATACTCAACTCGACCATCACTTTCGCTGCAATATCTTGCAATGAGCCGGGACATTTCCTGAACTTTATCAACAGTATTCAAAATACAAACAAACACACCACAACCTGCTTTATTGGCTGTTGTTAGAACATCATTTGCCATATTACTGATACACAACTTTGGAGACGTTGAGTGCAGCTTTATCTTGTAGGTTCCGGGAGGGCTGGTTAAGTCTTCTTTTTTACTATCACACTCAGTTTCAATAATTGTCTGAGACTTCGCCAGAGCACCTGAGCTGTATGTGGTGATCCTTGGGTAGGGTTTATCTTCTACTTCAATTTCTGTTTCAGATGCTTGCCCATACGCCTGAACCAGCTCAACCAACATAGTTCGGGGCAAAGTTGCAGAAAGAATGATAACTCTGACATTAAGCTTGGCCATCCAATGCAATGTATTTTTAAGCAAATCTAGCTGAAAACTCTGTAATGAATGCACCTCGTCCAGTATCAGAACTTTATTTGAGAGCCCAAATAATCTGACAAAATTATGCTTATAGCGCATTGCAGCCATTAGCAACTGGTCAATAGTCCCCACACATGCACCAGCCAGTAAGCCATGTTTTTTTGATGTGAACCATTGATTTGCTACCACTGAGGGAGTGGTGTTTTGTTGGTGCTGATAGTCGATGCTTTTTAATTTTAATGCTTCATATTGCGGCTCAAAATCTGCGTTGCTGTGTTTTAAGTGGGTTTCTATGTTCTGATACCCAAGCACATCTTTTTTGAGTAACCTTAAAGTCCGTTTGAATAACTGATTTGCTGTCGCTTGTGATGGCATGGCCACATACAAACCCGAGTGGCCTAGGTGGCGAATGAAATGATCGGCTAAAACCTGCGCCGCTTCTGTTTTACCACTCCCCATACCGCTTTCAATAATCGAAAGCCAGGGCAGCTCATTAAGCTTGACAAGCTCTAATACCTTTAATTGCAAAGCATTAGGCTTAAAACCAAAAACATCTACGAAATTTGCCTTGTTATTTGAAGCTATGACATGCTTGATGTTTAATAAGCTCACAAGCGCATTTGCAGTATCCATTCTTTGCACAGCATTGTAGTCAATGGCTGTACAATACCTAAACTTTGATTCATCTGAACCAATCCAATCAGCAACCGAACACAGCCCAGCCATATAAGAGTACCAAGCTGGTGTTAAGGTTTGTGCTGCAAGCTGGTTAAATAGATAAAGGTCAATGGAAAAGTAATCGGCTAACCATTCTATCGCATTGCTCTGCACTTCGCTCCATTGCTCATTGCCGCACAAACCACATTGCTTTTTATTTGCTACAAATACACCATGATGACTGGCAACCGCAGAAAATATTACTCTCGCAACATTTTTATCTACACCATACTGTCCACAAAAGTAGTCATGTAAAATAACAAATCCTGAATTGCCATGTTTGGTCTCCGCGTCTTCACACACCTTGAATGTGTTAATGTCGAACAAATCCTTTACCCGATCCTGCAACTTATACTGAAACCCAGGTGTGATCTTGCCAATATCATGCAGGGCAATAAGCAGCACTACCATAGCAATCGCGGTATCCTCATCAACGCCTTCAATAGATAAAAACGGCTTTAGTAAGATAGCCCGCTCCTGAGCTGCCAGCTTGAGGATAATAGCCCGGGCCACAAAGGCCACGTCTAACATGTGACACACTGCAGGAAGAATCTTATGCTCGTCGGCCTTACCCCAAAACTGAAAAATGTCGTTGTTAAAATCACTCACACTGTTACTTCCTTGCTTTCAATACACTCAGCTTACGACGCAAATAAAATACCGACAATCCTGCGATTACAACCAGTAAAGAAATTACCCGGTCTGGTGCGTTTGTTTAGCTGTTCCATAACAACCTTTTGGCTCTCAGCTCTCTATAGCAGGACGGTTTCATCACAATTTGCTGCGCTTCCGGGTGTGGATGCTGAACATCCAGCCTCAAAATGCTGATCAGGTAATTGATCAATGTAGCGTTGGTTTTTATCTGCTTTTGGTGGTTGTGCATATCAAAGTCGTGGGCGATAACTTGCTGGGCGTACTCACTGAGTCTTGGGTCGGGGATAATGGTCAAAGTGACTTCCTGCTGCCAGGCTTCGTCGTCTTTTTTGTACTTTTGTGCTTTGCTGATAAATTCTGGTGAGGCAGAGACGATGCGCGATAATGAGAAATCCCTGAAGCCTCCTGCATGTTCACAGTAGACTCTCAGGTGGTAACGCAGCCCAGAGTTGATTAAGGTATGAGGGCGGATCACGCGCTCGGTTTCGCCACCTTCTTTTATTGACTGATAGCGAATATCCAGCACGCTTTGTCGCCGACAGGCATTCAGTATGGGCCGCAAAATGGTTGGATTGAGCTTTCTGTGTGGTAATACCAGCGCGGTGATGGTGGAGGAACTCAAGTTGTGGACGTACTGTTCCCCGGTGAGACTAGTATACTCAGTAAAATCCTGAGAGATGTAGTTAGGTGTAAAGGGGCTTGCCAGCATATAAGCTTTCTCAGACTCATTGTAGCTTGCGGCAATATTATAGCGTTCAATAAAGTCGGTGACATAACGTCGCGCGCTGGGCCGTGAAAGCTTAAATTTACTCTGGAAAGTACCGGTCTGGATTTCTCCCTGCCAAAACAATACCGCTTCAATATATCTAACATACAGCTCTTCCTTAGCCTGCATAAAACACTCTGGTAAAATTTTCGTAAAATAAATGTATCAAAACAAATAAAGTAAGTCATTGACCTGAGACAAACTGACAGTGAGATCACGCTAGCATTTTTTTGATGGTAGATTAATAATCAACTTTGGCGGCAGTGTTTCCAATGGGTAACGGTTATATGCAGTTTAGATATGATGTGAGTTCGAGTCTCACCCTGCCACCAATTCCAGCCAAGCTATCCACCACCTTCTTCCTACCGAAATGTCCTATTAGCTAGCCCCGCGTCTGCGGGGAACACGGCGATGTGAAAGGCAGTATTACATCAAAACCCGGTTTAGCCCCGCGTCTGCGGGGAACACGAACGCCTACCGGGGAATGAAAAGCGCTGGCGCGGTTTAGCCCCGCGTCTGCGGGGAACACTGATGCAGGCACAACAGCGATGGACGATGAAGCCGGTTTAGCCCCGTGCGTACGGGGAACACCATCACTTTTACAGTCATGGTTTTTACTCCGTCGGTTTAGCCCCGTGCGTACGGGGAACACTTTTTATATAATCCAATCAACAAACCTCTAGTCGGTTTAGCCCCGTGCGTACGGGGAACACTCTAGGGTTAATGATATTCATCATCCATATTACGGTTTAGCCCCGTGCGTACGGGGAACACGCAAAGTCAAAGGTCTCTGTCGTCGTTAAAATCGGTTTAGCCCCGTGCGTACGGGGAACACCTGTCAGCAAGTAAACAAAAATTATTAGGTTACGGTTTAGCCCCGTGCGTACGGGGAACACCGCTCTGTGCTCCTCACTGTAAACGAACATTACGGTTTAGCCCCGTGCGTACGGGGAACACTCTAAAAATATATCATTGTTTCTATTAATAAAAATCACACTTACAATATTCACCAAAAATATTGGGTACAAATTCTACGTATGTTTACTCGGCTCAATTGTTAAAGATCGGGGGTTTCTCTTGAAATAATGTATAGCCAACAGACTAATAAACTTCACTATACTTGCTCAGCAAAATCGATGAGTTCCTGTCCTGTTAGGCGATAAATAATCCACTCGTTTTGTGCTTTAGCACCGATGCTTTCATAAAAGTCGATTGATGGTTTGTTCCAGTCAAGTACCACCCACTCAAAGCGACCGCAATCCTTTTGTAGTGCAAGTCTTGCGAGATATTTCATGATCCCTTTACCTGCACCAACACCGCGCTTATCTTGTGATACATATAAGTCTTCAAGATAAAGACCGTGCTTGCCAAGCCAAGTAGAATAATTAAAGAAATACACTGCAAACCCGATTGCTTCGCCATCTAGTTCACAAATAACGCTGTGTGCTCTGGCTTCTTTACCAAACAGTTTCTGTTCTATTTCTTCCACGGTATTGAGCACTGCATCTGGCTCTTTCTCATAAATTGCAAGTTCGTTGATAAAGTGCAGTATCGTCGCGGCATCAGCTACTTCTGCTGGGCGAATTGAAAGGCTCATAATGGCTCCTGTATGTAGGTTTTAGTCAGCTTAACAAATTGTAAAGGGGGATGACAGCACCTTTCAGGCAGCAGCAAAGTGAACAAACTCTCCAGCTCGTTCGTATAACAAGCCAACTGATTTTTATTATAGGACGAGGTTAGTATGCAAAGGGTCATCTTTGCCTTTTTGATGTTGCTATTCAGCACTCTGGGTTTCGCAAGCACCAGTACTCTTGTAAATCAATTTATAGAAAACCCTCAACAAGTCGGCAAAACAAGTCGAATGACCTATTTGTTTTGGGATGTTTATGATGCCAGCCTTTATGCTCACCAAGGAGTCTACTCTCAAGATCAGCCTTTTGTGTTGGCATTAAGATATTTACGCGAGCTAGACGGCAAAGAGATAGCAAAACGATCACTGAAAGAGATAGAGAAACAAGGGTTTACTAACTCAAGTCAAGGTGAGCAATGGCTGGCAGAAATGGAAAAAATTTTTCCCAATGTCTCTAAAGGCACAATGCTATTTGGCGTAAGAACACCCGAGGGAACTACGCAGTTTTACCAAGATAAAAAGCTTATTGGCGAAGTGAAAGATTCAGAATTTACGACCCGCTTTTTCAATATTTGGCTCGGTGAAAAAACCTCCGAACCTGCCATGCGAGCTGAACTTTTGGGCCTGAAATGAGAATAATTAATGCTCCTTTTCCCTCAATTTCAACATCAATATTTTGTTCAACAAGACATAATAGAAGCAATAGCACTCAAAGAGGCATCAAGCCTAAGGAGAAAACAATGCGCATCACTCTTGCAGTACTCACCTTACTTTTATTGTCGGCTTGCAGCTCCGGGATTGACGGTAAAAAGTACGCTACACTTAAACCGCAATTTGACCCCTACGAGTTTTTTGTTGGTGATGTAAAAGCGTGGGGAATAGTCCAAGACAGAGATGGCAACTTAGTTCAACAGTTTACTGTCGATATCAAGGGCTCTATTAACAACAAGTCTGAACTTATTTTAGATGAGTCCTTCAACTATTTGCTCGGCGACGGGGCTCAAACGCGAGTTTGGACTATTACAAAAGCTGCAGGCAATAAATATACCGGCCGCGCCGACGATATCCTCAACTCAGCATCAGGCGAAACCTTCGGCAATGCGATGAATTGGCAGTATAGAATGGACTTACCCGTTGACGACACCAGCTACGAAGTACACTTTGATGATTGGATGTGGTCTTTTGATCAAACCACTCTCATGAATCGTTCCTATATTGAAAAGTTCGGTATTGTAATGGCTGAAGTCACAATATTTATGCAAAGGCAATAATAATTACGCCAAATCAACTTCAATTTAACCTTCTTACTCGTGTATTTGTCTACAATTTGTAGACAAATACACCGGCTTCACTACAATCCACAGCAATTCTAGTAGCGTAATCATGTCCAACACTGATAAATGCTTAACAAAAAATGCCGTATCGAAAAGTTTTATTACTGAGTAAGATGCAAGAAACTACGGCGAGATAGTAGCTAATAAGAACCAATAGGAATCCCCACAATGATAAAGAAGATACTAGCTGGAGCCATTGCTCTTGCGCTTGTCGGATGTGTTAATACCGAAAATGAACAATCTAATAATGCGGCATTGACGCAATCTGTGAAATATCCAATCACTAAAACAGGCACAGTGATAGACAACTACTTCGGTACGCAAGTGGCAGATCCATATCGCTGGTTAGAAGACGATAAAAGCGCAGAAACCGCTGCGTGGGTAAAAGCACAAAACGAGGCTACTCAAGCATATTTATCGCAGATTCCATATCGTAAAGACATCGAAAAACGCCTCACCGAACTACTTGATTACGAGCGTGTTTCTCAGCCTTTTAAACACGGCAACTATACTTATTTTTACAAAAATGATGGATTGCAAAACCAAAGTGTTTTGTACCGCCAAAAAGAAGGTGGTGAGGCTGAAGTATTTTTAGACCCAAATACCATGAGTGACGATGGCACAACATCGCTTGCAGGATTAAGTTTTAGTAAAGACGCTTCATTGGTGGCTTATCAAATTTCCGAAGGTGGGAGTGACTGGCGTAAAGTGATCGTACTAAACGCCGAGACTAAAGAGCAGGTCGGTGAAACGCTGGTCGACGTGAAGTTTAGTGGTATCTCTTGGTTTGGTAATGAAGGCTTCTATTACTCAAGCTATGACAAACCTAAGGGCAGTGAACTTTCTGCAAAAACTGACCAACACAAAGTGTATTACCACAAGATTGGCACACCTCAAGATCAAGACAAGGTCATTTTTGGTGCTACTGATGCGCAAAAACACCGTTATGTTTATGGTGGTGTAACAGACGATAAAAAATACTTGGTGATCTCTGCTGCGGTATCAACCTCAGGTAACAAGCTATTTATTCGTGACTTAAGCAAGCCAAATAGTGATTGGGTAACGATTTTAGATCATACCAACTCTGATACCAGCGTGATCCACAGTGAAGGCGACACATTGTTCTTAAGCACTAACTTAGATGCGCCGAACCGTCGTATCGTTAAAGTCAATGTGAAACAGCCACAACCAGAAAACTGGCAAGATGTGATCCCAGAAACCGACAATGTACTATCGGTTTCAACAGGTTCAGGTTACCTATTTGCGACTTACATCAAAGATGCAATTTCATTGGTAAAACAATATGACTTCACAGGTAAACTGATCCGTGACATTGCGCTTCCAGGTGTAGGCACTGTGAGTGGCTTTAGCGGTGAGGAAGAAGACAAAGTACTTTATTACTCATTCACTAACTACAACACCCCGCGATCTATCTTTGCTTTCGATGCTGAATCAGGGCGTAGCGAGTTATATAGTTCAGATAAAGTAGATTTTGATTCAGATGCTTACGTGTCTAAGCAAGTTTTTTACACCTCAAAAGACGGCACCCGCGTACCGATGATCATCACCCATAAAAAAGGGCTGAAATTGGATGGTAACAACCCAACTCTGTTGTACGGTTACGGTGGATTTAATGTCAGTCTTAAGCCTTACTTTAGCCCGACACGTGCAGCTTGGTTAGAGCTGGGTGGTGTTTATGCGGTAGCAAACTTACGTGGCGGCGGTGAGTATGGTAAAAAATGGCACAAAGCTGGTACTCAAATGCAAAAACAAAACGTCTTTGATGACTTTATTGCTGCAGGCGAATACTTAGTATCTGAAAATTATACTTCAAGTGAAAAGCTTGCAATTAACGGCGGTTCGAACGGTGGTTTGTTAGTAGGTGCGACGATGTTGCAACGTCCAGACCTATTCAAAGTGGCTGTACCTGCGGTAGGGGTACTTGATATGCTGCGTTACCACACGTTTACTGCTGGTGCTGGCTGGGCTTACGATTACGGTACGGCGGAAGACAACAAAGAGATGTTTGAATACCTGAAAGGGTATTCACCTGTGCATAACGTAAAGGCTGGTGTAAATTATCCAGCAACCATGATCACAACAGGCGACCACGATGACCGCGTAGTACCTGCACACTCTTATAAGTTTGCCGCTGAGCTACAAAGCAAACACACAGGTGCTAATCCGACGCTTATTCGTATCGAAACCAATGCTGGGCACGGCGCAGGCACACCGATAAGCAAGACGATTGAACAGTATGCCGATATTTATGGCTTTACGCTTTACAATATGGGGATTAAGTCTCTCTAAAGTCAAGTTCGAAAAGCCACCTGAACAAGCAGGTGGCTTTATTCAATAAGGACGTACCTATGATCAGTTGCCAACAGTATGATTATATCGAACTGGCGTGCCTAAAACGCCTAGCGGTTACTATTGAGATGAAAGGTGGTAAAGTTGTGCATGGCAGCTGCGAAAACACGGCCATAATCGACAAACAGGAGTGTTTAGTTTTAGAACAAGAAAGCCAAGCTGTCACTGTGGTGCTTGCAGAGATTGCCAGTATCTCTGCCGATACCGACAATCCCTATTTTACTAGGTTAAGATTTCAGTGATAACGCCATAAAGACACTTAACGGGTTGTCACGATACATACCAAAACGTTCACATCGCTCAAATCCCAAGCTCTCATAAAGACTTATCGCACTGGCTTGCTTAGAACCGGTTTCCAGCCGAATAAGTGGGATCTGCGCTTCACCCGCGTAGTGAAGCAAAATTTGCATAATACGTTTAGAAAGCCCTTTACCTCGATAACTAGGTTTTACGTACAAGCGTTTAATTTCACCGTATAAGGTTTTATCAAACTGCTTTACAATCGCACCGCACGCTACAATGCCCTCTTCATTTTGTAAGCCAACGGCATACACGTTAGGTTGGTTAATTTCTTCTATTGATAAAGACTGTGCACTTGCGATTGGATATAAGCTGTTCATAAGCTTATCGATTTCAGAAAACACCGCGACTACTTGTGGGTCATCTGACTTTAACTGAATTAATTGCATACCTGCCTCTGAGAAGTAAGGCCAATTTGTCCCGTGCTCATAAACTGAGCAATATTATTACTATTCTGGCCGACGTCAAACTATACCGAGTTAGAAATAATAAGCAAATTATAGAGGTAAGATGATAGGCTGAATGCCTACGGAAACTTTATGGTGGTGTTAGCTCAAGATACTAACCATATGTTTTAAATAAATAAAATTTAGTAACCCCGAACTGTTACAAAGTGTAAGGTATTGCTGTGAGCTAGATACTTCAAGCTAGCTACAAGCATCTAAGAATTTTTCATTCTTATTCTGTCGGGCGGACTTCATGCTTTATCGCGCCGCTCTTATGTATTGCTACTTTGGTTTCTACAGGCTGTTTGCTCTTACTTGGAAAGCTCAGTAAAGTCAGTAATAACAACACGCTTGTTAGCGCTACAATCAGCGGGATAGAGGTATGCGAACTTGTGTGTGGTGCTCTATGGGGCATAAACAAACCTACGAAAATTAATTTGTCTTCCCTAAAAACCAATCCTTTTTAACCAAAAACCAAAATAGCACTTAGTTAAATATGATTACTTTTTATCACATCTAAACTTTTAGTGCTATCTCATTTTAAAAAAACATCAAAAAGTATTAGTACAACCATTTACCCAATGACAGTACTGTTCATCCACTTTCCACCTATCCAACTGACGGACCACAACCAAAGTTATTAGCTTGCAGCTTGAAGGCTAAACTGTTTGTTCACTAGGCTTTGGTAAAGTGAAGAATGTTGCATCAGATACTGATGGTCTCCCTGTGATTCAATCTCACCTTTGTTAATGACGATAATATTATCGGCATCCATAACCGTACTGAGTCGATGCGCAGCGATAATTGTAGTACGACCTTTTTTTGCATTTTTCAGGGCAATTTGAATAGCGGCTTCACTTTGTGAATCAAGGCTTGCCGTTGCTTCATCCAACAGCAGCAATGCTGGGTCTTTCAATAGTGCTCGCGCCAGTGCAACTCGTTGCCTTTGTCCGCCAGATAGAGTAATGCCACGCTCACCAATTCGAGTATTCAACCCATCAGGAAGTGTCGCTATAAACTCTGCTAAATCGGCCGTGGCGATGGCATGCTGTAATTGTCCATCATCTATTGTTTCATCAGCACCGTATACCAAGTTTTCATATAAGGTGCCACACAGCAGCGGGCTCTCTTGCGCAACGTAACCGATTTGCGCTCTCAAATTGGCTCGGTCTAGCTCTTCAACATTAAGCCCAGCAATTTCGATGTAACCACGCCTCGCCTGATAAAAGCCCTGCAACAAAGCGAAGAGTGTAGACTTACCAACTCCTGATGGCCCAACAATCGCGGTCGTTTTTCCACTTAAGAATTCACAGCTCAAGCTTTTAAATACCGGTTTATCATCAACATAGCTAAAAGATAAATTGCGAACATAAATTGACTTATCAGTCAGGTTAATTGTATGACCACTTTCATTTTCTGGTGCCGTTGCTAAGATCTCATTAATACGAACGGCCGCTCCTTTTGCTTTATTAAACGCGGCTACCACCATGCTTAACTGCCCCATCGGCAACACAATGTTCAGTAAAAACATGATAAACGCAACAAAAGCGCCTAGCGTCATCGCACTGTTGGCAACCCTTGATGCGCCAAATCCTAGTACTAACACTATCGAAGCCATGATCACTAAATTCACCAATGCGCCCATGGTAGCTAAAAGCGTATGTTCTGACATTGCAGTTTTATAGAGTGACTTCAATTCATTGTTATTCTTTTTAGCTTCTATTTTTTCTGCACCTTGTGCTCTTAGTAAGCGGATATTGGCAAACAGTTCGGTTAACCTTCCAAGCATAGAGGCTTCAGTATCTTGTAATGACTTAGACAGATCCGTTAGCCTCACGGAAAACGGTAAGATAATCAGAAAACTAGCCGTCACTGCACCAAGCATTACAAGCGTCATTTGCCAGTCTAAAAACCATAGAATAATAAAAGAGCCAAATAATGAAACCACACCAGATATAAAAGACACAGACTGCTCGCTCACGAGGTTTTCAATAATTTCAGTGTCTTTTACGATACGATTCGCGGGCTCCCCAGCCCTAGTATTATCAAAGAAGGAAACAGGCAAACGAATGAGGTGCTGAAAAAGGTCTCCGCGTAATTTAAGCTTTTGCTCATTGCCAATTTTACCCATGATGTAAGTCATTAACCCTGCTAGCACAGCGGAAAATATTAATACCACAATTAATATGACTATCTGTTCATTTGAAAAATGACCATGTTCTCCAAGTTCTTCCAGTAATTTTTTCGTTTGCAAAGGCACCAACAAACCTAAAACACTAGAGATAATCGTAAACAAAACCAGAGTTGATAGTAGTAGGCGACTTGGCTGCGTGCGCCTGACTAGTTGTATTAAAGATGATGTATTGTTCATAATTATGATGTTCCCGTTGAATAGACAACATAATAATTGACCACATTTTAAATTTAGTCAATTTAAAACTGACCTATTGGTCATTTTTAAATTGACTGTATACTGCAATGTGAACAGGAGGAGCTATGTCTGATAAGCGGAAATTAATACTGGCATGCGCGGAGCAGTTACTTTTAGCAGAGGGCGATAGTGCCTTTAGCATGCAAACCATCGCCAATAAAGTGGGCATTTCGAAAGGTGCTATCTACCTACACTTTAAGTCAAAAGACGAACTACTATTAGCCGTTTTTGAGCGTCAAACAGCGGATCTGCTAGATAAAATAAGAGCAATATTAGAAAGTGATAAATTGACACCAATTGCTAAGCTAAAACAACAAATCCGCTTCCAGCACGAAGATTTAAAGCAGTACCAAGCGATGTTTCAACTCTTATTACAGGAGGAGTCACTGAGCTTTTCAAATAACTTGATCATGTTCTATCAAGAGTTTCGCTTGACGTGGCTTACGCTACAAGAAGGCTTTTTACTTGAAAACTATGGCGAGCAAGTTCGTCCATGGAAAACCGATCTCGCGATGACGCTTGATGGCATTATAGCTAACTACCTTTCGCTTCCCGTGATCGAAGGTATTGATTTCGACACTGAAAAGCTGGTTAATTGGGTGGTGTCATGCATGGACTCAATTTGTACAGCGCTACCAAATCAAACACTGTTGCCGGTGTTAACCGAACAGGATTTTCCGTCCCAAAAAGAGATCGAAGCTAAAAAACGACAACTCCACGAACAAAAAGTCCAACAAGCTTTTTTACAGCTCCAAGAAAAATCCCAAAAGCTAAAGCTTGCACCACAAAAGCGTGAGATCGTAGACCATACAATCGCTCTGTTGGAGGCTCAACTACAAGGTGAAAACCCTGATACAGTATTAATCAGGGCGCTTCTCGCAGGACTTCGAGACTACAGAGGACTAAATACTGAGCGCCAGCTACTCGCAGAAAGACTCAATGTAGAGGCGGTGTAAACAAAAAGTATCGCTTCTCTACTTGGTGCTTCCAAGCACCGTGGTACTAAGGACAACTTACATACTAGTGCTCGCGGCGGTATTGCTGTGGACTAAGCCCTGTTTTTGCCTTAAACAATTTACTAAAATGCTGTGGGTACTCAAATCCCAATGAGTAGGCCACTTGGCTAATTTGTTCATCCGTACCTAACAAGCAGGTTTTTGCTCTATCAATAAGGCGCTCTTGAATGACTTGTTGTGCCGATTTACCTATTTCACGTTTTAGCATGTCGCTGAGGTAGGATGAAGACATGTGAAGTACGCTAGAGCAATAGGCAACGGTGGGAAGCCCTAGCTCTAACGCCTTTTGTTTACCAAAGTAATCATCCAATAATGTGTCAAGCCGAGCGACAACGTCAGAGTTTGTATTTGTCCTCACATAAAACTGCCGATCATAGTAACGCACACAATAATTGAGAATAAGCTCGATGTTTGCAACAAGCAAAGTTTGGGTGTGCCTATCAATGCCCTGCTTGTACTCTACTTCAACTTTATCCGCCAAATCAGTCAGGTTTTTTCTTTCTTCATCTGACAAATGCAATGCTTCATGACTATCATAAGAGAAGAAGCTGAATTGCTCTATACACTTTCCAAGTGCAGACTTTCTTATCAAGTCAGGATGAAACAAAAGTGTCCACCCCCCCGGTTCCACCTTTCTCTCAGCAGTAGAAACTGTGATACGTTGACCTGGTTTGGTAAATACCAATGTGCCTTCTTTAAAATCATATTTATTTCGGCCATAAGTTAATTCATCGCAAAACCCTGACTTAAGGCTTATCTGAAATAAGTTAATAATATAGCTTTGATTTATATAAGGAATATTCTTGGTAAGTAATACGTCATCGACTCGGATCACCGACACCAGAGGATGGCGAGGCGGGTCGAGATCAAACATCTTATGCACTGCTGCTATATCATTAATTACAATCGCTTTTGTCATATCGAACTCTGCAAATCCCGCAGCTTTATTCAGTGCCACGGGACTCTATCATCTTGTAAATTTAAGTCGTTGCTTACTTAACCATCTCCAGAATCAATTTATCGAAGTATTTATCCGATAGCCACCTTCGTAAAAAAAGTAACAGCAACGCATATTTTCCGGCCGCGTAGCGTGTCTTTGGGGCTTCACTATTCACTGCAACCGCTATGGTATCTGCAATGATCTCTGGTCGGGTATTTTTAATGTCTTTATACACCTGCGATGTTGCTTCTACCATGTTTTTAGCCATTGCCTGATATGGACCATTATCAGAGCGAAGTAGCATAGGTGCCATCATGATGTTGCTAAATTCAGTCTCAATCGCGCCAGGTTCAATGATAGATACTTTTAAACCAAGGTGTTGTGTCTCTACTCTTAAACAGTCACTCCACCCTTCAAGAGCGTGCTTTGTAGCATGATACCAAGCCCCCAACGGTGTATATACTTTGCCTGCCACAGAGGAAACATTAATAATGTGCCCCTTACCTCGCTCGCGCATGATTGGCAGTACTTTTTGAGTGAGAAACGTTGTAGCAAAAAAATTCACTTCAAATTGTTTTCTGACATCTTCTTGGCTGGTTTCTTCCACCGCACCATAAACAGAAAACCCAGCGTTGTTTATCAACACATCCACATAGCCATGGCGTGTAAAAATCGTCTGTAGTGCAGCATCAACTTCATCTTCGTGGGTAATATCCACTTTGAGGGCAACGCCACCAGCTTGCACTAGCTCAGCCATGTTTTCCATCCTGCGTGCAGCTCCATATACAATATGACCTTGAGAAAGTAGCTTAAGCGCGGTGGCTTTACCTATGCCTGAGGATGCTCCCGTGACTAAAATCACCTTTGCATTATAAATTCTCATCTTACCTTATCCACATTATTGATTTGGTTTTACTATATCTGGGCCCACCAAATCGAACGTATACATATCCCTGTAAGACGTACACATATTTTTAAACCTCACTAGATTGACTATAAATCCAGCAAGTTAATCATGAACTGCTATATTGTTTTATGAGGATATTATGGGGGATACGATGCTAACTGCGCTTAAAGACAGTATGCCAATTTTGATTGTTACATCTGAATGGTATGTCAGTCATACAACCGCCGTTGCGGAAAAACTGTTCGCACCTGTCGATAACGTCATCAATAAGCACCTTGAAGACTTATTTATCTTTCCTTTATGCGTAGAAGAACAGCAAAAAACAATTGCTGACGGCTCTTTGGTACAAGTGTCGTTTCGCACATCGCCAAATGTACAATTTTTACTGTCATTTTATGATGTTCGCAGCAACGAAATATTTGTACATATTGCCGAGCTCTCTACTTATTATTGTCAAAACCCTTTGGAAGACGAACAGACTCGAATTTTGCGCCACGCCGTCAACAGCGCAAACCTAGGAGTTTGGTGCTACGATCTCCTTAATAAGACAGCGTATTTCTCTCCTAAATTCAAATCATTGATAGGCCTCCCAGCCTCAGCAGAACTTGACTGGGACACCTTAAAAAGCATGATTTACCACGAAGATCAGCCACTATTTGCCGAGCTACTCGCTCACCATATTGAACAAGGTCTTATGCTACATTTTGAGTTCCGGCTTGAAGTAAGGGGAACAATTCATTGGTTTGAGTTCAAGGGAGAACAAGTTAAGTATTGTATTCGCACACACAGTGTTTATGGGATTTTAGCTGACTGCACTCACGAAAAAGACATGCTAGTTGCATTACATGATGCAGAAGAAAGCAAAGAACTTGCCATGCAAGCGGGGAAAATAGGCACTTGGCGAGCAATACGAGTGGCGAATCAATGGATCTGGAATTGGGATCATCAAGCGAATGAAATTTTTAAGCTTTCGGAAGACGATATTGGCAATTTGCATCTTTGGGAAGCAAGCCTTCACCCCGACGATAAAGCACGTGTTACTCAAGCGCTAGAAGCGTCGCTAAACTCAGGTGAAACCTTTGAGCAGCGTTATCGCGGCTTGCTCAACGATAAAGATATTGTTGTAGTGTATGCCAAAGGTGTTGTGGGGCTTGATGAGCAGGGTCGGCCAGCACGTATTGACGGCGTTGTTATCGATCAAACCGATGTATATATTGCCCAGAAAAAACTCCAGCACATCAATCAAGAATTAGAGCAACGCGTCGCAGAGCGCACCGCCGATCTTGAGGCTGCTATTATTAAAGCTGAGCAGGCCAATCGCACTAAATCAGACTTTTTGTCCATGATGAGCCATGAACTCAGAACCCCCATGAATGGCATTATCGGCTCCTTAGATCTCATGGCGCTATCAGAGCTTGATGAAGACAATCAAGAGCTTTTAGAAACCGCGTCTATTTCAGCCAATAATTTAGTCTCAATATTAAATGATATTTTAGACTTAGCCAAAGTTGAGCAAGGGAAAATGGAGCTTGAAAGCTATCCTTTCTCCCCTTCTAAAATGCTCAATAACATCATCAAAACCTTCGAAGCCCACGCGCGAGACAAATCAGTAAAATTAACGGTGCATGAGGACATAAAACTACCGCTAGAAGTGATTGGCGATGAAAATAGAGTACGGCAAATTATCTTTAACGTTGTCAGCAATGCCATCAAATTTAGCGTTGCAGATCGCGAAGGCGGCGCGAAAGTCACCATCAATGTGCACTGGGCATGTGAAGGCGTAGCCTTATCTCACTTGATATTTAAGATAGAAGACAATGGCATTGGCATTGCACCAGAAGTACAAAAGAAACTGTTTACCCCCTTTACACAAGCCGAACGCTCTATCACGAGAAAATACGGTGGTACGGGGTTAGGACTTGCAATATGTGGCAAGCTTATTGACTTAATGGGCGGCAAGGTCGTCTTAAAAAGCAAATCCGGTGAAGGCTCAACTTTTACCATTACCATTCCTATTTGGCGCCCAAGAACACAACAGCAACCCAATATTCTATTTAATACGCTCTCTTGGTTAAGTGATATCCCTTGGCAAAGTTCGTTGGCGCTGACTCAGTTGTACAATGCCTGCACGCATTTTTGCAATGAGCTCAAAGTCATCGAGTCACCCAATGAAATCAAAGAGACAGACGATACCGCACTTATTCGTGTTGTCACAACGCAAGCCGGAGCCTCTGCAGAGCAAATACACTCACCTATTCCAGAGTTAGTATTTCTTGATGAAAAGGCGTTTGCTAACTTGAACAGTACAGCGTTAACCACACAAAAACCAAAACCAATTGCACCGCAGACTCAATACGCCATCGGTCAATTACTGAGTAAACTTAAAGCAAGTCAGCAAAGTGACGAGGCTGATTTAGGTGAATTAAACGATCTCAGTGAACTAGATGCGCTACTTTCACTAGACGATAAAGTATCTAGCCCTACCGATGATGAATCGGATACGAGTGGTAAGCAGCATATACTCCTTGCCGAGGATAACCCCTTTAACCAAAAACTCATCGTCAAACAGCTTTCTAGACTTGGCGTTTCCTGTGATATCGCCAATAACGGCAAAGAGGCCTTGGCGATGTATAAAAGCCAGCAATATCAGCTTTTGTTGACGGATTGCCATATGCCAGAGATAGATGGCTATGAATTAACTAAGTTAATTCGCGCATTTGAGTCCAGTGAAGAGCGCAGTGCGATTCCTATTGTTGCCGTCACAGGCGCCGCTATGAAAGGGGATAAAGAGCTTTGTTTAGATAGTGGCATGAATGACTATGTTAGCAAACCGGTGCGATTACAAGAGCTTAAAAACACCTTAGGTAAATGGTTAGATATGGACTTTACACAATGAGTAAAACCCTCAACCCTCAGGTGCTTATCGATTTAATCGGTGATGATTTTGCTACGGCGAAAAAGTTTTACACCGACTTTCTAGTACAATCGAAATCTAGTTGCGCAAAAATTAAAACTGCATACCAAACTCGTGCCTTTCAAGCGTTAAAAGACGAAGCGCATTACCTCAAAACCTCCGCCAAAGCAGTGGGTGCAGAGGTACTAGCTGAACATCTACAGGCGTTAGAATATTCAGCACTTGATAACAACACCACTGAGTGCGCCGAAAAAATAAAAGCGATACACCATGAGATCGGCAGCGAGTTTGTTCGAGAATTAAAAGCCTATTTAACCTCTCAGTCGCAAACTTAGAGCGCAATCGGCTGCTCAGCGATAGCCGCTTTGAGTCCTGCGCGTTCGAACTTCACAACATCTTCTTGATGCTGGTAGTGATAGATCCAAATATTTTTAATGATGTCTTCACGATAGCTCATCAACAACTCATTAAGGGAGCAGTGACTGGGATTGTTTGCAAGACCGCAGTCATGAAAAATAACCTCGCCATTACTGACGCGGTGATGGAGCAGCTCTGGAATAGCTTTGGTGTCACCACTGTAAAACAGGCTACCTGGGAGATGTAACGAAAAAGCGCTATTGGGTTCATGATGACGAACGGCATAACTATGTATACGTTGCCCACGATGAAGAAAGCTTTCTGAGATTGGAAATAAACGAAAAACCTGCCATACGCCGCAAGTCCCTTCGCTCAGTCCGGTGTAAGCAAGCATATTACACAACCCAACGATTAGCTCTGCTGGAGCATATAACGTGATTTGGTGCTGACTTAATGCAGCCTGAAAGTAAAGCTGCTCCAATCCACCAACATGGTCATAATGAAGATGAGTGATAAACACAGCATCGGGTAATGACGAAAAATGCTTTTTATAACGCGACACCGTATCAAAGCCACAATCTATCAATAACCAAGGTAGACCTTTATGGGTCAATACACAGGCAGAGCACCCAAGAGTTGCAGCGCTGGCGGCACTTCCCACTCCCAAAAAAACAGCAGCGTCTGGTTTACAGTGACTGTCAACGAATGATTTCGGATTGACAGCGTGTAGTTCGGTTGTCTTCGTTATGTCTTTCATTGCACTGCTAGAAAAATCAACAAACAATAGCACCAGACTACATTGTCGGATTTACAGACATATGACAGTCATATCTGCAATCTTTTGGTTCAACTCACTATTTGATTTCGCTATTTTGACCACCCTAAGGTTCGATACCTGCTTAATCTATTGATTTTTTTATAACTTCATTCTGGTATAACTATTGCTGAATGATAACCTTATGTCATCACCACTATGGAAAATAACAACGATGAAAAAGCTCCTCACTAGTTTAGCTGCACTTAGCCTTTTATCTGGCTGTGTCGTACATATCTCTCCAAGCGCAGCCGCAACCAAAACACTCCATAAATCTTTGCAACTCAACGCTGCAGACATCAGCAAACTTGATGCAAATACCACTTCGGGTAATATCCAGATCATTGGATACGATAACCAACAAGAGATCCAAGTGAAAGCTTCAGTGTTAACCACAGAAGCAGAGAACTACCAACTTACCCTTGAAAAATCCGGTGACACTGCTATGTTGGTGGCCGACTCAGATACAAGTTCTGGTGTACAATGGTATCGCAATAATAGCCCTAGAATTGACTTAACCATCACCATGCCAAGCCAACTTGCGCTAACACTTGATGACAGTTCTGGGGATATGGCCATCAAAAATATCAAAGGTTTTATCAAACTAGATGATGGCTCTGGCAATATCACCTTAGAAGATATTCAAGGTGCTGAAATTGATGACGGCAGTGGCAATATCCATATCACCAACGTCCAGCAACTTGTTATCGACGATGGTTCTGGCGACATAACCATAAAGGGATTAGTCGATACACTAGAGTTGGAGGATGGCTCGGGTAATATTGATGTGATTGGCGGCACGGATATCAAAATAGAAGATGAGTCTGGCGATCTAATCCTTCGCGGTTTTAGCGGCAACGCAGATATCATCGATGGCTCTGGCTCACTGGTTGTTGAAGGCGGACGCAATATTGAAATCGATGATGAATCCGGTAATATTCGAGTTCGTCGCGCCCAAGGCGATGTCACTATCGTTGATGGTTCGGGCAATACGGATATCGAAGCAGTGAAGGGCCACGTTCAAATAGAAGACGGCGCTGGAAATATTCGTGTGGTAAATGCCGGCTCCTTGACCATTACCGAATCAGGTTCAGGCTCGGTGAAAATAGATAAGATAGCAGGAGCCGTAAAGCTAGATGACTAGGCCTGCTGAATGATTTTAGTGTGGAGCAATATACGATTGCTCCACATTAAAGTTCAACATTAACTCGAGACTATGTGCAAACTCGAGACTATGTGTAAAATCAGATCGTCCTCTTGACAGGTTTCAACGCCCATCCTGGACTACGACAACCTTTTCTTTGATGTCCAAAGAATCGTTGCGCAAAAGAAAAGGCACTCCCTCATCACCCGAAAAGCATACTTCTCGGCGGGTGAACCGCCTCCCACAAAACTATTTGTACTGTGGACTAAGAGGCTACGCTGATAGTTTTTGTAACCCTTGCAAACGGCTTAATCGTAAAAATCGTAGACGATCTCACAAGCAACTTTATTCCCCCTTCATCACACCCGAAAAGCATAAGTCGATATGCAATGTGCCGACAGGATGTCGGCTAAGTCTTGTCTGGCATAGGGACGTGCCTTACAAGGCGGTTGCACTATGTCGGCTTAGGATTTGAGGATTGAGTGTGATGCTGGGGCGACGTTTTCTTGGTTCGTTCTTTTTCATCGTTTAAAAAGAATGAACGAGAAGCGCATGGATGCGCTTTGATACGAGCCATGGAAGGGCAAGGCTAATATGTCCTCCTGACAGGTTTCGACGCCCATCCATGGGCTACGACATACTTTTCTTTGATGCCCAAAGAACAAGTAAGCAAAAGAAAAGGCACTCCCAACATCACACTGACTCCTCAAGTAAATTGCCAATATGAACGTCACCGCGGTGTAAGGGCCATCCTTGGCCCTGTCACCGCTTTTCACGCATCCATGCGTTGAAATGACTCATTGGCAATTTACTTTCGGGTGTGATGAGGGAGACACAAGGCGCTGATAAGTTCTTTTGGTGCTTGTAAGCGACTTAGCTGCTTCAGGAGATAAAATCAGAATTAACAATCAGCGCTACTTTCCTCTCTCCAGCACACCCAATAAGTATTCGAATGCTGAATAAAAAAATGAGTTAAAAATGCTTGCCTTTTATGTAACAATAGCGCGCAAATAAAAACCAATTGCAGCACACTAGGAAGTAGTACTGCGTATTGGTGGAACGGCTTTAACCAACAACAGTGGACATAAAAAATGCAAACAAGGATTGTGGTGTATGGTACTAACCATCCTGTACATGTCGTCGATTTTGAACTCACGACCTGTATCAATAGCGGCTTTTTACTCAAAGCGAACCTAGAATCCCAATTTGACCTTGCTGATGAGTTACTCGTCGGCAATATGCTCACGTTTGAAATTGAGTCACCAGATGCAATATCAACGTATTTCACTGGGACTTTGTTTGATATCCAATCTGGTTTTGTGTCTGAGCACACCTGTGGTGCAGAGGTGGTCTTAAAGCCTCGCCTTGAGTTACTTAAGCAAACAGAAAAAAGCCAAATCTTTGTACAAGCCAATGTCCAGTCTGTCCTCAATAAGCTGATACAAAAAGCCGGCTATTCACAAGACCGGATAAAATGGCGAGTCACTAAAGATTTACCCACGCTACCGCAGTGCGTACAAGCGCTAGAAAACGACTACACCTTTTTCAGCCGACTCTTAGCAAAGTACGGCTTAATTTATTGGTTTGAATGCCATGATTTTATTGAGTCGATAGTGATTGCCGAGGGGAATCTTGCAAGCCCCTATATTGAGCGAGGCTTGCTGTCGGTAACGGATAAAGATGGTCTGGTGCACGAACATGAAACCGGCTTTGTTGGGTTTACGCAGTGCCAAAGCCGCCATCGTTTTAGAATGGGTGGCTCACAAGTGCATATGAATGCCCATCCGCCAACCTCGGTCAGCTCGGCCCAGCGTAGCTATTTTGAGCCTGCTGCACACAATCCTGCTGAGCAATTTGAGCGCACTGGCAATCTCGAGCTTGCCTATCAACAAGGTAAAAATGAAGTCACGCTGGTAGGAAACGTAGCCGAAGCCAATGCCGGTTATTCGTTTTCGCTAAATGGTAAATTGGGCACAGCGAAAGGTGGCGATTATACCTGTATTCGCAGTAAACAGGTGTATAAGCAAGGCAGTGCCAATGACCCTAAGCAAGTTGCATATCATAGCGAGTCGGTGTGTGTACCACGGGGTGAGCCAATACGTATCGCTCCCCCAGAGCATAGTCCTAAACCGATGGTGTTTACCGCCACAGTGCGCTCGCTGTCGGGGTCAAAGGCCAATCCTCATCTAGATACACAAGGGCAATATGCCACGCAAGTACATTTTGATAGTCAGGTGACCGAGTCGGTAAAGCGCCTCACACAATATGCCTGTCGTGGTCAAAAGCAGCCGACAGGGTTACACTTTCCACTGCTGCCAGACAGTAATGTGCTCATCGGTTGTATGAACAACGACCCTGACCAAAGTTACCTGTTAGGGTTTGCGCTTAATGACACGCAACCATCTGTTGTTACTAGCGCCAATAACGCCCAAAACGTGTTGTGCTCTCGCGGCCAAAACCTATTGATGTTTGATGACACCCCAAAAACCCCGCATATTGTGTTGCAAACCCTAGCGGGCAACCAGCACTTGGTGTTACATGGTGATAAAAAGCAGCCTTATATTCACTGGCTTGCGCAACTTGGCGCGATGAATATTTTTGCAGCCAAAGACATACAACTTGGCAGTGTTAAAAGCGCAATTCGACTACTCACCAATAAAACCTTTATTGCCAGCGCCAAACAACAACTGGCACTGGAGAGTAAAAAGTCAGTGATTATTGATGCAGCAACCAACCTAGACGTCACCGCCAATCAAATTGACGTCAGCGCCAAACAAGATTTGACCCTTAAGGCGGGTCGCAGCCATCGCAGTGTTATCCAAAGTGATATCAACCTCAAGGCAGACAACAACCTTACCATCACCGCCCCGGCGGGAAGTCAAATCATTCAAAGCCAAGGCAATATCACGATTAAAGGCAGTGGCTCTGGCAACCTCACTCTTGCCAATGGCGGCAGTGAAATCAGTATTGACTCAAGTGGTAACGTCAACATCTTTGCAGACAAGTTACTGACCTTAAAAGGCAAAGCCATGACTGTGTTTGACGGCAGCATGGAGCAAGATATTGGTGGTAAACAAAGCGCCACGATGCCGAGTGTACCGCAAATAGCACAGTTAGCTGAAAATCAACGCTTGTCGTTAACCGCTGATGGCGTAGCATCACTTGCGGATAAAACCATTGACCTTTCGTATTTTTATAGCGATGGCACACCAGTAGAAGACATTGATTACGAAGTCGTGATGGATAACGGCAAAATATACACAGGCCAGCTTAGTGGCGGTACCGCAGAAATCATTGATGTGCCTGCTGGGAATTATACCGTGAGTTACATCGGCGAGGACGAAGAGAAGATTATCTCGTTACGCCAAGAGCTTCGCACGGCCCTTGACCAAATGGTTGCAGAAATCCGCAAGCAAGCTGACATTCAAGAGCGCCTGATTGATGACGAAAACCTTGGGATGCAAGGGCTTATTTATAGCGGTGCATTCTTATACGGGCTTTATCAGCAAGGAGAAAGCATTGTAACGGGAGTCGCAGATTTAGTCGAAGGCACAGCAGGAGCAATTTATGATGTTGGCGCAGCAACTTTCCGTATTTTGGGCCATCTTGCAACTGGCGATGTGGAAGCTATGCGGGCAGAGTTACAGCAAATTATGTCAACTGCCTCAGAGTCCATTAATGGCATTGTTGAAGCGTTTGAGACATTAGTTATTATTGCAGAAGATGAAGAAGCGCGTACTTTACTTGCAAATTTCCCAGCTCGTTACTTTAACGCCCATTCCAGTGTTGAACGCACCAGAATGGCAGGTCGCTTGTCGTTTGAAATACTGCTTGCCCTTACCACCTTTGGTAGTGGTGCAGTGGTTTCTGCTATCGCTAAATCCAATTACTTTGTTAAAGCAACCCGCGCATTGGAAAAGCTCACTCAAGCCACCAAGTTAAAACGCTTAAATTACACTCGCTCGGGTACAACTGAAAAAGTACAACTAGACCGGATCCCAAAGGTCGAAACCGACATTGACGACGTTAAAAGAATTGAGTCTGTCGCACCCGCCTCAGTTGCATTAAAAGTTAACCCTAGGACGCATGTTCAAATATTATTGGATGACTTTTTAAGTGATGCCCCAGAGCATGTAAAGAATAATTACCGGGTTGCATTACGAGATGGAAAACCGTATATAACAAGACGAAACCAAACGGTCAGTGACCAATTGCAGTATGTTGACGGCCAAATTGTTTTCGCCTCGAATAGAATTGATACACCTAATAAAGTCTTGCAACGCTTGAAGGTTGACCACAAGTCACTCACTCCAGCGGCAAAACAAAAGCTTAGGGCGCTAGAGGCACAAAGAAATCAAGCCATCGCCAAACGCGATGCCGCATTAAAGTCTGGTAATGCAGAGCACCTTAAAGCAGCATATAAAGATATGCGTGCAGCCAGTGAAGAGCTGGGTGAAGAAGCCGCCCGGATCTTCGTAGAACAAAATTACCCAGGAGCAACACCACTGAGATCAAAGTTGCTCACAGATGGTAAGCAAGGACAATTTGACCAATTATATCAAACCGAAGACGGTAGACTCCTAGTTATTGAAGCCAAAGGTGGTAGCGCAACTTGGGGGAGTCGAATGGCCGGAACAAAGCGTGCTCAACAAGGGTCTAGAGCCTATATGGATTCAATTTTTAAGAATTATGAGAAGAAACTAACAGAATATATAGCTGACCCGAAATATGGTGACCCAAATGAGGCTAAGTTTAACGAGCAGGTTAAAGAATTGAGTAAAATGCTTGATGAGTATGAGAGCGCTATTGAAATGGAAGATTTTATTGACAACCCTATCGAATATATTGGTGTACAGCAAAAAGTCTCGGGTACAGAGGTAAAAGGAGCTATTGATGCAACCATTTTTGATATTAAAAATATTTGAAGGATAGAAAATGATTAAGAATCATTACACTTATGCACCTGACACCTATAAAAGAAGTCAAGAACTTTACAATAAATTGTCAGATAACAGGGTTATTGAGGGGATCAAGAATAAACCCCACACTGCCATTTCTAGGCTGTATAAAAAGAACTTAAAAACGCTTTTTATTGAAGCTCTTGAGCATCCAAATAGCCAAAATGCGTGGAAATATCTAGTACGTGCACAAGAACTAAGCTTAGGAATTTTTCAATCCAATGATAACCCTGGAAAGCCATTCAAACTTTGCTATGATAACCAACTAATTGAGCTCAATGGTGCACTAGACTCGGAAGAAGCCGATATATTTAACTGGCCTACCGCCATGTACCTCGCAATAATTACGCGAAATCAAGATGCGATTGATTATCTAATTCAAGTTGATGATTCAGTTTTTAAAGCGGCTAACTATGCTGAGCAATTCACTCCTTTTGATTACGCGCTAGTTGATTTGCTCAAAGCCATTTTTACGCCTGACGCAGACTTAGCCTCGGCAATTGAAAAAGCATTAATTACTAGTAATCCGGATGACTACAAATACGATGAGGCTTATCACTATGCTAGTAGACTCTACTGGCCCGTAGTTTCCGCAATTTTAGGTATATTTACCGATGATGGCGGCGTAGAGTTTAATCAGGCGATTGAAAAGGCAACGCTACTTCATAAAGAATACTACGATACCAAAGAAGAGAAATTTGAAATTGATGGCGCACTATCCATTCCCCTCACTGCCATGGCTTCATTAGCAAAAGACATTAAAGGCTATGATTTGACCACAGAAAATGGCTATATACCTGAGTGGCTGGTAAACCCTAACCCACCAAAATGATTAAGGTAAATTAAAAAAAGATGCTAAACCACACTCTTTAACAACATGGATGTTGCAAGGCTAGGTTCAATTATCCTCCTAGCCTACATTCCTCATTAAATTTCTTCTGCTGCTTTCGTTTACATTTTTAATTAGAGAAACCGAGGTAGCTAACTTTCAACTGCTTTATTGAAATGGTATGCAGTGGTAAGACAAAGCCGTAAATAAAGACCCAAGACATATCATAACCATAGTCAAAGTTATCTTAAAAAAATACCGGAGAATCTCTCTCTGCTGCGCTTGCCGTACTGCGGCTTTTTACCCAAAGAAAAGTCGCTAAAGGCGACCCAGTTAAATACCTAAGAGACATCAACTGGCAAGACCTAGGAAAACAATCCGCTACGGAAGTTAAAAACATCGTCAAAGGCCTGCGCGATTCACTTGATGACATGTCTACCAGTTGGCACTACGACCTACTACTCCCTGACGCTGCCATCGAAGGCATGCAAGCCACGGTTAAACGCCTAGACGACGTCACCCCCAAAATCGACCAGTATATGCAACAAGCCGCCCAAGAAATCGGACAGCGAGTTAATAAAGCACTGGATGAGTATCAAGGCCAATCACCAATTCGAGGCGTCACCGACAAGCCCACCAAAGCCAAAGCCGATGAATTGGAACCACCAAAAGGGAATGAGCTGCCCAGCGGTCAAAACAAGTTGTTAGCAGCTGAAAAACTAGAGATACAAGCTTCCGATTATGCGAGTTTAATTAATTCAAATAAACCTTGGTCTTGGAAAGATTTTCCAGAAGGCGATAAGCTTACTATTAAAGAAAAAAGAGCAATCAAGCAAAAGGCTATTGATAAAGGTTTGGTTCCTAATGTTTCGTTTAAATCTGGAACAAAATACCCTGACTTTGCGTCAGCTGGTTTAATTAAAGCAAAGTTAGAATTGCCAGAAGGACTATGGAAAAAATCAGATTACATTCAATTTAAGTGGCTCGATGAAAAGTTGCCTGTAGGTATGAGAGATGGTAACACTTGGCATCACTCAGAGATTCCTGGTGTTATGGAGTTGGTTCCTTTTGGTCCTCATAATATGATTAACCACCAAGGTGGAAGGTCGAAAGGCCATTGGGCATACAGCAAAAGATAGAGGTTATATATGATCACTAAACGTAATGACTCTTATGAGTTAAATAACTCAAGCATATTTGAATTGGAAAGCTTTTGCAGAGTGAAACTTCCACATTCATTTATCGAGTTTTTCCGCAACAACAATGGCGTTGCTTTTGAAGGGTTAACTTACGACATAGACAATGAGGAGCGGTTGATTGAGCAAACACTTCTTATTACAAACGATTCAAACTTGTCAGACGATATTATGCAATACGAAATAAAAGTAGTACTCGCTCAGATTGAAGAGCGCCTAACCGACAATGAAGATTTAGTGGGGGCTGAGTTACTTCCTTTTGCTCATGTTTTTGGTGGAGACTTTTTATGTTTAAACTTCAAAGATAGCGATATTGAGCCGTCAGTTGTACTCTGGGATCATAATGAATCAGATGAATTAAGTCCTGTTTTTGTACTAGTTTCGGATAGTTTTGAAGCTTTTGTTGAACGTCTCTGCTAGGCTGAATATAGGTAATATAAACGGTTAGTTTGCGTCCCCCTTATTAGCATTGGGTATTAGATGTCGTAATTAAGAAAGGTGCTTGTCAGAAAAGTGAACCAATTTCGGCGGAAAACTGCACTGTTCAGACCGGTTGTTTATAACTTTGTAAAACACACTGGTCGTGAAGATTCGATACGTCGCAAATATGTACGAACCTCAATTGACGATGAACTTGAGGCAGAGCTGACCTTCAGTGTTAATGGTAGTTAACACTGTATGCTCTCACCCTGGGATCGAGAGCTCCAAACTCGAAAAGATCTACAATCAATTGCAAAAAATAATAAAAAGATCTGAAAGTCTAGATCCTTAAAAACAATATCAGAAAGTGGGTTGAAGGTGGTTATATTTCATTGCCCAAGGGATTTCATAAATAAGGCGCATTAAAATGACCAAAGAGGAATGCCTAGAAGAAGACGACTATTATACTCAGAGGTTTGAAAAAGAAGGTGTTGTTTCTATATGGCTTGGAGTTGAAGCTGCGGATGAATCTATAGAAGTTGATGTTCTACAAGATCTGTGTGGCGTTGGTTATTATGACTTAGCAAATCAAGAATCTGAGTATATAGAATCAGGAATTGTCGATATTGCAGAACTTTTTACAGAAATATCTTATGCAAGTTCCTTTGAAAAAAGTGCCATAGACTCTGCTAAGTCAATCGGTATTACCAAAGCAAGGTGGCTTATTTGTCAGTTTGATTTTGATTATGACCCTAAAAAATAGCACGCTCTGTTCAAAGTGACCCTGTTTTTATCGGTTCATTTGCTTATGAGGAAGATGATTAGAATCTCAAGTGGATGTGAATCCATATCTATTTATTAAAAAGAACGTGAGTATTTTCTAAGTAAGTTAACTTATCATTAAAAATATTTTTATTAGTCATGATTAACGAAGTTGTAATAGTAGTTATACGCTATCAAAGCAAAATTCGCTGGTTTAAGGGAGAACGAGAGTTATGGATATTAGATTTGGTAAAACTAAGAGACGCTTTTATAGAAAATGGATATCAAGTTCCGGAGCTTGACGACTCTGATAGGTTTGGCCTCCATACTTTAGATGAAAATAATGTAGAAACTTTTCTGGATAAAATTCAGGGTAATGAAATAAGTTGCAGAGAACTAAGTAAGAGACTGGCATCTAGGTTCCCATCAGCTAGATCTTGGTGGGATGTTGCTGATTTATTCCCTATCATGTTTATCGACTTTGATGCTAAAAGTGTAGCCGCATTTTATCATGAGGGCGTGCAAATGGAAAAGTACATACCACAACATTGGAACGGTGAATTTATAGATTTTGCAAATGAGTACCCAGAGAATATTTTTCCTGATGATGACAAGTTCTGGGTAAAAGGCGATTCTGACTTACTTAAAGTTCTAAATGAACGAGCTAGAAAGCAATGATATTATTCGAAAGCTGTGTTCGCTGATTTTCGGAGAATATTAGTACAACACATCTAAGATAAAAGCTTTTATTAAATAGTCAGGATCACCAGCTCAATTCATAACTGCTTAGCGCTTCGGGTGTCCGAGTTAAGTGAAAATACAAACATCGTTTCACTACCTTCAAAATCAGATGCTGTAGGGGTTATTCAAAGCCTCCAATAGAGGCCCAAGACATGCCACAATCGTAGGCAAGGTTATCTTAAAAAATGCCGGAGAGTCGCTCTGCGCAGTGCTTCAGATCTTTACACAAAGAAAAGTTGGTAAAAGCGACCCAGTTAAATACCTAAGAGACATCAACTGGCAAGACCTTGGAAAACAATCCGCCACGGAAGTTAAAAACATCGTCAAAGGCCTACGCGATTCACTTGATGACATGTCTACTAGTTGGCACTACGACCTACTACTTCCAGACGCCGCCATCGAAGGCATGCAAGCCACGGTAAAACGTTTCAGTTTATAGGGAGTTTCCGGTATGGATGAGGCAGCAAGGGTTGCGTTGAGAACAATGGGCCCTACCACCCAAATGAATATAGAATTAGAACGGTGTAAGTAAGGAGGTTAGAATAATGACCAAACAATTTGAAATAGATGAAGATTTCGAGTGGTTTCTTGAAAAATTTGAAGAGCCTACTGAAAAAAATCAAGCCCCAGCAGAAATAATAAAAAAGTTTGAAGGTAAACTGCCTACTAGATTATTAGAATATTGGAGTGAATACGGATTTTCTGGTTTCGGGGAAGGGCTTTTTTGGTTAACTAATCCCGATGATTATGATGATACCTTAGATGCATGGCTTGGAGATACAGATATCGTCGAGCAAGACACATATTATGTAATTGCTCGCAGTGCTTTTGGAGAGCTATTCTTATGGGGAGAGAAATTTGGACATAAATATCTAATCGACCCATCTCACGGTTGGATTATAGAGAAAGAAGGTAATGCCGAAGACATAGCAGTTGGAGAAGAAAACGATGCCATACAGTTTTTCTTTGGTGCAAAAAGGCCAACATCGCTGGATATAGATGATACGAGTGGAGGCTTACTTTTTGAGAAATGTAAACTTCGATTATCTCAATTAAAATATAACGAAATGTATGCTTTTGAACCCGCTTTTTTTCTTGGTGGGCAGCCTACCATTGACAATGTCAGTAAAGTAAATATTTTCGCCCATCTAAGTGTATTAGCATCATTTGGTCAGAAAGAAATACTAGACCAACAAGGGCTTATAGCTAAGGCTTATTCATAATAAATGCTCCTGTTATTAAAGTAGCAAATAAAAACTACTTAACTCCTTACCACTAAAAACACTTACTTATTAATTGAAAATGCGATGATGATTAACTTTGAACTCATCGCTAATCAAATTGACGTAAGCGCCAAACAAAATATCACCCTTAAGGCCGATCGCAGTGTTATCCAAAGTGATATAACACTCAAGGCAGACAACAACCTCACCATCACCATCACCGGAATTGGTTTAGTCTTTATAAGCGGGTGATGCCACTAGCACAAAACACTAGACATAACGAAGCGGTAAAGCCAGCCAAAGCACTAACCAAATGATATGGGGATCCGAGCTAATAGATCGGTTTCTCCCATATCAATACCAATCTGGCTGAGTAATGTCGTTATTTGCCCTCTATGGTGCGTCTGATGATTAAATAAATGATGCACTAAAAAACCAAACTTGCGAGAAAAGGTTTTACCTTGTGTGTTTTTGTAGTGTAAATCGGCTGCAAGCGCCTCCTCAGTGACTTCATTCGCAAACTCAATAATCACCTTATCCATTTCAGCTCTTGCCTGTCTCAACGCTGCAAAATCTTCATACAGCATCGCATCAAGTTTTGTCGGCAGTGGCATCGTTGCTACAACGTTCAGTGCTTCAAAATGATAGCTATGCTTTGTATAGCGCTTAAGCCAAATAATATCGGCAACAAGAATATGGTTTAACGATCCCATGATGGAGCCAAAAAAAGCCCCTCGATCTTGATGTAATTCCGTGGCGCTCAATCCCGAAACAACTTCATATAACTTTTCGTTCATCCAGCGATTGTAATCCGCCATTAATTCAAAGTTTGCTTTCATCTAAATATTCCCTGCTCTTGTAAAAATTGACTAATCTCAACTTAGCGGCATTGGCTAGGTTAAAAAATACAAATAGTTGAAGTCGAAACCAATCAATTTTATTGAACATTTTAATCTTAACTATCAATTATACAAATCAAAATGCGCACGGCATAATGGCTACATCAACTTAAGAAGGAAAGCAAAATGTTAAAGAATATTGAAGGTCAACGCGTACCACAGGTTACATTCCCAATTAGAGAAAATGAAGAGTGGAAGCACGTCACCACCGATGAAATTTTTAAAGGTAAAACTGTAGTTGTATTTTCTTTGCCTGGTGCCTTTACACCAACTTGTTCGTCTACGCACTTACCGCGCTATAACGAGCTTGCTAGCGTATTTAAGCAAAATGGTGTCGACGAAATCGTGTGTTTATCCGTTAATGATACGTTTGTAATGAACGCATGGGCACAGTACCAAGAAGCGCAGAATATTACACTACTACCTGACGGTAACGGCGAATTCACTGACGGCATGGGCATGTTAGTTGATAAAAACGATTTAGGTTTTGGCAAACGCAGCTGGCGTTATTCAATGCTGGTAAAAGACGGTGTGATTGACAAAATGTTTATCGAACCAGAAAAGCCTGGCGACCCGTTTGAGGTATCAGACGCGGATACTATGCTGGAGTACATTAACCCGCGCCAAATCAAACCAGAGCCGGTTACCGTTATTAGCAAGATTGGCTGTCCATTCTGTGAAAAAGCCAAAGCCTTGCTAAAAGAAAAAGGACTGGCATATGAAGAGCTGGTACTTGGCCAACAGGCATCGCTAACCAGCCTTAAAGCGCTATCTGGTCGCGAAACCGTGCCGCAAGTATTTATCGGCGGTAAACACATCGGTGGCTCAGACGATTTAGCTGAATATTTCGCTTAATCATTCATCCCCCACAACATGACTTGGTGAACTTGCTCACCAAGTCAAAATGTTCCCCCTCAACACAACACGATGGCTAATAACTGACTGTCATGGGGGAGTATACCAATTTATCTTAATACTTGCTCAATTTGAAGGAGCAAATCTGACGCTAACTGCGTTAAAAATTTCTCATTTAGAACAACTAAATAGCAAAATTTTTGCCTGGCTATCGACAAGATTTTCTCGCCTCAAATAGACCTCTTAATTAAGTAAATTGGTATCACACTTTCTGATTTCGGAGCAAAAAATGAAAAAGATAAACACCGACGTAGTCGTGATTGGTGCGGGAACAGCGGGTCTCAGCGCCTATAGAAATGCCAAAAAATATACCTCAGAAGTACTGATGATTGAGTCTGGCGTATACGGCACAACGTGCGCACGGGTTGGTTGCATGCCAAGCAAGTTACTGATTGCCGCAGCTGAAGCCGCACATCAAATTGAAGTCGCACCTAAATTTGGTATTAATGTAAAACCCGCTGAAATTGACGGTAAAGCGGTTATGGCGAGAGTCAAACGTGAGCGAGATCGCTTCGTTGGCTTTGTCGTCGAAGCTGTAGACGAATTGCCTCTGCAGGATAAACTACGCGGCAGTGCAAAATTTATCAACAGCCATACGGTACAGTTGGACGACCACACTCAGATCACAGCCAAACGTTTTGTTATCGCTACAGGTTCAAGACCTAGCTACCCTGGTGCGTTTAATAATTTTGGCGACCGTTTAGTCATTAACGATAACGTTTTTGACTGGGACGATTTACCCGACTCAGTGGCCGTATTTGGCCCCGGCGTGATTGGCTTAGAACTAGGTCAAGCGCTACACCGACTTGGCGTAAAGGTCAAAGTATTTGGTGTCGGCGGTGGCCTTGGACCACTAACCGATCCAATCGTCAAAGACTATGCCACCACGGTGTTCAGTGATGAGTTTTACCTCGACACAGATGCCAAAGTATCAGATATGAAACAGGTCGGTGACAAAGCCGAGCTTACCTACATTGACAAACAAGGGAAACCACAAACCGAGCAGTTTGACTATGTGTTGGCAGCCACTGGTCGTGTGCCCAATGTTGATAACCTTGGGCTAGAAAATACCACGCTTGAACTTGATGACCGAGGCGTACCGCTAGCCGACCCACATACCATGCAATGTCTTGATGGCTCAGGGAACGCCCCGATTTTTATTGCAGGTGATGCCAGCAATCAGATCCCGCTTCTACATGAAGCCGCAGATCAAGGCACGATTGCAGGTGAAAATGCCGGTCGTTTCCCTGATGTGAGAGTGGGACTACGCCGTGCAAAGCTTGCGGCGGTATTTAGCGACCCACAAATTGCGATGGTTGGAGCAAGTTATAAAGAGCTGGAAAAGCAATATGGCAATTGCGGCTGCTTTGCCATCGGAGAGGTAAGCTTTGAAAACCAAGGCCGCAGCCGCGTGATGTTAAAAAACAAAGGCCATATGCGAGTCTACGCTGAGCAAGGCACCGGATTATTCTTAGGTGCCGAATTTGTCGGCCCTGCTGCTGAGCATATAGCGCATTTACTTGCTTGGGCGCTACAAAACAAGATGACCGTGCCGCAAATGCTCGAAATGCCTTTCTACCATCCAGTGATAGAAGAAGGCCTAAGAACGGCACTGCGAAATCTAAATGCAAACTTGAAGTTTGGCCCGGATATTATCAAGCACTGCTTGGAGTGTGGTCCTGGCGCTTAACTTATCTCAGTTCAGGCCTCATTGTGAGGCCTGTTTAGTTGCAATTACTCGTATCTTAATGATTTTACAGGTCGCGCTTGTGCGGCAACTAGCGTCAACGAGCCGACCGTTAACCAAGCAATTGCAAACGCTAAACTTGCTGCAATCAAAAATGGCACGATTGAAAGGTCAATACGATAGACAAAGTTGTTTAACCACTGCTGCATCACAAAGTACGCAAGCGGCCACGCTATCAGGTTTGCGATCATCACTTGCTTTGAGAATTCCTTGTTGATCAATATCACGATATCCATCACCGAAGCACCAAGCACTTTACGCACCCCAATCTCTTTGGTGCGCCTTTTTGTGGTAAAAGAGGCAAGACCAAATAAGCCTAAACACGCAATGAAAATCGCCAGCATAGAGAACAAATTAAACACAATGATTTCTTTGTCTTCCTGGCGATACATCTGCTCAAACTTAGTTTGTAGATAAGTCAGTTCCATTTCTTGTTCTGGTACTAGCTTGCGCCAAGTGGCCTCTATAAAGTCGCGAGTTTGCGCTGTATCACCTTTAAATTTTATCGCCATCGAATTGCCTTCATTCTCTCTTAGCAAGTGATACGTTGGGCTTATCTCTGTTTTAAGTGAAGAAAAATAGTAGTTTTGCGTCACCCCGATGATAGTCGCCATAGCGCTTGAATGGCGAGTTAATCGTACTTCAAATGTTTTACCAACAGCCTCATCAGCACTAAATCCTAAACTCTGCGCTGCCTTTTCATTAATCACAACCGAAAAACGCGGATTTGGCTCAGCCGCACTCGGCATCGCAAACTTATCGGCAGGAAAATCGCGACTAAACCCTCGGCCACTCAGTAACTTAATGTTGTAGCTGCTAAAATAATCTTCATCTACTGCCAATGTCGGCATGGTCTGCGACAATTGTGTTTTTGGATTAACCATCCCAAAAGCATCGACAATGGTCTCTGTTGGTACTGCTGAACTTGCTGTCACACTGACAATATTTGGGTGAGAGAGCAGTTGTGTTTTTAATGCGCTACGCTGTTGACTGGCGATATCTGTATAAAGACGGCTCAGCACAAAAGTATTGTCTTTGTCATAACCGAGTTCTATGGCTCTGGCGTACTTTAGTTGCTGGTTAGATACCGTGGTGGCGATAATAAGCACCACGGCGACACTAAATTGAAATACCACCAGCCCTTTACGCAGCAGCGCGCCAGATTTACCCTGTGTCACTTCTCCTTTAAGCACTTTAGCAGGTTTAAAGCGGCTTAGATAAAAGGCAGGGTATGCGCCTGAGATTAAGCCAACGAATAACCCTAACAGCAACAGCGTAGTCAACACTAACGGCTCTGAATAGAAGTCAAAACTGAGCGGCTTGCCGATAAAGCTCGCAAACAAGGGCAAACCAGCTTCAACCAGCGCCACAGCAATGATCAACGCGATATAACTCAACATCATCGCCTCAACCACAAACTGCATAACTAAATGCTGCTGTTTAGCGCCTAATGTCTTACGTACTCCCACTTCCTTTGCGCGCTTGGTTGCTGTGGCAGTCGACAAATTCATAAAGTTAACACACGCAATAAAGAGAATAAGCGCTGAAATAACACTAAACGAATAAACGGTATTGATATCACCATTTTCTTTCATTTCACCATACTGATGTGAGTGAAGGTAAATATCGGTGACAGGCATTAATTCAAAGCCAAGGGTGTCACTCGTTCCCGGGCCATAATGATTTTCTAAATAACTTGGGATTTTTGCTTCAACATCTTCACCGGTTACCCCATCCGCTAATTTAACGTAGGTGAAATAGTTAAAACTTGGGTCACGCTGCCAGCTGTTATCACCATAATAAGTGGTGGCCGTTGCCATACTGATGAGCGCAAAGACATTTAAATGGGTGCGCAGTGGCAAGTCTTTTATCACGGCACTGACCTTTAACGGTAGTTTTCCTGCCCCAAGTAAAGATTCTCCAACAACATTCGTGCGACCAAAATGGAGCATTGCAGCTGCTTGGGTTAAAACAATGGTGTTGGGAGCCTCGAGTGCAGACTGACGCTCTCCGTCAATTACATCTAAGGAGAAAAAATCGACAAAGTTGGGATCTGCGAGGAATACACCATCATGAAGAAAACTTTCCTTGCCTTGCCCAAGCGCGACACTCACTTCTCGAAAGCGAGTAGCATCTACCACTTCTTCAAAGTGTGCTTGATAGTTTTCAGCGTTAAATACTTGCCCTTGCGCATAGTATTGTTCAGGCGCACTTGGCGGCATCCATTTTACAGACGAGCGATAGATTTGCTCATGATCCTTAATAAACTTGTCGTAACCCAGCTCAGATTCAACAAAGATAGCCATACTGATACAAATAGCTAAACCAATCGCCAAACCCAAAATATTGATTGTTGAGTAGAGTTTTTGTTGCAGCAAGCTGCGGTACGCGATTAACAAGTAATTTTTAAGCACAGCGAACCTCCTGCATTTGACTCGAAACAATATGGCCATCCAAAACATGGATCGTGCGATGCGCGTAATTTGCATGGTGATCTGAGTGCGTCACCATGACTATCGTTACCCCTTCTTGGTTAAGCTGTGCTAACAGCCCCATGACTTCTTCACCATTTTTTGAGTCAAGATTACCGGTTGGTTCATCCGCAAGAATCATTTTTGGCTTTGCGACAATGGCACGCCCAACTGCAACTCTTTGCTGTTGACCACCTGAAAGTTGCTGTGGGTAATGATCTTTGCGATGCGCAATATTCACTTTTTCCAGCACGGCTGTCACACGCAGTGCTCGTTCGGCTTTAGAGATCCCCTGATAAATAAGCGGAAGCTCAACGTTCTCATACACAGTGAGCTCATCAATAAGGTTAAAACTTTGGAAGATAAAGCCAATATTGTCTTTACGAATATCAGCAAGCTGACCTTCACTTAACTGGCTGATGTCCTTGCCATCAAAAACATACTCGCCACCATCAATATGGTCTAGCATGCCGATGATATTAAGTAAGGTAGACTTACCTGACCCTGACTGTCCCATGATAGCAACGAACTCGCCACGCTCTACGGTCACCGTGACATCCTCAAGGGCGTAAGTCTCAACCAGCTCAGTACGAAAAACTTTATTTATTTTAGTTAGATGTAACATATTCTTTTGCCTTTTAATTCTATTAACGAGTCAAACTGACCGACTGCATGTCTTTAAAGCTGCTGTAACTTGAAGTGATCACTCGGTCGCCGACTGCCAGCCCATCAAGTACTTCAATATATTTGTTGTTACGCTCGCCAAAAGTCACCGATTTCTTCACCGCCACTTGGCTGCCCTGCTCTAGTACAAATACCCACTTGCCAGCGGTATCTTGATAAAATCCACCATTTGGTATTAAAGTCGCGGCTTTCGCATCTGCTAATAACAACTCCAACTGCAAACTTTGACCTCTACGAATGTCGCTGGGCAGCACACCATTAAAAGTTAAATCCACTTCAAAGCGACCATTTGACACTTCGGCATAGACCTTTGCGAGCGTTAGCTCATACGGCTTACCCTGCAGTGTTAACCTTGCGGTTTGTCCCGCATACACGCGGCCTAGGTAAAATTCATCAATTTGGGCCGACACTTTATATTCAGACACAATATCCACTTGCCCTAAACGTGAGCCTCTCGCCTTTGACGCGCCTAGTTCCGCGTCTAGCGCAGTCAATTGGCCATCCATAGGCGCTTTGATAATTAGATTTTCAAGATTTTTACGCGCAAAACCTAAGTTTTTATTAAGCTGCTCGACGCTATCTTCTAGCTGTGCAATTTGTGCCGTACGGATTTTTTCATCTTGTTGCTGCTGCTCAATAATTAACTTGCGGCGGTTTTTTAGATACTCAGTTTCATCTTCGGCCGCTTGTAGCTCATCTTTTGAAACTAAATTCCCGCTACCAAGGCGCTTGAACTGCGCAAGCTTTCGCTCACTTTGACTTACCTGAAAATCTAGCTCTAATAGGTTTCGTTTTAAGTTTAAACGGTTTTGATCTATCGCTAAGCGGGTATTGTGTAGGTTATTTAGCTGCTCTGAGATCTGCGCCTCACGGGAGATCACATCCAGCTGCAAACTGGTGTTGCTCAGTGCGAGCAGTTTGTCACCCTTTTTAACCATCGCACCTTCTTCGACGAAACGCGCTTCGACTCGTCCACCTTCGATGGCATCTAGATACACAGACTTACTCGGCATAATGCTGCCTCTAAGCGGAATAAGATCATGAAACTCGCCCTTTGTCACTGTACTTATCTTGACTTTATCCATCGCCAGATTAACACGATCCCCGCTGCTACTCGCTGCACTATCAAATGCAAAATACGCTACCACGATGACAGGTAGCGCCAGCCACCACAGCTGAAATCTTTTGTTAGGTGTTATTTTTCTGTCCATTTTGTCACTCTCTTGAGTTTAGGTTAGCCTAATAACTCAAATTGCATGCCAAAATAAAAAACAAATAAAAATCAAAAACATAAAATAGTTCTATGGAATAATGGAACAAAAGAGTGTAAAAAAATTAAACACCTAGTGTACGATATCGTACAGTTTGATGAGGAAAGGAAATGTAATGACTATCAGCGATAAGGCAATTTTAGTTGTCGACGACAACAGCGAAATTCTCGTCGCCACGAGAATGTTGCTCAAACAATATTACAAAAAAGTCGTGACGCTAGAGAGTCCCCACGATATCGCTAAAACAATGTCGGATCAGGACTTTGCTCTGATATTGCTCGATATGAACTTTACTCGAGAATCAACCTCCGGCGCCGAAGGATTCTACTGGCTAAAACAAATAAAAGCCTTGGACGAAGATGCCGTGGTTGTACTCTTCACCGCCTATGGCGACCTAACGATGGCAGTGGATGCCATCAAACTTGGCGCCAACGATTTTATCCTCAAGCCTTGGCAAAATGAAAAGCTACTCGCAACGGTTGCCAATTGCATCGAGTTGAGCGCACAACGGAAAAAGTCCAAGAAGCTCACGCAAATCGCACAAATCTCAATGGCAGCGCAAAACAAACCATTCGAGCATTTAATTGCCTCGAGTCCAGCAATGGAGCAAGTTTTTCAAACTATAGAAAAGGCCGCCAAAACCGATGCCAACGTCTTAATCTTAGGTGAAAGCGGCACTGGTAAAGAAGTCGTTGCCAGAGAGCTACATAAACAGTCTTTACGAAAAGACAATACCTTCATGTCTGTCGATATGGGCACGATCGCCAGCTCTTTGTTCGAAAGTGAATTGTTCGGCCATATGAAAGGCGCATTTACAGATGCGAAAAGCAATAAGCCAGGTCGCTTTGAACTTGCGGAATCTGGTACTTTATTTTTGGATGAAATAGCCAATATTCCGCTCGAGTTACAGGGAAAGTTACTTACTGCGATCCAAAATCGAGTGGTTACGCCAGTCGGAGGCAGCAAACAAATAGAGGTTGATCTGCGCCTTATCACCGCAACCAATATGAATTTGTATGGCATGGTGCGCGAAGGCAGTTTTCGTCAGGACTTGTTATACCGCATTAATACCGTGGAGCTCACACTTCCCGCACTACGAGATAGACCCCAAGATATTCCGCTACTTATTGAGTTTTATGCTGATCTATACAGCAAAAAATACAAGCTCCAGTGCAAAACGGTCACCGACAAAATGATGGCTGATTTAGTCAAGTATCAATGGCCCGGTAACATTCGAGAATTACAACACTTGGTTGAACGCGCTGTTATTTTATCTGACTCAACCCAATTGCAGTTTCAGCTCACCAGTCCAGGGGCAAGCTCTGAGGAGAACGCGGGATTTCTTGACACCTATAATCTCGCAGAAATAGAGCAGCACACCATAGAGCGGGCGGTTCGAGACTTTAAAGGAAATATCAGCCATGCGGCTAAAGCGCTTGGGATCACTCGAGCGTCACTGTACCGTAAAATGGAGAAGTATGATGTGGAATAATAGCCTCGTTCGCATGGCCATTTTTCAACTCGCAGCCATTTTATTCGCCACACTTGGTGTATTGGGTTTTCTCCACAGCTACGTCTTTTTGTTTAGTGGGTTATCCATTGCGATTGCAGTGCTATTCACAGTGCTGTCTATTGCCACACTGAAAAGACAAAAACAACAATTCGAAGAGGTGTTTACTGCGCTCAAGTATCAAGATGGCAGCTTTAGAATTGATAATAAGCACCCAATAAGTAAGCAAGCACTTACAACCTGTAACGAGCTTATTCAGAAAGCTCAGCAAGATAAAACTAAGCAGACAGAGCTCATCACCACATACGAAACCATGCTGCAACACATAGAAGCAGGTCTGATCCTTATCAAAAATGGCCACACCATTTTGATTTGTAATAACAGCGCAAAGCAATTGTTGGATATTCGCGGCGCAGAGTCTGGACACTCACTACTTGCAGCACACCCAGAGCTTGAACAGGCCAAAGTAGGTAGTCACATCGCCAAAGACTTACTATTTAAATATTTTACGTTTTCCAATCAAGGCAATCAGTACCAACTTTGGCTTTTCACCGCGATTTCAGAGCAGCTAGAGAGCACCCAAATCGAATCTTGGCAAAAGCTGATCCGCGTGCTTATCCATGAAATAGGAAACTCCGTCGCACCGATTTATTCACTCTCCAATACGCTAGTTAATATCACCAATAATCAGCTAGCTGAAGCGGTGACAGACCAAGAGCTCGTTGAAGACTACCTACAAAGCCTGCAAGCAATTGGTATTAGAAGCCAGTCTTTACTTGGCTTTATTGATAACTACAGAAAGCTCACGCATATTCCTGAACTTGACCTCCAACCGCTTGCGGTACAGACTTTATTTGACGACATTACACCGCTGATAAAACGCGACTTTAGGGACGCCAATATCACTCTACACTTTGACGTGACGCCCGCTGCGCTGAGCATTAATGTTGATAGAAAGATGATAGAACAAGTGCTGCTCAATCTACTAAATAACGCCAAAGATGCCATGAAACATAACAACCAAGAAAAAGTAGTGACTGTATCAGCAACGATTAATCGCTACGGCAAATGTGAGATCAACGTCGCTGATAACGGGGAAGGAATAGAACCCAGCGCACTTGATAAAATATTCGTACCATTTTTTACCACAAAACCTCATGGCTCAGGAATTGGACTTGCACTCAGCCAACAAATTATCCATCGCCACAAAGGGCGGATCAGCGCAACCTCTGAAGTAGGAAAAGGGAGCTGCTTTAGTGTCTTGCTTTAGTGCTGTTCTTTTTGTTAAAGAAAAATAGCAACAACAAGGAATTAGTCATGAAACTTCCACTTATCGATAACGCCGAGGCAGAGTATATTCCAGCGTTTCTTACCAAGGCAGAAAGCCACTCACTGTATCAGTGGTTAATCAAGCACTGTGATTTATCTCAGCCTGAAATCATCACCTTGCCTAACGGTGAAAATACAGAGATTAGACCCTGGAAAATGATGTTTGTAGAGCCAAGGCTCGAAGATCCAGCGGTATTTCCTAGCTATCATGGTAGACGCCAAACTTGGCCTGATTTGATTGCATCAATACAGCAGCGATTACAGACTCAAATAGGTATCGAATTTAGCGTCTGTGTCTGTATTTTTTATCCAGATGGTGAGGAGTATATGGACTTTCACAGTGATCTGTCCGCATTTGGGCCAACTAATGTTATCGCTTCTCTGAGCTTAGGTGCCGAGCGCTTGTTTCAAGTTCGTCATCAAGAAAATCCCGATGAGCAATTTGAACAGCAGCTAGAAGACGGTTCGTTATTCATCATGGGAAATGGCTTTCAAACGCAGTTCCAACATGCCGTACCTCCTGCACCTAAAGAGATTGGTGCTAGATTCAATCTGACCTTTAGGCAGTTTGCTTGGCCCAATATTACGTAGGTGAACGATGAAAGTGGGGTTTTATCAATTTGCAGTCAACTATGGCGACCCTCAATGCAACTGGACAACCATAGAAAAAACCTTATCAAAGGCTGACTTTGATCTCATCGTCTTACCCGAATTATGTACTTCAGGTAGCCTCTTTCTTTGCCATACTCATATGGAGGAAATGGCAGAGGAGTTATCCGACAGCACGACTATCAGCCTGCTTCAATCTATCGCACAACAACAACACGGTACTATCATCGCTGGCATCATTGAGAAGGCAGGCTGTGAGCACTTTAATAGTGCGGCTATAGTGGGTCCAGAAGGGATTGTTGGCGTACATCGTAAGGTTTTTTTAGCACCGCCCGATAAGCGCTTTTTTCAATCAGGTAATGCATTCAAAGTGCACGAAGTAATGGGTATTAAAGTGGGTATTTTATTATGTTACGACATCTGGTTTGAAGAGGGGCTGATGCAACTCACCGAGCAGGGCGTACAGCTCATTGTGAACCCTTCAAATTATTGTGGCGAAGACAGCCTTGATACCATAATAAAACAAGCCAAGAAGTATAAAGTCCATATTATTTCAGCCAATCGCCTAGGAATGGACCACAGCAATGGCACGGGAATTCAATTTATCGGCCAAAGCCTTCTTGTGAACCCTAATGGCGAGGTACTTATACTCGGTGATGCAAAGGAGCAGCTTATCACAACCGAAATAGACTGCTTTGCCCCGTCATAAAGGTAACGAGAATTATCACCGTCAGGAGCTGCTCAATTTTGGTTTTGCATCCACTGCAATTCTTGATATTATCGCAACTCGTTGGGGAGTAGCCTGCTTCCAATGCTCGGAAGAGTTCGTATCAACATAATTGGCCAAAATGCCATGGTGCGGACACCTCTCGGTTGGCGAGACCATCGATATATCCATGCCTGTGGTCGGGCGTGTGGATGTATCGTGGACTCAAATCGCCCGACCGGAGCAATGTAAATGAATTTCGTCACCCTGCTACTGTTAGCATACGCCATGTCTACCGATGCGTTTGCCGCGGCAATCGGTAAAGGCGCCAGCCTAAAATCACCTCGGCTTACCGAAGCCATAAAAATCGGCCTTATTTTTGGGATTATTGAAGCCAGTACACCGCTAATTGGCTGGTTAATAGGACAATCTGCAGCTGGCTATGTCGAGGCTTGGGATCATTGGATTGCGTTTATCTTATTGTTAGGACTTGGCGCTCATATAATTTATGAGAGCCTTAAGGGTGATGACGATGCACCAACGCAACACGCAAAGCAGCCTTGGTTAAAAACCATTATCACAGCGTTTGGCACTAGCATTGATGCAATGGCTGTCGGTGTCAGTCTCGCATTTGTTGATGTGAATATATGGCTCGCCGCTGCGCTCATTGGCCTTGCCACCACCATGATGGTAACAATTGGGGTGATGATTGGGCATTCGGCAGGAAAGTTTCTTGGTAGTCGAGCTGAAACCTTTGGTGGGTTGACCTTAATCTGTGTGGGAACTTGGTTGCTATATAGCCATCTTTCGATTTAATCTGACTTGCAAAAAGAGCGGTATATTTACCGCTCGCTTACTTATCCCTTTGCGTTAGGGCTAATGGCTTTTAAGCCTTTTTAATCGCTTTTTTCAGCTTTTTGATTTTCGCTTCATGCTTTTCAATCTTTGCTTTACGCGCTTTCAGCTCTTTTTTAAGCGCTTTAACATCGCCTTTCTTCGCCATAACTAATCTCCTTTGGTTGTTTTGCGAACACCTACTACCATAGCAAAGTGACTGACAATATCAAACTACACCTGCGCTACTGCGTTACCTGCCATCTAATAGTGGTAATTTTGACCAAATACTATTTTGTATAACTAAATATTAGCAAATAAATAGAGTAAGTTGATATTACAAAATACTAACCATTTGTTTTATATGTAATTTAATATTGGCTTGGTTGTTGCTACTCTAACCACAAATCAAGAGAACGGAACCAACCATATGTCTGTACCATTAAAAGATAGACCTCTCGAATCCGTCAGGGAAGAGGTGATTGACCAGTTAATTCTAAATTACAGCCACGGTGAGCTTTCGGCTGATGCATTCGAGAGACGATTGGATAAAGCATACGATCTGAACGAACAAGAACAAATTGCAGCACTTAGTGCTGATTTACCGCTCAAGTCGGATGCAAGATATCACAGCGAAAAAGCCGCTCGTTTGGGTCCAAAATTTACCTCCAGCGTAGATGGTGCTGAGGCAATAAGCATTACCTCTATACTTAGTTCCAACCATCGCAGTGGCGAGTGGGTCGTACCTAAAGAGATCCACCTAAAAAACTACCTTGGCAGCTTGGAACTAGATTTTAGCAACGCAATTTTTAGTCACCCTGAAGTACATATTTATATAGATTGCATTTTAGGCAGTGACGAAATTTTTGTACCAGACACGGTCGATGTCGTCACCGATATTCGTAATATTATGGGTTCAGTAGAAAACACAAGAAACACGCTTGCATCTGCAGGGCAGGTGAAACAGCGTCCACGAATTTATATTCACGGCAGAATGATTTTGGGTAGCATTGAAGTTAGTGTAAAGCGCTCGATGAAAGCGCAAATAAAGCAATTTGCCGACGGCCTTAAATCCCTATTTGGTGACGGCACGAAATCCAAAAGCTAAAGCTTAATAAAAAACCCCTTGGTTCAGGGGTTTTTTATTATCCAAATAGCAGAGTAAACTTTTTACTTCTCTACCGGAAAGCCTCTATCACGCATTAGCGCCTCAACTTCAGCGTCACGGCCTCTAAACTTGCGATACGCTTCTGCTGGATCCATTGAGTTGCGAACTGAGAATAGGTAATCCACTAAACGCTGTGCAACGTCTTTGTCGTAGAAGCCACCTGGCGCTTCAGCAAACGCTTCTGCTGCATCAGAAGTTAATACCTCAGCCCACAGGTAACCGTAGTAACCCGCTGAATAACCTTCACCTGAGAATACGTGACCAAAGTGAGTTGTACGATGGCGCATCACTACCTCGTCCGGCATGCCAAGCGCACCTAACTGAGACTTTTCGAATGCAACAGGGTCGCCAATCTTGTCAGGATCTGTGGTATGGAAAAGCATATCCATGATAGCCGATCCAAGGTATTCAGTCGTCGCGAAACCTTGGTTAAAGGTTGCTGACTTCTTGATTTTCTCGATTAGCGCTTTAGGCATAGGTTTGCCTGTTTTATAGTGAACTAAGTAACGATTGATCACTTCGTCCGTTGCCAACCAACGCTCCAATAGCTGAGATTGGAACTCAGTGTAGTCGCGCACACCAGAGTTTGAACTTGGGTACTTCACGTTTGATGAAAGCGCATGCAGCGCGTGACCAAACTCATGGAAATAGGTTTCTGCATCTGACCAAGAAATTAAGGTCGCTTCACCTTCAGGTGCTTTCACAAAGTTGGAGTTGTTTGAGCTAAGCACATTTGTTTTACCATCAAATGTTGTATGGCTACGATATGATATGGCCCACGCACCAGAGCGTTTACCTTTACGTGCGAACGGGTCTAAATACCAAAGGCCGATATTATCACCGGTGGTTTTGTCTGTTACTTCCCATACACGAACGTCAGGGTGGAACACTGGTACTGAGCCCTTAGGCACTTCGGTGAACTCAAAGTTAAACAAACGGCCTGCAACATAGAACATTGCTTCGCGCAGATTATCTAGCTGTAAATAAGCTTTAACTTCGTTTGAATCCAATTGATATTTAGCTTGGCGAACCTTCTCGGCGTAGAAACGGTAATCCCATGGCTTGATGGTGATATCGGCGCCTTCTTTGTCGGCGATCGCTTGCATGTCAGCAACTTCTTCTTTCACGCGGGCAATTGCTGCTGGCCACACTTTTTTCATCAGCGCCATCGCGTTTTCAGGCTTTTTCGCCATGCGGTCTTCAAGACGCCACTGCGCGTAATTATCGTAACCCAGTAAGTTAACGCGCTCATGTCTAAGCGTTAAGATGTCAGAGATAATCGCTTTGTTGTCGTACTCACCACCGTTGTTGCCTCGGTTATAATAGTTGTTCCATACTTTCTCGCGTAACTCACGCTCTGTTGAGTAGGTTAAAAATGGATCCATTGAAGAGCGAGAGTTTGTAATCGCATACATATCCGCCTTGCCGCGTGCTTTTGCAGCAGCCGCTGCCGATGCAACAAACGACTCGGGCAAACCTGACAACTGCGCTTTAGTGAGGTAAACCACGTAGTTTTCTTCATCTGCAAGGACGTTATTTGCAAACTTAGTATGTAGCTTTGATAGCTCAAGATTGATGTCTGCGTAACGCTTAGCTTCTTCACCTTTTAGCGTCGCACCATTGCGAGCAAAGCCGTTATAACGCATCCAAGTGATACGCTGCTCTTCAGCAGTTAACTTTTTATATTCAGCGCCTTCATATACTGCTTTTACGCGTTCAAAAAGCGCTTGGTTTTGGGTAATTTTAGAGCTGAACTCTGAAAACTTAGGCACAACTCGCGATTGGATTTCTCTAAACTCTGGGCTTGAAATGTTTGCACTCCAAAGACCATAGTAGGTAAAAACGCGATCCAAAGCGGCCCCCGCTCTTTCTAGTGCAACAATGGTGTTCTCAAAAGTTGGCTTAGCTGGATTATTGGCTATTGCTTCAATTTCTTTCAAATTATCAGCCATACCAATTTCAAGCGCAGCTTCTAAATCTTCAAGCTTCATTTTGTCAAAATGAGGAACGCCTTGATAAGGACCTGAAAACTCCTGTAAAAGCACGTTATCATATTGCTTACTTTGCAGTGATTTTACTGGTTCTTGGCTTTGGTCTGCAGTGCCCGCACAACCCGCAAGGGCTAAACATACGGCTGCACTTAATAATGTGATGGAAGGTTTGAACATTTTGTTTCATCGCTTGTTGTTATCGTGGGTAAGATATTACGGATCGCCTCTAAAAGTGCAATCGCTTTGCGGGAGAAACAAGGTTCTCTGCGATGGAGCAGAAAAGCTAGAGTTCATAGTAGCTTAAAGACACTAAAACGACAGTGAGTAGAGTTTTTTCATGGGTTGTTACAATTTACCTTGAAAATTTAACTAAAATCAGCCAAGTTAGTAAAAAACTGATCTGTGGGAAGAAATAATGGAAGTTGGTATTTTTATCTATGACGGTGCGGAGTGTTTAGATTTTTGCGGCCCGTTTGAGGTATTCAACACCGCAAAGCGATTTATCGAAACGCCGATTAACGTCAGCCTTGTCGCACCAAGTCATGTTCCTGTTACCTCACGTGGCGGCATGAGTGTAAACCCCCATTACAGTATTTACTCGCATCCAAAGTTTGATTTGCTCATCGTAGTAGGCGGACTTCATCACCAAATTTGCGGAGATCACAACGTACTTAATTGGCTTGCAGAAACAGCGAATCATACCTCTCAGTGCGCATCTGTTTGTACAGGTGTGTTTTTATATGCCGAAGCAGGCCTTATTGATGGCAAGCGAGTCACCACCCACTGGCAGGATATCGACGATTTGAGAGAGCAATATCCCTCTTTAGAAGTCGTTGAGGATGTAAGATTTATGATGGATCAGAATTTTACTAGCTCAGCGGGTATTTCTGCAGGTATAGATATGAGTTTAGAGCTGGTGAAAAAACGCTTTGGGCAATCTGTTGCAAGAAAAACCGCAACCCAAATGGATTATGACTGGCCTAGAAGTTAATAATGGTGAATAATCTCACCATTATTCAACCAAGGCCTCACTCACTTTAGCCACTGTTGATATCTACGAACTCTAGCTCACTCACGCGTTTTTTCGCAAATACGACGACTTTATCGTATTCACTTTGCGCTTGTTCCAAGTGTGATTTACACTGCCCAGCTTGGTGTTCACGCGCATAAGTCTCTATTTTATCAAGCAGATCAAAGAGTGCTTCTGCGGCTAAATCACCAGCTTGACCTTTAAGTGCATGGCTGTATTTTGCCGATGCATCGCAATTACTATTTTTGATACTCAATCTAAGCTGTTGCATTTGATTTTCAGAGTCGTTCAAGAATAAGGTGTACACCTTTTTAAGTAATTCTTCGTCCCCAGAGAGGCGCTCGAGCACGTCAGCTTCGTTTATCGGCAGGCTTATTTGCTCTTCTGCCACACTTTCAAACGGGTGAATAAGCACAGAATCATCATCCTTAGCATGCACACCTAGCGCATCTAGCACGTCAAATAACTGTTCGACGACCACAGGTTTAGTCACAAACTCATCCATTCCTGCATTGAGACAACGTTCTTTTTCACCCGCAAGGGCGCTGGCAGTCATCGCAATAATGATCGCATCTTTATACTTATCACCACCTTGACCTTGACGGATCGCTCTTGTGGCCTGATACCCATCCATTCCTGGCATATTACAGTCCATAAAGATAGCATCAAAATCAACCTCTTGATGCTCAAATAACAGCAGTTTATTCACAGCATCTTGACCATCAACAGCAAAACTCACCTTAGCTCCTTGTCCTTCCAAAATGCCTTTTGCCACAATCCGGTTGATTTGATTATCGTCTACCACCAAGAAGTGGCAGCCCGCGACCAAGTTACCACTTAACGCGACTGTCTCACCTGACTTCTTCAAGCTTGGCTGTAATCGAATTGCCTTATTTAAGTCAAATAGCGCGACAAATTCTCCAACCCGAAGAGGTGAAGAAATATGCACTATGTTATCAGCATCGTTAATATTCTGAAGTTCATCCCCCACTAAAATAAGTTTCTCAAAATGATTTTGAGCTGACTTCACTTGAATATAATCTTGCTCATTGGTAATGATGCATATATCACTCTGTGCCTCTTTCTCAACGTATTCACCAGCACATAGAGCGATAAGCTTAGCAACAGTGTCTGACTCCAGTTTTGTTTTGCTGAACACAGAGACTGTTTTATCGGCCAATACTTCAGGCACGTTGATGGGCTTAGTTTGCGCACTAGAAAAGGGTAATTCAAACCAAAACTTGCTGCCTTTAAACTTTTCACTCTCAAAGTGAATATGGCCGAGCATCTTTTCGACTAACTGCTTACAAATAGAGAGTCCAAGGCCTGTGCCTCCAAACTCGTTCGAGGTATTAGCAGATTCTTGACTAAACGATTGAAATAGCTTGTTTTGATTAGCTTTTTCAATTCCAACTCCAGTGTCTTCCACAGTGACTTTAAGCCATACCGTGTCGTCTAACTGTTCGGTGGTAACGGTCAATTTCACATGACCTTTTTTAGTAAATTTAATTGCGTTACTGAGGAGGTTATAAATTATTTGTTTAACGCGCGCCGCATCACCGCACAGTTCAATATGCGCTAAACCAGTTTGGTCCAAAATATAAGTGATACCCTGTTCTTTGGCTTTCGCCGACATAGATAGCGCGACATGCTCAATGACAGAGAGCGGGTTGAACGGCTCATTATCAATGTCCAGCTTACCCGCTTCTATCTTCGACAAGTCCAGTACATCGTTAATTAACGACAAAAGCGTAGTCGAGCTCGTTTCCATCATTTCTAGGTACTTATGTTGGTGCTTAGTAACGGGCTCTTTTCTCACCAAGTTTAGTGATCCTAAAATACCATTGAGAGGCGTCCTCATTTCATGGCTGATAGTGGAAATAAATGCACTTTTCACTTCTGACGCTTTCGCTGCTTTATCCCGAGCGTCCACCAGCTCTTTGGTGCGCTCCTTCACCTCTTGCTCTAGTCGTTCATTTGCACCAACTAACTGTGCTTCCGCTTCTTTTTTCGCAGTGATGTCTTCAACGAATAGTGCGACCCCCTGAATGCGCCCGTTTCCTGCATAGATTGGAGATAAACTAAGTGAAAGCCAGATGTTCTCATGAGCATTCAAGTCTAGTTGTAATGACTTAGACTCCACCACTTCGCCCTGTAAAACCATATTGGCATAGTGAAATAAAAACTGATGCACAGCCTCTGGCAAAAACTGTGGGTTGTTACCTAAACGACTGTTATTCAGCTGCTTAAAGAAACGCTGTGCCGACTCATTAAAGCTGGTGAGCTTTAAGCTGTTATCAAAGCCAAGCACACCATCTGATGCACCATCTAAAATCGCCTTAAACTCTGCTCGCGTTGAATCGAGCGCACGTAAACTATGGGTATATTGCCAAAATGCAAAAAAGACTAGAGCGAATACACCGCAGGCAATCGCGAGTAAAACATAGGTGGTTAATCGTTTTTCATTGAGGCTTTGCTGATAAACAGCAAAAGGGATAAGATTAACGAGCTTAACTTCTAAGTTGTTAAAGTTAGCCCCTTCAACCTTGCTAATGAGCGCAAGAAACTGGTCTCCCGTTGACTTTTCTTCCACCAGTTGGATTTTATTGGACCATGGCGTCACGCGATATAATGTTTGAAAGTTGATTTCGGGGTTTATATCTTTGCTGTATCGTAGCGAAAATTCAGGATGATAAATAAACGAGTCATCTGCACCTAAGAGCATCACTTTTTGCATACTAGGCACTTGAGAGACAATTCTCTCTATCATCTTTTCAGCATTGGTATTAATTACCAATATACCAAATAATTCGTTATCTATATCGTAAGTCGGTAAAGTAAAACGTTTGGTTGGTTGAAAAGGCGTGACGACTTGTCCGTGCTCGCGATTTAAGTTGATAGTTGTGGAATAGATAGTGCGTTCTGGCAATTGCAGTGCTTGGATAAAGTAATCACTTTCGCTCTTATCCTGTAGTTTGCTATCAGGTACAGCGATAACCTGCCCTAGCTGCCGTTCAACCCTAACCATCTCAACTCCTGTATGGGCGTCAAGTAGGCGGATTTGGTTAAGGCCATCATACGAATATAACATTGACCTAAAAATCGTACTTAGTCGTGCCCGCCAAACATCAAGCGGCGTGTTTTCTTGAGGGTCGATACCATCGTTTTTTTCCGCTCTGGCGATACCCTGAATTGGCGGGGTATCTAGCAGAAAATAAAGAAACCGGCGGTTATCGTCTATCTCTCCCAAGTAAATATTGTTTTGTGCCGAATGTACCTGCTCCAAGCGCTGATAAAAGCCCTCGTTCAGGTCACGATGGATACTGTTTTCAAAATATAAGATGGCACTCACCATCACGGCGAGCAGCAGTACAATAGCGCCCTTAGCAATATTGGAAGAAGACACATTTTCTCCTTGGACAGTGGCCTGACTGTTAGGCATAAAGACCTAAAATGCGTTTGCACTTAAGCACAAGGAGCAGCTATAAGCAAACGCATTATTAAATCTAGTCCAAATAGAAACAAAGACAAAGATTACTTACCCTGCACGCGGAGGTTATTTACAACGTGATGCCTTTACGGTTATGAAAACGGTGATAATCAATGCTTGGCCCTTCTGGTACTACTTGGGTTGGATTGATCATCGTATGGCTAAAGTAGTAGTGCCTTTTAATGTGGTAAAAATCAACCGTATCTGCAATACCTTGATGTTGATATAAGTCACGCACATAGGCAGAAATATTGGGGTAATTTTCGATTTGCTTAATATTGCACTTGAAGTGACCATGGTACACGCTGTCGAAACGGATGAGAGTCGTAAATAATCGCCAGTCGGCTTCCGTTAATTGTCCTTTCACAAGATAACGTTGCGCAGCGAGTCTTGCTTCGAGCTTATCTAGCGCGTTAAATAACGCGCTTACCGCATTGTGATAAGCATCTTGGGTTGTCGCAAACCCGGCCTTATATACGCCATTGTTGATGTTGTGATAAACAAAGTCGTTTATTTCATCGATTTCATGCTGTAGCGCCTCTGGGTAATAATCAGTGTCGTTTCCCGTTATCTGGTTAAAAGCACGATTAAACATACGAATGATTTCACTCGATTCGTTGCTCACGATTTGCTCCGTTTGTTTATCCCAAAGGACTGGCACCGTGACTCGACCCGAATAATTTGGGTCGTTTTTCGTATACAGCTGATGCATAAAGCTGAGCTGATACAGGCTATCACCGACTTCTGGACGCTGACTGGTAAAGCACCAACCTTGGTCTAACATATCAGGGTCTACAATCGATACATCAATATGCGCCTCTAAATGTTTAAGCTGTCGGAAAATGAGCGTTCTATGAGCCCAAGGACACGCAAGGGAAACATACAAATGGTAGCGTCCGGACTCTGCTTTAAAGCCCCCTTTACCCGTTGGCCCCGCACTGCCGTCTTTTGTTACCCAATTTCTTAGTTTTGCAGACTCACGCTCAAACTTGCCTTGGCTACTTTTTGTGTCATACCACTTATCGTGCCATTGACCGGCAATTAATAATCCCATGTAAACCCCCTATACAATATCGCCGAAGCGTCCTTGTTGATAATCTCTTACCGCTTGATGAAGCTCCTCTTGGGTATTCATCACAAATGGTCCCATATGCGCTATTTTTTCATTAATCGGCTGCCCTGCAAGGATCAAAAAGCCAACATCATCCGTCGCGAGGAGAGCGAGGTTTTGACTTGGGTCAAGCTCAAGCAACGTTTGCTCCCCATAGTTTTCAAATCTGCCCGAATGAATGTAGATCATCACCTTGCCGAACTGAGCCAGTTCAAGGTGCAATTGACTTCCCGCAGTTAGGGTCACATCTGCAAGTGCTCCCTCCCCTGCAAGAGACTGTAATGATGATGTAAGTACTTCGCCCTCCACTTGCCATGCGCCCGCCAGTGCTTTGAAATAACCTGCTTTTGCTATCGCTTTTTGTGGTGCAGGGTGCTCAGTTGTATCTTGATATCTAGGCGCTCGCATTTTGTCTTTTGCTGGCATATTTAACCAAATTTGAAAGCCATGCATGCCCTCTGCGTCACTTAGCGGCATTTCTGAATGCACCACACCACGCCCGGTACTCATCCACTGCACATCACCGCTGCGAATGGCTTTGACATTACCCATTTGATCTCTATGCTCAAAGCCGCCTTTACGAATATAGGTAAAGGTTTCAATGCCTCGGTGTGGGTGCGGTGGGAAGCCAGCCATAAAGTCACTGCGATTATCTGATTTCAATTCATCAATCATGAGATAAGGATCTAAACTCTTGCCGTCAAATCCAGCGATGCGGTTAATATTTACGCCAGCACCATCTTGTGTTGCCTGTGCTTTGTTCGTTCGGATAATTTTCATAATAGCTCTCGGGTTAACCTGAACTTGGGGTAATAAGTTCAGCGCAATTATTTAATAGTTAGCCTACCAAACCTGCGCGAGAATAAAATTAGTCAAATTTGGCTATTTCGTTCTATTACATCGAATGATTATTCCCATCTATTACAGCGCGCGGTCATACTGGTCAGAACAGTCTTTAACATTGCTCGCATCTAACAATTTTTAACAGTATTTACACAATTATCTGACAAGCTTGTGGAGCTACAATTTAACCCTTAATAGGAGCAAAGGATGAGGTCCCTAAGTTTATTGTTTGCGCTGGCACTACTTGCGGCGTGTAGTTCAACAAGTCCGGTAAGCGTAAATACGGTTGCAGGTCCCCCAACGAATCTTACGGTTGAGATCACTGATGTGACCAATACCGATGGTCAAATGCTAGTACTGTTATTTGACAATAGCGCTGACTACCACAGCGATAAAAATGTGAATGATCCAGACGCTCACTTTTTTCGCAAGCTGATTGTCACACCACAAACTCCTACCACGACGGTCACTTTTGAAGGCGTGCCTGCAGGCCAGTATGCGATCCACGTGATCCATGACGAAGATGGTGATGGCGGCATGGATCGGATGATCTTCCCATTTACCGGCATGCCAAGTGAGCCTTATGCGCTGTCGAATAACATTCACGATAGCTTTTCAAAAGGAGATTTTGAAGAGGCTTTGTTTACTGTAAAGGCCCCTGACACTAAGATCCAACTTGCCCTCTCTACGCATTTATCAAAAATGACAGGGCTGTAATGCTGAATACTCACAGGTGTTGCAATGCCTGTGAGTTCTCTTTTTAAGTTCTGACATTTGTCATTTTATTTTCTGACAACCCTCACTCACGCTTCATCTTACAGCAGCGCATACTGCAAATCGTACAGTTCAGTAGGAGCGAAGACGGTGAGCAATGCCATTGAGTTATCAAATATCAGTTTTGCATACAACAATACTAAGCCAATATTAGCAGACCTAAACCTTACGCTTGAACAGGGTAAGGTATATTCCATTCTTGGTCCAAATGGAGCAGGAAAAACCACTCTGATCAATATAATGCTTGGCAGACTAAGACCCACTTCAGGACGAGTTTCCGTTCTTGGCCATCAGCCTGAGTCTGATTTTTGCTGCCAACGCGTGGGTGCCATGATGCAGTTAGGCGGACTACCTCTGCAAACCAAGGTGAAGGAGTTTCTGGCGTTATTTTCAAGTTACCATCAAACCCCAATTCCATTGGAGAGGTTAATTTCCCTCTGCCAATTAGCACCATTTTTAGAACAAACTTTCGATACGTTATCTGGAGGTCAAAAGCAACGACTGTTTATGGCAATTGCACTAGCAGGCAATCCCGACATTGTTTTTTTGGATGAACCTAGTGTTGGTATGGATGTAGAGTCAAGACAGCAACTGTGGCAGGCCGTACGGACGTTAAAACAACAAAATAAAACAGTACTCCTTACCACACACTATCTTCACGAGGCAGAAGCATTAGCGGATGAATTATTAGTTTTAAAAGAAGGAAAATGTACCAAACTTAACGACATACCAGAGCTTGCCAACACCTATCGTCGCTCACAAATCAAGTTTACCAGCGACCTGTCTGCTGCTGCACTGGTTAACGCACTTCCCATGATAGATCTGAATGTTAAAGGCGATCAGTTCACTATCTTGACGGACGAGCCAAACCATATTTTGCAGCAGTTATTAGAGAAATTTTCTATCCGCAATTTATATGTAGCCCCAATGAGCCTCGAAGAAGCTTATTTATCCCTAATGAATGCTAGGAGCGCTTAACCATGATAAACACAGCATCCTTTATACTAGAAAGCAAAACTGAGCTTTTGAGCACATTTAGAAGTAAGGGTTTTGTGATCCCAGCCACCCTATTTCCTTGCTTGTTTTATCTTTTCTTCGGCGTGGTGTTCAGTCATCATGACTCCCATAACTATATGTATATCAATTATTTGATTTTTGGCATGATAGGACCTGCGCTATTTTCCTTTGGCGTTAACGTCGCCCTTGAAAAGCAAAATGGTTGGCTGATACTCAAGCAGCTCTCTCCCGTTTCTCCCTATCAGTATCTGCTCGCAAAATGTGTGAGTGCGACGGCTTTTTCATTGCTCGTAGCCTGCTTAATGAGCTTGCTGGCATTATTTTCTGGCGTGTCTTTAAGTTTAGCTCAATGGTTACTCGTGATTGCCATTGCCCTGCTCGGCACCTTACCTTTGTGTATGTTAGGGCTGTTAGTTGGGCTGTCAGTGTCAGCAAAAGCAGCACCTGCAGTGGTTAATTTAGTTTACCTACCACTCTCATTGCTTTCTGGCCTGTGGCTACCTATCACGCTATTTCCTGAAGCAATGCAATGGTTTGCTTGGCTGTTGCCAACTTTCCATATTTCTCAGTTGGCGCTTTCGACCATTGATGCCACCTTGGGTTTTCCAGTTTACCTCCATGCGGCCGTCCTAATTACACAAACGCTAGCATTATTTTTTGTCGCACAAATTAAATTTAAAAAGGCTTAACAGGACTACCAAAAGCGCACGGTCCCAACCCTGTGCGCTTTTATTTTGTAATTACTTACTCTCTAAAAGCTTACTGTCGATACTGAATTTACCAGCACCTGACACGGCAAGTGCGAGAAAGCCACCAGCCATTGCAATATTTTTAAAAAACATTAAGAACTGCATTTGGTCGGCCAGATCAAAGTGAAACAGCAACGCACTGACAATACTAAATCCTGCAAATGCAATTGCTGTCAGCTGAGTAAATGCTCCCGCAAGAATGAAAAGCCCTCCTATCAATTCAAAGGCTATAACCAATGGCAGCAGCTCGCTTGGTAATCCACTTGAAGCCATGTATGCAGCATTACCTTCGAAGTATTGGATTTTATTAATCGCAGCCAGTATAAAAATGGCTGATAGCCCTACTCGGCCAAATAAAGATAATACTGATGCCATTGTACTGTTCGGTTTAATGATGCTAATTAGGTTCATGATACTTTCCTCGATAAATATAGACGACATTGGATTGACTCTCGGTGATGAGCCGTTGGAAGAAAGTATACGTTCGCTTTAAAATAATTAAATTAGTAAAAATATCACACATCATTCTATTAAAAAGAATTAAAGCTATCCAAACAGATTCGCTTCCAATAGGTAGTCAATAACCGCCCGTGTCCTAGGTGGAATTTGTTTACGTGATGGATAAATGAGAGAAAACACCAGTTGCTCGCTACTTAACTCTGGACAGATCATTTGTAACTCCCCACGCTCAACTTCTTGCTTCACAGTAGAAGGCAATAACTGCGCAACTCCTAATCCTGCCACTGTCATTTGTTGTAACAGCATGGGGGAATTGCACCAATGTACTTGAGTTGGTGTAAAGTTTACGGCTTCACCGCCACGATAAAACTGTGTCATCCCCGTTGATTTAGCCTGCTCTAACAGTAACCAAGGTAACTGATTTAGCAGTGTGTCTTTGCTTGGTAAACCATGCAATGCTATCAGTTTAGGGCTTGCATAGAGCTTAAAACATTCTTGATGTAATTGCCTTGCAACCAGTGCGCTATCTTTAGGAAAGCCAACCCTGATGGCGAGATCTATTTGGTCGTTAATTATATCGCGCTTGTCATCATCAACGATGATATTTAATTGGATCTTCGGATATCGCGCCGTGAGTTCAGGAAGTTTTGGTAACAGAAACTTATGTGCGGTGTCGTGTGTCATGGTTATTGAGACCATACCATGAGGCTCTTTGTTATCGAGCAATACCTCAACATCATCCAAAATAGCGTGCAATGAATGCGCTTGAGCCAAAATGTCACGCCCCTCTCGCGTTAGCTTGAGTTGCCTCGTGCTACGCTGCAGTAGTCGAACACCCAGCATGGCCTCTAACTGGGACACTTGTTCACTCACTCTAGAACGGCTAGTAGCCAGCTTTCGCGCAGCTTGAGCAAAGCTTCCCACATCCACAACCGTTGCAAATATCGCTAAGAGTTTTAGTGCATTTAAGTCTATTGTACTCAATTTCAGAACTCACCATATCGAATTAACTCACTTATGATAACAAAAATTACCACGCATAATAGCGACATCCAATACATTCTCATTTTAAAAAGAGGTATACATCATGATCGCAATCACAGGCGCAACAGGCAAATTAGGTCAATTAGTTATCGAGTTTTTGGCACAAAAGATCCCAGCCAAGCACATCGTGGCTCTTGTCAGAGATCTCGATAAAGGAAAGGCACTCACCAATTTAGGGATCACCGTAAGGCAAGCTGATTATGACAAACCGCATACACTTGATGCAGCACTTGCAGGCGTTGAAAAGCTGCTGCTGATCTCAGGCAATCAGATCGGAAGCCGCACACCTCAACACAAAGCAGTTATTGACGCCGCAGTGAAAAACCAAGTGCGCTTAATCGCCTATACCAGTATTTTGAATGTGGATAATTCACCACTAAAGCTGGCTAAAGAGCACAAAGAAACAGAGGCGTATTTGAGAGCAAGCGGCGTGGCTTATAGCATGCTGAGAAATGGATGGTATAACGAGAACTACACTGATTTAGTACCTGTATTTACAGCAAATAATGCCATTACCTCAATCGCGCCGAAAGCTCAGATCAATAGCGCTGCTCGTGCAGACTACGCACTGGCTGCTGCAACCGTATTAAGTAGTTCTGGCCATGATAATTCAGTCTATGAGCTGGCTGGCGATAACGCATTTACAATTGAAGGTTTGGCACAAGCGGTGTCAAAGCATACTCAAGTTGAAGTAAAAGCAAAGTTTGTATCTGAAGAAGAATACTTGGCCTACTTGGTTGCTCTTGGCGTGCCAGCAACGTTTGCTGCGTTATTGGTTGACGCCGAGGCACAAGCACAGCAAGGATATTTGGCAACCCAGAGTAATGCGCTCAGCCAGTTGATTGGTCGCCCGACCACAACGGTGGCCCAGTCGCTCGCAAAGAGTTAAGCGTATTTTACCGCTGATATAGTGCACAGGCTTTGCTTGTGCACTTATTTTTTACTCAACCTTACCTTCTAAGGTTGATATCAATAAGTCTCGGCTCACTAGAAAACCACAAATGCTCACCACGACTAAAAAGATACCGTACATAGAGCCGATATAGACCCAGTCGCTTTGGCCAAACCAAAGGCTTGCACGAGTACCATCATTCACTAACAAGATGTTAACAAGAGACAGTGTGATCACGCTGCGAAAATAAATCGGTTTATCCATATGACTCGCAAATGCTGCGATAATGAGGGAAAACAGGCATAAGTAGAAGCCTATAACGGAAAACGCACCAGGTTGCATACTAGGATAAAATGCGACGAGAGAAAGGAGTACAGCAGCCCAACCGGTAGTTTTGTATATCATTATCAAGTCCTTTGAAAATGTTAAAAAGTGTTTGTTATGTAAACAGGCTGGAGTATGAGGTAATACTCGTAATTACGCAACTAAATGGTGATAAATATTGGCTGATATGACCTTTATTCCTTAGTTTTAAACCTATCAGATTGCCTTTGATTTTAAACCTAACCCTAAAGCATTAATTGAAAACTTAATTATCACGTTATCAAGATGATAGCGCAGCTGAAACTCTTGTCTTTAACTGCGGTACACTGTCTTTTTCAAACCAGTCGTGCTTTTTTAACCAGATCTGATTACGGGGGCTAGGATGAGGTAATGGCAAATGACTTTGACTGGAAAAGTCAGCATTTTTTACCATCTCAGTTACTGATGAATATTGCGTTAAGTAGCATTTTTGCGCATATTGCCCAATAAGTAGTGTCAGCGATACGTGGCTGAGTGCAGCTAGCACCTGAGAATGCCACGTGGGCGCGCAGATTTTAGGTGGTGGTAAATCTCCAGATTTCCCTTTACCAGGGTAACAAAATGCCATTGGCATAATGGCAAAGAGTTCAGGGTTATAAAACTGTATTCGACTTACACCCAGCCAGTCTCGCAATCTATCTCCACTTGGATCATTAAACGGCTGGCAGGTTTGATGTGCTTTTAAACCCGGCGCTTGGCCTATAATTAAGACTTTAGCGTTATAACTGCCTTGGATGATAGGTTTTGCGCCCATGGGAAGCGCTTTATCACACAGCTTGCACTGCCTAACACGTTCAAAAATATCCATCTTTCCTTACTTATTTTACCCAATGACACCAAGGGTCATTATGGCATAGCCATATTCAAAACCCCATTTAACCAACAAAACTTAAAGTGCTTAGTCGTTAAAACGACTCCACTCAACTTAAAACAAGTGCGAATCACTATCATTTAGATGCAAATTATTGGATAATATTCTATTACGTTTTCTGTCTTTTTAAGAGGTGCTATGCCTAGTCGGGATAACACAAACAATAAGGCTATTTTGTACAGAGCTGAAGTGCTAGCACGCTTTTTCATCGCTATTTTCGGCGGCTATTACGTGACCGTTTTGGCTTCATCTTTGTTGGCTTTAACTTTACCTACTCCGCGCCTAGATGCGCTTTTATATGCATTAACAACCGGCATCGTCTTTTACGCCATCGTTTTTATTTGGGTGTTTGGATGCCGCTCTTTTAGAAAAGTATTTCTTGGCATGATCGGACTACTTTGTATTCTCTACGGCGCACTGACGCATTTTGGAGGCTCCCTGTGAGAGAGTCATTTTTCCGCAGTATGACTTGGCTACACACTTGGGTTGGTTTACTCGTTTGTTGGTTGCTGTTTTTAATCTTTTTTGCCGGTACAGCGAGTTTTTTCAGACATGAGATCAGTCTGTGGGCACAACCTGCGACACATCATCTACCTCATTACGATAGCGCTCAACAAAATGAAACAGTCAAAAAGAGTATCGAACGGTTTCAAGATATAGCACCAAACGCAGAGTCTTGGCGTATTGAAATGCCAACGGAGCGTCGCCCAAGCCTGCTATTGATGTACTCCGAAAAACCAGCCGAAGGGGAAAGACGTGGAAAACGTCACTCTGAGTATCTTGACCCAGTAACGCTGGAGGCACTTCCTGAGTTTAGAGAAACCAAAGGTGGTAACTTTTTCTACCGCCTACATTTTGACTTGCACTACATGAACGCAATCACCGCGCGCTGGATTGTCTGTTTTGCGACTCTGTTTATGCTGATTGCGCTTATTTCTGGCGTAGTGATCCATAAACGCATTTTCAAAGATCTATTCCAATTTAGAAACGGGAAAGGACTGAGAAGTTGGCTAGACGCCCACAATCTCTCTTCCGTGGTGGCATTACCGTTTCATATTATGATCACTTATACCGGCTTAGTGACGCTTATTTTTATGTTGCTGCCACAACCTGCTGAGCAGCGCTTTGAAGATACAAAAACGCTCCGAGCCGAACGCTACCCCTTTCTTGCTGCGATCCCTGAAACAGGACAACCATTGAAGGAGCTCGCATTAAATACAGCGTTAGATCATTATTTTACTAACTCTGGTGACGCACCGCTTCGCCGCATTGTGATCTCATCGCCAGGGGATGCAAGCGCAACGATTAAGCTTTATGCCAATGCTCAACGTACTGTTCAGGATGACCCACCAAGCTGGATGTATAGCGCGGTATCAGGTGAGCTGTTAAAAACGCACAATGTGACACTGTCTGGCGCTGAAAATCTCTACGGCGGAATGATAGCACTGCACACCGGACGTTTAGCAGAGCCGCTTTTGCGTTGGTTATACTTTGTTGCTGGATTAGCGGGATGTGCCATGATTGCAACGGGTGCTGTTATGTGGGCCAAAAGACTGCGCCAAAAGCTTAAAGGTGATGACAAGCCGGGTGTAGGCCTTAGGCTTGTGGAGTCGCTCAATTTAGGCACCATTATGGGACTACCAGCCGCAACGGTGATGTTCTTTTATGCAAACCGTTTGCTTCCAATGGAATTAGCGGGACGTGCAGACAAAGAAGTTCTGGCGTTCTTTGTTACTTGGGGAGTATTCACTCTGGCCGCGCTCTTTAAATCGAATAGGCTCGCGTGGCTGCTCTCTGCGAAAGTGAATGCAATCGTGTGGGGCTTACTGCCTGTCGTAAATATGCTAACCACAGAGGGCAACCTTTTAAGCTATTTCATTAATGGTCAGTGGGTATTATTTGGTTTTGATGCAATGGCTATTGGTATCGCTGTTGGTTTCTTAGTTCAAGCTAAAAAGCTCGGCAGTACCAAAGCAGCGCCAGCGACACCACGTCGCCAAGCAAAACGCGAGGTAACTGCCTAATGGAATGGCTAACGTTTTTACTTTGCCTGCTAGCGTTTATGGGTTTTGCAGTAGCAAAACCCAATCACTATAAAGAAGTCTTTGGTACACGCCCAAAAGGTAACGTAACAAGTCAATTAACCATTGCCGGCTGGCTCTGCCTCGGCGGCAGCTTGGCACTTGCTCTTAAAACTCAGGGAACCTACGGTAGCTTAGAGTTTATTGGTTATATGACCTTGGCAGTATTACTACTTATCGCTATCTTTGCGACCAAACCTAGTTACTTCAGATCACTATTTTACCTAGTCATTATCGCTATGTTGCTCAGTACGCTGTATTGGATCATATTTTAACTAAGGCGCCACTAACGGCGCCTTTTTTAGATCACAATTTTACTAACATTCCTTTGTTAACTCTTTGAAACCACATCATTTAGCATAAAATATCAGCAATAATGGTGATATACACCGCAAATTTACTAACTCAAACTAAGGTAGGTTAGTAAAATCGTGATCCAATGAGCCCAATTAGCTTAATCAGTTAGTAAAAATATGATCTGGTAGTCTTGTTCTCGGACTAGCTTAGTAAAATCCTGATCTAAGCGCTAAAGGAATACTATTGGTTAGTTAAATTCTGATCCAAAAAGCGAGAAGAGTAACTCAGCTCTGCTCCGAGCTTAAGTTTTATCTTACCTTCAAGGTCTATAGCGCTCTATGCTGCGCTAAAAAGTCACGAGTCAGTTCGTTGGCTTGAGTAATTTCTTCTGCTGACATTTTTCCCTCGAGATCTCTGATTGTCCACTCAACTCTGCCAAATACGTCACTGTTACTCACCACTTCTACAAAAAAGTAAGCAAAAGCGAGAGACTTAACATAATCCTGCCCACCAGTTTGTGGATCTAAGTGTTGAAAGCCAGAGATAAGCTTTAGCATCGAATTCTCACCACCTTGAAGTGCGACCTTGTGCGCTAAGCGATACTTAGTCGTGATAAATGCTTGTCGACGCGAAACTTGTTCATCTCTTGGGACATCTTTTAACTTCAGCTCATCAACCAGCTCAACGTCGCCTAGTAGCCAAAGCAAAGACACCGCTTTATCTGAGCCCTTTTCAGCAGCTTCTATCAACATGTCAACATAAGGGCCATCGCGATCTGCGCTGCCTAAGCACACTTTAAATTTTCTATGCATACTATCTATGATTTCATAGTACTCATCATTAGCATGCGCTTGTTCAGCCCAAGTGTCGAGTTCACTCTGCGTTTTAGGCACTCTTCTGCATATTCTTATTTTGTTTGCATTTTGAAACAGGCGCTCACGATCTAAATGATAAGATTGGGTTATGACTTCATTACTTACAGTTTTCTTGCTCGCATAAGCTTCTATTATGGAAGGTTTTTCAACGACATTAATATCGTTACTTACGGATATTTTATGAGTATTTTCGTACAAGCTCAGAGAAAATAGAATGCAAAGGCTAATAAAAATGACTATTACAGCTAACTTTTTCAATCAACAACCACTCCCAACTCTTCATGATTTACACAGAGATATAATTAGGTGAACCAGAATTAACTACTTACTGCTACCCAACAATAACTCGTGCTATATTCTTTCGACAAAAGGTTTTTCATAAAAAACAGCCAAACTAAGTTACTGATAATAAACAATGTAAGTAACTCATGATACCCCCTTAAATATAAAGTTCTTATAAAACAAAAGGATTATGTATGCAGAGTGTACATTTAAAAGTAAGTAATAGTTTTGCTCTAGCACTTCTTCTTACCGCTTCATTTGCTCAAGCTCAAAAAGAATTACCACAGTCTTATTTCAACCTCTCTGAAATTGGACAATTTGAAAAAGTTTTACACGCAGAGAAAAAACCAAATGGAGAGCATGAAATAGTATTAGTCGACACAATCGACAATTCTAATTATGTGACTTTCTTAGTCAAAAAAGATGATCGTTTTATCGTTAATCAAAGAATGTTACTTGGTGCAGCTACAAGTAAACATGTACTTATTACTGTAAATAACACTGCGTCTCAGTTTTTAGTCTTGGCAGCAGAAAATCGATTATTAGTTATTGATACTAATAGTAAAACTCTTGTTAATTCGACTGAAATATCAACATCTCCCATTGTTTCTTTGCAAAAATCGCCGTGGAAACAAAGCGAGGTGTTGATTACAACAGCAAGTTCAATATACGCAGTATCCATCGACAGTAATACCGAAGTTCGAAAACTATCTGATGTTGGTGGTAGCATGCTCGCAGGTAGCTTTACTGCTGAGAATCGTAAACAGATATTGCTGTCCACAGGAGCTATCTATGAGCTCATCGCGGAACAGTTAACGGTGGTGGGTAATGCCAATGCAGATGTATTATCTGGCAAAAACTTCTTAAAGACTTTAGATGAAAATAAGGACGGTATTCACGAAATCTTAATGCAAAATGACGCTGATTCTCAAGTTGAGATCTTTGATAGTATTTCTCAACGAGTTGAAGCTATTTTCGGACTGCCAGATGAACACCGAATAGTCCATCCAATAAATCAAACAGAAACTGATAAGTTGATAACTTGGTCATCGCACACAAGAGGCTTCGAACGGCAGTTTGAGCGATACCGATACTGTGTTAGAGACTTAAAAAGAAATGCTCCCGCAGCAAAATGCTATCGCTTCGATCATGACCTTGCATATTTCCATCGTTTTATAACCTACTATGGAGACATCACTTTCGATGGTAAAGTAGATTTGATTTATACTACTGAATTTAACAGTCAAAACATTATTTTTGATACTCATGTCGCTTCACAGCAAGCCATGCTACCAGAATATGATGTTCGCTGTATGCATTCTCAGCAGAATATGGTTGAGGATGTCAACAACGATCAAGCGCAATTATCTTGCCACTCCAAAGCGCTTTTTGAAAGTGCAATGAGCGGGGGAATTCACACCAAGAACATGAGAACCAAAATCAGCTTACAAAACAGCGATACACTCTCAACGTATACGTATGATTCTGAATTTGCTGAGTACCTCACAAGCAAAAAGTTTGAATTTTATGATGACTTCAACAACGATGGAAAGCTAGATAAACTCTTCTATACGTATTTGTTACTCGACAAATATCCTCATCGCTTCATTGTTACCACTCAAGAAGAAGCCAATGAAAACAGTCTAGATAGTGCTACTCTCCCTCTAGAGTTTCATTTCGAACCACTTAAAAAGCTTGTCTACGCAAGAACGATAGAGAGCCATCTATTGCATGGGTTATATGTTCAAGTGCAGGATTCTACATGGTATTACCAATTTAATTCAGAATTTCAGCAAATTGGTGACGGGTCATATGTCGACATAGCATCTGCAGCATACCATGAAGAAATTGGCACTTATGCCTTAACGAAAGATGGTGCCATTCTTGTGATCAATACGAGCGAAACTCCACTTCCAATCACCAAAGTGTGTGAAGGTGATGTGCCGGTCGGGTTACACCAAAGTGGCCCACATTCACTGATCTATTCTTGCAGTACAAAGTTCGGCCAGCTTGATACATTTTCTCAGCAAATTGATTGGGAAATCAATGGGGTTGCCAATAACGGCTATGTTAATACTTCGGTAGTGAACGATAGTAAGTTTTTGGTGACATCTGGATCCGCTCCCCAAGTGTTTGAAATCGCAAAAGGTCAGCCAAATCAGGAAGTAATACCGCCACTCGACTATAGAGTTCATATTAGCGAGCAATTATCTATTACGCTACCAGAAAAACATGAAAATACCTCCTACGCTTTCACAAATTTCACCCGTCATGGGGAGCTAAGCTCAATAGATCCTGCACCTAGTCAGCGCTTTTTATATCAGCCACAGTCTCTTGGCCATGAATACATAGAATATAGTGCAACGCAAGGAGAGTGGGAAGTCGCAAAAGGGGACATCAACATTGAAGTCTACAATGCCCAACCACAAGTAAACAATATTGAAGTGGCTACTCACTGGAATAAGCCTTTAAAGATTACATTACCTGCAAAAGACGAAGACTCAACATCTTTAAGCTATTCCTTGCTAGATAAAGAAAATATAGAAGGGCTCACATCGCTTGATAGAGAAGCCGGGATTTTACTATTTACACCCACATCTTGTTGCGGTGACGTCCATATACAATACAAAGTAAATGATGGTTATGTGGACTCTGAAACTGGCATTGTATCGATTAAACTCACCAACAGCACACCAACAGCCGAGAACTTGGCGTTTGATGCTGTACGAAATGAGCTGACAACAATTAAACTTGATGGTAACGATGCTGACTCAGACTTACTTATTTACACTGTGAGTAACCCAAATAAGCTTGTAAATTTCATTCTTGATAGCCAAACGGGGGTTGTAAAATTTACAGCGAATGAAAGTACACCACAAAATTTCCACTTTGAGTACTTTGTGTCTGATGGTTTCGCGAACTCAGAAACTAAAATGGTTGAAATCAGTGTGAAAAATCAGCCAAAAACACCACCCGAGAAAGATTCTGGCAACATGAATATGCTTTTACTTATTTTACTCCTAGGGACCTTCGTCCTGAGATCCCCAAAGCATCTGTTAACCTTTAAAAAAGGTTAACTCTAAGGTAGGAGCTCATTGAGCTCCTACCATTTTACTCACCTTTATTCCAATCCAGCTGCATATCCCATACATATCGGTGCTCTGGCTCTAGAGGCTGTTGAGAATCATCGACTTGTTCAAGCACATTACGCGCTTTTACTATAGTGGCGTCACGACCGAATAGGTAACTTTGCTCTTTGACAATGGTCAAGTAGGCTTTATTCAGTGCCAGCGCACGTGGTTTTGATGGTGTGATCAATTCATAAAGGTTTTTCGCAGACTGCACTTTTTTGCTGTTTACCGTGCCATCTTCGTTAAACCAGCGCATTAGCATCTCTTGGTTTTGCCTAAACTCATCACCGCCGCCAACACGCATCATATAGGTCAAGAACTCCCCCTGCTCTTCGCCTTTGTTAGGTACATCTTGCATCTCTTTTAAATTGATATAACCCCAACCCAGTTTGCCTTCGACTTTACGCGCAAACGAGAAGGTTTGGTCATAGGTTGAGCCAATGGTTTTGTGACAACCATTACAAAAAGCAAGCTCTTGCTCATGTTGTGGACGAAGTGCACCATTTTTGTCTTCAATATAACCGTTAATCGTCCAACCAAAGTTGTTATTGATCCCTTGGTCGCCCAAATAAAGCGTTTGTGGGTAATTTTCGAATGACTTTTCTTTCGCTTCTCTGTAGTAGGCAGCACCGAGTGATTGTTTGGATTTAAAGTTGTGCTTCTTCATGTAGCGCACTTCTTTCATTCTTGGCGCATTAAATACTTGGCCGTTATCATCTACCCCAATATACCGAACGGTGTGTAAAAACTCAGTGTCTTGTGGGTATAACTGATGAGCAAGCTCGATAGTATTGGCATCACCAAGGTAACGTTCACTGCGCAGCATGCTGGTGATTTGTGTGAGTTTGCCATCACCATTCAAATCTACGCCAACTCGCGATTCAGAAATCACTGGCGTTGATATTTCGTCAAGCCCCTTTACAGCCATTTCAACCAGACTTAAGTTGGCAAGGTAAACGTCCTGATTATACGTTTCGCCCTTTTCTCTGAAGACGTCAGCAAGGCGGATCATGACATCTCCTGTAGAGCCATTGGTTGGCCAGAAAGTACTAGGAAAAGGCTTATAATTGAATGCCACCCAGCCACTGCCGTCTTTTGCTATACCAAGCTCATCGAAGGCTTTTTCCGGATATGCCAAGTTGTTAAGCGGGGTAATCTCACCTTTCCAGTCAGGGTTATTTTTTAGTTTTTCGATGAAAGGGCTGTAATTATCTTGGTTGACCCAGTTAGTAATATCTTGATCTGAGATACCTTTGATAAGCTCAGAACGATCTTTAAACAAATTTTTCCAGTGGTTTTTAAATCCAAGATCGGAAAACTCATAGGCGCCTTGTAAATTGGCATCACGCATCATGTTTGGTCGGTTTTTTTCATCATATGATTGATGGCAGGCATAGCAAGGGTTATTCACGCCATCCGTTTTGGTGTAACACTGAGGGGGGATCACTGATTCAGGGTTATAGACTTCATTGTGCTGCATAAATGCGGCCGCAGGAATATCATCACCCTGCTTATAAGGTGTTGTAGTTTGCGCCGACATAAGTGCGGTATTGGTTAGCCCTTGAGTCTGTTCATCATTACAACCAAACAAGGCTACGCTCGTCAATGCCACTAGAGTTAGGCTAACGTATTTCATTTTTATGACTCCAAAATTTTGCTAAAAAAAAGCAGCGCACCATGAAGTGCGCTGCTACTTGCTTAATTATTTTGCTTTAGGGTCATAAAGCCAAAGCGTGTTGTTTTCTTGGAAGCCATCTTCACCAATGATGATGCGACCATCTTCCATTACGATTACGTTATCAGGCTGCGAAAGCTGATTGACGTCACAACGCTCAGCGCCAGTTAGTGACGAGCGGTAAGTTGCCCCCATGACAACCGGTTCAATGCGAGTTAAGTTATAGTTGTTATCGATATGAGCACGGTATACACCGCCACAATCTTTAACACGCGCAGAAAGCTGCATGTCACCTTCGCCATCAATCATGGTGTTGTCGATATCCGAGATACCGATATACATATAGGCTTTATCTACCACCTCACCGGCAACAACATCTTGACCAGTTACCGCCTCAAGTACGCGGTTATGGTTGATGCTTAAGCCTTCAAGTTTACGCCATTCAGCCGTAGCGCCTTTTTGGCGTGCAGCCTGACGAGACTCAAGGAAGATAGCACGGTTGTCCATCGCTTTACCTGCCGTTACTTTACCGCCACCGTTTGCAACAGTTGGATAAGTTGCAGCGCCTTCTGCCCACGCTTTTACATCAGCAACAGACAGATAGCTTGTTTGACCTTCAACATAGTCAGTCTCATTGATGCCGTCGTATTCGGCCACCCAAGTTTCAATCTGTGCATTACTGCCGCTACCAAGCTCAACCCAGCTAATGTCAAAGCCAGTTACAGCCGGATCGGTAAGGCCTGCATCTTGAGTTAGCTTTGCTGCGTATAGGGTACCTGCACTTAAGTCTTCTGGTTGATCTGCAACAAATTTAAATAGTACGCCACCGGTATCATCTTGTGAGGAATAGACAGTACGACGGTCAGGCATTACAACTGAGTTTTCATGCTCATAACGACCGATTGTAAAGTGTTTTACAACATCAGGCGTTTCGGTTGTAGGATTTTTGATTTCTGCAATGTAACCGTAGCGATAAGGGTTAGGGAAATCAGGTGCCATTAACGCTTCCATTGTGTCATTACCTGTTTCAGCAGGGTTATTCCACTGTGGATCTTGTGTTGAATCAACTTCAGACCAGACAATCCATTCTTCCGAAGTCAGCGGTGTGCCCCAAGGTGATACTGAACCAAAGCAGTTAGCAGCAGTGCCTTTAACACCGTCAAAGTCTACCATCATGGCTTCTTCGATTGACCATTTACCCGTTGTCGCTTTACTCATTTTCAAACGACTGACACCACCTGGGTACGCTTCCCAGTTTGTGAATAGGTAACCTGTATTTGCATCGACTGGAATATAACCATTGAAATCAGGGTTATCATTTTTAATGATTTCTTCACCAGTTGTGATGCTGTAATGTACACCCAAACCACCTGCTAACCCCTTAGTGCCAAGGTTTGCGAATGTATCACCTGTTTGGCCTAGAATTTGATATTGACCAATTGCAGAAATCACGGTTTGTTGTTCCATGGTCGAAGCAGGAACTGGCGCGCTTGGGATATTTGCAGGTAAATTATTAAAGTTCACACCGGTTAGTACACCGACAGTACCCGTATTGAATGGCTTGCTATTGAACTTATCAGTAGCTGTGTTGGTATCATTTGGGTGCTGAACATTGAAGAACAAGTCACCCCCTTCAGAAAGAAATAGACCAGTTACTTCAGCACCAGCAGGGACGGTTGCGATGCGAACAAGGCCAGGTACGCTGTAACTACCATCACGACCATTTTGGCCGTCTTGTCCATTTTGACCGTCCTGGCCGTCAGTACCATTTTGTCCATTTGTGCCGTTTGTACCATTTGAGCCATTAGTACCGTTTGCACCATCTTGGCCAGCAGTACCCTGCTCACCTTGAGGACCCGCAGGACCTTGTGCTCCGTCGTCACCATCACAGGCTGTAAGTGCCATTGCAACTGCCGCTGCAATAAGAGAATATGCTACACGCTTCATGAGTTACTCCAGTTCCTAAGTATTATTTTTTGTAAAGCGTGCAACAGTGTGAAGTGTTCCTGTTACAGTTGACTGAATGATTTATTAACCATTTCCTACAGGAATAAGACACTTAGACTCAACTCACATACAGCCTCCCTTTTGTTAGTAAGTTAAAGTACCCACAAAAGGAACTTTAGTGTAAAGGGGGTTTACACTATTCTTTTTGAACGGGTTCGTGTCTCATATAGATAAGTTCATTGGTGTTAAAACCATATTGTTCTGACATGGTTTTAAACTGATTCATTACGGTATCGGGCACTTTAGGTGCTCTAGAAAGCAACCAAAGGTAATCACGATTGTAGCTGGTAACAAATGCATACTGGTAATCTTCATCTAACTCGAATACCACATAACTGCCATAAAATGGACCAAAAAATGACACTTTCAAATGCGCTATTTCATCATTTGCAACAAACTTAGCTTTGCCAACCGCTTCTTTCCACTCTCCTTCCTCTGTTACATATCCCCTATTTACGACTTTAATTGAACCATCAGGATTTTGGCTATACGTTGCCGTGACGTTCTGCATTCCCCTTTCAAATGAATGATCTAATCGCGCGATTTCATACCAAGTGCCCGTATAGCGCTCAACATTAAAGTCTTTAACTGGTTTAATGCCCTCAGGCAGCCCTGTGCATGCTGAAACTGCAAGCACTAAAATCGCTGTGAAAAATAACTGTGGTACTTTCATATAAGTTCTCCATATTCCATCTTGATGTCATACGTAGTAACCAAACACTAAGATTAACGATAGGTTCGATTTTTACCTAGGGCCTGTTGATCTTTAAAGTTTGTTTTTGCAGCAGTTTGATTGCCATTTATACAAGGAAGAGCCTGTGTAGCATAGTTATTCTATGTGAGTCAGGCGATAACGCATTAGAAATGCCAATCAGGCCCTAGTAAAAGCAAAATTTAATTCAAACCCTTACCATGCCAATTTCACCTTATTTATTTTAAACTTACGTGTAAATGAATAGATCGCAGCAAAGTATGATTAATACAGCACAGAGCAAAAAAATACTAACTCATGGTTTGGGTGTAGCAACGGGTAAAGTTGCGTTTTATATTGAACATCCACCACGCATAGAACCTTATAATAATTTAATACAAGTCAGTGCGTTAGCGAGTGGGGAGATCGAACATATTAATGCGCATTGTGGCAATGGTTGGCGGAAAATCTTCAATGTTTTTGCCAAGTTTTTATTTGCTGCAAGACTGCCAGATCACGATATTACTAACTATTCAACTTGGCAGTCATATCGTGATAGCGCATTACTTCAAGCTTCAAGTCAAGAAGCCCTGCTCTTCTCAACGCCTGATTTTTCAGCAAAAACATACGATTGGCATATTATTGCAGGACGCACCTACGCGAAATCATTGCTCAGAGATCAGGTTTTTACTAACAATCTAATTTGGCTAGATGATGAGTTCGCCATTGACTATAACTTGCGCCTTATCATTTCGCCATTTTTGGATTATCGCCAACTTAGTGATATAAAAATCAATAAGTTAGTGGGAATAATAAGACAAGGTTAGATATTAGGCGGCGACTAAACTGCATGCCAAGTTGTGAAGAGATCAAATTTTTACTAAGTAAAATACTGATCTACTTCCTGTATCTTCGTCATTGAGATCAAAGTTTTACTAACCTTTTAGAAGTAAATGACCTGAGGTTAGATAAAGCGCGGTGACGCCAGTGGTGGTGCAGCAATTGACTTGGTATAGATCACTATTTTACTAACTTAATACAAGCTACGTTGAAAAAGTAAGAAAGGAAAGGCCACACCCGAATATGGTCTGGCTGATTTATCCGAAGCTCAGGTTATTTAGATAAAAAAGCTACTGCTTATCTACCACAAAGCCCGCAAAGCCAAGGGCTTTAAAGAAAGGTTTGGCAATGCCAAACCCTGCGATGTCTAGCAGCTCTGCAAGGCGCATTTTATCCACGGGGTAAAACTCATGTTCTAAATTCACCCTCATACGCTGCTCGCCAACATCTGTCAGCCCAAGTTGTTTGCAAACGATTAATTGCGCTTCACGTTCAAAGCTTGTCACAGGTTTTTCTAAGTCGGCAATAAAAAGGCGTCCATTCGACTTTAGCTGCTCACTCATTTGTTTAAACAAGCTTGCTTTATCGCCGTTATCTTTTACAAAGTGCATCACCAGCAAGCACAGTACTGCATCCGCTTGGTAGGCCTGTGGTGAAATCGCGCCATGATGGATCTGCACACGCTCCTGTAGGCCCAACTTAGTAAAATGCTGATCTGCAATCGCCAACATATCAGCAGATACATCTTGCGCTATAAACCGCCAACTTGGGTTTAGCTGAGCAAGCTCTACAATTTCTTTGCCTGTCCCTGCACCCACAACCAAAATGGTTGCGCTATCTGGGTAAAGTGCTAAAAGTTGCGCCCCGGTAAGTTGGTGAATTAACGCATAACCTGGCACCAGTTTTGTGATCCTAGAGTCGTAGTTTTGGGCTTCTTCGCCCGTAAAAGTCGGCATCCAAATTTCCTTATGTTTGTGGTACTAAATTTAAAGATGAGTAGCCTCCCGGCTGTTTATTCACATGGATTCGGGTGGCAATCCGCTCGCTCATCTGAGCAACATGCGAGATCACGCCAACCTTGCGGCCTTGTGATTGCAACGCGTCTAGTGCATCAATTGCGACACCTAGCGTCTCGGGGTCTAACGTACCAAACCCTTCATCAATGAATAATGAATGTATTTGCACTTTATTTGATGAAAGCGCGGCAAGTCCAAGTGCTAAAGATAAAGATACCAAGAAGGACTCTCCTCCAGATAAGGTGTTGACGCTACGTTGTTCGTCAGCCATGTCTTTATCTATGACCGCAATTTCTAAAGATTGCTCGATATTGGTAAGCAGATAACGTCTAGAAAGCGTATGCAATTGCTGGTTAGCATACTGCAATAAGATTTTTAACGTTTGCGTTTGCGCCCAATTACGCAACTTTTTGCCTGTTGCGTCGCCTAATAGCTTATCTAGCAAATGCCATTGCTCGTAGTCTTGTTGCAACTGAGCGAGATTTGCCGCTTGCAAAGAGAACTGTTGTTTATTCTGAGCATCGACCTCTAATGCACTTTGCACTTGTAGTAACTGATTTTGAGTTTGTTCAAGTGCTTGCGTCGTCTCGGCATGACTTTGCTTAACTTGTTCACTATCAACTCCATCAGGGTACTTATTTTCAAGTTGGCTGAGTTCTTCACGCTGATGACTAAGCTGCAGCTTAGTGTTTTGAAAGGCTTGCTGAACTTGCGCACACTTTTCTAAATTCGCTCGCACTTCATCCAACGAAACCTCAAGTAACGCTAGTACTTTTACTTTGTCTAGTTGCCCTTGCTGGTCGAGCAACCATTGTTCAAAGCGCGCATTAAGCTGCTGCAACCGCGATGTTTGCTCGGCAATTTGCTTTTCTAGCTGGGTCAGACTGTGTTGGGTCTTTTCACGTTGTGCTTCGGTTTGGCTCAGCGCCAACTGGGTTTGTGTGATCTGCTCTCGGCTTTGCTGTTCTTGCTGCTTCAGCTCTGCAATCCAATCATCTAATCTGGTGTGCTGCTGTGGTAAGTATTCAGTACGTTCGCGATTGAGGCGTTCAATATTCTGCTGATGTTGTAAAAGCGTATGTTCTAATTCTTCAAGCCGCTGCGCCTCATCTTGTTTTTGTTGACTGACAAGATGTAATTGATGCTCAAGCTGAACTTTATTCGCCGTTAACGCATCTGTACGCTCGGTGGTTTTTAGCCAAGTTTGCACCCCCGTTTTAAGTTGGCTAATGGCAGCTTGAGGAGATGAATCAAAGTTTTGCCACCACGACTTATCGGAAATTAACGCTTCAAGTCGATTGCGTAAGGCGTCTACTGTCTGTGATAGCTGCTCATATTCGGTTCGCAAAAAGGCAATATGATTGCCTAAATCATGGTGCTGCTGCTGAAGTGCCTGCCCTTTATGTTTAGCCTGCTCGAGGTGTTGTTGTGCCTGCTGAACCGATTGCCACTGGCGGTCGATATTATTGCGTAACTTGGATAGTTCATTTAGCCGTGACTGAATACTCACGAGTTGCAATTCAGCTTGCTCAGCGCTGCCAACTTTATACTCATCGCTCAACGCGTCTAGTCGAGCGCGATTCTCATTTATTTGCTTAGTGCAGTGAGCAATTTCCTGAGTGACTGACTGCCATAGCGCATTCTCACGCTCCTTTTCACCGACTTGCTGATTATAACGCTGCAACACTTGTTCACGAGCTTGCTCAGCAGCTTGATACTGAGACCGAAAATCCGATAGTAGCTGTTCCCAGTGGGCATCGATGTGCTCCACACCATAAGGATGTTCTTTTGAGCCACACACCATGCATTCTTGCCCTGCCCGCAGTTGAGAGCGTAAATCGCTGATCCGCTCACTTGCGCGTAACTGCACTTGCTCCAAGTTATCACGAGTTAGGGCTAGGCGCTGCTTAGACAACTCGTCTTGCTGCTTGGTATCTCGGATCAGTATCTCAAGCCTTTCCAAGCCAATATGATGTTGAGTTTGTTGCGATCGTAACTGATGCAGCAAGGCATCCCCTTCTTCGATACTACGATAGGCTTGCACGCATAGAGACCAGTTCTGCAATGCCAAATTTAGGTCTTGTTGAGTCAAAGGTGCGAGTGCTTCTTTTAACGCTGAGAGCGCGCTGGCTTCGGTGTCGTAAACCTTTTGTAGGTGCTGTACCTCAGCCTCATGTTTGCTCAATTGTGTACCTAACGCTTGCTGTTCGTTCGGTAATTTTTGCAACTGGGTTTCATGATCGTTGCGTTGTTGTTGGTACTTTTGCAGATCATCGAATTGAGGTTGAACCACGCTCCATTGCCCGGCAATATTGCTAACTGAGTGCAAGTTCGCTTGCTCATGCTCTAGCTGCTTTAATTCAGTAGCGATTTCGCCTTGTTGCACTTGATACTTCTGTATCGCAGCCTCATGTTGCGCAATAAGATTGGCGTGCTTATCGAGATAAGGCTTAGTTTCTCGTTCTTGCGCTTTGTGTAGACTCAGCTTTTCATCCAATAGACGAATGGTGTTAAAGCTTGGTTCTAACTTTAAAAAATTGGCTTGCTGCGTAATAAGCTGCTGTTCCAGTTGCTGCTGTTTTGCTTTGAGCGTTGTAATAGTGGATTCAAAATCTTGTTGCTGCAGTGCTAGTCGTTCTTGAGATAGCTGCGCAACGCGCTTATCCGCCAGCTCATGCTGCTCGCGGTTATCACGCATCTCATTGGCTTTTAAGACTTGCTGCGCATATTCCTGCTGTGGCTTTCCCTCTTCTATTTGCTGCTCAAGCATTTTTAGCGTGTGTTCCACCTCAGCTATTTTTTGCTTTCTTAGCTCGACATCCGCGAGCCATTGCAGCTGAGCTTGCAGCTTTGTGCTTGTTTCTTGTTGTCGATTTCTTGTATCAAGCAATCCCAACTTTTGTGCTTCAAGTTCGGTAATCTGCTCTGGTGACAAAAGCACAATTTGACCTAGCCTATCTTGCAGGGATTGCAGCTCGACTTTCTTTTGTTTGTGCGCTTCAAAAACCGCTTTACCGATATTGCTGAACTTTTCGGTACCCGTAAGACATTCTAGTAACTGAGCCCGTTCATCTCCCCCTGCCTTCAAAAACGCGGAAAATTCATGCTGAGCAAGCAGCACAGCTCGAGTAAACTGTTCAAAGTTAAGCCCGACTAGCTGTTCGATTCTTTGTTCTGTTTCTTTTTTCTTCTCACAGACTAGGGTCATATCAGGTAGGCTAAACAACTCAATAGTGGCGGTTTTTAAATTACCTTTAGGGCTTTTTCTAGCGCGCTCTACCGACCAAATAGCTTGATAACGTTTGCTATCTTGAGCAATAAAAACCACGCTAGCAGATGCCGCAACACAGCCCCGACGCAATAAGTTTCGCGGGTCGTTTAACTTAATGTTATCGCCATTAAAGGCAACTTTCTCTTTGTCGTCCGATTTTAACCGTGCGGTTTTGCCATAAAATGCAAGGCAAACCGCATCCAGTAAAGTGCTTTTTCCCGCCCCTGTATCACCAGTAATGGCATAAAGACCGGTGTCTTTGAGTGGTGCCGCAGTAAAGTCGACTTCTGCACTTTCTATAGAGGCAAGGTTGGTGATTAATATTTTTTCAAGTTTCATTGCACTACTCCTCCATGCTCGCGATCACTTCTGCTAACTTTTCATGTAATGTCGCGGGTGCTTTTTCCTGCTCTGGTTCAATTTCGCGATAGGCAATATCCAACAAGGTATTGGGCGATAACGATTCAACTTTGCCCAAATCTTCAAACAACCACTCACTGGTAGCTGCGCCTTTAGACACCCGCTCAATACCACAAAACTTAATATCCTTTCCTTTTAGCGCTTCATCAATCTCGGCTCGAAAGCGGCTATTGGTTTCCGCTGCAGATAATTTTAAGCGAATATAGGGAGCGCTATCGAACTTGCTAAAATCCTGCGCCGCGATAGCTTCGCATAATTCAGTCAAGCGCTTTGCACCATCTTCAGGGATATATAACACATCTTTAAAACGGGGAACGTAAAGGGGGTTTACATCGACCAGACCTTGCTCGTTAAATTCAGCGAGCAATACCTGATGCTTATAATTGCGTTCGGAAAATGACATTGGCAAAGGTGTGCCGCAGTATCTGATAGCACTTTGCTTAGCGACGGTTTGCGCTTTATGTAAATGACCTAACGCAACATAGTCAAACTGCTCGCCAAACACGCCTGCAGATACCGCATCAAAACCGCCAATGTTGAGGTTACGCTCAGAATCTTCAGAAATCGTTCCCCCCATGGCGTGCAGATGCCCCATTAGCACAATAGGACCTTTCACTTCTTCTATCGTGCTTAGCGCATGCTGATAAGCTAATTGCACCCCGGTTTGATAGTCAAACTCGTCATCTAGCGCTTTTGGTAAATCAGCACTGCGCAAAAATGGCATTGCCACAACATGCATATGCTGCGCTGCGATAGGTAAATCGATAACAACTTGTTCAGGCGCTTGTTTGTTAAAGCGTCCAATAACATGGGTGTTGAATAAGGTTAAGAGTGGTTTTGCGGTTTCAATGCGATTAGCGGAATCGTGGTTGCCTGCAATCAGAATAATGTGCAGCTGAGGGCACAGTTGAGATGCTTTTTGGATAAAGGTATACAGTTGCTTTTCAGCACTGGCGGGCGGTGTTGCGGTATGAAAAATATCACCGCTGATCAACAGTACATCGACTTGCTGTTCAACCAGCGCATCGCATAGCCAGTCTAAAAACAGCTGATGCTCTTCACTGCGATCATGCTCGTAAAACGATTGCCCTAAGTGCCAGTCAGACGTGTGTAAAACCTTCATTTAGCGTTCCTTTTCCTATAGAAACGCTAATATAGCATCGTCGAGCAATATTCGTCTTGTGAATATTGACGCTTTAACAGCTTAGTGAGTCAACTGCCACCAAGCAAAAATGATTATAGGTAATGCCAGTAAAAAGAATTTAGCAGGTAACTTGAAAACACGACTATGCTTATCTTGCACGCGTTTAATCGCCGATTTCTCGTTACAGGCAGCTACTTTATCAACATAAAAATAGCCGTCATCTAAATAATCTTTACAGTTTTGTTCGTCTGCAGGAATTGCAACAAACTTCTCTTGTTTTTTTAGTATGTAGAAATCCATACTGCCCACCACATTCGATTCGCTAAACGGGTATTTAGTACAGAGCAAAACTAACGCCAGTTTTACCCAGAGATTGTAAAGTGCGCGATTTTAAAGACAAACTTGGGTCAATATCAACAACTAATTTTGTTTTCTTTATTTATTTATAAAATGTAGACAATAACCCAGCAAAATACCTTTTTGGCATACAAATTAATTTTTTTGAGCATTGTATTTTTTCTATCAAAAACAACAGATTAAAAAACACTCAAAACAGCGTAATTTCAGTCGTGCCTAAATCTTGTTACTTTATCTCAAAACTTTGATTTATGTGTTTTTATTTGTCAGTTTATTGACACGTAGAAGGTTTTATTTGTCTTCCTTTGTCACCATGTAAATCCCCTCTACTCACTCAGAGCAAAAAACTGAAATAAAAATGTTTATCGGTCAATGCCTTGGCATGATAAAACGGGAAATAACAATGAAAAAATCAACACCAGCTATGCCTTTATTGGTTGCACTCGCGCTATCCGGTGTCGCACACGCCAGCGCCATTTCACAAACCAAAGGGCATTTTGAAGATAAGTTTCGCCAATTAGACGAGACTTTACCGACCCCAAATATCTACCGCAGCGCAGCCGGTGAGCCCGGAGAGCGTTATTGGCAACAAAAGGTGGATTATGATATTGATGTAAATTTGGACGAGAAAGCCAAAAGATTAACCGCTACGCAGACCATACATTACAAAAATAACTCTCCTCACACCCTCAAATATTTATGGCTACAATTAGACCAAAATATCTTCAAAAACGATTCAATCGCTGAACGCACTGCAACCTTTGGGAACGAATTACAGAGTAATCCGGTTACAAAACACGCAAAAATTTCACTAAATCAACTCAGACGCCAGCAGTTTATGGATGACACAGAACTTGGTTTTGTCATTAATAATGTCAAGGACGGTCGCGGTAAACCGCTCAAGATCACGATTGTCGATACCATGATGCGTGTTGACCTAAACGAACCGCTCAAACCAGGTAAAGAGCTACAATTTAGTATGGACTTCGCCTTTAATATTGTTGAAGAAGATGCGGTTGGCGCACGTTCGGGTTATGAGCACTTTGAAAAAGATGGTAATGACATCTTTTTGCTCGCGCAATGGTTCCCTCGTCTAACGGCGTATACAGATTATGAAGCTTGGACCAATAAGGCGTTTCTTGGCAGTGGTGAGTTCACGCTCGAATTTGGTGACTACGACGTTGAAATCACGGTGCCGGCCGATCATATCGTTTCTGCAACCGGTGAGTTAGATAACCCAAAGCAAGTTCTGAGCAAAACCCAGCGTGACAGACTAGCGCAAGCAAAAACAGCAAAACGCCCGGTATTTGTCGTTACTGAAGAAGAAGCGCTAGAGAACGAAAAAGCCGGCACAGATGACACCAAAACGTGGCGCTTTAAGGCCAAAAATGTGCGCGATTTTGCGTGGGCTTCATCACGTAAATTTATGTGGGATGCTAAAGGCTATCAGCAAGGTGGTGACGAACAGCCGCTCGTGATGGCCATGTCATTTTTCCCCAAAGAGGGGGGGACTTGTGGAAAAAATACTCCACCGAAGCCGTTATTCATACCATGGAAGTCTATTCACGCTTCTCGTTTGATTACCCCTATCCAACCGCGCAATCGGTAAATGGTCCTGTCGGTGGGATGGAATATCCGATGATCACTTTCAATGGTCCGCGTACGAAATTGCAAGATGATGGCTCTCGCACCTATTCACTGGCCGAGAAACGTTTTTTAATCGGCGTTGTCATTCACGAAGTGGGGCATATCTACTTCCCCATGATAGTCAACTCAGACGAGCGCCAATGGACATGGATGGACGAAGGTCTCAATAGCTTTTTAGATGGCGTTGCTGGCCGCGAATGGGATCCCACCATTCCTTGGGGCGTTGAGCCAAGAGATGTTGCTGCCTACATGAAATCTGAAGATCAGTCTCCAATCATGACGCAATCAGACAGCGTATTGCACCTCGGTCCAAATGCCTACACTAAACCTGCTGCAGCGCTTAATATTCTGCGCGAGGTGATTTTAGGTCGTGAGCTATTCGATTTTGCATTTAAAGAATATGCCCTACGCTGGAAATATAAACGCCCAACGCCCGCCGACTTCTTTAGAACGATGGAGGAAGCTTCTGGGGTCGATTTAGATTGGTTCTGGCGTGGCTGGTTTTACAGCACAGATCATGTCGATATCTCATTAGATAAAATCTATCAATTGCGGTTAGACACCAAAAACCCAGACATTGACTTTGGCCGCCTACGTGAGTTTGAAAAGAACAAACCAATCTCGTTGTTCGTCAAACGCAATCAAGAACAAGGGCGCGCACTTTGGATTGATAAAAACCAAGACATAACAGACTTTTACGATAGTAATGACCAGTTTACGGTAACCAATGAAGAACGAAATGAGTATCGTGAGTTTTTATCTGAGCTTAAACCTTGGGAAAAACGTACCCTTGAGCGCGCGGTAAAAGAAGACAAAAACTATTATGTGCTTAAGTTTAGTAATGTCGGTGGACTCGTGATGCCAATCTTACTTGAGCTCACGTACCAAGATGGTAGCAAAGAAGAGCGAACTATCCCTGCCGAGATTTGGCGTCGCAATGCCCGTAACGTCAGCAAGCTAATTATTACAGATAAAGATAAGCCGCTTGCATCCGTGACTGTTGATCCGCGATGGGAAACTGCTGACGTTGATATCGAGAATAACCATTACCCAAGGCGCATTATAGAATCCCGCCTAGAACTCTATAAAAAGAAAGAGCGTGAAGGTAAAGTGTATCGCGATATCATGCAAGACGTGAAAGCCGAGCTAAAACCATTCGAAGAGAAAAAGGATAACTAATGAAAACCTGGCGCTTAGCCTGTTTACTGGTGCTGATTTCGCCGCTTTGTCAGGCGCACCAATTAAAAGCAGCGATCACCACTGTTTTATTTAACGAACGCAGTGGCAATATCGAGATCATGCACAGATTTTATCTCCATGATACTGAGCATGCGATAGAGAGCCTACTGAGTCAAAATGCCGACATCTTTAACAATGCTGCAGATAGAGCAAGCTTTGCGGATTATGTCAGTAAGCACGTTAAAATCAAAACAGGCGCAGGGAAAGTGCTGCCTTTAAATTTGGTTGGTGCGGAAATCGATGGCCAATTCTTTTGGGTATATCAAGAAACCCCGCTGTTCTCACCAATAACAGAGCTTAAAATGCGTCACAATGCACTCAGAGATGTGTGGTCAGAACAAGTCAATTTAGTAAACTTCGAAGGCAAAGGAAAAGTCAGGTCGCTGCACTTTGATGGCAATGATGATTGGCTAAGCGTCACGTTTTAGGTTATCTAACTCGCTAAAGTAAAAAGGCACTTCGGTGTCTTTTTTACTTTATCAACTCATGTTCTGCGCTAAAGTTAAAGCATACATTGTGAACGCGCGACGAGGAAAAGGAATGATAGCCTCAATAAAGCTGGTTTTAACCTTCATATTACTAACGTCATATAGCGTCTGTGCAAGCGATCTTGTGCGCTATAACATCTCTAAAGAATTTGCCGATCCCAAACAAGACTACTACATCGCGCTGTTAAGACTGGCTCTAAATAAGAGCCGCGATAAATACGGCGCTTACCAACTCATTGAAAACTCTTTCGATCACACCCCCCAAGGACGCACCTTAGAAATTTTGGAGCAAGGGAAGCTTTTAGATGTTCACTGGAGCATGACGTCAATCCAACGGGAAAAAAGTTTAGCAACGGTATATGTGCCGTTACTTAAAGGGATGATGGGGGCGCGTTTATTTCTTATCCATAAAGATACCGAGGAAAGACTCTCCCTACTTAACTCACCCGCCCAATTAATGAGCTTCACGCTTGGCAGTGGTATCGATTGGCCTGATACCTCAATCTACGAAAAAAATGGCTTTGTTGTGGTTACTAGCATGGCAGCCCTATTACCTAAAATGCTAGAAGAAAAGCGCTTTGAGCTCTTTCCTCGTGCGCTTCACGAACCATGGACGGAGTTACAAAGTATGAATAGTGCAGTGGTAGAATCCAAGTTCGCATTTTGTTATCCCACCGCCATGTATTTTTTCGTCAATAAAAACAACCGTCGACTCAAGGAGCGCCTTACCTATGGCCTCAACAAAGCAATAGAAGACGGCTCGTTTGATAAACTGTTTTTCAATCACCCAATTACTCGTGAAGCCATTGCAAAAGCTAAATTTGAAGAGAGAAAAGCATTAAAACTGCAAAACCCAAACTTGAGTGGCCACACAAGGGATACCCTGTTTAACCCCAAATATACTTGGCAACCTATCCACCAGTGCATATCACCCAACTAAACCTAGCTCAGAGCGACAAGCTATTGAAACTTGAATTATCGGCTTTGGTTAATTAATCTGGGGCGGGGATACAGCAGTAAGGGATCGACATTAGTTCAATCATGCTTTTGTAGATTTCTCTGCCTATTCAGTAGTTCATTTTACACGATGGTATCGTACACCAGCGCTGGCTACCTAAAGTTGTCAACTAAAATAAATTCACCATCAATAAATAATAAAAACAAAGAAGGCCGATACCTTGATCAATATTCCACCTAATATCCCACGCTCGAACAGCCCTATTGGTCGAAAACTTGGAAACTTGATGCTTAAGATGATGGGATGGAGGATAGCTGGCACTTTCCCAAGTGAAGACAAATTCGTAGCAGCCGTCGCGCCGCATACATCAAACTGGGATTTCTTTATTGGCATTGCTGTCAAGCTTGCACTTGATGTTGAAATTCGTTTTTTAGGCAAGCACACCATTTTTATCCCACCATTTGGCTGGCTATTACGTAAATGGGGCGGTATTCCGGTTAGGCGAGATACACCTCATGGTATGGTCGCGCAGGTTCGCGATATCTTCAATGCCAACGACCAATTAATTTTGGGCCTAGCCCCAGAAGGGACTCGTAAATACACCTCAGAATGGAAAAAAGGTTTTATCTACATAGCACAATCCGCCGAAGTCCCCATTGTGCCTATGGCAATAGACTACCGTAGTAAAACTTTTGTTGTTATGCCGGCGATTAACAATACTACAGAGCTCACTCCAGATCAGTTACTTCACCAAGTCAAACAACAGTTTTCAAAACAAATGGCAAAATACCCTGAACACGCATCAGGACTATGAATAAAAGCGTCAACTAAAGCTGAAAACTTTAAATATACAAATCAACTAGATAGAGACTAACAGATAAATAATGCCACTAATTGAAAAAATAAAGTCAATCTAATCAATTACTTTAAAAAGACACACTTTAGTTACATTAGTTTGACAACCCCACTACTTAACACATTTAACCACACCACATTGTAAAGATTTGTTAATGAGATTTATACATATATATCATGAAGATATTTAATTTTAATGAATCCAGATGAAAACACTTGGTAAATTAAAAGTTGATCACAAACCCGCAAAATGAATAGTATTTCACCACTTATTAACGTATTCGTGGTGGATTATGCGATTGCTCATTGTTGCATTACTTGTTGGTTTTATTGGAATTGCTTTTTGGAAAATGATGCCTGAAGCTCAACTTTCACATGCAAATGTAATTCAAGTTTCGAACAACACAGAAGATGAGTCGAAGGCGACACTAGAGCTTGACACGCTTGAACAAGGTTCTAAGCAAGCCATCACCACAACAGCGCCAATACAAAAAAGTAGCGACTTTTATGCGGTGAATAAGGTATCGAATAAAGCAAAAGCCGTGCTATCAGCCGCAAAGGTTTTACCACAAGACTTAAACAATGAAGCTTATATTGAGTTTGACTTACCTACACTCAGAAAATTAGAAGGCGGCGATAACTTTGAATTGCTTATTCCGCAAACACAAGAGTCATTTGTAGCAGAAGTGACCGGCATATCCTTAGCAGAAAACGGCGATAAAAGCGTCTTTGGTAAGGTCACTGGTGCTGATGGTCGTTTCCATACCACCGTTTTGACGGTAGGCAAAAACGCCGTATATGGTCAACTCACCGCACCAAGCGGCAACTATGTATTCGAATCAAAAGACCAATTTGGCTGGATCGCAGCCAAGCGAGACTTATATCGCTCTCACAAAGAAGAAGAACTGCACCCGCATGATAGTCATGACGAAACAGAACATAACTCAGTTTCTGTGAAGGAAGATATTTTTCAACCCAAAAGTAACGTTAACTAAAAGAAAGGAAAAACAATGAATACAACAGTAAAGGCAGCATCGCTGGCAACAGCACTCGCTCTATCTGCAAGCGCATCAGCAGTCACCGTTGATATCGGTATTCTTTATACTGACCAGTCAGCGGCTGCTACATCAAACATTAATACTAAAATCAATCAGTTGATTGCGTTTACAAACCAAGTTTACAGCCAGAACGGTATCGATCTGCAACTACGCCTTGCAGGTACGCAAAACTTAGGTAACTACAACATCACACCAACGAGTGCTTGGTTAGACTCTGTGACTAACAGCAGCTATGTAGCTAACCTACGTAATACTTGGCGTGCAGATATGGTCGCAGTACTTGGTACAGGTGAGCGCAATGGTAACTACATCACATGTGGTCTAGCTTGGGTAGGTCAAGGTAGCAATGGCAACCTATATTCAAGCATGAGCAACCGTATGTTCAGCATTACAGGTATCGATTGTGGTGCAACAACATTTGTTCATGAACTTGGCCACAATCAAGGTCTAGCGCATTCACGCAAACAAGGTGACACCAGCGGTGGTGTATACGTTGATGGCATGGGCCACGGTGTACAAGACAACTTCGCCAGTATCATGGCTTACCCACATGTATTTGGTAATGCAACACAGTACGACTACTTCGCAAACCCGAACTGGTCTCTTGGCGGTGTGCCTTACGGTGTCGTTGGTCAATCATATGCTTGGAAAACGGTAGATGCGACTAAAACGAGCATCGCAAACTTCAAGTAATCGCTTTACGTTCAAGTTTCAAACTAAAACACACCCAAACCCGCGCTCTTAGCGGGTTTTTTCGCGCTTAGTATGCTTACTTTGTCAGCCATTGATTTATTTCTTGATACATAAAGTCGCGGATTAGAGGTTGTGCTTCTTTGTTTGGGTGTAGGTTATCGTTTTGCATTAACTCCGGTTTGTCCGCCACTTCTAACATAAAGTAGGGCATTAGATAGCTACCGGTTTGCTCTGTCACTTGTTGGTAGCTCTCGGTAAACATACTGGTATAACGTGGACCTAAGTTAGGAGGTATTTGGATTTCCATTACAGCAACGTTGGCGCCTGCTTGTTGACTAGATTGCACCAGCTGTGTGAGATTTGCCTTTAACCTTTTTACAGGGAAACCGCGCAAGCCATCATTACCGCCCAACTCGATTAATACATGAGTAGGCGAAATCGTTTTCAATTGCTGATTTATTTTTGCCACAGCATTACCTGTTGTTTGACCGCTAACGCTAACATTGATAATTTCGATCGGATTTTGTTCTGTTTCGTATTTATTTTGTAACAATTTAACCCAACCATCATCTTGTTTCAGGCCATAAGCGGCGCTTAAGCTATCACCAACTATCATGAGTTTTTGCTTGGCATTTGCGCTTAACGGCGTCATTACAATAACAAGTATGAACAACAACTTTAGGAAATAGTACTTCATGTCAGTGCTTTCTCAGTTAAATATGATCCAAGTAAAAGGCCTTACTAAACAGGTCTCTACCGTCGAAGGTAATCTCACTATCCTTAGTGATATCGATTTCACTGTCAAGTCAGGTGAGTCCGTGGCAATCGTTGGCGCTTCAGGCTCTGGTAAGTCAACCTTACTTAGTTTGCTTGCCGGCTTAGATATCGCATCCAAAGGAGAAGTTCATTTAGATGGCGAATCATTGCAAAAAATGGATGAAGAAGCTCGAGCTCAACTGCGAGCAGAAAAAGTCGGCTTCGTATTTCAGTCATTTATGTTAGTGCAAAGCTTAACGGCGCTTGAAAATGTGATGCTTCCTGCTGAATTAGCTGGGGACAAAGGTGCAAAAAATCAAGCGACAGAGTTATTAGAAAAGGTTGGCTTGTCTCATCGTCTAACGCACTACCCTTCACAACTTTCGGGTGGCGAACAGCAACGAGTGGCCATCGCCAGAGCCTTTGTTGGCAAACCCAAAATCTTATTCGCCGACGAGCCATCGGCCAATTTAGACAGTAAAAACGGCCATCTTATCGAGCGTTTGCTGTTTGACCTAAACAAAGAGAATGGCACCACTTTGGTGCTTGTTACCCATGATGAGCAACTCGCTCAACAGTGTGATCGCATTATTCATATTGAAGCTGGAAAACTAGAAGTAATAAAACAAGGAGCGGCTGTCAATGTGGTTTAAGTTAGCACTTACTTTATTCTCTAGGGAATTTAGACGAGGCGAGCTCACCATCATCCTAGCTGCAATTGCGCTTGCAGTATTGACTGTGTTTAGCTTGTCTTCCATTACCGAGCGGATCCGTTTGAATTTGGAACAAAAATCCGCAGATTTTATTGCTGCTGACAGGCGGCTTTCAAGCAACCATGATTTCGACGACCGAGTACTGACCACAGCACGAGAGTTTGGCTTAAATACCGCTAAGCAAGTGTATTTTGACTCGATGTTATTTGCCAACGATGAGTTAATACTTGGCGCGCTAAAAGCAGTGACAGAGACATATCCACTTAGAGGTAAGCTTACTTTAAGAGATAGCCTTAATGGTGAGAATTACCAAGTTCAAGCCGCTCCGAAAAAGGGCAATGTATGGCTCAGCGAAGGCTTGTTTTATTCCCTTGGCCTTAACATTGGCGACGTGGTAGAAATAGGGGCAGGGCAGTTTACCGTGAGTAAGGTGCTTATTAGCGAGCCTGATGCCCCTTTCTTCTCGCTGGCGGGGAACAAACGCGTCCTTATTAATTATGATGATATTGCGGTGACTAAAGCCATTCAACCCGGAAGCCGAGTATTTTACCGCCTACTATTTTCGGGCTCAGAGCAGCAGCTGGGAGAGTACTACACTTGGCTCAAGCCACAACTCAAGAGCAACCAATCTTGGCAGGGAATAAAAGACAGGCAATCACCTTTGGGTGAAAACTTAGCTCGCTCAGAGAGCTTTTTGCTCCTTGCTGGACTATTTGGGATCATGCTCGCTGCCGTAGCGATGGCGGTTTCTGCAAAGCGCTATTGTGAGCGCCAATATGATCCCGTCGCCATGATGAAAACGCTCGGTGGTAGTCGCAAAACCATCCGCCGTATTTATCTTTTACACCTTTCTTTAGTGACCTTTTTTTCCGTTGTAGCCGGTCTTGCTATCGGTTACGGACTGCAAAGTATAGGAGCCGCTTACCTAATTAACTTTATGGATACGGCCCTGCCTGAAGCAGGGTTTAGGCCTTGGCTGTTGTGCATTGCCGTGGGTGTGGTGTGCGCCATGATGTTTTCATTAAAACCACTATTAGATTTATTTGATATCCCGCCGCTGCGCGTCCTAAGACGCAACCTTGGAGACACCATCGCGATTAGCCGAATTCATATGGCGCTTTCAGTGTTAACTATTTTTGGGTTAATGTGGCTATTTAGTCGCGATATTAAGATCACCGCGATTTTATTCGGCGCAACCTTGCTACTCATGGCCGTGCTATACGTGATCTCACGACTATTATTTTCAGCGGGCAGAAAACTAGGGTTGAGCCCGGGCTCAAGTTGGTCTTTAGCCATTGCCACACTGCAAAAACGTGCCAATGCAAATGCAGTACAGCTTATTAGCTTTGCTCTGGCTATCAAATTAATGTTGTTTTTAGTGGTGTTGAAAAATGACATGATCTCAGATTGGCAGATGCAAGTTCCAGAAGACGCACCCAATGCGTTTTTTATCAATATCATGGAACAAGAAATTCAGCCAATGCAAAGCAAACTCGATGAAAGTGGTATCAAGCATGAACATTTTTATCCCGTCTTTTTGGGCCGTGTAAATGCGCTGAATGGCGAAGAATTTGCGCGCAGGGTCTCACTACAAGAAGGTGAAGAAAAAGACGAAGACGCACGAGAAGGGGTAGGGAGAGAGCTCAACCTTACCTGGCTAGATGAATTGCCAGCGGGCAATGAAGTAGTCGATGGCGAGTGGTTTGACGACTCTGATGCGCTTCAAGTTTCCGTCGCTCAAGGGCTTGCCGAGCGGGTAGGGATAAAAGTGGGGGACACGCTTAGCTTCCTAATCAATAGCCAAACAATTGAAGCCAAAGTAACGAGTTTACGTAGTGTCAATTGGGGCTCGCTGAAACCTAACTTTGTGATGATATTTAACGATAAAATCGCCGGCCAATTCCCAGTGACTTACTTTACTGCCGCCAAGCTTGAAATAGCTGACACTAAGGTTATTAGTCAGTTTTTGAAAGCGTATCCAACAATTAGCATGATCGACATTCAAAGCCAGCTCAAACAGGCGCAGTCGATGATTTCTCAAGTCTCACTGGCGATTAGCTTTGTACTTAGTATCGTGCTTATCAGCGGTTCTTTGGTGCTCATTTCTCAGGTTCAGGCGAGCCTTGCCGAACGTATGCAAGAAATCGTTATCTTGCGCACACTCGGTGCCAAAGGTCGTTTGATAAAACTCGCCACGCTTTATGAGTTTTTATTACTTGGCGGATTAGCAGGGCTGGTAGCTGCCGTGGTCAGTGACATTGCACTTTTTGTGATCCAAGTCCAAACATTCGATGTAGATGGCCGCTTGCACCCCTATATTTGGCTATTAGGGCCTGCAACTGGCGCAACTTTCGTCGCTGTGATTGGTTACTTTATGGTGGCGAACACTATGAAACAAAACACGCAAGGGCTACTACGCAAACTCGCATAAAACTTCGAAAAGTCTAAAAAGTGGCTCACCGTTACCCTCAGTGAGCCACTCATCTCGCAAAAGCAAAACTCCATCGTCTTGATCTTTACAAACTTCAATTACGTACCTACCTTTAAGTAGGGCTACGCAGTACACATGCGAAACCAAAGGATATTAAAAATGGATAGGATACCGGTTAAAGGCATCATTTTTGACCTAGATGGCACACTAGTGACATCTGAACTCGACTTCTCACTTATTCGGGCACAAATTGGCTGTCCGGTAGGGCAAGACTTACTCAGTTTTATCAGTACATTGCCTTCACCTTACATGCGTGAAGAGGCCATGAACATCGTCCACCAACATGAATTATGTGACGCACAGCACTGTGAAGTTATTCCTGGGGTTAAGGAGTCTGTTGCGCACCTTTCGAGAATGGGTGTCCCGCTTGCCGTTGTGACCAGAAACTTTGCAAAAGCGGCGCGATTGAAGCTTAAAACAGCGGGATTGCCAATTCCATTGATTTTAACGAGAGACGACGCGCCAGCCAAACCAGACCCAGCCGCACTGCTGCAAGTTGCTCAGACCTGGCAAGTGCCACCTTATCAATGTGTTTATGTTGGCGATTACCTCTACGATATAGAGGCAGCACATAACGCCAATATGCCGTCATGCTTGTTTGCCCCCAATGACAAACCTCACTACGCAGAGCAAGCAGATGTCGTCATTAGTCACTTTGCTGAGTTAGTTGATGCGCTGTACACGCTAGACATGAGAAGACACCGCTACTTAGCCTAGCGCCAATAACATTGAAGCTATCAGTTATGTGTTATTTGGTAGTTTGCCTTTTTTCCCTCAGTCGACTCAAATGACCCTTTGTCACCCACCGCAATCGCGTCAACATCGCTCTGTACCACCGTAAAATTACTATGTGCTTTACCGTGCTTAAAACGACCATCGTGCATCAATACAACCTTACCTTGTTGCCCAGAAAAGCCCCCGGTTACTGCTTCAAAGCCATTAAACTCAACATCTCCTTCTTCGGTATAGTGAAGCTGATAATAAACTTCGCTACTGCCTTCAATTTCGCCTTCATAACTGAGGCTCACCACGGCTTTGGAGAGTTTAGCACCATCATCAAATTGTTTTTCTGTGGTTTCTTGCCAATTGATAATTTCGTACACACCTGTTAGTTGCATCGCATTTCCCTTAATTTTATAGTAGAAGAGTTTGACCTTGCTCTGCAGTTTCATGCAGCTTGTTTTAAATCTAGCACGCAATTTAAAATTGGTATTGTAAAAACACGACATCAAACAATAAGCTCTATCCATAACAAGGCAGCGATGAAATCTAACCTTAGCCCAATCAACGGCGTACTTCACCAACAACAAAGCGCGCCAAACTACCAGCTTAGACGGTATTTCCCATGCACAGAGTTAAAAGATCTTGTCGAGCAATTTTGGTTTGTCGACTGGTGTTTGCCGGATAATAAAACTCATACACAAAGAAACTTACCAGATCCCAACTTTCATTTGCTGCAAAGTACCGATGAAATAAAAATTATTGGCCCTGTAAGCAAAGTATACGATTACACAATGCGTGGAAAAGGGCAGCTCTTGGGGGTTAAATTTAGGGTCGGTGCCCTAGTGGAGCAATTTAATATCACCCCTTTGGCATGTGTCGATAAAACCTTTTCTTGGGAGCATCTTTGCGATGTGCCATCGAGTCCGCTGGTTTCTTCATTAACCATGGCAAGTGATGATGCAGAGCGGGTAAAAGTGCTATCACAATTTTTAATGTCGTTTACACTCCCTCAAAGCACAGGTGCTGCTATGGCTGAATATATTCTCAACACCTTGCAAGATCACAGCGATATTTTTACGGTTGAGCAACTTGCTAAACACTGCGACATGCCAATACGAAAAATACAAAGGCTTTGCCAACACTACATAGGTTTTAGTCCTAAATGGCTAATTCGAAAGTATCGCCTGCACCAAGCACTTGCACTGCTTGAATCCAATGTGACTACGATGGCAGATATTGTTGCTCAGTTGGACTATACCGATCAGTCCCACCTTATAAGAGATTTTAAAGAAATAATCGGCACCACTCCAAACCGTTATCTCAAGCGCCCCTAACAGGTACTTCGCCTCTATGTGTTGTAATGCCCCTTTACAACGCCACAACGCAATGACACTTAAGCCTCAATCGCTTTACAAATTAGTGCAATTGCACCGCTTGTCATCGAGACATTTAACGCTTCTCTATCTGGGTTACACTCCATAGCGAGTGCTACCCCATGTAAATAATCAACCAGTAAGCAAATCGCATCTTGTTGTGCCTGCCCTTGTAATTCAAGCGTTTGAGTCACTTCTTCAAATCGAGTTTGAAATACTTGAGCTGGACCTACTGAGTCCATTGACAGCAGCACAGTTAACAACCCTGGATAGTCATCGAGTAGCTGTAAATAACTTGCACTGAGCTTTTGTAGTTCTGTTTGCCACTTTTCAGCGCAGCTAGGTTCATAGATTTCATCGACTAAAGAGCAGGTCAAAGCTTCGAGCAAAGCCTGTTTGTTTTTAAAGTAATGATAAATTGCCATCGCATCGACATTTAGGCTGCTCGCCAACGCTCGAATACTAGGCACTTTTCTGCTTTCCTTCATCTGCAATTTGGCTGTTTGTATGATCCGCTCCTGACTTAGTGCTTCACCTTCAGCTAACGGTCGGCCACGCTTCTTATCCTTGACACTCATTGTTTACTCTCGCTAAGATAAAATAAATTCTACGCCGTAGAATTTATTTTATCTTGAAATGGTTTAGAGTTCAATTGGAGTATAAGATGGCAAACATCGTCTATATTGGGGCAAGTCTAGACGGCTTTATCGCGGGTAAAAACAACTGCTTAGACTGGCTACACGATTTACCCAACTCTGAAGGTTCAGACTTGGGGTTCGCCGATTTTATGGCCCGCGTAGATGCCATCATCATGGGACGTAATACCTTTGAGACAATCCAAGGATTTGATTGCGAATGGCCATACAATAAACCTGTTTTTGTACTAAGTAATACGCTTAAAGATGTACCAAAAGTCTTTTCAGATAAGGTGTCGCTTGTACGAGGTGAACTGACAGATATCGTCAAACAACTGGCTCAGCAGGGCTTTAAAAACCTTTACATTGATGGCGGAAAAACCATACAAAGCTTTCTTCAACAAGATCTCATTGATGAGCTAATTATCACGACCATTCCAACTATTTTAGGTGGCGGAATACCTTTATTCGGAGGATTAAACGAACCGCTTAAATTTAGACATGTGAATGCTGTGAGATATTTAGATTGCGTGGTAAAAAATTACTACATACGCCAAAGATAACCCTAAGAAGGCGCTTAAAATAAGCGCCTACAGTATGCAACTAAGCGCACTGCTTATCACCTGACGTAGCCTCCATCTCTGCATGCTTTAACTGATATAAATCACGCCAAAGTAGAGGGATGATAATAACGGTTAACGTGATGTTTGAGATAGGTACCGCAAGCCACACCCCATCAACACCAAACCAGAAGGGCAATAAATATAAAAACGGCAATTGCACCAACATATTTCCAAGCGAAATAGCCAACGCTTTACCGCCTTTACCTACCGCAACAAAGTACATCGAGGTAAGAAATATAAAGCCATCCAAGAATAACGTGGATAGATGCAGCTGCAAACCACGCTCGGCCGCGCTGAGCAAAGCCAAATCCTCACTGAAGAGCCCAAGTACATCCTTCGGAAACAGATAAAACATCGTTACCATCATCACACCAACACCCAAGCTCACTTTGAGTGCCAGCTTAAACATAGTGTGAATGCGCTGGTAAAGGCCTGCTCCATAATAATAACTGATAGGTGGCTGGACACCATTCGCTACGCCTTCTGCGATAAAATAGTAAATAACGCCAAGGTAACCAACCACAGCGAAAGCTGCAACCTCAACTTCACTGGCAAATATCAGCAACTGCTTGTTGTGTAACGCAACGATAAAGCCAAAATATAAAAACATCACCAACCCTGCAGCGCCTAACTTTAGTATTTCCAGAGCTAGTGGCTGATTAAACGCGCCTTTGGGTTTACTTTCGTCACTAGAAGTGAGCAAAAAGTAGAGTGCCGCCAGTGCGACTATCCCTTGTGAAATCAGCGTAGCAAGTGCAGCACCGGGCAGTTGCCATTGCATGTTCACAATCATAAAATAATCGAGCACTATATTGCTGAGCGCCCCTATAATTAGCAACGCTGTTGCCATTTCTGGTTTACCGTTGTTTCTTAGTAGTAACGGCAGCGCACCTGCCGCAATGGTAACCCCAGCTCCCCAATTCAATACCTGTAAGTAGGCCAAACTGGAATGTAAAAGTTCGCCCGATGCACCTTGAAGCTCGAGCAAACTCGGTCCGAATAATACAAGGACAATCATTGCAACCACAGCCAATATAGCGATGAGCCAAAAGCTGGTGCTCATCAGCTGCTGCACACCTGTATTGTCGCCAGCGCCACGATAAATCGACAGCAAACTGCCAGCTCCCATCCCGACTAAAACGCCAAAACCAATAATGATCCCTATAATGGGCCAAGCAAGGTTTACAGCGGCCAACCCCTGAGCACCAAGGTAGTGACCAATAAAAATACCATCGACGATTTGGTACAATCCATTGACCATCATTGCGACAACGGCAGGGATGGTATAACGCCAAAAAGTGCGGGTAACGTTAGCGTCTTTTGTGGGGGTTTTGCTCGCTGAATCTAACAGCATGATGAAATCCTTAAGCAAGAAAAACGGTTATTATCCTTGTAATTGAGATTGGTCAAAATTAGTATCCATCCGGAATTCGGATAGGTTAAATAATCATGCATTGGACACTCGATCAACTCGAAGCCTTTGTCACCGCCGTCAGGTTGGGGTCATTTTCAGCTGCAGCAAGACACTTGGGGAAGGCACAATCTCGGGTCAGCACCGCAATTGCCAATCTGGAAGCCGATCTAGGCTTTGCACTTTTTGACCGCTCCGCCAGACTGCCAGTGTTAAATCAAGCTGGTCTCGATCTGTTTAAAGAAGCCGAAGCGGTGCTCATGCAGTGTCAGCGACTGCAATCAAGAGCCAATTCTCTTAATAGTGGCGAAGAGGTGTCTCTCACCGTTGCCATGGATGAAGCAGTACCCATCATCGCATTTGAATCTTTGTTTGAACGATTGGCTCAGCAATTTCCGTTATTAAAATTAGCCATTATTAATGGCTCTCAAGACGACATTGCACAATGGGTAAGCGCAAAAAGGGCAGAAATAGGCATTTTATTTCACCAAAAACCATTGCCAGAATCGCTGGATTTCACTTCGATAAACAGCTTTAAACAAATCTTGATCTGCTCCCCTCACCACCCGCTGGCACAACATCCAGCCCCGAGTATTGAAGAGCTAAATCGACATCGGCAGCTCGTAATACGCGACCGCATTGGTAATACTCAGTCACAAGCCATATCCACAAGCCATTGGCACATTGACAGTTACTATTACATCATGGGTTTAGTCATTAGAGGCGTTGGTTGGGCATTAGTACCTGAACATGTTGTCAATACGCCTTGGTACATGGGAGAACTATTCGAGCTGTCAACCGAGCATATTCCTAACTCTTTGGTCGTCGAAATGGGCATAGTGCAACGCAGAGAACAAAGTAAAGGCCCTATTGTGCAGTGGCTTTATAACGAAACAGCTAACTTATTCTGAGTAAACCTATACTGTCAAATTAAAGCCATACAGGCTCTGCATAATCTGGTATTTTTTCTACACTGATGGTTAAATTGATCTGTTTTGGATAAATTTCCTTTTAGCAAACACCAGTAACAAAAGTTCACATTTACATAGTAGAGTGGAATTAATACTGAGAACCAATTTAGGAGCACGTAGTTTTATTGTTTAAGACTGCAGTTAGGATACATTATGTTTGATAAAAATACGCTTATTGAAGCCTACGAAAACGTTTTAATTACGCTTATTAAGAAGCGTATCAACGAGTTAAAATTTTATGTAAATCAAAGTACTTATTCTCATATGTCGTTATCTGTTGAATTTTGGCATTACGATGTAAATTGGAATATCTACAGCCTGCCCGACAGCCGTTTCGAGCAGCATAAAAACGTTGCTTCAGACGAGTTTATCATCTTGTCTGATTTTGAAGATGATTGTCCAGAAGTCAGTAAACTGAGAGACATTTTCGAGAGCTGGGAAGATATAGAACTCGTTGAAGACGAGGACGAGAATATGGATATGTTGTTCAAGCTATCTCATGAAGCGCTCGCCGAGGCACTATGCGGAAACGAAGTAAAACCACTATTACTAGACATCTTTGCTGAAAATAAGGCGTTAAAAAACAAACCGTTTAACGAGCTTATCAAAGTAGAAGATCCGGACGGACGTTTTGATCTCAACTTTATAGCAGCCGCTTCTCAGTAGGGCGGTGAAACAAAGTTTTAAGCACACGCTTAGACATATTTGGAGCTTAGTCTAATGAAAGTAAAACGGATTATTTCAAATATTAACACCCCCAACCCAGAGGATGCCGCAGTATTCTATGAACGTGTCTTTGGTCTTGAGCTTGTCATGGACCATGGCTGGATTAAAACTTTTAGTTCAGGTGAAGAAATGATCGCACAAATTAGTGTGGCATCTGAAGGGGGATCAGGAACGCCTGTGCCTCAATTATCCATAGAAGTCGACGACCTTGACACCGCTTTGAATAGAGTTGTTGCGGAGCAAATACAGATTGAGTATGGACCCGTGTCGGAGCCCTGGGGTGTGCGCCGCTTTTATGTTCGGGATCCTTTTGGCTACTTAGTGAATGTTCTACAACACGAAAAGTAAGCTACTTTTATCGCAGCAGATTGATTATTCGTTGCAACAAATAATAAGGGAGCTTTCTTGCAAACACTCCCTTATTCATCACTTCAAAGGAGCCCTGATTTAAAAACCTGTAGTTTAAGTTGCAACCCGATGTACGATGGTTAACTCATATTCTCAGCTGCGGATGATAGAGCGGTAAAACCCATAAATCTAACCCACTAAATGTAAAGGGGCTTTACATCACACCACCCATAAACCAGTCAGTTAACTTACTTCTTTGGCTTTGGTAATAGCAGCTTGGATCGCAGCTTTGGCCTGTGGGCTGTTTTTCCAACAAGTTGTTCGCAACATAGAAGCGACCCGCTCAGCAATTTCTTCAACTTCATAAGTCGCAAGTTCGCTCAAACTGCAAATACCGATTTCTTCAAAACGCTTTATTACCGTAGGGCCAACTCCCTTGAGTGCGAGTAAGGTGTCTTTTTCACTTTCAGAGAAAACCATAATTCAGCTATCCTTTTATTTATCAAAACGCTCAACATTAGCGCGATAATATTGAAATTCTATCACTATCTTGGCTTGAGAAGTCTGGATCAACATAAATATGCATTCTTGTGATCAAGTTATCAGAGAATTCGAACACACTACAAAAACGGCCAGATGAAATTTGATTATCAGGCCAGTGCGTACCATCACGCATCACACCGCCTTCGCGCCCTTCAACAACAACAGTTTTTCCAGACACAATGAAATTAAAATGCGCAATATCGTGCCAAATACTGTTGAGTGAGCTGCCAATTTTATCGCCAAACTCAAGTAATGCTTGCTTACCAACAGCGTCACCAAACTTTGGAAAAAAGAAAGTCACGTCATCATGAAATAAGTCTAAATAGCTTGAATCTCCAGCATCAATCTTTTTAAAGTACTCAGTCACCAATTCAATTAAGGTATTTTTATCCATCGTTTTTTCTTCCTAGTCCTTTGCAATTAATTTGTAATCCCACTCTCTTAATTAGGGCAAACAAAATAAAAACAATATAGGTAACCTGATGTAATGGTCTCCTCCCACACTCGGCATCGGTGTGCCATGATTGAATTGCAAACAATCAAAATGGGAGAAGACCAAATGCAGATTACAACAATCAGTATCGACATCGCAAAAAATATTTTTCATTTTATTGGATGTAACCTATCCAATAAGATTGTAGTAAAGAAAGCTATTAAACGTCGTCAACTACTGACTTATTTGGCACAAATGCCAAATTGTAAATTAGTCATGGAAGCGTGTGGAACCTCTAATTATTGGGGTCGTGAAATTAGCCAATTAGGTTTTCAAGTTGAGCTCATACCACCACAACACGTGAAGCCATTTTTGACGGGGAATAAAAATGATTACAACGATGCGTATGCAATTTTAATTGCATCACAGCAGGCACATATTCGCTCAGTTCCAGTGAAAACATTAGAGCAGCAAGATAGTCAAACAATCCATAAAGTGAGAGAGCTTGCAATTGGTCAACGAACAGCACTGAGTAATCAAATTCGAGGTTTGCTACTTGAGTACGGCATTGCCATTACTAAAGGTATCGAAAATGTTCGCAAAGAAGTGGTTGCTTTGTTAGGTGAGGAGCGAGTATTGACCACGAGCTTTAAACAAGTGCTTAGCCAACTCTATAAACTCCTACAAGTGCTTGATGAAAGTATTGAAACGTACAATCAACAGAGTATTCCGGGCATAGGGCCAATAGTTGCAAGTAGTTACTTTAACGAAGTGGGTAATGGTAGTGGTTATACAAAAGGGCGAGATGTTTCAGCCTCATTAGGTCTCGTGCCCAAGCAACGTAGTACGGGTGGAAAATCAGTTTTGCTCGGGATAAGTAAGCGTGGTAATCGATATTTGAGATGTTTACTTATTCAATATCGAGAGCAAAGTATAAAACAGACCAACTGAGTCTTTGGATAAATCGACTTGTACAAACGCGAGGGCATAACAAAGCCTGTGTCGCTTATGCGAATAAAATGGCTAGAGTGACTTGGGCAATTACAGTATCAAAAGAGGCATATCAAGCAAGATAAGTAGATTTCTTTCACCGAATTGCGAAAGTGACTGAAGTAGATGACATAACAGGTCAAACCGGCATATTGAAAACCTGTCGAGTTCAGGGGTAGCTAAATACCGATAACCTGATTAGGACAATATGCGCGATTTACATCTAGGTCAGAGTTTCAAATAGAACTCATTAACAGACCGTATATATGACAGCAATCCTGACCCTGTTATTTACTAAAGAAGCCTTGCAATAAGGGAGGAGACCATATATGAGCTCGGGATAACAACTTGTTCTCTAGCAGCTGTTATCCCTTACTACTGCGTTAAACTTGCTTGCAATAGGCTAGCTATTGACGCACAAATTTACCTTGTATTACGAAATAACTTCTGGCTAGAGTGATATTACGCTTTTGAACTTAGGTATTTTAGTAGCTTAACTAACTTCTTATTCCGAGTTAAGGTTAGGTAATCTCAATTGAAGAATTTGCGATGCAAGGTTTAAAGTGAGCACTGTAGATTCCTCGCCCATAAAATAATTAACCTTATTTAATGCAATCAGAATACGCAAAATAAAGTCAGATGACGACAATCAACCCCAGCTTGCTTTTCTCTGCACAAAGCACGCATTGTATACCCCGAAAAGGAATGGTAACTTATTGATGAATTTACGTTTAAATTTATTGAAAGAGAGCTCAATGTTCAAGCTAAGACCGTTCCAAGCCAATGATGTTGCCAACATGGTCGTGATTTTGAACGATCCCGATGTCGTTCGGTATTTATCAACAAAAATTCCGCAACCTTACACCGAGCAAGATGCCATGTGGTGGGTAAATGAAGGTAGTAAACACGGCTATGTTCGGGCGATTTGCGATGGTCAGCAGCTTATCGGCTGTATAGGTGTTAACCCTGGCGAGTTTGAATATGAGCGCTCTGGTGAAATAGGCTATTGGCTCGCAAAAAGCCATTGGCGTAAAGGAATTACTCATAAAGCCATTTTGCACATTACCTCAGAGGTATTTAACGAGACTAATATTGAACGGATCTTTGCCGCAGTATTTGACGACAATCATGCATCAATGAAGCTACTAGAGAAGTCAGGTTTTGAGCAAGAAGCGGTGTTAAAACGCGCTATATTCAAAAATGAGCGTTTCTATAACAATCACATTTTTGCCTTATTAAAGCCTTAGGTATGCAGCTGCTTAGCTCAATAGTCAGTCGGCGACCCTAGTTGCTAAGTAGATCCATATTAATTTGTTGGCTTCATTATTAACCTAGACCAAAGTCAGCGCTATCTCTAGCGACTCAATCTGCTTTTTTAAGCTTGGATTGATTTCTTCATCGGTAATAATTGTGTCAATTTCGTTAGCTGTAACAATCTGATAAGTAGCGACTTTATCTAGTTTATTACTCGGTCCCATAATCACAGTGTGATCACTTTGACGAATAGTCGCAGAGAGGATCTCCGCTTCTTCGATATAGCTTGCACTAAAACCGTGATGAATATGGAACGAGCAAATCCCCATAAAAACAATATCAAAACGGATCCGTTTCACCATTTCGATCGCCGTCATGCCTACCACCCGCATTGCTGGTTTAAACATAGGGCCGCCCAGTAAAATCACATCCACCAGCGAATGATAGGCCAACTCTTTGGCGATCAGTGGACAACCCGTAACCACAGTCAACGGCATATTTTTAGGTAAGTGTTGTGCCAAATAACGGCACGTCTCGCCAGAATCAATCACTATCGTTTGTCCAGGCACGAGCATCGCTAAGGCAGGTTCAATATAACGAATTTTACTGGTATCGGGTTTATCTAAACGCTCGATATAGTCAGGAGTATTATCCTGCAGCGCTAAAGCGCCACCATGAACACGCCGCAGGAGCTTAAACTCAGCCAGTTTGTTTAAATCCCGACGGATTGTGTCTTCGCTCACATCAAGCGTTTGCGCCAAGGACACTGAGGTGATCCGCCCTTGTAAATTAAGCTGATCGAGAATGAATTGATGACGTTCTGCCAATAGCATTGCATGTTCCTGCATGTTTTTGCGTAATTTTACTTGAAAAAGATCGAGATACAAGCGTATTATTTGCATGAATATGCATGGTAAAGCCGGTTTAACATCAACAAACGCTTGTTTATGCATGAAACATTATCATAAGGAGTAAAAATGGCACTTAATTCACTCAACCTGAACCTTTATCAGGGATTGATATTCGATATGGATGGCACACTTGTTGATTCTGAAGTTGCAGTACGACAGGCCGTCGCGCCTTGGTGTGAGAAACATCATGTCGATTTAGAAATGGTATTAACTACGGGCAGAGGTGCACGTTTCAAAGACTTTATAGAACAATTTACTCCGCATTTAGATTGCCAGCATGAAGTTGAGCTGTTGGAACAAGCAGAAGCCGACCTTGCCCATACCGTCACAGCCATTCCTGGAGCTAAATCGTTTTTGAGCGAAATAAAAGCACAGCAACGCAAGTGGGCCGTTGCAACTTCTGCAAATCGTCACAATGCAGTTGCACGACTCACCACAGCAGGTTTACCTATTCCTGAAATATTAATTACCGCAGATGATGTTGGGCAAGGTAAGCCTCACCCTGAGCCATTTTTATTGGCGGCCAAACGACTGGGAGTGGCAACCTCTAAATGTCTTGCATTTGAAGACTCAGATCAAGGGGTAAGATCTGCACTTAGCGCTGGCTGTGACGTAATCGTAGTTAACCGTTTTTGCACTATTCACCATGACCATATTGTTGCCCGTATCAATCACTATCAGGATATCTACTTATCAGAGGAAGTAAGCGAATGAAAACATGGCTGACAGGCTTTTATCAAACGAAAGATACCTACTGGGATTTCGCCGGTGTGTTCTTCGGCGGTATCGGTTTTATCGCATTATTCGGCCAGCTACTTAGCGAACTTGAGCGCCAAGGCCCAACCAACTTGTCCTTTACGTTTTTAATCGGGTATGTGTTGGTGTTTAGTTTTTGGCTGATGTATGGGCTGAGATTTCAGCGAATGGCAATCATTGTTACTAATGTACTTTGCCTACTTTTACAGATCTTAATTTTACTAACTGCCATTTTGCGTTGAGTAGTTGGCAAAGCTAAACAGCTTTGCCAACCCATTTAGAACGGGTTGCCATTTGATTGGGAACCTATTCACGGACCCAGATATCAGCTCTAATTGGATCACAACACTCCATATTGCAATTTAACAGCCACACACTTCAATCCAACCACAACTTAGGAGATGCTCGCTCCGATGCAATGGCAAATTGCTCAACCCAATCAATTAATCCCTCAATCGCCATTGGTTTGGCATAAAAGTATCCTTGTACATACTGACAGCCCAAGCCTTTTAAGCAATCTAGTTGTCCTTGTTGTTCTACGCCCTCAGCTATCACTTTGAGCGATAAACTCTCTGCCATCGACAAAATCGCGTTGACCAAAACGGCAGCATCTTGGTTTTGATCTATATCTTGAATAAAACCTCGGTCTATCTTTAATATATTGATGGGGAAGCGTTTCAGGTAGCTAAGCGAAGAGTAGCCAGTGCCAAAATCGTCGATTGCTAAGTTGACCCCCGTTGCCCTTAAGCTTTGCAGCCAAGCGGTTACGGCTTTATCATCTTCAAGTAAGATGCTTTCTGTGATTTCAAGCGTTAAGTTCTCTGGAAGAAAGCCTGATTGCTGCATGATTTGTTTAATGATAGTGGCGTTAAAGCCGAGTCGATACTGCTGACTCGAGACATTTACCGTCAAATAACAATTCATACCGAGCGCTTTATTTAATCTGCGAATATCATTACATGCCTTAGCAAGTAACCACTCACCAAGAGGAGCAATTAGGCCGCTTTCTTCAGCGACTGGAATAAATTCAGCAGGGGAAATATACTGGCCGAAATCAGTTGGCCAGCGCATGAGCGCCTCGACACCATATAATTTACCCGACACCGTATCGACAATCGGTTGGTAGTGTACGGTTAAGCGCTGATGTTCAAGCGCAGCTCGGAGCAGCTGCTCCAGCTCAACTCGACGATTCACCTGTTGCTGCATTTCTTGCGCAAAAAAGTGATACTGATTGCGCCCCGCCTCTTTTGCTTTATACATGGCTAAATCGGCAAGTCGTAATAGCTCTTTTTGATCTTTTGCATCACTTGGTAAAATCGCGATCCCGATGCTTGCCCCGGTAAATACCTCAAAGCCGTTGATCACAAATGGTTCACTCAGTGCTTTGACAATTTTATCGGCTACTTGAGCTGCATGATCCGGATGCGCAATTTGGCTCAATAACAATACAAATTCATCTCCACCAAAGCGGCTCAAGGTATCGCTTTTACGCAGCAGGCCGTTTAAGCGCTTGGCTACGGATATAAGTAAGGCATCTCCGGCCTCGTGACCCATGGTGTCATTGACACGCTTAAACCTATCTAAATCAATAAATAACACTGCGCTTTGATGATGAGTGCGGCTCATGCGTTTAATATCTTGCTCAATGCGCTCGAGTAATAACGTTCTATTGGGCAGTCCGGTCAACACATCGTAATAGGCTTGATATTCAATCTGCTCCTCTTGCGCTTTGCGCTCGGTCATATCAGACAATATGGCAACGTATTGCTGCACCAACCCTTTGTCATCATGCACGACACTGATTGCTAGCCACTCTGGATATAAAGTACCGTCTTTACGCTTGTTCCAGATCTCACTTGCCCACTGTCCGTGCGAGTTGAGGGTGCGCCACATCTGCTCATAAAAATGTTTGTCATGCTTACCCGAACTTAAAATATTAGGTCGTTGACCAAGCACTTCATGTTCTTCGTATCCAGTAATTTTGGTGAAAGCAGGATTGACCGCGGTGATCTCAAGTTTTGCGTTGGTGGTCATGATCCCTTCTTGCGTTGCATTAAATACCGCCGCTGCGGTTTTAAGCTGTGCACTTGCGCTTTTTTGTGCAGTGATATCTTCTTTGATCGCAATAAAGTTAATGATTTCCCCTTGTTGGTTTTTAATCGGGGAAATAGACGCATACTCCCAATAGTAATCTCCAGACTTACGGCGATTGTAAAACTCACCACGCCAGACTTTGCCTTGTTTGATGGTTTGCCACAGCGCTTTGTAGTCGGTAAATCCTTGTTTGGAGCCTAGTACTTTGGGTGTTTGTCCTTTCACATCCTCAAGTGAATACCCAGTAACTTGTTCAAACTTAGGGTTAACGTATTCAATGCGAGCACGAGGGTCAGTGATCACAATGGAGGAGGGGCTTTGCTCAATGGCATGGCCCCACTTGCGAAGCTCTTCTTCCGCTTGTTTAAAAAGGGAGACATTAACACTCACAAACACTTGGCCATTGTTGTGCGTGTTCGTTTGTTTTACCTGTAACCAAGCGCCAGATTCGGTTTGATGCAAATTGGCATCGGAGTTAAAAATTTCTCCAAACTGCTGCTGCCACTCTTCTAGTTTGCATGGCATTTTTTCGCTATCAGCAATTGCGAAATGATTACGCCAAGCACTGTTACAGAGCAGCAAATTGCCGCTGCGACTAAAAAGAGCAAAGCCTTCGGTTAAACGCGCAACGGCATCGGACAAAGTTTGGCTGGTGCTCAGAATTTTATTTTTGGCCACATAAAGCCGGTTTGCAAACACAATCAAGAGCAAAAATAGCACAATGGTCAGCAGTAAGAGTAATTCACTTTGATGCTTGGTTTTTTCTATGGTTTCACTGTGGTGCTGGCTATATGCCGCGTAAAGTGCTGAAAAAGCTTGGTCACTCGGCAAAGACAAAAAGCGTTGTTTTGCCTTTTTTAATTCTGCACTGTTAGCAAGGGCAACATTAAAATGCTGATAGATAAGCTGCTCTAAGCTACTTTCAGAGTTGATGGTCATTAAAGGCTCTGCGACAAATTCGTAGAGCTGACCCAACATTAAATTAGCAAGCATTCTATTGGCGTGGGTTGCCAGTTCGGGCTCACTCTGCTCCAGCTCGATTAGCAACTCGGGAAGATAAAGCAGGCTATTTTTAATATTTGCCGCCGCAGTTTTAATGGACTCGACTTGCAATACTTTATTACTGAGTAGCCGACGATAAGCATCAAATTGCTGTCGAATGTCAGGCGTAGCTTCTGCAAATAATGCATCTCGCTGTGGTGTATTCAAAGCATCAATTGCATGCGCTAATTGCGCTAACTCATCATATTGATTGAGCTGTGCACTAAGCATTTGTAACACCGCGGCATCCAGTTTGGCATCAATACTTTTGGCTTCAAAGAGCAGGGTAACTCGTGCTTGGTGTGTTTGACTGCTGAGCTCTTGCTGCGAGTAAAAATACGCAAAAAGCGCAATTGGCGCGCACAGCAGTAACGCTTGCACGCCAATGAAGGCCTTATTCTTCATTCGTGGTTTTCCAAATCCATTTCGTGGTGATGTCCTGCTAGGCTGTCAATAAAGGCAACTAGCTTGTTAATATCGGAGTCTGAGATATTGCGGCCAAGTTGGTATTTGGCCATGGTCGCAACGGCGGCTTCTAGGCTGCTATGACTAGCATCGTGAAAAAAGTATGCTTGTTTGCTAGCAAGTCGCAAGCTCGGTACTTTGAACACAAAACGATCTTGCTCATTGCCAGTGACGTTAAAACGACCATAATCCGCTTTTTGAATTGGTGTATTTCTATCGCCAAAATAATCACCAAAGGTGCCCATTTTGGCAAACATATTGCCACCAACATTGCGCCCTTGATGACAACTAATGCAACCATACCGTTTAAATAACTCATAACCGGCAATAGCCGACTTAGGCAGTTTTACGCTTTTATCTTTAAGCCATAAATCGAACGGCGCATTAAGCGTGATTAACGACCCTTCAAAAGTCGCTATTGCGTCTTTTATCGTGTGCTGCGTTACTCCCTGCGAGTACACTCTAGTAAATTGCGCGACCAGCGTTTTATCTTGATTTAACTTGGCAACGACTTCTGACCACGTCATATCATGCTCTTTTGGGTTTAAGATGGGTGAGTCGATTTGATCATAAAGCGCTTGCGCACGGCCATCCCACGCTTGACGAATATTTAAAGCCGCATTGTAAACAGTTGGAGTTTTTAGCTCACCGAGTGCGCCATTAACACCACTGGAAAGGGGCTTTACATCCGCGCCATGAGTGAGTAATTGGTGACATGACGCACAGCTGACTTGGTTTCCTCGGGAAAGCTGCTTATCAAAAAAAAGTGATCTGCCCAAGCTAACTTTATCGGCATCAAGTCCTATTGCAGGCTCAAGTGGCAGAATTGGCTCATTTGCTGCTCCCAATAATGGAAACGCAAAAAGAAATAAACTCCAAATTCGCATACACTCCGCCCAAGTTGCCATCTTGGTGTAAAAGATAGCAACATTCGGCATTGCAAATTTTGATTTAAAATAAGCTTAGCAATAGAAGTGATGTGTTTTTATTCACTCACCCCGCACGGCTAGGCTTGTCACTTCACTCAGCCAGTTATCAATTACCTCAGGCGTTGCTAAGTGCGCAGGGCCAAATAGCGTATGTTGAGTTGGCTCTATACCACAAAATCCCAATGTCCCATGTTCTAGCTGAGCCATAAGCCCAGCAGCAACTTCTTGCAAATAAGTTTGCGGCGTGTCTGAGGTGAGAATGACTCTTGCGGTTTTATGCGGTAGAAGCTTTTCAATTTCAGTGCCGGCCTCACTGTATTTAAAAGCAAAGCCTGGAAGTAATGCTCTATCTATTAGCCCTTTGAGCTTGGCTGGTAACGCCAACCACCAAATTGGGCTTACTATCACAATGTGCTGCGCCCACAGTAAGTTCTCTTGGAATTGCTTGAGGCATGGCTCTAATGGTTGGCTCGCTTCATAACCATACATCAAATTGATTTCAAAGTGCATTTCACTAAGATCCATTCTGCGTACTTGATGTTGGGTGCTTGCAGCTCGCTCATAACTTGTGGTGATAGCGTGGCACAAGCTTTTGGTTTTGGGGTTACCGTTTAGTAGCAGTATTTTTTTCATCGTCGTTTCCTTATCACATGACTGAGAAACGAGTGTACTGTCTCCCCTTAACGGGAGAGTCAAGTTACTCTACCTGAGACTAGGATAACCTGAGCTGCGGATAATTAATGCCTTTCTAGCAGCCAGTTTTAGTGCTAACTGCGTTGAATTCACTTCCAATAGCCAGCTATTGGTGCGTAAATTCGCCTTGTTTTCCCTAAATCTTGCTGGCTAGACAAGGAAAAAACTAAGTTGTGCTTTAGCAACAATGAGTTGGAACATTCCTTATCCAAACCTCAGGTTAGGATAGTTTTATTTGTGGACATTCATCAAGCGATGCGATGCAATGTTCAATACGCTGTATTTTTTGCTGAAGCTGCGCAACTTGCTCTATGCAGGATGCTTTGAGTTCAACTAAAAATGTGTTGATTTCTACCCAGTTGACTTGCCGCCCTTTAATTTCAATCACCTGCTGTAATTGCTTAATCGACACGCCGAGCGATTTTGCTTCTTTTATTAATAACAGCAGATCGACATCTACTTGAGAATAGACGCGATATTTACCAACACGCTCCGGGGTAGGGATAAGCCCTTTCTCTTCATAAAAGCGAATGGTCTTTACTGACAGCCCAGTTTGCTTTGACAGCTTGCCAATATACATTTTTGATTCTCCCAGCTAAAAGCAAAATAACGGTTTACAGCCTCCGTAAAAGTTGCAACCATCTAATACCAATTGCACGCTAACAAAAAGTATCGTCAAGGAATAGCAAAAGATGTATCAGTTATTTTACTACCCTCGTAATGCCAGTTGGGCACCGCATCTCGTACTTGAGCACCTACAACTAGAAAAAGAACTGCTCTTGGTCGATAGAAAAACACAACAACAAAAGTCTGCGACCTATTTAGAACTCAATCCAACAGGACGGATCCCGACATTGGTCGACGGTGACCAAATCATCTTCGAGAGTGCAGCAATTTGTTTGCATTTATGTGAAAAGCACCCTGAAGGACAGCTTATCCCAGCGCCAGCAACCCCACAGAGAGCCACGTTTTATCAGTGGCTTTTTTATTTAACCACGACGGTTCAGCCAGAACTCATGCTGTATTTCTATCCTGAAAAATATCAGCTGTCACCAGAGAGCAGCAAGACCATGTCTCAAGCCGCTGAGCAACGAGTCGGCGACATGTTTGCACTTATCGACAAACAGTTAGCAACACACACCTACTTAGTTGGTGAGCAGCTCACGCTTTGTGACTATTATTTGTTTATGCTAGCCCATTGGGCAAGTGGGTTTAATACTGCGCCAAAAAGCTATGCACATTTGGGCCGATTTATGCGAATGATGGCACAGCAAAAAGTGGTAAAAAGAGTGTGCGAAATTGAACAAACCGATCTAAGTTTTTATTAGCATCCATTACACCAAGGAGGAAAAAATGGAAACCTTAGTGAAAAACTATATCTCTGCCTACAATCATTTTGATATTCCGGGAATGCTAGCTCAGCTCACGGATGATGTCGTGTTTGAGAATCTCGCCAATGGTGAAATTACAACGCGTACAACCAGTAAAATGGAATTTGCAGAATTAGCAAATCAGTCCGCTAAGTTATTTTCCGAACGCAATCAATCTTTAACCGCTGCCACGCAAGACAATGATCTGTTTATTGTTCATGTGACCTACAAAGCTAAATTAGCCCAAGACTTGGCCAATGGCATGAAAGCAGGACAAAGCATCTCCTTACAAGGCCGCTCAGAGTTTGCATTTCGCGATGGCAAAATTTGTTTGATAAGAGATATAAGCTAACTCCTTACTCCAAACTCGGGTTATTTATTTGGCAAAATCAGCACGCTTTTCTATGCTGGTTTTGCACTTTCATCATTAATTCATTTCGACCTAAGCACTATCTTGCGATCAGCCTAAGACGAATTGAAATAAAACGGAGAATAACAATGGGACTATTAAGTGGTCTACTCGGTAATGCAAGCGAAGTAGACAGTAGCGAAGTAGATAAGTTATTAGCAGATACGCTAATTGCTGGAGAAGAGGTTGCACAAGCTTACAAGGTGATCCGCGACTTGTTTATTTTTACCAACAAACGCCTAATTTTAATCGACAAGCAAGGCATGACGGGCAGTAAAGTAGAAATGCTCAGTATCCCGTATAGCAAAATCACAAAGTACAGCAAAGAATCTGCGGGTCACTTCGACCTTGATGCGGAATTAAAAATCTGGATTGGCTCAGATCCAACGCCGATTAGTAAAGAATTTAAAGCAGGCGACAATATCAACCAAGTGTATAAGATCATCTCACAATATTGCTTATAGCCACGCCCAGTTAACTTTGAATAGGCACGCAGGATGCGTGCTTCTACCTCGCGCTTCTCAATCCACTCTTTTATCAATAGATTACAGGCTTGGCGCTATAACAAATTTGCAGAGTGACCTATCAACCGCCATTTTTCATCGCTACATAAATACCAAATAGACTGCCTTAGTGCGTCATAAGACCTCTCACCCAAGGTATTTTCCAGTGCGGAGACGTACTCAATCACAACCTTATTGGGACTCTGCTCAACTAACTTATAATCCTCGCTAATTATTTTATGCTCGCTGAGATCTTCACTCTTCAAGCCTTCAATAATGTCATCTTTTGTCATACCATCACAAAATAGTCCACTTTCTGAAAACTCATCATGGATGTAGTCCGAGATCAGATTAATATTTTTTCGTAGCTCTGGCGAATGTAACGCTCGCTCTAAGGCTTCAATTTTATCCAGCATACTCTTTCCAAAAAGCCAGCATAAACCGGCTTTGCTTATGCGCTACTTACTTGCGAGGCCAAACACCTGCTAGGCATACATCTACAAACTTTTTGGGTTTCGTCAGCTCAATCTCAACTTGTGAATGGGCAGCTTCATTACGCTTAGCACGATTTTTTAAATATGACATGACTATCTCCTTAACTCTTGAATTATAAAGTTATGTACACCTAACTTAGGCAGTACAGATTGAAAAAACTTGATGTCGAATAAGGCGGCGTGTTTTTCAGGCAATATTGAATCGACTTTAAATAGGTAGGGAACTTGATTAGTGGTTAGCGGATCGAAATCTGATGCCTGACAAGCCAGACAGTATGTTCTTATTATGGATTGGTAATGATCATTATATTCAATATTTTCTAGTGGAGTTTCATTCCCGAGAACCACTTTTTTTTCTAATTGGATAATGGTGTATAAACTGCCCAACACCTTTGCAAAATGCTTGGTATAGTTCTGTATGCAAAATAAATGCATGGAATAACTCATCAACTAACTTGCTTGCTGCAGCAACTGCTTGTGGTGAAATAACCACAAATATTAGATAGTCTTTTAGACCCTCAACGACCACCTGGATCTCATCATCAGATAATTTATATTCCAAGTGCGTTTCTATATACCAGTCAAACCACTCCAGTACAGCTTCGTCAAACTTATAGTTTTCAATGAAATCAACCGCATTTTCCTTACCCTCAATTGCTTGCATTAAATCCCGTCTCCATCTCAGCAACAGCCTTAAGGTATACGTCTCACTTTAATTAGTCAAAGTGATTCTTCCCCTAATTGGTTACTCGCATGAAACAATAAACATGCTCCTGCTACCGAATTTCAACTGGCATTAATGAATTTGAACACAGCAAATGAATTGAATTAATAACAGTAAAATTAGGCAATCTAGCTACACGTTTGCCAATTCAAACTTGCCCATTTGCTCCTTAAAGTTTACAGCTGTTCAAATAACAGCTAACTTGTACCTAAAAAATTGCGTAAGGATATAAAAATGATAAAGCAACTTACTAGCATAATTTTATGTTTTGTACTGACGGCATGTGGCAGTGACACAAGTGATACAACTCCAACAGATATAACCTCTAACAAGCCTCCAACAAATACGCCTTTACCATCATCACCCACACCTCTTCCTAATATGAGCTTTGACCAAAGCTTTATTGATGATGTTTCTGAGTTTGTTAAATTAGCGCATGCTGTTCAGTATTTTTATCCTTCTGCCGAGGTGAGAGGCTCAGATTGGTCACTTTTCATCGCAGAAAGCATTGTCGAATTAAACCAAACATCGAGTACAGAGCGCAGAGAAAAAGGGATTGAACTCTTAAGACAAATTGCGCCTTACTTGGTTACACAACAAAATCACATTCCAAAATTGTTACCCAATGCGCAAACATATACTTGGATACAAAATGCGCCGGCAAACGTAAGTGCTTATACGAGTTTGCTTACCGCAGGCTCGTTTAACGAGCTTCAAGAGAGAGAATTCGCGCCCAACGAACTGTTTGTAACCCTCAACTTTTATCAGAGTTCCCTCTACTTACCACTCTACCTACCAGTTAAAACAGAGCTCACTGGTGGCACATATACAGAGTTAGGACGATGGCAAGTTGAACCTAACTTCGCGCATATTGAAACATGTATGGCTACTGTGTCAGGAATGTGGGCCAACATTCAACATTTCTGGCCTTACTTTGAACAGATTGATGTCGACTGGCCAGCAAGTTTGAATCCACTACTAGCCGCATGCTTAATTGAAGAGCCAAATAAAAGGCTGCAACTAATTAATACCGAGTTCACAAAATTGAATGACAACCACATCATAATCAAAACGACTAATATGCTTACGAATAACAATACATATTATGGTACTTTTTATTACGAGATAGTAGAAGGCAAAGCGATTGTTACAAGCGCTCAACAAGATGATCCAAATGGCGTTGAGGTTGGAGATGAGCTACTTACCGTCAATGGTGAAGATATTATTGAGTACCTTTCAAGGAAAGCGCTTTACTCTTTGAAAAGTGAATTACAAAGATTGAGTCATACTGCGAGACAGCAGTTCTTTTTTACAGAAAAGATCCCGCTTAGTTTTACCCTTAAAAAGTCAACGGGCACTACTTATCAAGCAACTATAACGCCAATAGAACCCAGTGAAATAAAACCTCTTGTTAGCTCACCCTACGTGCCTCACTCACCATCAAACATTGAATATCTGGGTGACAATATATATAAACTCAATATCTATAACGTTACACCAGATGACCTGAACGCGATAAAAGAAACGTTAAAAAATGCACAAGCCGTCGTGATCGACTTTCGCCATTACCCACAAAGCTGGGACGGATGGCGAAGCGTATTAAGTTGGTTTATCAAACAAGATGCGATTAATGATACTTTGTCTGTGCTATGGCAAGGAGCACCAAATCAAGCAGATAAAAAGGCTCAGTCATTTCAGCAAATAATTCATAGAGATGCCAACCCACTCTCGATACCCGCCATTGTACTTTCCTCTAGGAGAAGCCAAAGCCAAGGGGAACATGCGTTAATATTTGCACGCAGTGGCGGCTTGCCCATATTAGGAGAACACACATCAGGAATTAACGGAACAGTATTTGGGATCCCTTTTTTCGGGGGAGTAGGAGAGGGGAATTTAGGTGTTGAACTTCATTACACCAATACTCTATCAAGCCGCTATAATGGTGACCCTCTGATCAACGCAGGTATTGCGCCAGATTATTTAGTGCCAAGAACTAGAGAGAGCATTATCAATGGTACTGATAATCAAGTAGAACGTGCCATTGATATTCTAAAATCAGAGCTTTAGTCTTATAACAGCTCACTTAATTGAATGGTCCACTTAAAAGCTATGACAACAAGTAATTAGCTTTTAAGTGATGAACTAACTCAGAATGAGGAGTTAGCGCCACATCAACTTACCGTACGCTCTGAGCGCAGATAAAAAACCGCAGAAAAGAGCAAGGAAACAAACACTTGATTCCAAAAGTTAGAGACAAAGGGATCAGCAACAAACTGAGATGCAATATGCCAAATACTCAGATTTAGCAAAAAACCGAGTACAAACCCATAGCCTTTGTATTGTGCGAGCAATTGCCCCAGTTCTTGCCTAAAACGCTGATATTGAGCTAATTGGCTCATTTTATACTCCAGTTATTGATTCGCAACCGTAAGCTCTACCACTTCTTTCTTGGCCGATATTCGATTTATCAATAGTACATCGTTATCGTTAATATCGGTGAGATAGTCAACACTGGTAGGCACTTCACCGAGTATAGTAAACGACGTCTTGTCCAGATCATAGGACCAAAGTTGATTGTCTTCATTGACGCCATATATCCCATTGCCGCGCATTACAAAAGATTTTCCTCTGCCGCCTTGATTGTTTAGTGCACTGATCCGCTGAGGTTCAACAGCGCCGATTTGCCAAAACTGATCAAGTCTATCCTTATACACAATTTTACCGTGTTCACTTTCAAGTGCCCACAGCACAGGTTGCTGCGTCAGTATTTCAAACGATTGTTGAGCAAAGTCATAAGCAGCTAACTTCATTTCTCCCTTTACCCGAATCTGTGTTAGCGCACGTTGTTTTGCACTTTTCCATTGATATAAGCGTAAAACAGGGTAGGCGTGCGGGTAAGATGTCAAGCTGCCATCTAAAGCAATTCGCGTCAGTACACCACTGGCACTGACCAATATGCTTTGGCCATCCTCAGCCCAGTGGATCCCGCGAACAAAAGTATCTAAGGGGAAGTTAGTCAGTTGTCGCGTGTTATTGCCATCGCTTAACCACACCTGTTCAGTACCAGAGCGCTCTGACCAAAATGCCACTAAATCTCCATCAGGCTGAAAGACAGCATAATCTTCACCAAGGTTGGTTCGCGCAAAGCTGGTGTATGTTTGAGCGCCTTGTGCTAACTGTGTCAGCGGTAATTTGACGATATCGCTGTCGTAAGGCCCTTTGATCATCAGTACACTTTTGCCATCAGGACGAAATTCAGGCTGTCTCATTCGATCTGAAAACGGCAATTGAATTTTACTCACAAGTCCTTCATAAGTCAGACTAAATAGCTGACGTCCGGTACTGAAAATCAATTGCTGGTTGAGTGGGTCAAAACTTGGGTAGATATCGTGAAATTTAGTAATTTCCGGCGGCAGCTGGATCTGATGGCTAGAGATCAACTCACCGTCGGGTTTTAGCATATCAATATAATGTAGGCCATCGGCATGAATACTACTGACCGCGATTAAATCATCTTGAGGGGAATAAGCGTAATCAATCAACGTCCCGTCTTCTACGGTATAAAGATCGACACCGCTGTCGTCATCAATGGAGTAATTGATCAGCTTCCAGCGCTCGCCTTGTTTTTGCTTCAATACCACATTGCCATCGTTCAGCCAGATAGGCTTATCAACCACTGAGTTTTTACACTGGAGAATAACTTTTGGCTGCTGAGGGCTTTTCAATGCTTTAGTAAAATCGAGTGTTACAAGGTCGTAGCAGCGCTTTTGTGTAACGGGCTCGCTACAAGCGTCGGTGGCCAAAAACAGTAACTGCTCACCATCTTTTGAGAAACTATGCCTGCCGTATGCTCCAAAGCGCTCTGTGAGCAGGATCTCTTGCTGGGTATCCGCCTTTTTTGCCCATATCTTATTATCGCAAAACTTATCTAAATAGCGGTGAAAAACGATGTATTGACCATCTGGGGAATAGCTTGCATCAAATTCTTTATCGTCAGTTGCGGTCAATGAGCGCAAAGTATCAAAGAACAGTGGTGAAGGTTTTTTGATGGAAAAATATTGATAACCGATAGCCCCAAGCAAAATAGTGAAGGCAAGTAAAACAAACACATAAGGACTGAGATTGTTTTTATTCTGACTTTGATTGAGGTGTTTATCTTGTTGCATTTCAGGTTCAGGGGTTGGCATCACCTCAAGTTGCGGCTCAGTATTCGTCCGCTCGTTCGTTTGCCCTCCCCAACGTACTTCACACTCTAAGCTATACCCTTTTTTAGCATGCGTTTGGATGTAACCTTGCACCTTACCATCATCCCCAAGCGCCTTTCTCAATTGCGCAATACTACGCTGCAAAGTATTAGGAGAGACCACCGTATCTGGCCATACTGTATCGAGCAAGGTATCAAGGCTCATCACTTTGCCTTGATTCTGAGCCAAGCAAGTGAGTACTGCCAGGGCCTTTGGTGCAAGCGTTTGACATTCATCTTGGTGTGAAATCTGGTTACGTGATAAATCTACAAAAAAATCACCAACCCAATATTGTTCTACCATAAATCCCCAATGTGCCTAGCGCACGCACTAACCACGCCAATTATTATAATTATCAGTATAAGGATAAACTTGAAGCAATCGAAACTCAACAACATAACCACTTGATAGAAATAGTTTTTTATTTAAAAGTCACAATTCAGCACAACATCATGTAAACGTCATGCATTTTTGTTCTCAGCTGCTAAGTTGCCAGTACGAGATACTTATTCACTAGTCTAAAAATAACATGAAAGAAGGAAATGTGTGATGAAACGTTTGCTGTTTATGCTGATATTACTCCTATTCTGTAGCTTGCTACATGCCAGTGAAGTACCGCAATATGCGATGCCCGGAACACAAGTTGTGCCACTAAAAGATATCACTACCGGCCATCAATATGAACTTTATATCAAGCTGCCTGAGGAATACTCAAAAGATAAAAGCTATCCTGTACTCTACTTTACCGATGCGGTATGGCATATCGAAGCATTGTCTTCGGCAACCTTCTTTTTGTTCGATGAAGTGATCCTCGTTGGTATCTCTTGGCGGAAAAATATCAACACCACACAGCTTCAAGAAGAAGGCCCTTTTGTTAGCCGTTACGCTGATTATTCTTTTACAAAGTCAAAAAACAGTGAACAACAGCACAAGTACCAATTTGGCCAAGCCAATGCCCACGCGGCCTTTATTCGTAATCAAGTTATTAAGTATGTTGAAAGCAATTACTCGGTAAAGTCCAATAGTCGCAGTTATTTTGGCTACTCTCTCGGTGGACTATTTGGCGCCTATATACTGCTCACCCAGCCAAATACCTTTGACAACTATATGTTAGGCAGTCCATCTGTTAGACAACTGGATGCGCTAAAAACACTCTCTAGCTCCAAACAACCACTCAAAGGGAAAGTGTTTATCTCTGTTGGTACAGACGAACATAAGTTAGCACCGCAAATCGACGCATTTATCGACTATCTAAAAAGCACGCAAAGTGACAGCTTATCACTGCACAAGACAATGCCCGATGGCACACATCAAACCGCTTTCCCTGAAACCGTAATCCGTAGTATCAATTGGTTAAAATCTATTTATGGGAGTAGTCAACAATGAAATTAGCACCGATGTTTCTTTTACTAACGATTGTTGCTTCTCTCAGTCATCGAGCTTCGGCACAAGACGAATTCCCGATACTGGAAGGTCCTTTAATGGGACAAAAACCTCCTGGATTAAAAGCAGAACCTTTCGCACCTGGAATTATCTCTAAGTCGGGATGGGAGCTAGAAGGCGTATTTGCTCCAAACATGAAAGAGTTCTATTTCACCTTAGACCGTGGTGTATACAACACTGAAAATAAAACTGGATTTCGTCCAACTGTCATTGGTTTTCGACTAATTAATAATAAGTGGGAGAAATACACTGAGTTTCCTCGTGCCGGAGAGGTAAGCTTTTCACCAGATGGTAAACGCATGCACATGGCAAAAAAATACAAAGACAGAGCAGGTGATGATTGGTCTGAACTTACCAGCCTGGGAGTCATGTTTGACCGCCCTGAATGGGGGATAATGCGATTGTCCGCTTCCGCAACTGGAACCTATGTATTTGATAATTTTAAGCAAATAAATACGGTTAGAATTTCAACAGTAAAAGATGGTATGCGCCAAGAGCCAGTACTTTTAAGCAGTGAAATTAACTCAGGGAAAAAATCAGCACACCCTTTCATAGCGCCAGACGAAAGCTATTTAATTTGGGATAGTGAACGTGAGGATGGTTTTGGTGACTCCGATCTGTATATCAGCTTTAAGCAACCTGATGGAATATGGGGACCTGCAATAAATATGGGGGAAAACGTTAATTCAGATAAGTGGGATGCTTATGCAACGGTCACCTCAGATGGCAAATACCTGCTGTTCAACCGTGCTGTTGATAAAGCAAATAACAACGTCGACATCTATTGGGTGGACGCTAAAATCATTGATGAAATTAGAAACAAAAATCAATAAAAACAAAATCTTAAATATTTCAATAATGTAATCCTTAGCGTATGTGATAAATGCCTATTTCTCACATATACGGAAGCTTTGTCTGCCTCCATACCTGCGTTCGCTTTGGTAAAATACTGCCAAAGCGAACAAACCTTACCGACTGCTTGCTTTTTATTCAGCTTCAGACCAGAATAAATGTAACCAATATTAGTTACTTACTTAAATGTAACCAAATTAAGTTACCTTTATGACATCAATACCTCAAGGTGCGGTGATCACAGCAGACATTGTCGGCTCACAATCGCTGTCACAACTACAACTTACAAGGCTGCAAAGCGAGTTAAAGGATTACTTAGCTGAAATCGCGACTGCGGAGCAGGGCTATTATAGTTTTTACCGCGGCGACGGTTTTCAGCTTGTGTTGCCAGATGCGACGAAACTGTTCAATGTAGCATTACAGCTACGGTTGTTTTTAATTAGCCGACATAGCGATGCCAGACTCAGCCTCGCGGTCGGTGAAGTTAATATCACAGCAGCAGATTTATCAACCGCAACAGGTGCTGCGCTGGTACTTGCAGGCCGAGGGTTGGACGCAATTGGACAAGCAAGACTCAGGTATAACAATGGCAGCAATGCCCACTTTGCACTAAATCTGGCATTTGTGGATTTATTACTTTCGAACTTAACCCAAAAACAAGCAGAGGCCGCTTTCATTCATATTTCACACCCTAAGTTGAGCCATGCCGATATTGCAAAACAACTCAACACCAGTCGGGTGAACGTGACTAAATTACTCAATAGCGCGCACTACACTTTATTAGATCAATTTTTAGCAATTGCACGCTCGCACCAATAGTCGAATGCTCAACACTTACATATCACGAGGTGGACTTAATGAACGAATGGCAAGTATTGTTATTGTGGTTAGTAATAGGCCACACAATCACTGACTTTTACCTCCAACCTATGAGCTGGGTGCATGACAGAAATACCCGCCACTATAAGTCCATCAAGTTGTTGTGGCATAGTGTGGCGCATGGCGGGGCTGCACTTGCAATCATCCTACTTTGGCAGTCGACTTTGTTTTGGGGAGTACAGTGGAATGCGCTGCTCTTTGCGCTAGCGGTAGGTATTAGCCACTATTGTATCGACTTAGCTAAATCCTATTCTAGCAAAGGCGTTATTCCTTTTGTGCTAGACCAATGTGCACATATCACTATATTAGTGGCCGTCACTTGGCAAATTGCAGAGCCTGAGATTGCCCTCAGTGCCTTTACCAAGCCTTTTGCCAATGTCCAGCTGCTAATATTGGTTGTGGGCTATTTAATGGTATTGCATCCTGCATCGATATTCACCAGCATGCTGCTTGAGCGTTGGCAACTCAATAATTCAGCTCTTGATAGCCTGCCGCAAGCAGGAAGTTTAATTGGTCAACTTGAACGTGTATTACTACTGAGCTGCGTGTTACTGGATAGCTGGGCTGCTATCGGCTTTATTCTCGCCGCTAAATCGGTGTTTCGCTTTGGCGATCTAACCCAAAGCCAAGACAGAAAGCTCACCGAATACGTGATGTTGGGTACGCTTGTTAGTGTGTTGCAGGCCCTTGTGGTCGGCGTCTTAATCAAACCATTTATGCCCATTCAATTGTAATTTAATCAATTCCACGCCTTGACATTTAATCTAGGGCCTGTGTATCTTTCAAGTTTGTTTTTGCAGCAGTTTGATTGGTATTTATACAAGGCAGAGCCTGCGTAGCATAGTTATTCTATGTGAGTCAGGCGATAACACAGTAGAAATGCTAATCAAGCGCTGCCCTTTGGGTTCACCTGAGTGCGCTTTGTTCATTGTTGCTCAACTTTTGCCTAGATTACTAGGCGGCAAGTCGAGCGTCGCGACCAAAACACACTCAGGAGAACAAAAGTCAAACAGCAAAGATCAACAGGCCCTTGTGCCTGCAAAATAAACGTAGGCACGATCTATCGCTAATTATTTGCCTCTATTCGTTTTATTTCCTCATTAGGAGCTGCCATCACAATGAATAACTAAGCCCTTTGTAACTGACGAACTTATTATTAATTTCCAGTGCAAGGCTTATGGTTATCTTTGGGGCTTCTCAGACCAATCTATAGACTCTTTTTCTGTTTTACTTTTTACGGCTTTTACGAGTCTTTGTGCCTTTAGCCTTTTGCACTGCTGCGACTAGGAGCAGAATGATGCCTTGGATACAGGTAAAGCAAGCAAGCTTGACGCTTGCAAATGGTCAATGTTTATTTTGCGATGTCGACCTAACAATAGAGCGACAATTTATTGCGATAACAGGCCCAAATGGGGCAGGAAAATCACACTTACTCAAAGCCCTATCCGGTGAACAGCCTCTAACTTCGGGCGAGCGCCAAAGTCATGGGAAATGCTTTTATCTCCCACAAGATGCAACTAACCGCTTTACCACCGTTTCTGAACTACTCGGGCTTAAAGAGAAGCTAGCAGCACTGCATCGAGCCCATCAGGGATTAGCCTCTGAGCACGATTTTGACTTAATCTCAGATGATTGGCAGTTAGAATCAACTTGGCAAGCAACACTTGCACCGCTAGCACTCACTTTGGAAACCCCCTTTACAAGGCTTAGTCCAGGAGAGCGAATGCGTGTTTATATTGAGATACTACAATCTCAGCCTGCAATCCTATTACTGGATGAGCCGAGTAATCACATGGACAGCGTCAATAAGCACTGGCTAGCTGAGCGACTAAAGCATCACAAGCATGGTGTGGTTGCCGTCACACACGATCCTATTTTATTGGACGCAGCCGACCATATACTGCACATAAAACAGGGGGAGCTAACTCATCACTCGCTTGGATTTGACGCCTTTAGAGAAACGCTACTTCAAACTCAAGCTCGACAAAAACAACAACACTTGGCAAATCGCGCGGCACAAAAAGCACTTAAACAAGCCATAATTGCAGCGGATCTGCAACATCAAAGGCAAGCCAGTAAAGGAAAAGCACAAGTGCGTGCTGGTAGCCAAAGTAAACTAGTTACTGACTTTAAGTCAGACAGAGGAAGTAAGCGTCATGCCGGACAAACCCATAAAATTCAGCAAGCTCAAGATAGGGTTAAGAAAAATGCGGTTTACTATCGAGAAGACAAACAGCAGTTTCATTTTAACTCAACTTTTCGAGCAAAAGAAAAGATCCGCTTATGTGAAGCCGAACTGTGCTTTGGACCGGAAAAGACACTGAACCTTTTTACGGATACAACACAAAAGCTCAGGGTAATTGGAGAAAATGGCATCGGAAAATCGACCTTGCTTAAAACCCTTGCAGGTAAGCTAGAGTTAAAGCGCGGAGAAATCCAGCGCCCAACAACATCTGTTTACTTAGATCAGCATTGCGCTTGGCTTGAGCATGGCCCTTGCGTTTTAGATATTGCCGAGCGCTCACTTGACACGCCACATCATAATTTAATCACCAGCTTTGCAAGCGTTGGTCTGAGTCTAGATAAGATTTCAGGACCTATCACGAGTCTCAGTGGTGGCGAGAGAATGAAAGCGGCCATCGTGCTGGCAGTGCAACTGCAAGGCTTTTTACTGCTTGACGAGCCGGATAATCACCTCGACCTCGAAGCACAAGAAGAGCTTGCTGCCATGCTTAATCAGCTTCCTTGTGGATTTATACTTGTCTCTCACAATGAATATTTTTGCACTCAGCTTACCAACATAAAAGTTCTACCGCTGCGTGGTCAATAGTCATAGAAGGAAGAAAAGGGGGAGGAAGGAACGCCTCCCCCTTTGAGCACTTAGTGGCGTCTCTGTTATGACCACTAAATTAAATGGGCTGAGACGACTGCACGTCTCAAACCACATGGGGACGATGGGTTAAAGCGGTAATACCTCGAGGGTAGTGACATAGCTGCCGGCACGTTTTGTGGCGGGTGCTTGTGCTTTGTCGTCTTCATATTCCACTTCAAACCAATACATGCCTGGCTCAGATAGCGTTAGCGTCACTTCACCTTTGGCATTTGTTGTATATTTGCTTGGTTGACTGTTGTCACGGTACTTTTCATCTTGACGTACCACAATCATTTCTGCCCCCTTCGCAGGCTCACCATCCATCGTATACTGCAGGGTAATTGGTTCACCGGTGTACAAATCATTAGGGTGAGTAACCGAGTTTAGCTCTAGCCCTTTGCCGGTTGGCTTAAGCGCAGTGTTATTTGGTGCGCCCAAAGTTACAAATACTTCTAATCGTCTTGCAACGTCGGTCACACTTAAATCTTTTGCCGTTTTTGGCACTTCTTTGTTAAAGGCTTCTACTGAGCCAATTTTTCCGCGTCCTGGCCAGTAATGCTTTTCACCGTTTTCATCAGTCCAGCGCGCCACCAGTGAGCGACTTTGGTTAAACACTTTGTAAGTGCCTTGCTGATTGAGCTCAATGTCAAACACACTACGATACTTAAGTTTTGCGGCGTTCTTAAGCTCGACCTTGCTACCAGAAGGGGACAGTGCAGATAAACGTTCTAGTGGATAAGCATAATGATCTGGGTTAAAGATCCCATTGGCGATGGCAGCATCAAACGTGATCCATTCGCTATCACCAGACACCACGGTGGTACTTGGCTTTATCCATACCCGGTGTGCTTCGCTTAACGGGCTATATGCGGCTAAGGCAACTAAGACACCAGAAACTAACGTTGAAATTTTCACGATTAAGGCTCCATTGTTAAAATTGTTGTAGCGAGTTCAGATTTACCTTCTGCAATCACAGTGACAGGCGCAGTGATAGGTAAGGTCACTGACAGTTTCAATACTTCACGACCTCCAAGCTCACGAGCAGCCTCCACAAACAGCGTGTATTCACCCGCAGGTAAAGCTTTAAACTCATCGCGCCAAGGGGTTAAATCAATCTTTGCCGTACCTGGACGCCTTGTCGCACCAGTTACGCCATCTACAGGCATGGATAGGCTACGGCCGCTTCTACGCCACCAAAGGCGTAAGTCTTTTAGCCACTTTTCACCTTCTTTATCCGCCATATTAACGTCATACCAAACGGCAATATCGGCAACTCGCTGTTGTTTGCTGTCTGCCAGCCATACTGCGACATAAGGAGGGTGATATTCCGCAACGTTTAAACGCGGGATCGTGATTTCAACTTCATCAGCTTTAGCGTGCGCGGGTACCATCAGCACCAAAACAGGTAATACAAAGCCTGCTGCGACGAGCGGCCAGGTCGACTTTCTTCCTCGAGAATGCTTGTATAAAAGCCATAACCCTGTGAGTGAAAACACTACACAAGCTACTGAAAACACATCAATAAACATACGCCATGCAAATCCTGTATTACGTCCTTTGTGAAGATCGTTAAGGTATGATACCCAACCACGATCCGTGATCTCTTGATAAAACTCACCGCTATCAAGGGCGATGCTAAACCAGCCATCGCCACCTGCTCTCGGTAGCGCAACATACAATTCGTACTCGCTCCACTGCACTTGCTGTAGTGCAGGTAACGCCGCGCCTGTGTGTGACTGATACCAAGATTGAAAGCTGTGTGGCAGCGCTGTCTGCTCTGCCGCCGCGTTAAGCTGGGTCAACAGAGCACTTGGCAGCACCGCTTCTTTGGCATATGTAGTAGGTGCAGCTTCTATCTGGCTTGCGTGATTTAAGGTGATCCCAGTCACGGCAAATAGCAGCATTCCCACCAAGCACACGGCTGAACTCATCCAATGCCAAGTGCGCCAATCAAACAGCTTTTTAAATCGCCGATTCGACGACTTAGCCGCTGAGCGAACTCGTGTCATTAAAAGCTCCACGCCAATGAAGCCCAATAGCGACGACCATCTTCAAAGTAGCCGTATTCTGCTTCAGTAATTTCTTCATCGAAAAGGTTGTAAATCCCAAATCCAAGCTTAATCGCTTCGTTCAGCTGATAATTTGCACCTAAATCAGTTAGGTTGTACGAAGGTGCGACTAAGCTACTTTGCGAAGGCCCTGTTACAGGCTGGCTTTCTTCACCACGATAATGGAAGCGTAACCACGTGTTTAGCTCATCAGAATACTGATAATTAAGCGAAGTTTGGAACAGATGTTTAGGTAACTGGTTTAATGGGCTACCAGCATACACTCCGGTTTTTTGCTCCGAATCTGTGTAGGTATAGTTTGCGCTAAGCTTTAGTTTTTCCGTCAATTGACCCGAGAAGCTAATTTCACCCCCTTGGGTTACGGCTTCATCAACATTGACATAAGTTGTCGGTAACGAGCCAAACTCGTTAGGGCCGTCCGTACATTGAGTTAGTGGGCATGAAACCCGTGAAATTTTATCGTCAAACTCGTTATAGAATACCGTTGCTGAGGTGCTGATCCCTTTAGCAAGCTCAACGTATACGCCTACCTCGTAATTAATTGAGGTTTCAGGGTTTAAGTCTGGATTACCATAAATATTACCACCACGACTCACTTGGCCCCACGCCGCAGTGCTTTGACGCAAGTTCGGCGCCCTAAAGCCGGTTGAGATCCCACCTTTAACGGTCACCACGTCTGATGCAGTATAAACACCGTATAAACGCGGGCTAACATGGCCGCCAAAGTTACCGTCTTTGTCGTAGCGTAGGCCCATAGTTAGGGCAAATGGCTCAACGATGCGCCACTCATCCTCAGCAAATACCGACCATTGATCGTTGTCGACTTGCTGCAAATCACTAATGCGGTTACTGGTTTTGTCGGTCAAGTCTTCATTGAGATAAGCAACACCGATTGAGCTAGTATGAGACTCGCCAAGCGGTAACGTCCAAAGAGACTGGAAATCTACGTTTTTAACCGTCATCTCACGGGATTTATTGTCAAACTCTTCATGTTTTAAGTAACTACGAGAGCTACCAAATGACCAGTAACCGTTATGCGTCAAAGAGATTGACTCACTATCGTATTCGGTTGTGGTGGACTCAGGACAGCCTCTGCGGCCACACGGCTCACCTGGCGCAAGCATTGCGACCGTTTTACCTAGCGTGGCATCAAGCGTTTGTGAAGCAATACCATAATCCAATAACCATTCGTGTTCATCTGATGGTGTATAGGCCAGTTTTACCTTCAACGTGTCGGCATCGCGACCTCTAAAGCCAGACACGATTTCGTCTTCGTCTCTGTGCGTAGTTTGGCCGTAAATTTGTACCCCTAAGGTATCTTTGATTAGCGAGCCGGCAGCAAAGAAATTAGCCTGATAAATATCACCTGAGCGACTGTTTTCTTGGCTGGTTGCGTCAACTCTGACTTCTCCATGCCACTCGTCAGGCGTTTTTTTAGTGATAATGTTAATTACACCACCAATTGCATCAGAGCCATACAGCGAAGACATAGGTCCGCGCACAACTTCGATACGTTCGATGGCAGCAACAGGAGGCGTCCATGCACCTTCAACACCAGGGCCGTCACTATTTGGCCGAGTCTCACGCGAACTTTGTCTTTGCCCGTCGACTAAGATAAGCGTGTACTGACTGCCCATGCCGCGAAGGCTAATATCTTCCCTGTCTCCGCCTCCAGTTACTACAACTCCGGGAACATCTGTCATGGCATCGGTAAGATCTCGATAAAATCGCTGCTGAAGCTCCTCTTGATTGATAACGCTAACAGACGCCGGTGCATTTTTTAGCAGTTGCTCAAATCCAGAAGCGGATACGACGATCACTTCCACCTCTTCTTTTATTTCTGATTTTGCATCACTTTGTGCAAGTGAGGAAAAAGGCAGGGCTGCAGCAACAGCTAAAGAGAGTGGCGCCAAACTACGACAGGCCATCAACATCGAGAAACCTCCATGATAGAATACAAGATAAATAACAATTATTTTCATTTGTAATGGTATGATGATTGCGTATTTTGGAGCAATGCGGTTTTTCTTAAAGGTATTTTAAGCAGGTCTTAACAATGAATCAGAAATTGACTCGCGGACTTAAAGTGTTCGCAAAAACAGTAGAAGCTGGCAGTATGAGTAAAGCCGCTGACTTATTGCATATGACCACCTCGGCTGTCAGCCAGCAGATCAGCAAATTAGAGCAAGACATAGGCCTAAGTTTATTTAATCGAAATACTCGTAACCTCACGCTCACAGAAGCGGGCTCTATCTATTACAAATCCGCGATACAAATACTGCAAACCGCAGAGCAAGCGGAGCATGAACTCGAGTTATTACAACATACGCCTTCTGGCATATTGAAGATCTCTGCCCCCATCGGGTTTGGAGGAGGGCTACTCAGTAAGCCACTGCGCTACTTGAGTGAGCAGTTTCCACAAATAAAAGTCGATTTGATCTTAACAGACGAACCCATTGACATCATTACTGAAGGAGTTGACTTAGCTATCTGTATAGGCCCTTTACAGGACTCAAACCTTATTGCCCGTCACCTTGCTGACTGGCAACTAATCCCCTGTGTCAGTTGCCATCATCCACTGGCACAACTCAATATATCGCACCCAGACAGCTTAGCGCCTCACGCCTTGATTGGTCATTCGAGTAGTAAACAAAACCCTTACCATTTGAGCCACCAACAAACCCACCAGCAAATAGCGCTGCCGGCAGCGCGCTTTATGGTGAATAATATGCAGGCTTGTATTCAGCTCACCCTAGATGGCATTGGCTATGGGGTATTACCTGAACCAGAAATTAGGCACCACCTTTCATCAGGGAGGCTAAAACGGCTATGTTCAGAGTGGTCATTACAAAAATATAGCGTTTACGCCGTGACGCCGCATCGCGATACCGTTGCGGCAAAAACAACCGCTGCCATTGAAAGCCTAAAAGAGTGGTTTACCCAAGTTTCCAACGACAACCAAGTGTTTGTTGGCGACTTTAGTTTTATCTAAGCTTCGCTCAGTTGAACTTTGGTAGTTAATAAAAGATGGCGAGCCATATAGTTGGCTCAGAAGTGTCTGTATAACTTACTTTATGCTTTTGATGTGCGGGAATATTAAGACTATCACCCGCCTTTAAGGTTACTATTTTACCATCATCAAAAGTCAACTCACCACAGCCCTTTAATACCAATACCCATTCGTTTTCGTCTTGATCGTAATATCCAGAGCTTGGCGAGGTATGACCGTTTGATACTATCCGTTCAATACGAATATTTGGACGAGACAGCACCGTTTCAAAAATTTCTTCGGTTACATCAGCTGGAATACCTTTTAGAAAGTTCATAAGTTTGAAACTTGGGCCTAGCAATTAGTCAAGGATAGAGAAATAATTTGCCGCAACAGCACATCCGTTTATCTGGTAACGGCAAATTGGGAGAATGGTACAACTTGATCTGTAGAAATGTTCAATACGTCGTTCTCAATCTTTCAAAACAATCCATCAGGCGATTGGTGAAAAATCCCCTAACTTAAGCGACTCCACTCGGACTTCTTACCCAGTTGTACAGTCACCATTAAAGTTACACAATTTAACAATGTTTGTAAAACAAATTTTAACATTAAATAAACAAGAATGAACTTACTAAAATCCTTTAAGTTCCACACGCCAAGGAGGATCCAGTCGATTTTCACCAGCCCAGTATAATTTGATCTTGTTCCCTGCGGGGTCAAACAGTATGGCTTCTCGCCACAGATAGCGCTGCTCTGTAGGCAGTTGCTCAAATACGATACCCCGGGCCTCAAGCTCAGTGACCCACTCATCTAACTGTTCATGCTCAAAGTAAATAACCGCACCATTCTTGATGGGAGGCGTTTCTAAAGATAACGAGAAGGTTGCATTACCTTCAGGGCATTCAAATCGAGCATAGTGAGGTGTATCAACAATTTGAGTAAAACCTAGCGTTCGATAGAATTGACAAGCTGCATCCATATTATCAACGGGCAGGGTAACTTGGTTAAGATTCATAATCATCATCCTTATAACAATACTGAATCATTGTGCCTTGTAGGCAAAAAAATACCAGCCTAGGTTAGGCTGGTATTACAATCATCACATCTTAATGCGAGTTATAAATCAAATGTTCTCGACACAGAAAGTACGATACGTTCATCAGCCGTATCCCAATCTAAGCTCGTGTTTTCAGCCGCCACTTCAATATCAAACCCTTTAAATGCAGTTTGGTAAGCAAGGCGATAGTGATTGTAAGACTTATCGTTACCATCCCACGTATATTTATCGCCATCCAATGAATTGGAAATATCAAAGCTTGCTCGTAGTGCATGACCTTCTGCAATTTCAAAAGTATGTGCTACCATCGCAATAGTATGACCCGCTTCAGTTCCGAAATAATCCCAGCTGTACCAAAAATTAAACTCAGTTTGGCCAAACTCACTCGCGTAACCAAACTTAGTATAGATCTCTGGGTAGTTACCATCGCTTGAGTTGTCACCACCATGATAAGAATAGTAAGCAATACCATAGTCAAGGCTCCAGCTTTGGTTCAGCTCGATAAAGCGGCCAACATAAAAGTCCCACTCTAGATCCGTGTCATCACCAAAATCGACGTTAGACGCCCAGCTCCCAGCATACACGCCATTAGCAAAGGCTTTATCGATGCTGCCTTGTAGAGCTGGATCATTTTGCGTTTGACTCACACCGTTAAAGGTATAGTCAGATGCACCTGTAAGCGTTGCAGACCAGTCTGCCGCCGCATAGTTAGACGCGAGTACAAGTGGGAGTGCACAAAGTGTTTTCTTTAAAGTTGTCATGTAGTTGTATCCCTAGTTTACTGATTCAATTTTGCTAAAGTCGATAAGGTTGTCTTTTGGCGAGCTATCAATCTTGCTCACGGTTTTGTATTTGCTATATGCAATGTAACCAAAACATGAGAAGAACAAGCCTATGACTAACGCACCAACCCATTGGATCTGTAAAAAGTTTAGTTTAAATAACAGCGTAAGCAGTGATAACGCCACGATATTAAATAAAATATAGTTTCTTTTTCCCAAACGGCTAACCGTGAGGTTTAGGTTGTCTGTATATAGGCGGATCAAAGAGTCGAGTGAATTAATTACAAACACCACGCCAACAAAGACCATTGCAAAGTTTTTAATACCCGCAGTTGGGATCCCAGCCTCATGGTAGTGATAAAGCACACTAAACCATGCTGCGATTGGAATAGATGGGAAAATCAACATCGCCGCTAGCACTTGATAGGTTTTCAAACCACCGACAAAACGCGATGTAAATTGCCCAATCATGATACTCCACGCAAACCACCAGAATAGATAGAACTCGTGATAGTCATTCAGTGGCAGCACAAACTGATCTAAATTAGTAAAATAGCCACCGATCAGCGCCAAGTTGTTGGTATAACTCGACATTGCACTGTCACCAAAGACAAATGCTGACGCCCACATAAAGGCAATTAAACCGATAAAGACCCAAGTTGTCGTAATGCTTAAAAAGCGCACGTACTTCAGGCTGGTGCTTGAATAAACCGCAAAAGCAATCGCCGCAAACACTATCAAATAGAAACTAGGAATAACCGACTCACCGTCGCCTAAGCTTGGCAAATACCAAGGTAGATTAGACAACAATAAGAATGCGGTAAACGCACAAGTACCGATAATAACTAGGTTATTAATGAATTTAACCCAAGGAATTTCAAAGAATTTCACTTTGGGCTCTATTACGCAGAAATAAAAGCACGTAAGAAAGTAGAACCCCCAGATTAAAAACCCCCAAAAGCCAAACTCTATGGCCAGCGGATTAGTAAATGCATACTCTGGGCTTGCTTTTATGTCTGCGTAACCCGCAAACTCCGTAAGCGGAAACATGATGAGGCCAACATCTAGGCCAGAAGTAAATAAGATTGCAATAAAAGTGAACGTTTTAACCGGTGTAACACCAACGCACTGTAAATTCCCCCACTTCAATAAAATAAAGGCAATTGCCAATAGGGTGAAAATGATGCCTGCACTAAGCCATACTGTCATTGTCACCCTCCCAAAATTGATAGAAGTAACTCATTTTTTCTCCGTTGTTTTTATTTACATTATTCCCGCATTAATGCAGTGCAAACGATTTGCACTGCATGCCACTGCAGGTCTCATATGGGGCACGAACTTTCCCATACGAGTGGCGAAACTAGATCTCCGAACTACGTTGAACCTGTTGCCAGTTTTGTGTCATAGCAACATTTGCTCCCTCAGCGGCAAGTGGCGAATTGCCTAAAATCATATCCGCTGCTTTTTCCGCGACCATAATAGTCGGCGCGTTGAGATTACCGTTTGGAATGGTCGGGAAAATAGATGAATCCACAACGCGTAGCCCCTTTACACCGTGCACACGGGTTTGCGAGTCTACAACCGCCATTTCATCCTCACCCATTTTGCATGAACAAGAAGGGTGATAAGCACTTTCTACCGCTTGACGCACAAAGGCATCAATTTCTTCATCGGTTTGCACTTGCTCACCAGGTTGGATCTCGCTCTGCCTAAAGTCATCAAACGCACTTTGCTCAATGATTTCACGCGTGCGTCGCACACAAGCTCTAAACCCTTCGATGTCTTCTTGTTCAGCTAGGTAATTAAACTGTATTTTAGGCGCCACCGTTGGATCTGCTGACTTAATCGTTACTTCACCACGGCTCTTTGGTTTATTGTGGCCGACATGAACTTGGAACCCATGACCATCAAAGGCACTTTTACCATCGTAGCGAATGGCCGCAGGTAAAAAGTGGTACTGAAGATCTGGCCACTCAACGCCTGCTTTCGAACGAATAAAGGCACAAGATTCAAAGTGATTGGTCGCGCCAAGACCTGATTTATCAAGCAACCATCTTGCACCGATCAAACCTTTAGAAATTAACCCCAGCTTGCCGTTTAAGGTGATGGGCTGCTTACACTTGTATTGGAAATAAAACTCCAAGTGATCTTGAAGGTTTTTGCCCACTCCGGGTAAATGGTGTTTTACTTCAACGCCTGCGGCAGTCAAAGCCTCTGTATCACCAATGCCAGATAACTGTAATAAATGTGGTGAACCAATTGAACCTGCACTTAGGATCACTTCCTTCGCTGCATTCGCTTTTTTCAGGTTTCCTTTTACACTGTATTCAACGCCTGTAGCGGTTTTGCCATCTAACAGTGCTTTTTGTACCAAGGCACCCGTGACTATGGTGAGGTTACTGCGATGTTTAATGGGGTCTAGATAGGCTCGGCTAGACGAGCAACGTTTACCGTCTTTTACGGTCATATGCATCGGCCCAAAGCCTTCTTGCTGCTCACCGTTATAGTCTTTGGTAAACGCATAACCCGCTTGCTCACCAGCGCTAATAAACGCACGATAGAGCGGGTTTGCCATTTCATTACCATTATTGGTGCCAAGCGGACCTTGCTCACCACGGTATTCATCGCCACCTAAATACCAAGATTCAGCGCGCTTGAAGTAAGGCAAACAAGACTGATAATCCCAACCTTGTGCACCACTGTCTTGCCACTCGTCAAAGTCTTTAGCATGACCTCGAACGTACACCATGCCATTGATTGACGATGAGCCACCAAGTACCTTGCCGCGAGGACAATGCATAACGCGATTGTCTAAGTGCGGCTCGGGCTCAGTATGGAACTGCCAAGCATATTTATCGGTATTCATTGGAATAGATAGCGCGGTTGGCATCTGAATAAAAATACTCTTATCACTACCGCCAGTTTCGAGTAGTAGCACTTTGTGCGCTGGATTTTCCGATAGGCGGTTTGCAAGCACACAGCCAGCAGAACCCGCACCTACAATAATATAATCAAAATCAGTCATCATACTCCTCGATTAAAATGGACTTTCAATATCGCTCATACCAACATACACAGACTTAGTCTGGGTATATTGATCTAGCGTCTCGATGCCATTTTCGCGGCCAATGCCCGACTGCTTATAGCCTCCCACTGGCATTTCAGCGGGTGAGTTGCCATAACTATTGATCCAACAAATACCAGCTTCTAGCTGGTGGATGACACGGTGAGCACGTTGAATATCTTTACTAAACACACCTGCAGCCAAACCTAAGTGGGTGTTGTTTGCACGTTGAATGACTTCTTCCTCGTCATCGAATACCAATACCGACATCACTGGGCCAAAGATCTCTTCTTTCACTATGGTCATGTCATCATGACAGTCGATAAATACGGTCGGTGCGACAAAGTAGCCGTTTGGCGCCGTTTCAGGACTAAGTGCCTCACCACCGGTCAGTACGGTTGCGCCTTCAGCTTTGCCTTTTGCAATGTAATCCATCACCAGTGTGTGATGCTGCTTTGAGATTAGGGCGCCAAGATTTACGTTTGGATCGAGCGGATCGCCAGCGATGATATTTTGTTCGGTACGCTGCTTTAACTCAGCCAAAAAGGCGTCGTAAACCTTACGCTGTACAAATACGCGTGTGCAGTTGGTACACACTTCACCTTGAGTGTAGAAGTTGCCCAACATCGCGGCACTTATCGCTTGAGAGATATCAGCATCTTCAAAGACGATAAGTGGTGATTTGCCACCTAGCTCCATCGTCACTTCTTTTAAATTGCTTGCCGCACTTTGCATTACTTTTTTGCCAGTACCCACTTCACCGGTGAACGATACTTTTTCAATATCAGGGCTGGTAGTTAGCCATTGGCCCACCTCAGCGGCACCTTGTACCACATTGAATACGCCCGCGGGGACGCCGGCTTCAATAAAGATTTCGGCCAGCTTAATCGCGCCAAGTGGTGTTTCTTCCGATGGCTTAAAAATGAGGGCGTTACCAGCGGCAAGTGCAGGGCCTGATTTCCAACACGCAATTTGCAGTGGATAATTCCACGCGCCAATGCCTGCACAAATCCCCAAGGGCTCTTTACGAGTATAGAAAAAGTCCCCTCCCACTGGCTGCTGAGTGCCAACTTGAGCGGGAGCCAACCCTGCAAAATATTCAATCACATCAGCGCCAGTTTGAATGTCTACACATTCAGCCTCTTGCCAAGGTTTACCTGTATCTAACACTTCAATCTTAGCAAGCTCATCATTGCGCTCGCGCAACAGAGATACCGCTTTATGTAAAACACGACTACGCTCAATTGGCGCCATCGCTGACCATAATGCAAAGCCCGCTTTAGCACTTTCAATCGCAGCTTGCTGAACATGACTGTCAGCAACCTCTACCTCATAGATCACTTCATCCGTTGCTGGATTTTTTACTGCAAACTTTTCGCCTGAGTGGTTTGCCAAGAACTGGCCATGAATAAAATTTTGATATACAGGGACTGTCACATTATCCTCCAAACTGCTTAATAAGTGATTGAATGTAGCGTTTTGCGAGCGTTTCACTGTGATGAAACGCATGATGGTCAGCTTTGCTTAGCACTGCTCTTAACCAGAGTCCGTCAATCATACCGGCAGCAAGCTCAGCCGCTTCCTTTGCCTGTGCTCGCGCCATAAAAGCAGCTAACGAAGTCGCTAGGTTACTCTGCAGACGGCGACTGTTAACACGCTGTAGTCGGTGTAACTCGTCATCGTGCATGGACTGCGCCCAGAAACTCAACCAAGTGCGCGTCGTATTTGACTGCTGCTGCACCATGGCAAAGTTAGCTTCTACGATATACATGAGTCGCTGCTCGGCACTACAACCACCGTAGGTTTTGTCCAACAAACTGTATTTCAAGTTATTTAATAGATAGCGCACGGTTGCTTCAATCAAGCCTTGTTTACCACCAAAATAGTGACTGATGATCCCTGATGAGAGACCGGCTCTTTTACTGATACTATTAATAGTGGTTGCTTGTAATCCTAACTCGGCAACTGACTCTAAAGTGGCGTCAATTAGCTGCTGACGACGAACAGGTTCCATTCCGACTTTTGGCATAGCTTTTTATTAATTGACCGTTCAATTAAAATAAATCTTAGGGTGATAAAGATGAGACTTCAAGGTTGACTTTTTGTAAAAAGCCAAATTTTTGACGTTTGTACCTAGGTTAATCCCATGATAGCTAAGGGGTTTTAAAGGATTACAAAAAATCTTAAAAAATTTTAAAAAATCTGAGATTTTGCAGGTATTTGCGATAATTTACCGTTTTGATGTGACAATTTGATTAAGTTTGGTTTGACTATAAAACAACCAAAACCGAATCAAATGATGGAACTGAGTAAGACTAAACATCCTTGCTAGTTAAGATTTGAAAGCGGTAACGATTGGTAACTAGGAAATCTATTTGAGACAGTTGAAACCCCAAAAGACGCGTTTGACTGATAACTCGCCACTAGCAATTCAATCTTAGGCTTAAGCGCTAAGATCGCCTCATCAATTTTACTTTTCAGCCTCGCACTAAAAACATTTTTACGCAGCAAAAAATGTACTTGGTTATCATGTACCACATAAGGCCAAGCCTGTGCAGCGTCAAGTCCTCGCTCTTTAATAAAATAGTTCCCCGTGATCATATCATCCACAATAAAATCAACGCGCGCTTTCATTAGCATTTCAACCCGCCGCTGCGCACTGGCAATACTCACAAATTGATCTTTATAGCGGGGATCTTGTTTAAGCTTATTAAGTTCCTCTCCATAGTAAGATCCGATGCTCAACCCTATGGTTTTCGATTGCTTTAGTAATGAAGCGAGATCGGCAAGCGCTGTGGGAGGTGATAACGAGAATAATCGCATACGTTCAAAACGGTAGGGCAGAGAGAAATCTCCGTATGCTTCTCTATCTTTAGTGTAGCTAACCATTACCGCGACATCTATCACTCCTTTTGACATCTCTTCAAAAGTGCGAGCGCTGGAAGGGAGGCGAATATAGGTGGTACACACGGCAACATGCTGGAACACCATTTCGGCAATGTCTACGTCTAGGCCCCAAGGTCCAAGCTCATCAAATACAGTTAATGGCGGCCAATCGGCAACAACGCCGATATTCACCGTTTTACTGCATTCACTTGCACTGGCAGGGGGAATTACCAAGCCCCACACCAAAATAATCGTGCCAATCAAGTTATTCACTGATATGTACTGCTTAACCATGACACCTCGTGAGCAAGTCTATGACAATCGGCCTTATAACATGACGACTCTGTTCATTGCATAGGCACTATCTTTAGTAGTAACAATATATTTACCTAAAGCCTAGATTACAATGCCTAATTATTAAACTATTTAAATCAAAAAACGTATCCGTGCTCACAGAAACAAAAAAGCGTGACGTAAACCCCCTTTACATCACGCTTGTTTTGGCACTTTATGGCTGATATTCGAATACTTCTTCAATAGAGACATTAAATACATGCGCTATCTTAAATGCTACTTCGAGCGAAGGTGAGTATTTTGCAGCCTCGATCGCCATAATCGTTTGTCTCGTAACACCCACTCGCTCAGCAAGCTCTTTTTGTGTCATTTCACCGCTCATAAAACGCAGCATTCTGATTTTGTTTTTTATTGGTAAATCAGCCATACACAGCTCCCAAACGAGCTTTGACGAGCTGAGTTCCATAACCGACCAATTCAGCCAGCAAAAATGCAATCACTAAAATATGAAGTGGTGCAAATGGTAGTTCAAAAGGAAGCGCTTGCGACCAATCTTGCGCTTCGGCAGAATACTGGAAAATAGAGATACACACACCAACCTGAAGCACCCAGTAGGCAGGTTTGCACCCAGATAGCGCAATCAATTTTTCACGTTCATCTAACGGCTTATCCATATCTTTATCACTAACAAAGCTCAGTAGCAGCTGACCTGCAATAGATGTCACGATAGAAATAACAATCACCTTGAGCAACAATCCTGATACCCAACTCGGATCTTGACGTAACTGCTCTGTAGCCGCTGTTATTTCGCCTAAATAAAAATACAAGATATAACCTGTTACCAAAAACTCTATCGCAATCGTTAAGTCACGGAAACTCAACGAGTCTAAAAACGCTTTAATCTTATTGTTGCTTTCCATGTTACCCTCACTTTACTCAAAGTTAAGTATTTTTTACATTAAAAGCGTAAACTTTGCTCAACCACAAGTCAAATATTTTTTACTTTAAGTCAAGTTTAAATAACCAACCTGAACTTGGGATAAGAAGTTAGTTATTAAACTAAAATACCTAAGCTCAAAAGTGTAACATCACTCTAGCCAGAAGTTATTTCTTAATACAAGGCAAATTTGTGCGTCAATAGCTGGCCTATTGCAAGCAAATTTAACGCAGTAGTAAGGGATAACAGCTGCTAGAGAACAAGTTGTTATCCCGGGTTCAGGTTAGCTAGAAACGTTTTCGAAACTCGCTTGGTGTTAAGCCCATACACTTATTAAACACCTTGCGGCAGGCTGTCGTATCCTCGTACCCTACCTGGTGCGCAATCCAATCAAATGGCTTGCTCGTGCTTTCTAATAAATCACACATTTTCTGCACCCGAAACCGCTGCAGATATTGATTTGGATTGAGTCCGAGCACCTTAGCAAAACGTCGCTGTAAGGTTCTTTGAGTAAGTAGAGCGATATCAGCCAGTTCTGTAATTGAAATATTGCGACCATAATGGGTGTTAATGTATTGCTGAGCGCGCAGCACAGCATCATCACCATGTTGAAAGTTTGGCTGAAATTGATGATAGTAGCTCTGCTCCCGCTGAGCCGTATCTACGACAAGCGTTTTGCCTAACTTACGCATGACTATGTGACCGCTATATTTTTTGACTAGCTCTAATCCAAGATCAAGCCATGACATCATGCCGCCAGCCGACATAATATCATTGTGATCGATTAAAATTTTTCGCGTATCGATAGGCTGGTTAGGAAAGTGCCGTTTAAATGCCTCAGTTAACCCCCAATGCGTGGTAAGTAAGCGCTGATGACTTAGCCCCGAGGCCGCAAGTATAAAAGCCCCCGCACAGGCAGAGGCGATAACTGCACCTTGTTGGTGCTGCTCGGTTAACCAAGCAAGTAATTGAGGTTCAGGTTTGAGGTAATAATCAGAACTAACACTCGGCGGCAATAACACAATATTGTAATCCCCCTTTACAGCACCACTGAAGGTGACAACATGTGTTATAAAGCGAGTATCCTGTGACTCTTCGATACAAATTCTATCTGCTAGAAAAAACAACTCTTCTAGACCATACACAGCCGACTTCATCGCATAAGGATAGTGACAAATCGCCACTTTGATTGGTTTCATCTACGTTGTCGAATTTGAACTCAAAAATGTCATTTTAGACACTCCAGTCAAAGTTACAACTCCAGCACAATACCTCTGCAAATTAACTAACGAGGTAAAAAAATGAACAACAGCGCACTATTGGTGATCGACATTCAAAATGACTACTTTCCTGGAGGGCTTTTCCCGCTATGGAATACCAGAAATACACTAGCAAACATCAATTCAGCTATCAAAAAAGCAGCAGAGCAAAATATGGAAGTCATTTATGTCCAGCACATAGCTAATCCAGAGCAAGGAAAAGCACCATTTTTCAATGCCGACACAAGCGGTGTAGAGCTTCATAATGGCCTACGCCAAGCGCGAGAAAACGGCCACCATATCGTAAAGTCCTATGCCGACAGCTTTGAGCAAACCTCCTTAAACGATTTGCTCCAATCTAAAGATATCGACACTTTATATATCTGCGGCATGATGACACAAAACTGTGTAACCCATACCGCACTATCGAAATCGGCGGAGCAGTACAATGTCTACATTCTCAGTGATTGCAGCACTACCATAGATGAAATGATCCACAAAATTGCACTCAACGGTGTTTCAACACGAGTACCTTTGATTGCCGTGTCGCAAATGTAGCCTATAACGGCGAGATATAAATAGAAGCTCGTCATGATAAATCACGACCTACAAATCCAACGTAGGTCGAGGTTTACCTCGACACAAGCAGAAAAACCAAAAAGGCTGGATTGACCAGCCTTGATTTGAGTGACATCGAAATGAAAAGGGACTAATTAGCCTGCTGCTTATAGGCTTGTCGATAAGCGTGAAGTAGCGGTTCGGTGTAACCATTGGGTTGTACTCGGCCTTCAAATACCAAAGATAACGCCGCTTTATAGGCAAGGTTTTCACTAAGCGGTTTATGGTCATTGAGCATTGGTTGGTAGAGGCTGTCACCTTCGTTTTGACCATCTACAACAGCAGCCATGCGTCTAAAGGTTTTTTCTACTTGCTCTTCGCTACAAATGCCATGATATAACCAGTTAGCGATATGCTGGCTTGAGATCCTAAGGGTTGCTCTGTCTTCCATTAATCCAACGTGATTGATATCAGGCACTTTTGAGCAACCTACACCTTGATCTATCCAGCGCACCACGTAGCCCAAAATTCCCTGCGCATTATTGTCTAATTCGGCTTGAATATCCTCCGCAGACAAATCGTTTTCTAACATCAACGGGGGCGTAAGTAAGTTATCAAGCGATGCTTGCTGACGTGTTTTTATCTCAAGTTGGCGTGCAAACACATCCACATAGTGATAGTGCATCGCATGGAGCGTTGCTGCGGTAGGAGAGGGCACCCATGCAGTATTAGCACCAGACTCAGGATGGCCTTGTTTTTGCTCCATCATCAGCGCCATTTTATCTGGCATTGGCCACATTCCTTTGCCTATTTGTGCCTTTTTCCTAAAACCGGTTTTAAGGCCAATGTCCACGTTTTGATCTTCATAGGCCGCTATCCAAGACTGTCCTTTAATTGCCACTTTGGGCAATACAGGGCCCGCCAGCATTGAGGTATGAATTTCATCGCCTGTTCTATCCAAAAAGCCAGTATTGATAAATACTACACGCTGCTTAGCAGCAGCAATACACGCTTTTAAGTTTACCGAAGTACGGCGCTCTTCATCCATAATCCCCATTTTAATGGTATTTTTGGGTAGCGAGAGCAGCGCTTCAACTCGGCTAAATAGGGTATCAGTGAAAGCGACTTCTTCAGGCCCGTGCATCTTTGGCTTCACGATATTGATACTTGCTGCCGTCGAGTTTTTAAACGGACTATTGCCTTGTAAATCATGCAGCGCAGCCGTGCTTGTCATGATGGCATCTAAGATCCCTTCGAACTGCTCGTTTCCTTCTGCATCCAGTATCGCTGGCGTTGTCATTAGGTGGCCAACATTGCGCACAAACATCATAGAGCGACCTTTTAGTGTCATACGCTGGCCTTGTGTATCTACGTAACTTCGGTCGGCATTTAGCGTCCGAGTCAGCGATTGACCTGACTTTTCGAAGGTCTCACTCAAGCTCCCTTTCATCAAGCCTAACCAATTTTGGTATACCAATACTTTGTCGTGTGCATCCACCGCCGCAACTGAGTCTTCACAATCCATGATTGTCGTAAGTGCAGCCTCAAGGACGACATCTTTGATCCCGGCTTTGTCTGCCTGTCCGATCGGATGGTGTGGATCAATTTGGATCTCAATATGCAGATCATGGTGGCGCAACAATACCGCGCTTGGATTTTGTGCCTCCCCCTGATAACCCACTAGCTGATCAGGCTTTTGCAGTGCAACTTGGGTACTGTCGTTGAGTGTAATCACCAAATTGCCGTCTAGAATCGCGTAGTTCGTACTTTCTATGTGAGAACCTTCAGCCAACGGCAGTGCTTTATCGAGGAATTGCCTAGCATAAGCCATGACTTTAAATCCACGGTTCGGATTATAGGCTTGAGTACGCTCAGCACCATCCTCTTCGCCAAGGACATCCGTTCCATAGAGCGCATCATACAAGGAGCCCCAACGCGCATTCGCCGCATTGAGCGCAAACCTTGCGTTACTAACAGGCACCACTAACTGAGGACCGGCTGCGCTCGCAATTTCAGGCTCTACATGTTCGGTTTTGATGGCAAAATCTTCAGGCTCAGGCTGCAAATAACCGATAGATTCAAGAAATGTCCGATATTCTGCAGATTGCCAATCAGGATGAGAGAGGTGGTAATCGTCAATTTGCTGTTGCAGGATATCGCGTTTGTTGAGTAACGCTTGGTTTTGCTTCCCAAGTTCCGAAAAAATATCCACTACGCCTTGCCAAAATTGATTGACCGCGATCCCCGTACCGGGAAGTAAAGATTGCTCAACAAACTGCGCCAGTGGAGTCGCAATTTGGAAGCCTGAATGAGTGACATACTTGCTCATGGAGAGTCCTTGATTAACATTTTTTGAACGGGATAGGTCAAACATAAAACAATTTTTGGAAAAACGAACCCCTTTTCCCATTCACAAAAAATATACTCGTAATAATAACTATAAATTTAAAAAATCTAATTTATCGGCCTAGTGTTTAATTAAGCCCGCAGCCAACCACTCTCACACCAGTTGGTTTCGTGTAACAAACAACCAGAATTTAATTTGATTTATAGTACCCGTTCAAAGGAAGCTAATTATGTCTCAGTATCAAACTCAGTTAGATCATTTCTCTAGTCTATGCCAAAGCCAAGGAAAAACTTGGCAGTCTATCAGTCCTGAGTATGCCAGCCGTATGCACCTACAAAACCGTTTTAAAACCGGTTTGGACATTGCAAAATACACGGCAAAAGTGATGCGTGAAGACATGGCAGCGTACGACGCAGATAGCAGCCAATACACGCAATCGCTTGGTTGTTGGCACGGTTTTACCGCGCAACAAATGATGATGGCAGTAAAGCGTCACAATAAAACCACAAAACGCTCTTACGTATACCTAAGTGGCTGGATGGTTGCTGCACTGCGCTCAGAGTTTGGCCCACTACCTGACCAAAGTATGCATGAAAAAACAGCGGTTCCAGCTTTGATTGAAGAGATCTACACCTTCCTCAAGCAAGCCGATGCGCGAGAGCTAGATCATCTCTACAAAGATCTTGATGCAGCGAGAGCAAAAGGCCAAGATACAACAGAGATCCTTAGCAAAATCGATAACTTCGAAACCCATGTAGTGCCTATCATTGCTGATATTGATGCCGGTTTTGGTAACGAAGAAGCAACCTACCTATTAGCTAAACAAATGATTGAAGCGGGTGCTTGTGCAATTCAAATCGAAAACCAAGTATCGGACGCAAAACAGTGTGGCCACCAAGCAGGTAAAGTAACGGTTCCCCATGAGGACTTTTTAGCTAAGATTAACGCTGTACGATATGCTTTCCTTGAGCTTGGTGTTGAAGATGGCGTTATCGTCGCACGCACTGACTCATTGGGTGCAAGTTTGACGCAAAAAGTGCCAGTATCAAAAGCGCAGGGCGACCTTGCGAGCCAATACACTAGCTATTTAGACACCACGCCAGTTACCTCGGCCGCTGACTTACAAGAAGGTGAGATGGCAATTAAATTGGGTGGCGAACTGCAAAAGCCAGTTCGCTTAGACAACGGTTTATACCAATTCAGAGCAGGCACAGAAAAAGATCGTGTGGTACTAGACTGTGTAACCAGTCTTCAATCAGGCGCAGATCTATTGTGGATTGAAACCGAAAAGCCAAATATCGAGCAAATTGCCGAGCTAGTTAACCGAGTTCGCGAACAAGTGCCTAACGCTAAGCTTGTATACAACAACTCGCCATCGTTCAACTGGACATTAAAATTCCGTGAACAGGTATACCAGCAATGGCAGGAACAAGGTAAAGACTTATCGGCATACCCAAATCCAAGCGCGGATGCAAAAGTATTGATGGCGCCAGAGTTAGACGCAACCGAGTTGGCAACCGAAGCCGATCTACTGGTGCAAAACTTCCAGCGAGACTCGGCAAGAGAAGCCGGAATTTTCCATCACCTTATTACACTGCCAACTTACCATACAGCAGCACTCAGCACTGATATTCTGGCTGAAGGCTATTTTGGTGACGCGGGTATGCTTGCCTATGTACGCGATGTGCAACGACAAGAAATCCGTCGCGAACAAGCATCAGTTAAACACCAAGACTTGGCGGGCTCTAATATCGGTGACACGCACAAAGAGTATTTCTCTGGTGAGAACGCACTCAAAGCAGGCGGTGAAGCCAACACCATGAACCAGTTCTAAACACTGGATTTAGATAACGACTTATATAGTTCCTTAATCAGCAAGGGCCGCCAGGCCCTTTTATCTATGTGGATCAGATTTTTACTAGCTACTGGTAACTGAGATCACGTATTTACCAACGTCAGTTATTCAGATCATATTTTTACTAACATATACCTATTTGAGATCAGAATTTTATTAACTCAACATCTAACGATCCCGATCTTTACAGTAAAGATCTAAGATCCAGACAAAAAAGAGCGCATTTGTGACTTTTTTCACTTTCACAAACCAAAATTTTACTAACTAAACCAGCGACAGGTCACATTTTTACTAACTTACTTAGTAAAATTTTGTTCTGAGTTTATTTTGACTAAAAATCAAAATATGACTAACCTCAGATTTATAAGCACTTCATTCTGCTGTAAACCCCCTTTACACTTTCCATATTTACCCCACTTTTCCATGTAAAACTATAAAACTGATTACAGTACATTAAAGTTGATACATGACCCCCATCAAGAACTTAATAAAAGCAGTAGCACTGCTTACAGCGATGCATTGCCAGGCTGGGAATACAGTTATCAAGGAAATAGAAGATTTAGAAAAGGCAGGCAAATACACCGAAGCCTTAGTTAAAATTGAAACGGCCAGCGTCAGTGAAGAAGAAGAAACGCGATATCAAGCGATTTATTTGCAGGCCATGATTTATCGAAAGCAAGACTTATATGAGAAATCAATATCTACCCTTAGCTATATCGAAAAGCAGTTTTTCCTTACCGAAGCGCGCAAGTATGATTTATACAGAGAGATAGGCATTAACTATCGTCACTTAAGCCAGCTTGAGCAGGCCGAGTCTTTTTATTTAAAAGCGCTCGCTTCAGCCGAAGCGATGAACAAGTCAAATTTAGTGGCGCAAACCTATAATAATCTAGGTGTTGTTGCCGACCATAGAAATCTGCTTGCGCAATCTATGCAATATCACTTAAAAGCCTATGAATTACTAAAAGGAACTGAGCAGTACGAAAAGCAAGGGGCTAATTTTTATAATCTTGGTGATATTTCTGTGCGTATGGGGGATGAGGAAAATGCAGAGTATTTCTTTCAACAAGCTCTCATTGCAGATAAAGCTTCAAAAGAATTACGTAATGTCGCAGGCACGGCCCTTCGCTTGGGAGAGCTGAAGTTTAAGAACGGTAAAACGGACGAAGCATTAGCGCAAACAAAAGAGGCCATTGAATTTCTAAAAGAACTCAATGCTAGGGTTTCACTCGCTAGGGCATATCGTAACTCCGCATTGATCCATATAGCCAAGGCAGACTTAGACAATGCCCTGGCGGATGCACTTGCAGGCATTGAATATGCCACTCAAACCAGTTCAACGCTGCAACAATTTTACGCCTACCTGACGGAGCTAGAAGTTAGGCTAAAACGCAAAGAATTAGCCAAAGCAAAAACACTCCTCACCAAGCTGGACGCCCTAACCGAAATTGAAACTGCAGCGGTGCTGCTCGAAAAATATCATCGCCTTAAAGCGATAACGCTTGCTGCACATCGTGAATACGCTCAAGCTTTTCAATTTATGAAGTCGACTTCAGAGCTACAGACTCAACTTCATGAAACATTACTAGAAAAACAAGTAAGTACCTATAAAGCCAGTATTGACGCGCTTATTCAATCTCAACAACTGGAGCAAGCACGCTCTGCACAAGCCATAACCGAGGTTAACTTACAAAATGCCAAGCTATCCACACAAATGTGGGTGATCACTGCAATCTCGACCTTTTTAGCTGGATTATTTCTAGTCGGATTTTTTGTCGTCAAACATAGAAATGCGGCGCTAAAAGCAAAAATGTATCAATTGAATATTGAGCATAAAGATAAAATGCTGGCCGATATTTCCCACGAGTTACGCACGCCACTCAGTGTCTTAAAACTCCATATAGAAGCGATGGAACACAATCTTATTGATGACAGCACACTTGCATATGCCAAGATCAACAACAAGATAAATCAGCTAAATGAATTGATCTCGAACGTATATCAATTGTCTCAAGCTGATCATGACGCGCTTGTGATCCATCCCCAGCAGCATGGCGCGAAAACGGTTATACAAAGCTATGTGTACGATATTGAAAGACTAGTAACTAGTAATCAGCTGCAATTTATCGCCGACATTCACGTCGATGATATGAGTATTTACATTGATAAACCAAAGCTGGATAGGGTTATCGATAATCTTGCTAAGAATGCATGTTTATACACAGATAAACCCGGCAAGGTAAGGTTTAAAGCTGTGGTCAATAAACAAGGACTATTCCTACAAGTAGATGATAGCTCACCAGGCGTATCTGAGGCCGAGCAGAACAAACTGTTTGAACGCTTGTACCGTGTCGAAGCATCGAGAAGTCGTGCAACAGGAGGCTCAGGTCTTGGTTTATCTATTTGTAAGAGCTTAATTGAAGCGATGAATGGAAAAATCACAGTGAAGTCCGGGAAGTATGGCGGTTTGTGTATTCAGATAAACTTACCTCATGCGATAGATGTACCAGCATAAAGTACCCGCATAAAATGTGAGTTGATATTAAGTAAGTAATGTACGAAAGGCCAAGCAGATGCTTGGCCTTTCGTCTTTCTAAGCAAGCTTAGAATCGGTAGCTGATGTTGCCATACACAAAACGACCATCGGTGTTATATGCCGAGAACGCAGAGTAAGGAAAGATCTGGTTAAACGTTGTATAACCAATATTACTAACAGTATCTTGTGGATATTGATCAAATAGATTGTTAGCGCCTACAGCAAACTTCCAGTTGTCACCTAGGTTATAAGCCACTTCTAAATCAGTGATCCATTTAGCATCTAATACTTCATCGCCCTCTACTGCGCTCGAAGAATCTACCGTTTCACCATAGCGTGTGGCACGTAATGTCGTCTGCCAATCGCCAAATTGCCAAATTGCAGCTAGGTTCCATTTGTCTTTTGGTGTCCCATCTTCAAATCGTGCAATTTCACGACGAGCAAAGTACTCATAGCTGTCACCAAGGGCTTCAAGCTCAGCAGGGTTTGCTTTTACATGCGTCACTTCAGTGTCATTGATGTTTACCGCGGCACTTAAACGCAGATCACCGTAGTCGGCAAGATCAAAACTGTACGTTGCTACGATATCCACACCTTGAGTGCGCGAGTCAATAGCATTAGTGAAGTACCTTACACTTTGCGTATTAAGTTCACCCGCTTGCTGCAAAATATTAATGACCTCAGGACCGCCCAAGTTCTCAGAAAGGACGATGCGATCGTCGATGTCAATTTGATAGGCATCCACAGTAAATGAGAACGCATCTAGTGTGTAGACAAAGCCCGCCGTCATATTGACCGACTCTTCCGGTTCAAGCTCTCGAGCACCAAGCGCTTTTGCAGCTGGCGTATCAACAGGGAAGTGGCCAACTTCACTCGGTACGCCATTTTCAAATACCGTAGCAATTGATTTATAGGACGTTTGAGCCAATGAAGGCGCTCTAAAACCTGTGCTTACTGCACCACGTAGTGAAAAGTTATCCGACACCACATAGCGCGATGCCAGTTTACTGGTGAAAGTGCTACCAAAATCACTATAATCTTCAAAGCGACCCGCCAAGACGACATTCCAGTCCTGCGTTAAGTAGGTATCAAACTCTGCGAATAAAGCGATGTTATGACGAGATTCATCGACAGCACTTGCTGGTGAGAAACCAGCGAGCACCTGCGCACCACCAGCTGCAACGGGATTGCCTTCTGCATCAAGCACGGTGAGGTAAGAAGCTTCTTCACCGACTTCTATTTCATAGGTTTCGCGGCGATATTCTGCACCAATCGTGAAAAATACGTCATCCGGTAAGCCCAAATCCAATGCCGTTTTAGCATCAGCATTCACAAGCCACTGTGAATAAACTAAAGCGCCGTTATTAAACTCAGTCGGGCTTGTTACCCCCATCGAAGTATTCAAACTATTTACGACCCCCAAAGCGAAGTCATTCACACCATAGTTTGTACTGATATCGTAATCCCACTCACCTTGAGTGCCTTTTACACCAAGCGCAAAAGAGTAATCATCTACATCGCTGACGATTTGAGGCAAGAAACCATCTGGGTAAACCGCAGTTAAGTTGCGGCTGTCATTTGCGCGACGATAGAAACCGCCGGAGTTACCTTCACGTGTCGAGTAGCTACCAAATGAATAAAGCTCGGTTTCAGCATCTAGGTTGTAACCCGCATTGTAAAATAGTGCAAAGTCTTCCACTTCAGCTTTACCAAAACGGTGGTTGTAGCGATCGAATGAAAACTCTCTTGAGTCAAGTTGACCATTTTCATCACGAGCATATTGCTCCCTTGGATCGAAGCCTGAACGATTAGTTGGTTTTTTATCTCTATATTCGGCAGACAGATTAATAAAACCATCATTACCTAAAGCAAAACCAACGTTGGCACCAATTGTTGTAGTACCACCATCATTACGCTTGCGGTCATCTCCTAATACAAAGTCTAAATCGCCCGCAGCGTTTGCACGGGTTTGTAATAAGTCAGGGACACCTGCCATCTGCGTATCGTGCTCACCATAGGTCACACTAATACTGCCACCTTCTTCGGCATCTTTAAGCACAATATTAATAACGCCAGCAATGGCATCTGAGCCGTATTGAGCAGCAGCGCCATCACGCAGTACTTCTATACGCTTAATCGCGGCAGCTGGAATGGTATTTAAATCAACCGCCGTTGAACCACGACCAACGGTACCATTTAAATTCAATAATGCGCCGGCATGACGACGTTTACCATTTACCAGCACTAAGGTGTGATCCGGTGCTAAACCTCTAAGCACTGCCGGACGGGCGTGATCCGTGCCATCCGCCAGCGTTGAATTTGGGAAGTTAAAACTAGGCACTAGAGTTGTTAGTACTTGGCTCAGCTCCAGCTGACCTGTACTTTGCATATCTTCTAAAGAAATCACATCTACCGGCACCGTGCTCTCGGCGACACTACGAAGACTTCTTCGCGTACCAGTGATTTCGATGACTTCAACACTTTCTTTGGCTTCAGTGTTGTTACTTTCTGCTTGCGCATGAATTGAAATAGTTGAAAGAAGCGCGGCACCGACAGCCAACGAGATTGGCTTGCGAACAGCGTTTTCCAGCTTGTTATTAATAAATTGCATAGTTTGTCCCGTGAATATGTTGAACGCAGAGTCTGTAAAAGACCGATTACTACTTAATTTAGTCAATATGAAGATAAATCAAGACTGAATAAGGTACCCAAGTAAATAACACAAAATGCGGTACGATACCCATTCGACTTATGACCAAAATGTTGGTACTTACTAATTCAATACCAGCCTAAAATTAGGTCACTATCATAAGAAAAGACGCGGATTTTAGAATTATTCTTTCATCAATAATAAAGAATTTTTTGATCTACCTTATACCTCATAAGGGCACTGGTCTGATGTTTTCCCACTCCATCTTTACTCCACATTGAAGCGCTTAAATACCAGTATGCAGAAACGGAGAGTACCAATGACACAACGGACGCTAAAACATGCTGAATGGTTGAAAATTGTTGAATCTAGAGCGAGCCAGCAGCAGCTTCAAATAAAGCCAAAAAATAAACTATCACCTGCTGTGATTTGGACTTTTGTACTAGCCACTATTATTTCACTGGTAAGTGCATGGGCATTTGTTACCGAAACGCCTGAGGCACCCACTCAGCAGCTTAGTAAAGAATCTCAAATGCGTATCAACCGCTACTTTACCAAACAGTATATGGTTGGTAGCTGGCAGTTCTCACATTTAAAAACCAGTAAAGATGACATCAATGTGTTTATCCGTATCCCGACTAAATTAGCATTAACGGGACAGGCACTTAAGGGTTATATCGAGCAGTCACTATGCCCACCGGCCAGTAGCAATGTTTGGCGTGATGTCAGCCAGTTTGCGCTTTATATGCACTTGTATTCGGATACGCCACGCCACAGTGACTATGCCAAGTGCAAGGCACCTTAATCATTTCAAGTTAAATTCTTTTATCTTTCGTTCAAAGGCCCATTGGGCCTTTTTTGTTCTTTTGGATTTCAAGGGTTATTTCGAGCTATCGTGGTTGCCAAGCTGACTTACCGGCTCGAGCTCAAGTTTAGCTTTTTCTTCGAGTTCTTCGGGTAACTCCTTGACTACGGCAACGCCTAGTTCTTTAAATTCAGAAGCTTGCTTAATTAAGTTGCCTTTACCCATATATAACTGAGAAAACGCTCGCTCGTAGCTCTCTTTTGCTTTATCAAGCTGTTTACCCACCCCTTCCATACTATGTAGGAAGCTATTGAGCTTGTTATAAAACTTCTCAGCTCGAAGCGCCAGCTCCCTGGTGTGCTTGCTTTGCTCCTCAAAACGCCATAACTGTTTAACGATATTAAGACTGGTTAAAAGCGTTGTTGGCGTTGCCACCAATACATTGTTTTGTAAAGCCTCCTGATAAAGCGTTGGTTTATGCTTAACCGCCTCAACAAATGCAGATTCCACAGGGATAAACATGATGACCACCTCTGGGGAGTTAAGACCTGGTAAGCGTTCATAAGATTTACTACCTAACTCTTTGATCCGTGCAGTGATGGCTTCGGTGTGTGCCACAATGGCTTGATTCGCTTCACTATCGGTTGTGGCATTAATATACCGTGTATAGGCATTCAATGAGGTTTTAGCGTCAATTACCAAGTGACGAGATTGCGGTAAGTAAACCACGACATCAGGGCGAAACTTGCCTTCATCGGTATTAAAGTTGACTTCTCGCTGATAGTCGTAACCCGGACGTAGCCCAGCGCTATCTAGTACATTTTCGAGCATGAGTTCGCCCCAATTACCTTGTGCTTTCTTTTGGCCCTGTAACGCAGTGGTCAAACGATCTGCTTGCTCAGTCATGGCTTTATTGTTGGCTTGTAAGTGCAGCAATTCAGTTTTTAATGACGCCCGTTGCTTAAGCTCTTCACTATGAATGGCTTCCATTTTATCTCTAAAGCCCTTTAACTCACCTTGTACTGGCTGCAGCAACTGCTGGATTTTTTCTTTACTTTGGTGACTAAAGCGCTCGCTTTTCTCATCAAATATTTGATTCGCGAGATTGTGAAACTCTTCTTTCAACTGGACCTTTGCTTGCTCAAGCTGCGCGAGCTGCTGCTCAAAGCTTAGTTGCTTTTGCTCCAGCAAGGTTTGCAGATTGGCCATTTCAACTTCTAACTCATGAGCATGTACTTGAATTTCTTCCTTGGCATCTAGCTCTCGCTGCCACAGCTGCTGATATTCAGCGGCTTGCCGTTGACGCTCAGCTAATCTTGCTTGCAATTGCTGCTGTTGGCCATGGTTTTGTAGTTGCTGCGCTCTTAATTGCTCCGCGAGTTGCTCGGCTTGGCTTAGTTGCGACCTAAGTGCTTGCTCGGAGGCGAGTTGATTATTGAGTTGATTTTTGAAAGTGCTGCGCATGACCCAAACAACGGGAAGTAGGGTAGCCGCACCGCCTGCAAATAGCGCAAGACTAAACCATGCAGGCGTATTGGAGAGCATTGACCAAAGCATATTGAGATCTCATCGGTTCTTCTACTTTGATAATACCTTAGATATAAATTTCAATCACTTAGTCATTCAGTGATCTGTTGACCATTGTAGCGATACCCGGCGCCATATACCGACTCTACAATTTTCGGAGATAAATCTAATCCTTTGATTTTCTTTCTGATATTTTTAATGTGGCTGTCAATTACGCGATCCGAAATATCAAAGTTATCCGGTTGAATATAATCAAGAATTTGCTGTCTTGAAAAGACACGGTTTGGTGCGTCATATAAAAGCGCAAAAACGTCAAACTCAACTTTGGTTAAGCCTAATGTACTACCATTCAGTTTAACCGTTAATTCTTCGCGATTTACTTCGATAGGCTTTTGATACGCATTGGTATTCACACAACGACGTAAGATCGCTTTCATGCGCATCACTAATTCAGCGGCGCTAAAAGGTTTACATACATAATCATCTGCGCCGACTTCTAAGCCCTTTAAGCGGTCTGCTTCTGCCACTTTGGCAGTCAGCATCACAATAGGTACTTCAGAAAACGCTCGAATTTGACGCATACACTCTACGCCATCTTGGTTCGGCAACATGATATCCATCAAGATTGCATCTGGTTGGTTTGCCTTTACCCAAGGTACAACTTCAGCACCGTCTGCAATATGAAACATTTCAAAACCGGATGCTCTAAAAAACAACAGCACCTGCTCTGCAATATCTTGGTCGTCTTCGACGAGCAAAATTCTTGATGGGGTAGACATAGGATTTATTTACTCTTTGCTTTTAACTTTTTCAATTGTTGTCTAACTTGACGCTTTAACTTGTCTGAAAGCGTGTCATCGAACAGTAACATGGTCAGTATACTAGACAAGTCTTCGGAACTCGCAACTTCATTAAGTAGATCATAGTCTGATTCTGATTGTGTCTCAATAAAGTTTAAGTGTGAAATTGTCGCATCGTAGCAAAGCATAACGTTATCCTAATTGGTCTATGGCGTTTCTCCGTTGTAGTTATTAAAGCGCGAGATTATGGAATAAAAATGGAGTGAAAGATGTTTTAGAGCCGGAAAAAAGAAAAGCCAACTTAATTAAGCTGGCTTATTACAATCAGTAACAAAGGGGGAAAATCAACATATGCCTACTGTTTCAACAATGTCACAACAAGCACTATCATAGACCTTCACTTTTGTTGGTTAGTTCCAAATTATTTTTAATTTTTTATCAGCGCTAGCATTTGCGACTCGTCAAACTGACCAAGATTGACACCAGACTCAGCAAATAGGGCGTCAACAAGGGCTTGTTTATCGCGCTGCATCTTAAACACTTTCTCTTCGATAGAATTCGCCATAATCAATTTGTACACGAATACCGGCTTATCTTGTCCGATACGATAGGCGCGATCTGTTGCTTGATTTTCTACCGCAGGATTCCACCAAGGGTCGAAATGGATAACCGTATCTGCTTGAGTCAAATTCAAACCAGTTCCCCCAGCTTTTAGGCTTATCAAAAAGACATTGCACTTGCCTTGAGTAAACGCCTCAATGGCTTTATCCCGTTGCCTTGTCTGCCCCGTCAGCATAGTGTATTTCAACTGTTGCTGTTGGCACTGCTCAGCAATGAGATCTAACACGCTGGTGAACTGGCTGAAGATAATTATCTTACGGCCCTCGCTGAGTAGCACAGGCAGGTGTTGTGCAAGCCACTCAAATTTAGCGCCATGTTGATCGGTCAGTGATTTATCAACCAATTGTGGGTGACAGCAGATCTGACGTAACTTTAACAAGGCATCGAGGAATGCCAGCTTGCTTCTTTCAACGCCTTGCTCCTGAAATAGATTGAGCAATTTGCTTTCTACTTGGTGCTGAACACCTTGATACAGCTTATGTTGTTCATCAGAGAACTCTAATTCTTTGATGAGTTCTGTCTTATTGGGTAGCTCTTTCACTACCTCAGCTTTGGTACGACGAAGAATAAAAGGTGCGATCAGCGATCTGAGTTCTCGAGCTCTAGGACGATCTTGTTCTTTTTCAATTGGGATCTGGAAGTGTTGCTTAAACTGCTGCTTAGTACCTAGCACATCAGGCATGACAAAATCGAGCAGCGATTTAAGCTCGAGTAAATTGTTCTCTACCGGTGTGCCACTTAAACAAAGTTTAAAACGCGCGGATAGGCTCTTTACGCATTTAGATATTTGTGCGCTTTCGTTTTTAATATATTGCGCCTCATCCAACACAATAGAATCAAAATCAAGCCCTTTATAATACGCCACATCGCGCTTAAGTAGCGGATACGTCGTTAGAATAAATCGTGCACCAGACAAGTTAGTGAGTGCTTCCTCTCTATTTGATCCATGAATAATAGTGAGAGGTAGATGCGGTGCGAAACGTTTAAATTCGTCACGCCAGTTCCCCACTAAACTCGTCGGACAGACAATTAAACTTGGTTGTGTCACTAGCGTATTGTGCTGAGAAATAAAGTAAGCAATAACCTGAAGCGTTTTTCCAAGGCCCATATCATCGGCCAGAATGCCACCTAACTGATGACGATTAAGAAACTTAAGCCAGTTAACACCTTGCACTTGATAATCTCGTAGGGTGAAGCACTGTCCTTCGCTGGCTGGGATCACGTCAAGATTTTCTATCGGTTTATCTAGCTCAGCGAGGTAATCAAGTAGCTTTTGATCGTCTGAGTCGGCAAGAATATGCGTCAGTTCAAACAGCTTTTTGGCATACGACAACGGAAATTTAAATTGTGAGCTCGAAAGGTAATAACTAAAACGAGATTTCAGCTCCAGCAATTCATCAAATATGGATTTGCTTATGGCATAGAACTGCTCGCCGATTTCAACGTAGCGATATTCATGGGCGAGGTTGTTAAGCTCATGAACCGGATGCTTATCCCAGTTGAGCGTAACGGGCTTGTCATCTAACATCACCTTTCCGAGCACATGATGTTGCTTATCTCGTTTAAGGCTTAACAGCACTTTAGGTGTAACAACGAGGCCATTGCTTGGCAGTTCGTCAACAATCCAACGTTTACCTTGTAAAAGCGGCCTGATCTCCCGGTTAAACCAATGGACTTCAACGCCATCCTCAGTTGGTAATAAAAATTCGTCGCCCTCATGGACAAAGCCCAGACCTGTGAGTACCTGCTCAAGCCTTGCTAACTGCTTTTTCGTCGCGCCTTTTCCAAGCGGCTCAATTGCAAAACGAATTTTATTTGGCCTATCTAATTTTATAAGCTTAGCAACATTAGATTGCTTACTCGCTAACTGCGAAAACCCTGCAGGAGGCGCAATAACATCATCGGTAAAGATATCTTGGAAACGTGCCATTACCTGCTCTAGCTTTTCAGCCGTAATGGAAGGCATGGTATGAAGGTGGGCGATTTCCTGCGCGGTAAGCTCTGACTCAATTCGGCCGACGACCAAGTTTTCGGTATCTAGATACACCGGAGGTTCGGTTTTAATCAAGCGCCAGTGTTCAACATTCGCTAGACGGCTTTTCAGTTGGTATTCTTTGCCTTCTTGATGCCAGTAAAAATCTAGCGTTTGCTTGTGCCCAAGCTCCAAAGGTTGGCGCTGGTTGCGATAAAAACAGCGATGGGTATGTACAAGTTGTGTGAGTGCATTAAAGCCCCAGGCGCCAAATAGCTCAAAATGACCCGGTGTATTTTGCGAGCGGATCCAGCTAAATAAGCGAAAATCGTTTTCTAATAAACCAGCAGGAGCGACCTGACTGTTAAGCTGCTGCTCGGTTAACACTCGACCTAAGGGGTAAACACCATCGGGCCGATTTGGCGATACCTTAGGACTTACAAGGACTTCGTTTGCTCGAGGCTCTAACACAAAGAGTAAGACGTTTTCCGCGTCTGCTTTATCGACCTGCTGCAACTGCCCGAGTTCATTAAACCAGTCATTAACCAAATAAGCCTCACCAAAGCCACCAGAATGTTCGATTTTAAGTTTGAGCAATACCGCGGCAATGTGCCGACATTTAGGATTATTTGAACAAGAGCAGTTTGCTTCGACCGAAACGGTACCTTGTGATTGGTTTATTTTGATGTGCTGAGTGAAGGTATTGCCGTAATTTCCCAATACCTGCGCGTCGATTTGCGCAAAGTTTTCGCTGTGTTGAAGGTAGCAGACTTGTTCGTCTTTCAAATACTCCTTAGCTTTCGCAAGTAAAGCTGAATTGAAGTACTGACGAAGAAAACGTTCAGACAAGGGAAATTGATTAGCCTGTTCCTGTTTGATTTCTTCAAATAAGGCGAAAAGTTGCTCTTTAGATAACTGCGAAGACATTAAGTGCACGTCAAAATTAAAATAAAAAGCCAGTATATGAAATTAGTGATTTGAGCTAAAGAGAGAAATGCGAGAAATTCGCTAAAAAAGGACTGGTTGGAGGTCAACTGACTAGAAAAAGCGCCGAGTTGCTTGATAATTCAACCAACGCGGCAATTTTTGAACAAACCTTAATTGTAACTGCTAAGTAACTTTTGCAATTGTTCCAAACGCTTATCAGTCAATACTCGATTATCTATTTTCACGGTAACATCACCGCTTTTAAGATTTCTTTGTACTCGAATGTAGTCGTTCTCTAGCATGGACTCTACGCGTGAGTCGCTACTTCCGAAAGTAGTCAAGAATTTAGTGATCTGAACAGCACGTTTCTCATCTGACATCTCTTCAGTCATAAAATCTTGCGCTTTAAGTGCAGCAATTTGCTCTGAAAACTGCTCAGGTTGTTCTTGTTTTGCAGTGATGAGCTTTTTAGCCGCTTCACGGCCCAAATGATTCGCCGTTGGATACAACTGCAATACTTCGACCGGAATGCTTTCATAAGCTTTCAATGCGTCTGCGATAGCTGTGTGAGAAACACCTTCCACGGCAGCGATTTCTCGATATGATCCTTTTTGGCCTTGTTCGATCAAGTTATGTTTAGTATCAAAATAGGCTTTACCCAATTCCCAAAGGCTCGGGGCGATGTATTGATCGGAAGATACCGCTAATGTTTTTGCATCTTCGTCACTAAAGTCTTTCGAGCTCAACACCACGTAATCTGCTTCGGCCAGCAAACAGGCTTTACGGCGTCTTGAGCCTGATAAAACGTGAAGTTTGCCATTGTGATGCCAACATAGGGCAGGGTGGAGATTTCGCTTATCTTTTTTAATGGCAGGTAATATATCTGCGACCGCTTTTTCGCTTAATAAGGATTGCTCGCGGCGATTCTGCCCATAAACTGTGGTTTTACTCTCAATTTCGCTAAACGGCACTACTTCACAAGTCAGTACTATAGTTTTTGTCGGATCGCTTGGCGCAGGCATAGTAACCACATCGCCTACTTTAGCCTGATCTAAAAGATCGTCGAGGCTACTGCCTTCAACCGCAGTAGCAAAAGGATCTATTCGTGTGTCATTTTTACGTTTTCTAGCCATTATTAATACCTTTTTATTCTGCTAGCGAGGATTGTGTTGAAGGCCAATTTGAACGGATCAGCATCTCTAATTCATCAACCACGTCTTTGATATTTTCTTGCGCTTTTAGCAATGCTTCACGACTTGCCAAACTATCTGAAGTCTTTTGGTCAAAAATAGTGTTAAACGATGAAGAGCTCGCTGTAATTGCAGAGCTGTGATTGATTGGGTAGCTCATTACTTGACGGCCAAAAGCACTACGTACGTCTTTAACGATATCACGCTGAGAATGGTTGCCTTTAACATAGTTAGTGACTAAAAATTGCATAAAGTCCCAGCCTTCGTGACCAAGAGCTGCAACTGTATGGTATATCTCACCAAGACGCTTCAGGTATTTATTATTAGCGTCGAAGTCTACGGCCTCCGGGTGTACAGGTATTAACATAGCCGTAGACGCCATCAATGCGTTATAGAACATAAAATTAAGTGAAGGTGCGGTATCTACTAGGATAATATCAAACTCGTCTTGTACGGGCTCTATAACCTTCTCTTTAAGCTTATGATAATGGCGTGTCTTCTCGTAGCTTGAACTTTCTTTTAGCTCTGTTGCTGTTTCGTGTTCAAAGTAAAAGTCATCCATACCAGAAGGTAATACGCGAATATTTGGAATGTGGGTTTCTTGGAATGAATTAGAGACAAGATCTTTCCATGTTTCACCTTCATCTAATTCAATGCAATCTCTCATCAGATCGCCAACTGTGATCGGTTCATGATCATTAGATGGAAAAAAGCTTGATGACGATCCTTGTGGATCAAGATCAATGATCCCGATGCGATAGCGCTTAATGTTAGTTGTAGCTAGTGCTGCTGCGATATTCACCAAACTTGTTGTTTTACCACAACCGCCTTTCAAACTATTAATCACAATGACTTGTAATTTATCGCTAGACTTTCGTTGATCAGCATTTACCCCGAGAACATCTGCCATCGCAAAAATATTTGCTAATGTGTATGCATAATGACCGTTTGCGCCTTTCTTTATATTGATGGTATCAAAGTCACCTTGGTCATGACGTCTTTTGAGTGTTCTATTATTTACACCAAGTAGATCTGCGGCAGCTTTTTGCGTGTAAGTTCTAAGCTCTTTTTCTTCAGTTTTAAGATGAGCTCTATAATGTTGAATACGACCAGCAAGTGATTGTTCTGCTACTTCTGCTGTAGCTTTTAAGAGCCGGTACGTTGATAGCGCATTGTTATTTATAGACATACACATTATCCTTTATTTGATAACGATTATTATAATGTCCATATATTTTGCTGTAAACACAAAAAAACAAAGACATTTGTAATTTTGATTTACATCTAAGTATAAATAAGAAAGTTTAGATATGGTTAGATATATAGGTATTAAAGGCTAAGGCAAAGAAATTATATCCTATCTAACTGTTTTACTTAACTTTTTTTGATTTTTATAGATCTGCTTTTTACTAGGTTAAGATCAGATCTCTTATAACTCCGAGATCGGAATTTTACTAACTACTATTTCAAAAAGTTATATATAAACAGTTTATGCACAGATTTATTCACAGTTATGGTGCTGGAGATCAATTTTTTACTAAGTAAGATCAAACAGTTATGCACAGATGATATAAGATCTAGTGCGTTAAGGTATGTATAGATCTGATCTCTACCTAGCATAGATCAGATCTTTACTAATTTATGATAGAGTTTTCCACAAGTACGTCTGGTTTGTCGTTGTAAATCCGCAAAATAGACCTTAATCAGAGGTTTTTCGGCGTTCATTTTACCTTTGTTAGTAAAATCTTGATCTAAAAATAGGCTCTACTTAGTAAAAGAATGATCCCAACAAAAAAAGTTACTTCGGATCACTTTTTTACTAACTTTAATCATTAACTTTTTCTGTCGAATATGTTGTTATTAGACGTCATGAAAATTTGGAAGTAAAACAATGAGCCGGAAGGTGAACATCTCTGTTGACAATTTGCCCGATTCGCTTCGTGGACAGATCCATGGTGTAGAAAGTGCAATCGATAACGAAAGTTTGGCGTTGTTTACGGATAATAAAGATGTTCGAGTATCTTTAGAAAATGCCGCCCATGGGTTAAGAGCTTATTCTAACACCTTTAATCATTACGATTTATGGGGGCGTTTTGTTCGTTCGGGACATAAAAAATTACCGTTAGAAGAAGCGCCTAAAAAAACGATCGTAACGAGGAAAATATCTGAAAAAGTAGATGGTATTCTATACGAAGGTGAGATAAAAATTACGCCTGCTGTTGTTAGTACTAAAAAAGATGGTGATGACGAAGAGTTTTTAGTTTGGCCATCTGACCGCGAGGAAAAGGTCGAGCGCGCGCTGATCCGTTTAGCTTCCAAAGGTAAGATTGTTAAAATAAATTTTAAGTCCGGTATTCAATACGCCGTTATTTTTTCGATGAACGAGCTTGCCCAAGAATTAAAAGCTGTTGGTCAATCAATGCCTTATCCGCAAATTAAAGAATCTTTGGAAGCCCTTCAAGGTTCTAAACTTTCGTTCAAATATACAGCTACAGATACTAAAAACCCAAGTATTGATGATTCATTTTACGAATCAAACATGAACTTTTTGTCGTCGCTACACTTTAGTGGCAAAAAAGGTCAGGGCGGGAACATCAAATGTGTTGCATGTTTAAATGCATTTGTTCATAACATGATCGATAACTTGGAGTATAAAGGTTATTATTTCAACAGTGCTCAAGAGTTAAAACGTGGTTTATCTCGTTGGATGATGCTACGTTTGTATCATCTATGGCGTTATGCAGCTCCAGGTAAAACTTATCACTTTCGCCTAATTTCAATTATGGAAAAATACGGCTCAATTTATTCTGATGATGAAATTACAGAGAATAAATTGAAGGCACTTCGTCGTGATATGACCACAACAATGAAAGATTTGATCGAGAAAGGGGCAATATCCGAATACAACATTTCAAATGTTAAGGATGAAAAATCCGGAAAAATCGTTGATTATGTGTACGAAATGCACCCATCTGCTCAATTCTGTGACGAAATATTGGCTCTCAATAAACACCATAAACGTATCGAAATTCAAGGTGGTAAACGTATCGTCGAAAATGTTGAAGTAATTGATGAAGATACATTAGAAGAAATCGTTAAAAAATAAGATTTCTTATTTTGGCTAGAATGGTATTTCTAGCCAAAACAAAAAACTTTGATATCAAAGCTAATTTCTATTTCAACTTAAGATACTTTCTGAGCGAAATTTACCACTATTTAATTCTTCAAAACGATGCAGCCTAAAGAGCTAGAAGCTTTCTGTGGTGAAAAGACTGACATCAATAAATCTTGAAACTACATCAGCAGATCAAGTTAACTCTCTAATCCTTGGGAGAGGGGACAAGTATATCAATAATTGAAATTTTCCTATTTAAAACAATTAAATAGAAAAACGTGTTAGCCGACAGAAGTTGATTTTTTAGTGATTTCTAGAGGCGAGTCCGTGGTCGATAAGCTATTCCAGAGCTTAACACGTAATGATAAATCAAAATTTAACCTGAAGAAATTTAGTACTTAATCTGTGAAGATAACGATTTCATTACAGTCTTATAATACCAATTAGTCTTGATACTTGTTCAATTTGAAGGAGCAAATCTGATGCTAACTGCATTAAAAATTTCCGCCTTGCCTACATGGATGTAAGTACTTTGGCGATAGCTGGACGCAGTAATGGTGTTATCGACAAGATTTTCTTCGCCTCAAAAGAGATCACTTAATTAAGCTAATTGGTATAAGTTTTAAAATGTACAGAACACATCATACTATAATGAGAACAAGTCAGTTAGCACTTGCCATGAACTATACTAATTCAACAAGATTATGTTAAATTGCGTACTATCGTTAGATTCCGTATGAATTACCTTATTATTATTCAAATCTTTCTAAATAAATTCTATCGACTAGAAAGTTGTACTCTCGCTTTCTTGGATGATCATCTTTTTGTGTAAAATGACTTAACTCTCCAAGTTTAGTGTCTGGATGTGGGTTAAAGAGTATAAATGGAAGTGCGGCACTTACATGATAGCGATTTTGAGCTGTATATCTCACATTCACCTCAGGTGTTACTCTGGTTGGCCTTCTAATTCTGAGCTTTGCATTTTCTGATAGAATAGAAACTCTATATTTTTCTTGTTCTACTAGCTGTTGCCACTTTTCCTGATCTATCATCCTCGGATTTGAATAAAGTGAAGAGCGATTCAACATCTCCATAGCAAGTTCTTTACTCAAAACTCTGGTTGCATGTTTTTTCATCCAGGTAAATCGAACGGAATAGGGAGCTGTGGATTCGCTATGTATTTTTCGATAGGCAGCCAAAGTCATTAAGTTAGGAACTGCACTATGAACAGCTTCGAATCTGGCATCATTGTTAGAAATTTCCAGAATAGCATTTTTAAAATTTTCTTTGGCAAGATTCACAGCATTCACCCTAGACTTGATAACTTCTTTAGGGTCATTGACTAACAAAAGACCTGGGAACCTTTGCAACAACTTTCCGCTTTCGCGGTCGTTCAAATAGAGATCGCGATAAGCATCTAAACATTTAGAGAGTGCTTTTTCACCTTCTATTTTTGTAACTGCTATATTTGTTGGAGCGGTTTCTTCATCTTGCTTTTTTATATCAGGCAGTTCATAAAAAGTTGCCTTTTTTATATCGGCTTCAGTCAGTTCATGGCATAGCTGATTAATATGTTCGTTAAGAATATCGAAAGTTGAACGTATATTAAATTTATTCATTGTATGATGTGTTCTCGTTATCTCTTTAGTATTATATCAAAAATAATGAAATCTCGCTAAGCGATTTTATTATGGGTATCTAAATGGAACAAACTAACCATATCACTTGCCGTTTGCTAAATTAAGCTAAGTATCGTTTTAGTAGATCAGTGTTGAGAACTTAGTTATTTGATCAATTAGCTGTGTGTATTTTGTGATGATGCATATATTTATACATCTTATAAGTATGATGTGTTCCCCTAGATGTATGTAAATTATATCAGAAATATTCTGTTAGCTCATATTTATCTTCACTTATTAAGCTTTTATTTGGAGCGTCTAGGTTTTAGAGAAATAAAATACCTGCTAGTGAATTTTAAAATAGGAAAGTGATTCTATGTCGTCTTGATGAAATTACTAATTAGTTTTGTGGAGTTGAAATTGTCTGACTTCACCTTGTATGATGTGTTCCTTCCAGATAGACTAAATTATATCAAATTTTTTTGGATATCTCCTATAAAATTTGATTTTTGTCACTTTTGAAGGGAGTCTCTAATGGGCAATACTATCAGGCTAAAAAGCAGTGGCTGGTAACCACTCAGAACAACAACGCTATTTGTCAGCTTTTTGATTAATTTTTAAATTCAACACTGATTTTATATTCATGAAAACAATGTATGATGTGTTCCTTTATACTCGCGATAATACTCTTTTTTATAAATTAAAGTCAACTTTTGATACTGGCAGAGCGTTCTTCTTGTTCAATATTTTAGTCGTGAAAAACAATAGTAAGTGTTCACTTATTTTGTTTCGACCGAGCACTTTTCCGTAGGCATGAAGGTTTAATAAATTCTAGTTAGGCCGGAAAGGGAAGATGATAGATGGTTAGTAAGTGAGTACTCACTTTGCAATAATCATCATTTGGGATCCTTTAAAGGGATTGACTAAATTATAGAGTAGAACACTGAGTTTAATTTTGCACTTTCAAAGAGAACAACCGCACCACTTCTTTGTCTTGGCTATAAATCTTCGAGTAACATCCGCACTTTTGCAATCGTACCTGACTAAAACACGAAGACGGTTATAGTGCAAGTTTCTTTTGCTACATGCATATGTTGAGTTCGGAGTTGCAACGCTAGTACTAACTTTATAGTAACTAAACCAGCTACTTCAGTGATTGCTTACTATTATTCAAACTTCGCCGGAATAAATACTAATGTCAATGCCGTACTCGATTTGTAGCGAAGTTAAAATAACGGAAAAACACGAGTAGATAGAAGACACTACTCCTGTGCTTTTATTATTTAAATATCATATAGTTTTTACACCTGAATTCATGGTCTGATCGTTAACGAGCAAAGTCGACAGAGATCTTTTCAAGCGTCTGAACAACTTGCTTGAGAGCGAGTCAAGCTAGATGTGCTAACTGTTAATGGGAAAATATTTCTGAAATTAACTGTCCCGAAAATAGTGAGATTTTTGGAAAGGAAAATAGCATTAAGCTATTGAGCGAGTAACCTTATACCTAATTATTTTAGGCAAAGTGACTATCCCTTGATACTGTAAGAATAAAAAAGTCGTTGTGTTAGACATAAAGAAAAGAGTGAGGGTCAATAGCAAACTCAGTAGTACTCTTGTTATCAATACTACCTTCTTGACAGTAGAATACTTTACTTATTTTTATCTGATTATAGAGATAAGCACTGCGTTACTACGTTGCCCAGCGAGATTTCGTTGTTTCAATAAGATAGCTTAATCAAGAAAATTTATTTTATTTAAATAACCCAGAGCATTGAAGAAAAATCTTTTCAGTGTTGAGTTCTCATTGGAGGATAGGCCTGTTGGAAGTATCTTTACGCGTCACTACTTTCAAAAACTATATACCATATGTGATTCGTACTCATAGCTATCACTATAGACTCATTTTTTCTTGCTTCTTTCCTACTCTTAAAATACGACGAGTTGTTATCCAATGACTTGTAACTGAGTTGATTACTAGTCTGAACTTAAATAAACCTCCAATTTAACATAACGATCCAGCTAAAGTCAGTGTGTCATCTTTGTATATAAATGCTTTATCAGACGATTTGCTGAAGAGGTAGGCTGGGGGATTCCGCTTGATCACAAATTCTTGAATTGACTTCCATTCGTCAGCGCAACTAATCAAGACACTCAAAGTGAAAAACAAGACGTCGACAAGATTATGTTTGATATTGGTATAGGTTCCAGGGTCTTCAATTCACTCTAAAATGAGTGATCGTACTCATTATAGCGACTTAAAGACTAGAATATAAAAGTCCGATACTCGTCAACTTTAAGTCCCGTTTTGTGCTCGCTGGAAAGATGTATTAAAAAACATCATATCTTAATGAGGTCGATATTGTGATTAATTTCTTAAATAGTTATAGCAAATGTTTCAAGTTATAAGATTAAAATATGTATGATGTGTTCTTTGGTGAAAACAAACTAAAGTTTTTCCTTGATGAATAAGGGGGCTTGGGGTACTGTTCAATGGTGGTAACACATATTGGAATGAGGAAAATACAATGGCTAATTGGAGCCCAAATAGCTGGAGAGATAAACCTATCTTGCAGCAACCTGAATACCCAAATTCAGAGAAGTTAAAATCAGTTGAAAAAGAACTAAATTCAGCACCACCGCTCGTTTTTGCAGAAGAGACGCGGAGCTTGTATAAAAGCCTAGCAGATGTTTGCGAAGGTAAAGCTTTTATATTGCAAGGTGGTGATTGCGCAGAATCGTTTTCAGATTTTAGTGCCGCTAATATTCGTGATACGTTCAAGACACTTTTACAGATGGCTGTCGTATTAACATATGGCGGTAAATGCCCGGTAGTTAAAATTGCTCGAATGGCAGGGCAGTATGCTAAGCCACGTTCTTCAGATTTTGAGACTATTGATGGTGTTTCTTTACCTTCATACCGTGGTGATATCGTTAATAGTTTTGAGTTTACGGAAGAAGCGCGTATCCCAGATCCTGATAGATTGATGAAAGCATATCATCAGTCAGCAGCAACACTTAACCTACTTCGCGCGTTTGCGCAGGGTGGTCTTGCTGATCTGCATCAGGTAAATCGCTGGAATATGAGTTTCGTAGCTGCAAATCCGTTAAAAGACAAGTTTCAACAGCTCGCAGAGCGTATTCAAGAAGCACTTGAGTTTATGGAAGTTTGTGGCATCGATTCAACAGTAGCACCAAGCCTAAAGGAAACTCCGCTTTATACCTCACACGAAGCGCTATTGTTAGGTTATGAAGAAGCGTTAACTAGACGAGACCACTTATCGGGGGACTGGTACGATTGTTCTGCTCACTTTGTTTGGATTGGTGAACGTACGCGTCAGCTAGATCACGCTCATATCGAATTTTTCCGTGGTATTAAAAACCCAATTGGCGTAAAAGTTGGCCCAGGGATGCAAGAAGATGAGTTAATTAAGCTTGTCGATGCGCTTAACCCTGATAATATTCCTGGTCGTCTAACACTTATCACTCGCATGGGTGCAGATGTGTTGCCGGAAAAACTCCCTAAATTAGTTCGCAGAATTCAAGAAGAAGGCCGCAAAGTTATTTGGACTTCGGATCCGATGCACGGAAACACTGAAAAAGCGACGACTGGATATAAGACACGTAGCTTTAACAATATCCTAAGAGAAATCAGTCAGTTCTTCGCAGTGCATAAAGCGGAGGGTAGCTATCCTGGCGGTGTGCACTTAGAAATGACAGGGCAACACGTCACTGAGTGTGTTGGTGGTGCCTATGGTCTATCAGACGAAGACTTATCTCAGCGTTACCGCACCCAGTGTGATCCGCGTCTAAACGCAGACCAAGTTTTAGAGCTAGGATTTTTAGTTGCTGATCTACTAAAAGACGCTCGTAAAACAGTATAAACAACAAACAAAGGGCCGCATTGCGGCCTTTTTAGTATTTATGGCGCTTTAACCCAGTTTCAGAAATAATCTTTGCTGATATTTCCTCAACGGAATAACGTGTACTATTCAAGTAAGGCGTTCTATTCTTTTTAAATAGCATCTCAACTTCTTTGACTTCAATACGGCATTGTCTGATTGATGCGTACTTGGAGTTAGCCATTCTTTCTTGCCTTATTGCGGCTAATCTTTCGGGATCTATGGTTAAACCAAAGAGCTTACCTTTGTATTTATCTAGACATTTGGGTAGTTTTCCACTTTCTAAATCATCCTCTGTCATCGGATAATTCGCGGCTTTTATACCATATTGCAATGCTAAATATAAGCTTGTCGGCGTTTTACCGCTGCGGCTGACACCAACCAATATGATGTCTGCCTCGTCATAGTCTTTAATATTTGCGCCGTCATCATTTGCAAGTGCGTAGTTAACTGCATCTATTCTAAAATCATAAGAAGATTCGTGAATGCTATGTGTCCGGTGCATTTTTGGCACCGGCTGAACTTTTAGCTCCCTTTTTACTATTTCGCTGGCATAAGATAAAAAGTCGTAACAAACCCCTTGCGACGATAAAATAATATCGGACAATTCTGGATTAACGAATGTAAAAAACACCAATGGTTTTTCACCTGAAGTCTCAGCAACCGAGTCTATTAATTTTTTGATTTCATTTGCTTTTTTTACTGTTTCTACAAATGGTATCGTTTGGTGATTAAATTCTACAGGGAACATTGAAAGCGTTGCGTGACCAAACACTTCAGAGGTGATAGCGGTACCATCGGAAATATAAAATGCTGTTCTCATTTTGCTATTATTCATTCAGAAATTGTTGAAAATAAGCCATCGCGGTTTACGAAGACTGCCTTACCGTTGTAGAATGCCCTTGACCAAGTGGAAAGGTCAATTAATCTCTCACATTTAATACAATTTGTTTTGGAGACAGTTCCGTGCAAGACTACGTTCTCTGGTATCAAGAGTTGGGTATGCAAGATGTACCTCGAGTTGGTGGTAAAAACGCTTCTCTAGGTGAAATGATATCTAACCTTGCTAACGCTGGTGTACAAGTACCTGGTGGATTCGCAACAACTGCTGATGCGTTTAATGAATTTCTTGAGCAATCAGGCCTCAATGAAAAAATCCACTCAATCCTAGATACTCTCGATGTTGACGATGTCAACGAATTAGCCAAAGTCGGCACCCAGATTAGACAGTGGGTTATCGATACACCATTCCAACCAGAATTAGATAAAGCAATCCGTGAGGCGTATAGCCAGTTACACGGTGACGCAAGCCAAGATGTCTCCTTTGCTGTTCGTTCATCAGCAACAGCAGAAGATATGCCAGACGCCTCCTTCGCTGGCCAACAAGAAACTTTCCTAAATGTTCGTGGCATTGATGCCGTAATGGTCGCTATCAAGCATGTTTTTGCTTCGCTATTCAATGACCGTGCAATTTCTTATCGTGTACACCAAGGCTATGATCACAGAGGCGTGGCGCTTTCTGCTGGTATTCAGCGTATGGTGCGTTCAGACAAAGCGTCGTCTGGTGTTATGTTCTCAATCGATACTGAATCAGGCTTTGAAGACGTTGTCTTCGTTACTTCTAGCTATGGTTTGGGCGAGATGGTAGTTCAGGGCGCAGTAAACCCAGATGAATTTTATGTTCATAAGCAAACGCTTGCAAAAGCAAAACCAGCTGTTCTTAAGAGAAATATTGGCTCAAAAGCAATCCAAATGATCTACTCAAGTGATGAGTCTCACGGCAAGCAAGTTGAGATTGTTGATGTAGATTCAGCACTATCTAACCAATTCTCGATTACAGACGCAGAAGTAGAAGAATTAGCAAAGCAAGCTATTATTATCGAAAAGCACTACGGTCGTCCAATGGATATCGAATGGGCAAAAGATGGTAACGACGGCAAGCTTTATATCGTTCAAGCTCGTCCAGAAACCGTCCGTTCAAATGAAGATGCGAACGTAATGGAACGCTTCCAGCTAAAATCAAAGTCTGAAGTTATTGTTGAAGGTCGTGCAATCGGTCATAAGATTGGCTCAGGTGTAGTTAAAGTCCTGTCTTCAATTGATCAAATGGACTCGGTAAAGCAAGGCGATGTACTTGTTACTGATATGACGGATCCTGATTGGGAACCTATCATGAAGCGTGCCTCTGCTATCGTAACGAATCGTGGTGGACGTACTTGTCACGCTGCAATCATTGCGCGTGAGCTGGGGATCCCAGCCGTGGTTGGATGTGGTAATGCAACCGATTTAATCACCAATGGTGACACGGTAACAGTATCATGTGCCGAAGGCGATACAGGTTATATCTACAAAGGTGAACTTGAATTCGATGTTATTTCTTCTCGCATCGATTCTATGCCAGCTATTCCGATGAAGATAATGATGAACGTAGGTAACCCAGATCGCGCGTTTGATTTTGCGAAGTTACCACATGCAGGTATCGGTCTTGCGCGTCTTGAATTTATTATCAACCGTATGATTGGTATTCACCCTAAAGCACTACTTCATTTTGATAAGCAAGATACAGAGCTACAGGCTGAAATTAAAGAGCTAATCGCGGGATATGAATCACCAGTAGAGTTCTATATCAACAAGTTAGTTGAAGGTATTTCTACGCTAGGTGCAGCATTTGCTCCGGAGCGTGTAATCGTTCGTATGTCTGACTTTAAGTCAAACGAGTATGCAAACTTGGTTGGCGGCCAGCAGTATGAGCCGGAAGAAGAAAACCCAATGATTGGTTTCCGCGGCGCATCTCGTTACATTTCTGAAGACTTTAGAGAGTGTTTTGCATTAGAGTGTGAAGCCATTAAACGTGTTCGCAACGAGATGGATCTAACCAACGTTGAAATCATGATCCCATTCGTTCGTACCCTAGAAGAAGCGGCTCAAGTTATTGAAATCCTTGAAGCTCATGGTCTAAAACGTGGCGAGAATGGTCTAAAAGTCATTATGATGTGTGAACTTCCATCAAACTGCCTGCTTGCTGATGAGTTCTTAGAATATTTCGATGGCTTCTCGATAGGCTCAAATGACCTTACCCAGTTAACACTTGGTCTGGACCGCGATTCTGGTCTTATTGCGCATCTGTTTGATGAGCGAAACCCAGCTATCAAGAAACTACTTTCAATGGCAATTCAAACTGCTAAAACGAAAGGCAAATATGTAGGTATTTGTGGTCAAGGTCCATCGGATCATGAAGATTTTGCTGCTTGGTTAGTTGAAGAGGGGATTGACTCTGTTTCACTTAACCCAGATACAGTACTTGAAACTTGGCTTTATCTAGCTGAAAAGTTTACTAAATAATTTAATGGCCCCAATGCAACACTTTGGGGCTATTTCATTTCTGAAATGTCCTATCTAACTTTTCGCAGCCAAGCTTAAACAGACGCTGCACATTTTTTAGGTGCTTCTTTGCGCCTTCATGATTCATCGAGAAACACACCAAGGCCGCAAGTAAAAAGATAACCGATGGACCGGGCACAACAAAGAAGATCAATGCTAGAATACAAAACACAATACCAGCAAGGTCGTAAATAATTTTCATGTTATTTCCTCCTATACAATATGAGTATAAGGTGTGTGGTGAAATAAACTATTTCCAATTGTAACAAACCATAAAATTCTCAAGTTGATCATTAATCCTTCGTGATACAATTAATTCAAAGCAAGTAAAATATACCGTCATGATCGCAAATATTAGTCAGCAGGATTCTGCAAACGAACTTATCAACCTCTATCAAAGTAAACTAACTGATGCAGGTTTTAGTGGGGACATTGATACGAGTTATGCAACTCGTCTTGTTACGTCAACCGACAATAGTATCTATCAGGAA
>NZ_CP047238.1:0-35000 GCF_018141345.1 Pseudoalteromonas sp. A22
GTGTATCTGTCGGTTTGGCAAAGTTGTTTATATGTTTTGCAAGATGAATTGCCATCTCAGCAATTTAGCATGTGGGTAAGACCACTACAGGCAGAAAGTACTGATGATACGCTAACTATCTATGCGCCGAATCGTTTTGTATTGGATTGGGTACGAGAAAAGTATCTCCACCGCATCAATGAACTGCTGATTGAGATCTGTGGTGATGAAGCACCAGAGCTGCGCTTTGATGTGGGTAGCAAACCTGTGTTAGCTGCACAACCAAGTTTATCTAACGAAAAAGCCGCAAGTGTAGGTCATGCAGCTGATAACATGTCAATACTGCAAGGCACTCAGCCAAAAATGGCTGAAAAAGTTGAGCCTGCTCCTAAATCTTCGCATAAGTCTAATATTAAAGAGAATTACACCTTTGATAACTTTGTGGAAGGTAAATCTAACCAGCTGGCAAAAGCCGCTGCAACGCAAGTTGCAGATAATCCAGGTTCTGCATTCAACCCCGTATTTATTTATGGTGGTACAGGTCTGGGTAAGACGCACCTGTTACACGCCGTAGGTAATGGCATTATTGAACAAAAACCGGATGCAAAAATTGTTTATATGCATTCAGAGCGGTTTGTTCAGGACATGGTTAAAGCACTGCAGAATAATGCCATTGAAGAGTTCAAGCGTTACTACCGCAGCGTTGATGCATTGATGATTGATGATATCCAATTCTTTGCAAACAAAGAGCGTTCGCAAGAAGAGTTCTTCCATACTTTTAATGCGCTGCTTGAAGGCAACCAACAAATTATTCTAACTTCTGACCGTTACCCTAAAGAAATAGAAGGGGTTGAGGACCGACTGAAGTCGCGTTTTGGTTGGGGGTTAACTATTGCTATTGAGCCACCAGAATTAGAGACTCGCGTTGCTATCTTAATGAAGAAAGCGCAGCAAAGTAATATTAACTTGCCACACGAAGTTGCCTTTTTTATTGCTAAGAAATTACGCTCTAATGTGCGAGAGTTAGAAGGTGCGTTAAACCGCGTGATAGCTAATGCCAACTTCACTGGTCGTCCAATTTCTATCGATTTTGTTAAAGAGGCGCTACGCGACTTATTAGCGCTACAAGACAAACTCGTTACCATCGATAATATCCAGCGTACCGTGGCGGAATATTATCGAATTCGTGTTTCTGACTTATTGTCAAAACGTCGTAGCCGTTCAGTTGCAAGACCAAGACAAGTTGCTATGGCATTGTCTAAAGAACTGACAAACCACAGCTTACCAGAAATAGGTGATGCTTTTGGTGGCCGCGACCATACCACCGTGTTACACGCGTGTAGAAAAGTAAAAGCACTTCGTGATGAAAGTCATGAGGTAAAAGAAGATTATCAAAACTTAATTAGAACGCTGTCTTCTTAAGGGTTAAATGATGCAAATAACGATTCCAAGAGAACTATTTTTAAAGCCACTGGTACAGGTGTCGGGTGCCATTGAGCGCAAACATACACTGCCTATTTTGTCTAATGTATTGCTAGAAGTGAAAAATGGCGCGTTACATATGACAGGTACAGATTTAGAGATAGAGCTTGTTGCATCTGTTGCCCTTGAAACAAATGTGCCAGACGCCAAGATCACTTTACCGGCGAAAAAGCTCCTAGATATTTGTAAGAGCTTGCCTGATAACTCGGATTTAGTGCTGAGTAGCCAAGAGCATCAATTGCTACTGACTAGCGGTCAAAGTCGCTTTTCTTTGACAACCTTAGCCGCTGAAGACTTCCCTAATCTTGAAGAGTGGGACGGTGAGGTTGAGTTTGCCATAACGCGTTTAGAGCTGAGAAAATTGCTAGAAGCAACGCATTTCTCTATGGCTAACCAAGACGTACGTTACTATTTAAATGGTATGTCGTTCGAAGTAGATAATAGTGAAATTAAAACGGTAGCAACTGACGGTCACCGTTTGGCAATTGCGCAGCAAAAATTACCAGAGTCATTGCAAACACAACGTCAATTGATCATTCCTCGTAAGGGCGTGCAAGAGATCATGCGCTTACTGCCTGCGGATGATGAAACTATCACCATTCAATTTGGCGCTAATCATGTGCGTATCATCGACAGCGAATTTACTTTCACGAGTAAGCTGGTGGATGGGCGATTCCCTGATTATCGTCGCGTATTACCTCGTGGCGGGGACAAGTTGGTTACCGCAAATCGCGATTGGCTACGCAGTGCATTTCAGCGCGTATCTATCCTTTCTAACGAGAAGTTTCGTGGCGTGCGATTGAATCTGAGTAATGGACAATTAAAAATTAGTGCCAATAACCCAGAGCAGGAGCAAGCTGAAGAAATTGTTGAGGTAGGTTACCAAGGCGATGATCTTGAAGTTGGTTTTAACGTTTCTTACTTATTAGACGTGTTAAATACAATAAAGTCTGAAGATGTACAATTTACGCTTTCTGATGCGAACAGCAGTGCGCTTATTGAAGCCGCTGGTGACGAACATGCAATGTATGTAGTTATGCCGATGCGTTTATAGAGTTATGAGTTTAACTCACCTTAGCCTCAATGCATTTCGAAACATTGAGGCGATGGCGCTTTCACCTAGCAATGCCATTAATGTCATTCTCGGTGAAAATGGTAGCGGTAAAACCAGTCTGCTCGAAGCCATTTACTTTCTCTCCAGTGGTAAATCTTTCCGTACCAATCTGCAAAAATTAATGATCAAGCATGAGGCTTCTCATTGCGTTGTTCATGCTAAAAAACAACTACATAACTTGTCTATACCGCTTGGCATTAGTAAATATACCAGTGGTGAAACTAAGCTTCGAATTCAGGGGCAGGCAAGCCGGAAAGTGGCAGAATTAGCGCAGGTTTTACCTGTTCAAGTTATTACGCCTGAAAGCTATGAGCTGTTTTTTGGTGGTCCAAAAGAGCGTCGTAAGTTTCTTGATTTAGGTGTGTTCCACGTGGAACATCAGTTTTATTCCACATGGAAAATGTTCAATCAGGTGCTCAAGCAACGTAACGCTTTATTGAAATCTAAACCGAGAGATCTCCAATCCCAGCTAAGTTATTGGGATAAGGAGTTTGTACGCCTTGCTGGGCAAATAAATATGTTTAGAGAGGCTTATATAGGTAGGTTTCAGACGCATTTTTTTGATAAGATAGGGGATATAAGCCCTATCTTTAAAGGCCTTGAAATTCGCTTTCAAGCGGGCTGGAAGGGGGAACTAGCTGAGGTATTAACAAATCAGTTAGAGCGAGATGTAAAACTTGGCTATACAAGTAAAGGGCCGCATAAGGCTGACTTTAACTTTTATACTCAAGGAAACAGCGTAGAACATATTTTTTCTCGTGGTCAACTCAAGCTATTACTGTATGCACTTAAAGTAATGCAAAACAGTTTGATTGACCAAGAGAGTAATAAGCAGTCAATTCTGCTTATTGATGATTTACCTTCGGAGCTTAGTGAAGATACTAAAGTGGCGGTATCGCGTCTGTTGGCGCAATGTCAGTCACAGCTGTTTATCACTGCTATTACTCCAGAAAGTATTGCCGCCGTTATTGAACCAATGGAACGTGAAATTAAAATGTTCCACGTGGAACATGGCAGCTTAATAACAAAATAATTGGAAGAAACCATGTCGGAAAATTACGATTCGTCGAGTATTAAAGTACTTAAAGGATTGGATGCTGTAAGAAAGCGTCCGGGAATGTATATCGGTGACACAGACGATGGTACTGGTTTACATCACATGGTGTTTGAGGTCGTTGATAACTCAATCGACGAAGCACTAGCAGGATATTGTGACGATATTTTCGTAACAATTCATACCGATGGCTCTGTATCTGTTCGAGATAATGGTCGTGGTATCCCAACTTCAATTCACGAAGAAGAAGGGGTTTCTGCGGCAGAAGTTATCATGACTGTACTACATGCCGGTGGTAAATTTGATGATAACTCATATAAAGTATCTGGCGGTTTGCACGGTGTAGGTGTTTCTGTTGTAAATGCACTTTCTGAAAAACTACAATTAACAATCCGCCGTGATGGCAAAGTGCATCAGCAAAAATACACTATGGGTGTTCCAGATGCGCCGTTAGGTGTTATCGGTGAAGCGGAATCTACTGGTACAGAATTGAGATTCTGGCCAAGTGCTGAAACGTTCTCAGATACAAATTTCCACTACGATATTCTAGCCAAGCGCCTACGTGAACTATCTTTCCTTAACTCTGGTGTAAGCATCATTTTGAGTGATGAGCGCGAAGAGAATAAACAAGATCACTTCAAATACGAAGGCGGTATTCAAGCATTCGTTGCATATCTAAATCGTAAGAAGACGCCAGTTCATCAAAGCGTTTTCCACTTTTCGACTGAGCGTGATGATGGCATTAGCGTAGAAGTCTCTATGCAATGGAATGATGGTTTCCAAGAAAACATCTACTGTTTTACCAATAACATTCCTCAACGCGATGGTGGTACTCACTTAGCGGGTTTCCGTGCAGCACTTACGCGTACGCTTAACACCTACATGGAAAAAGAAGGCTTTAATAAAAAGTATAAAACCAGTGCTACGGGTGACGATGCCCGTGAAGGTTTGACTGCTGTTGTTAGTGTTAAAGTTCCTGATCCTAAGTTCTCTTCACAGACAAAAGATAAGCTCGTTTCTAGTGAAGTAAAAGGGGCTGTTGAGCAAATGATGGCTGAAAAGCTAACTGAATTCTTGCTAGAAAACCCAGGCGATGCAAAAACCGTTGTAAACAAAATCGTTGATGCTGCGCGCGCACGTGAAGCTGCACGTAAGGCTCGTGAAATGACTCGTCGTAAGGGCGTTATGGATTTAGCTGGTCTACCGGGTAAACTCGCTGACTGCCAAGAACGAGATCCTGCACTTTCTGAACTATATATAGTGGAGGGTGACTCGGCGGGTGGTTCTGCTAAGCAAGGTCGTAACCGTAAGAACCAAGCAATTCTGCCGCTCAAAGGTAAAATCCTGAACGTAGAAAAAGCACGCTTTGATAAGATGCTTTCTTCTCAGGAAGTGGCAACACTAATTACTGCATTAGGTTGCGGTATTGGACGTGATGAATATAACCCTGAAAAGCTAAGATATCACCGCATCATCATCATGACCGATGCGGACGTGGATGGTTCACACATCCGTACACTGCTACTGACTTTCTTCTATCGTCAAATGCCAGAGATCATCGAACGCGGTTACGTCTATATTGCTCAACCACCACTATATAAAGTGAAGAAGGGTAAGCAAGAGCGTTATATTAAAGATGATAATGCGCTAACTTCATACCTAACAACATTAGCGCTAAACGAAGCATCACTATATCCGTCGGAAGATGCAGAGCCAATTACTGGTAACAGACTAGAAAACCTAGTACATGATTATCAGAATACGATAGATATCATTGAGCGTTTAAAGCGTAAGTATCCGTCTTCAATCATGAACCGTTTGCTTTATCACCCAGAGCTAACCGAGTCAGACTTATCTGATGAAGCAAAAGTAACGGCGTGGACTGAAAACTTGGTTGCTGATCTTGTGAAGAAAGACGAAGACGCCACTATCTTCAACGCAGAAGTCGCATTTGATGAAGAGCGCCACATGTATTATCCGGTGATCAATATTCGTCAGCACGGTGTTGATAAAGCGCATACCTTGAACTTCGACTTTATTACATCTAAAGATTATGTTCGCATTGCGAACACGGGTCGTCAGATTGGTAGTTTGATCAGCGAAGGCGGTTATGTACAGCGTGGTGAGAAGACTCAAGCAATCGAATATTTTGAGGCTGGTCTTGAATGGCTTATCTCAGAGTCTAAGCGTGGCTTGTATACACAACGTTATAAAGGATTGGGTGAGATGAACCCTGACCAACTTTGGGAAACAACGATGGATCCAGGTGCTCGCCGTATGTTACGTGTGACCATTGAAGATGCCATTGCTGCAGACCAATTGTTTGCAACCTTGATGGGTGACCAAGTTGAACCTCGTCGAGAGTTTATCGAAACAAATGCACTGAGAGTTGTTAACTTAGACGTGTAAACTCAAACATCTAGTAAAAAGGAGGGATTTTCCCTCCTTTTTTTATGCTTTAAAGCTTAAAACCCTCCTGCGCTCGCGGTATACTGAGCATAATTTTCAATCATTGAATCTAGCGTAAGCGCCAAATTACTGCAGGCGTTTACATACGATAAGTACCAGATAAAAATAAGCCAACTATGCAAAAATACGATATCAAAACCTTCCAAGGTTTGATCCTGGCTTTACAGGATTACTGGGCGCAGCAAGGCTGTGTTGTAGCTCAACCTTTAGATATGGAAGTTGGTGCGGGTACATTCCACCCGATGACCTTCCTTAAGTCCATTGGTCCTGAGCCAATGTCGAGCGCATACGTACAACCTTGTCGCCGCCCGACAGATGGTCGCTATGGTGAAAACCCTAACCGTCTTCAGCACTACTACCAATTCCAAGTTGTATTGAAGCCATCGCCTGAGAATATTCAGGAGCTCTACCTAGGTTCTCTAGAAGCGCTGGGCATTGATACATTAACGCACGAAGTGCGCTTTGTTGAAGATAACTGGGAGTCACCAACGCTAGGTGCTTGGGGATTAGGTTGGGAAGTATGGTTGAATGGCATGGAAGTGACTCAGTTTACTTACTTCCAGCAAGTTGGCGGTATTGAATGCTCACCGGTAACGGGTGAAATTACGTATGGTTTAGAGCGCCTTGCGATGTATATACAAGGTGTAGATAGCATTTATGATCTCGTTTGGACTGATGGTCCAATGGGGCGCGTAACTTACGGTGACGTGTTCATGCAAAACGAGATAGAACAGTCGACATATAACTTTGAATATGCGGATGTAGAGGCATTATTCAAGCAGTTTGACCAGTGTGAAAAAGAAAGCGAAAAGCTAATCGAAGCAGGGCTTCCTTTACCAGCTTATGAGCAGGTAATGAAGGCATCTCATGCATTTAACCTGTTAGACGCACGTCATGCTATCTCAGTAACTGAGCGTCAGCGCTATATATTAAGAGTTCGTGCTTTATCAAAAGCCTGTGCACAGGCTTACTATGACGCACGTGAAGCACTTGGCTTCCCGCTTTGTAAGGATAAATAATGTCGACTGAAAACTTACTCGTAGAAATTGGTACTGAAGAGCTACCACCAAAGGCGTTACGCAACCTTGCTGAGTCATTCGCAGAAAATACTAGGCAAGAGCTAGAGGCATTAGAGCTTAGCCATGAAGGCGTGAGCTGGTATGCATCACCTCGTCGCTTAGGTATTCAAGTTAAAGCATTACAAACGCAACAAGCCGACAAAGTGGTTGAAAAGCGCGGTCCAGCTATTCAGGCGGCATTTGACGCCGATGGTAATGCGACTAAAGCGGCGCTAGGTTGGGCTCGTGGTTGTGGTATTGATATTAATGATGCTGAGCGTTTAGAAACTGATAAAGGCACTTGGCTGCTACACAAAGCGAAAGTAGAGGGGCAACAGACCTTAGCGTTACTAAGCGATGTGATCAACAAAGCATTGGCTAAGTTGCCTATTCCAAAGCCGATGCGCTGGGGTGCGAACAAGACGCAATTTATCCGTCCTGTGCATACTGTGGCTGCACTACTTGGTAGTCAACAAGTTGAAGGTGAAGTGCTAGGTAAAGCTATCAGCAATGAGCTGCAAGGACATCGCTTCCATCACCCTGAGCGTGTTCGTGTTGAACATGCTGATGATAGCCATGCAGTGCTAAAAGGCGCATACGTTATTGCGGATTATGAAGCACGTAAAGTGTTAATTCGAGGCCAAATTGAAGCTGAAGCTGAAAAGCTCGGCGCGCAAGTAGCGATGGATGAAGATCTTCTTGAAGAAGTTACGTCACTAGTCGAGTGGCCAGTAACTTTAGTTGCATCTTTTGAAGAAGCCTTCTTGCAAGTGCCTGATGAAGCACTTATCTACACCATGAAAGACGACCAAAAATACTTTCCACTGTTAGATAAGCAAGGCAACTTGATCAACAAGTTCTTGTTTGTTTCTAACATTGAAAGTAAAGATCCGAGCGTGGTGATCTCGGGTAACGAGAAAGTGGTTCGCCCACGTCTGGCAGATGCTCAGTTCTTCTTTGAAACGGATAAGAAGAAAACGCTGGAAAGTCGTCTTGAGTCACTTGATTCAGTGTTATTTCAGAAGCAGCTTGGCACACTAAAAGACAAGTCAGAGCGTATCTCGGCACTCGCTGGTTTTATTGCTGAACAGCTTGGTGCTGATAAGGCACTAGCAGAGCGTGCGGGTTTACTTAGTAAAACGGATTTAATGACTGAAATGGTCATGGAATTTACTGACGTTCAGGGCGTGATGGGTATGCATTACGCGCGTATTGATGGCGAAGCAGAAGAAGTCGCACTAGCACAAAATGAGCAATATATGCCGCGTTTTGCTGGTGATAATCTACCGTCTAACCCAATCAGTTTTGCTGTGGCGCTTGCGGATAAGTTTGATACTCTGGTTGGCATTTTTGGTATCGGCCAGACACCAAAAGGCGATAAAGATCCGTTTGCACTTCGCCGTGCTGCCATCGGCGCATTGCGTATTATGGTAGAAAAAGAACTACCATTAGACATTCAGGATATCGTTGCCAAAGCAATGACGTTATTCGGTGATAAGCTAAGCAATGCAAATGTTGCCGATGAAGTGGTTGAGTTTATGTTAGGTCGTTTCCGTGCCTGGTACCAAGATGAAGGTATCAGCGTGGATGTGATCCAAGCAGTACTTGCAAGACGTCCAACGAGCCCAGTTGATTTTGATCGCCGAGTAAAAGCGGTTAGTCACTTTAGAACGTTGGCGGAAGCTGAAGCGTTAGCTGCTGCCAATAAGCGTGTAAACAACATTTTAGCGAAGAATAACGTCGCGTCAGAAGCTGCGGTGGAGAGCTCACTCCTGCAAGAAGAGGCTGAGCAAACATTGGCTGCACAAGTTGCTGCGTTAACTGCTGAGCTTGCACCTGTTTACGCTGAAGGTGATTATCAAACTGCACTGACGCGTTTAGCGAGTTTACGTGAAGCAGTAGATAACTTCTTTGATAATGTTATGGTAATGGCGGACGATGAAGCGGTTAAAGCTAATCGTTTAGCATTACTTAGTCAGTTAAGTAAGTTATTCCTTAATACTGCAGATATTTCAGTGTTACAAAATTAATTGCTGATACAAAAGCCAGCAATTGCTGGCTTTTTGCTGATTGGTAAAAGCAAGTAAAAGGCTGTCTAGCTATGATTAAAAAACAAGGGGCAATGGCGATTGCGCTATTAGCACTTACCGCTTGTAGTAGTAACTTTCAATTGCCAACAACGTCAACTTCACCGGTTGTTGCTGGTGAGTTGGATAAGACAATGTATTTACGCGGTGACTTCACTCTGTGGGATGCCGAACCTCAGTATCGTCTTGAAGAAACACAACCGGGGATCTACGCAACAAAAGCAAGATTCATGAGCCCAGGTAAAGTGTATGAATTTAAAATTGCTGATGAGCAGTGGAGTGAAGGCTACAACTGTGGCTATAAGAGTGAAGGGCAGTTAACGCTAGGGCAACCGCTGGTCGCGGATTGTAACACGGTGTATAACTACTTTAGCTTCAAGCCAAGTAAAAAAGGGTGGTACGAAATCCGCTTAGATTATCGTAATCCTCGCTCACCAAAGGTGGTGATTGTAAAATCTTAAAAAAGCGGCAGATGCCGCTTTTTTATTACGCTGTTACAGACCTTTTCTAATCACATATCTATACGGTGATTCAGCCACTGCTTTGGCAACCAAAGTGTGATCCATAAATTCACAGAAGCTCGGAATGTCTCTTGTCGTTGATGGATCATCTGCGATAACTAACAACGTCTCACCTAAGTTCATCCGTCTCACCATGCCTCTAATCATCATTACTGGCTCCGGACAACGTAAGCCTACTGCATCTAAGGTATGGTCGGTATTATCAAAACTCATTGTGGGTGGCCTTGTTCGTTACGTTGTTAGTTAGGAAAACTGCTATTTTAACCGCATGTTGTAAGTAAGCTCAAGTTTGGATAACTCAAGTCTGATACCAATTAGTCTTAATACTTGCTCAATTTGAAGGAGCAAATCTGACGCTAACTGCGTTAAAAATTTCTCATTTAGAACAACTAAATAGCAAAATATTTGCCTTGCCTACATGGATGTAGGTACCTCAGCGATAGCAGGACGCGGTAGCGGTGTTATCGACAAAATTCTCTCGCCTCAAAATAGACCACTTAATTAAGATAATTGGTATTAGCCAACCGAGGTGAGGTAAATGCAGGTAATAAAAAAGGCAAAACAGCTGTGCCGTTTTGCCTTGGTCACCAAGTTGAAGTTGTGTGCTGGTATTGTCTTATAAAAGCCCAGTACCAGCTGGTTGGAATTAGTTATCTACGCGCTCGAATACGGTAGCAATGCCTTGGCCTAAACCAATACACATAGTTGCAAGGCCGTACTTCGCGTCTTTCTCTTCCATTAGGTTGATAAGCGTTGTGCTAATACGTGAGCCTGAGCAACCAAGTGGGTGACCGAGTGCAATTGCACCACCGTTGAGGTTCACTTTCTCATCTACCTTGTCTAGTAGGCCAAGGTCTTTTAGCACTGGTAGTGATTGCGCTGCAAAGGCTTCGTTTAGTTCTGCAACATCGATATCATCGATAGTAATGCCCGCCTGCTTTAAGGCTTTTTGCGATGCTGGAACTGGACCATAGCCCATGATGGAAGGATCGCAACCTGCGACTGCCATTGACTTAACACGAGCACGAATTGGAAGACCGAGTTCTCTTGCTTTAGACTCGCTCATGACCAACATAGCTGAAGCACCGTCAGACAGCGCTGAAGAGGTACCTGCAGTTACCGTACCCGATGCTGGGTTAAATACAGGGCGTAGCTGTCCTAGACCTTCTAGGCTTGTCTCTGGGCGGATAACTTCGTCATGCTCGACAAGTACTGGTGTACCATCGGCATCATGACCTTCCATTGGCAGGATTTCTTTTGCAAAACGCCCTTCAAGGGTTGCGGCATGTGCACGCTGGTGTGAACGTACGGCAAATTCATCTTGCTGCTCACGACTGATACCGTGCATTAGCGCTAAGTACTCAGCCGTTAAACCCATCACGCCAGCAGCTTGTGCAACTGATGTCGCAAGGCCTGGGTGAAAGTCATTACCATGTGTCATTGGTACGTGACCCATGTGCTCAACACCACCGATAAGGTAAGTGTCACCAGCACCGGTCATGATAGCGCGAGCTGCGTCATGCAATGCCTGCATTGACGAACCGCATAGGCGGTTTACGGTTACCGCCGGTACGGTGTGAGGAATGCCAGCTAAGAGTGCAGCGTTACGACCAACGTTAAAGCCTTGCTCTAACGTTTGCTGTACACAACCCCAGTAAATGTCATCAATTGAGTCTGGTGCTACTTGAGGGTTACGCTCAAGTAGGCCTTTCATCAAGTGTGCGCTGAGGTCTTCGGCACGTTTATGCTTAAATACACCGCCTTTTGAACGGCCCATTGGGGTACGAATACAATCTACGATTACCGCGTTTTCCATGTTACTGGCCCTCCACTTGATAAAACACTTTACCTTCATCTGCCCACTGTCTAGTTTGCTCAGAAACTTGATAAATTTCACCAAGATGAGCGTACTTGTCAGCCATTGCTACAAAGTTTGCGAGGCCGATCTGGTCTAGATAGCGGAATGCACCACCTCTGAATGGAGGGAAGCCGATACCGTAGATCAGTGCCATGTCTGCTTCTTGCGGTGAAGCAATAATGTTTTCTTGCAGACACAGTAACACTTCGTTGATCATTGGCACCATACAACGCTCAATAATCGTTTGTTTATCAAATTCAGTTGGTGCGTCACAAATACCGCTCAGCAGCTCAAGCGCGCTGTCGTCTTTACTCTTCTTCAAACGACCTTTGCGATCTGGTGCGTATTGGTAGAAGCCTTTTTGGTTTTTCTGACCAAAGCGTTCGGCACCCGCAAGTACTGCGACAGGATCTTTGTCTTTACGTGCCATGCGAGTAGGGAAGCCATCAGCCATTACGCCGGTACAATGGTTTGCCGTATCGATACCCACTACGTCTAGTAGGTACGCAGGACCCATTGGCCAGCCGAAGACATTTTCCATAACCTTATCTACTTTTGCAAAGTCAGCACCTTCTACAACAAGTTGGCTGAAGCCTGCAAAGTAAGGGAACAGAACACGGTTCACGAAGAAACCTGGGCAATCGTTAACAACGATAGGAGACTTGCCAAGCTTTAAGGCATAATCTACCACTGCGGCAACGGTTTCATCCGATGTTTGCTCGCCGCGAATGATTTCTACCAATGGCATTTTTGGCACTGGGTTAAAGAAGTGCATACCACAGAAGTTTTCTGGCTTCTCAAGTGCGGTGGCTAACTCATCAATACGAATAGTCGATGTGTTTGAAGTTAGGATCGTACCTTCTGGTAATTGCGACTCTAAACTCGCTAATACCGTTTTTTTGATTTTAGGGCTTTCAACAACGGCTTCTACGATGATGTCTGAACCTTGTAGATCGTGATCGTTGAGCGTTGCTTTGATTTTACCTAAAGTGGCAATCATTTTGTCCATCGACATGTGGCCGCGCTGTACTTTTTTACCAAGTAGTTTTGCAGCCTCACCCATACCAAGGTCTAAGGCACCTTGCTGGATGTCTTTCATGACAATTGGTGTGCCTTTGTAGGCTGATTGGTAAGCGATACCGCCACCCATAATACCAGCACCAAGTACCGCTGCTTGTTTGATCTCGGTTTTACTTTGCTTGGCTTGTTTCTTGGCAACCGTTTTGATGTATTGATCCGCTAAGAAAATACCGGTTTGCGCTGCGGCTTCTGCCGTTTTGGCAAGCTTAGCAAAGTTTTGGTTTTCGAGTGCCATCGCTTCGCTGCGGCTAAGGTTAGCTGCCGCTTTAAGCGTTTGTACCGCCATCATTGGTGCTGGGTAATGACCTTTGGTTTTTGCCATGACTAAGCCTTCGGCCATACCAAAGCTCATACCTTGCTCTACACGATTCATCTTCAATGGGTCAAGCTTGATTTGGCGTTTCGCGCGCCAATCCAATTTACCTGCAATGGCTTGCTCCAAGGTACGAATAGCGGCAGCCATGAGTTTGTCAGCAGCTACTACACCGTCAACCGCACCCACTTTTAGTGCGTCATTCGCTCGGTTTTCTTGACCTGTGGTGATCCACGTCATTGCGTTGTCAGCGCCGATTAAGCGAGGAAGTCTTACGGTACCACCAAAGCCCGGCATAATGCCAAGCTTAACTTCTGGTAGGCCAATTTTTGCGTTGTCAGTTGCGATACGGTAATCCGTGGCGAGCAACCACTCGCAACCACCGCCAAGCGCAAGGCCATTTACTGCCGATAGTGTAGGGAAAGGTAAATCTTCTATTGCGTCGAAGACATCGGTTGCGGTTTTAATCCAGCCAACAAGTTCTTCTTCTGGGCGTTGGAAAGTCGGAAGGAATTCAAAAATATCAGCGCCAACAATAAAGTGGTCTTTGTCGCTGGTAAAAATTAAGCCGTCGATGTCGTCGCGTTGGCTCAATTCGATAAGCGCTTCGTGGCTTTCCTTTAGTACTTGCTGAGATAGTTTGTTTACTGAGCCTGGTAGGCAAAACTTAAACTCAGCGATATTGCCTTTGCAAAAATCAACTACAAAGGACTCGCGTTTGATTAACATACATGTTCTCCCGTGCTTTACACTGGTACGATGAGTTGTAATTTCAATCAGTGTGGATCCTTTGGCGGCAAATTGCAATGAAAAATTTACCGCACATTTACTGAAATACCTGAGTCGGTTTGCTATGGTGGCTTAACGCACCTCGCATTTAGTGTCATTTATGAGCACGCTCGCAAGTGACAAGCCGAGTTTTGGTCTTCAGCGCCATCTTTAGATAAGCATAATTTGGCTGTATTTCAATTTAGGTGTGTATTCTTTTGGCAGATAAAAAAGGGTTTGCATGACATATTGGTTACCCCGCTTAGCTGCAGGCAGCTTATGTATGGTGAGCTGGCTCTGTGCAGCCGATAGCACTCACGACGAATTTAAAGAGGCTGAGCGTGTCGCTTGGTCTGGTAATTATAGTAATTTTAAAGCTGCAACAGCGCAGCTCGATCACCCACTTAAGCCGTACGTTGAAAAGGCGTTTTATGAACGTCATCCTAAGCTCAAGTACCAGCAAGAAATTCAGCACTTTTTAACGGTATACGAACACACCCCATTAGAATGGTCTGTACGCTCTGCTTGGCTCGATTATTTGAAGCGGCATAAAAAGAAAGCACGATTCATCGAATTTTATCGTGAAACCAGCGATACTGAACTCAAGTGTACGTATTTGGCGTATCAGTTGGACTTAGGTGCGCCAAAAAAAGCCATTCTTGATCAGGTAGCCGATATTTGGACGGTGGGAAAGTCTCAGCCTAAAGCCTGTGATAGCCTTTTTAGCCAATGGCAAAAGGCGGGGTATAGAACGCCTGAGCGTGTCTGGCAGCGTATTTCCAGTGCTGCGCAATCCGGTCAAACGTCACTGCTAGATTATCTTGAGAAGCTGTTACCAAAAAATGAGGCGTATCTTGCCGAGCTTTATAAAAAGGTTCGCCAAGATCCGAGTGCGGCTGCTGGGCTTTATCGGTTTAGTAAACGTACTGAAAAAGAAGCCGAAATTGCGGTATATGGTGTAAGACGCCTAGTTTGGCGCGATCCTGATTTAGCGCTGCGTGCCTGGCAGAAGATGCAGGATATGTTTACCTTTACCCAGCAGCAAAAGGATAGCGTTGCTTATCGTTTTGCTCTGGCACTTGCGTCTAAAGGCCATGAAGACGCAAGATTTTGGCTAAATAAAGTGCCTAAATCGCTGCAGGACAAAAAGCTACTCCAGTGGCTGATGAGTAACATGCTGAAAGAGCAAGATTGGGAAGGGATCTCGGCCTTATTCGTGGGTCACGAGCAGCTTAGCAATGGTCAACAATACTGGCTTGCATATAGCCTCGCGAAGCGTGGCGAGTTGGCTAAGGCTAACGAGATTTGGCAGCAATTAGCACAAGAGCGTGATTACTACGGCTTTTTGGCCGCTGCGCGCTTAGGATTACCAGTCTCACTAAATGAAGAGCCGTTAAATGTTGACCCCAGCATTGTAGAAAGGGTATCTCATGCGCCTGGTTTTAAGCGAGCAAAGGCTTTATACGAGCTGGGAAGGTATACTCAAGCACGCCGAGAGTGGAACTACCTTACTAATACCTCAAGCAAAGAGGAAAAGCTTGCTGCATCCATATTGGCTGCTGAGTTTGATTGGTACGACAGCACTATTTTTACTCTTGCACAGATCAAAGCTTGGGATTACGTTGATTTACGTTTTCCGATGGCATTTAAAGATCTGTTCACTAAATATAGTGAGCGTAATCGAGTCGATATCGCATGGAGCATTGCGATTGCTCGCCGGGAAAGCTCTTTCGCACCGGATGCACGCTCGAGTGCGGATGCTCACGGTTTAATGCAGCTGCTGCCAAGCACCGCCAAATACGTTAATAACCGCAAGCGCGTGGCAAAAAATCGCCTCTATCATCCGGCCACAAACATTCGTTTGGGGACCAGTTATTTAGAGTATTTGAAGCGTAAAAATGCTGGAAATGAGATTTTGGCGACAGCATCGTACAACGCGGGTTATCATAGAATTAAGCGTTGGCTGCCGTCAGAGGCCATGCCTGCTGAGCTTTGGATTGAGCTGATCCCGTATCGAGAAACACGTGACTACGTGAAAAATGTGATGGCATATCGACAGGTTTACCATACCCGCCTTGGTCGTGATGGCAACATATTGGCAAGTATCTTGGATATGAAAATTGTGAAATAACCGCACATGGCTGGTGCTTAGACTCAGTTCGTCGTTTTTAGGTAGCAGCTATGATAGACTCGATAGTATGTGAATTTTTGAAAATGGGTACACCATGGATAAGTTAGCAAATTTATACGCAGAGCATATTGCCACGTTGCAACAGCGTACAAGAACGATAGTAGAAAGAGAAGGACTGGATGGACTTGTGATCCATTCGGGGCAAGCAAAGCGTCAATTCCTTGATGATATGTACTATCCGTTTAAAGTTAACCCGCAATTTAAAGCTTGGTTGCCTGTTATCGATAATCCGCATTGCTGGATTGTGGTCAATGGCAGTGACAAGCCGAAACTCATTTTTTATCGTCCGGTTGATTTTTGGCATAAAGTGCCTGACGAGCCGAGAGATTTTTGGGCAGAGTATTTTGATATTCAACTGCTGGTTAAGCCAGATCAGGTTGAACAGTTACTACCGTACGACAAAGCAAACTATGCCTATATCGGTGAATATTTAGAAGTTGCACAAGCACTTGGCTTTACTCAAGTGAATCCAGAGCCTGTGATGAACTTCTTGCATTATCATCGTGCATATAAAACTCAGTACGAAATGGCATGTTTACGTGAAGCAAGCCGTCTTGGTGTGCTTGGCCACATGGCGGCGCGCGATGCCTTCTTTGCTGGTGGCTCCGAATTTGAAATTCAACAAGCTTATCTTAATGCAACTCAGCATATGGAAAACGATACGCCATATGGCAATATTGTCGCCTTGAATGAAAATTGTGCGATTTTGCACTATACCCATTTTGAGCGCAAAGCGCCGAGTAAGCACTTGTCATTTTTGATTGATGCCGGTGCAAACTTTAACGGTTATGCGTCAGATATTACCCGTACTTATGATTTTGCTAAACAAGGTGAGTTTGCCGAGTTGGTGAAAGTCATGAACGATCACCAAATTGAATTGGGCAAAGCATTACAACCGGGCAAACTATACGGTGAGCTGCATATCGATTGTCATAATCGTGTGGCGCAAGTGTTGAGTGACTTTGGTATTGTTAAGCTTGATGCTCAGACCATCGTCGAGAAGGGGATTTCTTCTACTTTCTTCCCTCATGGTCTCGGTCACCATATTGGTCTACAGGTACATGATATGGGCGGATTCATGGCTGATGAAGCCGGTACGCACCAAGCACCGCCTGAAGGCCACCCGTTCTTGCGTTGTACTCGTAAGATAGAGGCTAATCAGGTGTTCACTATTGAGCCTGGGTTATACTTCATCGATTCATTGTTGGAAGACTTGGCGCAAACAGATAACAAACAGTATATCAATTGGGATAAGATTGATGCACTGAAGCCTTACGGTGGTATCCGTATTGAAGATAACATCATTGTGCATGAAGATAGACTAGAAAATATGACGCGAGATTTCGGTCTCGAGTAAGCTGACTTCTAGCGCTAAAAGCAAGTATATTTGGGGGCCGATTGGCTCCCTTTTAGTTTGGAACATTATGTCTGAATATTTCATTCCGAGTGGATCACTGAGTCATCATGAGGAAATTAAGAAGAGCACGTTTATCGTGCATTTGGCCCACACGCCAACTATCGAAGATGCTAAAGCGTTTATTAAACAGATTAATGACGCGTATCCCGATGCAAGACACAATTGTTGGGCACACATAGCTGGACCTCCTGGTGGCAGCCATGTATTAGGGTTTTCTGATGATGGTGAGCCTAACGGGACGGCTGGTAAGCCAATGCTAAATGTGCTGATGGGATCAGGGATTGGTGAGATCACTGCGGTGACGACGCGTTATTTCGGTGGTATTAAGCTCGGCACTGGGGGATTGGTCAGAGCCTATGGTGGTACGCTTAATAACGCGCTAGCACAGCTAAGCACGACTAAAAAGGTACCGGCTTCTATTATTGTTGGCCACAGTGATTACCATCTTCAAGGTGTGATAGAGCAGCTATTACAAAGCCAGTTTACAGTGCTAAATTTAGATAAAGAATACGCTGCTAATATTACCTGGCAAATAGCAGTAGATAGTCGTGAAACACAACAAATCATTGATGCTATTTATGAATTAACCAATGGTGTTGTATTATTTAAGCAACTCAAGGAGTAGGCTCTACTTCTTTACATTCACTAATTAACCTCTGGTTAAATAACAAAAAGCGCAGCGTACAAAATGCAATTTCGTACCATAATAAAAATACTCGGGCAGTTAGTCGCTCTATTTAGTATCACTATGGTGCCACCAGCCATTGTATCTTTGATATATAAAGATGGTGGTGGTGTACCTTTTGTTTTAGCTTTCATTTTTAGTGTGCTAATGGGTTTGTTTGCGTACTACCCAAACCGCAAGGAAAACGGCGATCTTAAAGCCAGAGAGGGCTTCTTAATCGTTGTCTTATTCTGGCTGGTACTGGGGTCGTTTGCATCATTGCCGCTTATTTTCTTAGATAAACCGAATCTATCTCTAGCAGATGCCGTGTTTGAAGCTTTTTCTGGGCTGACAACGACAGGGGCTACGGTCTTGACGGGCATAGAGCATTTACCTAAAGCGGTATTATTCTATCGCCAGCAGTTGCAGTGGCTTGGTGGTATGGGGATCATTGTATTGGCCGTAGCCGTTCTTCCTATGCTTGGAGTTGGTGGCATGCAGTTATATCGTGCCGAAACACCCGGTCCAGTTAAAGACTCAAAAATGACACCGCGTATTGCCGATACCGCCAAGCACCTTTGGTATATCTATGTGTCTCTAACGGCGGCTTGTACGCTGGCTTATTGGATAGCAGGAATGAATTGGTTTGATGCTATCTGTCATGCGTTTGCCACGATAGCCATCGGCGGCTTCTCAACCTATGATGCTTCTATGGGTTACTTCGATAATCCATTTATTAATGTTATTTGTGTCGTCTTCTTGTTGATTGCTGCCATTAACTTCTCGCTACATTATGCTGCGGTATCGAGTCGCAATATTAAAGCCTATTTGCGAGATCCTGAGTTTAAAGTCTTTCTGTTTATCCAGTTAGCGTTGGTGGTGATTTGTTTTGCGGTATTGTCGTCAAACAATGTCTATGAAACGGGTGATGAGACCTTAGATCAAGCGATGTTTCAGGCTGTGTCAATTAGTACTACCGCGGGCTTTGCGACCGATAGTTTCTCAACCTGGCCGCTGTTTTTACCTATTCTCTTGATTTTCTCCAGCTTCATTGGAGGCTGTGCTGGCTCTACGGGTGGTGGTATGAAGGTTGTACGTGTCTTTTTGCTTTATTTACAGGGGATCCGTGAGCTTAATCGTTTAGTGCATCCGCGTGCTATATACTCGATAAAATTGGGTCGAAAGGCACTACCAGATAAAGTGGTTGAGGCTGTGTGGGGGTTCTTTTCGGCCTATGCTCTGGTATTTGTGATTATTATGATTGCATTGCTCGGGACGGGACTCGATAATATTACTGCGTTTTCAGCAACTGCGGCTTGTCTAAACAACTTGGGGCCTGGGTTGGGAGACGTTGCGGCGCATTATGGTGATATTAGTGATACCGCAAAGTGGATCCTTACGCTTGCAATGGTCTTTGGTCGCTTAGAGATCTTCACGCTGTTAGTCTTATTTACTCCTACCTTCTGGCGTGGGTAACTGTGCTTAAGTTGTGGGCTCCTTTGCTAGGAGCCAACAACTGACAGTATCACTACCTTGTTTCTGCCACTTTGTGACAAGCTGTCATCTTCCTTTTGAACTTCGCAAAGAAAAAGTTAATAAAAATTTCAAAAACTCGGATTTTCGGGGTTTTCAAGTGTCAATATTTTTACAACGATTTAACTTGGAGGCGACGATATTGCTTGCCACACGCTTTTCAGATAAAGGATTTAAAGTGATAAAGGGATTTGCTGCTAGCCATGAGCAGGGTTTAGGTATGCAGCTTATAGAACGAAGCGTAATACAGTTGAATAGCTTAATCGATGAAGTCGGTTATTTGCAGCTTAATCAGCTTACATTAGGTCGTGCCCAGAGCTATGACTTATTTCATCAAGTTGGCTGTGAGAGCGGTGCGCGTTTCGTTGTTCAAGTGATCTCAGAAAATGAGCTCTGGCAAAAGCGCCAGATACCAGCAATTATCGATGATTTTGAGACTGAGGGAGTGGGCTGTTTATTCAAGCGTGATGTCTCGGGTATATTATTTGTTGCTAAGCGTAATAGCGAACCTATGATGTTATTTATTGAAGCAGAAGAGCTTGCATTGCCACAAAGCTCACTTGAAGTACAAAGCAGAATGATGACCCTAAGAGATGGCGCATTAATGCTAAAAAGCCACTTTTTAGTAAAGTAATTGACCCCTTTTTAGGTATTGTTGGTAGTCGAAGAGTTGTAATTAATCTGAATTCAGTTTTAAATAGCCTTCCGCTAAAACTGCTACAATAAAAAAGTAGTAGAGTAAACTCAGGAAGGGTTGGATCCATGTTAAAAACTCAGGAGGTTGGGCAGGATACTTTGCTCACCGCTATCAGCGCTGGAAGTATTGTTGACTTAGAAATTTGTTTACCGGCAAATAGCAAAAGAGTAAAAACAGAATACGTCGGTATGCTCCAAGGGGCATTTTTAATTCTTAACCATCCCAACCCTAAGCGATTAGGCGCGGCGCTGGACTTTGTGATGGAAGGGACTTCGGTTATCGTCCGAGCTTTACTCGAGAATGGCGATGGCCAAGTCATTGCATTCAAATCGCAAATAAAAGCGGTTTCAGTCCATCCCGCGCGGCTTATTTTTCTTTATTTACCCGAAAAAGTACAAACCTACAAACTCCGCTCGCAAAACCGTGTGCCAACCTTAATTCCCGCAAAATTTCACTGCCATGGCAGTAAAGATGTTGGGGTGATAAAAGACATTTCACTTGCTGGTTTACAGCTAGACTTAACGTCGATTGATGCCGAGCATATGGAAGAGGGGCTGAAATGTGAGGTGTTCATTGAAGGAAAAGAAGGGAATCAGATCACGCTAGAGGGCGATATTCGGCGCATAAAGAGTCATGATAAAATCGTCTCTTTAGGTATTCACTTAACCTCAGCTCCGGACATAATCCGTAGTGTATTAAAAGATTACCTAATCGATTTGTCTATTTTTCAAGATCAACAAGATACCTAGGGCGCTTTAAACGAATAAAGCGCTTACTTGGAAGAGTTTTTCCACAACACCGATTTGCTTTTTATCGATCAGGAACATAATCACATGGTCGCCTGAGAGAATAATGGTATCGTCATGTGCGATCAGTACATCTTCATCACGGACAATTGCACCAATAGTCGCGCCCGGTGGCAATTTAATATCTCGAATTGCACGACCGACAACCTTAGAGGTGTTCTCATCACCATGTGCGACGGCTTCAATGGCTTCTGCTGCACCTTTACGCAATGAATACACGTTAACGATATCACCACGGCGAACGTGGGTGAGTAGCGCTGAGATAGTCGCTTGCTGTGGTGAGATAGCAATATCAATGTCGCCACCTTGCACGAGGTCGACATAGGCACCACGTTGAATAAGCGCCATGGTCTTTTGTACGCCCATACGTTTTGCAAGCATCGCAGCCATAATGTTGGCTTCGTCGTCGTTCGTCACCGCGATGAACACATCTACTTGCTCTATATGTTCTTCTGATAGCAGCTCTTGGTCTGAGGCATCGCCACAAAAAACCACCGTATTATCGAGCGTTTCAGACAATTGTGTGGCACGAGTTTGATTGCGTTCAATAAGCTTAACGCTATGGTTCTTGTCTAATGAACTGGCCAATCCTGCACCTATGTTACCGCCACCGGCAATCATAATTTTCTTGTAAGAGCGTTCAAGCTTTTGTAGCTCGTTCATGACCGCACGAATATGCTTGGTTGCGGCGATAAAGAAGACTTCATCATCGGCTTCAATTACGGTGGTGCCGAGTGGCTTGATGGCTTTGCCCTGACGATAAATAGCGGCAACACGGGTGTCGACGTTTGGAATATGCTCTTTTAATGCAGAAAGTGCATAGCCAACGAGTAAACCGCCGTAATAAGCCTTAACCGCCACGAGTGATAGCATGCCCTCGGCAAATTGCAGCACCTGCAAAGCGCCTGGGTAATCTATTAGCCTGCGGATATACTGCGTTACTAGCTGCTCCGGTGCGATGTAATGATCGACTGGTAAGTCGTCATTGTGAAACAGCTTTTCTTTGTACTTTAAGTATTGCTCAGAGCGGATCCGCGCAATTTTGGTCGGCGTATTGAAAATACTATAGGCAACCTGACACGCAATCATATTGACTTCATCTGAGCTGGTTACGGCGATTATCATGTCGGCGTCTTCAGCACCTGCTTGACGTAAGATCTCAGGGTGAGCACTGTGGCCAGTGACCCCCTGTAGATCGTATTTGTCTTGCAGCTCTCTTAAGCGCTCGCCATCGATGTCGACAACGGTAATTTCATTTTCTTCACCGACGAGGTTTTCTGCCAGTGTTCCGCCGACTTGGCCGGCGCCTAAGATGATGATTTTCATATTGGTTACGGTCGATTTTCTATTATTGTTTTGTCAACTTTGCGTAGTAAAACCCATCACTCAATCCGGGTAATAGCTGCAAGCCTGGTTGTGTTTGTGTGTCTGCATCATGCAAAGGTACAAGCGTCGCATCAGGGGTCACAGAAAGAAAGCGTGCGATCTGTTGCTGGTTCTCTTGTGGTAGTACCGAGCAGGTAGCATAAACTAGTGTGCCACCGGGCTTAAGCAATGGCCAGATTTTATCAATAATTTGTGCCTGTAACGTCACCAAGTTATCAATATCAGAAGCACGTCTTAGCCATTTGATGTCCGGGTGTCGTCTAATAACACCTGTTGCAGAGCAAGGTACATCCAATAAGATGCGATCATATTGCTCGCCATCCCACCATGCTTCGGGGTCACTTGCATCGCCCTCAAGGCATTTGGCTGACAATCCGATCCGTTCAAGGTTTTGCTCTACACGTTGCAAGCGATCACCATCAGCATCAATTGCAGTCACTTTGGTGTCTGCCAACTCCAAAATATGACAAGTCTTACCGCCTGGAGCGGCACAAGCATCAAGGATATTTTCACCCGTTTGTGGTGCTAATAATCTCGCGGCTTTTTGGGCGGCTGCATCTTGCACTGAGCAAGCGCCAGCGGCAAATTGTGGTAGCGCATAAACGTCAATCGGGCTATCAAGCAAGATCCCGTCAGGGTATTCACTATGAAGCTGATAGGCTACCCCTTCTTGGTCTAGCAGAGCTGCATAATCGGCAGTAGAGAATTGCGATTGGTTAACACGCAGCCACATTGGTGCTTGTTGTTGGTTCGCTTCTAAAATAGCTTGCCATTGAGTTGGGTAAGCCGCTTTTAGTTGATTGATAAACCAGCCCGGGTGGTTGTATAAACAAGCTGGGATTTCGGCTGCACTGGTTTCTAGTTCGACCTGATGACGTTGGAAGCTGCGCAAAATTGCGTTAACTAAGCCTTTCATGCCGGGCGCTCTTAGTGGCGTAAGTGCGTTTACCGTTTCGGCTACTGCAGCATGAGCTGGTACGCGCATATGTTGTAGTTGGTAAATACCCACATACAGCAAAAACTGGAAAACACGGCGCTTACCTTTAAGCGGTTGCTCAAGTAATTGCTGGCAATAGTGTTCAAGCGAAGGTAAATATCTTAATACGCCGTAGCAAATTTGCTGTAGCAAGGCTTTGTCTTTACCGTCTAACTGGCTGGTGGCAAGTGGTAATTGAGCACTTAACGACGCGCCTTTATCGACGACTTGAAATAGGGTTTGGGCAGCGAGTGCGCGTACATTACTCACGCGTCACCAACCTTAGCACCAATTGCTACCCAGTCGGCTCGACCATTCAAAAAGTCTTGTGCAGACATGGGCTTTTTACCTTGTGGTTGTAAGGTGTGAATTTCCAATGCCTGTGTGCCACAGGCAATTACGATACCGTGCTTGTCCGCACGTAGCACATGTCCTGCATCACCTTGTTCGTCAACTACCTTCGCCTGCCAAATCTTGACGCTGTTACCTGCCATATTGGTAAAGCAAACCGGCCATGGATTAAATGCGCGGATGTTACGTTCAATTTGCGCAGCTTCCATCTGCCAGTCAATGTCGGCTTCTTCTTTGCTTAGCTTCTTAGCATAATTGGCTAGTGTATCGTCTTGCTTTTCTGGCGTGATCTCGCCTGCAGATAAGCGTGCTAGCGTATCAATAAGCGCGTCAGGGCCAAGTTCAGCAAGCTTGTTGTAGAGATCTGCACTGGTATCAGTAGCTGTAATAGGGCAGCGGGCGATGTGCAACATATCACCGGTATCTAGGCCCTCGTCCATTTGCATGATCGTTACGCCAGTTTCATTGTCGCCAGCCCAAATAGCACGCTGAATAGGCGCTGCGCCTCGCCATCGCGGTAAAATTGAGCCATGAACATTCAGGCACCCGAGTCGTGGAGTATCTAAAATGGCTTTTGGTAATAATACCCCGTAGGCAACAACAACCATGACATCGGCGCCAAGCGCAGCTAATTCTGCCCGTGCTTCCGGTGTTTTTAATGATTGCGGTTGTAGCACTGGCAGGTTGTGTTCTTGTGCTAGCACTTTTACTTCACATGCTTTGAGCTTTTTCCCGCGTCCTGCTGGGCGGTCGGGTGGGCAGTACACTGCCACGACGTCATGTTGTGATTGAATAAGTGCGTCAAGGTGGCGCGCTGCAAAGTCAGGCGTGCCTGCGAAAACGATACGCAAAGGATTACTCACGAAATACCCTAAAGTCAGTTAGTTGGAGATTGGTTAAGCTTGCTTTGCAGCGAGCTTAGCTTCTTTTTCAAGCTTCTTACGAATACGATCACGCTTTAGTGGCGATAGGTAATCGATAAATAGCTTACCAACTAAGTGGTCTAATTCGTGTTGAATACAAACAGCAAGCAAACCATCTGCGTCTAATTCATACGTTTCACCATGTTCGTTTGTTGCCTTTACCGTGACGGTTTCAGCGCGATCTACTTTTGCGTATGAATATGGCACTGACAAGCAGCCTTCTTCACTCACAGTAGAACCATCGCGTTTGGTTATTTCTGGGTTGATTAATACGCGCGGTTCATCGCGCTCTTCAGAAACGTCAATAACGACGATTCGCTGATGAATATCCACTTGCGTAGCCGCAAGGCCGATACCATTTTCATCGTACATCGTTTCCAGCATGTCTTTAACTATTTGACGTACTTCGTCATTAACCTCAACTACAGGCTGTGCGACAGTGCGTAAACGCTCATCTGGGAACTTTAAAACTTCTAATATGGCCATGATTACCCTAAATCAATTTATCGTGTAAGCTGTTGTAAGCTAGTGTATGGTCTTATTTTAGCCATTCAAGTTCCCCTTTAACAGGTTTTGGTGGATAATAACCAAAAATAACCACAAGGAAGCCATCATGAAATATCCGATTGCTGCATTAATACTCGCTGGCTGCTCAGTTTTCTCTGTGAAAGCGGACACTTTGTCTGTAAAAGCAGATGCGCCGCAGCGTTATGTGGTGAAAAAAGGCGATACCTTGTGGGATATTTCAAAAATGTACTTACGTTCTCCATGGAAGTGGAAGCAATTGTGGCAGTGGAACCCTAGTATTCAAAACCCAGATCTAATTTATCCAGGAGATAGTCTTAAGCTACTCTACGATGAAAATGGTAATCCTATGCTGATGTTAGACAAGGGTGTGAAGAAACTGTCGCCGCATACGCGTATTGTTAACCAAAAAGCGGCTGCCATTCCTACGTTACCACTCCCTATCATGGAACCTTTTTTGCGTTTTGAGCAAGCGCTTTCTGAGTCGGAATTTTCTAATAGCCCAATTGTTCTCGGGGCTAACCGTAATATTAAAAATGCGACTCCGGGTCATCTTTTGTACGTTAAAGCTGATTTAGTAAAAGGCGGGCACTATGCCATCTATCGTCGTGGTGAAAGCTACCGTACCTTAGACAGCCAACAACTACTTGGCTTGGAAGCCGTGTTAGTTGGTTCAGGCCATGTGGTTGAGCAGGGAGATATCGTGGCGGGGCGTCCAGCAAAGCTACAGTTAGAAGTTGCCAAACAAGAGGTTAGGGCCGGGGATATTGTACTACCCATATCTACAGGACAAAGTTTTCCGGCACAGTTTTCTATGTCTCGCCCTGAGCAACAAACTTTGGGCCGTATTATTGCGAGCGATAATAAGCTCAGAGAGTTTAGCACCATGAGTGTAGTGGTGTTGGATGTGGGGAGTAAAGCGCAGCTAAAAGAGGGACATGTCCTTGATATCGTAAGGCAATCGCCTACAGTTATAGAAAGCCAACACGGTCCGCGCTATATTGAAGATGCATCACGACTCGACAAACTGATCACCGAAATGGGGTCTTGGTTTGGTGAGGAAAACGATGACGACAGCGTAGTATGGCATATGCCAAAGGAAAAAGTCGGTGAGCTGATGGTCTTTAAAGTGTATGAAGACTTAAGCTACGCTATGGTTGTTGAAACTTCGGAGCCGATCCGCGTTGGTGATCATGTACAAGCATTCAAGGAAACTGCCAGTAATTAAGTGGTAGAATTTCTCCTTGAGTGAGTCAGTAAACTCAAGGAGAGAGTATGAAACAAGCTAAACTAGCTCAAGCTTTGGCATTAACCCTGTGCCAAGGACTGGGTATCAAAACCATCACCGCATTACTTAATCAAGTCCCCATTACGCAATTATTCACATTAAGTCAGGTTGAGCTTTGTAAGCTTGGGCTACAAGAAAATGTTGCTGCCAACTTAGCGAGCACAGATTGGTCTCGTATCGAGCACATACTGGCTTACTGTCAACGTCAGCAAATTGATGTTGTATCTTTGTTTTCTCCTGAATACCCCGAGCAACTAAAAGAGATCTGTAATCCTCCCTTAGTGCTATTTTGCAGAGGGAATATTGCGTTATTAAAACAACCACAAATTGCGGTTGTCGGTAGTCGCAGTTCAACAAGAACAGGGCTTGGGCTTGCACATGAATTTGCACAGGGCTTAAGTCGCTCTGGATTGGTGGTGACGTCGGGTATGGCAAGAGGGATTGATGGCGCAGCGCACCAAGGTGCACTTGATGTTCAAGGAGGAACCATTGCTGTGCTAGGGACTGGTGTTGATGTTGTTTACCCCAAACGCCATCAACGACTTTATGAAGACATCGTACAGCATGGTTTGGTGGTGAGTGAGTTCTTACCAAACACTCAAGCAAATAGTAATCACTTTCCGCGGCGTAATCGCATAATCTCAGGTTTATCTTTGGGTGTTTTGTTGGTTGAAGCCGAAGTAAAAAGTGGCTCGCTGATTACTGCACGCTATGCACTGGAGCAAAACAAAGAAGTGTTTGCGATCCCAGGCTCAATTAAAAACCGATTAAGTAGCGGTTGTCATTACTTGATTAAGCAAGGGGCAAAACTCACCGAAAATATTGAGGATATTTTGGAAGAAGTGAGCTTTTTTTGTGAAAACAGTCTATATAGTATAGAAATAGGGGAGCAAAAAGAGGAGCAATGTCCCGTATTAGAAAACCTTGGCTTTGAGGTGACGTCAGTCGACACTTTAACGCAAAGGACCCAGTGGCCAGTAGAGCAGGTGATTGCCAGACTATTGGACCTAGAACTCGAAGATAAAGTAGAGCGTGTACTCGACGGCTACATAAAACTCGCGAGGGGTTAAGAAGATGTTTGATATTTTAATGTATTTATTTGAGAACTATATTCACAGTGAGGCAGAAATCTTTGTCGAACAAAACGAACTCACCGATGAACTCCTTCGCGCCGGCTTTAATCAAGGCGAAATATACAAAGCACTTGATTGGCTTGAGCAACTTGCAGATTTACAACACAGTGACGAAAACCCCTATTTAAATGCTAAACCGGACCATGCGACACGGATCTACACCGATAGCGAATGCAATATGCTAGACGTTGAAAGCCGTGGTTTTTTAATGTTTGTGGAACAAGTCGGAGTGATTGACAGTACCACCAGAGAAATGGTGATGGATCGTTTATTCGCGTTGGATAAAACCTATATCAGCCTAGATGATTTAAAATGGGTGATACTAATGGTGCTATTTAATGTGCCGGGTAAAGAACATGCTTATGCGCAGATGGAAGATCTGATTTTTACCGAGCCTGCATCTGTAGTTCATTAACTCTGCTCTAGCATGACAAGTTTCCTTCGGTAAGTTGAGGTTCTGACCTCAGCTTACCGCCTTTCAAATAATGTTCCTGCTTAGTTGAAAACACTGATATCAAATACTTGCAAGGGGGAATTTCCATCATTTCCTTGACCCTAAAAACGAGGCTATTATATTAGGCGCATACTTGCACAAGGGGGCGGTGGTAAAGCGATGAGTAAAATAGACCATGCATTATTTAATGCAGACAAACATGCATTAGAAAAAGAGTATGAAGTATGCCCAGAATGTGGCTCTGAGCTGGTAATCAAAAACAGTAAAAATGGTCCATTTATTGGCTGCGCTAGCTATCCAACTTGTGATTATATTCGCCCACTCGCACATCATGATAGCCATGTAATTAAAGTACTAGAAGATGTGGCTTGTCCTGAGTGCGGCAAAGATTTAGTGATAAAAAATGGCCGCTATGGCATGTTTATTGGCTGTACTGGGTATCCTGATTGCCACTATATTGGTCATGAAGATGCGCCACCCTCAGCGGCGTTGCCAGCGTGTCCAAAATGCCAAAAAGGCACCCTAATTCAGCGTAAAAATAAGTTTGGTAAACACTTTTATAGTTGTGACACTTATCCAAGCTGTAAATATACCTTGAATGCCAAGCCTGTAGAGCAGAGCTGCCCTGAGTGTCATTGGCCTGTGCTGGTGGAGAAAACCCGAGCGGGTAAAGCTGTGCTACAATGCCCACAGAAATCATGTCAAAAGATAGTGGAAATACCGTGAGTAATGACAATAAAGCGGATGCTGCGTCAATAACAACGCCTGAGTCGGCACTTCAAGCTGGCGAAGTGATCTGTTATCCAACGGAAGCCATTTATGGTTTAGGTTGTGATCCTGATAACCAAGATGCGGTCACTAAGTTACTAACAATCAAATCTAGACCCATAGAAAAAGGGTTAATCTTAATCGCCGACAATTATGGTCAATGTTTGCCCTACGTGGATGACAATAAAATCCCGATGGATAAGCGCGCTGATATTTTTTCGTCATGGCCAGGTGCCATTACTTGGTTATTGCCAGCGAAAGCCTGTACGCCGCATTGGTTAACAGGGGGACACGACACTATCGCTATTCGTGTTACTAGCCATCCCATTGTAAAGCAATTGTGTCAACGCTTTGGTAAGCCGATTGTATCTACCAGTGCCAATATAACGGGTCAAACTCCAGTTGTTTCGTTGTCAGAAGCTCGTAGCCAGTTTGGCTCACAAGTTGGCTATTATGTTGAAGGTGAGTTAGGTGGTAATACGACCCCAAGCGTCATTAAAAATGCAATGACTGGCCAAGTGATCCGAGGATAAAAAGTACCATGAGTAAAATAAATCTAGAGACCGTAAAAGCCTTTTTATTACAACTACAAGATAATATCTGCCAAGGCTTAGAGGCTGCCGATGGTAACGCTCAGTTTGTTGAAGATGCCTGGGAGCGTGCTGAAGGTGGTGGCGGTCGCACTCGCGTGATCCGTAATGGCGATGTTATTGAGCAAGGCGGGGTAAACTATTCACATGTTTTTGGCGCTTCCATGCCAGCCTCAGCGACGGCGCACCGTCCAGAGTTAGCAGGCAGAAGCTTCCATGCCTGCGGGGTATCTTTAGTGATCCACCCGAAGAATCCCAATATTCCAACTAGCCACGCCAATGTGCGTTTTTTTATTGCTGAAAAAGAAGGTGAAGAGCCGATTTGGTGGTTTGGTGGTGGTTTTGATTTAACGCCATTTTATCCAGTTCTTGATGATGTGAAGCACTGGCACCAAGTTGCAAAGGATTTGTGCGCACCATTTGGTGACGCGGTATACGGTGACTACAAAAAATGGTGTGATGAATATTTCTATTTAAAACATCGAGATGAGACTCGAGGTGTGGGTGGTCTATTCTTTGATGACCTAAACCAGTGGGGCTTTGAAAAGAGCTTTGCATTTATGCAAGCTGTTGGTAATGGCTTCCTTGATGCTTATCTACCTATTATTGAAAAACGCAAAGATACACCGTATAGCGAACAAGAACGTCAATTCCAGCTATATCGCCGAGGCCGTTACGTTGAATTTAATCTGGTATGGGATAGAGGCACATTGTTTGGCCTACAAACAGGTGGACGTACCGAGTCTATTTTAATGTCGATGCCACCATTGGCACGTTGGGAATATGACTTCCAACCAGAGCCAGGATCGAAAGAAGCTGAGCTGTATAATTATCTTACGCCAAAGAATTGGTTGGCGATGTAATAGAGTGAAAAAGGAGCCTCGGCTCCTTTTTTACTTTTAGCGGTTCACTTAGTTTAATTTAAATCCGCGCACTTGCTCATCCAAATCGCGCGCAAGGGTGAGCAACTCTTCACTGATCTGTTTTGAGCCATGGGCATCAACTAGCGAGCGCTCAGCATTATCGCTAATCGCCACTACGCTACGATTGATTTCTTCAGCGGCCAGGTTTTGCTGCTCAGTGGCATCGGCAATTTGCAGGTTTAAGGCATTAATTTCGTGCATCTGTGTCGAGATGTCTTTAAGCGCTTGTGCCACTTTCTTGACCTGATGTGCGCGGTCATCTGCTTCTTCGCAAGAAGCACTCATTGCTGCCACGGTTTGCTGTGCCTCGGACTGTAGCTTATCGATAGTACGTTTGATTTCATCGGTTGAGTCATGTGTTCGTGTCGCAAGTGTTCTGACTTCGTCCGCAACAACCGCAAACCCTCTTCCTGCTTCCCCGGCGCGCGCGGCCTCTATTGCTGCATTGAGCGCTAAGAGGTTGGTTTGCTCCGCGATACTACTGATCACTTCGAGTACTTTACCCACTTCAAGAGTTTGTGCTTGGAGCTGAGAAACTTGTTCTGCAGCTTGCCTTACATCTTGTGCTAATTGGTTGATACTTTGCTCAGTATGATTAGCAACAGCCATGCTTTCCTCCGCGAGGTGATTGCTGCTATCAGACTTTTCTGATGCAAAGTGGGTGGTATTTTTTACTTCACTTGAAGAGCTTTCAAGCTCATTAATTGCGGCTGCAACAGAGTCCGTCCCTTGTTTTTGCTCTTGAATGGCCAGCTCGGTAGTTTCCGCTGAAGCATATATAGATTCTGCTGAGTGAATAAGTATTTTTGAAGAGTTGGATAACTGCGCAATATTGTCTTTAAAGCTATCCATCATTTTATTGAAGTTAATCGCCAAGCGTCCAAGCTCGTCATCGACTTGGTCGTCTATTCGTAATGATAAGTCTTTGTTCGTCGTTGCGAGGCGCATGGTTCGGCCTAGCGTTTTTAGTCGTACTATAAAGAGCTTCCTAAAAAGTACGCCTAAAATCACAAAGGTGGTAATAAAGATAGCAGAGAGAAGCGCAGTGTTAAACCATGTATTAGTGTGTACCGTATTATCAATATCATCCAAAGAGTAGCTGATCCGCACAACACCGAGCACATCGCCTTCCTTTGCCTGATGACAACCCAAGCAATTTGTTCCTTTATAGCTTTCTTTGGCCACCATCGGCTTTAAATAAGTCATGATGCGACTACCGTCGCGCTGTTCAATAACTAAGGTTTCTTTCCCGTTCAATGCATCAAATTCAGCCTCAGAGTTAGGTGCTTGATTTGCATTACCTGGACCGTAAAGCTTATTAACTTGCTCGGAGCGGATAATATGCGCATCTTCGATATTTGGATGATTGCGAATTTTATCACTCAGAATTTCACGGTTTGCCATGGTGCCGGTCAGCATCATAGTATTGATAGAGTCAAAGTAATTATCTGCCAGTAGCTTAATATTACTTTCGACGGTTTCTTCAGCGAGCGTCTTTTGTTGACTGCTGCTACTAAGGATACTGGCAATCAAGACGAGCACGCCCGTCACAGCCAGTAACGCATAAATTTTATGTTGAATAGATTTCACACGCATCGCACCTGTACACAATTAGAACAGTGATTATGCATCTCTACTCAAGAGCGGGATTTGACCTAGCGCAAAATAGCCGTGTAATTTTAATTAACTAGTACTTTAGTTTTATTCCTGATTAATCATATGTGTCGCAAGCTGAGCGAGGGACTGCCTTAATCCTTCTCTTAATAATGGATTTCCTACCTCTAAGTCTAATGCTTTATTCATGCAGTGCATCCATTGATCCCGTAAATCTTGGTCGATAGGGAAGGGCATATGGCGCATTCTTAGGCGTGGGTGACCATATTTCTCTGCAAATAAATCGGGCCCGCCTAACCAACCAGAAAGAAATTCAAAAAATACCTGTCTGATCCTATCTAATGGCTGTGGATGCATATCGTAAAGCGGCTTTGCATAGGGGTCGGTTGCCATAATATCGTAAAAGCGGTTGGCAAGATCGCGGGCGCCTTGTTCTCCACCAATGATTTCATAAGGTGTTTTTTCTGGCGTGGGGGCACTATTTGTTTGTTCTACGGTTGCATCTTTATTAAAGATACGTTTAATTAACTGCTTCATAATGACTCTTTCAAGGCGCTCTTATAACGATGGACAAATACGCGGTATTCGGTAATCCGATAAAACATTCTAAATCGCCAGCAATCCATGCGCAATTCGCACAGCAATGCCAGCAGCAATTAGAATACGAGGCTATTTTGGCACCAGAAGATGCCTTTATTCAAACTGCATCGACATTTTTTGCCCAAGGTGGTTGTGGTGCGAATGTGACTTTACCTTTTAAAGAGCTGGCATTTGCCTTTGCGGATACCCTCACCGAACGAGCTAAGCTCGCTGGTGCTGTCAATACCCTAATCAAACAGCAAGATGGCAGTATTACAGGCGATAATACTGATGGTGCAGGTCTGGTGCGAGATCTCATGAAACACCAAACTAAACTTGAGGGGGCTAACGTACTATTGATTGGTGCAGGTGGCGCCGCCAAAGGCTGTATCTATCCGCTCCTCCTGGCCGGAGCAAAACGGATCGTCGTGACCAACCGTACTGAGTCAAAGGCATTGCAACTAGCAGAGCAATTTGCCTCGTATGGAGAGGTTACAGGGTGTGGCTTAAACAATACCCCCGACATTGGTTTCGATATTGTGATTAATTCCACCTCATCGAGCATCACAGGGGAGGTGCCAGATGTTAGCCCTACTGTTATTACATCCTGCTTAGTTGCCTACGATATGTTCTACAGCGACCAGCAAACAAGTTTCTTAGACTGGGTGGCGCAACATAATCAACAAACGCAATTGATTGATGGCATAGGTATGTTAGTTGAGCAGGCCGCTGAAGCGTTTTACCAATGGCGAGGGGTGAGACCTGATACGTCCGAAACATTTAGACTTATTAGAGGGTAAATATGAACCAAGCAATACTGTTTAATGATGACATCAGTTATCAGCAGGGAGAATTAACGTTTACGGCGATGGCCAGTGGTCAGCTGATCCGCTGTAAAATTGCAACTAAGCTTGAGCAGGAAGCTGCAATAGCACACTTTGCTCAGCACCAATTCGATTATGAAATGCAGGCTGAGCAATTAATAGAAGATGAAGCGTTCAATGAGGCGGGAGAGATAAGCTTAGCTTTCCTCTAAATATTCATCTTTCAGTTCCACGTAATTTTGGGCGGACACTTTTAAAAATTGTAGCTCTTGTTCGGTGAGGGGTCTGGCTTGTTTTACCGGACTACCGACATATAAAAAACCGGACTCAAGATTTTTATTAGGCGGGACAAGTGCACCACCACCAATAATAACGTCATCACCTACGGTGACGTTGTCCATAATAATTGCACCCATACCCACGAGAATACGATTACCAAGTTTGCAACCATGCAACATGACTTTATGACCAACAGTCACATCATCACCAATAATAAGCGGGTAACCGTCAGGTACTGAAGCGCTCTTTCTTGTTAAATGCAGTACGCTGCCGTCTTGAACATTGGTTCGTTTCCCTATCTTGATGTAGTTCACATCGCCTCTGGCTGCAACCAATGGCCAAACGCTGCTGTCTTCGCCAATTTCAATATCACCGACCAAAACGGATGATTCATCAATATAAACGCCTTGTGCCAAGCGCGGGGATTTACCTTTATAACTTCTAAGCATGTCTAGATTACTCATCTCTCGTGTCTTGTGTCACTAGTGTAGAGTGTTGAATTGTAAAACTCTAGTACGAAAAAACTGCAAAAAGATAAGCAAAAGTGTCAAAAACAAGCGTTTCGCTTCATTTTTGCTCGAACAAACGTTTTTTCGCAATTTTCTTTAAAAAAAGGGTTGCACTAAAATCGGATCGCCCTATAATGCGACCCCACTGACACGGGGCACTACGCTGAAAAGCAAAGCAGCAACGAGTTAGCGTCAAGTAAAACTTAAGTTAGAAACTTCTTCTCAAGAAATTCAAAATTAAGTGTTGACAAAAAATCGGGAATGCTTAGAATGCACACCCTCGAAACAACGAGATGTTTCGAAACGTTCTTTAAAAATATGAAGCAATCATCTGTGTGGGCACTCGTACAGATTGAGTTCTAACAGCAGATTCTAGTTCGCTAGATGACGCAAACAAATTTAGAGTCTCAATTGTAACTGAGTGACTATATAGTCAATTCGTTTTGATTTTACTTTTTTGAAAAGTAGAAACAAACAATCAGAATTCATTGAGCACGAAACTTAGGTTTCAAAAAAACTTTTAATTGAAGAGTTTGATCATGGCTCAGATTGAACGCTGGCGGCAGGCCTAACACATGCAAGTCGAGCGGTAACATTTCTAGCTTGCTAGAAGATGACGAGCGGCGGACGGGTGAGTAATGCTTGGGAACATGCCTTGAGGTGGGGGACAACCATTGGAAACGATGGCTAATACCGCATAATGTCTACGGACCAAAGGGGGCTTCGGCTCTCGCCTTTAGATTGGCCCAAGTGGGATTAGCTAGTTGGTGAGGTAAAGGCTCACCAA
>NZ_CP047238.1:37500-107500 GCF_018141345.1 Pseudoalteromonas sp. A22
GAGGGAAACAACCCAGACCGTCAGCTAAGGTCCCAAAGTGTATGTTAAGTGGGAAACGATGTGGGAAGGCTAAAACAGCTAGGAGGTTGGCTTAGAAGCAGCCACCCTTTAAAGAAAGCGTAATAGCTCACTAGTCGAGTCGGCCTGCGCGGAAGATGTAACGGGGCTAAACATACCACCGAAGCTACGGCTGCAGACTTTGTCTGCGGGGTAGGGGAGCGTTCTGTAAGTGGCTGAAGGTGTGCCGGGAGGCATGCTGGACATATCAGAAGTGCGAATGCTGACATGAGTAACGACAAGAGGAGTGAAAAACTCCTCCGCCGGAAGACCAAGGGTTCCTATCCCATGTTAATCAGGGTAGGGTGAGTCGACCCCTAAGGCGAGGCTGAAGAGCGTAGTCGATGGGAAACGGGTTAATATTCCCGTACTCGGTATGAATGCGATGGGGGGACGGAGCAGGCTAGGCAAGCATGGCGTTGGTTGTCCATGTGAAAGGCTGTAGGCTGGTGACTTAGGAAAATCCGGGTTGCTAAGGCTGAGAGTCGAGACGAGCCACTAAGGTGGTGAAGTTGTTGATGCCCTACTTCCAGGAAAAGCCTCTAAGCTTCAGTTCATACTGAATCGTACCCTAAACCGACACAGGTGGTCAGGTAGAGAATACTAAGGCGCTTGAGAGAACTCGGGTGAAGGAACTAGGCAAAATTGTACCGTAACTTCGGGAGAAGGTACGCTCTTGTTTGTGAAAGACTTGCTCTGTAAGCAAACGAGAGCCGCAGTGACCAGGTGGCTGGGACTGTTTATTAAAAACACAGCACTGTGCAAAATCGTAAGATGACGTATACGGTGTGACACCTGCCCGGTGCCGGAAGGTTAATTGATGGGGTTAGCTTAGGCGAAGCTCTTGATCGAAGCCCCGGTAAACGGCGGCCGTAACTATAACGGTCCTAAGGTAGCGAAATTCCTTGTCGGGTAAGTTCCGACCTGCACGAATGGTGTAACCATGGCCACGCTGTCTCCACCCGAGACTCAGTGAAATTGAAATCGCAGTGAAGATGCTGTGTACCCGCGGCTAGACGGAAAGACCCCGTGAACCTTTACTACAGCTTGGCACTGAACATTGACCCTACATGTGTAGGATAGGTGGGAGGCTTTGAAGCAGAGACGCTAGTTTCTGTGGAGCCGACCTTGAAATACCACCCTTGTAGTGTTGATGTTCTAACTTAGGCCCCTGAATCGGGGTTGAGGACAGTGCCTGGTGGGTAGTTTGACTGGGGCGGTCTCCTCCCAAAGAGTAACGGAGGAGCACGAAGGTTTGCTAAGTACGGTCGGACATCGTACGGTTAGTGTAATGGTAGAAGCAAGCTTAACTGCGAGACAGACACGTCGAGCAGGTACGAAAGTAGGTCATAGTGATCCGGTGGTTCTGAATGGAAGGGCCATCGCTCAACGGATAAAAGGTACTCCGGGGATAACAGGCTGATACCGCCCAAGAGTTCATATCGACGGCGGTGTTTGGCACCTCGATGTCGGCTCATCACATCCTGGGGCTGAAGTCGGTCCCAAGGGTATGGCTGTTCGCCATTTAAAGTGGTACGCGAGCTGGGTTTAGAACGTCGTGAGACAGTTCGGTCCCTATCTGCCGTGGGCGTTTGAGAATTGAGAGGGGCTGCTCCTAGTACGAGAGGACCGGAGTGGACGAACCGCTGGTGTTCGGGTTGTGATGCCAATTGCATTGCCCGGTAGCTACGTTCGGAACTGATAACCGCTGAAAGCATCTAAGCGGGAAGCAGGCCTCGAGATGAGTTCTCACTTTGACTTAGAGTCAACTGAAGGGCCGTTGAAGACTACAACGTTGATAGGCGAGATGTGGAAGTGCTGTGAGGCATTAAGCTAACTCGTACTAATTACCCGTGAGGCTTAACCATACAACGCCAAAGTGGTTTATAAGCGACAGAAGTTAATAGACTAAAGTAGACAAAAGAATTTAATAGCTTTTTCCGGATTTACATTGATGAGGGAGACTTCATTGATGAACAGAATTTCCTGGTGACTATAGCGTTTTGGACCCACCTGACCCCATGCCGAACTCAGAAGTGAAACAAAACAGCGTCGATGATAGTGTGGATTACCCATGTGAAAGTAGAACATCGCCAGGGCCAAATAAGAGAAACCCGTTGCAGTAATGCAGCGGGTTTTTTGCTATGTGTGATTTGAAAACCTCGCGAGATGAACTCGCTCCCACTCCCACCACAACATAAGCACAGTACAACACGGTAGGAGATGGTTTACCCGCCGATAGGTTGCAAGCGAGAAGCTGCTATGTGGTTTTATGCAATAAGGGCTATAAGGAAGGGTCAATTAACGATATGATGGGTTAAAAACCGGGGATTTAGCGTGTCATTTCATTTAATTGCACTGTTGGTAATATTTGCATTGTTTGGTACTTCAGCCACTTACTTAATTCGCTTTATGTATAGCTATTGGATTAAGAAGCAGCTTGAAGTGAAGTACATTATTAATGCGAGTATTTGTGCGCTGTTAGTGATGGTGATCTCAGTGATCAATGAGCTTATCCGATAACCTGAGTGCTCATCAGTCTATAGAGGCACAGCCTGACAGGTATGGGCAATACATAGTGTTTGTATTGGCATCACAGGTTCACAACTAACCGCTGGCGCTTTTCCTTTGTTATTCAGCTTTTCTTGCTTTGTAATAGCGCTAACGACTGCTTCTACATCTTGCTCATCAGTATGCTTCGTTGAATAGATCAGGTATTCTCTTGGTCCACCACAGGTTAATCGCTCACCTACTCCAATTACTTTACACTGATAGCTTGCATCACATCCTATATTTGCTCTTATATCGCTGAGTGTATGCGTAGCATTCGAGCGACTTGTTGCATCGCTTGGTGTCATTTCACAGCCAGATAACGCCGCAATTAGCGTGCCGATGCAAGCGATAAAAATAGCTAACTTCATTATTGCCTCTAGTAAGTAGGACGACTATTTTCTAGTTTAACACACTTATTTTCAACGCATTGTGTTGCGGGTTCAATTAAATGCTGACAGATACTCATCATCTGATTTTGCATATTATAGGCGCGCTCTAATGTAGTAATTTGCTCCGCTAGCTGCTCAACTTGCGCCTCATCTGCTGATCTTGTTGAATACACTAGATAAGAAGAAGGGCCACCACAGGCACGATCGCCAACGGCAATGACTTTACACTGGGTATCGTTATCACAGCTTTTGTCGGCCACCACGCTTTCCAATGACTGTTTATGGGTTTTGATGTCAGAGGTATCGAGCTTTTTACCATCTTGTTGAATAGGTAAGCTGGCTTCTTTTGATTCTTTAACTTCGGTGTGCTTTTCGCTTACAGGCTTAGTTTCTTGTGCTTTTTGTTCTACAGTTTGTTCTTTAGTTACTTCTTCTTGGCAACCAAACAGCAAAAAGGTTGCAAGTAAAGTGGGGATCATCTTGTTCATTATATGCTCTCCTAATGTTTGCTAATTAAACTACGCAAGTCCTTAAGGAATAGCAAGCTCTGCAGCCTGCATACACTATATGTGATTGCAGGCTGTGAAGGACGGCGCTATAGACCGCCTTTGGTGAGTTTTTGCGGATCGAGTAATGATTGAAGTTTGTCTTCACTCAGATCGGTTTGCTCAGCAGCGACCTCAATGATTGGACGTCCTTCTTTGTAGGCAAGCTTGGCAATTTGTGCTGCTTTTTCATACCCGATCACAGGATTTAACGCGGTAACTAAAATCGGGTTTTTAGCCAGTGCCTTTTGAATATTTTGCTCATTTACTTTAAAGCTTGAGATAGCTTTGTCCGCAAGTAGCCTCGCGGTATTTGAGAGGATCTCAATGCTTTGCAAAATATTTAATGCAATCACAGGCAGCATAACATTCAGCTCAAAATTGCCAGACTGGCCTGCAACACTAATCGTTGCGTCATTACCTATCACTTGAGCACTGGCCATTGCAGCCGCTTCTGGAATAACTGGGTTTACTTTACCTGGCATGATTGAAGAGCCTGGTTGTAGTGCCTCAAGCTCGATTTCACCTAGGCCAGCAAGCGGTCCTGAATTCATCCAGCGCAAGTCATTGGCTATCTTCATTTGTGCTACTGCAAAGGTTTTAAGTTGGCCTGACAGTCCCACAATCGCGTCTTGTGAACCGATATGATAGAAAAAGTTATTGCCTTTACTGAAACGGATCCCGATGTTAGTGCTCAGGTTTTGGCTAAATAATTTAGCGAACTGAGGATCGGCATTAATACCTGTGCCTACCGCTGTTCCACCTTGACCTAACTCGTAAACTTTTTCTAAGGAATGAACAATGCCCTGACAGGCGTTATCTACTTGCGCTTGCCAGCCACTTAATGTTTGTGCAAAGGTCACCGGCATTGCATCCATCAAGTGCGTCCGACCAGTTTTAACGTGATGACCAACTTGCTCTGCTTTTTGTTCAATACTACTAGATAAGTGTTTTAGTGCTGGCAGAAGGTCATACACTGCTGTGATTGCACTACTCACGTGAATCGCTGTTGGGATCACATCGTTTGAGCTTTGGCCCATGTTAACGTCATCATTAGGATGAATTGCGACACCGCTTAATTCAGTCGCCAGCGTGGCGATCACTTCGTTGGCATTCATGTTTGAACTGGTACCAGAGCCAGTCTGAAAGACATCTACCGGAAATTGATCTAAGTGTTTGCCATCAATGAGCTGCTGACAGGCACTCACAATTGCTTTTGCTTTATCACTTGATAGATGGCCAAGGGATTGATTGGTTTCAGCTGCGGCTTGTTTGATATAGGCCAAGGCTTTGATAAAGCTACTTGGCATTGCGATCCCGCTAATAGGAAAGTTATTTACAGCGCGTTGTGTTTGCGCCTTGTAGAGCGCATGCTCAGGAACATCTAATGTTCCCATACTATCGGATTCTTGACGAAATGTAGTCATCGTTGCTCCTAATAAAAAGGGTTAAACTGCTGGCAGGTTTGGCACGCATCTCGCTGGAGCTTCAAAAATTGCCGTGACGAAGTATGGTGATGTTTATAAAACCGTTTTAGTGCCAACAAAGGCTTAAATAATTGATCCATGCATTGTTTACGTATGGCTGTATCAACGAGTGGATCGGCAATCTGTTCTAACAGTTCGGACAATGTATTTTTAAGATAAAGCTCTTGCAGCAGCGGGTTATTATGGCGCTCGTACCATTTCGCCATGCCTATGCCTGCCGAAATATATTCCGCAACCAAGAGCGGCGCCTCGAGTTGTGGTCGCTGGCAGTGGCGATTAAGCTTCGCACGATAAGTTTGTAATAAAGTAGCTAGCTGCATAAATACAAAATCAAACGATGTAATGATAATGGTTATCATTACATCGTTTGGTTGGCAATTCAAGCTTTAGTATTCGCACTGCCAAACAATTTGTTTAGCATTCACCATAGCAGCTCACTATGAGTCTGAAATGAATTTAAGAAAGTGTGATTGAGCTTAATTATAGCCGAGGAGATATTGCTGCTCTGAATGCTCTTTCTCTTGTTCTTCGAGTTGCATCAGGTTAGCGACTTCTTGTCGGTAAGCGCGACTTTTCGTGAAGGTATTTTTACGCTTCTTCAGGACAAGTCCTTCGCTTTTAAGTTGGCTTGGCATTTGGGTGATCTCTGAAATTTTCATGCTCGCTTCTCCTCTTAGTACTCTTTAAACTTAGCAGAAGTTGTACCAAAATAAATTTCTTTTCTAATTTTAATTGCTTAGTGGAAGTTTTAGCTATTTGCCTTGCAATTGAGATAAATTCTTGCCTCAATGGGGCGCATAAATCGATCAAAATAGTGCAAACGGGATGACAAAACCATACTCTCAAGCGTGTGAAAATAATAAACAGCCAATATTAGAAAAGCTCACTCCCTATCTAAATAAACCTTTGGAAGTGCTAGAGGTAGGCTCTGGTACGGGTCAACATGCGGTGCACTTTGCTGCGGCGTTACCGCATTTAACGTGGCAGACGGCGGACAGGGAGGTTAATCACGCAGGTATTCAAGCGTGGCTTGATGACGCCGAGTTAGAAAATGCTTTACCGCCATTGGCGCTAGACTTGTACCATGGGTGGCCTGTTAATCAGCGTTATGATGTGATCTATACCGCTAATACCTTGCACATTGTGTCATCAACACTCGTTGAGCGCTTAATCGCAGGAGTTGGACGACACCTTAAAGAAAGCGGCTACCTGATAGTTTATGGGCCGTTTAATTATCAAGGTGAATTTACCAGCGAGAGTAACCGAGAGTTTGATGCATATTTAAAATCGCAAGACAAAGAGAGTGGCATTCGCGATCAAGAATGGGTATTGGCGCTTGCGGCAGAGCAAGGACTTACACTACAGCAAGACTATGCGATGCCGGCTAATAATCGCTTATTGGTGTTTAAACGGTAGTTTTGCTTGGCACTCGGTAAAGTAATGCCCGAGTGCGTCCGCTTCGCGCTTGGTAAAATCCTCAAGCGCGTGTTGAAAGTCAGATTGAAATAAGCGGTGATACGATTGCCTCCACACCGGCTCAAAACCCCTCACTAACTTGTGCTCGCCTTGAGCACCTGCGTCAAAGACAGCAAGCTGATTAGCAATGGCGTACTCTATGCCTTGATAGTAACATAGCTCAAAATGCAAAAAGTCGTAACTATCCTCAATTGCGCCCCAATAGCGACCATACAAGGTATCACCATCCACAAGATATAAACTGGTGGCAATAATTTCGTGGTTTAAGTAAGCGCAGCAAAGACGAAGCTTATCTGGCATTGAGGTGATAACTTGTTGAAAAAAGTCACGAGAGAGATAGCCTTGGTGCCGCGAGCGTTTAAGATAGGTGAGCTGGTAACTGAGAAAAAAGGCATCAAGTTGTGCTGTGCTTATTTCTCTGCCAACAGTCCAGCTTATGTTAATACCCTGGGCAGTCACAGCTTGGCGTTCTTTCATGACCATTTTACGCTTTCTTGATGTGAGTCGTGCGAGAAAATCATCGAACTCGGCGTAACCTTGATTATGCCAATGAAATTGCACATTGCGGCGCATCGTTAAATGACTCTGAGTGAGAAAATCGCTTTCACGACAAAAGTTTATATGGACTCCACTAATGCCTAGTTGGGCGAGGCTCGTGAGCGTAGCGTCAATATATTCAAGCAAGCAAGAAGATAGACGTTTCGTTAATATTCTTGGCCCTTGAGTGGGCGTAAAGGGGACGCCACATAGCCATTTCGGATAGTAATCTAATCCATGGCGCTCGTAAGCTTCAGCAAAAGCCCAATCAAAAACGTACTCGCCATAAGAGTGCGATTTAATATAGCCTGGTAAAATTGCAATCAACTCGCCTTGGCGTTCAATCATTAGGTGATGCGGTATCCAGCCAGTCTCTTTGCTGGTGCAGCCGCTCAACTCTAATGCAAGCAGCCACGCGTAGCTCGTAAATACATGTGATGGTGAAACACAGTCCCACTGTGCTTCTGTCACTTCAGTCAGGGAATGAATAAACCTGTGTTGGTACTCAGTCATTGTGGCCGTCAAAAAATGCGAGCAGTGCTTGCTCAAAGTTGCTGTAATCAGGGTTAAACGTGATCCGCGCAAGAGCGGTGTATTGCGTCATGCTTTTCTCGTGACGCTCGCCAAAATGGACAGTTTTACCTGTGCGGCAGTTAATGAAGGCTTGGTCTTCTAAGTGGTAACTGGTGCAATTACGATAAGGCCCTTTGCGGCCGTAAAAAATATGTTCAGGTGGCTGCAAAATACCAATATGAGACATATCGACAATGTTGTCGGCTTTCACGCTCCGATAATTCACACCTTGCTTAGTCGATGGCGTTTCCGAGTAGATAAATTGGGTCAATGTTGATTTAGGTTGCCATTTTTCTAGCAGCTTTGCCGTTGCATGATTGTCTATGGTGGTATCGACATCGCTATAGCTGATAAACATCGGTACATCTGGCAAAGTGGTGAGTGATTTGAGTGGCGCCATAGCCTGATGGGCTAACGTTGCGCCATGCCATGGGAAAGATTCATATTTGGCGAAATCCAAGTCAGCGTCTTCATCTATCCAATTGACAAATGGCACGTAATCAATCCACTTGGCTAGCCAACCGTTCTTATTATGTGGCTCTGTGGCGGGTGAGATAAGTGCAACAGAGCCTAAATTATTGGGCTTGTGCTTTGCTATGCTACTCAGCACCAAGGCGGCACCAGTGGAATAACCAAGTACGGAAAAATGCTTAAAATCTTGGCTCGTCTGTGCGATGGCATAATCCGTATGGGTTTGCCAATCGTCAATATCAACTTCGGTTAAATCGCTTGGTGCAGTCGCGTGGCCTGGCAGTAACATGGTTCTGACATTGTATCCTGCTTCATAGAGTGCTGCCGCAAGGTAGTGAAAAGTAAAAGGAGAATCGGTCAGACCATGGATAAGTAAAATGGCGTGATCTTTGTTGTCATGCTCAAGTGAAAATGGCGCGATTAAGTCACTTACCTTGGGGGTTGTCAGGTTGAGTAATGTTGCAGTGGGTGTCATTAACGGGCACGGCAGTGTAGCGCGAGGATTGCGGCTTTCAATAATTTGCTTGGTAGAACGAATATAATCGATATAGTTTTTTATATTCCCTACATCGACGGTGACGGGGCCTTTATCGATTGCTTCGCGGAATAATCCCGACGCTTTGCTCTTGGTGAATAGCGACATATCACTCACTTGGGTAACACAGTCTTGTGCGATGACCAAAGGTGAGGCAAGCAGGCTAAAAGCAAATACTGTGGAGGTAAGGTAGTGGCGCATAGTCGGTCCTTATGAGCATAAAATCACATGCAGTATAGCGAGAACAGATGACGATAAAAATGGTTAGCGGATCGGTAATGTGCGTTTTGCAAAAGTTTGCTTTAGGACAATCGTTGATTCAATCCCGCTAATTACCTTACAGGCGCCCAGTTGATGTTTGGCAAATTGTTCATAGCTGGGCAAATCCTTTGCTACGATTTCCAATAGGTAATCATGACTTCCGGAGATCACCGAACAACTAATCACCTGATCTTCAGATTCCACGTGTTGTTCAAATAAATGCGCTGCGGTTGCGGTATTTTCACTGAGCTTTATAAATGCATAAACCAAAATGCTTAGGTCAACTTGTGCTCTATCCAGTGCCGCATGATAGCCTGAAATTACTCCTGTATCTTGTAAGCGTTTTACGCGTCGAAGACAGGGAGTATCAGAAAGGTTTGCCTTTTCGGCGAGTGAGGCATTACTCAAACGTGCATTATGTTGCAAGGCGTTAAGGAGCAATTTGTCCTTGGTATCTAGATTTACCGACATAAACGAAATAAAAGAGTGATTCTTGCTAATCAGTATTAAACTTTTAGAGAAAATTGGCAAATTATGCTCGTGGTGATTTGCTAGCCTTAACTGTGGAATAATCACGAGAAGTAATCATGAGTCCATTAGCCGTACAATTTGACGCTTGGATTAGAGGTCCGTTTGTCGACCTTAACGACAAGCTTGAACATCTTTATTGGCAGCAGCAGGATAAAGCAAACGTTGAAGGCGTTGGTGAAACGCTAAAAGCACAGTTATTAGAAGAAGGTAATCAACTGATCCAAGCCTTGCTAGAAGAAGGCAATACCGACGAAGGCTTTGAGCAAGCATTCGACTTACTCGGTAACGTTGGTCTATTTATGGCTGCATGCAGACGCCACGAAATTACCGAGCCAAGCCGTGAAAGGGTGTCTCCACTAACACAAGCATCGGCACTGGCTATGCATATTGGTGCCTCTTTGGGAGTTACACCACGCTTCGCAACGGCTCATCTCACCACACACAACCGCGCAATCAACGGCGTGTATAAGCGCTTTACCTCTCATCCGGCAGAGCGCTTATTCATCGACTACAATACTCAGGCCATTCTTGCCTATAAACGTGCGTCCGAATCGTTAATGAAGGTGCATCATTTGGGAATTTCTCATCCCATGTCATTGGTGCTACTCAAACAAGTTAAGCAAGCGCTGCTTGAGGTGATAGAGTCTAATCGAGAGTTATTTAAGGAACTAGATACCGAGGCATTCTTTTATGTTGTACGACCCTATTATAAACCATACCGAGTTGGTAAAGAGGTCTATCGTGGCGCAAACGCTGGAGATTTTGCGGGTATCAATGTTATCGATATGATGTTGGGGTTATGCCCGGCGAACGACATTAGTTACGGTCAAATGCTGGTGGAAAAATTCCTCTATATGATGCCAGAAGACCAAGCAACACTGCGTGAATGCATGCGCACGCCTAATTTAATGGATGCGTTTCTGAGTGCATTGAAAGGGCCGAAAAGTGATTGGTTTGGCCCTGCCTGTAGCTTGTTTATACAAGTGTGTAAGCTGCATGGAGATACGGCCATACAACATCACAATCAACTCGTCGAAAAGTATATCGCCAAACCTTCGCAAGCAATGCAGCAACAGCACTTAAGCAAAGTGACCGCCAGTGGTCCACCGATTGAAGTGTTACTCAAAGAACTCGCAGACTTAAGAGATAGGCGAGCCGCTGCCGAGCGCGCTGATATCTTTACTCGGCATCATGATTTAAAACGATTACGCCAAGCAATAGGGGTTAAGCATGAAGCAATATAGGGATGATTTTCACTTGCCTACGGGTCGCTATTTATTGAGTCATTCCGTTGGTCGTATGTTGAAATCTGCAGCGGAAGATTTCCATCAGCAATTTATGGTGCCGTGGCAACAACAAAATCAAGAGCCTTGGCAGCAGTGGCTAAGCGGTATTGATCGCTTTACCTCAGCCCTAGCTTCCCTATTACACACGGATGCGCGCCTGTTTTGTCCGCAAACAAACCTTTCCAGTGGTTTAACGAAATGGGCGATGAGTTTGCCCGAAAGTGGCATTCGCAAAGTACGCGTATTGATGAGTGAGCAAGACTTCCCCAGCATGGGATTTGCGTTACAAAATGCGCTGGACAATATTGAGATTGTTTATATTCCCGAAGCGATGAATATGCACGACTTAAGTGTGTGGCAGCACTATATTGACGAGCAAATTGATTGGGTATTTGTCAGTCATGTTTATTCGAACAGCGGTCAGCAGGCGCCTGTTGCTGACATCATTAGCCTTGCTAACCAATATGGTTGTCGAAGTATTATTGATATTGCTCAGTCACTTAGTGTATTACCAATAAATTTAAGCGAGTGGGGTGCGGATTGCGTTATCGGCTCTTGTGTGAAATGGAGCTGCGGTGGCCCTGGCGCAGGTTTCATCTGGGTGAATGAGGATGTCTTGCCTTATTGTGAACCAAAAGACGTTGGCTGGTTTTCGCATCAAAATCCATTCGAGTTTGATATTCATCATTTTGCGCTGAGTGAAAGTGCGCTGCGTTTTTGGGGCGGTACTCCAAGTGTGGCACCTTATATCTATGCGGGGCACAGCCTTGGCTATTTTGCCGAGCTTGGGATTGAGCAAGTAAGAGCGTACAACTTTGCTTTGTTATCTCAGTTACAAGCGGCATTGCCTGAATTTTATCGCTCTCCTACAGCACAGAGTGCTTGCTCTGGGACCGCTACTTTGCATTTTGGCTCGCAGCATGAGGCAGTGATGGAGCAGCTTAAGCACGCAGACATTGCTGTGGATAATCGTCGCTACGGTATTCGTGTCTCACCACATATTTATAATAGTCAGGAGGACATCGCGCAGTTGGTGCGAGCTATCAACGAAAGCTAGTTTCCTAACCCTAGTGCTTTTTTGGTCTTCTTCTTCACCGAGCGCCAATGTGTCATTGGTTGCTTGGGCGCGCGCGCTATCAATGCGTTGAAATCAATTTCTTCTGCAAGTACCTCTCCTTGATGCGCCAAGATCACGGAGTGGGGTTGTAGTGCCTCGACTTTGGCAAGAGATTGGCGATACAAGCGTGGATAGAATACCGGAAAAGGCGCAACAAATTGTCCTTTCACTTTTACCGTCAAGTCCGCCACATAGATGCGCTTACTGGGTAGATGATACAAGCTCAAATCTCTATCCGTATGACCGGGTGTGTGTATCGCTTGCCATTCGTTAAAGTAGGGCAAGCTATCACCATCGGCTAGGTAAAAATCTGGTGATAATTGTCTTGGATACCAAAGATTACGTTTGGCCTTGCGCTTTCTCCCTGCAACCCAAAGTGCCAGTGCCATATCGGAGAGGTGCATCATGACACCATCAATACCACGATACCACTGACTGGGGGCATTTGCGGCCGCAATCTTTGCGCCCGTGAGTTTTTTGAGTTTGTGCGCGCCACCGGCATGATCTGGGTGCATATGCGTGACCACAATCAGCTTGAGTGCGCTTAGTGGCTTTTGCAGTTGCAGGATGTAGTTGCAGACCAACTCAACATCGGCACGACAGCAACCGTCGAGTAACAGCAGGCCCGTTTCGTGCTCAACCAGATAAATATGTTGAATATAGCCTTCTAAGACATGGATTTTCATTCGTCACACTCATTTCCCCAATCAGATCTCAACATAGCATAGGTTGAAGACATCTGACCAGTTGTGTGTGGAAGTGATAAATCGCAGACATAAAAAAACCGCAATTAAGCGGTTTTTTTATAAGTGATGGCGGAGAAGGAGGGATTCGAACCCTCGATAGGGCTACAAACCCTATACTCCCTTAGCAGGGGAGCGCCTTCAGCCACTCGGCCACCTCTCCGGCGCAATACTTTAAAAATGGCGGAGAGATAGGGATTTGAACCCTAGATACGCTATTAACGTATGCCGGTTTTCAAGACCGGTGCTTTCAACCACTCAGCCATCTCTCCATGGGCAAAGATAATACTTAGCGATTTAGGCGCTGTAAACCGTTTTTAAACTGTTTGCTTAAAAAATGTGCTAAAAGTGAGGTTTTTTTAAAATTGTGCTAGAAATTAGCGGTTTGACGAAGAGGTTTTGTACAAAAATGCTGGTTGAAGTGGTGCTTTTATGGTCTATTGAAACAAATGCTGACGAGAGCATGGCGGGTTGGGACGCCATGCTCTGTGCAGACTTACTTATACATAATCACGTCTTTTAACGCTAAGTGTTGACCACATACTGCCAACCACTTCGTCCAATTGATACGACGTTGTTTAGTTGGTTGTGTTTGGTTAAACGTGTTTTGTGATGGGCTGCAAGGTGCAGCTGAATTAAGCATGTCTGGCTCCTAATAAGCTATGATTGAAAACAAGGCTATTTTGCACGCAATTTGTTTAAATTTAAAACGATAAAAATTGATGTTTTCGGATAAAAATAACTAATGAATTAATGGTTTGTTCATTTTTATTTTAATGGCTTTTTTGCATGGTTATGCATAAGTGTGATTGTCTTTATTAGGCTGCATCCCAATTAATATGGGCGTTTGTGGTTTTTGTTTTTTATTTTTGGTTTTAGTTTTGGTTTTTTATTCATATAAGTTGAGTTTTTGTATTTAAGGGTTTTTATGCTGGTGGTAGTCAACCCTTTAGCGGGTGCTGAGGGGAAAGCGCAAATTGCATGGTTAAAGCAACAATTAAAACAACAACAGTTGACGGCAACTTGGTTTAATACCACTGGAAACTTTGTCGCAGATAGGGACGCAATTGCTCAAGCAGCTACGGCGGAAGTGAGCGTGGTGGTGATTGGGGGGATGGCACTTTGCACCTAGTCGCCAATGCCATTGCTGAACGGGATAACACGCTTGCACTGCTGCCAGCGGGGACTGGCAACGATTTTGCTCGGCAGTTTAATTATTCCAAAGCACAGTGGCGAGCAGCTGTATTTTCAGACAAGATCTCAAGTATTGATTTGGGTAAAGTGGATGGGCACTGGTTTGTCAATGTTGCTGGGATTGGCTTTAACGCGCATGTCATGAATAACTTAGGACAGACCAAACGGCTAGGAAAGCTGAGCTATACCTATGCGGGATTAATGTCGCTGTTTACTGCCAAACTCATTCGCTACCACAGCAATACGTGGCCTGAGCAGGGTATGATGTTGTTACTTGCGAATGGCAAACACTTTGGGGCAGGGTTAACTCCTGCTCCTATGGCTTGCCTTGATGACGGTCAGCTGGAGCTGCTGTGGTTTACACCGCAAACGCATTGGCAGCGGGTGATATTGTTTGTCAATATGCTACTTAAACGTCATATGGGCACAAGAAATGTGCACCACGGTCGCATTGCAGAGCTTTATATCGCACAAGAGGGGTATGACATCGAGGCTGATGGCGAGATTGTTGGGCGCACGCCTGCGACGATAACATGCTGCCGCCGAGCTCTGAACATAAAAAAAGCGCCATTATAAAATGGCGCTGAAAAGTAAGAAGCTAAAGCATTGGTAAGACTTCAACTTCTAACTGGGGACCGAATGGACAACCAAGCGTAGATGCGATCTAAAGGCGTGAGTACAATCGCATTACCTAGGATGACCAAAATAAACCCAATAAAGGTGTTTTGCTGCCACTCAAAGCCTTCAAATAAGGTACTCAAGGCCACGGCAACAAAAGGAAATAACACTATCAAATAACTCGCTTTCTCAGGCCCAATATTCTTGAGTAGTGAGAAATAACAACCAAAGGCAATGACGGTGCCAAACACGCTGAGGTAAATCAGAGACCACCAATATGATGCCGGCGCTTGGTTGATAAACTGATGTTCACTAAAGGCGACATAGGTTGCTAACATGACAGCGCTGTAAAGCATACCCCACGCATTTCCCGCCATAACATCAATTTGCTGATTAGAATTGCGTACGCTCACCATATTACCGAGTGACGCGACCACTGTTCCTAATAGAGCTAATGATAATCCCAAGAAGGCCTCGCTTTGCAAATCAAATGCGACCAAGTCGTGCCAAAACAAGCTGACTATCCCAAGCGTGCCCAGTGATGCACCAAAGTAAATTCGCTTTGCAATCGGTTTGGCAAAAAATAACTTAGTATTGACGATGTTAACGACCAATAATAATGAAAACGCAATTGATGCCATTGCTGACGTTAAATGTGCCTGAGCCCAATACAAGAAGAGATAGTTAGCACCAAAATTACATAACGCTAAGAGGATGAAAAAGCCGTGATCTCGGCGAGAAAATCGCATTGGCACACGCTTATAGATGACAAACGCCCACATACAAACCGCGGCGAGGCCAAAGCGGTAAAACAGCGACACAAACTCGTTGATGCTGCCAAGTTGGTACTCAATGGCAAGCCATGTTGATCCCCAAATCAACACAGTGATGGCGTAAAGAAATAGATTTTTCATGATCGGCTCTAGATTCAAACAGCAGTGGAAGTCTGTAGTTTACGCTGTTATTCTGTATAAGCTATATACAGAATTTGCTAATTTATACCTATACAGATTATTGCTTATGAGTACCGTTATTCAACGCCAACATTCCGCCTTTCTCTATCAGCAGGTGATCCAAATGATCTTGTCGATGGCAGAACAAGAATCTATTTTACCGGGCGAAAAGCTTCCCTCATTGCGTGTTATGGCGCAAAACTTAAATGTCAGTATCCCAACGGTAAAGCAGGCCTATCAAGCACTTGAAGATCAAGGAAAAGTCATTGCCAAAGAGAAGTCCGGCTACTTTTTATGCCACAGAGCCTCGCACAACGACTCACCGAAGCGTGCACGATTGCCCGCCAAACCTGTGGTGGTGAACAAGCAGGCGTTGATTGAACAAGTGTATAAGGGGATCCATCAGCCGCATGCAATCCCCTTAGGTATCGCCAACCCCATCGCCATTGCTGGTACCGAGCAGGTTCTTGCCAAAATTATGCGCCGCGCAATGAAAGAAGCAGGGAATGAACTCATTAATTATGGTCCTATGGATGGTTTAGATAGTTTAAAAAAGCAAATCGTGCGGCGTTATTTGGATATGGGCTTAGCAATAGATATGGATGAAGTGGTGATCACCAATGGCGCGCAAGAAGCATTGGCGATTGCGTTACAAGCGGTGACCAAGCCCGGAGACGTGATAGCGATTGAATCCCCTTGTTATTTTGGCATTGTTGAACTGGCTGAAAACTTAGGGTTAAAGGCCATTGAAATACCTGTTTGCCCAGATGATGGCATTTGGCTGAGCGACCTTGAACGGGCACTTGAAAAGCATGATATTCGAGCGTGTGTGTTTTCTACCAGTATTAGTAACCCGCTTGGTAGCTTTATGCCAGATACGAGACGTGCGCAGCTGGTGGCGCTATTAGAGCAACGTGACGTGGTGTTGATAGAAGACGATGTGTATGGTGATTTATATTTTACCGAGCAGCGCGGCATACCGGCACAAGCATTTAGCCAAAAGGGCTTAGTGATCACATGTGCGTCATTTTCAAAAACCGCAGCGCCCAGCTATCGAGTGGGTTGGATGGTCGCCAGTCAATTTAGTGCAAAAGCAAAGCGCATAAAACGTGCGTTGAGTTGCTCGTCCTCTTTAATGAATCAATGGGCACTGGCGGATTTTCTCAGCTCCGGAGGCTACGAGCGCCATTTAAAGTTGGTCCGTAAACGGTTAATTGAGAATCGAGATCGTATGATCCAAGCGGTGAATGTTGCGTTTGGTAGTGAGGTAAGAGTCAGTCGCCCGCAAGGTGGTTGTGTGCTGTGGCTAGACTTAGGTAAGCACGTTGATGGTGCCTTGTTGTTCCAAAAAGCCTTAGAGCGCGGGATCAGTATTACGCCCGGTACGCTATTTAGTGCCAGCAAAAAGTATCAAAATTGTATACGTATCAGTTATGGTTTGCCGTGGGATGCGTCGGTAGAGCAAGCGATTAAAACGCTGGGGGAGTTGGCTGATGCACAAAGGAAAGGGTTGGCATAACGTATCCTGAATTAAAAGTAAGTTATGCCAACGTCAGATTATTTAAATTTAAACAGTTGGTACTCTGACATTGCGGGAATAGACTTTGCGACAATGGCTTCGTTTTTCGCTATTTGTTCAAAGTCGCCACACAGTGCGTCTGCTTTTTTCTCAATAGATTCAGCCTGTTGTTCAACTTTGGTTTCGATTTGTGTTGCGAAGTTTTCCATACGCTGTTCAAAGCTGCTCATATCACCGTTTGCATCTGACATTTCGTTGCCAATCGCAACCAGTAAGCTACCTATCGATTGCATCATGGCACCTTGTACTGCAGTCTCGATTTTTTCTTCAAACTGATTATCGAAATTTTGGCCAAACTCATCAAAGGTTTGCTTGCCCATCACAAACGCACCTTGCTGATAAAACGTATTTTGCACTTCTGTTTCGAGGTCATCGATCACGGCATGGATGCTATCTAAACTGGTTAAATTAAAGGTTTGCGCCACTTCATTAAGGGCAACGCCCGCTAGCTTTATGCCTTCAAAAGCAATATCAGCCACTTGTGGTAGGCGGCCTCTTAGTTCATCACCGTATTGCGTGAGCATCGTTTTTTGCTGTGTATTAAGTGTGATGCGCTCGCCATTGAGTGTCAGTTCGCCAAGGTTGTTGATCTCAGCTGTTTTGTTTTTGGCCGTTGTGATCACCAAGTTATCAGGCGTGATCCTAACGTCATTCTGAAATTCTACTTCACAATTGTCACCGCTAAACGTGATGTTATTTTTTTCGTGTGCAGCGACAGTGGTTGTCATCATTGTTGCTGCTGTTAGTAGTAAAATTTTATTCATGGTCGATCCTTATTGGCTCAGTTGCATGATTATTGTTACAAGAACAATGCCAAATATAAACTCAAATAAAATCAATATATTGTATTTTATTGTTGAAAGTTAATGTGCTCTAAAAGTGATGAAATTGACTAAAATATAGTTGTTTTTGTCAAAATGAATTAGGCAATAAAAAATTTTTATTGTAAGGATAAGAAACTCTCACTTTTCAGAATGACAATTTAGCGCTAAATAGTGATCTTGAGAGACGGCTCTCATTTTATTAATGACTATTTTATTTTGGAGTTAGTTGTGGGTAAGACATTCTCTTACGATGCGCTTGATGATGATTTTGCAGACGATGAATTTGAAAAGTTGGGTCGTAACCAACATGACAAGCAAAAGCGTAAAGTCAAAAGAAAGCTAGACGACTACTTAGAGCAAAAACGCCTACGTAGAAATCTAGGCGATGATGATTTCGACTATATTGATGATTGATCACTAGACGTCATCTACGAGTCTAGCACTGACAGTAATTCAATTTGGCTGTGTGATTAAGCAGGGCTGTGGGTTACTCAGTGCGATGTCTGAGTCACTGTGTCGTTGGTGATAACCAAGCGAGTGACGAACTATTCAGATAGTAAGCAGCCGCAAATATGCGGCTGTTTTGTTTTTATACGATTGGTATTAATCTTTAAAAGATTTATGGCAGTCTTTACAGCCTTTTGCCCAATCTTTAAATGCAGAAGCAATCAGCTTTTTGTCGCCAGAGTCAGCTGCAACAGCCAGTGCTTGAGCATACTCGGCAAATTGCTTGGCTTTACCATCGAACTCAGCTCTGTTTGACCAAACGGCTGGTAGGGCATCAGTATTGCCTTTGTCAGAACCGTCGATAAATGCTTCCCAAGGCATTTGCGATAATTGCGCAGCATTGTGAGCACGTTGCTTAAATACTTCAGCATCAAATGGTACTTTGCCTTTTAGCATATCGCCCATATTGCCAATCTGGAAACGGATCAATTGGAAAGACGCTTGGCGGTATTCAATTGCATCTTCAGCCGATTCAAACATAGTGTTAGCTTGTGCTGTTGCTGCAAGACAGCTAAATAGTGTGACGGTAAGTAGTTTCTTCATAGTAAACCCCTAATATTTTTCCCTATTTTCAATGTAAATTACAAATATAATCAAACAATTGCGATAAGTGTCCTGTGACGGAAGCAACTAGTTTTAAATAATCAACTCTCGATGTCTTTGAATATCATGCCCCTGCGCATACTGCGGGTGGCCAGAAAGATTTCTCCAAGCAAAGAGACAAACGCGCCAATAAGCAGCACCATAGCCGCGATAAAACAAGACGATAAAGTAATACCCAATGGCATACTGTACAAGTGCGACATGAACAGCAGCATAACCACTGCACACACAAGCAACGCACTGAGTACACTCATGCTAAATGCAACGTGAATAAAACGAGACCGTTTTAACAGTGCGCGCATTTCACGGCTAAAGTGCATTTTGAGTTCTTCATCTTGCGTGGTATTAATCTTGCGATCGAGTAAACGCGCCCTATCCGTGATCCGTGCTAAGCGGTTTGATAGTACCCCTAAGGTCGCAGCAATACCCGTAATTAAAAATACAGGGGCAACGGCGGTTTGGATAACTTTGGCCATCGTGAGAATGCTAACGACTTCTGGATTCATATAGTTACCTCGTTAATTCCAGTTTAGTTTTGATAAGGTGTTGGGTTGCTCACCGATGAGGGTTTGTATCACTTGGTTGCGTTCATCAAGCAAGATGACTCTAGGAATGCCTTTATTGGCATACGTGTTGTACATATCTCGATTGGGATCGGCAACAAAATGGATGGGCAATTGCATGGTTTCGTTGAATTGCTCAAGTGTAGTGTTAGTTTCTTCTCGACCAATGGCAACGATGGTTAACTCGGCTTGGGTGAGTAATTCAGATTGTTTTAGTTCACTCAATAAGCGTTGCGAATCGGAGCACCATGTCGCGAATAAAATTACCAACTTTTTGTGATTAGCATCGAACCTAACGGCTTGGTTTTTGATATCCGTAAATTGCAAATGTTTAAAGGTGTCGCCAGTGTGGATATAGGTCTGATAGCCATCGTCTGCTTGTGGTAGCGCTTCGTTAGAGGCCTTGCAGCCGCTTAATCCGGTAGCGAGTACGGTGCTAAGTAGTAACATTTTTATTGTTGTTTTCATGCCTATCCCTTGATTCCATGTCGGTGTTTTTGAAGTCTTGCGCTCATTTCAGTATATTGCCCGACTTAGATGATTTCTTAAAGTCCAATTTCTTATAGCCGTTGATATGATTTATCTTTTTTTATTTGGGCTTGCTTTTGTTGCCGCAACCTTATTACCTGCGTCGTCGGAGCTGGCGCTAAGTGGGTTCGTTGTGAAACAGCAAGGCGAACTGGTTTGGTTATGGCTGGCTGCGACAACAGGTAATTTACTAGGTAGCTGTGTCAACTATTATCTTGGCTGGTTTATCGCTAAGTGGCGGAATAAGCGCTGGTTTCCGGTTTCTCAACAGCAATATGATAAGGCTTGTGGACTATTTAATCGTTACGGTAAGTTTTCATTGCTATTTGCTTGGCTACCCATAGTCGGAGATCCTTTGACTGTGGTAGCGGGGTCTCTACGGACCTCTTTTGGGTGGTTTTTTGTGCTAGTCGCGCTCGGTAAAGGCGCCCGTTACGCACTGGTGATTTACCTTGCCTTACAGGTGATTTCTTAATACCAGAAGGCAAGGAAGTGCATATCAGGGTCTTATCGCTTAATTTAGCTTCTGTACCAATCAAGCGTGAGTGACACTGAGTCAGCAAACCGTAAAGCGTGCGGTTTATCTACGGTGACTTTTGCATACGTCACGTCTTGATGTTGATGACATTCAGCAAGTATGTCAGCCACTAATTTCTCAAGTAACAAAAAATGCCCTTCTTCTACCAGTGTGATGACAGCTTTGGTCACCGTTTTGTAGTTAAGCGCGTGAGCCACGTTATCATGATCTAAACATGCCGTATCCGCTGGGTAGTGAATTTCAATATTGATCACGACATCTTGCTTTTTTTCCCGCTCCTCGGGATTAAAACCAATAAAGGTACGTAGCCTTAAATTCGTCACCTTAATAATGGCATTCGACATAGCGTGCTTATCCTTTCACTAACTGTAAAAATTCGTTGCGGGTTTTGGGGTCGCTTCTGAAATTACCAAGCATGACAGACGTTCGCATACTAGAGTTTTGTTTTTCAACCCCACGCATCATCATACACATGTGTTTGGCTTCGACGATCACGCCAACGCCTTTTGCGCCGGTGACTTCCTCAACGGCCTTGGCGATTTGATGAGTTAGCTGCTCTTGGATTTGAAAACGTCGGGCAAACATATCAACAATGCGGGCAAATTTAGACAAGCCAAGCACTTTACCGTCAGGTATATAAGCGATGTGACAACGGCCAACGAAAGGTAGAAGGTGATGCTCACACATAGAGTACAACTCTATATCTTGGACCAGCACCATATCATCGGCATCCGAGCTGAATACCGCGTTATTGGTGATTTCATCCAGTGTTTGACGGTAGCCCTGAGTAAGATACTCCATCGCTTTCGCTGCGCGCTTTGGCGTATCTAATAATCCTTCGCGGTCTGCATCTTCACCCACGGCGTCAATAATTGTTTTATAACTCTGTTGTAATTTGTCTTGCATAATGCGTTACCTCAAATGGCGGCCACCGTCGATTTGTACCGTGCGTCCTGTCATATAGTTGCTAGAGAGTATCATGTCGACACTATTGATAACTTCTTTGCTACCAGGCTCAATTCCCATAATAGACTTTTTCAAGGTTTTTGCCTTGTACTCGTCACTATCGTCTTGATTAAAGATGATAAGAGATGGTGCAATGCTATTCACTTTGATGTTAGGTGCAAACTTAGCGGCAAATGACCGAGTTAAGTTATCTAATGCAGCTTTACTAGCGGCATAGGCAATGTGTTTTGGACTGCCTTTTTCTACTACATAGTCTGTAATATGGATCACATCGCTGACGTTATTGTTGGCTGTCAATAAGTCGCTCAAGGCATGATTGATCAAATAGGGGACTTTAGCGTGGATCCGCATCATATTGTCGAATAATGCTGAAAAATCAGGGTTGTTGGCTTCACAATCCCAGCTCGATGCATTGTGGATGATGGCACTGAGTGCGTCGGTATGGGCACGAATTTGGTTGTTGAGTTGCGTGATTGCTTCTGGCTCGTCAAAATCAGCCTTGATACAAATGGCACCTAGCGATGCTAGTTCATCAATAACTTGATGTTTGGTGCGATACGTCAATATGACGGCTTGCTGTTTAGCGAGAAAGTGTTTCACCAAAGCAAGTCCAATGCGCTGTGCGCCACCAGTAATTAAAATAGGTGCAGCTGCGGGGCTCATACGTTAATCACCTTGTGAATTGAGAAATTAAGGTTGGCAGGATGAATAACTGGTTATCTCCTGCCAACAATACTATTGTTCGTCGTATACCGTAGGAATTGGTTGACGCTTGTGTTGGGTGCGCTGATAAATGGCAATAAGTTTGTCGTTTACTTCACTGCTAACAGGCTTGCCTTCAAGGAAGTCATCAATATTGTCATAGCTTAGTCCCAGCGCTTCTTCATCGGAAAGGCCAGGACGGTCGCATTCGAGATCGGCTGTCGGTACTTTATGTACTAGTCCAGCGGGTGCCCCGAGAAAAGCCGCTAGTGCGCGAACTTGGCGTTTTGACAGGCCAAACAAGGGCGCTAAGTCGCAGGCGCCGTCACCAAACTTGGTGTAAAAGCCCGTGATGTTTTCAGCGCTGTGATCGGTGCCGACGACTAAACCGCGAGTCAGGCCTGCTATTTCGTACTGCGCGACCATGCGCTGGCGTGCTTTTACGTTTCCTTTAATAAAATCCACGCTGGCTTGTGAAGGCAGTGGCACGCTTCCACCCGCCATGGCTGCAAGTGCTTGCTCGTGCATGGCATCGGCCGCAGGCTTGATGTTGACTGTTAAGCGCTGACTCGGTTGGATAAACTCAAGTGCAAGTTGCGCTTCATCTTCATCAGCTTGAACGCCATACGGCAAGCGCATGGCAATAAATTTATAAGCCCCAGTACCATGTTCAGCATTGAGTTCATCGATAGCTAGCTGACATAGACGTCCACAAGTTGACGAATCAACTCCTCCGCTTATGCCAAGCACAAGGGTGAAGCAGCCAGAGGCTTGTAATCGTGCTTTTAAAAATGAGACACGTCGTTTGACTTCAAATTCCGGGTCAATAATTGGCTGAACTTTCATTTCGGCCATGATTGCTTCACGCATACTGGTTCCTCAATACTATCGGGGCGATAAACTTCTATTATGTTGGTGCTGACGCGCTTTTTAAAGCCCTAAATGTGCTTTGATGGTAGCGAGCTCTTGCTTTAATTGCTCAATCTCGGCAATTAAGCTTTCGATTTCGCTGTCATTTTGGGTGCAGGTTATGGGTTCTGCAGGCGCTGTTGGTTCAACGACTTGGTCACCAAACAAGTGTTGATAACGACTTTCTCGTTTTCCAGGTTCTCTGGCAAGCTTAACTACATAATCCTGTTCTTGCATCGCACTTAATGTCGCTTCAACGTCCTGTACGGAGCTGAACTCTGCGAGGCGGTTGCTGCGGGTACGCAGTTCACCTGGAGTTTGTGGTCCACGCAGTAACAACAAACAGATAATCGCTTTTTGTTTCGCGTTGACTTTAAGGTGGCCAAAATCACTGTTACAAAAGCGCTGGCTGTACTTGTCGACGCGACCAGAGAGTGCTTCGTCGCAGGTAATTAAGCGTTTTTCTTGTAGGCGAGTCAGTGTGTCTAGCACATCATTTTGAGAGAGTTCCATCACCGGCTCGCGATTCGACTTTTGATTACACGCATTGGTGAGGCCGTTGAGTGACATGGGGTATTGTTCTGGGGTGGTGACTTGCTTTTCGATTAAGCTACCCAGTACGCGTTGCTCTTGAGTATCTAATTGCATCACTTTCCTTATTTTTGTTGTTGCTGATGAGATGTATAACATCATCTTGATAGTAGCAATATAATACCAATATTTACTGTAGCAAAGTGTGCGAGCTAACTTTGTTGGGCCGTAGACGAAGGTGCTTGCATTGTTTGCTGCGGTTTTATTTGCAGCAGCTTGGCTTTTAGCTCATCAAAGTCAATGGGTTTGGTGAGGTAATCATCCATTCCAGCATTAAGGCATTTTTCTCTATCACCTTGCATCGCGTTGGCGGTGAGTGCAACGATCACGCTATGCTGATGGATTTTTCCGGCAACACCTTGGCGGATCTGCTGTGCTGCCTGATAACCGTCCATCACTGGCATTTGACAATCCATTAGAATTACATCGTAAGGTTTGTTAGTTGATTGTAAGTGTGCAAGTGCTAACTCTCCATTTTCTTGGCAGACGACTTTTGCACCTAAACGCTCTAACATCGTCATCGCAACGGTTTGGTTTATCCGATTATCTTCCACCAATAAGATTGAGCGTGCTAACAGGGGTTCAGCATTGACCTGTGAGTCGGTTTTGACGGATGTCGGCTTGTCTGGATCTTGATAATCAGAGTTGAACACCTGAAGTGCTGCATATGGCGTAATGGGATAGTATACCCGCTCACAGGAGGAAAATAGTGAGAGCGTTTCGCTACTTTGCTCTTCAACGGCAACCATATGTACGATCTGCTGCTGTGTTAGCTGCGCTTTGAGTGCTTGTTGTTTTTTCCGCGGTGTGGCATTGAGTAACTTGGCATCCAAAATAACAGCAAGATGTGAGGATGGTTGTTGCAGTTGTGTCATGAGCATATCTAGTTGCTGCACGTGTAAGCACGTGATATGCCAGGGCTTCAGTAGTTTACCGTAGTCTTCATTGATTTCGCTTAATATATATAACGTTGAGTTATCTGATTTCTCATGTACGGTAATGGGTTTAGCTGCTGTCAAAAGCACATTGCAGGAAAACGTGCTGCCAACGTGTTCTTTACTAAATGCTTGTAGATCGCCACCGAGCAATTGAGACAATTGCTTTGCAATGGTGAGGCCAAGCCCAGTACCACCATATTGTCGAGTGGTTGATAAATCTGCTTGGGTAAATGAATCAAAAACTTTATTGAGCTTTTCCTTTGAAATACCGATACCAGTATCTTCGACACTGCACCATAACCGAGTTTGATCGCCCGTTTGTTCGGTATGGCAGCTTAATGTCACTGAACCATCATGGGTGAACTTAATCGCATTGCTTAACAAATTATTAAGGATTTGTTTGAGGCGATTAGGATCTGTTTGTGCGGTATGGACTTTCATACCTGATAAATCGATATGTAGCCGATTATTGTTGGCATCAGCGGCGCGCACAAAACCAGACAGCATATTACTTAACATCTCGATCAGGTCGAACTCAACAAATTCGATCGTTAGCTTACCAGCCTCTATTTTGGAAAAGTCGAGAATGTCATTAATGATGGTAAGCAAGGACTTCGCTGAACTATGTGCCAAAGAGAGCTGGTGGTGTTGAGTCGAAGTGAGTTGTGAGTGCATGACGAGCTCAACCATACCCATTACGCCATTGAGTGGAGTGCGTATTTCATGACTCATACTGGCTAAAAACTCTGCTTTCATTTTAGCGGATTGTTCTGCTAAGTCTTTATCAATGATGGCTTGATTTTTTGCCTTTTGGTGGGCCTTATTGATAAAGAGGCTCCCTAGCATGGCGGCGATAGATTTCATTAAACGGAGATCGCTTTGACCCCAACCTGGACTTACAACATCGTACTCTGCACAAAGAACGCCTAAGGTTTGGTTTTTATGACTGATGGGGCAGCAAAGCATCGCCTTAATTTCAAAAGGTTCAAGGTACGTTGTAGTGAGGGCCATGGTTGCAGGGTGGTTTTCAGCTTGTTCCGCCGCAATTATTTGACCACTCTCAATTTCACTAAAGAATGCAGGCGCTATTGCTTTTCGCCAAGGAGGAAAGTGCTCTAAGTTATCCATCGCTGCATTTGAAAAACATACTGGGATCAGTTGGTTTTTATCCTCATTAAATTGCCAAATGCTCACTTTATTAACCTCCACTCCTTTTCTACAGGTATCTGCACAGAGTGTGAGTGCTTTGTTGAGGTGGTTATTTAAGATGGCTTCGTGAGAGCTCAAATGGGCAAGGAGCTCATTATTCTTGGCGAATTTATCGTGTTCCATTTCCATGATTTTGCGTTTATGGATGTTTTGAATGGAACCAAAAATGTGGCTAGTGCGTTTGCCATTGCGAATAGAGCGTGCTTTCACTAGCACCCATAAGTCGTCCAGATTTTGGGTTTGGATAATAAACTCTTCTTCGAACTCATGGCCTGTTTTTATAAGTTCATCCACACAGTCTTGCAAACGCTTTCTGTGCAAACCTGCTTTGAAAAACTCTGTCGTATTCATCCAAGTGGGCTGAAATTGTCTCGGCACGCAGAAAATACTACGAGTGACGTCCGACCAAATAATATCGCGTGTTTTGACGTTAATTTCCCATGCACCAACTTCTGCGAGTATACCCATATTGGTCAGTGACAAAGCATTTCGTTGCAGTTGCGATAGCAGTCGAGTGATGAAGATAAATGCGGCAATAAAGATGATAATCAATGCGATGATAGCTAAGCGAAAAGGCCACACAGCAGTTGCTGCGGGCTGCCAACCAATACGAGGCACGGCGTAGAGTTCCCATTCACCGGAGGGCACGTTAACACTAAACGCGATGGGAGCAAGCGAATGAATATTACTATTGCCATAAAAGTAATCTCCATCTCGGCCTTTGCCATCGACGCCTTGAATCGCGATCAGATATTGACTTTCTAACGCGGTAAAGTTTGCTTGTTGATACAAACTATCCATATCGAGCACGACCGAGAGTAATCCCCAGAAGTGAGTTTTGTCAGTGTAAACGGGAACTCTTGCGATTAAACCTGTGCCTCCTTGCAGCAACTCCAGTGGGCCTGCCATCACGATTTCGCGACTCTCTTTGGCGAGTAATGCGCCGTATTTTTGCGTCGGATGGGTTTGGTAGTCTAAGCCTATGGCTTTTTCATTGCCCTTCAATGGGTAAATATAGTCGAGCCGCATATTTGGAGCTGCTCCGATATTTCGAAGGATTTGGCTACTATCGAATAAGGGTTTTGCGAGCTGTTCGAAGCGAGCTTGAGAGAGTTCGGATTGACCAGAAAGGGCAATGCCTAGTCCTCTGACAAGTTGTACATTTTTTGCCAGAATACCTTCTATTTTAGTGCGGTAGACATTCACTTCCTCGGTCGAGCGGCTCTTTTCTATCGCGATTAAGCGGCGATAGTTTACTTGATCAACATACCATGCCACCGCGATGATCACGACTAGCAAAAGCCAGAAGCTATATTTCACAAAGCGAAATTTAAGTGGCGATGTCGATAGTTCAGAGATCATGGTGCTTCTGTGTTGAAGACGATGATTTAACTATAGTTCAGTCCTCGCAAAGCGAAATCTAATTAACCAAAATAAAATGCTTTAACTTGATTGTCTTATAACTGTGACAAAGTCGAGAATATTGGTTTATTAGCCAATGACATGCTATATCTTCTAGGCATAAATTAGCGCTAGATACATTGTTAAGGGATGGTCATGCTTACTTGGATTAAACGAATTGTTGTCGCTCTGCTGTTACTGGTATTGCTTGGTACTGCAAGTATATATGGCTTGCTTGCGCTGAGCTTGCCCGCACTGGATGGTAAAGGAAGTACATCGGAGATTGATAATACAGTAACGGTAGCGCGCGATGCTATGGGGCAAGCTGTGGTGTCGGCTGACACCCGAGCAGATGCGTCGTATGGATTGGGTTTTGCACATGGTCAGGACCGCTTTTTCCAAATGGACCTGTTGCGTCGCAATGCCGCAGGTGAATTGAGTGAGTTATTTGGCTCGGCGGCCATTGGCCTTGATGAAAGCATGCGATTCCATCAATTCAGAAAACGGGCAAAGCTTATCGTGATGTCCTTACCTGAGGCGCATAGGCAAATCCTTGAGCGTTATACACAAGGGGTGAACGATGGGCGAGTACAATCTGGCTTCACCAGTTTTGAATACCTGCTTCTAGGTGCAACTCCTGCACCATGGCAGCCAGAAGACAGCTTACTCACTATTTTTAGCATGTATCTAGACTTGCAAGCAGGTACTTATGAGCGCGATGAAACCCTAATTGCGCTTAAGCAGCAATATGGTCAAGATATGCTCGATTTTATCTTGCAGCCTAGTCAATATCAGGCTGCTTTGGATAGCAGTGTACTTACGGCATCGCCAGTTACTATTCCTGTATTACAGCAACAAATCGTGCAAGCTCAGCCATCACATATTGCTGATGTGCCGCTTTACGGCAGTAATAATTGGGCCGTAACAGGTGCGCTTACAAAGACAGGTTCGGCAATGTTATCCGACGATATGCACCTTGGCTTAAATGTGCCGTCGATTTGGTATCGTGCCCAGCTTAATTATCAGGATCAGGGCCATGCAATTCAGGTAACTGGGGTGTCGTTACCAGGCGCTCCAGCCATTGTGGTTGGAAGCAATAATCGCATAGCGTGGGGATTCACCAATGGTTATTTAGATACAGCCGATTGGATTGAGCTTGACGCAGACGCCAAGACGCAGTTCATTGCTGAAGAAATTAAATTGCCTGATGGCAAAAGCCATTCCTATAAATTGGAAATGAGTACATTTGGTCCCGTTAAACAACTTGGACATAAGAAGCTAGCGCTGAGTTGGGTTGCTCATCAACCCTATGCCGTAAACTTAGAGCTTGTGCAACTTGAGCGATTAACCGAAGTTCAGCAAGCAACAGAACATGCCAAAACGGTAGGGATCCCTGTACAAAACTTGATGGTGGTAGACAGTAAAGGGGCAGCTGCTTGGACGCCGATGGGGGCTATTCCTGCACGTAAAATAGCTCATGACACGGCGTTGAATACAGAGCAATATGAGCAAGCGTGGCAGCACAACGAACAAGTTCGCCCGGTTGTGCAAAACCCTGAAAACGGTAAATTGTGGACGGCTAACTCTCGCGTGGTTTCAGTTGCAGATAATCAAAGGTTTGGTGATGGCGGCTATGCGTTAGGTGCACGTGCTGTGCAGATCCGCGATGGACTGTTAGGTCAGCAACAATTTACGGAAGCGGATTTCTATCAGCTGCAATTGGACAATCGCGCCAAGTTTTTAGCCCCGTGGCACGAGCACTTAGTATCTCTATTGCAAAACCAACATTCCGCATCTTTTGAAAATGATATGTCGCTCCTTAATGACTGGCAGGCTTGTGCTTGTGCCGATTCAGTCGGTTACACCTTAGTGAAAGCCTACCGCAACGCACTGATCGACACTCTTTTCACACCCTTGGAGCAGCACTTAAACACGCAAAAATTGTCGCTGAAGCCGGTTAAGCGTTATCTTGAGTCCGGACTCTGGCAGCTCTTAACCGAGCAGCCAAATAGTTGGTTGGGCGAGCATGGTTCTTGGGTTGAGTTAGAGTTGGCTGCTTACAAGCTTGCCAAGCAGCAACTTAGCGAAAGATATGGCAGTAATATGGCCGCTTGGCGCTGGGGGGATGTTAATGCACTCAAGGTGCAGCATCCTTTTTCAAAACAAATGCCAATGCTGAGTGGTTTGTTAGATATGCCAACCGCACAAGCTTTTGGTGATACCTTTATGCCTGCGGTGCAGGGTAAATCATTCGGCGCATCGCAACGCTTTATCGCACAACCAGGTCATTTACAAAATGCAATTTTAACGGTTGCTGGTGGCCAAAGTGGACATCCGTTATCACCGTTTTATCGATCTGGATTTGCAGATTATGCCGAAGGGGAGAATACCCCTTTGCTACCTGGTGAATTAACTCACCAGATAGTCATTTCACCTAAGTAATGCTTTGCACTGAACGTATCGGAGGGGATTAACTTACACCCTCCGATACACGCAAAATCGGTGCTGCGGTAACACGGTTACGACCTGAATGTTTGCTGTCGTAAAGTGCGGCATCCGCGTGTTGAATGACGACCTCAAAAGTTTGGCTAGGATCCCAATTTGCAACGCCAAAACTCATGGTGACTTTAAGAATGTCGTTTTCAAAACTGGTGGTCTCGACGGCTCGTCGTAGTTTTTCCATGCGCTGCATTGCTTCTCCACTAGAGCAAGGCGCGAGCACGATTAAAAACTCTTCACCACCCCAACGAACTGCAATGTCTGCAGGGTGAATATGTGCTTTGATTGTTTCGGCCACACTTTTTAAAATTTGATCTCCTTTGTCATGGCCAAAGGTGTCATTGATTTTTTTAAAGTGGTCGATATCCGCCATCACCAAACATAAAGGAGAGTGAGTGGAGATACAGTTTTCTTTAGCATGGGTGATTAACTCGCGCGCATAGCGACGGTTGAACATTTGTGTGAGCGGATCGTGTGCAGCGAGTTCTTCTAATTTGTCTCTTTGTTGCACTGTCATTTTACGTATGTGGCTGATTGTGTAGATCATTGGAATACCACATATGAGCACATTGGCAAAATGGACATAGGGAATTAACTGTTGATAGCGATATTGATAGGCAACATCACCAAACAATAATTCTAAGACTGCGAAAAGCGTGATCAACACAACGGAATAAATCACGGCATTACGTAACCTGAGTTGGTAATCTAACAACATGAGGCAAGACACTGTCCAGAGATAGTACTGAAACCCGAGTGACATGCCGAGATAGGCACACACCAGCGTCGCATGTATGGCGACTTCAAGGCAGAAAACCCGCAGTGCAATCGAGGGTTTACTCGCATCAATGAGTTTAATGCCAGCGTACCACATCAGCACACTACCCACGTTTACCAAAGCAAGTATGTTCACCTCTAAATGCCAAAAGACACCAATGAGGCCTGCGTGTAGCCACATGCAATACGCGGCCACACGTCGTAATAATGCAAATTTTAATGCTTCTACTTGGTCTGGTTTGCTATAAGGGTGGTATTTAGTCAAACGTAAGCTCTTGTGGTATTCACAATAAAATAAGTATAGAAGCTCTATTGTGATTTGCCGTCTATTTGACCTAAGCTCAGGTTATTCGCTCAGCATCCAGCAAGGTTGGCTGTAGTAGAGTGAGAGATAGGTAGATAATAAAAGCTTTGGAGTTGATATGTCTGTAGAAAAAGCGCGGATCACGCTATGTAACCTAGAAAAGTCTGACTACGATCAGGTTAAATCATTAATGGATGAAGCCTATCCTGATCTCGGTGGTGCGTGGCCTAGTCATACGATATTTAGGTTGATTGACCAGTTTCCTGAGGGGCAGATCGGTGTCAAAGACGGTGAGCGTCTCGTCGGTATCGCGCTGAGTGTTCAAGTTGACTATCAAACCTTTTCTAACCCGCATACCTATGAAGACATTGTTGACGCGCATAGCCGAATTTTTAGTGATAGTAATGCTGATGCGCTGTATGGGCTGGACGTAGTGATAGCCAAAAGCCATCGTGGTCTACGTCTTGGTCGACGGCTGTATGATGCTCGTAAAGAGCTTTGTCGTCAGTACAACTTACGCGCGATTTTAGCGGGTGGTCGTATTCCGCTTTATAAGCAATTCCGTGGCAGTATGTCGCCAATGGAGTATATAAACAAAGTCGACCATAAAGAATTACACGACCCCATTCTAAGCTTCCAACTTGCCAACGACTTCCAAGTAAAGCGATTGCTTAAGCAATATCTGCCGGAAGATCAGGACTCCGAAGGCTATGCGACCCTACTTGAGTGGAATAACATTCTCTTCGAGCCAACCGATACCGTGATCGAAAGCAAGAAAACCATCGTCAGAGTGGGGGCCGTGCAGTGGCAGATGCGCCGGGTGGAATCGGTAGAGGAGCTAATGAAGCAGGTAGAGTATTTTGTGGACACGGTCTCGGATTACCAAAGTGACTTTATCCTTTTCCCTGAGTTTTTTAACGCGCCACTAATGGGGCTCGGAAGCTATAGAAATCAGACCGAAGCAATTCGTGCATTGGCGACGTATACCGAGCAGTTTAGAGCCGCTATGTCGCAAATGGCGATTGAGTACAATGCCAATATTATCACGGGCTCTATGCCGCTACTTGAGGGCGACAAGCTCTATAACGTCAGTTACTTGTGTCATCGCTCTGGCAAAGTGGATGAACAACGTAAAATTCATATCACCCCTCACGAAGACTATGATTGGGTTATCAAAGGCGGTGATAAAATTGAAGTGTTCGATACGGACGCGGGCCGAGTAGGGATCCAAGTATGCTACGACGTGGAGTTTCCAGAGCTATCGCGGATCATGGCTGAAAAAGGGCTGGATATTTTGTTTGTACCATTTTGGACTGACACGAAAAATAGCTATTTAAGGGTGAGGCACTGCGCGCAGGCCCGTGCGGTTGAAAACGAATGCTACGTGGTTATCGCAGGAAGCGTTGGTAACCTACCACAGGTAGAAAGCCTAGATGTGCAGTACGCGCAGTCAGCGGTGTTGACGCCATCGGACTTTGCTTTTCCTCATGATGCCGCGCTCAATGAAGCAACACCAAATACGGAAATGCTGTTATTTAGTGACTTAGATTTAGATAAACTCAAAATATTGCATAGTGAAGGAACGGTGCGTAATTTACGAGACCGAAGAAAAGACCTGTATTCTGTGGAGTTGAAACAAAAATAGTATGGCGTGGGTTTATTTAATTATGGCTGGCCTGTTTGAAATAGGTTGGCCCGTTGGTCTGAAAATGGCGCAACAAGCCGATACTCGTTGGCTAGGCATAGTGATAGCCGTTGGTTTTATGGCCTTGAGCGGCTGGATGTTATGGCTGGCGCAAAAGCAAATTCCATTGGGTACCTCGTATGCGGTGTGGACGGGTATTGGCGCGGCAGGCACATTCTTAGTGGGTATCTTTTTCTACGGTGACCCAAGTAGTTTTATGCGCTACTTGGGCGTGTTACTTATCATCAGTGGAGTTGTGGTACTTAAGTTAGCATAACCAAAATAGCCGCGACGGCGATGAGTAAGAGTCCCATTGAGTCGCGCTTCTTTACTGGTGCTTTGAGCCACAAGAATGAGATAAGCAAAGTGAAAAACACTTCGATTTGGCCAAGGGTTTTCACGTAGGCTACATGCTCAAGGTTCATTGCGCTAAACCAACCTATAGAACCGATGCAACTGCTAACACTAATTGCTAGCGTCAGTTTGCGGCGTTGCCACAGCACGCGCCAAGAGTGTGGTTCGCGCATTGTCAAATACATACTCAACATCACAGTTTGGCAAACCAGCACTAATAATAACACCCAGGCTGCACTGTGGGGGAAAGGTAAGCCCGATGCGATACTGGCTTCACGCACCCAAAGAGAAGTAAGCGCGAAGCTTGTTCCACAGGCAAGTCCCACTAGTGCAGTTTTACCATTGAAAGCACGCAGACTAAAACCGCTCAATAACAACACCGCGATAGCACCGATAAAGACACCAAACCAACCGAGTAAAGTTAAGCTTGAGCCAAAAAAGAGTACGCCCAAAATTGCCGCCACGAGTGCCTCACTCTTCGCAAGTCCAGCGCCTATGGCGTAATTATTTTGCTTAAATAGCACCACCATTAACCCCGTCGCGATGATTTGCATGACACTGGCACCCAGCACAAAGGCTAAAAAGTCATCGTTAATGATGAGCGATTCTGCAGGAGCGATCTGATAAAGGCTCCAAAGATATAGCCCTGCAAGTGGGCTGGCTAAAATAAATCTTGCTAAGGTGACGCTGGCTGTGGAGGCGCTTTCACTCAATTTGCTTTGAAAAGCATTTCGCCAAGCCTGAGAAAAAGCAGCTAGTAAGGTGAACAAAATCCACATGAAAGGTGACTCTACAATGCTCGAATGTGTATCAGCATACCGGATAGGAGCGAGTCTGAATAAATGAATTATCGTGATAGTGAAAATAATTCAATGTGTATTCAAGGTGCTACGGAAGCATTCTTGTGGTTGGCGTACTGCGACAATTTGCCACATGTTCAATTTTCAGTATCACGATATGATTAACGTCGATGCTACAAGATTGGGCCATAGGTTAGGGTATTACGTATTCACTTATGGCTTTTCTTTTTAACGCTATTCTGCTCTACTGAGTTGAATAATCAAAAGGTTGAAGGAGTATCTTGTGGGTATACTAATCATCTGTGCAATTCTTGCCATCTTACTACCTTATTTTGCCAAAATCCCTGTGGCAGTGGCGATGAATAAAGAAGGGGGCTACGACAACAAGCACCCGCGTGAACAGCAAAAGAAACTAACTGGGCTGGGGGCAAGAGCGCTGGCCGCACATCAAAACTGTTTTGAGTCATTAGCCGTGTTTGCTGTCGCCTTGGCCGTTGCGTTTGGCACCCAAACCTACACTCCTCTAGTCGAATGGCTAGCGATAGGCCATATTGTCGCTCGAGCATTATATTGTGTGCTGTATTGGGCGAATATTGACGTGCTGCGCTCCATTGTCTGGGCGCTAGGACTCGGCTGTGCTATCGCCATTATTGTGGTGTGTGGTTTATAGTCGTCCTTTGCGTGACTCTACACTTAGGTCAACTGAATTAACTCTGCTGAAATCTCTTTCACTTCAGCGGAGTTAACCTCTAGCTGTGTCAATGCTAAGTTTGCGATACGCACTCGGTATAAGTCGATAACCCGATAACCACAGTAATGTGCCATTCTTCTGATCTGGCGATTGAGTCCTTGGCGTAACACTATTCTAAAGCGGTCATGTGCGATTTGCTCAACGGTACAGGGGAGGGTTATTTGGCCCTTCACTGGCACGCCGGCTGCCATTTTAAGGCAAAAATCTGGGTCTAGAGGCTTGTCAACTTGCACCTCATATTCTTTCTCTTGATGATGGTCAGGGTGGATTAACTGCTGACACAGTGCCCCATCATTGGTGAGTAGTAGTAGCCCCCTGCTGTCTTTGTCTAACCGACCTATTGGATACACACGACACGATTTTGGTAGTACATGGTAGATACTCGCAGGGTCATCTGGATTCACTTTGCAGTCTATACCCACGGGTTTATGGTAAACAAAGAGTCTTCTCGCTTGTGGCGGCGCGACCGGTTCACCATCGACCATAATGCAATCGGTCAAATTGATGTGATCTATATGGTTTGCCAAGCGGCCATTTACGGTCACTCTTGCGCTATCAATTAAGCGAGACGCTTGTCGCCTAGAGCAAACACCGCAGTGGCTGAGATATTTGGCCAAACGCATCGGATAGGACATAGACATTCACATGATCAAAAAGAGATAACAGCGCGTATTGTAGGGCAACAGACTGTTTGGATCTATGCATGGGGAATATCAATGGCCATTGCGTTTTCAAAGTTAAAACAACATCAACCGCTGCAAAAGGTAATAGTGCATTCCATCGATTTAGCGCTTTATCAAGTCAGTGTGCTTATTAATAATGTGGAATATTATGTCACGGAAGAAAATGGCGAGTTTTTAAAAGCACATAACCCGCTGCAAATTCAAAAACGCCTGCTTGATATTAGCTACATGGAAATGGTGATTAGGCATCAAAGCGCTTATGACGAGATGGTAGGGCACCCAGTATCAGCCAATGACAATACATTAGAAGTGCCCTTTGGTCGTAATAACCTGTTTTAAAAGTTATCTGTGTTTTGTGAGCACTTCACTCACCGCAGTTGCAAAATCGCGGTGGTGGGCGATCCCCATGTTAATCAATCTAGTGTCTTTTAGAGCGCAATTTTGTGGCCTTGTGGCATCGTCACTCGGTTGGCTCAGCGGCATGAGATCCTGGGTCGGTAGCCGCAAAGCCTGCGCCATGACCTGCGCCATTTCATACTTAGTGAATGCTTGATTGCCACTGATATGAATAATCCCACCAAGGCTAGGCTGTGCGATAACATCTTTGAGCGTTAGTGCAATATCATTAACATGGGTGGGGTAGCGAATGGCCCAATTATCGTGACTTGAAGCGGGGTTGGCTAACAGCTGTTTTGCAATAATGGTTACCGCAGATTCTTCCGGCGTTTTTACCTCGCCGTATAATACAGGCACTCGTACTATGGTATGTGATGCGCTGTCTGCGAGGATCGTGCGCTCCGCAGCTTGCTTGGTTTGGCCGTAGAAGTTCACAGGATTAGTGATATCTGTTTCAACATAAGGTGCTGAGGTGCCGTCAAACACATAGTCAGTACTAATAAAGAAAAATCGAATATCTCTTTCGCGGCAGGCTTGGGTTAAGAACTCGGTTGCCGCAACATTGAGCGCAAGCGTCGCCGCTTGGTCTCGCTCACATTGTTCTGGCCTGCGCTCTGCTGCTGCGTGAATAAGTATCTCTGGCCCGTGATTATCTAAGAAATCTAAAACCGAACTGTGGTCAGCCAAGTCAAGTTTGTGAAGTGGCGCGGCTGCTCGGCTAAAGCCACATCCTAAAATCTCGTGGGTACTACTTAGCTCTTGGCAAAGTGCGCGGCCAAGCAAGCCCGTTGCACCAGTGATCATGACTTTAGACATAGATAACAGCATCCTTTTTTAAAAGAGTCAGTACAGTAGCAAAGTCGGAAGAAAAACTACAGATTTGTATCGGATTACGCTAAGGTTGAGATAAGGCTAAAAAAGGGACAATAAAATGAAAAAAAATATTTTGCTAGCTGGTTTGTTTGCGGTGAGTGTGCAAGTGAGTGCGACCCAAATATTTGCGAAAAATAGTGATTGTGTCATTGATGAAAGTAAAGCGCCCATTGAAATATACAAGCAAAGCTCAAAGTCAATGCGTTTGTTGGGGGGACAAGAGGCGAGTAATGGTGAGTTATCGGATGTTGTCACAGCGCTGTTTGACGATGTTAGATTGTCACTATTTGACGCGTTATCTGAAGAAGCTAAAGCGTTTGAGAAAGGTATAATTATTAAAAATGCTTCATTCAAAAGAACGGCTGATGGGTGGTCGAAAAGAGCTGTTGTATCCGGGAAAGTTGTAGCTCAGCCCGTTTTATCTTGTCATTATACTGAAGTACTTACAGCAAAAAACACTGAGCTGATATCTGGTGCTGTTTTTTCATCCAAACCAACGACCCATTCAATTACTTATAACACAACGATTGATCCGAACAAAAGTCGACTCAAGCCAAAGCTAACAGAGGTACTTGATACTTCTGTTACTACGGACCAAGTATTTGGTATTAAGCTCGGAGACTCTTTTTCACAAGCGGAAGAAAAAATAGGCCGTTTTACGATGCAATGGCCTATTAATGCTTATCAAAAGTTTGCATTTATTGGTCGCAATAACGCGTTTTTATTTGAACATGATAAGCTCGTCGGGTACCAATATGCATTCAATCTTCTTCCTATCAGTCTTGCAAATCTAATTGATATTTATGATGTTGATCTTGCGACACCACTAAGTCACCAGCAAACTCAAATTGCAAACCGTGACTTGGATGAGATGACAGTTTCTGCACTTAAGGAAAAGTTTCCTGACATTAAGTTTTTTGTCGAGGGAAGATATACTACCGATCCGAAGACCAAATTATCTGCCCTAACCATAGGCAAAACAGAGATTGCGAAACCAATTGCTCCTGCATGCTGGAGTGGTCAAGAAGACATCAAAGCTTTTATTACAAAGCATCAGGGCGGCTTAATGCAATGGCGTGGCATAGATAAACAAACGCTATTTTACACCGGGTGTAATCAGTTAATTGAACAAAGCCAATTTGGCCGAGTGATAGGAGTTAAGCTGCTAGAGAGTTGGTCGTTAAGCAATGCTAATTTATCTGGATTGAGCGTGATATCGAATGTACTTACTCCTTGGCAATTCTATGGGGTAAATTATCTTGACCCTGAAAGTCGCGCATCTCAAATAGGCTCGATTGAAAATCTATATGGCATGATAGAAGTAGTAAACTCTGATTGGGTTGGCCACTTCAAATCTTATGACGGCCAGCTTGTTTCTGCTGAGTTTGAGAAGATGTAGAAGCCATCACTCCTACATCTTCAATTCATTTAAGCCGTTTGCTCTGTGAGCGGCTTTTCAGATTGCTTTTCCCAATGCTTGGTTTTTAGACCAAGTACACCGACAAATACACCAATACCGATAGTAAATAGCGCAATTTGTAGGTATAGATTTGGTAAGTCTTCGATATTATTAGGATCAAAGCTACCAGCGAGCAGACCCGAGAAGATATTACCAATGGAGTAGGTGAGTACGAAAACCCCCATCATTTGCCCAGCAAAACGTTTGGGAGATAACTTACTTACTGCGCTCAACGCCACTGGGCTTAAACAAAGTTCACCCACGGTGTGCAGAAAGTAAGTGGTGATCAACCACATTGGTGCTACTTGTAGGCCTTGAGCTGCATATTGGGAAGCGAAAAACATCATAATAAATCCGCTCGCCATGATGATAAGGCCAATCGCACATTTCACGCTATAGGTTGGCGTGATCATGCGCTTAGCTAAGTTAATCCAAAGCGCAGCAAAGAAAGGGGATAACACGATAATGAAAAAAGCGTTGGCCGATTGGAACCAAGCGGTTGGAATACTAAAACTGCCGATTAATCTGTCGGTGTAATCGCGGGCAAATAGATTAAGCGATGAGCCTGCTTGTTCAAAACCAGACCAAAAACAAGTGGACGCAACGCAAACCAAAAAGAGTGCCCACATCCGGCGCTTTTCATCGGCATCAAGATCACCGCCAAAGTAGATATAACCGTAATACAAAAAGAAAGTGACAGTAAAAGCTATCGCGACATATTTTGCGAGCTCTACGGGGTTTATCACAAAAACACCTGCAAACGCCGCTGCCGTTATTGCTGCAACAGCCGCAATGACTAAAACAATCGCACCCCAAGCTTTAGCACTTTGACTCCCCGTCATTGGGTTAGTTGGCGCATTGCCAACGGTAGCGATGTGTTTGTCTGTTAGGCGATAATTGACTAAACCGATTGCCATGCCCACCGCGGCTGCACCAAAGGCCCAATGCCAACCAACGTTTTCCATAAAGTAGCCACATACCGCATAGCCGATCACAGACCCTAGGTTGATCCCCATATAGTAAATCGCGTAACCACTATCGCGGCGGTTATCTTCATCGTTATAAAGCTGGCCAACCATAGCGCTAATATTGGGTTTTAATAAACCAGTGCCACTGGCAACAAAGATAAGGCCAACAAAAAAGGAAAATTGACTTGGGATGGCAAGAATGATGTGGCCGCACATGATGATAATGCCGCCGTACCAAACCGCACGTTGGCCACCCAATAAACGGTCTGCTATCCAACCTCCCGGTAGACCTAAGAAATAAACCGAGCCAGTATAGAGGCCATATATTGCGGCAGCGGAGGCAACGGTGAAGCCAAGGCCTTCTTGCTGTAAGGTGGCCGTCATGAAAAGTACTAACATGGCACGCATGCCATAATAACTCATTCGTTCCCACATCTCGGTGAGAAACAAAGTCTGTAGGCCTTTTGGATGACCAAAAAAGCCTGTATCACTTGTTGTGTCCTGTGATGACATATTTCACTTCCATTATTATCGTTTTTTGGAAGTCAATATTAGTACGTTATTCAAGCACCGAATGCAACCGCATGAAAGGAAACATTACATCATCTTTTTTAACATTTGTATGTCATCGATTTCCACATTAGCCAATCCTTTGTACTGGTATGGCGCAAATTGATTGCGAAGCCAAACACTAGGGCAGCCGGCACGGTGTGCTCCTTGCACATCGGTATCTAAGCTATCGCCAACATGCAGAAGTTGATGTGGTGCAAGGTTAAAATGCTGGCAGGCAAGCTGGTAAAGCTCAGGGTGAGGTTTGGCGCGGCCATCAATTCCGGCGCGAAGCACTAAATCAAAACTATCGCGAAGATTAAATTTATCTATCTCGACATTACCATTAGTGATAGCAATGATGTGATATTGACTGCGTAACTGAGCAAGCAGGCTGATGACGGCGTCGCTGACCGTGATATTACTGCGGGCATCGGCAAAGGCTTGGTAGGCACGTAGTGCGTGCTGTTTACTTGTTGCGGTATCAAAGCCCAGTGCCGTGAAGCCCCATTCAAGTGCCACTTGACGCCACTTTGTCACATCTTCTGCGAGCGCACTGTTTTGTTTGAGTGCTTCGTTTCGGCACTGAGACCAGAATGATCGCCCTTTCGCTTGCCACTCGGGAATCGCATTCAGGTGCGCTGTCATGGCGTTAACGGCCGCAATGATAACAGGCCTGTTATCGTATAGCGTATCGTCTAAATCAAAACTGATGGCGGCAATGTCTGAAATGGGCTTATTGAATCGCATTGTTACTCGTCTTTTTGCTTTTTCGCTCTTGGGTGAGCGCTATCATACACTTTTGCTAAATGTTGAAAATCTAAATGGGTGTAGACCTGTGTGGCTGATAAGCTGGCATGTCCAAGCATCTCTTGTACCGCGCGCAAGTCACCGCTGGATTCTAGCATGTGGCTGGCGAACGAGTGCCTCAGTTTATGGGGTGAATAGGTGTACTAACCCCTTGTTTCAACCCCCATTCTTTCATTCTTGCGCGGACATGGCGAGGGCTGATCCGGCGCTTTAATTTGCTCACAAAAAGCGCAGGTTCTTCCAATGTTGCAAATTGCGGCCTTATTTTGAGCCAATCAGCTAGTGCGTTTAGCGCTTTGCCGCCGACAGGCACAACACGCTCCTTGCCGCCTTTACCAAGCACGCGTATTTCACCGTCTTTGACATCCAATAGGTTTGCGCCAACCAACTCGCTTAATCGCAAACCACTAGAGTACATTAATTCCATCATGGCTTTATCACGAATGGCAAGCGCGTCATCTGCCTGAATTTCCAGAAGTTGTCCCATTTGGTCAACATCAAGGTTCTTTGGGAGTGGCTTTTGAAACTTAGGCCCTCGGATCCCTTGTGCGGGATTGACGACAGCCTGTTGTGATTGTGACTTGAGCTTGAGAAATTTATATAAGCTCCGAATACAACTGAGCTTAAGGTTGATAGTTCTTGGGCTGTAATTTTGACCGCGAAGCTTCATGCTGTAGCGGCGAATTTGCTCACCACTGACTTCTAGCCAAGAAGAGGCGTGGTCACAAAAATACTGCGCTGCTTGAATAAGCTGAGTGTTGTATTGGGTTAGTGTATGTTCTGAGTAGTGCTTTTCGTGGCGCAAGTGTGCCATAAAGGCGGTTACTGGTTGCGTCCAATCTTCCGATAGTGATGTTAGGCTCATGCCAGCGCTTCGAGCTTAAGCGATAATGTTTGAATAAAAGCCGTGATCAACATATTGTCGTGTTGTGGCGAAAAGTGTTCTGGTGAGCGGCTGGCAAAGGCCAGAATAAAGCGACCTTTGTCTGACGCATCAACGCGGTAAAGTGCTACCGATCCTACTTCAATATCGGCAAACAAGAGTTCAGCTTGTGACGGACTGAGTCGTCCTAAGTAGCAGTTGTTACTGCTCAGTTTAGCTGACACTAGTTCCAAAAGCGTATCATCGATGTTGATGAGTTTACATGCTTGGATGTCCGGGTGGTCCTCAAAGCGCTGTGCTAACGTATGATTGATTGCACTCAACTCAGTACAACGCATGATAGCCAATTGGCATTCACTCAATTGCTTGAAAACCAGCTCGTTGGCTTTTGCATAATGGACCATATCTTTGATCTGCTGCTGTAGCGAGTTGACTTCGTCGCGGAGCATCCGCTGTTGGTGCAAAGCAAGGTTTGGGAGCCCTTGCTGCTGGTGGTGTAGCTGCAAATCCAATAGCACATAAGGGTGCCTGAGCAAAAAATCAGGATGCTTGCGCAGGTACTCAATGACTAATTGTTCAGTTGAATTTGCTTCTTTTATGGTCATATTGCGATTTGCCCATCAAAAACATGCTCCGCCGGTCCGGTCATTTTCACTACTTGACCTTGACCGCCCCAACGCACTTGAAGACTGCCACCTGGTAGGTCGACCCTAACGGTTTCTTCTAACTTGCCTTGCATTATGCCTGCAACTACGGCAGCACATGCTCCTGTGCCACAGGCAAGCGTTTCGCCAGCGCCGCGCTCCCAAACACGTAGCTTAACGTATTCACGAGAAACTACTTCCATAAAGCCAATATTGGCCTTTTGTGGGAAACGTTCATGGTGTTCAAGGAGTGGCCCAAGTGTAGCTACCTCAGCGGTTTCTACACTATCGACAATAATCACGCCATGAGGATTGCCCATAGAAACCGCGCTACAAAACACCGTATGTTCGTCGGCTCTTAAAATATAGGTGTTTTCTTGTTTGTTTGCACGAAACGGAATGGCTTGTGGGTTAAAGTTCGGTTTGCCCATATTCACGGTAACTTGGCCGTCTTTTTCGGTATACAGGGTGATATTGCCGCCCTTTGTTGAGACACAAACCTTGTGTTTGTTCGTTAAGCCCTTCATGCGGACAAAGCGAGCAAAACAGCGAGCACCGTTACCACATTGCTCAACTTCGTTACCATCGGCATTGAAAATACGATAATGAAAATCTAAGTCCGGGGAATAAGGCGCTTCAACCATCAACAGCTGATCAAAGCCAATTCCAAAGTGGCGATCTGCTAACTTCTTAATTTGGTCTCGAGACAAAAACACATTTTGGGTGACATTATCTATCACCACAAAGTCGTTGCCTAAACCATGCATTTTTGAAAAGTTTATAAACATAGAGTGGTTATCTTTTGGTATAAAACCATGGCCTCACTTTGCTAATACTTTGCCATGGATACCTCGACTAGGGAAGCGGCTTGGCATTAAGCCTTGCTTTGCATCCCTAGGACGTATCCAAGTCGATTATTGTGGCAGTAGTTGCTCAAATTGCCACAGAGATTCTAACGGCTCTCTTTGGCGGATTAGATGGTGTTGATTGTTATCAACCATGACCTCTGCACAGCGGGGGCGTGAGTTGTAATTTGAACTCATGGTAAAGCCATACGCGCCTGCACTGCGCTGTACTAATAAGTCACCAGCCTTTATTTTAAGTACTCGGTCTTTACCTAGAAAGTCACCCGTTTCACATACTGGACCAACCACGTCGTAATTTATCGCGTCAACGTCGTCTCGCGGTGTGACTGGTACGATATTTTGCCAAGCCTGATAAAGCGATGGTCGTAACATGTCGTTCATGCCAGCATCAACAATGGCAAAATGCTTATGCTCGGTTGGCTTAATAAATTCGACTTTAGTCACCAGCACACCGGCATTGGCAGCAATCGCTCGACCAGGCTCAAAAATGAGTTCTAGATCATTGAACTGCGCCAATCGCGCTTTAATCTCTGCAGCGTAAGCACTCGGATGCGGCGGCTTTTCACCGTCATAAGGCACGCCAAGACCGCCACCGATATCGAGGTGATGCAAGTAAATTCCCGCTTTTTCAAGTTGAGAGATTAGAGCCAGCACTTTATCTAACGCCGCTAAAAATGGATTAACCTCAACCAACTGAGAGCCGATATGAAAGTCGATCCCAACCACTTTTAAACCCGGTAGGGCATAAGCGAGCTGGTAAACATCAAATGCGGCTTTGATATCAATACCAAATTTGTTCTCTTTTAACCCGGTTGAAATATAGGGGTGAGTTTTTGCATCGATATCTGGGTTTACACGCAATGAAATTGGCGCAATTTTATCCAGTCTGGTTGCCACTTCACTGATACGGTGAAGCTCTGCAATCGACTCAACATTAAAGCATTTAATCCCAGTCTCAAGCGCAAACGCAATTTCATCTTCCGTTTTCGCAACACCAGAAAAAACGACTTTTTGAGGATCTCCCCCTGCTTTTAGCACTCGCGCAAGTTCACCTTTCGACACGATATCAAAACCAGAACCAAGCTGAGCCAAGACGTTCAGCACGGCGATATTTGAATTCGCCTTTACTGCGTAGCACACTAAGTGGGGATGACCGGCTGCGGCATCCGTAAAAGCGTGATAATGCCGCGCTAAAGTCTTCTTCGAGTAGATATAGCAAGGAGTGCCATATTGCTCGGCGATTGTGGTTATGGCGACATCTTCAGCGAATAGTTCGCCATCTTGATAATTGAAATAATCCATTTTAACGCTCCTGTTGCTCTGCTTCAGGCTGGTTTGCTTGTGCTGCTTTCGGTTGGTTTGATTTTTTAGCCTGTTGTTCAGGCAAATAAAGCGGACCGCTTTGACCGCAACCCGATAATCCGATTAAAGTAGTAAAAACAAGTGCCGTTACGCTAAATTTATAAGGTGTCGCTTTCATTAGATAATTCGTGTCAGTGCCTTTATAATCGCAGAGTAACAGAATTGATAAAAAAAGCAGCTTTTCGCTATTGAAATTTCGTCTTCATCAAATTGCTCAAATAGCGAGTTAAGCTTAGGCACCATGCCGCAGTGCGTCAGTAAGAGGAAATCACGATGACAGAAAGTGAATATCATGAGTTAGCCGATGCGCTAATGTTGACTATTGAAGAGCAGATCGATGATTGTGACGCTGATTTAGATTACGAATCAGCATCGGGAATTCTAGAGATTATTTTCCCTGACAAGAGCAAAATTGTTATTAACAAACAAGCACCATTGCACCAAGTCTGGGTGGCGACTAAGTTTAATGGTCATCACTTTGAGTTGCGTGGCGATCAGTGGATTGATAATCGCTCCGGTGCTGAGTTTTGGCAGTTTATGAGCGACGCGGCGACTAAACAGGCAAATATCGCAATAGAGTGGCAGCACGATTAATGTTGGAGTTTGTAGATTATCCTGCCAAAGGACAACATAAAGCGAGTATTATTTGGCTTCATGGTTTAGGTGATTCAGGTAACGGCTTTTTACCCATTGCCTCTGAGTTAAACCTGCCTGACGAATTGGGTGCACACTTTATTTTTCCACATGCACCAGAGCAGCCGGTCACTATAAATGGTGGTATGGTGATGCGTGCATGGTATGACATTAAATCATTTGATCTGGATAAAAGAGCGGATGAGCAAGGTGTGCGAGACTCTTCAGCTCAGGTTGAAGCGTTAATTCAGGCACAGTTAGATAAAGGTATTCCAGCTAACCGTATTATCCTAGCTGGATTTTCTCAAGGGGGCGTGATTGCGCTCCATCTTGCACCGCGTTTAACTGTTAAATTGGCTGGTGTCATGGCACTATCAACTTATATGTGTGTGCCTGAAAAGCTCAGCGCAGAAGCACAGCAAAGCGAGCTTACTATTTTTATGGCGCATGGCAGTGCTGATCCTGTCGTGCCGATGTTTGCAGGTGAGCACGCATTTAACACGTTACAACAGCAAGGCTATGAAGTGAGCTGGCAAGACTACCCAATGGAGCATCAGGTATGTCTTGAAGAGTTAAAAGCCATTCGCGCTTGGTTAATTACGAGACTGAGCGATTAATATTAAGTGGTATAAGGTACTGGTGACAGATACAGGAGCAAAGCAATGTCACAAAAGATTGTCATAAAAACGTCGGTGAGTAAGCAACCCTCAGAGCCCTCAGCGGTGACCTATCAATGGCACTGGAAACGCATTTTTATGGCAACGGCAGCATTTGCTGGCATTGCAACCGCGGGGGTTTACGGTGTTGTGGATAACGTCAACGCAGATGAAGATGATGTCCAAGTGGCAGTACCTATACATGCTACCATTGCGCAAACCGATACATCACTGAATGACTCTCCTGCACCAGTAGACTCTAATGTGGATCGTGAAGGCGAGCAGCCAAGTGCGGATACCTCACCCGATAGCGTGTTAACGACGCCCGAACTCACCCCTGCTGGTGCCGCGACGACCTCAATAGAGGTCGCTCAAGTTATTGCGTTAGACCAAGTGCAACAGCACACTTCTGAAGAAACAGAAACAGAAACAGAAACAGAAACAGAAACAGAAACAGAAACAGAAACAGAAACAGAAACAGAAACAGAAACAGAAACAGAAACAGAAACAGAAACAGAAACAGAAACAGAAACAGAAACAGAAACAGAAACAGAAACAGAAACAAGGGCTGAAGCTAAAAATCAATTTGATGCTGAAGCGCGCATAGCCAGTGTCGCGCTAGGGGCAAAAATCGACACGCAATTTATCAGCCGCGCTGTACTCACTACTCTGATTGATGACCGCGAACCGACGAACGTGTTGAAAGACGTAATTGCGACCACTCAGTTTAGTGACAAGCTGTACTTTTTCACTGAAGTGCACGCGCTTAAAGATCAAGTGGTGTCGCACCTGTGGTTTCATCAAGACGAGCTGATGGCAGAAGTGGAGCTGCCGATCCAAGCCGCGCGCTACCGTACTTATTCAAGTAAGAACGTCATGCCGAGTCAAACCGGAGATTGGCGTGTTGAGGTGGTGACGCAGTCTGGACAACTGCTTGCCCAAAAGACGTTCCGCATTGTGGATAACAGTCAGCAATAATCTTACTCGCAGCATTGTGTATGGCAGCACGTGACTGACTGCCGTCACCACATAGTTAACTCTTTGCAGCGGCAATAACGCTGCAATAAATGAAAGGCAAATCATGACAGAACAAGTTTCCATATTACGTATTGCAACGCGCAAAAGTGCTTTGGCGCTATGGCAAGCCGAATTTGTGAAGGCAGAGCTTGAAAAACACCATTCGAATCTAAAAGTAGAGCTCGTACCGATGTCGACGAAAGGCGACAAGATCTTAGATACGCCACTGGCAAAAATTGGCGGTAAAGGGTTGTTCGTCAAAGAGCTTGAGCAGGCCATGTTAGAAGGGCGCGCAGATATTGCAGTGCATTCAATGAAAGATGTACCTGTTGATTTCCCTGAAGGGCTCGAGCTGCATACTATTTGCGAACGTGAAGATCCAAGAGACGCGTTTGTGTCAAATACTTATACCTCACTTGCAGAGTTGCCTGAGGGCGCTGTGGTTGGCACTTCAAGCCTGCGTCGCCAATGTCAAATTCGAGCGGCTCGTCCGGACTTAATCATTAAAGACTTACGCGGTAATGTGAATACTCGCCTAGCCAAGCTAGATGCAGGTGAGTTTGATGCCATTATTTTGGCCGCGGCGGGACTTATCCGTTTAGAAATGGTGGATAGAATCGCAAGTTATATTGAACCTGAAGATTCATTACCGGCCAATGGCCAAGGCGCTGTCGGTATCGAATGTCGTAGCGATGATGCTCAAACTAAAGCATTCCTTGCACCACTGGAACACACTGATACACGTATTCGTGTACTTGCCGAGCGTGCAATGAACCGCCGTTTGGAAGGGGGATGTCAGGTTCCAATCGGTGCTTATGCAGAAGTCTCGGGCGATCAGGTGCACTTGCGCGGCTTAGTAGGTGCTGTCGATGGCAGCGAAATCTTGCGCGGCGAATGCTCTGGTACGGTTGCAGAGGCTGAGCAACTTGGAATTCAATTGGCAGAATCCTTACTTGCGCAAGGTGCAGATAAAATTCTTGCTGAGGTTTATAGGGACGCTTAAATGAAAGTTGTGCTAACTCGACCCGTTGGCAAATCAGAACCTTTATCTGAGTTACTGACACAGCAGCAAATTAGCTCAGTGATTTGCCCAGTATTGCAGCTTAATGAAGTGGCGGTGAGTGACACCGCCAAAGCAATGATAAGCGAAGCCGAGTTAGCTATTTTTGTCTCGCCAGATGCGGTGCGATACTTTCACCAATTAGAAGTACCATTAGCCGGACATTGCGCAGCTTTTGCTGTTGGCGAAGGCACGGCCGATGCTATCCAGCAGACCCTAAATATCAAGGCTAAATATCCTAAACAACCTGATTCCGAAGGCTTGCTTGCACTCCCGCAGCTGTCCTCTGTTGAGGGCAAGCGTGTATTGTTGGTCAAAGGGAAAGGCGGGCGTCCCGTCATTGCGCAAACTTTAAAAGCGCGAGGTGCCATCCTTGACAGTCTAGTGGTTTATGAACGCGTTGCCGTAAAAGACAATGCAGATGGCTGGTTAGACCACTGGCGAAGCCAGCAGATTGAAGGTATAGTCATTACCAGTAATAGTGCAGCGGATGCGATTTTTAATACGCAGTCGTCAGCAAGTAAAGATTGGTTGGCTCAGCGCACTTTCTTTGTTGTGAGCCAACGTATTGCTGAGCATGTACAGCAATCCTATAACATCGAACAGTCTCAAATTGTGGTATGTCATGGCCCTGATAATCGTGCCATCGCAGGGAGTATCATCGACTATACCAAGCAGCAAGGGCGCAAAATGACTCAGTCTGAATCGCAAACAAAGAATACAAATACCCAGCAAGCTGCAAAAGCAGCAGAGCAAACCGTAACGCCACATCACGCGAAGGCTGGTGTGAGTAAGGTTGCGCTCCTTGCATTATTAGTGGCGCTGGGTAGTGGTGCTGGTGCTGGCTATGTTTATTTGCAACAGCAACAACAGTTGCAGCAAGCGTTGCTAGCTAACCAAGCGATTAACGCTGAAAATCAGCTATTAAACACGCAGCTGAGTGGTGCTAAGTCGCAACTTCAACGAGTAGAAAATGTGCTTGATTCGCTGCAAGACAATGTCGCAAAGCGATTGGCTGAGCAGCAGCAACATGTGGAAACCCAGTTAACGCAGACGCTTGCCAAGGCGCAGCAGCAAGTAAGCGGTGCAGTGGCCTCTGAGGCATTGTATTTACAGCGCCTTGCTGCATTTAAAGTTGCGGCAGAGCAAGATTATCTTGGCGCAACTGCTATCCTGCAGCGCTTGCAAGAGAGCTTAGAGTCTGAGTCCAACACGGCTGCTGTTAAACAGGCGATTGCTACAGATATTGCGGCTTTGAAGGCCTTGCCTAAGCCACAAACGGAGTCACTTTACTTTGAGCTTCATGGTTTATTGTCTCAAGTTGATACGCTAACGATCAAAACCAAGCAAATTCCGCAAAAGGCAGCGAGTGAAGATGCTGCGCTATCGCAACAGGTTGATGATTGGCAAGCGAACTTAAAGCGCTCTTGGCGGGGATTGGTTGATGACTTTATTACCATACGTCACCATGATGAAATGGTGATAGACCCACTCCTAGATAAAAACGAGCAGCTGCTTATACGCACGCAGCTGCGTGCCTATTTAACCCAAGCACAAACCGCATTAATGGATCAACAAGCGAGCATTTACTTCAGTGCGCTTGATAGTGCAGCCGACACGTTGGCGCGTTATTTTGATACGCAACACGCGCCTGTGAGCGCGATGCAGCAGGCTTTAAACAAGTTGAGCCGCAGTGAAGTTCAGCGCCAAGAGTCGATTGAGCTTGCCACCCCAGCAGCAGTAAAAGGGTGGCTAAAATGATGGCAAAAATCATCACCTTTGCGCTTATCTTTATCGCGCTAGCCGCCAGTCATTTGCTCATTGATGAGAAAGGCTATGTGTTGATCTCCTTCAATCAAACCACGATTGAAGGCAGCATAGTGTCTTTCACTATCTTGTTATTACTCGCCATCACCACTTTAGTGTTGTTGGGTAAGGTAGTGCGTTGGTCGTGGCATCGTCTAGTCAATACGAAAGGTCATTTTTCCAGAAAGCGTAAACTAAAAGCGCAACAAGCATGGAACGAAAGTTTGTGGCTATTTATTAACGGCGAAGTGGAACAAGCCGCAACCTTGTTGACGAAAACGCCGCAGCCGGATGAACGCCAAGACTATGTGCGTGCCATCGCAGCCAAAGCGGCGTTAAAGCAAGGAGATGTTGTCAAAGCGAATACGGAGCTAGAAGCAATATCGGATGACAACCAAGGACAGCTTGCGGCACTATGGCTAGAGGCAAATAATAGTGAACAGGCGTTGGCTTTACTTGATGATAAAATGTCTGCGGCTAAACCAACTTCAGCGGTGCTTAGCGGTTACATTTTAGCTTGCCTACAGGCTAAGCAACCCGAGCTGGCCGCTGCACAAATCGCGAAGTGGCACAAAAAGCTCAACTGGAGTGATACACAGTGGCAGAGTGTGTTCGAGCGCATGTTTGTAATAGCCCCAGAGCAAGCAGACACTTTGTTTAATATGCTACCTAAGGCAGTAAAAGCGCATGCGATACCAGCTCTTAATAAGGTGAAGCTACAACAGGGACGCATAGCGGAAGTGTTGGGTGAGCTCAAGAAGCTGCTCAAACAAGGTCAATATCGCCAGCTGGCCGACTATCTGCAACACAGCACGCAAAGTAGTAATGAACTCAAGTTAGCACTGCAGCAGCAATTGAAAAAACATCCAGATGACAAGGAGCTGCTGTTCTCCTTGGCTTGCCTTTGCAATGCTGAGGGGGATTATGAGCTTGCTGCGAAGATCTTTGATTCTTTAAGTGCAAACCCTTGGGAGGCGCGCTGGAGTAAGCAAGCTCAGCTCGCCTACGAAAAAATGCATACCTACGAGAAAGCGTATTTAATCGCAAAATCGTAACGAAAAGCCTGCGCAGCAATGTGCAGGCTTTTTTGTATTAAAGATAGCTATACTCAATTCTGACATATGTCCTTGCTATCTCAGTTTAGGTGCGTATGATCCCAAAAATTTTAACTGCAAATCGAGTCTCTTATGATCAATAACACACTCCCACTATTAGATTTACATCGCCACTTAGATGGTAACGTTCGTGCTACAACGATTTTAGAACTTGGCCAGCAGTTTAATATGGATTTACCGGCAACGGATCTCGAAGGTTTACGCCCGCATGTTCAAGTGTTGGACAATGCACCCAATCTAATGGCGTTTCTTGAAAAACTAGATTGGGGTGTAAAGGTACTAGGTGACTACGATGCTTGTCGCCGTATTGCGATTGAAAATGTTGCCGACGCAGTTGCACAAGGTATTGATTACACAGAGCTAAGGTTTAGTCCTTACTACATGGCAAAAACCCATAATCTACACCCACAGGGCGTTGTTGAAGCCGTAGTCGACGGTGTACAAAGTGCAGTTAAAGGCCAAGACATTAAGGTTAACCTGATCGGGATTATGTCACGCACATTTGGTGTTGAGAAATGCCAATATGAGCTAGACGCGCTACTTGCCTTTAAAGAGCAGTTGGTTGCGATTGACCTCGCGGGTGACGAGCTGGGCTTCCCAGGCGAGCTGTTTATTGAACATTATAAGCAGGTTCGCGATGCTTACCTTGGGGTGACGGTACATGCTGGCGAAGCTGAAGGCGCGGTAAGTATCTGGCAAGCCATTAAAGAACTAGGTGCAACACGTATCGGTCACGGAGTTAAAGCAATCCATGACCCAGCTCTGATGGACTATTTACGTGATAATCGTATTGGGATCGAGTCTTGCCTAACCAGTAACATTCAAACAAGCACTGTCGAAAGTTTAACCACACATCCATTGAAAGCATTTTTAGATCATGGTGTGTTGGCAACCATCAATACCGATGACCCTGCGGTTCAAGGTATCGAGTTGGATAACGAGTATAGCCATGCGGCTGCGGCGGCAGGTTTAGATTTGAGTGATATCCATAAAGCGCAGCGCAATGCGGTTGAGATTGCCTTTTTAAGCGAAGCTGATAAAAAAGCGTTGCTTACAAAGAAAGCGTAGACTGAAATTGCTGTGTGGGATCACCCCGCACAGCTAAGATAACTCTCTTTTAACGCCGCAACGACTTGGCTGCGTGTCACAATTCCAATCACTTTGCCTTCATTGAGTACGGGATAAACCTTAGGACTATTTTGCTGCATACGTTGTGCAAGGTCGACAACGGTTGTTGCAGCTTCAATGCTGAGGGCAGGCGTAGCCAGTAAGTCTCTCAGCTGTACTTTACCATCACAAAAGTAGCTGGAATTAAGCAAAGGCTTGAGTAGCTGCTGCTCTGAAATAAATCCAACAAGATGACGCTGTGCATCTATCACTGGCGCACCAATTAAATGATGCTTTTGTAGCAAACTAATCGCGTCGGTTAGTTCGGTCTCGGCGGTTAACAGTGGGAAATCGGGTGACATGATGTCACGAACATAGAGTTTACTCATCATACTTCTCGCGGTGTTTGTGTGTAATATGAGAGTAGCGGGTGAGACTGCTTTGGTAAAATGGATTGTTTTGATTGGTTTGTTCTGTTTTTTCAATGTGTGACCAAAGACCTGCCACACATTGGATAACGTTCTGGCTAATTAACAGAAGTCGAGATTACTTGATAAACGCAAAGGCATCGGCGTACATAAAGTCGCGCTCAGCACCATGATTGATAAAGTCATCACGCACGATGCCAATCATGTCAAAGCGGCCTGCCATATAAATGCTGTACGGCTCTAAAGAAACGATATCTTTCATCACAGCCTGATGAACGAAACCACGATGGCCTTTCCATGCTTCACTGGCATTTTCTACCACAGGAATAAACTGAAAGTGTTTATTTGAGGCGGCCCAAGCTTCCATCTCCGCTTTTGCATATAGCGCAGCTTCTTCTTTTACACCCCAGTAAAATAATACTGGTTGGTCGTAACCTGTTTCAGCCAAGTGATCGGCCATAGATTTGACATAAGAAAATCCAGTACCGCCGGCAAGGAGTACTAGTGGACGCGCTTGATCAACACGGATCTGAGATACGCCAAGACCAACTTCTAATGCAACGGTTTGCTTTGTATCAAAAGCGTTATGTAGGTGATCTAGTGACTGCATGGCATAAGAGTCAGCGCCAGAAGCACCGATATGTAGCTCTAACTGCTCTGTTTTTGAAGGGCTGCTGGCAATCGAGAAAGCACGTTTGTCTTTTTCACCAAGTACCAATTGCAGATACTGGCCGGCTTCGAATTGCACCGCTTCTTCAGGTTTTAATATAACTTTGTGAACAAATTCCGTAAGAGGTGTAATTGAGACAACCTCTGCTGCTAATACTTGCATGTGTTACCTTTATTAAGCACGTGGCTAAAGTCTGTGCACTCTAGCATAGCTGAGTGCACAATGTTAGATGATATATGTCATTTGATGGTGATCCCTAGGGTATCCCAAATTTCGTCAACGCGTTGTTTAACCTCGGGATCCATAACGATAGGCTCGCCCCATTCACGGTCGGTCTCACCCGGCCATTTGTTGGTTGCGTCCATACCCATTTTAGAGCCAAGGCCGGACACAGGGGAAGCAAAATCGAGATAATCGATAGGCGTGCTTTCAACTAAGGTGGTGTCTCTTGCGGGATCCATACGTGTGGTTATCGCCCAGATCACATCATTCCAGTCGCGAGCATTTACATCATCATCGCAAACAATGACAAACTTGGTGTACATAAATTGTCTAAGGAAAGACCATACGCCCATCATCACGCGTTTAGCATGCCCCGGATACTGCTTTTTCATGGTGACGACCGCCATGCGGTATGAGCAGCCTTCTGGTGGAAGGTAAAAATCGACGATTTCCGGAAATTGCTTTTGTAAAATCGGCACGAATACTTCGTTGAGGGCAACACCAAGAATGGCTGGCTCATCAGGTGGGCGGCCAGTATAAGTGCTGTGATAAATTGGATCTTTGCGATGCGTTATATGAGTGACAGTCATTACAGGGAAGTCGTCAACTTCATTGTAATAGCCTGTGTGATCGCCATATGGACCTTCTGGCGCAAGCTCGCCCGGTTGAATATATCCTTCTAAGACGATTTCGGCACTCGCTGGTACTTGCAGTTCGTTAGAAATAGATTTAACGACCTGTGTCTTACTACCACGCAGTAGACCTGCAAATGCATATTCGCTTAGCGTATCGGGAACCGGGGTTACCGCACCTAAAATCGTCGCCGGATCAGCGCCAAGTGCAACCGATACCGGATACGGTTCGCCCGGATGCTCTTTGCACCACTCCTGAAAATCAAGCGCGCCGCCGCGATGTGATAGCCAGCGCATAATAATTTTGTTTTTACCCAATAGCTGCTGACGATAAATCCCTAGGTTCTGACGCTTTTTATAAGGACCTTTGGTTACCGTTAACCCCCATGTAATTAAAGGTGCGGCATCACCAGGCCAGCAATGTTGAATAGGTAGTGTCGTGAGATCGACCTCATCACCGCTCAATACGACTTCTTGGCATGGCGCTTTTTTCACTTCCTTGGCTGGCATATTCAACACTTGTTTGAATACCGGTAGCTGGCCAATGGCTTCTTTAATTCCCTTCGGTGGATCGGGTTCTTTTAAAAAAGCGAGTAACTTGCCGACTTCTCTTAGCTCACTGACATCGCTTTGTCCCATCCCCATTGCAACGCGCTTTGGTGTGCCAAATAGGTTAGCCAGTACCGGAATGTCATAACCTACAGGGTTTTCAAATAGGATAGCGGGTCCACCTGCTCGCAGCGTTCGATCTGCAATTTCAGTCATTTCTAGTTTGGTGGAAATGGGCTGCTTGACGCGAACAAGTTCTCCTTGTTTTTCAAGCTGGGCTATAAAATCTCGTAAGTCTTGGTATTTCATCGGCGCACTATGAGTTGAGTTTGGCCTAGTATATCAACTAGGCATATTTTTCCTAGCTGTACGGATGGGATGGTGAAAAGGTTTAGTGACTCACTTTTGCGTCTACAGTATTTTGAAATAGACTACACTTTCAGAACTTATCGGCTTGTCAGTACGCCGGAGCAAGTGTATAAATTGTTATAAAAAGATGTGTGTGTTGAGTTGTTTTGATATGAAACAAGCAAAAATCGACTTTCGATGTAGCTCACATACCCTTTGCGCTATAGTCGCCGCGGTTGCATAAAACGATATCCTGAGGGGTCTGAGTTTGAAGTTGATGTCAAAATTGCTCGGGGGGCTGCTGTTGCTGTTTTGTATTTCAGCACCAGCTAACGAGTTACCATATTATACTTTTTCTAATCATAGCGCGGTGATGTTGATCATCGAGCCCACGTCTGGAAAAATTTTGGATGCCAATAAGGCTGCTGCCGCATTCTATGGTTATAGCGAGGCGGTACTAGAATCAAAAGTCATTCAAGATATCAACTTATTTACCGCCGAGCAGGTTGCCAATGAGCGTCACGCGGCTTTAAATGAAGGCCGTAACTATTTTATCTTCCAACATCAAACCGCAGACGGTAGTGTGAAAACAGTAAGTGTTCACTCGACACCATTTGAAGATAGCGATGGCAAACCTAGGTTACTTTCTATCATTCAAGATATGAGTGAGCAGCGTAAGCTACAGCAAGATCTTTGGCATTACCAAGCCAATCTTGAACAACAGGTCATGCTGCAGACTGAAAAAATCAAGCAAGCCAATATGGTACAGGTCATTTTGTTAACTGCGGTAATTGCTGTGCTTATTCTATCAATGGCGGTATTGATGACCGTTTTGGTCAGGCTGAGGCGCTCCAATCAGCGAGCACAAGACCAAGGTGCGAAACTTAGTGCCATTTTTGATGGTATTAAAGCATATCTGGTGTTTACGGATGAAACTCATCACATTGAAGCCGCTAATGGCTCAGTGTTAAAGGATTTTGATAGTTTAGAATCGTTAAAATCACAATCTATTTATACCTTATTTGATGTGCTTGATAGTGAAAAGCTGCTAACGGAAGGAACGCTTGAGTGCCAACTTGATGCGCGTTTTGGCTATCGCAATGTTCGGGTTTCTTGTGCCCCTGTAGTAAGCGAAACGCAAGCAAAGCTTGGTTTTATCTATGTTATTCAAGATATTACAGAAGAGCTTGAGAACGAAAGAGAACAGCGCTTGGCAAGTACGGTATTTGCGACAACCACTGAAGGCGTGTTGGTCTCCGACAAACATAATCAAATCCAAATGGTAAATCGCGCATTTAGCGAAATTACAGGCTTTGGCATGGATGAAGTGATTGGGGAAACGCCTGCAATCCTGAATTCTGGACGTCACGATGAGCGCTTTTTCAACGCGTTATACGATGACTTAGTTAATAGAGGCCATTGGGAAGGAGAGATTTGGAACAAGCGCAAAAATGGTGAAATTTATCCGAGTTGGCTGCAGGTATCCGCAGTATTTAATGAAGCTCGGGAAATTGATATGTATGTAGCCCTATTCAGCGATATTACCTCGAGAAAACGTAATGAACAGTTGATGTGGCAGCAAGCCAACTTTGATAGTTTGACGGGCCTTGCAAATCGCCATCATTATCACGTTAAATTTGATTTAGCGTTAAAACGAGCAGCTCAGCTAGAAGAGCGCTTTGCTATTTGTTTTATCGATCTTGACCGCTTTAAAGCAGTGAATGACACGCTTGGGCACCATATTGGTGATCTATTACTCAAAGAAGCAGCAAACCGTATTAATGAGTGCGTGCGCAGCTCTGATACCGTTGCAAGGTTAGGTGGGGATGAATTTGCTTTATTGCTACAAGATATAAGTTCTATCAGTGATTTAGAGCTGGTTGCGACGAAGATTTTACGTGCGTTAGCTAACCCTTTTCATTTGGAAGGGCACGAAGCTTATGTATCCGGTAGTATGGGGATCACGCTTTACCCAGATGACGGCACTGATCGAAAAATTTTGCTCCGTAATGCCGACAGTGCAATGTATAAAGCCAAGGAACATGGTCGCGACTGTTTTCAATTCTATACTTCAGCGATGCATCAACATGCCAAAGCGCGTAGTGTGTTAGAAAGTGCTTTGCATAAAGCACTGTCTAATCGAGAATTATCACTGGTGTACCAGCCCATTTTTTCACAGCTTGGCAGCGGCGACCTCGTTGGCTGCGAGGTGTTATTAAGATGGAAAAGTGAGTTGCTTGGCCATGTTTCACCCGATCAGTTTATTCCCGTTTGCGAAGAACTAGGCCTTATCTTACCCATTGGGGAGTGGGTGCTGTATCACGCTTGTTCTCAAGTTAAAGCCTGGCAAGACAACTACGGTAGACCCTTATTTATTGCAGTTAACGTTTCTAGTATTCAGTTTAAACGCCAAGATATGGTCGAGCTAGTAAGAAAAGTACTTAGAGATACCAAACTGGAAGCAAAGTATCTGACATTGGAAATCACAGAGTCGGTACTGGTTGAAAACTCAGACAAAATATTGTCACAGTTAAAAGCATTAAGAGAAATGGGCGTAGAACTGGCAATTGACGACTTTGGTACTGGATATTCGTCGTTGAGTTACCTCAAGCGCTTCCCGCTTTCTAAATTGAAAATTGATAGAACCTTTATTCGTGATTTACCTGAAGATGAAGAAGATAAAGCGCTCGTCAGTGCGATTATCTTGATGGCGCATAAATTGAACTTAAGGGTCATTGCGGAAGGGGTTGAAACCCCTGCACAATGCATGTTTTTAAAGAATTTACTGTGTGATATGACACAAGGCTATTTTCATTCTAAGCCTGTGGCACAACAAGAGTTTGAAGCAAACGTTTTGACTATGCAGTATCACAAGCAAAGTCACAGTTAACAAGGGTGGTCTTGGCATAACTTAGCCAGAGCCATTTGTGCTTTATGATTATCTTGCTCGGCGGCAAGTTTAAGCCAGTGGATCGCTTTTTTAATGTCTTTTGCACCGCCTTCACCATCGCGAAGCATTGTCCCATAGTTATATTGTGCCCACGGGTTGCCGGTTTCAGCCGCCGCGGCAAATCCCGCTTTTGCTTCTTCAAAGTTTCCTTGGCTGTAGGCGTGAATTGCTTCTTGATTCTGTGCTGAAATCTTAGGTCCATTGTATAGCGGCTTCGGCTTTTTAAATCGTTGTCTAACAACGCCGCCAAGCACATGGATCCCGACGGGTCTGTAGACGGAGACTATGGTGTCATCGTCAAGTAAGTCTAATAGGTTATCTTTTTCTAGCGTCAGCCTTTGTGGCTTAAAATAATGATCGGTCATTAGCATGCTGACACGGATATCTCGGGTGATGTTACGCATTGTGCGGTAAGTGTAGGCACTTTCCTTCACTTCAATGCTGTTATCTGTCAGCTCAGTAATTTGTAAGACCTGAAAAGCCGGATCATAAACTTGCCCAGTGTTTTTACCAGCATCAAAAATAATAAGGTCGTCGATTTGTGGGGACGTTAAGTATGTTTGATAACTGGCGACTTGTTGTTGATGTTGGTTATAAAAGTAAAGTGCAATAGTGACCACAATCAGTGTCGACACGGCAACTTTATATTTACTGATAACGTTGAATATTGTGTCGTAAAAGGAAAAAAATACGCTTTTGATTTCCATATTCTATTAGTTAGTTAGGTGTGGGTATGTCTAAGGTAGGCAACTTGAGTGTAGGGGACAAGTGTACTTGTCCCCATAAGTGTAAGATTTTATTTCCCTGCCATTTTCGTTTTGGCGTCGGCTGCCATTAAGGCAAATACAGCGTACGCCGCAGTATTTTGCTTTAACTTTGCCGGATCGACTTTATCAAGCGTGTCATCAGCTGTGTGGTGATAATCAAAATAATCCGTGCCATCTTGGTGTAAAGCGAAGATTGGCGCTGATGTGGCATTTTTCAGCGGAATTAAGTCAGGACCACCATGTGCGCTATTCTTGCCAATATAAGTAACACCGAGCGGCGCTAGCTGCTTTGCAATCTCGCGCACAACCGGTAAAGAGGCGGCATTTACGTTTGACTCAAACGCATACACTACATCTGCACCAAAATCGGACTCTGACGCGGCTACAATGCGGTCTAATTCTGCCTGATGCTTTTTAAAATAAGCTTTTGCTCCCCAGAGACCGAGTTCTTCTGCTGCAAATAGGACTACGCGGACACTACGTTTAGGGCGTTTTACATCGGCAATGTGCTTTGCTGCCGCCATCGTTAATGCAACACCAGCGCCATCATCGAGAGCACCAGTACCCAGATCCCAAGAGTCTAAGTGACCACCAATTAAGACATATTGCTCTGGAAATTCGGTGCCCGTGAATTCACCGATGACGTTGTAACTGGTTCCTTCACCTAAGTCCTCGGTTTGAATATTTAGCGCGACTTTAACGGCATGACCTGAGTTGATAAGGCGTGCTAGCTGATCCGCATCTGGGTTCGCAACTGCTGTGGACGGGATTTTTGTCACGCCCGCTTTATAGTGACTGCCGCCAGTGTGCGCGAAGCGGTGGTGGCTGGTGCTTACAGAGCGCATCATATAGGCGATAGCGCCTTTTTTTGCCGCTTCTACGGCGCCGCTATTACGAGCTCTTACCGCGGGTCCATAGCCATTACCATCAATGTCGCGGTTCATGCGGTAATTAATAAAAGCTATTTTACCTTTTAAGCTATTGTCTGGCGCGGCAATCAGCTCATCGAGGGTCTCAAACAACACGACTTCGCCACTTAAGCCATCTTTTGGTGTGCTAACGCTGTTACCGAGCGCAGTAAGGTGTAGCGGTTGTTCGCTCGGTATCAGGATTTTTGCAGACTCATGGTAGCGGCGCCATTCAGGAAAGGTTGCCTCCTCAAGCCAGACTTTGTCAAAGCCCAATTGCTCAAGTTGTTTCTTTGCCCAAGCTACCGCTTTTTTATCATTTTCGGTACCCGGTAAGCGTGGACCTACTTCTGTGGTGAGGGATTCTAGTAATTGCCAGCTTAGGTTGCTGTGGCTTGCCGCTTCTCTGACTTGTTTAACTTGTTCTAATTGTTGTGTAGTAAATTCTTCGGCTTGCAGTGCTGTACTCAAACCTGCGCTTAATAAACCAAATGCCAATAGTGATTTAAACTTCATGATAATCCTTGGTAAAAATGGAGTTACCGAGAGATTAAAGCATAAATTGTGATGTAAGTCCGTGTATTGCGATGAGGATAATTCATCCACAATCTAGGGGCGCTTTATCTTGGAATATTAGAGTAAAGCGGTTAGCGAATTTACACATTTGGTATAAAATACGCGATTAAGATAGCGAATAGGAAAGCACTGTGTCGATCACTTCATTTTCTCAATTACCTCTAAACCAAGCGCTTGCTCAGCGCCTTGTAGATCTAAACTACATGGTGCCAACAGCAGTACAGTCTGTGAGTTTAGCGCCGGCGCTGACTGGACGAGATTTAGTCGTGAAAGGGAAAACCGGATCTGGTAAAACATTGGTGTTTTCACTTGCGCTGCTGAATAAGTTGCAGCCCGGGTGCAATGAGGTTCAGGCTTTGGTGTTATGTCCAACTAGAGAGTTGGCTGATCAAGTCGCACAAGAGATCAGAAAAGTTGCGGCTTTAATTGGTAACGTCAAAGTGCAAACACTCTGCGGAGGAACGCCAATTGAACCTCAAACACGGGCGTTGCAACATGGCGCGCATATTGTTGTTGGTACACCAGGTCGGGTTGAAGAGCATGTTTTTAATGGCTCACTCATGCTAACTGAAACGCAGACTGTGGTATTCGACGAAGCTGATCAGATGCTGGATATGGGCTTTACTGAAACGCTAGAAAGCATTTTAGTGTATGTGCCTGAAGTTCGACAAACACTAATGTTTAGTGCGACTTACCCAGACAAGATCATGAAACTGGCGAAGCAATATATGCGTGAGCCAGAGTTTGTTGAAGCGAAAGAAGAACAAGCTCACCACAGCATTAAGCAAACCTTTTATAAGTTAGACAATAATAAAATGCGCTTTAACGCACTGAGAGTGCTGTTAATGCAGCACCAGCCGCAAAGCTGTATCGTTTTTTGTAATACCAAAGCTGAGACTAAGCGACTATTCGAAGAATTACGTCAAACCGGGCTTGCTTGTGTCGAGCTACATGGCGATTTAGAGCAAGGTGAACGTGAGTGGTCATTGCTCACTTTTGCCAACAAGAGTGCCAATATTTTAGTTGCCACTGACGTTGCCGCTCGAGGGCTCGACGTTGAGGAAGTTGAGCTTGTGGTTAACTATCATTTGGCGCTTGAGCCGCAGACGCATATTCACCGTGTTGGTCGTACGGGTCGGGGGGAGCACAAAGGTATCGCAGTATCTCTTTATGGAGAAAAAGAAGCCTTCAAAATAAAACAGTTGGCGGAAATATATGGTCAAGAGCTAAAACATGGCACGTTGCCGGGTCATTCACTGCTCGAAAAACCAGCCTATAAGTCGAATATGGTGACCCTCATGATTGAAGGCGGAAAGCAGCAAAAACTCCGCAAAGGAGATATCGTCGGCAGTTTGACTGGTGAAGAAGGCATAAGCTTTAAACAAATTGGTAAAATCAATATTTATGATGTGCAAACATTCGTGGCTGTAAAACGCGAGGCAGTGAAGCCTGCACTACGTAAGCTTAACAATAGTAAGATTAAAAATAAGCGCTATAAAGCCTTACGTGCTTAAGGCCTGCTTGAGCATTTCATACTCGTTCATTAAACGTTTGAATGTTTCCTCATCACCTGATTTATCTGGGTGATGAGTCAGGGCCAGTTTTCTCCAGCATTGACTTAACATCCTCCGATCATAATCTTCAGGTAGCTGCCAGCGTGTTTTAATCGCGTTTAATTCGTCATGCTTGATGGCAAGTTGCTGGCGAGCGCCGCTAAATGTAAATTGTTGCCAAAAATTATCTAACAGAACACTCACTTCTTCACTACTGGTTTCGTAATGCTGCCAGTCTAAATAGTAACTTCTGAGCGGATCATCTAACGCTAATGGATGTTTATCTAATTGTGGAGCTAGATAAATATTGAGTGCTTCTACATGTAGATATTGCCCCTCAGCTAACACTTCTTGCTGAAGTTGATACAGGGCATTCATGATCAGGAAGTTACGTTTAAATAGGTTTTTATTTTCATCTTCATCAAGGCGAGGTAGTTGCTGTTGTTCCATCAGAGCGGCGGCAATAGTGTGCACTTTTAAAGATTGATTTTGGCAAATTAGTCTAAAAATAACATCTGTTAGCGGATTGAACATTGTCGCCTCTTTAGTCTTGGTGTATCTTCACACTACCACGCAGACTAAATGATAAGCAATGGAGAGCAACAATGAATTTATCGAGGCTACTAAAGCCCTGGTCTGTGTTTGCCTGTAGCCTGTGTTTCTCCTGTTGTTTTCAAGTTAACGCCATGCTAAATGATAGTGCCCTTGCTGAGCGGATCTCAGAGGTCGAGCAAACCACCAATTGGCAACAACAAAAAATGCTGGGCACTGAGTTGCTCACGGAGCAAAACCTAGGAAAGACAAGAAAAATAGAGCTTTTGCTTAGTCTAGGTAAATCTGCTTACAAACAAAATCAATTCAAAGATGCACTCGTTTTTCTCAATCAGTTAGAGTTGATAACGCAATCAGATAGACTGAGTGACAACCATTTTTCAGCGGTAAAGGTTCAAGGGATCTGCTATTTTTACCTTGGTCATTATCAACAGGCAATTGAGTTTTACTCACGGGCATTAGCGTTAGCTGAGCAACGTAATGTCCCCATCGAAATGGCTAATTTACATAGTAATTTGGGGTTAGCGTATTTTAATAGCTTCACACTTGACTTGGCACTGCATAATTATTTAAAAGCAGATGAGCTTTACCAAGAGTTTGGTAATGCTCAAGATCATGCCGATATTTTACTGAATATATCGGGTGTTTATATTCGCCAAGGAGCCTATGACAAAGCGGAAGAAATGCTCCATGAAGCCCTAAACGCATTCGTCGAGCTAAACGATGAATATGGTGTTGCACTAGCTCAAGCAGATCTTGGCGTGCTATACACTGAGACTAAACGTCCCGTGCTTGCCAAAGCGTCGTACCAAGCAGCAATTGGTTATTATGAAGCGCAGAATGACGTCCGCCACTTGTCATTTGAATATGGCAACCTTGCTTTATTGAGCTATTCACAAAACCAATTAGAATTAGCCGAAAAAGAAGCAAACTTTGCGCTCTATTATGCTGAAAAGGCTCAGAATCCTGCCAACCTCATGGAAGCTCAGTTCACCTTAGCACAAATCTTCTTTGCTCAAGGGCGGCTAACAGAAGCGCTGACTAATGCAGAACAAAGTTTAGCGGCTAGTCGAGTTATGCATGAACAGAAAAGAGAGCGTATGGCACTTCGTTTGTTAGCGCTGATTGAGGCTGCACAAGGAAATATTAAGCGCGCTAGAGATTATGACTCACAAAATTTGGAAGCGCAAAACCGCTTGATGAATGATGACATGCTGAAACGGATTAATGACTATCGTGCTAAGTATGAGGCTAGTGAGCTTTCTCGAGAAGTCGAAGTGCTCAAGCAAGAACAAAAATTACAGCTACTTAAAGAGGAACAGCGCAGCCAATTACAATTGTTGGGTGTTATCATCGCGCTATTAACCTTACTGACCACTTTCGCACTCTATCGACGTAAGGTTGAGCAAAGAGCAAAACTAGAGTTAAGCCAAAAAGTAGCGTTGAGAACATCTGAGCTCCAGCAAAAAGCGGATGAATTAAAAGCAGCCAATCAAGTGAAAAGTCAATTTCTGGCAAACATGAGCCATGAAATCAGAACGCCACTTACTACGGTGCTGGGACATGCAGAAGACTTGTTGGTCGAACAAGATTTAAATGCTCAGGCACAAGCATCGGTCAGAACTATTTATAATCAAGGATTACATTTACGCGATCTCGTCAATGATATTTTGGATTTAAGTCGAATTGAAGCCGAGCGGTTAGAGCTAGAAGCAACTGAATTTTCGGTAAGCAGCTTACTTGCTGACTTATGCGATATGTTTCAACAAAATATACAGAGTAAGCAATTAGAGTTTATCGTCTGTGATCAGGTCAGGGCTAACGCTTATGTACGTTTGGATTACATTCGAGTAAAACAAATACTAATAAACTTGCTAAGTAATGCCCTAAAGTTTACCGAAAAAGGCCGTATCGAATTGGAAGTGTCTGAAACGCACCATGGTTTACAATTTGTGGTGAAGGACACCGGTATTGGTATGACTGAGCAGCAGATAGGTCGAATTTTTGATAATTTCCAACAAGCTGACAACAGTATAACAAGGCGCTTTGGTGGTTCTGGGCTGGGGTTAAGTTTGTCGAGCCAGCTTGCTCACATGATGAATGGTGAAATCAAAGTACAAAGTGTTGTCGATCATGGCAGTGCGTTTTCCTTCAGTGTACCTTGTACTGTTTATCTCAATACGGCTATTGCCGAAATTCAGGAGCCGCAATCTAAGCAACCTTTGCTCTCGGGTACGGTGCTGGTTGTGGAAGATCACCCAGAGAATCGGCAGCTATTCTCTCGGATGATTGAGCGAACTGGTGCGACGGTTATTGTAGCCGAAAATGGTGCTCGAGCGGTTGAACAGTGTCTTAGTGATTTTCCTGATGTGGTGCTTATGGACATTCAAATGCCAAGAATGGATGGGGTTGAGGCACTTCGGATCATTCGCTCAGCGGGTTACTCTGGTCCAATATACGCATTAACCGCTAATGTGTTGATGGAAGAGGTAAAATCATATATTGACTCAGGGTTCAATGGTCACATTGGCAAGCCGATTAATAAAAATGAATTATTAGCGGTATTGAATACGCACTTAAACTTTGAGTCTGACGGCAAAGCGTATGAACTTAATATTGATTTATCGGATTTGCGAGATAGTTTCGCAAGCACTTTTGAGCAAGAGCGCTACTTGCTGATTGATGCATGGCAAAACAAAGACCTGGTCACACTTCAGACTATTTGTCATAAACTGGCTGGGGCAGCATCCATGTTTGAATTTCCGGAGCTTGCAAGCATCGCAATCGAATTTGAGAAGGTACTAAAGCAAGGAAGTGAAGACCAATTTCAATCTCTGTTTTTAGCTATGTGTGATCAGCTAAAATCTCAAGAATCATTAGCCTCCTAAAATAGCTCTATATCGTCGGAATCATCCACCTTTAGATTGTCAGGTTGCTCATCATCACTGATAGATACTCGGGAGCTGTCTTTTCTGGTATCGAGTTCTGGCGTGTAATCTGAAATCTTAAACATGGATAACTTTGAATGAATACTTTGCGAAAGGGCAATGAGGTCACGATTGGAGACGGCCTGTATTTTGGTACTTGAAAGGGCATCGGAATTCAGGTGTACCATTGACTCTATACTTTCTTGAGCTGCGTCAGAGGCTTGTTTCTGCTCTTCAACTTGTTGATGAATGTCATGGGACATTTGGTTGATAGAAAGCATCGCATTTTCTATTTCATCCACTTCTTTTGTAGAAGCTTCGCTTAATTTTACGGTGTTATCTGTTTCCTTTAGTGCCGCTTGCATCAGCGCATAAACAGAGTCTGTACTGGATTGTATTTTTCTTATGACTTGGCTTACTTCCTTGGTTGATTGACTCGTTCGTGCTGCCAGATTACGCACTTCGTCAGCAACGACGGCAAAGCCTCGTCCTAACTCGCCTGCTCGTGCGGCCTCAATTGCGGCATTCAGTGCAAGTAAGTTGGTTTGTTCTGCAATACCGTTAATGACTTCAAGCACAGAACTAATTTCATTGCTGTCAGTTTTGAGCAATTCTATTTGTTCACTGGTTTTCTTGATGTTGTCTGCAAGTGTTAGCAGACTTTCTTGGCTTTTATCGGTATCTAATCGGGTCTGTTTCACTGCCGTTGTGGCATTCTCTACAGATGCGTAGATCTGCTCTAAGCTAGTATCTAAACGCGCAGAAATCTCTAACATAGACTGTATTGAGGTAGCTAAGTATTCACCATGAGTGTGCTGAAGTGTTGCCTTTTGTGTCATGGATGCATAGGTATCTCTTAAGCTATCCGCCATTGGGTGAAGTCGAGAAGAAGATGCGTACACTTCACTAATTATATGTTCTATAACGGCGAAGCAATCATTCATTAGTAGGCAGGACTTAGAAATATTTTTATCTTGTTCGTTAAAGCGATATGTTAGGTCGACACCATTGTCACTGATAAAATTGCGAACTAGATGCTCCATATCTTTTTCAGCAGAAGAGGCTTTTTTTAAACATAAGAATTGCAATAATGCCCCGAGTGTTAAAGCGCTAACTGCGACGGCCACTCTAGCCTCATCAGAGGATAGTAAGGTAATAGCGAGTGTTACTGAAGCCAAGTTAAAAAGCGTGACAGCGGCAATAATACGACTCGGCTTCATTCTATGTCCCTAGGTTCATTATTCAAATTTGGTTTAAATTCACTAGGTAAGGTATAGAACAAAAACAGGCAGTTGGCGAACCTGAAACGCAAAAAGCCAGCATAAGCTGGCTTTTCAATAACTAGACTTAGAGTCTACTTACTTACGACGCATTGAGTCGAAAAACTCATCGTTTGTTTTGCTCATGGAAAGCTTATCAATAAGGAATTCCATCGCATCGATTTCACTCATTTCATGCACAATCTTACGCAAGATCCACATCTTTTGAAGCTCATCAGTTTTCGTTAGTAGCTCTTCACGACGAGTACCTGAGCGGTTGAAGTCGATAGCTGGGAATACACGTTTTTCCGCAATCTTACGGTTTAGGTGTAGTTCCATGTTACCCGTACCTTTAAACTCTTCGTAGATAACTTCATCCATCTTAGAGCCGGTATCGATAAGTGCCGTTGCGATGATGGTTAAGCTTCCGCCTTCCTCAACATTACGCGCAGCGCCAAAGAAGCGCTTAGGCTTGTGAAGTGCATTGGCATCAACACCACCAGTTAATACTTTACCTGATGAAGGAATAACCGTGTTGTATGCTCGAGCAAGACGTGTAATTGAGTCAAGTAGAATAATAACATCCTTCTTATGCTCAACTAAGCGTTTGGCTTTTTCGATTACCATTTCAGCTACTTGAACGTGGCGGTTAGCTGGTTCATCAAACGTAGAGGCAATAACTTCACCTTGAACAAGGCGCTGCATCTCAGTTACTTCTTCCGGACGCTCATCGATAAGTAGTACCATCAAAGTTGCATCTGGGTTGTTGTATGTGATGGACTGAGCAATGTTTTGTAGCAACATTGTCTTACCCGCCTTTGGTGGTGCAACGATAAGTGCACGCTGACCTTTACCGATTGGAGAAGCAAGGTCTAATACACGAGCGGTAATATCTTCGGTACTACCATTACCGCGTTCCATTACCATACGCTCATTAGCATGAATAGGCGTTAGGTTTTCGAATAGGATTTTGGTACGAGAGTTTTCAGGCTTATCGAAGTTAACTTCATTAACTTTCAATAATGCAAAATATCTTTCGCCATCTTTTGGTGGTCTGATTAAACCAACGATGGTATCACCGGTACGCAGGCTGAAACGTCTAATCTGGCTCGGAGAAACATAAATATCATCAGGGCCAGCTAGGTAAGATGCTTCTGAAGAACGTAAAAAGCCGAAGCCATCTTGTAAAATTTCTAAAACACCGCCGCCGTATATATTCTCGCCGCTTTTCGCGTGCGCTTTCAAAATAGCAAAGATAATATCTTGTTTTCTTAAACGAGCTACGTTTTCAAGTCCCATGGACTCAGCAAGTTTTACAAGTTCATTGATTGACTTGTCTTTTAATTCGCGTAAATGCATATTGGTGGGTTCTTTATTACAGTTGTCATTCTCGTTAGTTTCACGAGAGAGGTTGATTTGATAAAGCTTAAAGGTTTGTGGCTTTATAAGTTAGCAGCTAGGCGTCGGGTCGTCCAGTGTTTATACAAATTTTATTCTATTAAAAATGATATAGATCAGCTTCACAACTGCGGCAGTTATGCCGCAGAGTGTGTAACAACTTGAATTACAGGTTGTTTTCTAGGAACTCAACGAGTTGAGTCTTAGAAAGAGCACCAACTTTAGTTGCTGCTACTGCACCATCTTTAAACAGTAATAGTGTTGGAATACCACGGATACCGTACTTAGGTGGAGTACCTGCGTTTTGGTCGATATTTAGTTTGCCGATCGCTACGCGGTCACCGTGTGATTCTGCAACTTCATCAAGGATAGGCGCAATCATCTTACAAGGGCCACACCATTCTGCCCAGAAATCTACTAGTACAGGCTTGTCAGATTTGATTACGTCAGCTTCAAAGCTGTCATCAGTTAGTTGGATAATTTTGTCGCTCATTACGCTCTCCGTTAGAATTAGGCGAAATATTTAATGCGTATTTAAACACTCTTGTTTCTTATTGCAAGTTTAAACGTTATGCTTTATTGCTATGACTAAGACACATTTGACCAATAAAAAATTCAACGACTTTGCTTTAGCGCCGGAAGTGGTCGCCGGTTTACAGGAAAATGGCTTCGAATTTTGTACGCCAATCCAAGCAAAGTGTATACCTTACATCTGTGAAGGCCGCGATATCGCGGGTCAGGCACAAACTGGTACGGGCAAAACTCTTGCGTTTTTGACCGCGACCTGTCATCGCCTATTGCAGACTAAAAAGGATAAAAAAACGCAACCTCGTGCAATTATTATGGCACCGACTCGAGAGTTGGCTATCCAAATACATAAGGACGCGCAAGTCATTGCGCCACGTTGTGATCTTAAGCTTGCCCTTGTATATGGTGGCGAAGATTACGAAAAACAACGGGCTCAACTGGAAAAAGGCGCGGATATACTAATCGGAACGACTGGGCGTTTAATCGATTTTTATAAGCAGGGTGCTTATAACCTCAATGATATCGAAGTGGTTGTGCTAGATGAAGCAGACCGAATGTTTGATTTAGGTTTTATCAAAGACATTCGTTATTTGTTCAATCGCATGCCAGGTCGTGAAGAGCGATTAAATCTATTATTCTCTGCAACACTGTCATACAGAGTGCAAGAGTTAGCATTCGAACACATGACCAATCCTATTCATGTGCAAATTGAGCCAGATGTTAAAACGGGCAAGCGTATTCAAGAAGAGCTATTTCACCCGTCAACAGATGACAAAATACCTTTACTACTGACTTTGATTGAAGAAGAGTGGCCAGAGAAGGCAATCATTTTTGCTAATACTAAGCACAGCTGTGAAAACGTATATGCATGGCTGAAAGCAGATGGCCATCGTGCAGGCTTACTTACTGGCGATGTGAACCAAAAGAAACGCCAATCAATTTTAGCGCAGTTTACGCGTGGCGATGTTGATTTACTGGTTGCGACTGATGTTGCTGCGCGTGGTTTACATATTCCTGAAGTAAGTCATGTGTTCAACTTCGACTTGCCGGATGACAGAGAAGACTACGTTCACCGCATTGGTCGTACGGGTCGAGCGGGTGCATCTGGACATGCGATTAGTTTCGCGTGCGAGCAATACGCCTATAATTTACATGAGATAGAGGAATACATAGAGCATGCAATTCCTGTTTCTCATTATGATAAAACAGCACTATTAACTGACTTGCGTGCGCCTCAAGTAAATAAACGTCGTCATTCAGGTCATGGTAATAGTGGTAACAAGCAACGTGGTGGTGGTCGCCGAACAGGTGGCTATAGAAAACCACAATCCAAGTAACCTTGGGTAGTAAAGTAGTAAGCGCTTAAAGCGATTTGTTGAGGTTTAAAAAGTGGCAAAGACTGCTTCGAAGGAAGATATTTACGCTGTAATAGACTTAGGTTCTAACAGCTTTCATATGTTGATAGCGAAACATATGGCAGGCGGTATTCACACCATTGGCCGTGTGAAAAGGAAGGTGCGGCTGGCATCTGGGCTTAATGACCAAAATGAATTGTCGCTTGAGGCGATGCAAAGAGGATGGGAATGCCTTGCTTTGTTTGCTGAGCGCTTACAGGATATCCCCAAGCAAAATGTCAGTATTGTCGCGACAGCGACATTGCGTTTGGCTACTAATGCTCACACATTTATCGAAAAAGCGGAGCAGATCCTTAATCATCAGGTAAATGTGATAAGTGGAGAAGTGGAAGCAAAAACCATTTATAAAGGTGTCGCTCACACATCTGCCTGTCAAGGTAAGCAACTTGTTATTGATATCGGTGGTGCGAGTACCGAAGTCGTGATCGGAAAAGGCTTTAATGCCTTACTGTATAAAAGCTTAAATATGGGTTGTGTGACTTATCTAGATAGGTATTTCAGCGATGGCCTATTAAGTCTCGAAAACTTTGACGCTGCTGAGCAGGCTGCAAAGCAGATAATACAGCCTATCCAGGCTAAATATATCAAGCTTGGCTGGGAGTTAGCCATTGGTGCGTCAGGTACTGTTCAAGCCATTCAGGAAATTTTCGCTGCGATGGGCGAGAATGAACAACTGACGCTAAGCAAGTTGGAAGAAGTAAAGCTTAAAGCAATTGAATGTGAAACGGTGGCTGCGCTAACTTTACCTGGGCTAATTGAAGAACGCCGCTTAGTCTTTGTATCGGGCCTTGCAATTTTGATTGCACTATTCAAGTCATTGGATATTCAATCTATGGGTCTTGCCGGTGGCGCACTTCGTGAGGGTGTACTTTATAGTATGATCCCTGATTTTCAGGCTGTTGATATCTGTCAGCGCACATTGGATGGTTTCACTCAGCGTTATCATGTTGATACCGAGCAGGCGCTGCGAGTATACGAAGTGGTGTCTGATATTATCGCCCAAGTGTCATCAAGCTGGAGTCTGGATGAACAAGCGAGTCTTCACTTGGCAAAGGCAATCGCATCTCTTCATGAAATA
>NZ_CP047238.1:112500-1127500 GCF_018141345.1 Pseudoalteromonas sp. A22
GTCGGGTAAGTTCCGACCTGCACGAATGGTGTAACCATGGCCACGCTGTCTCCACCCGAGACTCAGTGAAATTGAAATCGCAGTGAAGATGCTGTGTACCCGCGGCTAGACGGAAAGACCCCGTGAACCTTTACTACAGCTTGGCACTGAACATTGACCCTACATGTGTAGGATAGGTGGGAGGCTTTGAAGCAGAGACGCTAGTTTCTGTGGAGCCGACCTTGAAATACCACCCTTGTAGTGTTGATGTTCTAACTTAGGCCCCTGAATCGGGGTTGAGGACAGTGCCTGGTGGGTAGTTTGACTGGGGCGGTCTCCTCCCAAAGAGTAACGGAGGAGCACGAAGGTTTGCTAAGTACGGTCGGACATCGTACGGTTAGTGTAATGGTAGAAGCAAGCTTAACTGCGAGACAGACACGTCGAGCAGGTACGAAAGTAGGTCATAGTGATCCGGTGGTTCTGAATGGAAGGGCCATCGCTCAACGGATAAAAGGTACTCCGGGGATAACAGGCTGATACCGCCCAAGAGTTCATATCGACGGCGGTGTTTGGCACCTCGATGTCGGCTCATCACATCCTGGGGCTGAAGTCGGTCCCAAGGGTATGGCTGTTCGCCATTTAAAGTGGTACGCGAGCTGGGTTTAGAACGTCGTGAGACAGTTCGGTCCCTATCTGCCGTGGGCGTTTGAGAATTGAGAGGGGCTGCTCCTAGTACGAGAGGACCGGAGTGGACGAACCGCTGGTGTTCGGGTTGTGATGCCAATTGCATTGCCCGGTAGCTACGTTCGGAACTGATAACCGCTGAAAGCATCTAAGCGGGAAGCAGGCCTCGAGATGAGTTCTCACTTTGACTTAGAGTCAACTGAAGGGCCGTTGAAGACTACAACGTTGATAGGCGAGATGTGGAAGTGCTGTGAGGCATTAAGCTAACTCGTACTAATTACCCGTGAGGCTTAACCATACAACGCCAAAGTGGTTTATAAGCGACAGAAGTTAATAGACTAAAGTAGACAAAAGAATTTAATAGCTTTTTCCGGATTTACATTGATGAGGGAGACTTCATTGATGAACAGAATTTCCTGGTGACTATAGCGTTTTGGACCCACCTGACCCCATGCCGAACTCAGAAGTGAAACAAAACAGCGTCGATGATAGTGTGGATTACCCATGTGAAAGTAGAACATCGCCAGGGCCAAATAAGAGAAACCCGTTGCAGCAATGCGACGGGTTTTTTGCTGTTTGGGGTGTAGAGGTTTGAGATATAAAACCTCGCAAGCCAATCAACACATCGCGAGGTGAACTCGCTCCTACCACAGTATCAGCATTGTGCAACATGGTAGGAGGTGCTTTACCCGCCGATGGCTTGCAATGAAAGTTTCGGCTCAAGAATAATGTGGAACACCCATGTACATCAAAACCCGTTTCAACAATACGACGGGTTTTTTGCTGTTTGGGGTGTAGAGATTTGAGATATAAAACCTCGCAAGCCAATCAACACATCGCGAGGTGAACTCGCTCCTACCACAGTATCAGCATAGTGCAACATGGTAGGAGGTGGTTCACCCGTCGATAGGTTGCAATAAAAGCTTCGGCTCAGAATAGTATGGAGCACCCATGTACATCAAAACCAGTTGCAGCAACGCGGCGGTTTTTTGCTATGTGTGATTTAAAAATCTCGCGAGGTAAACTCGCTCCTACTCCCACACTCACTCCCACCACCAGATCAGCACAGTGCAGCATGATCGGAGGTGGTTTATCCGCTAAGCACTTGAAAGCATGTTGTATTAGGTTCAGTCAGATTGATTTTTAGCGGCTTAGTTTGTGTGGCTGAGAACTGCGAGTGTTGAATATTTTTTTGAATAAAATGGGATAGTTTTTAATTTAGTGTTCTTGCTTCTAGGCTCATCACTATGTAAAGGTTATAGGCGTTGGTGAGCGAGTTTTTTTAAATGATGCAGGTATCTATTTGCTTTTCAATAGTAATTGAAATTTATTTATTGAATGTAATTTTAAATAACTTGTAACATTTTTGATTTATTTTTCATTACTTGTTTGTTCAATTGGGTATTCTTTTTTAGTTGTTGAAATGTAAAATTAAATTAATTAAAAATATATGGTTTTAACATTTTTGTGATTTTAAGGGTTTTATTTTCTTTTAAATTTCCAATTCCTGGTTTTAAATTCAATTTAACTGCATAGTTATTTTTTGTATAATAGAGAAAAATTATCTTGATTTTTCTATTGTAAAAAAATAGTTTATCTATTGGGTCGTAAAGAATAATACTTATAAATGAAGGTATAAAGTAAGAGATGAACAAAAGTAATCCAGTAATCAAAAGAACGCCTGTATTTTTTGCTGTAAGCTGTGCGCTTGCATCTATCTCGACAAGTGTGCTTGCGGAACAAAACTCCAATGTGGAAGAAGTTGAAAAAATTCAGGTAACAGGTTCTCGTATTTTAAGAGAAGGTGCTATTGCTCCCGCACCAGTTACGGTGATCAGTGGAGAGTCACTGCTCTCAAGTGGTGTAACGAATATTGGTGAAGCGTTAAATGATTTGCCTGCACTTGCAAACACTTACTCTCTCGCGAATGGCGGAAGAAATATCGGTACTGCTGGATTGAGCATGCTAGATTTGCGTGGTATGGGTACTGCTAGAACCTTGGTGCTTGTTGATGGCAAGCGTCACGTAGGAAGCAGTCCTGGCTCTTCTGCAGTCGATGTAAACAATATTCCATCAAACTGGATTGAGCGTGTAGAAATCATTACTGGTGGCGCGTCTGCTGTATATGGCGCAGATGCTGTAACAGGTGTTGTTAACTTTATCTTGAAAAAAGACATTCAAGGGTTTGACCTGAGTGTATCTAAAGGTAGTGCTGAAGAAGGCCCTTATGAAAACGAAAAGTTCAGCCTGTCTTACGGTGTAGACTTTGATGGTGGTAAAGGTAATGTTGGTATCTCTGTTTCTCATGTGAAACAAGATGGTATGACAGCAAAAGATAGGGCTCAAACTCGTGCGCCTATCACTAGTGTGTCAAACCCAGCAGATAAAGATTATAGAGACGAAAACGGTAACTATGTTCACGATGGTGTACCAGATAAACTAACTATTCCTAATGGCGGTTGGTTTGACGATGCTAAAGAAGGTAACTTCTATTTAGTAGAAAATGACCAAGATGTTTGGTATATCTTTAACCCAGATGGCAGTGTCAGACCTCAAAAACTTGGTACAACTTACAGCGATTACGGGAAGTGCTCTGGTGACTGTGACATTCTTGATTTAACTCGTTACACAGAACTGCAACCCACTTTTGAAAATACCAATGTAAATATCAAAGCCAACTACGATATTACGACTGATATTAACGCATATGCTTCAGCGAAATATGTTAAATCAGAAGCGGACTCCATTGGCCAACCATCATTTTTTGAATATGGCAATAGTCGTGGAACGGGTGCATTTATTATCAAACGTGATAATGCTTATATCCATGAATCACTTGCTCAGTTGATGGATAGTAAAGGTGTGGAACAATTTGCTATGCACCGTTTTATGGAAGATGCTGGGCGTCGATATGAGTTTAATGAGCGAGAAACAACTAGATTTGTAGTTGGTGCAACAGGTGTGGTTGCTGACGACTGGGATTTCGATGTTTCGGCTGTATATGGTAAAACAGAAACGTCTCAGACTAATGCCGGCAATACGATTAAAGCACGTGTTAAACAGTCTGCAGATGCAATTAAGCTAGCAAACGGTGATATCGTCTGTCGTGATGTGGAAGCTCGTGCTGCAGGTTGTGTGCCAACGAGCCTCTTTGGTTATGGTGCCGTGAGCGACGAAGCTGCCGCTTGGTTTAATACCACAAGTATTAGTGAATCTACCATCAAGCAAACCGTATTCAACGCTAACATCAGTAATAGCGCTATCTATGAACTACCTGCTGGCTATGTTGGGGTATCCTTTGGTGTTGAATATCGTAAAGAAGAAAGTGATTCGCTACCTGACGCTTTCGCGGCAACAGGTGCAACATTCTTGAATGCAATCCAAGAGGAGCATGGTGACTTCACGGTAAGAGAAGCATTTACAGAGATTTCGATTCCATTACTATCTGATGTATTGCTAGCTCAGGACTTATCATTTGATTTGGCCGCACGTTTTGCTGATTATTCAACGATTGGTGACACTTTAAGTTGGAAAGCCGGTATCAACTGGACTGTGACAGATGAGTTGCGTATTCGTGCTACAAAGTCGCAGGCTATGCGTGCACCAAACATCACAGAATTATACGGCCCTCAGAGCGAAACTTTCTTCAGTAGCATTACCGATCCTTGTCAAAAGGGACAAGTCCAGGATGCAAACCGTAGAGCAAACTGTGATGCGCTAGGGATCCCTGTAGATTTTGATGCTATAGCGACAGTTTCTTCTATTCCTGGATTATCTGGTGGTAACCCTGAATTAAAAGAAGAAGAGTCAGATAGTGTTACTTATGGTGTAGTGTACACTCCAGAGGCGATAGAAGGTTTCACCGTAACACTAGATTACTGGAAAATAGAAATTGACGACGCAATCGATGCGGTAGCTGGACAAGATATTCTAGACAAGTGTGTTGATTCACTTACAGGTATAGATAACCAATTCTGTGCTTTGATCACGCGCGATGCTGATGGTGAGCTGAGAAATATTCGCTCAATCACACAAAACGTAGCAAAGCAAAGTGCTGAAGGTGTTGATTTCGAATTTGGTTACGACTTTGACCTACTTGAAGGGCGTATGACAACTAGCTTGATCGGTACTTACCTAATTAGTAGAAAAGAGTATCCATTCCAAGTTGACCCGACTGACTTTATTCAAAATGCTGGCACTGAGGGTGAAGCTGAGTGGCAGGCAATGCTTTCTCTTGGTTATAAAGTAGGTAATTGGCAGTTCGGTTCAAAGACTCGCTACTTAGATGAAGTAAGTCGATATACCGAGCAAGAGCTTGAGAAAAACCCCGATCCAAATAGTTTGATGGGCTATGGTACCTATTTCATCACGGATATTCGTGGTGGTTACAGTTTCGAGAATGGTATTACGCTTGAATTAGGGGTAGACAACGTATTTGACAGAGACTTGCCTGGTTACACCACAGGAACCGGTGTTGGGACTGCGAGTTACGATAACATTGGTCGTATGTACTACGGTGCAATCACTTATCAATTCTAATTTAGGCGTCATTAAGGCTTAGATAAAGAATGTGAACATAAAAAGGGCATACATTGATATGCCCTTTTTTACATTAAGCAATGTATGGTTAGTTGGGGTACTGGCAATCGCAGTAATCTTGAAAGATGTTATTTCTTGAGGTATTGCCCCGGCGGTTTGCCAAAGACTTTTTTAAACGCATTGCTAAATGCGGCGGTAGATTCAAAACCCAAATATTCAGCTGCTTGTTGCTGAGAATATCCATCTTTCAAAAGTTCAATCGCTTTGATAGCTCTTAGTTTTTGGCGCCAATCACTGAAGCCCATCATAAAACATTTGTGGAATAAGCGGTTGAGTGTCCGGGTTGATGCGCCGACTTGATCACTCCAGGCCTCCAAGCTTATTTTGCATCCTGGATTTATATGTAGCTCGGTCACAATGGGTAAGATCCGAGCATCCTGTGCACTTGGAATAAAAAAGTGGCACGTTGTAGCTGATGTTAATCTATCAATAAAGACCGTAATAAATCGCTCTGTTTTTTCATCTAAGTGGTACTCTTCCTGCCAAGTACAGATCTCCAGTATAAATTGCTTCAGTAGTTCATCTACCGCAATTAGCTTTGCTTTATTCCCTAGCAACTCGGTGTATTTATTGTCGATATAGACGCTACGAAAATCTCCACCGTAGCGACAATACGTCTCATGCGGAAGGCCCGGAGGTAGCCACAAAGCTTGGTCGGGAGGGATCACGAAAGTGCCTTCAGGAGTTACAATTGTGATGACTCCATTGCTTGTATATGCAAGCTGCCCCCACTCATGTTGGTGCCGTTGAACATGCTCCCACTCCGCTTTTTTTACCGCTCTTGGCAGAATTGGTCGACCAAGGGTTGGCTTTAAGAAGCGCTTATATTTGGGCTGAATACGCCAAGGAGAAGTTGTCTGTTTTGATAAAGAACTTGGCATAATTATGTATATCAGAAATTAACGTGTAGCCATATTATAGCCATAACTTTTTAATAGTTGTGCTTTATGTGGAGATAATCATGAAGAATGCTTCTCAAGGATGGCAAAGTCCTTTTAATTTCTTAGTGCTTGCTACCGTAGTTATGGCCGTTACGTTTGCAGGCTGGATGGCCATGCTCAATAACTTTGCGATTGAAACCGCAAACTTCAATGGCGCTAATATGGGAATGTTGCAATCCTTGCGTGAGATCCCCGGGTTTTTAGCGTTTACAGCGGTATTTGTTTTATTGGTGTTAAAGGAGCAGACCTTCGCACTGATCAGTTTATGTTTGCTGTCGCTTGGCGTCGCCATTACCGGCTTGTTGCCTACTATTTATGGTTTGTATGCAACTACAGTGTTAATGTCGATAGGTTTTCACTATTTCGAGACATTGAATCAATCACTCAGTTTACAATGGTTCAATAAAGATGAGGCACCGGCCAAACTTGGTATCTTGCTCTCTATTAAATCCATTGCCTCTCTGATCGCCTATGCAGTTATATGGCTGGGTTTTAGCTACTTCTCCGCAGACTATCAGTGGATGTATCTGCTTATTGGAGGGGTTGGCTTTATCATTGCGCTATTTATGTTTATCGGCTTTCCAACCTTTGAAATGCATACTACGCAGCATAAAAAGCTCATTTTGAGAAAAGAGTACAGCCTATATTACGCCTTGATTTTCTTCTCGGGCGCGAGAAGACAAATATTTATGGTGTTTGCGGGTTTCTTAATGGTGGAAAAGTTTGGTTTTGATGTTGCACAGATCACCGCGCTTTATATGTTGAATCATTTGATAAACATATTTATCGCCCCCAAGATTGGTCAAATGATTGGGCATATTGGTGAGCGTAAAACACTGACAATCGAATATGTGGGACTCATTTTTGTATTTATTGGTTATGCATTAGTAGAGTCAGCAAGCTTTGCAGCAGCGCTTTATGTCATCGACCATCTGTTTTTTGCGATGGCCATTGCACTCAAAACTTATTTTCAAAAAATTGCTCGGCCAGAAGACATCGCAGCAACGGCAGGGGTTAGCTTTACCATTAACCATATTGCAGCAGTAGTGATCCCAGCAAGCTTTGGCTTAGTATGGTTATACGATCAATCCTTAGTATTTTACTTTGGTGCTGCACTTGCGGTGTGCTCATTGGTGTTGAGTCAATTTGTGAATACAGCCAATGTGCAGGAAAAGCTGGCTAAATCAGTGTGATGCTCCAGCATCACACTGATAGTGACATTGCAGTTTAGATACTGCGATCACACCAAACAACACGCCCTGCAATGCCGTGACTGTCGGCATTATCAGCGGTGATCTCCCAGCTCGGGTGATCAGGACTATTACTGATCACTTTGAGCTGATTGTGTTTCTGTTGCACTCGCTTAGCCATTAGATCATCTTCCGTTTGAACGATATTAGGCTGATTGTAAGCGTCACCCAAACCTCATCTAGCCGCTGAAGCGCCAGACTCATAAAGTAAAACTTGGAGCTTATAATGCCTGGCTGCTTATAGAGCAACAAGTAGAAAGCGAGTTATCCGTCGCTGATTTTTGCCTGCAGGACGAAGTTAGTACCAAGAAATTTTATAATTAGCGTACTAAGTTGCGTATAGAGCAAGCAATAGTTGTCTTTTGGTTGTTGAGCACACGGAAGACGTAAATTTAAAGAAGCCACAGACAGGTAGGCTAAAGGTCAAACAGCAAAAAAGTAGATTAGGCGCTTAACCATCTTCAAAAACTATACCGTGTTGAAGCCGCAAGAAAGGTCGCAAGCCTGTAAGAAAAGCAGATGATGAAAGTACAATACACTGTGACTGGCACCGCCATACTGCGATACTAACAGTTTACTGCTCTGGAAAGCTAAGCTCTAGGTGACTGTTTAATAAGGCTCTTCGAATGAACAACATCATGCACTTGCCCACCTGAGAGCTCAAAGTGAACATGTAGACTGCTACTAACAACCAGCAGGTGAATTGTTGTCGTATTATCAGAGCTTCATCAGTCATGCTATTAGCACTACTGCGACCAGAATGGGCTTTGACAAGACTTCCGTCCATAAGCAGCCATTGGGCATCACTAATTGACGACGGCTTTTTAAAAATATTGTCCAATATCCTTTTTCGACTAGAGGTTCAAGCGTCTGAAACCAGCGTTTTATAGGCCAGATTTCTTCGGAAAATTACGTGATTGAACACCAGCTCTCATTCGATACAGTATGTCTTCTAAGGTAGACTTATGCTCTACTTATTATAAACACGACCTATTTCACGTAGAATTTCTTTAAGAAACGCTCACATTTTATCTGTTAACATCGTTCTAGGCATAGCAACATCCATTTATGGGATATGTTTGACTTTTAGCGAAACCATTATACCTTGTTGCTGTACCATCTATTTTTCAGACAAAAATCAACAACCTCTAAGGATAAGTATTGTGAACATGAACAACGTTATTACAGAAGAAGCCGAGCGTTCCATAACTACAAGTTTTATTTCACCGGAGCAAAGCTTGCCACTTGTTATTACAGCAAAAGATACATCTATAAACTTGGTTGAATGGGCTGAGAAAAACAAAAGATATATTACTGCTAAAAAAGAACAATATGGTGCCGTGTTGTTTCGAGGTTTTGATGTTGACTCGGCAGAAGCATTTGAGCAAGTTATTGAAGCCACCAGCTCTAAAGCTATTAAATATATGGAACGTTCTTCACCAAGGGACGCTGTTTCTGGAAATATTTATACATCGACTTCGCAGCCCAAGGAACATGAAATTTTCCTGCATACAGAACAATCATTTAATCTGACTTTCCCGTTACATATCTATTTTAATTGCCACACTGCGGCAGAATCCGGAGGCTGTACTCCACTAGCGGATACTCGGAAAGTTTTCCAACGTATTCCCGAAGCCATCAGAAATAAATTTATTGAGAAAGGCTATTTATACCAGCGAAACTTCATGAAATACATGTATGTTAGTTGGCAGAATTGCTATCAAACTGAAGACAAAGAGCAAGTTGAGAACTACTGTCGCAATAATCAAATTGATTTTTTATGGGGAGAGGACGATATTGCCCTAACTACCAGGCAATTAAGGCCAATAGCTTCTAAGCACCCTGCAACCAATGAAAATTGTTGGTTTAACCATTGCACTTTTTTTAATTTGGCTACTTTAGATCCCAACATGCAGCACTTCCTGCGTGATTCTTTTAGTGATCAAGAATTACCTAATCAAACCTTTTATGGTGATGGTTCGCCGATAGAGCAAGAAGTCATTGAAACCTTAATTCAGGCTTATGAAGCAGAAAAAGTCACTTTTCCATGGCAAGCTGGAGATGTGCTGATGGTGGACAATATGCTGGTTGCTCATGGTCGAGAGTCTTTTACGGGAGAGCGTTTAGTACTGACCGGTATGTCTGAGCCTTGTTTTTTAGATAAGGTTAAACTGTCAGAACCAGCATAAAGTTTTATGACCAGCATTTTTGGTCATCATGGGGACGTGTTTGATTAAATTGATAACAAGGTTCCTCAATCAGGTGGCGCGGTTAGTTTGGATGAATATTTATGAGTTAATCACTAGAGCTAAAGTAAGTGGGAGTATTAACCATTAATAGAAGAGGAAGGCGCTAATTTTCGTAGTGAAAGGTATTACGTTGCATCCTTAAAATGAATTTATGTAGGTAAAAGTCGAGATTGCCTATTGTCTGGATATACAAAGAGACCGCTGGGGAGTTTCTATCAACAGAAGAAGGAAATTTTACGATGCGAAAAAGTAAGTTTACTGAAACACATATCGTGGGCATGATCAAAGAAGCTGAGACTAGTGTTCCAGTGCCAGAGATGTGTCGTAAACATGGTGTTGGTCAGAGCACATTTTATAAGTGGCGTTCTAAATATGATGGGATGGAGCCCATGATGTTCAATGCTTAAAAGAGCTTGAAGATGAAAACCGTAAACTCAAAGATATGTTTGCGACCCTTAGTCTAAAACACCCAATGCTTAGGAAATTATCTCCAGCCGTAAACAAGTAGACACAGAGCTTGAGTCAAGTACTTGCGAGCTTGATTTGGAGTCAGCGTGGCTTTTGCTCGTGAGGTGGCATGGTTAAGTCTCAGTGTTTATACCAACATGCGCTTCAGAGGCAGTTAAGGGCTCTGAACAAGCATAAAGAGTGGCTTTATTAGCGATACGCTCAACTACGGATATCGTTTTAGAACACTGAACGTGCTTGATGACTACAACCGTCAAGTGTCAGCTATTGAGGTTGATAAAAGCCTCATGGCTGAGCGCGTTATCTGAGTGTTGGAACGTGTCATTACATGGCGTGGAAGCCAAGATAAGTTCGGGTGGATAATACTCCTGAATTTGCGTCGATCGCTTTGAAAAATTGGGCTGCTCAAAAGTACATGAGACTTGAGTTTATTAAACTAGGAAGTCCATATCAGAATGGATATGTAGAGCGATTTAATCGCAGCTATCGAGAAGAAGTCTTGGATTTATCTCTGTTTGAGTCACTTCAGCAGGTTCGTGACATTATAGATGAATGGTTAGATATTTATAATTATGAATGGCCTAACGACGCACTGAGAGATTAAACCCCAACGGATTATCTTGAGGTAGCATAACTCTACTAATGAGCTGTACTAAAATTGGAGCTATAGGTATACCCTGAGAGGCCGAAAATGGACATACCAAGCCCTAGCTACATTGCCCTGCCGACAGGCTTCACCAATTTGTGCTGATGTTGTTACTGGTAGCTCTTTAATATTTGTGTTTAGCAAGAAATAAAAAGAGCTTAGCTATGTCTGGCTAAATACCGGCTGAAGTTTGTTACTCCCTCATGAATTTTATCCGGATCATAATAACTAAATGAAAGCCTTACATAGCGATCCCAAATCTGAGGGGATAGAGAGAAAAAACTGACCGGCATGCAGATGACCTTATTTTGTTTGGCACAAGCTGTGACGTGCTCTTTGGTAAAATCAAATGGAGTTTTAATTACATAAAAGAAACCACCGCTAGGGCTATTCCACTTAATATCTTCATAATGTTGGAAGTTTTCCGTCAGGGCAGTTTGCATGGCATGGCATTGGTTAGAATAATGTTGGTTTATAGGCTTCATCCAATTGTTGAGGGAGTATTGCTGCTCTATCAGCCAGCCGCCGATCACACTTTGTGATATCGAGCTGGTATTGACCGAGGTTAAGCTTTTTATGGTGGCCAATGCCTGGGCTATGACTTCATTAGGAGGCACAATGTAACCTATACGTACACCGGGGCAGAAGGTTTTGGAAAAGGAGCCTATATGGTATACGAGGCCAAAATTATCCAGATTTTTTAAAGATGGCTGCCGACTGTTAGTAAATCTGAATCTGGAATAGGGATCGTCTTCTATAATGCGCAAATTCAATTCGTGGCAGATATTGAGCAGCTCTTGGCGTTCTCGTAGCGATAATTGGTAGGCGAGGGGATTATTGAAATCAGGATTGATATAAAGAAGTTTTGCGGTAATATTTTGTTGTTTTAATTGGGCGACTTTCTCTTTCAAGTAGTCCCAGTTAAATTGAAAAGGGGTTTGCTGAATATCGGTCAGCTTGTGCAATTCTAATGGTTCTACACGCTTGCCTAGGGTATTTACCATAGCGGAAAACCCGACATAACTCGGATCTATTGTTAGGGCGCAATCCGAAGGTGCTTTAAGTTCATTCAGGCAGGCCAGCAGCAGGGCTTCTTGGCAGCCATTAGTGATCACTATGTTGGCTTCATCCACCTGTATATCTTCATCGTTTGCCAGATATTTTTGTATTATCGGGTTAATGATACCTGCGCTTGGCCCATAATGGCAAATTTGATTGGCTGCTGTTGCAAAGCTAATTCCCCTCTGTTCGGCAATATAATCAGTGAAAACGGCCTGATGCCTTTCCCAATTAGAGTGATTTAAAAACTTTGCATGGGGTCTGCCTGCGGCAAAAGATATTGCATCTGGGAATTTCATGGCAACTTCATTCAGAAAGTTCATGACTTGAGCTTGTGACATACCATTTCCTTATTGAGAAAAACATTAGTGGATGGAGGTTGCGGTTAAAGATAATTCAATCGCCAGACCAGTATCTATGCCCCGTGAGAGATGAAGCTTTGGCAACCTGCTCAGTAATCTGCCAGATATTGGTTAATCGTTAGCAGAAATGAACAATATGATCCCGTACGCTTATCTTGCAGTCGAAAGCTGGGAGCCAGTCGTCCTTATTCAATCAGCGGGGTACGGCTTTGATATTTGCAATTCAAGTATTCAATGTTTTCAAGCTCGCTGTTTTCATAGGGTTCTAATTGCATAACCAGCTCTCTTGCGACCCCGTTTCTTTCATATTTGTTCGAATAGGTAAATTTTTGCCTGTTACCTTGTTGTGAAATGCTCAAAGTATCTCCATTTCTTGACCAGAGCAACGGTATTTTATTAACCATTGCATTTCCGCCTTTGTCAAAAGTGAGTCTGTAGAGCTTGGAACAGTTCGTGCTTGTAAATTCGACTTCTGAAATATCAACTGCAAACTCAGCAGCCAACTGCTCCTGCATAGACATCAGGCCGTCGGTTTCTACCAGATAAAGGCCAATGTTGTTACTGTCCCAGTATTCGTGATTTCTGACCCTGTTTTTGGCAATTAATCCTGTAGAGTATCCCTTTTCATTAATGATATTGAGAATTTTAACTAAATCGTCATTGTCGCCATTATCTTTTGGATAAATAATGAAGCTGCCCAAAGCCAGTAATGGTGGCTTGCGTTCGCTTATCAAAACCTTAAATCCAGTTGCTTTCAATGCCATTACTATTTCGTTTTTTTTGGCATCAGGCACTTTATAGCTATGAAGATGAACTGTGCTGGGGGCACAAGCTGTTAAAGTGAACATGAAAAAAATAGAATAAAGTTTGACCAACATCTTCGACATAATGGTATCTCTTCCTTCAAAAAATTGTTGGACTGGCCTGTTCAAATAAAAAAACAGATAAGGCTGTGATTTTAAAGATAAATGTTATCGAGTTTTTTTATGAAAATATAGCTTTATTTAACGCATACAAACCTGGCAAGGGATAAAATGATAAAGGCACCGTAAACATGATATGACACCTTTAACCTTAGGCATGGTTTTATCCCTACTTCTATGTTGTAAATACTGTAACCGGATCACCCAGAAGTTCTCTGGTTACAGTTGTCAGTCTGCTATTGCGCATTTTGTAAAGAGTGAATAGCCGGCTTGCTGATTATTTGCCATACCGAAAATAAGCTGGCCAGAGCCGTTAATATTATGATCAACAGCACGGGAAATAGAGCACCCCAGACACTTAGTTCGTCAACAAATGAGGTGTTTTCCAGCCATAGCCAGAGTCCGGCAAGTATTACTCCTGCCGCAGCAAGTCCTGCCAAAACAGTGATAAAACTCTCACGTATGATTTCTATGTAAATGGTTGCGGGTGTGGCACCAATTGCCATACGAATTCCTAACTCAGAGCGGCGTAGCTGGATGCTGTAGGTTAATATTCCGTAAACCCCTACAGAGGCTAGAAATATTGTCAACAGGGTCAATACTGCGGCAGCACTGGCAAGAAATTTATCATGATGAACTAGCCTGTCATGGGCATTTTTAATATCAATTAATTTTGATACTTTAAACTCTTTGTTTACTTTCGCCATCATTTGGTTCAGTTCGATGGCTGACAGGCTTTGCTTGGGCAAGACTTCTAGCAAGAACTCAGGGAAATCAAATGCCATATAAGGAATAAATACCCTAGGTAGCTCTTCCGTGTTGGGCAAGGTCAGATCCCTGACAATACCAATCACCTCATAGGGGGAATTTCCTGGCGCATTAAGCCAATAATAGCGTTTGCTTATCACCTCATCCCCGGGTGCTAGTTTATCTGCGAAAGCCTGATTGATTATTATGACATTCTTAACATTATCATAATCACTGGAGGTGAAATTTCTGCCTTTAATCAGCTCAAATTGTAGTATATCCAGATAGTTCTCATCAATTAATGAAACCACGCCCTGCTGCTGTTTTTGGAATTCGGCATCTTCGGATAAATAACTGAAAAAATACTCATCCGTTGATGCCGACAGTGGAAAACCCATGGCAATACTGGCACTGCTGATTTTAGGGTTCTCGGTAAACAATTTGCGAGTGGCTCTTAAATTATCTTCCAGCACTTTGGTGGAGGCAAGTCTTGTGATACCGATATCGACTTTAACCTGATAAACGTTATCTGTGGCAAGACCTGACGGCTGGATGATATTGCTTATTGACTGATGAAAAACCTGTACGCCGACGCAAAGCATAGTGGTAGCAAGGGCAACCTGACTCAGTATTAATATGTTTCGTACCTTTTTCGATACTTGCAGCGCTGTGCCTTTACCGCCGCTTTGCATCATCTGGCTTAGCTTGCGGTAGTCAAGTTGCCTGTTAACTAGGATGGTTGTGACTAATGCGATCAGCCCGGAGACCAAGGTTGAAAAAACAATGGAGAGCCAGTTAAAACTCAATTCATTTGCTCTTGGCAGCCAATCGAGTTTCAGCTGTTTAATCAGGTCTATGCCAGCATAGGAAAAAATCAGAGAGAATACAACGGTGGCAGACATTAACAGGGACATTTCAATTAAGATGGATCGGAACAAATCGCTTTTTTGTGCACCCAAAGCTGCTTGAATGGCCATGATCCTCTGTCTGTTCGCCGCTCTCGCCAAGATCAAATTCATGGTATTGGCGACAGCGATCATCAATAACAGAAAAACACCGGTAAAGAGCAACAGGGTTTGCTGATAACTGTCGCCAATAATTTTTTCCCGAAAAGAAGTGAGCACGAAATCTATACTCGATGATTTAAAAAATGAGCGTCCAGCCAGCTCTTGACGATAGCGGTTATTTAATCGGCTCGTTAACTGGTGGGATACCTGTTCTGGATTTACCCCTGGTTTTAACAGTCCGATAAGGTGATGGTTCGATAATTGTCCCCCCCAGGAGTGGCGCCAACCCTCTTCGGTTAAGTTAAAGTCCCAGGCTAACCACACATCGGTTAACCTGCCAACGGACACAAGCTCGGGTTCAACAAAATTTTTCGCGGTGACACCGATGATTTTAAAGTTTACCTCGCCAAAACGTAACGTTTGGCCAATAGTGTCTTGGCGTTTATTAAATAGCTTATCCCAGGCTTCGTAACTGATGACGGCAACTGGTGCTTTTGCTCCTAGTCCTTCCTGGGCATTGAAATTCCGGCCAAGGGCAAAAGGGGTTTGGAGCATATCCAGGTATTCCGGCGTAATATAGCTCAGGTTAACTCTGGGAGAGGCAGGGAAGTTGCGAATAACATCGACATTAAAATTAATTAAGGCTTTTTTTTCGAAATCAGTATCTTTGAAGCTATAGGCATCTATAAGCGCTGGATATGGTGAAGTGTCGCTGAGTTTTATTTCACTATCCCTAAATGAGCTGCCTTTGGAGATAAACAACCTGTCCTGATTATCATAAGGTAAGGGGGCCGAAAGTAGCTGGTAATTAACCATAAAAATAGCGACTAAAGCGCCAAGAGTAATCCCTAAAGTTAAGATAATAGCTGCACTGTAGCCTTTCACTCGGGATAAAGAGTTAAGGGCGAGTTGAAATTCCCTGATCATGCTCATACAGAAATCTGCTCTACTATCGATGAGTTTTCAAGTTTACCGTCAAGTAAATCTAGCCTTCTTTTCGCCATATCAGCACAGTGGGTATCATGAGTAACCATACACAAGGTGGTTCCTTCGTCATTTAACCGAATGAACATCTCCATAACCTGATCGCTGTTTTTAGAATCCAGATTTCCGGTAGCTTCATCAATCAATAAAAGCGTCGGCGAGCCAACAAGTGCCCGGGCAATCGCTGCCCGTTGCTGCTGTCCCCCGGACAGTTGATTTGGCTTATGTGCAGATCTGTGGGTCATATCCACTGTGCTTAAGCTATGCATTACCTTTTCTTGGATCGCTTTCTCACTCAGTTTTTCTCTTCGATAACGCAACGGCATAGCAACATTTTCAAATAAAGAGAGTTCGTCAATTAAATTGAATGACTGGAAAACAAAACCGAGTTTCTCACATCTAACATAAGCCGCTTCCGTTAATGAAAGATTGGAGACGTCCTGATCACCGATGAAGTACTGACCGCTATCAGGCACATCCAGTAAGCCCAATAAGGAGAGCAAGGTTGACTTACCACAGCCGGAAGGACCGCTGATTGAAATAAAATCTCCTTGGTTTATGGTTAAATTGATGTCTTTAAGTGCATAGGTATCCATTTCCCCCGTGCGATAAACCTTACTGATCCCCTTCATGGTAAGAATAGGCTTGCTCATTATCTTTCCTTTTTCTTTATAATAATTGTTATATTACATTGGCTAATCTGCTCGAGAATGTGTAGCCCTTTGGTGACTTGAGCACAGAACAGATTTTTCAGGGCCTTTTTAACTAGTTTTAGATGCCATAGGAATTCTCCTTAAGCGGGCTAGTAGATAATCTTATTCATTGACTGTGTTAATTTAAAATGTGAATCCGATCGGCATCTTTGAAATTTGTCAGATTGGACAAAATCAACCGATCATTTTCTACCGCACCACCGTATATTTCTATTTGATTGCCCGATTCATTGCCAAAGCTGATCAACTTTTTCTCAGCCCATTCGTTTTCAGGGTCTAATTTGAATAATTCCATTTGGCTACCTTTTTGGGCATTGATGGGGCGTTCAATAAAGAGGGTATCTCTTAAAGTGGTGATAACGATTTCTGCGTCGACACTTAATTCAGGGCGAGCCGAAGGTGGCGCTGGAGCGTCAAAGGTAATTTCAACCTCGATTGTCCCCTCATTGACTTGTGGAGCGATTCGGCTTATTTTTCCGGCCATTTTGTCTTGTATTGATTTCACGCTGACTTGCTGACCAATTTGCAGCTGGTCCGCATTTGACTGAGAGACTTTTATCATCGCCAATAAGTCATCTTTGCTGCCGACTAAGGCTAATTCCTGGCCAGCGGTGACACTTTGTCCTAATTCAACAGGCATGCGTTGTAAAATACCCGCCAGGCCGGCTCTAACCGTTAACTGTTCGACTTGCTCGGCTGCGCTACGGTATAAATTGGCATATTCATTGATTGCTTCTTGCTGAATGTTTTCAACCTCTTGGTTTACTGCTTTGTATTGCTCCAAAGCTTCTTCGAGTAAATTAACCCGCAATTTCATTTGTTCTACGTTCAGCACTGTGGTTTGGTAGGTTATACTGGAGACGATACCGTTTTGCACCAGCTTCTGTTCGGCAATTTTTTTCAGTTTTGCCACCTCATATTCAGAGCTCAATTCGGCGAGCTTGGATTTCTCTGCTAATAATTTCTGACGGTTACTGAGTTTTAGCCTTCTCAGGTTCGCTTTTTCTTTTGCTAAGGCTATTCTAGCTGCTTCTAGGTTTTTAAGTGCTTCAGGATTATTAAGTTGCATAATCACACTGTCTGGCTCAACTTTTGCTCCGGGGCGCAAATATATTTCTTTCACCGTAGCCGGAGTCTGGGAAGTGATAAGAGTTTGCTTTTTAGAACGTAAGACACCATAGCCGCCAACGAGTACTTGCAAATCTCCCCGTTGAACAGTGCCCCAGATGAGTTTGTCTCGTTCAATGTTAGGTATGCTGTCAGATTGTCCTCTTGCCGATACATATAAGACCCCAAGGAAAATAAGGCTCAGCAGAAATATGATGGATTTCTTCTTGTTTTTTTTGGCGGGGGATCTAATGACGTCCATTGGCTGAAAATATTCCTAATTTTGATATTTAAACTGATTTTATAACATGAATATTACATAATTAAAAGCCATCAAATCAGGAGATAATAGATATACTGCCAGCTCCTTTGCCTCCGTGCTTTTAACTTGATTTTGGCTATAGTCAGTTAAGGGGGATTTTAGCATTTTGTGAAGTTCACTATAAAAATGTTTGTATTTTCAGTTGACTAATGTGCTAGTATCTTTAACCACTATTTTACGGTATAGCAACTTAAAAGGCTTAATTCGCGCAACCTTTATTTGGTTTTATATGCTGGACTTAAGCCAAGTATTGGGTTTGAGTATTGGAAAATTAAGTAGGTATTAATGGGATGTTAACTAGATTTCCGATAGTTTCTCGCTTTGGTTTATTCATTATTACTCCGCTTTTTGCTGTATTTCTCACTGGCTACAATATGCTGTGCGAAAGTGTCTCTGACGCAGAGCAGCCGGTATTATTAAACGGCATTAACGATGAAGTGGTCATTGTTAGAGATGAAGCTGGTATTCCGGCGATCACTGGTAAGAGTGATAATGATGTGTTTTTTGCCATGGGCTTTATTCAAGCTCAGGATCGGCTCTGGCAGATGGAGCATAACCGAAGACTGGCTCAGGGGCGCTTAAGTGAAATCTTTGGTATTGACCAGCTGGACACGGATAAATGGATGAGAACTTTAGGGCTTTACCGTGCCTCTGAACGAGCTCAGCAAAGGTTGGGAGCCGGAGCTAAACAAGCTCTGGAATCATATTCGCAGGGAGTTAATGCGTGGATCAATCAAGCTGAGCAATTACCAGCTGAATTTGAGCTGTTTGATTATCTCCCTGAACCCTGGTCGCCTGCTGATTCCATTGCTATGGGGAAACTATTTGCGTTAACCCTTGGAGGCAACGCTTTTCTCGAATCCCAGCGACAGATTTCGCAAAAAATGTTATCCGAACAGCATTATGCGAGCTTATTTCCCGATGTCGTCACCTCGAATAATAATTACGCCTTTGCATCAGCATCAATAGCGGATATCGCTGTCAATGTCAGCCAGCAACACTTGCTTGGTGGTAAAAATGTTGGTAGTAATGCTTGGGTAATTTCAGGAAAGTTAACGGCAAACGGTTCTCCGATTCTGGCCAATGATCCCCATCTGGCCCTACAAATTCCTTCTGTGTGGTATGCCGCAAAGTTAAAAGGGGACAATATAACGGCCAGTGGTATGACTTTGGTAGGTATGCCGATCATTGTGTTTGGCACAAATGAGCATATTTCCTGGGGGGGGACAAGTTTACCTGCCGATGTTCAGGATCTTGTCTCTTTGAGAATGAATCCTGATCAGGGAAGTTTCTATCAAGCTCGGGGTAAATGGCTCAAATTTGAAGAGCGGCAAGAAGTGATTCATATTGCCCCGGGTTTTCCTGAGATACTAAAAAAGAAAATTAAACCGGTAAAAATGAGGGTGCTCAGCTCTGTTTACGGACCTGTGGTCAGTGACTTTATCGGTGCTTCTGGCCAGACTCTTTCGTTGCAGTGGTCTGCACTTGAAGCTGGCGATACGACTTTTGAAGCTCTATACAAGTTGAATTATGCTCAGGATTGGCAACAATTCCGACAAGCGTTAAGTCTGCATGTGGCACCTTCTTTAAATATCTTGTATGCAGATAAAAACAATAATATAGGTATCAGCGCGGCAGGGAAAATACCGGTCAGAAACAGTAGCTCTTTTGGTATGCTACCGACATCCAGTGATCATTTCTCATGGAATGGTTATCTTGATTGGGCCGATATGCCTTATGAATATAACCCGGCTCGAGGTTTTATTGTTAATGCTAATAATAAAAGTGTCAGTGATGACTATCTTCATTTTATCTCTAACGATTGGGCGGATCCTGCAAGGGCTGAAAGAATAGCCGATCTCATTAATGAAAAGGTAGCGAAGCATGAAAAAATAGATGTCGCTTATGTTGCCAAAATGCAGAATGACCTGTTTGACTTAAGCGCTGAAAGTTTACTCCGAACACTAGCAAGCATCATTCGGGAGCAAGATACTCAAGATGAATTATTAATATCCCTTTATCGCTGGAACCGGGACTTTAGCGAAAAGAGTAATGCCGCCGCGATTTACATGTCATTTTTACGCCATCTTAAATTAAGGTTGTTTAAAGATGAGTTTACTCAATACTATGGCTCGTCTGGGCTTATGGCGCTGACCGAGCAAATCATCAAGGGGCTAGAGATTGATATCGTCAATAGAGCATTAACCGTTGATGCTTTTTGGTGTGATAATGTTGCTACTGCGCAAGAAGAAACTTGCAAAGATATCATATCGCTGGCGCTAAAAGATGTGAGAGACGAATTAACCAAACTGGGCGGCAGTAATATAGACGATTGGCGTTGGCAGCAATTTAGTCGGCGTACCTATAAGCACCAACCTTTTAGTCAGTTCAAGCACTTGGACCATGTTTTTGAAAGAGAAGCCGCGAGCAACGGCTCTGCCAACACTATTAATGTCGCTAGTTATGCCTTCGACGAATCGGAAGGTTATATCCAATCTCTTGGTGCAACCTTTAGGCAAGTTATTGAAATGTCATATGATACTAACCATCTAATGACAAATTCTACCGGACAGTCCGGCAATGTATTCAGCCAGTTTTATGACGATATGCTAAGTTCGTTCGACGTAAATGAGCTACACTCCATGAAGGCCTCCTTAGCCGGGAAACCCATCATCTTGCGGCCTGTTCCTCTCTCACAGTCAAGTCATGTGGAGGGGAAATAATGAAGATCATGAGTGAATTTGGTAAAAATGCCCCTAATAAGGTGTTTATTTCTCTGATGTTAGGTGTAAGTGCAGGGATTCTCTATGTCGGCTTGATCCCCCTGGTGTTGTCGAGCCTGGATGAACTGCCCGGGATCATGTATACCGATTCTGCACCAGCAGAATTATTCGGTTATCAGATTTCTAATCTGCCAATCGCATTCGCTTTTTTCTCTCTTTGTCTGCTGATCTTAATTTTTAGAACTGTATCTCAAATTATGCTGACGGCGGTTTCCCTTAACCTGACGATGAAGGTGAGAGAGAATTTATATCAGCGTGTTAGCAGCTCGCCAATAGATGTCTTGGAAAAGATCGGTTCGCCGCGCATTATCAATACCATGACTATGGATGTCAGAAGGATTGTAGATGGCGCGAGTATGGCGCCCCCAATGCTAGTTAGCTTGGCAACCGTCGCCGGTATGATGTTTTATATCTGGATTGAAAACTCAAAAGTATTCTATTTTGTTTGTTCAGCGTTATTGGTCGGTGTTATCAGCTATCAAATTCCTATTTTTATCGGACGTAAATATATGTTGCGAGCGAGGGAATTAATGGATGAATTACAGGAAGGCTTTCGCGGCGTGATTTTAGGGGCAAAGGAATTAAAGCTGAATAGAAAAAAGAAGGACAACTTTATCAAAGATGAGTTGTTGGCGGTGGAATCAAAAATTGAATCTACCAATATCAGGGCAGAGACCGTATTAACTTCAGCCATGAATTACGGCGACATGATCGGCTTTTTTGCAATTGGTTTGCTGGCATTTGTTTACGTTAACTATGAACAGGTCAGCAATTCAGAGCTCATTGCCATCATCATGATCTTACTTTATATCTCCAGCCCAGTTGGTGCTATTTTGTCAGCTATCCCTGTTTTTATCAGCGCAAATGTGTCCTATAAAAGGATGGAGGAAATTTATGCTGAAATGGTGGACGAAGACAGTTTTGATGAAGAGCTTGAATTGCCTTGCTGGCAGCAGATACAGCTAAAAAATGTAACTTATACCTATAACGACGAGCATGCATTCAAAGCCGGACCTGTTGATTTAACGATTAAAAAAGGGCAGATCACCTTTATTGTCGGCGGTAACGGTTCAGGTAAGTCTACGATAAGTAAAGTTATCACCCAGCATTATTACCCGACTACGGGACATGTCTGTTTTGATGATGTACAAATCAACAGAAGTAACATCAATAGCTATCGCCAGACGATCTGTTCTATCTATAGCGATTATTATTTATTTAAAACCCTGCATGGCATAGATCTGCAATGCCCGAAAGTGAATGCAAAAATCCATCAATTAATCAAAGATCTGGCTTTAGATGGAAAGATTAAATTTGAAAATGGCAGGTTTTCTACGACTAAATTATCGGATGGCCAGCGTAGACGCCTAGCGTTATTGGTGGCGGTGATGGAAGATAAAGATTTATATGTTTTTGATGAGTGGGCCGCAGATCAGGATGCAGTGTTTAGAAAAGTCTTTTATGAACAAATATTGCCTGAGCTTAAACAGAAAGGAAAAGCAGTGGTTGCTATCAGCCATGACGATCGCTATTTCCATCTTGCCGACCAGATTATTAAATTTGAATCCGGGTTGAGGGTTTGATAAAAAACATACAATCCCACCCTTTATTCTTTTGAATGATTGGTTTATGATTGTTTCTTCTGGGTTATTTTTATGTTAAGTTTGGGTTGTATGGATGATGAACAAATTAGACGTAGTGATGGACTGTAATAAAGTTAAGTCTCTTGTGAGATTTTCTAATAAAACCCCTCGTGTGCTAGTAGCATTTTCCTTACATAACCTCTTCGGCTCACCTGCATATCCAATTAAAAACTTATTCTCTAGGTTTTGTCTGCCAAGTTTCTTTTAACACTTTGGCGTAATTTTCAAGCTAAGCCCTTTTTGTCCCGAAAACCCAGTGCTAGCTTGGCTTAAGCACACTCTGAGCAATAATTATTAAGCATTTATCAATAACATAATTAGAAGAATAAATATGAATAAACCACGGACAAGGCTTCCTTTATCATTACCCCAGTCAGATATCTTTTGGGACCAGCTTAGAAATGAAAATTCTCCAGTTTATAATATTGGCGGCTATATAAAATGCCGTAAGCTGGATCTTGAAAAGATCAACTGGGCTCATGAAAAAGTAATTAATGGCAACGACGCTTTCGGTATTAGAGTAAATTATGACGCTGATGAGGTTTATCAATATATCAGTGACGAACGCGAGACCGACTTGGTCTTTATCGATTTTTCAGTGCACGTTGATGCTTTAGCGAAAGCGAAAAGCTGGCTTCAACAAGTTTTTGAATCCCCTTTACCCTTTATTGATACTTCCCTGTTTAAAACTTGGCTGGTTAAAGTTGAAGAAGATCAATATTGGTATGTTGGTTTTGCACATCATCTCATCATGGATGGCTGGGGCTTCTCCAACTGGGCCAAAGAAATATCCCGTTTATACAATCAGTGTGACGGCGATGAAGATACGACTATAACGCCCCTAGCTTTAAACACTGTCCTGCTCAAAGATGCAAAGTATCTAAAAAGCCAGCGATATCTCAAAGATAGAGCTTACTGGCAGACTCGGTATCATCAGGATAATAGTAGTATAATTCGGGCCAACTACGCCAGTGAATTTGCTCATTCCCGCGCTTGTCCCAGCCGTCGTTTTGAATTACCTCTTTCCAGAGATTTTTACCGGCAAATTAAAGGTCTTTCACAAGAGTTCAAAGTAAGTATCTCTCATATTTTTTTGGGCGTTTTGAGCAAATATTTTTCTTCAGCATATTCAGCATCAAGTCTGTGTTTTGGTATTCCGGCACATAACCGGGGAAACTTTGCTGAGAAAAAAATGATAGGTGTGTTTACCGGAGTAAATCCTTTTAGCGTGGAAGTTGAACCGGGGCAAACTTTTCGTGATTTGGTCAGCAAAATTGCCAGTCAACAAAAATCTGATTTCAGGCATCAAAAGTATCCTATCAGCCATATAAGCCGTGATTTAGGAATAACGGCACATGGCAATGCCATTTATGAAATTATGTTTAATTTCTTGCAGCTGGATTACAGAGACTTATTCTTTGATTCATACCAGGGCGAATTGAATTATGTCAGCCATAACCATCACAAAACACCGTTGGCTATTACATTATGGGACGGCGGAGCGGAACAGGTTGAGCTTCAGTTCGAGTATTCATTGGCGTGTTTTGTAGAGCAGGAAATTCAGGTATTATCCGAGCGTATTTTACTTTTATTACAATCTCTCCTTAGCTGCCCAGATACCCTTTTATCAGATGTTGATATCTTGACGCCAGCAGAGAAGGCATTGCTGTTAACCGAAAACCACTACCAAACAGAAAGTTCCCTCAGTTGCTTGTGCATTCATGAGTTTTTTGAAACCAGAGTGTCACTCCACCCCGAGCAGGAGGCTGTGCTTTGCAATGGCGCTTCTTTAACTTATGAGGATTTAAACCGCCGTGCCAACCAGCTGGCCCATTATCTGAAAGCACAGGGGGTGAAGCCCGAGACCTTAGTCGGGGTGTGTGTCGAGCGCTCTTTGGATATGGTGGTCGCTATTCTGGCCATCCTCAAGGCTGGCGGTGCTTATCTACCTTTAGATCCTGACTATCCTGAATCCCGGTTGGCCTATATGCTCAGTGACAGCGGCGTAGATATTGTGTTGACACAAAGCCAGGTGCTGGACAGCTTACCGTTTCTTGAGAGTTGGGCCCTGTGTCTGGATGATGCACAGCTAGCAATAAGATTAACGGCCATGCCGTCGGATAATCTGTCGGTATCATCTGTGGGATTATGCGCTGAGCATCTGGCGTATGTGATATATACCTCAGGCTCTACCGGGCAACCTAAGGGGGTTATGGTCGAGCACAGAAACACTGCAGCCCTGTTGGCCTGGGCGTTGGATTTTTATAGCCGGGAAACCTTAGGGTGCGTGCTGGCTTCAACTTCGATGTGCTTCGATCTGTCGATTTTTGAAATATTTGCACCTCTGGCCGCCGGAGGTTCGGTTTTGATAGTTAAGAATATTCTTAATTTCTTTGAGACTGATGCCCTAGACAAAGTTACTTTAGTCAACACGGTGCCTTCGGCGGCTAAGATTTTACTTTCTGGTAAAAAGCTGCCAGTAAAATTAAAAACGATAAATCTGGCGGGAGAAGCATTAAAGCAAGATTTGGTTGATAGCCTATATCAGGCAGGTTTTAGCTCTGTGTATGACCTATATGGGCCATCAGAAGATACCACCTATTCCACCTATAAATTGCGAACAGCCAAGGGGCGGGCGAGCATAGGTATCGGGATAGCCAATACCCAGCTTTATGTGTTAACGCAATCAGGCCAGCTAGCCCCAAAAGGGGTGAGTGGGGAACTATACATAGGCGGAGCGGGATTAACTCGGGGTTATCTGAACCGGCCAGAACTGAATGATGAAAAGTTTGTTACCAATCCATTTTATGACGGTTTGGGCAGTAACAGCAGTAAACGCTTGTATCGAACAGGGGATCTTGTGCGTTGGCTGCCCAGCGGTGAGCTGGAGTACTTGGGTCGTATTGACCATCAGGTGAAGGTGAGAGGATATCGCATTGAGCTGGGGGAAATTGAACATGTCCTAGAAGAGTGCGATGGGATTAAAGAAGCCGTGGTGCTGGCTCGCGAAGCGGGAGGAAATGACAAACGCTTGGTAGGCTATCTGGTTGCCACGGGTGCAGATAGTCATGAAGCGCGGTTAATCGAAGAAGCGCGTCAGCATGCGCGTAAAACCTTACCTGACTATATGGTGCCCAGCGCCTTTGTGTTGCTAGAGCATTTGCCGTTAACCGCTAATGGTAAGGTTGACCGTAATGCTCTACCAGAGCCTGAAGCAAGCTCCTTAAGCGGTGAGTATGTTGCACCGCAAACCGTGACCGAAAAAACCTTATGCCGGATCTGGCAGGAAATACTGTTGCTTGAACGGGTTGGTATCCAGGACAACTTTTTTGAGTTAGGGGGACATTCCTTGCTGGTCACCAAACTGGCCGCCCGCTGCAGCGAAGCCTTTGAGGTGACTTTGCCGCTGCGGGAGATTTTCAACCAGCCGAAGCTGGCAGCGCTAGCGGCCTTTATCGACAGCTGTGACCAGGGACTGCAAGGTCCGCCGCTCCTGCCGGTGTCCCGAGAGCAAGCCTTACCCCTGTCTTATGCACAGCAAAGGCTATGGCTGCTGGATAAAATCGACGGCGGCAGCGCCCATTACAATATGCCGGCGGCGTTAAAACTGACTGGCACTCTCAACCAGGACGCCTTGAAGCAGGCCTTTAGCGCTATCGTTGCGCGTCATGAAAGCCTGCGTACGTGTTTTATCGGCGGTGATGACGGCGAGCCGATCCAGGTGCTCCAAGAAGCGGACACTTTTGATATCCCGTTTACGGACTTATCGACACTTACGATAGGGATCCGCGAGGCTGAAATTGCTGAAGTGATCGCTAAAGAGGCGGTCAGTGCTTTTGACCTGAGCCAGGATTTAATGCTTCGGGCACGACTGCTAAAAGTCTCCGATCTAGAGCATATTTTGCTGGTGACCATGCACCATATCGCTTCAGATGGTTGGTCCATGGGCATATTGGTGAATGAGTTTAGCCAGCTGTATCGTGCTTATGTTCAGGGAGAAGAAGCGTCTCTGGCTCCCTTGGCCATTCAGTATGGCGACTATGCTTACTGGCAGCGCCAATGGTTGCAAGGCGACGTGCTAGAGCAGCAGTTGGACTACTGGCAAAATCAGCTGTCGTACTTGCCTGTGGTGCATAGCCTGCCGTTGGATTATGCCAGACCTATGGTGCAAAGCTTTACCGGTGATGTTCATGCCAGCAGTCTTGATAAAAACGATGTCGCGCGTTTGACGGCCTTGTGCCAATCCCATGGCGCCACCTTGTTTATGGGACTGCATGCTGCGTTTTCGGTTTTATTATCCCGCTATAGTAATGAGCAGGATATCGTGGTCGGCACGCCGGTGGCGAATCGGGAGCAGTCAGAAGTTGCCGAGCTAATAGGCTTTTTTGTCAATACGCTGGTGCTGCGTAGCGATTTATCGGGCAGCCCAAGTTTTCATGATTTACTGGGGCAGAGCAAGCGCTGTTTGCTCGATGCTTATGACCATCAGCAGGTGCCGTTTGAACAAATCGTCGACCGTTTGCAGCCTGAGCGCAGCCTAAGTCACAGCCCGCTGTTTCAGGTGATGCTATCGCTGCAAAACAATGACCAGGGCAGCTTATCGTTGCCGGGATTAGAGTTGTCGATGGTGGAAGGCGGCGGACAAACCGCGAAGTTCGACCTAACCCTGAATATGGCAGAGGAGGCCGGTGGCCTCGGTCTCTATTGGGAGTTTAATACGGCTGTCTTTAAAGATGAGACAATAGTGCGTATGGCGGAGCACTTTGAGGTGTTGCTGAGCGCCCTGTTGCAGTCACCTGAGCGAGATGTGTTCAGTCATGAACTGGTGACCAGCCGGGAGCGTGAACAGCTGCTTGAAAGCCGTCAGGATATTGAGTGCTTCACCCCGTCAAGGCGCTGCCTGCATGAACTATTTGAAGAGCAGGCTGCGCGCCACCCAGAGAAAATTGCCCTAGTATATGAAGCAAGCCGTCTTAGTTATGGCGAGTTAAACCGCCGCGCCAACCAATTAGCTCGCTACCTGACGGCACAGGGAGTGAAGCCGGATACTTTAGTGGGACTTTGCGTTGAGCGCTCGCTGGAGACGGTGGTCGGTATGTTGGCTATTCTCAAGGCAGGCGGGGCCTATGTACCGCTTGACCCGGCCAATCCACAGTCCCGCCTGACGTATATGCTTGAAGACAGCGGTGTGCAAACCGTGCTGACTTCACAAGCGGTGCTGGCGCAATTACCGGTGTTGGCGGATAAGGCCCTGTGTCTGGATGACGAAGCCGTACAGGCACAGTTGTCGGACATGTCGGTGCAGAACCTGTCAGTATCTTCGCTGGGCCTTGCGTCCCATCATCTGGCTTATGTTATTTATACCTCAGGCTCTACCGGGCAACCTAAAGGGGTGCTGGTACAGCATAACAATGTGACCCGCCTACTAGGCACCTCACAAGCGCATTTTGACTTTAGTGAAGCTGATGTCTGGACCCTGTTCCATTCCTACGCCTTTGACTTCTCGGTGTGGGAGATTTGGGGTGCATTGGCCTATGGCGGACGTTTAGTGATAGTGCCTTACTGGGTATCGCGCTCGAGCGGAGATTTCTACCAGTTGTTGGTGCAGGAAAAAGTGACGGTCTTAAACCAGACCCCGAGCGCCTTTAACCTGTTGATTGCCGAAGACAGCCGTCGGGATGAACCACTGGCGCTGCGCTATGTGGTTTTTGGCGGGGAAGCCCTGAATTTCACTCAGCTTAAACCTTGGGTGGCGCGCCATGGCGATAACACCCCAGAGTTGGTCAATATGTATGGGATCACCGAAACCACAGTGCATGTTACCTATCGACGTATTCGGGAACAAGATCTGACGCAAGGTCGGGGTGCGAGCCCGATAGGTAAGCCACTGGCAGATCTGGATATTCTGTTGTTGAATGAAAAACAAGTGCTGGTACCGGACGGTATTGGTGGTGAAATGTATGTCAGCGGCCACGGGGTTAGCCGGGGTTACTTAAATCGGGAAGAGTTGAGTGCTGAGCGTTTTGTGTGTTTGCCGGGACAGGGTGTGAAACGCTTTTACCGCACCGGCGATCTGGCGCGCCGACAGGAGGGAGGTGAGCTTGAATATTTGGGACGAATAGATCACCAGGTGAAGGTACGGGGCTTTCGTATAGAGCTGGGTGAAATAGAGCATGCTCTAGCAACTCATAGTGACATTCAGGAAGCCCTAGTGTTGGCTCGGGACAATGGAGAAAACAACAGCCAGCTGGTCGCTTATCTAGTGGTTGGCGACAGTGAAAGGGAAACAGGGGCCTTGATAGAGGATGTTAAGGGGCATATTCGTCAGGCTTTACCGGAGTACATGGTGCCGTCGGCGTATATGATACTGGAAGCTTTGCCGTTGACAGCGAATGGTAAAGTCAATGTTAAGGCACTGCCGGAGCCAGATATTGGATTATCCAGAGCGGAGTATGTAGCCCCTAAATCGGATACGGAACGGGCGTTATGCAGCATTTGGCAGCAAGTGCTGGAGGTGGAACGAGTCGGAATTATGGATAACTTTTTCCAGTTAGGCGGCCATTCCTTATTAGCGACTAAACTGGTGGCCAGAATTAATGAAACTTTTGATATCTCATTGCCGTTGCGTGAGGTTATCAGCCGACCCATATTGGCTGAGCTTGCAGCTGTTTTATCCGGTTATGAGCGCGATCCAAATCGGCTGCAACTAACACCTGTTTGCCGAGAGCTTGCTTTACCCCTGTCTTATGCACAGCAAAGGTTATGGTTACTGGACCGGATCGACGGCGGAAGTGCCCATTATAATATGTCGGGTGCTCTGAGGCTGGAGGGTAAATTAAATGTTCAGGCGCTGGAGCGGGCTTTTTTCACTGTGGTCCAGCGCCATGAAAGCTTGCGCACTCGTTTTATTTCAATGGGAGATGGCGATCCGCGGCAAGAGATTCAGGAGAATTTTACTTTCCATGTACCAGTAACCGATTTATCCACTTTTACGGCAGGGGAGCAGCAAGTACAACTTGCTGTTGCGGTTTCTGCTGAAGCTTCACGAACTTTTGATCTAAGCCAGGAACTTATGCTGCGGGCGCAGTTGCTTAAGCTTTCTTCTCGGGAGCATATTGTGCTGGTAACTATGCATCATATTGCCTCAGACGGCTGGTCTATGGGTATATTAGTGAATGAGTTTAGCCGTTTATATCGTGCTTATGTACAGGGAGAAGATAATCCCCTAATACCACTTGCCATCCAGTATGGCGATTACGCCCACTGGCAACGTAACTATCTGCAGGGACCTAGACTGGATGAACAGTTGGCTTTTTGGCAAGACCGGTTAGCGGGCTTGCCTGTGGTCCATAATCTGCCGCTTGATCGCCCCAGAGCTGCGAGGCAGAGTTTTGCCGGCAATGTGCATTACTCTAGTGTGGATAAAGCCTGCCTGAGAAAATTAATGCAATTATGCCAGGCCCAGGGCGCAACCTTATTTATGGGGCTGCATGCCTCATTTTCCGTGCTTTTGTCACGGTACAGCAATGAAAATGACATAGTGGTAGGCACGCCAGTAGCCAATCGGGAGCAGTTGGAAGTAGCAGATTTGATCGGCTTCTTTGTTAATACCCTGGTACTGCGCAGTGACACCTCTGGCAATCCGGGCTTTCGGGAGCTGCTGGCGCAAAGTAAACAGATGTTGCTGGATGCTTATGCTCACCAACAAGTGCCTTTTGAGCTTTTAGTAGAGAGACTACAGCCGGAGCGTAATCTGAGTCATATGCCTTTATTCCAGGTAATGCTGGCCTTACAAAACAATGATGGAGGCAGTCTGTCCCTACCCGGATTAACCTTATCGGCTATGGAAGATCAAGGGGTAGGTACCGCCAAGTTTGATTTAACTTTAAATGTGATTGAAAGTGAGCAGGGGCTGCAACTTAAATGGGGCTTTAATATCGATCTCTTTGATATAGAGACCATAAAGCAGATGGCCGGTCATTTTGAAACTTTATTGCTCGCCATGGTGCAGTCGCCGGAGAAGGACGTTTTCGCCCATGAACTGGTCACCGGACAAGAGCGCCGTCTGCTCCTCAATGCTGGCAAAGACAGGGTATCGAGTGTTGTTCCACAGCTGTGCATTCATGAATTATTTGAAGCACAAGCTGCGTCGCAGCCAAATAAAATCGCCCTGATAACGCAAGAGGGTAGTCTGAATTATGGCGAGCTTAACCGCCGTGCCAACCAACTCGCCCATCACCTTAAGCTGCAAGGGGTGAAACCGGATACCTTAGTTGGTCTTTGTGTCGATCGCTCTATGGATATGGTTATCGGTATATTGGCGATCCTCAAAGCTGGGGGTGCTTATGTGCCGTTTGATCCGAGCTATCCTGAATCACGCCTACTTTATATGCTTAAGGATAGCGGTGTGGATACCGTATTGACCCAAGAGCGGGTCTTGGCTGACTTGCCTTCATTGGCTGCGCACGCCCTATGTCTGGATAAAGAGTCAGTGCAAACCGAGCTTGTAAATATGTCGGAAGATAACCTGCCTGTATCTTCGCTGGGACTAACTGCTTCTCATCTAGCCTATGTCATTTATACTTCAGGCTCGACCGGACAAGCTAAAGGGGTCTTGATCGAGCATCAGGGAATTGTCAATCTTGCCGCAGAAATACAGAGGATGGATATAGTGCCGGAAGGTGCTTGTTGGGGGTTAAACGCTTCTTATGCCTTTGATTCTTCGGTTAAGGGTCTATCCCAGTTGATGTCGGGTGTGCCGTTGCGTATTTTACCCAGATATGCCGATCAGGAGTCACAAACTATAGGGAGAACCTTTGGACAGTGCGGTGTTCTCGACTGTACTCCGTTAATGGTGGAAGCCTGGTTTGATTTGGGTCTAGAGAGTACTTTACCTAACTTAATCATTGGCGGCGAAGCTATTTCTCCCCAGTTATGGGCCAGACTATGTGACTGGCAACAGCAGTATCAACGCAAGGCGGTGAATGTATACGGTCCAACAGAATGTAGCGTTAACACCCATTGGACGCCGATATCCGGCGACTTGCCCCATATTGGATATCCGCTGGGTAATGTTCGGGCATTGATCCTGAATGAAAATACCTTAGCGCCAGGTGGCGTGCCGGGTGAACTATGTATTGGTGGTATCGGGTTGGCTCGGGGTTATCTGAACCAGGATAAGCTGACGGCTGAAAAATTTATCACCAACCCTTATTTTAATGAACAAGACAACAATAGTTGCCAGCGTCTGTACCGCACCGGAGATTTGGTGCGTCGCTTGGCAGATGGCCGTCTTGAATTTATCGGCCGTACCGATCATCAGGTGAAAATCCGGGGCTTTCGCATCGAGCCGGCTGAAATAGAACATGTCTTGGCAGATTTTAGCCGTGTCAAGGAAGCCGTCGTACTTGCCCGTGACGCAGGGGAAAAGGGGAAGCACCTGGTGGGCTACCTGCTTGCCGAAGATGCCGAAAGCGATAAGAGTGGCCTGATTGAAGCAGTGCGCCAGCATGTAGGTAAACTTTTACCTGAATATATGGTGCCTTCGGATTTTGTGGTACTGGAGTCTTTCCCCTTAACCGCCAACGGCAAGTTTGATCGCAATGCTTTACCTGAGCCGAGCAATGAAATGTCAGACGACGGCTTCAGCGCCCCGCAAACCGAAGGAGAAAAAGCCTTAAGCGTTATCTGGCAAGAGCTGCTGGGGCTTGAACGGATTGCCCTCACGGACAACTTTTTTGAATTGGGAGGGCACTCACTGCTGGCCACTAAGTTGGTGGCTCGGGTTAGCGAGTCATTCGATGTGAAAATTAAATTGCGGGATATTTTTAAACAGCCTGTTCTGGCGAGCCTGGCAGAATTTATATCAGCTCAAAAGCAGGGGAAGAATCATCCGCCTTTGATACAGGTTTCCCGGACTCAGGCGTTGCCCCTGTCTTTTGCCCAACAAAGGCTATGGTTGTTAGATCAAATCGACGGTGGCAGCGCCCATTATAATATGCCGGCGGCGTTAAAACTGACCGGTACCCTCAATGAGGACGCTCTGCAACAGGCGATTACCACTATCCTGTTACGTCATGAAAGCCTGCGCACCTATTTTGTTGCCGGCGACGATGGTAAACCGATACAACTGATCCGTGAGTTAGACAGCTTTGAGGTGGCGCTGACGGATCTGTCCGCCCTTTCGCAGCAAGCGCTACAGACCCGAATAGCCGAAGCCGTTTCAACGGAAGCTGGGAAACGGTTTGATCTGACACGGGATTTGATGTTGCGGGCGCAGCTGCTGAAAATTTCAGCTAAAGAGCATATCTTGCTAGTGACCATGCATCATATCGCTTCCGATGGCTGGTCCCGGGAGATCTTAGTCAATGAATTTAGCCGTTTATATACGGCCTATGCCCAAGGGCAGGACAACCCTCTGCCGCCGCTGGCGATCCAGTACGGCGATTATGCCCACTGGCAGCGCAACTACTTGCAGGGAGCTGTGCTGAATGAACAGCTGGCTTACTGGAAAAAACAGCTTGCTGACTTGCCGGTGCTGCACAGCCTGCCGCTAGATCACCCCAGACCGGCAGTGCAAAGCTTTGCCGGTAATCTCTATGTCTCAAGGATAGAACAAGCGACACACCAGCGCTTGATGGCCATGTGCCAAGAACGAGGCGCCACGTTGTTTATGGGATTGCATGCCGTTTTTTCTGTGTTATTAGCCCGCTACAGCAATGAGCAGGATATCGTTGTCGGCACGCCAGTGGCAAACCGGGAGCAGGTGGAAGTAGCCGGTTTGATCGGTTTCTTCGTCAATACTCTGGTGCTGCGGAGTAACTTATCTGATAACCCGAGTTTTCATGCGCTGTTAGAACAAAGTAAAAACATGCTGCTTGACGCTTATGCCCATCAGCAAGTGCCGTTTGAACAAATCGTCGAACGCTTGCAACCCGAGCGTAGCTTGAGCCACAGCCCGTTATTCCAGGTGATGATTGCCCTGCAAAACAATGAAACGGGTCATTTATCGCTGCCGGGACTTGAGCTTTCTGAAGTTCAAAAACAGGGGCCGGGGATCGCCCAGTTTGATCTGACCCTGAATATCTCAGAAGCAGCAGACGGCCTGATACTAGCCTGGGAATATAATACTGATTTGTTTGAGGCTCAAACCATCGAACGTATGGCGGGACATTTTGAGGTTTTGTTGTCCTCCCTTTTAACGTCCCCTGAATTGGATGTTTATGCCCATGAATTAGTGACGCCACAGGAGCGTGAGCAGTTACTGGATACCTGGAACGATACCGCAGCTAAGTACCGCTCGGAGCTGTGTCTGCATGAATTATTTGAACGTCAGGTCGATACCCATCCAAAGAAAACCGCCCTGATCTGTGAAGAGACAAGCCTCAGTTATGAGACGTTGAACTGCCGCGCCAACCAGCTGGCCCATTACCTGAAAGCACAGGGGGTGAAGCCGGATACCTTAGTGGGGCTTAGCGTCGAACGTTCAGTGGACATGGTGATTGCCATTTTGGCCATCCTCAAGGCTGGCGGCGCTTATGTGCCTTTAGATCCCAGCTACCCGCAAACGCGGCTGAGGCATATGCTCAGCGACAGTGGCGTCACTTTAGTGCTGACGCAGCACAGTGTTCGGGAGCAACTACCTGACTGTTGCGGACAGGTGTTGTGCCTGGACGATGGTGCACTGCAGGAGGCGCTGACGAAGATGGTGGCGGATAACCTGCCGGTATCTTCGCTGGGACTGGCGCCCCGTCACCTGGCGTATGTTATCTATACCTCGGGCTCTACCGGGCAACCTAAGGGGATCATGGTGCAGCATCAGGCGATGCTTGTGCGCCAGGATGGCTGGAACCGGGTGTTTGACTTGGAAAAGCGCCCGCCTGTGGTATTACAAATGGCGGGACTGTCAGTCGATATCCTGCTTGGCGATATGATGAAAGCCCTCGGCTGCGGCGGACGGCTGGAGATTTGCCCGAAAGAGGTACTGCTTTCGCCGGATAAGCTGTATCAGATGATCCAAAGCCGGGAGATCACCTATGGCGACTTTGTTCCGGCGGTGATCCGCGCTTTGACGGATCATTTGCTTGAAAGCGGGCAAAAGCTGGATGCGATGGCGTATATTTCAGTGGGCTGTGAGGCCTGGTACGGACGGGATCTGCGGCGTTTAAAAAGGGTTATCGGGGAAAATACAGAATGTTTTAACCTTTACGGGCAGACAGAATCGGTGATAGATGCCAGTTACTGCCGTGCCACGGAGCTGGTGTTAGCGGATGTGGACACGGTGCCAGTGGGGCAGCCGCTGGCCAATACCGGGTTGTATGTACTTAACGAGCAACAACAATTGCAGCCTTATGGTGTTGCAGGGGAATTGTGCGTTGGCGGTAAAGGACTGGCATTAGGTTATGCCGGACGTGCGGGGTTAACGGCAGAGAAGTTTTTGGCACATCCTTTTACAGAGGAAGTGGGGCAAGGTTTATACCGCACCGGCGATCAGGCGGTGCGGCGGGCGGACGGCAGTCTACATTTTGTCGGCAGGGATGATGAGCAGGTAAAAATCCGTGGCTTCAGGGTTGAGGTAAAAGAAGTCGAAGGCAGATTGTTGGCACTGGAAGCGGTAAAAGCGGCGCTAGTGTTAGCGCGGCAGGACGAGGGGCAGCACAAACGGTTGGTGGGATATTTATTATTCGAACCAGGGCAAAGCTGCTCGCTGGCGGCGCTTGCCGAGCATATGCGGGCGGGGCTGCCGGATTATATGGTGCCTTCGGCCTTTGTGGTGTTGGAGTCTTTTCCGTTGACGGCCAACGGCACGGTTGACCGTAAGGCGCTGCCGGCGCCGGAAGGGGATGTATTAGGCGGCGAGTATATTGCGCCGCGCACTGAAACAGAAAAAACCTTATGCCGGATCTGGCAGGAGGTGCTGGGGCTTGAGCGGGTTGGTATTTCAGACAACTTCTTTGATCTGGGTGGGCACTCCCTGCTGGTTACTAAACTGGTGGCCCATATTGGTGAAGCTTTTGAGGTCACACTGGCGCTGCGGAAGGTCTTTGAGCAGCCGAGGTTAATGGATCTGGCGGCTTTATTGTCCGGTGAGCACTCAGGTGGTATGCGTCCGCCGTTAACTGCGGTTTCCCGGGAGCAGGCTTTGCCTTTATCTTTTGCCCAGCAAAGGTTGTGGCTGCTGGATAAAATAGACGGCGGCAGTGTCCATTACAATATGCCTGCGGCGTTAAGATTAACGGGTAGTCTGAACAGTCAGGCGCTGCAGCAGGCCTTTAGTACAATTGTAGGACGTCATGAAAGCCTACGGACTTGCTTTGTTGTCGGCGATGACGGCGAGCCAGTTCAGGTGATTAATACGCCGCAGGCGTTTGAAGTGCCGCTTACGGATTTGTCTGTGCTGCCTGAAACCGTGCAACAAACACAGATTGATGAAGCTGTTGCCAAAGAGGCGGCCGCGGCCTTTGAGCTGAGCCGAGATTTAATGCTGCGGGCGCACTTGCTTAAAGTTGCCGAGCAGGAACATATTTTGCTGGTGACCATGCACCATATCGCCTCGGACGGTTGGTCGATGGGTATACTGGTGAATGAATTTAGCAGCCTGTATACGGCTTATGCCAAAGGGCAGGAAAATCCGCTGGCGCCTCTGGCGATCCAGTACGGCGATTATGCTTACTGGCAGCGCAACTGGTTACAAGGAGCGGTGCTGGATGAACAGCTAGGGTACTGGGAAAAGCAGCTTGCCGGCTTACCAGTGGTGCATGCGTTGCCATTAGATCACGCCAGACCTGCGGTGCAGAGCTTTGCAGGTGCTTTCCATATCACTCATATCAATAAAAGTACTTATAAGGCTTTGACTGGCTTGTGTCAGGCGCAGGGGGCCACTTTGTTTATGGGACTGCATGCTGCATTTTCGGTGTTGCTGTCCCGTTACAGTGATGAACAAGATATTGTTATTGGCACGCCGGTGGCGAACAGAGAGCAGGTAGAAGTGGCTGGTTTGATAGGTTTCTTCGTCAATACCTTAGTGCTGCGGAGCGACTTATCCGGTAAGCCGAGTTTCCAGGCGCTGCTAGAGCAAAGTAAAAACATGCTGCTGGACGGTTATGCCCATCAGCAGGTGCCGTTTGAACAAATTGTTGAACGTTTGCAGCCGGAGCGGAGCTTGAGTCACAGCCCGTTATTCCAAGTGATGCTGGCGCTACAAAACAATGACGACGGTCAGTTGTCCTTGCCGGGCATAGAATTGACGACATTAGGGGGCGCTGGCGGTAAAAATGCCAAATTTGACTTAACGCTGAATTTGGTTGAAGAGGAAGACGGCCAGACCTTGAGCTGGGTGTTTAATACCGATTTGTTTGAGCGCGACACAATAGCGCGTATGGCGGAGCATTTTGAGGTCTTGTTATCCGCTCTGGTACAGGCACCTGAGCAGGATGTCTTTAGCCATGAGCTGGCGACGGCGCAGGAGCGGGAACAGTTACTTGGGCGCTGGAATAATACCGAGGCAGAAGTCCCATTGGAGTACTGTCTCCATGAACTCTTTGCGGAGCAGGCTGATCGTTTTCCGAAGAAAACCGCTCTAGTCTGTGATGGCATGAGCCTTAGTTACGGTGAGTTAAACCGCCGCGCGAATCAGTTGGCCCATTACCTGAAAGCGCAGGGGGTGAAAGCGCAGACGTTAGTCGGGCTTTGTGTTGAACGCTCGGTGGATATGGTGGTAGGCATTCTGGGGATCCTCAAAGCTGGTGGGGCCTATGTGCCGCTTGACCCGGCTTATCCGCAGGCACGACTGGCCTATATGCTTAGCGACACGAACGTCGCTCTGGTACTGGCCCAGCAAAGTGTGCTGAAGCAATTACCTGTATTTGATGGCCAAGTGATATGCCTAGACGATGAAGCATTACAGGCCGAACTGATGACTATGCCAGTACAGAGTCTAATCGTCTCGGGATTAACGCCCTCTCATCTAGCTTATGTGATTTATACTTCAGGTTCTACTGGGCAGCCCAAAGGGGTAATGGTAGCGCATGAGTCGGTGACTGCTTTTGCTGTGAATAACCGCTATGTGGCGGTGTCCGAGGTTGAGCATGTAGCCAGCCTATCGTCTTATGCCTTTGACGGTTTTGTGTTTGATTTATTCTTTTCGCTGTTAAATGGTAAGACCGTGAGCCTGCTTGGGAAGAATCATATTTTAGATAGCGGGTCATTTAAATCGGCATTAACGGCCAATGGTATAGATACCTTTTTCACCACAACCGCATTATTTAACCAAATGATCCTCAATGACACCTTAGGGGATAGCGGGGTGAAAAACGTCTTGTTTGGTGGTGAAAAGGCGGATCCCGGCTTGGTTGAAAGGGCAGTTCAGCGCTATCCAAGCATTGCCTTTACTCATGTGTACGGGCCGACGGAAACCACGGTTTTTGCTTCAGCCCATCATTTTGGCGATGAAGTGGACCCGGCGATCCCGATAGGAAAGCCTTTGCACAACAAGCAATGTTATGTGCTCGATGCTGCCTTGAACCCTGTGCCGGTGGGCGTAGTCGGAGAGCTATATATAGGGGGACTGGGATTAGCCCGAGGTTACCTGAACCGTCCAGCATTGACGGCAGAGAAGTTTGTTATCAATCCTTTTTATGATGAAAAGAACAGCCGCAGCAGTAAACAGCTCTATCGCACAGGGGATTTGGTGCGCTGGCTGGCGAATGGCTCTTTAGTCTTTATAGCGCGAGCGGATCACCAGGTGAAGGTGCGGGGATTTCGGATTGAATTGGGGGAAATTGAGCATGCACTGACAGGGCAGAGTGAGATCAAAGAAGCCGTGGTGCTTGCTCGTGAAATCGGTGATAACAATACACAGCTGGTGGCCTACCTGGTGAGTAGTGAAGCAGGGCAGCAGGATGCGGAATTGATTGAGCAAGTACGTGGGCATTTACGCCAGGTATTACCAGATTATATGGTGCCGGCGGCTTTTGTTGTCTTGGATGCTTTACCGCTAAGTGCCAACGGCAAAGTAAACCGTCATGCGTTGCCGGAGCCGGATATGGAGGCTTTAAGGGCAGAGTATATCGCTCCGCAAACGGAGACGGAAATACGCCTGAGTGAAATTTGGCAGCAGGTGCTGGGTTTAGAAAAAGTAGGTATCACCGATAGCTTCTTTGAGCTTGGCGGCCATTCGCTGTTGGCAACTAAGCTGGTGGCCAGAATTAATGAAACTTTTGCAATTAACTTCCCTATTAAGGTTTTTTTCGAGCACAACACCATAGAAAAGCAGGCAAAACTTATAGGAAACAACTTATTTGATGAAACGCAAATCGTCATACCACAAAGAAATAAGATGATTTCAAATCAGGATGAATTAGAAGAAATAGAACTATGACACTGTTAACCGAATTAAAAGAATTATTAAAAAACGGCATAGAAGTAAAACTGGTTGGCGAGAAACTAAAAGTTGAGGCCATGCCAGGTGCGTTGAAGGCAGAACAAATCGCTCTTCTCAAACAGCAAAAAGAAAATATTCTTCGACTGTTTCATTCCCTGACGATTAAGTCTAATCGGGATTATGAGTTTCTATCTTTTGCCCAGCAAAGGTTATGGTTGTTAGATCAAATCGACGGTGGTAGCCACCAATATAATATGCCGATGGCCTTGAAGCTCAGTGGTGTTTTTGATGAAAGAGCAATGCAACGGGCATTTGCGGACATAATGGAGCGCCATGAAAGCTTGCGTACCTGTTTTGTTGCTGCAGATGATGGTGAGCCTGTACAAATTATCAAGGAGAAAAGCGGTTTTGACGTGCCGCTAACGGACTTGTCGGCACTGCCAAAAGAGGTGCAACAAACACAGATTGATCAAGCCGCTTCCGCCGAAGCCGAAGCCATCTTTGATCTAAGCTGGGATTTTATGGTGAGAGCACGGGTACTTAAATTATCCTCCCAGGAACATATTTTGCTGGTCACCATGCATCATATTGCTTCAGACGGCTGGTCAATGGGGATACTGGTAAACGAGTTCAGTCGTTTGTATAGCGCTTATGTGCAGGGAGAAGAGAGTCCCCTGACGCCACTTGCTATCCAGTATGCCGATTATGCCAACTGGCAGCGGGAATGGCTGCAGTCTAATAAGCTGGACGAGCAACTGGCTTATTGGCAAGATAAACTTTCGGGTTTGCCTGCATTACATAACCTGCCGCTGGATAAGCCTAGGCCTTTAGCTCAAGGTTTTAGTGGTGAAACCTATGTGTCCTGTATTGCTAAAACCGAGTTAGCAAGTTTAAAAAAAATTTGCCAAACCCGAGAGGCAACCTTATTTATGGGGCTACATGCCGCATTTTCTGTGTTGTTGTCTCGTTACAGCAATGAAAAGGATATCGTGGTTGGGACGCCAGTAGCCAACCGTGAACAGATGGAAGTGGCGGATCTGATCGGCTTTTTTGTCAATACCTTAGTACTGCGCTGTGATTTATCCGGTGAGCCCAGATTTTTTGATGTTCTGGCACAAAGCAAACAAATGTTGCTGGATGCCTATGCCCATCAACAGGTCCCTTTTGAGCAGGTGGTCGAACGGCTGCAGCCTGAGCGTAGCCTGAGCCACAGCCCGTTATTCCAGGTGATGCTGGCGCTGCAAAATAATGAACAAGGCAATTTGTCATTACCGGGAATAAGTTTATCTCAGTTAAATTTAAACCAGGGTGACGTGTCACAATTTGATTTAACCTTAAATGTTGCTGAAAAACCGGATGGGTTGACCTTGAGCTGGGTGTTTAATACCGATTTGTTTGAGTGCGACACAATAGCGCGTATGGCGGAGCATTTTGAGGTCTTGTTATCCGCTCTGGTACAGGCACCTGAGCAGGATGTCTTTAGCCATGAGCTGGCGACGGCGCAGGAGCGGGAGCAGTTACTTGGGCGCTGGAATAATACCGAGGTAGAAGTACCATTGGAGTACTGTCTCCATGAACTCTTCGCGGAGCAGGCTGATCGTTTTCCGAAGAAAGCCGCTCTAGTCTGTGATGGCATGAGCCTTAGTTACGGTGAGTTAAACCGCCGCGCGAATCAGTTGGCCCATTACCTGAAAGCGCAGGGGGTGAAAGCGCAGACGTTAGTCGGGCTTTGTGTTGAACGCTCGGTGGATATGGTGGTAGGCATTCTGGGGATCCTCAAAGCTGGTGGGGCCTATGTGCCGCTTGACCCGGCTTATCCGCAGGCACGACTGGCCTATATGCTTAGCGACACGAACGTCGCTCTGGTACTGGCCCAGCAAAGTGTGCTGAAGCAATTACCTGTATTTGATGGCCAAGTGATATGCCTAGACGATGAAGCATTACAGGCCGAACTGATGACTATGCCAGTACAGAGTCTAATCGTCTCGGGATTAACGCCCTCTCATCTAGCTTATGTGATTTATACTTCAGGTTCTACTGGGCAGCCCAAAGGGGTAATGGTAGCGCATGAGTCGGTGACTGCTTTTGCTGTGAATAACCGCTATGTGGCGGTGTCCGAGGTTGAGCATGTAGCCAGCCTATCGTCTTATGCCTTTGACGGTTTTGTGTTTGATTTATTCTTTTCGCTGTTAAATGGTAAGACCGTGAGCCTGCTTGGGAAGAATCATATTTTAGATAGCGGGTCATTTAAATCGGCATTAACGGCCAATGGTATAGATACCTTTTTCACCACAACCGCATTATTTAACCAAATGATCCTCAATGACACCTTAGGGGATAGCGGGGTGAAAAACGTCTTGTTTGGTGGTGAAAAGGCGGATCCCGGCTTGGTTGAAAGGGCAGTTCAGCGCTATCCAAGCATTGCCTTTACTCATGTGTACGGGCCGACGGAAACCACGGTTTTTGCTTCAGCCCATCATTTTGGCGATGAAGTGGACCCGGCGATCCCGATAGGAAAGCCTTTGCACAACAAGCAATGTTATGTGCTCGATGCTGCCTTGAACCCTGTGCCGGTGGGCGTAGTCGGAGAGCTATATATAGGGGGACTGGGATTAGCCCGAGGTTACCTGAACCATCCGGCATTGACGGCAGAGAAGTTTGTTATCAATCCTTTTTATGATGAAAAGAACAGCCGCAGCAGTAAACAGCTCTATCGCACAGGGGATTTGGTGCGCTGGCTGGCGAATGGCTCTTTGGTCTTTATAGCGCGAGCGGATCACCAGGTGAAGGTGCGGGGATTTCGGATTGAATTGGGGGAAATTGAGCATGCACTGACAGGGCAGAGTGAGATCAAAGAAGCCGTGGTACTTGCTCGTGAAATCGGTGACAACAATACACAGCTGGTGGCCTACCTGGTGAGTAGTGAAGCAGGGCAGCAGGATGCGGAATTGATTGAGCAAGTACGTGGGCATTTACGCCAGGTATTACCAGATTATATGGTGCCGGCGGCTTTTGTTGTCTTGGATGCTTTACCGCTAAGTGCCAACGGCAAAGTAAACCGTCATGCGTTGCCGGAGCCGGATATGGAGGCTTTAAGGGCAGAGTATATCGCTCCGCAAACGGAGACGGAAATACGCTTGAGTGAAATTTGGCAGCAGCTACTGGGCATAGCAAGTGTCGGTCTTGGGGATAATTTCTTTGATTTGGGGGGCCACTCCCTGCTGGCCACCAAACTGGCCGCCCGCTGCAGCGAAGCCTTTGAGGTGACTTTGCCGCTGCGGGAGATTTTCAACCAGCCGAAGCTGGCAGCGCTGGCGGCCTTTATCGACAGCTGTGACCGGGGACTGCAAGGTCCGCCACTTCTGCCGGTGTCCCGAGAGCAAGCCTTACCCCTGTCTTATGCACAGCAAAGGCTATGGCTGCTGGATAAAATCGACGGCGGCAGCACCCATTACAATATGCCGGCGGCGTTAAAACTGACTGGCACCCTCAACCAGGACGCCTTGAAGCAGGCCTTTAGCGCTATCGTGGTGCGTCATGAAAGCCTACGTACATGTTTTATTGGCGGCGATGACGGCGAGCCAATCCAGGTGCTCCAAGAAGCGGACACTTTTGATATCCCGTTTACGGACCTATCGACACTAACGACAGGGATCCGCGAGGCTGAAATTGCTGAAGTGATCGCTAAAGAGGCGGTCAGCGCTTTTGACCTGAGCCAGGATTTAATGCTTCGGACGCGACTGCTAAAAGTCTCCGATCTAGAGCATATTTTGCTGGTGACCATGCACCATATCGCTTCAGATGGCTGGTCCATGGGCATATTGGTGAATGAGTTTAGCCAGCTGTATCGCGCTTATGTTCAGGGAGAAGAAGCGTCTCTGGCTCCCTTGGCCATTCAGTATGGCGACTATGCTTACTGGCAGCGCCAATGGTTGCAAGGCGACGTGCTAGAGCAGCAGCTAGACTACTGGCAAAATCAGCTGTCGTACTTGCCTGTGGTGCATAGCCTGCCGTTGGATTATGCCAGACCTATGGTGCAAAGCTTTACCGGTGATGTTCATGCCAGCAGTCTTGATAAAAACGATGTCGCGCGTTTGACGGCCTTGTGTCAATCCCATGGCGCCACCTTGTTTATGGGGCTGCATGCTGCGTTTTCGGTTTTATTATCCCGCTATAGTAACGAGCAGGATATCGTGGTCGGCACGCCGGTGGCGAATCGGGAGCAATCAGAAATTGCCGAGCTAATAGGCTTTTTTGTCAATACGCTGGTGCTGCGCAGCGATTTATCGGGCAGTCCAAGTTTTCATGATTTACTGGGGCAGAGCAAGCGCTGTTTGCTCGATGCCTATGACCATCAGCAGGTGCCGTTTGAACAAATCGTTGACCGTTTGCAGCCCGAGCGCAGCCTGAGTCACAGCCCGCTGTTTCAGGTGATGCTATCGCTGCAAAACAATGATCAGGGCAGCTTATCGTTGCCGGGATTAGAGTTGTCGATGGTGGAAGGCGGCGGACAAACCGCGAAGTTCGACCTGACCCTGAATATGGCAGAGGAGGCCGGTGGCCTCGGGCTCTATTGGGAGTTTAATACGGCTGTCTTTAAAGACGAGACGATAGTGCGTATGGCGGAGCACTTTGAGGTGTTGCTGAGCGCCCTGTTGCAGTCACCTGAGCGAGATGTGTTCAGTCATGAATTGGTGACCAGCCGGGAGCGTGAACAGCTGCTTGAAAGCAGTCAGGATATTGAGTGCTTAACCCCGTCAAGGAGCTGCCTGCATGAATTATTTGAAGAGCAGGCAGCGCGCCACCCGGAGAAAATAGCCCTAGTATATGAAGCAAGCCGTCTTAGTTATGGCGAGTTAAACCGCCGCGCCAACCAATTAGCTCGCTACCTGACGGCACAGGGAGTGAAGCCGGATACTTTAGTGGGACTTTGCGTTGAGCGCTCGCTGGAGACGGTGGTCGGTATGTTGGCTATTCTCAAGGCAGGCGGGGCCTATGTACCGCTTGACCCGGCCAATCCACAGTCCCGCCTGACGTATATGCTTGAAGACAGCGGTGTGCAAACCGTGCTGACTTCACAAGCGGTGCTGGCGCAATTACCGGTGTTGGCGGATAAGGCCCTGTGTCTGGATGACGAAGCCGTACAGGCACAGTTGTCGGACATGTCGGTGCAGAACCTGTCAGTATCTTCGCTGGGCCTTGCGTCCCATCATCTGGCTTATGTTATTTATACCTCAGGCTCTACCGGGCAACCTAAAGGGGTGCTGGTACAGCATAACAATGTGACCCGCCTACTAGGCACCTCACAAGCGCATTTTGACTTTAGTGAAGCTGATGTCTGGACCCTGTTCCATTCCTACGCCTTTGACTTCTCGGTGTGGGAGATTTGGGGTGCATTGGCCTATGGCGGACGTTTAGTGATAGTGCCTTACTGGGTATCGCGCTCGAGCGGAGATTTCTACCAGTTGTTGGTGCAGGAAAAAGTGACGGTCTTAAACCAGACCCCGAGCGCCTTTAACCTGTTGATTGCCGAAGACAGCCGTCGGGATGAACCACTGGCGCTGCGCTATGTGGTTTTTGGCGGGGAAGCCCTGAATTTCACTCAGCTTAAACCTTGGGTGGCGCGCCATGGCGATAACACCCCAGAGTTGGTCAATATGTATGGGATCACCGAAACCACAGTGCATGTTACCTATCGACGTATTCGGGAACAAGATCTGACGCAAGGTCGGGGTGCGAGCCTGATAGGTAAGCCACTGGCAGATCTGGATATTCTGTTGTTGAATGAAAAACAAGTGCTGGTACCGGACGGTATTGGTGGTGAAATGTATGTCAGCGGCCACGGGGTTAGCCGGGGTTACTTAAATCGGGAAGAGTTGAGTGCTGAGCGTTTTGTGTGTTTACCGGGACAGGGTGTGAAACGCTTTTACCGCACCGGCGATCTGGCGCGCCGACAGGAGGGAGGTGAGCTTGAATATTTGGGACGAATAGATCACCAGGTGAAGGTACGGGGCTTTCGTATAGAGCTGGGTGAAATAGAGCATGCTCTAGCAACTCATAGTGACATTCAGGAAGCCCTAGTGTTGGCTCGGGACAATGGAGAAAACAACAGCCAGCTGGTCGCTTATCTAGTGGTTGACGACAGTGAAAGGGAAACAGGGGCCTTGATAGAGGATGTTAAGGGGCATATTCGTCAGGCTTTACCGGAGTACATGGTGCCGTCGGCGTATATGATACTGGAAGCTTTGCCGTTGACAGCGAATGGTAAAGTCAATGTTAAGGCACTGCCGGAGCCAGATATTGGATTATCCAGGGCGGAGTATGTAGCCCCTAAATCGGATACGGAACGGGCGTTATGTAGCATTTGGCAGCAAGTGCTGGAGGTGGAACGAGTCGGAATTATGGATAACTTTTTCCAGTTAGGCGGCCATTCCTTATTAGCGACTAAGTTGGTGGTTCGGATCAACAGTGAGTTAAATGCAAACATACAGGTAAAAGATATCTTTGCCTTAAGCACGGTGCGGGAATTATCCCGATCCCTAGCAATCGGTCAGCCTGGCATTGTTCAGCAGCAGTTGGAGCAGGGATTACAAGAGATAGATAAATTCAGACATAATATTGAAAACCATGCTGTTTTGAAGCAGCAGTTGCCAGACGATTGTGAAACCTTATTTCCGCTAAGTGCTATTCAGCAAAGTATGGTCTATTTCGCCCAGACCCAACCTGAAGTGCCTATCTATCATGATCAATTTCCTTTTGTACTGGAATGGGTGGACTTTGATTTAGCGCTCTTCAATCAGGCGTTCGAATATATATGTCAGGCACACTCTATTTTAAGAACGAGCTTTGCCGTTAATGGTTTTGATGAGCCGGTGCAATTTGTACATAGGAAATCACAGTTAAATATCGGCATCGAGGACATATCCGATGCTGCGCCAGACATTCAAAAGCAACAGATAGAGGACTATTGTCGGAAAGATCTAAATAATAAGTTTACTTTCAAAGTCAACGAGTTGTTATGGAGGGTGAAGCTTTTCTCCCTAAGCTCAGGCCGAGTATGTATTATCCTGACAGTACAGCATGCTATTTTGGACGGGTGGAGTTTAAATCTTATGGTGTCTGAACTCTTGGCTAATTATGCCCGCTTGAAAGATGGTCACCGGGACTTGATCCCAGCGCCTGAGTCCACTTACCGGGATTATGTCGCGATTAACTTGTATCGTAGCTGCTCCGATCAGACACAGGTCTTCTGGAAAGACTACTTACAAAATTATAACCGCATGAAGTTACCTTTTAATTATGCCGGTAAGCCGATTTCAAGCTCTAAAATGATGACGGCGGTCAAAGGTGAGGTCGATGCCTCATTGCTGCGTAAATTGCAGCAGCTGACGCAGAGTAAAGGTTATACGATAAAAGAAATCTGTTTGGCCGCACATGTGTATCTATTGTCCCTGATTACCGGAGACTCGGAAATCCTGACTGGTGTTGTGACCCATAACCGGCCCGAGATCAAGGATACCGACAGAGTTCTTGGCTGTTTTCTTAATACTATTCCACTGCGTTTAAATGCACATACTTCAATTAATAAACATGTATTAATTACCCAAGTTCGGGATTTTCTTCGCCAGGTCAAAGCGCATGAAATTTTCCTGGCAGATATCGCCAGGCTAGCCGGGGAAAATGATGCAAACGGCAATCCCTTGTTTGATGTCATTTTCAATTTCACCGACTTTCCTGAGCTGATGCCGGCTGCAGAAAGCAATATGTTAATTAACTCTGAGAAGGAATTGTTTGCCATCAATGGCTCTGAGATGACCAATACCAAGTTCGATCTGGAAGTGCATAAAAATGGTCAGCATGGCATGGCGATACAGATAAAGTATAGTGAAGAATATTTTGATGCCAAAGAAGTAGAGCTTGCCCTAAATCTCTACCTACAGATACTAGAGTTGATGGCGAGCAGTGAAGCACAGTTGTGCTCAACGGATTTAGTGGAATCTGTAGGTACAAAAAACACTCAGTTTAACGAAACCGATAAAGCCTATGCTTATACAAAAACAATGCATGCCTTGTTTGAAGAGCAGGTGGTTAAAGCACCTGATGCAATAGCTTTAAGGCACAATGGTAAGAGTTATAGCTATCAGGAGTTGAACGCTAAAGCGAACCGGATTTCCTGGATGCTGATCGGCAAAGGCATACAATCAGGCGATCATGTGGGTCTGGTGATGTCAAGATCCTTTGACATGATTGCCACCCTGTTAGCTATATTAAAAGCAGGAGCGGTTTATGTGCCTATGGAGCCGGATTATCCCGAGGCAAGAATCCAAGCAATAGAGGAAAGCGCACAGCTGAAACTGGTTATATTTGACAGACCAACGCAAGCCACCAATGCGCATCACCTCTATCTGCAAGAAGAAAATTACGCGACATTTTCAATAGAAAACCCGGGTCTGACAAAAGATGCCGGCGAGCTGGCATATATTATCTATACTTCCGGTTCCACAGGTAAACCTAAGGGGGTCAGGATTGCGCATCATCAGGCGGTAAATCTCATTAGCTGGGTGAACACAGAATTCACTGTCACCTCGTCTGATGTGATGCTTTTTATTACCTCGGTGACCTTTGACCTTTCCGTTTATGACATCTTTGGCACCCTAGCGGCCGGAGGGCGTATTGTGATTGTGGAACAATCACAGTTGCATAATTTTGAAGCTCTTTATGAAATAATAATTACTGAAAAAATCACTTTCTGGGATTCGGTACCCAGTACGTTAAACCATCTGGTCAGCGACCTGGATGAAAGACAAGCCGAGCTCCTTGGGCATCATTTACGCTTGATTTTCTTAAGCGGTGATTGGATCCCGACTATGCTGCCTTCCGCTGCAAAACACTGGTTCCCCAATTCCGAATTTATCAGTTTAGGGGGAGCGACAGAAGGAACCGTCTGGTCTAATTTTTATCGTGTGTCGGGTAAGGTAGAGCATTTAAGCAGTATTCCGTACGGCGTTCCTATTGACAATAACAGGTTCTATATTCTGGATGCACAACAGCAGCCTGTTGTTGAAGGTGTTGTTGGCGAGCTTTATATCGGCGGAGTTGGGGTTGCCTATGGTTACCAGAATGATCCCGTGAAAACCGAACAGGCCTTTTTTGATGATCCCTTTATTGAAACTAATATCAATGGTGAAAGGGCCCGCATGTATAAAACCGGCGACTTAGGACGAATTCTTCCCGACGGCAATATGGAATTGCATGGCCGTACTGATCATCAGATCAAGCTAAGGGGTTATAGAATCGAGCTGAATGAAATAGAGTCGGTGTTAAACCTTCATACTGGTATAAAAGAAGCGCTAGTAAATGTAGTTGAACTAGAAATTAACGGTAAAAAGAATCAATACCTCGTCGGTTATATTGTTTCTAAAAACAATAACAACCTTGAGACAGAGGTGCTCATGTCTTATTTATCTCAATATCTGCCTGAGTATATGGTACCTAAAGTGTTTGTCGATCTGGAGCAACTGCCGTTATCTGTAAACGGGAAAGTCGATCGTAGGGCACTGCCTATTCCTGAAATGGGGATGATTGATGAAGGATATCTCGCTCCCGAAACCGAGACAGAAAAAAGCCTGTGTGACTTGTGGCAGGAAACCCTGCAAGTTGAGCGAGTCGGTATCAAGGATAATTTCTTCTTGCTTGGCGGACACTCTTTATTGGCAACAAAATTAATAGCAAAAATGAATGCCGGATTCGGTGTGACTGTGCCTTTTGCCATACTGTTATCAGAAGCCAATGTCCAAAGTATTGCACAATACATAGATGCCGTAAGTTTAAATGATGCCAACCTCGATACGCTGGCTGAAAATGAAAATGTAGAAGAGGGATTATTCTAATGGTAAGTAATATCATATTAAAGGCAGCCACTAAAGGCATTCACCTCTACCTGAAGGATGGAAACTTAGCCTATAAGGCTCCAGAAGGGGCGCTTACCAAAGAGTTTAAAGAGCTTATCATCGAGAATAAAACGCAGATCATTGCCTCCTTGAAGTTACAGGAGCTAGAAACCTCCTTTGAGTATGCTCAATTAAAGCCTGTGTCGAGAAACGAGAGTTTACCCCTGTCTTTTGCCCAACAAAGGCTATGGTTGTTAGATCAAATCGACGGTGGCAGCGCCCATTATAATATGCCGGCGGCGTTAAAACTGACCGGTACCCTCAATGAGGACGCTCTGCAACAGGCGATTACCACTATCCTGTTACGTCATGAAAGCCTGCGCACCTATTTTGTTGCCGGCGACGATGGTGAACCGATACAACTGATCCGTGAGTTAGACAGCTTTGAGGTGGCGCTGACGGATCTGTCCGCACTTTCGCAGCAAGCGCTACAGACCCGAATAGCCGAAGCCGTTTCAACGGAAGCTGGGAAGCGGTTTGATCTGACACGGGATTTGATGTTGCGGGCGCAGCTGCTGAAAATTTCAGCTAAAGAGCATATCTTGCTAGTGACCATGCATCATATCGCTTCCGATGGCTGGTCCCAGGAGATCTTGGTCAATGAATTTAGCCGTTTATATACGGCCTATGCCCAAGGGCAGGACAACCCTCTGCCGCCGCTGGCGATCCAGTACGGCGATTATGCCCACTGGCAGCGCAACTACTTGCAGGGAGCTGTGCTGAATGAACAGCTGGCTTACTGGAAAAAACAGCTTGCTGACTTGCCGGTGCTGCACAGCCTGCCGCTAGATCACCCCAGACCGGCAGTGCAAAGCTTTGCCGGTAATCTCTATGTCTCAAGGATAGAACAAGCGACACACCAGCGCTTGATGGCCATGTGCCAAGAACGAGGCGCCACGTTGTTTATGGGATTGCATGCCGTTTTTTCTGTGTTATTAGCCCGCTACAGCAATGAGCAGGATATCGTTGTCGGCACGCCAGTGGCAAACCGGGAGCAGGTGGAAGTAGCCGGTTTGATCGGTTTCTTCGTCAATACTCTGGTGCTGCGGAGTAACTTATCTGATAACCCGAGTTTTCATGCGCTGTTAGAACAAAGTAAAAACATGCTGCTTGACGCTTATGCCCATCAGCAAGTGCCGTTTGAACAAATCGTCGAACGCTTGCAACCCGAGCGTAGCTTGAGCCACAGCCCGTTATTCCAGGTGATGATTGCCCTGCAAAACAATGAAACGGGTCATTTATCGCTGCCGGGACTTGAGCTTTCTGAAGTTCAAAAACAGGGGCCGGGGATCGCCCAATTTGATCTGACCCTGAATATCTCAGAAGCAGCAGACGGCCTGATACTAGCCTGGGAATATAATACTGATTTGTTTGAGGCTCAAACCATCGAACGTATGGCGGGACATTTTGAGGTTTTGTTGTCCTCCCTTTTAACGTCCCCTGAATTGGATGTTTATGCCCATGAATTAGTGACGCCACAGGAGCGTGAGCAGTTACTGGATACCTGGAACGATACCGCAGCTAAGTACCGCTCGGAGCTGTGTCTGCATGAATTATTTGAACGTCAGGTCGATACCCATCCAAAGAAAACCGCCCTGATCTGTGAAGAGACAAGCCTCAGTTATGAGACGTTGAACTGCCGCGCCAACCAGCTGGCCCATTACCTGAAAGCACAAGGGGTGAAGCCGGATACCTTAGTGGGGCTTAGCGTCGAACGTTCAGTGGACATGGTGATTGCCATTTTGGCCATCCTCAAGGCTGGCGGCGCTTATGTGCCTTTAGATCCCAGCTACCCGCAAACGCGGCTGAGGCATATGCTCAGCGACAGTGGCGTCACTTTAGTGCTGACGCAGCACAGTGTTCGGGAGCAACTACCTGACTGTTGCGGACAGGTGTTGTGCCTGGACGATGGTGCACTGCAGGAGGCGCTGACGAAGATGGTGGCGGATAACCTGCCGGTATCTTCGCTGGGACTGGCGCCCCGTCACCTGGCGTATGTTATCTATACCTCGGGCTCTACCGGGCAACCTAAGGGGATCATGGTGCAGCATCAGGCGATGCTTGTGCGCCAGGATGGCTGGAACCGGGTGTTTGACTTGGAAAAGCGTCCGCCTGTGGTATTACAAATGGCGGGACTGTCAGTCGATATCCTGCTTGGCGATATGATGAAAGCCCTCGGCTGCGGCGGACGGCTGGAGATTTGCCCGAAAGAGGTACTGCTTTCGCCGGATAAGCTGTATCAGATGATCCAAAGCCGGGAGATCACCTATGGCGACTTTGTTCCGGCGGTGATCCGCGCTTTGACGGATCATTTGCTTGAAAGCGGGCAAAAGCTGGATGCGATGGCGTATATTTCAGTGGGCTGTGAGGCCTGGTACGGACGGGATCTGCGGCGTTTAAAAAGGGTTATCGGGGAAAATACAGAATGTTTTAACCTTTACGGGCAGACAGAATCGGTGATAGATGCCAGTTACTGCCGTGCCACGGAGCTGGTGTTAGCGGATGTGGACACGGTGCCAGTGGGGCAGCCGCTGGCCAATACCGGGTTGTATGTGCTTAACGAGCAACAACAATTGCAGCCTTATGGTGTTGCAGGGGAATTGTGCGTTGGCGGTAAAGGACTGGCATTAGGTTATGCCGGACGTGCGGGGTTAACGGCAGAGAAGTTTTTGGCACATCCTTTTACAGAGGAAGTGGGGCAAGGTTTATACCGCACCGGCGATCAGGCGGTGCGGCGGGCGGACGGCAGTCTACATTTTGTCGGCAGGGATGATGAGCAGGTAAAAATCCGTGGCTTCAGGGTTGAGGTAAAAGAAGTCGAAGGCAGATTGTTGGCACTGGAAGCGGTAAAAGCGGCGCTAGTGTTAGCGCGGCAGGACGAGGGGCAGCACAAACGGTTGGTGGGATATTTATTATTCGAACCAGGGCAAAGCTGCTCGCTGGCGGCGCTTGCCGAGCATATGCGGGCGGGGCTGCCGGATTATATGGTGCCTTCGGCCTTTGTGGTGTTGGAGTCTTTTCCGTTGACGGCCAACGGCACGGTTGACCGTAAGGCGCTGCCGGCGCCGGAAGGGGATGTATTAGGCGGCGAGTATATTGCGCCGCGCACTGAAACAGAAAAAACCTTATGCCGGATCTGGCAGGAGGTGCTGGGGCTTGAGCGGGTTGGTATTTCAGACAACTTCTTTGATCTGGGTGGGCACTCCCTGCTGGTTACTAAACTGGTGGCCCGTATTGGTGAAGCTTTTGAGGTCACACTGGCGCTGCGGAAGGTCTTTGAGCAGCCGAGGTTAATGGATCTGGCGGCTTTATTGTCCAGTGAGCACTCAGGTGGTATGCGTCCGCCGTTAACTGCGGTTTCCCGGGAGCAGGCTTTGCCTTTATCTTTTGCCCAGCAAAGGTTGTGGCTGCTGGATAAAATAGACGGCGGCAGTGTCCATTACAATATGCCTGCGGCGTTAAGATTAACGGGTAGTCTGAACAGTCAGGCGCTGCAGCAGGCCTTTAGTACAATTGTAGGACGTCATGAAAGCCTACGAACTTGCTTTGTTGTCGGCGATGACGGCGAGCCAGTTCAGGTGATTAATACGCCGGAGGCGTTTGAAGTGCCGCTTACGGATTTGTCTGTGCTGCCTGAAACCGAGCAACAAACACAGATTGATGAAGCTGTTGCCAAAGAGGCGGCCGCGGCCTTTGAGCTGAGCCGAGATTTAATGCTGCGGGCGCGCTTGCTTAAAGTTGCCGAGCAGGAACATATTTTGCTGGTGACCATGCACCATATCGCCTCGGACGGTTGGTCGATGGGTATACTGGTGAATGAATTTAGCAGCCTGTATACGGCTTATGCCAAAGGGCAGGAAAATCCGCTGGCGCCTCTGGCGATCCAATACGGCGATTATGCTTACTGGCAGCGCAACTGGTTACAAGGAGCGGTGCTGGATGAACAGCTAGGGTACTGGGAAAAGCAGCTTGCCGGCTTACCAGTGGTGCATGCGTTGCCATTAGATCACGCCAGACCTGCGGTGCAGAGTTTTGCAGGTGCTTTCCATATCACTCATATCAATAAAAGTACTTATAAGGCTTTGACTGGCTTGTGTCAGGCGCAGGGGGCCACTTTGTTTATGGGACTGCATGCTGCATTTTCGGTGTTGCTGTCCCGTTACAGTAATGAACAAGATATTGTTATTGGCACGCCGGTGGCGAACAGAGAGCAGGTAGAAGTGGCTGGTTTGATAGGTTTCTTCGTCAATACCTTAGTGCTGCGGAGCGACTTATCCGGTAAGCCGAGTTTCCAGGCGCTGCTAGAGCAAAGTAAAAACATGCTGCTGGACGGTTATGCCCATCAGCAGGTGCCGTTTGAACAAATTGTTGAACGTTTGCAGCCGGAGCGGAGCTTGAGTCACAGCCCGTTATTCCAAGTGATGCTGGCGCTACAAAACAATGACGACGGTCAGTTATCCTTGCCGGATCTCAACCTCTCTATAGTGGAGGCTCGGGAAGGGGAAAGTGCAAAGTATGATTTAACGCTAAATGTGGTTGAAAGTGAGGATGGCCTAGGTTTAGGGTGGGGCTATAATACCGCTTTGTTTGAGCGCGACACAATAGCGCGTATGGCGGAGCATTTTGAGGTCTTGTTATCCGCTCTGGTACAGGCACCTGAGCAGGATGTCTTTAGCCATGAGCTGGCGACGGCGCAGGAGCGGGAACAGTTACTTGGGCGCTGGAATAATACAGAGGCAGAAGTCCCATTGGAGTACTGTCTCCATGAACTCTTTGCGGAGCAGGCTGATCGTTTTCCGAAGAAAACCGCTTTAATCTGTGATGGTATAAGCCTTAGTTACGGTGAGCTAAATCGCCGCGCTAATCAGTTGGCCCATTACCTGAAAGCGCAGGGGGTGAAAGCGCAGACGTTAGTCGGGCTTTGTGTTGAACGCTCGGTGGATATGGTGGTAGGCATTCTGGGGATCCTCAAAGCTGGTGGGGCCTATGTGCCGCTTGACCCGGCTTATCCGCAGGCACGACTGACCTATATGCTTAGGGACAGCGGCGTCAAATTGGTTCTAAGCCAATCATGGCTGACACTGCCTCAGGAGCAGGCTGTAGAGACCCTTTATCTGGATAAAGAGGATATCTTTGCCGAGCAGGCACAAGACAATCCAGAGATTATTGGTGATGTGGGGCCTAAGAGCGCTGTCTATATGATTTATACCTCAGGTTCAACTGGGCGGCCTAAAGGGGTAGTTATCGAGCAAAGGAATTTGTTGAACTTCCGCCAGGTTTTTGAACATCAGCTTGAACAGCTGGATGCGCAAAAGAGCAACTGGTTGTGGCACGGCAGCTTTGCTTTTGATGCCTCGGTTAAAGGGATTCTAGCCCTGTGCTCAGGCAATACCCTAGTGGTTGCAAGTGAGCGAGAAGCCTTGGAACCGTCGCAACTGCTAGCTCTGACGGCGCAACATGATATTCAAGTATTGAACCTGACACCGGCACTGGTTCCGGTGATGCTGGATTGCTTGGAGCAGGGAGATAGGGGCCATTTGCACCTGATGATAGGCGGGGAAGCGTTAGGTAAAGCGTTATGGGACAGGGTAGCGGCCTACGGGGCTCGTCATGACCGCCAAGCGCTGAATCTATACGGCCCGACTGAAACGACCATTAATGCCTCTTATGCTGTAATTGACGGGGAAGTGATGCCTCATATCGGCAAGCCTGTGGCCAATACCCAGTTTTATGTGATGGACAGTCGCCAGCAGCTGGTGCCGACTGGGGTGGTGGGTGAGCTTTATATCGGGGGGGCGGGTGTTGCCCGCGGCTACCTGAACAGAGATGAGCTGACAGCGGAGAAATTTGTGGCCAACCCTTATTTTGACGCTAAGGACAGCAACAGCTGCCGGCGTTTATATCGCAGTGGCGACTTAGTGCGCTGGCGGGCAGATGGGGAGCTGGAATTTATTGGCCGTATCGACCATCAGGTGAAGGTGCGTGGTTTACGTATCGAGCTGGGTGAAATAGAACAGTGCTTGGTGGAAGATGCAGGAGTCAGGGAAGCAGCGGTGCTTGCCCGCGAAGCAGGAAATAATGACAACCGCTTGGTGGCCTACCTGGTCCCGGGTGAGAGCCTGAAGGATGAAGCAGCCTTTATCGAGGCGGTGCGTGAACAGCTGCGTAAGGCGCTGCCTGATTATATGGTGCCGGCGGCTTTTGTTGTTCTTGAGGCTTTGCCGTTAACGGTCAACGGTAAGCTCAACCGCCATGCTTTGCCGGAACCGGATCTTGATAAATTCACTGCTGAATATAGTGCGCCGCAGACCGAGACCGAAAAAACCTTGGCGCTTATCTGGCAGCGGCTACTGGGCATAGCAAGTGTCGGGCTTGGGGATAATTTCTTTGATTTGGGGGGCCACTCCCTGCTGGCCATAAAACTGGCCGCCCGCTGCAGCGAAGCCTTTGAGGTGACTTTGCCGCTGCGGGAGATTTTCAACCAGCCTAAGCTGGCAGCGCTGGCGGCCTTTATCGACAGCTGTGACCGGGGACTGCAAGGTCCGCCACTTCTGCCGGTGTCCCGAGAGCAAGCCTTACCCCTGTCTTATGCACAGCAAAGGCTATGGCTGCTGGATAAAATCGACGGCGGCAGCACCCATTACAATATGCCAGCGGCGTTAAAACTGACTGGCACCCTCAACCAGGACGCCTTGAAGCAGGCCTTTAGCGCTATCGTGGTGCGTCATGAAAGCCTACGTACATGTTTTATTGGCGGCGATGACGGCGAGCCAATCCAGGTGCTCCAAGAAGCGGACACTTTTGATATCCCGTTTACGGACCTATCGACACTAACGACAGGGATCCGCGAGGCTGAAATTGCTGAAGTGATCGCTAAAGAGGCGGTCAGCGCTTTTGACCTGAGCCAGGATTTAATGCTTCGGACGCGACTGCTAAAAGTCTCCGATCTAGAGCATATTTTGCTGGTGACCATGCACCATATCGCTTCAGATGGCTGGTCCATGGGCATATTGGTGAATGAGTTTAGCCAGCTGTATCGCGCTTATGTTCAGGGAGAAGAAGCGTCTCTGGCTCCCTTGGCCATTCAGTATGGCGACTATGCTTACTGGCAGCGCCAATGGTTGCAAGGCGACGTGCTAGAGCAGCAGTTGGACTACTGGCAAAATCAGCTGTCGTACTTGCCTGTGGTGCATAGCCTGCCGTTGGATTATGCCAGACCTATGGTGCAAAGCTTTACCGGTGATGTTCATGCCAGCAGTCTTGATAAAAACGATGTCGCGCGTTTGACGGCCTTGTGTCAATCCCATGGCGCCACTTTGTTTATGGGGCTGCATGCTGCGTTTTCGGTTTTATTATCCCGCTATAGTAACGAGCAGGATATCGTGGTCGGCACGCCGGTGGCGAATCGGGAGCAATCAGAAATTGCCGAGCTAATAGGCTTTTTTGTCAATACACTGGTGCTGCGCAGCGATTTATCGGGCAGTCCAAGTTTTCATGATTTACTGGGGCAGAGCAAGCGCTGTTTGCTCGATGCCTATGACCATCAGCAGGTGCCGTTTGAACAAATCGTTGACCGTTTGCAGCCCGAGCGCAGCCTGAGTCACAGCCCGCTGTTTCAGGTGATGCTATCGCTGCAAAACAATGATCAGGGCAGCTTATCGTTGCCGGGATTAGAGTTGTCGATGGTGGAAGGCGGCGGACAAACCGCGAAGTTCGATCTGACCCTGAATATGGCAGAGGAGGCCGGTGGCCTCGGGCTCTATTGGGAGTTTAATACGGCTGTCTTTAAAGACGAGACGATAGTGCGTATGGCGGAGCACTTTGAGGTGTTGCTGAGCGCCCTGTTGCAGTCACCTGAGCGAGATGTGTTCAGTCATGAATTGGTGACCAGCCGGGAGCGTGAACAGCTGCTTGAAAGCAGTCAGGATATTGAGTGCTTAACCCCGTCAAGGAGCTGCCTGCATGAATTATTTGAAGAGCAGGCAGCGCGCCACCCGGAGAAAATAGCCCTAGTATATGAAGCAAGCCGTCTTAGTTATGGCGAGTTAAACCGCCGCGCCAACCAATTAGCTCGCTACCTGACGGCACAGGGAGTGAAGCCGGATACTTTAGTGGGACTTTGCGTTGAGCGCTCGCTGGAGACGGTGGTCGGTATGTTGGCTATTCTCAAGGCAGGCGGGGCCTATGTACCGCTTGACCCGGCCAATCCACAGTCCCGCCTGACGTATATGCTTGAAGACAGCGGTGTGCAAACCGTGCTGACTTCACAAGCGGTGCTGGCGCAATTACCGGTGTTGGCGGATAAGGCCCTGTGTCTGGATGACGAAGCCGTACAGGCACAGTTGTCGGACATGTCGGTGCAGAACCTGTCAGTATCTTCGCTGGGCCTTGCGTCCCATCATCTGGCTTATGTTATTTATACCTCAGGCTCTACCGGGCAACCTAAAGGGGTGCTGGTACAGCATAACAATGTGACCCGCCTACTAGGCACCTCACAAGCGCATTTTGACTTTAGTGAAGCTGATGTCTGGACCCTGTTCCATTCCTACGCCTTTGACTTCTCGGTGTGGGAGATTTGGGGAGCGTTGGGCTATGGCGGACGTTTAGTGATAGTGCCTTACTGGGTATCGCGCTCGAGCGGAGATTTCTACCAGTTGTTGGTGCAGGAAAAAGTGACGGTCTTAAACCAGACCCCGAGCGCCTTTAACCTGTTGGTTGCCGAAGACAGCCGTCGGGATGAACCACTGGCGCTGCGCTATGTGGTTTTTGGCGGGGAAGCCCTGAATTTCACTCAGCTTAAACCTTGGGTGGCGCGCCATGGCGATAACACCCCAGAGTTGGTCAATATGTATGGGATCACCGAAACCACAGTGCATGTTACCTATCGACGTATTCGGGAACAAGATCTGACGCAAGGTCGGGGTGCGAGCCTGATAGGTAAGCCACTGGCAGATCTGGATATTCTGTTGTTGAATGAAAAACAAGTGCTGGTACCGGACGGTATTGGTGGTGAAATGTATGTCAGCGGCCACGGGGTTAGCCGGGGTTACTTAAATCGGGAAGAGTTGAGTGCTGAGCGTTTTGTGTGTTTACCGGGACAGGGTGTGAAACGCTTTTACCGCACCGGCGATCTGGCGCGCCGACAGGAGGGAGGTGAGCTTGAATATTTGGGACGAATAGATCACCAGGTGAAGGTACGGGGCTTTCGTATAGAGCTGGGTGAAATAGAGCATGCTCTAGCAACTCATAGTGACATTCAGGAAGCCCTAGTGTTGGCTCGGGACAATGGAGAAAACAACAGCCAGCTGGTCGCTTATCTAGTGGTTGGCGACAGTGAAAGGGAAACAGGGGCCTTGATAGAGGATGTTAAGGGGCATATCCGTCAGGCTTTACCGGAGTACATGGTGCCGTCGGCGTATATGATACTGGAAGCTTTGCCGTTGACAGCGAATGGTAAAGTCAATGCTAAGGCACTGCCGGAGCCGGATATTGGATTATCCAGAGCGGAGTATGTAGCCCCTAAATCGGATACGGAACGGGCGTTATGCAGCATTTGGCAGCAAGTGCTGGAGGTGGAACGAGTCGGAATTATGGATAATTTCTTTGAACTTGGTGGAAACTCCTTATTGTTTGTTAAGTTATTGACTGCCATTGAGCAAGAGTTCGAAATAAAACTGGCTGTATCACATGTTTTTATGCTGGATAACTTGAAATCATTAGCATTACATCTTGATGCTGTAGCTGGTAATGCCAATTGCGATGAACAAGAGCAGGACTTGGACTTTTTTGAAATATGAATATAAATAATAACAATAAAATGGGGTCAACCGCTCTTAGCTCTTTTATCGGACAGGCTTATGGAGAGACGATAGGGGGCGACAATGAACTGTCTTTTAGCCAGTCAAGGGTCTGGCTTCAGGATCAGCTTAGCGGCGGCAGTCATCATCTTAACCTTGCCGTGGCCTTAACACTTAGCGGCAGCTTGAACCAAGCTAGCTTACAACGGGCATTTGACCTTCTGCTGGTACGGCATCAAAGCCTGCACACATGTTTTCAAGTTGGAGAAAATGATTCGGTTATACCTGTGTTCCTACAGGCACTTTCTCTGGAAATGCCAGTGACAGATTTATCCGATATGGCTGCAGGAGCACGGGAGGCCGAAATTGCCACTTTGCTATCCGCCGAAGTAGGGAGGCCTTTTGATCTGGCCCGGGATCTGATGCTGCGGGCGCACTTGCTTAAAGTAGCCGCCGATGAGCATATTTTACTGGTGATCTCCCATGCTATGGCCTGCGATCCCAGCTCCATGAAAGTACTACTCAATGAGTTGGGTGTTATGTACTCGGCCAGTGAGCAGGGAAAAGAGAAGCCTTTGACGCCGATCACCCTGAAGTACTCAGACTATGCCCGCTGGCAGCGGTATGGTTTGCAAACTGGTGTTTTTGACCAGCAGCTTGCTTACTGGGAACAGCAGCTTAAGGGATTACCTCTTGTTCATGGTTTACCACTGGATCATCCCAGGCCGGCGATACAGACTTTTAACGGGGATGTCCATGTCTCTACCTTAGATCAAGCCAGTCATGAGCTGTTGGCAGCCTTGTGCCGGGAGCAGGGGACAAGTCTCTTTGCCGGACTGCATGCCGTTTTTTCGATATTAATGTCCCGCTACAGCAATATCGATGACATAGTGATAGGTACTCAGGCCGATAACCGACAGCATTCAGGCGCTGCGGGTCTTATAGGCGGTTTGATGAACTTTTTGGTGTTGCGCAGCAATTTGGCTGGCGATCCTGATTTTTTTGAGGTATTGGCCCTGAGCCGCGAAACCATCCAACAAGCGTATGAGCATCAACAGCTCCCTTTCGAATGTGTTATCAAACAGCAGCAGCTTAAATCAGGTCTGAGCCACAGCCCTTTGTTTCAGGTGATGATGACGTTACAGCAAGAGGATGAAAGCTGCTTGGTGCTGCCGGGGATTGAGGTTTCAGAGTTAAAACTTAAAGGTGTCGGTAGCACGCAATTTGATCTGAGCTTAAATATTCTTGAAAAAGCGCAAGGGCTCGAACTGGCCTGGGAGTTTAATACCAACTTATTCAATCAGGAAACCATACAGCAGATGGCGAGGCATTTTGAAGTCCTGTTATCTGCCCTGTCGCAATCGCCGAACAGGCATGTTTTTGGCCATGAGCTGGTGACCGAGCAAGAAAGGCAACAACTGCTGCACGGCTGGAATAATACCGAGACTGATTGGCCATCAAATAGGTGCATTCATGAGTTTTTTGAAGCCAGAGTGTCACTCCACCCCGAGCAGGAGGCTGTGCTTTGCAATGGCGCTTCTTTAACCTATGACGATTTAAACCGTCGTGCCAACCAGCTAGCCCATTATCTGAAAGCACAGGGGGTGAAGCCCGAGACCTTAGTAGGGGTGTGTGTCGAACGCTCTTTGGATATGGTGGTCGCTATTCTGGCCATCCTCAAGGCTGGCGGCGCTTATCTGCCTTTAGATCCTGACTATCCTGAATCCCGGTTGACCTATATGCTCAGTGACAGCGGCGTAGATATTGTGTTGACACAAAGCCAGGTGCTGGACAGCTTACCGTTTCTTGAGAGTTGGGCCCTGTGTCTGGATGATGCACAGCTAGCAATAAGATTAACGGCCATGCCGTCGGATAATCTGTCGGTATCATCTGTGGGATTATGCGCTGAGCATCTGGCGTATGTGATATATACCTCAGGCTCTACCGGGAAACCCAAGGGGGTTATGGTCGAGCACAGAAACACTGCAGCTCTGTTGGCCTGGGCGTTGGATTTTTATAGCCGAGAAACCTTAGGGTGCGTGCTGGCTTCAACTTCCATGTGCTTCGATCTGTCGATTTTTGAAATATTTGCACCTCTGGCCGCCGGAGGTTCGGTTTTGATAGTTAAGAATATTCTTAACTTCTTTGAGACAGATGCCCTAGACAAGGTTACTTTAGTCAACACGGTGCCTTCGGCGGCTAAGGTTTTACTTTCTGGGAAAAAGCTGCCAGTAAAATTAAAAACGATAAATCTGGCGGGAGAAGCATTAAAGCAAGACTTGGTTGACAGCCTATATCAGGCTGGTTTTAGCTCTGTGTATGACCTATACGGGCCATCAGAAGATACCACCTATTCCACCTATAAATTGCGAACAGCTAAGGGGCGGGCGAGCATAGGCACCGGAATAGCCAATACCCAGCTTTATGTGTTAACGCAATCAGGTCAGCTAGCTCCAAAAGGGGTGAGTGGGGAACTATACATAGGCGGAGCGGGATTAACTCGGGGTTATCTGAACCGGCCAGAACTGAATGATGAAAAGTTTGTTACCAATCCATTTTATGACGGTTTGGGCAGTAACAGCAGTAAACGTTTGTATCGAACAGGGGATCTTGTGCGTTGGCTGCCCAGCGGTGAGCTGGAGTACTTGGGTCGTATTGACCATCAGGTAAAGGTGAGGGGATATCGCATTGAGCTGGGAGAAATTGAACATGTCCTAGAAGAGTGCGATGGGATTAAAGAAGCCGTGGTGCTCGCCCGCGAAGCGGGAGGAAATGACAAACGCTTGGTAGGCTATCTGGTTGCCACGGGTGCAGATAGTCATGAAGCGCGGTTAATCGAAGAAGCGCGTCAGCATGCGCGTAAAACCTTACCTGACTATATGGTGCCCAGCGCCTTTGTGTTGCTAGAGCATTTGCCGTTAACCGCTAATGGCAAGATCGACCGTAATGCCTTGCCTGAACCCGATATAGAGGCATTGAGGCCGGAATATGTGGCCCCGCAGACGGAAACAGAAAAAGGTTTGTCAGGTATCTGGCAAGAGGTGTTGGAGATAGACAGGGTGGGTGTGCTGGATGACTTTTTCCTACTCGGGGGGCATTCCTTATTGGTGATGAAGCTGCTGGCAAAAATAGAAAAGCGCTTACATGTGAAACTATCTGTTACTTATACCTTTACCATGGGTAATTTAAGCGCCTTGGCCCAGCATATTGATGCATTAACTGGTAAACATGATCCTGATAATAACAGTGAAGAATTGGATTTTTTTGAAATATGAACGTTATTGATTTTATTAATTTTCTACACGAAAAAAAGATATATTTAAAAGTACAGAACGGTAAACTGCAAATCAATGCCGCTAAAGGGGCTATGACTCAGACCCTGCTCGCACAATTAAAAGAAAAAAAAGGGCAAATCATAGAATATCTTGATTCGACTAAACCTGGGATGGACATTGTCCGGGTATCTCGTGAGCAAGTGTTAAAAGCCTCTTATTCCCAACAAAGTTTGTGGCTGTTAGAACAGATAGATAGCGGCACTGAAGTTTATAATATGCCCGCGGCCTTAAAGCTTACCGGCGACTTAAACCTGATTGCCATTCAGCAGGCATTTACCAGTGTAGTGGCACGCCATGAAAGTCTGCGTACCTGCTTTGCAGCCGGTGAAGATGGCGAGCCGATACAGGTGATTCAGGCGGCTGAACCGTTTGATGTGCCAGTAACCGATTTATCTGGGGTAGCCGAGGGGGAAAGAGAAACCCAGATTCGTATCCTAGTCACCGAAGAAGCTGCGCTGGAATTTGATCTTAGCCGGGATCTAATGCTGCGGGCCAAGTTAATTAAAGTTTCATCTCAGGAGCACGTTCTGCTGGTAACCATGCATCATATTGCTTCGGATGGCTGGTCTATGGGTATATTGGTGAATGAGTTTAGCCATTTATATAGTGCATATGTCCAAGGGCAGGAGAATCCTTTACCTCCCCTGGCTATCCAATATGCAGACTATGCTAACTGGCAGCGCCAATGGCTGCAGGGAGAGGTGCTGGACGCTCAGATGGGGTATTGGGAAAAGCAGCTGGCAGACTTGCCTGATGTACACGGATTGCCGTTGGATTACCCCAGACCTTCGATCCAGAGTTTTGCCGGTGATGTCTATGTCTCAACTATAGCTAAGGACACTTTAGACGGGTTAAAGGACGTGTGCCAGAGGCAGGGAGCCACGTTATTTATGGGCCTGCATGCGGCGTTTTCGGTATTATTATCCCGCTACAGCAATGAAAAGGACATAGTATTGGGCACCCCTGTGGCCAACCGTGAGCAGTCAGAAATTGCCGAGCTGATAGGCTTTTTTGTTAATACCTTAGTTTTGCGCAGCAATCTGTCCGGCAATCCGAGCTTCAATGAACTGCTCAGGCAAAGTAAAACTATGTTGCTGGAAGGTTATGCCCACCAACAGGTGCCTTTTGAACAAATCGTAGAACGGCTGCAGCCCCAACGCAGCTTGAGTCACAGCCCGTTATTCCAGGTGATGATAGAATTTCAAAATAATGATGAGGGCAATTTATCTCTGCCGGGGTTAACGGCGCAGTATCTGGATCACCAGGGAGGCATGAATGTCGCCAAGTTTGATCTGACCTTGAATATTTTTGAAGGTCAGGACGGTCTTCACCTAGGCTGGCACTATAATACCGATCTCTTTAAGCGGGAAAGCATTGAGGGAATGAGCCAGCACTTTAACCTGTTACTTGCAGAGTTATTGCGCTTGCCGGAAGAAAGTGTTTTTGCCCTGGAGCTAGTTAGCGATGAGGAGCGCCGCCAGATCCTATGCGATTGGAATGATACACAGGCAGATTTTCCGTCGCAAACCTGTATCCACGAACTATTCGAACATCAGGCAGAGCAAAACCCACAAAAAGAAGCCCTAGTGTATCAAGGGGTTGCTTTTAGTTATGATGAGTTAAACCTCAGGGCTAATCAGCTAGCCCATTACCTTAAGGCGCAAGGTGTCAAGCCAGATACTCTGGTTGGTCTGTGCATCGAACGTTCATTTGATATGGTGATCGGCCTGTTAGGGATTCTTAAAGCTGGAGCCGCCTTTGTCCCTTTGGAGCCGTCATACCCTGAGGCCAGAATCGCCTATATGCTGGATGATGGTGATATGGGAATCGTGATCACCCAGCAGAGGTTTTTATCTGAATTACCTTTACTGGCGCCGCTGGCATTATGTTTGGATGATGACAAAGTTCGTGATGAGTTAGCCAGCATGCCGCAGAATAACCAGGCAGTTTCGTCACTTGGTTTATGTCCTCACCACTTAGCCTATGTGATCTATACCTCGGGTTCTACCGGGAAGCCGAAAGGGGTTATGGTTGAACACCAAGCCTTGTCGAACCGTATTTACTGGATGGATCAGGAATATACATCAACTCCCCAGGACAGATTTTTACAAAAAACGCCTTTTAGCTTTGATGTCTCCGTCTGGGAATTCATCTGGCCGCTTACCACAGGCGCAAGCTTGGTTTTGGCTAAACCTGAAGGACACAAAGATCCAGCCTATTTGTCTTCGCTGATGGCACAAGAAAACATCACCAAAGTGCATTTTGTTCCCTCTATGCTGGGAAGCATGCTGGCTTTTGGCCTGCTGGGGGATTGCCGTTCGTTAAAGCAAATCTTTTGTAGTGGAGAAGCCCTTAGTAGACATCATGTCGACGATGTCTTGGTGCAGTGTCCGAATGTTGAGTTACATAATTTATATGGACCAACGGAAGCGAGCATAGACGTGAGCTTCTGGAATTGCAGGGAAACAGCGTTATCAGCGAGCATCCCTATCGGCCGACCTATTGCCAATACCCAGCTGTATGTGATGGATCAGCAACAACATCTTGCCCCAATGGGTGTTGCCGGGGAATTGTATATCGGGGGAATTGGCTTAGCCCGGGGTTATATCAAGCGTGAGCAATTGACGGCAGAAAAGTTTGTCGAGAACCCTTTCTACGATAAGCACAAACCGAGCAGCAGCCCAAAATTGTACCGTACCGGGGATCTGGTGCGTTGGTTGGCGGACGGTACGCTTGAATACCTGGGGCGCATAGACCATCAAGTGAAAGTACGTGGCTTTAGGATCGAATTGGGAGAAATAGAGCATGCGCTGGCGGCATATCCCGGCGTTAAGGAAGCCGTCGTTCTGGCCCGAGAGTTAGTGCAAGGAGATAGCCGCTTGATTGGTTACCTCGTTGCCCCCGAAGCAGGGAGTGATGATGCCGCCTTTATCGAAGATATCCGCCATTACTTGGGCCGCCAGTTGCCTGAATATATGCTCCCTTCATTTTTTGTGTTACTCGATAGTCTGCCGTTAACCGCAAATGGCAAACTCGACCGCAATGCTATGCCTGAACCGGATATGCTGTTCTCGAGAAAAGAATATCTTGCTCCCCGTACCGAGATGGAAAAGATCTTGTGTACTGTCTGGCAGGAAGTATTGGGTGTTGAACAAGTTGGCATTCGGGATAACTTTTTTGAATTAGGCGGTCACTCTTTACTTGTGATGCAGGTGATTTCACGGCTGCAGCAACAAGGTAAGGCGATGGCGGCACGGCAACTTTTTGCGGCCCGCTCTCTGGAAGAACTGGCGGTGGCGATGAGCGAGCACCAGGAAAAAGACGTTGCCGTATTCAGGGCGCCGAAGAATCTAATCCCGGCCCAATGCCAGCAGTTAACTCCCGAGATGTTGCCATTAGTGGATTTAACTCCAGTGGAGATTGAGCATTTAACGGCCCAGGTCCCGGGCGGGGCGGAAAATATCCAGGATATTTACCCACTGGGGCCATTACAGCAGGGGATTTTATTCCACCATACCCTAGACCCGGAAAATGATCCCTATGTAACCCCGATATTGTTTAAACTAGACGATGAGGCGGCGGTTAATTCTTTTATTGAAGGCTTAGAGTTTTTGATCGCCCGCCACGATGTTTTCCGCTCGTCTATGCAGTGGCAGGGCGTAGGTGAACCGATACAAATCGTACAGCGTGAGGCAAAATTATCGGTTGGCAGAATTCGCGTAGGTAAAGACCAGTCTCCGTTAAATGCGCTAGAGGAATACAGTGCGAGCCAAAGGATAAAAGTCGATCTTCGCCGGGCGCCATTATTAAATGTCACCGTAGCTACAGCCGAAGGTGAGGCAGAGCGGCATGTGTTGTTGCAAATTCACCATATTATTGAAGATGCCACTTCCCTGCAAATTTGTGAAAAGGAATTGGCCTATTTCCTTGGCGGCATTAGTGATCAGTTACAGCCGCCCGTTCCTTATCGGGAGTTCATCGCCCATGCTCTGCACCTGGCGCAGGTTAATGATGCCCAGGCTTACTTTTCACAGACTTTAGGTGATATCACTGAGCCGACCTTACCCTTTAACTTACATAATATACAAGGGAAAGGCAGTAATGTTACTGAGCTGGCTCAGGCACTGCCACAAAACTTGTCTATCCAACTAAGGGAGGTTGCGAAAAAGATACAAGTCACGCCGGCGGCACTGTTCCATGCTGGCTGGGCTAGGGTAATTGCCACTTGCAGTGGTAAAGGTGACGTGGTCTTTGGTACGGTAATGTCGGGACGATTGCAAGGGACTTTCGGGACTGAGGAAATGCTCGGCGTCTTCATTAACACCTTACCGGTGCGGGTCAAATCCGCCGGAGCCGATGCCGCCACTTTGGTGCAGCAGGTTCAGACATCTCTGCTGGATTTGTTGCCATATGAACAGGCGAGCTTGTCCATGGCGCAAGCCTGCTCAGGACTTAAGAGCAATGTCCCTTTATTTTCTTCAATCCTTAACTATCGCCACCAGGTACGTACAGACGTCGATGATGAAGCCTTGGCAAAAGAGGGGCAAGATTCATCCGTTGGTATTGAAGAAATCTCCGGTCAGGAAAGAACCAACTATCCGGTCAGTTTATCCGTTGATGATCTAGGTGAGGGTTTTACCCTCAATATTAAAGTTGTTGACGATATTTCTGCACAGCAAGTCATGGCCTATATGCACAAAGCCATAGAGATCTTGGTTCAAGCTCTGTCAACTGATAGCGCTGTAATCCTTGATACTCTGTCTTTGTTACCGGACGAAGAGTGTAAGGCATTGCTTGACACAACAAAAAGAACCCGCATAGGTAGTGTGCAGGAGGCATGTATTCATGAGTTATTTGAAAGATATGCCAAAGCGCACCCTCAGGAAACGGCCCTGATCACCGAAACGGGCAAGCTTAGTTATGACCAGCTAAACAGCCGTGCCAATCAATTGGCCCGATACCTGAAACAGCAAGGTGTGAAGCCGGATACCCTTGTTGGTCTCTGTGTGGATCGTTCAATGGACATGGTTATAGGCTTACTGGCGATCCTTAAAGCTGGCGGAGCTTATGTGCCACTGGATCCGACTTACCCCGAGTCTCGTTTGGCCTATATAATCAAAGACAGTGCTGTGGCAATAGTCGTCACTCAAAGTAAAATAGTGGCAGAATTACCCTTTTTAGAGCCTCACTCTCTGTGCCTGGATGATGAAACGCTTCGAGCCAGACTCTCAAGCATGTCATCGGATAATCTACCGGTCTCTTCATTGGGTTTAGCTCCTCATCATCTGGCCTATGTGATATATACTTCAGGGTCAACTGGCCAGGCTAAAGGGGTGCTGGTGCAGCACCAGGGAGTAGTTAATCTCGCAGCTGAAATACAAGACATGGAGATCGTGCCGACCGGTACTTGCTGGGGCTTAAATGCTTCCTATGCCTTTGACTCCTCGGTTAAGGGCTTATCCCAGCTGATGTCTGGCATACCACTTCGCATTTTACCTAAATATGCCAACCTCGATCCGCAAATCATTGGACAAAGCTTTGCTGAGTGCGGCGTGATTGACTGTACCCCGTTAATGGTAGAAGCCTGGTTTGACTCAGGCCTGCAAAGCAGTTTACCTAACTTGATTATTGGCGGTGAGGCTATTTCCCCGGGTTTGTGGAGCAGGTTATGTGACTGGCAGCAGCAATATCAGCGTAAAGCGGTGAATGTTTACGGCCCGACGGAATGTACTGTAAACACCCACTGGACCCGAATATCTGGAGACTTACCCAATATAGGGCTGCCGCTGGGCAATGTCCACGGGCTGGTACTGAATAAAAACACCTTGGCGCCAGTCGGTGTGCCGGGGGAATTGTGCATCGGCGGTGCAGGTCTGGCCCGAGGCTACCTTAACCATGAGCAATTGACGGCAGAAAAATTTGTTGCCAATCCTTATTTTAATAAGCAGGACAGCAACGGCTATCGGCGTTTGTACCGTACAGGGGACTTGGTGCGTCGCTTAGAAGACGGGCGGCTGGAATTTATCGGCCGCATAGATCACCAAGTGAAGATTCGGGGATTTCGTATTGAACTAGGTGAGATAGAACATGCCTTGGCAGAGTGCAGCGGAGTTAGGGAAGCCGTGGTGAACGCTCGAGAAACAGGTAAAAGCAACAAACACCTGACAGGCTATTTGGTGACAGATCAGGAGATAGAGGATGAAGTCGAATTTCTCGACAAGGTCCGTCATCATTTGCTACAGGCTTTGCCTGAATACATGGTACCTTCGACCTTGATGATGCTGGACTCTTTGCCGCTAACTGCCAACGGTAAAGTTGATCGCCATGCCCTACCTGAGCCGGAAGGGGAATTTTCAGGCGACTATATCGCACCGCAAACCGAGATGGAAAAAATCTTATGCGAGATCTGGCAGGAGGTGCTAGGAGTTGAACAGGTTGGTATTCTGGACAACTTTTTTGAGCTGGGGGGACATTCGTTACTCGTTATGCGGGTGATTTCCCGGTTGCAGCAACAAAACCTGGTGATGAGTGCGAGTCAACTCTTTTCGACCCCTTCTCTGGCAGCGTTGGCAAAGTTAATTGAGGAGGAATCTGTAGATGATACCCGTTTATTTAAGGCTCCGCCTAACCTGATACCTGCGGACTGTGTAGCATTAACTCCTCAAATGCTGCCATTAGTGAACTTAAATGAGGGAGAAATAGAACAGTTGGTTGCACAAATTCCGGGTGGCGTTGGGAACATACAGGACATTTACCCCTTAGGTCCCTTGCAACAAGGCATATTGTTTCACCATACCTTGGATCCGGAAAATGATCCTTATGTCTTATCTGCATTTTTGAAGATTCCGGATTTACATCAGGTACAGGCTTTTATTGACGGATTAGACTTCTTAATTAAGCGCCATGACGTACTGCGTACTTCTATTCACTGGGAAGGGGTAAGAAAGCCGGTACAAGTGGTAAGAAAGCAGGTCGAATTAGCTGTTTTGACAACCACAATAGAGCAGCAGAACCCATTGGTTTATCTTCAGGAATACAGCGAGTCACAAGGGCGTCAAATGGATCTCAAGAGTGGTCCATTATTGCGTGTTATCGTTGCTAGTCAGGGTGATAGCGATGAGCGTTATATATTATTGCAATGGCATCATATTATTTCCGATCATGTTGCCTTTGAAGTGATTCAAAAAGAGCTGAAATTATATAGTCAGGGTTTACAACAGCAACTTCTGACTCCGGTACCGTACCGAGAATTTATTGCCCATAGTCTGCATCAGGAAAAGGAAAATGATGCCGAGCAATATTTCACTAATATGCTGTCGGATGTCAGCGAACCAAGCTTGCCGTTTAATTTGATAAATGTGCAAGGTAAAGGCAATGATATTACCGAGTTCTCGCAAGCTTTTCCTACGCTTCTAGGAGAAGAACTTAGGGAAATAGCTAAAAACATACAGATCAGCCCTGCAGCAATTTTTCATGCTGGCTGGGCGAGGGTTATGGCGGCTTGCAGCGGTAAAGATGATGTTGTCTTTGGTACAGTAATGTCGGGTCGCTTGCAGGGAACCTCAGGGGCAGAGCAGGCGCTTGGCGTGTTCATTAATACTTTGCCAATAAGAGTAAAACTTGCCTGTACAAACGCCCAAAGCCTGGTGCAACAAGTGCAAACCAGTTTGCTGGACTCTTTACCCTATGAACAAGCAAGTTTATCTATGGCGCAACGTTGTTCAAGTCTGAGTAATGGCATGCCTTTGTTTAGCTCGGTTTTCAACTACCGACATTCAGGCTCAGGCGGAATAGAAATGGGGAAAACGGACTTACCGGCGCAATCTTTTACGGTAGAGTTTTTGAAAAGACAGGAAAGAACCAACTACCCGTTAAGTTTATCGGTGGATGACTTCGGTGATGCTTTTCATATCACGGTAAAAGGTATTGCCGATATAGCGACGGAGCGGGTGATAGAGTATATGCAGGGGGCAATGAAAGGTCTGGTTGAAGCGCTCAGAGAAAGCTCCAGCGCTATACTCGACAGTCGTGAGCTGTTACCGGAAAGTGAACGTCAGCAATTACTCCATACCTGGAATGATACCGCGGCAGAAGTCCCATCGGAGTTCTGTCTCCATGAACTCTTTGCGGAGCAGGCCAGCCACTATCCAGAGAAAACAGCCCTGATCTGTGACGGTACAAGTCTCAGTTATGGTGAGTTAAACCGCCGCGCTAATCAGCTTGCCCATTACCTGAAAGCACAAGGGGTGAAAGCACAGACATTAGTCGGGCTTTGTGTTGAACGTTCGGTGGATATGGTGGTCGGCATTCTGGGGATCCTCAAAGCTGGTGGGGCCTATGTGCCGCTTGACCCGGCTTATCCGCAGGCACGACTGGCTTATATGCTTAGCGACAGCGGCGTCAAACTGGTTCTAAGCCAGTCATGGCTGACACTGCCTCAAGAGCAGGCTGTAGAGACCCTTTATCTGGATAAAGAGGACATCTTTGCTGAGCAGGCACAAGACAATCCAGAGATTATTGGTGATGTGGGGCCTAAGAGCGCTGTCTATATGATTTATACCTCAGGTTCAACTGGGCGGCCTAAAGGGGTAGTTATCGAGCAAAGGAATTTGTTGAACTTCCGCCAGGTTTTTGAACATCAGCTTGAACAGCTGGATGCGCAAAAGAGCAACTGGTTGTGGCACGGCAGCTTTGCTTTTGATGCCTCGGTTAAAGGGATTCTAGCCCTGTGCTCAGGCAATACCCTAGTGGTTGCAAGTGAGCGAGAAGCCTTGGAACCGTCGCAACTGCTAGCTCTGACGGCGCAACATGATATTCAAGTATTGAACCTGACACCGGCACTGGTTCCGGTGATGCTGGATTGCTTGGAGCAGGGAGATAGGGGCCATTTGCACCTGATGATAGGCGGGGAAGCGTTAGGTAAAGCGTTATGGGACAGGGTAGCGGCCTACGGGGCTCGTCATGACCGCCAAGCGCTGAATCTATACGGCCCGACTGAAACGACCATTAATGCCTCTTATGCTGTAATTGACGGGGAAGTGATGCCTCATATCGGCAAGCCTGTGGCCAATACCCAGTTTTATGTGATGGACAGTCGCCAGCAGCTGGTGCCGACTGGGGTGGTGGGTGAGCTTTATATCGGGGGTGCGGGTGTTGCCCGCGGCTACCTGAACAGAGATGAGCTGACAGCGGAGAAATTTGTGGCCAACCCTTATTTTGACGCTAAGGACAGCAACAGCTGCCGGCGTTTATATCGCAGTGGCGACTTAGTGCGCTGGCGGGCAGATGGGGAGCTGGAATTTATTGGCCGTATCGACCATCAGGTGAAGGTGCGTGGTTTACGTATCGAGCTGGGTGAAATAGAACAGTGCTTGGTGGAAGATGCAGGAGTCAGGGAAGCAGCGGTGCTTGCCCGCGAAGCAGGAAATAATGACAACCGCTTGGTGGCCTACCTGGTCCCAGATGAGCGCCTAACGGATGAATCAGCCTTTATCGAAGCGGTGCGTGAACAGCTACGTAAGGCGCTGCCTGATTATATGGTGCCGGCGGCTTTTGTTGTTCTTGAGGCTTTGCCGTTAACGGTCAACGGTAAGCTCGACCGCGATGCTTTGCCAGAGCCCGAGAGCTCAGTATCAAGTGCACAGTATGTTGCTCCCAAGACAGACACTGAAGCCATGTTGTGTTCTATTTGGCAGCAGGTATTGGAAGTCGATAGAGTTGGTGTTATGGACAATTTCTTTGCTTTAGGTGGGCATTCACTAATGGCGATTAGTTTGGTAACACAAATCAAAGAAGCCTTCGACATCGAATATTCAGGGTTCTCCATCAGGGAAGTATTTGAATTATCTTCTGTCGCCGAGCTGGCAGCTAGTATAGATATATTGCTTTCAAAGCAGAAACTACAAGAAAATGAAAACCTTATCGACTCGTATAAGGAAGAAGAATTAGAAGAAGGGGTTTTATAAGTTGTTAGCTGAAAATATTTTTAAGCAAGCGCTGGATAGTGGAGTTTTCCTTTATCTGGACGGGGAAAACCTAAAATATAAAGTTAAAAAGGGTGAATTTCCTGACGAGCTAAAGTCTGCAATTATTGTTCAGAAACAAGCGATAATCGATTACCTTAAACAAGTCGCGTCCAAGCCAGAGGTGAAAGAGACTAAGTTGCCCAAGATAAGTCCTCGGGCTGAGGGTATTGAAAATCCAATGTCATTTTCGCAGCAGCGTTTATGGCTTTTGGATCAACTCGAACAAGGCAGTAGCCATTACAATATTTTTGCGGCTTTAAAACTGACAGGCACTATAGATCTGGTGGCTCTACAGCAGGCCTTTAGCTGCATAGTCGAGCGCCATGAAAGCTTACGTACCTGCTTTTGCTCTGGAGATGAAGGCGAACCTCTGCAAGTGATCCAGCAAAAGGTCAGCTTTACTATTCCCATAACCGACTTATCCAAGCTGTCAGTACAGGAGCGCGAGCGAAAAATTACTGAAGAGGCTTCGAAAGAGGCGGGGCTGGCTTTTGATCTGAGCCGAGATCTAATGTTGAGAGTACAATTACTTAAACTGAGTGATCAAGAACATGCTCTACTGCTCACTATGCACCATATCGCTTCTGACGGCTGGTCAACTGGAATACTGGTTAAGGAGTTTAGCCGCCTATACAGCGCTTTTGTGAACGGAGAAGCGGATCCTCTAGCACCGCTTGCCATTCAGTATGCCGATTACGCCCATTGGCAGCGAGACTGGTTGCAAGGGGCTGTGCTGGACGAGCAACTCGATTATTGGCAGCGACAATTGTCGGACTTGCCTGAAGTGCATAGTCTACCATTGGATTATCCGAGACCGGCCATCCAGAGCTTTGACGGTGACGTACACTTCTCAACAATCGATAAAGTAAGTTATGGGCATTTGGCAGCCCTGTGCCAGTCGCTAGGGGCGAGCTTATTTATGGGGCTGCATGCGGTTTTCTCTATATTGTTATCTCGTTACAGCAATGAACGTGATATTGTGGTGGGGACCCCAGTGGCCAACCGGGAGCCTTCAGAAGTATCTGACTTGATAGGTTTTTTTGTCAACACCTTAGTGTTGCGTAGTGACTTATCTGGCGAGCCGAGTTTTCTTGAGGTACTGGCCGGCAGTAAAGCTAAGCTACTTGATGCCTATGCCCGCCAACAAGTTCCTTTTGAGCAGGTCGTCGAACGAGTGCAGCCGATGCGAAGCCTGAGCCATAATCCTTTATTCCAGGTTTTGTTGTCGTTGCAAAACAATGAACAAGGCCATTTGTCTCTGCCTGGATTAACCTTGTCTGCGATAGAAATGCCAGATAAAGGGGTCGCCAAATTTGATCTAACCCTGAATATCGTGGAAAGTGCTAATGGACTAGGGCTTGGCTGGGGCTACAATACCGCCTTATTTAAAAGTGAAACCATAGCACAAATGGCGGGGCATTTTGAAAGCTTATTATCCGCCGTGTTACAGTCACCCCATGAAAATGTTTTTTCACTAGGCATGGTAACCGAGCAGGAAAGCAGGCAGTTACTCGTTGACTGGAATGCAACGGCAGCACAGTGTCCATCAGATATGTGTATGCATGAATTATTTGAAGCTCGGGCGGCACAAGCTCCCGAAAGAGAGGCCCTGGAATATAACGGAACTTGCCTCAGTTACCGGGAGTTAAACCAGCGCGCCAACCAGCTGGCGCATTATCTGGTAGCACAAGGTGTTAAACCGGACACCCTGGTCGGACTCTGTATTGAACATTCTTTGGATATGGTTGTAGGTATACTGGCGGTGCTGAAAGCGGGGGCTGCCTATGTTCCTATCGACCCTGCTAATCCTGAGGCACGCGTGCGTTATATGCTTAATGACAGCAGTGTGAAAATTGTCCTGAGCCAGCTACAGATATCTAACACCTCTTCGGTAGACACTGTACGGGTTATTTGCCTGGACGATGAAAGCATGCAGGCTGCGCTAGCGACAATGCCGGATAATAACTTGCCGTTATCCTCATTGGGCTTGTCGTTGCAACACCTAGCCTATGTGATATATACCTCAGGTTCAACTGGGCAGCCAAAAGGAGTTATGGTCGAGCACAGGAATTTATCTAACCTGCTAGCTGGTTTGATTTCAACTTTTGAAGTCTCAACCGAAGATACTTTTGCTTGTTTCGCGTCCTTTGCATTTGATATTTCACTTTTTGAACTTTTTCTGACCCTGATAAGTGGCGGAAAAACTATTCTTGTTGATAAAGACGTTTTACTTAATCTGGAGCAATTTTCTCAGGTCACCGGACAATGTACTTTGTTACATGCTGTACCTAGTTTGATGAGTGAGGTTGTTGATTTTAAAAATAAAAACAATGAAAGCTTCGCAAATGTCAGAGCATTGTTTGTCGGTGGCGATTATGTGCCTGTAAGTCTACTCAAGCGTCTTAAAGCGTCTTTTTCCCGGGCTAAGGTTATTGAACTCTACGGGCCAACAGAAGCCACCATATTAACGACTTATAAAGAGGTGTCTGCGGAAACATTAAATCATACGGGTGCCGTCATAGGTCGCGGGTTGCAAAATACCAACCTCTATGTGCTAAATGAAGCGCAGCAGCTATGTCCCCCACTACTGGCGGGAGAATTGTATATTGGAGGGGCCGGAGTTACCCGGGGGTACTTAAACCGGGACGAACTGACAGCAGAAAAATTTGTCACTAACCCTTACTTTGATGCGCAAAATCTCCGCTCGAGCGAGCGTTTATACCGTACCGGAGATCTGGTTCGATGGTTACCAGACGGTGAGTTAGAGTTTATCGGCCGCATCGATCATCAGGTGAAAATCCGCGGATTCAGGATCGAGCTAGGAGAAGTTGAGCATGCATTGTCGCTCTGTCCAGGGGTTAAAGATTCTGTGGTGATTGCTAGGGATATACGTGAGGGTGATAAGTGCTTAATTGCTTATTTGGTGGCATCTAAAGGGGAAGAAGAGCTTATTGCGGTCGTGCGTCGGCATTTGCTTGAGTGCTTGCCTGAGCATATGGTGCCATCGGCATTTGTGTTACTGGATAACTTACCGCTCAATATTAACGGCAAGATTGACCGCAAAGCCTTGCCAGATCCTGACACTGAGGTATCAAGCGCTGAATATATAGCGCCCGGCACCGAGATGGAAAAAATCCTGTGTGAAATCTGGCAGGATGTTCTCGAAATTGAATGTGTCGGTATTCAGGATAACTTTTTTGAGTTAGGAGGACATTCCTTAATGGCCATGCGTGTATTGTCAAAAACAAAAGCTAAAACCGGTATTGAAGTGCCGCTAAAAGAAATCTTTAAATTGCAAACCGTGGCTCTTATCGCTGATTTCCTCGATAGCCAGCAATATATTGACGACTTGCTTTATTCCCGGGGTGAGTCAGCACATGAAGATGAAATCGAACTTAAACTCTAGAGGCATATTTGATGATACTGTCTTATGGTACAAGGAAATTTAACATGCTAACTGAGATGATATGAAACTAGATCAGTATACTTGTTACTCCGATTTCAGGAAGGCTGCCAGAAGGAAGCTGCCAAAATTTGTTATGGACTTTATTGATGGTGGCGCGGGAGATGAGAAAACCCTTCAAGGGAATACTGCGGGGTTTAAAAATATTCAGCTGATTCCCCGTATGGGAAGTCAAACGAGACCGGGGTTGTTAAATACTGATATTTTGGGGTTATCGTATGCAGCACCATACGGAGTTGCTTCATTGGGGTTGTGTGGCCTGGTTCATCCTAAAGCGGAAATGATGCTGGCGAAGTCGGCGGCTAAATACAATATTCCCTATATTGTTAGCTCGGCTTCGAATAGTTTTCTTGATGTGCTAGTAAAGGAGTCTGGGGTTTCACCTTGGTTTCAGTTGTACCTTTCGAAAATAAAGTCACAGACGGATGTATTGATCAGCCATGCGCAAAAGCATCAATGCCCGGTGTTAGTAGTGACAGTCGACGCGCCAGTTCCGGGTATAAGACGAAGGGACAGGTATAATGGACTGAGGATCCCCTACCAGCTCAAGGCTTCAAATGTTATTGACTCAGTCACGCATCCTGCATGGCTGTTTAGGCATCTGGTCTCGGGGAAACTGACTTTCCCCCTTTACCAAAACCTAATTGAAGACCAACCCAATTTAAGCTTCTCTGAATTAATGTCCATACAAACTGGGGGGGAGTTGAACTGGGCGGTTATTGATGAGATCCGAGATAAGTGGCAGGGAAAGTTAATTTTAAAGGGAGTTATGTCGGTGAGTGATGCCCATACCGCAAAAAAAATGGGAGTGGATGCTGTCATTATTTCCAATCATGGTGGTAGGCAATTGGACTCGGTACCGGCTCCTATTACTTTATTAAACCAGGTATTTAGCAAAGAGTTTGACCGAGAGTTTCTTATGTTGGATTCCGGACTAAGAAGTGGTGAAGATATAATAAAAACAATTAGTTGTGGTGCTTGCTTTACTTTTTTGGGGCGACCGTTTTTATATGCCTTGGCAGCTTATGGAGAAAGAGGCTTAGCGCAGCTGCAAGAAATGATTTTTGAACAATTAAGTGTAAATATGCGCTTGTTGGGGGCGAGTGCAATCGACGCCCTGAATGATGAATATGTGTTTTAAATTTTTAATAGATGTAAGAAGGGGAGTTTGAATGAAAGATCTTTTTGGATGTGCGGCTAAAATAGACCACATTGCAATAGCGGTAAAAAATATGGATGAAGCATTATTTTTTTATCAAGGAATATTAAACTTTAAGCTTCTGGAAAGAAGAGAAATTAAAGGTGCTTTCTCGGGAATGAAATCTGCTGAATTGACCGTGGGTAACTTTTCTGTGGTTTTGGTTCAGGGAACAGGGCCGGAATCTCAAGTTTGTAAATATATAGATGAATATGGTCCGGGAGTTCAGCATGTCGCTATAACGGTTGAAGATATAGAAGAAGTTGCCAGGGCATTAACCAAAAAGGGGTTAGAGTTTTCGACCAATATCATTAAAGGAAAAGGCTTGTTGCAAATATTTACCAAGCGAGAGAAAAATTCGGGCATGATGTACGAATTTATCCAGCGGGAGGAGACAGAAACAGGGTTCGAGGAAGGAAATATTCAAGAGCTTTTCAATCAACTTGAAAGTGCTTTTGCTTATTAATATTAAAGTTTTTGCAAATTTTTTTTGATTGATGTTTAATCTTGTTATATTGTTTATCGGGTGTTGATTTGTTGTAAATTCATGGAAGTATCATCTGTGATACTTAGTATTAATTATGGATGAATTGGACTCGTTTTAATGGGATCCCTAAAAGAATTATTAAAAGAATTAAAATCTCAAGAGATTTATTTATCTCTTGATGTTTCCGGGGAGTTAAGCGTTAAAGGAAGGAAGGAACTGCTTTCCACTGAACTCATCACCTTATTAAAAAAACATAAAGCATCGCTTGTTGATTTAATTCAGGCGAAAACTACAAGCGCGAGTGCTGTACCTGAGATAAAGAAAATTAATGGTGAGCAGGTTCTTGAACTTTCTTTTTCACAGCGAAGCTTGTGGTTACAAGATCAGATAGACGGTGGTAGTACCCACTACAATATTCCCAGCGCTATAAAGCTTAGCGGCATCCTTGATAATGACGCCTTGCAACGGGCATTTGCCACTATCCTGTTACGCCATGAAAGCCTGCGCACCTGTTTTGTTGCCGGCGACGACGGCGAGCCGGTCCAACAGGTCCGGGAAGGTGTTGACTTTCAAGTGTCTTTAACGGATCTATCCGAGCTTTCACAAGATCGGCGGAACGAGCGTATAGCTGAAATCGTTTCAACAGAAGCAATCATGCCTTTTGATCTAGGCCGGGATGTAATGTTGCGAGTGCAGTTACTTAAATTAGCCCCTCAGGAGCATATCTTGTTGGCGACCATGCATCATATCGCCTCCGATGGCTGGTCTATGGGCATACTGGTGAATGAATTCAGCCGTTTATATACGGCTTATGTTCAGGGGCTGGACAACCCTTTGCCGCCGCTGGCGATCCAGTACGGCGATTATGCCCACTGGCAGCGCAACTACTTGCAGGGAGCTGTGCTGAATGAACAGCTGGCTTACTGGGAAAAGCAGCTTGCCGACTTGCCGGTTCTGCACAGCCTGCCGCTAGATAACCCCAGACCGGCAGTGCAAAGCTTTGCCGGTAATCTCCATGTCTCAAGGATAGAACAAGCGACACACCAGCGCTTGATGGCCATATGCCAAGAACGAGGCGCCACGTTGTTTATGGGATTGCATGCCGTTTTTTCTGTGTTATTAGCCCGCTACAGCAATGAGCAGGATATCGTTGTCGGCACGCCAGTGGCAAACCGGGAGCAGGTGGAAGTAGCCGGTTTGATCGGTTTCTTCGTCAATACTCTGGTGCTGCGGAGTAACTTATCTGATAACCCGAGTTTTCATGCGCTGTTAGAACAAAGTAAAAACATGCTGCTTGACGCTTATGCCCATCAGCAAGTGCCGTTTGAACAAATCGTCGAACGTTTGCGACCCGGGCGCAGCCCAGGCCACACTCCATTATTTCAGGTGATGATTGCGCTACAAAACAATGCCCAAAGTCGCTTGTCTTTACCTGGGCTTAGCCTGTCCGGGGTCGAAGAAGAAGGAGAGGGCACTGCTAAATTTGATCTGACTCTAAATATTAAAGAAAGCAGTGAAGGTCTATTTCTGTCTTGGGGATATAGTAGTGCACTTTTTAAGGCTCAAACCATCGAACGTATGGCGGGACATTTTGAGGTTTTGTTGTCCTCCCTTTTAACGTCCCCTGAATTGGATGTTTATGCCCATGAATTAGTGACGCCACAGGAGCGTGAGCAGTTACTGGATACCTGGAATGATACCGCAGCTAAGTACCGCTCGGAGCTGTGTCTGCATGAATTATTTGAACGTCAGGTCGATACCCATCCAAAGAAAACCGCCCTGATCTGTGAAGAGACAAGTCTCAGTTATGAGACGTTGAACCGCCGCGCCAACCAGCTGGCCCATTACCTGAAAGCACAGGGGGTGAAGCCGGATACCTTAGTGGGGCTTAGCGTCGAACGTTCAGTGGACATGGTGATTGCCATTTTGGCAATCCTCAAGGCTGGCGGCGCTTATGTGCCTTTAGATCCCAGCTACCCGCAAACGCGGCTGAGGCATATGCTCAGCGACAGTGGCGTCACTTTAGTGCTGACGCAGCACAGTGTTCGGGAGCAACTACCTGACTGTTGCGGACAGGTGTTGCGCCTGGACGATGGCGCACTGCAGGAGGCGCTGACGAAGATGGCGGCGGATAACCTGCCGGTATCTTCGCTGGGACTGGCGCCCCGTCACCTGGCGTATGTTATCTATACCTCGGGCTCTACCGGGCAACCTAAGGGGATCATGGTGCAGCATCAGGCGATGCTTGTGCGCCAGGATGGCTGGAACCGGGTGTTTGACTTGGAAAAGCGCCCGCCTGTGGTATTACAAATGGCGGGACTGTCAGTCGATATCCTGCTTGGCGATATGATGAAAGCCCTCGGCTGCGGCGGACGGCTGGAGATTTGCCCGAAAGAGGTACTGCTTTCGCCGGATAAGCTGTATCAGATGATCCAAAGCCGGGAGATCACCTATGGCGACTTTGTTCCGGCGGTGATCCGCGCTTTGACGGATCATTTGCTTGAAAGCGGGCAAAAGCTGGATGCGATGGCGTATATTTCAGTGGGCTGTGAGGCCTGGTACGGACGGGATCTGCGGCGTTTAAAAAGGGTTATCGGGGAAAATACAGAATGTTTTAACCTTTACGGGCAGACAGAATCGGTGATAGATGCCAGTTACTGCCGTGCCACGGAGCTGGTGTTAGCGGATGTGGACACGGTGCCAGTGGGGCAGCCGCTGGCCAATACCGGGTTGTATGTACTTAACGAGCAACAACAATTGCAGCCTTATGGTGTTGCAGGGGAATTGTGCGTTGGCGGTAAAGGACTGGCATTAGGTTATGCCGGACGTGCGGGGTTAACGGCAGAGAAGTTTTTGGCACATCCTTTTACAGAGGAAGTGGGGCAAGGTTTATACCGCACCGGCGATCAGGCGGTGCGGCGGGCGGACGGCAGTCTACATTTTGTCGGCAGGGATGATGAGCAGGTAAAAATCCGTGGCTTCAGGGTTGAGGTAAAAGAAGTCGAAGGCAGATTGTTGGCACTGGAAGCGGTAAAAGCGGCGCTAGTGTTAGCGCGGCAGGACGAGGGGCAGCACAAACGGTTGGTGGGATATTTATTATTCGAACCAGGGCAAAGCTGCTCGCTGGCGGCGCTTGCCGAGCATATGCGGGCGGGGCTGCCGGATTATATGGTGCCTTCGGCCTTTGTGGTGTTGGAGTCTTTTCCGTTGACGGCCAACGGCACGGTTGACCGTAAGGCGCTGCCAGCGCCGGAGAATATATTATTAAGAGATGAGCATGTCGCACCAAGTACAGAGACAGAAAAAACCTTATGCCGGATCTGGCAAGAAGTGTTGGGGCTTGAAGAGCTTGGTATCACGGATAACTTCTTTAGCTTAGGGGGGGATTCCATGAGGGTCGTGCAATTAGTGCATGCCGCGGCCAAAGTGGATATGCATTTTAGTGCCCAAGATGTTTTCCGCCATCAAACCGTTGGCGGACTTGCGCAACACCTGCAAACGTATGTGACTGATCGGGGGAAAAAGGGCGATGCGGCGCCACTTGCTCTGTTAGGAAAAATATCGGACTATCTGGCAGATTGCCCCTCAGAGATAGAAGATGTTTATCCAGCTACGCAAATGCAGTCTTTGATGATAGAGAAGCATATTGAAGGGGTAAAATATGGTGGCGTATATGCCCCCCAGCAGCTTTTTTCTTTTAGTGATCCTGAGTTTAACCCTGAGGCGCTTGCAATCTCATTGACGTTTCTGATGCAGAAGCATCCAATATTAAGAACTACTTTCAGCTTTTGTGCCGATAGTCAGCAATATTTGCAATTTGTTTATCGTGAAGTCGAACTTCCTCTGGAAATATTCGATTTAACATCAAAAAATAAAGATGAGCATCAAGCGTTTTTGGAAGAGTTTATTGCCGAAGATGCTAAACGTCCTTACACCTTTGACGGTAAAGGTTTGATGGTACGCTATCGGCTCTTTAAAGTGAGTAACAGTGACTGGAAGTTCTTAATTTCAACACATCATGCGATTGATGATGGCTGGGGCTTTGTCAGTTTTATCAATGAGATGTTTGAGTGTTATGAAAGGGTAAAAACCGGTGACAAGCTGCAACTACAGCATGCTGCTGTCAACGTTTTCAAAGAGCGTGTGGCTCTGGAGGTCGAAGCGTCACAATCAAAAGCGAAGCAAGAGTTTTGGCGAGGTCAACATGAACAAGCCGAAACTATGCCTAGAGTAACATTTGGGAGAGAGCCTCTGGTCTATTGCTCGAAACGCTTAGTTATCGATAGTCCATTATTCAGTAAACTAAAATCTTTCGCGCAAGCTAATAACAAACAGCTCAAAACTCTGTTCTTATTCTCTTATTACAAAGCCTTAAGCGCTTTGTTAAAGCAAAATCTCATCACCATAGATGTCGTTACCTCAGGCCGCTCGGAAAGACTATCTGATCCTGTACATGCATTAGGGTTGTTTTGGAATTTTGTACCTATGCACTGCGCTATGGGGAAAGAAGAACTTTTGCCTGCCTTGGAGTTATTGCAAACGAAGTTAATTGATGTTGAGAGCAATGGCAATGCCTTGTTTCCTTTAAACAGTATCAGAGATAGAAGTGCATACGCATGTTTTAACTATGTACAATTTCACCATTCCAAAATGGGTGATAAGAATCATAAAAGGAATCATGTAAATGTCGAGTACGCAAGTGACAAATTTCATCATGCTATAGATTTTTTTACTTCTGTAAATGTTGATGGTTCAAAAGCTATTTCTGAAGTGAATTACTGGGATGGATTAATCGATGTCCAGAAGATTGATTTGCTGATGGAGTTGTATATCGAAGCTTTAGAAAACCTGGTTGATTTAGCCGATGTATTTGTAGCTGACAAACTTGGAATAATGGATTAATAATATGTACAAAGAAGAAATGGTTAAAGTTGTGACTTTAACAAGTAGTGAAATAGATACTATTGAGACCTTGCTTTATCAAATTGAAAATTTATATGAGAATGAAAGCGACCCGAGATTTCTTGAGCAATCACAGCAGTTGGCGACAAAATTGCCGGGAAGGGTGCTGGAAGCATTAATCCCTTTTAAGCAAAGGACAGGTGAGGAGATTTTTGTAATTTCCGGCTTTCCCATTGATCAGGAAAAGGTAGGACTCACCCCCCTAGATCTTGAAACCAACCCTAACGTCTCGACTAAAAAAGAGTGCTTTCTTTTTTGTTTATTAAGCGCTGCGATTGGGGATGTTTTTGGTTGGGCAACTCAGCAAGATGGCAGGTTTGTTCATGATATTTTTCCGATAAAGGGACATGAGCAGGAACAGATCAGCTCAGGATCTGACGAAGTCATTACTTTGCATATAGAAGATGCCTTTCATGAGCATAGAGCTGATTTTATCGGATTAATGTGTATTCGTAATCCTAATGAAATAAATACGACCTTCTCAAAACCTAAGTTGGATGCACTTTCGGCTGAGCATAGGGAGTTGTTGTTTCATCAGGAATATATCATTCGTCCTGATAACTCACATTTAGAAAAATATAACAACGGTCTTTTTGATGACGGTGAAATACAGGCAGCCCGGGAAAAAGTTAACGAAGAAATGAGCAAAGGGATCAAGTTTGCTCCTTTCTTTGGTGATAAGAGCAGACCATTCCTCAGACTTGATCGCTATTTTATGGATGAAGCTCAGGGTGAGTATGCCGATGCGCTTAACTCTCTTTGTAACAATCTAGAGGTGAATACTTTTGGACTCGCACTTAAGGCGGGTGATATAGCCTTTGTCGACAACTATAGAATATTACACGGTCGGTGTAACTTTAAAGCTCAGTATGATGGTTATGACCGATGGCTAAAACGTGTCAATATCAAGAAAGAGCTAGCAAGTATAAAGAAAGGCAGTGTTTTTCTTAAACAAAGGATAATATAGAAGTAAGCATCACCCAAACCACACCTAGTGCTGAAGCTTCAGGCTCATAAAGTAACGCTCTAATCTCAATTTGGAGCTTACAATGCCTAAACCTAAACCGTCAAGCAGAGCAGCTGCTAATAGAGCTACAAGCAGAAAGCACACTATCCGTCACCGAATTTCTCCTGCAGCACGAGATCAACGCCAAGACATTTTATAATCAGCGTACTAAGTTGCGTGCGTAGCAAGCAACAGCCACCTTTGTTGGTTGTTGATCACACGTGAGAAAGCAGTCGCAGATATGCAGGCTAAGGGGTAAAACCGAAAAAGCAGGTTGGACGCTTAATCATACTCAAAAGCTATACCGAGTTGAAAACGCAACAAAGGCCGTGAGCCTGCAAGAAAAGCCGGTGGCGAGAGAGCAACAAAATGCACCGCTACTGGCACAGTTTAAAGCTTGGTTAGAAAAATCATCGTATGGAGATTTTATAAACTAGCATAATCACGGATGAATAATTGGTGTAAAGAAAAGAAGTATTTTCTATTTTCATTAGACTAAGGTCGTAGTGAGTTGCGTTGTACGAAATTTGTCCATGCTGGTAGGCTAAGAATCGCAAGTTAACATTTATTTAAACTCGGCACGACTTGCTTTAGCCGACATACAACATGGAAAAAGGTAATGAAATATACAAATTTATTAATTGCACTTCCGCTCTTGGGCGCGATGGAAGTTGCACTGGCGGTTGACTGTAGCAACTTAACGCAATGGCAATCACAGCAAGTATATACAGGTGGCAACGCAGTCACCTATCAGTCAGCTAAATACACCGCGAAATGGTGGACACAAAACCAAAACCCAGCGCAAAATTCCAGTACTTATGATGTCTGGCAAGCCAATGGCAGTTGCGATCCGGTAACGCCATTGCCTTTAGTTTCGGTCACTTCCCCAAGCAGTAACGCACGAGTGTTAGTGGGCTCATCAGTTAGCCTAGCGGCGGCAGTAAGCCATCCGCAAGACACGGCAATCGACAGTGTTGAATTCTATCTCGATGGCACGCTTGTCGCCTCTGACAACAGTGCACCTTATGAGGTGATGTGGCAAGCGCAGGGACTAGGTAATCGCGCATTAACTGTCTATGCAACTGATGTGTCTGGGGCACGAGGTGAATCGAGTGCGGTGAACTTCAGTGTCGTGTCTGACGAGGTTCCTCCTGGCGATCCTAATTTTAAAATTGTCGGCTACTTCCCAAGTTGGCAAGGTGCAGTGAGTGATATTCAGTTTGATAAACTCACCCATATCAATTACTCATTTTTACTACCCAATGCAGATGGCACACTGAGACCGCTTGAAAATTTAAGCAAAATGACAGCGCTAGTAAATTCGGCTCATGCCAACAATGTGAAAGTGGGGATTGCCATTGGTGGCTGGAACGGGGGGGACGATAGTGCATTCGAGACATTCGCCAGTTCACAGCAAGGTAGAGCCCGTTTCGTGCAAGAGGTCATTGCGTTTGTAGAGCAGCATAATCTAGATGGTGTTGATATGGATTGGGAATATCCAGATCCCGGTGCTTCAGCAAATAACTATGCATTACTGATGAAGGAACTAAGCGTTGAGTTACGCGCCAGAGGTAAATTCTTGACGGCAGCTGTGGTGGCGCTTGGCTATACCGGTGGTGGCGTGTTGGAATCTGTATTCCAAGATATCGACTTTTTAAATTTGATGGCGTACGACGCGAACAATACTGATCATGCTTCTATGCAATACGCCAAAGACTCAATAGCTTACTGGCAAGGTCGTGGGCTCAGTAAAGAAAAAACCGTATTAGGCGTACCATTTTATGCAAGACCTACTTGGAAAGCGTATCGCACCTTACTACAAGAGAACCATGCCAATGCCTGTCGCGATAGTGATGGTAGCAGCTACTACAATGGTATCCCGACGATCCGCGCAAAAACGCAGTACGCTAAGCTCAATGCTGGTGGCATTATGAATTGGGAGCTATCCCATGACAGTAATGGCCCTGCGTCGCTATTAACGGCGAAATGGGAAGTTGCTAATGGTGTAACACCAAGCTATCAATGTCAGTAAATTATTACTTATAACTCAGCTCGGCGGCGAGTGAAAGCTGGCTGTTGAGCATATAGAGAGTTTGACTGAGAAATAGGCTAACTACATATTTTTATAATATCTAGCCTATATATGGTGGGAAATGCTTATAAACAGCGTTCCATTACGCTGCAGGTAACAGCCGGTGAACTTGGACGTTGACACCAGTAATCGTTATTAGTCGTTTCGCACATAACGCCGGTTTCTGGTCCTCTACCACCGGCTGCTTGCGGTGTGAGTATTACGGCAAGTTTACTTTGTTGATAGTCTAATTGTTTTAGTTTTTTCTTTGCTAGGGTAAGTTTCATATTATTTTCCTTTGAAATAAGAATGTCTTAATAGACTATTTTACCCTACTGTATAGTTTACTAAATGTACAGCCCAAAGCGGTGACTACCCAGCTGCTGGGTAGTCACCTTATGTTTAAAGCGCTTTAAAACGAATAGCAACGCCGCCGCCGGCAGCCAGTTTTAATGTCAGCTTGTCGGCACTTGTTACCTTTTTGCGGTAAATATTCATTTCATACGGGTTTTGTTTCCATTCGGCTTTATTACCGTCCGCGTAGATTTGCGCTTCAAAGGTTTTACCTGACTCAAGGAAATCTAAAGTAATAGGAATTTCTCTCGCTTCCTCATCAGTTACTGCGCCTAAGAACCAATCGTTACCACTATATTGTTTATGCTTGCGCTCCTTTCTGGCAAAGACAACATAATCACCCACTTCTCCTGCAAGTGCGATACTGTGCTCCCAGTCGGTTGGTACGTCTTTAATAAACTGAAAAGCATCTGGCTTTGCTAAGTAATTTTCTGGCAAATCGGCCGCCATTTGAATTGGACTATAAAGCACAACATAAAGCGCTAATTGTTTGGCGAGGGTGGTTTGTGGGCGGTTGGTTTTATCGCCAAGGCCGTTGAAGCCCATGTCAAAAATACCCGGAGTAAAGTCCATTGGGCCTGCTAACATGCGGGTAAAGGCAAGCATTGGCACATGCTCTGGTGGGTTTGGTGGCGTGCCCCATGCGTTGAACTCTTGCCCTCTAGCCCCTTCTCTCGCAATCCAGTTTGGATAGGTACGACGCAGGCCGGTATCTTTGATTGGTTCATGCGTGTTAATACTGATCTTGTGTTTAGCCGCGAGTTTGACGTTGTCTAAGTACTCATTTGCCATAAATTGACCGTCGTGCCATTCGAATCTGGCATTGCCCTTGGCATCAATGCGTTTGATGTTGCCGCCATCGGCTACGTAACCGGTTTTAACTTGGCGAACGCCTGCTTTTTCGTAGAGTGCGAAGGCCGCCTCCATTTGATTGCGATAGTTGCTGACGTTACCAGACGTCTCGTGATGACCTATTAAGCGTGCACCTACTTTTTCTCCGTGCTTGGCTATTTCATCAATATTAAAGTCAGCATAGGCCTCGGTAAAGCTAAAGACATCACCGTTGAAGAACCAGTCGCCATCCCAGCCTATGTTCCAACCTTCAACTAACACGCCATCAAAGCCATTGTCAGCGGCAAAGCTCAAATATTCTTTAGTACGCGCCGTAGTCGCTCCATGCTTCTCGCCGCTGCCCCAGGTATTTTTGTTGATGTGCATGCCCCACCAAATGCCGATGTATTTACCCGGCTCAACCCAAGATACATCACCGAGCTTATTTGGTTCGTTGAGGTTTAAAATAAGGTGAGAGTTCAACAAGTCGGTGGCTTCATCGCCTATTTGCAGGGTGCGCCAAGGTGTATTGAACTTACCATTGGTTTTTACTGCAACGCCATCTGACCAAGGTGTTAGATCAGCAACAAATGTTCCCGGGCGACGCTGGTTTAAGGTCATACCCGCATAGTCAATTAGGGCCGCTTCATGCACACTGATATGAACCCCGTCTTGATTCTTTAAGGTAAACGGGGTGTGCACATGTGGGGCATCGTGCAGTGGTGTGGTGTTGTATACATATTCATAGCGATTCCAGCCACGAGCAGGGATCCACCACGCGGTACTTTTATCGCTTTGTGCAAAGGCGAATTCGGTTAATTCTCTGGTGATATAAAGCGCTTGATTTTGAGCAACCTCATAGCGAAAGCCGACACCGTCATCAAATACTTTTACACGCACAGTATATTGCGGCGACTTGTCTGTCTGCTTAGCAAAGGAGACAGCAAGCTCATTGTGCTTATCTTGGATCACTCGGGCTTCGCCCCAAGGCTGTTGCCAATTGCTATCGACGCTATTACGCTGATGTGTGGTGATACTTAAGCCATCGCGCATCGATGCAGCTGTTGCGAAATCAAAACCAAGTTTAGACGGTTGAATAATGGTTTTGTCGTTAAAGCTGACTTGGTAGGTCGGCTGGCTATTCTCATCACTCAAGGTAAAAGTGATTTTGCCATCTGGCGAACTCACAGCTAAAGATGCGGCAAAGCTCGTAGTCGTAAACAAGCTTAATCCGATCAGGGAAAGTGACATGGGGCGCATAGTTTTTCCTTTTTGTTGTCGGCACGAAAATTCGTGTTCTTTTGCACATAAGCTAAGCTTACTGTTGTATGCTAACGTTCACGTAAAAGTTGCATACGTATTCATGCTGTAAATGCGATGAATGTAATAATTATTCCGCTCGGTCTAGTGTAGACAAGCTAAGAAAAATAATAAGGATAGGTTGAACTGCTTATGCTAAACCTAACGATTTTTGGACGTATTGCTGTTGTGATGGCAGTGCTACAAGCCAGTCAAGCCAATGCCCTTGAAGTGCAAATTGTCGATGCTGATAAACAGCCACTCGCGAATGCCGCGGTGTGGTTGCAAGGAGATGGCTTTGATAACAAAAGAACGACGTTAGATTATAAAATGGAGCAAAAGGATAAGGCGTTTGTGCCACATATTTTGATGGTGCAAGCAGGCACACAAGTCTCGTTTCCAAATTTAGATCCCATTCTCCATCACGTCTATTCGTTCTCTGCTGCAAAGCCGTTCGAGCTTAAGTTGTATCGCGATGACCCGAAACAGGTATTATTTGATCAAACCGGTGTGGTTGAGCTTGGCTGCAATATTCACGATTGGATGCTGGGTTATATCGTGGTTGTAGATAGCCCATTATTTGCGGTAACGGATAGCAGCGGCAAAGTATCAATCGACCTAGGTGCTCAGCAAGCCAGCGCACTAAAGCTGAATGTATGGCATGAAAGATTCGAAAATATAGACAAAATAGAACAGCATCCGCTCTCCGTCGTAAACAACACTCAAGCAATTACCTATCAAATTAAGCAAACACTGGTTGCTCCACTTCAGGATTTCTCCGATGGCTTCGATGATTACTAAGCTAAGCGCCGCTCTAGCATTATTCGCGATAGGGCAAGCAGGTGCCGTCGAGATTTCTGGACAAGGGCAACTGCAAACGACCTGGCAGCATGATGATAATCGTAAAGCTTGGTATCAGCCTGGATGGGGCGTTACGCGTTTTGGGAAAGGGGAGTCAGATATTACGCTTAGCCGTGGCGCTATTGATTGGCGTGTAGATTTTGCTAGCGCTTGGTCTTTGCACGGGGTAACACAGTATGTGCCAGACCCAGATGACAAGCTCGGCTTTACAGAACTGTATTTGCAATATCGAACACTACCTAAAAATGGTCGCCGCTTTATTGTTCGAGCGGGCGGCTTTTATCCGAAGTTTTCTATTGAGAACCCAGATATTGGCTGGTCATCACCCTATACATACCAGTATTCGGCCATTAACGCTTGGATCGGTGAGGAAGTGCGGGTATTTGGCGGTGAAGTCGCGATTGAGCAGCCGCAGACGCGCCGTAGCCGAGGTCAGGGATTCAAAGGTGTGTTTGGTGTTTTTAAGGGGAATGATCCGGCTGGCACTTTACTCGCATGGCGAGGCTTTACCGTGCATGATAGGCAGTCGGTGTTTAACGAAAGTCTCCCCTTTGCTGCTGTAGAGTCGTTGAATACACCGCAGCTACAACATCAAGCACAGCATGTTGAACCGTTTTCGGAAGTAGATGGGCGATTTGGTTATTATGTTGGGTATCATCGCGACTTTTCAAACCGTAGTGAGATCAATGTCTATTGGTACGATAATAATGGCGATCCAAGTAAGATCAACTACCGAACCGGTCAGTATGCGTGGGACACTAAATTTATTAGTGTAGCTTGGCGTTACAAGTTAACACCGCAGACGCATATACTCGCACAAGGCATGCTGGGTAATACCGCCATGGGTGTCAATCGCGGCGTTGATAATGACTTTAATAGTTGGTTTTTGCTACTCACACATCAGCGCGATGACTGGCGCTTTTCCATGCGGGGGGAGCAGTTCAAAGTCATCGACAAAGATGATTGGCAGTTCGACCCAAACCAAAGTGATGGCCATGCACTGACCGCTACAGTGAAGTATCGAATTAATAGCAATTGGCTGGTGGGCGGTGAGTTTTTGAGTCTGACAACCACAGTTGCAAACCGCGAGGCCTTTAACGGAAAGACCAAGCAAAGCGATAATGTGTGGCGACTCAGTGCGGAGTATCGTTTTAATTTATAACAATAAACGTGACGCCCAAGGTGTCACGCTTATTCATGCCATACGATACGTTAGTCCAGTAGACGATTAATGCCGTTTAAGGCTGCAACGCGATAGGCTTCGGCCATTGTTGGGTAGTTAAAGGTAGTATTGATAAAGTACTCGATATTATTACCCGTTCCTTTTTGTTCCATAATGGCTTGGCCGATATGGATGATCTCGGATGCACGTTCACCAAAGCAGTGAATACCTAATATCTCTTTGGTTTCTGCATGGAACAAAATTTTCAAGCTGCCGACTTCAGTGCCTGTGATCTGTGCACGAGCCAAATGTTTAAACTGGGCACGGCCCACTTCATAGGGAATGCGCGCAGCGGTGAGTTCTTGCTCAGTTTTACCAACAGAGCTCATTTCTGGAATGGTATAAATGCCGGTAGGGATGTCAGTGATCAAACGATCATCACAGGCACCATGCACAATTGCATTGGCCGCAATACGCCCTTGATCGAACGCTGCACTGGCTAGGCTGGGATAGCCAATCACATCTCCTACAGCGAAAATATTATCCACTTCAGTTTGGTAGTGTTCGTTGACTTTAAGCTGGCCGCGGCTATCAGCCTTTAGACCTACGCTAGCGAGGTTGAGTGTTTCGGTATTACCCGAGCGGCCATTGGCCCATAAAATACAGTCAGCACGTACTTTCTTGCCAGACTGTAGATGCACAATAACCCCTTTGTCATGAGTCTCTACTTTCGCAAACTCTTCGTTATGGCGAATAACAATACCATTATTCCAAAAATGGTAACTGAGTGCGTCAGAGATCTCGGCATCCATAAAGGCCAATAAGCGGTCGCGGGTGTTGATGAGGTCTACCTTTGCGCCCAGTCCTTTAAAGATTGAGGCATATTCACAGCCTATGACCCCCGCGCCGTATATCAATACGCGCTGAGGATTATGCTCAAGGCTTAAAATAGTGTCGCTGTCGTAGACGCGAGGGTGGTTAAAATCAACGCCTGGTGGGCGGTATGGGCGCGAGCCTGTGGCTATTACAATGGTTTTAGCGGTGAGTAGCTCTTGCGAACCATCTTGGTGAATGACTTGTACTGTATGCGCGTCAACAAAGCTGGCATCGCCTTGAAATAAGTGAATGCGGTTACGACCATAAAAGCTAGAACGCAATGTTGACTGTTTTGAGATCACATCACTGGCATGGTGCAAAATATCTTGAAAGGTATGGCGCTGCGGGCGCTCAGTAAAACGATAAAGTGGATTCGCTTTATACTCAATTAAACGACTGACAGAATGGCGAAGCGCTTTTGAGGGAATGGTGCCCCAGTGAACGCAGCCACCGCCAACCGCATGCTGGCGTTCGATAACCGCGACTTTTTTACCACTTTTAGAGAGGTTCATGGCGGCGCCTTCGCCGCCAGGTCCGGTGCCTATAATAATGGCATCGTATTGATAGGATTGTGGAACAGTTTCGGTTTTTTCTGCAGCTTTTTTGCTCACGGCCTCACCCCTTTAGTTATTGAGGCCGCTGAACATTATGCCGTTTTCAGTAGCCTCGAATTTAGTGCAATCCAAGCTTGTTTTTGGCTTTCCCAAGCTTGTTCTAGCTCTTTATATTGTTGCATCAGTGCGGAATGTTCGCACTGTGCAAGTACTGCCTCTTTCTTCGCTTCGAGTACCTGCTTTTGCACAGTACAGTAGTTTTGAAGCTTTTTAAGAAGTAAATCATACTCTTGTTGTAACAATGTAAGCTTATCTTGCGCCAAAGGCAATTTTGCGAGACTGACTTTAGTCTTATTCAACAAGGTCTCCGCCTTGGCTTTTTCAATGCGTTCAACCGGAGTGCGTTTTAGCTTACTGGCAAGGCCTAGTGCTGCAAAAGTACGGATCAGCCATTTAGTTGGGTCATAGTGATACCAGCGAATGCCATTACGGTAGTCGCTGGCAAAAATATGATGAAAGTTATGGTAGCCTTCACCGTAAGTGAAAAGAGCTAGCAAACCATTGTCTCGCGCGGTATTTTTTTCGGTGTAAGGACGACTACCCCAAATGTGCGCCAGTGAATTGATAAAGAAAGTAAAATGTTGACTGAGTACGAGTCTGAGTACGCCCGCAAGTAACAACATGCCAAACACATTACCGAGTAGTAAGCCTAGCACTAACGGGATGCCGATATTCGTAAGTAACACCAATTTCATATAGTGCTTGTGTTGCCACATCACGATAGGGTTACGTTGTAAGTCTCTGGCGTTATTATAATCACCGTAAGCCTCGCCTTGATAATCTCTCAGCATCCAACCGATATGGCTATACCAGAAGCCTCGTGTTGCGGCGTACGGATCTTTTACTGGGTCGTCGACTTGGCCGTGGTGTACGCGGTGATCGCTACTCCAATGTAATATACTGTTTTGTAACGCGAATGCGCCACCCAACGCAAAAATAACTTGAATCACAGGATGGGCGTCATAGGCTTTATGCGCCCATAAGCGGTGATACCCTGCGGTGATCGACAGACCGGCGTAAAACATACAGGCAACAAAAGCTACCCAATGGCTGGTGGTATAGCCGTATTCAAAGCCATACCAAGGCACCAAAGTGATCGCAGCTAAAAACGATAAGCTAAAGAACAGCACATTGGTCCATAAAATGGGTGGTTTTTTCATCAATTAATCTCAAAATCTAGTTTCAGCGTACAACTGTACGCTAAAATAGTATTTCATTCTTGCTGCGTCAAGGTTTAGACTGCGGTTTATTGTTCTTATTTTTCGAAGCGAATTGGGGAAAGTCCATGGCTGGTGTACGCGCCCAACAAAAACAGAAGACCCGTCAAGCGCTTATCGAAGCGGCATTTAATCAACTAAGTGCTGAGCATAGTTTCTCGAATTTAAGCCTGCGTGAAGTCGCACGAGAGGCGGGTATCGCACCTACTTCGTTTTATCGTCATTTTAAGGATATGAACGAGCTCGGGCTGACTATGGTAGATGAAGCGGGTTTAACCTTGCGACAATTAATGCGCCAAGCAAGACGTCGCATCGCTAAAGGTGGTAGCGTGATCAATACTTCTGTGCACACCTTTATGGAATTTATTGAGCAGTCGAGCAACCAATTTCGTTTATTACTGCGTGAACGTTCGGGTACTTCGCCTGCGTTTCGTGCCGCCGTTGCTAGAGAAATCAAACATTTTATCTTAGAGCTTGCTCATTACCTTGAAACAGAAACGGGAGTAGATACCCATCACGCCCACATGCAAGCTGAAGCAATGGTCACCTTAGTATTTAGCTCTGGTGCTGAGGCTTTAGATCAAGATCCCCCACAGCGCGCTGAACTGACCGAGCGTTTGAAGTGGCAGTTGCGGTATATCGCAAAAGGTGCATCTGGTTATGCAAAACATCCAGAACCAATAAAAAAATAGCCTAAATTGGCTATTTTTTTATTGGTAATTAAAATTCAAAATTACCCTGCTCACTTCATATCCTATCTGTGTTCACTCCTAATCTTGAAATATATCTTCTAAAATTGGCATTTTTTTAATTTAAATTTCCATTAAATTGAGTTTTAAACTCTATTTTTGGGATAATTTATGCTTGATTGTCGCTTTTGAAGCATGTTAAAACATATCCAATTCATCAACAGGAACACTTAGCTCAATGAAAATGACTGCGCGTATTTCACTCCTTCTTAACCTCCTACTGGTAAACCAGAGGGGTGGGGTGTAATTGCGCGAATTGAGCGACATTTACTGTAGACACCCCGCACTTGCGGGGTTTTTTTTGGCTGAGGATAAGGGTATGCAAGATAAAGTCTGGATTTTCGATACAACATTAAGGGACGGTGAGCAGGCGTTAAAAGCCAGCTTAACAGAAGAAGATAAAATACAGCTGGCGCATACCATTAGTCGTCTCAATGTGGATGTCATGGAAGTGGGTTTTCCAGTATCAAGTCCGGCTGATTTTCGTGCGGTACAACGCATTGCTGCCGAGGTAAAAGGTCCTGCGATTTGTGGCCTTGCGCGTGCGGTTAGTAAAGATATCGACGCGTGTGGCGAAGCCCTTAAAGGTGCTGAGCAGCGCCGCATTCACACTTTTATTGCAACCAGTCCTCTGCACCTAGAACATAAGTTAAGAATGAGTCTAGATGATGCGACTAACATGGCGATTAAGGCCATTACTCAAGCCAGAAAGTACACTGATGATGTTGAGTTTTCATGTGAAGACGCCGGCCGTACACCTCACTCTGATCTGTGTCGTATTGTTGAAGCGGCGATTAATGCCGGTGCATCTACGATTAACTTGCCTGATACCGTAGGTTACGTCACACCAGACGAGTATGCAGCGATGATTTACCATATTCGAAATAATGTGCCTAACATCGACAAAGCGAGACTAAGCGTCCATTGTCACAATGATTTAGGACTTGCGGTGGCAAACTCAATCGCGGCGGTACAAGCCGGTGCAAGACAAATCGAATGTACCATCAATGGTATAGGTGAGCGTGCAGGTAACTGCTCACTAGAAGAAGTAGCGATGATCATGAAGATGCGCCAAGACCACCTAAAAGTGCACACCGATATTCGTAGCGAAGAGATTTATCGCGCGTCGCGCCAAGTTGCTAAAATCTGCAATATGCCGGTGCAGCCAAACAAGGCAATTGTAGGTGAAAATGCCTTTGCACATAGCTCGGGTATTCACCAAGACGGCGTCTTAAAAGCACAAAACACCTATGAAATCATGGCACCAGAAACCGTTGGCGTGCCGAGTAATCAGTTAAATATGACTTCACGCTCTGGCCGACATGTTATTGAGCATCGTCTTACCGAGCTTGGCTATCAGAAATCGGATTACGATATGGATAGCCTGTATGAAAGCTTCTTGGCGTTAGCCGATCAAAAGGGCACGGTTTACGACTATGACCTTGAAGCGATGATTTATTTCAACCAAATCAAAGATAAAGACGAGCGCTACCAATTACAGTTCGTCAATGCATCTTCTAACTCTCAATCCATCGCGAGCGCGACTGTGGGGATTGCCTTGAATGGCGAGCTTAAGCAAGAAGCGGCAACCGGTAACGGTCCTGTGGAAGCGGCGTTTGTAGCTATCGAGCGTATCACTGGCATGGCGGTGGAAGTGGTGGAATATAACCTTGATGCGACAGGTAAAGGGGCAAGCTCACTGGGCCAAGTCGATATTATTGCCAAGTTTGATGGTAAGCAATATCACGGTGTGGGACTTGCAGCCGACATTGTTGAAGCGTCAGTGAGAGCCATGATCCGAGTATATAACCTAATTGATAGAGCACAAAAAGTGTCTAGCCTAAAACAACAAAGGAAAGCAGGATGAGTCAAACAAACTACAAAATCGCAGTACTAGCTGGAGATGGAATTGGTCCAGAAGTGATGCAAGCCGCTGAGCTGGTATTGGATAAAGTGGCGACTAAGTTCAACTTTGCTTTAGAAAAATCACCACAAGCGATTGGTGGTGCGGCCATAGACCAATTTGGCGAAGCCTTACCCGCAGCGACATTAGCCGCGTGTGAAGCCGCTGATGCGATTCTGTTTGGCTCTGTGGGTGGGCCTAAGTGGGAGCACTTACCACCAAATGAGCAACCAGAGCGGGCATCCTTATTACCGCTTAGAAAGCACTTTCAGCTATTTTGTAATCTGCGTCCTGCGCAGCTATTACCCGCATTGAGCGCAGCCTCTCCACTACGCAGTGACATTAGCCAGCAAGGTTTTGATATTTTATGCGTCCGTGAGCTTACTGGCGGGATTTATTTTGGCGAAAAAGGTCGCCAAGGTGAAGGCGAAAGCGAGGCGGCGTTTGATACGCAAACCTATTCGCGCAAAGAAATCGAACGCATCGCCCGTTTTGCTTTTGATGCAGCGAGACTTAGAAGCAATCATGTGACGTCTGTAGACAAAGCCAACGTGCTGGCAACCAGTGTACTGTGGCGTGAAGTAGTCAATGAAGTCGCGAAACAATACCCAGATGTGGCGCTTGATCACATCTATATCGACAACGCTGCGATGCAGTTGGTAAAGCAACCAAGCCAGTTTGATGTGCTACTGTGCGACAACCTGTTCGGTGACATCCTTTCTGATGAATGTGCAATGATCACGGGTTCCATGGGGTTATTACCATCGGCAAGTCTAAATCAATCGGGCTTTGGCTTATATGAGCCAGCGGGCGGCTCAGCACCAGATATCGCCGGTAAAGGAGTGGCAAACCCAATCGCACAAATCTTAAGTGCCGCGCTGATGCTACGTTATTCATTGGGGCAAGACGAAGCGGCACGCGCAATTGAAAAGGCAGTAGCAGAGGCGGTGAAAGATGGTGTAGGTACACCGGATATCTATCCTCAAGCAGGATTTACTACTATGGATGTCGCGCAAGCGATCGTCGACAGGGTTTAATAAAGGTAAGAGCAAGTGGCAAAAACATTATACGATAAAATTTGGCAATCCCATGTGGTTGCTAAATTAAACGAGCAAACCGATCTTTTGTACATTGACCGTCATCTAGTACACGAAGTCACTTCACCGCAGGCATTTGCGGGCTTAAGAGAGCAGAATCGTCCGGTAAGATGTCCGGAAAAAACCTTTGCGACAATGGATCATAATGTCTCGACCAAGAGCCGTTCGATTGATGCTGCCAGTGAGGTGAGCAAAAACCAGCTACAAGCGTTAGCACAGAACTGTGAAGAGTTCGGCATTGTACTCTACGATTTGAATTCGATTAACCAAGGCATAGTGCACGTAATGGGACCTGAGCAAGGGATCACTTTGCCGGGTACAACGATTGTATGTGGCGATAGCCATACCTCAACGCATGGTGCATTTGGTGCGCTGGCTCACGGTATTGGTACATCAGAGGTTGAACATGTGCTGGCCACGCAAACATTACAGCAGAAAAAAGCCAAATCGTTAAAAATTCAGGTGAATGGCATCTTGCGTCCGACCGTGACTGCAAAAGACTTGATCCTCGCTGTGATTGGGCAATTAGGCACAGCTGGTGGTACTGGCTATGTGGCTGAGTTTTGTGGGACGGGGATCGAAGCGCTGTCGATGGAAGCGCGGATGACGCTCTGTAATATGAGTATTGAAATGGGGGCGAAAGCTGGCTTGATCGCACCTGACGAGAAAGCCTTTGCGTATTTACGTGGTCGCCCATTTGCACCTCAAGGAGAAGACTTTGATGCTGCGGTGCGCTATTGGCAAACCTTGCATAGCGACCCGGATGCTGAATTTGATCGTGTCGTGGAGCTGGATGCTGATAGTGTGCAACCTCAAGTAACCTGGGGGACCAGTCCAGAGCAAGTCATTGGTATTAATGACTTAGTACCTAACCCTGACGATGAACCTAATTTAGTCAAAGCAGATGCGATGCGCAGCGCGCTGAAATATATGGGCCTCACAGCAGGACAAAGGCTAAGCGATGCCAAAGTTGACACCGTATTTATTGGCTCTTGCACCAATAGCCGTATTGAAGATTTGCGTGCCGCGGCACAAGTGGTGGCGGGCAAGCACGTAGCTGCAGGCGTTGAAGCGCTAATCGTCCCGGGATCTGGATTAGTAAAACAGCAAGCCGAACAAGAAGGCTTAGCCGATATTTTCAAAGCTGCGGGATTTGAGTGGCGTGAGCCGGGCTGCTCTATGTGCTTGGCGATGAACGATGATCGTCTTGGCGCAGAAAAACGCTGTGCATCGACCTCAAACCGGAACTTTGAAGGGCGCCAAGGGCGAGGTGGTCGTACGCATTTGGTGAGTCCAGCAATGGCGGCTGCGGCAGCAATTGCTGGTCACTTTACTGATATTCGAGGAGAGGCGTCATGAGCGTGTTTCATCAGGGCCTAGTTGCGCCATTAGACAAAAACAATGTTGATACAGACCAAATTATTCCCAAGCAGTTTTTAACTTCAACCAGCCGCGATGGGTTTGATAAAGCGCTGTTTTATGATTGGCGCTATCTTGAAGATGGCCAGCCAGATCCGAACTTTGTGCTTAACTATCGACAATATCAGGGCGCGTCAATCTTGTTAACGCGTGACAACTTTGGTTGTGGTTCGTCTCGTGAGCATGCTCCTTGGGCACTAAAACAATATGGTTTTACCGTGATCTTAGCCGAGAGCTTTGCCGATATCTTTTTTAACAATTGTGGTAATAACCAAATGCTTTGCGTTGCGTTACCAGCCAGCACGTTAGATACGCTCTTCGACGCATGTGAGCAACAACCACAAGTGCATTTGAGTATTGACCTAGAAGCGCAGCAGATAAGCGGAGCGGGTACTGCACCAATTGACTTTGAGGTGCGAGAAGACATCAAAGCACGCCTTTTGAGTGGTCTTGACTTTATCGGTGAGACCGAATTATTGAATGCCCAAATTGATGCCTTTGAGCAGCAGCTTGCTACGATAAGACCTTGGCAATAATAGCGGTTTACTCAATTTGGTCGAATAATTTTGCCACAAAGCCAGAAGCTGATTAAGCTCTGGCTTTATTTGTTTTAGGTGTCTCCAATGAAAAAATTAACTTTAGCGCTACTCGCAACCTTGAGCTGCGCAGCCTTCGCGCGTCCTGCCCCGCTGGTTTCCATCCCAAGCCATGATGCATTTTTTGACGCTATTAAAGCGCACTGTGGCAAAGCCTACGAAGGTAAAGTAACGGTGGATAATCAAGGTCCAAGCAGTTTTAGCGATGCGCGTCTTGTGATGCACGTTCGTAAATGTGGTGACGCTGAGCTTCAAGTCCCATTTCATGTAGGAAAAGATGCTTCAAGAACTTGGATCATCACCAAAACAGGGAGTGGTTTGAGCTTAAAGCACGATCACCGTCATGAAGATGGCAGCGACGATGTTTCTACTATGTATGGTGGTCATACCCTAGATGCGGGATTTAATACCGTGCAGTCGTTCCCGGCTGATGAATACTCAAAACAGTTATTTGTCCAACAAGGGATCCCACAATCAATTGGAAATACATGGCAGATGTATATCTATCCAGAGCAGTTTACCTATCGTTTAGTGCGTGAAGGGCGAGAGTTCCGAGTGGACTTTGATTTAACAAAACCGGTAACCGCACCAGCAGCACCTTGGGGATACGATACCAATTGAATTAATTCTCTAATCAATTTGAAGGGTGAAATAGCATATTTTTTTCGTTAAAAATTTCTCATTTAGAATAACTAAATAGCAAAATTTTTGCCTAGCTACTAAAACTATTTCCCCGCTTCAAAATAGATCATTTACTTAATACAACTGGTATAAAGACTAAACCTAGAGCGGGTTACAGAAAAATATTTATAGCGCTAACAAAAATGTGTGGCTATTTGGCCACACACTTTACGTCTACTGTTAAGTCATTCTGGTAAGGTCTTGGTTCTAGGGGCATCTTATCAAAGCCTTGGACGCCACCGAGTAATGTCAATTGTGGGTTACTGCCTTGGCATAAGCGTTTGGCATGGCGCAGCAAAAATACGCTTTGTTGCCTAAAATGCGCATAACTATCTGGCTTAATTGCCAGTCGAAAGTGGTCATCGTTATAGGTGGTTTGCTCATAATGTACTTTGTGGTCAAAGTCATAGAGCTTTTCAGGTTCGCCTCGTGGAACCGGTGTATATTGGCATGCCGAGAGCAGTGTTGCACCTACGACTAGGGAACTTAGCTTTAATGAATTTAGTCTCAATGATAACTTACGCATAACTGTCCTTTTAGTCTGCTACATTTACAGTATATCACATGGGAGATTAGCCACTTGCTTAACCAACTTAAAAAACTATTTCAAAGCTTGCAGGAGTCGTCACCGAAACAAGAAATCGACTTTAATACCGCGCTTGCTGCATTACTGGTTGAAGTGATGCGAGCGGACGGCAAACTACAACAGTCGGAGTTCGATAAAATTGCGGAGCTACTCAAAACACGTTGTGAATTGCCTGAACCACAAGTGAGTGCACTGATAACGCAAGCACAGCAATTGGTGGAACAGGCGGTAGATATGTATTCTTTTGCCAAGCAAGTGAATAATCACACTAGCGACATTGAGCGCATCGAGGTCATTGAGCTATTGTGGCACGTTGCTTATGCAGATGGTGAACTCGACAGCCATGAAGACCATATCATTCGGAAAATAGCCGGGCTGTTTTATGTTGCTCACCCTGATTTTATTGCTGCCAAATTACGCGTTCAAGCTGGTTTAGATACTTAGTGTGCTAATACGGTTTGACACGTAACAATCACTTCTTGAATTATAAAATTCACTAACGTCGGTGAAATTGCACATATCTTGGCAATATCCTTCTGCTTGTAATCACCACGTTTATACAGGCTTAGAATGTTCTGGTGGCGTTTTGATAGAGAGCTTACCGCTTGCATCATACGACCATCTAGATTTTGCTCAATTAAGGTTTCTTCAGCACTGACTTGCTTGTCAGTGTATTGTCCTGGCAGTGCGCTGTCTAAGCTAACCCAGCTTTCCTTTGATTTTTTCCTTACCATATCAATTGCGATATTTCTTGCTGTTTGATAGCAGTAAGCCACATGATTGCTAATGGCTTGCTCTTGTTCATCAGGCATTTTTGACAGACGAATATACGTTTCCTGTAAAGCGTCTTCTGCGAGGTATTGGCAGTGAAGAATTGAGGTTAAATATGCAGTCAATTTCTCCCTTTGTACTTCAATTATATCGGCCCAACGACGAACATCTACCGTATTATCTGAGCGCAACACTGCTGCCATTTTATCCCTCTACGATTAATAATGAAAATAATTCTCAATTAGATCCTAAGTTTTTTATCGGGTTTTTGTCAATAGCTAAATCGAATTTTAATTTACTTGTTTGTAACGTTTGTGTCATCAAAAGGTGCGCAGGTAAAAATATGAACAGTTATGAGAATTATTTTAAATTTTTCTAAATTAATCTTAGGGGCAATCGTCATTAGGGGGCTAGTGGCAAATTAGCTCTCGGTGTTTGGTTTTAATGTCTTGATAATTAAGTGATATTTTTAATTTCATTATTTTTTCTAAACGCCGAATGGATTTTGCATAACGAAATAACCCACATAGGAAATTTCATAAGGTTGTATTTATGTTAAAAAGTTGTGTTAGTTGGCCTGTTGAGGATGCAGAGCGATATCGCAATCTTGGATATTGGATAGATGAAGAGTTAAGTCAGATCTTAGAGCGTCAAGTACAAGAAAATCCGACTCAAATTGCCGTTATCGATAACGATATCGAGAAGTCCTATGCATGCTTGGAAAAAGAGGCGACGAGACTGGCGAGTTATTTGGCTACGCAAGGACTTTGTGCCGGTGACACCGCGATTGTGCAATTGCCTAATTGTTACGAATTCTATGTGGTATTTTTTGCTTTACAAAAGCTGGCGGTGTTACCTGTTAATGCTTTGATGAATCATAACCAAGTCGAGTTAACACATTACGCAGCTGCTCTGCAGCCAAAGTTGATTATTGCGGACACAAAGCATTCTCTGTTTGGTGATAGTCAATTCTTTGAACAGTTAAAAGCGTGTACACCACAGCTACAGTATGTGCTGCTGCGTGGTCAAAGTACTTGGGCGAAAGAGCTTGGTGAAAAGCTGCATGCTTCTGCATGCTTTGAGCATTTTGATTCTCTGCCTTTTCGTAAGCATCAAGCGGACAATGTGGCATTCTTTCAATTGTCGGGGGGAAGCACAGGTACACCTAAGTTGATCCCTCGTACCCACAATGATTATTACTATAGTGTTCGCCAAAGTGTCGAAGTGTGTCAATGGAATAAACAAACGCGATACCTTTGCGCTCTACCTGCCGCACACAATTTTCCGCTTAGTTCACCCGGCGCATTGGGAGTGTTTTACGCTGGTGGTACAGTGATCTGTGCTCCAGATCCCTCACCAAGCAGCTGTTTTAGGCTGATCGAGGCCCATAAACCAAATTGGGCTGCTTTGGTTCCCCCTGCGGTTTCGTTGTGGCTCGATTCTCGAGAGCGACAACACTATGACCTAAGCTCGTTGACTGTGCTCCAAATCGGTGGAGCTAAGCTCAGTGCCACCCTCGCTGCCAGAATGGAAAAAGAGCTTGTTGTGACGTTGCAGCAGGTATTTGGCATGGCGGAAGGGCTTGTCAACTATACCCGTCTCGATGATGACGAATGGACGCGACATCATACACAAGGTCGACCAATGAGTGCAGCTGACGAAATCCGTATCGTCGACGAGAATAATCAACCAGTACCTCAAGGAGAGGCTGGGTTATTAACGACTAAAGGACCTTATACATTTCGTGGTTATTTAAACGCTGAACTTCATAACTTAGCTGCATTTACTGAAGATGGTTTTTACTGTAGTGGTGATGTGGTTAAACAAACTGCATCGGGCGACATAATTGTTGAGGGCCGCGATAAGGATCAAATCAATAAAGGTGGCGAAAAGGTCGCAGCAGAAGAAGTCGAGAACCATGTATTGGCACATCCTGCGGTTCATGATTGTGCAGTTGTTGCAATGCCAGATCCTCTGCTGGGTGAGCGTATATGCGCATTTGTCGTGCCGCGAGAAGAGCTTGACCAACCACTCACAAGGGCAATGCTCAATCGCTTTGTTCGAGGTCGTGGGCTCGCTGATTACAAGTATCCTGACCGCTTTGAATTTATTGCGTCACTACCAAAAACGAAAGTTGGAAAGATCGACAAACGCGCGTTGCGTGAGCATATCGCTAATCTACTTACCTCATCACAAACTGCATAATACTCAATAGGATAAACTCATGGCAATCCCACGTATTTCTTCATATCCATTACCATCAAGCCGCCCGGAAAATCGCACTGAGTGGCAAATTAACCCGAGTAAAGCGGTGCTATTGGTTCACGATATGCAATCTTATTTTGTGAATTTCTATGATACAAGGCAAGCACCGATGCGGTCTTTGATCCAACAAATTAATAGTTTAATCGTGGCAGCCAAAGCTGCTGGTGTCCCAGTTGTGTATACTGCACAGCCCGCAAATCAAGATCCGAAAGATAGAGCGCTGCTAACCGATTTTTGGGGAACTGGCCTGACTGAGCAAGACACAAGCATTTTACCTGCACTTGCTCCAACTGCCGATGATAAGGTTTATACCAAGTGGCGTTACAGCGCATTTAAACGTAGTACCCTACTTGAGGATATGCAGGCACAAGGTCGAGACCAGCTTATTATCTGTGGGATTTATGCCCATATCGGTATCTTATCTACGGCATTAGACGCCTTTATGTATGACATAAAAGCATTCGTTGTTGCGGATGCTGTCGCAGATTTTAGTGAAGCAGAACATCTCCATGCGATGGAGTATGTTTCGTCTCGTTGTGGGCAGGTGCAGTTGTTGGACGAGGTTATCGCTGCGTGCACACCACAAAATACACAACAGAAGTTATCTTTGGGCTCGATGCAGGAGGCGATTGCAGCATTGCTTTGCATTGATGTTGAAGAGGTTGATCCCGAAGAAAATTTACTCTATCTCGGATTAGATTCCATTCGCGTAATGACATTGATTGATCAGTGGCGGGCGCAAGGCATCGATATTACGCTAGCTGAACTTGCAGAAAGCACCACACTTAATGAGTGGTATGAAATTCTAGTGGGCAAAGCACCGCTGGCGATGGAACCTGCATGAGTAATTGGCCTTTAACCGCTGCGCAACTTGGGATTTGGCTTGGGCAGGCAAAACAGCCTACTAGTACGCGCTATAACACTGCTGAGTATGTTGAGTTAAACGTGCCAATAAATGCTGAAGATTGGCTGTTAACTGCTTCAAGAGTGCTACAAAGTACAACGGCAATCAATGTACGCTTTATAGAACATCAAGGCGTGCCGACAACTCAATTACTCAGTGAAGCTGAGCGAGTGGCAAAGTTGGGCGACTATATCGACTTGTCAGAAAGCGATGATGCAGCGTTTGCAGCACAGCAGCTTTTGATAAAGTGGCAAACTCAGCCTTATGACTTAGCCAATGGCGACTTATATCGTCATGTGTTAATCCGACTTGCCACTAACCACTACTATTGGGCACTTGGTGCGCATCATATTGCGATGGATGGCTTTAGTTTTGCGCTGGTTTCTAATCGAGTGATTCAGGCCTATGAGGGGGCTCAAGTTACGGCTGATGAAACTCAATATCAAGCTGTCATCACTGAAGATAGTCAGTACCGTCAAAGCAAGTGGTATCAGCAGGATAGGCTGTATTGGCAACAGCAGCTGCAAGGTCTGGATAATGCCGCAGCCCTGACAACACAAGTGTTAAATACAGAGGCGGACAAGGAAAAGGTTACGACGCAATTATCAGCAACCTTGCTCAATCAATTAGAGACTCGAGCCAATTCGGTCGACGCCAACTGGTCTGAACTATTACTAACCGCGGTTAGCGCTATTGTTTATCAACGCACTGGGGTGGCGAAAACGATCATGGGCATGCCTGTTGCCAATCGTATGGCATCAAAAGCCGCGAATACGCCCTGCATGCATATGAATATTGTACCGGTTCCAGTGGACTTTGTGCTTGTTGATAGTTTTGAAGGTTTAATCCGTCAGGTCAGTGAGCAATTGCGTCAAGCTAGAAGGCATTTTCGATATCGTTATGAAGATTTAAAAGCTGAAGCTGCGATCTTGCAATTGCCAACAAGATTGTTTGGTGCAGTTGTTAATATTTTACCTTTTGAACGTCATGAAACCTGCCAAGGTGAAGCGGTGACAAGTCATACTGTGTCTGCTGGGCCTGTTGAGGACATTGCATTTATTTTTATCAAGCAAATGGACGGCAGTATTCGTTTCGAGATTGAAGGTAACCAAAGTGGCTATAGTAAAGCTGAGTTGTTGAGTATACAAAGTGAAACGTTGCAGTTTCTCCATACTGTTGCTGTGGACTTGCAAATGCCATTACGCGTTACCAATCGGGACTTTGCGATAAGTGAGACTCCGGCACCTGTGGCGCAGAGTGACGTACTTAGTTGTTTGTTGGAGTTATCAAGGAAGTCGCCTAAATCAATAGCGGTTCAGACGATAGATGGACATGCTATTAGCTATGAGCGGTTAGTACAGCAAGTGCTATGGTTAGCAAAACGCCTTAGAGTCAATGCTTCCGTCGTTGATGGTACCGTATTACTCGCACTGCCTCGTAGCCAATATACAGTGATTGCAATGTGGGCCGTATTTGCTGCGCAGCACCGCTTCGTCTTTATTGATAACGAGGCTCCTTCTGCGCGTAATCGTAGTATTATCGCTGATGCTAAGCCATGCCTAGCATTAGTGGATGATAGTAGTGAAGGGTTAGCTGAGATCCGCGATGCTGGCGTTACACAGCTTAATATTGCAAGCGAACTTGCAAATGCCCAGCTTGAAGCGTTGGCTGCCACCCCATCAATACTTCCTTTACTAGAACAAGCCTATTTAATCTATACCTCAGGTTCCACGGGTAAGCCTAAAGGGGTGCAGATAAGCCACGACGCATTGGCAGGTTTTGTTAGTGGCGCACGTCAGGCCTACCAAGTAGGCGCTCAAGATAGAGTATTACAGTTTGCGCCCTTTCATTTTGATACCTGTATTGAAGAAGTCTTTGTTACTTTGACGGCCGGTGCGACGTTGATACTGCGTAATGACGCCATGTTGGAGTCTTTTGAGGATTTTCTTGCCGAACTAGAAAACCAACGTATTACTATACTCGATTTACCTACCGCTTACTGGCATGAGCTTTGTCGACACCTGTGCGCGACTCGCCGTATGCTTCCTGTGTCAATTCATACCATCATTATAGGTGGAGAGGCGGTTAATCGTCAGCGTGTAGAAGCGTGGCGTGAGCAGTTTAAACAGTCTGTACGTTTACTTAACACTTACGGCCCAACGGAAGCTACAGTCGTTGCGACTGCCATTGATCTCAGTAAAGCAACAAATCCAAGCTTAATTGGTTTGCCCTTACCCGGACGCGGTGCTGTGGTAATGCGTGAAAAAGGCCAGATAGCAAAATTTGGCGAGCGCGGAGAGCTCTGGCTTACGGGCGTGGGTTTATCGAGCGGTTATTTGGGTCTGACCGAGCAAACTGCTGCTGCGTTTGTTTCATTTTGGGATCCGCAAGCTATGCGGAGCATAGCGGCTTACCGTACCGGAGACATTGTGCGGATGCATAAAAGTGGGCAACTTGAATATCTTGGCCGCGTCGATGCCCAGTTAAAAATCAGTGGCTACCGGATTGAAATTGGTGAGATTGAAGCTGTGCTATTGAGTGTTCCTGCCATTCTTGAAGCCGCGGTGACTGTGGTTAAGAATGCGCAAGGTAGTGCAACTGCTTTGGCGGCGCATATAGTGAGTACCACCGCATGGGCGTTAAATGATTTACGCACAGTGCTGAGTGAGCAGTTACCCGCTCCAATGTTACCTGCACAGCTTTATCAATATGAAGCTTTACCTAAAACACCGGCCAATAAAATCGATCGCAAGCGATTATCTGAGCAGCAAAATACCGCCTGTGACGCTGAGATTATGAGTGACTTTGAAACACAGATAGCTGCCGTTTGGCGGGAAGTTCTGGGCGTGAGTAATGTCCGATTAGCTGATAACTTTTTCAGCATTGGGGGGCAGTCACTCCAATGTATTCAAGTTGCAGGGCGGCTAACACAACTACTTAATAAAACGGTGAATGTCGCATTTTTATTTGCGCATCCTAAACTCGTCGACTTGTGTAATGCACTTCAGCTTGGTGATGAATTAGCACACAAGACGAACGTGGATATCGCGACAACGATAAAAGCAGACCTTGCTCAATTTAGAGATAAGCTGTTGCAGGTTCAACCGCATACACTAACTGAAACTAGTGAGGAAACGGTGTTGCTGACCGGTGCAACGGGATTTGTTGGTGCGCAGTTACTGGCGCATTTACTTGCGAAGCCGGATCTAAGTGTAATTTGTAGTGTAAGAGCTAATAACATAGAGCATGGGTTCGAACGGTTACAGCAAGCCTTCGACGTGCAAAACCTTGGTGAAATAGATAGTTCTCGGGTAACGCTGTTACTTGGAGATATTGCCGCGTCACAACTTGGGTTGAGTGATGCTGACTATCAACAGCTGGGCATGCGCGTGACTCGAATATTACACAATGCAGCGCATACCTCTGTGTTACGTGATTACAGTAGCTTAAAAGTGGCAAATACAGATGCGACAGCTGAATTATTGATGTTCGCGAAATATTTTAGTTTGCCATTTAATCACGTCTCGACTATTGCGGTTGCACCACAGTCCGGAGAGCCTCTTGATGAGGCGTTTATTCCTTATCATAGTGGCCTTCACGATGGTTATCAGCAATCAAAATGGGTTGCGGAAGCGATGGTTGAAATTGCGATCCAGCAGGGGGTAGCAGCACAAGTATATCGCTTAGCACGAGTTACGGGGGCCAAACAAAGTGGCTATATTAACCACAATGACTTGGTATGGCGCATCTTGCGCTCTGGACTTAAGTTTCATCGTTTGCCTGAGCTTGCTGTGTCTGAGCCGTGGACGCCTGTAGATAGAGTTGCCAAATTTGTCAGCGCACAAACTTTAACGCCTACTACTGCGGCTGTCTTTAACGTGACACCGCAAACTTTAGTGTCGTTACCGGAATTGTATCAATGGCTTATCGATTTTGGTTTTGTTTTCAAAGTGGAATCTTTGTTGAGCTGGTTGGCTGTTCTTGAACAGTCACAAGATGAAGAAGACCTAGCGATTGCAAGTTTCTTTACAAGTCAGCCGCAGCAATCACAAAAAGCGACGACATTGGTTGCGAGCAATCAGAGTTTTATCTCAGCAAGTCTCCAACACGATGCGAGTTTGCAGTCTTTTGTAAAGGCCGACTTAGCGCGCTACCTCATTTATGCCTTTACCAGCAACTTGCTAAAAATTGAACACCATCCTGAAGCGTATAAACGACTGCAGACATTACAGGCTAAATTTTCTGAATCGAAAGAGGAGTTGTCATGAAGCAGCGACAACCAGTTCCACCTAGCGGTCCTCGCCGTGTATTTTGTGTAGCTAAGCGCTATATCACGCCACACTTGTTGAGGATCACCGTTTCTGGCGAAGCGTTACATGGCTTCCCAAGCGGTTATGATGGTGCGCATATCAAGCTATTCTTCGCAAATAGAACAACCGGCACATTATCACTCCCAACACGTGATGATAGCGGTAAAATTGTTTGGCCGACGGATCGCCCGGTGACAAGGGCTTACACGGTGCGAGCTTATCGACCAGACAGCAATGAATTGGATATTGATTTTGTAGTGCACGGCTCCCACAGTCCAGCATCTGGCTGGGCGGTCAATGCCGACGTTGGCGCTGAACTTGGGGTTGCAGGGCCCGGTGGGCCAGATCCATTGCTAGCGGATGCGGATTGGCACGTGCTTGCAGGCGACCTTACAGCTGTTCCGGCGATTAGCGCGCTGCTCGAGGGGTTTGAGGCAGAGCGACGAGCTGAAGTCTTTATTGAAATAGATTCATTAGATGATAAGCATACTATTACTGCACCATCAGGTGTCAATATTCATTGGTTGCTGCGTCAAAGTGGTGACTGTGAACAACTTGCAAGAGCAATTGCAAATGTTGCAATACCCTCAGGTGTGACTTCTATCAGTGCTTTTATTGCTGGCGAAAATGGTGCAGTACTGGCGTGTCGTAAGCAGCTTATTCAAGATTTTGGGTTATCAAAAAAACAACTGTATGCCATTCCATATTGGCGTCGCGGTCAGGATGAAGAAACCTATCATGAACGCCGACATGAAATCATGGATGAGGTGTACTAGATGTCCAATGAATGTGAATTTACAGGGCGTATCGCGTTGGTGACGGGAGCTTATCAGGGCATAGGTAAAGCACTGGTCGAGCAACTATTAGCACGCGGAGCGATTGTAGTTGCGGCAGATATTGCTACTGCCGCGAGTCAACTCCAAGAAGTAACGGCTAATCACTTCCAAATCCATCTTGATGTTACGAACAAAAACCTTGTGCAAACCGTAGTTGAGGAAATTGAAATCCAGCTCGGTGCAATAGAGTATGTTGCCAGTGTCGCTGGTATTTTGCACATGGGAACGCTGCTAGAACAAAGCGATGCCCAGTGGCTTGATACGTTTGCCGTAAATTGCCATGGGCCATTTTATTTATGTCAGGCGGTGGCGAATAAGATGCGGATAAGAAAGCGTGGTGCCATCGTTGCTGTGAGCAGTAATGCAGCTAGCACACCTAGAGTGAATATGGGCAGTTATTGCGCTTCAAAGGCGGCCTTGAGTGCGATGATTAAAACGCTAGCCCTAGAAGTCGCACCGTTTAACATTCGGTGTAACCTAGTTGCGCCGGGGTCTACCGACACTCAAATGCAGCAGCAGCTATGGCGCGATGAAAATGGTGCTGAGCAAACCATTCAAGGCGATTTAACGCAATTCAAATTAGGTATTCCACTAGGTCGTATCGCCTCAGCGACGGATATCGCAAACAGTATTTTGTTTTTACTCAGTGACCAAGCTCGACACATCACCATGGCTAATCTGTTGGTTGATGGTGGGGCGACACTAGGACATTAATTTTCGAGGAATATATGAATAATCAAACACTTTCTTTGACACAATCTCAGCAACTTCAAACCGAAGGTGAACAAGTGATCGCGGGTTTTACTCAATCAATGATGAAAAAGCCAGAGCAATTTGCACCAGGGGCTTTCCCGGTTTATCTGAGCAAGGGAGAGGGAGCCATTGTCACCGATGTTGATGGTAATCAATATATCGACTTTATTTGTGGTTTAGCGGCCAATACTTTAGGTCACAATCACCCTGTTGTTGTCAATACAATTACAGAGCACTTGCACAACGGCATTATTCATTCGTTGCCTACACCTATCGAAGTGCAGACGGCGAAAACCTTAATTGAAGTGATCCCAAATGCCGAACAAGTTCGCTTTTTTAAAACGGGTGCAGATGCTAACTCTGCAGCGGTAAGACTCGCCCGTCACGTGACAGGTCGAGATGAAATTATGACGGTAGGTTATAACGGTTGGCATGATCAGTACATGTTTGACACACCCGGGGTACCGGCTGTTATTGCTGGGTTAACTCATCGCATGCTATTATTTACTCCTGCAGATGAACCAAAAATCATTGAAAAGATCATTGCAAGAAAAGATGAACTTGCGGTGGTGTTGCTATCGGTTCCATATAATCGCGTCTTAGAAAGACCATTCCTAGAACAGTTACGAAATACTTGCAGTGAACACGGTGTGATCTTGGTGTTTGATGAAGTGGTAACTGGCTTTAGATTAGCACCCGGCGGTGCGCAAGAATACTTCGGTATTCAGGCTGATTTAGTGACCTTGTCTAAGGGTATTGCGGCGGGGATGCCTTTATCTGCTGTGGCAGGCAAGCGTGAGTTGATGTCGCGGATCAATGAGCTGCAAGTATCGACTACTTTTGGTGGCGAAATGCTCTCGCTAGCAGTGTGTGATGCTGTATTAAAGGAATATCAACGCACTGAATTCACTCAGCATATAGCAAGACTTGGCGCAATTTTAAAAGCAGAGGTTAATCAGGTTTCACTGCAGTTAGGTGTGCCACTCAAAGTAGTTGGTTATGACCCTATTCCGATGTTCTTATTTGCCAAAGATCCGCAAGAGCACGTAAAGTTTGCAGTACCTTTTCTAGCTGAAATGGCAAAACGTGGTGTGCTTATGCGCCGTGAAGTGAATTTTATTTGTGGCGCACATACTGAAGCGCATATCAACGAAACAATAGCCGCAGTTAAGGCATCACTAATAGCGATGAAAGAAGCAGGCCTTTTTGATCCTCAGGATGCCAGCTAATGGTTTGTTCTTGCTTGTCGACACAGCGCTTTGCAGCACTTGCTGGCGCTTCAGGAAGTGCTGCATTTGGTAGTGCTCAGGTTGGTGAACTTGAAAACTTAAAAGCGGTTTGTAACAAGCCGCAGAACAATGCACTGCGCACGCTAATTGATAATGTTTTTATCTACACTGCAGACACAAGAGATACTGTTTACCCAAAAGGTTGGTTACTTGTTCACGGCAAATATATTGAAGCGCTGGGTGAGGATGGAGAACAACCTAGTAACTTCGATCAACGGATTGATGGTCAAGGTAAGTTAATGCTGCCAGGGCTTATAAATCCTCATTGGCATGAAAGTTTTGTCGCGCCAAATGCTGAGTCACCTGATGACACCCACTTAGAGGCCACTGCGTATTCAAATGGTGGCAATATTCAAGCACTAGGTTCCATGTTTGGCTTTATCTCCACTGTGGGAGATAAGTTGACGCTAGAGGAAGGTCTAGCCATCGCCCGTTGGAGTATGTGGACGCAACTGCGTTCGGGTACAACTGCGCTGGGGGATGTTGGTTCGGCAAATAAAGCTGACGCAATGGCGCTTGCTGCGATTGATTTAGGTATGCGGTTAAGGGTGAGTCGTTGGGGATCGGATATAATGCTGGAAGCGCATAAGTCGACACCCACTATCATCGCTGATACTGAGCTACAAACAGCGGATTGGCTATCACTTATCGAAACTTGGGATAATCATAGCTCAGGGCTTGTGGGGGCGATGCCTTCCGTGATGGGGGCTTTTGGTAGTTCTGACAAACAGCTAGAAGCACTGGCTAGTATCGCCCAGCAATACCAAGTACCCTATGCCACACACCTAGCGCCGCTAAAAAATGAACGTGCTGAAGTTGAACGCGTATTTGGTCGCTCGCCTATCGCGCGCTTTGATGCCATGGGATTACTTACTGACAAGCTATTAGCTGTGCACACAGCTTATGCAAGCGAGGATGAGTATCAACGCCTTATTGAAACGGGTGTTAATATCTGCCATTCACCAGCGCACTACGGCATGCTTGGTGAGGCAACAATCAGTGAAACTGGGCAGATAGGGCGTTTTTTAAAAGATGGTGTATGGGTTTCTAGCAGTACCGATGGCGATATCTCGTTTATTGGTGGTATGTGTGAAGCCATGCGGGGGGCACACCTTGGGCACAACGAAGCACAAAATTGTAATACCGCCTGCCCACCTACCTTAGCCTTAAAAACAGCGTCTTTATATGCAGCAAAAGCGTTGGGGTGGGAGCAACAAATTGGCTCGATTGAAGTGGGTAAGCAGGCAGATTTAGTGTTAGTGAACAATGATGACTATCGATACAAGCTTTCTGGTCATCCACTGAGAACTTTTATTGTTACAGGGTCAAGTCTTGATGTAGATTCGGTAATGGTGGCTGGTGATTTAGTGGTGAAAGCAGGGCGTAGCACTCGGTTTGATGAGCATGAGCTTTTTGAGGATTATCTTAAAGCGGTGGCGAGCGCTCGCAAGCGTATTGGAGGTCCAGCATGAATCAAACGCGATTAGCGACTTGGTTTTTGCTGTTAGCAAGTACCATGACGGTGCTTGCTAGTGCGACTCTAGCGCCAGCATTACCAGCGATGACAGTGGCTTTCTCAGGTATTGAACATGCCGCATTTTGGACCAAAATGACCTTAGCATTACCTGGTCTCGTGATAGCACTTTGTGCACCAATTGCAGGAAGTTTAGTCGACAAATGGAATAGTCAAAAATTACTAGTGAACGCACTAATATTGTTCGTACTTAGTGGTGGACTAGGTTATTACTGGCAGGATTCGTTGTGGCTGATCCTTGGTAGTCGAGCGATGATGGGAGTCGCCGTTGCTTTTATTATGGTGAGTGGCACAACGATCGCAGGACGATACTTCGAAGGGCCCAAGTTTTCTCAGTTTATGGGATTGCAAGCTGCCTTTGGTGGCTTTGGTGGCGTACTATTCTTGGCGCTTGCAGGCTTTTTAGCAGAGCAGCATTGGACTTGGGTTTTTGCCATTTACTCACTCGCACTTTTGGTACTACCAGGGGTATGGCTTTGGGTAAAGGTGCCGCCAGTTAGCCTGCCACCACAAACTCAATCACTACCAAGTAGTTGGATGAACCGAACCTTTTTGCTGTGCTGTACACTAGCACTGGTAGAAATTATTGTACTGTATGGATTAACGATTCATTTGCCTTTTTATTTGTCTGCTCAGCAAGCATCAGCCAGCACTATAGGCTTAGTAATAGCGGGCTTTTTATTCGCGATGTCATGCGTCTCTATGGGTTATGGTCGTGTTAGACAGTACTTGAATATTAAGCAAGCACATTTAGTTGGCTGGCTTATTGTTGCAACTGGATTTTCGTTACTTGGTTTTGTAAACACTTTTAGTAGCATTGTTTGCGCTAGCTTTGTAATCGGCGCGGGTCTTGGCCTTATTCGACCAAACCTTGTAGTTTGGCTATTCGAATTTGTTCCGCCACCGATGCGAGGAAAAGCTATGGGGATTATGACAACCTGTTACTTTACCGGGCAATTTATTAGCCCTGTGTTGTTTGAACCGATGATAGCCAGTCTAGGGTTTCAGTTATTCTTTATTTATCTAGCAATGACTATCGCTTCAGTTGCAGTCTTGGTGGCAGGGATTTATCTATTAAATCAAAAAACATGGTTAAAGCAACTCGACTAGTTACTTTAACCTGAAGTTGCTCCCAGAGTGTCGCTGCGATGCGCTTTTACAAACTGCATCGGAGTGACACCGAATTGCTTTTTGAATGCAGCAATAAAGTTGGCAACATGGTCATAATGTGCCAAGTATGCAGCTTCTCCAATCGACAAGCCTTCAACTAACAACGCATGTCGTGCCTTATTGAGCTTGCTTTGTTTAACGTACTGTTTTGGTGTTGTGTTAAAGCTGCGTTTAAAGAAACGCTGTAAGCTGCTTAAGCTCATAGCAAGCTCTAATGCGACCTGCTCAACACTTTTTCCTTCCGACAATAAATCGATGATCTTATTTTTTTTGACTTCAATATCTGAGTGAAAGGGCTGTTTATACATCACGTGGCTCTGGTTACTACTGTCTATCAGGCGAGGAAGAAAGCAGCTCAACCATTGCATCACAACACCTTCACACTCCAAACGTTCAGCTAAGCTTGGTTGTTTTGGGGTTTGAAGCAGTTGTTGTGACAGCGAAATTGCTTTTGTTTGTAGCGGTAACTCAATCACTTTCGTGGTGGTAAATAGAGATTGATATTGCTGCGACAGTCTCGCAACGAGCCATCGAGGACTGACGCTCAGTGTGACCTTTTCGACTTCTTGGTGTTTTTGCAGATAGCGAGTGAAAGGCTCGGGCTGAGTGATGAGGTTGACAAATGCCTGAGGTGCGTTTTCAGCGCTGAAACGGTAATATTTATTCGCAACTCTAAATTCCACAACACCTTTAAGCAATACGGTAATGTTCACACTTGGTTGCAATTCTGCACAGCTGCTAGTTTGCTGCTGCTCGATACATTGACAGGTATGAAGTTGAAGATCATCGCTCAATGGCAAAAAAGAGAGTCGACCAATCGCAATAAGTTGCTCAATATCAAAGCCGTTGATACGGCAGTTTAATCCACTCGCCAATAACAACTTGTTGTTGAGCTCAGCGTTGGAAATATTCCCTTCCATAGTAAGTGCCACAATTTTCTAAAACGCATAATAGATTGACGATTTTGCATAACTAATATTCAAAATGCAACAAAAGTAAAAGTGTACAATATTACGAGTGATTCGTATTAACATCAAAATTTAAAGGATACTTATGTTGGTTTCTCGCACTAAGCAGTTAGGCTTTCGCCCTTCAACCCTCGCTTTAGCACTCGCGGGGGTACTATCAGCACCAGCTTTGGCTGACTCAGGTGATGCAGGTAAAATTGAAAGAATAGAAGTTTGGTCAACTGCGGTAAAAACTTCTGCACTGTATTTAAAAGAACAAGAAATTGCGGATAAACAAGCAGACCATATTTCTGATTTACTGCGCTCTATTCCTGGCATTGATGTCGGTGGTGCACACTCGCTGAACCAGCGAATCACTATCCGTAGTATGGATGACAAAGATCTTAAAATTTCAATAGATGGTGCAGCACAAAATACTTACATGTACCACCACATGGGTAACCTTCAAATTCATGCTGATATTCTAAAGTCAGTAGATATTGAAACGGGCACTAACTCAGTAATTAACGGCGGTCTTGGTGGTTCAGTGCGGTTCGAAACAAAAGAAGCACGTGAATTGCTTTCTGGTGACGATCGCTTTGCCGCTCGTGTTTCAGCAGGGGCTGCAGACAATGCCGGGCATAATTACTCGGTAACGGGTTTTGGTTTGTTGACCGATGATGTCGACTTTCTTGCATATTACAACCATGTTGAGCGTGATAATTACGAAGTGGGTGGTGGCAAGATCTTAGACCAAAACGATGAAGTCGTTGCAGGTACTGATGGTGAGGTAAAAGGTCTTGAAGGTGAAGTTTCTGATGCGCTAATTAAATTTGGTTGGAATATTAATAACAACCAACGTCTTGCACTGAGTTTCGAGACTTATAAAGATGAAGGTGACTACAGTTATCGCCCTGATATGGGCTTAGCGACAGATGTTGCTATTACTAATAGCTTGCAGATCCCTTTGTTATGGCCGACAGAATTTACAAGAGACACAATTACGCTGAGCTATGATCTTAACTGGGGCGAAAACTCTTCATTAAAGGCGAGCTTATATTCCAATACCAGTGAACTTTATCGCGACGAATCAGGTTGGTCTATGTCTCCTTCTCCTAGGTTCCAAGCGTACGCTGGAGAAGTGACGGGTGAAGCTGAAAATACGGGGCTAAATTTGCTTGGTGAAACACTGGCAACTGGGCTTTTTGCTGAAGAAGAGCATACCTTCACTTATGGCGCAGATTATGTGAAGCACGATACTCAGTACGATCTAGCTATTGCGTCAGGTGGTTCAAAGCACTCTGAAGAAAGTGCGAAAAATCTAGCCTTTTTCATTCAGGACAAAATTGATTTTGGTAATGGTTTGGCGGTTATTCCTGGTGTTAGGCACGATAGCTACGATATAGATTCAGGCACAGTGAACAATGATTATTCGGAATTTTCTTTATCATTGGCTGCTGAGTATCAATTTAATGAAAATTTAATGGTGAAGTTAAGTTCGACTGAGCTATTTAAAGGCCCAGAAATAAGTGAGGTATTTGTTGGTGCTGGTTTAGGTGATAACCGCAATCAAGACATTGAAGCGGAAACGGGCATTAATACCGAGTTTTCGATTGCTTATGATGGTGAAGTTGGGACCAACAAGACACTCCGTTTAGGCGCAACGATATTCAGAACGCAAATTGACGACTATATTTTTGATAATGCAGCATTACCTGGCGGTGCACCTCGTGAAACGTGGAAAGACAACGTCGGTGATATGACTGTAGATGGGTTTGAAGCTTATGCTGGTTTTGCGCTTGATGCGTTTTCTTTTCAGTTAACTTACTCTAACTCTGAGAGTGAACTTGATGCATTTACACAGTATGCCTCGTTAGATGGCGCGCGTTTAGAGCGAGAGCAGGGTGATACTATTTCAGCTGACTTTACTTACCAAATTACGGCGTATAACTTGACGCTGAATTGGGATTTTATGGTTGTTGATGATGTGGCACAAGGTACCGATCTCTATGGCGCCGATTTAGACAACAGTAAAGATGGCTTCACCGTGCATAATATCAGCGCACACTGGCAGCCTGAATCAGTACCTAGTTTGCATGTTCGTCTAGGTGTAGATAATTTGTTTGATGAGTTTTATTCTTCACAATCTTCTAAAAACGGGGTTTCTTTTCACCCAGTATTTGGTGAATTATTCTTAATGGACTATGAACCAGGAAGAAACATTAAAGCAAGTGTATCTTACCAGTTTTAACTGGGTTAGCACCTGCTGTTATAAACGTGTAATACCGCAGGTAAGTTAATTCCGAAAATTAAAATGCCCAGTAAAATGCTGGGCATTTTTATCGTTTTGCAGTTAAGCAGTTGCGCGCATCTTGATTTGGCTAAGTTGATGGTAAGCCTGATTGGATTCAAGCGCATTTAGCATAGTTGAAAGTTTTGCTTCGGTTTCTAGCCATTCGGCAGTCGGATCAGAAGCTGCGACAATACCAGCTCCCGCAAATAGTCTGGCATGATTCGCACTTATCTCACCACTGCGGATAACCACCACCCATTCACCATTTCCATGTTTGTCACACCAACCAACGATCCCTGAGAAAAAGTCACGACTTTCTCCCTCTAGTGAGTGGATCCAAGGATAGGCATCGGCAGTCGGTTTACCGCATAGTGCAGGCGTAGGGTGTAGACGATTGGCTAGTGCTAATACATGAGTGTTAGCGTCGGCGAGTTGACCTTCAACCTCTGTGGACAAGTGCCACATCGTTGCTGTGCTCAGCAATGAGGGCGAGCAGGGTATGGTAAGCTTTTGACACCAAGGTTGTAAAACCTGTGACATTTCTACCAATACAACAGCATGTTCATACCGATCTTTCTTTGATGCCATTAATGCTTGTTTGAGTTTAAACTCCATAGCCTTATCATTTGAACGTTTAGCTGAGCCAGCAAGGGGATTACTGAGAACCGCTTGCCCATGTTTGCGTAAGAGTAATTCTGGACTCACGCCCATCAAGGTGGAGTTTTGTTCCGTTGGAAAGGAGAAGTGAAAACCGCTAGGGCTTTGGGTTAATAGATTTGTCAGAATGGTTTCCGGTGAAAGTGGTGCATCAAAATAGAGGTCTACTTGTTTGCCAAGAACAATTTTTTCTAATTGTTCGTTGGCAAATAGCTTTTTGGCTTCACGTATCGCACTCTCATAGTGATGCTGTGATTGTCTATGCGAGATACGTTCAAGCGATGGCATAGTGTCCTGCTTAAGCGTGCCTTTGGCGGTTATCCATTGCTTGAAAGTTTCTTTATCATATTGGTGCGCTTGCTCAGTTACAATAAATTGAGCTTGTTGAGTTTTGCAAAATGGTAGCACACCGAATGCTATCGCATCATTGCTGCTGCACTTTGCTAGCTCTCGTTTTAACTGGCTCACTAATACATCGTGATCTTTTATCTGAGTGGTGAACCTATGATGTGGCCGTTGAGTTAAGAAGCACCGTGTGCCCGAAACAAAAAAAGCTTGTTGTGATAAGTCAATGGACTCAAGCGTTGTATTGGTGGATTGCAAAGCAGATATTTCACTCAACATGGTTTGTCCTCATTTCCCAGCGCTGCGGCGCAATTTTAGATACCTAGTTGACGAAGCTTGGCTGTAAATATTTAGTAAAAATGCAATAAGATGGTGCGTATTTTTAGCCTACGATTCAAAGGTAATTTGCGCTAAAAACCTCACATCCAACCCCGAGATCAGTTACTCTGTAGGGAATGCAAATCGGACGTATATACGAGCATGAAAGTATTCGAAAAAATTTATCATAGGGCTGCCGAGCGTAAAGGCTCTGAGGCGGCGCTAAAAGCTAAGCTTAGTCAACCATTGAGTACCGAATCGCTATTGGCATTAAGTGATGATCAATGGTTAGAAGAATTTACGCGCAAGATATTTCAAAGTGGGTTTTATTGGGCGGTGGTTGATAATAAATGGGACGGCTTTAGAGAAGTGTTTTGGCAATTCTCAATCGAGAAGTTGTTAATGATGTCTCCTGAAATGTACGAGCAACGTAGTCAGGATGAACGGATCATTCGTAATGCTAAAAAGGTAAAAAGTATCGCTGATAATTGCCATATGATTTTTGAAGTGCAACAACAGCATGGCCGCTTTAGTGAATTCGTCGCAAACTGGCCGGAAGACAATATTGTTGGTTTGTGGCTGTACTTGAAAAAGCATGGCTCGAGACTTGGGGGAATACTGGCCCTTACGCGCTTCGTGTGTTAGGTAAAGATACGTTTTTACTGAGTAAAGATGTCGAAACAGTACTACGTGCTGAGGAGATCATCGATGGTGGCTTGCAAAGTCAGAAGTCACTGCAAGCGGCGCAGCAATTTTTCAATGAAATGCGTCAATATAGCGGGCTTAGCTTACAAGAGTTAAGCCAAATTGTGTCAATGAGTGTTGGTGATAATATTCGCTAAAAATGGAGATGACTGCATGGTATTTTTTCAGCCCTATCAAGGCTCTGCTCTGCTCTTTAAGGAGCAACCAGCAAGATTTAATCAGCCCACATTACTATTATCCAATACGCAGTTGCTAGTTAAGCTTGAGCTAGAGAAATACGACACCACTGCGCTTGCTGAACTGTTAAGTGGTCAGCGCCCTTTAGACAATATTGAGCCTACGAGCTTAGCCTACAGTGGTCATCAGTTTGGGCAATTTAACCCGTTACTTGGTGATGGCCGAGCGCATTTAATTGGTGGAGTGAAACTTGATGACGGACGTCAATACGACCTGCACTTGAAAGGCTCTGGAGCGACGCGATTTTCTCGAGGCGGTGATGGTTTTTGTGCGCTAGGACCTGCGGTACGTGAGTTCATCATGAGCCAAGCTATGGTTGGCTTGGGTGTTCCAACTACGGAATGCCTGGCTGTTGTAACCACTGGACACCATGTTTATCGTCAAGGTGAAGTACCTGGCGCGGTTGTATGTCGTGTGGCAAAAAGTCATATCCGCATCGGCACCTTACAATATCTGGCTACTCAGCAAAATAAAGATGAGCTATGGAGCCTACTTAACTTGCTGGGCGAGCAATTATTTGAGGGATTTAAAGTTAAGACCGAACAGGATGTACTCGAATTGTTTCGTGAAGTGTGTGAACAGTTGGTTGACTTAGTCGTCGAGTGGATGCGGGTAGGCTTTATTCATGGCGTGATGAATACCGACAATATTTTGCTCAGTGGCGAAACGATAGACTTTGGCCCTTGTGCAATGATGGAAAAGTTTGATTTTAACGCCGTGTTTAGCTCTATCGACCGCCAAGGCCGTTATGCGTTTGGTAACCAGCCAAACATCATGAATTGGAACTGTGCTCGACTTGCCGAGGCCTTATTGGTGTTATGGCAGGATGAGCAAGCGGGAATTGAAGCGTTTAGTCAAATTTTGGCGGAGTTTTCTGAATCGTTTAATCGCAAGTACAAAGATATGTGGGCGGCCAAGCTTGGTATTGATGAATGGTGCGACGCAGACGACATTCTCCTTAGTGACTTACTCAAGTTGATGACGGAGCATGAACTAGACTTTACCAATACCTTTGCGGCACTCACCAATAGCTTGCTTGGTCATCCAAACAAAGCTTTATCCGTGCCAACGGAGTTGGAGAGCTGGCAGCGACAATGGGCGCAAAGGCGTGCTGCCGATGACGTTGCGGCTAACTTGATGAGTCAAGCTAATCCGATACTTATCCCCCGTAATGCGTTGGTGGAGGCTGAGATTGCACTATTTAATCGCCAAGGCATGAGTCAAACGCTAGAGGATTGGCTAACTGCGTTGACGTCGCCCTATGATTACAAAGACTATCCTGAATCGTGGACCAGCGCGTCTACACCGGCCCACTATCAAACTTTTTGTGGAACCTAAATGGCAGAACAGCAGCTTTCTTGGCAAGAAATTAAACGTAAAGTCCTTGAACACAAACGGCCACTTATTAAGGCGCATATCATCGCCCTGTTTGCCGCGTTGGTGAGTGTCCCTATCCCTTTGATGATGCCGTTGCTGGTCGATGAAGTCTTACTAGACACACCAGGCAGAGCAGTGGCTTGGATGAACTCAGTATTGCCCGAGCAATGGCATGGCCCCAGTGGCTATATCGTGGTTATTTTGTTGGCTGTAATAACCATGCGCTTGGCCAGTTTGGTGTTAGGGGTGATGCAGTCACGCCAGTTTACTATTATTGGCAAGGACATTAGTTATCAAATCCGTGAGCGCTTACTTACGCATTTACCTAAAGTTCAACTGAAGGAGTACGAAAGCCAAGGCGGTGCAGCAATTAGTTCTCGTTGTATTACCGATGTAGAAACCTTGGATAAATTTATCAGCCAAACCTTGTCACGCTTTTTAATCGGTTTACTCACAATCATTGGCACTGCGGCGATTTTGCTTTGGATTGATTGGATGTTGGGGCTGGTGATCTTGTTGCTCAATCCGGCGGTCATTTATTTTTCTCGGCAGTTTGGCAAACATGTTAAAGAGCTGAAAAAGGAAGAGAATGCTGCATTTGAGGCACTGCAAACTTCACTAGTCGAGACGCTAGATGCTATTTCTCAACTAAAAGCCGTTCGTCGAGAGGGTAACTACTTTGCACAAGTTAAAGTAGCCGCCAAAGATCTCAAACATTACGCGGTGCAGTCACAATGGAAAACGGATGCCGTTAACCGCTTAAGCTTTACCGTGTTTTTGGTCGGGTTCGAGTTTTTCCGTGCTGTCGCTATGTTTATGGTGGTGTTTTCTGATTTAACGGTCGGCCAGATATTTGCGGTATTTGGTTACCTTTGGTTCATGATGGGGCCTGTACAGGAAATTCTTGGTATTCAATATGCGTACTATGGTGCCTCGGCGGCGCTTAGTAGGTTAAATCAGGTTTTTAATTTTGCGACAGAAGCACAATATCCCGCTACGAAAACCGTCTTTGATTCATCTCAGGTTGATATCAAATTTGCCAATATAGACTTCGCTTACGTTGCAGAGCAACCCGTGCTCAAGCAGGTATCTTTGCATATTCCAGCAGGGAAAAAAGTAGCGTTAGTAGCGGTGTCTGGAGGTGGTAAATCTACTTTGGTGCAATTGCTTTTGGGATTGTATGAAAAGCAAAGTGGCGAGATTCATATAAATGACACGCCAGTAGAGCAAATTGGTTACGAAGCAGTGCGAGATAATATAGTGACCGTATTGCAGCAGCCGATACTCTTTAATACCAGCATCCGTGAAAATCTAGCAATGGGACGAGAGGTATCTGACCAAGTGCTGTGGCAGGCACTCCGAGTTGCAGAGCTAGCTGATACCGTACTTGCTCTGGCTGACAAATTAGATGCGCAAGTTGGTCGCAACGGGATTAAATTGTCCGGAGGACAGAAGCAAAGGTTAGCCATTGCTAGAATGGTTGTTGCCGATCCTAAAGTGGTGGTGCTGGATGAAGCAACCTCGGCACTTGATATTGAGACTGAGGCAAAAATTCATCGCAATTTGCAAGCGTTTTTGGCTGATAGAACGACTTTGATTATTGCGCATCGACTGAGCGCAATAAAACAAGCCGACTTAATTTATGTTTTAGATGATGGTGAAGTGTCCCAGTATGGAGAACATAAGGATTTGTTAAAGGAACAAGGCCTGTATCAAATCCTATTTGGTCATCAAAATTAATTCATAAATAGCAAAAATTCCTTATGTAACGTTAAGTAAACATTAATAGACGAGCTAATATTATCTATGCAACGTAATCGGTAGACGCATTTTTTGATAGACTATCCGAGTCGATACTCAATGCGTAAACTAACAGAGATGGGAAGGAATGATGAAAATTAAAACTTTGAGCTTACTAGTTGCGATGGCAGTGACAGCCAATGCAAATGCAAACACTACTGAGCCTACAGAAGGTGTATATCTTGGTGTGTTTGGTGATTACTATGATGCTGATTGGCAGAATCACCGTGATATGGCTGGTCTAGACGTAGAAGACTCTACAGGCTGGGGTGCTGAAATTGGCTACCGATTTGACAAGTTTTGGAGTGGTCGTATCGAATATGCAGATATGGACTTTGACCTTGGTGGTATCAGCAATGGTTCAATGGACGCCGAGCGTTACGGCATCGACGGTTTGTACCACTTTGATGGTGGTCCATTCTACGGTCTAGTGGGTATCAAAAAGATGAACCTAGATGTGATCTCAGATAACACCTTTGCTAACGTAGGTGCTGGTGTTCGTCATTACTTCACCGATCACTTATTTGTGAATGCAGAAGCGGCAGTTTATCAAGGTCTAGAAGCTGGCTTTACTGATGTTGGTGGTAAAATCGGTATCAACTACTCGTTCGGTAGCGCTGGTAAATCGGAAGAGATTGCGCCAGCCCCTGCTCCTGTAGTTGCAGAAGCACCGCAAGATAGTGACAAAGATGGTGTTGTGGATAGCGAAGACAAATGTGCTAACACACCAATGACGGATGCTGTTGATGCGTCTGGCTGTACTTTGTACGAGACGAAAGAAGACAAAGTAAGCCTGTTAGTCCGCTTCCCGCATGACGATGCAACTTTCTCACAGCAATATGTTGATGATATCAACGCGGTTGCTAAGTTCTTGAAAGAGCATAAAAATGCAGATGTTGTGATTGAAGGCCACGCGTCAGCTGTGGGTGATGCTGATTACAACCAAAAGCTTTCTGAGCGCCGCGCGAAAAACGTTGCTGAGAAACTCGTTGATATGGGTGTAGATTCAATGCGTATTACCACGGTTGGTTACGGTGAAGAGCGTTTGAAAAATCCAGCAAATACGCTGGAAGCACATGCTGAAAACCGTCGTGTAGAAGCGCACGTTTCTTCTAAAGAGAAAGTAAAAGTTAAGCGTTAATTTTCACTTAGCTTATGCAAAAAGGCTCCTGAAGGAGCCTTTTTTGATCCCTCCAAGCATACCTTCTCGCAAAATTAAAATGATTCTCGTTTGACTAATATTCATCAAAATATACTTGTTTCGGTATGCTTATTCATTGTATTTATAGTGACTATAAGGCGAGGTATCGCATGCAAGATTTTCATCTATACTCAAAGACCTTATAATTGTTCATTATATTTTATGGTCAAGGGAATGGTTCAGCCGATTGCATCAATAATCGCAGCCAGATCATTTACTTGTCTGTCCACGTCACCAAGAGGGCAATATTGTGCTTCAAGAATATCGTAAACACGTAGAAGAGCGTGCCGCGCAAGGTATCGTGCCTAAGCCGTTAGACGCGCAGCAAACTGCTGACCTTATCGAATTATTAAAAACTCCACCTGCAGGTGAAGAAGAGTTCATCGTTGATCTATTTATCAACCGTGTACCGCCAGGTGTAGATGATGCCGCTTACGTAAAAGCAGGCTTTTTGGCTGCAGTAGCGAAAGGCGAAGCGGAATCACCGCTTATTTCAAGAGAGTATGCAGCTGAACTACTTGGCACTATGCTTGGTGGTTACAACATCGCGCCGATGATCGACCTACTAGACGACGCAGCTCTTGCACCTATCGTTGCTAAAGGTTTGTCTCACACGCTACTGATGTTTGACGCATTCTACGATGTAGAAGAAAAAGCAAAAGCGGGCAATGAGTTTGCTAAGCAAGTGATTGAGTCATGGGCAAATGCAGAATGGTTCCTTGAGAAGCCAGCTGTTGCAGACAAGATTTCAGTGACTGTGTTTAAAGTAACTGGCGAAACAAATACAGACGACTTGTCTCCTGCACCAGATGCTTGGTCTCGTCCTGATATCCCATTACACGCGCTGGCTATGCTTAAAAACGAGCGTGATGGTATCAACCCTGATAAGCCAGGTGAAGTAGGTCCAATTGCACAACTTGAAGCGCTTAATGGTAAAGGTTTACCGCTAGCGTACGTAGGTGACGTTGTTGGTACAGGCTCATCTCGTAAATCTGCGACTAACTCTGTACTTTGGTTCATGGGTGATGACATTCCATTCGTACCAAACAAGCGCGTTGGTGGTGTGTGTCTAGGTGGCAAGATTGCGCCTATCTTCTTCAACACCATGGAAGATTCTGGTGCACTACCGATTGAGCTTCCAGTTGACGAACTAAACATGGGCGACCAAATCGACATCTTCCCTTACGAAGGTGTGGTTAAGCGTCACGGTACTGACGAAGTTATCTCAACGTTCTCACTGAAATCAGACGTAATTCTTGATGAAGTACGTGCAGGCGGCCGTATTCCTCTGATCATCGGTCGTGGCCTTACGGACAAAGCTCGTACGTCTCTTGGTCTTGAAGCTGAAGACATCTTCCGTAAGCCTAAGTTAGTGGCTGATTCTGGTAAAGGCTTTACGCTTGCACAGAAGATGGTTGGTAAAGCATGTAACATGACAGGTGTACGCCCAGGTCAATACTGTGAGCCAACAATGACAACGGTAGGTTCTCAGGATACTACGGGTCCAATGACGCGTGATGAGCTTAAAGACCTTGCTTGTCTAGGCTTCTCTGCTGACCTTACGATGCAGTCATTCTGTCATACCTCAGCTTATCCTAAGCCTATCGATGTAAACACACACCACACACTTCCTGATTTCATCATGAACCGTGGCGGTGTATCGCTACGCCCTGGTGACGGTGTTATCCACTCATGGCTAAACCGTATGCTACTGCCTGATACGGTAGGTACAGGTGGTGACTCGCATACTCGTTTCCCACTAGGTATTTCATTCCCAGCAGGTTCAGGTGCGGTAGCATTCGCAGCTGCAACGGGTGTAATGCCGTTGGATATGCCTGAGTCAATCCTTGTTCGTTTTAAAGGTGAAATGCAGCCGGGTATCACATTACGTGACCTAGTACACGCTATCCCTTACTATGCAATCCAGCAAGGCCTATTGACGGTTGAGAAAAAAGGTAAGATCAACGAATTCTCTGGCCGTATCCTTGAAATCGAAGGTGTTGAGCACCTAACGGTTGAGCAAGCGTTCGAACTATCTGACGCATCTGCAGAGCGTAGTGCGGCAGGTTGTACCGTTAAGCTTTCACAAGCGTCCATCGAAGAGTACCTAAACTCTAACATCGTGATGCTTAAGTGGATGATCTCTGAAGGCTATGGTGATGTACGTACTATTGAGCGTCGTATCACTAAGATGGAAGAGTGGCTAGCAAACCCTGAGCTAATGACTGCTGACGCGGATGCAGAATACGCGCACACCATTGAGATTGATCTTGCTGATATCAAAGAGCCAATCCTTTGTGCACCGAATGACCCTGATGACGCACGTCTACTTTCAGCGGTAACAGGTGAAAAGATCGATGAAGTATTCATTGGTTCTTGTATGACTAACATCGGTCACTTCCGTGCAGCTGGTAAACTACTGGATAACTTCGGTGGTCGTCTACCAACGCAACTATGGGTTGCTCCACCAACGAAGATGGACCGCGATCAGTTAACCGACGAAGGTTACTATGGTATTTACGGTCGTGTAGGTGCACGTATCGAAACTCCAGGATGTTCACTATGTATGGGTAACCAGGCACGTGTTGCTGATAAAGCAACGGTTGTTTCTACCTCGACTCGTAACTTCCCTAACCGTTTAGGTACAGGTGCAAACGTATTCCTTGCCTCAGCAGAGCTTGCAGCGGTAGCTGCTATTCTTGGCAAACTACCAACGCCTGCTGAATATCAAGAGTATGCAGAGAAGATCAATGCAACGGCTGCAGACACCTACCGTTACTTGAACTTCCACAAGATGCCTCAGTACACTAAAAAAGCAGACTCAGTGATCATTCAACAAGCGGTCTAATTACTCGCTCTAGAATTCATTGAAAGAAAAAAGCCAGCGCATGTTGGCTTTTTTTATGCACATAAAACGCTCATCTTAAATGGTGTTATCAAGCATTATTTTAAATCTAGATAAGTAATCCATTAAAGTGGTTTTAAGTGGGTTTTTATTGCGTTTTAGTTGTTAAAATCCCGTTTTTTTAAACAGTAATTTTCTCTGGTTTTATTAGAATTGTCGGCAAATTCTCATCAATGGGCGAGAGGATCATGACAACAGTAAACAACCAGAATTTATTACAACTACGCTTTTTACCGCAGTCACATATCGACGCAGTTAAGCCTTTTTTCAATCAACTTCCAGATAACCCTTATGCCGATGGTGCATTCAGAAAGCGCCGTTATTCTGTGGTTAAATTCACTGGCGGCGAAGTGACATTGCAGCCGACTAAGGCTTTCGTTCAAGACGATTCAATTAATACTTTCCAAGGTAATATTGAGCGTGTTTACGAAAACCTTGAGCTGGACATGTTAAACACCGATGGCTTTAAGCATATGCTTGCTGAATTTAAAGCCATGACGGGAATTGCAGACGATACCAGCATAGAAGTGCATCAGTTTCGCATGTTAGCGATTGAAAGCGATACCCCTCCTGCGCCAGAAGGTGTGCACCAAGATGGCTTTGACCATGTCTGTGTTTGTGGTGTTTCTCACGAAAATATCGCTGGCGGTGAGCTATTGGTATATGAGCACAAAGAAGCCGAACCTTGCTTCAAAATGGAAATCAAAGATGGTTTATTTGCATTGGTGAATGACCGTGAAGTGTGGCATAACGCAACACCGATGAACAAGCTAGATGCCGAGCAAGTCGGTTACCTAGACTGCTTCGTATTTACAGCCTAAGAGGGTAGTATGGATTTAAATCAAGTGCGTCGTCAGTTCCCTGCGCTTATGCAAAGTATCGGTGGAACCGCGCCAATTTTCCTTGATGGCCCGGGTGGCTCTCAAGTACCGCAATCCGTATTGAGCGCGATGTCTGCTTACCTTGGTTATTTTAACTCTAACTTAGGTGGTGCATTTTTCTCGAGCGATAAGACCGTCAGTTTGATGAGTGAAGCGCGCCAAGCGGTTGCGGACTTACTCAATGCGCCAAGTGCAGATCAAATTGTATTTGGTGCCAACATGACCAGCTTAACCTTTAGCTTTAGCCGTGCACTATCTCGCGAATGGCAAGCGGGTGATGAAGTCATTGTGACTAATGCCGATCACTATTCAAACGTTTCTTCATGGCGTCAAGCCGCTGAAGATAAAGGTGCGACGGTGCATGCGGTGCGTATTAATGAAACCGATTGCACGCTTGATCTTGCGCATTTTGAATCATTACTAAACGCCAATACTAAGTTGGTTGCGGTGACGTATGCTTCAAATACAACGGGTTCAATCAACGATATCAAACGCATTGTGGAGCTTGCGCACCAAGTTGGTGCATTGGTATATGTTGATGCTGTGCATTATGCACCTCATGAGCTAATCGATGTACAAGGTTTGGATTGCGACTTCCTTGCGTGCTCTGCTTATAAGTTCTTTGGTCCGCATGTCGGCATTGTGTATGGTAAGCGTGAGCATTTAGAAGGTTTTACTCCGTACAAGGTGGAGCCGGCAAAAGACATTATCCCAGGCCGCTGGGAAACTGGTACGCAGAGTTTCGAAGGGCTAGCGGGTGTTGTTGCAGCGATTGACTACATTGCTTCACTAAGCGAGATGAGTTCAGATACACCACGCCGTGAGAAACTGATTGAGGCATTTTCACGCACAAAAGCGCATGAGATGCAGCTTAGCCAGCACTTCTTAACGCGTTTAGCCGAATTTAAAAAGATTAAACTTTTTGGTATCGAGTCACGTGAGCGACTTGCTGAGCGTACACCAACTTTTGCTTTGACATTTGATGGCATCGAGCCACGTACCGTGTCGGAATTCTTAGGTAAAAAGCACATGTGCGTGTGGGATGGCAATTTCTACGCCCAAGGGCTTTGCGAGCAGCTAGGGGTGATGGATAAAGGTGGGGTTGTTCGCATCGGTTGTATGCATTACAACACCATAGAAGAACTAGATAGCTTGTTTGATGCATTCAGTGAGTTGTTAGCATAATACAAAGTGGGAGCTACGGCTCCCACTGCTCATTTAGGTTTCTTGCCCTTCAATAAATGCATTGAGCTTTGCAATGCGATGGCTCATACCTTCAATAAGCTTGTCTTTGATTTTTTCCCGGATCACATTGGGCAAGCGTGTTAGTGCATCTGGGGTTATTGCCAAGATGATGCTGTCTTTTAACGCTTGTGCGCTAGTACTGCGTTCTCGGTTAGTGATAAATGCGCCTTCACCTAAAAATTCACCAGGACCAACCTTACCTAAATCATGGGCCGCATCTTGTTTAAAAATCAAAAATTCACCGCTTAACACAATATACAAGCGATTGTCTTTTTCAAAACGTTTGAAGGCGTGACGCTCTTGCTGCACCAGATATAAGTGACCAAAAGACTCGAGTAACACCTGGCGCTCGGCAAGCGTAAACTCTTTAAAAAACGCTAAGCGATTGATGATCTCTAGTTGTTTAAACAGTGGGACATTTTCAAGCAGTTTCACAGGCTTACATAAGTTAGTACATTGTCTTTATTAAATAGTGGCGACTTTTTTTGATTAGAGCAATGATTTTTTATTGTCGCTTACACCAATCTACTTGATTATGTCGCCAACTATTTATGTGGATTGGTATATAACGATAAGCGACATGAGTTAAATCATTCTAGCAAGCAGAGTCGTACGGCGAAGTAGGGCACGTCATCCCCTGATAGCTGATACAGCCTTTATTGTGTGGGGAGGTAACATCATAACCACCAGCAGCTTGCGGTGTAAGCTCATTTGCTAGCTTCTTGCTGTTAGATAAATGTTTTAGTGGTTTTTTATTCAATGTAATTTTCATAGCGATTCCTTTACAAAATGTAAGTTATACCAGTTGTATTAAGTAAATGATCTATCTTGAAGCGGGAAAATAGCTTTAGTAGCAAGGCAAAAATTTTGCTATTTAGTTGTTCTAAATGAGAAATTTTTAACGAAGCTAATATACTATTTCACCCTTCAAATTGATTAGAGAATTAATTCAATTGGTATTATGCCGAGTAACAAGATACGGCATAGTCCAAGCTACTGGTTGTTTGTGTGATTTTCAATCAGATATTATTCATTTTGGGAACTGAAGTGGTGAGGAAAAAGCTGAGTCATAATACTCAGCTTGTCGTCTAATCTTGAATATTTCTCTCTTTTAGCTTTCTGGTCAACGTATTGCGTCCCCAACCTATCTTTAACGCCGCATCTTGCTTATGACCATGACAGGCATTGAGTGCGGATTTGATCAGTCGTGTTTCTAATTGTGCCTGTACATCGGGCCAAATATGGTCTTTTCCTTTACGTAACTCTGAGTCTAACCAAGTTTGGAATGCGTCCAGCCAATTGCCATGCTCTAAGGCGTCAATCTGTTGTGGCTTTTCTAGCTCTTCGGGAAGATCCGCAGGGGTGACAAGTTCACCCGGGGCCATTACCGTTAACCAACGGCAGGTGTTTTCCAATTGCCTCACGTTGCCAGGCCAATGATAGGCTTGCATTTTTTGCAGAGCATGTTTGGAGATGATTTTTGGCTCGGCTTTTAGTTCCTTTGCGCTTTTTGCAAGAAAGTGATCGCACAGGGCGGCGATATCTTCAGGGCGTTCACGTAAGGCTGGTAGTTTTAACCTGACGACATTTAGACGGTGAAACAAGTCTTCACGGAATTTACCTTGCTTGACCAGTGTCTCTAAGTCTTGATGGGTAGCCGCGACGATACGGACATCGACTTTCACGCTGTTATGGCCACCAACCCGATAAAACTCACCATCGGCGAGTACGCGCAATAGCCGAGTTTGTACGTCCAGTGGCATATCACCGATCTCATCTAAAAATAGGGTGCCGCCATCGGCTTGTTCAAAGCGACCACGGCGCATGCTGTCAGCACCGGTAAAAGCGCCTTTTTCATGGCCGAACAACTCAGACTCGACGAGATCTTTGGGGATGGCGGCCATATTGAGCGCGATAAAAGAAGCGTCTTTGCGCGGGCTGTGATTGTGCAGCGCGCCTGCCACAAGCTCTTTACCCGTACCAGATTCGCCGTTAATCAATACACTCATGCTTGAAGCGGAAAGTTTACCGATGGCGCGGAACACTTCCTGCATAGCTGGGGCTTCACCAATAATGTCGGGGCTATTGGCTTTTTCACTGTGGCGCTTTTGCTTTTTAGTTTGCTGGCCTGCGCGAAATGCACGTTGCACAAGGGAAACGGCCTCGTTTAAGTCGAAAGGTTTGGCGAGATATTCAAACGCCCCTTTTTTAAATGCGTTGACCGCAGAGTCTAAGTCCGAGTGGGCGGTCATAATGATCACTGGCAGGTTTGGGTAGAGCCCTGCAATTTTATCTAACAAGGCCATGCCATCGATACCTGGCATACGTACATCTGAGATCAGCACTGCGGGTTGCTCATATTCAAGCGCGGTCAATACATCTTGACCACTGGCGAAGCTCTCGGTTTCAAACTCAGCTCGCTTTAATGCCTTTTCTAAAACAAATCGGATTGAAGCGTCATCATCGACTAACCAAACTGATTTCATTGCACGTTTCCTGTTTCGGTGTTGTCAAAGGGAAGGTAGATACTGAACTCTGTGTGTCCTGGCCAACTATCGCATTCGATAAATCCTTGGTGTTGCTCTACCAAAGTTTGCGCGATAGAGAGCCCAAGTCCAGAGCCTCCTTCTTTATTCGTGATCATCGGAAAGAACAATGTCTCTTTTACCTCATCAGCGATCCCCGGACCGTTGTCGCTGATACGGATGAGCAATGCTTTTTTCAATAGTCGCTCACCATGATGAAGACGGTGTTTAATGCGCGTTGTGATGGTGATCGTACCGTCATGCTGTAGTGCTTGTTGAGCATTGCGCAGCATATTCAGCAGAACTTGCTGAATTTTGGCTTGATCTATCACGATAGCCGGAATACTGGGATCATAATCTTTTATCAAGGTGATATCGGCATCGCGCTCCAAGGTGGTTAACTTAATCACCGATTCTAACGCCTGATGGATATTACACGGCTCTTTTTGTGGTAACTGATTGGGTCCAAGCAATCTATCTACCAACTCGCGCAATCTATCTGCTTGCTCAATAATGAGTGTGGCACATTCTTCCCGTTCTTGTTGATCAGTTTCGTACTGCAATAATTGCGCCGCACCGCGGATCCCACCAAGTGGATTTTTTATTTCATGGGCAAGACCGCGAATGAGGTTTCGAGCTGCCTGAAATTGGTGCATTTGATTGGATGCTTGGTCATAACGCAGGGCATCATCAACACGGCGACATTCCACTAAAATATACGCCTTGTCTGCAAGATAAACTCGTCTGGCATGTATACTTAGTGTCGCAACTCGATTATCTACAAATACCACGTCTACCCTGTGTTGCTGGCAGTCTACGCCATCTTGTAGCACGTATTTAGAGAGCCGTGGCAGGTCTATATGATGATGATTAAACACACTATCAATCGCCAGTCCGACAAGCCGTTTTGTGCTGAGTCCCAGTAGTTCACTACTGCTGTAATTGGCATAGTGGATCATTAAATTTTGATCGAGCACTAAAATCGCGGTTGAGAGAGATTGCCAAACTTTATCCAAGTCAATCGAGTTATGTTGATCCATATATGTTCACCGTGCACCAATGTGGTGCAATGAGAATAGCATAGCTTTGCATCCATTGAAGTAAATTATTACCTAAGCTCAGAAACTAGGGGTTTTCGAACTCGTATCCTAAACTTGTTATTAATAAAGCATGCCAACTTTAAGGTGCTGAGATTATTAGTGCTTTGTGTCAAAAAATACATCTAGCTCGTGTTTGTGGGGGGAGCCTTTTTGTCACGTTCTGTATGAGCGGGTGTGACTTTCAAAGCGCTAAGTATGTTACCGAACAGATTAACTGCTTTCCTCCTCAAACCGCTAATTTACATCGGGCTACGAATGGCGAGAAAACCACCCTTACAGGTGTGGTGCGGGTCGTCCAACCTAACTGGCGAGATAAATATTTATTGCGAACAAAGGCTGAGGTCTACTATCAAGTTCAAGTTGGTGAGCAAAGGTTGTGGATTGAACACAATGAAATGTCGAATTTGGCTTTCTCAATACCAGAGGAAATGAGCGTGGTGTGTTTGCAACTACTGGTTGCAAGCCAGTGTAGGTAAGCAATATCGCTTTAATTATTTACGGTATTGCGGTGCAAAAAGAACTTATGAACATCACTTTGGGCGACTAACATACCTTTTTGATTAAACACTTTCATAACCACAGAATGCTCGCCGCGATCAATGCCACGCAAAGCAAACTGAGTATTGGTTTGCTTTGGCCCTGTGGCTGTTCCATTGAGAAAGAGTTGCACGCTTAAACCTTGGGTAAATCTAGGCTCAATGGTGCCTGTCACATATACGCTACCACTATTATCACGGATTGTTTGCTCATGCTCAGGAGAAGTGATTTTAGCTGTATATTGAATAGTTGGTGTCGTATCCGTTTGCTCGAGAATTTTAGTATCAACACTTGGCATGGTTAAGGCGCTGGCGTTGAGTTTTACTTCTTTCGAACCAGGCTGCGGGACATCCGAATAGACCCAATGACCGTTTTTGTCTTTCCAGCGATAGATTTTTGGATTGGACTCTGCTGCAGCATCAATGCTCGTTAGGGCTAGCGTCATGCTAACCGACATTATAAGAAACCACTGACGCACCACAAATCTCCAGAGCAAACTACTGTTCATACTGTAGTATAGAGCAGTTGGAATTGCGAGTTACAAATGAATAATTCCCATAATGACAACATAAAGGCGAATTTCTTTAAGCTTTTGAATTGCATTAAAAAAGCCCGTAACAACGGGCTTGAGAACACATATGATTAAGAGTGCCAGAAACGCATAATGAGTTTTGGCTCTACAAGCTCAATACGGCAGTATTGAGCGTAGTAGTCGGTTAGCGATTAAACGCTGTAGTACATTTCGAACTCAACTGGGTGAGTTGTCATGTTTAATTTTTCAACTTCTTTCGACTTAAGTGTGATATATGCATCGATTAGGTCGTCAGTGAATACGCCACCTTGAGTTAAGAACTCACGGTCAGCATCTAGAGAAGCAAGCGCTTCATCAAGTGATGCTGCAACAGTTGGGATTTCTGCTGCTTCTTCCGCAGGTAGGTCGTATAAATCTTTATCCATTGCATCACCAGGGTGGATCTTGTTGCGGATACCGTCAAGACCAGCCATCAACTGAGCTGCGAAAGCTAGGTATGGGTTCGCCGCAGGATCTGGGAAGCGTACTTCGATACGACGACCTTTCTCTGATGGGATCACAGGGATACGGATTGATGCTGAGCGGTTACGTGCTGAGTATGCAAGCATAACTGGCGCTTCAAACCCTGGTACTAGACGCTTATAAGAGTTTGTTGCTGGGTTAGTGAATGCATTGATTGCTTTAGCATGCTTAATGATACCACCAATGTAGTAAAGCGCTTCTTCAGATAGGCCGCCGTACTTGTCGCCTGCGAAGATGTTCTTGCCGTCTTTAGCAAGTGATTGGTGGCAGTGCATGCCTGAACCGTTATCACCAACAATTGGCTTAGGCATAAAGGTTGCCGTCTTACCGTATAGGTGAGCCATGTTGTGGATAACGTACTTCATCTCTTGGATTTCGTCTGCTTTAGTCACCATAGTATTAAAGCGAGTCGCAATCTCATTTTGACCAGCAGTTGCTACTTCGTGGTGGTGCGCTTCAACAACGTGGCCCATTTCTTCAAGTACTAAACAAGTAGCTGCACGCCAATCATTAGACGAATCTACCGGTGCTACTGGGAAGTAACCACCTTTTACGCCAGGACGGTGGCCTGTGTTGCCGCCTTCGTAGTCTTTATCTGAGTTCCAAGCTGCTTCTTCTGCATCGATTTTGTACATTGAGCCAGACATATCAGTTTTAAATTTAACATCGTCAAACAAGAAAAACTCTGGCTCTGGACCGAATAATACGGTGTCTGCTATACCCGTTGAACGCATGAACTCTTCAGCGCGCTTAGCTACTGAACGTGGGTCACGCTCATAACCTTGATGTGTGTTTGGCTCAACCACGTCACAACGAACGATAAGCGTTGTTTCTTCTGCAAATGGGTCTAGCTTAGCGCTTTCTGCGTCAGGCATAAGTACCATGTCAGATTCGTTGATGCCTTTCCAACCAGCGATAGATGAGCCGTCAAACATTTTGCCGTCTTCAAAGAAGTCTTCATCGGCTTGATGATGTGGGATCGATACGTGTTGTTCTTTACCTTTTGTATCTGTGAAACGTAAATCAACAAATTTTACGTCGTGCTCTTTAATAAAATCTAAAACCGATTGTGACATGTGTCCTCCGACTCGTTGGGTTATTTTTTGCTGCAATGTACTGCAATTGCACACAGATAAGCTTGATCTGTGCCATGTTTTTAAGTTTTTGATAAATAGTGACTTTTAACTTTCTGGAAATTTAGGAGTTAGCTTGGTGCACTAATTTGGTGCGTAAATGTTTCATTATGGTGCGCAATGTTGGTGCAAGCGATTCCCTGTGATAGCCGTTTTCGCTTAATGAGCATTGGTATAGTTTAAGAGTACAGATAAAGCAAAAACAACTTTTGGATCTGTGAAGTAAAAAGCCCAAAGTTACAGGGATCAAATTTGTCGACAGATGAAAATCCTCTTTTGGCGTTGAAACTCTTACATATATGGCGGGAATAACAAACCCTCTGCAAAAGCTTAAAAAGTAGTGCTAAAGCCACACTAGGTTGTTGATTTATGCGCGCACCAATAAGGATTATTGAAAAAAATGTTGGATAAACTTTCATCTGTCACATTAATAGTAGATAATACGCGACCTTTAATTCTCAATCGGGCAATCTCAACGCGCATTTTTGCGTAGATCGACTAGGATCACTGAGGGCCAACTTCACTGAGTAATAATATGAGCATCGAAAAGTTAAGAAATATCGCGATTATCGCGCACGTAGACCACGGTAAAACAACGCTTGTAGACAAGCTACTTGAGCAATCAGGTACACTACAGCAGCGCGGTGGTAATGAAGAGCGAGTGATGGACTCAAGCGATCTTGAAAGAGAGCGTGGTATCACCATCCTTGCAAAAAATACCGCAATCAAGTGGAACGACTACCGTATCAATATCGTAGATACTCCGGGACACGCCGACTTCGGTGGTGAAGTAGAACGTGTTCTTTCGATGGCTGACTCAGTATTACTACTAGTTGATGCACAAGAAGGTCCGATGCCACAAACGCGTTTCGTAACGCAAAAGGCGTTTGCTCAGGGTCTTAAGCCAATTGTTGTAATCAACAAAATCGACAAGCCGGGCGCTCGTCCTGATTGGGTAATGGACCAAGTTTTTGACCTATTCGATAACTTAGGTGCAACTGACGAACAGCTAGATTTTAAAGTGATCTACGCATCAGCAATCAACGGCTGGGCAACACTTGACCTAGATGAGCCGTCTGACAACATGGAACCAATGTTCCAAGCTATCGTAGACGAAGTTGAAGCGCCTAACGCGGATCCTGAAGGTCCGTTCCAGATGCAAATTTCTCAGCTTGATTACAACTCATATGTTGGTGTTATCGGTGTTGGCCGTGTCACACGTGGTTCAGTTAAACCTAACCAACAAGTGACTATCGTGGGTGCTGATGGTAAGACGCGTAACGGTAAAGTTGGCCAAGTACTGGGTTACTTAGGTCTTGACCGTCACGAAGTTGAGCTAGCAACGGCGGGTGATATCATCGCAATCACAGGTCTTGGTGAGCTGAAAATCTCTGACACTATCTGTTGTCAGAATAATGTTGAGGCATTACCGCCACTGTCAGTTGATGAACCAACAGTAACAATGACTTTCTCTGTAAACACGTCACCATTCTCAGGCCAAGAAGGTAAATACGTAACTTCTCGTAATATCCTTGAGCGTCTAGAAGCTGAGCTTGTGCACAACGTTGCATTACGTGTTGAAGAAACGGATAACCCTGATAGCTTCCGTGTATCTGGTCGTGGTGAACTTCACTTAGGTATTCTTATCGAGAACATGCGTCGTGAAGGCTACGAGATTGCTGTATCTCGTCCAGAAGTAATCTTGCGCCATGTTGATGGTCAGCTAGAAGAACCGTACGAAACAGTAACAATTGACTGTCAAGACGAGCACCAAGGTTCTATCATGGAGCAGCTTGGTTTGCGTAAAGCAGAAATGACTGACATGTCTCCAGACGGCAAAGGCCGTGTGCGTATGGACTTCATGATGCCTGCACGTGGTCTAATTGGTTTCCAAACTGAATTTATGACGTTAACGTCTGGTTCTGGTTTGATGTACCACACGTTCTCACATTACGGTCCACACAAAGGCGGTAACATCGGTCAGCGTAAGAACGGTGTACTAATCGCTAACGCAGCAGGTAAAGCGCTAACAAACGCACTATTTAACCTACAAGAGCGTGGTCGCCTATTTATCGGTCACGGTGTTGAAGTGTACGAAGGTATGGTTATTGGTATTCACAGCCGTGATAACGACCTAACGGTAAACGCGCTTAAAGGTAAGCAGTTAACCAACGTACGTGCATCTGGTACTGATGAAGCACAAAACCTTGTGCCACCTGTTGTTATGTCTTTAGAGCAAGCGCTTGAGTTCATCGATGACGACGAGCTTGTAGAAGTAACGCCTGAAAGCATCCGTATTCGTAAGAAATTATTGACTGAAAGCGAGCGTAAACGCGCAAGCCGCCAAGCTAAATAATAGTTGACCTGGACTTGAGATAACAACTTATCTCAAAGGCAGGTTATTTAGAATACAAAAAACGCCGCAATTTTTGCGGCGTTTTTTTGTGCTCCATTTGTTAACTCTAAAATAAGCCGTACTCTTCCGTTTCTTCTGGCTCATAGCTTTGTAAATGTTCAGGGCGGAAAATGGCGCTAGGGTCAATCAATACGCTGTGGCGTTTTCCCATCTTGACCAAGCCTTTCATCAGTTTTTTGGTTTGCGCATCTATTTCAAAACCAATACTGGTCATTTCCTGCAGTGATTTAATATCGCTTTCATCACAGTGAACGTTATCTTCTACCTTATCGACAAGCAAACCGATATGCGGACTTTGGCCATCTTGAGTGGTAAAGACGATGATAGGTTTATGGTCGAGCATGATCTGATCACGAGCGGATTCAAATAATCGCATGAGTTTATTAAAAGTGGTGCTCTTTTCGCGAGCGAGAGTATCTATAGCCTCTTGTTTGTGTCCCTGTGCACACATCACTAATAGTTTATCTGCTAATGAATGTAGTTTTGCATGCGGTTCTTCGAAGCGTTTTAGAAGCGCTTTGAGGTCGTCATTTTCAGTTTTGAAGCCGTAATACCACTGCCCGAAAGCACATTGTTTTGGATCTTTGGCTTTAGTGAAGGGGACATCGTTAAAAATGCTTGCTTCGAGTGCGACAAGCCATTCTTTATGATCTTGCTCTCGCTGCTTTAGCATGCTGACCAATTCTTGATTGGTTTCGTAGGACGAGCGCTTGTTCAATATGATCCCTAAATCAAAAATAGGGGTCGGTACGCCCATGTAATCTTTGACACCCAAAAAGCTGGGGTTGTCATTGGGTAAATCCGTTAAATTTTCTTCGTAGCGTTCAGTTAATAGAATATCGAGGATTTGCAGTGATATTGTTTTTTTCCCGACGCGAAAGTTAATTAAATCCATGTCAGCCTCGCATATGGTCAGTATCAACTAAGCATAGAACATTATTGGAAAAAGGAGCGGTAAACTGGCAATTTCTTTTGCGCTGGCTGGAGCATAAATACCTCTCGAATAACGGCGTTATGCTCCAACTCCTGTTGTAATGCGTTTAGCAGACAATCGCTATCAATGGGCAGCTCACATTGCTGGATAGCAGTCGTCAATAAGTAGGCATTGAGATAGCCCTCAAAAACCTGTTCGTTATGGGAAAGTGTGGTATTGCGAACTGCCTCGCGAAAAGTATCACAAAGCTTGCCCTTGCAAATCGCAGGGTCGGGTACAACTTCGGTGACTAAAACTTTGGGCTTACCTTTGAGTCTGGCAAACAACTCATTTGATGAAGCAAATGAAACCGTTGCGTATTGTGTTTCAAGGCCAACCTCCATGGCGCGATTAATAAACTTAGACAGTGGCGTGTAGGTGCCTACCATCGCGAAGCCTTCTATTTTATACTGCTGTGCTTGTTCAAGGGCTCGTTCAATATCATCGGTATTACGTCTAAAACGCGTTACCACAACGGGTTTTAATCCATGTTCCGCAAGCGCTCTGGTTAGGCTTTTTTCTACGGTTAGACCAAATTCATCGGCTTGAATGAGTAAACCCACCCGCTTTAGCTTTTGTTCATCGATAAAGTAGCGGATGATATCTTGTGCTTCTTTATTGTAGCTAGTGCGAAGATTGAAGACGTTAAATGTATGTGGTTCTTGAAGAAACTCAGCGCCAGTATATGGCATAAGAAAGGGAACCTTAGAGTGCTCTAAAATCGGCTTTATGGCATAAGATGTGGGGGTGCCCATTACGCCAAACAATGCATCGACCTTATTTTCGTATACCAGCTTACGCGCATTGGTTACGGTTTTGTGTGGCTCATAACCATCATCCAATACCTGCAACTCAATCGTCGCTGTGTCATCCGCTTTGTGCTGGTTATAAAAGTCAAAGTGTAGTTCGGCCCCCGCTTTAAGTTGTTGACCAATCTCTTTTGCGGGCCCTGAGAGGGCAGTAGACATGCCAATTTTTACCACAGGTTGAGCGGATACTGTAAAATTCAGTACAGCAGAAGCAAAAACGAATAGTAAAAACTTAACACCGAAAATACTCATATACTTGCTGCACTGTCTCTCTTAGCGTTGTGGTGAGGGCCTTTTTACCAGATAACCCAAGCAAATTAAGTACGACTTGGGTCGAATGTTGCTGTAATATTAGACGAATTACTAATGCTTTGGAAACTTTAGTTAAGTTTTTAAGTAATCGAGGATCGGTTGTGATCAGCTGCCATATAAAAGGACATACTTGTTGCTCAACCGGATTGCTGTTACGTAAATAGTGCAAATAATCCAGCTGCTCATTAGTTATATGTTCAAAGGGTAAGGTCGCTAATAGCGCGCTTACCACCTCAGTATCGAGTTGTTGATAGTGCGAGCGCAACTGATAGAAAAAAGCTTGTTTGAATACTCGAGTATAGGTGTTGCCTGTGTCGCCTCGGACTTTTTTGAACATCAAAACCGCATACTCACCACTGGCCTTATCTTGCTTAAAACCCAGTTTCATTGGCTGATAGTGACGTTGTGACCAAAACGAAAGCAGTGGCGCTGTGAGGCCAAAACTGGTTCCTATATAACTGATATCTCCTGGTAATGTGGTCTCAAAGAACGCCAGTAGGCGGCGGCCAATTCCGTGCTGTTGTACATCTGGGTGCACGGCTATTCTAACGACTCTTGCGCTTTTTTCGGTGACAAACCGACTATCACCAAAGCTTGTCGTTAGCTGCTGCGCCATGAGATGACCTGCGGGTCTTCGCTTTCCCGCTAGAATATCTTCTGCGAGATCTGAAGCGAGTCCGCCTTCGATGACAGCAAGGCAAATTCCTACTAGCTCGTTATTGCAAAATGCACCTCGTAAATGCAGATCGGGTGCATCTAATAGTTGCCTTAAATCATCCACGCTGGTTTGATAATGGGCTAATACGAGCAGTGAAAATACTTGCTCAAGTAACGAGCTACTTTTTATTAATTCACTCTGGGAAATAGCACGCATTGTGGTTGATGAAGTAAGTATAGGTGATGTCGCTTTACACTCGAGTACAAATAAATCCCTGATCTGCTGCTCCAGTGGATCATTCGATGCGTAACGAATAGGAGTCGATAAGGTGAAATCAAGATAACTTGGGTAATGTGATTCCAAGTAGCGTTTAAACCGTAAGGTGTAGCCTCTACCATTACCCTCATAACCAACTAAGGTGCTGGAAAAAATGCAGCGAAAGCCAAGTTGAGCGACTTGTATTAAAAATGGAACTGGCAGGGCGGCTGCCTCATCCACCAAAATAACCGTCTTGCTATCAAGCGTAGAGGCTTGTTGTAGTAACGCATCTGGTGCCACATAGCTGAGATTAGCCAGCTTCTTCGTTTTTACATCAACCTCGGTATTGCATGCTTGAGCAAGCATGCTAAAGCAACTATGCAGAGCATGAAGGTGACGGCTACAAATAACAAATTGTTGCGTAGGATGCTTTGATGCCAAGAGGCCTAATAGCGCACTCTTTCCCCTGCCTCTGTCAGCGCTTAGTAATACAGGTGCTAGCTGGTTTTCCAATGCTGTGGAGAGTTGTGCCAGTACGTTTTGTTGCTCCTCAACACCACAAACCGCTGAACTTGCAGCAAGATACGCTGAGGGCAGTTGAACCCCAAAGAGCTCACTGATATGCCAAGGAGGTTGTTGCTGCCAGAGTTGCTGCCACCTTTTTAAAAAGTAGCTATGTTTGGGCGTTTGTCCCTCTGAGCACCAGCGGGTAATTGCAGGGTCTAGCCAGTGGTCGAGTTCATCTAACTCGGGAAGTAACAACAGCAGTAAGCCGCCTGCCTTTACCGTGCCCGCAGCAGCTGCGATTTTGTTAGGCACAATACCGCTAAAGCCATCGTAGACTAGATTACTAAACTCTTGTCCGAGTATTTGGTGTAAATGCTCGGGCCAAACGGCATTTTCTAATGTCTTACTGCTACTTAGAATAAGATTATCGTTTGAGTTTGCTAGTAGCTGCTGACACTGCGCGTAACACCAAGCTTGGCTGCCGGTGATAAGCAAGAGTTGCCGATGGCGGGCATCGGCAAGCTGAGAACGTAATAGCGGCAGATTAGAGTGCTTGAAGTCTTGCATAGGCAGTTACTAACCACTTACTACCAACATCATCAAAGCTAACTTGGATGCGTGATTGAGCACCTGCACCTTCATAGTTAAGCACTGTGCCTGCACCAAATTTGGCATGCAGGACACGCTGGCCTAAATTAAAGCCGCTATCTTCAAAGGTCGCGTGACTGATTGATGGGCTGAATCGACCCGAGTTAGCCGGACGAGAGATTTGCGTTTTAATCCGAATTTCTTCCATGCAGTCTTCAGGAATTTCACGTAAGAACCTTGAAGGGCTGTGATGTTTTTCTTGACCATACAAGCGGCGACTTTCTGCGTGGCTAATGTAAAGCTTATCCATGGCACGCGTCATACCGACGTAGCACAAACGGCGCTCTTCTTCCAAGCGGCCCGACTCTTCATTACTTTGTTGCGATGGGAACATGCCTTCTTCGACCCCAACCATAAAGACCAATGGGAACTCGAGACCTTTGGCCGAGTGCAGCGTCATCATTTGTACCGCGTCTTCGTGCTCGTCAGCCTGACCTTCGCCTGCCTCCAAAGAGGTATAGGCTAAAAAGCCTTGTAATGGTGAAGTAAAATCTTCATCGATAGGCAGCTCATACTGACCACAAGCACTGATCAATTCTTCCAAGTTTTCCACTCGAGCGCGGCCTTTTTCGCCTTTTTCGGCTTGATACATTGCCATGAGACCTGACTGCTCAATGGCTGTCTGCGCTTGTTGTGCCAGTTCAAGCTCGGCAATTTTATCGTCGAGCTGCTCGACTAATTCAATAAATTTTGTCACCGCCGTAGCAGCTCTTCCAGCTAAATGCTTTTGCGCGAGCACGGCTTTGGCTGCATCCCAAAGTGAGAGTGATTCGTGACGCGCACAATCGCGGATATGACTTAACGTCTTATCACCAATACCACGGGTAGGCGTGTTTATCACACGCTCAAATGCCGCGTCGTCATTGCGATTGCTGATTATACGAAGATAAGACAGGGCATCTTTAATCTCTTGGCGTTCGAAGAAGCGCATACCGCCATAAATACGGTATTTTAACCCTTCTTGAAGTAGGGCTTCTTCTAACACCCGGGACTGTGCGTTGTTTCTGTAGAGTACCGCGCTGTCGCTGAGTGCATTGCCAGCCTGTAACCAAGATTTAATTTTGCCAACCACAAAGCGTGCTTCATCTAGTTCATTAAAAGCGGCGTAAATTGAGATCGGCTCGCCTTGGTTACCGTCGGTCCAGAGACTTTTACCCATTCGCTCGGCGTTGTTTTCAATGAGCGCATTGGATGCTTTTAGAATGGTTGCAGTAGAACGATAATTTTGTTCAAGTCGGATCGTTTCGGCGTTAAAGTCGTCCAGAAAACGTTTGATGTTTTCTATTTTTGCACCACGCCAGCCGTAAATACTCTGGTCGTCATCCCCTACGATCATGATATTGTTGTCACTACCTGCAAGCAGGCGTAGCCACAAATATTGAATGCTGTTGGTATCTTGGAACTCGTCCACTAGCATATGGCGGAAGCGTTGTTGATAGTGACGTAGCAAGGTAGGTTGTTGCTGTAATAGCTCGTAGCAGCGCAATAGGATCTCGGCAAAATCAACAAGACCGGCTCTATCACAGGCATCTTGGTAAGCACTATATACATTCAACATCAGCTGTTCATTGACATCGTACGCTTGAATATCTTTGGGTCTTAATCCTTCGTCTTTACGCGCGCTGATGTACCAGCTTAACTGCTTGGGTGGCCACTTTTTCTCATCGATATTCATGGCTTTGAGCAAACGGCGGATCATTCGTTGCTGATCATCGCTATCTAGAATTTGAAATGATTCTGGTAATTTAGCTTCACGGTGATGAGCGCGTAACATGCGGTGAGCAAGGCCGTGGAAAGTGCCTATCCACATACCTCCAACAGGGCCATTGAGCGTCGCTTCAACACGAGCACGCATTTCTTTGGCTGCCTTATTGGTAAAGGTTACCGCGAAAATACTAAATGGAGAGGCGTGCTCAACTTGCATAAGCCAAGCAATACGATGAACGAGTACTCGTGTTTTACCTGACCCCGCACCTGCGAGCACTAACATGTTTTGCAGAGGCGCGGCGACTGCATCGCGCTGTTTGTCGTTGAGGCCGTCGAGTAATTCTGATACGTCCATTGCTTTGCCTATTTGCTCAAATGATGGCAAGTATACCGAGTCGTTGCCGTAAATCCCAGCATATCGCAAAGCAAACCTAACCGAGTAAAGGTAACATTATGATTTATAAAGAAACATAAACTGGTTTTTTATACAGTGTTTATATTTATTTTTGCAAAACGTCCTTCAACCGATTTTGTACCTCTGTTACCAATAAATCGGGTTGGAATTTTGATAGAAACGCATTACAACCCACTTTTTCGACCATGGCATGATTAAAGCTGCCACTGAGTGAGGTATTGAGAATGACATAAAGGTCTTTCAGGCGACTGTCGTTGCGAATTTCATAGGTGAGTCGATAACCATCCATAACCGGCATTTCTGCATCGGTGATCACCGCAAGTAACTCTTTTTGTACGTCGATACCTTCGTCGGCCCAGTGCTTTAACACATTGAGCGCCTCTTGGCCGTCAGTCGCTGGGATGATTTCTATGCCCAATTGTGCCAAGGTATCGGCAACTTGACGACGAGCAGTCGGCGAGTCATCGGCATGTAGAATTTTACGGCCATGAAACTCGTTGATGATATCTTTATCTAGAATGTCTTGCGGGATCTCAACTTTGTACTCAACGATTTCGGCAAGTACCTTTTCTACATCGATAATTTCAACGATGTGCTCAACGCCGTCACGTTTGATTTTAGTCAGTGCGGTGAGGTAGTGATTGCGGCCAACAGACTTGGGGGTTGGCATAATATCGGACCACGTAGTATTGACGATTTGGTCAACTTTACCAACTAAGAAGGCCTGCACTGAGCGGTTGTATTCTGTGATCACTAGGTTGCAGTCTTTGTCTCGGTCGCATGGCGGCATGCATATCGCTTGTCGTAAATCGATAACCGGAATAGACTCGCCACGAATATTGGTTACGCCACATACTTTTGGGTGTGCATTGGGCATTTTATTGAGATGAGGGAGCTTAACAACTTCTTTTACCTTGAAGACGTTGAGCGCAAAAAAGTGGCGGCTATGAAGATGAAACAATAGCAACTCAAGGCGGTTTTCACCCACCAGTTGTGTGCGTTGATCTACTGAGGCCAATACGCCAGCCATGTTAACCCCTCATTACTTCTTGTAACCTTTTCTAAGACTATATCAAAGAAGTCGATATGTCGTGTTGTTTTTTGGCTAAAATCTGCAGTAAGGTAGCAGTATGTATTTGATAGGGAAGCAATATGCCTATAATTTTTAAGCGTTTAGTTGTTTTGATGCGGGCTCATGTGGATAAGGCCAGCTGGCAACTGTTATTTATGGCAACGCTCATTCATATGTCGGTGACTTGGGGGTTGTTATGGCTCAGCAATGAATCGGCATTATTGCCACTGAGCACGTTCTTTTATTACTACGTAGTGACGACTTCAACAGTTGGCTACGGAGACTTTAGTGCAACAACGGATTTTGGCCGTTTAGTCGTTGCCATTATACAGATCCCATTTGGCCTTGCGCTATTTGGTGTGTTATTGGGAAAAGCTGGACAATTTGTGACGTATTGGGTGAGAAGAGGCATGACAGGGGAAAAAGACTTTGCACATTTGCAAAACCACATCGTAATTTTTGGTTGGCATGATGTGAGAACGAAAAAAATGGTGGACTACATTTTAGGTGACAATAAACGCGAAGATAGAAAAATCGTATTAGCCGTCACCGAGGCCATGGAGCATCCGCTGTTGAGTTATCCGGAAGTCGCATTTGCGCGTTTAACCAGCTTTACTGATGACGAACAGCTAAGTCGGATTAACATCGAGCGGGCTGACAAAATCATCATTGATGGCGATGATGATAACCAGACATTTACCACCGCGCTAAAGCTTAGCCGGGTAGTAAAACTCGAAGCTCATATTAGCGCGCACTTCTTGGACGATAGCAAAGCACTGCTTTTAAGAGAGCATTGTAAAAATGTTGAATGCTCAGCATCTATGTCTGCGGAAATCTTAGTGCGAGCAATGCAAGACCCAGGCTCAAGCCGAGTACAAGAGGAATTGCTGTCGACGCTACACGGCGATACGCAATTCAGCTTAGCCTTACCAGCAGAGGTAAGCTGTTTAACCTTTGGTGATATTTTTGGTTATTTTAAACAGCATCATGATGCGACGTTGCTCGGTGTTGCGCACGATATAAATGCGCTAGACATGGATCTAAACCCACCTTTGGATTACAACATCACAGGGGGAGATATTTTGCACTATATTGCACCGCAACGGGTGCTAGCATCAGAGGTTGACTGGTCATCACTATGTTCGAAGAACTCTTCTTGATGATTGCTGTTGTGTGCGCTTACTTACTTCCTGTCGCTTTAGTTGCAGGAAGCAAGCGCAGCAAAGGGCATGAAAAAAACGGCTGGCTGATAGGAACGCTACTATTTTCTTGGGTCGCTTTACTGCTATATATCAGCATAGTGCCTAAACACGGGCGACAAAAAGGCAAAGCAAAACGTTAGCTTTGCCCCGACATCTCTAAAATAATCTGCCACTCAGGTTCGATGATGGGCATGATGGATAACCGTCCCCCTTTTTTTAAAGCCAGCTCGGTGAGCGCAGTGTTGGCTTTTATCGCCTGCAGGGTCACCGGGCGTAGGTGCTGCTCGTATGCTAGAGTGACGCCTACCCAGCGAGGGTTATCGGTGCTTGATTTGGCATCATAATAATCACTGCTTAAGTCAAATTGGTGTGGATCTGGCTCTGCTGCTTTCACCACTTTGGCAATACCGACAACCGCAGGCACTTTACAGCTTGAGTGGTAAATAAACACTGAGTCACCTACATTAACCTCGTCGCGCAGGAAGTTTCTTGCCTGATAATTACGAATTCCCTCCCAAAAAGTTTGCTGCTCAGGCGCGTTTTTTAAGTCATCAATGGAAAATGCATCGGGTTCTGTTTTAAACAGCCAATAAGCCATATGGGTTAGTCCAATAGTTTGAGTTATGATGTATTATACTCATTTGAGCAATGTACTTGGTTTGCTACCAGTCCGAGTCTTACTTGGATTTGGTAAAAGTATTATCTCATTATAACGACTATCGCCAGTTCTACTAGACGTTCGGAGTGCAACATGAGTCAAGTGTTACAAAATCTGTTGGATTTACTCAGCCTTGAAGAAATTGAGCAAGGGATATATCGAGGTCAAAGCCAAGACCTTGGTTTTCCTCAAGTGTTTGGAGGTCAGGTGATGGGGCAGGCGTTGTCCGCAGCAAAATACACCTTACCAGAAGGGCGCTTTGTTAACTCGCTGCACTCTTACTTTTTGCGTCCTGGTGATGCGAGCAAACCCATTGTCTACGATGTCGAAAACATTCGTGATGGTCGCAGTTTTAGCACTCGTAGGATCAGTGCCATTCAATATGGTAAACCGATATTTTACATGACTGCCTCTTTCCAAGGGGATGAGCCGGGCGTTTCTCATCAATCTTTGATGCCGGATGTGCCAGAGCCTGAAACGTTAAAGTCATCACTCCACTTTTATCAAGAACATGCGGACCTCATTCCAGAATCTCTTCGAGCGAAATTTACGCAAGAAATGCCGCTGGATATGCGCCCTGTAAACTTTCAAAATCCATTTAAACCTAAAAAACAGGACCCGGTGAGAAATGTTTGGTTTAAAGCCAATGGTGAGATGCCGGACGACAGAAGGATCCACAACTATTTGCTGGCTTATGCCTCAGATTTTGAATTTTTACCAACAGCACTACAACCACATGGTTTGTCGTTTATGCAGCCAAATATGCAAGTTGCGACAATAGACCATGCGATGTGGTTCCATCGTCCGTTTAGAATGGATGAATGGATTTTATATAGCGTTGATAGTCCGAGCGCGTCTAATGGCCGAGGCCTAGTACGAGGTCAATTTTTTAACCGCCAAGGGGAGTTAGTTGCGTCGACTATTCAAGAAGGTGTGATGCGCCAACGCTAATTTGTTGGAAAGTGTATGGCGCTTTTTAACAGTAATCTTGCTTGGTGCTTTGTGCAGCACTAAGCAAAGCACAAACTTATAAATTCATAACGCTTTGTTGTAGAAAGTTTTTTGTTTTTTTGATGGCCGTTTCTATAGTCGTCTGGACTACTTTTTCCGGTGCTGTATTCGGTTTGATTTTGCACTATCTTTAAAATTCTAACTAGATGTAGCGTTATTGCATTTTTCCCAAACAAAAATTAACACTAAAGTCAGCTAAATTTATCTACATTGTTATTAACAAAACGAATCGTCGCGTCACAGACAGACGCACATGACTCTAGGAGAATGATAATGAATAAACCGCTCGCCACAGTAATTGCATTGACGTTTGTCGGATTAACCGCGGGTTGCGCAACGGAAGCATCAAGAACGGTAGAAGCACCAAAAGTGGCCTCATATAATCAAGTTTACAATGGCCCAAAAAGCCAGTTAGCGGTTGGTAAATTGCAAAACCGTTCAGCTTTTCACAATGGGGTGTTTAGTTCAGGACCGGACCGCTTGGGCTCTCAGGCTAAAACTATTCTGACCACCCATTTACAGCAGAGTAATCGCTTTATTGTTTTAGATAGAGAAAACATGACAGAAATTGCCCAAGAAGCTGGATTTACTGGCGCAAAACAAAGTATTAAGGGTGCTAACTTTGTGATCACGGGAGATGTTTCTGAGTTTGGTCGAAAAGAAGTAGGTGATAAACAATTATTCGGCATTTTAGGTAAAGGAAAATCGCAAATTGCTTACGCTAAGGTAAATCTGAATATCGTTGATGTGACTAGTTCAGAAGTCGTGTACTCGGTGCAAGGTGCTGGAGAATACAGCTTATCTAATCGCGAAGTGGTTGGTTTTGGTGGCACTGCAGGGTATGACTCAACGCTAAACGGCAAGGTACTTGATTTAGCCATTCGTGAGGCTGTCAATAACTTGGTTAGCGGCATCGAGAAAGGCGATTGGAAGCCTTTATAGACAATTCCCACAGCTAATCTAAACCTCAGGTAAATTATGAAGCAAACGGTATTTGTGGCGACTTTACTATTGATATTGTCTGGGTGTCAGAGTACGACACCACAATATTATTACGGTTCTTACGAACGTAACCTCTATGAGTTCTTTCGAGGTGATGGGCAGTCGCTTGAGCAGCAGATCAGTCAGTTAGAGTCAAGCATAGCGCGCGCCGAAGTAAAGCAGATCAGTCCCGCACCAGGCATGTATGCGCATCTCGGTTACTTATATTTGATGCAAGGGGATGACAGCAAAGGTTTTGCGTATTTTGAACAGGAAAAACAACTGTATCCTGAGTCCGGGCAATATATCGACTTTTTACTAAAAAATGCACAGGGAGAATAAGATGAAATGGATTAAAGCGAGCTTGGTGCTTTTGACTTTTGCCTTATTGAATGGCTGTGCGACAGCACCTAAACAGGATTATAGTGCCTTTATCCAAAGCGATCCTAAGTCGATACTGGTGTTACCGCCTATCAATAATTCCAATGAAATTGTTGCACCTTTTGGGGTTATGGCAACGGTGGTGAAGCCACTTGCAGACTCTGGCTATTATGTTTTTCCAGTATCTTTGGTCAATGAGACTTTTAAAAATAACGGCTTAACTGTGGCTCATGATGTTCACAGTGTCGCGATAGACAAGCTCTATGAAATCTTTGCTGCTGACGCTGCTTTATACATAGAGATTCAAGATTATGGTACGTCATACGTTGTATTAGATAGTGACACTACCGTAGCGCTATCGGCAAGGTTGGTTGATTTAAAAACTGGCCAAGTAATTTGGCGTGGTAAGTCAAAAGCGTCAAGTAGTGAAGACAGAGATGACCGTGATAACAGTTTGGCTGGAGCATTGATTGGCGCGGTACTAAATCAGGTGATTGAAAGCACTTCAGATAAAGGATTCGAAGTTTCACAGAAAGCATCACAGAGATTATTATCAGCGGACTCAAGCAATGGTTTGCTTTATGGCGTGCGCTCACCTAAGTATGGGCAAATTGAAAAATAAGCCATATTTTGACTACGCTTTCTTATCGGCTGATTGCTGCTATATTCATTAGACTTTGATTGACAGGTGATCCCCATGGCAATAATTAGTGAATTTAGACCCGGTTATTTTTGTTGGATTGAATTGTGTTCAAGCGATTGGCAGTCAGCAAAACCCTTCTATAGCCAACTATTTGATTGGCAAATTCTTGACCAACCCATTGGTGAAGATTGTTATTACACCATGTTGCAAAAAGAAGTCGATGATGTCGCAGCGATGTATCAGATGACCGCTGAACAACAACAGGGAGGCATGCCTAGTCACTGGCTTGCTTATGTGGCGGTAGACAATGTCGATGAATGTCTAAACAAAGCCAACGAACTCGGTGCTGAAGTGCTTGCAGGCCCTCATGATGTCCCAGGGGCAGGGCGGATGGTAATGTTAAAGGAGCCAGGTGGAGCGGTGTTTGCGTTATGGCAAGAGGGTGGTCATATTGGGACGCAACGTCATCTTGAAGCGAATACTCCTTATTGGTTTGAGCTAGTGAGTAAAAACAGCGCCAAAAGTTGTGACTTTTATTCAGCATTATTTGGGTGGCAAGTCGAAGTCAAAGACATGGGAAATATGGACTACACCTTGTTCAAAGTAAATGAGCAACCTGTCGCTGGCATGTTAGAAATGACGGCTGAATGGGGTGAAGACATTCCTCCGCACTGGATGGTTTACATTGCGGTATTGGACTGCGATAGTAAAGCTGAATATGCCCAAAAGCTTGGCGGAGAAATTTGTGTACCGCCGACAGATATACCAGAAGTAGGTCGCTTTAGCGTGATAACAGATCCTCAAGGGGCGGTATTCTCTATCATAGAATCTGCCATGGATGATATTTCAACTTAATGCATTTCTAATTCAATCACTTTGCCATGGCAAGTGGCAAAGCTCTCAGAGAGCCGGCTTAGAATAGTATCGCGCTCTCCACTACTATTTAGCTGCTTGATAGACGCTGTTAATTTCGGCAGTAGGTCTTGGTGTTTACGATTGATATAGTGATAAATAGGATAACTCGCATCTCGTAGCCTACGCACATAAACTGCGGCGAGCCCTGACTGACATAGCGCACCAAGCGCAAATAAGTCATCAGCTAAAATTTGTTCTACATGACCTTTTTCAAGTGCTTGAAACGCAGAAACATCGTTAGAAACCGCGTTACAGGTCAACTTTTTACGCTGACAAACTTGCTCCGTTATTAAACTGCCTTGTATTACCACATAGTCTTGCCGGGTCGACAAAGTACAATGCTCCTTCTTGAGACAAAACACCGCCATTTGCACGGTTGCAAGTGGTTCGGGTATTTGCAGTAAGTTAGGATAGGCATTTGCAATAGCGCTAGTGCGTCCTGCTTCCGCATCATAAAACCCTTGATCTACATATTCTAATCCGCGCTCACTGGGTAACACGACAAGTGTGGGCGTGATATTCAAAGGTGCGTATATCTTTTGCATGAGTTGTGCGATTTGCTGTTGGCCAAGTTGATAAGCGACCAGCTCGCTGACATTGATTTGGTAGGCGAACGCCGCTTTGTGGATAAAGAAAAGCAAGAGGGTGCTAAGCGCGAGTTTCACAACATATCCTTACGGTTGTCAGAGTTATAACTGTAGCAAAGTTGTCAGAAAGTGAAAAAGTACATCATAAAAATGAATTCAGTCGAGATTGACCTTGAGTTTAGTAAACTCATACCAATTGTAATAGTTTGAGCATAGAAATCGTGAGGAGAAGGATATGACACTACATGTTTTGGTGACCGGTGCTAATCGTGGGATCGGATTAGAGTTTTGTAAACAATACTTATCTCTAGGCTGCAAAGTAACTGCGGTTGTTCGCAAAGCTTCGGCAGAACTAGAATCTCTAGGCGTGGATATCATTGAAGATATAGATGTTGCGACGGAAAATGGCGCGAAAAAGTTATTGGCGGCATTGGGCTCGGAGAAAATAGACATTCTTATTAATAACGCTGGAGTATTTCACAATGAAACGCTAGCGGAAATGGATTTTGAAAATATCGACCACCAATTTAACGTTAATGCGTTAGGGCCAATTCGAGTTACTCATGCACTGCTCGATAACCTCAAAGCTGGTAGTAAAGTTGCCATGATCACAAGTCGTATGGGTTCGATTGCAGATAATGGTTCTGGTGGTTACATTGGTTATAGAATGTCGAAAGCAGCATTAAACGCGGCGAGTGTGAGTATGGCTCACGAGCTGAAAAACCAAGATATCGCTGTTGGACTATTCCATCCTGGCTTTGTACAAACGCAGATGGTGGGATTTGCCGGTGATATTGGTCCAGATGTTGCGGCGGAACGTTTAATTAAGAGAATTGAACACCTAACTATCGAAAACAGTGGTGGTTTTTGGCACTCCAATGGCGACACGCTTCCTTGGTAATCAAGCAGGGCGCATCGTCGCCCCCTTTTCAGCCATCAGCCATCTAACTGTGCTAATATAAAGCAAATACTCAGATGGTAACCTTTGATGGAATTACAACAAGATACCCCATTATCACTGCCGCTTTTTTTGTTAGACGACAACATCGAGAATCGTGATATCGACTCTCCAGATGCTGAAGTATCAGTGATGTTGAGTGAGAACCTCCTTGCTCATTTGTGCCAAAACCCAAAAGAAGATGAGAATATTAGCTTGCATATTGATGACTATGCGCTCAACAACATTAGTTCGACAGTGACTGAGTTGATAGGGGCAGAGCATCAGTTGCAATTGCTCATTAATCGCGGGCCTATTCTCAGTGCTGTGCTGAGCACCAGTAGCGAGGCATTGTTTGTCTCGCCTCCAGTAGAAATGATGCCGACTTTTGATCTTGGGCTGGATGACGACGAGGACGAGTAAATGTCTAAACGTGCACTGTTTTGTGCGGTGATTGTCGCCGTGCTTTCTGGCTGTGTGGCTTTGGGCGTGTCTAAATATGATGATATGTTTGGACCGGAGCAACCCCAAGCACGAATCGAACAATATCACCAAGGCGGTGCACGTTACTTACAAAGCGTGAAGCCCATTTTGGAGTCGCGTTGTGTGGTTTGCCATGGTTGTTATGACGCACCCTGCCAGCTCAAATTGTCATCTCCAGAAGGAATAGATAGGGGATTGTCGAAGGAATTAGTGTATGACGGCACGCGGTTGTTAGCACAAACACCAACCCGACTGTTATTCGATGCCCAAACCACGACACAGTGGCGCGAGCGTGGTTTTACCCCAGTGCTGAATGAGCGCAATCAATCTGAATACGGCAACCTAGCTGGAAGTGTGCTTTATAATAGCTTGCTGTTAAAAATGTCTCATCGTTTTCCTGAGCAAGGCATCTTGGGTAAAGAGTTTGATTTCTCTTTAGATCGAACGCAGTCTTGCCCAACCATGGATGAATTTTCTACCCTTGCGAAACAGCAGCCTCATGCGGGTATGCCCTACGGCTTACCAGCGCTCACACATGATGAATTCAAAACCTTGGAAGCCTGGCTGCAAAGTGGCAGTAAAATGAGCCAGATTGCAAAGCCAAGTGTTGCAGCACAAAAAGAAGTGAAAAAGTGGGAACAATTTCTTAATCAGGACTCCAATAAGCACCGCCTTGCCGCGCGTTATATTTTTGAGCATTGGTATTTAGCTCATATCTACTTCCCTCACTTGGATGACCCTGCGTTTTTCCAATTGGTACGCTCAAGCACGCCGCCTGGCCAGCCAGTCGCGCTGGTGAGCTCGGTACGTCCGTTTGACGATCCTAAGATCGATAGAGTGTATTATCGATTGATGCAAGTGCGCAGTACCATTTTGTCAAAAACTCACATGCCACTGGCATTGAACGACGCTAAGCTATCACGGTTACATCAGCAATTTTATGCAGCGGATTATCACGTGGATGAACTGCCAGGTTATGAGCCAGAGCTTGCAGCAAATCCATTTAAAGTATTCAAAGATATTCCGGTCAATTCTCGTTATCAATTTATGCTGGATGAGGCCGAGTTAATTGTAAAAGGCTTTATCAAAGGCCCTGTATGTCGGGGTCAAATAGCGCTTAACGTCATTAACGACCATTTTTGGGTGGCGTTTGTTGATCCTGAAAAAAATAGCAATGAAGCGGTGAACCAGCTGCTGCTTAAACATGATGAAGATTTGGTGCTACCTGCGGCTGAGCAAAGTAATGCGTTACCGCTTTCCAGTTGGGCAAAATATGCCACTAAGCAGCAGGATTACTTACGTGCTAAAACAGAGCTTGCAGATAAGATGTTTGCCGATGGGCAGCGCCTCAATATGGACTTGATTTGGCGTGGAGAGGGGGAAAATCCGAATGCAGCATTAACTATCTTCCGTCATTTTGATAGCGCAACGGTGGTTAAAGGTTTTATTGGTCAGCCTCCCAAAACAGCTTGGGTATTAGACTATGCCTTATTCGAGCGCATTCACTACTTGCTGGTGGCGGGCTTTGACGTGTATGGCAACATTGGTCATCAGTTGATCACACGCTTATATATGGACTTTTTGAGGCTTGAAGGTGAGCAAAACTTTTTAAATTTACTGCCACTTAGTCATCGTCAGGAAATTAAACGCTATTGGTATCGTAAGTCACACTTGAGCTTAAGTGAGTTTATCAATCGCAAATCACTAATCGGTGCGCCAACGGGGATAAAATACGAAACGGACGATCCAAAGCAAGAGCTGTATGACAAATTGCATGCTGTGCTGAAGCCCGTTCTAAATAGGGATTATGACTATCAAGCCGTCGGCAAGCCATTGCAGGCACTCAATAGCATGTCCGTTAGGGCGATTAATTTGCTTCCTCAGGTCTCGTTTATTATTACTAAACAAAGTGACGGTTCACATCAAGCGTTCTCGCTATTACACCATAATGCCCACTACAACATCTCCAGTTTGTTAAATGAAGAAGGGCAAAGAGCGTATACCGAAGACACAGCGACGATTGTGCCAGGTTTTATCGGAGATTACCCAGAGGCAATTTGGTATTTAGAAAGCGAGGCAGCACAAGAGGACTTCGTCTCATCATTTAGCCAAATGAATAGTGAGTCTGATTACCGAGCGCTACGAGCGCAATATGGGATCCGCAGGACTCACCCAGAGTTTTGGCGTTACAGTGATTTAATCCACGATATTGCCAAGCAAACACGTGGCGTTGAATATGGTTTATTTGACTATAACAGGTTAGAAAACCGCTAAAAATGGAGTCTTCGGACTCCATTTTTTATGTGCTTTTTCTATAGTTGACTAGCTGCTTTTACCGCGGCTAGTAGCACGCTTTCATCCAGTCTCACTTTGTAATTTGGGTTTGCATATTGAAATTGGATCAAGCCTTTCTTATCTACTACAAATACCGCTGGCACCGGCAAGGCAACTTTATCGTTTCCCTCAAAATCAACAAAATTTACGCCCAACTTGTTGCGATAAGCAAGGGCTGTTTTATCATCTAGGAAATAGGCGAGACCTAACGCTTGGCTCATACGCATTTCGTTATCAGACAACAGTTGGTAGTGAGGGGATTCAATTGTACTTTTTGCCAGCGCCTCAGGTGAGTCTGGTGCGATTGCAATAATTTGTGCTCCCATTTTAACAAGCTGTGGTTCAATTTCTTGGATACCCGCGAGCTGTCTTGAACAGTATGGACACCAGCCACCACGATAAACCACCAGTACGGTGATATTTTCTTTATAGCGTGTCGCGAGGTCGACAGTTTTACCTGACTTATCTTTGAGTTGTAATGCAGGGGCATCAATGCCTGGAAGGAGTGGACTCACTTGCTCAGGTGCTGCGGCGATATTAGTGATTTCAGCTGCGCTGACAAAGGCTGAACAAGCCAAAGCGAGCGATAAAATAAAATGACGCATAAAAAGTTCCTAGGGTTTCAAGTTGATATCGACTCAGAAGACCTAAGCGCTGGCGAAAATCTTTCACTTCGGTATGATATCGCTCGTAATTGATTTCCATGAAGAGAGAGCACAATGTCTGCAAACATCACTAAGCTTGTGGTTATGCTAGAAATGCAACATGCCATGAACACCAAAGTACACCAACAATGGTTTGAACAAGGGTTTGAATGGTACCGCGCAATTTGGGTTGAGTGTGCAGAAATGCTAGATCACTACGGTTGGAAATGGTGGAAAAAGCAAACGCCAGATACTGAGCAAGTGATTTTAGAGCTAGTGGATATTTTTCATTTTGGCTTGTCTTTACGTATCGATGGCGAAACGTCATTTGAGCAACTAGCGACTCAATTAGAGGCTGAATTGGCAAAGCCAACTACCGCAGAAGACTTCAAAGAAACCCTTGAATTACTTGCAAGTGCGGCTGTAACCAAACGCGAGTTTGATGCTCATGCGTTTGCGGGTTGTATGCAGCAAATCGGGATGTCTATTGATGACCTATACCGTGGATATGTCGGTAAAAACACGCTTAACTTCTTCCGCCAAGATCATGGCTATAAAGATGGCTCTTACATCAAGGTATGGAATGGCCAAGAAGATAACGAACACCTAGTCGAAGTGGTGAAAAGTCTAGATACAGCGCACCCAGACTTTAAAACACACGTGTACGACGGCTTAAAAGCTCGCTACCCAGCTTAATCTATAATAGGTAGCAAGGTACGGTAATCGGAGACTGAGAGATATTCAGTGATCTCTCGTTCTGGTTGCCGACTATCAGGATTAGCAACGGCAAGCAAATGGCCAATACCAAACTCTTGCGCAGCATTTAACACGCTAATGCTATCGTCCACAAATAAAGTGCGGGACTTATCAAAGCCCAAATCACGCTCTACCTGTTGCCACAACATTTGACTTTCCTTACTTACGCCATATTCATGGGTTGAAACCAATTTGTCGAGATACTTATCGAATTGGGTACGCTCAATTTTCAAACTTAGACTGTTTGGGTGAGCGTTGGTCAACAAGATAAGCTGTTTTCCACTCTTTCTTAAGGCCTCTAAAAACGCAGGTACATCCTCACGAATTGAGATCAAGTGTTGCACTTCACGTTTAAGCTCCATAATGGGTAGCTGTAGTTGCTCCTGCCAATAATCTAGGCAATACCATTCTATCTGGCCCATTACCGCGTCATAACGGGCGAGGATGTCGGCCCTTGCAGCCTCAAGGGTTAAGCCTTGACGTTTTGCGTGTGCCTTAGGCACGACGTCGAGAAAAAAGTGATTATCAAAATGGAGGTCGAGTAATGTGCCATCCATATCTAACAAAACGGTATCGATATTTGACCAATTTAGCATAGGCATTTAACTTCAAAGGCTTTATGATTAGGTTATTCGCCATGATAGCAAATAATGATCTATGTCACATAAAAAGCATCCCACACCACCAGAAATTTTAGCTTGCGACGTCGTGGCTAAAAGCAAATTGTTCACGGTAGAAGCACTTTCGTTATCTTTTTCGAATGGCGAGCAACGAGAATACGAAAGAGTCCGTGGCGGTGGCCGTGGCGCAGTAATGATCGTGCCCATAACTGCTGATAATGAGCTATTATTAGTGAGAGAATACTGTGCAGGAACACATGACTATCAACTCGGCTTTCCCAAAGGGCTAATTGACCCTGGCGAAACCCCGGTGGAAGCGGGTAACCGAGAGCTAAAAGAAGAAGTGGGTTTTGGTGCAAATGCTTTCTCTGAACTCAAAGTAGTGTCACTGGCACCGAGTTACTTTAATGCCAAAATGCATATTTTGGTCGCTAGTGAACTTTACCCTGAACAGCTTGAAGGTGATGAACCAGAACCACTGGTAGTAGTGAAGTGGCCGCTAGATAAATTATATGATCTGTTACATCAAGAGGACTTTACTGAAGCAAGAAGTGTCGCGGCACTACTGTTATTAAAAGCACATTTGAATCTGGAGGCGTAAATTGCAGTCCTATTTAGAGCCTTGCATCGTACTGGCAAAACGTGCCGGTGAAGCCATTATGGCAATTTATCAAGCCGATGATATTGGTAAAAAAGAAAAGTCTGACCACACTCCTGTCACTGCCGCAGATTTGGCATCTAATGAGATCTTAATGGCGGGTCTTGCTGAAATAGCACCTGACATTCCGGTAATGTCTGAAGAAACACCAATTCCACCATTGAGTGAGCGACAAAGTTGGCAGCGCTACTGGTTACTCGATCCTATGGATGGCACAGGGGAGTTTATTCTTGAAAGCGGTGACTTTGCCGTCAATATTGCGCTCATTGAAAATAATCATCCTGTGTTAGGCGTCATTTACTGGCCATCTCAAGGGCTGACATATTACGCCAGCAAAGATGAAGGTGCGTTTAAACGTAGTGACTCGGGTGAAAGTCAACGTATTTTCGTCTCGCCAAGAGAAACGCTCACATTGGCTGTAAGCCGTAGACAAAAGCTTGAAGCGGTAAGTCAGTACTTAAATAGTCAGTTCGACACCGTGGCACTTGGGTCATGTTCATTAAAAGCCTGCATTATCGCAGAAGGTAAGGCGGATTGTTTTTTACGAGTAGGACCAACGGGTGAGTGGGATACTGGCGCGTCACAAATCATCGTCGAAGAAGCCGGGGGTTGTATTACCGATGCTGAGTTTAACCCGTTGACCTACAATCGACGAGAAACTACCGAAAACCCAGACTTTATTGTTATGGGGCATCCCGATTGGCAATGGCAAAAGTTGATCAGTCCACATCATCGAACGATAGAATAAATAACGGTTTAAGTTGAAGGCTGTGGGATTTTTGCGCACTTGAATTGTTTTAAGCGTTAAATCCCTTGCAATAAAATTTTAATCCATTATTATAGCGGCCTCTTGAAAAGGAAGTCCTTTTTAAGAATATACAGGCGCGGGATGGAGCAGAATGATAAATCATTCGTCGAGCTCGCTAAACCTGGAAAGAATCGAAGGTCGTCGGTCCCCGACGAAGCATAGATTCACAAAAATATACAGGCGCGGGATGGAGCAGCCTGGTAGCTCGTCGGGCTCATAACCCGAAGGTCGTCGGTTCAAATCCGGCTCCCGCAACCAACATCAGTTGGATGTATAAAGTCTAAAGTACAAGACTCAAAATTAAGTACAAATACAGGCGCGGGATGGAGCAGAATGATAAATCATTCGTCGGACTCGCTAAACCTGGAAAGAATCGAAGGTAGTCGGTCCCCGACGAAGAATAGATTCACAAAAATATACAGGCGCGGGATGGAGCAGCCTGGTAGCTCGTCGGGCTCATAACCCGAAGGTCGTCGGTTCAAATCCGGCTCCCGCAACCAACATCAGTTGGATGTATAAAGTCTCAAGTACAAGACTTAAAATTAAGTACAAATACAGGCGCGGGATGGAGCAGAATGATAAATCATTCGTCGGACTCGCTAAACCTGGAAAGAATCGAAGGTCGTCGGTCCCCGACGAAGAATAGATTCACAAAAATATACAGGCGCGGGATGGAGCAGCCTGGTAGCTCGTCGGGCTCATAACCCGAAGGTCGTCGGTTCAAATCCGGCTCCCGCAACCAATTTTTAATTGGACTGCACAATCTAAAGAATTACTCCAAAACTCGTCGGTTCACTCTTCATAAATTAATAGCTCCCGCAACCAATTTTTAATTGGACTGCACAATCTAAAGAATTACTCCGAAACTCGTCGGTTCACTCTTCATAAGCTAATGGCTCCCGCAACCAATTCTTAATTGGACTGCACAATCTAAAGAACTCGTACAAAAGTCGTCGGTTCACTTTTCATAAATTAATGGCTCCCGCAACCAATTTTATTGGTGCTGAAGTTTTATAGTTAGCCTACTTTTCCTACACAATCTAAAACTTCATACTATTGATTCTGAAGCTGAGTATTTACTCTCTAGGTCATCGCCTCAATTTTCATCTTTTCAGCATTAAACTCGGTAGCTATATGCTGCGAATATTTGTCTATAAATCTTTATATGGTCTAGGCTTTTACTATCTCTTATTTGAGGTGTATGAAGATGGATTTACATAGTATTCGAGTCAAAAGTTCATTGCCTACGGCTATGTTGACGATCGTGCTGCTATTTGTGTTTTTTGGTTTTTCGGTGTTGCTCAATAAGGTGCAATCGGCACTTGAGATCCAAACTGAAAACTATTTAAAAGCGGTGTCAGTGGTACTCAATGCGGATAGAGACTTTTATCAAGCTCAAGAAGCCTACCTCAAATTATTAGCTGGTGAAGATAAGTGGGCGGATTTTGAAGAAAACGCCGAGCAGGTGAAACAGCGCTATAAAAAGTATCTTCAGTTTATGTCACTCCACCAGAGTGAGCTGGGTAGTTTTGCAACTTTTGATGCGGACTTTCAAAGTTGGTATCGCGTGACGGTGACGAGTATTAAAACCCCAACAGATAAAGCGCTTCAAACTGAGTCGGCTAAGTTATTTGGTGCAGTTCGTGATGTGCTTGATAAAGCCGGTGAATTAGCCGATGAAAAATCTGCTGCAAGTCGCGCGTTAGTCGTTGCTGAGGTTACTCAGATAAAGTGGGGTCTTGGTGTTGGTGCCTTGCTCCTACTTGGTATTGCTTGTTGGATTGCTTATCGGATCCCTCGTCAGCTAGCAAAGCAGATAAACTTTGTGTCAGATAGGATCTCTGAAATTGCCTCTGGAGACGGAGACTTAACTGGTCGCATTGAAATCAAAGGAAATGATGAGTTTGCAAAGCTATCGCTAAACTTTAATCATTTTCTCGAGAGTTTACAGGCGATGGTTACAGCGCTTGTGAAAGATGGTGGCGAGCTGTCGAGTTTGTCGTCAAAACTCAGTCATTATGCCACACAGTGCCATAACTTAATCGACTCGCTTGGTAAGTCATCACATACCATTGTTAGCGCGGTGAATCAGCTAAGTCACTCAAGTCAAGAAGTCTCGTCGGTGGCAGAAAACTCATTGAAAGAAGCTGAAGCTTCACATCGCTACGCAGCACAAGGTAAAACGGTGTTGGCTGATTCAAAACAAAAAATCACTCATCTTGCTGATAATATGGAAGCGGCACTCTCCAGTTCGTTAGCTTTACAAAAAAACTCTGAAAACATTACGCAAGTGCTCGATGTTATTCGCGGGATCGCTGAGCAAACCAATTTATTAGCGCTCAACGCGGCAATTGAAGCGGCAAGAGCGGGTGAACAAGGTCGTGGGTTTGCTGTGGTAGCTGACGAGGTTAGGTCACTGGCCACTCGAACACAAGACAGTACTAATGATATTCAGAAGATGTTAGAAGCATTCTCACATAGCGTAGAGGACTCACAAAAAACCATTGAAGATGGTAAGCAGTATGTTGATGTTGCAGTAGAAAGTTTTACGAAGGCAACGGAGCTATTGGAGTTAATTGCACAAAGTGCGGTGAAAGTGACTGGGCTTTCAGAGCAAACCGCTCATGCGACTCAGCAGCAAAATGCAGTGTCTACTGAGATTAGCAGTAATCTAACTGATTTAAATGACAAAACATTGGATGGCGAGCGGTTGTCTGGAGAAACGCATCAAATTTCGGATGATGTGCTGCGAGTCACCAGTAAATTGGTGGATGAATTATCCCAGTTTAAAGTCTAAGGTCTTGTAAGGTGTGCCGTGCGGCACACCTGATGAAATCAGTCTTTTGAACAGCTATTTAGCAAATTTCTTTGCGTAAGCCTCAGCTTGTTTCCACACGCGTAGGGTATTGCCACCTAAAATCTTTTTGATATCAGCGTCACTGTAGCCTCTATCCAAAAGACCTTGCACAAGATTTGGATACGTTGACACGTCTTTCAAGCCAACCGGTAGTGAGTCACCCACACCATCGTAATCTGAACCAATGCCTACATGATCTATCCCTATCAACTTAACGACGTGGTCAATGTGATCTAGCACTTGATCAAGTGTGGCAAATGGGAACGGATTTTTTGCTCTAAACGCCGCTCTAAAATCGGTGCGATCTTTGTCTTTGGCTTCTTTTTGTGCTTCGTCACGCTTGTCATACCAAGCCCCAGCTTTTGCTGTCACAAAGCTCGAACCAAAGTTAATTTGGATCACACCACCATTTTTTGCCAAGGCTTTGAGCATTTCGTCATCCATATTGCGCTCGAATCCTGGGGTGTATTTGCGCAGGGATGAATGTGAAGCAACGACCGGCACTTTTGAAATGTCCATAACCTGATAAAAGGCGTCATCGGAAATATGTGATACATCAATGAGCATACCAATCTTGTTCATTTCAACCACAAGCTCTTTACCAAATGGGCTTAAGCCTTTCCATTTACGGCGTACGTCATAAGAAGAGTCAGCAATATGGTTGCTTTGCGAGTGTGCTAAGGTGATATAGCGTACGCCACGGTCATAAAAATGCTTAAGGTTTTCCATCTCACCTTCAATGGGCGAGCCATTTTCCATGCCCATCGCGATAGACATAATACCACTGTCAAATTGCGCATAAATGTCGTCGGTATTGTAAGCCATTGCAAATTTATCTGGTGCGCGATGTGCTAAGGCTTCCATACCGTCAATCAGTTGATTGGCGAGTTGATAGCTTTTACCTTTACCTTCAAATTCTAAATTAGCAGGAATATAAATAGACATAAATGGCGCATTAAGACCGCCTTTTACCGCGCGAGGGTAATCAAAATCACCGCCTTCGGTTGCTTGGCTAACATCATCCCATTTACTTTGGATGCGATATGGAACGTCGATGTGTGTATCAATTAGGATGTTATCGTGAGCGAGTTTAACTGCGCGCTCAGAGGCTTTGTATTCAGTTGCATAAGCGGTAGAAACAGCCAGCGCGAGGGCGCAAAGAGCAGTGCCGAGCTTCATAAAATTGCCTTTCCTTTATAGTTATAGAAATTTGATTGTAACAACTCCTGTCACTTCGACAACTGTTTACGATTAGCGCTAAATACAAAGAAAGCTGAAGGTTTTTTAATATTCGTAATCTTCTTGTGCTTGCATTGCTTGAAATTGTTGTTTGCTAACAATATTCACCGACTCATGTAATTCCGAGAAAACGATCAGTGCTTCTCCGGATTTTAGCTGTGCTTTCACTTGCGCGACTTTGCTCTCGGTGCTGACTTCAGTATCGCCATAGTCTGTTCCTTCACGCAGCACATAGTGCTCAATAAGGTTGTCCAGCGTCTCTTGCGGAAGTTGTTGATAGGGAATGAGCATACTACTTAGCCTTACTATAAATTTGCTGTAAATATTGTGGAATAACGCTTTCTAGCCAAAACCTAGGTTTAAAGGGATTACTTCCCGAAATAAATCCTACGTGACCACCGTGCGGACTCACTGCGAGCGTCACCGGTGAGTTAACCTGAGCGGCTGTAGGCACGGCTTGTGGTGATAGCATGGGGTCATCTTCGGCGTGGATCAGGAGTGTTGGTGTCGTGATCTGGGTTAAGTAGGGCTGCGAACTTGCTTGTGCGTAATAGTCTTCCGCGCCGTTAAAACCATGCAGCGGTGCCGTTATCTTATCATCAAATTGCCATAGGTCATCAATGGCATAAAGGGCGGGCTTGTCTATCCTAATTTGCGACTGGATGGTGTCTAGCTTACGTGAAAAAGACTTCTTCATCCTGTCTAGCAAGTATTTTTGATAGAGTTTAAAGCAGCTCTTTCTGATCACCTGACAAGAGGAAGAAAGGTGATAAGGCGCTGAGACGACAACGCCAGCCTCAAGACCGCTTTGCGATTTGGTTTCTCCCAAGTATTTGGCAAGTACATTGCCACCGAGCGAAAAGCCAACCGCAAATAATGGCCGTTTAGGAAAACGGGCTTTTAGCGTATCTATAAAAAAGCCAAGATCTGAGGTTTCGCCGCTATGATAAGCCCTGGCTTGGCGGTTCACTTCACGTGAGCAGTTGCGAAAGTGCATCAGTACGGCATCAAAACCATGGTGTACCAACGCTTTTAATAGGCCTTTTGCATAAAAGCTGTTGATATTGCCTTCTAGTCCATGCAATACCACAACCAAAGGTGCTGATTTATCGCCGTGTTTTGCCCATGCAAGTTCTAAAAAGTCATCGTCTGGTGTGTCTAGTGTTTCATAGTCGACGGGCACATGTAATCTCGGCCTAAAGAATCGCGGAAGTATGGTTTGGGCATGGCGGTTGCGCATCCACCAAGCGGGTTTAAATTCGTAATTATCGGCTGTTATTGTTTTCATGGCTTGATTCATAATAGAAACTGCGTCTTTTTGACGGTTGCTCGCAAAGCAAAGAAAGGAAGCTATCCAGTTGCAAAACACTTTTTAGCCAGTTTAACGTATTATCAGTTGAGGGTTAAGCAAATAAAAAGCACCCGACCAGTAAACTGATAAGGTGCTTTGTGCGTCGTGCTTAATTCTGCAAGTTGGGGAACTACGTCGAGCCGATCTTCTACTACTTATTCTTCAATCGCCCCAAGGTAATACATTTAAATCTGTTCTATTGTTCGTTAGGTACTTCAGCGTCCATGACTTTTTTAATGAAAAAGTAGACGTAATAACAGCACAGCAAAATTACAATCCCTAAAAAGCCAAAAGACAGAAACAACACAGGGTCGGAAAAAAAGTCTCTAAAGAATACGTTCATGGCTGTGCCTCCTAATTTGTCGATGAGTAAATAGTAGTGGAGGTCTGGGGGGCTTGATATGATCAAGATCAAGTTTCAATCCTGAGTGAAATTAAACCTAGGCAAAGGCTTGATCTCGATCAGGTTTTATATCTAAGTTGGGTAAATAACAGAGCTTATATTGATTTAATGGCTTAGAAGTCAGTCGTATTGAATAAAGCGTCGTACTCACTCTGACTCAAATAGAGCAGCACATTGCTACTTGATTGCAGTGGCGCAGACGAAAAGCGCTTTAATGTCTCCAGCAATAGCGCTTGTTGACGCTTTTCAAGCTCAAGCTCTGCAGTCAGCATCGCAGCTCGTAACTTTTGATAGTCTTGGTAGTCTTGATGATGTGTTTTTAGGGTATGGCGGATCGCGCGTTGGGGTTGTAGCACCGCTTGGTCAAATTGCTTAGCAGTCTTTACCAGTGCGGCTAGGGTGTCGGGGGTAATCGTCAGTGCTAAAGTGTCTAGGTAACAAAGTAACAGGCACAGGTTGATATTTTTGCCTGCAACATCTTGCAAATTCAGCAGCCGCGATTGCATTTGCGGGCGGCTGTAGAATTCACAGGCAAACTGCCAAAAGTCTTCACGACTTAGCATATCTCTCCAGTTTCATCGAAATGGTTTTGCTTTTCTTCTAACTCTTCCAGTGCCATCAATAAGTTTTCTTCTGTGTCATTAAGCTCAGGGGTTATCTTGGCTTGTTTTGCCAGTAAGTCACTTAATTTTGCTTTGTTCTCGTCCGTGTATAGGCTGTTGTCAGCCAAAGCTTGCTCAATTTCGTCAGCTTGCTCAGTGAGCTTGTCGAGCTGTTTTTCGAGTTTTTCAATCGACTTTTTCAACGGCTGAATGGTTTTTCTGAATTCGGCTTCAAGACGCTTTTGCTCTTTACGATTGGCATTAGAGTTTTGCTTTGGTTCAGCCTCTGAGCCACTTGGTTTCGCTTGCTCTTTATTGGCATTCATGAGCCATTGGTAATAAGCATCTAAGTCGTAGCCGAACTGAGAAACGGTTCCATTATCAACTAAATAGTACTCGTCAGCGGTATTTTTCAGCATGTGGCGATCATGGGAAACCGTGACCATTGCACCCTCAAAACCTTGTAAGGCCATCACAAGTGCGTGTCGCATTTCTAAATCTAGGTGGTTGGTCGGCTCATCGAGTAACAGCAAGTTCGGTTTTTGATATACCAACATTGCAAGTACGAGTCGTGCTTTTTCGCCACCAGAAAACGGCGCAACGGGTTCGAGGGCCTTATCACCATGAAAAGCAAAACCGCCCAAGAAATCACGAATAAGCTGCTCTGGTACTTTAGGGTCTAGACGTTGAATATGGGTAACCGCACTGGCCTCAAGATCGAGAGACTCAAGCTGATGCTGAGCAAAATAGCCTACATTTAATCCTTGGTGTTGGAACACTTCACCAGCTTGTGGGGTTAAATCGCCGGCAAGTAACTTGATTAGGGTCGATTTACCAGCGCCGTTACGGCCAAGTAACGCAATACGGCTACCTGGGACCAGATTAAGCTTGATGTCATGCAAAATGGTAACGTCACCATAGCCCGCTTTGGCTTGCTCTAGTGTCATCAATGGATTAGGCAAGCTCGTTGGATCTGCAAATTCAAAATTAAATGGTGAATCTGCATGAGCGGGCGCGAGCATTTCCATGCGTTCAAGGGCCTTCACACGACTTTGCGCTTGTTTTGCTTTACTCGCTTTCGCTTTAAAGCGGGTAATAAACTTCTCTAAATGTGCAATCGTTTCTTGTTGCTTCTCGTAAAGCGCTTGGTGCTGTGCCATGCGCTCTGCTTTTTGACGCTCAAACTGAGAATAGTGACCTTTATAAACGTTGATCTGCTGTTGGTCGATATGCCAAATCTCGCTAACAACCGCATCTAAAAATTCGCGGTCGTGAGAAATAAGCACTAATGTACCCTGATAGGCGCGCAAAAAGCGTTCTAGCCAATAAACAGCGTCCAAGTCCAAGTGGTTGGTTGGCTCATCCAGAAGCAATAAATCGGCATCGCGGATCAGCGCTTGCGCAAGGTTCAAGCGCATGCGCCAGCCACCAGAAAAGTCGCTAACGGCAAACTCAATCTGTTCATTGCTAAAACCAAGGCCATGGAGTAGTTCACCCGCTTTGGCTTCAATACTATACCCTTTGATGTTCTCTAGCTGTTGGTGTGCTTTTGCTTGTAGTTCCCCATCACCGTCCCGCTCCGCTTGTTGTAGCTGCGTTCTCAATACATAGTATTCAGGGTGTCCCTGTAGTACATACTCGAGGGCGCTAATGGAGAGTGCTGGGGTTTCTTGTTTTACCGATGCAATAGACCAATCTTTTGGAATAGAAAAATCACCCGAATCGAGTTGCAGCTCACCTTTTAGCAGCGCAAAGAGAGATGATTTACCACAGCCATTGGCACCGACAAGGCCCGCCTTATGTTGTGGATAAAGCGTTGCATTAGCTTGTTTTAGCAGTGTTTTACTGCCACGAAGTAGCTCGATATCAGAAAGTTGGATCATAATTCTAAAAGTCTGTCTAAATTGCGCGCATCATAGCATGGATCCAATCCCTTACTCCAAGCGTATCATGACAAATAAAATTAGGATAAAATGACAAACCTTAAACTCGGTGTTCATTAGAGGTGTAGAGTTGAAAGTTAAGAAGCGTTTTATTGCAGGGGCAAGTTGTCCAGAATGCCAAAAAATCGACGTAATGATGCTCTACAAAGAGCATGATGTTGAAAAAGTTGAATGTGTTGAGTGTGGCCACGTAATGTCACAGCCGAAAGACGCGGTACAGGCTTCTACACGCCAGTTTGAGCAAGTTATTGGGGTGTTCAAACCGGAGTGAGTGCTCACCCCGGTTTTCAATTTATTTGTTAGTAGTGCGGTGGTGGTGGCTCTTGATGTTGAGGCATTAAACCCGGATCGCGGCCTTCTTTCATTTTCTCTGCCAATAGCTCAATTTGTCGTTGCATTTTAGCCAAGCGCTGCTGATGTGCCTTTAGCTCTTCATTTAAGGTTTCGATTGTATCTTCTTGAAAGGCAAGCTTAGCCTCAAGCTCAGTAATTCTGTTTTCGATTTCATTCATGGCTTTTTCACCTGCGCAAATTTTTCCAGTAGTCCGCTGGAGCTTTCGGTTAACAATGCAGTGTCTCGGTCTTGAAAAGCAACGTCAAAGACAACCGCAGACTTAGGGCGGCTGCCTTCTCGGGGTTGTACACGCCAAGTTTGCAATCGTTCACCATCACTCACTTGCCATAAAATAAGCTCGCGGTTAGGTGAGCCGGTAGCCAAGAGCGTTGCGTCTTGATTAAAGCGCACTGCACTGAAAATTTTCTGGCGAGCAATATACTGTAATTGTGCTTTGAGATCACCAGAAGTTAATTGCCAAATGCTCGCTTTTTTCATGCTATCTGCGGTAAAAGCAAATCTTCCTTGGTCATCTAACGCAACTTTGGTCACGCGACTTGGGTGGTTAAAGCGATGGATCACTTGCCCCGTTCTAGTATCCCAAAAGTAAGCGGTATAGTCGTTGCCTCCGGTTAAGGCAAAGTGACCATTGGGAGACATGGCAATAGAGTTGATATTTTCTTGATGTCCAAGGAACTCTATCCGCCTTCCGCTCTCTAAGTCGAGGTGAACGACAACGTTATCACTGCGGGCATAGAGTAAATATCGGCCCGCATTGCTAATTGCGATATCTCGAATAGTGCCAGACTCGATCTCAAAATATCCTAGGTTTTGACCGTTTTCGACGCTCCAGATGGCGAATGTTTTATCAGTGGCAGTGACGGCCGTGGAGTTGTCATTAGCTAAAGCCAGTGAGTGAATGAGATCATCGGGGGCATCAGAGTGACGCCATTGAAATTTGAGGCCTTGCTCTTGATTATCCCAAAGTACGGCCCCATGCTCTATGGAAGAAACAAGGCTGTAGTGACCATCCGCAGAGATAGCTGCAGAAAATGCGCCTCTGCTGGCATGTTCTACGGTCATAACGGCTTTTGAAGTGTCAGGGCCACAGCCGGTTAAGGTGAAGCAACTGAGCATCGCGCATGCAAAGAGGAGGCTTGTCCACTTAATGTTGACGAGTTTGACCATAGATTAGGTAAATCCTCCTTAACTCCGAAGTCTGCAACAGGTAGACTAAAGGCACTAAAAACAAGATATTATTTTGATATTAGCGTATTAAAAGCGTAATGTCGTTACGCGATAATGGCAAGCAAATGCATATTGGCATTCTGATCAGAGAATGTTAATGTGGCTAGCACCTTTTCTTATTAATATAAAATTAACAATGGCACCGCATATCAAGCTCTCTTGCGCGAGCATTGGTGTTTTGATAGTAGGGACTGTCGGAGAGTTGAGAATGAAACAGACGATTAAACTGTCACTCGTTGCTGCTTCAGTGTTAGCACTAGTAGCGTGTAATAAAAAGGCTGAAGAGCAGAAGCCTGCTGAAGTTAAGCTAGATACAGAGGTACAACAGCAAGCATACGGTATCGGTGCTTCAGTTGGTAACTTCTTGCAAAAAGACTTAGCGGATAAAAAAGAGCTAGGCATTGAACTTGATCAAGAGTTACTCATGCGTGGTTTTAAAGACGCACTGGCTGGTGAAGCTAAGCTGGATGAAGCAAAAATCCGTGAAGTACTCACTTCACTAGATTCTTCTGTTCGTGAAAAGCAAGCAGCTAAAATTGAAGCTGACGCGAAGAAGAATAAAGAGGAAGGTGATAAGTACCTAGCTGAGAATGCGAAGAAAGAAGGCGTTCAGGTGACTGAGTCAGGTCTTCAGTATGAAGTGCTAAGCGAAGGTGATGGTAAAAAGCCAGTCGCAACCGACAAGGTGACAGTACATTATAAAGGTACTTTGTTAGATGGTTCTGAGTTCGATAGCTCTTACGCACGTAATGAGCCTGCCACTTTCAACCTAAATCAAGTTATTGCAGGTTGGACTGAAGGTCTGCAGTTAATGAACACTGGCGCTAAGTATAAGTTTACTATTCCTGCGGAGCTTGCATACGGCACTCGTAACCTTGGTAAAATTCCAGCTAATTCAACACTGGTATTTGAAGTTGAGCTGCTAGGTATCGAAGACGAAGCTGAAGAAGCTGCTGAATAACTTGGCAGTGTCCGTAAAGAAAAAGGTGAGATAGCTATCTCACCTTTTTTATATTTTGGTGCCCGCAAATTTAGACTATTCAGTGTGATTAGAATAAAGGTTATCGATAAGTTCATCTTCCAATTGGAAGCGCAACTCAAGCGTTTCACCTAACACAGACAAGTCGTTATCGAAGTCTGCTAATTCTTGTGTTTCTTGATTTACTTCAGCGTATTTGTCGTTGAAATCAAGTGCGGTATCAGTTGTATCTGTGATCCGAGGGTACAGTGACTGAGCCAATTTTGCGCTTTCTGGGCCTTTTTCTTGGCAGGCCTCAACAATGTTGTCATAAATTTCAAAATGACCAGCTGAAAGATAGTCCATCAAAATCTGGCAGAATGACTGAATGTCAACTTGCTCAGGAAGTGCTTTACCATTTCGAGTTGGTGAGCATCCTGCAACTTTATAATATAAAACCAATAGTTCCTGACGCTCTGCTAACCATGCATCAATTACACTATGGCTGCCTCCCCATTTCTGTTGGGCTTGTTCTAACTGCGAAAGCATAGTGATTCTCCTTAAGCGGGTTACCTACCCCTATGGAAAGGGAAACGGGGCAAAAGGTCAACCAATTTTTTCTGTAAAAGCGTAAAAAGATCAAAAGATTATTGGTTTGATTATCGGGAATGTTAACAAATTCAGGAGGATAAAAATAAAAAAACCACCGAGAGAAACTCAAGGTGGTTCAAAATAGCAGTTTAGCTTGTTGCGTAATGTTGTTATTTTTCTAATTGAAGGTGTTTTGTTGTTATTTTTCTAACGCGGTAATTTTATACCAACCTTTTAATCGTGTTGCAAACAGTTTAATTGCTTGTTTCGGTGTTTTTTACACAAGCTTATGAATTTGTTCCTAATAAAGTGAGGTTTAATCTAGATCATAACGAGGCGCTGGCAAGGATAGTTTAGATAGTGCCCATGTGCACTTAGTGATACAATCCGCACAATTGAATTTAAGTATTGGAATAGAGACGCTATGAGCGAATTAAAAAACGATCGTTATTTACGAGCGCTATTAAAACAACCAGTTGACGTCACACCAGTATGGATGATGCGCCAAGCTGGTCGTTATCTACCAGAGTATCGTGCCACCAGAGCACAAGCTGGTGACTTTATGAGCCTTTGTAAAAATGCAGAACTGGCATGTGAAGTGACATTACAGCCGCTTCGTCGTTATCCACTAGATGCGGCGATTCTGTTTAGCGATATTTTGACTATTCCAGATGCAATGGGACTTGGGCTTTACTTTGAAACTGGTGAAGGTCCAAAGTTTGAGCGTCCTATCCAATCGTTAGACGATGTTAAAAAGCTACCAAAATTAGATCCAACCGATGAGCTTGGTTATGTAATGAATGCGGTGAGCACAATTCGTCGTGAGCTTAAAGGTGAAGTACCACTTATTGGTTTCTCCGGCTCACCATGGACGCTAGCGACTTACATGATTGAAGGCGGTAGCAGCAAAACATTCGGTAAGATTAAAAAGATGGCGTTTGCAGAGCCGCAGACACTCCACCTACTGCTAGATAAAGTGGCTGATTCGGTTATCGACTACCTAAATGCGCAAGTAAAAGCGGGTGCTCAGTCTCTAATGATCTTCGACTCTTGGGGCGGGGTGTTAAGCCCGCGTGACTACAAAGAGTTTTCACTACAGTATATGCACAAAATTGTAGATGGCCTGATCCGTGAAAATGACGGTCGTAAAGTACCCGTGACATTATTCACGAAGAATGGCGGTCAATGGATTGAAGCGATTGCAGCCACTGGATGTGATGCAGTTGGTCTAGATTGGACGATTGATATTGCCGATGCAAAACGTCGTGTAGGCGATAAAGTTGCACTACAAGGTAATATGGATCCTTCAATGCTACACGGTACCCATGAGCGTATTCGTGAAGAAGTTCAGCATATATTAGCCGGCTTTGGCGAAGGTAATGGTCATGTGTTTAACTTAGGCCATGGCATTACACCTGATGTTGACCCTGAAAATGCAGGTGTTTTCATCAATGCGGTTCACGAATTTAGCCGTCAATACCACAAGTAATTTAAGTTTGAACTTAAACTTAAAATAGAAAAGAGCGCTTATTGAAGCGCTCTTTTTGTTTTTGAAATGTATTATACCAATTGCACTAGGTCTCCAATCAATTTGAAGGGTGAAATACCATATTAGCGTCGTTAAAAATTTCTCATTTAGAACAACTAAATAGCAAAATTTTTGCCTAGCTACTAAAGCTATTTCTCCGATTCAAATAGCTCATTTACCTAATACAATTAGTATTATTCAAATAAGGCGTCGATGGTGCCTTGAGCAAGTGGGTGGTATCCCGGACGTGCTTGCTGGTAAACACGGTAAGCCCAGTCACGTTTGCCATGCTTAATGAGAGACTTGTATAAATTCACAATAAGCTTACGACGACCAATACTTACCAAGTGCTTTTCAAGGTCTGGGTAAATAGCTTGGTAGCCGTTACCTACTGCTAGCATATACCAAGCAAATGCGCGTTCAGCGTTGGTCGATTGCGTCAGCTTAAATGCCTTGTCCAATGCTTCCATACGCTCGATGGCGAGATCTCTTGGTAAGTTATTAATAAAGTGCAGCCATTCATGTACTGTCCAAGCGTCGGTCGGTAAATCTGCAAGTGTTTTCTCGTCTTTTAGCCAAGCTTGGGTTAGCGCATCCACTTTTTCAAAGGCATCAGAAGTTGGGTTCGGTGCATCGCTTGGCAAGCCTGGCTCATAAATCCACTCTTTGGCTTTTTCTAAGCTCACGATACCAGGATATTGCTGTAGTAAGTTTTTGTCTAAGTACGCGACGAATTCATCAGTAGTCAGAGATTTAAAAGAAAAAGTGTTAAAGTAGGTTTTAACAAACTTGTCGAACTTGTCACGACCAAACTTTTCTTCTAGATAAATAAGGAATAATTGACCTTTAGTGTAAGGTACAGAGCTAAACGCATCGTCAGGATCGCGGCCATTAAGCTCTAAATTCATGCGTGTATCAGGGGCGGCGATAGTTTTAAGTTGTGCGCGTAGGCCTGCAGCGTCAAGTGCTTGTTCCATCACCGCGCGGTCACGACCAAACACTTCTTCCATAATACGGTTTTCAACGTAAGAGGTGAAACCCTCATTTAGCCATAGGTCTTCCCACGTCGCGTTGGTCACTAAGTTGCCAGACCAAGAGTGCGCTAACTCATGGGCGATTAGGTTTACTAAACTTTTGTCACCGGCAACTACAGTTGGCGTGATAAATGACAGGCGTGGATTTTCCATACCACCAAACGGGAAGCTAGGCGGCAACATGAGCAGGTCGTATCTACCCCAAGCGTATTCACCATACATGGCATTGGTTTTATCGATCATCGCTTGCGTATCATTAAACTCTGCAACAGAGGCATCAAGGATTTGCGGTTCTGCAAAAATCGCAGTTTGGTGCGACATCTCTTTATATTCAAGGTTACCTGCACCAATTGCAATTAGGTACGGTGGGATAGCTTGCGGCATATCAAACCAATAATCGCCATCTTTGATCAATGCGCCGGTATTGTCCGCACTCATTACCGCACGTACATCTTTAGGCGTATGTACGCGAGCAGAGTAAGTCACACGCATTGCTGGCGTATCCTGCACAGGGATCCAACTACGAGCATGAATAGCTTGAGATTGGCTATACATAAATGGGTGAGATTTACTTGCGGTTTGCTGCGGTGTTAACCACTGTAGACCTGATGCTACTGGCAAGCTGTTGTAATAAATACGTGCTTTTTTTGCTTGCTCTTTAAAGTGAATAGTTAACTTAGCACCTTTCACATCATCGCGCTTGGCAAGATCAAACTTGGCGGTATGCCATTTATCATCTTTACCTTGATACATCACTTTATCGATTTCGAGGTCACGCGTATCTAGTACCAACGTTCTTGCTTGGCGATTCTGCCAATCTAGTGTGTGTTCAACAAAACCTTCTAGCTGCTTATCTTCAAAGTCAACGTCTAGGTCTAGATGCAAGTGTGTGGTAATAACATCGTTAAGATTGGCGTAAGTGTGTTGGTCAACGGCTGCGTTTACATCAGCAGTGTGGGCAAGGCCAGCCATGGCAAGGCTGAGCGAAAGTGCCGAAAGTTTCATCATAATGCTGCTCTTATAAAAAGAATATTCCCAATTAGAGCGGCTAACATAACTAATTTCTAACCATTTAAACAGTATAAGCCGATGGGTTACATAAAATGATGGGTAAGATGACGTTAATGCGTAAGTCAGGGCAATGCGCTACACTAGCGCCAGTTTAGTTAATATTGGCAAGGTGCTGCAGTGACAAGTTTGCAGTCTTATCACACTTTTTCGCTGCCATCGGGTTGCGAGTCCCTTATCGTTATCACAGATCCACATGCGCTGGTTGAGCTCGATTTCAGTCGTCCTTTCTTTTTAATTGGGGAAGGGAGTAATACCATTTTTCTGGAAGACTATGCTGGAACCGTTATTAAGCTTGCGACCTTAGGTGTCGATATCGAGCAACAAGATGATGATTATATCGTTACAGTTGCAGCTGGAGAAAACTGGCACCAGCTCGTTACAAAGCTGCTTGATAACGGAATTGACGGGTTAGAAAATCTCGCGCTGATCCCTGGTACTGTTGGTGCGGCGCCGGTACAAAATATCGGCGCCTACGGCGTTGAAGTATCACAATTTATCACCGCCGTTAGAGGATTTGATATCGCTGAGCGGCGTTTCACGACATTAACCAATGCAGAGTGTGAATTTGGTTATCGAGATTCAGTCTTTAAACACCGCCTAAAAGATAAGTTCGTTATTACTGAAGTGACATTGACATTGCCTAAACGTTGGCAGCCAACGTTAAGTTATGGCCCTCTACAAAGCTTGAGTGATACAGCAACCGCGCAAGAGATTTGTGAAGCGGTGATAGTTACTCGAAACAGTAAATTGCCCAATCCTGCGATGCTTGCAAATGCCGGGAGCTTTTTTAAAAACCCAGTAGTTGATAGGGCGTTTGCAGCTCAGTTGCAAAGTAAATTTCCAGAGATGCCAGCGTTTGATGTGGACAATGACCATGTAAAACTTGCGGCTGGCTGGTTAATTGACAAAGCGGGTCTAAAAGGCTGCCACCGTGGAGCCATTCGTGTGTATGAGAAACAAGCACTGGTACTTGTTCATAGTGGTGGCAGTACCGGTGAAGATTTAACACAGTTAGTGAGTCATATTCAGCAAACCGTTTGGCAAAAATTTGCTGTGTTACTTGAGCATGAAGTGCGCCTTATAACAAAGCATGGTGAATGTCAGTTGCAAAGTGTGGAACGCCATGAAAACGCCTGATCATAAAAAGCAAACGATTTTAGCGGCCTTGAATAAAGGAGAATTTATCTCAGGGCAAGAACTTGGCGAGCAACTAGGTATTAGTCGCGCGGCTATTGCGAAGCATATAGCGGCGTTGCAAGAGATGGGCGTGGATATTTTTCGAGTCAATGGCCGCGGTTATAAACTCAATTATAGCTTACCGCTGATTCATCAAAGTAAGTTGAATACTCTATGGCAACAGCAATTTCAAAGTGAATGTCCAATCGAATATCACGCAATTATAGACTCCACGAATAGCGAGCTAATGCGTCGTTTGCAGGACAAACAGAATATAGGCTCAGGCCATGTCTTGGTGGCTGAAATGCAGCAAGCTGGCAGAGGGCGCAGAGGTCGGGTATGGCAATCGCCCTTTGGTGCTAACCTTTATTACAGTTATTACTGGCAGTTTGACGCTGGCATGCAAGCCGCGATGGGCTTATCTATTGCTGTAGGACTTGCAGTATATGATGCGTTAAAGGTTCTTTATGGTATTTCCGTTGAACTAAAATGGCCAAACGATATATATCTCAACCAGCAAAAACTGGCGGGGATCTTGGTTGAACTAGAGGGGCAGGTAGAAGGGCCTTGCCATCTTGTAATTGGGATTGGGCTAAATATATGCATGCCAGAATCAGCCTCTAAACACATCGACCAAGCTTGGACAGATCTGCAAACGCACTTAGGCCAAATTGATAAAAATCAGTTAGTGGTGCAGCTCACTCACTCTTTGTCTGAGCGTCTTGCCCAGTATAAAGAGTCTGGACTGAGCGAAATGGTGACCGAATGGAATAGTCTAAATGCCTTTAAAGGTGACGCGGTAACCTTGAGTACAGGACAAAGAGAATGGCGTGGGATCTGTGAAGGCATCGATATGCAAGGCGGCTTATTGCTTAGGCAAGATGGTGAGCTGAAAGCTTTTTATGGCGGTGAAATTTCGTTAAGAAAGGTGATATCGTGAAACTGCTAATTGACGTAGGTAATACTGCAGTTAAATATGCGCTTGAGCATGAAGGCCGTATTAGTCCTGTAAAAGAAAGTGATATTGAATGGCAAAAGCTAACTGCAATTGTCTGCTCTCAGGTTGGTAAGGGAGCAGGATTACAGTGGGTGGAAAGTCGCGCCTCTGAGTTTGGTCTTGTGTTAGAGCAAGCACACGTATCGCCAAGGCGAGCTGGGGTAACTTGCGCCTATCCTAATTTTAAAAATTTGGGAATTGATAGGTGGCTTGCGGTACTTGCCGCGCATGCTCTATATCCAACACAAGATATTATCGTAATTGATTCTGGCACTGCGACCACGGTTGATGTAGTGACTGCACAAGGGATACACATGGGAGGGTGGATTTTACCAGGCATCGATCTCATGATTTCCAGTATTACCGCGCGTGCAGAGCGGGTATTTTGTGATGACAACACGCCGTTTGCCGCAGAATTTGCTAAAAATACACCAGAAGCGGTGAAAAATGGTGCGTTAGCCGCAACACTTGGGCTCGTACATAGTGCAAAACAGCAACTTAATAATGAGTCTGCGTTGGTATTGTGCGCAGGTGGATATGGCGAGTTAATAAAAAACCATATTGTGTCAGCGGTTTTTGATGACCTTTTGGTATTCAAAGGGCTGTCAGTTTGGTGGAAAAACCCGCAATAACTGTAAAAATGTCATGGGATTGGCTTAAAACTGAGCGTTTGAACAATAAATTTAAGATTTTTTGCATATTCCTGTTGCATCGAGTCAATGGTTGCTCTAATATCTCGCCCCGTACTAAAGCAGTGCCGACTTAGCTCAGTTGGTAGAGCAACTGACTTGTAATCAGTAGGTCATCCGTTCGACTCGGATAGTCGGCACCATCTTTTTACCCTATCTTGTATAGGATGCTTTAGGAAAGAATTTTACGTGGAGGGGTTCCCGAGCGGCCAAAGGGATCAGACTGTAAATCTGACGGCTCAGCCTTCGCTGGTTCGAATCCAGCTCCCTCCACCACTTTATTCTTGACGGTTAGAGGTAGTTAAGAACAGGTTCCTAAAGCGGGCATCGTATAATGGCTATTACCTCAGCCTTCCAAGCTGATGATGCGGGTTCGATTCCCGCTGCCCGCTCCAGTTCGTCTGGCGTGCTGATATAGCTCAGTTGGTAGAGCGCACCCTTGGTAAGGGTGAGGTCGGCAGTTCAAATCTGCCTATCAGCACCAGTCTCCGAAGAATCTTCTCAAATACTTCCTTTGAATTGTCGAAAAAATATTTATAATAGACTGAATAATTCTAATCCACACTCGTCGTGGATTATTTTTATATGTAATCTAGATACACAAAACTTATAGGTTTCGTCATGGCAAAAGAAAAGTTTGAACGCGTAAAACCGCACGTAAACGTAGGTACAATCGGCCACGTTGACCACGGTAAAACAACTCTAACTGCAGCAATCACTAACGTACTTGCAAAAGTATACGGTGGTGAAGCAAAAGACTTCGCATCAATCGATAACGCTCCAGAAGAGCGTGAGCGTGGTATCACAATCTCAACTTCACACGTTGAGTATGACACACCAACTCGTCACTATGCACACGTAGACTGTCCAGGACACGCTGACTATGTTAAAAACATGATCACAGGTGCTGCACAGATGGACGGCGCGATCCTAGTAGTTGCTGCTACTGACGGTCCTATGCCTCAAACACGTGAGCACATCCTACTTTCTCGTCAGGTTGGTGTACCTTACATCATCGTATTCATGAACAAATGTGACATGGTTGACGACGAAGAGCTACTAGAGCTAGTAGAGATGGAAGTTCGTGAACTACTTTCTGAGTACGACTTCCCAGGTGATGACCTACCACTAATCCAAGGTTCAGCGCTTAAAGCACTAGAAGGCGAAGAGCAGTGGGAAGCGAAAATCGTTGAGCTTGCAGAAGCACTAGATTCTTACATCCCAGAGCCAGAGCGTGACATCGATAAGCCATTCATCATGCCTATCGAAGACGTATTCTCAATCCAGGGTCGTGGTACAGTAGTAACAGGCCGTGTAGAAGCTGGTATCATCAACGTGAACGACGAAGTAGAAATCGTAGGTATTAAAGAAACTACGAAGACAACTTGTACGGGTGTTGAGATGTTCCGTAAGCTTCTAGACGAAGGTCGTGCGGGTGAGAACATCGGTGCACTACTACGTGGTACTAAGCGTGATGAAGTTGAACGTGGTCAAGTACTATGTAAGCCTGGTTCAATCAAGCCACACACAAAATTCACTTCAGAAGTATACGTACTTTCGAAAGATGAAGGTGGTCGTCACACTCCTTTCTTCAAAGGTTACCGTCCACAGTTCTACTTCCGTACAACAGACGTAACTGGTGACATCCAGCTACCAGACGGCGTAGAAATGGTAATGCCTGGCGACAACATCAAGATGACTGTTGAGCTAATCGTACCAATCGCGATGGACGAAGGTCTACGTTTCGCTATCCGTGAAGGTGGCCGTACAGTAGGTGCTGGTGTTGTTGCAACAATCGAAGAGTAATCTTTAGATTGTCGTAACACACATAAAAAAGGTCGCTTTGGCGGCCTTTTTTAATGCCTTGTCGCTGTGATTTTATATCGCGACAAATGAAAAGGGTCGTTCTCTAATAGGAGTTCGACCTTTTTTAATACCTCGTAGCAGCGATTTTATATCGCGACCAGCGAAAAGGGTCGTTCTCCAATAAAGACGTACAGGCTTTTATAATACCTTGTAGCTGCGATTTTATATCGCGACCAGTGAAAAGGGTCATTCTCCGATAAGGAGTACAGACTTTTTATTATTACGCTCTAAAAGATGAACTCTTTGTCGAAGCAGTGACTTTACATCGCGATTTTAAAGATAGAATTTTTGTGGTGGGAGCGAGTTTACCTCGCGATAAACTCTTTGTCGTAGCAGCGATTTTATATCGCGACAAAGGAAAAGGGTTATTCTCCTATTAAAGCCTCATTTTTGTCATTGTGATGGTTATAACGAACAATCCGATAATGTTCTTATATTAGCTTTCGACAGCTTAAAATCCATATTTTCACCATTTAATCTCCCTATTCTATACGCAGATACCCTGCCACCAGTCACGTAAAAATTTGGTTAATTGCGTAAAGGTGTGCACAATAAGCCCATATAAAACCTAAAATTAGGGAGTGTAAAGATGTTAGGTCTTTCGGCTCGAACAATTTTTACTGTGCTCAGTATCACAATGTCACTATGTACTTTTGCAAGCTTTGCTAATGTAGATAAAGACAGATCTTATATTTTGGCGACAGCCTCATCTGGTGGCACTTTTTACCCAGTAGGCGTCGCGATTGCGACACTAACTAAGCTAAAAGTCACGCCGCAGCACGGTATGAGCGTGTCGGCAATTACCTCTGCTGGTTCTGGTGATAACCTCAAACTCATGCGTAATAAAGAAGCTGAACTGGCTATTCTACAGGGTCTTTACGGTGCGTGGGCGACGCAGGGGACGGGGGCAATGGCACCCGTTGGCAAACAAGGTTATTTGCGTTCTGTGACTATGCTGTGGCAAAACGTAGAGCACTTTGTCATTGCTAAGAAGTATGCCAAAACGGGCAACGTCTCAGATTTGAAAAACCTATATTCACAAGGGTTTGGCATTGGTAAGCGTAACTCTGGAACGGAAGGTTCTGGGAAGCACATCATGGCTGCACTGGGCGTTGATAGTGACAAATTCACTTTGGTGCATAAAGGTTACGCGGGCTCTTCTAGCGCCCTACAAAATGGTCAGATTGCGGGAATGAATATTCCAGCAGGAGTACCTGTCAGCGCTATTACAAGTGCTTATGCAGCCGATGCCAATGGTATCACTGTGCTGGATTTTACTGATGAGCAGCTAAATAAAGTCAACGCTGAGGTAGAGCTATGGTCACGCTTCGAGATCCCAGCTAACACTTACCCCGGTCAAACTAACGCAATTAAAACGATTGCGCAGCCAAACTTTCTTGCAGCACATAAAGACATGAGTGAGGAAGATGTATATCTACTCACCAAGGCAATTTATGAAAATTTAGTCTTTCTTCAAACCATCCATAAAGCGACTAAAGCCATGGCGATAGAAAAGGCACTCATGGGACTGCCTGCTAAGCTACATCCCGGTGCGCTGAAGTATTATAAAGAAATAGGTATTGCCGTACCTGCTCATCTGCAATAACGCCGTCAACTAAGTAAAATGGGATAGTATCTATCAATGAGTAATAGTAGCAATGAGCAAAGCGCAGTAGCAGCACCAACTCGTGATCGGATCGCTTTTTATTTAGCGATACTCACGAGTCTGTTGCACCTCTATTTTAACTTGGTCGCCACTTGGCCGGATAATTATATTTCAGCCATCCATTTCATGTTATTTGGTAGCATTATCTTACTCACCTTGCCACTTAGAATTGGCAAATTAGCAGTGCTTTCTAGCGTTATTGATATCGGGCTATTTATCGGTTTAATCGTGAGCTGCGGCTATCTTGTTCTGTACAGTGATGCGCTGGCTGCGCGTAATTATGAATTTGCTACGGCTGACTGGATAGCATCTTCCACCGCTGTACTCCTAGCGCTTGAGTTGGTCCGACGCTGTATGGGCTGGTTTATCCCGATGATGATCCTACTGGCGATGAGTTATGTACTGTTTTTGGGACAGTATATTGATGGCGTGTTTCATTTTGCTGGTTTAAGCGCAGAAACTATTTTGTTTCGCAATTACTTTGATGACGGCTTGTTTGGACCTATTGCTAAAATTTCTTGGACGTTTGTCTTTATGTTTATCCTGTTTGGTGCATTTCTAGTCCAAGCAGGAACAGGAGATTTTATCATTCGCTTTGCCAATGCGCTTGTTGGTCGAATGGTTGGCGGACAAGGCCTTGTTGCTGTCGTCAGCTCGGGCATGATGGGCTCCGTATCGGGCTCAGCTATCGCGAATACAGCGGCAACTGGGGTGATCACCATTCCATTAATGAAGAAAGCTGGCTTTCCTGCAAAGTTTGCGGCAGCAGTTGAAGCGGGAGCATCGACGGGAGGTCAGCTGATCCCGCCGATTATGGGGGCAGGTGTATTTGTGATGGCCTCCTATACTCAAATTCCTTATCTTACGATAATTGCGGCGGCCTTTGTTCCCGCACTGCTTTATTTTGCATCTATTGCCATCTTTGTACGTATTCAAGCTAAACGTTTGAATATCCAGCCAGCATTAGAGTCAGGGCAATTGAGTGCTTGGCAAGAGCTGAAGTCCGGTTGGCATCATTTATTACCTATCGTGTTGCTCGTAACATTGATGATTTATGGCTTTACGCCAACTTATGCAGTCAGCATTGCGACGCTCAGTGTGTGTCTGTTTTCTTTGTTTTCACCTGCGCCGATGAGGTGGTCAAAGATTTTGGCTGCGCTTGCAAATGCAACTGAAAACAGCGCCAAGACAGCAATATTATTGGTTGCCATTGGCATGCTGGTGAATTGTATTTCGATCAGCTCCTTAGGGGTTACTTTTTCTCTAATGATAAATGAATGGGCGGGAGCAAGCTTGATACTGTTGTTGGTATTGATTGCATTGGCCTCGCTAATTATCGGTATGGGGCTGCCTGTGACGGCATCATATATTGTGTTGGCAACGCTTTCTGCACCGGCTTTGTATGGCTTGATCAGCCAGTCAGCACTGGTAGAGGTCATAGTAAATGGTCAACTCAATGATACTGCGACGATGATGATGAGTATGATGGCGCCAGCACTAGGTGAGATATACAACCAGCCAAATATTACAGCGGCTCAAGTGTTTACTATTTTGGCAAGCTTGCCGCCAGAGGCTATTGATATTATTCGCAGTAGCCAATTTGATGCAACGCATTTAGCCATGATGCTACTTTCTGCCCATATGATTATTTTTTGGTTATCGCAAGATAGCAATGTAACACCGCCAGTATGTTTGGTCGCTTTTACCGCTGCGGGAATTGCCAAAACACCGCCGATGGCAACAGGTATAGAAGCATGGAAAACGGCCAAAGCGCTATACATCGTTCCCTTACTGTTTGCTTATACGCCGTTTATCGGGGGGAGTAATTTCGAGATCATGCAGGTTTTTTTCACCGCGCTTGTGGGGATGTACGCTTTGGCAGCAGCGATATATGGCTATGCGGAGGCGAAGCTCAATAAACCTATCAGGATGGTGTTAGCGCTTTTAGGTATCGCTTTAGTTTGGCCGCATCAAATGATCTCTGTAGATATAGCGGCAGCACTATGTGTTATTGCTGTTGTTATAAAGCAAGTAGTAGATAATCGTCTAACTTAAGCTTTGCTATGCACCATAAAGTAGGCCCCCTAAATTGGGGCCTTATGATATTAGACGATATGCTGAATAGACTGATGTATTCGAGCAGGTAGCAGGGCTTTTAAGTACTGCTCTAAGATATGTAGTGATTCTGTGCCACGAATGCCCGCGGCTTCATCTTGTTCTATAAAGCCTTGCTCTTTTAGGCTAGTGACAAACGCACTGAGCACTTTTTTGTCAAAAAACTCTGGGCTTTTGATACCGTGTAAAGTTCCTAGTCGGTCGGCAAGAAGTGCACTTTCTTTTTCAAGCTCGCTACGACTTAATCCTTGATGACGCTTAACCAGGTTAATCGTGATTGCGTAGCGCTCAAGCGTTAAGTGGATCACTTTACCTAACATTTCTAATTGTGCCAATGCGCTACCATCTTTGTTAACTGAGGCTAGGTGACCATCAAAGGTGATTAGACCCTTAGCCGCAAAGTATTCAAAAATAGACTCTATATATCCTGTCTTAAGGTCTGTTAAGAACCACTCTTTTGCAAACAAGGGATACAAAAGCGCTACCTCTTTACGGCACTCATCTACAGTCAAGCTGTAGCGATTGAAGAGCTGCTGAGCGATTAAGCTTGGTACGGCAAACAGGTGCAGAATATTGTTACGGTAATAATTAAGCAGAGCGCGTTCTTTTTCCTTAACACTAATGATGCTGCCAAAACTGTCTTCAATAATATCGAACTTATCAAGCTTAAGTGCATGATCGAGTAAGCCCTCAGAGCTCGAATCTGGCACCGTCGCATTGTCGTGATAAGGTGCATGTCTGTGTAGTCCAAGATACAAATCGAGCTGTTGTAGCAGTTGTGATTTAGGCAATGCAAATTGCTCGTTACTCAGCAAAATAGTCGCAAGCAAATTCACTGAGTTCAGTGCTGCAGAGTTATTTATCTCAGTCATGATAACATCAGCGAGATCGGCAACTTGCTTGTTTAGCCAAGCTGGCTTTTGAGTCTCGGTGGGGTGGATAGAATCACGCCAATCTGGTTGATGCTCATTTAAAAATTGGTTGACTGATATTGGATCGCCAAAATTTAAATACCCTCTACCATAGTTTTTAAGGTTCTTAATCGCCTTAAAAATACCAAAGATAGACTCATTTTTCTTACTGTTGCCAGCTAGCTCTTTGAGGTAGGTGTTGATCTCCATAACATGTTCGTAGCCGAGATACACGGGTACGAGGGAAATAGGTCTATCAATGCCGCGAAGCATAGATTGCAGTGTCATTGCCAGCATCCCCGTTTTTGGTGGAAGTAGACGACCGGTACGACTGCGGCCGCCTTCGGTATAAAACTTAACGGAATACCCTTTGATGAATAACTGACTTAAATATTCCTTGAATACCGCGGAATAGAGTTTGTTACCAGAGAAGGAGCGGCGAATAAAGAAGGCGCCACTACGACGGAAAATCGGGCCCGCAGGGAAAAAGTTGAGATTAACGCCAGCTGCGATATGCGGTGGTACTAAACCCTGATGGTAAATCACATAAGTGAGCAGTAAGTAATCCATATGGCTACGATGACATGGTACGTAAATAATCTCGTGTCCTTTGTCCGCAAGTGCTTGTACTTTGTCTGAGTTATTAACTTCAATACCATTATAAAGCTTGTTCCACAGCCAAGTGAGGGCCCTGTCAGCTACACGTACCATGGCGTCTGAATAGTTTGCGGCTATTTCGTCTAATAACCTCAGTGCTTGTAATCTCGCTTCTTCCTGACTTAGACCTTTTGCCTTTGCTTCGTCTGCAATGGCTTTTTTAATACTTTGCGACGCTAAGATAGAATTAAATAGCTGCTCACGTGATGGCAGTTTGGGGCCGGTAGCGGCCAATTTTTGACGACGGAAATGCACACGTGCAACGCGCAGTAGCTTATGTGGTAGCTCCTCAACGTCTGCTTTATCGTTTAACAATTGGTTGAGTTCAATCGGGCGGGAAAATCGAACAAAGTTATCCCGGCCAGAAAACAAGATCACAAAGCATTTGCGCAGCCAGCTCGGTGTTAATGAGTTGGATAATAAGGTTCCCACACCTGGCTTTTCTTTACCTGGATTACGACCCCACAATATGGTGACCGGAATAACCTGCGCATCGGTATTGTTATCATCTTTTAGCGCTTCAAAAATCGCTTTGCTATGTTCAAGCGCATCACTTGGTTTATGACTATTACCAAAGACACTTGGCGGAGTCTGGATCCCAACAAAGCGATTGAGCTCTTTGTTGCCTATTCGCGCTTTTTGAGACGGTCTTGGTAAACCAAGCTTTTTACACATAACGTCTAGCGCGACCATGTCTGATACCGAGTCGAGTCTCGCTACATAAAATGTGGGAATGCTGGGATCTAGCTCGTAATCCTCGATGGGATGCTCTGGCAATACTTTACTTTTAACAAAAAGCCAGTTGCTACAGCGAGCGATGGTTGTAAGCAAATAAGAAAAAATCTGCATGGGAATACCGAACAATTATCATTAGCCATAGAATACCAAGATTTAACTGGACTGACCATTTACAAAGGCGTCATCCATGTTTTCTTGTCGCAATATTTCACTATGGAAGACTAACAGAAGCGAACGCTTGAGTAGAGTGAATTTTGTTCTATGTGCTTTGTGTGGGAGAAAGATGGTGTATGTTCAAAGCGCTGTATCTGCGCGACAGCGCCTACGGATCCTAGCTATAAAATTACTTTGTATTAGTTGTTGCATTTATCACCAATATCACTATAATATGCAGACTTTCTTGACCATAGTGTCTAGGAAAGTAAATGAAAGGTCTGGATTTCAGGCCCTATGAACAGGAACTCCAATTGTGAGTTCAACGGTAGAAATAAATTAACAACCGACTTCTCAGGAATTATTGAGTTAGTCTCGGTCGTTTTTTTATGCTCTTTTTAAATGCTCTTTTTATTTTGAGGTTTAAGAATGTCAAATCAACGCATTCGTATTCGCCTAAAAGCTTTTGACCACCGTTTGATTGACCAATCAACGGCGGAAATCGTGGAAACAGCGAAGCGCACTGGTGCACAGGTTCGTGGTCCAATCCCACTACCTACGCGCAAAGAACGTTTCACAGTATTGATCTCTCCGCACGTAAACAAAGACGCGCGTGATCAGTATGAAATCCGCACCCACAAACGTCTGATCGACATCGTAGAACCAACTGACAAGACTGTAGACGCTCTAATGCGCCTAGACCTTGCTGCTGGTGTTGATGTTCAAATCAGCCTGGGTTAATCGGAAGATTAGAGAGGTTTTAGGAAAATGGCATTAGGTCTAGTCGGTCGTAAAGTGGGTATGACACGTATCTTCACTGAAGATGGTGTATCTATCCCTGTGACAGTTATCGAAGCGACTCCTAACCGTGTTACGCAGATCAAATCTGACGCAACTGACGGTTATAACGCGCTTCAAGTTACTGCAGGCGAGAAAAAAGCAAGCCGTGTAAACAAACCAGCAGCGGGTCACTTCGCTAAAGCTGGCGTTGAAGCGGGTCGCGGCCTGTGGGAATTCCGTCTTAACGGCGGTGAAGGTGAATTTGAAGTAGGTTCAGAGCTAACTGTTGAACTTTTCACTGAAGTGAAAAAAGTAGACGTTACTGGTACTTCAAAAGGTAAAGGTTTCCAAGGTGGTGTTAAGCGCTGGAACTTCAGCATGCAAGACGCAACTCACGGTAACTCTCTATCTCACCGTGCTCCTGGTTCAATCGGTCAAAACCAGTCTCCTGGTAAAGTTTTCAAAGGTAAGAAAATGGCCGGTCAAATGGGTAATGTTCGTTCAACGACACAGAACCTTGAACTAGTACGTGTTGACGCAGAGCGTAACTTGCTTTTAGTTAAAGGTGCAGTACCTGGCGCTATCGGCGGTGACGTTATCGTTAAACCAGCTGTTAAAGCATAAGTCCTGGAGATTTAGTGATGGAATTAGCAATTAAAGGCGCTGGCGCGCTTGAAGTTTCCGAAGCTACTTTTGGACGTGAGTTTAACGAAGCATTGGTACACCAAGTAGTTGTTGCTTATGCAGCAGGTGCTCGCCAAGGTACTCGTGCTCAATTGACACGTTCTGAAGTACGCGGTGGTGGTAAGAAACCATTCCGCCAAAAAGGTACTGGCCGTGCACGTGCTGGTACAATCCGCAGCCCAATCTGGCGCAGCGGTGGTGTGAGCTTTGCAGCTAAGCCGCAAGATCACAGCCAAAAAGTTAACCGTAAAATGTATCGCGGTGCGATCAAGAGCATTCTTTCTGAGCTTGTTCGTCAAGATCGTCTAGTAGTTGTTGAAAACTTTGGTCTAGAAGCACCAAAGACTAAAGAACTAGTAGCTAAGCTTAAAGAACTTGAGCTTAAAGACGTACTAATCGTGACTGAAGAAGTAGATGAGAATCTATTCCTTTCTGCACGTAACCTGTACAAGGTTGACACGCGTGACGTAGCTGGCATCGACCCAGTAAGCCTAATCGCTTTCGATAAGGTTCTGATTACTGCTGCTGCTGTTAAGCAACTTGAGGAGGCGCTAGCATGATCCGTGAAGAACGTCTTTTAAAAGTAATCCTTGCTCCACACATCTCTGAGAAGAGCACTGTATCTGCTGAAGAAAACAACACTATCGTTTTCAAAGTAGCTAAAGATGCAACTAAAGCTGAAGTTAAAGCAGCTGTAGAAAAGCTTTTCGAAGTAGAAGTAACTGGTGTTCGCACTCTAAATGTTAAGGGTAAGACAAAGCGTACTGGTATGCGTTTTGGCCGTCGTAGCGATTGGAAAAAAGCATACGTTACTCTTAAAGAAGGTAGCGAGCTAGACTTTGTCGGCGGCGCCGAGTAATAAGGGGAGTTAGAATTATGGCACTTCAAAAGTGTAAACCAACTTCTGCGGGTCGTCGTCACGTCGTTAAAGTGGTTAACCCTGATCTACACAAGGGTAAGCCTTACGCTCCGCTATTAGAGAAAAACTCTAAATCAGGTGGTCGTAACAACAACGGTCGTATCACGGTTCGTCACATCGGTGGTGGTCATAAGCAACACTACCGTGTAATCGACTTTACACGCACAAAAGATGGCATTCCAGCTAAAGTTGAGCGTCTAGAGTACGATCCAAACCGTAGCGCAAACATCGCTCTTGTATTATATGCAGACGGTGAGCGTCGTTACATTATTGCACCTAAGGGTCTTAAAGCAGGTGATGCAATCCAATCTGGTGTTGATGCACCAATCAAGGTTGGTAACACACTACCTATGCGTAATATCCCTGTAGGTTCTACTGTACACAACGTTGAACTTAAACCTGGCAAAGGTGCACAAATTGCACGTTCTGCTGGTGCTTACGTACAGATCCTTGCTCGTGAAGGTCAATACGTAACACTACGTCTTCGCTCTGGCGAAGTTCGTAAGGTTGAGTCTGATTGTCGTGCGACTCTTGGCGAAGTAGGTAACGCAGAACACATGCTACGTTCACTAGGTAAAGCTGGTGCAAATCGTTGGCGTGGTATCCGTCCTACAGTTCGTGGTGTTGCCATGAACCCGATTGACCACCCACACGGTGGTGGTGAAGGTCGTACTTCTGGTGGTCGTCACCCTGTATCTCCATGGGGCGTACCTACTAAAGGTTACAAGACTCGTAAGAACAAGCGTACTGATAAGTTTATCGTACGTCGTCGTACTAAATAATAGTTGAGGAATTGCCATGCCACGTTCTCTCAAGAAAGGTCCATTTATTGACCTACACTTGCTGAAGAAGGTAGAGAAAGCGTTGGAAAGCGGTGACAAGAAGCCAATTAAAACTTGGAGCCGTCGTTCAATGATCATACCTAACATGATCGGATTGACCATCGCTGTCCATAATGGTCGTCAGCACGTTCCTGTGTTCATCACAGACGAAATGATCGGTCACAAACTGGGTGAATTTGCACCTACACGTACTTACCGCGGTCACGCTGCGGATAAGAAAGCTAAGAAGCGTTAATCGGAGGGTATGATGGAAGCATTAGCTAAACACAAATTCGCCTCTGGTTCGGCGCAGAAAGCACGTCTAGTGGCAGATCAAATCCGTGGACTTCCGGTTGATCGCGCGCTAGAAATCCTGGCGTACAGCCCAAAGAAAGCGGCTGTATTAGTTAAGAAAGTACTTGAGTCTGCTATCGCGAACGCGGAGCACAACGAAGGTGCTGACATTGATGAGCTTAAAGTGGCTAAAGTATTTGTAGACGAAGGTCCTACAATGAAACGTATTATGCCACGTGCTAAAGGACGCGCAGACCGTATCCTTAAGCGTACAAGCCACATCACTGTTGTGGTATCGGATAGCTAGGAGATATAAGTAATGGGACAAAAAGTTCATCCTACTGGTATTCGCCTAGGTATCTCAAAGCCTTGGGTATCTACTTGGTACGCGAATACAAAAGATTTCTCTGAACAGCTTTTTGGCGATCACAAAGTACGTCAATACCTTACTAAGGAATTGAAAAGTGCTTCTGTAGCTAAGATCGTTATCGAGCGTCCAGCTAAATCAATCCGTGTAACAATTCACACAGCTCGTCCTGGTGTTGTTATCGGTAAAAAAGGTGAAGATGTTGAAAAGCTTCGCCAAGCTGTAACTAAGCTTGCTGGTGTACCTGCGCAAATCAACATCGCAGAAGTACGTAAGCCAGAGCTAGATGCACAGTTAGTTGCTGACGGTATCTCTTCTCAGCTAGAGCGTCGTGTTATGTTCCGTCGTGCTATGAAGCGCGCAGTACAAAACGCAATGCGCCTAGGTGCTAAGGGTATCAAAGTTGAAGTAAGCGGCCGTCTAGGCGGTGCTGAAATCGCACGTTCTGAGTGGTACCGTGAAGGTCGTGTACCTCTACACACTCTACGTGCTGATATCGACTACGCAACTTCAGAAGCTTTGACCACTTACGGTATCATCGGTGTTAAGGTTTGGATCTTCAAAGGCGAAGTAATTGGTGGTCTTCCACTAGTTCAAGAGCAAGAGAAGCCAGCTAAACGTGCGCCGAAGAAAGCTAAAAAAAGTGCTAAGTAAGAGGTAGCGACTAATGTTACAGCCAAAACGTACAAAATTCCGTAAGGTACACAAAGGCCGCAACCGTGGTCTGGCTACCAGCGGTAACAAAGTTAGCTTCGGTTCTTTCGGCTTGAAAGCGACTGGCCGTGGCCGTATGACTGCTCGTCAAATCGAAGCAGCTCGTCGTGCTATGACACGTCACGTCAAGCGTCAAGGTAAAATCTGGATCCGTGTATTCCCAGATAAGCCAATTACAGAGAAACCGCTTGAAGTTCGTATGGGTAAAGGTAAAGGTTCTGTTGAATACTGGGTTGCTGAAATTCAGCCTGGTAAAGTACTTTACGAGATGGAAGGTGTTTCAGAAGAGCTTGCTCGTGAAGCATTCGACCTAGCTGCTCGTAAATTACCTTTCAAAACAACATTTGTAACTCGGACGGTAATGTAATGAAAGCTAGCGAACTTAAAGACAAAAGCGTAGAAGAGCTAAATGCTGAACTTCTAGAGCTTCTTCGTGAGCAGTTCAACCTGCGCATGCAAGCGAGCACTGGTCAGCTAGCTCAAACTCACGAGCTTAAGAAAGTACGTCGCAATATTGCGCGTGTGAAAACGGTTATTAACCAGAAGGCAGGTGCATAATGAGCGATAAGATCCGTACTGTACAAGGTCGTGTAATTAGCGACAAAATGGACAAGTCAATCGTTGTTGCTATCGAGCGTCAGGTTAAACACCCGATCTACGGTAAGTTCATCAAGCGTACAACTAAGTTGCACGCGCACGATGAAAACAACACAGCACTAGCAGGTGACGTCGTAACTATTCGCGAATGTGCACCAATCTCTAAGAAAAAATCTTGGACGCTAGTTGACGTGATTGAACGTCCTAAGAAAGCTTAATTTTAGTTTTTAACTAAATTAGACTTTTATAAAGCCCCGGCATTAGCTGGGGCTTTTGCGTTTCTGGATAGCTTTTATAAGCCGCTATCGTAGTTAGCGACAAAATGGACAAGTCAATCGTTGTTTCTATCGAGCGTCAGGTTAAACACCCGATCTACGGTACTCTTTATAGAAAGAAAGCATCAAGCGTACAATTAAGTTGCACGCACACGATGAAAACAACACAGCTACTCACAGGTGACGTCGTAACTATTCGCGAATGTGCACCAATCTCTAAGAAAAAATCTTGGACGCTAGTTGACGTGATTGAACGTCCTAAGAAAGCTTAATTTTAGTTTTTAACTAAATTAGACTTTTATAAAGCCCCGGCATTAGCTGGGGCTTTTGCATTTCTGGATAGCTTTTATAAGCCGCTATCGTAGTTAGCGACAAAATGGACAAGTCAATCGTTGTTTCTATCGAGCGTCAGGTTAACCACCCGATCTACGGTACTCTTTATAGAAAGAAAGCATCAAGCGTACAACTAAGTTGCACGCACACGATGAAAACAACACAGCTACTCACAGGTGACGTCGTAACTATTCGCGAATGTGCACCAATCTCTAAGAAAAAATCTTGGACGCTAGTTGACGTGATTGAACGTCCTAAGAAAGCTTAATTTTAGTTTTTAACTAAATTAGACTTTTATAAAGCCCCGGCATTAGCTGGGGCTTTTGCGTTTCTGGATAGCTTTTATAAGCCGCTATCGTAGTTAGCGACAAAATGGACAAGTCAATCGTTGTTTCTATCGAGCGTCAGGTTAACCACCCGATCTACGGTACTCTTTATAGAAAGAAAGCATCAAGCGTACAACTAAGTTGCACGCACACGATGAAAACAACACAGCTACTCACAGGTTACGTCGTGACTATTCGCGAATGTGCGCCAATTTCTAAGAAAAAGTCTTGGACGCTAGTTGACGTGATTGAACGTCCTAAGAAAGCTTAATTTTAGTTTTTAACTAAATTAGACTTTTATAAAGCCTCGGCATTAGCTGGGGCTTTTTCGTTTCTGGATGTATGTTTGAGCACAACGAAGATGGTTGGTTATTACCTCTATATACTTATTTGTTCCAGAGTAGATAGCTTTATCGCAGTGCTGGACGTAATACGCCGCTCCTTATTCAACAAGCCAATCATAAATATGGAGCATTAAAGGTCGTTACTTTACTTTGTTCGATTTTTAATCGGTACATTTCTTTACTAAATCAAAAAACACGACAATGATTATTGTATTAAATACAAGCTAATAGTTTTGGCATCTATGAATGCTGATAGGCTTATCTATAAATACAATGTCAGGTGCTTTTATGCTTTCTAAGTTAAGGTTAAGCCAACAATTATCTACTTCATTTGGAGTAATGATTGTACTTATGGTTGTACTCTCTAGCGTCGCTTATGTTGGATTGAATGGCGGTTATAGTAATTTTGTTGAGTATCGCTCTTTGGCAAGGGCTAGCAATCTAGCAAGTACATTAGAAGCGAATTTGCTCTCACTTAGGATCAATGTGCTGAATTATTTGAAGCAGCAATCAAAAGACGATATTGAACAATTTGAACAGAAGGTAAAGCTTTTACATGATGAATTAGCGGAAGCCAAGGAGGCCCTTAGTCAAAAAGAAAGCAAGCAGCTCATTGAAAAAAGTGAAACAGCTTTGGTTATATATGAAACTGCTTTTAGGGAGATTATGGCACTTTATGGTCGTAGAAATACTGTGGTTCATGACGGGCTGGATAAAATAGGCCCTCAAATGCGCAAGAATATTTCGCAATTAATAGAATCTAGCATTGATATGAGTGACTTTGAAGGACTTGCGGCTGCTACACATATGCAGGAAAAGCTGCTGCTAGGAAGACTTTTCGTAACGAAATTCTTAGTGAGTAACCAGTTAAATGACTACAACAGAGCCATGGATGAACTAAAACAAGAGAAGATGTTTCTAACTCAGTCTAAGTCTAGGTTTATGAATGAAAATGCAAAAAATTTACTGCTTGATATAGAACAATCAGGAGAACGCTACTTAGATGGAGTGAGAGAAGTACAAGATATTATCACAGAGAGAAATCGACTGATTACCGAAGTACTAAATATTAATGGTCAAAATATCGCAGAGCATTTGGCACGTGTGAAAGAATCGATCAAGGAAAGGCAGGATGAATTAGGTCCCATAGCTCAAAGTGAGAGTAGGAAGACAGTAACAATTATTATTGCAGTATCTGTTGTGGTAATTTTGTTAGGCTGCTTTTTAAGTTGGTATATCACACGACTAATCAAAGCCCCTATTGGTGGGGAGCCAAAAGAAATCGCGGAAGTGGCATCAAGGATAGCCAGTGGCGACCTCACACTACAGTTTGACAGGGGGGAATCGGTTAGCGGTATTTATTTGGCAATGCGTGATATGGCTGACAAACTAAAAGCCATCATTGCAGAAATCCAAAGCTCCACGCATGCATTATCTTCCTCGTCGGAAACTCTTAGTGCTATCACCTCCCAGTCTAAACAAGGAGCAGACAACCAAATGGAGCAACTCAGTCATAGTGCTGTTTCGATGAATGAAATGGCTGCCACGATTGCTGAGATAACCCAAAGTGCTCAACTCGCAGCGGATGCCGCGACCGATGCCGATTCTCAATCTAATTCAGGTGTTCAAGTTGTTGTTGCAACACAGCAAGCAATGGAAGGTCTAGTTGGTAAAATAGAAAATGTTAGCAAAACCATTGAGAATCTTGAACAAGAAACAGAGTCGGTAGGTTCTATTTTGGATGTTATCAGGGGTATAGCGGAGCAAACTAATTTGTTGGCGCTCAACGCAGCAATTGAAGCCGCAAGAGCTGGCGAACAAGGGCGAGGCTTTGCTGTAGTGGCCGACGAGGTGAGAAGCCTTGCGAGTCGCACCCAAAAGAGCACGGACGAAATTCAAGAGATGATCTCTAAGTTGCAAAATGAAGCGAAGCGCTCCGTTGGTATGATGCGAGAGAACGTGAAAGATGCTAAAGATACAGCGGACAAGTCAGCGAAAACGGATGAAGTGTTACAAGCGATTTCCTCCTCTGTGAGTACGATTAAAGATATGAACCTGCAAATAGCCAGTGCTTCTGAGGAGCAAAATACGGTTACACAGCAACTTTCGCAAAGTGTGACAGAAATCAGCGAAACTGCGCAAGAGACAGCAACCGGAGCCGAGCGAGCGTCAGATGAAGCATTGTCGCTGCTGTCTTTATCCCGTGCACTGGATAAATCGGTCAGCAGTTTTAGGTTATAAGTGGTGATAAGCTGTAGCACTAAAGTGTGCTGTCTTTTTACTGTACAGCCGTTATGCTAGAGCAAATAATAAAAAATCATCACAGTTATGTTTTCTATCGGGCTGATCAGTCTTATTGCGCTGCTGTATTTAGCGCTTTTATTTACCATTGCATGGGGCGCAGATAGGGCGAGTACTAAATTTAGATCTTATCGTGCCAAGCAAGTTACCTACGCCTTGTCACTTGGGGTGTATTGCACCTCTTGGGCGTTTTTTGGTACTACCGCGCAAGCGGCAAATAATGGCTGGTGGCTTGCCCCAACTTATGTTGGCACGATTTTACTGTTTATATTTGGTTGGCAAGTCTACACACGAATTGCTGAAATATGCCGCCAGCAGCAGCTCACCTCTATGGCGGACTTTATTGCCACGCGTTACGGTAATTCCTCTAGTTTGTCTGGACTCATTTCTCTGATCTCTGTTATTGCGGTCGTGCCCTATATTGCCCTTCAGCTTAATGCTACCAGCGCCAGTATCGGTATGCTAACAAGTGACACCCAGCGGGTGAGTGTCGCGTTTTGGCGAGATAGTACTTTTTATATCACCTTGCTGTTAGCCCTGTTTGCTATTTTGTTTGGCACTCGTAGGCTGAGACCGAGTGAGCATAACCCGGGATTGATGACTGCCATCGCCTTTGAGTCATTAGTTAAGTTACTAGCGTTTATTGCTGTCGGTGTTTATGTCTGTTTTGTGCTCTTTGAATCACCTACTCATTTATTTAACCAGGCGGAGCAGCAGGGAATTACCAAGCAAATAGAGGCATCGGCTAGCCCAACCTATGTTTATTTAGTTCATGTTCTTTTAGGGGTATTGGCAACGTTGTGTTTGCCGAGGCAGTTTCATACCTCTTTTATTGAATATGATGAACAAAACCAATTTAAGACCGCACGCTGGTTGTTTCCCGTTTATTTGTTGCTGATTAATTTATTTATTTTGCCGATCGCCTATGCCGGGCTGGTGTATTTTAATGGTCAAGATGTTGGCTACGATACGTTTGTGCTTGCCTTACCACTGGGATCTGATGCACCTTTAGTCGCTTTGATAGCCTTTTTAGGAGGGTTCTCTGCGGCGACGAGCATGGTGATAGTCTCAGCCATCGTGCTATCTATTATGATCACCAATGACTTTATCAATCAATTTTTGTTGCGCCGCTCGCAGTTAAATTCGAGCCATCGGGGTTTATCTAAGTTTAATCTGCTCAATGCTCGACGGGTGGTTATTGTTGGCATTTTATTATTGAGTTACGCCAGTCATCGCGTGCTGGCTGAGGGCAACACGTTGGCGAATATGGGGCTCATGTCATTTGCCTTGGTTGCGCAGTTTGCGCCCGCTATGGTGGTTGGTTTATGGTGGCGTGGGGCTTCATGCTTAGGCGCGCAATTGGGGATTGTGACGGGGTTTGCTATTTGGTTTTACACGCTGTTGTTACCGAGCCTCATTAGTGGCTTTAACTTCGAAAGTCACTGGCTGAGCGCGGGGCCTATGAATATAAGATGGTTAGCACCTTTAGACTTTTTGGGTCTGGGGTTAGACAGTACGAGCCAGTCCGTCTTGATCTCTTTAAGTGCAAATTTGTTGGTTTATTTGCTGGTGCCGTTTATTTCATCCGCACGTCTTGCTGAGCGGCTACAAAGCAATAAGTTTGTCATGCCGTCCAAGTCTGCACAGTCCGCTAACACGGTATTGAGTTACCAGGATTTGGCAACATTACTGCAGCGCTTTAGCGAGCAAGCGCGTGCACAGCAGCTTGTAGAGCTTCATTTTCCTAAAGAGCCTGCTAACTGGAAACTGCCAGCGCCATTGCAAGTGGAAAATATGATCGAGCGGGAGATGTCGACGCTCGTTGGAGGGGCATCTGCGAAACTGATTTTAGATGTTGCCAAAGATGAAAAACGCCAACCTTTAGAGCAAGTTGCAGAATTTGTCGATGAAGCGTCACAGGTGCTACGTTTTAATCGCGACTTACTACAGTCAACGATAGAAAACGTCAGTCAAGGGATAAGTGTAGTAGATAGCCAGCTGCAATTGGTCGCTTGGAACCAGCGCTACGCAGAAATGTTTAATTATCCAGACAATGCGTTGTTTATCGGGCGTCCTGTGGCTGAGCTTATTCGTTACAATGCGCAGCGTGGACTATTTGGTGATGCTGATGTAGAGCAGCAAGTAGAGAAACGTCTATCACATTTACGACGAGGCAATGCGTATCGCTACCGCCGCGAGCATCACGATGGTCGAGTGTTTGAAATGCAAGGCAACCCATTGCCTGGAGGTGGATTTGTAACGACCTATACGGATATCACCGAGTTTGTAAAACAACAATCCTTACTAGAGCAAGTAAATGTAAATCTAGAAGAAACGGTCGCGGCAAGGACCAAAGAGTTGATAGACGCCAACCGTGCTTTATCTTCTGCGAAACGCCAAGCGGAACATGCAACGGAGAGTAAGACCCGCTTTTTCGCCGCAGCAAGTCATGATCTGTTACAGCCATTTAACGCAGCTAGCCTGTTTTGCTCATTGATGAGTGAAAAGGCCCAAGGGACCGACTTAGCTGAGCTTTCGCAAAGCATTAAAAGTTCATTGGCAAGTGCTGAAGAACTGTTGTCGAGCATTCTTGAACTCACAAAGTTAGAGGCTGGGGCGTTTAAGGTTAATCGCTCGCGCTTTGCATTGTCGTCACTGCTGGAACCATTGGAAAATGAATATGGGGCGGTTGCGAAAGACAAAGGATTAGCGTTTGCGGTGCGGGTTTGTGATGTCATGCTCTACACCGATAAAGCACTGCTAAAAAGGGTATTGGGAAACTTACTGAGTAACGCTATCCGTTACACTGAGTCTGGTACGGTAAGACTTATCGCTGAATGTCAGGGGGAGAGTGTTTCTATCATTGTTGAAGACACAGGAGTGGGTATTGCAAAGCAAGATCAGGACGCCATATTTCAAGAGTTCAAACAGCTTCACAGTAAAGAGTTAGCACAGGGGTTAGGACTTGGACTTGCGATCAGCAAACGAATTTGCGAAGTGTTGGAAATTCCCATTACCCTTGGCTCACAACTTAATAAAGGCACACAATTTACCTTAACATTGCCAAGTTTTGGAATGCAGACAGATCAAAAGACCGAAGTAACCGCTGACAAGCCCAGCGGTGATTCGCAATTATCGGGTCTATCTATTTGGTTGCTAGATAATGATGCCAACGCACTTAATGCATTATCTCAAGTATTACTAAGTTGGGGGTGCCAAGTAGCTGTGGCACGAGATGAAGCAGAGCTTAGCGCGCTGCAAGCAACGAGTCGGGCAGATATGCTGATCGCGGATTATCAGCTTGATCATGGTGTCACGGGACTTGAGGTAATAGCAGCGCTTGCGCTTGATGATATGCCAATCATTATTAACACGGCTAACCATGACGAGGCTATACGCGAGCGAGTGAGTGATGCAGGGATCCCATTACTCTATAAACCACTTAAAACGCCGGCCCTAAAGCGCATGATTAAGCGACTAATCTAGTTATTTAACCTGAGGTTTGGATAAGGAATGTTCCAACTCATTGTTTCTAAAGCACAACTTAGTTTTTTCCTTGTCTAGCCAGAGAGTTTTAGGGAAAGCAAGGCGAATTTACGCACCAATAGCTGGCTATTGGAAGTGAATTCAACGCAGTTAGCGCTAAAACTGGCTGCTAGAAAGGCATTAATTATCCGCAGCTCAGGTTATTTAAGCACTCGCTTCATCGTCGAGATGTACATCCGTAGCCAGCTGATTAAATAGGATCCCAGCTTGGGTGCGGTTATACACATTGAGCTTTTTTAAAATAGCTGAAACATGCTGTTTGATGGTGGTCTCTTGAATCGACATCGCATACGCAATCTGCTTATTCAAAAGGCCGTCGGCAATCATGGTTAATACTCGATATTGCTGGGGAGTTAGCTTTTCTAAATTACGTGCAAATTGTGCTTGTTCGCTGTCATTTTCAGGCGCGATATCCACGATTTCGGGTAACCAAGTTTCTCCTTCAATAACCAGCTTGATGGCATCACTGATCACCTCTAGTGAGGAAGACTTGGGAATATAAGCGCTTGCCCCGAGGGCAATGCATTGGCTAATAACGGCTGCCGATTCGTTGGCTGAAACCATGACCACTAATATGTCTGGATACTGATTTCTTAACCGGGCAAGACCTTCGAGACCTTTCGCGCCAGGAATAGATAAGTCTAAAAATACTAGCTCTGTTTCAGGATGCGCGAGCAACATCTCGAATAAGCTGTCTAAGGTACTGGCTTCTTTGATAGGGTCATGACCAATCGCTTGTGCAGCGGCTTGTTTGAGTGCGCTGCGAAATAATGGGTGGTCATCAGCGATGATTGCTTGCACCTGAGACATCCTTAACTAACTCCTAGTATCCGTTGTTATAGGGTATTTCCAAAACTACATCAAGTGATTGAGATAGCGAGGCTCCCTAGCAGCCTCGCTTTCGGTGCTAAAAACGATAACCCACGGTAAGCGAAACGGTTCTTGGGTCGCCAAAGTAGCCTATCAAGGTATTATCACCACCAAGCCCCGGCGTGTACTTACTCACATTACTCGGATCGCTTGGGTCTGGTGTCACGAACTGATAGCCTCCTATCATATATTCTTCATCCGTCAGGTTTTTCCCATGAAGACCAACACGCCAATTGCCATCTGTGCTATACCAATTAATACTCAGATTGACTAAACCATAGCTATCCTGCGTCAGTAGGCTATCTTCCTCAAATAAAACATAATCACCACGATGGTAGTAGCTGGCATTGAACACCCAATCGCCAATATCACTGTAGAGCTTGTATGTCGCCCCAAAGTTAAAAGTTAAATCAGGGGTGTTAGAAATACTAAAGCGGTCTGATTTGTCAAATGTCGCACCGGTGTCTGGATTAGTGTCGAGTACCTCTTCGAAGTCACTGTCTATATATCCTATCGCGGCATCAAAACTCAGCGCCTCTGTAGCGACATAGCTAAGCTCGGCTTCAATACCATTTGCTGTAGACTTACCAATGTTGCCAAGTCGTTGGTTTAGATCGGCTGAGGTTGCACCGGGCAACACGGAAATATATTGGCGGTCTTTGTGATCTAATGTGAATAGCGTGATATTGGCTCTTAGATTATCGTGCCACTCGCTTTTCATACCGATTTCGAATGAATCTACGATTTCAGGGTCTGCAGCAGGCTCTGCGGTGCTAGCTCTGGGGTTGAAGGTGCCGGATTTAAATCCTTGAGCATAGCTGGCAAAGAACATGATATCGCGGTTGTATTGATATTCCACTCCCACTCTTGGTGTAAACCGTGACCAATCTTCTTCATCATCAAGCACTGACGGTACGAGCTCACCTGCAGGGCGTGTATAACCTGGGATCCAATTTGATTCGGGATACACGACATCAAAGACCAAACCATTGCTGACTTGTGCTTCTTTGCTGTCTTTAGTGTAACGAGCGCCCAATGTGAGCGACCACTGCTCTGCTAAATCAATGGTGCCTTGAATATACGCGGCTTTACTATTTGAGTTGTTACAACCACTGACTTCTCGCGTAAGACCGGGAGCGCCCAAGCTTTGTCCTAACACTTCCAAAATTGCTTGGAATTGGCCGCATGACTCGCCATCGTAATAATATAGACCAGAGACAAATTTATAGCCGTTACCTGCATGGCTTAGCTGTATCTCATGCGTGGTTTGCTCGTCATCATAAATGGCGGGTACATCAAAGATCCGTAATGGCGTATTATCAAAGTCGATATTGGTCGGGGAGTAACTATCTCGGCTAGCACCGATGTATTTTATTGTGGTGGCGTCAGAAAGATCCCAGCGAGCGGTCAAACTATATCCCTCAAGCTCGACTTTATTCCAAGTTGGCATACTAGTGTAAGAATCAAATACGCTGTCAGGCACGGGGGCGTCAGTCAGTAAGCTCGGCAACAACCGATAACCCCCTTTAGAGTTGGAGTCATCGTCGGTTTTATCCCATGCTAAACGGAAGAACAAATCATCGCTTGGACGATATTCTAAGGTTAACCGCGCAGCTTGAATTTCTTTATTGTAGTTTTCCTTGTCTTGGCCGGGTAGCGTTGAAACCTTGAACTCACCAAAGCCATCTCGATTCAAAGTGGCAAAGCCATAACCTAGATAGAGCGTGTCTTCCACGAGCGGCAGTTGACCTGTGATCTTAAGATCGCGTTGATTATAACTACCAACAGTCCCTTCCACGTTAAAAGTCGCATCGCCAGACATTTCCTTAGTGACATATTTTATTGCGCCACCAATGGTGTTTTTGCCGTATAGCGTTCCTTGCGGTCCTCGTAGTACTTCAATCTGTTGTACATCAAGGAGGTCAAGTACGGCCCCTTGTGGCCTTGCTAAATAAATGTCATCGATGTAAATGCCTACACCAGGTTCATAACCCCATAATGGGTCTTGTTGCCCCACACCACGAATAAAGGCAGTGAGGGTAGAGTTAGTACCTCGGCTAGCTTGAAGCGTGGTATTGGGTGAAAACTGCTGGACTTCAGAAAGTACTGAAATGCCATTTTCGAGTAGATCGGTTTCACCGATAGAAGTCACTGCAACTGGAACGGTTTGAAGGTTTTCTACCGTCTTACGCGCCGTGACTTCGATGCGTTCTAGCTTGCCTTCTGATTGTGTTGCTTGTTCTGCTGCCGCTGGGCTGACTTGAGTTGCGAGTGTAATAGCCAACGCGATAGCTGAATATCTAGGTTGGTAAATGTTCATCCTGTGATCCCTATTATTGTCATTTTGGGTGCTTGTTGTCACACCAAAGCATAGGGGAGTTGTAAAGTTTTTCTATTAGTACCTTAGTACTAATGCCTTGATACGCTAGGATTAACACGGGGTGTAGGGCTTCTATAACCTTAGTACTATGGTTTTTATTGCGCCTGCACGCCACACTGATATTCATCAACAGCATGCCCAACACATCAACTTATAACGGGCATTAATAACAATAAAAGGAAGCCCTTATGCTCAGTATGCTTGGACTGGCAGGAGGACTTGGCCTGCTTATTTGGCTAACTCTCCGTGGCGTAAACTTGTTTATCGCAGCTCCTCTGTGCGCTTTATTAGTCGCATTGACGAGTGGTGTTGCGCTATTTCCCACAGAAGCTGTAGAAAGCAGCTTTCTTACACTCTATATGGATGGCTTTGCTGGCTTTTTGAGTGCTTGGTTTTTCATGTTCTTGCTTGGCTCTTTGTTCGGTAAGTTCATGGAAGACAGTGGTGCTGCCGACAGCGTGGCACGCTATATTGTCGACAAGTTAGGTATGAAACATGCGGTATTAGCGGTGGTGATTGCCTGTGCGGTACTAACGTATGGCGGCGTCAGTGTTTTTATTGTGGCTTTTTCTGTCTACCCTATGGCGCTTAGCTTATTTAAAGATGCCAATTTACCAAGGCGCTTTATTCCCGCAACTCTGGCTTTCGGCTCAGTCACCTTTACCATGACTTCGGCAGGCTCCCCGGAAATCCAAAACTGGATCCCAATAAAATATTTAGGCACTTCGCCTTATGCGGCTTGGGAAGTCAGTCTAGTGGTTGCCACATTTATGGCTATTACTGGCTATTGGTGGTTGAAAAAGATGATAGCTAAAGCGGTGGCAAATGGTGAGCACTTTGAGGCGAAAGAAGACGACCCTGAAATCCATGAACGTAACTACCCTCATCCAATCACTGGCGTACTGCCTCTAATCGTGGTGTTGATTTTATCTTTTACACTTCATGATGTGTTGCAGCAAAGTGCACTCATTGTAGCTCTACTTGGCGGTGTACTCAGTATTGTCGCGATTAACTTTAAGCATTTTCACAACATGGGGGCCGCAATTAACTTAGGTACAACAGGTGCGCTAGTTGCTATCGGTAATACCAGTGCGGTAGTGGGTTTTGGTGCGGTAGCAAAAAACACCGAGGCATTTCAATTAGCGGTCGAAATGATGACACAGATGCCGGGTAATGAGCTACTTGGCGCCGCTGTGGCGGTAAGTGTAATAGCCGGTTTAACTGGTTCGGCATCCGGTGGGCAAGCCATTGCGTTACCTTTAGTGGCACCGCACTACATCGATGCGGGTGTCAATCCAGAACAATTACATCGTGTTGTCGCTATTAGCTCAGGCGCTTTGGATACCTTACCGCACAACGGTTATGTGGTCACAACCATTCGCGCCATCTGTAAAGAAACACATCAACGAGCATACTGGTCCATGGCTGCGTTGACTGCGGTCGTGCCGCTGGTGGGCGTTGCCCTCGCATTAACCCTATTCATCTTATTTTAACGGAGAGATACAGCAATGAAGCGGATTTTCCTGTTACTCTTGTTCGTTGCCAGCAATATTGTCTATGGCAGTGAGACAAACAAACCTATGCTGGTTGAAAAGCGGGCATTTACACTCGCGCATTTTACTACAGAGTCTGGAGTCAGCATTCCTGACGTTAAGGTAGGCTGGGAAAGCTATGGCAAATTAAATGCCGACAAAAGCAATGCAGTTTTGATCACGCATTTCTTTTCTGGCACATCTCACGCTGCGGGTAAGTATCGGGAGTCTGACGTATTGGCAGGTTACTGGGATGCCATTATCGGCCCGGGCAAAGCGGTAGATACTAACAAGTACTTTGTGATAAGCGCAGATACTTTGGTCAATGCAAACTGGCATAGTAAAGATGTGATCACGACGGGCCCAGCTTCCATTAATCCAAAGACGGGCAAGCCATACGGCTTGGATTTTCCCGTGGTGACCATCGGTGATTTTGTTGAAGTGCAAAAGCAACTACTGGATAGCTTAGGTATCGACAAACTACATGCGGTGATGGGCGCGTCTATGGGGTCTTTCCAAGCGTTAGAATGGTCGGTGCGCTATCCCGAAAAAGTGTCACGTTTAATTCATGTGATTGGCGCGGCAAAGATGGATGCTTGGACCGTTGCTGCGTTAGAGAAATGGGCTTTACCTATCCGACTTGATCCAAATTGGCGGGGCGGGGACTACTACGACGGGGAAAGGCCGCTTGCTGGACTCACGGCCACGATGCTTAATATTACTCAAGACGCGATGCACCCCGCTATTTATAACGCCAGTTTTCCAGACTTTATTGTGCTTGATCCCAAAGCAAAACAAGATATTCGTCAGCTTCCTAAACTCAGCCAAACGCTAGCCACGCGCGCACGAGCGAGGGCTGAAACGCAAGATGCGAATTCAATCTTGTATTTAGTCCGCGCCTCGCAACTATATACCGCAGGCATGCAAGGTAATTTTGATAGCGCTATCGATAAAATCACAGCAAAGGTTTTGTTGATGCCTGCAAGCAATGACTTGTTATTAAAGCCTGAGCCCATTCGTAAGTTAGCAGAAACCCTTAAAGCCAAGAATAAAGACGTGCAGATCACAGAGATAGAAGGCGTTTGGGGGCATTTAGACGGTATTTTTTCAATTCAATCACAGGCTGACACCATTGCTCAGTTCTTAGCAAAATAATCAAGGAGTGACGATGAAGACGGCGTTGATCACAGGGGCTGCAAGTGGCATTGGTCGCTATATCGCGATGGCCCTGAGCAAACAAGGTTACAGCCTATTACTGGTAGATTTGAACTTAGCGCAAGCACAGACGGTGGCCGAGTCTATCGTCAGTGACGGAGGAAATGCTCAAGCGTTTGCGCTCAATATAGCTAATAAGCAAGACATCGCTGACTTTATCCGTCAGCACGATAACATTGATGTGCTTATCAATAACGCAGGTGTGCAACATGTTGAAGCACTAGAGCATTATCCAGAAGATAAGTGGCAATTGCTGCAAGACGTGATGCTAACAGGCCCCGCCATGTTATGTAAGGCGGTATTGCCGCATATGCGCAGAGGAGGCTTTGGCCGCATCGTCAATATTGGTTCTATCCACGCTCTAGTCGCTTCTAAATATAAGTCTGCTTATGTCGCTGCAAAACATGGGTTAATGGGATTTGGCAAAGTATTGGCGCTGGAAACCGCGGACTGCGATATCACCGTGAACACTATTTGCCCCGCTTATGTAAAAACCCCATTGGTAGAACAGCAAATTACCGCGCAAGCGAAACAGCATGGGATCAGCGAAGATGAAGTGATAAACAATATTATGTTGGCGCCAATGCCGAAAAAGGCCTTTATAGGGTTGGATGAGATTGCTCATGCTGTCAATTTTTTACTCGCAAATGAGTCACGCAACATTACTGGCCAAGCCATTGTGCTGGACGGCGGCTGGACAGTGCAATAGGAGGAATGATGGCTGGATTTGATAAGGTAGTCGTAAGCTACGAAGAAGCAATGGCAGGACTTTGCGATGGCATGACCGTGATTGCAGGGGGCTTTGGTTTGTGTGGGATCCCTGAAGGTTTGATAAGCCAAATACGCCACATGGGTACAAAGGACTTAACCGTGGTTTCTAATAACTGCGGAGTAGACGGGTTTGGTTTAGGGATTTTGCTTGAGGATAAGCAGATCCGCAAAATGGTGGCTTCTTATGTGGGAGAAAACGCCTTGTTTGAGCAGCAGTTATTGAGCGGTGTATTGGAAGTTGAATTAACTCCACAAGGGACACTTGCAGAAAAGATGCGCGCAGGTGGAGCTGGGATCCCCGCTTTTTATACCGCAACAGGCGTTGGTACACCCGTCGCTGAGGGCAAAGAGGTAAAAACGTTTGGTGATAGAGAATATATTTTAGAGCCGAGTATTACGGGAGACTTTGCCATTGTAAAAGCGTGGAAAGCAGACCGTTTTGGCAATTGTGTTTATCGCCACACCGCCATGAACTTTAATCCAATGGCTGCAACGGCTGGAAAAATTACCGTCGTTGAAGTGGAAGAAATTGTAGAGCCCGGCGAAATTGAACCGAGCCAAATTCATACCCCTGGAATTTATATCGACAGAGTGATTCTAGGACAGTTCGAAAAACGCATCGAAAAACGTACTGTGAAGGAGCAAGCATAATGGCATTAACCAGAGAGCAAATGGCCATGCGAGTGGCGCAGGAATTAAGAGATGGGTTTTATGTCAACCTTGGCATTGGGATCCCCACGCTGGTGGCTAATTATGTGCCACAGGGCATGGATGTGATGCTGCAATCGGAAAATGGCTTATTAGGCATGGGCGCTTATCCGACCGAGCAGGAAGTGGATGCGGATATGATCAATGCGGGTAAGGAAACCGTTACGGCCCGTACGGGAGCTGCCATTTTTAGTTCGGCAGAAAGCTTTGCAATGATCCGTGGTGGTCATGTGGACCTGACAGTGCTTGGCGCTTTTGAAGTAGATCAGCAAGGTAATCTTGCCAGCTGGATGATCCCAGGTAAGCTTATCAAGGGCATGGGTGGCGCGATGGATCTTGTCGCTGGGGCTAAAAATATAATTTGCACTATGACGCATGCGAATAAGCAAGGCGAGTCAAAACTTCTACAACACTGCAGTTTACCGCTCACCGGCGTAAACTGTATCAATAAGATAGTAACCGATCTAGCGTTGCTTGAAGTCAAAGAGGGGGCGTTTTATTTACTTGAGCGAGCTCCAGGTGTTAGCGCCTCGGAAATTCAAGCCAAAACCGCAGGCATATTGATTTGCCCTGATGACGTACCGGAGATGGTATTTAGCTAGCTTAAAATCAAAGGTTACGTTTTTAGTTGAAGAAAGAGCTGAGGTGACTCATGCTCTTTCATTGAAAGTGGTGTCTAACCGACTCCTATCTATTCCATGGAGTATAGTACCACTCTTGGTCTAGTCCGCCGTCACAATCGTAAAGCATTATATTATTGCGTCTTCCTCCACTGTGACCTGCCACATCGAGGCATTTACCTTGTTTCTTATTTATAATCCGACCTGCACCATCGAACTTCCATAATTGGTCAGCCATTCCTTCACAGTTCCAGAATTGAACATTTCGCTTTGGAGCACCGTCATAACGACTTACATCTAAACATAGGTTCTCATCGTATACAGGCCTAATTTCAAACCATGGATCTCCGTAATATTTACTTTCAATATAATTAGCTAATTTGCCCATATATTGAAGCTTCATTTTTCCATGGGTGGCAAATGGAGAGCTGAATACAGAGTTATCTATAGCAATTTTTACATTATTTTTATAAAATGAGAAATATTGATCTCTACCAAAATCACAATCATAAGTTTGTACAGTTTGTCCTTTGTAGGCTTTATCAATTTCATGTTTACCATCCATACAGATGAAATCAGTTTCTTCAGCGTACTTTTGTTTATTGATAAACATTATACCTGAAGCTGCTTGAGCCATCGTTGAAACTGCTAGAGCTGCTCCTGCTAGCACTAATGTGTATTTCATAGTTATTTCCTTATTTTGTTTGTGTTACTATTAGGGACGGTAACATTAATTTAAATCATTATCAATTTTTATATTATCTTTGTTTGTGGGTTGTTATTTTTTATAGTGAAGGATTATCTGCTTTGTTGCTCAACAATAGTTTATCTTCAAACCGCTGGATAAAATTCATAAGGGAAAGTTGGGTTATTTTCTTGTTATGGGTCAGCGGTGTATTCTTACTTATGTCATTTAGAGTTTTCTATCTCTTTAACTTTAAAGAAAAAGTATCGTATGATCTTACGGTTGGCCAACTGCTTGATGCCTTAGCCACCGGTTTTAAATTTGACTCCTCTGCTGCTGGAGTTTGTCTCGCTATTCCTTTTTTGCTGAATTGTTTCCTACAGCCTTTGCGATTAGATAATTGGGTTAGACGAGCACGCAATATGATAGGGCTAATTTATCTGAGTGTTTTCGTATTATTAGGAATCTGCGGGATAACTTATATCAGTGAGTATGGAACTCAATATAATTATCTCATGCTGGAAGGGTTATATGATGATCAGCAGGCCATACTGAGCACCGTGATTCAGCAGTATAAACCTTGGGGGAGTTTGTTGAGCATAGGTATACTACTATCTTGCGTGGTCGTATGGACTCGTTTTGTGGATAAGAGAAGTTATCGCTTACTAATAAATATTTGTCCGAAGAGCAGAATCAAACAAGCGGTTATTTCGATATTGGTGTTCGTTATGTTCGTTTGCGCTGCTAGAGGTTCATTTGACTCCCGTCCTGCATCGAGAAAGTGGTCAGCCGTCACCACGGATCCATTTGTAAACAACTTAGTTATTAACCCATTTCGCAGTTTCTTCTACGCGATACAAGACTACGGTGAATTAAATCAGCTCACTACATCAAGTACTAACCCTTATTTAGCCGATAAGCATGAGGTTGATGATGCGCTGCTAAATAATGAGACTCGTAGTATGGGGCCCTTAATTCAAAAACCTTCTCGCATTTTTTACATTGTGATGGAAAGCTTTGATTCTTGGCCTCTGCAGGATAAATATAGGGATTTGGCGCTAACAGAAAATTTTCATCGACTAAAAGCAAAGGGTATTTATGTTGAACAAGCATTGCCTGCTGCTTCAAGCACAATGAACTCATTATCCAGTCTAGTTACAGGGATTCCATTTAGTGGTATTAACATGAGCCGCCTCACGAGTAAGGCTCATACTTACTCGCTAATCCATTTGATGGAGGGACAAGGTTATACATCACAATTTTTTTATGGTGGCTTATTGTCTTGGCAAACAGTAGGTGATTTTATGAGTAGACATGGCGTCGATCATATTTATTCGGCGGCAAATGCAGGAGGTAAGGGCAGTGCCGGTGTATGGGGGGTTGATGATGGGCAGCTATTTGATCTCGTTAGCCAGTCAGTGCCAGAAAATAGCTTTAACTTGATTATGACTACTAGCTATCACGGTCCATTTAATTTGGATTTATCAGCTAGTGATTATCCTTGGAAAAATGGAGACTACCCAGCCCAGTTTCAGCTAATGGGTGATGAGGTGCTATCTGCCAACACTCTTGGGCACTTGTGGTATTCAGATCAAATGATGGGACAGTTTGTTGATAATATGCAACGCAAATATCCTGATGCGCTATTTATCATTACTGGAGATCACTACAGCCGCCGCTATTTTCATGCTAAGCCTAACTTGTACGAACTTACCCATGTCCCAATTCTTTTACTGGGGCAAGGGGTTTCACCTAAATTGAGTAACCGAACAATTGCTTCACATATGGATATCACAGCTACAATTATGGACTTGATAGCGAGGCCCAACACATCATTTTCTAGTTTTGGCCATTCACTTGTTGGTTCTGAAGCACCAGAAAATGTTTTTGGATATAAAACAATTCGAGATACGGAGCGAGTTTGGAAACAAGGTGATGGTGAGCAGTTTTATAGCTATCAGGTTAACCTAAAACTGGGTGCTCAAAATGTTGAGCAGCAAGTACCAATCCTTGAATATCAAACTTATATGGCTGCTGCATGGCAATTACTTATGGGGAGTCCTACTCCTCATTAAATTACGACACGGGTCAATATTGCCTGTTTAATTCGAAGGCCATACTAGTCTCCTGATTAGTATGGCCTTTAATCGTATTCGCATAAGTGCAAGTCAATATAGCGGTGAGACATGCCCTTTTGGATTACGCTATTTAGTCTTATTTTTAACCCGTAATGACTAAGATACTCAAGCTCTACGTGCATTCATCTCAGCAATAAACTTGTTCGAATCTTCAATAGAGCGGTTCATATCTGCGATTAGGGCGCTAATATCACGCTTTAACCCCGTAAACTCACTTTTAATAGCGCTTACCGCCTGTGCATTTAGGTTGTGCTTAAGGTACAGCACATTATCTTGTAGTGAGTCGAGCACGGGCTGCATTTTGGCTTCACTGCTGCGCATTGAGCGAAGTAAGCGTTCAAATTGGCGCTGTGTTTGACTTAATTGCTTAGCACTCTCACGTTTTAGGTTTGCACTCGAATATTGCTCAAGTTCATCTTGCCACTCGTCAAATAGTGCGTTTGCCACGTCTTCCACTTTGTCTATATTGCTACTTACTTCAGCTGCAGCGGCAAGGGATGATTGGTAGTCATCGTTAAGCAGGTTATAGGCTTCTTGTAATTCACCACCATTAAAATTAATTAAGGTGGTGAGTCTTTCCAATGCCGATTGAAACTCTTTTTGTGATTCCTCTTGGGACTCCTTTGTTTCTTCGACACGATCCACCAATATCTCGCGTTTATGCACACCAAACTTTTCCATGGTGGCGTAATAGGCACTTTGGCAGCCAGTAACAAGTAAAAGTAACACTGCGCTTAAGGTGAGTTTTTTCATTTGCACTCCCGGGCTCTAGAAGGTCAATAATCAGTAAGTGGCCATGTGACCGTCGTTATATATTACTATTTAACGCTATAAATTATGGCGGGGATTGTTATGATGTGTAAAGTCATCCATGAATATTAACTTGATTATGATGCAAAGAATAACCGAAATGAAGGTCGTAGCACTGCGATTCTTACATTCTCAGCCTAGCTGGTGGCGTCGCTATAGTAAGCGTTGTATTGAGGACCAGATCACGGTCAACGCGGGCTATTTAGCGTATGTCACACTGTTATCGTTGGTCCCCTTAGTTGCGGTGGGTGTAGCAATTTTTTCGGCGTTCCCTGGATTTGAAGATACGCGTTTTGCAATTGAAAACTTTGTGTTCAATAACTTTGTGCCAACATCGACGGACACCATTAAAGAGCACATCAGTGCGTTTACTGGCAATGCGAATAAGATGACAGCTGTGGGGGTGAGTTTTTTGGCCGTCGTGGCTTTGTTACTTATTCGCAATGTTGACACCACACTCAACCGTATTTGGCGAGTTAAGCAAAAACGTCCGTTGATGATTTCGTTTGCGATTTATTGGATGGTACTCACGCTTGGCCCTGTGCTATTGGGCGCGAGTATTGGTATGACATCTTATATCGTTTCTTTAGTGACATTTGCCGATCAAGGGATCCCTGGGTTTAGTGGTGCACTGATTAAGATGTTGCCCTATTTAATTTCTATGGTTGGCTTCATCATGCTCTATACTTTAGTACCAAATACCAGTGTGTCATTTCGAGCCGCGGTTCCAGGTGCTTTGTTTGCAGCTTTGTTATTCGAGCTAACGAAAAAAGGCTTTGCACTATACATTAGCCATTTTCCCTCATACGAAGTTATCTATGGGGCGCTTGCGACAGTACCTATTCTTTTTGTTTGGGTATATTTATCTTGGATAGTGGTGTTGTTAGGTGCGGAGTTTACAGTGTGCTTAACCCAAGATATGGAATCCGCAGGATTAGATACAAGCTCGGAGTTTGACCCACCAGACGCGCAGGGACTTTAGCTTTTACCGATAACGGTTAGCTTAAGCCCCCAAGGGGGAGTTATGAGCTTATTGTATCAACATGGCGATGCATTGCGTCGCTTTCATCTCGCGGTAGGTGAAGGGCATCAATTGGGCATAGAGGAATATGGCTACAGTGATGGCACACCACTTATCATGCTGCATGGTGGTCCAGGTCAGGGCCATTCTCGTAATGTACTTGGCTACTTCAATCCGCAAAAATACCGCATTATCCTGTTTAGTCAGCGAGGCTGTGGCAACTCAACGCCTACTGACTTTGGTGATATAAATACCGCAAACCTGCTGAAAGATATTCACACCATTCGTGCGCATTTAGGGCTGCAAAAGGTTGTACTCGCCGGGGAATCTTTCGGTGCCATGCTGGCACTTCTTTATGCTGAGCAACATCGTGAAGATGTCTTGGGGATAGTGTTGTGGTCGAGTTTTTTGGGTAATGAGGCTGATCTTCATTGGCTTTATGGTAGCCAAGGTGCCCCCGCGCAAATTTATCCAGAGCAGTATCTTGCCTTTGCACAGGGAGCGCAAACCATAGAATCCTTGCTAGACCATTACCATTCGGCACTTTTTGGCGAGGATGAGTTACTCAAAAGAAAAGCAGCACAGCGCTGGTGTGAGTGGGATAACCTGATCACAACAGATAGCGATACGCAAGGTATTAGGCTCTGCAAAGCAGACAAACAGCTCAGTAAAGCACAGCATATGGTGCATTTTTTTAGTCACCAGTGCTTTATCAAAAAACAACAAATTACAGCAGATGCAGATCAGCTCAATCACTTACCTATCTGGTTTATTCACAGTCGGCATGATTTAATGTGTCGATACGCACCGGTTCATCAGTTAGCACAAAGCATTAAGGCGCAGTTGTTGATTTTGAATGGAGTTGGGCATTGTAGTGCTAACCCCGTTTATGCAGAAGCGATAAGGCGAGCGGCTGATCTATTACTGTGCAAAATTCAGCATCATTAGCAGTCACAAGAGGTAGGTAGTGCAAGGACTAATTCAAAGGGTCAGCGAAGCAAAGGTAGAAGTAGAGGGTAAGATTGTAGGTCAAATCGATAAGGGAATATTGTTACTATTAGGCGTTGAAAAGTCGGATACAGAGCAAACGGCGGATAAGTTACTGCACAAGGTTAGTAACTACCGTATTTTTACTGACGACAAGGGAAAAATGAATTTAAGTTTAAAAGACATTGAAGGCGAACTATTAGTTGTATCGCAATTCACCTTGGCGGCAGACACCAAAAAAGGCATGAGGCCAAGTTTTTCGAGCGCAGGAACACCTGAGCAAGCGAATACACTCTACGAATACTTTGTGGCTCAAGCCAAGGCCGCAGGGTTGAAAGTCGCGACAGGACAATTTGCTGCGGATATGAAGGTGAGTTTACTGAATGACGGCCCTGTGACTTTTAACTTTAGTATTGAATAGTGATTTGACGTAAAAATCTAAGATCAACAAATGCTAGCGTTTAACTTCGATAATCATATTGGCGTAGTCCGGCACTTTTTCGATAAAGGGCTTTTTACCAAAGTTGGTAATTAATAAGTGTTGAAGTTGCTTGAGCTGCGACTCATGCTCAGTTAAAAAGTTGATATACAGTCGGCCTCCATCATTAATAGCAGCTCTGAGTAGACGATAAAACTGGTGCTGAAACAAGAAAATGGGAGGCTCAAGTTCGCTAAATAAATCGAGCACAATCCAATCGTAGCGTTTGCCTTGTTGCAACGCTTTAAATACATCGACACAATTAACATCGCACAAAGGGTCGCCACCAAAGTAGCGTTTGTAACAATGGATCACATCTGGGTTGTTATCTATGGTGGTAATGTGACAATCTGGATAAGTGGCATTGAGGTAATCACGGATTGCACCTGCGCCAAGACCCAGCTCTAGTACGCTGGTTGGCGGGGTGACTTGCTGCCAGCGACTCGCGAATGTTTTTAAATGAGGAAATAACAAGTGCTCCGGGTGGTTTAACTCCACAACGGATTGTAATGTGTTGTTTATCAGAAGCCATCTTAACGATTTCTCTTGCCGCACTTGGATGCTATTTCTGCCTTGTTTATGCCAATATAGCAAGTGTCCTAGCTGGTGGCTCCGGTCCACAAAATCGTTGCTGATAGTGCCTGAATGCGTAATAAATTCTCCCATGATAACATCATCATAGACGAGGATTTTGTGAATGCCAGCTTGTCCACCAGTTTTTACACTAAAGGATAAGTGTTTTGGCGCATTTTATTCCCTACACTGGGCTTATCTTGTAGGGTGTATCCGTACTAGATTCAAAGTCGTTTAACAGGCTAATAACAAAACAGGAGTCAGTGATGTTTGAGGTAACTTCACCACAAAGCAGCGAAGATTGGCAAGCCTATTACCAGTTACGCTGGCAGGTGTTAAGAGCGCCATGGGATCAACCTCGTGGCAGCGAACAGGATGATTTAGAACAAGAAGCTGAACATCGCTACATTAAAAATAATGATGGTGAAGTGCTAGGCGTAGCTAGGCTCCATTTTAACAATCATAAGCAAGCACAAGTACGCTATATGGCCGTTGCAGAAGGGCATCGAGGTCATCACTTAGGTAGTCGTTTGCTACACGAGCTTGAGGTTATTGCTTGGACGCAAAAAGCAGAAGAGCTAGTTTTGTATGCTCGTGAGCGCGCGTTATCATTTTATGAGCGTCATGGCTATGAAGTGGTTGAAAAGGCACATTTAGCCTATGACGATGTGCAGCACTGGAAGATGGTAAAACAACGTCCTACGGAGCCAGGCTGGTTTAGACAACCAAATTGGACCCATGTATTACAAAATACTTGGCGCGAGTCTATTCCAATCAGTGATGCGATGGGAATTAAAGTCGAAAGCTATACAGACTGGCAGTTTTCCACTAAGGCTGACTTAAAAGCGAACCTCAACTTACACAACTCGATGTTTGCAGGCTCTATATATAGCATGGCGACGCTAACGGGCTGGGGAGCGACTTATTTGGCACTTAAGGAACTTGGGTTGGAGGGAGATATTGTGTTAGCTGATGCCAATATTAAATATCTAAAACCTTTAACCACAGCACCAGCGGCAACGGTTACCATTGCGGACTGTGAAGGTGAATTACAAGCGCTAGAGACGGCTGGCAAAGCAAAATATGTGGTGCCAGTGAATGTCTATGATGGCGACATGCTAGTTGCTAAATTTGAGGGGCAATTTGTGGTGATAAAACCGCAATAAGTAGAGAATTATTCTCAGCTTTCCAAACGAAAAAGCTCTGAGTGTTCAGAGCTTTTTTGTATTCGAATGCGCTTAAAGAATATCAGTGAGCAACACGCCAATACCAAGCCTTTGGGTATGTGTGTTGTAGTCTATTAAGCTTTCGCCGTAACCATTAAAGTATTGTGCGTAGCCGCGCAGTCTTCCCCAAATCGGGAATGACCAGTCTAGCTGAATTGCACCGCGATTATCACTGTTTAAGTTATTGCGCCACATAAAGCCAAACTCATGCTCCTCGTGACGATACACCCCGCTAAACTCGAAATGACCTAAGTACTCGTCGATGTTTGGATTGTCGTCTCCGCGTGGATCCAAGGCATCTTCTTTGTCGTCTTCAGGTAAGCGATACCAAGGTTTAAAGCTGAATACAAAGCCTCGGTTTTCCCAGATAAAATTCGCATAGATACGATTCCAGGAGCGGGAATTTGGTTGACTGCGACCGTTAGATTGGTGGGAAATCCCAAGTACAAAGGCCATCTCATCGCCCCACAGCACGTTTTCATCATCTAAAAAGTTAATCCAAAAGATTTCTGGTTCATAGTTGGTTTCACGAAATGGCGAAGACACATCTTTGTTATACAGCTGCCAATACGATTGCAGCGTAAAAGCAAAATAGATTGCCTGATCTTTATCCGAAAAGTTTTTATAAATAGGCGCTTTTAACGAGATTTGGTATTTGGCTTCAAAGTTGTCGATTGGCTCGCCGTCTTCATCGTCAATGGCTTTTAGACCGTCGAATGGTCTACTGTTGACGTTGGTCATATAAGAAACTGGCAAAATATAGTTACGCTTATGTGGTGTTAATACATTACGGTTCTTTTCAGTTACACGTTCGCGCGCCATGCGTTTATCTAATTGGCTTAAGGTTTTATCTGCATCAGCCTCGGCACATTCGGTACGGACCTGTTCTATGGTTTTATCTTTTTCTCCAGTTAATACCGCGTTTAGCACGCACTGTTTGACTAAATCTATTTCATCTTCCTGTTGGGCTTCTTGAGCGTAAAGTGGCAAGGTAAGCAAGGCTAAAGCCGGTATTGATAAGTATGTAAGTTTCATCCTGTGTGCGCCGAGAGTAAGTACAATTGATTACATTATTAATCAATGATAATGAAAGGGAAATGAATCTCGAAGGTCAAAAATGTCAGAAAGCGAAATACGGTCGAATAAGAAAAAGGTGGCGGCTATCGCCGCCATACCTTAGTAAGCGTTAAGCTAAACAAGCAGAGCTTATTTGCTTTGACTTACTCTCACGCAATAAAAGTACTCGAGTTAAAGTGTTTCAACTTGAGTAAAGAAATTATAAAGCTCAGTGCCTTGATTCACACTAGCAGAGGCAAAGTGCAAAATGGCGATGGCATCTTCGTCCAACTTGATCTCATTTAAGGACGTTTCTGATAAATAGCGCTCCATTCTGAGAATTTTGGCGATGGTTTGACCTGCCTTGATATGCTCTCCAAGCTTTGCCGTATATTCCACCATGCCACTCATTGGTGCATAAAAGGTGCGATAATTCTCTAGTCGACAGACGTAACGGGTGATGTTTTGTGGCATAAAGTGCGCATCTTGAAAGGCCTGTTTATGGTTCAGGTAGCTCAAAATGCTATTAGCGTCATCCAATGCTTCCGCTAGATCAATTTTTTCTTGAGAGCCAAGTTCAACCGTAAACGCTTCTGTTAATACTGGGATCTCTCGGCCTATAGCTTGATAGGCTTGCTGCAAGTTCCACCATGGACAAAAACTTGCTTCATCCATTGCTCCACCAAAGTCACTTGGAATAAGTAACACATGCGGAATATCAAAATATCGAGCGCTGTCTTTTGCATACTCAGGACAATACAGGTGTTTTGCTGAAATTGGCCCCGTGTGAAGGTCTAAAACAATGTCAGCTTCATGAGCTAGACGTTGTAAATTCAAGGCGATGCGCTTACCCGTTGTCAACCTATCTAAGGGCCCATCAAGTAGCGCTTGGGTGTGCTCAACTAATTGTTGGCGAAATTGCTGAGTGATTTCTGTAATTGAAAGCGTCGGATTTTGCTCCACAAACTCGGCAACCAGCCCGGAATGGTTTATGTACATCCGATTCCAATTCGTGCCTGTAATTGGATCAAAACGTCCTAAGGTAAACTCACCAGATTTCTGATTACAACCAATCGGGTTTGCGTAAGGCACTAAGGTGATGTCCGCTTTTAATGACAATTGCTTCAACTGTTCCAGCAGTTGATAAATCACTGCATTACCTTGCACTTCGGCGCCATGCATATTTGCTTGGATATACACCTTTGGCCCACTGCCATCGCCTTTGATGCGATAGACTGGAATAGTCAAAGGCAAGCCGTTGGCAATTTCACCAACCTGAATATGTTGTTGTGTAATGGTATTCATGTTTACCTCAAATAACTTGAAGCGGGCTCTGCTTCACGGACACAGCTGATTTCTCCAGCTGAGATGATGTACTCAGCTGGGAGCTCATGACATAGAAAGAACGGCATACTTTCGGTGTAGCCGTAAGCGCCACACTGACTGAAAACAAGCCAATCGCCATCGGCACTGTCGCTTGGTAAGGCTAGGGTGCCTAATTTATCCAATGCTGTGCAAAGTGGGCCATGAATATGAAAGTCTGTGGTCTCAGCTTGAGACTGGCGTAACAATTCAGCGGGGAAAGCTTGTCCGGTAACCGCTGGACGCAGCAGGTGATTGACACCGCCTGCGACGATCAGTTGTTGTTCACCATAGTTTTGCTTTTGTTCCACCACAGGGTTGAGATAAAAACCACATTCGCCAACCGCATAGCGGCCTAATTCCATCCATAACTCTTGCACTTGCGTGGCGGATTTTATCAAGGCGAGCGTGTCTAATAATTTCTGCCAATCGAGAGAAGGGCTTCGCCTATCATAGGGAATGCCAAGGCCGCCACCTAAGTCGAGTACCTTTAGAGTAATATCTAAATCAGCAGCGAGCTGAACTAAAGGCGCAACCATAGCCTGCCAAAGTTCAGCGAGTGTATCGCTGCAGAGCATATTGCCCCACTGGAAAATATGCAGTCCGACAAAGTCTAGGTGGGTGTAGTCACTTAAAGTTAGGGCTTGCCACTGCTCTGCACCAAGACCAAAAGGAGTAAGCGTATTGCCACCAAGTGGATTGTGCTCTGCTTTATCAAAGCGTAATTGCACCCGCAGTAAAACTTCAAATTGAAGCTCAAACTCTTCGGCCACTTGATTTAACCAGCGTACTTGATTGTGGCTTTCAGCCACGAAAATACGTACGCCTTGTGTTGCAAAATGGCGGATCTGCTTTAGCGATTTGGCAGGGCCGGTGTTGAGCACGCGTTCAGGAGCGATCCCTTGAGATAACACTTGATCAAGCTCGCCGCTAGATGCCACATCAAAGTTAAACCCAGCGTTATCTAGGGTTTCAATGATATGTGATAACGGATTCGCTTTTACGGCATACCAAAGCTTAACGATTTGCTGATCAACTAAGGGCTTAACATGCGCACTTAGCTTATCTAAATCGTAGCAAAAGAAAGGCGTATCTTGTTGCTGGATCAATGCCTCAGCTGCAGTTCGCTGTGACGTGCTCAACCAAGTCATTAGCGTAGAACCTCTTCCAGCGCCAGTGATGCATCACTTTGTTCATCACGGTATTTTACGATAAGTGCGCATGACATACTTAATCCTTGCGCGCGAGCCCACTCACTTGAAGCTGGACGAGAGCCTGGGATCACTATCGCGTTTTCAGGGATGGCTTCACCTTTGTCAAGCAAGCGCTCGTTCACGCAATCATAGACAGGAATACTTGCTGAAAGGCGCACGCCCGGTGCTAATACGGCACCGCGTTTAACAACAACCCCTTCAACCAATACACAGCCTGCACCAATAAAGGCATCGTCTTCAACAACAACAGGACTTGCTCCAACTGGTTCTAATACACCACCCACTTGCACAGCTGCGCTAAGGTGCACATTTTTACCAATTTGCGCGCAAGAACCAACCAACGCATGACTATCTACCATAGTACCTGAATCAATATAGGCACCAATGTTGACATAAGCCGGTGGCATAATGATTGTGCCGGCTGCAACGTAAGCGCCACGTCTTACACTGCTTCCGCCAGGAACCATACGAACGCCATCTTGGGTAGCAAATCCGCGTGGTGCTAAGTTGTCTTTATCAACAAATCCACCTGGGAACTCCGTATTTACGCCATTTCTAAATGCTTCAAGGATCCCTTGTTTTACTTCTACGTTAGCATGCCAATGGCCTTGCTCATCCTGTGTTGCCGCACGTACTGTGCCATTTTCTAAATCGTTTAGTAGGGTTAACCAGCTCATGTTTACTGCCTTAGTTCCAAGATAAAATCGTTTTGTTCGCGCGAGTGATCGCATCGGTATGGGTGAGTTCCAAATGTGTCAGTGGCGGGCGCAAGTTTGGACTTGTGAGCTTCCCTTGCAAGTGCATTAACACTTTGACTGGAATGGGATTTGCCACTGCAAATAAGCTATTTGCAGCTTCTGACCAGGTGGTAAATAAATTAGGAGAGGTGCCGCTTAACGAGCGCCTTACAAATTCTGCGGTTTGCTGTGGCCATGCGTTTGCCGCAACAGACACCAGACCCGTTGCACCTGCTTGTGCAAAGTAGGGCATTAAGCCATCGTCGCCGCTATAGATGGCGACATCAGGCGCTGCCTGACGAAATGCTTCAAAGGTGGCAATATCACCACTGGCTTCTTTTAGTGCCCACAGATTAGGGTGGCAAGCTAGCTCGCCGAGTAGTTCAGGGGCGATAGCAACGGCACTGCGACCGGGTACATTGTAGAGCATGCAAGGGTTGTGGCTCTCATTAAGTAGTGTACTAAACCAATGTGCCAGACCAACTTTGCCGGGCTTTGCGTAGATTGGTGAGCCAAGTAAGAGCGCATGAATGGGCTGCGTATTACAAAAGCGCACCCATTGTGTTTGCTGCTCAAGATTACTGCCGCCAACGGCAACCATAAGTGGTACGCTTGGGGCTAGCTGGCAAACAAACTCAACGATTTGTTGCTGCTCTTGTTGGGTAAGCGCAAGGCCTTCGCCGGTACTGCCTAGTAAAAGAATACCGTTACGAGCTTGCTCTTGATCGCGTACAAGCGTCGTTAATGCGCTAAAATCAACCTGATTTTCAGCATCAAAAGGCGTTACTAAAGCCGTCCACAACGGATAGTCAGATAAGTTGAATTGTGATTTCATCTCTACCGAACTTAAATCATGTTCGGAGTTAGGAGAGTGTCCAAACTTCGAACCGTTAAAATTCGAAGAGCAATGGACTTAAAAAGGATAAGGCAGCCAATGGCCTTATTTTTCTAAGACCAGAAGCTCTCCACCAAGTATGTTGGTGACAGTCGCTGGGATTCAGCCCAGTCGCCCGAAATGAGTATTAGCAAACAATAACTCAATTTCTCGGCGTATATTCCCCTCACTAAGCTGCAACGGAGTTTGCTCTCCTTCACTTAGTTACCTGAATAACGCACCTCTTCCAGCCCTTAGTTTGACGCCGTGGCATCAAACTATCTAAATAGGGTGAACACGCATTGAAACATTTTGGCCGTCTAGGTGTCAAGCATCGGACTGTAAATAATACGATTGTTAACTACACTTAACATTGCAGCTGAGACAATGCTATGAGATGAAAAACAAAAATATGTCGTTAATAAATAAAGTTAAAAATCGTTATATCGGGGCATTACTTGCTATGGCTATATTGCTGTCGATGGCGATGGGGATTATGCAGTACTTGCTGTATCAGCAGAGCCAAGACGCGCACGTAATTAATATTGCCGGTATGCAGCGGATGTTGTCCCAGCGTATTGCGCTTTATAGTGCACAAGAGGATAAAAAAGACAGTGAGGAGCTACGTCAAACCATTGATAAATTTGAGAGTAATCATGAGTTTTTAACTAAAACAGAGGGGGGGGAGGCTATTTATCTGAATGAGGCGCTTGCCGCGCTTTACTACCAAGAGCCAGTGCAATTGGATTTACAAAGTAATACTTTTGTCACTTTATCAAGGTCTCAGTTACAGCAATCCACTCCTCAATTAGTGGAACAACTCTTTACTGCATCTCAGCATTTACTCCCCAATCTTAATGAGGCCGTTTCACTATTTGAGCAGCATGCACGAAGTAAAACAGAAATGGTGAGGAAAATAGAGTTGTTAATTTGGCTGCTTGGACTGTTGCTGCTGTTTATAGAAGCGAAATTTGTATTTCGCCCAATGGCGCGAGAAATTGCTGAAGCACTAAATAAATTAGAGGTCGCAAGAAAGCTTGCCGACGATGCACTACACTCAAAATCACGATTTTTAGCACGTGTTAGTCACGAGCTAAGAACGCCGTTGCAGGCCATTCAGGGGTATTTAGATGAATATCTGAGAAACAAAGAAATCCAACATTTACAACATGTGAAAAGCGCAGTAAATCAATTGGATGTATTACTTTATTCGGTTCAAGACTTTAATAACCTTTCCGAGCAAGAAGTGGTCATTGAGCGTCATCAAGTCGCGTTGCGAGAAGTAATAAAGTCAGCCTGTATTGCCTTTCAACTAACCGCACACAAGAAATCTCTCGCTTTTAATTTGGCATTGAGTAATGAGTTAGATGTGACTTGTTATTGTGATTGTAAGCGTGTTGGTTGGTTGATCGGTGAATTGGTTAATAATGCAATTAAATTTACTGAGCGTGGCAGCATTCAAGTATTTGCGGATTTGGTTGTAGATGAAGATACGCCATATTTAGAGTTTGTTGTTGAAGATACTGGGCCTGGGTTCGACTATCAGCAGTTGCGAGAAGCTGTGCATAGCGAGCATTTTCAAGGCACGCAGTTAGGGCTGAAGCGTTGCCAATTACTCACCTCAGCGCTTGGAGGACGATTAGGTTTTATTGCGAGGGAGCCAACAGGTACAAGAGCAACCTTGAGAGTCCCGATTGAAATTGACAACCAACAGACGCTGGCTCGTAAAATGGAGCCAGTGTCAGCTCGTATTTTACTGGTGGAAGATAATTTACTAAATGCGCGCGTGATTGAAAAAATGCTTCAGCCCATAGCCAAGTTGGTAACGCATGCCGAACATGGTGAAGGTGCCCTTGAAGTCTATGAGGTGGGTAAGTTTGATATCGTGCTTATGGATTTAAATATGCCAGTGATGGATGGCTTTGAAGCCACTGAGCGTTTGAGAGCACTAGATCCAACCGTGCCTATTTTGGTCGTGACCGCAAATACTAATGCGGAGGATCTGGATAAGGTCTATGCACTTGGCGCAACGGCTCATTTGTATAAGCCGTTGCAACCGGATGTGCTGCATAGCAAAGTGGCGCTATTACTGAATGAGTGTGGAGACTTAGTCTCGTCTTAAACGAATATTTCCAACCCCGACTTCTGCATCGATGGAATATTGACCTTGACCACGATAGTCTGTTGTAGAGCCAACCATACTCTTTTTGGCAGTCTCTACGTTGCCAAACCCTGATATTGCCGTTTTACCAACACCTGAATCTAAAGACACCTTTTTGAAATCGGTGGCGGTAGTCTCAATTTTAATTTTTCCTACGCCTACCTCTAAATCAGCAGAGTTATTAAGATCTTGAATATCAATTTTGCCAACACCAACCTCAACATCTAAGGCCAAATTAACAGGCACCTTAACTTGCCAAGATAGTTCATAATCATCTGAATTGATCTCGAGTGATAATCTATCCCCTGATGTGTTGCTGTTTAGGGTAGCTTCACTTACATCTGGTTTACCAAACCAACTGTCTGACTCTTTCGGTTCAACCAAAATTTCGACCTCTATGGTGTTGCCGTTGTAAGTTTGTAGATCGATTTTACCTACGGCAATATCCACTTCTAACTCGGCTAGACTATTGCTTGGGAATGATGCTGTAATGGTTTTTGAATCTTTTGCTTGTGCAGTCATTGCCGCTGCACTTAATGCTAAAACTAACGCTAACTTTTTCATTATTTTTTACCTTCAACGAGAGTGTTTGAAAGGTAAGTCGCAAATAAAAATGAAAAGGTTTAAAAAGATTTTTATTTTTTTAGGGCGTGTTGATGGAAGTACCTGTTTAACACGCCCACAAAGTAAAAAGTAAACTACTTACCTTTTAGCAAGATAACGCTGAGCGTTATAGCCGGGTGACTGAATAACCATTGTTTTTAAGTTGCTCAACAAGGCCATATTTTTCAACAAGATGTAATGCACCAACGGCAATAAACGTTGATTCATTAGGGAGCTGTTTTTTAAGCATTTGCACCCAGTTATTATTGCGTTCAATGATCATCAGTTGCTCGGCTAATTTGCCGTATTTATCATCCGAAAAACTTACCTGGTAGTAATGCGATAACTTCTCCAAATCGCCGCTTCGCCACGCGGAAACTAAATCCAAGAAATAGGTATTCAAATCAGACATCTGTGCAAATGTTTCCTTGAGCATAGCGTCACTATGAATACTCAGCTGACTGAACATTTCAAGCTGATATTCTAAGGTTTCAAATTCACCAATTGGGATCTTCTTTTCGTTTGCGTAGGCAATTACTTGTTTATCGATGCCATTGGTATCGGTAAATCCAAGCTTTTGATATTCCAGTTGTAGCATAGTTATCATCACGGCCCATGGTGCGTAGCGTTCAAATAAGGCGATATCTATCTGCTTTTTGGAAAAGTAGTCTTGTAGCTTCTGATAGACTTCTGCAGAGAGCTGATCTTTTAGTGTTTGGTTGTTTTTTAACAACATAAATGGCATGGAGCGCTGTTGGATCGCAAACGGAGAAAGCGCCTCTAAGTTCACTTCAACCATGACTTTATCACTGCTCGCAATGGCGCTTTTTACCTTGGCTGGTAAACCTTGCATTTGTTTGTCACCGACGTGGACGGTACCAAATAAGTACGACATTTTGTTGCCCTTTTCTATTTTCCACAGGCCAACTTCTGCGTTGGCGAGATTACTGAAAAGGCTTAAGCAAAGATAAATAAATAACAATGGTGAAAATACTTTAACCATAGTAATGATCCCTGTTGGTTTTAAAGGGTCAGTCTGCGATATCGAAATGTGAATGTCACTAAAAAATGAAGTGCGCTTAGGCGGTAGAAAAAATTTCATATAGGCAAATCGAGAAAGTAAATTTTTCGTTATATCGAAATTGAACCAATAGAAAATTCGCATTTTAAAATGTGTGGTTGTTTTAATTCTTTAGTTTGTGATTTTTTGGTTTTTTTATGCGTTAAAGTCAGTTTTTTAATTTTAAATAGCATAGTTTTTTGTGTTGACTTCAGTGTGCAAGGCGCGGTATTAATAGAAAAAGAGGCAGCACAGTGCTTACACTGAATGATTGCCAAGTTTAAATTTACGGAATTCAAGCAATGTTACTAACAGCAACTCTACTAGTCGTGATTATCAACGTGGTGATTATTATTACCGCGGGGGCTAGTTAGTGCTGTAAGAAAAGTATCAGCATAAACGCCCCCCGCACCAAAAGGTTCGGGGGGCGTTTTCGTTTTAGGGCATAAAAAAGGCAACTGAGAGCAGATCATGAGCAATTCAACAACCGGCGCACAACTTGTTATCAAGGTGCTAGAAGAGCAAGGCGTTAAACACGTATTTGGTTATCCAGGTGGTGCCATCATGCCCATTTATGACGCTTTGTATGGCGCGCCAGTTAAGCACTACTTGACTCGCCATGAGCAAGGTGCTGGTTTTGCTGCTGTTGGGTATGCTCGCAGTACAGGTAAGCTTGGGGTTTGTTTCGCCACTTCTGGACCCGGCGCGACGAACCTTATCACCGCACTTGCTGATGCCATGATGGATTCAGTTCCGCTACTGGCTATCACTGGGCAAGTGCCGACCGCTGCTATCGGTTCGGATGCCTTTCAAGAGGTGGATGTGCTGGGCATGTCTCTGTCATGTACCAAGCACAGCTACATGGTTGAGCGAGCGGAAGACCTGGCTGAGATATTACAAGAAGCCATGTACCTAGCGCAGTCTGGCCGGCCCGGTCCGGTGTTGGTTGATATTCCCAAAGATATCCAGTTAGCTAAAGTACCTTTTCATCCTTTTGCTGCGCCACAAGACGAACAGCCGAGGGTTTCGCAAACTGAAGTAGCAAAAGCCAATCAATTATTATGTGACGCTAAACGACCTGTTGCCTACATTGGCGGCGGTGTACAAAGCGCCGATGCGCAGTCACAGCTGATGCAATTTTTAGAAAAGACCCATATGCCAGCCGTATCGACGCTAAAAGCTTTGGGCAGCGTAACCCCAGATTATGATTATGACTTAGGAATGCTAGGTATGCACGGTACTCAAGCGGCGAATCTGGCGGTTCAGCAATGTGACTTGCTGGTATGTATCGGGGCGCGATTTGATGACCGTGTAACGGGGAATTTGGCAAAGTTTGCTGCAGGGGCAAAGGTGATCCATTTAGATATCGACCCTGCAGAAGTGGGTAAACGAAAACCCGCAGCCGCTTCGCTTATTGCAGATTTAAAACAGTCATTGCCGCAACTTGAATGCGTGGTTACGAACACCGAATGGTTAGAGACCATCGAAGCACTGCAACGTCAACATGCGTGGCGTTATGACTATCCTGGCGAAAAAGTATTTGCACCGTATTTGTTAAATCAACTGAGCCAAAAGCTACCTAATACAGCGGTAGTGTGCTGCGATGTAGGCCAACATCAAATGTGGGTGGCGCAGCACATGAAATTCAGTCATCCAAGCAATCACTTAAGTAGTGGCGGCGCAGGCACGATGGGATTTGGCTTACCAGCTGCAATTGGTGCACAGATAGCACGTCCAGATAACACAGTGATCACGGTATCTGGCGATGGCTCCATCATGATGAATATTCAAGAGTTGGCAACCATCCGCCGTAATAACCTGCCAGTTAAAATATTAATATTAGACAACCAAAGGCTGGGTATGGTGAGACAGTGGCAGCAACTCTTTTTTGACGGTCGTTACAGTGAAACCGACCTGTCAGACAATCCAGATTTTGTCTCATTGGCTGCCGTATTCGGTATTCCTGGGCAGACAATTACTCATGCAAACCAAGTAGATGATGCCGTTGACGCCATAGTGAATGCGCAAGGGCCCTATATTTTACATGCTTGTATCGACGATAAAGAAAACGTATGGCCGCTTGTTCCACCTGGTGCTGCCAATGATGAAATGATGACGGAGAGCCTTTCATGAAACACCATTTAACCGTTGCAGTAAAACAACAGAGCATCGCAGTGGAGCGCTTTTTACGCGTAGCCAGACATCGCGGATTTCGCTTAACGAATTTGGAATTACAAGGTCAAGATGACTTATTCCACGTCAAAATGACCGTAGATAGTGACAAACCTATCTATTTATTAACCTCACAACTGAGTAAGCTAGTAGAAGTGCAAGCGGTTGACTTGCATACACTACAGAAACAGGCAATTTAGAAGAATTAAGGTAGTTAACAATGACACAAACATCAGAAGTAATTTGGCATAACGGTGAAATGGTTCCTTATTTTCAAGCGACCACCCATGTGCTTAGTCATGCTTTACATTATGGCAGCTCAGTTTTTGAAGGGATCCGTGCTTACGATACGCCAAATGGCCCAGCTGTTTTCCGCTTAACCGATCATATTCAGCGTCTCTTTGATTCCGCGAAGATCTACCGTATGGAAATTCCTTTTACCAAAGAGGAAGTAATCGCAGCGTGTAAAGAGACAATCCGCGCAAATGACTTTACCAATGCTTACCTTCGTCCATTTGCATTTTTGGGTCATGTAGGTCTTGGTTTAAACCCGAAATCTCACCGTGCAGACATGACAGTCGCTGCGATGGAATGGGGTGCATACCTTGGTGAAGAAGGCTTAGCGCAAGGTGTTGATGTGTGTGTTTCTTCTTGGAGCCGCCTTGCACCAAATACCATGCCTACCGCGGCTAAAGCGGGTGGGAACTATTTATCTTCACAGCTTATTTCAGGTGAGGCGAAGCGTAATGGTTATGTTGAAGGGATCGCACTTGATGTTAATGGTTACCTAAGCGAAGGTGCTGGTGAGAACTTATTTGTTGTGAAAAAAGGCGTGCTTTATACCCCGCCAACCACAGCTTGTATTCTACCTGGTCTTACGCGCGACACTATCATCCATTTGGCAAAAAAACGCGGTTATGAAGTACGTGAAGAGCCAATCGCTCGTGAAGCGCTTTATCTTGCTGATGAGTTCTTTATGGTTGGTACCGCAGCGGAAGTAGTACCTGTTCGCAGCGTAGACAAGATTACCGTGGGTAATGGTGGTAGAGGTCCAATTACGGAAGAGTTACAGCAGGCATATTTCGCTTTGGTTAAAGGTCAAGCTGATGACGAAAATGGCTGGTTAGAATACGTAAACGAATAATTTTATTGGAATCGGGGCCAAGCGTCCCGAACAAAAGCGCATTGTAAATTGTGGGAATGAGGAACTCGGCAAAGCCGAGGAAAAGGTGAAGCATGGCTAAATTACGGAGCAAGACAACTACTGAGGGCAGACAACGCGCGGGTGCTCGTGCATTGTGGCGAGCAACGGGAATGACGGACAGTGATTTCCATAAACCGATCGTTGCGGTCGTGAATTCATATACCCAATTTGTTCCGGGTCATGTTCACCTCAATCAACTTAGCGCATTGATGGCTGATGCGATAACAGAAGCAGGCGGCGTACCTCGCGAATTTAATACCATTGCTATTGATGATGGTATCGCCATGGGCCACGGCGGCATGCTTTACTCGCTTCCGTCTCGAGACTTAATTGCAGATTCGGTAGAGTACATGGTTAATGCTCATTGTGCTGATGCCATGGTCTGCATTTCTAACTGCGACAAAATCACCCCAGGCATGCTACTTGCTGCATTGCGGTTGAATATTCCGGTGATCTTTGTTTCTGGCGGCCCGATGGAAGCGGGAAAAACTCGTTTAGCGGATATCGATCTAAAATTGGATCTTGTCGACGCTATGGTGAAAGGCGCAGATCCAACCGTGAGTGATGAAGATTCTGAGCAAGTTGAGCGCTCTGCTTGTCCTACTTGTGGTTCGTGTTCAGGCATGTTTACTGCCAACTCCATGAACTGTCTATTAGAAGCGCTGGGCTTAGCGTTGCCTGGTAATGGTACGACACTAGCTACACACAAAGACCGCCAACAGCTTTATTTGGGCGCAGCAAAGCGCATCATGGCTTTATGTGATGAGTACTATGGTAAAGACAATGAGCAAGTGCTGCCACGCAACATTGCTAACCAAGCCGCATTTATGAACGCCATGACATTAGATATCGCGATGGGCGGTTCATCTAATACCGTGCTGCATTTATTGGCGGCAGCGCAAGAAGGCTTTGTCGATTTTGATATGAATGACATAGACCGCTTATCTCGTAGCACACCGTTTTTGTGTAAAGTTGCTCCGGCAACACAGCAATATCACATTGAAGATGTTCACCGTGCTGGCGGCATTATGGCCATTCTCAACGAGCTGGCCAGAGGCGATAAGTTGGACTTGTCGGTGGGACATGTTGCTGGCGGAAATCTAGGTGAAGTTATTGCGCGTTGGAATGCCGCAGACCGTGATAATGAGCGGGCACAAACTTTCTATCGCGCGGGACCAGCTGGGATCCGCACTACCCAAGCTATGAGCCAAGAGTATCGCTGGGATGAGCTTGATTTAGACCGTGAAGGCGGCTGTATTCGCTCCATCGAGCATGCCTTTAGGCAAGATGGCGGCCTTGCTGTATTGAAAGGTAACTTAGCGCCTGATGGTTGTATCGTGAAAAGTGCCGGGGTGGCCGATGAAATGCTGCGCTTTACGGGGCCGGCTGTAGTATTTGAATCTCAAGACGATGCCGTCGAGGGGATACTGGGTGGCCAAGTTAAGAAAGGTGATGTAGTGATCATTCGCTACGAAGGGCCTAAAGGTGGTCCGGGTATGCAAGAAATGCTGTACCCAACTAGCTATCTTAAATCGATGGGGCTAGATAAAGACTGCGCTTTACTTACCGATGGTCGTTTTTCTGGCGGTACTTCTGGACTTTCTATTGGCCATGCGTCTCCAGAGGCTGCCAGTGGTGGCAATCTGGCGCTGGTTGAAAACGGCGATGTTGTCGCTATCGACATCTATAACCGCAGTATTGACGTTAAACTGGACGACACCGAGTTGGCGTTGCGCCATGAAAAGCAACTCGCTCGTGGTAAAGAAGCGTACAAACCAGTTAACAGAGAACGTTATGTGAGTCCCGCGCTAAAAGCCTATGCACTGTTAGCAACGAGTGCAGACAAAGGCGCGGTACGTGACTTACAAAAACTAGAGGAGTTAGGCTAGCGATGGTTTCCCAAGAGCTTGATTACTTTAGAGCCATTATTCAGGCGAATGTGGCACCGCTCGTTGAGGTAACGCAAGTGAATCAACTAGAGCAAATGTCAGCCCAGCTTGGTAACCAAATTTGGCTGAAAAGAGAGGACCAACAGCCGGTCTATTCTTTCAAATTGCGTGGTGCGTATAACAAGCTACGTCAGTTGCCGAAAGGATCGCGGGTGTATACCGCTTCTGCGGGTAATCATGCTCAAGGGGTTGCACTAAGTGCAACGCATCTAGGTCAGCACGCCACGATTGTTATGCCTGTGACTACGCCAGAGATCAAGGTCAACGCGGTTCGTAAGCTCGGTGGTGAAGTGATCTTACACGGCCATCACTTCGATGCGGCAAAGCAGTACGCGCTAGATCTTTGTGCAGCGCAAAATGGTGTTTTTGTCCCGCCATTTGATGATAAAGATGTGATCATCGGCCAAGGTACGGTGGCGCGAGAGTTAATTCAGCAACTTGATGAACTAGACGTCGTATTTATTCCCGTAGGAGGTGGGGGGTTGCTTGCGGGAATGGCAGTGTATTTGAAGTCACTTCGCCCTGATATCCGTATTATTGGGGTAGAAGCTGAGGACAGTGCATGCCTTAAAGCTGCACTTGAAGCGGGAGAACCTGTGGAGCTTGAGCGAGTCGGTGGCTTCGCGGACGGCGTGGCGGTAAAGCTTATTGGTACAGAAACTTTTCGATTAGCACAAAAGTTTTGTGATGAAGTCGTGACGGTTAATGCCGATGAAATTTGTGCGGCGGTTCAAGATATTTTTGTGGAGACGAGAGCAACTGCAGAGCCTTCTGGCGCGTTATCAACCGCGGGTTTGAAGAAGTGGCTCACGCAAACGGGTGAAAAGGGGCTGAGTGTTGCGGCTATCTTGTCAGGCGCTAATTTAAACTTCGATCGGTTGAGATATATCGCCGAAAGAACGGCGCTAGGTGCTAAACATGAAGCATTGCTCGGGGTGACTATTCCAGAGGAAAAAGGCAGCTTTAAGCGTTTTTGTCACTCTCTTGGTGGCCGAGCGATCACCGAGTTTAATTATCGCTATGCTGGCTGTGGCGAAGCGCAAATTTTTGTTGGTGTTGGGCTTAGAAATGGCCAACAAGAGCTAACCGAGTTAACTGCCTCGTTGCATCAAAATGGCTATCTGTTTGATGACTTATCAGATAACGAACTGGCAAAGTTACATGTGCGATATATGGTAGGCGGCAAACCGCCGAGCGTCATGAATGAACGTTTATTGCGGTTTGAATTTCCTGAATATCCAGGCGCATTAGCGCGCTTTTTAGAGATGCTCGGCTGTAATTGGAATATTACTTTATTTCATTATCGCAATCACGGTGCGGCACAGGGGAATGTATTAGCCGCTTTTGAAGTAGAGCCCAGTGATTATGAGCGCTTTGATGAACATCTTGCAAAGTTAGCGTATCAGTTTCAAGAAGAAACAGATAACCCGTGTTTTACACGCTTTTTGCATGGCGAGCAGTTAGCAAAGCAAAAGGCTGGATAATAAGTACTAAATTAGGTACGCTGGTCATGAAAGTATCTAATTTTATCAGTGGATTACATGATTAGAAAAAGAAAAAACAAGGACATCTTCATAACGTTAGTTACAAGGCTTGTATTACTTGCGGGCTTATATTTTGGTGCGAGCGCGCTTTGGCCAGATCTGATCGAGCACACACTTTTCTTGCCAATTGTGTTTGCAATTACAGTGATATCGGTCGTATTCCAAGGTGGTACAGGTACCAACAGACGCCCAGAGCAAATGTTATTAAAAGAGGGCGAGAAGTTAATGCTCATCTACGGGGCAAATAAAATTATGATGCCAATAGCGCAAGTTGAGTCTGTCGCTATTGATGATAATTACCTTGGGATCATCGAGAAGAATAATGGTAATGGCTATGACATTATGTGCAAAGGCAGCCAGGAGCAGATCTATCATCACCTTAAGAACATACTAGGTACACATATAGAGAATTGCAACGTACAGCTGCTTTGAACCCTAGTCAGTTAAAGTAGTACTTAACTCACTTTCATATTCAATACTTACCCAATCTTAATGGCAGCCTGAGCACCTTAAACTATAGTTAGCTATTATCAGTTGAAAAACGCAAGGATATGATGTTTAGGTACTATGTTGCGTTATTACTTTTATTTTTGAGCACTCAAATTGCAGCCCTTGAAAAAGTCACATTACAGTTAAAGTGGACGCATCAATTTCAGTTTGCTGGTTACTATATGGCAAAGGAAAAAGGGTTTTATCATAGGGAAGGGTTAGACGTTCATATTCTTCCTGCCGATCCCAATAATCCTAACGTTGATTTTCGCGTGCTATACGGGCAAGCACAGTTTGGTGTGTTTCACTCTGGTCTTTTAAAACAAAGGCTCAACGGTAAACCTTTTGTGGCGCTTGCTGCGATCCTACAGTCTTCTCCTTATTGTTGGATGGTAAGAGCCAACAGTGATATTTATGTTCCCCGTGATTTTCAGGGGAAACGCCTCAGTCATTTAGGACACACAGAAAACGGTGAGTTACTCATGATGTTGCAACGTGCAGGCGTCAATACACAAAATATGCGCTTGTATTCAGGCAGTGAGCCACTGAAAGACTTTATCGCGGGTAAATTTGATGCGATGCAAGTATATAGCACCAATGAGCCCTATGCAGTACAGCAAAGCGGTCTATCAACCCGTGAAATTTGCCCTAAGCAGTTTGGTTTAAACGTTTATGCTGACGTGCTCTTTACTACGGAAAGCGTACTAGAAAACCGCCCTGAGCTTGTTAAACGCTTTCGTCGCGCGAGCCTTAAAGGTTGGCGATACGCTATGTTACATCTAGAAGAGACTTTAGCGATAACTAAGCAGCAATACGCTACCCAAAAACCCCTAGAACAGCTCGCATTTGAGGCAGAGAAGTTAAGGGAATTCATAAAGGTGGCTAATATTCCAATTGGAACAATGTCAACGGCAAAATGGCAATGGATAGCACAGCTATATCACTTAGATGTGAGTCAGTTTCATGAACACAAAGCGCGCTTTATTTATTCAGAAGTGAAGAATGAACAACCTAAGCTATCTTGGGTGTTGATTATTGCAGCGATTTTGACATTGGTTTGTATCCCAATGTATATCCACTTAATTTTTTCTCGTAAATATCATCAACAATTACGCTAGAATAAGGGTATTGTTTCTCTGACAACCGTGGCCATTGTGGAACCGAGCAAACGCTTTCAACTTCTAGATAAATTATTATTCGATACCCGACAATATTGGCAAGTCATTGCTTTTGAGCATCTCACTATTCCTTGGCCACAACTGCAATCTGAATTACTGCGGTTAAGCGATGATGCAGTATCAACATTAGACAGTGACACTGATGCCCTTTTTGCTTTTTTTAGTCGCTATATTCCCGAACTTGAACAACTTGCGGTCTTAAGTGCTTTACCGCAAAAAGTGGGCCGTAGAGATGAGTTACCGTTTTGGCTGAGCAATGGCATAAAGGGACGTAAATTAGAGCAACTTCAAGACTTTGTTGCCGCAGTAAACGAAACCAAAGCATCGGTACTAGAGTGGTGCGCAGGTAAAGGTCATTTAGGCCGATTGCTTTCTTATCATGGCGCGCCTGAAGTGAACAGTATTGAGCTTCAAGCAGATCTGTGTCGACAAGGAGAGGAAAGTGCGAAGCGGCAAAATCTAAACTTGCATTTTCATTGTGCCGACGTGCTGAAAGATGACATACATCACCACTTCGTTGAAAACCGCCATGGTATTGCCCTGCATGCATGTGGTGAATTACATCGTGTATTTATGCACCAAGCAGTGGCGAATGGCATGAAAAAGCTATCGCTCTCTCCATGCTGCTATCACTTATTTACACCACCTGATTATCAAGCCATGAGTGTTGAAGCACAGCAGAGTCAGCTCAACTTATCTCATCACGATATGAAGTTAGCGCTGCAAGAGACAGTTACAGCACCCGGGAGAGTGGCACAAGTACGTAAAAAAGAGGTGAGTTGGCGCTTAGGGTTTGATGCGCTGCGCAGAGAACTTACCGCAGATAAACATTACGTGAGTGTGCCTTCGGTCAATAAGGCTATTTTTTCGGGGTCGTTTAGTGAATTCTGTTATTGGGCAGCTGAGCAGAAGCAGCTCGTCCTACCTGATGGAATTGATTTTGACCAATATGAACGTATTGGGCGTGAACGAAAGCAAGTAACGGACAGAATTGAGCTAGTACGACACGTGTTTCGTCGTGCGATTGAGATCTGGTTGGTCCTGGATAGGGTTTTATATCTGCAAGCAGCTGGGTATGATGTCACCCTTAGTACTTTTTGCGAAAAGTCGCTCACCCCAAGGAATATTTTGATACAGGCTGAACGTCAGTCGGAGAACCATTAATGTGTAATACGAGCCCAAGTCCACTGAGTCACTTACTCGATAATAATAAACAGTGGGCAGATCGCACCAATGCCAGTGATCCTGAGTTTTTCAAAAAACTGTCGCAACAACAGAATCCAGATTATCTATGGATCGGCTGCTCTGACTCTCGTGTGCCTGCCAACGAGATTGTTGATTTAATGCCTGGAGAATTGTTTGTTCACCGCAATGTTGCCAATGTCGTGGTGCATACTGATCACAACTGTTTGTCGGTCATGCAGTATGCGGTTGAGGTGCTCAAAGTGGATCACATCATGGTGGTCGGTCACTACGGTTGTGGTGGAGTGCAAGCGGTGCTCGATAATGCTAAGTTTGGCCTTATCGATAACTGGCTGCGTCATGTCGCTGATGTGAAAGAGAAACACCAAGCGATTATTGAACAAGTGAGCAAAGAAAAGCAGTGTGCGGCGCTTTGCGAGTTAAATGTGATAGAACAGGTGCGTAACGTGTGTCAGAGCAATATCGTTCAAGATGCTTGGCAGCGAGGTCAAGCTTTGACGGTACACGGGTGGGTTTATGGCCTTGCTGATGGCCTCTTAAATGAGGTGGTGAACGCCGTAGAAAATATGGAGCAACTGTCGCTTTGCTATGAAAAGTCTCTGCTTGGTGTGAACCAGCGCTATTGCTAGGGTCAACAGAGTTTAGAGATTGCGTGCGCCACAAGCGCACGCTTTACTATCCGAAGCTGTGGTTGCTTATTCCTGCGAGTCGGATGCTTGGCTGGCAAGTTGTGCTTCTAACTGCGCCACTTTTTCTTCAAGTTCAACCAATTTTTCACGCGTGCGGATCAGCACTTTGCTTTGAATATCAAACTCTTCTCTGCTAACAAAATCCATTTCTGATAATTTGCTCTGGATCGCCTGTTTCGTTCTTGCTTCAAATGTTTCAGCAAGATTTTTTACGCCCTGTGGCATGTTACTGGAAATTTGCTTAGCAATTTCTTCAATTTTGGCTGGATTAATCATCTTCTTACCTTAGCTTGCGAGTCAGTATACAAAGTCCATCTTACCTTATGCGCCGCAGACGGAAAAGGTTCGCTTCATAGTTTTACATGGATACGGTAAACTAGCATGCTTAGTTTATAAGAATTCCTCAACCCCTCAGCACTGACAGTTGTTGCCAACATTGTGCCAAGCGAGAAGATAACCGGATTAGTTGCATGAAGCTCAACCCAAAACAAGACGAAGCGGTAAAATATATCAGTGGTCCATGCCTTGTATTGGCGGGCGCGGGCTCAGGTAAAACCCGGGTTATTACCAATAAAATTGCCTACCTAGTGCAGCAGTGTGAATACAAAGCCAAGAATATCGCTGCGGTCACCTTTACCAACAAAGCGGCGAAAGAAATGCGTGAACGGGTGGCACAAACTTTGGGCAAGCAAGAAGCTAAGGGTTTGTGGGTGTCGACATTCCATACATTAGGGCTGGAAATCATTAAAAAAGAGGTCAAGACCTTGGGTTATAAACCCGGCTTTTCCTTGTTTGATGATCAAGACACCAATCAGTTGTTAAGTGAACTCACTGAAAAAGAGCTTGAGCGTGATAAAGACTTACTCAACTTGCTGAAAATGCAGATTGGTAATTGGAAGAATGAGCTTATTTTGCCAGAGCGCGCTATTCGAGAAGCGCGAGAGCCACAAAAAGCGCTATTCGCTCAGCTTTATGCGCGTTATCAAACACAGCTGCGTGCTTACAATGCGTTAGACTTTGATGATCTTATTATGATCCCAACTTTGCTTTTAAATCAGTCGGTTGATGTAAGAGAGCGCTGGCAGCAGCGATTCCGCTATTTGCTGGTGGATGAGTATCAAGATACCAATACCAGCCAGTATCAGTTAGTGAAACTGCTCGTTGGTGAGCGCGCACGTTTTACTGTGGTTGGTGACGATGATCAGTCTATCTATTCATGGCGTGGCGCTAAACCGCAAAACTTGGTGCTGTTGAGCAAAGATTTTCCGGGCCTAAGACTTATCAAGTTGGAGCAAAACTACCGTAGTGCTGGGCGGATCCTAAAGGCCGCGAATATTCTTATCGCCAACAATCCCCATGAATTTGATAAACAACTGTTTAGTGAACTGGGGTACGGCGACCCGATCCGTGTGATAGCGACTCGTGACGAAGAACATGAAGCGGAGCGTGTGGTCGCGGAGATCATTTCACACAAATTTATGAAACGTACCAGCTATCGCGACTATGCATTGCTCTATCGCGGTAATCACCAAGCTCGAGTGTTTGAAAAGGCACTCATGACCAACCGTATTCCATACAAAATTAGTGGCGGTATGTCGTTCTTTGCACGCAGTGAAATCAAAGACATCATGGCTTATTTACGGTTCTTAGTGAATCAAGATGATGACAACGCATTTTTACGTATCGTCAATACCCCACGACGCGAGATTGGTCCGGTGACATTAGAAAAGCTAGGTAGCTTTGCCAACGAGCGCCATATTAGTCTATTTGCTGCGTGTTTTGAGTCAGAGCTCGCGGATCGCTTGGCGGGTCGTGGCTTAAATGCATTGATGGGATTTGCGCGCTGGGTGGTTGAGCTTTCCGACCGAGCAACTCGCGGAGATACCTTGGAAGCGGTAAAAGATATGATCCGTGAAATTAATTACGAAGCGTATCTTTACGAGTCATCTCCCAGCGCTAAAGCGGCGGAAATGCGGATGAAAAACGTATCAGAATTATACCGTTGGATAAGTGATATGCTCACGGGGGATGCTGATAACCCCGCCATGACACTGCCAGAAGTGGTAAGCAAATTGACGTTAAGAGATATGCTTGAGCGCAATGAAGAGGAAGATGACTCAGATGCGGTGCAGTTATTAACGCTGCATGCGTCCAAAGGTTTGGAATATCCACACGTATTTATGGTGGGGATGGAAGAAGGCTTACTACCTCACCAAACGAGTATTGATGAAGATAATGTCGAAGAGGAAAGGCGTTTGGCCTACGTAGGTATAACTCGAGCTCAGCAAACCTTAACATTGACTTATACCAAGAGTCGTCGTCAATTTGGCGAGCAGATCACCCCTGAGCTGAGTCGCTTTGTACAAGAATTGCCGCAAGATGATTTACAAATTGAAGGGAAAAAGCCTGTGGCGACACAGGCAGAACGAATGGAAAAAGGTAAGTCTAACGTTGCAAATTTACGGGCAATGCTAAGACGGGACTGATTCGTTATCAAAACTCTGGATAAAGGCTACACGTTCGTTGCCCTTATCCAGCATTTGCTGTTTGCCAAAAAACAGCTGCAAGCCATGCTTTTCCAGCAAGCTTCTAAAGTTTAAAATCGCAGGACCTCGGGCGATAACCTTAATATTCTTCACCTTAGTAACGGCTAAAATACCTTGTAATTGAACCTCATAACTCGTTTGCTGTAAGACGCGTTTACTAAACGTTGAGCTTAATAAGACATAGGTAAAGTCAACTTGGCTAATTAGGGTTAGATCGCAGCGATCTTTACCAAAATTATTCAGCCCAATTGGGATCCCCATATCGGCCAAGGCTCTGAGATTTAATACCTGCTGACTAGAAGCAAAGCGAATTTCGCTTTCTTCGAAGAGCAAACAAAGTGTTTTGTCTTGCCGCTTAAGCTGCTGCTTTAGCGCGTCAAAATGTGCGCTTTCTAGTAACATTGCAGAGCAACCAAATAGCATATCTTCATCGCGGCTAAGGGCAATTTCTTGCGCTTTGTTAAGTAGGTGCAATTCAATTTCAAGCAGTTGAGATTTTTCTGCGGCAAACTTTTTCAGAATATCAAAACTGGTGCTGCCTAACACTGGATGCTCGCCAAAGGCTTCCAAAAAGCCAATTGGTTGGGCGTTATCAGACCAGTTCACGATTTCAGTACAGCGGAAGTGGGTAGGGAGCTTATCTAAGTGATGCTGCTCTTGCTGCTTTTGAGCATTTGAGCTTGCGGTTAGCAATGGATGATAAAATTCATAGCGACCACGGCCAGCATTTTTGGCATAGTACATTGCCGCATCGGCATCTCTGATGATTTCATCGGTGTTACGGTATAGCTTATTACTGTAGGTGATCCCTATGCTGGCACCGCTTTGCATGCATACCCCCTTCAAACAGAAAGGTTGCTGCATGACTTTGATAATACGTTTGGCGACATCTTCCGCTTGCTGACGATCGGTTAGGTGATCAAGTAAGATCACGAATTCATCACCAGCAAGTCGAGCTAATAAATCGTGTTCACGAATACACTCTAAGAATGACTGCGCCACCCACACCAAAAATTGATCACCTGCCTGATGACCTAATTCATCATTAATGTCTTTAAATTTATCTAAATCAATAAAAAGAACAGCAAAGTTATCTTCGGGATAACGATGATGTTTCTTCAGCGTCTTTTCAAGCTGAGTTAAAAACAAACTACGGTTTGGAAGACCCGTGAGTGAATCATGATGAGCATCATGATAAAGCTGTTGCTCAATCTTTTTGCGCTCTTCCATCTGCATTTGCAGGTGTAAATTGGCCTGCTGTAGCTCTTTGGTTTTTTCCGCAACTCGATGTTCTAACTGCTGGTGACTGATCTTAAGCGCTTGGTTCGCTAGATGTGTTTGTAAGACAGAGGCAATCTGATTAGATACAAAAGAGATCAGCTCAACATCATCATAATTAAATTCGTGTTTGTGCTCATAGGCCTGACATGCGATCAGGCCGATGACGCCAGTAGCGGTTTTTAATGGTGCACCAAGCCAACTCGTTGCAGCAAGCTTGTGATTATAGCCTGCGGGGCGCTCTACTGTGCCTTCGAGTGCTAAGGCTTTGGCACGGGTATTGTCTATTAACTGGCTTTGCTCAGTACGAATGACCAGCTCACTATACCCTTTTGCAAATGGGCGAGGGTTATAACTGGTTTTTTCATCAACGCTATACGGGAAGGTAAGCCAATTCGTCTCTTTATCGTAAAGCGCTATGTAGAGGTTGTCGGCAAAAGTAATAGAACGAATAATGTCGTGAACTTGTTGGTAAACATCGTCAATATCGGAGAATTGGGTTGCTAATTCAGAAATCTTGAATAAGATTTGCTGTCTTTCTAGCGCACGCTTGCGGTTTTCTATCTCTTTATTAAGTGCTTCATTACTTTGCATTAGTGCCCGCGTGCGAATTTTCACTTCAGACTCTAGTAACTCACGCTTTTTAACGCGTTCAATCGCTGTGGCCAGATACAGTGACATTACTTCAAGCAATTCAACTTGATGATCGCTGTAGGATTGCTCGGCTTCGTAGCTTTGCGATACCATAACGCCAATAATTGCGCCGTCGCGGTAGATAGGTACGCCCACCCAATGCTCCGCTTGACTGCCCATTATCTTAAACTCGCCAGCATTGGCTCGCGATAGCATGTCATCTTTGGTGAGGTAAACGGTTTCGCCAGTTTTAAATACAAAACCAGTCACACCATCTTTAAAGTGATGTGCTTCATGAAGAGGGACTGAAATACCGTCTTTCTCATCAACAAAATACGATAGCTCAAGCGCTTGAGTAAAGCGATTTTGCAGGACAACGTAAAAGCTTTTGCTAGGTAAATATTGAGATAGGATATTGTGGATTGCGGGATACAACAGGGTAAGCTCAGCAACAGTACTAGCCTGTTCTGATAACTGAATTAATGTGTATTGAAGTTGAGACTTTCTTTTATACTTTTTGAGTAAAGACTCTAATCTGGCGGTTCGCCGAGATAGTCTCCTAACCTGTTGCTGTGGCTCTTCCAATGACGAAACCAGTTCTTATTGTTGTTTAATTATTGAGCTTAATAGTTTCACTTTTAGCCGAGGCGGTCAAGTGTAAATTTCTCATTCCTGCTCGCTTTATAAAGTGATATCAAACCAGCGTTAATCACGGCTTTTATGGCACTATATTGAGACGAAAATGCAGCGATAAACGCTGCACTGTCCAATAAGTCTTTCTACCCTAAATAGAGAAGTTGAAATACTTATTTGCTTGTCATGAAATCGATTGCTGCTGCAATCTCATCATCCGAGCAGTTCATACAAGTACCACGAGGAGGCATTGCATTGAAGCCATTGATCGCATGGTCTAGTAATACGTCTTTACCTTTCGCTAGGCGCGGTGCCCAATCGTCAGCTGTTTTTGGTGCGCCTAATGCGCCAGTGCCGTGACAAGCAAAACATGCTGCTTGATAAACCTGCTCACCTGAACGAGGTCCTGATGGCTCGGCTTCTGCAGCACTTTCAGCACCAGCTAAATATACTGAGCCGATAGGCTGAAGACGTTTCTTAATCGCTTCTTCAGTTAAAGAATTGTCGTATGGTTGCGCAACTGCGGCTGTTGATAGCAATAAAAGTGCTGCTGAAAGTTTTTTCATTTACCTTGCTCACTTCGTTTGAACGTGTTCAATCACGATAATGGATGACGGAATTATTGGGATTATAACGTCACCTGTTCATTTATAAAACGTAAACTTGAGTATAAATGGTTAAAACCATTAATTTATTGCGTTAGGGCAAGCTTTTCTGCCTAAATTTGCAATCGCTCAAGGCCGAAAAGCGAGTTGTTCGGCCTTGGCGTTTTCCTTTACTAATACGAATGGGTGGGGGGAAGCGATCGCCTCTATGCCATTTCGATTAGTCTAGTCACTGCCTTTTCGATGCCTGTCGCGGCTTCAAGGATGGATGACGCCAGCATATATGCCGGTGTACTAATCACTTTTTCATTGTCATCAACGACGATCTCGGTCACTTCACAATCCACGTGCTTTGCACCAAGCGTATTAACTGCCGCTGCGGTATCAACATCATTACCTATGGTCGCGAGTGTACCCGGTGTATGGATATGGGCGATGAGTGCTGGCGCAATGCACAAATAAGCGATAGGCTTTTGCTGGTGATTGAACTCACGACATACGCGCTTTACGCTTTCAAGAATCGTAGAGTCTGCGCCTTTAAAAGCAAAATCAGAAAGATTCTTTGCTACACCAAAACCACCTGGTAATACCAAAGCATCGAATTCGTCAGCACTTAATGTTTCCAGATCTGCAATTTCTCCGCGTGCAATGCGGGCGGCTTCAACAAGAACATTACGATGTTCATCTTGTTCTTCACCGGTGATGTGATTGATCACATGGAATTGATCAATATTAGGTGCAAAGCACTGATAATTTGCCCCTGCTTTTTCAAGATTGAGTAGTGTTAATACTGACTCGTGGATCTCGGCACCGTCGAATACTCCACAGCCACTTAAAATTACCGCTACTTTTTTCATTCATTTCTCCCTTCAATGTCACATCATGCGCGCTATATGCATAAAAAGAATTATGCACGAATTAAAAAATTATAAAGGATCTTCTATGATCTTTGATCAATTGTGTTAGTATACTCCTCCGCTTGAGAAAATCAGGCTATTTTTTACTCACCTAGATTGTTAAGCGTGACTAAAAAAATTCTTTATCCACAAAGCGGTAAAGATAATAACAATAAAAAAGGCACAAAAAACGCAAGTAAATCAAAGTTTTAATTTACACTCTGACTTTTAAAACAAAGTTCCGGAGCGATTTTTCGTGTTTGTCTACAAAGTTATCCACAGGTGCAGCACGATTTATCTAAATGATGAGATAACGCGAAACTCGTTTTATCTTGTGCCTTGTGGCATCCTTACATTCTACTCCACAAAAGACTAATTTAGGATCCAATATTTATGTCTCAGATCCCTCAAAATCCGTTGATCTTGGTTGATGGTTCTTCCTATTTATTTCGTGCTTATCATGCGCCACCACATTTAACAAATTCAAAAGGTGAAGCAACTGGTGCGATCTACGGTGTGATCAATATGCTTAAGAGTTTGCTTAAGCAATATCAACCAAGTCATATGGTAGTAGTCTTTGATGCTAAAGGGCCAACTTTCCGCAACGAAATGTATAGCGAGTATAAAGCGCATCGCCCGCCTATGCCGGATGATCTGAGAACGCAAATTGAGCCGATCCACGAAATAATTAAAGCAATGGGCCTGCCACTGGTAAGTATTAGTGGTGTCGAGGCCGATGACGTGATCGGTACATTCTCTAAAATAGCGTCAGAGCAAAGTCGCCATGTGCTAATCAGCACTGGTGATAAGGATATGGCGCAATTGGTCAATGAACATGTCACGTTGATCAACACAATGACAAATACGATCTTAGACCCTGAAGGGGTAGTGGATAAGTTTGGTATTGGTCCTGACTTGATCATCGACTATCTCGCGTTAATGGGAGATAAGGTCGATAATATTCCGGGCGTACCAGGCGTTGGTGAAAAAACGGCATTGGCGATGCTTCAGGGGTTAGGCTCTATCGATTCGCTCTACGAAAACTTAGACAAAATTGCTGATTTAGGTTTTCGTGGCTCAAAAACCATGGCGAAAAAACTAGAGGAACACCAAGCGCAGCTAAAATTGTCGTATGAATTAGCCACTATTAAGCTGGATTGTGAAGTAGAGCAAGACTTAGAGCAATTTAAGATAGCTGAGATGGATAAAGATCGCTTAATCGAGCTATATGGTCAGTGTGAATTTAAGCGTTGGTTAGCTGAATTGCTGGATGGTCAGTCACAAGCTGATATCGTTGATGTGGAGGCTGAAGGGTCGGCGCCTGCAGCGGCGCAGGTCGACACCCAATACGAGACTATTTTGACAAAAGCACAGCTTGATGACTGGGTAACTAAGTTAAAAGCAGCCCAGCTCATCGCTTTTGATACTGAAACCACCAGTGTTAACTATATGCAGGCGGATCTAGTTGGAATGAGCTTTGCGGTTGCACCGGGCGAAGCTGCTTATTTACCAATCAATCACGATTATGTGGGAGCGCCCGAGCAGCTTTCTCAAGACATAGTGTTCGAGATCATGGCACCACTACTTGCAGATCCTCAGATCAAAAAAGTGGGTCAAAATTTAAAATATGATCAAAGTGTGCTTGCTCGTGCAGGGCTTGAACTGCAGGGGATCGCTTTTGATACCATGTTGGAGTCTTACGTATTTAACAGCGTAGGAACTCGCCATGATATGGACTCCTTGGCGCTAAAATATTTGGGCCATAAAACCATTAGCTTTGAAGACATCGCAGGCAAAGGTAAAAACCAACTGACCTTTAACCAAATTGAGCTAGAAAAGGCGGCACCTTATGCAGCGGAAGACGCTGATATTACGCTGAGATTGCATCAACACCTCTGGCCGCTCATTGAAAAAGAAAATCGCCTTAAGCAGGTATTTACAGAGATTGAATTACCGCTACTGAGCGTACTTTCTCGCATTGAACGTACTGGTGTGCACATCGATGGCGATATGCTAGCGAAGCAAAGTATCGAGATTGAAAAACGCTTAGGTGAGCTTGAACAACAAGCTTTTGAAATTGCAGGTGAGGAGTTCAACCTGAGTTCAACAAAGCAACTACAAGCGATATTGTTCGACAAACTTGCGCTACCAGTGATTAAGAAAACGCCAAAAGGCGCGCCTTCAACGGCCGAAGAAGTACTACAAGAGTTGGCGCATGATTATCCACTGCCAAAACTTATTATTGAGCACCGTGGCTTGGCTAAGCTGAAATCAACCTATACCGACAAATTACCAAAATTGGTTAATGCGGATACCGGTCGCGTGCACACTTCTTATCATCAAGCCGTTACTGCAACGGGCCGTCTAAGCTCAAGCGATCCTAACTTGCAAAATATTCCGATCCGTAATGAAGCGGGACGTCGTATTCGTCAGGCATTTGTTGCCGACAATAATAAACAAATCGTCGCGGCGGATTACAGCCAAATCGAGCTTAGGATCATGGCACATTTGTCACAAGACAAAGGGTTGTTGAGTGCCTTTGCTGAAGGTAAAGATGTACACAGTGCAACAGCGTCTGAAGTGTTTTCCGTGCCGCTTGAGGAAGTGACTTCTGATATGCGCCGAAAAGCCAAAGCAGTTAACTTTGGTCTGATCTATGGCATGAGTGCGTTTGGTCTGTCACGTCAGTTAGATATTCCAAGAAATGAAGCGCAACATTATATGGATATGTACTTTGAACGCTTCCCTGGTGTATTAGAGTATATGGAGCGCACGCGTGAAGAGGCTGCTGATAAAGGGTATGTAGAAACCTTATTCGGTCGCCGCTTGTATCTACCGGATATCAATGCGCGTAATGGCGCTCGCAGAAAAGCAGCAGAACGTGCAGCCATCAACGCACCGATGCAGGGCACTGCGGCGGACATCATCAAAAAAGCGATGATTAAAGTGGATGAATGGCTACAAAGCTGTGATAGCAATGATATCCAGTTGCTCATGCAAGTGCACGATGAATTAGTGTTTGAAGTACACAGTGATAAAGTTGCTGAATACAGTGAAAAGATCTGTGAGTTGATGAGCGCTGCGGCAGCACTTGATGTACCGTTACTAGTTGAAGCCGACAGTGGTGACAACTGGGAACAAGCACACTAGTTGATATTAAAATCTATCCGAGTTGCACTATTCGATTAGACTAGTGCAACTTCATTCATCTTTGTTTGCAAGTATACACTAGCAGCATAGCGTCTTAATTTTGTAGCTTCTGTTAATCCCTAGTAACAAAAAACAAATTAACGTTGAAAGTTTATCAAATTGGCTCAAGTTTTGCTTTTTGGTGTTTATTTCTGGACGTCTATTTGTTAGAGTTCGCGCCGTCCTCATCCTGTAGGACATCCTGTTGATGATGTATCTCTCGAAAGAGGATACAGTGTATTGATAGCTTCTCCCCAGATTGCTATAGCGGCTCGTAACTTTTACGGGCCGTCTTTTTCTTCTCTTTTCAAAGATGATACCAATTGATGTAACTCCCCAATCAATGTGCAGGTGAAACCCCTATTAACTTAGTTAAAAATTTATCGTTTAGGGCAGCTAAATCACAACATTTTTGCTTGGCTACTAAAGCTATTTTCTCGCTATAAAGTGAATACGATGGGCGTAAAAGTATTCCAACATAACGACGAGTTTATGATTAAAGGTTTATTTAATTTGCACTGCGTTTTACACTGAGCGCTCAAATGCAATTCACTCTCATTTCATAAGGAAGTCGTCATGCTAAAGTACCTTCTTTTAGGTAGTGCACTTATTTCTTCTCAGGCGTTCGCAGCTTGGCAATTTAATCAACAACAAAGCGATGTTAGTTTTGTGTCTGTGAAACAGACTAGCGTTGCAGAAGTACATCATTTTAAAACGATAGATGGTACATTATCTGCTAAAGGCGAGCTTGAGGTTAATATTGACCTGGCAAGCGTTGAAACGATGATCCCGATCCGTAATGAACGCATGCAAAAGATGCTGTTCAATGTAGCGCAACACCCAAAGGCGAAAGTTAACGCTGATGTTTCTGAAGTGCTTGCTAAACTTAAAGCTGGTACACAAAAAATCAATGATGTAACAGCAACATTGACACTGCATGGTCAGATCCAAAAGATCAGCCTAGACTTATTGATAACGAAAAGTGCAAATGGCTTGGTGGTTACACCGGTAAATGCATTTATTCTCGATTCTAAGCAGTTTGGGTTAGATAAAGGAATTGAAGCGCTACGAGAAATCGCGGGTCTGAAGACTATCGCGACTAGCGTGCCTGTTAGCTTCAACTTGGTTTTTGATGAACAAAATTGATGCGTTAATCAAACAGTATGTTACGACTCATGCGCCGACCGAAAATTGGTCGGCGCCGTCGTGCGGTTTTTCTGACATCAAAATTGCAGCGGATGGTCGTTGGTTTCATCAAGAGCGTGAAATTAAACGGCAATCGCTAGTTGCCTTGTTTGCTAGTGTTTTAACCTTTGATGGTCAGCAGTATTGGTTAAAAACACCTGCAGAAAGTTGTGAGATAGAGGTGCTTGCTCATCCTTTTATCATCGAGCAATGGTGTTATTGTGATGAAGCATCAGCTTTGGAGTTATCACCGTGTATTATCGCGATAGATAATTTAGGCCGAGAATGGCCCATTTGTGATGTGTTTCCATTAGCGCTTGAGCATGTTAATGGGGGAGATATTCCATTTCTCACACTCAATTATGGTTTAACCGCTAGAATTTCACGAAATGTCTATTATCAGTGGGCTGAATTGCTCGAGGAAGATGAAAAAGGCTTTTATCTGATGTCGGCAAAGACGCGCTTTTATCTTAGCTAAGCGCGCCCTACGTTAGCGAATTGGTATTACTCGCTTGCTTCCTCTTGAGCTTCTTTGACAAACGGACCTAAGTACCAATCATCCAGTTTCCACGCCAATTCGTTCAATCCGATACCTTTCAAAGAAGAAAACGCGTGAACAGTGATATCACCGTCTATTTCAGATAGCGCACGACGTACTTGTAGTACTTCTGCTTTGCGCTTACCTTGTTTTAGCTTATCGGCTTTAGTCAACAACGCCAATACCGGTATATTGCTGCCTGTCGCCCAGTTGATGAGATCCATATCGAGATCTTTAAGAGGGTGACGAATATCCATTAACACCACAATCCCTTTAAGACATTTGCGGCGTTGTAAATATTCACCTAATGCTTTTTGCCATTTCTTTTTCATCTCTAATGGGACTTTTGCAAAGCCATAGCCAGGTAAATCAATCAAACGCTGATCTTCACCTAGAGAAAAAGTATTAATAAGCTGAGTCCGGCCAGGTGTTTTACTGGTGCGTGCCAGCTTTTGGTCTGTAAGCGTATTGAGTGCGCTCGACTTACCAGCGTTAGAGCGACCCGCAAAAGCAACTTCAATTCCAGTGTCTGGTGGCAGTTTACTGATATCTGGGGCACTTGTGATAAATTGTGCCTGATTGTATTTAACGCGAGATTTTAGCACGCTGACTCCTAACTGATTAAACTTTCGCGGATGGAATTGCGTATTTTATAACAGTATGACGGAAACCAAAAGCATTGTGAGGTTTGTTCTAAATGCCGCTTTTGTTGCTAATTGGCCGAAGCGTCGTCCCAATATTAATTAATCTAGGTCAAGTCCCTATAAATTATAAGCTTAATATGGGCAGAAAACGTGCCAGAGAAAGTAATATCGTGTAGAATGTAGAAATTGCAATGTCAATCTAAAGTGTATACCTATCAGTAGTCACTACTGAGCAAGGCGTATTTAGATGGATCGGTGCTGTTTGGCGTTATATTTGCTAAGTTTGCATGTATGATTCATCTGATTAACATAACAACCTAATTAGTACTGATTGGTATTATTTGCCCGAGCAATAAAGAGAGCGACTTTGTTCGCGAGGGTACGAATTACAGGGTCGGAAACAGAGAATTTACCATGAAAAAAATAGCATTAACTTTAACAATGTTGCTTGGTACGTTGTCAGCAAGCAACGCATCGGCATTCGATGGTGACGCGGAAGCAGGTAAAGCAAAGTCTGCAACGTGTGCAGCATGTCACGGTCCAGATGGCAATGCCCCTGTGACTATGTATCCTAAAATCGCAGGTCAGCATGCAGATTATATCTATAAGCAACTACAAGAGTTCAAGCTAGGTATGACGTCTGGTGGTAAAGAAGGGCGTATGGATCCTGTGATGAGTGGTATGGCTATGCCGCTGTCAGATCAAGATATGAAAGATTTAGCCGCCTATTTCTCTTCTTTATCTATGTCTGCGGGTTCAACGCCGGAAGATGTTGTTGCTGTAGGTCAGAAGCTATATAAAGCCGGTGATGCTGAGCGTGGTATTCCAGCTTGCGCTGCGTGTCACGGTCCTCGTGGTAACGGTACTTCTTTAGCTAAGTTCCCTAAAGTGTCATTCCAGCACCCTGAGTACATCAAATCACAGCTTGAGAAGTTCCGTGATGGCACTCGTAACAACGACATGAATGGTATGATGCGTGATATCGCACAGAAGCTTACAGACAAAGACATCGAAGTATTATCTAAGTACTTAGGTGGTCTACACTAAAGTCGTATAGTGAGTTTACCTCTCTCAGTGTAAACTCTTACTATTGAAAAAAGGGCAGCATAGGCTGCCTTTTTTTGTTGTTGAGGTTGTGAGATATATCTCACTTTTAATGTAGGACATTTGCTTGTGCAGCATGTGAGTTTTAGCTTATTTTTAAGCTATTGTTCAGTGTAAGTTTATGTAATTCATATTTTTTCTGTTTAATTAAAAAAATTAAGGTAAGAAATTTGTTATTAAACAGTTGTAACTCAAGCTCAGGAGCGTAGATTATTCGTTGTCGCCAAGCAATACAAAAAAAGGGACAATTCGATACGGAAGCGTAGGTGGCAAAGTTATGTATCTAGTTGGGTACGAAGGACTATCAAGAAAGCGTCAGGAAGACCGAGAATAAGAAAATCACGGAAGTCTCATAATAAAAACAATATGGAAAGTGTCACGGAAGTCTAAAATAAAAACAATACGGACGACAATAAAATAAAAAGAATAATAATAAGACTTAAAAGTCGAAGGGAGAAGTGTCCAGTTGTGACGCTCAGATTAGTAGGCGGTAGAGAGTGATCTCTGCCGCCTTTTTATTTGGTTGCCTCTATTATACCTGATACAATAGCCGCCTTATTAAGCAATCACTGTTGACCATTGCAAGATTCAACTCTATTCAGTTGTGGCCTGTGCCAAGGTAATCAGCTTGAAGCCTACCATCAAGACAAGTATCGACAGTACTGGCAATGTCAAACCTGCCAGTTGGTGATGGTTGATCCCAAGTCGAGATTAACACCAGCTCAAGAAAAGGCCATTTATGATAGCCATGAAAACGATCTGGCCGATGAAGGCTATCGTCGCTTTCTAGCACGAGTGGCGGATCCACTGTTGGCACGTTTGGCGACACCAAGCCAAGGCTTAGATTTTGGCTGTGGGCCTGGCCCACTGCTTGCGAAAATGCTTGAGGAAGCAGGGCATCAGGTGGCTTTGTTTGACCTGTACTATGCTAATGATGCCAGTGTACTGACTCGTCAGTACGACTTTATCGTCAGTACAGAAGTGGTGGAACATTTAGCAGAACCTGCAAAAGTATTAACGCAATTGTTAGCATGCTTAAAAGTGGGAAAGCCGCTGGCATTGATGACCAAGCTCGTCATTGATAAAGCACGCTTTGCGAATTGGCACTATAAAAATGACCTAACCCATATTTCATTTTTTAGCCGGGAAAGCTTTGCGTATTTTGCCGCGCAGCAGGATTGTGAATTAGAATTTATTGGGAATGATGTCATCATTCTCACCAAGCGTAGTTAACGCGAGAATTTTGGATAACCAATTATGACCAGAAAGAAAAAGACACGTAAAGTTGCAGCTAATGGAACACCAAGGCTGAGTAAAGAAAAGCTCCAAGCATTACGTGCACTCAAAGAGCAGCGTAGCAAAAAAACCAAGGGTAAAAAGCCGGGTTCTAGAAATGCACCAGAGATCCTAGTGAAAGAGCAATCAAACACGACGACCAATAAAGATCCGCGTGTTGGTAGCAAAAAGCCCATTTCTTTGGTTGCTGAGCCACAACCGACTAAATCGAATACACAGCCAGAGATGAAGCGCCATCTACAGCCGCAAGTTAAGTTAACTACAGCGGTAGAGACGTTAACTCCAGAGCAAGAGCTAGAGCAGTTAGAAAATGACGAACGCTTGATGGCGCTACTTGAACGCCATGAACGCGGTGAACTGCTAACAGGTAAAGATGCGAAATACTTCAATCGCGGCATTGCACGTCATCAGGAGCTATGTGAGATCTTAGGAATTGATGATGAGTTTGAAGAAGGCGATATGCTAGAAGATGATCCAATGGATCAGTTTATGAGTAATGATCTAGCAAATGAATGGTTAGACGACGACTTTGAGGAAGATGATAAGTAATGAATACTGCATGGATCATCGCAATCATTATTGGTGCCCTGATTATTGCTGGACTGGCGTTTTACGCGGGTAAATTACTATGGCAACTGAAGGTGCAAAAAGAGCAGATTGCCAAACATCGCGAGCAAAAGGCTGCTGAGCTTGAAAAGTCACGGCAGCAGCGCAATGGAAAAATTGCGGATAGCGTTAACTTGATCGCGCGTGCGATGAAGGAAAAACAATGTGAATATTCTGAAGGGTGTTTACGAGTTTGGGTACTCATCTCGCAATATAGCTTTGACGAGGAAGTTGACTTACAACAGAGTTATCCAGGTGTTTATCAGATGTATGATGAAGTCAAAGAAATGCCAACTCATGATGCGCGTAAGAAGTATTCTAAAAAAGAGATTTTCAAAATGGATAGCCAGCGTTGGCGTGCTGAAGAGCGCCTAGAAGCGGAGATCTTACAGGACTGTGAAAAGCTGATAGCGCGCTTTAAAGCGGCTGCTGGCAGTGAAAATGTTGTGTTTCAGTAAGTTGACTTTTGAAAATGGCTAAATGAATTTTTATCCAAACTTCAGATTAAACGCCCCAAGTGGGCGTTTTTTAGTTCTAAATGAGAAGTTTTTAACACAGCTAGTATGGTATTTCACCCTTCAAGTTGAGTAAGTATTAGGTCAAACAGGTATGGTTTTACTGTGCGATGTATTCACACTCGGTCAGCACTAAGGCGTCTTTACATTGGTAATATACTTCCACTTGTTGTCCTTTGCCTAAATCCTTGTGTAGCGTTTCCATCAAAGTGAAAATAAGTTTCTTGTCGTCAAACTGAGTCAGCTTGACGGCATCAAAACCAAAGAACTTTTGCACCGTACTATAAAGTGCCTTAAATATGCTTTCTTTGGCCGAGAAAATAACAGTCAATGGGCAGTGCACTTGCTCACCAAAAAGCGCAAAAATTTCAGCTTCTTCAGGATGTAAGATTTGCCGTTGTAGTTCGACTTCCTGCTTCGGTTTCATATCTCTTTCGATATCAATGCCTAAGCCTTTCACGGCGATATCATCTGTAGCAATCGCAGCCGCGATCCCTCGAGTATGGGTGATACTGGCAACAATATTAGCAGGCCAGATAGGCGCCCGATCGGAGCCGTTAAGTAGCGTAAAGTCACCTTGTCCAAATTGCGCAAGGCAGGTCTTGGCACATATCCGTCCCGCTAAAAACTCGGCTCGCCTTTTCGCCACTGCTTTATCTAGTGAAGCGGGCAGGAGTATATTTTGCTGTTCAAAGGAAAGCGCGTCAAAGCTGTCAGGATCAAACTGAATGCAATGAAAATGGTGTGAGAGGTAGGGGGTAAATAGGTGACTCTGAGTGCTTTGCAAAGCTGACTCCCGTTATTCGTATCCATTATTACAAGGCTGATATAGCGCCTCTAATTCGCTTTGGACGCTTAGTGTGCATGAGCTAAGCGTCCATAGCAAGATATGAACGAGAGATTGAAAGTTATTTTAGCTTACTTGCAACTGACACCAGTTGCAGAGCGAGGCTTGATACTTTTTCAGCAAGTTCTGGGTCTTTAATTTTACCTTGATCATCAAATACATTAAATGCGCTAGGTACAGCCAATTGGTCTGCGAGGACTAAACTGCCAATGCCAGACAACACATCACGAACATGGTTTAGGCCACGTAATCCACCTAAGCCGCCTGGTGAGGCTGCATAGAGTGCCACTACTTTGTTTCTAAATGCTGGCACTGCACCTTGTTCTGTTCTAGAGGCCCAGTCTATTGCGTTCTTGAGCACTGCAGTGAAGGAGCCGTTGTATTCTGGGCTTGCTAATAGAATACCATCGGCATCGCGCAGCTTGTCTTTTAAAAGTTGAGCTCCTTTTGGAGTGCCTTGCGCTTCAAGATCTTCATCGAACATTGGAATATCTAAATCTTGTAACTTGATCACTTCTACTTCTGCGCCACTTTCTAGTGCAAAGTTTGCCGCGGCTTGGATGAGTAATTGGTTGTAGCTGTCTTTTCTTAAACTGCCTGCTAGTGCGATAATTTTTGCTGTAGTCATCTTGCTGATACCTTATTTTGTTTCGTTAAAGTGATAGTAGCAAAATTTTACTTGCACAAAACCGAAATAAACGCAAAGCTTGTGTGCATATATGCACAGAGGTGGTTATGGATAAATTCACAGATTGGCAGGATCTTAAGGTCGCTTATACGGTTGCCAAGCTTGGCACCTTATCAGCGGCGGCTGAGCATTTAGAGATCCACCACAGTACGGTACTGAGGCGAATAAATAGCTTAGAAGAAGCCTTGGGAACGCGGTTATTTCACCGTCATGCCCGAGGTTATCAGGTAACACAGGCTGGAGAAAAGCTACTTGCGACGGCGAGTCAAATAGACGAGCGCTTGATGGAGTTGAGTACTTCTATTGTTGCCTCGGACAGCCAGCTTAGAGGTAAGCTTTTGGTGACAACGGTCAGTGGCTTTATGGATATGCTGTCGGAGCCTTGTTTGACTTTTCAGCAATTACATCCACAGGTACAACTTGAAGTTATTCTCGACCAAAAGCGTTTACGCTTAGATCACGGACAGGCGCATGTTGCGGTGAGGGCAGGACCAAAGCCCGATGAGCCCGACTACATAGTGCAGCATCTAAATACTTTAGAAGCAGGCTTGTATGCGTCTTCAAGCTATATCAAGCGTATGGGGATCCCTAAAACACTTGAAGCGTTACAGGCGCATTACTTTGTCTCTGGTGTGGCCGGATTTAATGCAAGAGTGCCATATTTCGCTTGGGTAGATGAACATATCCCTGAGACACAAGTGACGCTTAGGGTATCTGAAACGTCAGATGCGTCGCGTGCCATTGTTAATGGTTTAGGTATTGGTGGGCTACAGCACGATGTAGCAAAGCGTTACCCAGATTTACAGCCAGTGTTGCGTGATGAGTTAAAATGGTTAAGCCAAGTTTGGCTAGTTACCCATGTACTGGTTCACCGAACGGCCAAAGTACAGGCATTATGTGACGTGTTAAAGCGCCATTTTGCTAGCCTGAACTGAGGTTAAGAGAATTACGGCTGGCGTTATTTTTCTAGCTTTTTGCAGCTAACTTTACTGAGCACGACATAAGTATCTTTTTTCGGATAGTAGAGCACACACTGGGTGTCGCGAAGCTGCAAGATGAAACTTTCATAAGCGAGATTATGGGCGCCTAAAATTGGACTGCCATTACCATCAAGGCTTTGCCCATGCTCAAGCAGTAGTGTTGGACTACGTAGAAAAACGGTACTTGCGAGCGTCGGTGGTACACCGCCTTTGAGTTTTACTATAGCTTGCTTGAGTTGTGATAACACTTCGGGCGAAGAAGCCGAGAGTACAGCTTCATTAACCGAAGTTGCTGCAGGCGCGCTATTGCACGCTTGCAGCAATAAAGCCAAAGCGGTGATTTTCACCGCTTTTAGCAGCGCCATTATTGCGGCTCCTTAGGCTTCATTAAAATTGCATTTTCCCGTAGTGGATAGACTGGGAGCGTAACCGCATGCTCCTTATTTTGATACTGTGGCTGAGCGGTAGGCGCAAATTGCGCTACATTTGGGCAACGACCGGTATCTATATGTGTCAGTGCTGCGGCGAAAAGATCTTCCTCCTGACTGCCAAGCGGTGCTGAGAAGTCATCAGCGACAATACAACCTGGCACTTGTGCACTTAGGCCAATTTCACCGCTGCTTGACGCTCCTGAAGGGGTAAAGCCATCGGCATATGCATCAAAGCCCTTCGCATTTTCTGAACCAAATTGGATGGTATAGTAAACCGTGCCGCAGTTTTGCGCGGGCACGAAGCCGTAGGGCTTGCCTCGAGTGGTACCACCGATCAAAAAGACTTCAACATCAATGCCGCGCAGGCCATTAATTACATTTTCACTGGCAGAGGCCGTGCCTCGTGTTGAGAGGATATAAACTCTAGGTAAAGTTACCGTAGGTAAAGAGGTGGTTGTAAACTTGTTTTCAGCCCAGTTAATCGCTCTAGACTCAAACTCTGTTCGTTCTTCTTCAGCAGTACGCTTGTCATTTAAGGTGCTATAAGTGAAGGTTTTATTTAGGCTGCTGTTGCCCGCAACCATATAGCCTAGTTGCGCTGCCATAATGACGCGACCACCACCGTTGTAACGCATGTCGAGTACCAAGTCGTCTATTTGTTGTGTTTTAAATAGATTAAAGGCTTCAATTAATCCTTCTTGCGCTGTTGGAATAAATTGATTGAACTGCACATACCCAACCTGCTTGCCGCCATAGCTAATGACTTTAGCGTTTTGTACCGGTGAGGTTTCAATATCGACTGAAGTCAGGGTGACTGATTTGTCGTTACCCGCTTTATCTTCAAATACAAAGTTATGAGGCTCGCTTTGCTCTGGTGATAGGCCAGCATTCAGTGCAGCGGTATTATCACTTGAAATAAAGTCGACGCCATCTATCGAGAGGATCTTATCTCCACGTACGATCCCTGCATTCGCGGCTGGTGAATTAGGCTCTACTGCGGCGACAGTAAAATTACGTGGTGGTGATGTGGATATGGCCGCCCAACGAATGCCATAACCGGTTGCAACACCCGATTGCGCTTCTTTTTGGAAGCTTTCATAAGATTCGTAGAAATGAAATTGATCTTTGGCATTACCCGACGCTGTCGTTTGGTTTGTTTTTAATTGCTCGAAGTAATCAATAACGGTATCGAATTGTGTTGGGTCGTTATCTAGTACTTCGTCGTACCAAAGGTAGGTTTCGTTGGTAAAAGAGCGGAGCCACATTTTTTCATGCATCGCCGTACCAACCTTATCGGGATAAGGTTGGTTGTTGTTATATTTGTCAGTACCCGTTCTTGGCGAGGCGCAATAGTTAATAAACTGACTTGACGCAGGAAATTGATTAAACGTCCAAGTTGGCGGCTCGGTTTGTCCCGTGTTATTACCAGGGTTGTCGGTGCCTAATGAATCGCTGCCACCGCCACCACAAGCGGTTAATAACAAGCTCATTGCTGTTGATGCGAAAACTAGAGTAATACGTTGCATCGTATTCACGTTCCTGTTTTAGTTGTATGACTAAAAACTAGCACTGCTTGGGTTATCTCGCAATCACTGTTTCTGCCAAGCCGTGAATAATTTCCGCTGCTGTGAGGAGATATTTAGCCCGTAGGTTTTTTCCATATAAAAATACGCCTCAGCGATGCGTTTTCTTGCATATTCTGGAGGTTCAATTCGGCGTAATTTAAAGTCTATCTTGACTGGACATGCACCATAATTTGCTTCAGTACTAGGTAACATGCCAAAACGGAAATTAGACCGATCCCCATTGATTTCACCAATCGCTGGAGCAAGATTGTGAATATCTGCTTCCATTCTCCTAAATTGTTCACTGACTTTACGGCAGTGCTTTCTGCCCCCATCTTGCCAGCACTGCAACTGATGTCCAAATTCCCACGCGGGCACGATATGCTCCCACTCAATGCGCTGAGCACGGGCGTTTTCTTTGCCGTTGCGAGTGTAAGGTAACCTCGGGGTATAACCACAACTTGCGGGATCGGGCACCAGCTTTTTGCCTTGCTTTTTTATATTACAATTACAATAAAGCGTGCGGGTATTGTCGGTAACTTGTTGTGATAAATGTTTCTTTGCTTTTGAGAAAGACGTGAATTCTTGAGCGTTAGCCGTTAATACAAATAAGCCAAGCGCTAAGATATAGCAATATCGTGACATAACCTCTCACCAAATGGTGGAATACAGGGAATGTCACTATATCAAAAAAATCATCAATACCAACAAGCGTATACGGTAAACCCCTTTATTTATTCAGTGCAGGGCGACGTTTTCTCCAAGGTGGAGATTGCAATAATAACAATATCCCTGTTAGACAAAAGAGCACACTCGTAGCGGCGAAGGAAATGAGCAAGGGGTTATTAAAATCCTCACGTTCGTCGTAATCCATAATGTGTAACATCCAAAAAAAATCAAAGATGCGCCACAGCGTGCTACGAACCGTCACAACTTCACCGCTGGTTGCGCTAAGATACAGGGTAGTGGAGAAGATATCGTTATACTCGACTCGCCAAACATCTTCCTTGTAACCTGCTTCTCTGGGGGCTTTGGCAAGTCGTTCAATTTCGCTCACATCCGCTGCAATTAATAGGTGTTGGTTAGCCTGTTGTATTATTTGCTGTTGATTTGGAGTGGTAAAAGGTGCGCCTGTTATCCCGTTGAAAATAAGCTGCTCATCTTGGTTAAGTTTGATGATGGGAGTATCGAGAAAATGGCCGAACTGGATTTGGCGCACTTGCACCGTGCTTTGTACTAACTGATTGAGATCAGCTTGGTACGCGGCAGTGGGAAAGGGGTTGTCTAAGCTTCTATGCGCTAAGTGTTTACCATGGATCTTTTCCAATGGGATCGCGCTCATGACTAACCCGCCTAATAGCCAAGCAAAGATCTGTAAAAACAGCAAATAGCCAAGGTACTTGTGGAGTTTACGTGCGGGTTTTAGCAGTTTTTTAATCATCACAATATGTTATTCTAGTTGTTCGTGAGTATGATAACTATAACGCACGGTGCTTAGAATGTGACAAATTGTCGCATTGTCCAATAAGTAATGTCCTTATCACACTGATAAATAAGTCATTACTCGATTTAGCTTTACAAGGTAGCTTTTAATACATGTCTGAAATTCAATTTTTAAATGTCGATTTGGAACTGGAGTCAAAGCAGGATATTAGTGCGCTAGTTTCGGATTTAAAGAAAAATGCTATCGTGCTGCATTACGATCAAGATGACTATCGTCAATTGGCTCGCATCGAAGCAAATACCAATGAATTAACCTCTGACAAAGCGATTAACCAACTGTGTGAGTTAATTGAGTCTTGCTCTAAAGCGGCACTTAAGCAATGGCTAGGTTGTACTAAGCGAACTTTTGATATTGGCTTTAACTCAGGCAAGTCACCCAAGTGCTTTTCGCAAGCACTACAGGCCGATACGTTGCTTAGGATCTCTGCAATAGGTGCCGGTATAGAAATTACTATCTACCCAGTAGAAGAATAAAAACTCTAAAAGCTAGATTAAATTGTTTTATATGTTAACTATGTTAATGTATTGATAATTTGTTTTTGTTGTTTTATCTTGTTTATTCCATAACACGGATTATTTCTAGGAACGCAAGATGAAACAACATGTAACCCTCTCTACCCTAATGATAGCCATGCTCGGCGGAATGTCTTTCGCAAGTTCTGCGGCAGGCAAGGTTAATCTTAATACCTACAGTTCACTTAAGCAGCTTGATAAATTTAACGCTGCACCAGTTCAAGTTACTGATATAAAGAAGCAAATTGCGAAAAAATTAGCGCTATCACTTAATCACGTAGGCCCCCAAGTTCAAAGTCAACTTAGCCAGTATCAGGATGCAGTTTCACTGGAGCAGCTACAAGTTCAGGGGTCAACTAAGCAGCTCATGACAGAAGCGAGCCAGTACACTCGCTCGTTAAAAGGCCTGACTGACTATAGCTCTAATCTATATCAGCTGCGTATTGCTTCTAGCGAAATGCTAACAAAGTGGCAACAAGGTGAAGCGCCATTAATTGCTTTTGCGCCTAAAGGTGATGATAAGCACTGGCAATATGTCGAGGCCTTTGATGAGCAAGGTCAATTGCATTTACTTGACGCACATACAATGCCAGAGCGACCCGTGCTAATCGTTGAACTTGATAGCAATAAGGTAAAACAAGAAGGCATTCAGGTAATGAAGCAAGTATTTGCCAAGCAAGGCTTAGCAATGCCATCAACCGCTGTGCAGAGCAACGATGATGCTGAGCCGATTTCAACCAGTGTATTGAAGAAAATCAGACTAAATGACGATGAAGAGCCTTGGGTATCTGGGGCTGCGGAAGTTTACGGCATTGTAACAGGCGTCAACCCATCCCGAGATGAGCCCGTTTTAGATATTGTGGACATGCCATATTTGGACCACGATGGTACGGACTATACGCCTAATCAAATTATCATTCACTGGGAGCGATATCGTTGGCAAGCGGCAGATTTATTGCTGATGGAGCAAGACGACAATACTAACTATCAAGAATTAGCAACAACACTTTTGGATATTGTGACGCAAGTGATGCGCGCTATTCCTGATCCCAATGTTCAAGGCTATGCGATTATCCCGCAACTGACGAATCAATTGATCAAAGCGATGCCAAGCCATTGGTTTACTAACGATGATGACTACGTTGATGTGTTTTACACTTTGTTTGAAGGACAAACTTACAACGGGCATATGGGCGCAAGTGGTAATGCTAAAGTGACGATTGAGCCACTTACAATTAACCCTCGCTAAATATTAGCCAAAATGATGTTATTGAAAAAGGCCAGTTATTGGCCTTTTTTATTTATAGTTACCAAATTGCTTCGACAAACTCTGGATGGTCTACAAATGGATTTCGGTTACCCTGAAATTCATAAGCCGCTTGGTTGCGCGCTTGCTCTAGGGCATCGACAGGATCTTCGTTATGCCATCTTTTTAGCATGTTGACGACCCAAGTTTCGAAGACTTGCTGTTGTGTGCCATTGAGTACCGCATTGCTGTAGCTGGTATTATTTTGCCAATTTGCAATCACATCTTGATAACGCGTTGCCATATAGAAGTAGGCACGAGCAAAATCTCCTTTGAAACTATCAATAGGCTCAAATACGGTACCGCTGTAGTTAATACCAGATGCTGAACCTAAGCGACTACCATTACTTGAGGTATAAGAAGCGCTTCCTACTTCACCAAATGGATAGTTACTACGCTTAGAATTTACATAACCATCGGAAGCAAAAATATGATGGATATCTGAATTCATCGGTTCTACTTGGCCACCAAACCAAGATTTAGGGAATGAGTGTTCACGATTATAGCAATCGCCCTCGCCGCTGTAACTGCCGCATTGTGATCCGGTAGAGACATAAGTAACACTATCATTTGCCGTTGGCTTTTCAGAGTAGCGATCTAATATACTGTTATCTTTTTCAAAATAGCGGTCGCGCTCGTTCTGATCGATAAAGCTCCAAATAGCAGAATATCCTTGTGATTGGTGGTTACGAATAATCTGGTGTAACTCTGTTTTCAGTGCATAACCGCTCAGTCCAGCAGCAGAGGCATAGTAACCATCGCCTGAAGGGGGAGGTGTAGTTGTGCCAAGCGTAAAGGTATGATCTTGACGATTGCTGAACTGGCCGCCGGAAGCAAGCGTTGTACCAGCGTGCGTTAAGGTATACTGGCCATTACCATTGGTGCAACAAATTCCGTCGCCATAGCTGTCTAAAATCGTAAAGGTATAGCTACCGTCGTTAAGGCATAAGTTTTCATTTACCGATTGATTATTGCTATAGCCACTACCACTAGCAACGGTTGTGTTTGCTGTATTAGTGATTTGCCAGCTTGTTTCACTACCATAATTATCGGTCATCAAAGCGAGAGTGACACTATTATTTTGACAGCTCTGAGGTGGCTCTGGTGTGGTAGAAGTTGGGCCAAAGCCGTCAACGTAGACAGTTTCATTACCGTCAAAACCACTGCCATCGTAAAAACGTAAGCCAACATTAATCGCAGTGGTTGCAGTTGCGGTATAGGTATAGCTAAGTTGTTGCCACTGCCCGACATTGAACTGATCTGAATAACCATGATAGCCGTCCACCACTAATCGTGCTTTGACGCCACCTTCCGTGTGATAGACCCAAGTGCTAAATTGATAGCTTTTACCTGCTTCAACGTTTACTTGCTGTTGTAAGTCTGTGCTACTTTGTGTTGCAGTAGTTACCTGCACCGCAGCGGCAAGATTACCGTCTTTTATTGGTGTCGTAACCGAGCTAAGTGTGATGCCCGAGTCTATCGTCGTCCATCCACTAGGGACTTGACCGCTCCAGCTCTCGAAACTGCCATTTGTAACTTCTGCAGCAGCGCTTAAGCTGAGTATTGAGCAATAAGAACTGAGTATTAGGTTTATATATTTCCCGTGTTTCATTTTTAGTCTCATTATTATGATTATCTGTATTATTGATTTGTCTGTGTATGACAGTTTGATTTTGCATCAAAACTGTTACGGCAATGTTAAACTTTTTAACGGTTAAATATCGAACTTCTTTTAATCTGTTTTCTTTGGACTTTTCAATCTTCAATAACTAAAAGGAATATAAAAGCAGATTCTATTCTTTTTGATCTCTCAATTTGCCACGTATGCTTCACGCTAATAAAAGTAGGCTACGCTGCGTGCGAGCCAGTTATGCAATGAGCAAGCAAAACCTTTTGGGTACGGGGATCCATGATGTTGTTAAGTCAACTTAATGCTGCAGCAAGTCCGCTGACACATGAACAACTGCAAAAACTACAAGGCTTAGTTGGAGAGTTAAATCCAATCCAACAGGCATGGGTAAGTGGCTATTTAGCCGCAACCGCAAATTCAGCTGCATTATCAGGTATTGCTGGACAAGCAACAGCGGGCGCTGACGAGTCTGCACCTCTGACTATTTTATTTGGTTCACAAACTGGTAACGCAAAAGGGGTTGCAAACCAAATTAAAGCTCAGGCGGAAGCGCGTGGCTTGACGACTAAGTTGGTCAATATGGCTGACTACAAACCTGCCAACCTGAAGAAAGAGAAGTTCTTAGTGATTGCTGTCTCTACTTACGGTGAGGGTGAGCCACCAGAAGATGCAGAAGCATTGCATGAATTCTTAGCTGGTAAGAAGGCGCCTAAACTGGAAGGTGTAAAGCAAGCTGTGATTGGCCTTGGTGATTCAAGTTATGAATTCTTCTGCCAAACAGCAAAGGATTTTGAAGCGCGGTTGGCTGCCCTTGGCGCTGAAATTGTTGTGCCACGTGCTGACTTAGATGTGGATTACGAGGCTGAAGCGGAGGCGTGGATCGCACAGGCGCTAGATGCGTTGGAGCCTGCGCTTAAAGCTCAGCAGCAAGCAGGTGGTGGTAATGTTATCAGCATGCCGTTTGGTGCTCCTCAGGCCGCAGCTAGTCAATATACAAAGCAAAACCCATTCGCGGCCGAGCTGAGTGTGGTACAAAAGATCACTGGCAGAAACTCAAGTAAAGATGTGCGTCACATTGAAATTTCCCTTGAAGGCTCTGATATCACCTATCAGCCGGGTGATTCACTTGGCGTGTATTTCTTAAATGACCCACAAGAAGTGGCGGCGGTGATCGATGTCTTAAAACTCGACAAAGCACAAACCGTTAAAATAGGTGAACTCACCGTTTCATTAGAAACGGCGTTGATTGAACATCTTGAGCTAACACAGTCCTATCCTGGCTTTGTTGAGAAGTATGCGATTGCGACTGGGAATGAGGAACTAAGCGCACTTGCAAACGATAAAGCGGCATTGCGTGCTTATATCGAAGAACGTCAAATCTTTGATGTGATTAAGCAAAATCCTGCCAACATTGAGGCGCAAGCGCTAGTTGATTGTTGTCGCAAATTACAAGCGCGCCTGTACTCTATCGCGTCAAGCCAAGCTGAGGTGGAAGAAGAGGTGCATTTAACCGTAGGTTTAGTTGAATTTGATACCTTTGGTGAAAAGCATTTTGGCGGCTGCTCAGGTTATTTAGCGAATCGTGCTGAAGAAGGCACGAAAGTGAAAGTATTCAGTGAGCACAACGATAACTTTAGATTACCTGTCGACAATGCCACACCTGTGATCATGGTTGGTCCAGGTACAGGTATCGCACCGTTCAGAGCCTTCTTGCAAGAACGTGAGGCGCGTGACGCTGAGGGTGAAAACTGGCTGTTCTTTGGTAATCCACACTTTACGGAAGATTTCCTTTATCAAGTAGAAATTCAAAAGTATGTAAAGTCGGGTTTATTAACACATGTAGATTTGGCATTTAGCCGTGATCAGGCAGAAAAGATTTACGTGCAAGATAGACTGCGCGAGAAGGGCGAAGCTGTATTTGCATGGCTTGAAAAGGGCGCTCATTTTTATGTCTGTGGTGACGCTAGCAGAATGGCCAAAGATGTACACCAAGCACTTATCGACATCATTAAAACCCATGGAGGGAAAGATGATGAACAAGCTGAGCAATATCTTAAAGCATTGCGTAGCGCAAACCGTTATCAGAAAGACGTTTACTAACGCGTCTTGTTATACCGTCAGCCAATTTTAATGTAGGAAAGACAATGAGCAACTCTGAAATCAAACCGAATAGTAAGCTCGATGCAAACGCAAAGTTTTCTGATAATGAGCGTTTGAAGTCACAAAGTGCCCACTTACGTGGCACAATTTCAACGGATCTGACCGATCAACTAACCGGTGGCTTTACTGCGGATAACTTCCAATTGATCCGTTTCCACGGTATGTATCAGCAAGATGACCGCGATATCCGCCCAGAGCGTACTAAGCAACGCCTTGAGCCACTGCATAACGTGATGCTTCGAGCTCGTATGCCTGGCGGTATCATAAAACCACATCAGTGGTTGGCGATTGATGAGTTTGCAGCGGATAAAACCATGTATGGCAGCATTCGTCTGACAACGCGTCAAACTTTCCAGTTCCACGGTGTATTGAAGCCAAACATCAAAGGGATGCACCAGCTGCTGAATAGCGTAGGTATCGATTCTATTGCGACGGCGGGTGATGTAAACCGCAACGTGTTGTGTACAACTAACCCGGTTGAATCCGAGTTACACCAAGAAGCATACGAGTGGGCGGCTAAAATTTCAGAGCACTTGCTACCCAAAACCAAAGCTTACGCTGAAATCTGGTTGAACGGTGAAAAAACCGAGACAACGGCAGAGCCGATTTTGGGCGATACGTATTTACCACGTAAGTTCAAAACCACCGTTACTATTCCGCCAAACAATGAAGTCGATGTGCATGCCAATGACCTTAACTTTGTTGCTATCGCAGATGAAGGCAAGCTAGTTGGCTTTAACGTGCTTGTGGGTGGTGGTTTGGCGATGACCCATGGTGACGTTAATACCTATCCACGTAAAGCAGATGACCTTGGCTTTATTCCGCTTGAGCATACACTTGCCGTTGCTGAGCATGTGGTTTCTGTGCAACGTGACTGGGGTAACCGAGTAAACCGTAAAAATGCAAAAACTAAATATACGCTAGATACATTTGGCACTGAGGCGTTTAAAGCGGAAGTTGAAAACCGTGCCGGTATGACGTTTGAGCCAAGCCGTCCTTATGAATTCACTCACCGTGGCGACCGCTTTGGTTGGGTTGAAGGTATTGATGGTAAGCATCACTTAACGGTGTTTATCGAAAATGGCCGTATTTTAGATTTCCCAGATAAACCACTTAAAACAGGTTGTCGCAAAATTGCAGAGATCCACAAAGGGGATTTCCGCATGACTGCAAACCAAAACTTAATTATTGCTGGAGTTGCAGCTGAGGATAAAGCGCAAATCGAACAAATTGCCCGCGAGCATGGTTTGATAGATAGCAAACATTCAGAACAGCGCAAAAACTCGATGGCGTGTGTATCGCTACCGACGTGTCCACTTGCGATGGCTGAGGCGGAGCGCTATTTACCTGAGCTTGTGACAAAGGTAGAAGAGCTGCTCGCCAAGCATGAGGTTGCTGAAGAGAATATTATCCTTCGTGTAGTTGGCTGCCCTAACGGCTGTGGCCGAGCGATGCTAGCTGAGGTTGGATTCGTGGGTAAAGGACCAGGTAAATACAATATGTATTTAGGTGGTAACCGTGCTGGTACTCGCATTCCTAAGCTGTACTTGGAGAATGTTGGCGAAGACGTCTTCCTGCCAGCGCTAGATGAGTTGATTGGTCAGTGGGTCGGTGAGCGCAACGAAGGTGAATGTTTTGGTGACTATGTCATCCGCAAAGAAATCGTTGCGGAAGTAAAAGTGTCAAAAACTGATTTCCACGCTTGATTTAGAACGGGCAGCTACGCTGCCCATTGGATGAGAAAATGAGTGATTTTAAGCAAATATTGACTCTGGACAGTGCAACTCAGCAGATGCTACTCGCGGATGCTAATGCCCTACTGAGTGATAAAACTGCCGAGCAGAGAGTGGCTTGGGCACTGGAAAACTTACCGGATACTCACTTTTTGTCTTCTAGTTTCGGTATTCAAGCTGCGGTTATGTTACATCTTTTGACTCAGCAGCAGCCTGATATTCCCGTGGTACTTACTGATACGGGCTATTTGTTTCCTGAGACGTATCAATTTATAGAATCACTGTCAGAGCGTTTGGCACTCAATCTTAAGATATATCGTGCTAAGCAGAGTCCTGCTTGGCAAGAGGCGGTGTATGGTAAGTTATGGGAGCAAGGCGAAGAAGGGATTAAAAAATACAATACGCTAAACAAAGTTGAGCCGATGACTCAAGCGTTACGTGAACTTAGCGCAGGCACTTGGTTCAGTGGCTTACGTCGCCAACAGTCTTCAACGCGTGCGGATAAGCCAATCGTTGAGCTCAGTCGCGGCACGGTCAAGTTTTACCCTATTATTGACTGGCATAATCGTGATGTTTATCAATATCTTACAAAGTTTGATTTGCCTTATCACCCGCTCTGGGAGCAAGGCTATGTTTCTATGGGGGATGTTCACACTACTCGTAAGCTTGAACCTGGCATGACAGAGGAAGAAACACGTTTCTTCGGTCTAAATCGTGAGTGTGGGTTGCATATTGATGGTGATGGTATTTAGATCCGCAATGTATATTTAGTAGATTTGAGTGTGGCTGGTTTTTTGACTTGGAAATTCCCAGCGATCGGTCATACTTAGTCTATTATTTGTTCAAGGTCTTGGAGGTGGCTTTGATCTACTTTCCAAAGACGATGTTATTATTGCTACTTTGTTGTACCTTGTCTTTTGCTGGCTACGCTAAAACCGCGGAAGAAAGCAAAACGTTTATCAACTTTGCAGTGCAGTATTATCCTCCCTTTATTATCGAACATGCCCAAGAGCAGGGTGTGCTTATCGATATTTTCGAGCTGTTTGCAGCACAATATCATTACCAACCAAATTACCCTGTGTATCCAGAAAAGCGTTCGTCTGTAGAAATCGAGCGAGGAAATGTTGATGTGCGGATGGAGTCTGAACATTGGTATCGTGGCACAATGCAAATGTGTTGGAGCGCGCCAATTTACACAATTGAAGATGTCTTTGTTACACACAAGCAGGCTGAACAATTTGATGTCAACGGCTTAAATGAGCATCTATTTTTAGGTCGATTTGGTTACACCTATCCTCAGTTAGAGCCGTATTTTGACAGTAATTTGCTGCAGCGCAAAGACTACTACTCAGAGTTTGATATCTTATCCGTGCTTGCAGGCGGAAGTGACAAAAGTCTCGCTTTTTCTATTGTTGGCGAACCAACACTGCGTTGGTTACAGCTGAAATATCCAGTATTAAAAAGTACTATCAGCGTGCGCGGCGTTTCGGATGTGGCGCCTTTACAATTGCAGTTTGGTCGCACTCAAAGAGCGAAAAAATTGTGTGATGACTTCAATCACTTTTATGCTGACTTTAAAAAAACGGAGCAATTTAAGCAGATACTGTTAAAGTATGGGCTCTAAGGAAAGTCAGAGTATGAAGATGAAAGCCGCAAGTTACTTGATGATTATGATAATGCTGGTGGCGTTAGCCAGTTTGTTTGTATTGAAGCGTCCTGATGGCAAGCCATGGTTAAATGTAAATTCGTTGACCAACAAGGTTGAGCAGCAGGTAACAGAATTAACGGTTCAAGGTGTGACAGCGCTTGATAAAGTGAAAACCCACACGAAGGAGCTTGTGAGTGACGACACTCAGCAATCTACATCTGGGGTGCAAGTGTATCGTTGGCAGGACGCCAAAGGACAATGGCATTACTCTGATAAACCCAATCCAAACGGCGAGTCGCAGCACTATCAATTAGACGAGCGCAAAATTACCGTGATAGCAGCCGAAGACACAAGCATTCTGAATAAACAGCCAGAGCAAGCCGTAAGTAAAGAAGCTGCTTCGGCATTACCAACGGCATTAAATCCAAAAGCGGTAAAACAGGTGATGGAAGATGCGAAAAACATTCAGCAGCTGATGGATGATAGAACGAAACAGCTTGAAAAGGCACTGGAGGAAAACCAGCGCTAAAGTCGTTGTTCAATATATTCTGCAATGGCGAGACTTGCGGTCAATCCCGGTGACTCAATCGCCATTAAGTTAACAAAGCCTGATATTCCATGGGTTGCCTCGAACTGAATTACAAAGTCACTTTGCTTTTCTTTGCTTAATTTAGGTCTTATCCCAGTGTAATCCGCTGTCAGTCTATTCTCATCCAGAGCCGGCCAGTATCGCTTTATTGCGGTGACAAAGCGCGCTTTTTGGGAGTCATCAAACTGATAATCAATGTTTTCAATATAGTCGGTATCAGGGCCAAACTTGAGTTGCCCTGCTAAATCTAATGTCGCGTGTACGCCCAATCCATGCGTGTTAGGTAGAGGATAGATGAGCTGTTGAAAAGGGTGCTTACCTTGATAGCGATAGTAACGGCCGCGACAATAATAGGCGATGGCTTTGTCGCTATCACCGGTAATTTTATTGAGTACATCGGGGGCGTTCAGCCCAGCGCTGTTTATCAGCTGGCTACAGCCCATTTCGAACTGCTCGCCATCGCAGCGCAACGCAACAATAAAATCACTGCCTAATTGCTGTGCGTGCATAAACTTACTTTGCGTCGCAACAATCCCCCCATTACTTTCTATCTCAGCGATGAGTGACAGCATAAATTGGTGGCTGTCTACAATGCCGGTGGAGGGAGAGAATAGTGCGCTATGTATTTTCAAATAGCTGAGCTGTTGCTTGATAGTCTTGGATGAAGCAAAGTCAAGATCCGTGACTGAGTTAGCATGGGCACGCGTCTTAATTTGTTCTAGGCTTTGCGCTTCCTCTTCGGTTGTCGCAACAATGAATTTACCGAGTCGCTGAAAGGGGATGTTTAGCTGTTCACAGTGTGTGTAAAGGAGTGCTTTTCCTCGCACGCAGAGCTGGTGCTTTAAGCTACCATAAGGGTAGTAAATGCCGGCATGGATCACTTCACTATTACGGCTACTCGTATGCTCACCTACACGAGATTCTTTATCGATAACAATAACGCTGCGGCTCTGGCTGAGTTTTGCTGCTATCGCTAAGCCTACAACGCCAGCGCCAATAATTAGGGTGTCGACCTTTTCCACAAACTGAGTACCTTTATAAACCTAGACGCTCAGGGTGCAGTAAAACCAACCCAATATCAAGCTGGTATACGCTAATCTCGGTGCTCTCGACGCATTAGTAAAATGGTCAGATATATTTTAGTCGGTAAAGAACAAATAAGACCGAGCGCGACACAGCTCGCACCAATTATAAAACCGCTCGGACCAAGATCATTCAGCCAGTCGCTCGTTAACATAGTGTGGCCTATGAAAATTAAAATCAATCCCGCCACAATGAGTATATGCAGAGGCCAAAGCTTTTGAGTTGACACAGTACCACCTCACTATTCTTTGTGTTGCAATAATAATGAGATGGGTTTGGTTTTTTATAGTTGTGATAGATCAAGTTTTAGCGTGATACTACGGCGGCGGTCATTCTGGAAATGCAGCATAGTTCATTGCGACTGTTAGTGATGCGGATCTCCCATACAGATGAACGTTTACCGAGATGTACAGGCTTAGCAATGGCTGTGAGTATGCCTGTTCTTGATGCTTTTAAGTGATTAGCATTGATCTCTTGCCCAACACAGTAGAATTGTTCGGTATCTACAACAAAGTTTGCTGCGTAACTAGCAACGGTTTCCGCTAAAGCAACGTTTGCGCCGCCATGGACCATACCCATGGGATTATGATGCTCTGGAATGGCAGGCATAGTCGCAACCAAGTAGTCGTCACCTACCTCGCTGATTTCTATTCCTAACGTTTTCATGAGCGTACCTTTACCCGTCATGCCATCTTCCAGCTTTTTGCATAACTCTACACTTACGGGTTTGAACCAGATTGCCATACTTGTCTCTCTTTTGAATACATATGCTTACATTTTTTTACTATGGCGATTTTTTTTCATAGTTACAATCGTTTCATTAACATAAAGGGGAAAGTATGAAAGCATTATCGCTGATAGGACTGTTATTTTATTCAGGCTTCAGTATAGCTAACTCTCACGAAGTAAGTGTTGGCTTCGGAGAGTTTTTAGAGATTGAGGATGGATTCTTAGGTGTTCAGTATCGACACTATCTTACTGAGTTAAAGAATGATGGCACACCCTATGGTTTACAGGGGTACCTGCAAAAGAGTAACAACTTCTCTGTAGGTGGTTTTAAAAATGATGATTGGCATCTTTACCAAGCTGATGCGGAATTCTTTATTGGACGAGACTGGCGAGTTGCTGTAGATGTAACTCAATTTAGAGATGACTCTGCACTTTTTACTGCGACGCGAGATACGATAGCGCTGGTACAAGTGGGACGTTTTGTTAGTGAGAACATGCAGCTTGGGGTTACGTTCATCGGTGAGCGTTCAGAATTTGATAACTACGGAGTGGATGAACGAGATACAGAAACGGCAATAGCGCCATTTTTTCGTTATACAGAGATTGATAATGGCGTTGGATGGGATGTAAAAATGCAAAAAGTTGCAGCAGATATCGACTTTTGGCAGATCCATGCCGGTTATTATTTGGCTAAGGACTGGCAAGTGTCTGTATCAGCTCGATTGCGTGAAGATGATTTTGACCAATCCGTAGTGGAATTACAGACCGATTATTGGTTTAGTTCACAATCGGCGCTGAAGTTTGGTATTGGCAGTGCGTTTGATGATGGTGGTATCAATACCATTACGCTGATTTACACTCGCAGGTTTTAAAAAAGACGGCCGGTGCCGTCTTTTCCATTAAAGTATTACCAAAAGAGACCTATAACATTTGCCTCAATACATACTGCAAAATACCGCCGTGTTGGTAGTACTCCCACTCTTTAGGGGTATCGATCCGGATATCCGCCGAAAACTTGATTTCTTTGCCATCTGCATTTGTTGCCGTGACTATCACTTCGGTTGATGTGTCGTATATCCCTTCAATTTCAAACTCTTCTTCGCCAGTTAATCCCAGCTCTTCGTGGCCATCATCCGGTTTAAATTGTAGCGGCAACACTCCCATACCAATGAGGTTCGAACGGTGAATACGTTCGTAGCTTTTAGCAAGTACGGCTTTAATCCCAAGTAGTAGAGACCCTTTAGCAGCCCAGTCTCGTGATGAACCCGTGCCGTACTCACTGCCCGCGAGTACAACGAGTGGCGTATTCCGCTGCTGATATTGCTCTGCCGCATCGAAAATACTCATAAGTTCGCCCTCCGGTAACAGGCGAGTAATACCACCCTCGGTACCTGGAGCCAATTGATTGCGTAAGCGTACGTTTGCAAACGTACCTCGCATCATGATTTCGTGGTTACCACGACGCGAACCATAAGAGTTAAAATCAGCTTGCTTCACTCCTTGCGCTTGTAAATACTCCCCAGCTGGTGCCGAAGCTTTAATATTACCTGCTGGAGAAATGTGGTCAGTCGTCACTGAGTCGCCCAGTTTAGCGAGACAGCGTGCGCCTTTGATACTGGGGATCCCTGGTGGCTCTTTACTCATATCATCAAAGAAAGGGGCTTTTCGAATATAAGTAGAGCTATCTTGCCAATCATAGCGCTCACTCTGATTTACCGCGATTTGTTGCCAATGTTGGTCGCCTTGGTAAACGTCTGCATAATTCTTCTCAAACATAGCTTGTGTGACTGTCTGAGACACAAGTTCACTAACTTCAGAGACCGATGGCCAAATGTTTTTTAAGAACACATCTTGGCCATCATCGGTTTGGCACAATGGCTCATTGTAGACATCGATATCAGTGCGACCTGCAAGTGCATACGCAACGACAAGTGGTGGCGAGGCGAGGAAGTTCATTTTTACATCTTGGTGGATCCGCCCCTCAAAGTTGCGGTTTCCTGATAAGATGGAACTGACAACCAGCTGATGTTTAACGATGGCTTCATTAATTTCTTTTGGTAAGGGACCTGAATTGCCGATACAAGTCGTACAGCCATAGCCCACTAAATCAAAACCTAGTTCAGCAAGTGGCTCCAATAGGTCAGCTTGTTTTAGGTAATCGGTAACTACTTTTGAGCCAGGAGCCAATGAGGTTTTCACCCAAGGCTTAGGCTTTAAGCCAAGTGCCTTTGCTTTTTGTGCAACAAGGCCTGCGGCAAGAATAACACTTGGATTAGAGGTGTTTGTGCAACTTGTGATAGCGGCAATAACACAGGCGCCATCGACCAATTCAAACTCTTGATCTTTAAATGCAACCTTACCGACGCCAAGCGTTGCGGGCTCATCTTGATCAACTCTAGAAGTCCCGCCTTCACCAACAGTGCGGGCTTCATCTTGATCTGACACGGCATTTTTTTCACTGCGCTCATGCTGGAATTCACCCAAATGGGCTTGAATTGTTTTGCCTGCGTCATTGAGAGGAATTCTATCTTGTGGGCGCTTCGGACCTGCAAGGCTCGGAACCACTGTCGCTAAGTCTAGTGTCAGTACGTCGGTGTAAAGTGGTTCATCTCCAGGTTCTCGCCACATGCCTTGATGCTTGGCATAACCTTCGATTAATGCAATTTTTTCTTCATCACGATTGGTTAGTCGTAGATATTCCAAGGTCTCGTTATCAATGGGGAAAATACCGCAGGTTGCCCCATATTCAGGTGCCATGTTGGCGATGGTGGCACGATCGGCAAGTGGTAAGTCTGCTAAACCATCGCCAAAGAACTCGACAAACTTACCCACTACGCCGTGTTCACGTAGCATTTGTGTCACGGTGAGTACCAGATCGGTTGCGGTTGTGCCTTCAGGCAACTGTCCTTCCAGTTTAAAACCAACGACCTGAGGAATGAGCAGTGAAATTGGCTGACCCAGCATGGCGGCTTCGGCCTCAATGCCGCCTACGCCCCAACCTAAAATGCCAAGGCCGTTGATCATTGTGGTATGAGAGTCGGTTCCCACTAACGTATCAGGGTAGGCGAATGGCATACCGTCGATTTCTTTTTCGAATACGACACGTGCTAAATACTCTAGGTTAACTTGGTGCACGATCCCAGTTGCGGGTGGCACCACTTTTAGATTGTCAAACGCGCCTTGCCCCCAGCGCAAAAATTCATAGCGCTCTTTGTTGCGTTGGTACTCTAACTTAGCATTAAGATCAAAGGCGCCATCGTGGCCATATTCGTCTACTTGTACAGAGTGGTCTATGACCATTTCAGCGGGTGATAAAGGGTTGATTTTATTTGGATCGCCACCGAGTTTTGCCATAGCGTCACGCATTGCAGCAAGATCCACGATGGCTGGTACGCCTGTAAAATCTTGCATCACGACGCGCGCGGGCGTAAATGCAACTTCTTTACTGGGTTTATCTTCCGGCTTCCAGTTGAGTAAGGCATCGATGTCTTGTGCAGTCACGTTCTTGCCATCTTCGTGACGCAGTAAATTTTCTAATAAAATTTTAAGCGAAAACGGTAATCTTCTTGCCCTATCGCTTAAAGCTGGAAGTGAGTGAATATGGACCTGACGCTCGCCGACGGTAAGCTGAGTCAGGGTGTTATATGAATTATTCATGCTTGACCCTTTCCTTATACCAACTGCACTTAAGATTTGCTCTATATAAGAGGGAAGTAGAGCATCCAATTAAATGAATTGGTTTTGTTCTAAAAATGCAAAACAAGGTGCATAGAATGTACCAGTTGCAGACTTGCCGTTTTTTTGTACTGCTATAGTCCTAGTGTTGATTGGGGACTTTTTCAAGGGGGAAGTGCACTTTCGCGAGGCATCGGTGCACTAAAAAGGTGAGCATTTTTGTAATTAAATACGTCAGCGTCTGGGGTTGCTAGCCAAAGGAAATGGGTTTTCGGCCTGTATTTTTGTCCACTTGTGTGTAAGATTTTCCTGACTTTTGTCGTTTTTTCTTACTCGGCATTGGTGCCGTTTCGGCGCGTGGAGTGGCAACTGCTCGCGGTTGCGGCGTTGCATCAGGTGCTAAGGTTAAATGAAATTCATCACCATCAAAATGCAGAATATCGCCTGAATAAATCTTTTTACGTTTTTGCGTACATATTTCATCGTTGACTGCTACATAACCTTCAGTGATCAATAACTTAGCATGTCCGCCAGTTTCTGCTAAGTCGAGCACTTTCAAAAGGTTACACAATTCTATCGGCTCTTCTTCGAGCTCAATTTCAATAAACCTATCTTGCATTTTTATAACCTCAACATGCCGTATTTACCTAACACAGCCAGTGTCTTATTGCCTTATACGACAGTATATAAAATTACTGCGGTGAATGACGAAACTTTTTCGTTAAATCCGGGGTCTTTAACATTATTGAAGCATTTGGTGTGTATCTTGCAGGCCGACCACGCGATTTGTTTTTATCAGTATTTTATGGAGGCAACGATGGGTATTCGCACAGCATTAAGAAAAGAGCTTATGAACGTAGATAAGACTGATCTAATGACCGCGGATGATGTACGTCACTATGTCAATGAGTCTCTCACGCAAGCCAAGGATAAGCTTTCTGTTATCTCTCGATTTAATGAGCATCATAGCCAGGTGCAAGCCGGGCTGCCAAGTCAGGAGCGGCATCTACGTCATCAACAGCATCGATTGTTTAAAGATATTCTTTACCCAAAAGCGTCTGTTGAAAATTGGTTGTCTAGGTGTTAATTTAAAGTATTAATAAGACTGAGGTTGAAGTGCACTTCCCAGATTAGGTGCATTTCAAACTGAGGCGTAACACCAAGGATGACAATGCAACGTATTTTCGCAATTGCTACTTTATTATTGAGTGGCTGCAGCACCCAAACCCTACATATCTTTGAATCCGGTCTTGATGAAGGTACTAGAGCTAACTTAGTTCAAGCGCTAGAAAGGCAAGATATTCATTATCGTTTTACCGAGCTTCCCGTACCGCTACAATATGAGAGCGCACAATTAAATATTCCACCGATGACTTCAGGCGACAAGTGGCTTAGGGATATCGAATATGTGGTGAAAAAGATTGGTTTTGATACGCTGACAATTTCAGAATTTAATATGGAAGGGCACCGTTATACTCCGAATAACGCGGGGTTGTATCTGGTGCAAAACAGAGCTGCTCAAGCATTGCCAGATCTATTGTTTGCCCACCAATGTAAAGATGATTCTATCCAATTGCAGCTGAAACCCAATGGTCATTGGCAGCAGGTTGGCACTGAGTATCGGGGGCGTTGGATCTATAAAAGTAATTCTCTTACGCTCACGTGGCATGAGAAATCCGAGCAGCACCCCTACCAGCAAGTGTATGCTGAGCGCGAACATACAGTGCAGACATTACAGGGGCCCAAGCCTGCAAAAACATTTACCCGCCAGCAGCTTTTCGATGGACCAGTGCCTGTATTTAACTGTGACTTACAAGTGATCTTTGCTGAGTGAGTTGATAACTCGCTGGGCTCGTGACACTTGCTGCAGGCCGAGTTTCACCTGTTTCGTGGCGGGGGCAAACGGAGCCGGAGCCGTTTGTGAGCTCTGAATCACAGGATATTCATGAAGCAAATTAGCATACATGGACTGAGTACTCGGTTTCAGCAAGAAATCAATAAATAGCTCGGCATTGTGTACATTGGGTGAGTGCTTTGCTATCGCAACCGTGGTGGTAGAAATAGGCGTTTTTCCTGAGTGCATTTTCAGAAAGTGGATCTCTAGCTGTTCGGCAAGTGCCTTATCGCGCTTATTTTCGGAGTGTTGCATCATGCTCCAGTAATAGTGATTCGCCAGCGCAAATTCACATTGACCTTGTGCAAGCGCTCGCAGTTGATCTCTATCTCCTCCCACTGGGCGTTTTGCTAATAGCGTATTAGCGTGGTTGAGCCATGAGGAGTCATTGCTATTTGAAGAAGCATAGAGGCTCGATGCTAACGTCAAGTTATAACTATGAGACCACTGGCGAATGCAAAACTTACCCTGATAAAGCGCTTTATCTAAATCCGAAAAGTGCTCGGGCAAGGGTGTAGAAACGCCTTTTTTACGGAATAATGCGCGTGTCCTTATCGAAACACTGATCCACCGCTTATCATCATCCTTGAGTTCATGATTTACTGCTTGCCAATTTGTGATCTTGTCGATAGGACGCAGTAGTGTTTTGTAATCATGCAACTGAATTAGATCGGAGGTGAGCAACACATCGGCCTTTGAGTCGGCGCCATCGCTTTTGAGACGCTCAAGCAGTTGTGCTGATTTACCATTTACTAGGTTTACGGTGATCCCAGTCTCTTTTTCAAATGCCTGGAGGACAGGTTGAATTAATTCATATTTTCTAAATGAATAGACGTTTACTTGCGAGGTGTGGGGCTGCTTTGCAACCGCTTGACCAAAATGTACCCAAAAGAGCAAAAAAAGGAAAAGTTTACTTTTATTCATTGCAAATAAGAATTATTATCGAATGGGTGTAGCATACAATGTTCGATGAAGATGTCCAGAATTAAACGACGCGTTTTTACAAATGCCATTCTCCAGAGTACTCAACAGGTTTTTAAGCGAAGGCTTCCTGTGCTGGGGTTCATCTTGCTGTTCGCCTGTTTGATATATGTTGGCTTGATAGCGAATGTTTACTACCAAAACCAATCAGAAAGCAAAAGTGCGCAGGAGTTGACACGATTAGAATACTTACTGGATAGTAAGTTGCAACACGTTGCTCACCTACTGTATTCGATAGACGCTTACCTCAACACCCATCAAGATGCAGACTTTTATGAGATAGCGCAATCACAGCTTACCACGGCGAATTTAGGGTTGAGTATGGAAACATACGCAGTGGTTTCACCTGATCAATTCTCCATATTAGAGAAAGTGCAGCGAGAAAGAGGGTATTTTGACTTTAAAATTAGAGGCAATCTAGATAAACAGGCTAACCAATGGTTGGTGGTTACCCGTGCTGCACCTGTGTCTGAAGTTGGTCAGACCGTCGGGCAGGCGGAGGTGCTTGAGAGAGATATTTTTGCAGAGCGGGATGAGAATGACTTAACGACCTATGTCTGGCCAAATAGGCAAAAACTCAGTGTATTGATTGAGCAACCGCGTTTTGGAGAGTTTAAAACGCTACTGGGATTAAGTTTTGAGTTACCTTTTTTATTGGATTCATTATTTGGCCAATTATATCAGCAGCGCAAGCAACACTTATTGGTCTCTTCAAAAAAAGAAATTATTTATAGCTCCGATTGGCAGAAGCGCTTCGACCTTCATAATTTAACGCCAAGTGCGGTGCACACCATTAATTTTTATGGTTTGCCCATTACCATGCAGTTGTATGATGAGGCGTGTTTACATCCAAGTTGGTTAAATAACCATAGCGTACTGATTGTACTCTTTTTAGGTATTCTGGCCGCCTGTATTTTATTGGTGTGGCTCCAGCTAAGACAACTGAAAAATCGCAATGACACCGTCAATAATTTAGTTGTTGAAAGAACTAAAAGCCTAGAGGTGTCTAAGTACAGGTTACAAGTCGAATCTAATAAACGGTTAGGGGCTTTGCAGCAACAGGTCGCTGCAGAGCGTAAATATAAAAGTTTATTCGTTAATAGCCATGAAGGCTTATTTGTACTAGACCGCCGGGGCTACATCATTGACTCCAACCCCGCTTTCAATGCGTTACTTTTTGGTGGGCGTATTCCTTCGCCAAACACAGACTTTAGTGCACTTATGCAAGACTCTGAGTGTCATGAGCAGTGGAACCAGATTGTTGCCACTAAGCAAGCTCACCAAGAAATGGAGTGGTTAGCAAAAGCAGAATCGGGAGAGCATATCTGGCTTAGACATTCTGGGCATTGGCTGCATCAACCGGATAGTTGCCTGTATGAGGGGAGAGTGACGGACATTACTCAGGCTAAACTGTTCCAAGAACAATTGCGATATAAAGCGCAACATGACAGCTTGACCGATCTGCTAAATCGTCAGAGCTTCGTGTCTTTGGTTGATAAGCTCCGTGAGCGAAAACGCGCCAAGTTTACTTTGCTATATATTGACTTAGACCGCTTTAAGCTAATAAACGATACCTTAGGCCATCAAGCCGGCGATAGGCTGCTTATCGAATTTGCAGCAAGAATGCGTATGTTGCTTAGTAGCTATGCAGATATTGCCCGGCTTGGCGGTGATGAATTCGCCGTCCTTATTTACGATGAGCATCTACATGAACCAATTGAGGGGGTGCTTGAAGATATTCTTGCGCGGATCCGAGCGCCATTTCTGTATCAGGGTAACAGCCACTGTGTTAGTGGTAGCGTTGGCGTACGCCACTTTACCGTTCCGTGTCTACATTGCGATGCTGAGAAGCTACTACATGATGCCGATATTGCAATGTATGAGGCAAAGAAGCGAGGCAAGAACACTTATCACATATTCACTAATGCTATCGCATGCGAAGCAGGTCGAAAGATCCAGATTGAGCAAGCGCTACAGGCAATAGTCATGTCTCGCGAACTAAGCCTGAATTTGCAGCCCGTTTATTGTCAAAAAGGGCAGAATTTAAAAGGGTTCGAAGCGCTACTACGCTGGAATAGCCCAACACTTGGAGAAGTAAGTCCTGCGGAATTTATTCCCATCGCAGAACAATGCGCGAAGATTTCAGAGCTTGGTCGCTGGGTATTTGATCAGGCGCTCAATTTTATCAATGCCGTAGGAGACAGCACCCTTTTTGTTGCTGTTAATGTTTCTCCGTTGCAACTCCAGTCGCAGGAATTTATCGATTGGTTAGTGTCTCGCTGTGAGGATGAAAATGTTGCGATGAAACAAATTAAGCTTGAGTTGACAGAATCCGCCATGATGGCAGAGGAAAACATGCTTATAGGGCCGCTGGAACAACTTCATCAAGCGGGATTTGGCATCTATATTGATGACTTTGGCACAGGTTATAGCAGCCTTGCCCGGCTCAATCATCTTCCCGTGGATGGCATTAAAATAGATAGGGCTTTTATGTCCGGCATTGAGCTGGGCGGTAAGGCGACGCAACTCATTGAAGCGATTTGTGCGATTGCGCACAGCTTTAACCTTGTCGTGACAGCCGAGGGTATTGAAACGGCAGCGCAGCTTGATACGTTATCAAGGCTTTATTGTCATCAAACGCAAGGCTATTTTATGTCGAAGCCACTGGTTGTGGCTGAAGCTAAATGCCTTGTTTCACCGAACAAAAAAGTGCATCAGTTATTTGCCTAGTTAACCTGAGGTTTGGATAACAAAGTGACATCTCATTAGGTGATAGAAATAATGGCTGAAAAAGTGAAAATACCTATTGACCTTAACATGGGTTGAGGTTTTAACCTGCCTCCATCAACTTTAGGAGTCAGTCATGGAATTAGAAGCGAATATCAATCAATATCTTAGCAGCTTATCGTTACAGCACTTTGTTGGGGTTGAGCTGGTCACCGAGTTACAACAAAAACACCTTTCTCGCTACGCCTTCTCAAGTATTAATGCCATGTATGGTGAGCGTCTGTTGCTTGACCCATTACCACTATTTAGCCGTTTAGTGACCAACAAACAAGGTGGCTACTGCTTTGAGCATAACAAGGTGGCATTTTTAGCGCTGCAACAGCTTGGGTTTACAGTAAGGCCGGTTCTTGCGAGAGTAATGCTAAATGGTAGCTCCTCCAATCCTCGTTCTCACCGGATGACATTGCTTAATTTGGATGGTGAGCAGTACTTGGTTGATGTAGGCTTTGGAGTGAAGTCGCCTCGTGTACCGATTAACATCAATCAGGCCTTAACTATCCAAGGTCGGCAGACTTATCAAGTACAAAAAACAGCAGACACAGTCAAAGTGACTCTGTTAGAGGAAGGAGAAGCACCGCTCACTTTATATCATGTCGATCTTGCTGAAGTGTTCGAATCCGATTGTGAAGTGGCACACTTTTATTCCCATCAACATCCTGAAGCGGCGTTTGTGAATAACTTAGTGGTCTCTCGAATTACAGATTGCCACCGTTATTTACTGCGTAATCAGAGTTATTTCGAATGGCATGAATGTGATGGCAGTGTTACTGAAACTAAAGTGGAGAGCTTTGCTCAGCTAGAGCAGTTAGTAAAAGAGACATTTTTGCTTGAAACGCCAAGAGCAGTTTTAAAAAGCGTATACGATAAAGTCCTAACTCGCGCCGCAAATAAACCAGTCGAACGTTAATTCGACTGGTTTTACGGTATTACCACCTTCTAGCTTAGTCTTCCAACCTAGAAACCACAAAATAGGGGTTAAGATACTCGGCTTTTTGATTGTAGCGCAGAGGCTCTCCATTCACTTGGCTGACCTTTGCCCCTGCGATACTTGCCACCGCGTGTCCTGCTCCGGTATCCCACTCTGAAGTTGGGCCAAGACGAGGGTAAACATCGGCTTTACTTTCGGCCACTAAGCATAACTTAAGTGAACTGCCTTTAGGCACCATGTCGACTTGCTCGAAGCGGGTAAGGTACTCGGCTAAATCTGGTGAAGGGTGTGAGCGCGAGCCAACTACTTTGATTAAACCCTGATTGGGCTTGGTGGTGACTTTGAGCTCTATGCGAGCTTCACCCGTTTGCTTGAACGCGCCAATACTTTTTTCTGCAAGGTAGCTTTCATTAAGTGCTGGAGCATGAACAACACCAAGAATGGGTTCACCGTTATTAATAAGTGCAATATTTACCGTAAATTCGCCATTTTTCTTGATGAATTCCTTGGTGCCATCAATGGGGTCAACCAGCCAATACTCTTGCCATTGTTGGCGCTCTTGCCAATCTATTCCTGCGCTTTCTTCGCTTAATATCGGCATTTCGGGAGTGAGGGTTTTAAGGCCTGCAACAATAATTTGATGTGCAGCGAGATCTGCCTCAGTGACGGGACTTTCATCTTCTTTATATTCAACATTAAAGTCCTTGGCATAAATCTCCATAATCGCTTCACCAGCGCGAATACTCAGATTTAATACTTCTTCCAGCAGATCCGTATGATTCATGACTTACCCTATTAAATTTTTTGACAGTAGATAGTGTATTAGCTGCTGGACAGATTCTTCCAGCGACTGCTCGGAAGTATTTAAACATATTTCTGGGCTAATTGGGGGCTCATACGCCGAATCTATGCCAGTAAAATGTTTTATTTCTCCTGCGCGCGCTTTTTTATACAAACCTTTAGGGTCTCGTTGCTCGCAAACCGCAAGCGGCGTATCTAGGTATACTTCAATAAACTCGCCGCTTGCGACTAAGTTACGCACCATGTCTCGTTCAGCTTGAAAAGGAGAGATAAAAGCGGTGAGTACCATTAGCCCCGCATCGACCATAAGTTTGCTGAGTTCACCCACTCGACGAATGTTTTCGACGCGGTCTTCATCACTGAACCCTAAGTCTTTACACAGTCCATGCCTGACATTATCCCCATCAAGGAGGTAGGTATGTATGCCTTTTTCTTGCAGTGCATGCTCAAGTGCATTGGCTACGGTGCTTTTACCTGAGCCTGAAAAGCCTGTAAACCACAGCACGCAAGGCTTATGACCTTTTAATTCGCTACGTTTTGTTTTATCTACGGCATAGTTATGCCAAACAATATTTTCGTCCATACTTTGCTCTATTAAAATGGAAAGACAAATGGAATAACAGTCAGTACCGTCGCTGAATAAATCAACGACAAGGGCAGTCCCATGGTGACGTAATCACGAATTCGATAGTTGCCTGCGCTATACACCATGAGGTTAGTTTGATAGCCAAAAGGTGAGATAAAGCTCGCGGATGCACCAAAGGCTACCGCCATTACAAATGGTAATGGACTTACATCAAAGCCACTCGCCAGCGCATAAGCTACTGGGAATGAAAGTGCTGCCGCGGCATTGTTAGTGATGAGCTCGGTAAATATCACAGTCATCACAAAAATGGCGATAAATGCGCCGTAAGGACCAAAATCCCCTAACAACCACAATAAGCTCGAGGAAATCTCTGCCGCTAGTCCGGTTTCAATCATTAACTTAGCCAGCCCTATCGCACTGCCAACAATAGCGACAAGCTCAATAGGAAAGCGACGTTTCATCTCAGGGACTTTGATTGTACCGAGCACCACAAGGGCGGCGAGTAACACAATTAACCCTTTGACCAACGGTACAACCCCAAAGATGCTAAGGCCAACCACTGTCGCAAAACTTGCAAGTACGGTGTTGGACTTATTACGAGATAGATGTGTTTGTAAATCTAGGCCCGAGATATACACAAATTCGCGTTTGAGATTGGGGAGTGCATAAAAATCGCTGCTTGGTGCTAGTATTAAAGAGTCGCCCGCTTGTAATTCGACCTGACCGATCCCACCTTGTAGGCGGTCATGACCACGACGGATCGCAATAATAGCGGCATGAAACTGCTCCCTAAAACGGATCTCTTTAATGGTTTTTCCAAGAAAACGGGAAGACTGACTGACGACCACTTCCACTAAGTGCTCAACGTCTTTCTCGTGCTTATCATGGACTATCTTTAATCCATCGAAACGCTGTAACAGTGGCACTGAGTTGATGTCGCCCACAAATAGCAGAACATCACCAGCAAGAATTTCTTGTTGTGGCGTTACGGCGCAGATCCGTCGTTCACCACGAATGATTTCAGCAAGGAATAAGTCTTTGAGGTCGCGCAGGCCGTTTTCTTCAACCGTGCGACCAACTAGTTTGGAGCTTGGCTCAACTTTCCCTTCTAAATAAAACGGCACGACCTCATCATTATTTTTGCCGTTGTCGGGCAAATATTTGAGCATAACCGTGATGGTCAATAAACCAACACTCAGGACGGCGAGACCAACTAAGGTAAAGTCAAAAAAGCCCAGCGGCGCCATCCCTGCTTCTACGGCAAAGCCATTAACAATAAGATTGGTAGAAGTACCTATCAGCGTTAACGTACCACCTAAAATAGCGGTATAAGAAAGCGGTAATAGCAGCTTAGAAGGCGCATGTGTTTTGCTCTCTTTAACGGTGGTGATCAGCGAAGCAACCACCGCCGTGTTATTGGTAAAAGAAGACAAAAAGGCAGTGGATAAACCCAGTTTAATTACCGCTTTTGCGAGACTACCTTGCGCCATTGAGTGGGCGAGTTTTTTGACTAAGGTTGTTTTTTCAATCGCAATAGAAACTAGAATAAGTAGCACAAGCGTGATTAAAGACGGGTTTGCATAATTCACCAACATCGATTCAAGATCGATAAGGCCAGTCAAATAACTGGTGGCGATTGCGCCTGTGAATAGCCATGCAGCGTTAATGCGTGTGGCAAAAAGACACACGACTAACGCTAGCATAATGCCTGTTAAAATGACTTGTTCCATAATGACGTCATACCTCGACTAACAGGCTAAATTGCATTATTTTAGCTTCGAAATATCAAGCGCTTGCCAATGAGGGAAGTGCTTGCGAACTAATGCATTAAACTCAATCTCAAATTCACTAAACTGACTTGAGGACGTTGCTGTTGCTGCTTCAACCGTTTCCACCATACCCGCACCTATGGTTAGGTTTGATAGGCGATCAATTAAGATAAACGAGCCAGTTTCACGATTATTTAAATACTCATCCGCAACGACATTTTCTGTCAGCTCGATGGTCACGATAGCAATTTCATTTAATGACAATGAATCGGCTTGACCGTGCTCAAGTGTATTCACATCGATAGTATGCTCGATATTTTTCACGATTGCCGCGGTTTTCTTGCTACCCAATTTAAGGTTATAACTTTTACCCAATTGTAGTGGTGTTTCGTGCATCCATACCAGCTTAGCAGTGATCTGATTCGTCACCTGAGCAGTCGACTCTGCAGGCACAATCACATCGCCACGACTCACATCGACTTCATCTGCTAGGGTGATAGTGAATGCTTGTCCGGTTTCCACTTGGGTTAGATTGCCATCAAAAGTCACGAGTTCTTTAATGGTTGAAGTCTTACCTGATGGCAATACTTTAACCGCTTGGCCAACGCTTAAGCTACCAGAGGTTAATGTGCCTTGGAAACCACGAAAATCTAGGTTAGGACGTACTACATATTGCACTGGGAAGCGCGCTTCAAAACCATGGTTAGGCTCTGCTGCTGGAGAATCTTCCAGCAGTTCAAGCAATGGTTTGTCTTGATAATAAGGCGTTTTTTCTGAGCGGTTTACAACATTGTCGCCTTTAAGTGCTGACATTGGCACAAAGCGAATATCTTGTACATTCAGTTGCTCAGCAAACTTCAAGTAGTCGGCCTTTATGCGCTCAAATACGGCCTCATCAAAGTCAACAATATCCATCTTGTTTATCGCGACAACGAACTGTTTGATACCCAGTGAATCACAGATAAAGCTATGGCGTTTAGTCTGAACTTGTACACCATAACGGGCATCGACAAGGATAATCGCCAAATCACTGGTCGAAGCACCTGTAACCATATTACGTGTGTATTGCTCGTGTCCCGGCGTATCGGCAATAATAAATTTACGCTTCGCAGTTGAGAAATAGCGGTAAGCCACATCAATGGTAATGCCTTGCTCACGCTCTGCCTGTAAGCCATCAACAAGTAACGCTAAATCTAGATCTTCACCCGCATTGCCGACTTTTTCATTGTCTTTGTGTAGTGCAGCTAATTGGTCTTCATAGATTTGATGGCTATCGTGCAGGAGACGGCCGATCAGCGTTGATTTACCGTCATCTACGCTGCCGCAGGTCATCATACGCAACAAGCTCTTGTCTTGCTGACGCGCTAAGTAGGTTTCAATGCCTAATTCTTTCACTTCATTTGCTGTTGACATTAGAAATACCCCTCGCGCTTTTTCTTCTCCATTGATCCTGATGAATCATGATCAATCACTCGTCCTTCACGTTCTGACGACGTAGATAACAACATTTCTTCGATAATTCCAGTGAGCGTATCGGCTTCTGATTCAACTGCACCCGTTAGTGGGTAACAGCCAAGCGTTCTGAAGCGTACTGATTTCATTTCTGGCACTTCACCTTCAGCAAGTGGCATGCGGTCGTCATCGACCATAATTAACGTCCCGTTACGTTCAACAACCGGTCTTGGCTTCGAGAGGTAAAGTGGCACTATCTCAATACCTTCTTGGTAGATATATTGCCAAATGTCGAGCTCTGTCCAGTTTGATAATGGGAAAACACGAATGCTTTCGCCAGGGTTCACTTGACCGTTATACGTATTCCATAACTCCGGACGTTGGTTTTTAGGATCCCAGCGGTGGTGCTTATCTCTAAATGAATAAACCCGTTCTTTTGCGCGAGATTTTTCTTCATCACGGCGGGCACCACCAAAGGCCGCATCAAAGCCATATTGATCTAGCGCTTGCTTCAGGCCTTGTGTTTTCATGATATCAGTATGCTTAGATGAACCATGAACAAATGGACTGATGTTCATCTCTAGTCCTTCTGGGTTTTTGTGCACAAGCAGTTCAAATCCGTACTCTTTTGCTAATCTATCGCGAAACTCGATCATTTCTCTAAATTTCCAATTGGTATCAACGTGGAGTAGAGGAAAAGGAATTTTCGCTGGGTAGAAAGCCTTACGAGCAAGGTGAAGCAGTACCGACGAGTCTTTACCTATCGAATACAGCATTACCGGGTTTTCAAATTCTGCGGCAACCTCTCGGATGATCTTTATGCTCTCAGCTTCGAGTTGCTGGAGATGGGTTAAAGCCATGATTAATGTCCTACTTATAAATTTAACTATCTTGTACTTTAATTACGCGACTTGCGTAATGGGTTGAGCAAAGCTACTGATTTGACTGTTCTTATTAAACCAAGCTAATTGCTCATGTAATGCTGCTACCTCACCAATAATCAATAGTGCTGGCGACTGAATATCATGCGCAGTAATAGTCTGTGCAAGTTGATCTAATTGTGTTCTTACGACACGCTGAGATTTGCGCGTTCCATTTTCAACAATTGCCACAGGTGTATTCGGCGAGCGACCATGAGCGAGTAATTGCGCCTGAATATGCGGCGATTTAATCACTCCCATGTATACGGCAAGCGTTTGATTCGTCTTAGCTAAGCCTTCCCAGTCGAGTTCCTGTCCATCCTGCTTACAATGTCCCGTAACGAATTGAATGGCTTGAGCATGATCTCTATGAGTTAGTGGAATACCAGCGTATGCGCTACATCCTGCAGCAGCAGTAATACCAGGAACAATTTGATATTTCACGTTATTTTCGGCCAATACTTGCACTTCTTCGCCACCGCGACCGTAAATAAATGGGTCGCCGCCTTTTATTCTACAAACCTTTTTACCTTGTTTGGCTAAATCAACCAAAATCTCGTTGGTTTGTTCTTGTTTAACACTATGATTACCGGCTTTTTTGCCCACGCAGATTAAATCAGCGTCACGACGTACAAGATCCATGATTTCGTCAGATACCAGATAATCATACACTACCACATCGGCTTGTTGCATTAGTTGTAATGCCTTAAGTGTCAGTAGCTCTGGGTCGCCAGGGCCGGCACCGACGACATAAACCTCGCCTTCAGGGGAGGGAGTGCTTTTTAGCATGGCTTCAAGTTGAATTTGTGCATTTTCATTGTTACCAGCTTGTACTTCACTTACCACATTTGAATCAAAGACAGATTCCCAAAACTGTCGGCGGTCAGCAAAGTGTTTAAAGCGCGCTTTCACTTTATGTCTGAATTGACCAACAAGCGTTGCCAGCGGACCAATATGCTGTGGAATAAGGGTTTCTAACTTCTCTCGTAATCGTCTTGCAAGGACGGGCGCAGTTCCAGCACTAGATATGGCAATCGTTATAGGGTTTCTATCCACGATTGAAGGAAAAATAAAATTACACTTTGGTTGGTCGTCGACTACGTTAACGAAAAGGTTGCGCGCTTCAGCAAGCTCTGCCACCTCTGCATTTACGGCTTCAATATCCGTTGCTGCAACGACTAACATGGCATTGTCTAGGTCTGATGCATCAAATGGCTTATGCCGAAGTGCAACGCTTGAATCTGCTGCTAGTGATAAAAGCTCAGTGCAAAACTCAGGTGAAACCAAAGTGACTGCTGCATTGGCTTTTAAAAAGGCGCGGCACTTTCTCAGCGCAACCTCACCACCACCTACAATCAATACAGGTTTATTTTCTAGTTTGGTAAAAATTGGCAAGTATTGCACGATAACCTCTGCTAAACATCACGACGGTTGATATCAATATTGATTGATATCGGTAATAGAGCGCAGCATATAGAGTTGCAAATGTGGGAAAAAATAATTTAAACCGACTCAATATAACCAAAAGTTATAAAGAAAGTGGGTAAATCTCATTTTCTATTTATTTCATGGGGTTAGCTTAAGTTTTTGCTGTGATTTGACGATTATAGTGTTTGGTTATGAGATATTCATTTAATGAACAATAGTAAAAACCGTATCCGACAGGTAATTGTATGCGGACATTTGTCCTATTGCTGGTGCTGCTGTATGCATTTAACTAGGGTCTGTTGACCTTTGCTGCAAAAACAAACTTGAAAGATGAACAGGCCCTCGGCTTATTACATAGAATGAAAAGGAACACGGTAATGACTTTACAATCTGATGCTCGGTTGTCGCTGAGTTTAATGGATTTGACCTCTTTGAAAGAGGACGATACGCCGGCAAGTATTCTCGCGTTATTGAATAGCATTAACCCTGATATTGGACTACCAGCGGCTATTTGTGTGTATCCGCAGTTTGTGACGTTAGTAAAAGAAGAGTTGGAAAAGCGTGAGTGGTCGCAGATAAAAGTAGCAACGGTGACCAACTTCCCATCTGGAGAGCAAAAGCTCCAGCAGGTCGTTGCACAAACTCATTCAGCAATCGCAGATGGTGCCGACGAAATTGATCTCGTGCTTCCTTATCAGCAGCTGATGGCGGGTGACCCAGATACACCTTGGCAATATGTGCATTCAAGCAAGCTTGCTTGCCAAGGTAAAGCAAAGCTCAAGGTAATCATCGAAAGTGGCGTATTGGCTAAGCCAAAGCTCATTGCGGAAGCCGCGCAGCTTGCCATTATGGCGGGCGCGGACTTTGTTAAAACAAGTACAGGAAAGGTTGCTGTCAATGCTACACCAGAAGCGGCTGAAGTTATCCTTAAGACAATCAAAAGCAGTGGTAAACCGGTTGGATTTAAAGCGGCCGGTGGAGTAAAGTCAGTAGTAGAAGCGCAGCGATATTTACGATTGGCCGAAGAAATTATGGGGGCCGAGTGGCTCAATGCCAAGAATTTTAGATTCGGTGCTTCAAGCCTATTGAGTGATGTAGCAGTGGTTGTGAATGGACAGAGCGAGTGAAGCAGAAAAGATAAAACTTGAGCATGACGCGGCTAAACTGTTTTTACGCAGTTATGAAAAGCAGTTTGCAGTGCATATGCGCCATATTTGGCACAATGAGCCCAATAAACCGGACGTCAGTTGTTATCAAGGAAAAACACAGCTCGATATAGAAATAGCCCATTTTTATGCCAGTGAGAAAGAAGCGATGGCTGTGCTTGGGCGTCCGCTGTCTCTCTCCACGCAAAGAGAGCTGGCAGCAATGAGTCAAGCCGCTGACTCCGATCAACTGAGTATCGGTTTACAGCGGTTGCTCAATCAAAAAGCCAAAAAACACTATGATTCACAACGCGTTTGGTTGTTAATTCGAAATGCTAGCCCCATTTATCATCTTGACGATTTTAAGCGCTTAAAAGCCACTTGGGAGATCCCTGATTGTCACCCATTTGAACAAGTTTGGGTGCTTTGTGATTTTTATCACGGAGATTTATTGCGTCTTTTCTGAAGACGTCGCAAAACTAAGTTTAGATTAAATGTTACTTTGCATATCTTTTACACTTGTTTTCGTTTGCTTCGTCAGTATAATGGGCATCCACTTTGCAGGGGCGTAGTTCCAATTGGTAGAACAGCGGTCTCCAAAACCGATGGTTGCGGGTTCGAGTCCTGCCGCCCCTGCCAATTCAGCAACAAGTCCACATTTAAAATAACGTGACCCAAAACCACTTAAGTCGCTTATTTGTAAATTTGGATTGAATGGATTTACCCTGTTCTATGCAGGGTTGTTGTGTCTGTATTTAAGGTAAAATTGATTATGAGCACTAATGTTGAAAACTCGTCGAGCTCGATGGACACGGTAAAGTGGCTAACTGCTATTGCACTTCTAACTGGTGCCGTAGTTGGTAATTATCTATATGCCGATTTATCTGTTTTAGTACGCGCTGTTGGCGTGGTTGCAGCTATCGCTGCGGCTTTGGGCATTTTGGTAACGACTGAAAAAGGCCGTACCTTTATCGCTTTTGCTAAAGAATCACGTATTGAAGTACGTAAAGTTATCTGGCCAACGCGTCAGGAAGCGGCTCACACTACTTTCATCGTGATCATTGCAACGGTGATTATGGCATTAATCCTATGGGGATTAGATGGTATACTTTTCCGTGCAGTAGGCTTTTTAACTGGATTGGAGATCTGATCCCATGTCGGATGAGAACAAAGAAAAGAAATTACGTTGGTACGTGATCCAAGCGTTTTCAGGTTTTGAAAAACGCGTAGCACAAACCATTATCGAGCATATTAAAATCGAAGGGTTAGAAGACCTATTCGGTGAGATCCTTGTGCCGACTGAAGAAGTGGTTGAAATGCGTGCAGGTCAGAAACGTAAATCTGAGCGTAAATTCTTCCCAGGCTATGTATTAGTTCAAATGGTAATGGACGATGCGTCTTGGCACTTGGTGAATAGTACTCCGCGTGTAATGGGCTTTGTTGGTGGTACGTCAGACCGTCCTGCACCAATCAGTCAAAAAGAAGCGGATCGTATTCTTAACCGTCTGCAAGAGAATGCTGAAGCACCGAAACCTGCTACTTTATTTGAGCCGGGTGAAGTGGTTCGTGTTACAGATGGTCCATTTGCTGACTTCAACGGTGTGGTTGAAGAAGTGGATTACGAAAAGAGTCGCCTGAAAGTTTCGGTACTTATTTTCGGTCGTTCAACGCCTGTAGACCTAGAATTTGGTCAGGTTGAGAAAGACAAATAAATTCTAACTTGAAAAAGTTGTCAAAGGCCGCTGATTAATCTATAATCAGCGGCCTTTTTGTTGTACGCAAAAATATGCGGCAAAAAGACTGAATTTTTTAACTGGGAAGCCGTTTGAGTACGCGTCCTCGCGCGCACGAGGCAAAGACCCACAATTGAGGTATTATCATGGCTAAGAAAGTTGAAGCTCTAATCAAGCTACAAGTTGCTGCTGGTATGGCTAACCCTAGTCCTCCAGTAGGTCCTGCACTAGGTCAACACGGTGTAAACATCATGGAATTCTGTAAAGCGTTCAACGCACGTACAGAGTCTATCGAAAAAGGCGCACCTGTTCCTGTTGTTATTTCTGTTTACAGTGACCGTTCTTTCACTTTTGAAATGAAGACTCCACCTGCGGCATATCTTCTTAAGAAGGCTGCTGGTATCAAGTCTGGTTCTGGTCGTCCTAACACTGAAAAAGTTGGTACAGTTACTCGTGCTCAACTTGAAGAGATCGTTGAGACGAAACGTCCAGATCTTACTGCTGCTGATATGGACGCAGCTGTACGCACGATTGCAGGTTCTGCACGTGCAATGGGCTTGAACGTAGAGGAGTAATTGAGAATGGCTAAATTAACTAAGCGTATGCGTACTATCCGCGAGAAAGTGGATGCGACTAAAGAGTACGAAATCAACGAAGCTGTTGCTCTTCTAAAAGAACTTGCTACTGCTAAGTTCGTTGAAAGTGTTGACGTTGCTGTAAACCTAGGTATCGATGCTCGTAAATCTGACCAAAACGTACGTGGTGCAACTGTACTACCTCACGGTACTGGTCGTGATGTACGCGTAGCGGTATTCACTCAAGGTGCAAATGCTGAAGCTGCTAAAGAAGCAGGTGCTGATTTAGTAGGTATGGAAGACCTTGCAGAGCAAGTTAAGAAAGGCGAAATGAACTTTGACGTTGTTGTTGCTTCTCCAGATGCAATGCGCGTTGTTGGTCAACTAGGTCAAATCCTAGGTCCACGTGGTCTTATGCCTAACCCTAAGACAGGTACTGTAACGCCTAACGTTGCAGAAGCTGTTAAGAACGCTAAAGCTGGTCAGGTTCGTTACCGTAACGATAAGAACGGTATCATCCACACTACTATCGGTAAAGTAGACTTTGACGCTAACCAACTTCAAGAAAACCTTGAAGCGCTAATCATCGCGCTTAAGAAGGCTAAGCCTTCTACTGCAAAAGGTACTTTCGTGAAGAAAGTTAGCATCTCTACTACGATGGGTGCTGGTGTTGCTTTAGACCAAGCTACTCTAAATACTCAAGTAGTATAATTTAGAGTTTAGCATTTACATGGCGTAAAAATTAGACTATAATTTTGCGCCATTTTGTAGAGAAGTGTACTTCTTTACAAAGCAAAGAATTCGGGTTGAAGCGCATAATTTCGAAAATTGTTTCCATCATGGTCTACAATGATTCGATAAATTGCGCTTCCGTCCAAGACCGTAGGTGGCCTCGGCCTTAATCGTCCTACGTAGACGGTGTGAATCCCAGCTAGATTTTCCTAATCTTCTGGCTCTCGCCGTAAAAAGCATCTCTGCTAAAGTTTTTAGCAGGGTAGAGTAGAACTGAAAAACATGTTTGTTTTTCTATAAACCAGGAGTAACACCCATGGCTTTAAATCTTCAAGACAAAAAAGCAATTGTTGCTGAAGTCAACGAAGCTGCCAAAGGTGCTCTTTCAGCAGTTGTTGCTGATTCTCGTGGTGTAACAGTAGGTGCAATCACTGCTCTTCGTAAAGAAGCTCGTGAAGCTGGTGTATGGATGAAAGTTGTTCGTAACACCCTAGCTAGACGTGCGGTTGAAGGCACTGATTACGAATGCCTTAATGAATCACTAGTTGGTCCAAGCCTAATCGCTTTCTCTTCAGAGCACCCTGGTGCTGCTGCGCGTATCTTTGCAGATTTCGCGAAAAAGAACGAAGCATTTGAGCTTAAAACTGCTGCATTCGAAGGCAAAATCGTTGACGTAGATATGCTTGCTAAGCTACCTACTTACGACGAAGCTGTTGCACGCTTAATGAGCGCTATGAAAGAAGCGTCTGCTGGCAAATTGTGTAAAACAATTGAAGCGGTACGTGTACAGAAAGCTGAGCAAGCTGCTTAATTTAAGCAACGCTCCTTTCTTTAATAAATTTTTTGAACCGCATGGGTTCGTAAATAATTAGGAAATTTGAAATGTCTGTAACTAAAGACCAAATCCTTGACGCTATTGCTGAAATGTCAGTAATGGAAGTTGTTGAACTAGTTGAAGCTATGGAAGAGAAGTTCGGTGTAACTGCAGCTGCTGCTGTTGTTGCTGCTGGTCCTGCTGAAGCTGCTGAAGAAAAGACTGAGTTCGACGTAATCCTAGCTGCTGCTGGCGGTAACAAAGTTGCTGCAATCAAAGCGGTACGTGGCGCAACAGGTCTAGGCCTTAAAGAAGCTAAAGCGCTAGTTGAGTCTGCTCCTGCACCTATCAAAGAAGGTGTATCTAAGGAAGAAGCTGAAGCGCTTAAGAAAGATCTTGAAGAAGCTGGTGCTGAAGTTGAGATCAAGTAATCTAGCTCCCGCTAGGTTCGCTGCCTGAGAAATCAGGCAAGGGCTGGTGATTATTTAATCACCGGCCCTTTTGCGCTATAGAGATATGCATTTCTATCGTGCATAAATCTTCGAATTTCACTGTAATTTTCAATAACTTAGAAGTTTTTGTTGAAAATCGCAATGGCATTTGAAGTAACACTAATTTGATGACATTAACGATTTGAATATAGCCTGAATTGTGCTCATTTAAGCCGTTAGTTAAGCAAGTTAGTGTGACAATTTAGATGTTGTTATCATGGCTTAGATGCCAGTGAAGTCTGTTCAATTTTGGACAGGTTGGGTCAAAGATCAGCAAGCTGAGGAACCCCATGGCTTACTCTTATTCTGAAAAGAAACGTATCCGTAAGGATTTTGGTAAACGTCCACAGGTTTTGGACATACCTTTCCTACTGCAAATGCAGTTGGAATCGTTCGATAAGTTCATTGCGCCTGATGCCGATGGCGATACTGGATTGGAAGCTGCTTTCCGTTCTGTATTCCCTATCAAGAGCTACTCGGGCAACTCTGAACTTCAATACGTCAGTTATCGTATTGGCGAGCCAGTATTTGACGTTAAAGAATGTCAAATTCGCGGTGTGACATATTCTGCTCCACTTCGCGTTAAACTACGTCTTGTGCTAATGGACAAAGATGCACCTGGCACAGTCAAAGACATAAAAGAGCAAGAAGTTTACATGGGCGAAATCCCGCTCATGACAGACACCGGTACTTTTGTAATCAATGGTACTGAGCGTGTTATCGTTTCTCAGCTACACCGTTCACCTGGTGTATTCTTTGATAACGACCGTGGTAAATCACACTCATCTGGTAAAGTGTTATATAACGCACGTGTGATCCCTTACCGTGGTTCATGGCTTGACTTTGAATTCGACGTTAAAGATAACCTTTACGTTCGTATTGACCGTCGCCGTAAACTACCAGCATCTATCATCTTACGTGCACTAGAGTTCACTTCAGAAGAAATCTTGGCACTATTCTTTGAAACGACAAGTTTCGAAGTAAAAGATGGCAAAGTGTTGATGGAACTTGTGCCTTCACGCCTACGTGGTGAAACCGCTGCATTTGATATTAAAGATGCAAACGGTGACGTATTGGTTGAAAAAGGCCGTCGTATTACTGCACGCCACATTAAGAGCATCGAAAAGCAAGGCATCGACACTCTTGAAGTACCACATGAGTACATCATCGGTCGTGTTGTTGCTAAAAACTATATCGACGAGTCAACAGGCGAAGTGATTGCAGAAGCGAACACTGAACTATCACTAGAGCTTATGGCTGAATTGGTGAAAGCGGGTCACTCAAAGATCGATACGCTTTACATCAACGAAGTAGACAGCGGTGCGTACATGTCAGAGACATTACGTGTTGATTCTACTAACAATCGCCTAGAAGCATTGGTAGAAATCTATCGCATGATGCGCCCTGGTGAGCCACCAACAAAAGAAGCTGCAGAAGCGTTATTTGATAACCTATTCTTCTCTGAAGAGCGCTACGACCTTTCAACGGTTGGTCGTATGAAGTTCAATAGCCGTGTTGGTTATGATTCAGACGAAGGTGACGGTACGTTATCTAAAGAAGATATCGTGAGCGTGATGAAGGTATTGATCGACATCCGTAACGGTAAAGGCGATGTTGATGACATCGACCACTTAGGTAACCGTCGTATCCGTTCTGTAGGTGAAATGGCTGAAAACCAATTCCGTGTAGGCCTTGTACGTGTTGAGCGTGCAGTACGTGAGCGTCTAAGTCTTGGTGACCTAGATAACGTTATGCCACAGGATTTGATCAACGCTAAGCCAATCTCTGCAGCAGTAAAAGAATTCTTTGGTTCTTCACAGCTTTCACAGTTTATGGACCAGAACAACCCGCTTTCAGAAGTAACGCACAAGCGTCGTATTTCTGCATTAGGTCCGGGTGGTCTAACTCGTGAGCGTGCTGGCTTCGAAGTACGTGACGTACACGTAACGCACTACGGTCGTGTTTGTCCTATCGAAACGCCTGAAGGTCCAAACATCGGTCTAATCAACTCGCTATCTACTTACGCGCGTACAAACGACTATGGTTTCTTAGAGACTCCATACCGCAAAGTAGTAGACGGTATCGTTACTGACGATGTTGATTACCTATCAGCAATTGAAGAAGGTCAGTTCGTTATCGCACAGGCGAATACAACGCTAACTGATGATAACCAATTTGCTGAAGAATTGATTCCATGTCGTTTTAAAGGTGAATCAACCTTTATGCCAAGCGACAGCATCCAGTATATGGACGTATCTCCACAGCAGGTAATCTCTGTGGCGGCAGCGCTTATCCCATTCCTAGAACACGATGACGCGAACCGCGCATTGATGGGATCGAACATGCAACGTCAAGCTGTACCTACACTACGTGCTGATAAGCCGTTAGTTGGTACTGGTATTGAGCGTACACTAGCGAAAGACTCTGGTGTAACAATCGTAGCTAAGCGTGGCGGTATCGTTAAGTATGCTGATGCAAGCCGTATCGTTGTTAACGTTAATGAAGATGAGCGCATCCAAGGTGAAGCGGGCATCGACATCTATAACTTAACTAAGTACACACGTTCAAACCAAAACACTTGTATCAACCAGAAACCAACTTGTATGGTTGGTGAGCCGGTGGTACGTGGTGACGTGCTTGCTGATGGTCCTTCAACAGACCTAGGTGACTTAGCTCTTGGTCAGAACCTACGCGTAGCGTTCATGCCTTGGAATGGTTACAACTTCGAGGATTCAATCCTACTTTCAGAGAATGTTGTAAAAGAAGATCGTCTAACGACTATCCACATTCAAGAGCTTCAGTGTATTGCTCGTGATACTAAGCTTGGTCCAGAAGAAATCACTGCGGATATTCCAAACGTAGGTGAGTCTGCACTAGGTAAGCTTGACGAATCAGGCGTTGTATATATCGGTGCTGAAGTGAAAGGCGGCGACATCCTTGTAGGTAAAGTAACGCCTAAAGGTGAAACGCAGCTAACACCTGAAGAAAAGCTACTACGCGCTATCTTCGGTGAAAAAGCGTCTGACGTTAAAGACAGCTCACTACGTGTACCTAACTCTGTATCTGGTACGGTTATCGACGTACAAGTGTTTACGCGTGACGGTGTTGAAAAAGACAAACGTGCACTTGAAGTTGAAGATATGCAGCTTCGCGAAGCGAAGAAAGACTTCAACGAAGAGTTCAGAATCCTTGAAGGCGGTATCCTGACTCACGCTCGTAACCTACTGATTAAATCAGGTATGAGCGAAGAGCAGCTTGCTGGCTTTAACACTGAGAAGCTACTAACACAAAGCCTTGCTGATGAAGAGCATCAAGCTGAGCTTGAGCAACTAGCTGCACAGTATGACGAGCTTAAAGCTGACTACGATAAGCGTTTCGAAAACAAGCGTCGTAAGATCACTCAAGGTGATGACCTAGCACCTGGCGTACTTAAGATTGTTAAAGTATACCTAGCTGTTAAACGTCGTATCCAACCTGGTGATAAGATGGCGGGTCGTCACGGTAACAAGGGTGTAATCTCAACTATCGTTCCTGTTGAAGACATGCCTTACGATGATAAAGGTCGTACTGTAGATATCGTACTTAACCCGCTGGGTGTACCATCTCGTATGAACATCGGTCAGATCCTAGAAACTCACATGGGTCTAGCTGCTCGTGGTATCGGTGAACGTCTTGAAGAAATGATGAAAGAGCAACGTGAAATTCACGAGCTACGCGAATTCATCAAGAAAGCTTACGAAATCGGTGACTGCCGTCAGAAAGTAGATATTGCTAACTTCTCTGATGATGAAATCCGTCGCTTGGCAGATAACCTTAAAGGTGGTCTTCCAATCGCAACACCAGCATTTGATGGTGCACGTGAAGCTGAAATCAAAGACATGCTAGAGCTTGGTGGTTATCCAAGAAGTGGTCAGGTAACGTTATATGATGGTCGTACTGGTGATGCATTTGAGCGTCAAGTAACAGTAGGCTACATGTACATGCTGAAACTGAACCACCTTGTTGATGACAAGATGCACGCGCGTTCAACAGGTTCTTACAGCCTAGTTACTCAGCAGCCGCTGGGTGGTAAGGCACAGTTCGGTGGTCAGCGTTTCGGTGAGATGGAGGTATGGGCACTAGAAGCATACGGTGCTGCCTACACGCTACAAGAAATGTTGACAGTGAAGTCGGATGACGTTAACGGTCGTACTAAGATGTATAAGAACATCGTAGACGGTAACCACAAGATGGAACCGGGTATGCCTGAGTCGTTCAACGTACTGTTGAAAGAAATCCGCTCGCTAGGTATCAACATCGAGTTGGAAGAAATTTAATCCGACCGCCGCAGTGCGCTGCGGCGTTGCATAACTGCAACCGGACTGAAAAGAATGTAGGGGCAAGCATGGCTTGCCCTCAAGATTAACCTCCGACAGGAGAGCTAAGGTGAAAGACTTACTTAAGTTTCTGAAGCAACAAAATAAGACCGAAGAATTCGATGCAATTCGCATTGGTCTTGCTTCGCCAGACATGGTGCGTTCATGGTCTTACGGTGAAGTAAAGAAACCTGAGACAATCAACTACCGTACTTTCAAGCCTGAGCGTGATGGCTTATTCTGTGCCCGTATCTTCGGCCCAGTAAAAGATTACGAGTGTTTGTGTGGTAAATACAAGCGCTTGAAGCACCGTGGTGTTATCTGTGAAAAGTGTGGCGTTGAAGTAACGCTAACAAAAGTACGTCGTGACCGTATGGGTCACATCGAGCTGGCTAGCCCAGTTGCGCATATTTGGTTCTTGAAATCACTTCCGTCACGTATCGGCCTAATGCTAGATATGACGCTTCGTGATATCGAGCGCGTACTTTATTTCGAATCATTCGTGGTAACTGAGCCAGGTATGACTACGCTTGAGCGCGGTCAACTACTAGGTGAAGAAGAATACCTAGATGCACTTGAAGAGCACGGTGATGAGTTTGAAGCGAAGATGGGTGCAGAAGCTGTACTTGATCTACTTCGTGACCTAGACCTTGGTCAGTTAATCGCTGAAATGCGTGAAGAGTTGCCAACAATCAACTCTGAAACTAAGCGTAAGAAAATCACTAAGCGTCTTAAACTAATGGAAGCGTTCCACCAATCAGGTAACAACCCTGAGTGGATGGTTATGAGTGTGCTACCGGTTCTTCCACCAGATCTACGTCCTCTAGTACCACTAGACGGCGGTCGTTTTGCGACTTCAGATCTGAACGACCTTTATCGTCGTGTGATCAACCGTAACAACCGTTTGAAGCGTCTTCTAGACCTAGCTGCACCAGACATCATCGTACGTAACGAAAAGCGTATGCTTCAAGAAGCGGTTGATGCGCTACTTGATAATGGTCGTCGTGGCCGTGCAATTACAGGTTCTAACAAGCGTCCACTGAAGTCGCTTGCTGACATGATCAAAGGTAAGCAAGGTCGTTTCCGTCAAAACCTTCTAGGTAAGCGTGTTGACTACTCAGGCCGTTCTGTTATCACCGTTGGTCCTACACTGAAACTACATCAGTGTGGTCTACCTAAGAAGATGGCACTTGAGCTATTCAAGCCATTTATCTACGGTAAACTAGAGCGCCGTGGTATGGCGACAACCATCAAAGCTGCGAAGAAGATGGTTGAGCGTGAAGTACCAGAGGTTTGGGACGTACTAGACGAAGTTATCCGTGAGCACCCGGTTTTACTTAACCGTGCGCCAACACTTCACCGTCTAGGTATCCAAGCATTCGAACCTGTACTTATCGAAGGTAAAGCGATCCACCTGCACCCGCTAGTGTGTGCGGCGTATAACGCTGACTTCGATGGTGACCAAATGGCTGTTCACGTACCACTGACGCTTGAAGCGCAGTTGGAAGCGCGTGCATTGATGATGTCTACCAACAACATCCTAGCACCAGCTAACGGTGAGCCAATCATCGTTCCTTCACAGGACGTTGTACTAGGTCTTTACTACATGACTCGCGATCGCATCAACGGTAAAGGTGAAGGCACTGTATTTAAAGATGCTAAAGAAGCTGAAAAAGCATACCGTGTAGGTGCTGCTGAGCTTCACGCTCGTGTTAAAGTGCGTATCACAGAAGTGACTATCGACGAAGAAACACGTGAGCGCGGCACTTTAACTCACCTAGTAGATACGACAGTAGGTCGTGCAATCCTTTCATTGAATATCCCTGAAGGCTTGCCGTTTGAACTGATCAACAAACCACTAGGTAAGAAACAAATTTCTGGTCTTCTTAACGAGTGTTACCGTCGTCTAGGTCTTAAAGATACTGTTATCTTTGCTGACCAAGTGATGTATACCGGTTTCCACTACGCGATGAAGTCAGGTGTTTCTATCGGTATCAATGACATGGTAATCCCACCAACTAAAGGTGAGATCATCGATCGTGCGGAAGCTGAAGTTGCAGAAATCAACCAACAGTTCCAATCAGGTCTTGTAACTGCCGGTGAGAAATACAACAAAGTTATCGATATCTGGTCACGTGTAAACGAAAACCTTTCTCGCGAGATGATGGCTAACCTTTCAAAAGAAACGGTTATCAACGCTGAAGGTAACGAAGAAGAGCAACCGTCATTTAACTCAGTGTTTATGATGGCAGACTCAGGCGCTCGTGGTAGTGCAGCTCAGATCCGTCAGCTAGCGGGTATGCGTGGTCTAATGGCACGTCCAGATGGTTCAATCATCGAAACGCCGATTACAGCGAACTTCCGTGAAGGTCTAAACGTACTACAGTACTTTATCTCGACGCACGGTGCGCGTAAGGGTCTAGCGGATACGGCACTTAAGACAGCGAACTCGGGTTACCTAACTCGTCGTCTAGTAGACGTAGCACAAGATTTGGTTATCAATGAATCAGACTGTGGTACCGAAGAAGGTCTAGTAATGAAGCCGCTAATTGAAGGTGGTGACGTTGTAGAGCCGCTTCGTGAGCGTGTACTAGGTCGTGTTGTTGCTGAAGACGTGGTTAAGCCTGGTACAACAGAAGTACTGGTTGAACGTAACGTAATGATTGACGAAAAACTGTGTGACCTTCTAGAAGAGCACTCAGTAGACGAAGTTAAAGTACGTTCTGTAATCACCTGTCAAAACGACTTTGGTGTGTGTGCACACTGTTATGGTCGTGACTTGGCACGTGGCCACATCATCAACCCTGGTGAAGCAGTTGGTGTAATCGCGGCACAGTCAATCGGTGAGCCGGGTACACAGCTTACGATGCGTACATTCCACATCGGTGGTGCGGCATCACGAGCTTCTGCAGAGAACAGTGTTCAAGTTAAGAACAATGGTAATCTGAAACTTCACAATGCGAAGTTTGTAATCAATGCTGATGGCAAAATCGTTATCACGTCTCGTTCAACTGAGATCACGATAATCGATGAACACGGTCGTGAGAAAGAGCGTTATAAAGTTCCTTACGGTGCAGTATTAACTGTACAAGATGGTGCTGACGTTAAAGGTAACGATATCGTTGCTACTTGGGACCCGCATAGCCACCCAATTATCATTGAACATGAGTCAAAAGTATCGTTCAGCGATATCGATGATTCAAACACTGAAGCACAGACTGATGAATTAACTGGTCTAACACGTGTGGTTGTTAAGGATCTTGCGAAAGTAAACGCGAAAGAGCCTAAACTAATCATTGAGAACGAAGAACGTGGTCTTCAAGAGATCCGTCTGCCTTCATTCACAACGATTGAAATCACAGATGGTGCAACAGTACTACCTGGTTCGGTACTGGCTCGTATTCCACAAGAAGGTTCGAAGACTCGTGACATCACGGGTGGTCTACCTCGAGTTGCTGACCTATTCGAAGCGCGTAAGCCAAAAGATCCTGCAATCCTTGCAGAAATCACAGGTACCGTTAGCTTCGGTAAAGAGACTAAAGGTAAGAAACGTCTTGTGATCACACCGGAAGAGGGTGATGCATACGAAGAGATGATCCCGAAATGGCGTCAGCTTAACGTGTTCGAAGGTGAGCAAGTGGCTAAAGGTGAAGTAATCGCCGATGGTCCAGAGTCTCCGCACGACATCCTACGTCTACGTGGTGTTACTGATGTATCTAACTACATCACTAACGAAGTACAAGAAGTATACCGTCTACAGGGCGTAAAGATTAACGATAAGCACATTGAGACTATCGTTCGTCAGATGCTTCGTAAGTGTATCATCCTTGATGGTGGTGACAGTGAATTCCTAGTAGGCGAGCAAGCTGAAGTTGCACGTGTAAACATCGCTAACCGTGAACTAGAAATGCAAGGTAAGATCCCAGCTAAGTTTGAAATCCAACTAATGGGTATTACTAAAGCGTCACTTGCGACTGAATCGTTTATTTCTGCGGCATCGTTCCAGGAAACAACACGTGTTCTAACCGAAGCTGCGGTTAACGGTAAGAGCGATGAGCTACGTGGTCTGAAAGAAAACGTAATCGTGGGTCGTTTGATCCCAGCGGGTACAGGTTTCGCATACCATGAAGAGCGCATCAACCGTCGTAAGCAAGGTGAAGCAGCTGTTGAAGAGCAAACAGTAAGTGCTGAAGAGGCAACTCAAGCGCTAACAGACGCACTAAACGCTGATTTACTAGGTGGCAACGAGTAATCCTCGCCATTTAGCGAATTAATTGAAAAACCGCTGTGTGAATACAGCGGTTTTTTTATGCCTTTGCAACTCGCTGGTCGAATTGCCATCAAAGCGTCACATCAATATGTATACTGCAACAAAGGTTTTTCAATGCAATCGCTAACTTTTGTTAACTTTCAATAGCTTCTCAGACAAAACCATTCGAATTGCATGCATTTACTTAGCGCTGATGACGACTTTTGGTTGACAGGTTAAACTTTGGTCATTAAAATTCGGCCACCCATTTTAGTCGTTCAAGAAAATTGGATTTGACCTAAATGGTAAGATTTTATTTTTCAGTAGTAATTTATTAATTCAGGAGCTATTTAATGGCAACTATTAACCAGCTAGTGCGTAAGCCACGTCGTAGCAAGGTTACAAAGAGCAACTCTGCTGCTCTTAAAGCTTGTCCACAAAAGCGTGGTGTATGTACTCGTGTATATACAACAACACCTAAGAAACCAAACTCTGCATTACGTAAAGTAGCGCGTGTACGTTTAACTAACGGTTTCGAAGTAACTTCATACATTGGTGGTGAAGGTCACAACCTACAAGAGCACAGTGTAATCCTAATCCGTGGTGGTCGTGTTAAAGACTTACCAGGTGTGCGTTTCCACACTGTTCGTGGTGCACTTGACTGTGCAGGCGTAAACGACCGTAGACAGGCTCGTTCTAAGTACGGTGCAAAACGTCCTAAGGGCTAATGGTTCTCCGTTAGTAAGGCCAAGCACTTAAGTTTTAAATTTTTATATATTGTTTTGGGAATCCGTGTTTAGCACGGACCTGAAGATACCGGAGAAAGAAAATGCCTAGAAGACGCGTAATAGGTCAACGTAAAATTCTTCCAGATCCGAAGTTCGGATCAGAGCTTCTTGCTAAATTCGTTAACGTAGTAATGCTTGACGGCAAGAAATCTACTGCTGAAAAAATCGTATATGGTGCGCTAGACGTGGCTGCTGAAAAATCAGGCAAGTCGCACCTAGAAATCTTTGAATCTGCACTTGATAACGTTCGCCCACAGGTAGAGGTTAAATCTCGCCGTGTTGGTGGTTCAACGTACCAAGTACCAGTTGAAGTACGTCCAGTGCGTCGTAACGCACTAGGTATGCGTTGGTTGGTTGAAGCTGCACGTAAGCGTGGCGAAAAATCAATGGGTCTTCGTCTTGCTCAAGAGATGATCGACGCTGCTGAAAACAAAGGCACTGCGGTTAAGAAACGTGAAGACGTTCACCGTATGGCTGAAGCGAACAAAGCATTCGCTCACTACCGTTGGTAATCTGCTAACACCCTTTAAGAGGATATTATGGCACGGACAACTCCGATTGAGCGCTACCGTAACATTGGTATATGTGCTCACGTAGATGCGGGTAAAACAACTACGACCGAGCGCGTACTTTTCTATACTGGTCTTTCTCATAAGATTGGTGAGGTACACGACGGTGCCGCAACTATGGACTGGATGGAGCAGGAGCAAGAGCGTGGTATCACGATCACTTCTGCTGCAACGACGTGTTTCTGGAAAGGGATGGATGCTCAGTTTGATGAGCATCGTGTAAACATCATCGATACTCCAGGACACGTAGATTTTACTATCGAAGTAGAGCGTTCATTGCGCGTACTTGATGGTGCTGTTGTTGTGTTATGTGCTTCATCAGGTGTGCAACCGCAAACTGAGACCGTTTGGCGTCAGGCAAACAAATACGAAGTACCACGTATGATTTTCGTCAATAAGATGGATCGTACGGGGGCTAATTTCTTGTCTGTTGTTGAACAAGTTAAAAAACGTCTCGGTGCTACACCTGTGCCTATTCAGCTACCAATTGGTGCTGAAGATGAATTTAAAGGTGTTATTGACCTTATCAAGATGAAAGCGATTAACTGGAATGAAGAAGACCAGGGGATGACTTTCAACTATGAAGAGGTCCCTGCAGATCTTCTTGAGCTAGCTGAAGAATGGCGTTCTCATCTAATTGAGAGCGCTGCAGAAGCTTCTGAAGAGCTAATGGAAAAATATCTTGAAGATGGTGAGTTGAGCGAAGAAGAGATTAAATCAGCCCTTCGCCAACGCACATTGGCCAATGAAATTGTGCCTATGACGACAGGTAGCGCATTCAAGAACAAAGGCGTTCAAGCTGTGCTTGACGCTGTAATTGAATTCATGCCTTCGCCTACTGAAGTAAAAGCTATCCAAGGTGTCTTAGATGACGAAACCGAAGATACGCGTGAAGCTGACGATAATGCACCGTTTGCGGCGCTTGCATTTAAGATCGCAACCGATCCATTCGTTGGCACACTTACTTTCTTCCGAGTTTACTCTGGTAAAGTTAGCCAAGGTGATTCGGTACTAAATCCTGTTAAAGGTAAAAAAGAGCGTTTTGGACGTATTGTTCAAATGCACTCAAACTCGCGTGAAGAGATTAAAGAAGTTCATGCGGGTGACATCGCGGCTGCTATCGGTCTGAAAGATGTAACTACTGGTGATACACTTTGTGCTCAAGATGCCCCAATTACGTTAGAACGTATGGAGTTCCCTGAGCCTGTAATCTCGGTCGCAGTAGAACCTAAAACAGTAGCTGACCAAGAAAAAATGGGCGTTGCGCTTGGTAAACTTGCAGCAGAAGATCCTTCATTCCGTGTAGAAACGGACGAAGAATCAGGTCAGACGATTATCTCTGGTATGGGTGAACTTCACTTAGATATCATTGTCGATCGGATGAAGCGTGAGTTTAACGTTGTGTGTAACGTTGGTAAGCCTCAGGTTGCATACCGCGAAACTATCCGAGCTTCTGTTGAAGCTGAAGGTAAGTTTGTGCGTCAATCTGGTGGTCGTGGTCAATATGGTCACGTTTGGTTGAAGCTAGAACCAATGGATGTCTCTGATGATGATGCGCCAATATACGAATTCGTTAACGAAATCGTAGGTGGTACAGTACCAAAAGAGTATATCCCAGCGGTTGATAAAGGTATTCAAGAGCAGATGAAGCAAGGTGTTCTTGCCGGTTATCCGCTATTGGGTGTTAAAGCTACTCTGTTTGATGGCTCGTTCCACGATGTTGACTCAAACGAGATGGCGTTTAAGATCGCAGGTTCGATGGGCTTTAGAAAGGGCGCGCTAGAAGCAAGCCCAGTTCTACTTGAGCCTGTCATGAAAGTAGAAGTAATCACCCCTGAAGAAAACATGGGTGATGTAGTAGGCGACTTAAACCGTCGTCGTGGCATAATTGAAGGCATGGAAGAAGCATTTGGTGGCTCGAAGCAAATTAATGCTCAGGTACCGCTTTCTGAAATGTTTGGTTATGCAACAGACTTACGCTCCGCTACACAAGGGCGCGCATCATACTCTATGGAATTCCTAAAGTATGCTGAAGCGGCCAAAAACGTAGCTGATGCAATAATTGCAGCTCGCGCTGTTAAGTAATTTTAGTTCGGTCCGGTCTTAGGGCTGGACTTTAATTTCTTTATAGGAAATTTGAAAATGGCAAAAGAAAAGTTTGAACGCGTAAAACCGCACGTAAACGTTGGTACTATCGGCCACGTTGACCACGGTAAAACTACACTAACTGCAGCAATCACTAACGTACTTGCAAAAGTATACGGTGGTACAGCAAAAGACTTCGCATCAATCGATAACGCTCCAGAAGAGCGTGAGCGTGGTATCACAATCTCAACTTCACACGTTGAGTATGACACGCCAACTCGTCACTATGCACACGTAGACTGTCCAGGACACGCTGACTATGTTAAAAACATGATCACTGGTGCTGCACAGATGGACGGCGCGATCCTAGTAGTTGCTGCTACTGACGGTCCTATGCCTCAAACACGTGAGCACATCCTACTTTCTCGTCAGGTTGGTGTACCTTACATCATCGTATTCATGAACAAATGTGACATGGTTGACGACGAAGAGCTACTAGAGCTAGTAGAGATGGAAGTTCGTGAACTACTTTCTGAGTACGACTTCCCAGGTGATGACCTACCACTAATCCAAGGTTCAGCGCTTAAAGCACTAGAAGGCGAAGAGCAGTGGGAAGCGAAGATCATTGAGCTTGCAGAAGCACTAGATTCTTACATCCCAGAGCCAGAGCGTGACATCGATAAGCCATTCATCATGCCTATCGAAGACGTATTCTCAATCCAGGGTCGTGGTACAGTAGTAACAGGCCGTGTAGAAGCTGGTATCATCAACGTGAACGACGAAGTAGAAATCGTAGGTATTAAAGAAACTACGAAGACAACTTGTACGGGTGTTGAGATGTTCCGTAAGCTTCTAGACGAAGGTCGTGCGGGTGAGAACATCGGTGCACTACTACGTGGTACTAAGCGTGATGAAGTTGAACGTGGTCAAGTACTATGTAAGCCTGGTTCAATCAAGCCACACACAAAATTCACTTCAGAAGTATACGTACTTTCGAAAGATGAAGGTGGTCGTCACACTCCTTTCTTCAAAGGTTACCGTCCACAGTTCTACTTCCGTACAACAGACGTAACTGGTGACATCCAGCTACCAGACGGCGTAGAAATGGTAATGCCTGGCGACAACATCAAGATGACTGTTGAGCTAATCGTACCAATCGCGATGGACGAAGGTCTACGTTTCGCTATCCGTGAAGGTGGCCGTACAGTAGGTGCTGGTGTTGTAGCAACAATCGAAGAGTAATCTCTAGATTGTCGTAACACACATAAAAAAGGTCGCTTTGGCGGCCTTTTTTAATGCCTTGTCGCTGTGATTTTATATCGCGACAAATGAAAAGGGTCGTTCTCTAATAGGAGTTCGACAATAGGAGTTCGACCTTTTTTAATACCTCGTAGCAGCGATTTTATATCGCGACCAGCGAAAAGGGTCGTTCTCCAATAAAGACGTACAGGCTTTTATAATACCTTGTAGCTGCGATTTTATATCGCGACCAGTGAAAGGGTCATTCTCCGATAAGACGTACAGGCTTTTATAATACCTTGTAGCAGCGATTTTATATCGCGGCTAGTGAAAGGGCCATTTCCCCGATAAGACGTACATACTTTTTAATACCTTGTAGCAGCGATTTTATATCGCGACTATCGAAAAGGGTCGTTCTCCATTATTGAGTACAGCCATTTTTAATACCCTGTAGCAGCGATTTTATATCGCGACCAACAAAAAGAGTCATTCCTAGTAATTCAATAACTGTTCTCGAACCTTCTTAAGTGATATTCCCCACTTATAGATATAGAGACTCAATCGTGTTGATAACACGCGGTACTACACATAAACGGCATACAACACCTCTTTTTTGTTCTCTTTTTATACGGTTAAGTGTCAAAAATAAGCGTTTCGCTTTATTTTTGCTCGAAAAAACGTTTTTTCGCAATTTTCTTTAAAAAAAGGGTTGCACTAAAATCGGATCGCCCTATAATGCGACCCCACTGACACGGGGCACTACGCTGAAAAGCAAAGCAGCAACGAGTTAGCGTCAAGTGAAACTTAAGTTAGAAACTTCTTCTCAAGAAATTCAAAATTAAGTGTTGACAAAAAATCGGGAGTGCTTAGAATGCACACCCCTCGAAACAACGAAATGTTTCGAAATGTTCTTTAAAAATATGAAGCAATCATCTGTGTGGGCACTCGTACAGATTGAGTTCTAACAGCAGATTCTAGTTCGCTAGATGACGCAAACAAATTTAGAGTCTCAATTGTAACTGAGTGACTATATAGTCAATTCGTTTTGATTTTACTTTTTTGAAAAGTAGAAACAAACAATCAGAATTCATTGAGCACGAAACTTAGGTTTCAAAAAAACTTTTAATTGAAGAGTTTGATCATGGCTCAGATTGAACGCTGGCGGCAGGCCTAACACATGCAAGTCGAGCGGTAACATTTCTAGCTTGCTAGAAGATGACGAGCGGCGGACGGGTGAGTAATGCTTGGGAACATGCCTTGAGGTGGGGGACAACCATTGGAAACGATGGCTAATACCGCATAATGTCTACGGACCAAAGGGGGCTTCGGCTCTCGCCTTTAGATTGGCCCAAGTGGGATTAGCTAGTTGGTGAGGTAAAGGCTCACCAAGGCGACGATCCCTAGCTGGTTTGAGAGGATGATCAGCCACACTGGAACTGAGACACGGTCCAGACTCCTACGGGAGGCAGCAGTGGGGAATATTGCACAATGGGCGCAAGCCTGATGCAGCCATGCCGCGTGTGTGAAGAAGGCCTTCGGGTTGTAAAGCACTTTCAGTCAGGAGGAAAGGTTAGTAGTTAATACCTGCTAGCTGTGACGTTACTGACAGAAGAAGCACCGGCTAACTCCGTGCCAGCAGCCGCGGTAATACGGAGGGTGCGAGCGTTAATCGGAATTACTGGGCGTAAAGCGTACGCAGGCGGTTTGTTAAGCGAGATGTGAAAGCCCCGGGCTTAACCTGGGAACTGCATTTCGAACTGGCAAACTAGAGTGTGATAGAGGGTGGTAGAATTTCAGGTGTAGCGGTGAAATGCGTAGAGATCTGAAGGAATACCGATGGCGAAGGCAGCCACCTGGGTCAACACTGACGCTCATGTACGAAAGCGTGGGGAGCAAACAGGATTAGATACCCTGGTAGTCCACGCCGTAAACGATGTCTACTAGGAGCTGGGGTCTTCGGACAACTTTTCCAAAGCTAACGCATTAAGTAGACCGCCTGGGGAGTACGGCCGCAAGGTTAAAACTCAAATGAATTGACGGGGGCCCGCACAAGCGGTGGAGCATGTGGTTTAATTCGATGCAACGCGAAGAACCTTACCTACACTTGACATACAGAGAACTTACCAGAGATGGTTTGGTGCCTTCGGGAACTCTGATACAGGTGCTGCATGGCTGTCGTCAGCTCGTGTTGTGAGATGTTGGGTTAAGTCCCGCAACGAGCGCAACCCCTATCCTTAGTTGCCAGCGATTCGGTCGGGAACTCTAAGGAGACTGCCGGTGATAAACCGGAGGAAGGTGGGGACGACGTCAAGTCATCATGGCCCTTACGTGTAGGGCTACACACGTGCTACAATGGCAGGTACAGAGAGCAGCGAGCTAGCGATAGTGAGCGAATCCCTTAAAGCCTGTCGTAGTCCGGATTGGAGTCTGCAACTCGACTCCATGAAGTCGGAATCGCTAGTAATCGCAAATCAGAATGTTGCGGTGAATACGTTCCCGGGCCTTGTACACACCGCCCGTCACACCATGGGAGTGGGTTGCTCCAGAAGTGGATAGTCTAACCTTCGGGAGGACGTTCACCACGGAGTGATTCATGACTGGGGTGAAGTCGTAACAAGGTAGCCCTAGGGGAACCTGGGGCTGGATCACCTCCTTATACGATTTAGAACTTATTTGTTCGAAGTGTCCACACAGATGATTGTTGCTTGGCCTGATGGCTAAGTGATATTGCTCTTTAAAAATTTGGAAAAGCTGAAAAATTAAATTCTGATAGATAACGTAAAGTTATTTGTCGAGTTTTCGAAAGAAAATGCCGATTAATCATTTTTATGATTAATTAGCGTCTACTTTAGTATTCAATATTAACTTCTGGCGAAGTTAAACTGTCTTTGACACATACACCTCAAAATAATAAACCATTTTGGGTTGTATGGTTAAGTGACTAAGCGTACACGGTGGATGCCTTGGCAGTTGGAGGCGATGAAGGACGTACTAACTTGCGATAAGCCTAGTCAAGCCAGTAAGAGGCGCTTGAGACTAGGATTTCCGAATGGGGAAACCCACCTGCTTGCAGGTATCGTTAACTGAATACATAGGTTAACGAGGCGAACGCGGAGAACTGAAACATCTAAGTATCCGTAGGAAAAGAAATCAACCGAGATTCCGAAAGTAGCGGCGAGCGAAATCGGACCAGCCCTTAAGCTTTAGTGTAGTTAGTGGAACATGTTGGAAAGCATGACGAAACAGGGTGATAGTCCCGTACACAAAAACTTATCTAAAGTGAAATCGAGTAGGTCGGAGCACGTGAAACTTTGACTGAATATGGGGGGACCATCCTCCAAGGCTAAATACTCCCAACTGACCGATAGTGAACCAGTACCGTGAGGGAAAGGCGAAAAGAACCCCTGTGAGGGGAGTGAAATAGAACCTGAAACCGTGTACGTACAAGCAGTAGGAGCCTACTTGTTGGGTGACTGCGTACCTTTTGTATAATGGGTCAGCGACTTATATTCTGTAGCGAGGTTAACCATTTAGGGGAGCCGTAGCGAAAGCGAGTCTTAACTGGGCGCTTAAGTTGCAGGGTATAGACCCGAAACCCGGTGATCTAGCCATGGGCAGGTTGAAGGTTGAGTAACATCAACTGGAGGACCGAACCCACTAACGTTGAAAAGTTAGGGGATGACCTGTGGCTAGGAGTGAAAGGCTAATCAAACCGGGAGATAGCTGGTTCTCCCCGAAATCTATTTAGGTAGAGCCTCGGACGAATACTTACGGGGGTAGAGCACTGTTAAGGCTAGGGGGTCATCCCGACTTACCAACCCTTTGCAAACTCCGAATACCGTAAAGTAATATCCGGGAGACACACGGCGGGTGCTAACGTCCGTCGTGGAGAGGGAAACAACCCAGACCGTCAGCTAAGGTCCCAAAGTGTATGTTAAGTGGGAAACGATGTGGGAAGGCTAAAACAGCTAGGAGGTTGGCTTAGAAGCAGCCACCCTTTAAAGAAAGCGTAATAGCTCACTAGTCGAGTCGGCCTGCGCGGAAGATGTAACGGGGCTAAACATACCACCGAAGCTACGGCTGCAGACTTTGTCTGCGGGGTAGGGGAGCGTTCTGTAAGTGGCTGAAGGTGTGCCGGGAGGCATGCTGGACATATCAGAAGTGCGAATGCTGACATGAGTAACGACAAGAGGAGTGAAAAACTCCTCCGCCGGAAGACCAAGGGTTCCTATCCCATGTTAATCAGGGTAGGGTGAGTCGACCCCTAAGGCGAGGCTGAAGAGCGTAGTCGATGGGAAACGGGTTAATATTCCCGTACTCGGTATGAATGCGATGGGGGGACGGAGCAGGCTAGGCAAGCATGGCGTTGGTTGTCCATGTGAAAGGCTGTAGGCTGGTGACTTAGGAAAATCCGGGTTGCCAAGGCTGAGAGTCGAGACGAGCCACCAAGGTGGTGAAGTTGTTGATGCCCTACTTCCAGGAAAAGCCTCTAAGCTTCAGTTCATACTGAATCGTACCCTAAACCGACACAGGTGGTCAGGTAGAGAATACTAAGGCGCTTGAGAGAACTCGGGTGAAGGAACTAGGCAAAATTGTACCGTAACTTCGGGAGAAGGTACGCTCTTGTTTGTGAAAGACTTGCTCTGTAAGCAAACGAGAGCCGCAGTGACCAGGTGGCTGGGACTGTTTATTAAAAACACAGCACTGTGCAAAATCGTAAGATGACGTATACGGTGTGACACCTGCCCGGTGCCGGAAGGTTAATTGATGGGGTTAGCTTAGGCGAAGCTCTTGATCGAAGCCCCGGTAAACGGCGGCCGTAACTATAACGGTCCTAAGGTAGCGAAATTCCTTGTCGGGTAAGTTCCGACCTGCACGAATGGTGTAACCATGGCCACGCTGTCTCCACCCGAGACTCAGTGAAATTGAAATCGCAGTGAAGATGCTGTGTACCCGCGGCTAGACGGAAAGACCCCGTGAACCTTTACTACAGCTTGGCACTGAACATTGACCCTACATGTGTAGGATAGGTGGGAGGCTTTGAAGCAGAGACGCTAGTTTCTGTGGAGCCGACCTTGAAATACCACCCTTGTAGTGTTGATGTTCTAACTTAGGCCCCTGAATCGGGGTTGAGGACAGTGCCTGGTGGGTAGTTTGACTGGGGCGGTCTCCTCCCAAAGAGTAACGGAGGAGCACGAAGGTTTGCTAAGTACGGTCGGACATCGTACGGTTAGTGTAATGGTAGAAGCAAGCTTAACTGCGAGACAGACACGTCGAGCAGGTACGAAAGTAGGTCATAGTGATCCGGTGGTTCTGAATGGAAGGGCCATCGCTCAACGGATAAAAGGTACTCCGGGGATAACAGGCTGATACCGCCCAAGAGTTCATATCGACGGCGGTGTTTGGCACCTCGATGTCGGCTCATCACATCCTGGGGCTGAAGTCGGTCCCAAGGGTATGGCTGTTCGCCATTTAAAGTGGTACGCGAGCTGGGTTTAGAACGTCGTGAGACAGTTCGGTCCCTATCTGCCGTGGGCGTTTGAGAATTGAGAGGGGCTGCTCCTAGTACGAGAGGACCGGAGTGGACGAACCGCTGGTGTTCGGGTTGTGATGCCAATTGCATTGCCCGGTAGCTACGTTCGGAACTGATAACCGCTGAAAGCATCTAAGCGGGAAGCAGGCCTCGAGATGAGTTCTCACTTTGACTTAGAGTCAACTGAAGGGCCGTTGAAGACTACAACGTTGATAGGCGAGATGTGGAAGTGCTGTGAGGCATTAAGCTAACTCGTACTAATTACCCGTGAGGCTTAACCATACAACGCCAAAGTGGTTTATAAGCGACAGAAGTTAATAGACTAAAGTAGACAAAAGAATTTAATAAGCTTTTTCCGGATTTACATTGATGAGGTAGACTTCATTGATGAACAGAATTTCCTGGTGACTATAGCGTTTTGGACCCACCTGACCCCATGCCGAACTCAGAAGTGAAACAAAACAGCGTCGATGATAGTGTGGATTACCCATGTGAAAGTAGAACATCGCCAGGGCCAAATAAGAGAAACCCGTTGCAGCAATGCAGCGGGTTTTTTGCTATGTGTGATTTGAAAACCTCGCGAGATGAACTCGCTCCCAGCACAGTATCAGCACAGTGTAATATGGTAGGAGGTGGTTCACCCACCGATGCTTGCAATGAAGTTCCAGCAAAAAAACATGTGCATCAAAACCCGTTGCAGCAATGCGACGGGTTTTTTGCTATGTGTGATTTAAAAACCTCGCGAGGTGCACCCACTCCCACTATAAACACAGTATTGTGGGAGGTTGTGGTAACTTTGAGAGTAAGGTGGTTAAATAACGCGAGAGAAGCGGGTGTTTTTGACTTGGTTTTGTAAGTAGGCATCAAAGCACATGCAAATGATGCGAATAAATAAATTCCCGCTACTGGTGACTTTTATGGTGTGCTCATTCAGCTCTACCAGTTCATCTGCTGCTAGCGGTTCTAGAGCGTCAAGTGCTTGAGCAAAATATTCGTCAAAATTTATATCATAGCGTTGCTCGAACACCTTTTTATCTAACTCAAAATGACAAATAAGCTGTTTGATCACAGCCGCGCGTATTTCATCATCACCACTTAAAGTTATCCCTTTAGTGATCGCACACTTTTTATCACTTAAAGCCTGATAATAAGGTTTTAACTCTTTTTCATTTTGCAAAATCATGTGACCAATTTGGGAAATGGATGAGACACCAAGACCTAACAGGTCACACTCGCCATGAGTGGTATAGCCTTGAAAATTACGGTGTAGATGCCCTTCATTTTGCGCCACAGCCAGCTCATCGTCTTTTTTGGCAAAGTGATCCATACCGATGAATTGATACCCTGCGGAGGTCATCTGTTCCAGTGTTTGCTTAAAGATCTCAAGTTTTTCTCCCGCACTTGGCATGTCGGCTTCTTTTAGTTTTCGCTGTGCTGCAAATCTATCCGGAAGATGGGCATAGTTAAATACAGAGACCCTATCGGGAGAAAGCGCGATAAGTTGCTCAATCGTTTGCTTGTAGCTCTCTACAGTTTGAAATGGTAGCCCATAGATCATATCCATATTAATAGATTTAAAACCGAGCGTTCTCGCTTCAGTTAAGGTAGCCAGCACTTCATCTAGATGCTGTGGGCGGTTTACCGCAGCTTGTACTTCATCATTAAAATCTTGTACGCCAAAAGACACACGATTAAATCCGAGCTCGTGTAGGTGGCGCATCATATTTGGTGCAAGTGATCTTGGGTCTATTTCAATACCACGCTGTGCACTTTGAGAGAAGTTAAATGCACTATTCAGCATTTCGATTAGACGTGTCATTTGTTCGGTAGTTAAGAAAGTTGGTGTCCCACCGCCTAAATGAAGTTGTTCTACACGATACTCAGAAAATAGCGGCGCTTTTGCTGCGATTTCTTGTGCTAAGTAATCTAGGTAAACGTCAGCTTTGGATTGATGACGAGTAATGATTTTATTACAGCCACAGTAGTAGCACAGTTGATGACAAAAAGGGATATGAATATACAGCGAGAGTGAACGAGATTTTGAACCAGTAATAGCCGCTTGTAACTCTTTTTGGCTATAACCAGAATCAAGCGATAGGGCCGTTGGATATGAAGTATATCTAGGACCAGATATATTGTACTTGTTGATAAGGGAATCATTCCAAATAGGTAAATTAATCACGATACGCACTCTCGAGTTTTATTAAGAGTGTCAGTGTACTTTTTACCGCCTAGGTTAGATTTGCCTCAGATCAAAACACGCCGCGATTGCGACGTGTTTTGGTGTTTGATTAAAGCTTAAACTGGTTGACTGTTGAGTTCAGCGCCTTGGCTAAGTCGTTCAAGTCGCGGGCTTCATCTGCCAGTACATTGGCGTGATTGGCAGTGCTATTAACGAGCTCATTAATTTGGTTAAGGCTATTGTTAATATCTTCTGCAACAACGGTTTGCTGCTCTGTTGATGTCGCAATTTGATGACTCTGGTCTTGTACTGTCGTGACCGACTCTGTGATTTCTTTCAAGGCATCAAGCACGGCTTGTGTTTCCCCTACGGTCCCCTCTGCGCGGTCTTGACCTTGTTGCATCATCACTGAAGCTTGTTGGGCAATTTGCTGTAAACGAGAGATCATATTGCGAATGTCGTCGGTAGACTCTTGCGTGCGGCTTGCAAGCGATCTTACTTCATCAGCAACCACCGCAAAGCCTCGACCTTGCTCGCCCGCTCTGGCGGCTTCTATGGCGGCATTGAGTGCCAGTAAGTTAGTTTGTTCAGCAATACCGTTAATCACATCAATAACGGCACCTATGTTACTGGTTTCTTGTTCAAGTCCGGCAACCACTTTTGCAGCCTCACCAATATGAAGTGCAAGTTCAGTCATGACTTCTTGGGCTTGCGATGAACGTCCTGCACCTTCATTGGTAATACGTTGCACGACATCAGCGGCTTGGTTGGTCTCTTGTGCATTACGTGAGATTTCAGTCACTGTAGCTGCCATCTCGGTCACTGCCGCACTTACGCTATCGACCTGTTCTTTTTCGCGCTGAATTTCGCTGTTAGTATTGTTTGATACTTCACGCAATTGGGCGGAAGCATTACTTAATTGCTCCGCTTGTGCTGCGGTATCGAGCATCATTGCTCTAAGTTTATCGATGAAGGTATTCATATGCAGCGCGAGTTGACCGACTTCATCTTTACTGGTGATATCGATACGTCTAGTTAGGTCGCCTTCACCCGACGCGATGTCTCGCATGGTTTCGGTAAGCGCTACAATCGGTTTGGTGATCATTTGCGTGGCGAGCAAGATCATTGCCACGATAATGGCTAAGATAATAATCAAGGCTGTGATTGTGCTCATTACGGCGTCATTTACAGGCGCTTCGATCAGCGACACCGGAATAAGTAAGCCAACGTGCCAATCCAATAGGGGGTTGTCTAATTTCACATTGTCATAAACAACATAATACGCTTCCCCTTTGAACGTGACCGTACTATTGCCAACGGGGTTACGCTTGATAGCGGCATTTAGAGCGTCAAAGCCTGATGTATTGGTAAACTGGGATTCAAGGCCATCTAAACCTTCTTTGCCTTTCTCGCCTTCATCTGTGGTAGAGAGTGAATGACCAGTACGCTTAGATAAATGAACAACATTTAAATCACCATCGAGCAAAAAGCCAAAACCTTTATCTTGAAACTTGATACGTTCAACCATATCGTTCAATTTATTGATCTGTAAGTCGACACCACCCATGGCGACGAGTTTGCCGCTGTTATTGTAGATAGGTTGACGGATCACAGCAGACACCGCACCGGTATTGATATCGGTTGCAATTGGACCGACATACAATTTACCTACATCAAGCGTATCCTGCCACCATGGGCGCTGATAGGCGTAGTAAGGTCGACCATCTGAATATGCTGATGTACGATCATTTTCTTTAAAATACTCACCGGTGTTTGCTGAGGCAATAAATGCTGAGAGAATATTTTCATCACCTTTGGCGATCCTAACCAAGTCTTCATTGACCTCTTGATAGTCTTTATCTTTAGTCAGATCGGCGCCACGGGTATTATAATTTTCAAACCAATGAATGTTGTGAGGCGTAGAAACAAAGGTTTCAACCACTTTGCCGTATTGGCCAAAGAATGCTTCCATTGCCAATTTTTCGGCTTGAATATAGCTTTGCGTTTCTCGTTCAATTCCATCTCGAGAGAGCGTTGCAATATGGCTGACGAAAAAGCTTGATGCAATAATTAATAATACGGAAATGGTGCCGCCAATTAGCAGCAATATTTTCTTTCTAAGGGATAAATTCTCAAGCATGACACTTCTTATTTTTAGCTTATGCAAACGGTAATCAAACCATAGATAACAGGAGAACGCCACCGTTTGCGTTAACTTCTTTTACATAGATAATACAAGGTAACTTCCTGGTTAAGGTAATATTCATATGAAAGTATTAAATCGCAGTCTGGTCGTACTGGGCGCGGGTTGGCTCGGTGAAGCGTTGTGTCGCGAAGCTGAGTTGCAAGGGTGGCAAATAGAAGGCACCAGAACCCAAGCTAGCGAGATGCATAGCTGGTCAAGGCAGCTGGTCTTGACTGAAAATGGCACCTTAGCGCACTCAATTTCTTTACACAACGCGTATTGGGTGTGTGCGATCCCACCAAGAGCGAGGCATGTCGATAGTAACTATTTAGAAACGTTAGAACAGGCATTGTTACTTGCAAAGAAGATGTCAGCAGCTGGCTTCTTATTGTGTTCGACCACTGGCGTTTATAGCACCGAAAATGGTGAATATGATGAACAAGGTAAGTTAGCGGATAAAGTCAACCGACGTGTTGATATATTAAGAACTGCTGAAGAGATGGTGCTTAACGCAGGCGGTAAAGTTGTGCGCTTAGCAGGTCTTCAAGGTCCCGGTAGGGAACCTGGGCGATTTGTAGCAGGAAAGGCCTTGTCTAGCTCAGCGAATGGTAGAGTGAATATGGTTCATCGCGGTGATGTTGTTACTGCAATCAATACCGTGATCGCGCAGTGGCAGGATGCTGCAGACATTTATAATGTTTGCTATCCAGCGCACCCCACGAGACAGGCGTTTTATCAATATCACTGTGAAAAGTTAGGGAGTGAGATGCCAAGTTTCGCTTCGTCAAAAGAAGAAGCGCGTATTATCAAAGCCGAGCGTATTACCGAACTCGGCTTTGCCTATCATCATCCGATTGTTAATGAATCTGAGTTAGGCTGAAGGTAAGAGTTGTGCTGGTAGCAAGTGCGCCAGTGCAGCTTGACCCAATAACGCATTAGCACTTTCAATATCAGGTGCAAAATACCTATCTTTGTCATAAAAGCTCACGACTGCTCGTAATATTTGCTGAGCTGTAGCCACTTTGTCAGATGGCTTAAGTGGCGCTCTAAAATCTAACCCCTGCGCTGCAGCAAGATATTCAACTGCGAGTACACCTTGGGTGTTGTCAGCCATTTCCTGTAAGCGTCTTGCCGCAAAGGTTGCCATGGAAACATGGTCTTCTTGGTTTGCTGAGGTTGGGAGACTATCAACACTGCCAGGATGTGCGAGTGTTTTGTTTTCAGAGGCCAGTGCCGCAGCGGTGACTTGCGCAATCATAAAGCCCGAGTTTACACCGCCATTGTTAACTAAGAAGGGAGGCAGTTTTGATAAGCTCGAATCAATAAGCAGCGCGATACGACGCTCAGCCAATGCACCAATTTCAGCAATGGCTAGCGCTAGGTTATCAGCCGCCATCGCGATAGGCTCAGCATGGAAGTTGCCGCCAGAAATAATATCTCCAGCATCTGCAAATACCAGCGGGTTATCTGTTACCCCATTGGATTCTACAAGGATCACCTCAGCGGCTTGGCGGATCTGAGTTAAACAGGCACCAAGCACCTGTGGTTGACAACGTAAGCAATAAGGATCTTGTACTTTTTCACAATCAACATGAGCATCACTTATTTCTGAGCGAGTTTGTAAGATATCTCTAAACGCCAGTGCGGTGTCGATTTGGCCTTGCTGACCACGGACTTCGTGAATACGAGCATCAAACGGCGAGCGGCTGCCCATAGCTGCTTCAATGCTCATTGAACCAACGACACAGCTTTGCGCATAAAGATCTTCAGCTCTGAATAGGCCTTGCAGTGCAAAAGCAGTAGATGCTTGTGTACCGTTAAGTAGTGCGAGACCTTCTTTTGCAGCTAAAGTAAGTGGTTCAAGTCCTGCTATTTTTAAGCCATCGATGGCATCAATAAGCTCGCCACGATAGCGAACCTGACCTTCGCCGAGGATCGGTAAACACATATGCGATAGTGGTGCGAGATCGCCTGATGCCCCGACCGAGCCCTTCTTGGGCACACAAGGATAGACTTCGGCATTAACCAAGGCCGCTAAGAATTCAATTACATCCAAGCGGATCCCAGAGAAACCACGAGAGAGTGAATTGATTTTTAGCACCATCATGAGTCGAACGGTGCTATCGTCCATTAACTCGCCAATACCGGCTGCGTGCGACAGTACAATAGAGCGTTGTAGCAACTCTAATTCGTCTTTTGCAATTTTGGTGTTGGCCAGCAAGCCAAAACCCGTATTAATGCCGTAAACGGTGCGTCCTTCTTTGATCACTTGCTGAACTGTATCTGCACTGTTAGCAATAGCGGCTTTCGCTGATTCGTCTAAGCTGAGATGAACAGGCTGTTGATTGATTTGTCGTAACGTGTTTAAAGTCAGTTGGCCTGGGATTAAATTTAGTGAGTACATACTTACTTTCCTTCCAGCATAGGTAAATCTAGTTTTTGTTCTTTTGCACAGTCTTTGGCTATGTCATAGCCGGCATCGGCATGACGCATTACACCGGTACCTGGGTCATTCCATAGTACGCGAGATAAACGGGCGTCTGCTTCGTCTGTGCCATCTGCGACAATAACGACTCCCGAATGTTGACTGAAGCCCATACCAACGCCACCGCCGTGATGCAGTGAGACCCAAGTTGCACCGCCAGCCGTGTTTAACAAGGCATTGAGTAACGGCCAGTCCGATACTGCATCTGAACCATCCATCATCGATTCCGTTTCACGGTTTGGACTGGCGACAGAGCCAGAATCTAAGTGATCACGACCAATCACAATCGGTGCTTTGAGTTCACCATTTTTGACCATTTCGTTGAATGCTCGTGCTAAACGCGCTCTGTCCTTCAGTCCAACCCAGCAAATACGAGCTGGCAGGCCTTGGAATTGAATGCGCTCGCGCGCCATATCTAACCAATTGTGAAGGTGTGGGTCATCTGGGATAAGCTCTTTAACTTTCGCATCTGTTTTATAAATATCTTCAGGATCGCCAGACAGCGCAACCCAACGGAATGGACCTATGCCTTGGCAAAACAGTGGACGAATATAGGCTGGAACAAAGCCCGGGAAATCAAAGGCGTTATCAACCCCTTCTTCTAAGGCCATTTGGCGAATGTTATTCCCGTAGTCAGTTGTTGCGGCTCCGCGCGATTGCAGCGTTAGCATGGCTTGTACTTGCACCGCCATAGATTGTTTTGCGGCTTTTACAACTGCTTTTGGATCGCTTTCGCGAAGCGCGGCTGCCTGAGCCATAGTCCACGTTTGCGGTAAGTAGCCGTTTAATGGATCGTGCGCAGAAGTTTGATCGGTCACTACGTCAGGCGTGATATTGCGCTCAACCAATTCAGCATACACATCCGCTGCATTGCCCAACAGGCCAACTGATACCGGTTGCCCAGCAGCATTCGCTTCATCAATGATAGCTAACGCATCATCAAGTGTGGTTGCCTTTCGGTCAACATAGCGTGTGTTAAGACGAAAATCGATTCGTGACTCATCACACTCAACAACGAGGGCGCTAAAGCCTGCCATTGTTGCCGCGAGTGGTTGTGCGCCGCCCATCCCGCCAAGGCCACCGGTTAAGATCCACTTGCCTTTTGCCTCACCATTAAAGTGTTGCTTTGCCATTGCTACAAAGGTCTCGTATGTGCCTTGCACTATGCCTTGTGAGCCAATATAGATCCAAGAGCCAGCGGTCATCTGGCCGTACATCATCAGGCCTTTTTTATCGAGTTCGTTGAAGTGATCCCAGTTAGCCCAATGTGGTACTAAATTTGAGTTAGCAATTAAGACGCGAGGAGCATTGCTATGAGTTTTGAATACCCCGACAGGTTTACCTGATTGCACCAGTAAGGTTTCGTCTTCTTCTAAGCGGTCTAACGTTTCGACGATTTTATCGAAGCATGCCCAGTCGCGAGCGGCGCGGCCAATACCGCCATAAACTACTAGTGCATTTGGGTGCTCCGCAACTTCAGGGTCAAGGTTATTCATCAACATTCGCTTTGCGGCTTCAGTAAGCCAGTTCTTTGCGGTAATGTCTGCACCTCGTGGCGCGCGGATCTCGCGGCTAAGGTCTAATCTTGGGTTGTCACTCATTCTGCTCTCTCCTGTTGTATATACAACCTAAGTGAAATGTCTAGTTGTTGCGATTGCTTAGTTTCGCTAGGTTGTTAGTCTATTTGTATTGCATGGCAATCTAGGCCGCCATGTCGTTTTGATTTACCTGTCGCGATGTTTGGCGACACTTTATGTGTTACGACCTTTGCTTAAAGGTGAGATGACCACCTAAGCGATATTTACTGCCTGGCGAAATTAACCTCGCGAAGCTAACAATGCCTTTTGCAGACCAAGTTCGGCGGATCATTTGTAAGCATGGTTCTTCATTATAAAGCCCAAGCCACTGGCAAACCTCTGGTGATGGCATAACAGCTTCAACGGTGTGTCTAGCCTCTGTGAGCGGCGCGACTTGAGATAAATATTCATGAGGGGTAGTCAGTTCAAAGTTTTGGTCTAAATACTCCGGTGCCAACTGTGGATTGACAAAGCGCTCTTCGACTTGCAGTGGTTGTTCATTTTCATTATGTACAATTACGCTTCTGTAGACTGGCGCGTCCGCTTCTACACCCAGTGCAATGGCGATAGGCGCTACTGCAGCAATAAGTTCAAGCGTCAGTACGGTACATGAGTATTTGCCATTGCGTGCATTGACCTCGTCGGCAATATTGCGGATCTCAAGTAACGAAGACTGAGATTTAAAACTGGCAACAAAAGTACCTAGACCTTGGCTACGAGTTAAAATTCCGGCTTCAGTTAGCTCGCTTAGTGCTCGTCTTGCGGTCATTCGGCTAACATTAAATTGGTCAGCTAACTCATTTTCCGATGGCACGCGCTCGTTTTCGAGCCAGCGCGCGGCGCGAATATTATCGATAATATATTGTTTTATCAGCGCAAATTTAGGAAGCTCAGGCACAGTTGTTGTCTCGAGTTCATATTTATGTAAATAAAGATGGCACACTTCTCTTGTATATACAAGTATCCCTGATAGACTCAATGGATAAATCTCGCAGTGAGCGAGTTTCTTTTAATGTGTTGGCATATGGATTTGATTTAGATTAGGACAAGTATGATGTTAGAAGCCGATTTGCTTATTATCGATGTCAATATTGCAACTATGGATCCCAATTTGGATACCCCTTATGGTGCGATAGAAAACGCAGCGATCGCTATTAAAGATGGCAAAATTAATTGGTTAGGCCCTCGTAGTGAATTACCTGAGGTTGACGCCATAGCAACCCCTATTCATAAAGCCAATGGCCAATGGTTGACCCCAGGGTTAATCGACTGCCACACGCATATTTTATTTGCAGGTTCTCGGGCCAACGAATTTGAGCAACGATTACTGGGGGCGTCATATCAACAGATTGCCGCGCAAGGTGGTGGTATCGCAAGTACCGTTAAGGCGACACGATTAGCAGACAGAGAAACGCTGTATGTTAACGGTAAGAACCGCTTGAATAGTTTACTCAAAGAAGGGGTTACCACGGTTGAAAGTAAATCGGGTTACGGCCTAGACGTTGAAAATGAGCTAAAGCTGCTAGAAATTAATCAACTACTTAATGAGCATCACCCGATTGATGTGCATAGCACGTTCTTGGGCGCGCATGCATTACCCCCAGAGTACAAAGACAATAGCCAAGCCTACATTGATTTAGTCTGTGATGAGATGCTGCCACAAGTTGCTTCGCGCCAATTAGCAACGGCTGTTGATGTATTTTGTGAGAACGTCGGATTTACCTATCAGCAAACTGAGCAAGTATTTACTCGAGCACAACAGTTGGGATTACAGGTTAAATGTCATGCTGAGCAGCTATCTAATCAACATGGCAGCGAGCTGGTGGCAAAGTTTAAAGGGCTTTCAGCGGATCATATTGAATATCTTGATGAAGCTGGTGTGGAAGCGATGGCGAGAGGGGATGTGACTGCGGTACTTTTACCCGGCGCTTTTTATTTCTTACGAGAAACGCAATTACCACCAATTGACTTGCTCAGAAAGCACAAAGTAGCGATGGCACTCGCGAGCGACTTCAATCCAGGTACTGCGCCTTTGTGCTCACTGCGATTAATGCTGAATATGGCATGCACATTATTTAGAATGACACCGGAAGAAGCGCTCTGCGGTGTTACGGTTAATGCTGCGAAAGCCTTGGGGTTGAGCGATCGTGGAGTATTGAAAGTTGGAACGCGGGCGGACTTAGCGTTATGGGACATTACCCATCCTGCACAGTTAAGTTATCAATTTGGTGTAGCGGACCTGTCAAATTTGTGGATCTTAGGTAAACTTAATCAGTAATGATCCTTTTATAAGCAACAAATTATGCTTTCAATTTCAACAGCTAGTGGCGGAGCCACGGAATTATTGCTGTCTGAAGGAATAGCGATACTAATTACGCCAATGATGGCTGGCATGGCTGGAGCCATTGTAATGGGGGCGTTAGCATTAATGCTGCAGCGCCCCTCAGGTATGCTCAAGCTGGCTCACCTTAGCAGTGCAACACTTGCAATACTGCTCGCCTTTACGGGCAATATCACTACATTGCATTTGCTTACTCTGACGATACTCTTGTATTTATTCCATGGCTTACAGGAGCACAAAAGTGGCTTATTGTTGATAAGTGCTGCGGCGATAATCACTTTGGTAATGTGGACTGTGTCTGAATATCTATGGACATTTCCTGCCCGGCATGGCGCAATTGTCATTGTGTTTATGTATATTCTTTTCCTTGCCTATCAAGCGTATAGCAGCGCAAATGAATTTGAATTGAAAGAACACAATGATGACCACACCGAGCATGAAAGTTTGGGGTTACCTGGTCGGCAAAGTTTTAAACGTGCTTTTAATGAATATCGCCAAACGGAAGGGAGCCCTTGTATGCTCGTGCTAGTCCGTCTCATGGGTTTCGAGCAGGTAAATTTTCATTTAGGGCGTGAGTTTGGTGACTTGCTGTTAGCTCAATCGGCTAATCGTATTGCGCAATGTTTGCAATCCGGTGATGTTATGGCCATCACTCATGGCAATGAAACTGCGAAAATGGCGCATCTAGGTGGTCTTAACTTTGCGTTTGTCTGTTCGTTAAAGCATGGTAAGCACTTTCATGAGCAGTTGATAGAGGAAATATCAAACAGCACTTTAAAGCCATTCAATGTTGGTAGCTGTACGTTAGAGATCATGATGCGTGCGAGTTACGTAAATTGCGATGAAGAAATGGGGCAACTTGAGAACCTGATTTCTTGCGTGTTTTTAGCGCTAGATACACAATCAGAAGCGCATCAGCATAGCCATCAACAAGTCGTACCGTATCAACAACGTATGCAAATTCATCGACTGGAGCAACAGGTTAGGTTGTCGGAGTTAGCTAAAATCAACTTTAGATCTGAATTTGAGCTCTATTTTCATCCAGTCGTTCGTCATGAAGATAACAGTATTGAGTTTGTGGAATTACTGTTGCGTTGGCAGCATCCAAAGCAAGGGATTTTAAGTGCCAATGAGTTCATTGATGATATTCGTTTAGTTGGACTTGCTATTCCCGTTGCTGAATATGTACTAGAGCGCGCTTGCGAAATCGCATTGGCACTGAAAATGGAAGGGATCAGCGTTCCCATCAGTATTAATGTCTTTGGTGCTGAGCTCTTGAGCGAAAGCTTTATCGAGTTTATTGACTACACCATGCTCAACCATCAGTTAAGCCCCGGTGCTATCATTATCGAGTGTCCAGCTAGTATGCTTGCCGAACTAGATGAGCAAGAAATTGCGATGATCAGTCGTTTGAAGAACTTGGGTGTAAAAATGTGTGTCGATAGCTTTGGTGATGCGCCGCTGGTGCTTGCTAAATTACCGGCACTGCGTTTTGAGTACGTGAAACTGTCGCGCAATATGACGCAAGAGCCTGAGCATATGGGGCATACCAAATCCTTGGTAAAAGGCATTGTAGAGATGCATCAAGAAAAGCACTGTCGCGTGATTGGCGAGGGTATTGAATCTCTCGGGCAACTCGAATTTGTAAAAAGCATTGGCACGGTGGCAGCGCAAGGGTTTTACTTTTCTCGACCACAGAACAGTAATATTTTGATCAGTTGGCTGAAACAAAGGCTGCCTCAATAACTAGGAGCGCCTTACCTTTACATGGGTTTTGGCTGCGGTAGTGTTTAGCGCCTCTGTTGACGGGTACTTAAATAAGCGTTCGCAAGGTTCGTTAGTATTTGGCCACAATGTTCGATACCCGCCTGCTCACCAAGTGGGTGTCTAGTCGGGGCTGCTTCACATAAGTGCAAATATTTAGCATTTCGAGCCTGAGCCATACGGTAAACAAAATATTCGGCATCGCTAGTTGTGAAGCCTTGATAGGTCAGGGCACTTGCAGGCATACCGACGATGGCATCAACGTCTAACTCTACGCCTAATGGAATGTCGCTTGGCATCGTTGCCAACGCTTTGTCGAGTGATGCGGATAAACTCTGAGTTTGTCTGGTTTTTATCGCTTGATAACTTGAAAATCCGAATCCAGCGTTTTGCAATTGAGTAAGGATTGTTTGGTTATTTTTGTGCTCGTGCAAGCCGATTACATGATAATGCGACAAGCTACCAGCTTGATGCGCGTAACTGAAGCCATTACCGCTATGTCTACCTTCACAAGCTCGAAAGTCAGCATGAGGGTCAAAGTTGATGGCACCAGCGGCACGCTTGCTGGCCTCAAAATGTGCCTGCAAAATACCAAAAGCATTATTGTGACCACCACCAATGATAATTGGCTCCAAGCCTGCAGCAAAGATAGGTGCTAGGGTTGCAATAACTTGGTTGTCGAGGTCGGCACAGAGAGCGCGTAACTGCGCTAGCTGTTCGCTATTAGTGTTATCGAGCGATAGTGCGCGCGTTTGAATAGCCTGGGTATCCACCTCGCCTAGCAACAAAATCTTATCGCCCGACAAAAACTGGTTATCGGGCTGATTTAAAAAGCGTTTTAAGAAGGCTCGCCAACCAAGCTCGGCGCCGCCTTGCCCGCAATTGGCGCGCGGACCTATATCTTCAGGGATCCCCAACAACACATAACGGATCCCAAATTGGGCCGCGTCTCTAAGCGAAGCCGCGTAGTCATGATCACATTGTAAAAAGCTTATGCTTTGCCAAATTCTGGTTTCACCGGCTCTTGCACTGACAAAAGTGGCAATATCACTTTCATCATATATACGGACTGCTGTACTCATGACTGTTACTTCTAGCGCTTAATTGTCTTCGTTATCGTCTTCTAAAACTAACTCTTCTGCAGAGATGATAATGCCGGTGGAGTCGGCGTAAACAAAATCATCTTCGTAAAAAGAGACACCTGCGAAATTAACGGGAATGCCGACTTCGCCGCTGCCACTGCTATCTGCTGCCACAGGGATAGAAGCGATAGCTTGAATGCCAATATCGCTTTCTTCTAGTTCATCAACATGGCGCACCGCGCCGTAAACGATAATGCCTTGCCAGTTGTTCTCGACCGCCAGCTCAGCTAAATCAATATCAACTAGTGCACGACGAGTTGAACCACCACCATCAACGAGCAGCACACGACCAGTACCGTCTTGTTGTAGTACATCTTGGATCTGCTCATTGTTTTCAAAACATTTGACGGTAGTGATACGACCACTAAATGACGTCTGGCCGCCAAAATTGATGAACATAGGCTCTAGCACATCAACCACATCAGCAAAGTGGTCGCAAAGATCAGAAGTGCTGTATTCCATATTGAATCCTCGAATATTGATTGTCGATAACCAGTATACTCTCATACTTGTGCTTAGCAATGCTTTGATTCAACTTACATATTTGTGTCTTAAAAGTGTCACCCATTTGTTATTTTGCTCTTCTATGCTGATATTGTGAGCAATTAGGCGTGACTCGAATGATGAAAGCAAAACTAGCTGAGCTGGACGCTGCATTATACTTTGTGGTGTTTTGCCCTAAGCCAAGAAACTGGTTTAGATTGATAGCATTAGGTCTATCCAAAAGTGGCAACGGTGGACTCTATGTGTTGGTCGCAATTGCGTGTGCTCTGTTTTTGGAGCAGCTAGGTCAGCAGTTTGCACTCACCGTGATTTTGGCCTTTGCAATTGAAAGGCCGCTTTACTTCTATCTAAAAAATCGTTTTGCACGATTACGACCATGTGACTGCTACGCAGTGAAAGCCTTGTTGACGCCGAGCGATAAGTTTAGTCTGCCCTCGGGGCATAGTGCTGGCGCTTGGCTATATGCGACTTGCTTGATGGAGCAAATTCCACTGGCTGCATTTCCGTTGATAATTTGGGCTTCAGGAGTGTCATTGTCACGCGTAATTGTAGGGGTACATTATCCACTTGATGTGGTGCTTGGTGCGGCAATGGGTGTTGCCTGTGCAAGTTTAGCGATAGTGATATTAGGAAGCGTATGAAGATACTATATGGTGTTCAAGGAACGGGAAATGGCCATACGACTCGAGCTAGGGTAATGGCAAATTGCTTTCGCAACATGGGAATTTCTGTTGACTACTTTTTTTCTGGACGTCCTTCGGAAAACTATTTCGATATGCATGATTTTGGTGATTATCGCAGTTGCCGAGGATTGTCATTCGTTACCGAGCGTGGCCAGTTAAATCGTTTAAAAACTTTTCAGTCGCTTAAGTTTGGTGAGTTTATTCGCGACGTTAGAAAATTAGATGTATCAGGTTATGATTTGATCTTTAACGACTTTGAGCCTGTCACCGCGTGGGCAGGAAAGCTGACAAAGGTTCCGGTGATAGCAATGAGTCATCAAGCGTCATATTTATATGATGCTGTTCCACAATTTGCCGTACAGCCTTGGCATAAAGCTTTGATCCGGTATTTTGCACCAGCTGATATTCATCTTGGGGTGCACTGGCAACCGTTTGATAAGCATATTATTCCGCCTTTTATTCCTTATGAGGCTGAGCAGGAGCAATGTGCATCGATAATTAACAAAGTTTTGGTTTATCTGCCGTTTGAAGCATTGGATAGCATTATTGAGTTGTTAAAAGACTTCCCCGATAAGGAGTTTTACTGCTATCACCCGGATGCTGACAATGCTTCGTTGCAACATATTCACCTGAGAAAACCGAGTCGTTCTGGGTTTATTCAGGACTTAAGAAATACCAGTGGTGTGATTGCAAATGCCGGATTTGAGCTTTCTAGTGAAGCATTAAAACTCGGTAAAAAACTGCTACTTAAGCCATTAGATGGTCAATTTGAACAGCAGAATAATGCGCAGACGCTAGCCGAACTCGGTCATGCCCAAGTGATGAATTATCTCAATGCTGGCGCGCTGGAAGAGTGGCTGCAAACAGACGCGAAGGCATCGTTTTATTTTCCATCCGATCCTCGCTTGCTAGTGGAGTGGTTGATGGGAGGTCAATGGCATAATATTGATTTATTACACAATCAACTCTGGAACGGTGTTAATAATTTGTATGTAAAAGCAGCGTAAATATATTAATTTGTAATATGAACCCAGAATAATTACCTATTATGAGGCAAGGCAGAAAGGCTTCAGCTATACTTTAGCCAGTCTATTAACATTGTAGGTAAGCCGATGGCGGTATTAGAAAATCTGACTATCAGACGTCGTTTGCAAGTGAATGCATTAGTGGTAGGGATTGCCTTGGTTGTTATGTTAATTATGATCATGTACGAAGCTCGTACTATGCTGAAATTGAATGAAACCATTCAATATGCAGAGGAGCTCGACATTCATGAATTAGCAATGCGCAAACACGAGAAAAATTTCCTTTTTTACAAGCAGGTAGATTCACTCGATGAGTTTGAAAACGAGTATCGTGAGCTGCAAACTAAGCTCGCTTTGTTGCAAGGTACTTTTTCTGATTTTGATATCGATTTAGGTCGGATCAACGAATTTGAACGCTTAGCAAAAAGTTATTACGATGACTTTCAAAAAGTGGTGCAATTACAAAAAACAATTGGCTTGCATCCAAAGGATGCTCTTTACGGTGAGCTTCGTGGTGCGGTACACGAGGTAGAAACACTACTAAAAGAGCAGCAGAATTATCAACTCCTTTCAACCATGTTGCAGCTTCGTCGAGCTGAAAAAGACTTTATGCTACGTTTTGACATCAAATACTTGAAACGCTTTGACGAGCTGGTTGCACAGTTTTCTCAGGAAATTCGCAGCGCTGGGTTTAACGCTCAATATCAATCTAAGCTACTTAGTTTATTGAGCACCTATCAATCCAAATTTGCGGGTTTAGTTCGAGCACAAGAAGCACTTGGCTTAGATTTAACGAGCGGTGCGCTTGGCAAGATGAAAGTGAGTGTTGAGAAAAGTGATGCGGTGGTCTCTGAAGTCGTGGAACAGGCAAAAGCAGAGATCAAAGAAAACGTTGATAAAACTCAGATGCTTGCCATCGGTGTATTTGTTGTGGCTGGTATTATCGTGATGACTTTGGTGTTATCGACTAGTCGCTCAATTATTCAGCCCGTAGAGCGTGTTTATCAAACCATTGAGCGCATTCGTCGTGAAAATAATTTAAGTCTACAAATTGAACAAAGCGGTAATGACGAAATCACGATTATGACTCGTGATTTTAATAGCTTAATTTCTGACTTTAGAGATCTTATTGCAGATGTGAATGGAGCGTTGGCAACTATTAATGAAGCCACGGATCATTTAACGGAGACAACAGCCCAAACGAGTACTGGTATGGCTGAGCAGTTGCACGAAGCAGATATGGTCGCAACCGCTGCAACCGAGATGCAAGCGACGATCCAAGACATTTCTCATAATACGGGTGAAGCGGCGCATAAAGCCGAGACAACGAATGAAAATGCGCAACAAGGTCGTCGTGAGGTTACAGCAACAATTGAGCACATCATGCAGTTATCGGAATCGTTAGGTGGTGCTTCAAGTGTTGTTGCTCAGTTAGAGCGTGACGGTGAAACCATTGGCTCGGTCTTGGATGTGATCCGTGGTATTGCAGAGCAAACAAACTTACTTGCGCTAAACGCTGCTATTGAAGCTGCGCGCGCAGGTGAGCAAGGTCGAGGTTTTGCTGTTGTGGCGGATGAAGTTAGGTCACTTGCGCAGCGTACTCAAGACTCCACACAAGAAATCGAAAGCATCATTTCTACACTGCAACAGCGTACACGAGAAGTGGTGAACATCATGGAACAATGTCGTGAGCAAGGCAATGAAAGTGTGTCGCAAGCCGAAAAAGCAGGGGAGTTGCTCAGCATGATCACCCAAGATGTGCAAACGATTATGGAAATGAGCACGCATATCGCGACGGCAATTGATGAACAAAACCAAGTTGCTTCAGAGGTAAATAAAAACGTGGTTAAAATCAGAGACATTGCGCAAGGTGCATCAGAACATGCTCGTTCTAATGCGCAAAGTAGTGAAGAAGTCGCAGAGCAAGCGCGCGTATTACACGAAGCTGTGGCTAAGTATCAGGTATAAACACCAATTCAACCTGAGGTTCTTTATGTCAAAGCCCCACTTAATTTATAGTGGGGCTTTTATTTAGACTCAAGATAGGTATCGCTTAAATGAATACCAATATAGCAGTGGTAAGTTACAATTCGGATTGGCCGCACCAGTTCAATAAAGAGAAACAGGCGATACTCGCTCATCTATCCAAGGCAAATGTAGCAGCTTTACATCATATAGGCAGTACATCGGTGCCACAGCTGTGTGCTAAACCAATAGTTGATATGTTATACCAATTGAATTAATTCTCTAATCAATTTGAAGGGTGAAATAGCATATTAGCTTCGTTAAAAATTTCTCATTTAGAACAACTAAATAGTAAAATTTTTGCCTTGCTACTAAAGCTATTTCCCCGCTTCAAGATAGATCATTTACTTAATACAACTGGTATTATTGGAAGTAAATGACTTAGATAAATTAGACATAGAGTCAGAAAAACTGCGTGATTTAGGTTATGAGATAATGGGAGAGTTTGGTATTGCTGGGCGTCGTTATTTTCGTAAAGGCATAGCGTCTAGAACTCATCATCTGCATGCTTTTTTAGCCGGTTCTGATGGAGTTAAACGTCACCTTGCCTTTCGTGACTATTTAATTACTTTTCCAGATATAGCGAGGCAATACGCTAGGGTTAAGCAAGAAGCTGTAAACGCCTGTAACCAGGATATGGAGAAGTACATTGCATTTAAGAATGACTTTATTCAATACCATGAGCAGCATGCATTGCTATGGCGGTTTGGTTAAGGCACAAACTTGATAGGTACGCTGTCCTTTTGGGTTTTATATTCTTCTACAGCGTTTACATATTCCTGCCATAGCGCATCGTGTTGTGTAGCTATAGTGTATAAGTATTGCCAGCTGTAGAGCCCTGAGTCGTGGCCATCATCAAAAACAAAGCGTGCAGCATAGTGACCAACGGGTTCAATTTTCTTTATGGTGACATTCTGTTTGTTTAGCACGAGTTGCTTTTGCGCTGGACTATGTCCTTGCACTTCGGCTGATGGTGAATGTGTTCGTAAGAATTCGGCACTTAGCGTAAAACAGCGGCCGTCCTCAAAATAAACATCGAGCACTTTACTGAGCGTATGATAATGAAGTTTGGTGACTTGATACATAATTGGTATAACTCAAAAAGCGGAGCAAGGCTCCGCTTTTGATTTTAATTTACAGAATGAAGCGGCTTAAATCTTCATCCTGAACAAGCATGTCTAAATGCTGTTCAACGTAGGCGGCATCAATCGTCAAGGTATCACCGGCCTTTTCACTGGCATCGAATGAAATCTCTTCCATCAGTTTTTCCATCACAGTGTGAAGGCGACGCGCACCGATGTTTTCAGTTTTCTCGTTGACCTGATATGCAGCTTCAGCCAGTTTGGTGATAGCGTCATCGGTAAAGTCGATAGTGACGTCTTCTGTTTTCAGTAGCGCTTGTTGCTGCTCTGTAAGAGATGCATTTGGCTCAGTTAGAATACGTTTGAAATCACCCGCAGTCAGTGCTTCTAGTTCAACGCGAATAGGTAAACGACCTTGTAGTTCAGGGATTAAATCCGACGGCTTGGCCATTTGGAACGCACCTGACGCGATAAATAAAATGTGGTCGGTTTTTACCATACCGTGTTTAGTATTAACGGTTGAACCTTCGATAAGTGGTAGTAAGTCGCGTTGTACACCTTCACGGCTAACATCTGGGCCAGAAGATTCACCACGCTTACAAATTTTATCGATTTCATCAATAAACACGATACCGTTTTGTTCAACTGACTCAATAGCTTGCTCTTTAAGCTCTTCTGGATTAACAAGCTTTGCAGCTTCTTCTTCAATCAATAGCTTAAGTGCTTCTTTAATCTTCAGCTTACGGTTCTTTTTCTTGTCACCCGACATGTTTTGGAACATGCTCTGTAGCTGGCTGGTCATTTCTTCCATACCAGGAGGAGACATGATCTCAACATGAGGCGCCGTTTCTGCGATGTCGATCTCAATTTCTTTGTCGTCTAACTGACCTTCACGTAGCTTCTTGCGAAATACTTGACGTGTTGACGAATTTTCATTTGGCTGAGACTCACCCCAAGCGTCTTTTGCTGGTGGCAAAAGTGCATCTAAAATACGTTCTTCGGCGGCTTCTTCAGCGCGGAATTTGAATTTCTTGGTTTGCTGTTCACGTGTTAGTTTAAAAGAAACTTCGACTAGATCACGGATGATGGTTTCAACTTCTTTACCAACATAACCCACTTCGGTGAACTTAGTAGCTTCTACTTTGATAAATGGCGCGTTAGCAAGCTTTGCTAAACGGCGGGCAATTTCAGTTTTACCCACACCTGTTGGGCCGATCATCAAAATATTCTTTGGTGTAACTTCTGCACGCAGCTCTTCATCAAGCTGCATACGACGCCAACGGTTGCGCAGTGCAATCGCGACGGCTTTTTTGGCTTTGTCCTGACCGATAATGTGTTGATCAAGCTCGTGCACAATCTCTCTTGGAGTCATAGCTGTCATGACGAGTCCTATTACAATTCTTCGATAGTTTGGAAATTATTGGTAAATACGCAGATATCGCCAGCGATCTTCAGGCTCTTTTCCACGATTTCTTTCGCACTTAAGTCTGTATTTTCAAGTAGTGCGGTTGCAGCCGCCTGTGCGAAGTTACCACCACTGCCGATAGCAATAAGATCATGCTCTGGCTGCACCACATCGCCGTTACCTGTGATGATAAGCGAGGCGGTTTCATCGGCTACCGCAAGTAGGGCTTCAAGCCTTCTTAATGCTCTGTCGGTACGCCAGTCTTTTGCCATTTCTACGGCTGCTTTAGTGAGATGGCCTTGGTGCATCTCAAGCTTTGCTTCAAAGCGTTCAAATAATGTAAATGCATCAGCCGTACCGCCAGCGAAACCTGCCAGTACTTTACCATTGTATAGACGACGTACTTTACGTGCGTTGCCTTTCATAACTGTGTTACCAAGCGAAACTTGGCCATCACCGCCGATAACCACTTTGTCATCGCGACGAACACTAACGATGGTAGTCATAGTAATCCTTATCTGGGCCTGTGCCCGTGTAACTCTAGATTAGTAGGAAATATGGGTAGACTTATAAAAATCAAGTCCAGCCCCAAATCCCGCAGCCAAATATCCCAACACGCTGCAATTTGTTTTTATCGCTCTCGGCTAAACGTTTGGTATCGTAGGGACCAAGACGGACACGATACCAGACACCGTTACTCCCTTCGGTACGACGGATCTCCGCGATTAATCCAGCAAACGCAACTTTGGCTTTCATGGCTTCGGCTTGGCTATGGGTTCTAAATGAACCACACTGCATTTGATAGGGGCCTTTGCTCTCGATCTCTTTAACTTCGACCTTGATTTCATGATTTTTAATTTCTTCAATGAACTCAGGTGGGCGAGGCTTTGGTTTAATAACCTTTTGCTCGGCAACTGGGTGCGGATTTTTGGCTTGCTCTACTTCTGTAGGATCGGCATTGGTTTTTATAAACCAAAGACCGTAGGCAAACCCACCGATTAGTAGAAATGCAAAAATAGCAGCAATAACAGGAAATTTTGCCGATTTTTCTGGCTTGTCTTTCCCCTTGCCTTTAGGTTTCTTATTGATGTAATCGTGCTGTGCCATAGGTTATTTGATTTTAATAGCTATCCATTGGATCAACATCTATGCTCCAGCGTACTCGATTGGCAGACTCATGCGTAGCAATATAGCGCGCAAGTTGCGAAAGGTAGTCCCGCAGCACAGTGCGTTGTTGTGCGTGTATATGTAATTGATATCTGAACTTTCCAGCTATTCGTTCAAGTGGTGCTGGAATTGGACCCAGCAATTGTATACCAGGATAGGGGGTAGCTGGAACCAAATCCGACAAAAAGCGCAATACTGTATTTATATTTGTTGCCTCGGCGCGGATGATAGCTAAGTGTGCGAAGGGGGAAGCATAGCTTCTTCACGCTCTTGTAAGGCATATCGCGCGAAGTCGCCATAACCATTATTGATTAAATCTTGCAATAATGGATGTTCTGGAAAATGCGTTTGCAATAACACGGTTCCCGCTTCACCGGCGCGTCCGGCTCGTCCAGCAACTTGCGTAATAAGCTGCGCCATTTGCTCGGTTGCTCTAAAGTCGCAAGAGTAAAGTCCTGAGTCCACATCCAAGATAATCACAAGACTGACATCGGCAAAGTGGTGGCCCTTGGCAAGCATTTGAGTGCCGACCAGAATTCGCGCGCCACCTTGATTAATTTCTTCGAGTGCGCTTTCAAGGCTGCCCTTACGGCGCGTAGAATCTCGGTCAATGCGAGTAACGGGAATATCGGTGAAGCGTTCGCTTAAAAAGCCTTCGAGTTGTTCTGTACCAAGCCCTGTGGGCATGATTTGGGTGCTGCCGCAATCTGGACACTGTCTCGGTACAAAGTCCTGTTCACCACAATGATGGCATACCAAGCGGTTCATGTTTTTATGGTACGTGGCGCTGGTAGAGCAATGTTTACAGGTATTAAGCCATCCGCATTCGTGACACATCAATGTTGGTGCAAAGCCTCGACGATTTAGAAACACCATAACTTGCTTACCGCGAGCGAGTGTTTTTTCCATCCAATGTAAACTCATTGCTGAAAACCCGCCTTGTTCTGGCTGACCTTTCATGTCTACAAGGTGAAATTGGTTATCGTGCTGGGTCTGCGCTCGTTTACTCAGTGTGACGAGTTGGTATTTGTTGGTAATGGCTTTGTGTAATGTTTCTAATGCCGGTGTTGCGGTTCCTAAAAGCAAAGGGCAGTGTGCCTGATGCGCTCGAAATGCAGCGAGATCTCTGGCGTGATAGCGCAGGCCTTCTTGCTGTTTAAACGAGTTGTCGTGCTCTTCGTCAACGATGATCATGCCGAGATTTTGAAATGGTAAAAAAATGGCCGAGCGAGTACCGATAACCAAAGCGCTCAGACCCTTTTCGGCGCGACGCCAAGTATGTAGGCGCTCGTTATCGGTTAGATTTGAGTGCCATAAATCAATGGGCAGGTTATTGAAGCGCTTCTTAAAGCGGTTGACTGTTTGCGGTGTGAGTCCAATTTCAGGCACCAAGATCAGTGCTTGTTTACCCGCTTTTATTATGTTTTCAAGGCTTTGTAAGTAGACTTCGGTTTTACCACTTCCCGTTACACCTTCGATTAAAAAGGTACGGTAACCGACTTGTGCATTGACGGCGCTGCAAATAGTCGCTTGTTGGTCGTTTAGGCGTGGTTTTTCGCCAAGCTGTAATTCGTTTTGCGACCAATCACTATCATGCTCAATAGATTGTGAGATAAGCGCTTTTTCTTCCAATGCTTTAATTGTTTGGCTTGCAAATCCGAGCGCTTTGAGTTCGCTTAATTTTATTGCGCCACCTTCATATAATTGTGAAAGCAGTGCTTGTTGCTTTTTGGCTCGCAGTGTTGGTAGTTTCTGCCCTTTTTCCGTTAATCTGACGACTGGGATCTGAGTTTTGTCTGGGCTTCCACCGTCTCTAAGTACTGCCGGTAGTGCTGTGAATAAGGTATCGCCAATTGGATGACAGTAATACTGAGAGACAAAGTGTAAGAAGCTAAGTTGTGCTTGATTAAAGACAGGATGCTCGTCCAACACCTCAATAATTTGCTTGAGCTTTTCTTTTGGTACATCGGTGTCGTCTTTTTTAGCAAGCGCAATTGCAGTGCAACGACGGTTGGCGAAATTGACGGTGACTCTCATTCCTGCTTCAACTTGCATGGTTGGTGCTAGCAAATAGTCGAATGTTCGGTGCAGTGGCAGCTTTAAAGCTACTTCAAGAATGAGCATGTATTACAATTCCATAAAGTGAGCGCAGTGACGAAGTATATACCTAAGGTGGTACGAATTGAAAACGTACTCTGCGACGGTGACAAAAAACTCTGAAATATTGCTTGTAGATTGTTCAGATAGGCACTAAAATACGCGTCCACATTTTTGTATAACTACGTATGGTGCCAGACTTCGGGTTTGGAGAGCGATACGGCCTTAACTAGAGGTTGCTATGAAAGAAGGTATTCACCCTAATTACGAGACGATCACTGCATCGTGCTCTTGCGGTAACAAGTTCGAAACTCGTTCAACGCTATGTAAAGATATTCACCTAGACGTATGTTCTGCATGTCACCCGTTCTACACTGGTAAGCAGAAGATCCTTGACACAGGTGGCCGTGTAGATCGCTTTAACAAGCGTTTCGGTGCACTTAGCAGCAAGAAGTAATCTTGTTGGTCTAGTCGAAAAAAGCACCTTAGGGTGCTTTTTTTGTGCCGGTTTGAAAATACCTTCTCGATTTATACATCCTATTCTGCATCAGCAGATAGACCGTCAGTCTTCCCGTCTTATTGTGTCTTTTATTCTTCTAAAATAAAAAACTTGCCAGTTTGGCAGCAAAACTTTACTGATCTCTTGAGTAGAGTAAAAACTCTATTTAGTAGATAAATACTGAATATTTACGAGCTTAAGTTGTGAAAATAATCAAAGCTCATATAGTAAATAGTATCAGGTATGAGCACTTAATATAAACCAAAGTCAGTATATTGTGATTAAATGTCGGTATCTTGACGTTAAAATTAGCTAAGTTGCTATTTTCTTATTGTTTTTATAGTTAGTGTACATTTGTGCTAATTTTCTACATTTTGTGCTGGTTTTAGCGTCTTATTTTTTAAGTTTTAGTCATTTTATTTGTGAAATCTTTCTTAAAATTGAGCTTATCTTCTCGGAAAAGTATAGAAAATACCGTGCTAGTGGATAGACCTGATTTTACTTGAATAATGAGCAAAACTCGGTATTGTGTGAATACGGTCGATTAACTATATGTCCTATTGACATACCGCGACAGCAAAGCATATGCGCTTGTTGAGTGGTTGAATGTCGTCGCTCATATAGTTAATCGCACTGTGTGTTGCTGTAACCAGTCTGATAGGTTGCCAACATTCAGAATGCGAACGTTTACCACACTCTCACATTAACTTCGTAGGAAAATATCGCGCCATGACAGATTTTCGTCAACAAGCTCTAGATTATCACGAGAAGCCCGTTCCAGGTAAAATCAGTGTTGAACTCACTAAACCTGCCGAGACCGTAAAAGACTTAGCACTTGCATACAGCCCAGGTGTTGCAGAGCCAGTACGTGAAATCGCGGCTGATCCGGCGAATGCATACCGTTACACGGGTAAAGGAAATATGGTTGCGGTGATCAGTAATGGTACGGCAATTCTTGGCTTGGGTAACTTAGGTCCTTTGGCGTCAAAGCCTGTTATGGAAGGTAAGGCGCTATTATTTAAGCGTTTTGCGGGTCTTGATTCAATCGATATCGAAGTTAAGCACAACACCACCGAAGACTTCATTAATACGGTGGCAAATATCGCAGACACATTTGGCGGTATTAACCTTGAAGATATTAAAGCGCCAGAGTGCTTTGAAATTGAGCGTGCGCTAATCGAACGTTGTGACGTTCCTGTTTTTCATGATGATCAGCACGGCACCGCAATTGTAACCGCTGCGGGTATGCTGAATGCGTTGGAAATTCAAGGTAAAGATATTCATGATGCGATTATTGTGTGTCTTGGCGCGGGTGCAGCCGCTATCGCTTGTATGGAATTACTGATCAAATGCGGTGCTCAACGTGAGCACATATATATGCTAGACAGAAAAGGCGTGATCCATACTCGCCGTGATGACCTAAATGAATACAAAGAGCTGTTTGCAAACAACACGGATAAGCGTACGTTACAAGATGTGATTGCGGATGCGGACGTATTTGTTGGTGTTTCTGGCCCAGACTTACTTTCTGCTGAAGATCTAAAGTTAATGGCTGACAAGCCAGTGGTATTCGCTTGTTCTAACCCAGATCCTGAGATCAGCCCTGAAGTTGCACACGGTGCACGTAATGATTTGATCATGGCGACAGGTCGCTCAGATTATCCAAACCAAGTAAATAACGTGCTGTGTTTCCCGTTTATCTTCCGTGGTGCGCTTGATGTACGTGCAACCGCTATCAATGACGAAATGAAGATTGCAGCGGTTGAAGCAATTAGAACGATTGCGAAAGAACCTGTGCCTGCTGAAGTGTTAAAAGCGGCTGACGTGGATAGTCTTGAGTTTGGTCCTGAGTACATTATTCCAAAACCAATGGATCCGCGTTTGTTACCTCGTATCGCAAAAGCGGTAGCGGTAGCTGCAATTGAATCAGGTGTGGCACAAATCGATATGCCAGCTGGATATATGGAATAATACCATTGGTATTATCCAAATGAAAAAAGCCTCGATTGAGGCTTTTTTTGTGTCTGTAAGTCCACAGAAAAAGAGTAGTTATCACTCTTCGTTTATTTCTGGGATCTCCAAACCGCGTTCTTCCATTATTTGTCTTACCTCTAACGGAATACGCTCTGGATTATCTTTTCTCAAGTCTTCATCGCTCGGCAGTGGCTGACCTGTGAAGGCATGTAGAAACGCCTCACATAAAAGCTCACTGTTCGTGGCATGACGTAAGTTATTCACTTGGCGACGTGTACGCTCATCAGTTAGCACTTTGAGTACATTCAGAGGTATGCTCACCGTGATCTTTTTTACTTGCTCTGCTTTCTTACCGTGTTCTGCATATGGGTGAATATACTCACCGTTCCATTTTGCCATAATTGTGTACTTGCCTCAGTTACATCAATGCCAATATGACTGGGTTCTGGTCTACATTATTCACCAACCGCATGAATATAGGGATAACCTTACGAATTAAAGATAAATCCCAAACTCAAATAGATGAATAAACTAATCCGCCATAGCGAGATAGAAGAATCTCTGCCATAGTTTTCAATAACTCAGTCGTATTAGCAACGCCTAGAGTGGCGAAATTTTATCGGTTTAAAAAAGATAGTCAAATACTAGTTATTTAGCCATTTAGCAGTATAAATGTTTTGACTTCTAGTTTCTGTTGCTCTAACCTTTTAGACGTCTAAACATCCAACTATCTAGGTGACCTTATGAGTCAAGTTAACAAATCGACGGTTGCAGTGCGTCATGGTATAGAAGCTGATAAAGCACATGGGGCAGTAGTGCCACCGCTTTACCTTTCTACCACCTATTCTTTTGCCGATTTTGATACCAAACGCAACTACGATTATGGCCGCAGTGGTAACTTTAATCGTGATGTGCTTGCACAGGCACTTACCGAACTTGAAGGTGGTGCTCGTGGCATTATTACCGCGACTGGCATGGCTGCCGTTCACCTAGTAACTCAGCTACTTAACCATGACGATACGCTGGTTATTCCACATGACTGTTATGGTGGTAGCTATCGCTTGTTTACATCGCTTGCTAAGCGTGGATTGCTCAAATTAACCGTCTTGGATCTCACACAATCAGAAAGTCTTGCACAGCTGCAGCAGATCAAACCTAAATTAGTTTGGATTGAAACACCAAGTAACCCAATATTAAGGCTAACGGATATAGAAGCTGTCGTAAATGCAGCACACGCTGTGGGGGCTTTGGTCGCCGCCGACAATACCTTCTTGTCTCCGGCACTACAAAATCCCATTGCTTTTGGCGTAGATGTAGTCGTGCATTCAACTACTAAATATATCAATGGTCATTCTGATGTCGTGGGGGGCGCGGTGATCGCGCGTACACAGGAGTTGGGTGATGAGTTAGCTTGGTGGGCGAATAATATCGGTATTACAGGTGCACCTTTTGATAGTTACCTAACCCTACGTGGACTGCGCACCTTAAACGTGCGTTTACGCCAACATCAAGAAAATGCTCAGCTTATTGCGGAGTATTTAGAAAAGTCGCCGTATGTTAGCCAAGTTTATTACCCTGGCCTTGAGTCGCATCCTCAACACGAACTTGCGAAAAAACAACAGCTCGGCTTTGGTGGCATGGTGAGCTTTGATATCAAAGGCGATCTGCAAACATCAGCGAAGTTTTTAACGTCTCTAACACACTTTTCATTGGCAGAATCTTTAGGTGGGGTTGAGAGTCTTATTTGCCATCCAGCGACGATGACACACGCAGGTATGGATCCGCAAGCGCGTTTAGAAGCGGGAGTGGGCGACACGTTGATTCGTATTTCTGTAGGCATTGAAGATGCACAGGATCTAATTGCAGATCTGGAATCAGGATTTGCATGTATTGATGAAAGTCAGGCGAGTGATGATGCTAAGTCATTCAAATTAACGCCTGCACATACAGTAGCGTTGTGGTGAGTAAATGGCAAAAGTAGTACATAAGTTTGGTGGTTCGAGTTTAAGCTCGCCAGAGCGTTATCAGGCAGTTGCCAAGATAGTGTTAGAGCAATGTCAACTAGGTGACAGTGTTGTGGTTTCTGCTGCAGGAAAAACAACGAATACCCTAGTGAAGTTATGGCAAAGCTTTGAGCAGCAAGATGTTCGCGCATTCAACGATGTTTTATTACAAGTTGAAAATCATCAACGAGAATTAATTGATGCCCTGTTTGTAGGTGAACAACACAGTGTGTTACTCAAACAGCTCGTCAATGAGCTGCAAGCAATCGCTTTAGGGCGAGAAGAACAGCTGCTTCACTACGCGAGTTTACTTGCACATGGAGAGCTATGGTCGGCTCGTATATTAGCAAACTACCTAAGCTCTCAAGGTGTTGAAGCCAAAGCTATCGACGCTCGTACGTTATTTGTACAACAAGAGGGGGTGTTACTACACGCCCATAACAAAGAAGCGTGCTATCGCGCCATTGATGATCACGCTATCTATATCGTTACCGGTTTTATTGCTGCAAATGCACAAGGTGAAACGGTGACTTTAGGCCGAAATGGCAGTGACTATAGCGCAACTTTGTTGGCAAGTTATCTTGATGCGGCTCAAGTATCAATTTGGACGGATACAACTGGTGTATTCAGCACAGATCCACGTAAAGTCGCTAATGCCATAAAATACACTAAGGTATGTCGTGGCCAAGCTGAATTACTCGCACGATTAGGCAATCCGGTACTGCATGCAAAAACGCTGTCTCCACTTAAAGATACCGATATAAAACTACAAGTTCGCAGCAGCTTTGACGCCGATGCACTTGGCACTGAGATAGTAAAGGCAGGCTATAGCAAAGAGAAGCGCTTTATTACCACTTTTGGACAACTTGACCTGTTACGCGTTGAGCAGCTAAAAAGTGGTGAAGTGAAACAGCTAAGCCAGCTTATTCAGCATAGCATTCATCATTTTGTTAAAGGCGGAGAGGCACACTTACTGGTGCCATCTGAGTTTAGCCATGTTGTGATCAAAGCGCTGGATTCGCGAGCCAATATTATTGAGTCGCAAGTACAAGGCTTTGCTATTGTAGCCCCAAGTCAGGATGTTGCTGGGTTACATCAGCAAGCTCTGGAATTATTGGATGAACATGCGATTGTCACCCGTTTTGTGCTGCAAGAGCGCCATTACAGCTTAGTGTTAACCGATCAAGCAATTGATAGCGATCTACTTGCTATATTGCACGAACGTTTGGTGAATAAAGGCAGAGAGCTTGCTGTGATTGTAGCTGGTGTTGGCAATGTGGGTGAAGTGTTTATCGAACAATGCAAAAACCAAGTCGCTAAGCTGAGTGAGCACTTTGATCTTAAGTTGGTTGGCTTACTGCGTTCTAGGCAAATGTTGTTCTGTCCAAGCGGGTTGAATTTAGCATCGTGGCAACAGCAATGGCAAAATGAGGCCATCGAATATAATGAAGCAGAGCTATTCACTCGTATTAAAGAGCTAGATTACGAGCATAAAGTGGTGGTCGATATTACTGCGAGCGAGCGTTTCAGCGAGTTGTATCCGCAGTTTGTTGAACATGACTGCCATTTGATCAGCGCTAATAAATATGCCGGTACGGCACAACAAGGTTGGTACTCCAAGCTGCGTCAGCAGTTACAAGAGCGTAACCTGTTATGGCGTTACAACACCAGTGTTGGCGCGGGTCTACCCATTAACTTTGCGTTGGCTGATCTGCAAAATAGTGGCGATGAAGTGGTGAGAATTGAAGGCGTCTTTTCCGGCACTTTATCTTGGCTTTGTAGTCGCTATGATGGTTCTGAAGCATTTTCTGAGCTAGTGCTTGGGGCGCAAGAACTTGGTTTTACTGAGCCCGATCCGCGAGAAGACCTATCTGGCCGTGATATGCAGCGTAAGCTTTTGATCTTAGCACGAGAGTTAGGCATTGAACTTGAGCTTGAAGATATTGAATTAGAAGCGTTAATGCCTGAGTCCTTGAGTGTGGGTTCATGGCAAACGTTTTTAGAAAATCGCCAGCAACTCGATGACTTTTATGCGACACACTATGCGAAGGCCACAGCGAATGACGCAGCGCTTCGTTATACTGGTGCACTTGAAATTGCAAGCAATGGCAAAGTGTCTGCAAAAGTAGGCATTGCACAGGTACCAAACGGCTCGGCAATCGCGAATTTAACACCGGGTGATAATATTTTTGTGATCCACACTAAATGGTATGAACAAAACCCACTGGTGATCCAAGGCCCCGGGGCAGGTAAAGAAGTGACAGCTGCGGGAATACATTCCGATTTATTCTGGCTGACGCAAAATCTAAAATAACTCTTTTAAGAAAATAGATATAATACAACTGGTATAAGACAAAAATGCCGATACATCTGTATCGGCATTTTTATTTTAGATTTTTATTTTAGAATAACTCTTCGTGAGTCGGTAGCGGCGCGGTATCGTCAAACGGTGTGCTGCTATTCGTATCTAATACATATTTGGTTGGCGCTGTACCTTGCTCGAAATATTCAAACCGAGATGTGTAATCGTTCTTACGAGACAAAAGCCCTGTCTTTAAATCAATCCGAGTTGAAATAAGCCCAGGAGGCGGCTCTATTGGAGCCAAAGGCTCATCTTTAAGTGCCTCACGCATAAAGTCTATCCAAGCAGGTTGTGCTGAAATCGCGCCGGCTTCTGCGCCAACAAGTTGATTATTACCAAGGTTAGCGTTGTAGGCCGCACGACCCAAGGATTTACTCGCATCATCAAAGCCAACCCAAACTGTGGTGAGGACATTGCGGTTAAAGCCCGTAAACCAAGTATCTACTGAGTCATTGGTGGTACCCGTTTTTCCAGCAAGGTCACGACGTTTTAACCACTGACCACGCCAGCCTGTGCCGCTCCAACCCGTGTCGTGTTTCCAGCTACCGCCACCCCAGATTGCACTATGAAGCGCATCAGCAATCAGAAATGCGTTTTGCTCCGAAATTACTTGCGGTGCACAGCGCTCAGGTTGTTCTTCCAGCTGCTGCTCGTCGCAGACCAATAACGGCTCTGCCGAACCCAGCTCAGTGCCGAATGAGTCGGTAATTTTATCGATAAAGTACGGCTCAATGAGGTGACCGCCGTTGGCAAAAGTGGCCATGCCGCGCGCCATTTCAATAGGAGTCAGTGCAGCACTACCAAGCGCCAATGACTCACTGCGATTAATATCTGCGTCTTGAAAACCAAATTTAAGCAAATGATCAGCAGCCTTATTTATGCCAACACCTTTGATCAAACGAACAGATACCACGTTTTTCGATTGTGCAAGCGCTCGACGAATACGGATTGGGCCGTTATACACTTCAGGGCTATTCTTCGGACGCCAAGCCACGCCAACGCTTCTGTCCCAATGATTAATCGGGGCGTCATTAAGAATGGTGGCTAGGGTATAGCCATTTTCTAATGCGGATGAATAAATAAAAGGTTTGATGTTTGAACCCACCTGACGCTTAGCTTGGGTAGCACGATTGTATTGGCTAAGCTCAAAGCTGTAGCCACCCACAATCGCCTTTACACGCCCATCCTGCGGGTCGAGTGAGACAAGAGCACTGGATGCCTGTGGCAACTGACTTAACATCCAGCCGTCGTCTTGTTTACGGACAAACACTTGCATGCCCGGCGCGAGGATATCTGCGGTTGTTTTTGGTGGTAAGCTTTGACGCGTCTCACTGATGTATTGTCTGGCCCAACTTAAGCCTGACCATTCCAATGTAATTTGTTCACCGGTCTTTAAGAGCAGGTCGGCCGTTTTCTCTGCAATGCTCAGCACCACAGCGGCTTTTAACGGTCCAATTTCATTGACCTTTTTAAGGCGAGTAATAATACCTTCATGGCTTAGCGGCGATCCCGTCTCAGCATGCCAATAGGTTTCTTCTGCGCCTCTAAAGCCGTGACGCATATCGTAGGCATGTAAATTATCAACTAATGCATGCTGAGCAGCCTGTTGCATGTCAGACTCCACACTGGTGTAAACTTTCATGCCTGAGTTATAAGCTTTATCAGTACCGTAGCGTTCGACCATATAGGCGCGAACCATTTCAGAAATATAAGGTGCATACAGCTCGATTTCGGCGCCATGGAATTTAGCCGTGATAGGAGCTTGTGTCGCCTCATCATATTCTGCGCGGGTAATATACTTTTCAGCAAGCATTCGTCCGAGCACAACATTCCGGCGCAATTGTGCGCGCTCTGGGTTACGAATTGGATTTAACGCAGAAGGCGCTTTTGGCAGGCCTGCAATCATTGCCATTTCTGCTAAAGTTAATTCTGATAGTGAGCGACCGTAGTAGACTTGTGCTGCTGCACCGATACCAAAGGCGCGATTGCCTAGTTCAATTTTGTTTAAGTAAAGCTCAAAAATTTCATCTTTCGTTAATAGTTGCTCAATATGCAACGCAATAAAGATTTCTTTCACTTTACGAATATAGGCTTTCTCTCTTGTTAAGAAGAAGTTTCTGGCAAGTTGCATGGTGAGCGTACTGGCTCCCTGCTTTTTTTGCCCTGTGGTGATAAGCACTATAGCGGAGCGGACGATACCTATCGGGTCAATGCCGAAATGATCGTAAAAGCGATTGTCTTCTGTCGCTAAGAATGCTTTTCGCATGGGAAGTGGAACATCCTGCAAACGTACAGGGATCCTGCGCTTTTCACCAAACTGATTGATGAGTTTTCCGTCTCGTGTAAAGACTTGCATGGGTGTTTGTAGTTGAACATCTTTCAAAACCTCTACACTTGGTATGTCAGATTTGACATAATAATAAAGACTGATAAGTGTCAACACGCCTAAAAGGGTACAAACAAAAACGAATTGTAAAAATCTTTTCAATAATTTCACGGAATTATCCCTAGTTAGACTCCCAATTACAGGTAGACACTGCTAGTATATCTTGATTAAAAAACGATTAATATTTTTGTGTGCTAAATTTTTATGGTACACAGTCTTAAAAGGAAACGGGCGCTTCACATGCTGAGCCAACTACTAAAAAAACAAGCACCTCTGATGATAGGGATCGATATCGGTTCCCATTGTGTCAAAGCGGTGTTGCTGTCGAAGACAAGTTCCAGCTACCGAGTAGAAGCCGTTGCGATTGAACCTATTCCGAAAGGAGCAGTAAATGAAAGGGCCATTCAAGACATTGAAGCGATCGGCAACGCGATAACTAAAATGAAGCGGCGCATTCCAAAGCTCACGCAATATGCAGCAGTTGCCGTATCCGGTCAAACCGTGATTACAAAAGTGATCTTTATGGATGTGTCATTAACTGATGCTGAACTCGAGTCCCAGATAGCGATTGAAGCAGATAGCCTGATCCCTTACCCGTTAGATGAAGTTAGTCTAGATTTTGAAAAAATTGGAGTAAACGAAGCCGATCCGTCAAAAATGAATGTGCTGCTTTCTGCTGCGCGTACTGAAAGCGTGCAAGCACGGGTAGGCGCATTGGAAGAAGCGGGTTTCAAAGCGAAAGTTGTTGATGTAGAAAACTACGCACTAAGTAGAGCCATGGATGTCATTTACCCTGAACTGCCAACGGATGCCTTTGATAAAATCGTAGCAATGATAGATATTGGCGCTGTGCTTACGTTGATAAGCGTTATTCAATCTGGGAAAACGATTTACACCCGTGACCAAGTGTTTGGTGGTGAGCAATATACCAACAGCATTGTTGCTTATTACAACAAAACCTACGATGAAGCGGAACTGGCGAAAACGACGGGTGATTTACCGCCAAACTATACCTTTGAAGTCTTGGCTCCTTTTCAAACTTCTATGCTGCAGCAAATTCGCCGAGCGGTGCAAATGTTTATGACGACCAGTGGTAAAGATCATATTGACTACATCGTGTTGACGGGGGGAACGGCGTTGGTGAATGGCTTAGATAAGCTACTCATTGACGAGCTTGGGATCCACACAATAGTGGCAGACCCGTTTACCGACATGGAGATCGCACCAAAAGTAGATAGGCATGTGCTGCAAAAGCATAAAGCGCAGTTTGCCTTAGCGACAGGCTTGGCATTAAGGAGCTTCTCATCATGCCACATATAAATTTACTTCCTTGGCGCGAGCAGCAAAGGCAAGCATCGCAACAAATCTTTTTGACTATCATTGCGGTGATCATCGCGGCTTGTCTATTGATAATGTACATGCTTGGTAGTTTTTATGACGGCTTAAAAACTGGGCAAGAAATTAAAAACCGCTATCTCGAAAGTGAGATCTCTCAACTAGATTCCCGGATAGTCGCGATTAACGATTTGAATAAGCAAAAAGAAAATTTGCAACGTCGTATTCGGCTGATTGAAGAATTGCAGCTTAATCGTAGCCTTGGCACGCAAATTATCGATGAAATAGCACGAGTAGTTCCGGCTGGGGTTTATCTCACCAGTCTTGAACGGCAAGACAATATGATCAAAGTCATTGGTCGTAGTGAATCAAATAACCGTTTATCGCAAATGCTACGACAAGTTGAATCGTCTTATTTATTAGAGCGACCTGTGATCCAAGGCATAGTAGCCGGTGAGCAAAGTTCAAAATTACTGAGTGATTTTACGATGCATTTTTATGTTAAGTCTCATGAAGACATCCACTTAGCCGATAAAGCGAAGTAGGGCGGAGGCACAGTGCATGAATTTTGACTTAAACAGTTTAAAAGAAATCGATTGGAATGAGCTGGAGCTCGACAACATAGGTCATTGGCCTTTTCCTGTAAAAGTTTTATGTTCCGTTCTGGTGGTTTTATTAATGATGGTATTGGGTTATAACCTGATGGTTTCAAGCTCAATAGACCGTTACGATCAAGCGGTTAAAAAAGAGCAAGAGCTGAGAACGAGCTACCGAATAAAATACGCAAGAGCAAACAATCTAGAGCTATATAAACAGCAAATGATTGATATGGAAGCGCAATTTACAGAGCTGTTGAGACGATTGCCAAGTTCCAACGAAACGCCTGGGTTACTTGATGATCTGACTTACGTTGGTACCTCAAGCGGATTAACCTTCCTAAAAATTGGCTGGATGCCAGAGGTACGCAAAGAGTTTTATACTGAATTGCCTATTAAGTTAGAGGTGATTGGTAAGTATCATGAATTTGGTCAGTTTGTGAGTAAAGTATCTGAGTTACCTCGCATAGTCAGCCTACACGATTTTAGAATCGAAAATGCAGGAAACGGCGAGCTAGTATTTAGTGTTGTGGCAAAAACTTATCGCTATGAGCAAGGAGGTCAGAAATGATCCGGTTAGTGCTCTGCGTAACCACATTGCTGTTCATCTCAGGTTGTAATGATAGTACGGCAGAACAAAAAGAATTTATTGATCAGGTAAAGGCAAGCTCAACGCCAAAAATCGAGCCTATACCTGAAATGCAAAATTATGAACCGTTTAAGTATAGCGCTTCGGAGTTACGTAGCCCTTTTGTTGCGCCACAGCCCGAAGTGATTGAAAATAAACTAGTTCAAATTAAAAACTGCTTACACCCAGATCCTGATAGAGATCGTTATCCGTTAGAGAAGTTTCCTTTGGATAATCTGCGTATGAAAGGCATTATTGCCAAGTCTGATGGTCGCTGGGCGCTAATCGAAGCGGCGACGCAAGGCTTGTATCGTGTAAAACGTGGTGAATATATGGGTTTGTATCATGGCAAAGTGCTGAGTGTACATGCTGATCATTTAGAATTATTAGAATTGATCCCAGATGGAACGGGGTGTTGGAAAGAAAGGCTAACAAAAGTGGAAATGTTAGAAGCGGAACAAGGTGGCACGAGTGAATACTAACAATAACGTTATAAAATCAACTATTAAAAGCACTCGAACACTATGGCGTTCCGTGCTCGGTGTAGCCTTAGTTGGCCTTTCGTCAATTGCGCATGCCATTCCTATGTTGTATGACATTCGCTATAACCCTGTGCCAACAGGGGAAACCCAGCTACAACTGGTGTTTGACGAAAAACTCAATACAGAGCCAAAAGTTCGAGTTGTTGGTGAAAGTGCTAGTATCGAATTATTTTTTCAGCAGGCTGAGTTTGAAGAGAGCTTAAAAGCATTGAGCATTAACAAGGCGGGCATTCAAGGCATTACCAGTGAACTCAGAGATGGCGGTTTTGCCGTTTCCATCAACATGGATGAGCTGAAGCTATATAAAACCGAGGTTAAGAATAATCTTGTGATAGTGGAAGTATCTAACAAACCGATTGTCTCTGAACAAGATCAAAGTCAAAAAGTCACCGCATTTATTAACCAAATTCAAGCTATCGATTTTCGTCGCGGTGAGAAAGGTGAGGCGAAGGTACTTGCGTTTCTAGAGCACAATCAAGCGGCTATTGATGTACAAGAGCGCGGTGGCAAAATCATTGCTGACTTCCACCATATTGATATTGCGGAAGACCTGTTATATGAACTTGATGTGTTAGATTTTGGCACTGTAGTATCTCGTATCGAGACCTTTAAAGAAGACAATAAAAGCCGCATTGTGATTGAGCCAAATGCGGCATTCAAGTTTACCTATCAACAGCTCGATAACATCTTTACGTTATCAGTTGAGAAAGACGAAGGTAATAAAACCTTTGGCGATAAAAAAGAGTATAAAGGTCAGCCGATCACGTTGAACTTCCAGGATATTCCAATTCGCTCTGTACTACAGATCATCGCAGATACAAACAACTTTAACCTAGTAACGAGTGACACTGTATCTGGCAATATAACCCTACGTTTAGACGGTGTACCTTGGGATCAGGCGCTTGATGTTGTGTTACGTGTGAAAGGGCTAGATAAGCGTATGGATGGTTCTATTTTGATGGTTGCACCATCAGAAGAACTTGCAGCGCGAGAAGCCAAAGAATTACAAGCGCGCCAGCAAGTGGAAGAGCTAGAGCCATTATATAGCGAATATATTCAACTTAATTACGCAAAAGCGGAAGAGTTTGCTGACTTACTTAAAACCGATATCAATTCTATTATTAGCCATCGTGGTAGTGTGTCCGTTGATAAACGTACCAACACTTTATTGATTAAAGATACCTCGCGTAGCATTGAAAGTGTGCGTCGGATGGTTGAAACCTTAGATGTGCCGGTAAAACAGGTGCGTATTGAGTCGCGTATGGTTACTGTGGATGATACCGTACAAGAAGACCTAGGCGTTCGTTGGGGCTTTAGCGATCAGCAAGGCAGTGATGCTATCTCTGGTACGCTAGACGGTGCTAATGCGCTATCCAATGGCAATATTCCGTCTTTGGAGAATCGCTTAAATGTTAATTTAGGCGTAAAAGGGGTCCCTGCAGGCAGTATTGGTATGCACATTGCTAAATTGGCGGATGGTACGTTGATTGATCTCGAGTTGTCTGCATTGGAGCAAGAGAACAAGGGGGAGATAATCGCAACGCCAAGCATCACTACCGCTAATCAGAAAAAGGCGCGTATTGAGCAAGGTACAGAAATCCCATACGTAGAGGCCTCGTCAAGTGGTGCTACAACGGTAAGCTTCAAAAAAGCGGTATTAAGCTTGGAGGTGACACCGCAAATCACACCCGATAATAAAATAATTCTCGACTTAGTGATTACACAAGACACTAAAGGTGATACCGTGCAGACGCCGAATGGCCCGGCGACAGCGATCAACACCCAACAGATCCAAACACAAGTACTGGTCGAAAATGGTCAAACTATCGTACTGGGTGGTATTTATCAGCAAGAAGTGAAAACAGCAGTAAGTAAGATCCCAATTTTGGGCGATATCCCATATTTAGGTCTATTGTTTAAGAACTCTCGTGATATTAACGAAAAGCGAGAATTGCTGATATTTGTGACGCCTAAGATCATTCAAGACAGTTTATAGGCCCGTTGACAGTAAAAGTATTACGCTTTTTGCGTGGTTTGACTTGAAATTGTTCACGGATTACTGAGATAATCCCCTCCTTAATTTTGGGGCCAGGTCGTTAGGCGGGGTTTTATTTCAAATTTTAGAGTTCGTTTGTACTAAAAAGATATGGCTGAGAAACGTAATATATTTCTAGTAGGCCCGATGGGGGCTGGTAAAAGCACGATTGGTCGTCACATTGCAGATCAATTACACCTTGAATTTTTCGATTCGGATCAGGAAATTGAGCGCCGCACAGGTGCGGATATTTCTTGGGTGTTCGATATTGAAGGCGAAGAGGGGTTCCGCAAGCGTGAAGAAAGCGTCATCTCTGACCTAACAGAAATGCAAGGCATTGTGTTAGCAACAGGTGGTGGCTCTGTGATCAGCAAAGAAGTGCGCAATAAGTTGTCTGCGCGCGGTATTGTTGTTTACCTAGAAACGCCGATCGAAAAACAGGTAGCTCGTACTCAGCGTGATAAGCGTCGTCCATTACTACAAACCAGTGAAGACTCACGTGACGTACTAGAGCGCTTAGCCGATGAGCGTGAACCACTATATAGAGAAGTGGCAGATCACGTTGTTCGTACGGATGAGCAAAGCGCTAAAGTAGTTGCAAACCAAATTATTGAAAAATTAGATTTCTAATAACAACACCGTAGGAGGGAAGCCATGCTTGAATTAAAGGTTGATTTAAACGAGCGAAGCTATCCCATCTTCATCGGTGAACATCTCTTATCAGATGAAGGACGACTTAAGCAGTACGTTGGGCAAAGTCGTCCTGTTATCATCACCAACACCACCATAGCACCTCTATATTTAGATAGTCTGTTAGCGATATTTGACGATCAAAAACCACTACATTTTGTTATTCCTGATGGTGAACAATACAAATCGCTAGAATGGTTTGAAAAGATCTCTGCTTTTTTGCTCGAGCATAATTGTGGTCGAGATACGTGTTTGATTGCCCTCGGTGGCGGTGTGGTTGGTGATTTGACTGGTTTTGTTGCGGCATGCTACCAGCGTGGTGTTCCGTTTATTCAGATCCCTACGACTTTGTTGTCACAAGTCGATTCGTCAGTTGGTGGTAAAACTGCGGTAAATCATCCGTTAGGTAAAAACATGATTGGTGCTTTCTATCAGCCAAAAGCGGTTTTTATCGACACCAAGACCTTAAGTACATTACCTGCAAGAGAGTTTGCTGCGGGTATGGCTGAAGTCATTAAATATGCGTTGATCTATGATGCATCTTTTCTTGATACATTAACGGATCAGCACCCTCAGCTCAGCGCACTAGATGCTGAAAGCCTTCAACAAGTTATTTATAAGTGTTGTGCAATAAAAGCTGAGATCGTCGCCAAAGACGAAACCGAAGCAGGATTGCGTGCATTACTTAATTTGGGTCACACCTTTGGCCATGCGATTGAAGCGCAAATGGGCTATGGTAATTGGTTGCACGGTGAGGCTGTTGCTGCTGGAATGATGATAGCTGCAAACTTGGCTTGCCAGCGTGGCGCGCTTAGTACTGCTGATGTTGAAAAGATCCGTCGCGTTATTGCGCTTTATCAATTACCGACAGAAGCGCCAAGCGAGATGACCGCAGCGCAGTTTTTACAACATATGCGCAAAGACAAAAAGAACAAACAAGGCAAAATTCGCTTTATTCTGCCAACGCAACTAGGTCAATGTGCGCTAGTGGATGATGTTAGCGATGAAACCGTGGTAACTCTAATAGGTCGTTAAATGCAGTCGCAAATTTTACCAAGCAGAGCTGCATTGGTAGATAGAATTGCTATGCAATTCGACTATGGCCAAAACCTGATAACCTTAGTCGGCTCTTCGGGTCTTGGTAAAAGCTACCTTGCAGAATCGTTTCTTACCGATAAGTATCCAGACTTTAACAAAGCGTTTGTAAAGCTGACTGCAAATACTCAAGAGTTTGATGTAGTGCGGCAACTGCTTGAGCATAGCTTTCGCAGTCCTCTCATTGACCAGAAGTTATCTCTAAGTGAAAATTTCATGTTGCTCCACGATGAACAAGCTTGTGGACCATGCTTATGGGTGTTAGACAACGTTAGGCATTTAACCCAAGAGCTTGCGGAACAACTACAAAAGCTCGCAAAATCTTCTCGCGAAACAATTTACATACTCGCTACGGCGCAGCAGCCTCAGCTGATCCCTGAAAGTTTGGATATTCATATCGAGCCTTTATCTATGCTTGAAAGCAAGCGTTTGATGAGCATGTTTTACAAAGACTTACCGCCTGATGAAGATCCTATTTTTAATACGTTTGTTGCTGAAGCTCGAGGTAATCCGAGTGTTTTACTTTCTTGGCAGCCGCAGCAACAGAGTCTGAATTTACGTGAACAAAGTTCAAAAGTGGGTAGCAAATCACAATGGCAATGGTATGTCATTGCGCTTTGTTTGATACTGACCGCGTTAATGGTTGCTTTAGTGTATAAGCAAGAATTAAAACGGTACTGGACGCCAACTCAAGATAATGAAGAAACTGTCGCTACTGCTATTGATGCGCAAGCTGTATTTGAAGCGCCAACTACTACACTTGAAAAAGTTGAAGTTGAAAACAACGTACAACCAGAGTTGCCAGCCGAAGCGCCAACGCAAATTGAAACCGCACCTGTTGGTAGTATTTTATCTGCATTAACTGAAGCAAAAGAAGATACTATAAACAACAATAACGCACTATCAGAGCAAGCGAATGAAGCTGAAGAAGCCAATGTTGGTAGTACTCCGGCCACTTTATCGCCAGTAAAAGAGCCTCAGTACGCAGAGCCTGAACCATTGACGGGAAACCCTTGGTATCTCAGTCGTTCAGATGATGAATGGGTTATCCAGTTACTTGCTGTGACAGAAAGTGAGATTGCAGCTGGGTTTATGGCGGAGCATAACGAGGTGGTGACACAGCAGTTTACTGTCTTAAGAAACGGCCGAACTTGGTTTGTGGTTACAACTGATGCTTATGATAGTTTGGCCTCAGCGAAGCAAGCAAAGGCGGTATTGCCTGAGGCGCTACGAAAAGGTCAGCCATTTTTTAAGAGAATGAGTAAAATTAAACAAGAAATTACTCAGTCTCTCGGTAATTAGCCACATTTAGTGTAAAATCGCGCAACCACTCACGACATAGAACGAGCATGCAACAAAAGACTAGAGCCTTCTTAAAATGGGCAGGCGGAAAATACAGCTTAGTAGAAGATATTTCTAAGCGCCTACAAGCAGCAAGTAATGAAGCCGACACGCTAGTAGAACCTTTTGTTGGAGCGGGATCTGTTTTCCTTAACACTCAGTTTAAGCATTATGTCTTAAATGACATTAACGCTGATCTTATCAACCTGTATAAAGAGTTGAAGCGTATTCCTGATGAATTTATCAGTGACGCTAAAAGGCTATTCGTCGAGCTGAATAACCACCCAGATGCTTATTACGCGTATCGACAACAGTTTAACGAAAGCATTGATGTGTATGAGCGTGCGATTCTATTTCTATATATGAACCGCCATGGCTACAATGGTTTATGTCGTTATAATTTAAAGGGGATCTTTAACGTCCCTTTTGGTAAGTACAAAAAGCCTTACTTTCCAGAGCGTGAGCTATATGTGTTTGCTGAAAAGGCTCAACAGGCTACTTTTACCTGTCAAAGTTACAGCCAAGTATTTGAAACTATGCCAAAAAATGCGGTAGTGTATTGCGATCCACCGTATGTGCCTCTGAGCAAAACAGCATCATTTACTAGCTATGCAAAAGGTGGCTTTAACTTAGATGACCAAGCGCAATTGGCGAATCTTGCGGAAACCGCGGCTTTTGAAAAACAAACGCCAGTGTTAATCTCCAATCACGATACGGTATGGACACGAAAGATTTATAATCAAGCGAAGCTAGATGTGATCAAGGTGAAACGTACAATTAGCCCTAAAGGTAATGGGCGGAATAAAGTTGACGAACTAATGGCGTTATATCACCGTCCGTAATTTGCTGCGGCATAAAGGACTAAGCCAAAACCACACCATTCACAAACCAAATTAAGCCAATGACAAAGGCGGCGACAAAAACGATGCCTGCAAAAGCAAACGGCCAAAAATGCTTTTTGTTAAAGTCATATGCTTGTTTTTGACCACTCTGCACACCAAACATTGCTGCACAGACACTTTGAACTAATGCGAATTTACTATTGGAAGAAGCCATAGTGTTTACCTCTTACCAGTTGATTGGCTCAACTGGTATTAGTAAGGAGATGAAACTTTACTACTGCTTTGATTGTCTTTAGAGCCAAGTAATAGCTCAAGCAAATCCAAATAATGGAATTGGCCACTCGAACTACCGCCAGTCAACCACGCAGCCCAACTGGTGTGCGCTTCTTGCTGACATTCCACTGCATTTATTCGACTGCTTAAATTGCCAGTGCTACAAGTGCATGCGGAGTAATTTGCGGCAAGACTTTCATCATTGTCGAAAGAAAATACCCCTGCCGACACGGCTAATACCGTCCCAAGCAGAGCAATCCGTGCTTTATATCTAGAAACCATAACCCTATCCCCAGAAGTTAGATATCACATAATGATACACAATGTTCGTTTATTGCACAATCATAAAGCGCCTTAAATCGCAGACATTTTGGGCAATTTACGGTACAGTATCGCGGTCTTACGTTTAGGGGAAAAGTATGTCTGATTTTTTAATTGCACCATCCATTCTATCCGCAGATTTTGCGAGGTTAGGCGAAGATGTTGAAAAGGTACTGACAGCAGGTGCCGACGTGGTTCATTTCGATGTAATGGATAATCACTATGTGCCAAATTTAACTTTTGGTCCAATGATTTGTGACGCATTAAGAAATTACGGAATTACAGCTCCTATCGACGTACACTTGATGATAAAGCCTGTAGATAGTTTAATTCCCGAGTTTGCTAAAGCCGGAGCGAGCATTATTACATTTCACCCAGAGGCCAGCGAGCATATAGACAGAAGCCTTGCGCTGATTAAAGAATCAGGTTGTAAAGCTGGCTTGGTATTTAACCCAGGCACACCGCTGCATTATCTCGATCATGTGATGGATAAAATTGATCAAATCCTCTTGATGTCGGTAAACCCTGGTTTTGGCGGCCAAAGTTTTATCCCACATACACTTGAAAAATTAAAAGAAGCGAGAGCACGCATTGACGCGTCCGGTCGCGATATTCGTCTTGAAGTGGATGGGGGGATTAAGGTGGACAACATTGCTGAAGTTGCAGCTGCCGGTGCAGACATGTTTGTTGCGGGTTCCGCTATCTTTAATCAACCCGATTACAAAGCGGTAATAGACGCCATGCGTCAAGAATTAGCAAAGGTAAAATAATGCGTTTTGAGGGTATTTTATTTGACCTCGATGGCACGTTAGTTGATAGCGTCGAGGATATGTACATGGCGCTCAATTTAACGCTGTCTGAGCTTGCTCATCCAATTGTTAGTCATGCTCTGGTGCGTGAGTGGGTAGGTAACGGCATCGATATGTTAGTAAAAAGAGGCCTAAGCGGTAGCCATGAAGTTAGCGAAGAGCTATCCGAAAGTTTAGCGCACACCGCCATTGAGCGTTTTAAAGTGCATTATGATGAATTAGTTGGTCAGTATGCAGGTTTATATCCGCATGTTGAGACGGGGTTATCTGCATTTGCCGCAGTGCCAAAAGCCATCGTGACCAATAAAAATCGTGCATTTACGCTAAAGCTGCTAGATAAATTAAATCTCACATCGCATTTTGATTGTATCGTCTGTGGTGATGATACTGACAAAAAGCCATCACCAGCTCCGCTATTGCTGGCTGCCGAGCGTCTTGGTATACCAGCGGATAAGCTTATTATGGTTGGAGATTCTAAAAGCGATATTTTGGCCGCTCAGGGCGCTAAGATACCTGTGATTGCGCTAAATTATGGGTATAATCAGGGATTCGATTTGAAAGAGTTCAATCCACAGTACCTTTGTGATGGATTCTTAGATATTATTCCCATTATCAATCAACGTTAATTCAATGAAGAAATAAAGGAACGACATGAGTAAACCTGTAGTATTAAGTGGTATTCAGCCAACCGGTGGTATGACAATAGGCAATTACGTAGGTGCCATTAACCAGTGGCTTAAACTACAAAACGATCATGATTGTTACTTTATGTTGGTTGACTTGCATGCCATTACGGTTCGCCAAGAGCCACAGCAACTACGCGATCGCGTATTAGACGGCGTAGCACTATATACCGCTTGCGGCATCGACCCAGATAAATCGTCACTATTTGTACAATCACAGGTTCCTGAGCATGCACAGCTAGGTTGGGTACTGAACTGTTATGCACAAATGGGTGAATTAAACCGCATGACGCAGTTTAAAGATAAGTCAGCAAAGCACGCCAATAACGTAAACGTTGGCTTATTCGCCTATCCAGTATTGCAAGCTGCGGATATTTTATTGTATCAAGCGGATCAAGTACCGGTTGGTGAAGACCAAAAGCAGCACCTTGAGTTGACCCGCGATATCGCAACGCGCTTTAACAATCTGTATGGCGATGTCTTTAAGATCCCAGAACCTTATATTCCAGAGTTTGGCGCTCGTGTTATGAGCTTGCAAGATCCGAGCAAGAAGATGTCAAAATCAGACGAAAACCCAAATGGTTTTGTGATGCTGTTGGATGAACCTAAGAAGATAGAGAAAAAGCTGAAAAAAGCGGTAACGGATTCAGATGAGCAAGCACGCATTTACTTTGATCGTGTTGAAAAACCTGGTGTATCCAACTTACTGACTCTACTTAGTGTTGCAACTAAACGCTCAATTGAAGAGTTAGTGCCAGAGTACGAAGACAAAATGTACGGCCATTTGAAGAAAGACACTGCCGATGCGGTAGTGAATATGCTTGAGCCTATTCAAGCGCGCTTTAAAGAAATCCGTGAAGATCAAACTCTGCTGAACGAAATCATGAAAAAAGGTGCGGAAAAAGCAAGTATTCGTGCCGAAAAAACGCTTAAAGCTGTGTATGACGCCGTCGGTTTTATTCCTCGCGGTTAATAAAACACAAAGAAAGACACCATTTATGGTGTCTTTTTGTATTACAAGGGCCTATTGCCCCTTGGTTTAAAGCAGATACTAGATATAAGAAAACCCTCCTGTTGAGTTCGTGATAAAATAGACTTATAACGAACATCTTTACCCTAGTGGCGAATAGGCTGCTTGGTTCTTTTAGTGGTACCTACATGCTGTTGATGATTGATAACTATGATTCCTTTACCTACAACCTAGTGCAGTATTTTCAGCGCTTAGACGTGGACGTGCTGGTAAAGCGGAATGATGAAATCAGCGCCTCACAAATCAAGCAGCTTAATCCCAAATATGTTGTGCTATCTCCTGGCCCTTGCAGTCCTGATGAAGCGGGGATCTCGCTTGAAGTCGTAAAACGTCTACAGGGACAAATCCCTATTCTTGGCATTTGCCTTGGTCATCAAACTATTGCACAAGCTTTAGGTGGTAAAATCATTCGAGCAAAACAAGTGATGCATGGTAAAACGTCGCAAGTGCACCATAACAATATGGGTGTATTTCAAGGTCTGCCATCACCATACGAAGTATGCCGCTACCACTCTTTAGTTGTTGAGCAAAGTAGCTTACCAAAATCTCTAGCCGTAACGGCTTGGACACAGACGCAAGAAGGTGAACGTGATGAAATTATGGGACTCGTAGCATCCGATAGAGCACTAGAAGGAGTGCAATTTCACCCAGAAGCTATCCTCACTGAACACGGCTTAGCATTACTTGATAACTTTATAAAACGCTTCTAAAGTTTAAACAAATCCAACAGAGTTTCGCCTAGGTGTTATATATCCATATTTGCCGCGCTTTTGTTGGTTAGACTAGGGTCTAGTTTTTGATACATAACTTTTTGATTCTATTGTGCGCAATATCAAATCATAATATTGCTTTTACTGGTATAATGTTAATCAGTAAGACGATTCTGTGAGTGCTTAACTCAGTGTTTTTCTTTTAGATAAGTAGCATGCATGACGCAAGAAAATAAGCAAATTAGAATGGCACAAGCGCTGTCCGAACGTGCCCATGACCTTCTTATCAGCCTCAACTTTGCGCAGAAGCAAATAGGCTATATCCATACATTTGATATTAGCTACGGTGAGAATATCGCACAGCGCACTATGCTAGAGGTGGAAATTGCTGCGGCTGCAAAACGCCAAGAGAGCAGCACAAGTCATCATAAATATATTGCCAAAGCGAGCAAGCATCTACATTCCGTTATCGAAGAAGCTATTACAAAGCAACTGCATGACCTTGATAATATCTATCATGAAGTCATTGGCATTCAAGACTCCGTTCCTGCGATCTTAGATATTCTAGCCGTGCGCTCAGCTTCGGTTGGGCGTTTAGAACCTTTGGTCAATGACTTAAGTTGGCTGGGTCGTGAGCTAGTTTCGCTAGTCAACTTGCCACAGTATCGCAAAAAAAACAGTAAAGGCACGTCCATTAAGGTCGACACTCCAGCATTAGCATTAAGGTATTTAGGCCTTGAGAACTTGCAAATGGTGATCCCGACAATGGCGGTAAGACACTGGATGCCGCATGCTACAGAACCATTTACTCTGATGAAACGTAAATTACGCGAGCTGAGCATGAGCACAGCCATTGCGGCAAAAGAGCTGGCACCATTTTTTGGGGTAAAAGAACAGCATGCGTTTACGTTAGGCATGTTACTAGAGCTTGGGAAAGTGGCCTTGATCCGTCTTTATTTACGCACCTTCGAAAAAGTGTGGCAAGCCAAGGTACAAATAGCACGAGACAAAAAGCAAAAAGACCTACACACCGCATTAATGGAGTTATCTCCTGATCCATTATTTTTACGTAACTTGTTGATAGAACATTCGGCAGAGATTTCACGTAAGCTAATTGAAAAAATGGAGTTACGTTATTTGCCCTTTAATGCCGTCATGGAAGAGTATGCGCAAACTTATCTACCAAATGCGCATAAAAACATTGCCGACCCATTACCTCTGACACAAGTGATGCAAAAAGCCTATGGCTACGCACAACTGCTTGTTTTAAAAGATAGTCAGTTAATTGAAGATGACGAAGCCGAGATTTTGCTCAATCATTTAGAACTTACCGAGGAAATGCGTCAGCAATTGGCAAAATGTGCGTTCCATAACCTGCAGTTGACGATTTTGTAAAAAAAATTGAAATTTTTTTTGCGACTATTCATTCAAAACCTAATCTTAACTGATCTGTGCAAGGCTGCACGGCGCTTGCTTTGCCCTAAATATCTGCCCTAGATAGTTATTCACTTGAGTTGAGAATATATGTTAAACCCTTGAATACTAAGGGCTGAGAACGTGGTATAAGTGAGACAAATGGCGCTTTTTCTGAAATAATGAGCGTATGAATTTTGTGCCATCAAGGGGCGGGTCAAAATACATAGCACCGAATTGGTGTGAATAAATATCCTATCAAGTGGCGGCAACGCGCCGACCTCCAAAAGGAAATGACTCCTTGTTTGCACTTTCACTCACCAAATATGAGGAAATAAAATGACTATCAATCGTGAATTGTTTGACGACGTAATGGTACCTAACTACGCACCTTCAGCGGTAATTCCAGTGAAAGGTGAAGGTTCTCGAGTATGGGATCAGGAAGGTCGTGAGTACATCGACTTTGCTGGTGGTATCGCAGTTAACTGTCTAGGTCATTGTCACCCAGCTTTGGTGGGCGCGCTTAAAGAGCAAGGCGAGAAAATTTGGCATCTGTCTAACGTGATGACTAATGAGCCTGCACTACGTTTAGCGAAAAAGCTAACTGATGCGACGTTCGCAGAGAAAGTCTACTTTGCAAACTCAGGTGCAGAAGCGAACGAAGCGGCGCTTAAACTAGCACGCCGTTGGGCACTAGATAAGTTTGGTGCTGAAAAGTCGCAAATCATCTCTTTCAACAAAGGTTTTCACGGCCGTACTTTCTTCACTGTGACCGTTGGTGGTCAAGCTGCATACTCTGATGGCTTTGGTCCAAAGCCGGGCGACATTGTTCATACAGACTATAACGATTTAGCGGCATTTGAAGCGCTTATTTCAGACAACACTTGTGCCGTGATGATGGAGCCGCTACAAGGCGAAGGTGGTATCATTTCACCAACTTCTGAGTTTGTAAAAGGTGTTCGCGAGCTGTGTGACAAGCACAATGCGCTACTTATTTTTGATGAAGTGCAAACTGGTGTTGGCCGTACTGGTGACTTGTATGCATACCAAGGTTTAAACGTAACCCCTGATATTTTAACAACGGCTAAAGCGCTTGGCGGTGGTTTCCCTATCGGCGCGATGATCACAACAACAGAGATTGCTGCGCACCTAAAAGTAGGTACTCATGGTTCTACATACGGCGGTAACCCGCTGGCGTGTGCGGTTGCAGAAGCGGCATTTGACACAGTAAACACAACAGCTGTACTTGATGGCGTAAAAGCAAAAGAGCAGCTGTTCCGTGAACTGCTAAACGACATCAACGAAAAGTACAACGTATTCACCGAAGTACGTGGTAAAGGTCTATTGCTTGGTGGTGTAGTCACTGAAAAGTACGAAGGCAAAGCAAAAGAATTCTTGGTTGAAGGTATCAAGCAAGGCGTGATGTCACTTGTTGCAGGTGCAAACGTAGTACGTTTCACTCCATCTCTTGTTATTCCAGAAGCTGACATCCGCGAAGGGATGGCACGCTTCGAAAAAGCCGTTGCTGCGGTAGTTGCTAACAACGCTTAATACTGGTTGCAAGGTCACCTTTTGGTGGCCTTGTTGTTATCCACATTTTTGAGGAGTAAGCGGGCTCATGATGATCCTTCGCCCAATCCAAGAAAGCGATTATCCAGCGCTTTTAAACATTGCTCACGAATCAGGTCACGGTTTTACCTCTTTGCCTGTAAACGAAGAGCTATTACAGAAGAAGATTGCACGCTCAGTTGCTTCCTTTGGCAAGCAAGCTGACAAGCCTTTTGATGAAGGTTATTTATTTGTATTAGAAGATACTGAAACAGGCGAGGTGGTTGGTACCAGCGGTATCGAAGCTGCGGTTGGTTTAGATGATGCGTTTTATCATTATCACCTAAGCAAAGTGATCCACTCTTCACGCACACTCGATGTTTATAAAGCAGTGGATATTTTAACGCTATGTAATGACTACACTGGCGCGACGGAATTATGCACTCTGTTTTTAAAAGATGGCTATCGCAAAGGCGCAAATGGCAAATTGCTGTCTCGCTCTCGCTTTATGTTTATCAATCAACATCGTGATCGTTTTGCTGAAACCGTTATCGCGGAAATGCGCGGTGTTTCTAACGAGCAAGGCGAAAGTCCGTTCTGGCAATGGCTTGAAGAGCATTTCTTCTCGATGGATTTCCCGACAGCGGATTATCTAACGGGGATCGGCCAAAAGGTCTTTATTGCTGAATTAATGCCTAAGTACCCAATCTACGTGAACCTGCTTAGTAAAGAAGCACAAGCGGTGATTGGTGAAGTTCACGACAATACGCGTCCTGCTATTGAGCTACTAAAAAGCGAAGGTTTCACATTTAATGGTTATGTTGATATCTTCGACGCGGGTCCAACGGTAGAAGCAAAAGTGGGGAATATCCGCACGGTTCGCAATAGTGAAACTCGTACTGTGAAAATAGGCGAAAGCAACGGTGGATTCCCTGTTATGGTCGCAAATGGTAAACTTGTTGATTATCGCGCGGCGGTAATCGAGTTAGCCCTGACTGATAGCAATGAAGTGACGCTTGCTCCACATGTTGCCGCGGCGCTAAAAGTTGAAGAAGGCGATCAAGTAAGCCTAGTAAAGATTTAAGATTGGGAACAGATTATGACAACACATGCAGCACAACTAATAAATGGTGAGTGGATTGCAGGACAAGGCGCAAGCTTTAGCTCTGTAAACCCAGCAAACAACGACGTTATTTGGAGCGCAAACGCAGCTACTGCTGAGCAAGTTGATGGCGCAGTAAAAGCGGCTCGTGAAGCTTTTTATTCATGGAGCGACATGAGCTTTGAAGCGCGTCTAGAAATTGTTAAGCGTTTCGCTGAAGTACTAAAAGAAAATAGCGAAGAGCTGGCTATTGCAATTGCTAAAGAAACGGGTAAGCCACTTTGGGAAACTCGTACAGAAGCGGGTGCTATGGTAGGTAAAATCGCGATTTCTGAGAAAGCCTATCAAGAGCGTACAGGCGTTGTGGAAAATCCAATGCCAGTTGGCCGTGCCGTGATCCGTCACAAGGCGCATGGTGTAGTTGCTGTATTTGGCCCATATAACTTCCCAGGTCACTTACCTAATGGCCACATCGTACCTGCGCTACTTGCTGGTAACACGGTTATCTTTAAGCCATCTGAACTGACGCCTTATGTTGCTGAGCTAACGCTTAAATACTGGCAACAAGCGGGTCTTCCTGCTGGCGTGATTAACCTAGTTCAGGGTGAAGTTGAAACAGGTAAAGCACTTGCATCACACGCGGGTATTGACGGCTTATTCTTTACTGGCTCTTCTCGTACGGGTCACTTGCTACATGAACAATATGCAGGTCAACCGGGTAAGATCCTAGCGCTTGAAATGGGTGGTAATAACCCACTTATCGTAAAAGACGTAGCGGATACCAAAGCGGCAGTACACGACATTATTCAATCTGCGTTTATCTCAAGTGGTCAACGTTGTACTTGTGCTCGTAAACTATTCCTTCCTGCAGGTGAACAAGGTGACACAATCCTTGAGCAACTGATCAAAGCAACTAAAGCGATTAAAGTGGGTAACTTTGACGATGCAGATCAACCGTTCATGGGTTCAATGATCTCAAATGCAGCCGCCGCTGGCATGGTAAAAGCACAGCAACAGCTTGTTGAGCTCGGTGGTGAGTCGCTTATCAAGCTGACGCACACAGAGGGCACGGGCTTTGTGACGCCAGGGATCATCGAATGTACTAACATTGCAGACTTTCCTGATGAAGAACACTTTGGTCCGCTGTTAAAAATATTCCGCTACACAGACTTTGACGCTGCTATCGAAAAAGCGAACGAGACAAGCTTTGGCTTATCTGCAGGCCTGCTTGGCGACAACGAAGCTGACTACGACCGTTTCTTACGTCGTATTCGCGCAGGTATCGTAAACTGGAACCGCCCAATCACTGGCGCTTCAAGTGCAGCTCCGTTTGGTGGTATCGGTGCATCAGGTAACCACCGTGCAAGTGCATACTACGCGGCAGATTACTGTGCATACCCAGTGGCTTCTGTGGAACTGGAAAAGGTAACTTTACCTTCTAGCTTGAGCCCAGGTTTATCTTTGGATTAAAATGCCAATATTGAGGTTTACTCAATAAAAATTGATAAGAAAAGCAGCTTCGGCTGCTTTTTTGTGTCTAGTTGACTACAAAAGTAGCAATCGAAAAAACTTTCTGCTTAAATCAATAGGAGATGTCTTTGATAGGTTCGGGTGAGCAAAGTATGGTTTTAGATAAACAAGGGTACGATGATTTAGTCATGTATTTGACGCAAAACTTAGCCTTGTTTGAGAAGTCTGGGACGGTTGAACCAGGGGCTCCAACAGTCATGGAATTAATCGAAGATGTGATCGCTGAAAACGTTATCCGTATATGCGAGCAGCACACTGAGTTATCTACAGAGCAGCGCAGCATGATCGTGCGTGAGGTAGATGGCATTGTGTACGACTTACAAGAAGTGCTATCAAGTGTTGTTGATAGACGTGTCACCGTAGAACAAAAAGAATTTATCGAAGAATTCGCGGGTTTGGTCAAAAACCTGTTTGATTCTGCTGTATAGCTTGGCACAATCACTATCGACAGTGTAGAAAACACACTTAGAGGCAATTCTAGGTTTAAGATACACCGCCATTTGGCGGTGTTATGCTTTATAGAGGATAACTATGTTAGCTAGCGTAAAATGGGTTGAAGGAGATACCTTTATCGGTCGCTCTGCGTCGGGACATAATGTGGTATTTGATGCCGGTTCTGATAGTGCTGCGCCAAGTCCAATGGAGATGGTATTAATGTCAGCGGGATGTTGTTCGTCAGTCGATGTAGTCAGCATTCTACAAAAAGCGCGTCAGGATGTTACCGACGTGGAAGTAAAATTAACCGCAGAGCGCGCAGAAAGCGCACCTAGGGTTTTTACCAAGATCAATTTACACTTCGTGGTGAAAGGGCGTAATGTCTCTGAAAAACACCTAGAAAGAGCCGTAAGTTTATCCGCTGAAAAGTATTGCTCAGTGGCATTAATGCTTGAAAAAGCAGTAGAAATTACGCATAGCCATGAGGTGGTTGAAATTGACGAAAAATAACGCTTTTTCATAGCGCTATTTTCGTATAAAATCCGCGAACTTTTGTTTCTGCAGCGCAGATTTTTTGTATTAAGGTGGGTCTATCGTGAACAAGCCCTTTGATAAAATTAAACTCCATGGCTTTAACAACTTAACTAAGAGTTTAAGCTTTAGCATTTACGATATTTGCTACGCCAAGACCGAGCAGCAACGTAAAGAATATCTAGAATACATTGATGAGCAGTATAGTGCTGATCGTTTGACGGATATTCTAAAAGACGTAACGGATATCATCGGTGCAAACGTACTGAATATCGCACGTCAAGATTATGAACCACAAGGGGCGAGTGTGACGATATTAGTATCAGAAGAGCCTGTTGATCAACAGACTTTTGATAGTAATGAAGCACCAGGTCCACTTCCTGAGTCAGTGGTAGCACACTTAGATAAGAGTCACATCTGTGTTCATACTTATCCTGAAGCGCACCCTGATGATGGCATTTGTACTTTTAGAGCGGATATCGAAGTTTCAACGTGTGGTATTATTTCGCCACTTAAAGCGCTTAACTTCTTAATTCACTCTTTAGAGTCAGATGTGGTGACGATTGACTATCGTGTTCGTGGATTTACTCGTGACGTTAATGGTGTTAAACACTATATCGACCACGCAATTCACTCGATCCAGAATTACATGACGGAAGATACTAAAGACGCATACCACATGGTAGACGTAAACGTGTATCAAGAGAACCTATTCCATACGAAGATGATGCTTAAGGAAACAGACCTAAATGCATATCTATTTGGAATTAGTACTGATGATTTAGATTCAGACGAAGAGGAAGAAATTCGTCTTAAGCTGAATCGTGAAATTCAGGAAGTGTTCTACGGTCGCAATTTACCAGAAACTGAATAATCAGCGGTAAATTGAGGAATTAAAAAAGGCGCGCAAGCGCCTTTTTTAATGTCTGAAATTTCTTGTTAAGTCATCATATAAGCGCATAGAGCACGACTGTACCCGCTTATAAGGTGACGGTTATATAAGTGCTAAGATTCGCTTTCTGATTCCTCATCAGGCGTATCAGGGCGCTGTCGTTCGACAAAAATAGTGGCCAGCAGGGTGGTAATCACACAAGCCAAGAGAATCGACTTCAAGTACTCATAACTTTTATAGACCCAACCCCAGCTCCAAAAGGGTTTCGAAGCTTCTTCTGAAACACCAAAGAAGAGATCCATATTGCGGATCAGGTTTTCACCAAAGGCTGCTAAATCAACAATAATAAAAGCGAAGAAAATACCGTAAAGAATGGGGTCTGCATGGGTCATGTAAACAGATTGCCAGTTCTCTGGGTTTGTTTTTCGTATATACTTAAGGGATAAGCGCATACGATACTTTAGCAATATCATGGTTATTAAATCTAAAATAAAGTGAGTGCCAAAGATAAGGGCATTATTTAGATATGGAGGGAGCTCATTAGGATTGTATTTAAGCAAGTAAAGGATCGCCAAGTATTCAACCAATACCATGAATAACAAAATAAAGGTGATGTGCTTAATATTCTCAAGGTTCTTACCAACAATGCTGATGACAAAAATACTGATTAACCAAACACTGTTAATATATAGTTCAAAGCGTATGTAGGCTGCTGAAAGCAAAATAGCTGTCACTACTCCAAATAATAAAAAAATCCATGATAACTTCATTGCTTTTCCTGATACCTCCAGCGTTTAGTCTGCGCACTCTAGAGTCGGCAGCATGACTCTCAGCTGCCGATGAGTATATTTGCTCGTCTAGTTGTAAGGCAGCTCTGTACAAACTGTAGCTTGTTGTTCTGTTTCTACTTTAGGGTCTTTATCTTTATTTGGACCGCTGCCACCAGAAACCATTTTTGTTTCTTTGAGGTGGAGCTGATAAATATCTGAAAGTTTACTAGTGGTCTTTTTTAGCAAAAAGCGCATAATGACGTCCTTTCTAAGTTAAGTTTTGCGGTGTTTAGTTTCCACTCTACTTTACTCCTTAACAACAAAGTTGAAAACACTATGTTGCAAATAGGCCTTATTCGTAATTTTATTGTTTTCCATCTAGCTGAAGAATTATGAAAGTGCGCGTCTTTCATTAGCCGTTATCCTCGTTGCTTGATTTGTTATTTCGCGGTGTTGGCGACTTACGCCATAATTTGGCGTCGTCAATTTTGTCTCTTAAGGCAAGGATTTGTTCTCTAAGTGGGTTGAGGTTGATGCCGCAGGTGTCGCACCATATTTCAAAATATTCGTAGGGAAATTTGCTTACGCCTTTTTCGTAGTTTTCGTAAGTGCCACGCTCCACACCGACCAAGTTAGCCATTTCTTGCGTGGTTTTGCCAGCGACTTTGCGCATTCGGCGCAGGTCGTCTCCTGTAAAGCGCTTATCAAATTTCCCCACCAACTCAATCCTTTTTGCCTGTCGCACTCGCGTCACAAACAGCATCAGTCCCTATATTGTCTGATGTACGCTATTTGTTTGTCTCTATTATTCGCTTAACCAAGTTGCATTTTTGTATCTAAACCGTAAACGCGAGTCTATCGTAGAAAATTTCTTTTTCAAGATTAGTCCGTCTAAAAATGAACATTTTGTTGCATTTAATGGATCTTCGCTCGATTTTTTAGGCGAAGCCTGAGATGAGTAACTCATTATTTAACTGAGGTGTTGCGATGATGATTTTGGCGTTTTTAATTAATTTACAAATAAATTCAAAAAAATTTTCTTCGCGCAGATTTTTGCTCGAAGCTTTTGTTACTTTAGTGTGAAATAAAGTGACATGTTGGAGAGCAATATGGATTATCTACGCCAATATCATGACTTAACGATTTATTACGATGCCCTCAAGAAGGCGGCAAGGCAGGGTGACGAGGTGCCAGACACCACAACTAAATGGTTAGCACTGGTGGAAACAACTTTGTTTGAACTGCAAGAGCTTGCCCATATGGAAAAGGCTTACATGCAGAAGTCAAAAACGATGAATAATCTGGTTGAGTTGGTGTATTCCAGTGCCCCAAGCATGGAATAACTATAAAGGTAATTGCTTTTTGAGTTTTTGCGGTGAGGGGGAACGTTTTACTCTAATTTTACGTTTCCCCTTTTTTTCTTTTTGTGCGTGTTTATCGCCTTATGTGTAGGCGATAAACGGGTCGTACTACAGTTCGTAAGTAAAACTTAAACCATAAACGCGTGGCTCGCCGTATTGTACATAGGTATTGTCTTGCCAACCGTCTAGTGGATTATTACCAAACCTAAAGCCACGTACTACAATGTCTTCGTCTGCAAGGTTTCTACCCCAAGCCGTTAATGACCAGTTGTCGCCATAGTAACTAAGGCTTGCGTTGATCAGGTTATGATTGCGCGCTTGCTCGTTGTGACTATCCGAGAGGTAATAGTTGTCTTTGCCTTCCACACCCAATTCAACCACTAGGTTATCCATTAACTCGTAATTGACGGCAAGCGAGTATTGGTAATTTGGCGCTTGTGCTTGGTCGCGACCATCAAGGTTTAGGCCACTGGCAGCCACAAAGTCTTCAATCTCGGTCTCTAAATAGCCTGCGCTGTAGCTAAAACCAAGGCGGTCCGTGTATTGTAGGTTGCCTTCAACTTCTAGGCCGTAGTTACTGCCTTTACTGGCGTTGTCGATGTAGCCTGCAAATTGCTGGTTAGAAACTTGCCATTGTTTTAACTGGATATCATCGCGTTGCATATAAAACGCGGTAACCCGCACAAGGTGACGCTTGTCTTCAGACTCACCTTTTACACCAAACTCAGCGTTCCAAACATACTCAGGGTCAAAGTAATGGTGTTCGGCCGGAATGTTTAAACCTTCATCTTTGGCTTTTGCCAGTGCTTCGCCGTTTACACCGCCGACTTTGTAACCGCGAGTAAGGCTGGTGTAGATCATAGTGCGCGGTACAACTTGATATTCAAGCGCGACTTTTCCGCCCCACATTACATCATCGGTTTCGATACTAAAGCCGTTACTATCTATATAGTCAGCGTCATATTGCTCCGCGCGAAGACCACCGATTAGGCGAGTTTTGTCTGAAAGGTGATGCACGTATTGACCAAAAATCGCCTTACTTTCTACGGTGTATGCTGACGTAAATGGGTTCTCAAGCCAAGTGTAATGACGGGTTAAATCAACATCGTTACGCTTTGCGAAAACACCTACCACCCAGTCATTTTGTTTATCTTTGATTAAAAACTCTATGTTGCCATTTTCATGGTTACGCTCGTAGGCATCGGTTGAGCTATATCCTTCAGGGTGTAATCCTGCTGCGCATAGCGCTGGTTGAGCTGCGTCATGACATACCCAATCTTCGTCGTAGCTATATAAAGTATCAGCATCTAGCCCAGATACTTTAAATTCGACATTGAATAAGTCTGAGCGAGTATAAACTCCACGTAGTGAAAACGCATCGGAGCTGAGGTTGTCTTGGCCCGGGTCATCAGCAACACTGTTACGTGAATTATCCAGGGTGAAACCGTCGTACCCGTTTTCAGTATCAATATGGTGATAAGCAAACTCTAGTGCGAGATTATCGCTCACTTGAGAGTTAAGTTTCACTCTTGCTACTTGCTCGTCTTGTTGCTGAGTGGGTTTGTTTAGGTAGAGGTTATCTACGTAACCGTCAGACTCTCGTTGATAGAGGCTGACGCGCACAGCGGTGTCGTCGCTTAACCCAGTGCCAGCCGCAAGGCCTGCTTCGTAGCTACCATAATTACCTGCGCCTAACTTCACTTTTAATGAGGGCGCTGTGGTAGCGGCTTGGGTATTTACTTCAACGATTCCTGCTAAAGCATCAGAACCGAATTTAGTGCCTTGAGGGCCGCGATACACCACCACTGACTCAGTATCAAAAAGCAGCGCACTTGCGCCTAATCCTGAGTAATTAATACCGTCAATTAATAAGCCAACGCTGGGATAAATAGGATCAACAAACTGTGAACGTAAGCCGATACCACGGATTTGCATAAAGCGACCACGAGACGCACCTGCCGTAAAGTTAACGTTAGCGGTGGCACCTAGTATCTCATCTAAATATTGCGCACCACGCTTAGCGATAGAGAGTTCGTCAACCACCGAAGCGCTTGCACTTAATGTCTGGATAGTTTCATTCTGAAAATCGCCAGTGACGACAATGGTTTCTAGGTTATCGTCGGCAAGTACCTGATGAGAGAAAAATGGCAGCAGTGCCAAGGTGATCGTAGAGAGTTTTAACTTCATGCTTAATCTTTGTCCCATTTTTAATTGGGCACAGTTTAACAAAAGCCAGACCAGTTGACAGTGAAATTGTGTTATATGTTAGCCCGCAAATGTTAAACAAATAGGCCAGATATGAGTTTTAAAGTTGATTTTAAAGTCCGAGACTATGAGTGTGACTTACAGGGAATAGTTAATAACAGCGTGTATTTTAATTATTTAGAGCACGCAAGACATGAGTTTTTATTGGCGAATAACGTTGATTTTGCAGCGCTTGCAGAGCAAAAAGTGAACTTAGTCGTTATTCGTAGCGAAATGAATTACAAAGACTCGTTACGTCCAGGCGATGCGTTTTATGTTGAAGTCGCACTTGAGCGTGAAAGCAGAGTAAAGTTTGCATTTAAGCAAAAAGTGATAAGAGCGCATGACAATAAACTCATGCTTGATGCTGTGGTCACTGGAACTTCGGTGAATGAGCGCGGTAGACCGTTTTTACCAGACGCTATTACACATTTATTTGAAGAGCAGCAATTTGTGAAATAGTTGGTGTTAAAACATTCAGGAAAGACAATTTTACAGAATTTTACTGCTATTTTTGTGTCTTGAAACGTTATAATAAACTCAGGGCATAAAATAGATGGTTTACCATGAAATTCATCAGCATAATCGGCGCAATAATGGCGCTTAGTGGATGTATATCAACAGGGAAGGTAGACACGGAAGCGCTTAAGTATTCCGCTTGGCAGTTACAGAGTATTAATGGCCAAAATATTACGCAATTACAATCAGACGCTGGACTTGGTGAAAAGCCTATTGATATTCGTTTTATCGATGCACTGCAAGTCAATGGTTTTGCGGGTTGTAATCGCTTTTTTGGCGAAGGCGAAATTGTCGAAGGGCAGTTAAAAGTTAAAAACTTAGGCATGACGCGTAAGTACTGTGGTGAAGAAATCGCTCAGGTTGAATCGCAGCTTATTAACCAATTACAAATTGGTGTCTTGCTTGAAGTAAATGCTAATAACTTGACCTTAAAAGGAAAACCTCAGTTTAGTTTTATTAAACAATAAGCTGAAAATAAGAATTCCAGTGTCAGTGCTTGCGAGCTTTCGTGTTAGCAAGTAGACTGGCGCTAATTCGTTACTTGTCGGAGTGCCTTGAATTTTTGCAGCAAATTTGTTGCAGATAGTCGGGCTGAGATCGCATTTTGCGGGATCCGTGGACCTGATCAGGTTAATGCCTGCGTAGGGAACAAGACAGCAAACGCGCTGCGTTTGTCTGTAGCAATAGTGGTTTATTGCTATCCACCTTACCCGAGGACTATCCTCGTCTCTCTCCTTTTGGAGATCTGACAAGACACCTTTGTATGAAAATAAGAGGGACGTCATGTCAAACAATAGTAGCAAGCTAAGTCGTCGTGAAGCGCGAGCAGCCGCGGCAGAATTTATCCATAACCTTAAAGGCCAGCCTTTTCCAAACTCACATAAAGTTTATGTGGAGGGTGAACAAGCAGGCGTACGCGTTGGTATGCGTGAAATCACACTAAGTGATTCGTTTGTAGGTGGCACGGAAGAAAATCCGGTATTTGAATCAAACGATCCCATTCGTGTTTATGATACTTCAGGTCCATACACAGATCCTGAAGTGTCGGTTGACGTTCGTGCTGGTCTTCCTAAATTTAGAGAACTGTGGATAGTTGAGCGCGATGATACCGAAATGCTAGAGTCGGTGACGTCACAGTTTTCTCAGCAGCGTATGGCGGATGAAGGACTTGATCATATTCGCTTTGAACATTTACCTAAAATTCGCCGTGCTAAGGCGGGTAAAAATGTCACGCAAATGCACTACGCCCGCCAAGGCATAGTGACGCCTGAAATGGAATATGTGGCGATCCGTGAAAATATGGGACGCGCTAAGTTGCGTGAAGAATTGCTGGCGCAGCAACACAAAGGCCAATCGTTTGGCGCCAGTATTCCTGAGTTTATTACGCCTGAATTTGTGCGTGATGAAATCGCCCGTGGTCGTGCTGTACTACCAAACAATATTAATCACCCTGAGACTGAGCCGATGATTATCGGACGTAACTTCTTAGTCAAAGTTAACGCCAATATTGGTAACTCATCAGTGACTTCTTCTATCGAAGAAGAAGTAGAAAAAATGGTATGGTCGACCCGTTGGGGTGCAGATACCGTAATGGATCTGTCTACAGGGCGTTACATTCATGAAACCCGCGAGTGGGTGGTACGTAACTCTCCAGTGCCTATCGGTACGGTACCAATCTATCAGGCACTAGAAAAAGTGAATGGCGTTGCCGAAGATCTAACGTGGGAGATCTTCCGCGATACCTTGATTGAGCAAGCTGAGCAAGGCGTGGATTACTTTACTATCCACGCGGGAGTACTACTGCGTTACGTGCCGATGACGGCAAAACGCGTGACCGGTATAGTGTCTCGCGGTGGTTCAATTATGGCGAAGTGGTGTTTAGCGCATCACAAAGAAAACTTCCTCTACACGCACTTTGAAGACATCTGTGAAATCTTAAAGCAATACGATGTTTGTTTCTCGTTAGGTGATGGTTTGCGTCCGGGTTCTATTGCCGATGCCAATGACGAAGCGCAATTTAGCGAACTGCGTACCCTTGGTGAGTTAACTAAGCTTGCGTGGAAACACGATGTTCAGGTCTTTATTGAAGGCCCTGGACACGTGCCGATGCATATGATCAAAGAGAATATGGAAGAGCAGCTTAAACACTGTGATGAAGCTCCATTTTACACGCTTGGTCCACTCACAACTGATATCGCTCCGGGTTATGATCACTTCACTTCAGGGATTGGTGCGGCGCAAATTGCTTGGTATGGCTGTGCGATGCTGTGCTATGTGACACCAAAAGAACACTTAGGCTTACCGAATAAAGAAGATGTAAAAGAAGGCCTGATCACCTATAAAATCGCGGCGCATGCAGCGGATCTGGCGAAAGGCCATCCGGGTGCTCAAGTTCGTGACAATGCGCTGTCTAAAGCACGCTTTGAGTTCCGCTGGCACGATCAGTTTAATCTCGGTCTAGATCCGCAGCGTGCTCGTGAGTATCACGATGAGACCTTGCCGCAAGAATCGGGCAAAGTCGCTCACTTCTGCTCTATGTGTGGCCCTAAATTCTGCTCGATGAAGATCACTCAGGATGTGCGTGACTATGCAAAAGCGTTAGAAGCGCGAGGGATTGATCCTAATAATGTAGGCGAAGAGATCAGCATTAAAATGGTGGATGTTGAAGCCGAGATGAAAGCAAAGTCAGAAGAGTTTAAGCAATCAGGCTCTGAGCTTTACCACAAAGCCTTATAACTCATCCCATCATAGCCACCTTGATGCCCGTCGGGTGGCTAATTTTAGGAGTGTAGCTATGTCTACTCAAGCACGTGTTGCTATCTTGGGTTTTGGCTTAACTGGGCGCATCGCTGCATTGATGCTCGCTGAGCGCTATCAAATCAGCGTGTTTGAACAAGCAAAGCAAGGTATGGAGATCTCAGCAGGTAGTGTCGCGGCGGCCATGTTAGCGCCGTTGGCTGAGTCTGTGATATGCGATGAAGCGTTGGCGCTGCAAGGGCTGGAGTCCATGAAACTGTGGCCACAATTACTGGCGAAGCTGGAAAACCCGGTATTTTTTCAGCAGCAAGGCTCCCTTATTGTGGCACATGGTCAAGACCGTGGTGATTTAGTGAGTTTTCAGCAGCGCTTAAAACCGTTAAAAGCTCATAGCGCGGAAGTGGTAAATGGCGCTCGGATCGCGCAATTGGAACCAGAGCTTGGTGGTGTCTTTCACCAAGGCTTGTATTTACCTTGCGAAGGCCAGCTTGATAATCAGGCGTTTTATCAAAGTAGTGCGGCAACATTAACGAAGCAAGGTGTAGAGATTAACTACGGTGTCCATTGTGATGAAGGGCAAAAGGCGCAGCTTAGTCAAGCGTATGACTGGGTGATTGATTGTCGCGGTCTTGGTGCGAAAGCCTCGTGTAATGGGCTTCGTGGCGTACGTGGTGAAGTGGCGAGAATTTATGCCCCAGAAGTGACCTTGACTCGACCTGTGCGCTTGATGCACCCAAGATATCCCATTTACATTGCGCCAAAGCCAGACCATCAGTTTGTTATTGGTGCGACGGAAATTGAGTCGCAAGATAATGGTGAGATAACGGTACGTTCTACACTCGAATTACTCTCTGCTGCTTATTCAGTTCATCGTGGGTTTGCCGAAGCGCGAGTATTGTCTTTATTAGCAGGACTTAGACCTGCGTTTAAAGATAATCACCCCAAAATTGAACAACAAGGTAATGTGATCAGTATCAATGGCCTATATAGACACGGTTATCTGCTGGCACCGCTTATCGTGAAACAAGCACTATCTAAGGAGTTATTATGAAAGTCGAATTTAATGGCGAAACGATTAATATCAACCGCGAGCAAAATATTCAGGAATTTATTGAAGCCAGAGGTGCCAAGCCGCCTTTTGCCGTCGCGCTTAATGGTACTTTTGTTTCCCGCACGGAGTTGCCAAGCGTGACATTGAGCGACGGCGATAAGATTGAGCTTTTATCGCCAATTCAAGGGGGATAAATATGCAGTCTTTGACTGATACTAAGCTCACTATTTATGGTGAACAATTTACTAGCCGCATGTTAATTGGCTCAGCACTTTATCCTTCTCCAGAGGTAATGCAGGCGGCTATCGCCACCTCGGGTGCTGAAATTGTTACTGTGTCGCTGAGACGCCAGCAAACTAAGCAGGCGGGTGATGACTTTTGGACGCTTATCAAAGAGATGGGACTACGAGTCTTACCAAATACGGCAGGCTGTCACAGCGTAAAAGAAGCGGTGACCTTGGCGCAGATGTGCCGGGAAGTGTTTGCCACGGATTGGATTAAACTTGAACTCATTGGTGATGAATATAACTTACAGCCAGATCCAATCGCACTGCTCGAAGCCACCGAAATTTTGCTAAAAGACGGGTTTAAGGTATTGCCTTATTGCACTGATGATTTGGTGCTGTGTCAGCGTTTAGATGCACTTGGTTGTGAAGTTTTAATGCCTTGGGGCGCACCAATTGGTACGGGAAAAGGGCTGTTAAATCCATATAACCTGCAAACCATACGCACACGTTTGCCCCATCAAACCTTGATTGTCGATGCGGGACTCGGCTTGCCGTCTCATGCTTGCCAAGCTCTAGAGCTGGGTTATGATGCCGTACTATTAAATTCGGCAGTGGCAGGGGCGGGTTGTCCTATCACCATGGCAAAAGCGTTTGAAGCCAGCACGGTTGCAGGGCGCCTGTCTTATTTGGCAAAAGCAATGCCACAAAAAGAGGTGGCATCACCTTCTACGCCAACCTTAGGCATGCCTTTTTGGCACGCAAACTAACTTGAATTGCGGATAACTATATAAGGAGTTCTCTTTGTCACATATCGTTTGGAGTATTGCGGGTTCTGATTCTGGCGGCGGCGCTGGTATTCAAGCGGATATCAAAGCAACGCAGAGCTTTAATGTTCATTGTTGTACCGTAGTAACTGCGTTGACGGCGCAAAATAGTTTAGGAGTGGAAGCGTTAAACCCGGTTTCGACCACGGTTATCGAATCTCAGCTGACGGCGCTTTCGCAAGATATGCCTGCAACGGTGATAAAGATTGGCATGCTCGCCAATGTTCAGCAGATCCAACTGATTGCTGAACACCTCGAGCATTATAAAGCAACATGGGAAAAGCCGCCGCTTGTGGTTTATGATCCAGTAGCTATCGCGACCAGCGGGGATTCATTAACCGAAGAAGACACGGTGGATGCGTTAAAAACCCATTTATTACCGCTGGTGGATATCATTACACCCAATACACATGAAACTCAGCTGCTGACAGGCGTGTATTTGATAGGTCCTGATGCTGTCAAAGAGGCTGCTGCCAAATTGCGTGAATTCGGTGCAAAGTCGGTGATCATTAAAGGCGGTCATTGGGATTACCCAAAAGGCTACTGCATTGATTATGGCTTAGCGGATGATACCGAGTATTGGCTTGGCAATGAGAAAATTCAAACACCGCATAGCCATGGTACTGGGTGTAGTTTATCGTCAGTGATCGCGGCATGTATGGCCAAGGAGTACCCATTTAAAGATGCTTTTATTCTCGCTAAGGCATACATCAATGCAGGGCTAAAAGCGGCGATACGTTATGGTGAAGGCGTGGGCCCTGTTGCGCATACGAGTTTTCCTGTTGATCTCAATGATTACCCGCAAGTGATAGAAGCGGGCTCTTGGCTTGCTGATGAACTAGAGTTTGCATTACCTGAGGAGTTTAATTTTGCCGCAGGCTTTGCCAGCATTGACGACCCTATTGGCCTTTATGCCGTGGTGGACAGCGCTGATTGGGTGGAAAAATGTCTCGCATTAGGTGTCGATACGGTGCAGCTGAGAATTAAAGATCCAGAGCAAGCTAATCTTGAAGCTGAAATACAAACCGCCATTGCACTTGGACAAAAATACGATGCGAAGGTGTTTATTAACGACTACTGGCAGTTAGCGATTAAACACGGCGCTTATGGAATTCATTTAGGCCAAGAGGATATCGATAAAGCTAATCTTGTTGTCATCCAAGAGGCAGGGCTGCGCTTAGGTATTTCAACCCATGGTTTTTATGAAATGCTCCGGGCACATAACTATCGCCCAAGTTATTTGGCTTTTGGTGCTATCTACCCAACCACGACTAAAGACATGACCGGCCAAATCCAAGGGCTGGAAAAGCTGACACATTTTGTGCCTTTGATGCAAAGCAGCTATCCAACAGTCGCTATTGGTGGCATTGACCTTAGTCGCGTGCCAGAAGTGGCTGCAACTGGCGTATCTAGTATCGCGGTTGTAAGAGCCATCACTGAAGCCCAAGATCCACAACAGGCTGTACTTGAATTAAAGCAAGCTATGGCGCGGCATGACTGAACTCAATGACAAAGAGCGGCTAAGGTATAGTCGCCATTTGCTGTTAAAAGAGGTCGGTGAGCAAGGCCAACTTGCATTGAAAGAGGCGCATGTGGCTGTGGTTGGCTGCGGTGGGCTGGGAAGCCCTGCGTTGTTTTACTTAGCGGCGAGTGGCATTGGTAAGCTTACTTTTGTTGATGACGACGACGTGGAATTGTCTAACTTACAAAGACAAATTCTGTATAAGGTGAACCACCTTGGTCAGCAAAAAGCCAAAGCAGCAGGAAAGGTGCTGGCAAGTCTCAATAACGAGATCACACTAGTACCAATAAATGCGAGATTGACTGATAAGAACGTCGCCGAGTTGCTCCGTGATGCCGATATTGTCTTGGATTGCAGCGATAACTTTACTACCCGTTATTTGCTTAATAGGTATTGTCATCAAGCGAGCAAGGTGTTGATCGCTGGCGCTGCTATCGCTACACAAGGCCAACTCATGTGCTTTGATTTTAGGGCTGAGTCACCTTGTTATGCTTGCGTTTTCCCTGAAGGTTCGCAAACACCAGTGGAGAATTGTGACAACTTTGGCGTCATTAGTCCATTACTGGGGGTGATCGGTGCGCAGCAAGCTTTATTGACCATAAACGTGCTACTTGGACATCACCAAGGAAGCGTATTTTGTACGCTAGATGCTATGAGTTTGCAGCAAAAGCAGTATGGGCTCAGTAAAAACCCCGAGTGTGAATGTTGTGGCTTGAGATAGTTTCAAGCCACTAATACAGTAGTCTACTCTGCTATTTTTGCGAAAGGCGTACCCATGCGTGTGACGGTCTCTGGGTTTTGACCATCTAAGAACTCAGCCTTATTTGCCCCCCACGCTAAGATCACGGTAGAGCCAAGTTTAAAGCGACCCATCTCTTCGCCTTTTTTCAGCGTTATCGCGTTGTCACCTTCTGCTGGATATGTCCAAGTAAAGACATCTCTTCCAGCGGGTGGTGTCACTGTACCGGCCCAAATCGTCTCAATGCTAGCAACGATAGTTGCACCAACCAGTACCATGGAAAGCGGACCAATCTCAGTGTCAAAAATAGCAACAACTCGCTCGTTACGAGCAAATAAATTAGGCACATTTTGCGCAGTAAGTGGATTTACTGAGAACAAATCGCCCGGTACATAAATCATTTTACGAAGTGTGCCATCAACCGGCATGTGGATACGGTGATAATCCTTCGGTGCTAGATAAATCGTTGCAAACTTACCACCAACATAAGGCGCAACGTCTTCTTCTTTACCGCCTAGCAGCGTCTGTAAGCTGTAGTTGTGACCCTTAGCTTGGATAATCTGACCATCGACGACATCACCAAGTTGGCTGATTGCACCATCAACTGGGTGGGCAAGGATATCGCTATCTTCTGCCAAAGGACGGATCCCCGGCTTCAATGGACGGGTAAAAAACTCGTTAAAGGTTTTGTAGTGAGCTGGATCTTCGTGCAATGCCTCGCTCATGTCGATTTTATATTGTTTGATAAACAGCTTAATTAGCTTTGTGGTTAAGGCGCCAGCTTCTGCTGCGGCAAGCTTACCAACCAAACGAGAAACCGCATGTTTAGGTAATGCATATTGCATGGCAATTTTTAGTTTATCCAAATTCACTTTTAACAGTTCCTAATTATTAGTCTTGTCACTTTCGCTTTTTTTGTATTGCGAAGTGGCTATCGGGCTCAAGTCATTGAGCCAATTTAGCAAATATTATCAGACTCTAGGCGCGCGCGCACCTGCGCGGCCATCGGCCATAGATTCTAAAATACGATGGTAACTTTCAAAACGTAATTCGCTGATTTTACCTTCATCTACGGCTTCACGAAGTAAGCATCCCGGATCGTTCAGGTGTTTACAGTCTCTAAAGCGGCAGCCGCCAATAAACTCCCTAAATTCTTTAAAGCACCAAGTGACGCGTTCCACGTCTAAGTGCCATAGGCCGAACTCACGGATCCCAGGGCTGTCGATCAGGTTTCCACCGGACGGCAAGTGGTGTAAGCGCGATACTGTGGTTGTATGTTGCCCTAAGCCACTATTTTCGGAGACTTCTTTGGTGAGAATATCTGCATTGGGCAGTACGGTATTGACCAACGTTGATTTGCCAACCCCTGATTGACCAACAAAAATGTTATTTTTGTCCTCAAGCATGTGTTTTAGCTCGTCAATGCCTTCGCCTGATTTTGTACTGACTAACAGTACGCGATAACCAAGCTCACGATATATATCTAAGACTTCATCAATATATTCGAGGCTTTCTTGGTCAAGCAAATCAATTTTATTGAGTAATAAAATTGGCTCTATCCCCATATCCTCACAAGCGACTAAATAGCGATCGATGATTTGAGGGGTAAATTCGGGCACAACGGCCGACACCATCAATATTTGGTCAATATTCGCAGCGACAACTTTTACACCGTCATAAAAATCCGGACGAGTGAGTTGTGTGCGCCTTTCATGTACAGCCTCAATTACGCCGGCTAAGTCACCATCACTGACCTTGGCACGACGAAAAATGACTTCATCACCGCAAACTAAGCTTGTTACGGTACGACGGATATTGCAACGCAAAACCTCTTGGTCTGTGGTTTCTATATCCGCATGTTGGCCGAAGCGGCTGATCACCACTGCGGCTTCTGTTGGCCCTAAGTTGTCGTTTTGCCATGAAACATCAGATACTTCTGTCTCTTTCGCTTTATCGATTCGCTTCTGATGATTGGCTTTAATCCGACGGGATTGGCCCTTACTGAGTTTCTTTTTCTTTGCCATGTTTATAATCTGTTTAAGCTTAGACGTGCAGAGCGTTCAAATTTAGGCTATAAATCAATAAAACGCCGCGCATGGTAAAAAAAGCTTTAGGTCGAGTGTTTAAACTAATATGATATATCTAATTGCATTGGATCTAAAGGAAAGTACCGCTAAGGTAAAGTATGACTTTTCATGAATCAAACTTGATCTGGCTCGATCTAGAGATGACGGGGCTAGAACCGAAAACAGATAAAATCTTAGAAATCGCGACGGTGATCACAGACGGTGATCTCAATGTTTTAGCTGAAGGTCCAGTAGTGGCAATTCATCAAAGTGATGAGCTGTTGGACAATATGGATGAGTGGTGCACCAATCAACATGGTCGCTCAGGTCTGACTGCTCGCTGTAAAGCGAGTAAGTTCACGGAAGCAGATGCAGTTAAGCAAACACTAGATTTCCTTAAAGAGTGGGTGCCGCCAGGTGCTTCACCAATGTGTGGTAACTCTATTGGTCAAGACCGTAGATTCCTCAACAAATACATGCCAGAGCTAGAAGCTTATTTCCACTATCGCAATTTGGACGTCAGTACGATAAAAGAACTTGCGAGACGCTGGAAGCCTGAACTATTGGGTGAGATAAAGAAAAAAAGCTCTCACTTAGCACTGGATGATATCAAAGACTCCATCATGGAGCTGAAAGTTTACCAAGAAAAATTCTTCAAAGTTTAAAAAACACTTGCAAAGCAAATTTTATCTTGTAGAATCCTGCCCCGCTTGAGATGACAAGCCTTGCGGGGTTTCTTGAGCATTATTAAAGCAGTATAAGCTCAGCTGTTATAGGAAAAACGCGACCTAGCGTAGTTACCGACAACATAATGAGCTAACTATGTGATGCGGCACTAGCTCAGCTGCTAAAACGTTAGACGCGACCTCAAGGTTGCGCCCAGCGGAAAACTAAGAGCTATATCGGAATGCGGCACTAGCTCAGCTGCAGTAGGTAATAAACGCGACCTTGCGTAATTACCGACAATATAATGAGCTAACTATGGAATGCGGCACTAGCTCAGCTGGTAGAGCGCGACCTTGCCAAGGTCGAGGTCACGAGTTCGAACCTCGTGTGCCGCTCCAAACACTTGTTTTAGGTGTATAAACTAAAAAATGTGATGCAGCACTAGCTCAGCTGCTACAGGTAAAGACGCGACCTAGCGTAGTTACCGACAACATAATGAGCTAACTATGGAATGCGGCACTAGCTCAGCTGCTACAGGTAAAGACGCGACCTAGCGTAATTACCAACAATATAATGAGCTAACTATGGAATGCGGCACTAGCTCAGCTGGTAGAGCGCGACCTTGCCAAGGTCGAGGTCACGAGTTCGAACCTCGTGTGCCGCTCCAAACACTTACTTTAGGTGTATAAACTAAAAAATGTAATGCGGCACTAGCTCAGCTGCAGTAGGTAATCAACGCGACCTTGCGTAGTTACCGACAACATAATGGGCTAACTATGGAATGCGGCACTAGCTCAGCTGGTAGAGCGCGACCTTGCCAAGGTCGAGGTCACGAGTTCGAACCTCGTGTGCCGCTCCAAACACTTACTTTAGGTGTATAAACTAAAAAATGTGATGCGGCACTAGCTCAGCTGCTTCAGGTAAGGACGCGACCTAGCGTAGTTACCGACAAATCCAGAGCTAAATATGTGATGCGGCACTAGCTCAGCTGCAGTAGGTAATCAACGCGACCTTGCGTAATTACCGACAATATAATGAGCTAACTATGGAATGCGGCACTAGCTCAGCTGGTAGAGCGCGACCTTGCCAAGGTCGAGGTCACGAGTTCGAACCTCGTGTGCCGCTCCAAACACTTACTTTAGGTGTATAAACTAAAAAATGTGACGCAGCACTAGCTCAGCTGCTACAGGTAAGGACGCGACCTAGCGTAGTTACCGACAAATCCAGAGCTAAATATTGTGATGCGGCACTAGCTCAGCTGGTAGAGCGCGACCTTGCCAAGGTCGAGGTCACGAGTTCGAACCTCGTGTGCCGCTCCAACTCTCCTAAATATTCTTACTTTTCAATCACTCTAAAAAAACCTTGCAGATATAGTCTTATTCCACCAATTTTTCATAACAAACTGATTGCTTAATTTTAATGCTACGCGTAAAATACGCGCTCTTTCGGCCTTACTATTATCGTTCCTTGCCTTACCCCGACTGGCCGAAACGGGACAAGGCTATACTAACCGTAAGGAATATCCATGCGTCATTACGAAATCGTATTCATGGTTCACCCAGACCAAAGTGAGCAAGTACCTGGTATGATCGAGCGTTATACTGGTGCTATCACTGAAGCTGGCGGTACTATTCACCGTCTAGAAGACTGGGGTCGTCGTCAACTGGCTTACCCAATCGAAAAGCTTCACAAAGCACACTATGTTCTATTGAACGTTGAAGCACCAACTGAAGTAATCAACGAGCTTGAAACTTCTTTCCGCTACAACGATGCAGTGCTTCGTAACCTAGTTATGCGTACTAAAAACGCGGTAACTGAAGCGTCTCCTCTTGCAAAAGAAGAGAAAAAAGAAGCAGCTTCTGCTTAATCGTTGTTGATTTCGGATTTGACTAACCTTTCGAGGTAATGGTGAGTAATCAGGTTGACCTGTATACCAATCAATATCTGCTTTCGGGCGTGATTTGTAAAACACCTAAATTTAGTCAAAGCCCAGCTGGGATCCCACATTGCATATTTGTACTTGAGCACAAATCAATGCAATTAGAGGCTGACCTAACTCGAAATGCCTACGTGCGTATTCAAGTGGTTGCCAGTGGAGAACAGTTCCGAAACCAAACTGAGCATTTATACGTTGGGCAAGCATTACAAGTTCGCGGTTTTATAAATCGCCACGAGAGCCGAAATGGCTTGAGTCAGCTGGTATTGCACGCACAACATATTGAAAGAATTAATTGAGGAAATTACTCATGGCACGTTATTTCAGACGTCGTAAGTTCTGCCGTTTTAAAGCGGAAGGCGTACAACAAATTGATTACAAAGATCTGGCTACTCTTAGAAACTACGTAACAGAAAGTGGCAAAATCGTACCTAGCCGTATCACAGGTACTAGCGCTAAATACCAGCGTCAGCTAGCAACTGCTATCAAGCGTGCTCGCTACCTAGCCCTTCTTCCATACACTGACTTACACAAGTAAGCAGCTGATTACTAGTTTTTAAAAGGTGTAGAGACATGCAAGTTATTCTACTAGACAAAATTGCAAACCTAGGTAGCCTAGGTGATCAGGTTAATGTTAAATCTGGCTTCGCACGTAACTTCTTATTCCCTAAGGGTAAAGCAGTTCCTGCAACTAAATCTAACATTGAAACTTTCGAAGCACGTCGCGCTGAGCTTGAAGCGAAAATCGCTGAAGAGCTAGTTGCTGCACAGGCACGCGCTGAAAAACTAGAAGCACTAGCTGAAGTAACTCTAGTTTCTAAAGCGGGTGACGAAGGTAAGCTATTCGGTTCTATCGGTACTCGCGATATTGCTGATGCTATCTCTGCAGTAGGTGTTGAGGTATCTAAGTCAGAAGTTCGTCTACCTCTTGGTACTATCCGTGAGACTGGCGAGTTCGATGTAGCTATCCAAGTACACTCTGACGTTACAGCTACGATCAAAGTAATCGTAATTGCTGAAGCTTAATTTTTAATTGAGCTTAAATTAAAAAAGCCGTGTATTTTTGTGCACGGCTTTTTATTCACTTAATTTTCCTAAATGAGCCCGAATTTCGGACAGTAAAAACCTAGTTAACAGATATTCTTAATGCTATTGGTTTTGTTGGTATCCAACTCTTAGGTTGAATTGAGTAACCCCTCGAAGAAAATCATAATAATAATCTTATTCATACCAATTTAAGGTGTGACATGGATGATCCTCTCGCTCAAAGTTTGCCTTATATCAAAAGGCAATACTGCTGTAATGTGGTGTAATAAGTTTCCTTTTTAGAAACTTTCGCTCCATGTTATGTTTACATATTATAGGTTAATCCTTTTCTTTGTCTTTTGTCTGTCATAAAGTGGAATAAAATGACAGCGCTATCAATTTAGTGGTGGAATAATTAAATGTCGGTAAATAAAGGTTTTACGCTTACAGAGCTATTAATTGCGGTTGCAATAGTGGCGATCACAGCCAGCGTGGCATATCCGTCATATGTGGAATACGTTCAGGATGGACGTCGTTCGCAAGCACAACAGCAAATGTTGGAAATGGCAGGTGTAATTGAGCGCATATATAGCCGTAATAGTGGCTACCCTGATGCGAGTTTACTTACAGGTTTGCCTGAATCTAAATTCTACACGTTTAAATATATTCCCACTGATAAACCAAATGGGGCTGTTGGCCAATACCGTAATTTAGGATATCAATTTACAGCCACGCCAATAGCGGGAAAAGCACAAGCGGCTGACAGGTGTGGTGTGCTAAGTATCAACCATCTTGGTGAACAAGGACCGAAGAACAATGATTGCTGGCAATAGACATTTAGGGTTTACCTTGCTTGAGCTGCTTATTTCCATGGCAATACTTGCAATTTTAGCTTCGATAGCTGCGCCAAGTTTTATAAAGCAAATTCAGCAAGACAGACTTACGACGCATGCTAATCAACTGCAGGCGGTATATCGCTTGGCCCGAAGTGAAGCGGTTCGACGTGAGCAACAGGTATCACTGGTCGTTGAGGACAGCGACTGGGTTGTGAAAACCAATGAAAATGGCCAATTGACCGAAGTGGGGCGGTTTTCTATTAAACATGGCTCGATAGAAGTGGCACTGGCCGACCAAGTTGTGCGCGAAAGTGGCGAAGTGCTGGCGACAAACAATATATTGATCACCGACAACATTACCGATACCCAGGATTATCGTTTATGTGTGCTGGTCAGTGGTCAAAGTTGGTTAGCTGAGGCGGAACAAAATTGCAGTTAAGTAAGGGATTTTCTCTCATTGAGGTCGTGGTGTCGATGTTGGTGGCTGGGCTAATGCTGCTAGGTCTAGCTGCAACACAGCTTAAGTCATTACAGTTCGCCTCCAATAGCTTTCAATACACGATGGCGTTAATTCATGGCCAAAATGCAATTGAGAGGATATGGCCCTTGTTATGTGAATTACAACATAACAACAATGATATGACACTCGCTAATCCACTTATTCAACAGCTGCATCCAGCGGATAGTCGCTTTACGTTAGTGCTGCCTCCGGTATATAGCAATAACATGCAGCTTACAGTGAGTTGGGAAGATAAACGGGTAAAAAACTCTGCTGAAAACCAAATTTCTTTGACTACCAGTTACCCAAATGTTGAGGATACTTGCTCTCCATCACCAGGAGGAGGCGTATGAAACAAATAAAGGGATATACCTTACTGGAGCTCATGGTCGCTATGGTTGTGGGGTTAGTATTGGTGATTGGGATTGCAACGTCATACACGTCGATAAAAGAAACGGTGACGACTAGCCAACAGCTCGCAACATCACAAGAAATTGTTCGCTACACCAATCGAGTGATGATGCGCAGCATCAAGCAAACTCAGGAAATCCCTACTGTGACGGCGACCGATATTACGATCCGCCAATTGGCTGGGGTGCCCGCTTGTGATGGCAGTGTCCCCACGGCTGACTATACTGAACGCTATTTTTTACAAGGTGGGTATTTAGTGTGCGATCGCGGCACGGGTGATATCAATCTTTTGAAAGGGGTAACTGGACTCGCGTTTGCAACCGATGCCAGTGGTCAGTTAATTACAGTCACAATACAAGGTAGTAGTTTTCCAACACAATACGGTGCTGGCATACAGATGAATTTTTACGCTGGATTAGGTAGCTAATACAATGAAACAACAACAAGGTTTTACACTGGTTAAAGTGATGCTGCTCGGCGGCATGGCTAGCGTTGTGGTATTCGCTTCCCTCAAGGAAGGTGTTGTACAAGAAAGATTAAGTGGTAACTTCCAAAAAGACATTAATGCAAGATTAGTGGCTGAACAAGGGATCAGGGAATATCGTCAAAAGCTGGATGCGGCGTTAGGCGGCAACCCGCAAGATGTCAATGAGCTGATAAATGGTATTAGTAAAACAGGTAGTGGAACGATCACTGATTCGCAATATCAGATCTCGGTTAATGCCAATGGCAATGAGTTTGAAATTGAAAGCTTAGGTCAGCGTCATGGTGAGCATGCGAACCATCGGCTAGTTGCGCGCTTCGAGTTACAGCCAGCAGCGAAAGAGTCCATATTCCAAAATGCGGTGACTGGCTGTAAAGGTGTGAATCTATCTGGTAGTGGCTCTGTCGATAGCTATGACTCATCGAAAGGCACTTACGAAGAAACAAAAAGCCATGATGGTGATGTACACACTGTGGTGGGCGATGCAGATGTGGTGCTATCAGGTCACTCTCCGATTAAAGGCGATGTTGAAGCATCTGGTGTGATTTACTTAAAAGGCTCTTCACCTATTTTGGGTGACGTTAGATCAAATACCGGGGTAGATATTTCGCCGTCATCAAGTGGTATTCGAGTGGAAGGTAATGTCTACAGCCGCGGCTTTTTTACACATAGAGGCGGCAAGATCCAAGGTTATGTGCGTGCCATGGGTGACGCGAAAATGGAGTGGGGCGCTGAGATCATCAACCAAAATGGCGATGCGTTCGATATTCAATATACTGGCAGTGGTCAATTTAAAGATACTGGCTTGCAAGTTCAAGATGGTGTGCATTACTCCGATGCTAAATTTAAAGTCGCAGATTTAGTGGTTGAGCCGGTAAAAGTGTACGATCCAGATTCTCCCGACTATGACCCTGCAAAGCCTAATAAAGAGTGTGATCCTTTGGCATTGCCTTTTAATATGGATAGCATTATCGATCCTCGTAATCGATTCACTCCTCTAAATGTAGGCGCGCAACAAATCTTACACTTTAAACCAAAACAGGCAGTGTATGAACGTAATGGCTCGAGTGTGTATGTTGCAAAAGAGCACACCATTTATTTGTTCCAAGGGGTAGATCAGAATCTCGGCACAGCGACAGAAAAAACGCAGCTCGCGTTCCCATTTAAAGGGTTGAAGTTAGGCTCTGACGGCAAAATCAAGATCTCTGGTGGCGATGTGATTTGGTTGATTGATGGTGACCTCACATTAACTGGCGATACCCACATCTGGATAGAAAAAGAAAGTTCTCTGACCGTGTTCACCACTGGCAAAGTTTCTATTGGCGCAAGTGCTAAGGTTATTGCTGAGCAAGAAGGCTTAACCAAGAAGAGCAAACTGCCGGTATTTAGTGTGTATTCTTCATTTGATGGCCCCGACGGTTTTGTATTTAGCGGCGCGTCTTCTTTATATGCTGCTATTTATTCACCGTTAACCTCTATTCTGTTGAATGGTAGTGGTCAGCTTTATGGTACGGTTCGAGGGGCATCGATTACTGGTACTGGTGGTACAGGGATCCACTTTGACCAAGCATTAAAAAGTGCAGGTATTGGCGTACAGCCACCGGGACAAAAGCCGACATTGGTCTTTAAGGGCTGGCACTATAAACCCTACCAAGTTGCCGATGAGAGTGAAGCTAAAAGCGCTGAGTAACTTTCCTGAGTGGAGCGCCAACGCTCCACTTTTTGCCGCTAAATAAAAAAAGTAAAATTTTTTCCGACCCTTTTAAACCATTTCCGATTTTGCCCGCGTCTAAATAAGTACTTTATAAAAAAGTAGAAATTGGCAATTGAGCGTTGGTGACTTTGTTTGTTCCATTCGATATGCGAAGATGAAGGAATCAACCCAAAGGAACAGACGCATGATAATTAATGCCAAAGAGGCATTTACACAAGAACAAACCGATGCGCTAGTGGCTAGGTGCCAGCAAGGGGACCAAGGTGCATTTCGCGAACTATTTGAGCAACATCACCGTCGCGTATACGCATTATGTCTTAGATTGCTCGCTGAGCCCGCCCATGCAGAAGATGCATGTCAGGAAGTTTTTGTGCAACTGTGGCAAAAGATAGACCAATTTAAAGGGCAATCACAATTTACGACTTGGCTTCATAGTGTGACCAGTAATATTGCTATCAGCTATCTTAGAAAGCAAAAAAACTGGTTACAAAAGGTCGTAAGCTTTGAACAATCCGGACTGGATGAGCAAGGAGCTGAGCAGCTAGGAGAGCTAAATGGCCTAGATAAACTCATTGTCAGATTGCCGGAACGTGCCAGGTTGGTCTTCGTATTACATGCTGTCGAAGGGTATCGCCACGAGGAAATTGCCAATATGTTAAACATGGCCGTAGGGTCGAGTAAATCGCAATATCACCGAGCACGTAACTTATTACAGGAGTGGTACAACAATGACTAAACCATCTTTTGATGAATTTATGCATACCGCACTGAATGACGAACAGTCGCAGCCAAAGCCACAACGTGACTTGTGGCAAGGCGTTGAGCGTGCAATCAATCAAGCACAACCGATACAGCCGCCAAAGCAAAATAATTGGCAAAAGTTATCTGGTATTGCGGCGTGTACTATTGCGGGCTTACTTGCTTGGCAAGTCATTATGAATCAGCCCAAGCAAGACTCACTGGCTAATATTAGCGCTTTTTTTGAGCAGCAAAAGCAGTCTTTACTGGTTCAATATGAAACGCAGCCAGCGCTGACTTCTGATTGGCAGACACAATTGCAAGAGCTCGAGCAGGCGGAACAAGCGATTAAGTTGTCTTTAAAGCAAGATCCTGAGAACGCTGCGCTGTTAAAAATGTTAGCTCAGGTTTATCAGCAGCAACTCGACTTAATCAATAAGGTTCACCAACCTCGTTGGCAACAAATTTAGGAGAATTAGGATGAAAGCATTAATTATTGGACTAGCGGCGCTACCTGCGATGGTGTTCGCTGGAGAATCTATCGATAAAGAACTGTCGGTTCCTGCAAATGGTAAAGTTGTCATCGAGAATCAGCGCGGTGACGTAACGATAAAAACATGGGATAAAAACGTTTTTAAAGTGACTGGCGAGTTAGACGATAAAGCCGAGGGTTATAAACTAGAAACCTCTGGTGAGGTAACCGAGTTTATCGTGAAGATGCCAAGACGCTATAAAAGTTGGGGCGGTGGTGATGGCTCAAAACTCACCATTTACATGCCTCGTAGCAGTGAATTAAATTTTGAAGGGGTAGTAGTTGACGTTGAAGCTGCTGATTTAACTGCGGGCGCCCGTATCAAAACGGTCAACGGTAATATTAAAGCGAGTAAAATCAGCGGTAAAATTGCATTAGAAACGGTAAATGGTGATATTGATAGTCGTGACTTAGATGGCAATATTCAGTTTGAAACCGTCAATGGGGACATTGAAGATATCGCTTCGAGCGGTAAGCTAAGGTTTAACGCTGTTAATGGCGAAATAAAAACGCAAACCACCGCAACCGAGCTGCGCTTAGAAAACGTCAATGGCGAAGTCGAGTTGAAGATGGCAGAGTTAAAAGACTTACGCTTATCTACCGTTAACGGCGAAATAGCAGTATATGCAGCAAAGTTACTGGACAACGCCAATATAAATATGGACAGCGTTAGTGGCGATATTGAGCTTTATTTCCCTACAGATGTATCGGCAAGGTTTGAAATCAACGCGCATTCAGGTGGCCATATCACCAATGAGCTAAGTTCAGATCAAGTTAAAAAAGCCAAATATGGCCCGGCTCGTTCACTTGAGTTTGTGCTTAACGGTGGTAATGCAGATGTGGAAATCGATACCGTTAGCGGCAATATTGAGCTAAAGCGTAACTAGTGAAGCAATAGACCTGCAAGAACAGCAAAAGGCCAGAGTTTCCCCCAAACTCTGGCCTTTTGTTATTTGCACTTATGGGTAGACCAGATACAATAGAGGGCCCTCAATTTCTCAATGTTGTGATATGGCTAAACCAGATATACAAGTCGATACCTTAAAAGTTCCACCGCACTCAATTGAAGCTGAGCAATCTGTGCTCGGTGGCTTGATGCTAGATAATGAAGCCTTCGACCGTGTTGCGGAATTGGTGGTGTCTCATGACTTTTATACCAGAACCCATAAGCTGATCTTTGAAGCGATGGAAAAGCTGGTAGAGCTTAGTCAACCTATCGACTTAATCACGATTTCTGAGAATCTAGAAAAGAACAATCAGTTAGAAACCATAGGTGGTTTCTCCTATCTTGCTGAGATTGCTAAAAACACGCCAAGTGCTGCAAACATTGATGCATACGCGAGTATCGTACGTGAACGTGCGGTTGTTCGCGAAATGATTGGTGTGGCGAATGAAATAGCAGAGGCTGGCTTTAATCCTGAGGGACGAGATAGTCATGAGCTGTTAGATTTAGCTGAGAGCAAGGTATTTAAGATTGCTGAGCAGCGCACTAAAAGCACTGAAGGTCCGCAAAGTATTCACAGCATCCTAGAGAAAACCGTTGATAAAATTGAAGAACTTTACCAATCTCCACAAGATGGTGTTACCGGGGTAAGTACAGGCTACGGCGACTTAGACAAGATGACAGCAGGACTACAGCCTTCTGACTTGATCATTGTTGCAGCGCGTCCGTCGATGGGTAAAACCACATTTGCGATGAACTTGGCTGAGCATGCTGCGATGACGCAAGATAAGCCGGTACTGATCTACTCGCTAGAGATGCCTTCAGAACAGATCATGATGAGGATGCTCGCCTCACTCGGCCGTATCAACCAAACCAAGGTACGTACCGGTCAATTAGATGATGACGATTGGGCACGTTTGTCATCCACCATGGGCTTACTGATGGAAAAGGGCAAGATGTACATAGATGATGCATCCGGTCTTACGCCAACAGATGTGCGTTCACGCGCGAGACGAATTGCGCGCGATCACGGAGGGATCAGCATGATCATGGTGGACTACTTGCAGCTCATGCGCGTACCGAGCCTTTCGGACAACCGTACGCTTGAGATTGCTGAAATTTCTCGTTCATTAAAGGCACTAGCCAAAGAGCTGCAGTGTCCAGTTATCGCGCTTTCTCAGCTTAACCGTACGCTAGAACAACGTGCAGATAAACGCCCAGTAAACTCTGACTTACGTGAATCAGGCTCTATCGAGCAGGATGCCGACTTAATCATGTTTATTTATCGTGATGAAGTTTACAACGATGATAGTCCAGACAAAGGCACGGCCGAAATCATTATAGGTAAGCAACGTAACGGCCCGATCGGTAAGGTTAGGTTAACCTTCCAAGGTCAATACTCTCGATTCGATAACTATGCGGGTCCAGCAATGGACGACGAATATTAACTGTCAATTGAGTAGTGAAATGCGACTAGCGAGTGCTGAAATCGATTTAACCGCGCTGAGAGAAAACCTACAGCTAACGCAAAAACTGGCGCCAAAAAGTAAGATTATGGCGGTACTTAAGGCCAATGCTTATGGTCATGGTTTGGTTAAAATAGCTCAGCATTTGCAAGATGCAGATGCATTCGCTGTGGCGAGAGTTGATGAAGCACTTGCGCTTAGAACAGGTGGCATCACTAAACCAATTGTCTTGTTAGAAGGTTTTTTTCATCCTTCTGATTTACCTATTTTACTTGCCAATAATTTGCAAACCATAGTGCATGACATTTCTCAGCTTGAAGCCATTGAGCGTGCTAATTTAGATGCACCGCTCACAGTGTGGCTAAAAGTAGATACCGGTATGCATCGTCTCGGCGTTGAGCCTGAAGAGTTTGAAGCGTTTTATGCTCGCCTTAAGCGCTCAAAAAATGTTGCTGATAAAATCCACTTAATGACACACTTTGCTTGTGCCGATGATATCAAAGACAATAAAACCGAAGTACAGCAAGTGCTATTTAAGTCTTTAGTTGGCCAAAGTCACGCACCATTGTGTTTGGCAAACTCCGCGGGGATCATAGGTTGGCCAGAATCTCATGGCGACTGGATCCGTCCGGGCCTAATGCTTTATGGTGTTTCACCTATGCTTGCGCGTGTTGGCCAGCAACACGGTTTAAAGCCTGTCATGCGCTTGACCACTAAAGTTATCGCCATCAAGCGAGTGAGAGCGCATCAGGCGGTAGGTTATGGCGGACGTTGGCAATGTGAACAGGACACCTATCTTGCCGTTATTGGTGTCGGCTATGGAGACGGTTACCCCAGACACGCTAAAATTGGCACACCTGTGGTTATTGGTAACCAGCGTTATGGCATAGTCGGCACCGTGTCTATGGATATGATCAGTGTGAATATTGGTGATAATCCTAATGGCATTCAAGTTGGTGACGAAGTAGAAATGTGGGGACCAAACCTGCCCGTAGAAGAAATAGCACAATGTGCAGATACTATTCCGTATGAGTTGCTGTGTAACGTCACCCCAAGAGTAAGCTACGAATACATCGAAGGCTAAGCGCTCAGCGCCTAGCCTTTTCTGTCACCTTGAAGCGTTGCGATAACGCGTCTTGCACCACCACGGTCACGATGCTCACCGAGATAAATACCTTGCCAAGTGCCTAAATGTAAGCGGCCCTCAGAAATGGGAATGGTTACTTCACATCCTAAGGTGCTGGATTTGATATGTGCTGGCATATCGTCATCGCCCTCATAGTCATGGCGGTAGTAGCTTTGCCTCTGTGGTACAAAATGATTAAAGTGGCTTTCCATATCCATACGTACCGTAGGGTCGGCATTTTCGTTAATTGTTAGGCTGGCTGAGGTGTGTTGTATAAACAGGTGCAGCAGCCCTATATGATAGTCATGTAATTCAGGAAGCTGAGAGATAATCTCGTCGTCTACCAAGTGAAAGCCTCGTTTTCGAGGCTTCAAGGTAATTTGTTTTTGAGTCCAACTCATAAAGTAACGTGTGTTTTTAGCTGTTAGGCGAGTTTGTCGAAGCTGACTTCGATATTGGCATTACCGTCAGGAGAGGTGAATGGCATAATAAGTTTAGGGCCATCACATTTATGGGTGATGGTATGGCCAGGGCCTGAAACAACAACCGGTGTTGCCATATCAAACTCGTAGCCTTTTTCGCCGAGCAGGTTTTTAGCACCGCCAGTGACCATGTTGGTGATTTCACCAACCATATCAGTGACGTCTTCATTTATGGAATCTGGGCGCTCTCCAAGCATACGCTCCATAATGGTTAGCGCTAGGTTCTCTTCAAAGGTGATCGAAAATGACCCTTTTGTCTGTGGACCAACCATGCCAATCAGACCCGATACATCACCTTGTGCGACTTCGTCTTTCTTCACTTTTGGCTTACCCGGCGTCAATTCAGTTTGCGCCATTGTAGCCAATACATTGATTAGAGATGATAAAAAGGGGTTGATGAACTCTACATTCATATGGACTTTCCCTTACGCATTTTTAATAAATTAGTGTCGCTCTTAGTGATAAGTGTAGTGGGCTTTTTTGCTCACTGCACTTAATCTTTACATTTTTCGCAACGGCCATGAGCCTCGATGGTTTGCTCTGTAACTACAAATCCAGTCTCAGCAGCTAGGTTGTTCAGTTCATGCGAAATCGTGTTTGAGTGTAACTCTTGAACGTTACCGCAACTATCACAGATCAGTAACTGCACTGGATGTGTGTGGTCGAAGTGGTGGCAAAGCATAAACGCATTCGTACTTTCAATTTTATGGATAAAACCCAACTCAGAAAGAAAGTCTAAGGCACGATATACGGTAGCGGGTTTTGCAGCCGCTTCCGTCAACTTGAGCTCTTCAAGTAAGTCGTATGCGCCAACGCCACCTTGTTTAGAGGCGAGTAGTCTAAATACTTTTTCTCTAATAGGAGTAAATCGTGCACCACGGTTGTCACATACTTGCTTGGCTTTGCTAACTAGTAACTCTATATTCATGATTCAAAATCCTTACACTGCCTTGCAATACTAACATATTATTTTTATTAGTCTTGTGTTTACCCTGATTTATTATCTCAAGTGGATATTCGGGCGCGATGTTGCTTTTACACTTTATTTTTCTTGCTAAGAAGAGCGTTTAACTGGTTCGATCTTAGTATGGTAAAAGGTTTCAAACTGTGCAGCAGAAAGCGGCTTGCTGATCAAATATCCTTGACCAAAGTCACATTCCAGCTGCTGCAATAAACGTAATTGCTCCAGCGTCTCCACGCCTTCGGCGACTACCTTCATCGATAAATTATGCGCCATGGCAATAATGGTTTTAACTAACGCTTTAGACTCGTGAGTGGCGAGCATATCGCTGATAAAACTGCGGTCGATTTTGAGTAAATCAAAGGGGTAATGACGGAGATAGTTCAGTGACGAATAGCCCGTACCAAAATCATCCAAAGATAATTTAAACCCTAACTGATGTAATTGGGTTAAGGTCTGTTTTACCTGTGCCTGTCCTGAGATCAGTACGCCTTCAGTGATCTCCAACTCGATAAAGCGATTGGCAATCGGGATGTCTTTTACTAATAGCTCTATCTGTTTCAATAGGTTAGGATCTTTAAACTGCCTAGGTGATAAATTGATTGCGATACGGATGTCGAAGTCTAAGTGTTGCTGCCATTGGTGTGCTTGGTTAATAGCAGTTGAGAGCACAAACAATCCGATGTCGATGATCAAACCGCTTTGTTCTGCGACGGGAATAAACTCCGCAGGAGAGACATTACCCAGTGTTTTACTGTGCCAGCGGAGTAAAGCTTCCGCACCAAATACATCACTGTCTTCAATATAAAATTGCGGTTGGTAAAACACTTCTAACTCGTTTTCATTCAGTGCTACGCGCAATGCTTCCTCAATTTCAATGCGCCGAGATAACTGTTGACTCATCTTCTGATTAAATAGACAGTAGTTGTTGCGACCATTACTTTTGGCATTGTACATTGCGGTATCAGCGCAGCTAAGTAACTCTTGGGGGAGTTCGCGTCTAAAGGATAGATAGCAACACCTATACTGACTGAAATATTAAAATCTTTATCGTCGACAATAATGGGATGGTGAAAAAGTTTGATGAGCATATCGGCAACAGAGGTAATGTCTGCAGTGTGCTTAAACCCTCCCATCAACACAATAAACTCATCACCACTAAGCCGTGACACGGTATCTTGCTCACGTAGCGATTGCTTGAGCCTTTCTCCTGAAGCGATGAGAATTTGATCCCCCGTTTCGTGACCGAGTGAATCATTGATCCTTTTAAAATCATCTAAATCAATAAAAAACACTACCGCAAGCTCATCGTTGCGTTCCGCATCAAACAGTTGCTGTGCTAGCCGCTCCATCGCTAAAAAGCGATTTGGTAAATCGGTCAATGAATCATAAAAAGCGTGATGTAAAATGACTTCTTCTTGACGCTTTTTCTCGGTGATATCGCGCACTGCGATTACTAGTTGATCTGTTCCTGGAATAGGAGATAACCGAGCTTCGAATAGCTTTGCTTGATCAGCAATTGTCAGTGGATATTCTATTTGGGTTAATTGGTGGCGCTGATTGGCAGACTTGATGGCTTGGCTAAATTGTTTAGCTGCGTGGGAGGGCAGTACCTCCGCCATTTTCTTGTTGATAAACTGCTCTGGCGACATATACAAGTCGTCTGATTTTCCGGTATGGCATTCTAAGATGGTACCGTCCGTATTGATTATAAAGAAAATATCCGGTAAAGCCTCAAAAACACTATTAATAAGAGCGTGACGGCGCTGTAATTCCTGAGTGCTTTGTAATTGTTGTTGCCAGTTTTTCTCTAACGTTTGTGCCATGACATTGAATTGCTTAGCAAGGACTCCAAGCTCGCCATGTCCCACGATGTCGGCTCTACTGCTCAAAGACTTTGTGGATAATGCATCGCCTACTTGGATCAGTCTTTTGATTGGTTTATGAATGAAGTAATGGGTAAAGCTTAGTAGCGCAATAATGATGAGTATCAAAAACACCGCTAAAATACTCGCCTTCGTTATCAATTGTTGCTTTAACGAAAGAAAAACGGTGCTTACGTCATAAATAGCAATCAGCCTAACTACATCAGCGGACTCAGCGACGGGCACTTTAGGTGAAATGGGAATGGCTGCGAGAAAGTGCTGCTGATTAGGGTCAAATGCTACAGTGAGATCAAGTGTCCGTAATGTTGCTGTCGCTTGCGCCTGACTGATAACTTGATTAAATACTTGTAGTCCAATCGCTGAGTGTTGGGTTTCGTTGATGAGCGTTTCTCCTTGAATAAGGAAGAGTGCTTTATATTTACTGTCAGAATAATAATCCTCGAGAGTCAGGCTAACTTGATTATTGTTGCCCTCCACAAACTCAGTAAAAAGATGTTTACCTAAATGAGTTAAATTTTGTCTTAGTTTGGTCTCATAGCTTTCGAGCAGCATGTCTCGTTGGCTAACATATGAAATGTAGATAATAAGAGACGAGATCACCAAGCCACAGAGTACCGTGCCCCAAGTCAGCGTTTGTTTTAAATTTATAGAAATAACCCGATTACTCATAAATAACCAATTCAATTACCTCAATCCCGATTAGGATTTTCATTTCAATGCGATTACCCAGGCTGTGGTTCTTGCTCTTACGCGTTTACTTTTTTCTGCAGAGTGATCCATCACTAGTGTAGTCCAGCTGCAAAAACCTGTATCAAATTTGGGCGAATATTCTCGTGGTAGAGCGAGTGCTATGGCAATGGATTGTTGAGTTTTCGCATTAGGTCCAATCTCGTTTTCTTTCGCTTTGACCGCAAATGAATTGCTGTAAGCAATTTGGCTTTTTATATTGGTTAAAAAGAAAACAACAAAAGAGAAAATAATGAATAAGGTAGTTAAATGCACGCTGGTTAGTATGCTTTGTGCATCAATAAGCTCAGCGGCTCTCGCTTATGACAGGATCACCGGAAAAGCGTTTGCTAGCCGCTCTGAGGTGATTGCAACTCAGGGCATGGCGGCAACTTCTCAACCACTGGCAACCCAAGTCGCAATAGAGGTATTGAAGCAAGGCGGAAGCGCCATAGATGCTGCAATTGCAGCCAATGCCATGCTTGGCTTAGTGGAGCCTACAGGTTGCGGTATTGGTGGCGACTTATTTGCGATTGTGTGGGACGCGAAGCAACAAAAGTTATTTGGTCTCAATGCTTCAGGGCGTTCACCAAAAAGCCTTTCGCTAGCAAAGTTACAGCAGCAAGGCGATACAATTCCAAGCTATGGACCGCTTCCCGTTTCTGTGCCCGGTGCGGTCGATGGTTGGTTTGAACTGCACAACAAATTTGGCAAACTGCCAATGAAACAGTTACTTCAACCCAGCATCGACTACGCTAGAAGCGGCTTTCCAGTTTCTGAGTTGATTGCTTATTATATGCAGCGCTCGGTGTCGGCCCGTGAGCAATATTCCGGATTTAAAGAAGTGTTTATGCCAGAGGGGGAAATGCCTAAAAAAGGAGAGATATTTAAGAATCCGGCACTCGCTAATACCTATGAGTTACTTGCAGAAAAAGGCCGCGATGCCTTTTATAAAGGCGAAATTGCTAAAGAAATTGACCGTTACATGAAAGCCAATGGTGGATACTTAAGTTACCAAGACTTGGCTGAGCACCACAGTGAGTGGGTTGACCCCGTAAGTGCTGATTATCGCGGCTACACGTTATGGGAACTACCTCCTAATGGTCAGGGCATTGCCGCCCAGCAAATTCTCAATATTTTAGAAGGCTATGATATCAAGGCAATGGGATTCGACAGCCCAGAGTATATTCACACCTTTGTTGAAGCAAAAAAACTTGCCTTTGCAGATAGGGCAAAATACTACGCCGATCCAGACTTTAATGAGATACCCGTCGCGACGCTTATTTCGCAAGCATATGCTGACAAAAGGCGTGCATTGATTGATCCAAATAAAGCAGCTAAACGCGATCATGCAGGGCCTGTAGAAGGGGATACCATTTATCTTACGACTGCCGATAAAGAAGGGAATATGGTGTCGCTGATCCAAAGTAATTTCCGTGGTATGGGCTCAGGTATGACTCCAGCTAAGCTTGGCTTTGTATTACAAAATAGAGGCGAGCTGTTTGCGTTAGATAAAAATCATTACAACGGTTATGCGCCGGGAAAAAGACCTTTTCACACCATTATTCCTGCCTTTGTCACTAAAGATGGTAAACCATGGATGAGTTATGGCGTGATGGGAGGCGCGACTCAACCACAAATGCATGCGCAGATCCTCATTAACATGATTGATTTTGGTATGAATCTACAAGAAGCGGGCGATGCACCTCGAATTTTGCATAGTGGTTCATCGCAACCAACCGGTGAAATCATGACTGATGGAGGGTATGTTAGTCTCGAGTCTGGTTTTTCCATGGAAACCCGTAGAGAGCTGATAAAAAAGGGTCATAAATTACAACAAGCAGTTGGTCCCTATGGCGGTTATCAAGCGATTATGCGCGATGGTAAAACTGGAGTGTACTATGGTGCATCCGAAACAAGGAAAGATGGCCAAGCAGCAGGTTACTAAAAGCCTGATTGAGTGGTGAAATCAACACGAATTGTAACAGTTAAAGCGCTTCGCTTTTTGTTATCTTGATGTAATATCATTGTTGTTAAACGGAAATGTAAGGAACAAGAACATGACAAAAATAATAACAAAGCGAAGTGCCTTGTCGACACTCGTTGCGGCGCTTTTAACTACCCAAAGTTGGGTGGTATTTGCTGACACCATTACCAATAATGTTTACTCAGAAAAGGGCTTAGCAGGCACACTAACCCAAGAAAAAATCGACGAGCAAAACTATAAAGCCAAAATTGAGTTTGGCTGGAACAATCGTCGGATCTTAATTGATGAAACCTTAAAGTTGAATGAAAAAGGACTACCCATCAATTTTAGTCTTAAAGGACGTTCTGCTTTTGGCTCCACAATTGACGAAACGTTTAGCTATAACAGAGGCATTGCGCAGTGGAAAAGTGTCAATGAATCAGGCATTAAGGCTGATGCGACACTCGATTTCTACGTACCGTCTAATAACCACCTTGCACTAGATAACGCGACGATGCGTTATGTTCTAAAAAATAATAAATACGAATTAGATGTTTACCCTCAAGGCAAAATGCTTATCGAAAAAATGAAAACGATGAAGTTAGGGGAGCAAACCGTTCATCTATTAGTAACGAGTGGCCTTAGTCTTACTCCTAATTTTGCATGGTATGACGACGATGGTAACTACTTCGCACAAAGTTGGGGGCCAATGTATGTCTTGCGCGACGGCTACACCAAAGCACAGTTCGAAGAACTTGAGGCTATCCAAAAACAAGCCGAACAGCAGCATTTAGAAAACCTCGCAAGCAAGCTGACACATGATGTCCCTGCATTACTTATTGAAAATGTTGCTGTCTTTGATGGTGAGCAGAAAAAACTGCTGAAAAACCATGATGTATTGATTAAAGATGGCAAGATTGTCGAAATCGCTAAACATATTAAAAAGCAAAATGGCGTGGTTAGCCTTGATGGAAAAGGGAAAACCTTGATCCCTGGGCTTTGGGATATGCACGGTCATTTATCAAAAGAGAACGGTATTTTAAATATTGCGAACGGTGTTACCAGCGTTAGGGACATGGGTAACGAGCACGACAATATTATGGAAATTGAAGCGCTCTTTAACACCAATCAGGTGCTGGGCTCTCGAGTGTACCGTGCTGGCTTTATGGATAAATACAGCGAAAACTCAGCGGGCTTAAGTGTGAAGTCATTGGAAGAAGCGCTCGAGACGGTCGATTTCTTTGCTGATAATGGCTATGTTCAAGTAAAGCTATATTCTTCTATCGATCCGAACTGGGTAAAGCCTATTTCTGAGCGTGCGCATAGCCGTGGATTGAGACTTAGCGGTCACGTGCCTGCGTTTATGACGGCAGAGCAAGCCATTGCAAATGGCTACGATGAGATTCAGCACATTAATATGCTGTTCCTTAATTTCCTTGCTGGTGAAGAAGTGGATACCAGAACACAAAAACGGTTTTCACTGATGGGAGAGCAAGCCTCAGGCTTATCACTTGATAGTCCAGAGATGAATGCATTCATTAAGCTACTAAGTGATAAGCGCATCGTTGTAGATCCTACCGTATCTACATTCAGAAGTTTATTGATGGCAGAAGATCAAAAGATCAATCCGGAATTTGCTGCTATTTCAGAGCATATGCCAATTGCATTCGCTCGCGGTTTAAAAGGGGCTGAGATGCATGTTGATGAACAGTTTAAACTGAGCTACCAAGAGTCGGGTGAAGCGATGCAAAAAATGCTGAAAAAGCTCTATGATGCTGGTGTTCCAATGGTACCTGGAACGGATAATATTGCAGGCTTTACCTTGATCCGTGAGCTAGCGCTTTACGTTGATGCGGGCATTCCTGCGGCTGATGTGCTGAATATGGCAACGCTAGAAAGTGCCAAATTGATGGGCGTTGCACATCAAACCGGCTCAATTGCCAAGGGTAAAGTGGCAGATCTAGTATTGATCGACGGCGATCCACTTAAGGATATTACGGCACTGCAAAAAGCGACATTGGTGATCAAAGGAGAGCAAGCGTTTAAGCCTGCTGAAATTTACCAAGCGATTGGAGTGAAGCCGTTCACTACCTCGCCTTCGCTAAAGTAATATTAAGTACGTTATAAAAGTAATAGTTTGATGCTGTAAGACCAGTGCAAATAAATATAAAACTTGCACTGGTTTTATTTTCGTTACCTCGATATCAGACTAAATTGTATTTCTGAGTTTTACCAAAAGTGTTTCTAAAACAGAGGTTTGTTCAATAAACAAACAAACCGTTCTGACTTTCCTATTACTATCTAATAAAAAATTCGTAAAAATGGTTCGGTGTAATCTTGTGTAATGGATAAATTTACTTTTTTGTTAATAAAGCGGTTTATTTATCAGTTTCTTGTGCTAGCCTTTTTCAGTACAGATCATGAGTCGTTGATGTGAAGCCACACAAATTGTGTGTGATTTACCAGCTTCAGTATGGTCTTTTTTATAACTCTATTTGAGACTTTGATGTCGTCACCCTCGCGTATAAGGATGGTAAAAAAGTTGCCATATTCAAGCGTTAAAGTGACAGTGAGTGATTACAGCAATGTTGTATGTATGCTGCAAGCAAATAGCAAAAGGTGCTGTTGATTAACTTGGCTCGCGGTTTTAGCGGTTAGTTAACCTTTATAGATATACCCTACAAACGTTCTCCTACTTAAGTGGGTACTGTGTTTGTTGCGGTTAAGTAATTGATTGGTTTTTTACAACGTTACTGATGGTTAACTGTCGCAAGCCAAATTGATACTGCTCGCGCTGTTGCCAAAGGAATCCCAACCAAGTTATGGGGATGGCATGAATACAAATATTGTTACTATACTCGCGGGTTTAGCGCGTACTCGATCTCAAGATATTGCCTATCAGTATTTTTACGATGAGGCATTACCAAGTAAAACCATTACCTACCAAGAACTGCATGAGCGTGCAGCCTCTATTGCTGAGACATTGAGTGAATATTTTGAACCGGGTGACAGAGCATTATTACTGTACAACTCTGGATTTGAATTTATTGAAGCTTTTTTTGCTTGTTTATACGCAGGGATAATTGCGGTACCGGTTTATCCCCCTAAAAAGAATCAAAATGTTGATCGTCTGCGTGCCATCATCGAAGACGCAGGTGCCAGAGGTGCGCTTACCAGTGAAAAGATCAATGAAATCGCCAAGCCATTGCTTGATTCTGAGCCAAGTCTAGCGCAGTTAGCACTATTTACTACCGATAACATTACACTTAAATCGACCACTCAACAGTGGCCTCGTGCACAACTCCTTGGTGAGCAACTGGCATTTTTGCAATATACCTCAGGCTCGACGGGCACACCTAAAGGCGTAATGGTAACCCACGACAATATTCTTGATAATCAGGCGCTAATGAAAGAAGCGTTTGGTCACGATAGCAACTCTTCGATTGTAAGTTGGTTGCCTCATTTCCATGATATGGGACTGATTTTTGGCATTATGCACCCAATCTACATCGGTGCGACAGCGGCACTGATGAATCCGGCTTATTTCCTGCAAAAACCACTACGTTGGCTAAAACTGCTTTCACAAACCAAAGCATTAACGTCAAGTGCGCCAAACTTTGCCTATGACCTGTGTGTGGACACCGTCAAAGATGAAGATCTTAAAGACTTAGATTTGTCCCATTGGCGCTCGGCATTAAATGGCGCAGAACCAGTGCGTGCCAGCACGTTAGAGCGTTTTTATCAAAAGTTTAAAGTGTGTGGCTTACAAAGAGAGAGTATCGCACCTTGTTACGGCATGGCAGAAACCACCTTATTTGCAACTGGTGGACGTCTTCTAGAAAAGCCAAGGATATTACGTATTGATGCGACCAAGCTACAACAGGGTAAAGCCGAACGAGTCGCAGATGAAGATACAGTAGATGCGTTTTATGCGTTAGATGTGGCTGATGAACAGCAGCCTTATTACGCCGTATCTTCTGGCGTGAGTTGGGGCGAGCATTGCATTGCGATTGTTAACCCTGAGTCTTTTGAAGCCTGCAATGATGGTGAAACCGGAGAAATTTGGGTAACTGGCCCAAGTGTAGCAAAGGGGTATTGGAATAACCAAGCGGCAACCGAGGCTACGTTTCATGCCAGAATTAAAGGTGCTGACGAGCGGGCTTATCTCCGTACTGGTGATTTAGGCTTTATCCAGCGTGGGGAATTGTTCGTTACAGGACGCGCCAAAGACGTGCTTATCTTCCGCGGTAAAAACTACTACCCGCAAGATATAGAACTTACGGTTACAGAAGCAAGCGATAGCTTAGAGCAAAATGGCGGTGCGGCGTTTTCGGTAGCTTCCAATGGCGATGAAGAGCGTTTGGTTATCGTGCAACAAGTAAAGCGTACTGCACTAAGAAAGTTAAATGCTGAGCAGGTATTACAGCAGATCACCGCTGCGATCGTTGAGCACCACGGCATTACGCCTTATGACATCGTATTGATAAAACCCGGTCGCATTCATAAAACATCGAGCGGTAAAATTCAGCGCCAAGAGAATAAGCGCAGTTATTTAGCCGATAACTTTGAAGTCATTGCGCACGCCCGTGAAGAAGCTACGCCACAACAAGCTGAGGCGCCATCGTCCTCGTCGTCACTACAGCAAATTCAGCGGTTATTACAAGATTTAGTCGCACAAGAAATAGATAAGCCCGCGCGTAGTTTGGATATCGACGCGCCATTCTTGGCATTAGGTGTGGATTCGATGAAAGCGGTACGGATCTCAGGGGAATTAATGGAAGTACACGAGCTAGATCTTGAGCCTACGGTACTTTACGAATATCCCTCAATTCGCGAACTAGCCCTGTATTTAAGTCAGTTTAGTACGCTTACTCAAGCTATAGGGCAGACAGAGCTTAACGAGTCGAAAGGCGCCACTGAGCAAGCGAATAAGACGCAAGCCTCTCGCCGAACTGAAGATATTGCGGATACAGATATTGCAGTGATTGGCATGGCCTGTCGTTATCCTTCAGCAAATGGACTCAATGCATTTTGGCAGCTGTTATGCCAGCAGGGCGATGGGATCACCGCGCCAGATCCTAAGCGTCAGCAGCTTTGCCCTAACCTTGAAGCTGACCGACTCGGTGGCTATTTAGAGAATGTCGATGAGTTTGACGCTGCATTATTCTGTATCTCGCCACTCGAAGCTAAGCATATCGACCCACAGCATAGATTATTGCTTCAAACGGCTTATTACGCCATACAGCACGCTGGCTACCAACCCGCCACACTCGCTGGTAGCGATATTGGCGTGTATGTTGGTATATCGCAAAATGACTACTTTTTATTGTCGCAACAACAGCAAAAAAGTACCGCGTATTTAGGCACGGGCACTGCGCTGAGCATTGCTGCAAACCGCATTTCTTATAGTTTTAATTTTACCGGCCCGAGTGTGGCGATTGATACGGCGTGCTCGTCATCGCTGGTGGCACTTCATCATGCAATTCAAGCACTAAGAAATGGAGAAACGAACGCGGCATTGGTGGCGGGCGTTAATCTAATTCTGAGCGATGATGTGACTAAGGCCTGTGAAAACGCACAAATGTTGGCAGCTGACGGCCATTGTAAAACCTTTTCACAGGCAGCGGATGGCTATGTGCGAAGTGAAGGAGTTGGGGTGGTGATGCTAAAGCCGCTACAACAAGCCATGGCAGACAACGACCCGATTGTTGGTGTACTCAAAGGCAGTGCAATTAATCAAGACGGCCGCAGCAATGGCATTACCGCGCCGAATAGTGCCGCGCAACAGGCTGTGATCAATGCCGCCCTTGGTAATGCCAAGATGCTGGCGGGAGATATTCACTATGTGGAAACCCATGGCACGGGTACGGAGCTTGGCGATCCTATCGAAATCACAGCATTAAACCGCACGTATGGAGAACACCATAGTCGCCATGATCCGGTTATTCTCGGTGCGGTAAAAGCGAATATTGGTCACCTTGAGTCCGGTGCGGGTATTGCAGGGCTTATCAAAACGCTACTGTGTTTACAGCATGGGCAAATTCCTGCGCAGCGTTATAGTGAGGTGTTAAATCCACATATTCCATGGCAAAAGCTCCCGTTTATGGTGCCGCAAAGCATGCAGACATGGCCTGCAGAACATGGGGGAATAAGAGCCGCTGGATTAAGCTCTTTTGGTTTTGGTGGTACTAATGCGCATGTGATCTGCGCACAAGCGCCTGCGCCTAAACCCGACGCGCAAGCTGAAGTAACACCGCCTTCGTTTTATCTATTGCCTCTCGCTGCTAAATCGAAAGCTGCATTGCAGAAACTTGCTGGTCACTATAGTGAACGATTGTCGAGTTTGACTCCTCAAGCATTTGATGACTTCTGCGCACAAAATGCCGAGCAAGTGCCGCTTAAAGGTGTGCATAAAACGTTTAGTGGCGCGAGCAGAGAAGCACTGATTTCGCAACTGAATATTCCGATTATTGCCGAACAGTCCTCGGCAAATGCTGCTCCAGAAGTTGCGTTTTTGTTCACCGGACAAGGTTCGCAATACCCCTTGATGGCTCACTCTTTATATCAACACCACTCAGTGTTTCGCAGGCACTTAGATGACATTGACAGTTTGGTTGGCGAGCGCTTTGGAGCACGCCTGTTGGATGTGTTATTCGATGAAAAGCATAGTGAACTACTCGCACAAACCCGTTGGACGCAAGTGAGTTTGTTTGCCGTCGAATACAGTTTGGCAAACTTATTGATGCATTATGGAGTAAAGCCATCTCAGCTGCTCAGTCATAGCGTTGGTGAGTATGCAGCGGCTTGTATTGCGGGTGTGTTCTCGCTTCGTGATGGCGTTGAGTTGATTGCCGCGCGTGGTCAACTAATGCATGAATTAGCGATAAAAGGCAGCATGATCGCCGCAAGATGTGATGAAAGAGCCGCACGTAATTGCTTGAGCGAGTATCAGGGGCAAGTGGTTATCTCAGCCTTCCATGGTGAGGCTGGGGTCGTATTCTCCGGTGCTGATGAAGCAATCACAGCCCTCAGTGATGTGCTTGCAGCACAGCAAATTAAAGTAAAAGCGCTGCATACGGCAAACGCTTTCCATTCTCCACTGATGAACCCCATGTTAGACGCCTTTAGGAAAGTCGCTGAACAGGTTAGATTTCAACAGCCTCGGCTGCCTTTTGTTTCGTCCATGACGGGGCAAGTAGAGACCGCACGCATTGCAACAGCTGAGTATTGGGTTGAGCAAATTATGGCACCGGTTCGCTTTGTTGACTGTGTAACTGCGCTTGAGTCACTAGAGCATGGCTTCGCGATTGAGCTTGGTCCCAAACCTATTTTGAGTGGCTTACTACAAGAAAACAGCAATAACAAAGCGCTCAATTATGCTCATGTATTGCACCCCAAAGGCGATGACAGCAAGAGGTTCGCCGAGTGTTTGGGCACATACCTCGACTTAGGCGGGGCGCTCGAATGGCAACAGGTGTATGGCAATCGCCCGAGCGTTAGAGCGAGCTTGCCGCAATATCCATTTGATTGCAGCTCATACTGGATTTTTGGTACTGAACAATCACAGCCCGAAGCACAGGCAGTGGTCGAAGCGAGTGACCGTGATGCACAAATTCACAGCTTTGTGCTCAATACCCTAGCGGGACTCTTGTCGATGCCCGCTGATGCTATCCAAACCAACCTCCCTTTGCTAGAAATGGGGGTTGATTCGTTGATGATCATGCAGGCCGTTAGAGTATATGAGCGGGAATTCGGTTTAGAGTTTAGTGTTCGTCAATTTTATCAAGAGCTCAGCGATGTCGATAAGTTAGTGGCCTATATTCAAAGCCATAGTGACTATCTCAAAGTACCGCAAGGTCCTCAGCAAGCTGGCAGTTTGCCATCACCTCTATCGATAACGACTGATACGCCAAAAGGGAGTGCAGTAGAGGCTGACAACCACACGCTTATCGCTGTCTATCAGGCGCAATTGCAGGCGGCAAGCACAGTGACTAACGCTGAAGCGAGAGCCGCGTTAGAAGCTGTGGTGGGGCAGCAGTTACGCCATATACAGGGCGTGAAAGTTGAAAGCAGTGCTGTCACCTCGACAGCAACCTTGGTATCAAAACCCCAGCCAAGCAGCGCTCAATCTGTATTACCAGGCGCACAGCAAAAACAAGTGCAGCGTGCCAATAGCAGCCCAGCCATGCGTCAACATCTTGCTGCATTGAGTGACTCTTACATTGCGAAAACGCACAGTTCAAAAGCGCTAGTGAGCGAATATCGTGCACGCCTTGCGGATTGCCGAGCATCGGCAGGTTTTAGACTGTCGAGCAAAGAGCTACTTTATCCGGTGTTCTCTAAGCGCTGTGAGGGCGCATATATCTGGGATATCGATGATAATCGCTATATTGATATCACCATGGACTTTGGTACTAACTTATTTGGTCATAATCCTGATTTTATCAAAGCAGCGCTGGCGCAACAGCTTGAATCCGGGATGCAACTTGGACTTGCAAGTCCTGATGCGCCCGAGGTCGCTGCACTTATCTGTGAGCTGACGGGGCTTGAGCGAGCATCGTTTTGTAACTCTGGTACAGAGGCGGTCATGACGGCGCTACGCTTGGCAAGAACGGTGACCAAGCGCGATAAAATTGTTCAGTTCTCAGGTGCGTACCATGGTCACTATGATGGTACTTTAGCAACTGAGTCGCCAGAGCAAGGCGTAGAGGCAATGTGCGCTGGAGTGCGTTATGGCGCAATCGCCGATAATCTTGTTTTACCTTATGGTGATGATGAAGCACTAGAGGTTATTACCCGAGAGGCACAACATATTGCCGCGGTGATTGTTGAGCCGGTGCAAAGCCGTCATCCTGAAAATCAGCCTTGGGCGTTTTTACGTAAACTACGTACGCTCACTGAAGCACATGGTATTGCCCTTATTTTTGACGAAATGATCACTGGCTTTAGAGCGCATCCAGGTGGCGTTCAAGGATTACTCGGCGTTAAGGCCGATATGGCAACCTACGGCAAAATCGTCGGTGGTGGTATGCCTATCGGTGTGGTCGCGGGGGCCGCTACCTATCTCGATGCCATTGACGGAGGAAATTGGCAATACGGAGATGATTCCTACCCTTTGACCGATACTACCTTCTTTGCCGGGACTTTCTGCAAACATCCAATGACCATGGCGAGCGCCAAAGCGGTGTTGCAAGCTATTAAGTCGCAAGGTCCAGCGTTACAACAAGGGATCAACGACAAAACCGCGGCATTTAAAGCACATCTCAATGCGTTTTTTGAAACCCATGACGTACCCATTCGAATAGAAGCGTTTGCATCATTATTCCGTTTTCGCTTTTCGCAAAATCTTGATGTGTTCTTTTATGAAATGCTAGAGCGCGGTGTATTTATCTGGGAAGGACGAAACTGCTTTTTCAGCGCCGCCCATACAGATGAAGACATTGCAGCGGTGATAAACGCAGTTGAAGCTAGTGTACTTAGCTTAAAACGTGCGGGTTATTTTGGTGAAGTGAGCCCAAGTGATGACGATGCTGCATTTCCACTTAGTCATAGCCAGCAGCAGCTATTAGCGATGGCGTTGACCTCTAGCGAAGGGGCGAGTGCATATCAATTACAAGCGATATTAAAGCTCTCAGGTAAGCTCGATTTAGTGCGGCTGAAGCAAGCCGTTAGCGCGGTCTGCCGCGACTTCCCAATCTTGCGTTTTGGTGTCGATAGTGACCGCTTAATGCAATATTGCCGAGTGGAACAAGCCGAGTTGCATGTTGAGCCATTGAACGAAGAAGACCAAGCAGCATTACACGCGCGACTATCCGCACTGCGTTATCAACCGTTTGACTTTGCAAAAGACTCACTTTGTAGAGTGACGCTGTTGAGTGATGGCAAAGCGCAGCACTATCTAAGTGTTGTGGCCCATCATGTGATCTGCGATGGGCTTTCACTACAAATGGTGCTGGCAGCAATCGCTGAGCGCTACAATCAAGATGTAAAACAAAATGAGGTGGCAAGCCGAGTTGTCTCCTTTAGTCACTACGTTGATAGCTTGCAGGCATATTCGCATTCACCAGAAGCTGCAAAAAACCAAGCTTTTTGGCATCAGTGCTTAGCGAGTTCGACACCACTTGCGCTGCCAAAATCAACGACGGTGAGCGTGGCTTCATATCAAGTTAATCAGCTCACATTACCCATTTCATCGAGTGCAATCCGAAATACTGAGACCCTTGCTCAATCTTTGCGTTGTGGGCAATTCGCGACAATGCTTGCACTGTATTGCTTGTGGCTACACAAGTTAAGCGGCCAGACTGTGATAAGTGTAGGAGTGCCGGTATCAGATAGGCAACGACTGGCATCGCAGTTTGAGCCTGAGTTACTCGACCAAGCCTTACTGGGTTATTGCACCAATATCTTACCCATTGTGGTGGATATAGCAGGCCTTAGCACTATCGGTGAGCTGGTACAGCGGGTACAAAACACCTTACTTGATGCCTTTGATCACCAAACTCATCCGTATGCAAGGCTTGCCGATGATCAGCTAATTCTACCTAGCACTTTGTTTAATCTAGATAAAGTCACCACTTTGCCGAGTTTTAATGGGCTAGAAGTTGAAGTGCAGCCAAGTGTAGCTAAATTTGGCCAATTTGAACTGACGACAAATATGACCTGTGTTGCGGGGCAGTGGTCACTGTTAGTGGAATATCACACGGCGAAATTTGATACTGAATTAATGACCCAGTATGTGGCTAAGTTTGTCCATTTGCTGTCGCAGGTTCAAGGCAACACACCGATAGGGGCTCAAAATGAGTTGATACAAAGTAGTGATGATGTGTATCGATTGGTTGAGTTACCGCTACAGCAAGAGAAATCGGTTAAGGTCGCGACGAGTTTTGTTGAAACTTGGCAGCACAATGTGTCGCGTTGCAGTGCACGTACGGCACTGGTAACGGATGATGTGAGTCTCAGTTATGAGGCGCTAGATGCGCGTGTTAACCAGCTCGCTCACTACTTGATGAAGCAGCAGGTAACGCCCAATAGTATCGTGGCGGTGGCATTACCACGCCGGGCGGAGCTGTTGGTAGCACTCATGGCGGTGATGAAAGCTGGAGCGGCATTTTTACCGCTTGATTTAACGTTCCCCGATGAGCGCATCGCGCATATCTTAGAGGATGCCAAAGTGAGTGTTGTGCTGTGTGATGCCAGCAGTGCAGAGTCTGCGTTATTCAATCACGGTCGTTTCAAACGAGTCTGTATGGATAGTGATGCCGAAGACATTGCCAAAAGTTCGACTCGCAGCCCAAGCTTACTAATTCAAGCTCAGCAGCGTGCATACGTGATTTATACCTCTGGTTCCACGGGGTTACCCAAAGGCGTTGAAGTCAATCACGGGGCATTTGCTAATTTGCTTGCGTCTATGTGTCGTGAGCCGGGGCTGGTGACAGATGACCGCTTATTGGCCATTACCACGGTAGCGTTTGATATTGCCTTGCTAGAGTTGTTTGGGCCGTTACTAGTTGGTGCGTCTGTGGTGCTGGCAAGTGATGAAAGTATTAGCGATCCTGCTGTGCTTGGCGCGCTTATTGAACAGCAGCAGATCACGGTGATGCAGGCAACGCCAACGCTATGGCAATTAGTGTTAAATGCGGCGCCAGCATGCACTTCTGGCATAAAAGTATGGAGTGGCGGTGAGCCTTTACCTCAGGCACTGGCCACGCAGTTACTTAGTCACAGCAAAGCTGTTTATAACTTATACGGGCCAACCGAAACCACGATTTGGTCGGCGGTGGCACATATCGACAATGCCGCAGAGGTAACCATTGGTAAAGCAATACAAAATACCAGCTTATTTGTGCTCCCAACCGAGTGTCATGGTGAAGGGTTGCCTTTACCCGATGGCGTATGGGGTGAGTTATACATTGGTGGCAGTGGTGTTGCTATGGGTTATTTACATCAAGCGGAGCTGACCGAGCAGCGTTTTATCAATCATCAATTTACAGCTTCCATTAGCCGCCGCTTATACAAGACGGGAGACAAAGCGAGGCGTTTAGCTGATGGCCGCTTTGAAGTAAAAGGACGCTTAGATAATCAAATTAAACTCCATGGTCATCGTATAGAGCTTGGCGATATTAGCCATCATTTGGGGCGGATACTCAATACTAGTGAAGTCGATGTTTGCGTGCAAACACTAGAAACTGGCCCATGTCTGTGTGGTTATATGATTGATGATGGTGAGCTATCAACCGAGTGGTCTTCGCCTCGGCTGCGCCAAGCGCTCGGTGAATGGTTACCAAGTTATATGGTGCCTGAGCATTTTGTTTGGTTAAGTCAATGGCCGATGACACCAAATGGTAAGCGCGACCGAAAAGCACTACCAATGCCTGCTGCCGAGCAAGTATCAGAAATATGCACGTTGGCTCCTCGCACTGAAACAGAAAAGCAGCTGCACCAGCACTATATCTCGCTACTCCCTGTTGAGCAGTTGGGCGTCACAGCACGTTTTGTGGATAGCGGCGGCAATTCGGTGATTGGTATGCAGTTGGTATCGAGACTCAACCGAGCTTTCAATATTAAATTGACCATTGGCGACATCTTTGAGCACGCCTGTATTGCAGAGCTTGCTGAGTGTATAGAAGCGCTAAAACAAGCTCATGATGCTATTTCGGTGGAGGTGCAAACTCCAAATGTAGAGAAAGTCAGTGATATTGTGAGCGATCGAGATTTGAGTGCTGCGCTAAGTGATAAATCTATGACGGAGATGGACTTGTAATGATGGAAAACTTTGCAATGAAACAGTGGTTAGATGTGCTTGACCGTCAACAGATTTATGTTTATTTACAGCAGGATAAATTAAAACTTAGAACACCGCTTGGGCAGGTGCCTGAGGGTATTCTGGATAAGATAAAGGCGAACAAAACTGCGCTTATCACCTACCTTCAGGGACAGCAAAAGCAATCTGCTGCGCTCTCGGCAGCACAGCAAAGAATGTGGTTTATTGATCAGTATGAAGGGGGCACTGCGGCGTACAACATGGCTGGGCTAGTTAAATTATCGCAGCCATTTTTAGTCACGGACATTGAACAAGTGTTGAACCGCTTGATAGCTAAGTACGATATTTTGAGAGCACGATTTATCACGGTGCAAGGGAAGGTGGTGCAGCAAATTGAACCTGCTGAAGCGATGAAAATTGCTGTGATGACCGTGGATGAAGAAGCACTACCCAACCAGCTACCAGAGTCGATTAAACAGGCTGTGCGGTATCAGTTTGATCTTGCCAACGAGTCGCTACTGCAAGTAACTGCTTTGGTAAACAACTCTCACACTGCTTGCCGCTGGTTACTCGTTAACATGCATCATATTATTGGTGATGGCTGGAGCGTGACTGTGTTTATCAACGCACTGTTGTATGAGCTAACGGAGGCGTGTGTTGAGCTTCCCGATTTACAGTATGTTGACTATGTGCACTGGGAGCAGCAATTAAGACAATCCCCAGACTATCAACAACAATTGGCTTATTGGGCTGAGCAGTTAGAGGCATTTACACCGTTTGAATTGCCCACCAGCTATCCAAGAAAAAAAGAAAAGCAGTACCAAGGTGACACGGTTCGTTGTTCGTTTAACGCGGAACAAATACAACGATTAGATAAAGCTTGCCGCAGCGATGGCGTAACACATTTTACCGCCTTGCTGGGCGTGTTTTACATCTTGCTTTATCGTTACAGTGAGCAAGCCGATATTACCTTAGGGGTACCGGTTGCAAATCGTCAGCAAAGCGAGTTTGAAGCTATGCTTGGCTGCTTTATTAATACCTTGCCACTGCGTATGCAGATAAACGGCCATCACTCCATGAGTGAGGCGATTAAGGCGCTGCAATACAAAGTATTGCAAGGGCTTAGTAATCAAAACGCTGCCGTGGAAGACATCATTGAAGCGCTAGATCTACCCAAATCCGCCGCGCATTCCGCCTTGTTCCAAGTGTTATTTAACTACAATGGTGTAGCCAGTAGTAAGGTGTCGGTAAATAACCAATTAGAAGCCGAGTTAATTGCCCTAGATAATGGCACTGCGAAATTTGACTTAACGCTATCTGTTGATGATACAGATGAATACCTTGTGTGTGACTTTGTTTACACAACAGGGCTTTATGACCATGCGCTTATTCAGCAATTTGCCGATGATTATTTGGCACTCGTCCAGTGCTACTGTGCTAAAGAGGCGCTGCCAATTGACGACTTGGTGCTCAAATCAACGAACGTACCGACAACGGCGGCGGATATCAATCACAGCATTAGCCAGCCGATGCCGGTGCCGCAAGCAATCAGAGAGATCGCGCAAACCCAAGGCGAGGCGATTGCCGTGGTGGTGCCTAGCACCAATGTTGAAGGATCACGCACCCTGACATATCAGCAGTTGTATGCCCAAAGCGTGCAAATTGCCAACAACTTACACGCAGCTACGTCAATTATTGCGCTGATAACAACGGGCGATATGAGTGACATTGTCACTATGCTTGGCGCAATGCAAAGTGGCCGTGCGTATTTACCTATTGATGGCAACATGCCTGCGGCCAGAGCGCTACAAATGCTAGCGCAAGCTGAGTGTAATACGGTGGTGGTAAGTGTCGAAACGCCACTTTTCCAAGCGCTACGAGAAGCTGACATCAGAGTGCTTACATATAGTGAGCTGAGCCAAAACAAAGGAGCGCCGCAGCAAACTTATTTACCAAGTTTTGATGATAGTGCGTATGTGTTGTTTACTTCTGGTTCTACTGGTGTGCCCAAAGGGGTTGAGATCAGCCATGGCGCGCTGAGCCACTATTGCAGCAGCATCGCGGCGAGATTGAGTTACAACCGAGATACGCGAGCGGGCGTGGTCACAGGACTTGCCACGGACTTATGCTTAACGGCTGTCTATCCGGTGCTTACTCATGGCGGCACTGTGGTACTCACCCTTGCAAACCAAGCGCCAGAACCTGCCGAAATCGCAGCCAAGTTAGTGGCTGAGCAAGTTAACTTGATAAAATTAACCCCTTCTTTTGCCGCGGTGCTTTTGCCTCAGTTTGCTGAGCAAAAGCCCGCTATTTCGCAGTGGGTGTTAGGTGGAGAAGCATTGGGTGAGCAGCTTGTTGATAGCATTCGTGCGCTGACACCAAGGGCGCGTATTTTCAACCATTATGGTCCGACGGAGGCTTGTGTTGGAGTGGTTTGTCATGAAGTCACAGACAGCAGGCTAACCGGCCACAGTTATCCGATCGGTGCGCCTTTGGCACATGTTGCCACCTGCGTACTCAACAAACAGGGAAAGCCAACACCCGCTGGCATGCCTGGAGAGCTCTATATTGGCGGGCCGAGCCTCGCCAAAGGGTATATAAATTCGCCTTCAGAGACCGCAGCTCAGTTTACAAGTAGCTTGCAACATAGTGCCCAATGCGCCCGTTTTTACCGCAGTGGTGATAGCGTTAGGCTGAATGCGAGCGGCGAGCTTGAGTTTCTTGGTCGAATTGACAAACAAGCGAAAATTCGCGGTTACCGCGTTGACCTTAATGAAATAGAAGCTGCACTGTTAGCGCTTGATGAGGTATCGCAGGCAGCAGTCGTGGTGCGTAAGCTCGGCAAGCAAGATGCTTTGGTTGCTTTTGTGGTAAGTGTTGATGGCAGCCTATGCGCGGCAACCAATCTGCGCGAGGTGATCCGCCAAGGCTTGAAGCGTCGCTTGCCTGAGCCGATGATCCCAAGCTGGATAGAGCTTTGCCAGCACTTACCCACCCTGAGTAATGGCAAGATAGATCGCCAACAATTACAGTCTTTGGCATTAACTTCTCAAAGCCAAAGTAGTGAGGTGACAAGTGCGTTACAGCGACAGTTAATCACACTCTATCAAACCTTAACGGGCGCACCAGAAGTGGGGCTGCACGATAGCTTTTTCAGCATCGGTGGTCACTCTTTATTGGCCATGCAATTACTCAATGAACTAAGAGCCCAGCTCTCGGTGGACGTGAGCTTAAAGCAACTGTTTGCCAATCCTAGCGTATTTGAACTAAGCGAGATGTTGGCTAACGCTCAGTCTCAAGCTTCATTACCAAGTCTACAACCTGCACTACCACAGCCCAATTATCCTTTGTCATTTGCACAGCGGCGCTTGTGGTTTGTAGACCAACTGCAAGGGCACAGCAACCAGTATAACCTACAGGGTATATTCCAATTGCAAGGTAAGCTGAATACTGAAGCCTTAGAGCAAGCCTTTATTGCTGTGATTAAGCAGTATCCAGTCTTGGCGTTTAATTACCATCAAAATGAGCAAGGAGAACCGCAGCAAAGCATTAACCTTGATGCTCGATTTACCCTGATTAAGCACGACTGGACAGATAAATCCGCTGCGCAACAAGCACATGCGTTAGAGCAGGCTATTGCAGAAGATTACGCAACCAGCTTCGATTTAAGCCGTGATTTAATGCTGCGCGCCAGTCTTTATCAACAACAGGCGATGCAGGCTACTCTTGTGATCACCTTACATCATATCGCTGCCGATGGTTGGTCTATTGCGTGTTTGAGTGACGCTTTAGGACAGGCTTACAAAGCCGCGCTCAGCGGCGAAACCTTACCGCTACAAGAGGTGCATTATGTTGATTACGTGATGTGGCAACAGCAGCTGGAACAGGGGGCGCTATGGCAACAGGAGCTCGACTATTGGCGTATGCAATTACAAGGTCTGCCCAAGGTTCATGAATTACCGCTGGATTACCACAGAGAAGCGAAAACCTCTGCGCGCGGCGCCTTAGTGATTGAGCCCATACCTGCAGCGCTGGTCAGTGCGCTTCGAGCGTATCAAACTCGCTCAGGGCAAACCTTATTTGTGTTACTGCAAACGCTGTTTTCATTGTGGTTAAGCCGCTTTTCTCAACAGCGCGATGTGGTTGTTGGTACGCCGGTATCAGGACGTCACCTTAAAGCATTTGAGAATATGATTGGTAATTTTATCAATACCTTAGTGCTTAGAAGCAAATGGAGTGAAGACACCAGTTTCACCCAAGCGCTACAGCAAACCCAAGGCTTACTCAATGACGCGCTGCAACATCAACATATTCCCTTCGATGTGTTAGTGGATGAGCTAGACGTTGAACGCTCAAGCACCCAGCACCCGCTGCATCAAATCGTGTTTCGGGTAAATAACCAGGTAAATGAAAACCTTACGCTAGAACAATTAGAAGTGACGCCGTGCCAAAGTAAAGTACGCGGTGCCAAACTAGATTTGGAAGTTGCAGTGATAGACGAGGGGGATGTACTCACCGTTGAATGGCTTTATGACAGCAATTTGTGGCAAGCAGCGAGTGTGGTTAGTTTCCATCAGCAGTTTTGTTATGTGTTATCGCAGTGTCTTGCAGAGCCAAATACCCCGTTGTCGGCATTGTCATTGTGGCCCGCTGAGCAGCAGTTAGCGCTATTAAAACAGCAGCAAAGTGTTGCGGTAGAAGTGACAGAGCAACAGCCATGGGTGACTCAGTTTAGTCAGGCGGCTCTTCAGACTCCACTACAGACTGCGGTGCGCATGGAAGAGTTCACTTGTAGTTATCTCACCTTAGAAAAATGCGCGAACCAACTTGCTAATAGCTTATTAGAAATGGCATTTGCCGAGCAAAGTCGCATTGCTATTTTACTGCCGTCTTCGAGTTACATGGTGGCCGCGGTGCTGGCAGTATTAAAAGCGCGCCATACCTATGTGCCCATTCATCATGACACGCCAACCGATACCTTAGCCTACATCATGAATGATGCAGACATCGTATTGACGCTGGCGCTAAGTGAAGATGCCGAGCGCTTGATTGAAGCCGGGAGTGACTTTTTGTTGCTTGATGATTTGTTTGAAGCTGAGGGGAATTTTGCGTTTTACGATACTAGTTTGTTGCTAGATGAAGACGCAGCAGCATATAACGAGGCCGAACTTGCCTATGTTATTTATACCTCAGGTTCAACGGGGCAGCCAAAAGGGGTGCCTATTAGTCATGGCAACCTCAATAATTATCTGCGCTTTGCGTGTCAGCGCTACCTGCCCCAATCCGGAGGCATAACCAAGGCAGTGCTCAGTACACCGCTGGCATTTGATGCGACGGTGACCGCCTTAGTGCCTATCTTAATGCGAGGCGGTGAGCTTGAGTTGCTCCCCACGGGCGCTGAATTGTTGCCTGCCTTACAAGTGCAGATTTTTGCAGCTAACGAAGCCAAGTTATTCAAGTTAACACCGGCGCACCTACGCGCGGTATTCGCATTAAGTGACGCACAAACTCGCAGTGATATTGCCCACCGATTTGTGGTTGGCGGTGAGGGGCTGAGCGCAGCTTTGGTTGAGAAGCTGATGGATAAGCTCCCTAACGCCCAGTGGATAAACGAATATGGCCCAACAGAGGCAACAGTCGGCTGTAGTATCTATGCTGTAAGCCGTGAGTCGCGCCACTTGTTAGCGGGCCATGAGGAAGTGCCGATTGGTCATGCTATCGGTAATATGACCCTTGCGGTGGTTGATGAGTTTGGCGAACTGGCTTTACCTAACATGCCCGGAGAGCTTTGGCTCGCGGGAGATGGGGTGTGTGAAGGCTATATTAATCTCGCGAGTGTGACGCAAACACGCTTTGTTGAGCAAGCAGTGCCTGCGTCTGGTACTTCAAGCTTGCGTTGGTATCGCAGTGGCGACAAGGCAAAGTGGCAGGCGAACGCGCGCGGAGAGGCTGACTACCTTTGTTATTTGGGGCGGTTAGACGAACAAGTAAAACTGCGAGGCTACCGTATTTCTCTTGTGGCAATCGCCCATCAAATCGACGCGTTGGTGCAAGTAAAAAGCTGCGCTGTAAGTGTTGATGAAGCACAAGAAAGCCTAGTGGCTCATGTGGTTTTAAATGGTGATGCTAAGCTCACACTTGTGCAGTTGCGCCAAGCTTTATCGCAGTCGCTGCCCAGTTACATGTTACCTGCCGCACTGGATATCGTTGCTGATCTTCCACTGACTGCAAACGGAAAAGTAGACAAGCAAGCATTACAGCTTGCCTATCAGGCACAGGCGAAAAGCCAAGAGGTCGCCGAGGTAATTGATGGATCTAAGCTCACAGACATACAGCGTTATTTACTTGAGTTATATCGTGAGCTACTGCCGAGCCCAGTACAGAGTATTAACGACAGTTTCTTTGACTTAGGCGGGCATTCACTGCTTGCCATAAAAGTGATCAGCCGAGTGCGCAGTGAGCAGCGGCGAGATATCACCTTGCCACAACTCTTTGATGCGCCAAGTATTGTAGCGTTTGCTGAAGTGATAACCGCAAGTTCGATGATTGCGCACAGCAATACCATTGAGCCGGTATCAAGAGCCCAAGCGTTACCTCTGTCTTTTGCTCAGCAGCGTTTGTGGTTAATCGATCAGTTACACGAGCAAAGTCTGCAATACCATATGCCAGCGAGCTATTGGTGTGAAGGTGCCTTAGATATTGACGCTTTAACACAAGCGTTAAGCGCAATTATTGCACGTCATGAAGTACTCCGTACGGTCATCGTTCCTGCAAATGGTGAGCACGGTGCAGTGCAACAGGTTCGTGATCAAGTAGCCTGTCCTGTGGAATTAGTAGATTTGTCTGGACTGAATAACGCAGAGCAACAGCAACGTTGGCAAACATTGCAGCAACAATCGCTCAGCAAGCCTTTTGATTTATGCCAAGACACTATGCTGCGCGTTATCTGTGTACAGTTTAGTCACAACCGATTTGGACTCTTGTTTAACATGCATCACATTGCCAGCGATGGTTGGTCGATGGCGCTGCTTGCCAAAGAATTTGTGGCGTTTTATCGGCACTTTAGTGAAGCGCCAGCGTATCCGTTGCCAGAGCAATACGCTAAACCGCTAGCGGTGCAGTATGCAGACTTTGCCTACTGGCAGCAGCAACAGCAAGATAGCTATCAGGCAGATCTTTCTTATTGGCAAACTCAGTTACAGCAGTGTCCTGTTGTTCATGAATTACCGCTGGACTTTGAGCGACCACAAGTTCAGTCCCTTGATGGTGAATGCATTCGTCATACTCTTACAACGTCGCAAGTTGAGGCGATAAAAGCGCATTGCCAAGCACAAGGGGTGACCTTGTATATGTGGTTGCAAAGTGCCTTTTCGCTGTTGATGCTTCGTCTTAGTCAAACGCAGGATATTGTCATTGGCTCGCCTATTGCCGGACGTGAGGTGAGAGAGTTAGAGGGGTTACTGGGCTGCTTTGTGAATACCTTGGCTATTCGCGCTCGCAAAGTGGGGTCGCCTTCATTTAACGACTGGCTAAATGAACAAAAACAGGTGATCTTGTCGGCTTTTGCTCATCAGAATCTACCCTTTGAGCAGCTTGTTGACGCCATTAATCCATCGCGCAGCTTAGCGCATTCGCCTTTGTTACAAATACTCTTTGCACTACAAAATAACGAACAAAGTGACTTCAAGTTACCTCATCTTAAAATCGAGCAACAGCTTGATCTTAAGCCTGCAATGAAGTTCGACTTAGAAGTCAATGCACAAGAATCCGGCAGTGAGATCTCAGTGCAGTGGAATTATGCCAAAGCCTTGTTTAAGCACACTAGCGTACAGGCGATGAGTGATGCTTTTGAAACCTTAATTGATGCTGCGCTCACAAGCCCTGAGCAAAGCGTGAATACCTTACCATTAGTTGAGACTAAAGCACTCAGCGAGTTAGCGGCTATCACGCAAGCGCAGCCCCAATCGCCTTGGTTTATCAGCGATAAAATACGGCATTTTGCTCAGCACCGCGCGCACCATAATGCAGTCCGAGATATGGTTGGCAAGCGGTTAAGTTTTGGCGAATTGGAGTCACAAAGTAATCAACTAGCGCGTTACTTGATTGAACAAGGCGTAACGGCAAGGTCGCAGGTCGCAATAAACTTAGCGCCAAGCTGTGAGCAAGTTGTGGCACTTTTGGCAACCTTAAAAGTTGGGGCCGTGTATGTGCCGCTTGACCCAAATGCACCGAGTCAGCGTCAGCACTATATATTGCGTGACAGTAAAGCGACTTGCCTTATCACCACCTCAGCACTACTTCCAAGCAGCGCAGAGCTCAGCTGCCGTTTGGTGCTAATGGACACCGCACAGCATTGGCAGAACAAGCCTGTAGAGGCGCTAGCGCCATTAAGTGACGTTGATGCGCCAGCTTATATAATTTATACCTCAGGCACCACAGGGCGACCCAAAGGCGTGGTGGTTAGCCATCGTAATCTACACCTTTATCTTGAGCACGTTAGTCACAGTTATCTCCAAGGCGATATACACGAGAGTGTTGTCAGCACGCCTTTAGCGTTTGATGCGACAGTAACGAGCTTATGGGGCGCGCTGGTTAATGGCCTTGGAGTTGTATTGTTGAATGATGGCGAGCAATTAATCACAGAGCTTAGTGCGTGTTTAGCGCGTGATGAGGCGCTGCTGTTTAAGCTGACACCAGCCCACTTGCGAGGCGTGCTGGCGCGATTACAACCGAGCAATGCTGCGCACCAAATTGTAGTAGGGGGAGAAGCCCTATCTAGCAGCGTGGTTGCTCAAGTTGGGGCACTGATGCCACAGGCTCATTTTTATAACGAATATGGCCCAACAGAAGCAACGGTCGGGTGCTGTGTGTATCGCTGTAACGGCCAAGATGCGGTTTCCCTTGCACAGCAATCGCAGCGCTTTGTGCCAATAGGTAGCGCCATTCAGGGCACTCATTTGGTGGTATTGGATCAGCATCAACAGCCGGTGCCGATGGGCATGCCCGGTGAGCTATACATTGCAGGCGATAATGTGGCTCAGGCGTATTTTGGGCTGCCTGAGCTCAGCGCCAGTAAATTTGTGTCATTGACATTGATGAATAACTCGCAGCGTTATTATCAGACGGGCGATCAAGTGCGCTGGCTGCTAGATGAACAGGGCTGCCCTAGTGCGCTTCAGTTTATTGGTCGTCGAGACAACCAAGTTAAACTGCGTGGCTATCGCATCGAGCTTGAAGAAATTGCGGCTCAGCTTGAGCAACTAGATGCAGTGCAACAAGCACATGTGTTACTTAACGAAAGTAAAGATAACTTACTGGGCTGTGTGGTGCTAACTACACCATCGCACAGTGATGCCATTTATGAGCTTGAACAGACGCTACACACTCAGATATTAGCCTCGTTAGCAGAGGTCCTACCAAGTTACATGTTGCCTTACAAGCTGTATGCACTTGCTGCTATGCCGCTCACCAATAACGGCAAAGTAGACACAGGAGCGCTTGCACAACTGGTGCAATCGCAACAGGCGCAAGCGCTTACAGCACCTTTAGCTCCTATGACTGAGCTACAAACGCTGCTGGCAGGAATTTTTGCTCAAGTGCTCAATACTCAAGTTCGAGATATTAACAGTAACTTCTTTGAGTTAGGGGGGCACTCTTTATCAGCAAGCCAAGCGGTTACCTTAATTGAGCAGGCGCTTGAGGTGCCCATCACCTTAAAAATATTGTTCGAGCGGCCAAGCGTAAGCGCACTTGCAACTTGGTGTGAGATCCATCGTGCAGTCAAAGCGGCAGACGAAAACGGTCAGTCTGAGGAGATGTTTTTGTGATGAATGAACAACAAAGACAGATAGAGGCTTTAATCGCAGAAGCATTAGCAGCTGGTGTGACCTTGTATGAAAAAAACGGTGGCTTGGCATTTAAGCAAACCGCTGGGTTTCCTCCACAGTTAAAACAGCAGGTGGTTGAATATAAATCAGAGATCATTGCCTATTTTCAGCAACAAAGCCGTGATGTGGCGAACTCATCGCCGAAAATAGTCGCGCAGCCAAGCTCGGGGAAAATCTTACCGCTGAGCTTTGCGCAGGAAGGACTGTGGTTTATTGAGCAACTGCAAGGTAGCAAGCAGTATTATATGCCCGCCGAGTTTTTGTTACGCGGCAAGCTTAATATTCAAGCAATGCGCAGCGCTGTACAAGATGTGCTGCAGCGCCACGAAATACTGCGCGCTAGGTTTGTAAAAAATGAACAAGATGGCCAACCCCAGCTGCAAATAACGGATGATATTGGTGCGCCGTTCGAGTGGCTTGATGCCAGTGTAGCACCTGAGGAAACAAGGCAAGCCTATATTACTTCACACCTTGAGGCTCACCAAAACAAGCCTTTTGATTTGGCTCATGATTGTTTGCTTCGCGTGCTGGTGGTAAGTAATGGCGATGAGCATCACCTTGCTTTTAATATGCACCATATTGTCTCTGATGGGGCGTCAATGGCGCTACTTGCACAAGAGATAGAAGCTGGCTATTGCAAACACATAGGCGCACCTTATACAGCACTTGCAGCGATGCAGGTACAATATAGTGATTTTAGCCTGTGGCAGCGAGCACAGCTAACGCCAGAGCGCATCGAGGCACCACTGGCGCAACTAAAACAGCAATTTAGCGAACTAGCGCCGTTGCAGTCATTGCCTTGTGATTTTGTCCGTCCTGCGGTGCAGTCGTTAACGGGGAAGGTATATCGCCAAGCGCTTGATGCGTCGTTATTTGCGGCGATCTCGACACAGGCGAAGTCGCTCCAGCTGACACCCTTTATGTGGCTGCTCAATACTTTTATGTTGTTTATCGCAAGGCTTACGCAATCGCAGCAGGTGGTTGTAGGCACGCCAGAGCTTGGCCGTCATCACCCCGAATTAACGCCACTAATCGGTTTGTTTGTTAATACCTTAGTGATGCATGCAAAGCTCGAAAGTGATATGCCATTTAGCCAATGGTTGCAGCAACAAAAAGCCCTCAACCTAGCGGCGTTTGAATACCGCGATATTCCTTTTGATAAAGTGGTTGAAGCGGTTGGCGCTCCACGAGATTTAAGCCACCATCCGCTAGTACAAATATTATTTACACTGGAAACCCGTAATGAGCGCGCTTTTACACTTCCGGGATTATCGGTTCAAGAAGTGCAAAAACAACAGGCGGATAGCATAGCAGTAAAATGCGACTTAGAACTCAATGCCGTAGTTGATGAGCAGGCACTTTATTTACATTGGAAGTTTGATAGCAACCTTTACACAGCAGAGACCATCAAACATTGGGCGGATTGTTTCCATACGCTGCTTCAAGCTTGTGTTACAGCCCCTCATACCGCCGTTGGTGAACTTGCGTTACTGAGTCAAAAACAGCAACAAGCATTAATAACGGGCGCTCAATGCCAAGCGGCAACTTGGCCTAAGCAAGACACCATCACCAGTTTATTTACGCGCTACGTCGAGCGCTTTGCCACACGCACTGCCGTGCAAGATAGCACGACTATGCTGAATTATCGTGAGCTTAACGATCGAGTCAATGCGCTGGCGGTAATGCTGTTACAGAAAGGCGTCACGCCACGGACCATGTTGGTGGTGAGTGTATCACGCAGCGTTGAGATGATAGTGACCTTGCTGGCAGTGCTTAGAGTGGGTGCTGCCTACGTGCCAGTAGATCCCGACTACCCGCAAGAACGCATTGAGTATATTTTGGGAGATGTGCAAAGCCCATGGCTACTTTGTGACAACGCTACCCAGGCACTGTTTAGTCAACTTTCATATCAGCTAATTAATGTGTCACAGGCAGAACATCAGGCTAGCCGCGAAGCCCTCAAGCAGCTTGATGCTATTCAGATTGAGCCGCAAGACTTGGCGTATATGATCTATACCTCTGGCACCACTGGGCGACCAAAAGGCGTACAAATTGAGCATCGTCATGTGGTGCGCTTACTTCATGTAGAGCCCAACTTATTCGATTTTAATGAGCAAGATGTTTGGACCTTGTTTCATTCCTTCTGCTTTGATTTCTCTGTGTGGGAGATGTATGGCGCGTTACTCTTTGGTGGTCATCTTGTGGTTGTGGATAAAGCGACTGCGCAAGACACTCAAGCTTTTGCTCAGTTGTTGGTTGATGCCCAGGTTACGGTCTTAAATCAAACGCCAAGTGCGTTTTACGCGCTACAAGCCACACTACTCAATGACAGTCAGCTGGCGAGCCAATGTGCAGTGCGGTACGTGATTTTCGGTGGTGAAGCGTTGCAGCCAAGTAAGCTACAACCTTGGGCACAGCACTTACCAAATTGTCAGTTAATCAATATGTATGGCATTACCGAAACCACGGTACATGTTACGTTTAAGGCGCTGGAGCCTGCGGATCTGACGCTTGGCATCAGTAATATAGGTCGTGCTATTCCGACCACCAGCTGCTATGTGCTTGATGACAAGCAAAGGCTCTTGCCGCAAGGTGCCGTGGGCGAGTTGTACGTAGGTGGCGAGGGAGTTTGTCGGGGGTATTGGCAACGTGACGAGCTAAACGCCACTCGCTTTATTCAAAACCCATTTAGTGAAGCGTCCGAGCAGCGATTATATCGCTCAGGCGATCTCGTGCGCTTAATGGCCAGCGGAGAGTTGAGCTATGTTGGCCGAATTGACGACCAAGTAAAGGTTCGGGGTTATCGCATTGAATTAGGTGAAATTGAAAACCAGTTGCGCCATCATCCCGAAGTGGCTGAGGTCACTGTGCTGTTAAATCGGCAAGACCCAGAAAATGTCTGGATCTGCGCCTTTGTGGTGTTACACAAACAGGTCGAGTTCGACGACATCACTTTAGTCATGCAGCAGTTTTTAAAACAAAATTTACCTGACCATATGTTGCCTGCCAAAGTGCAAGCGGTAGCAGCCATGCCACTGACCAGCAATGGCAAAGTAGATAAAAAAGCACTACTGCAGCAACTTGATACAAGCTTTAACGAAAACACTTATGAAGCACCAGTTGGCGAGCTTGAAACCCAACTTGAAAGCTATTTTTCCGAGATACTGCAGCGCGAGTCAGTTGGTCGCTATGACGACTTTTTTAGACTCGGCGGGCACTCGCTACTTGCTGCAAAACTGGCAAATCATATTCGCAAGACGCTGCACATTGAGTTACCGCTGCAAGCGATTTTTACGCACCCTACAGTACAAGGTTTAGCGGCTGCACTTGAAAAGCAAGACGCGCAGCTAAGTACTATTGCTGTGGTGGATAAAACCAATGGCGTAGTGTTGTCTTTTGCTCAGCAGCGTTTGTGGACATTAGATCAAATGCAGCAGGGCAGCCAGCAATATCAAATTCAAGCGTTATTGGCGTTTTCAGGAAAGCTTGATCTGAGCGCATTCGAGCAAAGTTGGCAAAAGGTGCTGTCACGGCATCAGGTGTTGCATTCGGCTATCACCAATACTAATGATGGGCCTAAACAGCACCTTGTGGCTTTGCCTGAGCATTTTGTTACGCTCATTGACGTCTCCACACCATCACCGCTGTGGCAAAATGTGGTTTGGCAGCGCGCGGTACGGGACGATCAAGCGCAGGGTTTTGATCTTAGTAAAGATCTAATGATCCGCGCAACTCTGGTTCGATTCTCATCAGGCTATCATCGTCTTATCGTCAATATGCACCATATTGCTAGTGATGCTCAGTCTATTGAAGTATTAATGCGAGAGCTCACACAGTTTTATGCCCATTACACCCAAGGCTGTGAACTTGCCCATGACTTGATTGCGCCACCTGAGGTGCAATACGCGGATTATGCCCATTGGCATCGAGCACATTGCCAAGGCGCGCAGCAAAGTGCAGACATGGCATTTTGGTCTGCGCACCTTGACGATGCGCCGCCACTACATCAATTACCGCTCGATACGCCGCGTGGGCAAGTTGTGAACAATAGCGCGCAAGCATTTACTGAGCAGCTAAGCGCAGAGACATGGCAACGGCTGCAACAGTATTGTCAGCGTTTGGGAATAACCCCGTTTATTTGGTTGCATAGCGCATATGCGGTGGTGCTCGCTAAGTTTAGCCAAGTGGATGATATTGTGATTGGTGCGCCATTTTCAGGGCGGCATCACCCACAAGTGGAGCAGTTGATTGGCTTTTTCGTCAATGCCTTACCTATTCGCGTGAAGCTCGATTGGCAGCAGAGTTTCAGCCAACTACTCGATATACAAAAAGAGCAAATTGAACAAGTACATCAACACCAATCACTTCCCTTTGAGCAGCTCATTGACCACCTTGGTGTTAGCAGAGAGCTAAGTCACCAAAGTGTTTTCCAGTTGAGTTTTGCATTTAATCCCGAGCCACAGCAAACGCCAGAGTTTGTGGGGCTCAGCACGGAAGTTTTAGCGTCGGAAAACGCGCGTGCCAAGTTTGATCTCGAGCTCAGTGCAACAGAAAGTGGGCAAGGGTTGAGACTGCACTGGCTATACAACAGTGGACTATTTGAAAGAGAAACTGTGGCTAGCATTGCAGAGTGTTTTAATGCCGTGATAGTGCAATTACTCGCGCAACCTGAGTGCCCGCTTGCGGATATAAAACTTTGCAAGGAGCAGCCGCTAGAGAATCATGCGATTTCAGGCAAATCAGCGCCGGAACATTTCGAGCAGTCAGTGCTTGAGCAAATTGAGCGACATATGGCAGAGCCTGCGCAGGCCGAGCGAGTTGCGGTAATTGACACAAACTCAAATCAAACCTTGAGTTATGGTGAGCTTAATGAAAGAGCCAAGGCATTGGCGGCGCTGTTATTAAGTGAGGGGTTACAACCTGAACAACCTGTGCTTGTTGCGATGACGGGTAGCGCAGATCTCATTGTGGCGATGTTGGCTGTGTTAAAAGCGGGTGGATGTTATGTACCTGTTGACCCTCATTACCCTCAAGCGCGAGTCAATTACATCGCTAAAGACAGCAGCGCTGCGCTGGTTTTAACAAAGTGTGAGTTTGCCGCTCGCTTTGAGGTAGCAGAGTTAGATGATAATCACCTTGAGGCTGAATATCGCTCCTCACATGTCATTTGTGTTGATGACGCCAACGTGCAAGCGCGCCTTGCGACAATACCACTACCTCAGCAGTTTCCAAAAGTTAAAGTGGAGCAGCTGGCCTATGTTATTTATACCTCAGGCACAACAGGTAATCCTAAAGGCGTGATGATAGCCCACCAAGGGTTAGCGAATTTATGTGGTTGGCACCGACGAGTTTTTGCGGTGGATAATCATAGCGTAGCGAGTCAAACCGCCAACCCCGCCTTTGACGCGGCAACGTGGGAGATTTGGCCTTATTTATGTGCCGGTGCGAGCCTCGTGTGTGTGACAAAAGCGGTGCTACAGTCACCAGCAGAATTAACAGCCTGCTTCAATACACACCAAGTCTCGCATAGTTTTATTGCAACGCCAATCGCTCAAACGCTGCTCACTGAGCCTTTGTTTAATCCACAAAGCTTGCGCTATTTATTGGTTGGCGGCGATAAACTTGGTGCGCTGCAAGCAAAAGAGTACGGATTTACCCTAGTCAATAACTATGGACCCACCGAAGCCTCGGTGGTCGCGACTTCAGGTGTGGTTGAGTTTGACGGAAAGGTGCCAGATATCGGCTTGCCCGTCGACAATAGTCAGCTATTTATTTTAGACCCACAACTGCGAGCTGTGCCTCCGGGGATGATCGGTGAGTTATACGTAACAGGGGCGGGGCTTGCCAGAGGATATTTACATCAACCACAGCTTAGTGCTGAGCGTTTTATTGAGCTACAAGTCTCTCCATCGCACACGGTGCGAGCCTATAAAACGGGGGATTTAGTGCGCCAGCTTAGCAACGGCCGTATCGCCTATATGGGTCGTAACGATGGACAAGTAAAACTGCGAGGTTATCGTATTGAGTTGGCGGAAATTGAACAGCAAATTGGGCTGCTATCGAGCGTACAAGAATGTGCGGTTCAGATAACCACAAGCGCGTCAGGGCAGCCACAGTTGCAGGCATTTGTGGTGGCAAACACTGAGCCTCAAGTGCTTCAAGCCCAGCTAAAGGAAAGACTACCAAGTTATATGGTGCCAGAGCATTTTGTCATGCTCGCAAGGCTACCTTTGACACCGCATGGCAAGGTTGACCATCGTGACTTGGCAGCACTTGGTAAAACTCAACAGACTATCACAGTAATCGAGCAAAGCGCGGTCACACCACAGGCTAACAGCATCGTGGCCCAGTTACTGGCGATTTATCGGCAGGTATTAAATACATCATCGATGACCGCTGAAGATGACTATTTTGCTTTGGGCGGCGACTCTATTTTGAGTATTCAAATCGCCAGTAAAGCCAAAGCACTCAAGCTACCAGTTAGTGCTACCGACGTGTTTACCTACCCCAGTGTTTCGGCACTTGCTGCAAGACTTGCCCAGCAAGATATTCATGTGCCGATGGGTAAAGCAAGGCAGCCATTGGTTGGTCAACTCGATAAATTACCAATTCAGCATTGGTTTTTTGCCCAACAATTTGCCAACCCCAGTCATTGGGATCAGAGCGTGCTGGTGAGTGTAGATAAGTCCGTCACACCAGCGCAGCTCATGCAAGTGATAGGGTACTTGATAGCTCAGCACGATGCGCTACGTTTGGTGGTGGCGGATGAAAATACCCTATTTGTACGTGATGGCATTGATATTCAAAAGGTATTTACGGCGCATACGCTTGAGCGTGAAGCATGGCAAGCTGAGCTGAGCGAGTTCAGTGAGCAAGTGCAGCAAGGCTTTGCGTTTACTGGCACGCCACTGTTTAAAGCGGTGTTATTTGTTACACCTGATAGTGAGGCCAATAATCGCTTGCTGTTTAGCGCACATCACTTGCTAGTGGATGGCGTCTCTTGGCGTGTGTTACTTGAAGATGTGAGCCAGCTACTACAGCAGCAAATAAACAATGTGCCGTTGGAGCTTCCTACCGCAAGCGCGAACTTGGCTGAACTTGCCGATTTTTATCGTGAACTTGCAACCAATAAGCGCGATTTGCACAAATGGCAGAATGTGGCTGCACTGGCTGAAACTTCGCACTTATTGAGTCTTAAAGATACAAGCGCGACCCCAACCATAGCCAAAGTTCGCCACACATTGTCAGCAGCGCACACCCGTGCGCTACTGGGATCCGCCAACACCAGTTATGGTACGACGGCGCAAACATTACTGCTTAGTGCGCTTGCCTGGTGTGTGCAAAAGCGTGGTGCAGGCAGTGAAGTGATCATGCTAGAAGGGCATGGGCGCGAGTTACTGACGGAGGCACTGGATAGCAGCCGAACCATTGGCTGGTTAACGGCGCTCTATCCAATACAGTTATTTAGTAATGGCAGCTGCTTGCATGATGTGATTTGCAGTATCAAGGTTGAGCTTGAAAGGAGCGCTAAAGTCGCCAGTATTTATGGTGCAGCGCGGTATTTACACCCAGAGCCAAACGTTCGCTCGTCACTTGAGATTGATACCCGAGGCTTACTGTTTTTCAACTATTTAGGCCAGCTAGATACAGTCATTGAGCAACAAGGTTTGCTGGGAGATGCTCGGGAGTTGACGGGCACTTTGGTTGCAGAGTCAAATCTCAGTTACTTTGGAGCACAACTAACAGCGGCGGTCGTGGATGGTAAACTGGCGTTAACGTTAGAGTTTGACAGCCAGCGCTTAACATCTAAAGAAGCAGAGCGATTAAGTAAAGAGATACTCGAAAGTCTAATTCAGGTCATCGAGCATTGCCAATCCCAGCCTCAACGTCATTACACAGTCAGTGACTTTGCACTTCTCAGCGGCGTTTCTGAACGGCAGTTACAGCGCATACTTGGGCAGGTTGAAGGGGAAGTTGAGGATATTTACCCTCTAACTGGTTTGCAACAAGGCATGTGGTTCCACAGTCAAACGGCACGTGAGGCGCACGCTCAAAGCACGCTACCTTATGTCGAGCAAACCAGCTTATTGCTACAAGGTTGTGTGGATATTGAGGCGTTGAGTTACGCTTGGCAGCAACTGATTAGACAGCACAGCATATTACGCTCGGCCTTTATAGATGTTGCTGGCGAGCCGCTGCAAGTGGTCTGTAAACATGCCGATGTGCCACTCAAACTGCTGCACAGCAGTGTCATTGCAGAAGAGCAATCGCAAATAGTGAAATCACAGGCTGCGGTGGAACTTGCCGAGCCGCTTAGGCTTTCACAAGCGCCTTGTATGCGATTGAAGTTAATTGCTTTTGAAGATGGCAATGTTGGGGTGGTTTGGACTTATCATCATCTCATCATGGATGGTTGGTCGCTGCCGGTATTATTTGCTGAATTATTGGCATTTTATCAAGCCCGTTGCCAAGGTGAGTTACGGCCCATTGTGGTAGATAATTTCCGCGATCATATCGAATATTTGCTTACGCATGTTGACCGCGACGAAGCGTTTTGGCGGGAGTATTTGGGTGGAGTTACCGCGCCCACATTACTCAGCGAAAAGGTACTTCACACTGAAAATTACACTGAAAATAAAGCGGCTGGTGTTAAAGAACTTAGTGTGACTTTACCGCAATCGCTGCAAGATGCCGTGACTCGCTTTACAGGCGAACAAGGACTTACCGTCAATCAGTTTATCCAAGGGCTCTGGGCGTATTGGGTGGCAAATTGCTGCAACGAACCGTATGCCTTATTTGGTCAAACCATCGCGGGCAGACCTCCTGCGCTTAGTAGAATGGCGCAGCGCGTTGGCTTGTATATCAATACGCAAGCGGTCCATGTCGCGATAGATCAAAATGCGCGTGTGAAAGATTACCTGCAAGCGGTGAAATCGCAGCTTACGGCATTGGCGCAGCACCCGCATACACCACTGACACAAGTTTATCAGTGGTCGGGTATTGAAAACGACAGTCCATTGTTTGATTGCTTGTATGTTTTTGAAAATTATCCGCAAGATCCGTTACAAAATAGCGCTGCGCTGCCATTTATCGCAACAACCTTAAGTGAAGTTGACGAAACGCACTATCCATTGACCTTTGTGGTCGGCGTAGGGGCCGGTTTATCGCTCACGCTGAGCTATCAGCAGCAATGCTTTGATGAAGTGTTTATCGAGCAAAGCCTTGCGGCGATGCAGCAGCTGATGTTAGCTGCGACACAACAGCCAGAGCAAACACTCGGAAAATTGTCTTGGCAGCCTCAACACGCGCCGTACAGCAAGGCATTGCCTCTGCCTACTTTTGCACTGACGCAAGCAGCGAAATATCAAACGCGAAATTTACCTATTCAGCAATTGTTTGCTCAAGTTGCTGCTGAATTTCCTGAGCATATTGCTATTCGTGAATATAGTACCGCCTCTGGGGAGGCACGCTGTTATCGCTATTCACAGCTGGATAAAGACGCCAATCAGCTCGCCTATTACCTTGCTTCACGACTAGAGCCGAGTACATCCCCCGTTATTATTGGTCTGTGTCTAGAGGCGAATTACCAGCTTATTGTGGCTATGCTTGCGGTGCTCAAATTGGGCGCAGCTTATCTACCAATTGCACCAACACTACCCGAGTCTCGACGTCGTTTGCTGTTGCAAAATGCCAATGCAGCCATGCTGGTTACCAAAACAGAATATTGGCAGGGTAGCTCGGAGCAGGTGGTGCCTCAAGTCGATTTAGATAGTATTCAGGGCGCTTTGGCGGAGCAGCCTAGTCGTTGCTTTACTGCGCCATGTAAGATTGACGGCCTCTGTTATGTAATTTACACCTCGGGCACCACGGGCATGCCAAAAGGGGTGATGGTGGAACATGCCAGTGTCGTTAATTATGTGCAGGCATTAACCTCGCAATATGCGATTACGCCCAGCGACAATTACCTGCAATTTGCTAGCATGAGCTTTGATGTGTTTGCGGAAGAAGTCTTTTGTACTTTACTTCGTGGCGCAACCTTGGTGATGGCACCGACAGACGACATGTTGGACCCCAACAAGTTGGCGCAATTAAGCCAAGATGCCGAGTTAACATTGATGAGTTTGCCAACAGCGTATTGGCATCAACTTGCAGCGACTTCAGTCACCTTGCCAGATTCGCTGCGGATCATCACCATAGGTGGCGAGCAGATGCAGATTGCCGCGCTCACCGATTGGCAGCAGCGCTATGGCGACCGTATTCGAATTATTAACGCCTATGGCCCGACCGAAGCAACCATTTCTGCAACCCTTAATGATGTCACACACTTCAGCGGCGCACGCGTGCCAATCGGTCAGCCCGTCGAGGGTTTGTCTTTATATTTACTGGATGAGCAGCTTCGAGCGGTGGCCACCGGTGTGGAAGGGGATTTATACATTGCAGGTACTGGCCTTGCCAGAGGCTACCTCAATGACGAAGAAAAGACGCAGCAGGCCTTTATCATTGAGCCAAATAGTGGCCAGCGACTATACAAAACTGGCGATCGCGCTTGCTGTTTAGCCTCAAATGAATTGCTGTATCTAGGTCGTGGTGATGACCAAGTTAAAGTGCGCGGTTACCGCATCGAATTGGGTGAGATTGAGCGGCAACTTCAGCAGCTAGACGAAATTGCTGCTTGCGCTGTGGTGGTGCGTGAAGATAGCAGTAACAACGCGCAATTGGTGGCATTTGTGCAGCCAGCGCAGCATACGGAAGTGAGTGATGCTGCTCTGCGAGCGCAATTACGCGCAGTACTACCCACTTACATGGTCCCTGAGTTGTTTCAATCAGTTAGTCTACTTCCGCTGACAACGAACGGCAAAGTAGACCGCAAACAGCTCTTAGCGCTGGCCGGCTTATACACTCCGCCTCAATCCCAGCGGCAAGAGGCTAAGCAGGAAAGGCTCACACCACTACAAACTCAATTAGCGCAGCAGTTTGCCTGTCGTTTGCAAGTGGATGGAGTGTGCCTTGACGATAACTTCTTTAATTTAGGTGGTCATTCGCTATTAGCGATGCGTTTAGTGGGTGATATTAATCAGCACCTACAGCTCAATTTGCCGCTGTCGGCACTTTTTGAGCATCCGACTGTGCATGGGCTCAGTCAGTATGTTCAAGCATTGAGAGATGGTCTTGGCGAATGCGATGGTAAACCTCAATCGCGTAAAACCTTAGTGTGTTTGCAAGAGGGCGAGCTTGGTTTTACACCTGTGGTATTGATTGCGGGGGCGGGAGGTTGGCTAATGGCGTTTCATGCTTTGGTGAATGGGCTTGATAGCCGTATACCCGTTTATGGCTTGCAGCCAGAGGCGCTAGCCGAGGAACCCGAGACGCTAATTTCTATTGGCCGCACCGCAGAATATTACTTGAGTGTATTAGTAGACGCTGAACTTGGTGAACAAGTGCATTTGGTCGGACATTCTTTTGGCAGCTTTATTGCCTATCAACTTGCCACTTTACTTGAGCAACAAGGTCGAATTGGCTGCTCGGTAACTGTGATTGATACGCCTGTACCAAGCAGCCCAGCGCTTAACTTGGATGAAGCACAAATCGCACAAATGATGCTGGATAATCTGATAGCGTTTTTTCGCCTTAGTGTCTCTGATGCTGAAATCAGTGCCTATAAGCAAGGTGATCCTTCAGCACGCATTGCCTATCTCAATCGTTGGATACACCAAGCTGGATTTAATTTTAGTGATGCGCATCTACGCCACTTTCAGCAAGCTTTTAGTGCCCAACTGCGAGCAAATATTGAGATGCCGGCTATGCTTAGCGACACCCCAATTTGCGTTGTAAAAACACAGCAAACACAAGAATTTGAAGGCCGTCCTGTGAATAAAGACATGGGGTGGAAACCATTTAGTCACTCTCTCTCTTGTTATGAAGTCAAAGGAGATCATTTGTCCTGCCTGCAAGCCGAGCAAGTAGGGCAGTTGGTTAACATAATTGAGCGCAACTATGTGTTGCACTAGCAAAAGTACTTACTTTTAAGGATGGGAAAACAATGGATCACGCACTTTCTTTGGAATTGGATCCGACAACGATTGCAGCAGACTCTCGGATACATGACTTATCTGAGGTTAAACAAAGCGGCATGGCATGGGTGAAAAACCACGTTCAAGAGGTGAATAACTGGGTTGAGCGAGATGGTTTTGCATTGCTTCGTGGCTTAAATATTGTGAGCACGAATCAGTTTAGCGCCATACTTGAGACCTTGTTTGGTGAGCGTTTAAGCCAGTATGTTTATCGCTCTTCGCCACGAACGGCACTGAACAACAATATTTACACCACCACGGAATATCATGCCGATCAAGTGATCCTGCAGCATAACGAAAATGCTTACTCCAATGTTTGGCCGATGCGAATGGGCTTTTTTTGTGTGATCCCAGCAACCACGGGTGGGTGCACACCACTTGCCGACAGTCGTGAAGTATATCGTCGTATTCCCGGTGAATTAAGAGACAAGTTTGAGCGTTTAGGTGTGCAGTACGTGCGTAACTACGGTGATATCGACCTACCTTGGCAAGAGGTTTTTCAGACCGAGAGTAAAGCCGAGGTTGAGCAATACTGCCGAAAAAATGAAATCGAATTTACTTGGCTTGATGATAAAAGGCTACAAACCAAGCAATGGCGTCCGGCGGTCATGCGTCATCCAAAAAGTGGTGAAAAGGTTTGGTTTAATCAAGCTCACTTGTTCCACTGCTCGAGTCTAGATAATCAACTCAGTGCACAAATGCGTGACAGTATCGGCAGCGAATTTTTACCTCGTAACGCCTTTTTTGGTGATGGTAGCGAAATAAGTGACCAAGACATCAAGCTTATCAATCAGGTTTATCAAGACCTCACTTTCGCTTACCCGTGGCAAAGAAACGATATTTTGCTGCTGGATAATATGCTGTTTACTCATGGCAGAGAGGCCTATACAGGCACTCGTAAAGTACTAGTTGGCATGGCAAATATCGCGTCAGCATAACTAGTTGGTACTCATTCCGATGAAAGTCGGGCAACAACATTTGTTAGTGGTTACGTGGTTGGCAATGTAAGGAATGAAAAAATGAAATGGCTAATACAACTACGGCTAAGAATGATGATGCTATTTTGCATCACCTTAGCACTGGCTTCTTGTTTGCAGAAAAAGAGCGTCGCAGATAATCACACCATTATGCCTAATCAATTAGAAATGATAGAGGCGGTGGTGAAAGAATATTGCGATGCCAACCTATTCTTTGGCACGGTTTATATCACCTCGGTTGATAAAGTGGTGTACCAGTCCAACTGCGGACCACAGAACATGCAATATGATGTTGATAACAGCGTTAAGTCCAAGTATCGCATTGGCTCCAATACCAAAGCGTTTTCGGCCGCTATTTTAATGAAGATGTTAGATGGTAAGGACTTGCGGCAGGAAACCATTGGCGATCACTTGCCTTGGTACCCAGATAACCAATGTGCGGATGTTTCGCTACATCATTTGCTTACCATGTCGTCTGGGATCAATAACTACAGCGACAACGAAGCCGTATACGATAATTACGGTTGGCGGCCTTATTTATATAATTCGAGTCTAGACCTTAACGGTCCGGAAGATTTTAGTAATCGCTTTTGCACCTGTGGTGCCGAAGCGGGGCAAAGTGGCACACCGTCATTTACGCCCGGCAGTAAGTATGAATACAGCAACTGTAACTACTATCTTATCGGTAATATCATCGAGCAGTTAGCGGCTGGCAAACAAGGCAATATCGGTCGTGAGTATTGGTTTGCCAATATCGTTCAAGAGCAAATTCTAAATCCGCTTAGCATGACGGACAGCGGCTCTTACAGTGCGATTGGTGTCTATTCAAATATGACCACAGGTTACATCTACAACCAAAACCAGTATTTATCCCTTGCTAATGGTCGTCCACCAGCAACTGGCGGGCCTGCACCCTATGAAGACATTTTGGTCAACCCTTACAGTAACCCGCTGGTGCTTTACTCAGCCGGAGATTTGTATTCGACCGTAGAAGATATGCACAAATGGGATCAGGGCTTGTATGGCACTCAGATTTTAAATGATGCACAAAAGCTCGCAGCCTTTGCACCATATTCCAATACCGGCAGTAGCACAGAATGTGAATACTATGGCTATGGCTGGTTTGTCACTTATGTTGACCCAAACCAGTACGGCAAAGTGGCAAATTGCCCCGAAAACCCGGCCGATGCAAATCTCAGAATGTATGAAAAATTTTTACAGTACTCAGGTAGTTACCCCTATTCATGGGTGACCAGTTTTACCCGTCTACTGGAACGAGATCAAAGCATCATGGTGTTTAGCAACTATGTGAAAGAGGGGATTGAGTCAGATTGTATCGCCAAGGAGATCCGCAACATTATCTTCTATAGTGATAAACACCGTACCGAGCAATGCCAGCAAGATTTGAATCAGGCATAACGCGGTAGGGAAAAATATCGAGCTTTCGCGCTCGGTTAAACAAATTAATAGAACGCCTGCAGTAGGTGGCAACGTTTCGCTCAGTTGTATTTGTGACACTGTGCAAATCCTTGGTTGTTCTTAGGTTTACTTCTTCATCATGGATGAAGGCGGTAAAGCTCAGAGTTGAATAAGTGCAGCTTGTTTGATTTTGGGTACTAGGGCAAGTGCCAATATGGTGCTTGATGAGTTCGACAACTGTTTAAATAAATCATAGAGGATGAATTATGGCAGTGACAAAAACAGCGAAGGATGACAAGGCGAGCGATGCTCCAGAACAACAGGAATCACAACTTGTTGCTGATGAAGACAGAGCAGCCGTTGCTCAGCTGATTGTCGACAAATACACAAAATGGTCGTTTGGCTCTGGGTTTATTCCCGTTCCTGCGGTTGATTTAGTGGCGTTGACAGGGATCCAAATGAAGATGATAGGCGAAGTCGCAAAAGTCTATGGTCAATCATATGGTGACAACAAGCTGCGTGGCACAGTAAGCGCATTGATCGGCGGCTCTTTTCCACAAACCTTAGGGGGCGCGGGACTAAGCAGCTTTTTGAAGGCGGTTCCTGTACTTGGCACGTTAAGCGCAATCGCATTTATGCCAGTTGTGTCTGCGGCATCAACACACGCAGTAGGCGCAACTTTTGTTCGACACTTTGAAAATGGCGGCACGCTGATAGACCTGAATCTAGCAAGTATGAAAGGGGATATCGCAGACATCGCAGCTAAGTATCGTGCAAATAAAGGGAATGCGGACGCAACAGCTACAGCGGAAAAAGCCACAGTATAACCGATACTGGCTGACATAAACCGGCAGGCAACTGCTGGTTTATTCTTCGCACCAAATTTATCAACAACTTGGAGAAAATTATGCTTATCGCTTTATATTTAGTGTTATGCATTTTAACTGGTTATTGGGGACGAAACACCTTTGCCGGACCTGTGGGCTTCTTTTTAATTTCGTTGATGTTTACGCCTATTGTTGGCTTGATCATTTTACTAGTTGGGCAAAAGCGCAAGCCCACAGAGGTGAATGACGAGGAATGAGATCTTACATTGCCGGTAAAACTGGGCGATTTATAAATATAACTTAATGTTTTAATGCAATATTTATTTAAATCCAACAGGCAGTTTTGATTTTTAGGGACTATGCTAAGTAGCATGCGCGGGCGGTAGCCCAATAACAATAAAAGATAATAACAATGGTATTGTACGAATTAATTCGCCGACATATTCAGATAAAGAAAAGGACCTTTGTTGCACTGGGGTGCATTTCTGGTTTGGCCAACGCGTTGGTGCTTGCGCTTATCAACAACGTAGCAGCCAATATCTCTGATATTAATAAAGAAAATCATATTCTTTACTACTTGGTGCTATTTACACTGACGATTGCAATATATGGTTTCACTCAGCAAAGATTGATGACTAAAGCCGCGCAAATGGTGGAGCGTGCCATAGACAAATTGAGAGTCGATCTGTTTGAAAGCATTCGTCATACCGAGCTGTCAACGCTAGAGAAAATTGGCAAAGAGCGGATCTTTAATACCATCAGCAAAGAGTTACAGACCATATCTCAGTCGGCGCAGCTGTTTGTGATCATTGGTCAATCCATCAGTTTGGTGTTTTTTACATCTCTTTATATTGCCTGGCACTCTTTTGTGGCGTTTATGGTTATATCGACACTGATTTTGGTCGGCGCGAGTATTCACCGTTTACGCGCCAATGAAATCCAGCGCAACATGCGCATTTCTTTTGAAAGCGAAAATCAGCTTATTCAACGCTTATCTGATTTGCTCGATGGCTTTAAAGAAGTAAAGCTCAGTGAGCCAAGAGCGGAAGATTTAGAACATGAGTACCGCCGTGATTCGAATCGTGCAAGGCGTGCAAAAACCAAAACCCAAACCTTGTTTGCGACCGACTTTATTCTGTCGCAAATCACCTTTTTCGCAGCGACAGGCGCGATGGTGTTTATCGTCCCTATGCTCTCTGACGTGTATACCGATGTGGTCATTAAAGTTACCACCGCATCGCTATTTTTAATCGGCCCTATTACCAGTATTGTTGGTGGGATCCCCGTTTTCACCACCGCAACAGAGGCGGCGCAAAACGTCTTAGCATTGGAGCGCGATTTAAAAAATGTCCAAGATGAGCAAGAGGTTAAACGGCCTAAACCGAGTGAAAGCCTAACCTCATTTAATGCCATCACATTAGCGGGGGCGTTTTATCAACACCAGAAAAAATCCAGCGATCGTCCGTTTGCTGTGGGGCCGGTGGATATCACCTTTGAGCAAGGAAAAACCACTTTTATTACCGGTGGTAATGGTAGCGGTAAAACAACGTTTATCCGGATGTTGACTGGCCTTTATGAATTACAGAGCGGACAAATTCTTTTGAATGGCAAAGCGGTTACGGAAGATAATCGCCTTGCTTATCGAAGCCTATTCACAGCCGTTTTTGCGGATTTTCATTTGTTCCAGCAGCTCTATGGTATTCGTGATTTGAGTACTGAAGAAATCGACGAATGGTTGGACTTTTTAGAGATGCGCGCCAAAGTGGGTATTCAAAATGGGGCGTTTAGCACCATAGACTTATCATCAGGTCAGCGCAAGCGCTTAGCGCTTTTGAGTACCATTTTAGAAAATCGTCCCATTTACATCTTTGATGAGTGGGCGGCGGATCAAGATCCTATCTTTAGGCGAAAATTCTATGAACAAGTGCTACCTCGTTTAAAAGCGCGCGGTAACACCATTATTGCCATCACCCATGACGACGCCTACTTCCATTTGGCCGATGTGCACTTAAAAATGGAGGAAGGTCAGTTGTTAGCACACCACGACAGTGAAAGTAATGGAGTACCATCATGAACATTAATATTTCAGGGGATTTTGCCTTACTCGTCGCCGGCGGCTTAATACTGGCACTGATCCTATCTAATTTGCTCATGCGGGTGTTAAAGCGTTACAAGCCCAAGTGGCATAAGCGTATTTTATCTTGGCGCTTTCGTGCTGGTGTGACGTTACTTATTCTACTGTTTATTGCCGTTGCATTGGTCAAAATCATTTTTATCAAGGTCGACTCAGGTCAAGTTGGAGTACTCTGGAAGCGCCTTGGCGGTGGTACGTTCGTAGAACACCCATTTTATGAGGGCACGGTGCTAGTTTATCCTTGGGATACGTTGACGATTTATTCGAGCCGCTTCCAAACCGCGACTACTCAGGTACATGCGATCACCTCTGAGGGCCTGCGGATCCAGCTAGATATTACCGTGCGTTACCGTCCTGTAGTGGAGCATATTCCTTACCTGCATAAATTAGTTGGAGCGGATTATTTAGACGAAATGGTGATCCCTGAGGTTGCCTCTGCAGTGCGCATGATTGTTTCTGACTATACTGCGGAGCAAGTCTATGGTCATCAGCGTCTAGAAGTTCAGGCTCGGCTATTGAACACGGTGTTAAAGGAGCTACAGCTGCAAGAAAAAACAATTCTTGAGCAAGAGAACAGTACGATGCAAGGGCATAATTTAGTGAACCTTGACGATATGCTTATTCGGCAGGTGGATGTGCCAGATAAAGTACATAACGCAATTATTTCTAAAGTGAATCAGATGTACTTAAATCAAGAGTATGAAATGCGTTTAGAAGTAGCCAAAAAAGAAGCAGAACGGAAAAAAACCGAAGCGCAGGGGATAGCCGACTTTCAAGAAACGGTGAGTGGTGGGATCTCTGAAACTTATCTAAGATGGCGCGGCATAGAAGCAACCATAGAATTGGCGAAATCTAATAACGCAAAAGTGGTGGTAATAGGCAGTGGTAAAGATGGCCTACCGCTTATTTTAAATACAGAGGGGAGCGCACCGGCTTTGCCAGCCTCGATTAACCCAAATGCTACGGATCCGCAAAGCCAAGAGCCGCAAACGCCTAATGCAACTAAATCACAGTAAGGAATAGTTACATTTTCAGTATCACGGACTACACTGTGACGGTAAAGGAAAAGAGAAGGATAACGAAAAATGCAAATTGATTTACATCATGGCATGACATGGGTGGTCGCACGCGCGGCGGGATTCACCGACCAAGAGGCTGAAATTATTGCTCACTCGGCACAATACGTAGATGATGCAACAAACTATGGTCACATTAAGTTTGATAACGGTGCAGCTTATGAGCGCATCGCAACCGCTCATAAAATGCTCGATTATAAAAACCTAGACAGCTTAAAGAACATGAAAGTGTGGGTACCTTTTCATTTCTTACCGGGTAATGGCGGTTTACCTGCTGGGCAAAATCCGTCGGGCACCTTTATTCAAAAGCTAGTGTGTAAGCCACATTCCCATGTAGCAAAAGATATGGTCGCTGAGTGTATTGCAGATAAGCATAGGCCTTATGGACTGCACCGCCTTGGTATCACCTCTCATGTCTTTATTGATACTTGGGGCCACCAGGGATTTGCTGGCATACAGCATAAAGTCAATGAAGTGACTGAAATAATGGACTTGAATGGTGAAGCAGAAGAGACTTGGCGCGAGCGAATAAGCGAATACTTTTCTGATGTTTTTCAAGATGATATTCCAAGTTTAGGACATGGGCAGGCGCTTTCTCACCCTGATCAGCCTCATCAGCAGTGGAGTTACTTCAACGGATTGGGCGAAAAAGTAGTGCGAGATAATCCAAGCGATTTTCTAATCGCAGCCGATGAGCTTTGCAAGGTCTATCAAGACTATCGAGGCGAGGCTACAAGTGGCTTGAGTGAGTCATTAAAGCAAGAAATAGCGCAGTGCTTTGCTGAATTTGATATGGATGATGGTGAAGAACGTCATCAACTGTGGCTTGATGCCATCGAAGCTAACCTATTTGGGCTTGGAAGTTATACCCTAACTTACATTGCCAAAGGTGAGGGGTCGTGGAAGCACCAAGCGCTAGGAACAACCCGTGCTAAAGGTGACGACGATAGCTATTCATTTCGCAGTGAATTCTTAACTTCTAACTGGAAGTATTTTCACGATGCAGCTAAAAAGCATCGCCTCTGTGTCATTGATGATATTCTGCCCAAATACGGAATTTGTGTGAGCTAAACTTCAGTAAAGTAAGTGCAGCTAGGCTGCACTATTCTTGTGTTTAAAATAGCTCGGAAGAAAGCTCACGGGATTGTGAGTTTTGGTTTATATGCCAAGTTTCGACAAGGCGAGTCGTACCACCCGAGTTTTTACAAATTAATTCCGTCACCAGCACTTTATAAAAACCACTGTATTTAGCCTCACCGACAACATTCAAGACATCACTATAAAATCCACCTTGATGTCTTTCATTGAAAAATTCTGGGTTACCACTGACGTAGTTGGTTTTACGGCACTGGCCTTGGTGCGAGTTGTTATTAATATTAATCAAGCCGGTATATTGAACATCCGCAAAATACCCTGGGCCATTGCTCGGCGTTTGCCAATCAGCCACTGTGATTTCACTGTGCCATACAACGGCGGGAGCCTTGGGTATCTTGTGATAAACAATCGCCTCTTCACCTGAGGGTAACGTGCAGCTGAGTTTAACCGACTTTTCTGTCAGTTTATGCTCCGCAGGCAGTGGGCCAGAAATAAAGGGCGCGTTGAATGTGAGAGGAGCAATCAAATCGCCGGTTTGTGTATTAACCATTTCAAATTGATGGCACTCATCCGCCGCTAAGCCGCCCGTGAGCGCATTAAAGTACTCAGTTGTGCCTGCACGAGCTGAGATAAAATCAACAGGTGCGCCCTGATACTGCGAATGATCTCCCGCACCATCCTGATCATAAAATACCTGTGTAGCCAAAACAGAAGTGGAACCACAAGCCAATGCCATAGCAAGCAGTCGAGTGTTGAATGTAACCATAGTCTTTCCTTTACAGTTGTGTTTGTTTTTTATTCAGTCTCAATATAAGGTAAATGTAACTTCATGCAACTTTTTGATTTTTCTGGTTTTGGCAACTATCTAATTACTGCAACCGCTATCTGGAGTGGTACGTGATGTGGATATAAATACTTAGAGTTTTGCCAGCACTAGGTGAATGGAGTTCAAGTGGGTCGAGGTTCGAGTCATCTGACGCTCTAGTTACTAGGTTTCAGTATTTTATTATGTGGATTGACAGTTGCGTTTGTACCGTCTTTTTGGGTTGAAGCTGTGCAACTTTAAAATTTAGGGCTAAGGAGTTATGAGGCCAATATCTTCATAGTTTGCAATCAAATAGACTTTTGAATATTGATTTCAGTAGTACGTTAAAAAAGAGTACAAAAGACGTAAGGTAACAAAAATGGTGGCCCCACCTGGACTCGAACCAGGGACCTAACGATTATGAGTCGTGCGCTCTAACCAACTGAGCTATAGGGCCATTTTGTGTTGTAAGTGCTCATTAAATTCATCCATGAAGCAATATCCTGTCGGCGTCCTGCCTCCATCTCATCAAGCTGCGAAGCGGTGCTTCGGTCTTGATTCGCCCAACTGAGCTATAGGGCCATTTTGTGTTTTTGCGCGTTATATTCGTCCATGAAGCTTGGTTCCGGTCTCGGATTTAACACTCAGGGTCGCTGCGCTAATATCCCTTCGCTTCCTCGACGTAAACTTTCTTTGAAAGTTTACCCAACTGAGCTATAGGACTATTTGCTGTAGTGATTTAAAGGTAAATCACTGAAAGCGCAGGCAGTATAAAAATTTTTAACAGGCTTGTCACTATTAAAACGTGAAAAAGTCGGGGTGAATGGATTGATTGCTCAATAATAAGCCAATGTTGTAGTGGTTAGGGTGTTGAGCTGTGCGGATCATTAAAATGGCGAGGTAACTACTGGTCTAGTTTTGCAGTGTAAAAAATAGAGTCTCTTAGAATTCGGGTTGGATTTTTGCTGTAAACACAAGATGAGCGAGCAGTAACGTTCGTTGGAAGTAGGGCAGAGATAAAAGAAGCCGGCATTTGGCCGGCCTCTTTTAGGAGAACGAATTAGGTTATTGGTGCATGCCTAGTTTTTTCTCTAGGTAGTGGATATTCGTACCACCGTTTTGGAAGTTCTCGTCAGACAAGATCTTCTTGTGAAGCGGGGTATTGGTTTTAATCCCGTCAATCACGAGTTCATTCAGTGCATTTTTAGCACGAGCGATCGCAACATCACGGTTCTCACCATAAGTGATTAACTTACCGATCATTGAGTCGTAATGTGGCGGTACTGTGTAATCAGCGTAAATATGGCTGTCCCAACGGATCCCAAGGCCACCAGCTGGGTGGAAGCGTGTAATTTTACCCGGTGAAGGGATAAAGCTCTCTGGATCTTCTGCGTTAATACGGCACTCGATTGCATGACCACGGATCACCACGTCTTCTTGTGTGATAGAAAGCGGTTGACCAGCAGCAATCTTAAGTTGCTCTTTGATTAAGTCTACGCCAGTGACCATTTCTGTTACTGGGTGCTCAACCTGAATACGGGTGTTCATTTCAATGAAGTAGAACTCGCCGTTTTCGTATAAGAATTCAAACGTACCTGCGCCGCGATAACCAATCTCGATACACGCACGAGTACAGCGATCACCAATGTATTTACGCATTTCTGCTGTGATCCCTGGTGCAGGTGCTTCTTCCACTACTTTTTGGTGACGACGCTGCATTGAACAGTCGCGCTCACCTAGGTGGATTGCATTGCCTTGACCGTCAGCGAGTACTTGAACTTCGATATGGCGTGGGTTTTCTAGGAATTTTTCCATGTAAACCATGCCGTTACCGAAGAACTGCTTCGCTTCTTGTTGTGTTAAGGCGATAGAGTTTGCAAGTTCTTTTTCGTTGCGAACGACACGCATACCACGACCACCGCCGCCGCCTGCCGCTTTGATGATAACTGGGTAGCCAATACGCTTAGCGATCTGCGTATTGCGGTCGTTGTCATCGGTCAATGGACCATCAGAACCTGGCACACAAGGTACGCCTGCTTTTCTCATCGCTTCAATTGCCGATACCTTATCACCCATTAGGCGAATAGTGTCGCCCTTTGGACCGATAAAGATAAAGCCACTTTGCTCAACTTGGTCAGCAAAGTCGGCATTTTCAGAAAGGAAACCGTAACCTGGGTGAATAGCAACCGCGTCTGTGACTTCTGCCGCCGCGATAATACGAGGAATATCAAGATAGCTTTCGCTTGCCGCAGGTTTTCCGATACAAATGGTTTCATCCGCAAGAAGAACGTGTTTTAGGTCGCGGTCAGCTGTTGAGTGCACAGCAACCGTCTTAATACCCAGCTCCTTGCAGGCACGCAATACGCGAAGTGCAATTTCACCTCGGTTTGCAATGACTACTTTATCTAACATAACGTTGACCTTCTGCGTAATTATTCGATGATGAATAGCGGTTGGTCGAATTCTACTGGCTCACCGTTTTCAACTAGGATTGCTTTCACTACACCAGCTTTGTCTGATTCGATCTGGTTCATCATCTTCATGGCTTCAACGATACAAAGTGTGTCGCCAACATTTACTTTTGAACCTACTTCAACGTATGCCGCTGCTGTTGGAGAAGAAGCTGTGTAGAAAGTACCAACCATAGGAGACTTAACTTGGTGACCTGCTGGTGCGCTGCTTTCTGCTGGTGCTGCTTCTACTGCAGGAGCCGCCGTAGGTGCTGCTGGTGCAGGTGCCGCTGGAGCTGCCATGTATTGTTGAGGTTGCGCATAAACTGGTGCACTGCTGTGGCGATTGATACGTACTGACTCTTCACCTTCAGTGATTTCTAGCTCTGCAATACCTGATTCTTCTACTAGCTCGATAAGTTTTTTGATCTTGCGAATATCCATACAATGACCCGCCTGTTAGTTAATTTGAGTTATTTTGTTTTCGCAATTGCGCTAACGCTGCATCAAATGCAGCACGATAGCCCAACGCGCCTAATCCACATATCACGCCTTCCGCCACATCAGAAAAATAAGACTTGTGACGAAATGGCTCTCTGGCGTACACATTGGTGATGTGTACTTCATAAAAAGGGATGTCCACACTGAGTAAAGCGTCTCGAAGGGCAATGCTCGTATGGGTAAATGCGGCAGGATTAATGATAATCGCATCGCATTGTTCATATTGAGCGTGAATAGCCTCGATTAGCTGCGCTTCACTATTACTTTGAATGTGTGACAAGCTGACTTGCTGTGCTTCTGCATATTCAGTTAATGCGTCAACAATTTCGTTGAGAGTCTGCGTGCCGTACTTGTGCGGCTCACGGCGACCTAGCATATTTAAATTAGGGCCGTTTACTAATAAAATCTTTAATTTTGCAGACATATTACGCGAACTTCCTATAACTAAAGCATTAGCCAAAAATTTAGACTGTATGGCTTGTTAACTTAAGCCGAATTCCAGCAAATAGCAAATATTTCTCCATTTCGTGGAGTATTATAGAGAGTTCGAGGTAAATAGCAGCAAAATACTGGTCTAATCAGAAGGGAAGAGGGGCAAATAAGCTTGCCCCTAAAATGGTTACTTTGCGTCCTGCTTGGCCTTTTCTAGATGGGCAGCAAAGTCTTTTGCATCTAAGAAGCCTGTGATGCGGTGTGCTGGCATCTCATTACCTTGGCTATCAAAGATTAAAATAGTCGGTAAACCAAACACCGTAAATGCTTCCATGATCTCTTGGGTGTTGTCATTGGCTTTGGTCAAGTCGAGCTTTAATAGCTCATAATCTTTGAACTGTGCTTGTACTTCAGGTTTCGGGAAAGTGTATTTCTCAAACTCTTTACACGCGACACACCACTCTGCGTATAAATCAACGATAGGCACTTTGCCTTTTGCATTGGCCTTGATCACTTCCTCTCGCAGTGCAGCTAAATCAGGGATCAATCTAAACTTTTGCAGTCCACTTACTCTTGGTTGCTTTATGGCTGGTAACTCAGTAGCTTTTGGTTGGTCTTTTGCGGATAGCCCAGCCGTCTTTTCTACTAACTGTTGTTTTACTGCGGTCAACTCAGCGGCTAACTCGTCCACGTGTAATTGAGTTTGTATTAGACTGGCTTCTAAACTTGGCTCTTGTTTAGGCATAATCGCGTCTTTAACACCAAATAAACCCGGTATCAGTAACATAAGCGCCATTGTCCATAGTAACGTCTTTCCTTTACTTGCTTGAAGCTGGCTTTGCCAGAAGTGTAAATATAGAGCTGTTGCAATAGCCAAAATACTTGCCATTAGTACTATGATGTCAAAGTTTACAATGCGCTCTAAAAGGATAAGCGGTACGAAGAGCATCACAAAACCAAATAGCGTTTTGACCTGATCCATCCAGCCACCTGCTTTTGGCAGTAATTTTCCACCTGAGGTACCTAACAGTAATAGCGGTAGGCCCATGCCCAAGCTAAGTGCATATAGCGTTACCGCGCCCACCACATAATCACCACTTTGCGCGACAAATAATAGCGCGCCGGAAAGTGGAGCCGTGGTGCAGGGCGATGCAATAAGTCCTGATAGTACACCCATAATGAATACGCCCCAGTAATTGCCGCCTTTTTGCTTGTTACTGAGCTGAGTGAGTTTATCCATCATGCCGCTAGGCAAACGAATTTCGTAAACCCCAAACATAGATAGCGCGAGTGCGACGAACAATATACTAAAGCTGATAAGTACCGCGGGATGCTGCAAGTAGCCTTGAATTTGGCCACCGAAATACGCAACGACTAACCCAAGTGCAGCGTAAGTGACCGCCATACCTTGCACATAAACAAAAGACAAACTGAAGGCTTTTTTAGTCGAAAGGCCTTGTTGACCGGCGATGAGGCTCGACAAAATTGGGAACATCGGGAATACACAAGGGGTAAACGCAAGGCCAATACCAAGGCCAAAGAACGTCAAAATATTCGCAAGTAAGCTGCGCTGCATTAGCTGCTCAGTGAAAGACAAATTATCGTCATCCACAGGCGCGCTTTCGCTTTGAGCTTCTGTTTTTGTCTCAGGTGCTTTTGTTTCAGGAGCTTTGGTTGACGTGGTCTTTGGCTTTTCTCCCGCAATCGTGCTTAACGGCACTTCTACAATTTCTGGCGGATAGCAAAGTCCAGCTTCGGCGCAGCCCTGATAGCGTATTTTTACGATTGCACCTTGCTCGATATTACTGAGCTTAGAGATAACAGATAAGTTATTAAAGTAGACTTCAGTGCGACCAAAAAACTCATCTTCAATCATCTTGCCTGATTCAAGCTCTGGCACTTGGATGTCGGCTTGTTTGGCGATAATTTGAAGATTCTTCTTATATAAGTAATAGCCGTCGGCGATGTCCCAACCCACAAACAAAGTGTTGCCTTGCTGGTCAAAATCGAACTTGAATGCTTCTTTTACTGGTAAAAAAGTCTGTTGTTTAGGAGCCAGTAAGCTGTCTAGCACCACATTGTTTGCTTGCGCGGGAAACCACATCAGCAATGAGAAAAGAACTACTAAGAGTCGCATTACAATAATACCTCGTCCATCCATTTGAAATAAGCTAAGTTGCCGCTGGTGACGTCCACGACTTGAATTTCTGGGACATCATAACTGTGTAAGTCACGAATAGCGGCCATCACTTGCTCTAGTTTTTCGGATTTTGTCTTGATTAACAGCTTGGTCTCTTGTGCATGTTCAACCTGACCTTCCCAAACATAAATAGATTCCACTGCCGGGATTAGGTTCACACAAGCTGCAAGTTTTTGCGTTACAAGTTGCGTTGCAATCTTACGCGCTTCTGCAACCGAATCGCATGTAGATAAGACGAGTTTATATCTTACGCCCATTGCCATTTCCATTTTAGGGTTAGTAATGGCATCTTAGCGGATAGCTCCTCTTTTCTAAAGCATCTTACTTGTATCGCTTGAATTAAGACCTTTGCACCCATATTTATCTTTCGTAGATTTGGAGAAAGTATGTTTAGATTCTTATTTATTTTATTTATCGCTATTCCGATTATTGAAATTGCTTTGCTGATCCAAGTCAGCGAGGTGATAGGCGGTTTTGCTACCATTGCGCTTGTAATTGGTACCGCCATTTTAGGGGCAAGACTGGTTAAACAGCAGGGTCTTGGCGCTTATGTCAACGTACAGCAACAGATGTCTCGTGGGCAATTGCCTGCACAAGATTTATTTACCGGTTTGTGTGTGATCATTGCCGGTGTGCTATTGATGACGCCTGGGATTATGACCGATGTATTAGGTTTTTTACTGTTAACCCCAGCCGTTAGAAAAAAGCTGGCGCAGTCGCTTTTAGCCCATGCCACCGTAAGAGTGCAAACAGGCATGCACTCAGGTCAGTCACCGTTTGCTAATCAATCACGCGACGAGCGTGCGGAACCGCAGGAAGAAATTAGAGATCCATTTAAAAATCAATCGGGTAGAAATTCTTCAACAACGATTGAAGGTGAATACGAAAGAAAAGACTAAATTTTTTTGGTTTTTTCTCTTGGGTTTTAATTTGCCCATCCCCATAAATGAAAGCAATTAAAATTGCGTGTGTTAACCACAACCTGTGGATGTAACACCGCCTTAAAAAAGCATTATTTCTGTCATTGTTCAGAAACTGTTAGGAGAACTATATAAATGAACATTCGTCCTTTACATGATCGCGTCATTGTTAAGCGTCTTGAAGAAGAAACAAAGTCAGCTGGCGGCATTGTGTTAACTGGTTCTGCAGCTGAAAAGTCTTCACGTGGTGAAGTAGTTGCAGTAGGCAACGGCCGCGTGTTGGACAATGGTGAAACTAAAGCACTACAAGTAAAAGCTGGCGACACAGTGTTGTTCGGCTCTTACATCGAAAAAACTGAAAAGATCGAAGGTCAAGAGTACCTGATCATGCGCGAAGATAACATCTTAGGCATCGTAGAATAATTAATACTTTTTAGTTTAATCGACAACAGAATTTAAGAGGAATTTATAACATGGCAGCTAAAGAAGTTCGTTTTGCAGGTGACGCTCGTACAAAAATGCTAAAAGGCGTAAACGTACTAGCAGACGCAGTAAAAGTAACACTAGGTCCTAAAGGCCGTAACGTCGTTTTAGAAAAGTCATTCGGTGCACCAACTATCACTAAAGACGGTGTATCTGTTGCGAAAGAGATCGAGCTTGAAGATAAGTTCGAGAACATGGGCGCACAAATGGTTAAAGAAGTTGCGTCTAAAGCAAATGACGCAGCGGGTGATGGTACTACCACTGCAACTGTTCTTGCGCAAGCTATCGTGAACGAAGGTCTTAAGTCAGTTGCTGCGGGTATGAACCCAATGGACCTTAAGCGTGGTATCGACAAAGCAGTTATCGCTGCTGTTGAAGAGTTAAAAACGCTTTCAGTGCCTTGTTCAGACGCAAAAGCGATTGCACAAGTTGGTACGATTTCAGCTAACTCTGACAAAGAGATTGGTGACATCATTGCAGAAGCAATGGAAAAAGTAGGTCGCGAATCTGGTGTTATCACTGTAGAAGAAGGCCAATCACTACAGAACGAACTAGATGTAGTTGAAGGTATGCAGTTTGACCGTGGTTACCTATCACCTTACTTCATCAACAACGCTGAAAAAGGCCAAGTTGAGCTAGATAACCCACATATCCTTCTTGTAGACAAGAAGATCTCTAACATTCGTGAACTTCTTCCTACACTAGAAGCTGTTGCTAAAACAAGCAAGCCGCTACTAATCATTGCTGAAGACCTTGAAGGTGAAGCGCTGGCGACTCTGGTTGTAAACAACATGCGTGGTATCGTGAAAGTGGCTGCGGTTAAAGCTCCTGGCTTTGGTGACCGTCGTAAAGCGATGCTACAAGATATCGCGACACTAACTGGTGGTACGGTTATCTCTGAAGAAATTGGCCTTGAGCTTGAGAAAGCTACGGTTGAAGACTTAGGTACAGCTAAGCGCGTGGTTATCACTAAAGATGATACAACTATCATCGACGGTGCTGGCGAGCAAGAAGCAATCGATGGTCGCGTATCTCAGATCAAAGCACAAATCGAAGAAGCAACTTCTGACTACGACAAAGAGAAACTACAAGAGCGCATGGCAAAACTTGCAGGCGGTGTTGCAGTAATCAAAGTTGGCGCAGCAACTGAAGTTGAAATGAAAGAGAAAAAAGACCGCGTAGAAGATGCACTACACGCAACTCGCGCAGCGGTTGAAGAAGGTGTAGTACCTGGTGGTGGTGTTGCGCTAGTTCGCGTAGCGAGCAAGCTTGAATCGCTAACTGGTGACAACGAAGACCAAAACCACGGTATTAAAGTGGCACTTCGTGCGATGGAAGCACCACTTCGTCAAATCGTTTCAAACGCAGGTGACGAAGCATCAGTTGTGGTTAACGCAGTTAAAGCTGGCGAAGGGAACTACGGTTACAACGCTGCAACTGGCGAATACAGCGACATGATCGAAATGGGTATCCTAGACCCAACTAAAGTAACGCGTTCTGCACTTCAGTTCGCAGCATCAGTTGCTGGTCTAATGATCACCACTGAAGCGATGGTTGCTGAAATTCCGAAAGAAGAAGCTGCTGGTCCAGATATGGGCGGCATGGGCGGAATGGGTGGCATGGGCGGCATGATGTGATAAACATCATCTCCTAAGCACAACACGCTTTAGAAAAACCCTAGCATCTTGATGTTAGGGTTTTTTTATGTCTTTAATTTGCTAAAGCTTCATCATTTTTGGGGTATAAAATGGGGTATTGATTAAACGCCCATGTGTTGTAAAAAATGTGCTTTTATGACTATTCTTTTTAATATCCATTCGACGTCAACAACGAATACATCAACACCTACACAACTGCTTGCTGCGTCCGTAAAAAAGAAGCCAGAACCTAATCAGGTTAAAGATACCAAAGAGAAACAAGTATCTGACGAGTCTGTGTCTATTGCTGCATTTACAGGTGATGCACCGAGCAGGTCACCATACAGCGCTCTACTTAATCCTGAGGGCTTTGATTACATCCGTTTGAGAACGATTTACCCTAATTTCGGTCTTACTAACTATAAACTAACTTGAACGCTAGCAATTGTGATTCCTTAAGAGTGCTTTAACTTTGTTTTTAATAGCCCCGAAAATCTACATTGCTTTTGAGAAAGCACTGCTCTAGGGTGGAATAGTATTAGTGAACTTAGTTTTTCATTCAGTTAGCTAACTAACTTTTGTGTACAGCTTTAGGTTGGTTATGTAAATGTAGTCAAATGTCACACTGCGTAAAAGGGTGTGATCTTGCTTTACTTCGCACAATGAAGGAGTAAGGTGATGGTAGAGTTTGAAGGAGATCCAAAGATGAAAACACAAATTGCAATACTTGCTTTATTTATGACTCCCTTGTTTGTCAATGCAGGTGAGGTCGCTGTGACTTGGAAGGACTTTAAAGAGTATCGCGATGTTAGACCTGGTAATGAAACGCGAGGTTCATTTCATAAACGGGTTGAAAAGCAACTGCAGAAACACCTAGAAGAATTAGCGACTAAATTACCCGAGGGCTACAAGCTCGCAATTACCTTTGATGAGATAGACCTTGCTGGTGATGTTCATTACGGTACCACTGATATTCGGGTGATTAAACCAATCCATTTCCCCCGTTTTGAAATTAGCTACAAGTTAACAGATAAGTCTGGTACAACCATCGTAGAGGAAAATAGCGTGACCTTAAAAGATATGTCGTTCATGGATAGAATAAAAAGAGGCATGGACGAATCTTTTTATTATGAAAAGCGTCTTTTAACTGATTGGTTTGAAGATGACTTGATGAAAAAAGTTAGTTAATTAACCGGTATTAGCCTTGAGATAAGCTTACACGCAGCGGCTAAGCTGCGTGTTTGGTTAACTAGTAGGCTATTTAAATGTAGCCAGTAGCTGTAGTAAGGATTGTAACTTTTTCACAACAAGTGCGAGTTTTTGCTCGTCAATTTCTTCAGTTGTCGATAGGCCTTCAACGTCGGCTGCAACATCTAAAACATAAGGTTTAAAGCGTTTTGCTTCAAACGTAAACCCCGCTTCTTCTGTAAATAGCGCTTTAAACTTACCATGACCTTGCTGCTGCAATTCATCGAGTTTTTTATCCGCATCTAGTGCTTGGCGGTATATGATCTTGAGATTTTCATTGAGTTTTTCGATAACGGCTTGCATGGTCAGTCCTAATCGCCCTACTAAAAGCGCTTATTTTAAGGGTTTCATTTACAAATGTCAGGTGTAAATCTACCCTTTTATAAGTAGTACAAAGGAATTGGAAATTTATCTCGTAATTTATCCTAAAGGTTTAAATTTATACGCCGATAACCAATTTGATCCATCAAAAAGTCAGGTAATCACTTATGAATATTTCCGGAAGTAACCTACCTGCTATGTCTGGAGCTGGTCAAAGCGGTGAAGTATACAGCGCCGTTTTGGCAAAAAAGCAACAGAAAGCAGATGGACAAGCCGCGCTTGCTTTAATTGAATCTGCGGGCAGCAGTGCAGCAGCACAAACGCCAGCTAAATCAGTGACAGCAACGCTGGGCAACAACATCAATACATACGCGTAAGCTTATGTCTGATGGCACGTTGTCTTCGGCATGTCCGATAGATATGTGCAAAGCAATCGGTGCTAGGGTCATTAGCACCGATTTTTTGCTATTTTAGTCTAGTAAATTTAAGTCAATCGGCGTTTTACTTGGCTGACCACCAATTTCTCTTACCAATTTAGGGACCAAGAATCCCGGTAGCACTTCTAAAAGCTCAGCCATTATCGCCTTGGCTTCACGCTCTTCTACATCAAAATGGCTAGCGCCTTCTACCTTATCGAGTAAATGCAAATAATAAGGCAGTATATCTGCATCGAATAGGGCTTCACTCAGTTGAGCTTGAGCCGCAACATCGTTATTAATTCCTTTAAGTAGCACAGCTTGGTTTAGCAAAGTCACATTGGCTTGTTTAAGCCTTTGCATTGCGGCTTTAAAGGTATCATCGATTTCATTTGCATGATTAATGTGATTTACCAAAATCACCTTTAAATGACTCTTTGTTAAACGTAGGCACAATTCCTCGGTTATTCTCGCTGGGATCACTACCGGTAAGCGACTGTGAATACGCAAACGTTTGATTTGTGGTATAGCCTCTAATTGTTCTAGCACCCAAGCAATCATGTCATCTTTGGCCATCAGCGGATCACCGCCACTTAAGATCACCTCATTGATTTCAGGATGGGTGCGCAAATAATCAAATACAGGCTCTAAGGTGCGTTTGTTGACCTGATTATCCTGATAAGGGAAGTGGCGTCGAAAACAGTAGCGGCAGTTGACCGCACAACCAGTTTTGAGCATGAGTAATACCCTAGAGCGGTACTTATGTAACAAACCAGGTACAGGCGCGTCTTGTTCTTCGAGTGGATCTTTACTAAATCCCGCTTCAGTTAAATATTCCTGATGTACAGGTAACACTTGTAATAGCAAGGGATCATGACGATCTCCTTGGCGCATTTTAGCGATAAATGGGCGAGGTACTCGCATAGGAAACAAGCGCTTAGCTGCAAAGTCTCGTGCATCAAATTGGTCATGCAACCCCAAGATGTTGAGTAGCTCTTGTGGGTCAGTGACAACATTTGCTAATTCTTTTTGCCAGTTAGTCTGCAAATTTACTTCATTTATTTGTATCATTAGCAGGTTAATTACTCGAATATACGTAGATTAGAGGATACGATGGCGAATTATAGCACCAACGAGTTCAAGGGCGGCCTAAAAATTATGATGGACGGCGAGCCTTGTTCTATCTTAGAAAATGAAATGGTCAAGCCTGGTAAAGGACAAGCGTTTAACCGCGTTAAAATCCGTAAGCTTATCTCAGGTAAAGTACTAGAGAAAACATTTAAGTCTGGCGACTCAGTGGAAGGCGCAGACGTAATGGATACTGATCTAGCGTATTTATACACTGATGGTGAGTTCTGGCATTTCATGAACAACGAAACATTTGAGCAGATCGCAGCTGATGAAAAAGCACTTGGCGATAGCGTAAAATGGTTGGTTGAAAATGACGTTTGTACTATCACACTGTGGAATGGTAACCCAATCGCAGTAACACCACCTAACTTTGTTGAGCTTGAGATCACAGAAACAGATCCAGGACTGAAAGGCGACACTGCGGGTACTGGTGGTAAGCCTGCAACTCTAAGCACAGGTGCTGTTGTTCGTGTTCCTTTGTTCGTTCAAATTGGTGAAGTGATCAAAGTTGATACACGTAGTGGCGAATACGTAAGCCGCGTAAAATAATAGCGTAAAGCAATTTACGATGTTTAATAAATCCCAGCATGTTGCTGGGATTTTTTTGGAGTAAACAATGACGGTGAACAATTGGCAGCCAAGTGCAACGATAGACACGCTTAGGCAAAGGGCTGCAATTTTAGCGAAGATACGGCACTTTTTTGCGGCTCGTAATGTGATGGAAGTCGACACGCCGAGCCTTTCTCAAGCCTCAGTGACCGACCCTCACTTAGATACTTTCCATACTCGATTTGTTGGCCCAAATCACAGCCAAGGTTTGCCTTTATTTTTACAAACGTCACCCGAGTATGCGATGAAAAGACTACTTGCCGCAGGCAGTGGTGCGATTTTTCAATTATGTAAGGCTTTTCGTAACGAAGAGTCAGGGCGTCATCACAATCCAGAATTTACGATGTTAGAGTGGTATCGTCCGGGCTTTGACGAATTTGACTTAATGGCGGAAATCGATGAGTTGATGCAGATGTTATTGGACTGTCCAGCTAGTGATTCGATGACTTACCAGCAAGCCTTTGAGACCCATCTTGGATTTGACCCTTTAAGCGTGTCGCTGACGGAATTGAAAGCGCACGCCAATAAATACGGTTATGGTGATATTGCAGCTATCGAGAATAATCCAGATACTTTACTGCAATTGCTATTTTGCATGGAAATAGAGCCTAAAATTGGTCAGCAGCAACCTTGTTTTGTTTATCACTTTCCGGCATCCCAAGCGGCGCTGGCAAAACTTAACCCGAAAGACAATCGCGTTGCAGGGCGTTTTGAGCTCTATTATCGCAATATGGAGCTGGCCAACGGATTTAACGAATTGACGGATGCAGCAGAGCAAAGAGCGCGTTTTGAGCAAGATAACCAGCTCAGAGCTGAGATGGGATTACACCCAGTGCCGGCCGATGAGCGGTTATTGGCTGCACTTGACGCGGGGATCCCCGATTGTGCTGGTGTTGCACTAGGAATAGATAGGCTAGTCATGCTGGCGCTAAACAAAGCTAGCATCAGCGAAGTGCTCACATTTGATGTTTCGCGGGCTTAGCGCCGCGAAACAAAGCGAGTAAGTTCTTTTTGAGTGGTTTCTGTGAGCTTTTGAGCACTTTGGCATTCGGCTAACGCGCCATCAATTTGTGATTTAGATTGCTGACCCAGTTCAACAATTTGTTGCACTGCTTGATGGGTATGTTTTTGCGTTTCTTCAAGTTGGTGTACCGCACTAACGATTTCTTCTAATTGCGCTTGATTGCGTTCAAAGTCATCACTCATCGAAATAAAGCCTTGAGAGGTATCACTGATGGCTTTCTCTGCTGAGCTTGAATGAGAAATCAATTGTTCTGATTCTTGATTGGTTTCACCGACCAGCACGTTCATTTGATTGATAAAATCGCTGATCTGGCGGGTGGCAGCATTGACCTTGACCGACAGCGCACGAACTTCATCGGCAACCACTGCAAAGCCACGCCCGGCTTCACCTGCTCGAGCTGCTTCAATTGCCGCATTGAGCGCAAGCAAGTTGGTTTGGTCGGAAAACTCTTCAACCATTTTTAGAATGTTGCGAATATTCTCACTATTTTCTTTCAGGCCTGAAACCGTCGATGAAAAGTTACCTAGTAGCGTGGTGATTTGTTTTACTTCAGCGACAAGCTTAGTTAACGACTGTGATGAACCGCGAACAAAATGCAAGCTTTCGGTATTGGCCTGATAAACCTGATCGGTATTGTGCACAATACTTTGTAAACTGTGGCTGACCTGATCGGAAGCGGCAATAATCGTGTCACCTTGGCTCAGCTGCTGCTGTCCATACTTTGCGGTACTTTGCATGGAGCTGGTGATATCGCGGTTGCTTTGTGTCGCCGCAGCGGCACTTTCGTATGTTTTTTCCAAAAGGACACTAAGGTGGGTAGTAAAGGTGTTGTACTGCTCGCTTAAATCTCTAAATTCGTCATAAGTGAATTGTGGCAGTTTCGCATCTAGGTTACCGTCTTGGCGATTAACACGCTCCAATGACTCTTTCATCGCTTGTACTGGTCGTACGATTAAAAAGCGCATATAGAAGACGGTAAATGCAAATGCAGCAAAGATCACAATAGTGATAAGCCAGAACAGTCCCATACTCGCACCGGAGTGAGCAAGTTCAGAATATAGCCAAACCAAGCTAATAACCTGAAATAGGAATAAAAAGCCTAAATTGCCAACAATTTTACGAGAAAGGGTATAGAAAAACGTCTGTTCTACAAAATTATAAATGCGCATATATAAACTCATATTGGGCTCATCATTGTGCCACTTTATTTGTCTCAGTATAGATGAGCTAAATGGAATAACAATGCTAAAGCGATCAAGCAGTTACTCAATTGGGGTGGCGTAGGCGCCAATGCCCTGTAAATACATTTTGGTTTGGCATGGAAAGTTGGTGAAAATACCATCCACCCCGAAATCTAGCATCATATCTATGTCTTGTTGTTTATCGACCGTATAAGCAAATACCTTTAATCCGCGAGATTTTGCGTCCAACACATATTCATGATTAATAAAGTTTTTGTCCATATGAATGCTATAGGCATGGAGCGATTCGGCAAATTGCGCATAATGAATTGGAATAGAAGCGGTTAACGCGCCAATTCTTACCCAAGGTAATTTCTGCTTTAGCCACAATAGTTGATGATGGTCAAAAGAGGAGATGAGTAGCTGCTCTCTGGTGATCACGCCTTGCTGGATATGTTCTTCAATATAGGTAACGAATTTATCTAGGCCAAAGGTATGCTTTAGTTCTAAATTGATATCTGTCTGTTTGCCTATGGTGGCGAACACTTGCTGCAAGGTGGGTATTGATTGCCCTTTACCGGCATCAAGCGTGGCAAGGTAGGCTTGAGTTTGTTCATTAACTCTACCCACGCCGTTAGTGGTTCTGTCTAGCCAAGTGTCGTGGATAATGGCGTAATCATCCGCGCAACTTTGCACATCCAACTCAATACCATCAACGCCAATATGGAGAGCCGCTTCTATTGCAGCAAGTGTATTTTCTGGATAGCTGCCACTGGCTCCACGGTGCGCTAAGACTTGAATCATGCTTTTTTCCTTGTAATAGACCAAGTTTCAAAACAGGCTGCACTAACTACCAACAACCCGCCAAGTAATGTTGTAAGTGTCAACGTCTCGTGTAACAGAATATAAGCTAATAGCGTTCCATACAATGGTTGTAAACAAGAAATTAACCCTGCAGTGGTGGCAGATAAATAACGTAGGCTAGAGGCAAATAAGGCGTGTGGAATTGCCGTAAATATTGCACCTGCAAGCAAGATTAACCAAATGTTTTCTGTGGAAACTTGCTGAATTGGCACTTCCACAAATGCTAACAGCATGAGACATGCAAGAAGCGTTTGATAAAGCATTGTGTGTGGGCCGCTATAGTGAGAAAAGAAGCGCTTTTGGAGCAAGTTGCGGAGCGCAAAGAGTGCGCCCGAGAATACGCCCGTAATAATCCCCAAGGTAACTTGGTTGCCAAGATTCGCTTCTGGTACTAACAGATAGATACCAAATAACACCGCGCTCGCACTGATAAAATCTTTTAGCTGTACACGGCTGCGAGTGAAAAGAGGCTCTAAAAAAACGGTGATCACGGGGTAAGTGAAAAAGGCAATGATCCCAACTGCAATTCCCGCCATTTGCATGCCTGCAAAGTAAGTCACCCAATGAAGTCCCACGATGACACCAAGAACTAAAGCTGTTAGATAATCTTTTTTGTGTATTAATTTTATCGGCTGCCGTTGTATTTTGAGTAACAGTAATAGCACAACGAAAGCAACGGCGGTACGGTAAACGGTGATATCCAGTGCTGAGAGTGAAATTAATTTTGAAAATAATGCTGTTCCACCAAATAATAAAACGGCACTATGAAGCGAGAGTAAAGCGGACTGTTGTGGGCGCATATTGAATATTAGAACTGTTTTTTAGCAGTCTATCATTTAATCGCTTTGAGATGACAAGATTGTTGACACTTGTCACTCAACATTCTGCGCTTAAACGTAAATAATAATAAAAAGAGTGAATCAGAGAAGCTTGTGTCCATTACCACAGAATTTACCCTAGTTGAGAAACGGCGCTCATTTTGGAATGCCGGACCCCTTATATTTTCAACCTTTTATTTTTTCCCATTGATATTTAACTGGGCGCAATTGAGTGCAGTTAATATTGCGTTGCAAGTTGTTGTGTACCTTAGTTTTGTCGTGCTCTATTGGCAGAGTATTGCAAAAACGGGCAATGCGTTGGTGATGAATTTAGTGCTGATGGCAGGGCTTTGTGTTGCAGGTAGTTGGGTGACGACCGGGACGAGTTCGTTATTTGGCTTTATTGCTTTTTTCTGCGGTTTTAATTTTCTGCCTCGCTATAAAATCATTGCGATGCTGGTCATCATAGCGTTGGTATTGCTAACGGCTAAATTTATCGCGACCCAGCAAACGGTTTATTTCTTGATGCCTGCACTGTGTGTGGCATGTGGACTCTTTATTTTTGGTTGGATGTCACACCGAGAGCGAGTACACAAAGAGTTGCAGAGGCAAAGTGAAGAGGAGATTAAGCGATTAGGCGCAGTGGCTGAACGAGAGCGTATTGCGCGCGACCTACATGATTTACTCGGCCATTCACTCAGCTCGATAGCATTAAAAGCGGAGTTGGCGAGTAAATTTGCTGCTGCAAATGCATTAGAGCAAGCGCAATCAGAAGCGCAGCAGGTTGCAGACTTAGCGAGAGAAGCATTAAGCGAAGTGCGCCAAGCCGTCACCGGCTACCATCAGCTAGCGCTTGATGCTCAGCTGCACATTTTGGCATCGAGGCTAAAAGATAAGGGCATTGCCGTAACGCTAGAATTGCAGGCGGTCACTTTAGATAAAGTAAGCGAAGCCTGTTTGTGCTTTTTTGCTAAAGAAATATGCACCAACATTATTCGTCACAGCGATGCAGATAAGGTTTGTTTCACACTGCGGCAAACTGACAAAAATGTCTTTGTAGAAATTAAAGATAATGGTTCTATAAAGTCCATAAAAGAAGGAAATGGTTTAATGGGGATCCGTACTCGATTGAAAGAATGTGGTGGCCAACTATTTTATCACACCGAACAGGGCGGATACTTTAAGGCAGTATTAGGGGAAGTAGGATGATCAAAGTTTTTATTGTTGAAGATCAAGCATTAGTAAGAGGGGCTATCGCGGCATTATTGAGCTTAGATAGAGAGATAGAAGTGGTTGGCGAGGCTGAAAATGGTCAAGTTGCAAAGGAAAAGTTAGCAAAGTTAACGCCTGATATCGTGCTAACGGATATTGAAATGCCACAAGTCACTGGACTTGAGCTTGCTCAGCACTTACAACAAAAAATGCCAGACACAAAAGTGGTTATCATGACGACCTTTTCTAAGGCGGGTTATATTCGTCGCGCGATCACTTTAGGGGTAAATGGTTTTGTATTAAAAGAAGCCCCAAGTGAGTACTTGCTATCAACGCTGAAAAAGGTCATGAACGGGTATAAGGTTATTGACCCAGAGCTTGCGTTGTACGCTTTGGAAGATGCTGATCCACTTACCGATAAGGAACGCAAAGCGTTACGTTTAGCTAGTGAAGGATTAAAAACCGCTGAAATCGCAGGACAGCTATTTTTGAGTGAGGGAACAGTGAGAAATTATTTATCCGACGCTATCGCAAAATTACATGCGACAAACCGGGTAGATGCAGCAAGAATTGCTAAGCAAAAAGGATGGCTGTAACTCGGTGTAATAGCATATATCCAGTTAATACTTCAAAATAATGCTGTGCGGTAATATACTGCACTATTCGCTAAGTAATAATAATGTATTAATTTTGAGTGCAATAATGGATCCTAAATTACTTATTCAAGTTACCGCAATAACGACTGTGGTCTGTACAGTTTTTATGGCCGTAAACTGGTTTATTAATAAAGGCCTACCAGGCACTCGAGATTGGCTTATTTTCATTGCGCTTACCGCAATTGGATGTGGCTTGTTAGCTGCCTATACACTTCCTATTACGTTCTCAATTTTTATTCCCAATCTCACTATCGCATTTGGGCTTTTTTATCTGGCTCGTGGTGTTGATGCGTTTTTTAGTGTGAAAAGTAACTATATGCCTTGGTATGTATTAGCCGCATTGGGTATTCCCAGTTTTACTTACTTTTTGTACGTGGATTTTAATTTTATCGCTCGCGTCGGGATCAACTACTTAGTCTGGGCGATGGCGATGATTTATTGCCTACGGGCTTTGAATAAAGGACAAAAGTTATTATCGAAGGAGTTTAGTGCAGCACATTGGGCGTTTGGCCTGTCGTGCTTGAGCTTACTAGCCGTGTTTACTTTTAGGTTGGTCATGCTTGGTGGCTACTCGGTGACAGATAGCCTTGTCTCGGCAAATTGGGTTAATCAGTTTTTTGCTGTCTCTGTGAGCACGATGCCGCTGCTGTTGTGTTTTTCTTTATGCCTGTTATGTAGCAGCCGTCGTGAAAAAGAACTCTGCCTGTTAAAAACTGCTGCTGAGCACTCAGCGCAAGTAAAAGGACAGTTTTTAACGTTATTAAGTCATGAACTGAGAACACCACTAAACGCCATTGTTGGTCATGCAGAATCACTTAAAAAAGTGCCGCGTGAGCCCAATCGCCATGCTCAATTATGCGATGTTATCGTCCACGCCGCGATGTCGATGTCAGACTTAGCCAATCAAGTATTATTGCAAGCGAAAGGGGAATATGCGGCGCAAAATCGCGTGCCTGTCTCGCTTTATAGTCTTTCGCAAGAGTTAGTTCGCCTCTTACAGCCGCTGGCATTGGCTAAAGGGTTGAGCTTGAGGGTCGAGGTTAAAGGCCTGTATCCACAGGACGTTCATGTTGTCGAGCAAGATACATTGTCCCTGGTACTTAGAAATCTGCTCTCGAACGCGATTAAGTACACAGATAAAGGCATTATTACGTTGATCCTTGAAGGCACAAGTCGCGCTGAGGATAAGCAAACTATCCGTTTTGCAATTAAAGATACGGGCAAAGGACTGACTGAAGTACAAATGGAAAAGATCTTCGAGCCCTTTGTCACATTAAATACCGAGCAATCCATCTCGCAAAGTGCGGGGTTTGGATTGGCGTTATGCAAGCAACTGCTGCAAGGGCTAGACTCTGAGCTTAACGTCGACAGCAAGCTTGGCAATGGCACTGTGTTTAGCTTTGAGTTAGATTGCCAGTGTAGTGATTCACCGTTACAGAGCACGGAGTTTAATACAGAGCAGCTAGCACTCAATGTGCTTGTTGTTGAAGATAACGCCATGAATATTGATGTGATCAGCACCTATTTAAACGATATGGTGAGTGAGTTTTCTATTGCTAAGTGCCTTGCAGAAGCTGAGGTCGCGTTATTAGAACACAATTTCGATATTATTTTGTTGGACATGCGACTGCCAGATGGTAATGGTCTTGAGTGGTTTAAAGAGGGCTTCAACGAAATTGGCTTCACCTCCAGCGTTAAGGTGATAGCGTTAACGGGTGATGGCGATCCTGAATTGAAAAGGCGATGCCTCCGAGCTGGCATGCAGGACTGTTTAACTAAGCCTATCATGCCAAGCCGTTTATATGCGGCACTGGAATGTGCGACTGTAAAAACAACGTCTCGCTTGGAATGCAAGACTCTGATTGATCAATCAAAATTTATGGATCTCGCAAACCGTGAAAGTTCAGGTGTGCTGGCGACGAAATTGATGTATTTAGCCGATCGATTTGAGTACGAAATTGCGCAAATTAAAGGGCTCACAGAGTTGAATGTAACTGACTTAGCCGTTGATAAACTTGCCTACATTGAAAACGAAGCACTGGAGCTTGGCATGGTGAATTTTGCCGAGCTTGTTCAAGCAGCAACTGCGCAGCTAAGTTACTCGGAAGAGCAAGTTGATTGGGACGGTCTTGCTATGGTTGCTAGACGCTCAGTTGAGCGTTTATTAGAACTTCATGCCCAAATTGCAACACTGGAGTCGGTATCAAATTCAGTGGTTAATCTATCTGCATAAAAAGATTCATCGATCTTGGCCTAGGTCATTAGGCTATTTTGGGTTAAAATAACAGCATAGCTTATTTAACAAGACAGTAATGCCAAAACAGGATCCCTATCTCGATAGAGAACAGCAAAAATACGACAATCCAGTACCTAGTCGCGAATTTATCTTAGAACACATTAAAAGCGCGGCCAAACCACCTTCTTTCTCTCAATTGTGTAACGATTTAAAAGTGCAAGACGAAGAACGTCAAATTGCGCTTAAACGCCGCTTGCGCGCAATGGAGCGAGACGGTCAACTGCACTTCAATAAATTTAAGTGTTACACCATTCCAAGTGATGATGGTCTAGTTAAAGGCCGCGTTGTTGGACACCGTGACGGCTTTGGCTTTTTAGAAGTCGAAGGCGAACCCAAAGATTGGTTTATCACTAAGTATCAAATGGAGCGCGTGCTGCATGGCGATTGGGTGTTAGCGAAGGCTGGCAGCCGAGGCTCAGGTGGTAAGGTGGAAGCGCGCATTGTGCGGGTACTTGAAAAAGAGCGTGCACCAGTCGTCGGTCGTTATTTTGTTGAGTTTGGCATGGCAGTCGTGGTGCCAGAAGACCCGCGCATTACTCAAGATATCATCATCGTACCTGGCCAAGAAAATGGTGCTCGCCATAATCAAATGGTGCAGGTAGAGATCACTCAAAGCCCTAGCAAACAAATGAATGCAATGGGTAAAGTACTTGAGGTGCTCGGCGATCATATGGCACCGGGTATGGAAATTGAGGTGGCACTTCGTAATCATGACATTCCTCATGAGTGGCCAAGTGAAGTAGAAGCACAAGTTGCAAATCTTGGTGAGTTTGTTGAAGAGTCAGCCAAACAAGGCCGAGTTGACCTGCGCGATTTACCGTTAGTGACCATTGACGGTGAAGACGCACGTGACTTTGATGACGCCGTATATTGCGAGCGTAAAAAGTCAGGAGGTTGGCGTTTATGGGTTGCTATTGCGGATGTATCTCATTATGTAGGTAAAGGCACTGCGCTTGACAAAGAAGCGATTGAGCGTGGTAACTCAGTGTATTTTCCTGAGCAAGTTGTGCCAATGCTACCTAAGGTACTCTCCAACGGCTTATGTTCATTAAATCCAAAGGTAGACCGCTTGTGTATGGTTGCGGAAATGACCGTGTCCGAAGCGGGTCGTTTGTCTGGCTACCGTTTTTACGAAGCCGTGATGAACTCTCATGCTCGTCTTACTTACACCAAAGTCCATGCGATTTTACAAGGTGACGAAAAGCTCAGAGCGGATTATCAGCCTCTTGTGCCTCATCTAACTGAGCTCCATAACATGTATATGGCGCTGAAGGCTGCAAGGCAGGAGCGTGGCGCGATTGAGTTTGAAACCCTAGAAACGCGCTTTGTGTTTAATGCTCATCGGAAGATTGACTCTATCGTGCCTGTGGTTCGTAACGACGCCCACAAGCTGATTGAAGAGTGCATGATCTTGGCTAATGTGTCAGCAGCAAAGCTGTTGGAAAAACACGAAGCCCATAGCTTGTACCGTGTTCATGATGAGCCAGACCCTGAAAGATTGAGCCAATTTAGGCAATTCTTGCAAGACTTGGGTATTGAAAGCCAATTACCTAACGATCCGTCACCAGAGGAGTTGACCCAAGCGCTTGAGTCATTGGGAGATCGCCCTGAAAAAGAATTGATCCAAACTATGTTACTGCGCTCAATGAAGCAAGCAGTATATCAGCCAGAAAATATTGGCCACTTTGGTTTGGCATTAAAAGCCTATGCACACTTTACCTCACCTATTCGCCGTTATCCGGATCTGGTGGTGCACCGCGCAATCAAAGGTATTTTACAGCAGCAACAACAGCCAGTAAGTGGCGCTTACATCTACAATGAAGATGAAGTGAAGCAACTGGGTGAGCAGTGCTCGATGACAGAGCGCCGCGCTGATGACGCCACTCGTGAAGTTGCTGATTGGCTTAAATGTGAATTTATGCAAGATCATGTTGGCGACGAGTTTACTGGTGTGATCTCATCGGTCACCAACTTTGGATTATTTGTGAGGTTAGACGACCTGCAGATCGACGGGATGATCCATGTTAGCAATTTAGGGCATGAGTACTTCCACTTTGATGGTGCAAAGCAATGTTTGATTGGCGAGCATAGTCGCACGGTGTTTAGACTCGGCGATAAACTTACCGTTGTGGTTGCTTCAGTTAGCTTGGATGATCGCCGCATCAACTTAGCTTTAGCTGAAGAAGGTCAGCAAGACAGGTATGCAAGGCGTCGAAAATCTCCAAAAAGCACAGCAAGTAGTGTTCGTGAGCAGCTAAAAACGGGTAAAATCCCGGGAGCTAAGCGCCGTGACGGTGAAGCGTCTGGTCGCGATAAAGATAATAAAGGCGATGACAAAGCCAAAAAGCGTAAAAGAACGACCCCTAAGGGTGAGCTCAAACAGGCGAAAAAGGCAGGCACGCTGAAGTCGAAGAAAAAATCGACGAGTAAAAAAGCCAAAGCGGCAAAGGGCAAAGCAAAACGCCCAGGTAAAAACGAAAGAAATCGTAGCAAAAAAGCGCAATAGATTATAAAGCGGGAGCTTTAACGTGAGTAACGAATTAATTTTTGGCTTTCATTCAATCGAAGCCATTTTGAATAACGCGCCGGAGCGCTTTTTAGAAATTTATGCACTAAAGGGACGTGAAGATCAGCGTTTAAATCAAGTCGTAAACGATGCCCGTAAGTTTGGTATTTCAGTGCAGTTTATGCAGCGCAAAGCGCTTGATAACAAAGCGAATGGTGAGCAACATCAGGGCATTATTGCCAATGTTAAAGCGGCGCGCGCATACAATGAAAAAGATCTTGATGAGATCATTCAAAGAGAAACCACACCATTTTTCTTGGTACTTGATGGGGTAACGGATCCTCATAACTTAGGTGCATGTCTACGTAGTGCTGATGCAGCAGGTGTACATGGTGTTATTGTACCAAAAGATAAGTCTGCAAAGCTAAACGGCACTGCAAGAAAAGTAGCGTGTGGTGCTGCAGAAACAGTTCCGCTTATCCAAGTAACCAATCTTGCTCGCACGTTGCGTGATATTAAAGAAGCCGGTGTGTGGGTTGTGGGTACGGCAGGTGAAACCGATACAGCTGTTTTTGATGCAAACCTGACTGGGCCTATGGCCATTGTGATGGGCGCCGAAGGCGATGGCATGCGCCGTTTAACTCGAGAGCATTGCGATGAACTGGTTAAGATCCCGATGGTAGGTAGCGTGTCTAGCTTAAATGTATCGGTTGCGACTGGTGTTTGTTTATTTGAAGTGTTAAGACAGCGCTCAGCACTTTAATCACTTGATAAGCGCCGGCTTTTGCGGCGCATCTTCAGCAGCTTTATCAACGTAAAGAGCTCGCAAGGTAAACTTGCTCCTACTCAGGTCTACCTTTGGTAGGAGCTGATTTGCTCGGCGAGCTTTTAATGATCCGCAAGGTAAATTTGCTTCCACTCAGGTCTATCTTTGGTAGGAGCCGATTTATTCGGCGAGCTTTTAAAACCCGCAAGGTCAGTTTACTCCCACACAATTGTACAGGGTATTACCCCATTAAAATCGCTTGCAACTCTTTAAGAGACTCTACGGTATAGGTTGGCTTGATATGGTCGGGGCAGACTTTGCCATCATGCTTTAACCAACAGCTGTCAATCCCAAAGCGGTTTGCGCCTAAAATGTCACTCGCTGGTGTGTCGCCAACCATTAATACTTTGGATTTGTCGGGATTCCCCAACAGCGCTAACGTATGCGCAAAAATACTCGGGTCTGGCTTGGCTTTACCTACCAACTCAGAGATCACCACTTCAGAAAAACGATCCACAAGGCCTGTATGTTCCAATCTTTTTTGCTGAAGCGCGGCAAATCCGTTGGTAATAATAGCCAAAGTACATTGGCCTTTCAGGCTGTCGAGCAAGGCTTTAGCTCCCGGTAACGGTTGGCAAATTTCAGCCATCGCTGCCAAGAATCCCGCGTTGAGTGTTTCTGGCGCGATATCGAGTTTTTCAGCCCAGCGACTAAAGCGCGTTACCTGAAGTGTTTTTGCGTCAATCTCACCATTTTGATACTGCACCCAAAGTGGCGCATTTAAGCCATTATATTCTTCGAAGTCCTCGTCAGTGAACACAACGTCATATTGAGTAAACAGCGTTTGTAATCCAAGTTTGGCATTAAAGCTAAATAAGGTTTCATCAGCATCAAATAAAATATGTGTGTAGTTCGGCATTATAAATACATCTCTGGGTGATTAAAGGGCGCCATTGCGAGCAATAAGGCTTGCGTGTAGCTACTCTCTCTGGTGGCAAGATGGTTGGTTAGCAAACCGATAGCACCGCCTTGTTGCTTGATATTAGTGGTATTGAACAGGTCATCCATTACATGCCCTAGCTCTTCACCTTGTTCAAGACGCGCGTAGACCGATGCCGGTAGCGGCAAATTACAACTACGACCGACACTCGTTCGACGGTTATCCGCAATGACGACATAAGCGAAAGTAGCTGCACCGTATTCAAATTTGGCAGCGCCTCCTTCCATGGCACAATAAAAATCGGCTTGATGATGTTGCTGTAAGTAAGTAACACGATTCTCTGCGCCTTCGCGGGTGGCTTGTTCACCTAAAGGCTGATCCGCAACGAGACTCGGCGCTGAGATACCCTGACAGTCAATTTTTGCATTGGGAAAGTACTGCGCAAAGATGGTTTTTGCAGCATTGATTTTTACTGGGTTTTTAGACCCCACTAAAATGGTAAGCACGTCCATATAACAACTACTCGTGATGCTTTAAAAGGCGTCAGTGTAAAGTGTGATATGGAGCGATGCAAGGAAGCTATTATTCCTAATCAAAACATAAGGCGTGTTAAATCGGTAAATCGACTGGAGCCATATTCTCAAGGGCGCGTTTCTTTACTAATAATTCTTTGATAAGTGGAGTCAGTACTAACTCCATTGCCAGCCCCATTTTCCCGCCCGGTACAACTAACGTGTTTACACGAGACATAAAGCTGCCTTCGATCATTTGTAAGTAGTAAGGGAAATTAACATCTTCGATGCCACGAAAGCGGATAACTACAAAGCTTTCGTCTAATGATGGTATGTCTTTAGCACTAAATGGGTTAGAAGTATCCACGGTGGGCACACGTTGAAAGTTAATATGCGTGCGAGAAAACTGCGGGGTAATGTGATTAATGTAGTCATCCATTGAGCGCACAATTGACGTCATGACCGCTTCTTTGGAGTGGCCGCGCTCATTGGTATCGCGAATGAGCTTTTGGATCCATTCAAGGTTGATGATAGGCACCATGCCAATCAATAAATCAACGTTGCTGGCCACATCATATTCGGGGGTCACGACACCACCGTGCAGCCCCTCATAAAACAGCATATCGGTGTTTTGTTCCAGTTCTTGATAAGGAGTAAAAGTGCCCGGTAGCTGATTAAATGGTACGGCATCGTCAAACGTGTGAAGGTAGCGACGGACTTTGCCATTGCCGGTTTCGCCATAGCTTTTGAACAGACTTTCTAATGCGCCGAAGTCATTAGCTTCTTCACCAAAGTAGCTAATGTGCTTACCTTCTTGCAGCGCTTCGCGACGCAATTTATCCATTTCAGGGCGAGTATAGCGATGAAAGCTATCGCCTTCGACATAGGCAGCTTTGGTATTAAGACTGCGGAATATGTGTTTTATCGCGCTTGTCGTTGTTGTAGTGCCTGCGCCTGAACTACCAGTAATGGCGATAATAGGGTGTTTGTCTGACATAAATCTGCCTTAGCTTTCATCATCCGTTAATTCGATGTTACGCGAAGCAAAGTTTTTGGCAAGCTTTGCTTGAGGGCAAGTGTTGGGTATCATAGCGGGGTGATATAACTACAATGAAAAATCAAAGGAACGTCCATGTCCATTTCAATGCGTGTGAAGCTCGCCGTTTGTCTATTCGCTTTCGCGTCCTGTTTACCGGCTTATTCAGCCATGCCCAAGAGCCAAATTTGGCTAGCTGAACTAGGTGAACATTTCAGTGCTAAACCAATTACCGAAAACACCGCATATTTTAATCAACCACTAGTGACTGATTCTGGGGTTTACTATACCGCGGAAGTAAGCGCTGATGGCAATAGCCAAACGGACCTGTTTTTTTACGACTTTCAAAGCCAAAACACAACCAACCTCACGCAATCCCCTGTCTCCGAATATTCACCCACACTGCATCCCAATGGGGAAGGGTTAACGACGATTGTGGTTGAGGGATCCGGTAAGCAAAAACTGTGGTTTTATCCGTTTGATAAGGCTACAAAACCAAGTCGTGTTTTTGAGCATATTGAACCTGTTGGATATCATGCTTGGGGGAGCAACCAAGATCTGATTATGTTTATTTTAGGTGCGACTGAAAGTGCTCCGCATACCTTACAGTACACAGATATTAACGGTCATTTACCACAAATTCTTGCCGAAGATATTGGTCGAACTTTGTCTTACAACCGTGCGCGTGACGTGTTTGCTTTTACTTATCAAGTCAATGGCTTGATGTGGTTCGCAACCTACCACAGAGAGAGCGATCATATTCAGCGATTTTTTGCTCTTCCCAGTCAAGTGCAAGATTATACTTGGTTGGATGATAACAAAGTGGCATATGCACTAGATAATAAAATTTATTACCGGGATTTAAATGCGCCTAAAAAAGTCCACTTATTAAGAAACTTAAGAAGTTACTGTCAGACTTCGATCTCTCGCTTGAGCTTTTTTGATAACAAGCTGGCATTTGTATGCCACAGCGAAGATTGATAGCGATACATTAAATTGCATGTTAAATGCAATGCATAGACAACAACCATAGGAATAGATATGACGATTCTCGTAACAGGTGGTGCAGGCTATATTGGCTCTCACACTGTATTAGAGCTGCTACAGCAAGGCAAAAAGGTAGTGGTCGTAGATAATCTAAGCAATTCTCAGCAGACTTCATTACATAGAGTTGCTGAGATAGTAGGAAAGGAAGCTGCATTTCATCAAGGTGATATTCTTGATAAGGCATTTCTTGATAGTGTATTTGCGCAATATGATATTGAAGAAGTGATCCACTTTGCAGGTTTAAAAGCCGTAGGAGAGTCGGTTCAAAAGCCAATCGAGTATTATCAAAACAACGTCCAAGGTACGTTGACGCTCCTTGATGCAATGCGTGACGCCAATGTATTTAAGCTAGTTTTTAGCTCGTCAGCGACGGTATATGGAGATCCTGCCAGCCTTCCTATTCGTGAAGATTTCCCAGTTGGTGGCACAACCAATCCTTATGGTACGTCAAAGCTGATGGTTGAAATGGTACTTCAGGATGTCGCTAAATCAGACCCGCGTTGGGCCTTTGCTATTTTGCGTTACTTTAATCCGGTTGGCGCACACGAGTCGGGGCTAATTGGTGAAGACCCAAATGGTATTCCCAATAACTTACTGCCTTATATCTCACAGGTTGCTGTTGGTAAACTGGCGAGTCTAGGCGTCTTTGGCGACGACTATGACACTAAAGATGGTACGGGCGTGAGAGATTACATTCACGTGGTTGACCTTGCTATTGGCCATTTAAAAGCACTTGAGAAAATCGCAGTAGCAGCAGGCACACATATCTATAACTTAGGTACTGGCAATGGCTACTCGGTACTTGAGATGGTTACCGCGTTTGAGAAGGCAGCGGGCAAAGCTATACCGTATGACATTAAACCGCGTCGCGATGGCGACATTGCCGCTTGTTACGCTGCGCCTGAAAAAGCCAAATCTGAATTAGGCTGGCATGCAGAGCGTGGTCTGGATGCCATGATGCAAGATACATGGCGCTGGCAAAGCAATAATCCAAATGGGTATAAATATTAACTAACTTCTTATCCTGAATTCAGGTTAAATAACCTAAACTCAGGATAACAACCAGAGCCTCTGTTGCTTCTCTTCGCCTTTGCCATTTAGGGTAAAGGCGAGCTTTCATTGAACATCATTACTACATCAATCTTAGTTTCATAAAAATGTCATGCCGTTGTCACCTAAACTCGGTTAAATGATCTGGTATAGACCAGTTTAGAGGCAAGTTATGAACAACGATTATTTACTCCTGACACCAGGCCCACTTAGTACCTCTCACACCGTGAAAGAAGCCATGTTGAAAGACTGGTGCACTTGGGATGACGAATATAACCAAGGTGTAGTGCAAGTTATTCGCAAGCAGCTTTGTGAAATTGCAGTTGCAGATCCGCAGTATCGCAGTGACTACAGTGCAACCTTAATGCAGGGCAGTGGTACAGCAAGTGTAGAGGCGGCTATTGGAACTTTTATTCCTAAGTCTGGCACTTTACTGGTTATCAATAATGGTGCTTATGGTGCGCGTATCATTGAGATAGCCAATTATCTAAATATTAATGTAATAGCGCTCAACTTTGTTGAAACCGAATTGCCACAACTGGAGCAGATCTCACAAGCGCTTGAGCAACACCCTGAGATCACCCACGTAGCAATGGTACACTGCGAAACCACAACGGGGATGCTGAACCCGGCTAAGCGCGTAGCGGAGCTTACGAAACATCACAATAAAGTAATGATCCTTGATGCCATGAGCAGTTTTGGCGGCATTGAGATGGATATGCATGAGTGGCAAATTGATATCCTCATTAGCTCAGCAAATAAGTGTATTCAAGGTGTTCCAGGTTTTGGCTTTGTGATTGCAAAAACGGCGCTGCTGGTTGCCTCTGAAGGACAAGCACGTTCACTCTCGCTGGATCTTCACGCCCAGTGGAAAACCATGGAAAACCATCACGGTAAATGGCGTTTTACCTCGCCAACGCATGTTGTCAGAGCTTTTGCCAAGGCACTGGAAGAATTGGCGCAAGAGGGAGGCGTTTCTGCGCGATTTAAGCGTTACAGCGAAAATCAAAAACAACTCGTTAGCGGTATGAAAGCCCTTGGTTTTGAAGCCTTGTTACCAGAAGTCATGCACTCACCTATTATCACTTCTTTTTATTCACCAAGTGACGAAAGCTATGAGTTTAAGCGCTTTTATGAAGCATTGAAGCAAAAAGGATATGTGATTTACCCCGGCAAAGTATCAAACGCAGATTGCTTTAGGATCGGTAATATTGGCGAAGTGTATGCCTCAGATATTAGCGGGCTACTTAAAGCTATCGCACAAGCAAAATACTGGTAAACCATCAGAGTAGGAGCCGCTTTACGCGGCGATGGCTATTACTAAAGCAAAATACTGGTAAACCGTTAGGGTAGGAGACGCTTTACGCGGCGATGGGTAAAAAGGGGGTTACACCCCTTTAGCTAAATAAATGAATAGCGAATCTTCAATTGTGTTAACGATGGCCTAATCTGAGCTGTCACCTTCCCATAAAATGATTCTGCACTCATTAAAGCTGGAGGCAAACTAAGAAAAGTCACGTTATACCAAATCACAGATCATCGCTGTGCTAACAGAAGCTGGGAAGTCTCTGGTGTATGTAATAAACACCGCGTAAGCAATGGTACGTATTCCAATATATTAAGAGCACACATTAGCTTTTGGTAGTGCTATTTGAATATGTAATCCAATGAAGAAAAATAGATATCAAAATTCCGGAATACAAATACCCAAAAACTGCCTCTATCGCTGCATAAAAACGACTATCAGCAGTGGGTGTAAAGTCACCAAACCCAAGAGTTGTCCATGTTACAGTACTAAAGTAAATACAGTCTAAAAATGTCCATTTGTATACTTCTCCTTGATAGTTGATTCCTAGAGAGTGGTAAATACAGGCAAACCACATTATAGTCGTCACCATAGCCACAGAAAGATAGTATAAAACACCACCTTGTTTTTTTACTTTAAAAAAAGTATGTACACAGGTAACTATCAACAAGCCTTGAACAACTACTACGTACTCAAACTTTTCAAACAACATAAGTAGGTAGTTTATAGGGATGGTAGAAAGCCAAGCAATATCTACAATATATTTTTTCATTCGCATTATTCCATAATGGTTTTAAATTTTAACTGTCTGCATCATTTACTTGCTTTAAACGGCAACCAAGTTCGCGAATAAAACCTATGAGAAACTCCTCAATGATTACTTTATTAGCTCTTTCCATGAAAGGTTTAATCGAGTTTTCACTCAACATACCACCTAAGTCTTGAGCTAAAAATTTGACAGGTTCGTTTGTTAATATACAACTGTCTATCCTTGGTAGCCTGCGATGTTTTGTGATGTTAACCAAGTCTTTTAACTCATTGAATATATCACTTTGCTTAAGAGCATCTAACTTTTCCGTTAAATCTTTTGATATAGAATCTTTTAAATATGCTTTAGCTTTTCTCCATTCTACTTTCTCCTTAAAATCAAGATCTTTACTCAATAGATATATGATTAGAGGTAAACTATCTATTAAAGCATGCAATGCCCTAAAAAATGCAAAGCAGTTCGCTTCAAATGCACACCTATAATATTCGGGGTGTTGAATATCAACCCTCTTGGGTAATATGCCAAACATTGCTTCTCTGTGCATTTTGGTAGCATTATTAAACTCCTGATAATGATACCAGCAATGATCCATATGCCTTTTGACACTAGCTAAAGCAATGCTGAGCTCTTGATATTGTTCCGTATCCTTTTCGACTAAAGCCAATATATCATTGATATTAAATGATTCGTTCTCTCTCACTGGCGCTATTCCAATTAAACATTGCTAAATTTGACAGCTCCGAACTGAAAGGTGTCTACTTCTAGCGCTTTAGTTCGCAAGCTTTCAGCAGTTTTTCTTTCGCTCGTTGCTGAGTCTGTTTATTTTTATCAAGATTGCTTTGCCCTATAGGCTCTACAGGGTCTCCAAACTTATCTTCCTCACACTGTATTGTTGGTAGCTGTTGGCTGAGGTAATAATCTTTGTTATAGACAGATACTATTTTTCTAGCTCGACGACCTATTTTAGATTCTAACTCGGCTATTAATTCTCTTTTAACGAAACGATTATCTAATAATAAGCACCTTATAGGTTGTACAGAGGAGTTGAACTCTGCACGTCTAACAATTCCAAGTTTAAGCCAGTGACCTAGCAAAAGCCCGGAAAGAAACTATATTAACGAGAATGGGCGTAATATCCAGTAGCACTTGTATCATGTAGTTTTTTCTCCGAGTGCAGGTACTGACTTATACAAATTATTCAATGAAGCCGTTAACTTTTGTGGAACCGGTATTGTGTATGTCACTTCATTGCTGACAAGGCTTATTGCCATTTCTATCACTTCATATGTAACACTAGTATCAAAAACCAGAAGTATTGGATTTATGAATAGTCGGATAGTGAAAAGAAAAAGCCCACAGTAGCGGACTTAGCTGATTATCTGCACGCAGCAGCCTGTAAGCCACTTACATCAACACCAAACTCTAACTGATATAAATGCACAGCCTTTTGCCATGTTTCTTGATTATCTTCGTCTGGGATATGGTGCAAAAATGCGCCAAAGAGGTTTTCACAGTCATTGTGATACGCGAGTGTATCGGTGATATGCTCATGCCATACCTCATCGGCCAGTTGCGGCGGTGTGATTGGCGTATTTGGATATTTTGACTTTAACACAAGAAATTGTCTGTACAGTACTTCCGCTTGTAAACAATCAGCTTCTGTCATACCTGTTGCGGTTTTGAGTCTATGTGTTATCCGGTTCAGATCTAGTCCTTTAAGTCGCTCATTAAAATTAGCCATCTTGATGTTCCTTGCAGTTGTCAAATGTGGGAGTACCAAATTTAAACTTAGCGCTATTTCTAAAATAGGACAACCGCAGTTATAGGAAAGGTTGTCGTGCTAAAGCACGACCTACGGGTATAAGGGTTATACGCCTTCAACAATCATTTCTATGGCGTCATGGAGCCAATATTCAATATTGTAATCCACCAATGCTTGCTCGGCGTCATAGCGGGCGCGCAGTACCTTTAAACAAGGTGCGCCGTTGTTCTTTTCTAATTTGTCGGCAACATCATCGGGTAGTACGGTAACGCTTATTACACATTGTTCAAAGCTGACATCAACTTGGTAGTGAGTTGACATCACTTCCGTGATAGAACCATCCAGCGGTTGGTTGTGCAAGTCGGCAAAACGTTCGGCTGCACAATAGATCTGCTCCATCATCATTGCGCGACTATCTAACGCGCGTACTCGGGTTAATTCATACACCGGCTGGCCGTTAAAATGAGAGTGGCTAAACTCAGGCTCTGTGGAAGGGGCATTAATTGCCACTACTTGAGTTGTTGGTGTAAAGCCTTGTTCAATGGCAAGGTGGTTAAAGTTCACTTTTTTAGCTGGATGCCATTTGAGTTTTTCTGGCGTGACAAACCAGCCGCGACGCTTTTGGCTAAAGATAAGCCCTTCGGCTTCTAGTCGTGCTAGGGCTTCACGGACGGTGATCCGTGTTGAGCTAAATGTTTCTTGCAGCGCACGCTCTGAAGGCAATTTGGCACCGGGCGTCATGCTGCCAGCGGCTAGCAGCGCTTGGATATGGTTTCGAATACGTTGATAAAGCAGCATAATTGAGTCGATAAAACCTTTTGTGACAAGCTTACTATCGTTTTATGACAGGATAAATATTTATAATTTGAGACTTGTAAACTCAGATTGGCCTAACTCGCTAAATAGGCTTCTATTTGGCTAAACCAATAGCTACTCGGCAAAACGGCTAAACTCGGATCTTTCCCTAAATCATCAAAACGACGCAGCGCGATAATAGCGTCCAATTCAGGCAGCTTGGAGAATGCCGCAAGCTCTTCGGGGCTCATCTTTCCGCCTTGTCTTGTTAGCGTTAATTGGCTGGCAGGAGAGAGCGTTTGGTAATACTCCTCATCCATACTCACCAGATAGCGTTTCGCATCTACGTGTTTGCGCACCAGTATTGTCACCGCGCGGTCAAAGCCAAGCTGGGTTAAATGATCCGCCCCTAAATCGCCATGATTGCTATATCCCTGCGGGGTAAAGTCAGGGTTATGCTGAGACTGAGCAACAAAATGGCCAATATCATGTAAAAATGCAGCGATTTGGGTCGCTTGATCATAACCATTTTCTTTCGCGAGGGTAGCGCATTGCTCGGCATGGTAAATTTGGCTACATGCCTCGTCATAGGTGGCGTGACCATATTGCTCGAATAGCTGTTTTATTTGTGCGATGGCATTCACTTTATATACTCCTGCTTCACGTTCGGATCTAATTTTGCTGCGCTGCCACTAAGCTTGCTTAGCCAAACATCGAGTTTATGCGGCGGCGTGTTGTTATCCTCAGCGCTTTCTTTACGGCGAATGGCATTTCTCACCATTAAGGCCCCCGCGGTGCGAAATGGCTCGACGGGAAACTGTTTAAGCGTTTGGTTGACTAAAGCGCAGTGACGCCAGTCGTTATGTTGATTAAGCAGAAGACTTGCTAAGATTTGTCCACCTAAATAGGATTGCACCACGCCGTTACCCGAGTAACCACTGCCATAAAACACATTAGCTTGACCATTTAAGTGACCAAAGAAAGGCATGCCAGAGACACTTCGGTCTGAGGGGCCGGTCCAAGTTCTGTCTATCTCGAGCTGGTGAGAGGCAAAGAAATGGCTCAATGAGCGTTCAAGAATGGCTTGATAACGGCTGGCGCGGTGAAAGGTGTCTCTCACTTGGTTATTGAAACTAAAATAATTTCCGCCTTTGCCAAGCATTAATCGACCGCTTGAAGTGGTGCGGTAGTAATTCACAAAAATACGTGCATCAATCACCGGAGCGCCGTGGTCCAGTCTCATTGCCGCAAGCTTTTCAGGTGCTGGTGTGGTGATCGCCATATCGCTCGAAACCAACACCACGCTGCGAGAAAACTGCGGCAATAAGCTTGGCAGCCAAGCGTTAACGGCAAATACCAGCTGATTGGCTCTGATCTCGCCTTTGTCTGTGGTAATGGTTAGTGTGTCTTGGCCTAGGTGCTTTAGGTAGCGGGTGTGTTCAAATACCTTGACCCCAAGGACTTTTGCCACCTTCATCAGTCCACGTACAAGCTTGGCGGGTTGAACACTACCGGCATGGGGGGAGTAAATTCCAGCAAGGTTGGCATTAGAGCCGGTTGCTTGCAACTGCGCTTTATCCAGAATTTGCCACGCATTAAGCTGGTGTTGCTCGAGTAGGGTGGTAATGGGGCCAAAGGCATTACGCTGGCTGTGATTAGAAGCCGTGTAGTAAGTACCATCAACGCGGCAATCACATTCAATCCCGTGTTTACTGGTAAAGGCCTTAATGTCATGAACGGCCTGCTCCGACTGGCGCACTAAAAAGCAGGCTTGTTCTAAGCCAAACTCTTTAATTAAACTGGCAAACTTAGTCGACCATGTCAGCATGGCACCGCCATTTCGACCCGAAGCACCTTGTCCACAGAGGTCTTTTTCAATAATGGCGATATTTAGCTCAGGTTTTTGCTTTTTCAGCGTTATGGCTGTCCAAAGGCCAGTAAAGCCGCCACCTATGATACAAACTTGGGTATCCAACGCGCCATGAGGTGGCGCGCTTGCTGCGGCTTCAATATCGGCTTGAGTGATTGCTTCATCAAACCAAAAAGGCTGAAAACGCATTACGGGCGCTCTCCACGGGCGATACGAGCAGAAATATCCACCAAAACCATTTCGATATCAGCCAGTGAATCAATCACATAGTGCGCACCAGCCTCGCCAAGCTGCTGATAAGCATTAAGGGAATGTGCACTTTGCTCTTCGTGACCGAGCGCCGTCCATTCTTCTTCGCTAAGCCCCACCGCATTACCCGTTAAAGCAAGTCCTACGGTCCACATGCCGGCATTTAATCCCTCGCTTATTCCCGGCGCGGAGTCATCGACTTTTACGCACCCAGACACGCGATTAATCCCAAGTCGTTGTACGTTTTCTAACGCCATCCAGGGGCCTGGGCGAGAGCCAGCTGCACATTCATCACTGGCAACCACACAATCTGGCTGATAACCATAGTCGGCAGCGGCAGGCACTAGTACGTCCATCACAGGTTTGGGATACCCAGAACAACTGCCAATCTTAACGCCTTGTTGTTGCAAACGTTTGATCACCGCAAGCACGCCCGGAATGGGGGCAGCTCGGTCGGCGACTTTTGCTTGTTGGAGCGGCATAAAGGTTTGATAAATATGGTCAACATCTGCCGTACTCGGTGCCTGACCAAATTGCGTTATCCAGCGGGTGCGGACGCTGTCCATTTGTAGCAAGGTATTAATGTGATCCCATTTACCCATTCCCATCGGACCGCGCGCTTCAGCTAAGGAAATATCAAATTGATATGCTTGCTTAAATGCTTCAACAAAAATACTGGTAGGGGCAATCGAACCATAGTCGACCACAGTACCAGCCCAATCCAAAATTAACGCTTCAATGTGTTTCATGTTGTTATGACTCCTAGCTAGGAAATATGTGATGAAAGTGCCGTGGCGCGTACTTGCGTTGACGCCTTACGTGGTCGCTTTAATTTCACGGCAAAATAAATAATTGAACTCACTACGAGGGCGCTTGCGATAAACGCTACCCAATAGCAAGCCATGGTAAAGAAGTGCAGCCAGCTGAGCTCAGGTGTGGCAAAAGTTTTATAGAGCAAAATGCCCACTGAACCGATGTAGCCCGCCGAATCCGCCAGATAAATCAAAAACCCTGCGTTCGCAGTCGAGCCAACTGCTGAGATCATGCGGTCAAACATAAAGCAGTTATAGGGGATATAACTGATATAAAGACCAGCCCCGAGCAGTACCATCCAAGTTTTAGGATCGAGACTTTGGGTTTGGTATAAATAGGTGCTGCCAGCCAGCAGTGAAGCCCCGAGTAAGACAAAGCCATGGTTGGCAAAAAATGCGATGCGGTTATTTTTAATTAACACCAAAGCGGCAAGGGCAATGAGCACGATAAAGGCGATGCGGATCCCGGCATAAGCAAAAATCGCGGGTTCTTGCCCATACCCTAAGGCCTGCCAGATCTCGGCTGAAAAGTTATCTCTAAAGTCACGAAAGCCGGTAAAGAGTAAAAAGCTAAGCACCAGTACGGTTATTCCAAACCAATACTGTTTAAAAAACGCCAGCCGGGCTTTGCCATCCATTGGCGCGCGCTTTTGTCGTAATTGTTCATCCTCTTGTGTAGGTTCAGGAATGCTATTAAGACAAGCAACGCTGAGTACAAGCAGCGGCAGAAAAATCGCTCCGGTTGCCGCTGGCATCCACAGTTCAGGCACATTGAGTTCGCTCACCAGCCATTTGCCCACAGTTCTGACTAATCCAGAGGCAAGAATAAAAGTCACGCTGAGTACCGCGCCTAAGATTTCGGTGGTTTTGCGACCTTCTAAAAAGCTAAAAACCAGCCCCCAGATCATGCCAAGGGATAGGCCATTGGCAAACAGCCAAACCAGATTCCAGCCCGTAGGAGTAATGGCAAATAGCACCAGTGCGAGCTCGGCGGCTAAAATCATGGCCAAAATCGCACGACCGCGATAATGATGCTGCATTTCAGCAATCACTTTAACGCCGATAAATTTCGCGCATAGGTAGCCAAACACTTGCGAAAGGATCAAGGCAATTTTAAAGCTAACAACCCAGCTTGGGTCATCAAAGGCTTCATAGGTATTGACCGAAAATGGCTTACGAAAGGCGTACATACAAAAGTAAGTCATAAACGCACTAGTCGCGGCAAATAGCACAAAGCCGATACCTTGGGCGTCTTTTAGCCAGCGCGGGCGGGCGTTAAATAGCGTGATCTGCAACATCATAGGATCCTCGGTAATTCGAGGGCAATCCTTTGTGGATTGCCCGTCAACCGGTGTATACCAATCGGCTTAATCAAGTGAATTGGTATTAAAATTGGTAGTTAATGCCGACCATGCCGCGGATACCATAGTATTCCACCTGTAATGGACGACCCTGCTCACCTTGGTAGTACTGCAATGCTTCATTGGTGAGGTTACTCAGCTCTAGGTAAACTAACGTTTGTTCGTTAAGTTGGTATGACGTTGTAAAGTCGACGCTGGTATTGGCGCCATAGTAGCTATCCGATTGGCTATCGCCGCCGTGCTCTTCGATATAAGCACCTTTATGATTAAGCGCTATTCGAGCTGCAAAACGGGTGTCGTCGTAATACAGCGTAAAGTTGTAAAGCTCATTGGCCTGACGTGGAATGGCTACTTTTTCTGTGCGCTCTGGGATCTGCATTTCAGAATCCATAAAGGTCGCATTGGTCATTACCCCAAAGTTGCTCAAACTGTCAGAAATAAAACCAAGGTCGCGGTTAAACGCCAGTTCAATGCCCGCAAGCCAAGCGCTATCGCCGTTTTCAGGACGGATGATGGTCACGCCTTGCTTGTTGTTGTAATTGCCAACGCTGGTGGCTTGGAAGATAGGGTCTTGGATATCTTTGTAGAATACCCCCGCAGAGACCAAACCAACGCGGTCAAAATAATGTTCCACCATCAAGTCGAGATTATTTGAGTACGTAGGGTCGAGCGCTGGATTGCCTGAGTTAAGCTGGTTGTCTTGCTCAAGGTAAGTTGCGCCTGGTGTTAATGAACCAAAATCAGGACGGGCAAAGGTGCGAGTTAGTGCGAGGCGATAATTGGTATCGTCATTGGCACGATAGGTAACATGTAGTGCAGGTAAAATTGACCAATAATCATTGCTGCTGGTGGTATCAACAACTTTGTCTTCGTCGGCTAAATAAGTGTAACCAGACACTTCGGTATCGGTGCGGGTAACGCGTAAGCCGCCTAATACTTCCCAGTTGTCACTAGCTTGGTAAGTTGCCATACCGTAGAGCGAGGTGTGGGTTTCTTCAACATCAAAGTTTCTGCCCAGTGCTCCACCGTTGCTGATGAGTGCTGATTCACCCGTATCTAGCTTGAACTTATTGCGATTTTGCGTCCAAAACTGAGCAAGAGCATCGGTGGAAGCCACTTGTGATAGCTGCGTGCGATAATCAAACTTGGCTTCGCTTAAGTAATCGCTGCGACCGGGTTGATCGCTTAGAGCAAAGCCTGCAAGCGTTGGCGCGGCGCCATATTGTTCGCTGTCCCAAGCGTAAAACTCATCGGCAAAGTCAGCTTTACGGACTTTGTCACGGTATTTCGCCCCAAACTTAACGGCTAGCTGGTTATTGTATTGCCAGTCAAAGTCGGCATTGGCCACCAGTCTATCTTTTTCGTTGACGTAGACCTTGTATAGCTCAACCCAAGACAATCCCATTTTGCTTGGATCGAGTGTAAAGCCCGAAGGGAAGTGATTACTTATGGCGTTCCAAGGATCGCTGCCGCCATCTACTTGGTTGTAAGCATAATTTTTACCGGTATCGCGGTCTTCAAGTCCAACATATCCCACCTCTTTTTGATCAAAACGGGCGACAAAATAGCTATTGTCTTCACTGTTGGGTTTGTCGCCATAGCGAAACTCATTTTCGTACGTGGCTACTTGCCAAGAAAGCGTCTTATCAAAGCCAAAGTCATGTTCACCTGCAATTTCAAAGCCTTGCATTTCGGTGATGAGTTCGTTGCGAATATGCTGCAGCTCAGCACGGTCTTTATCAAAACGCAGTCTGTGCTTATAGTGGGTTTCATCATCAATCAGTGTGCCATACAGCGCGCTGGCGCTCAGCGTGCCGTTTTCAAGTTGATATTCCAGCGAGCCATTTAAGCCGTAAGTTTCACGGGTTCCCGTATAATCACGCAGCTCTAAACGGTAAATGCCTAAGCCATCGTTACCTCGGCGCGGCTCATAGTTATCGGTTGCCCAATCACGTTGCCAAGCTGTGGCGTTAATGATAAAACCTAGCTTGTCGTCGAGTAGACGATCGCCGTACACCACATTGGCAGAATAGTTTGTGCCATCGGCCAGTTCATTTTGGCCCACAGCGAAGTTGGTTTTGAGGATAAAATCATCAGCGCCTTTTTTGGTCACGAAATTAACATTACCGCCAATCGCATCGCCTTCCATGTCAGGGGTGATAGCCTTAGACACTTCCACAAATTCAATCAATTCGCTTGGAAAAAAGTCGAACGCAGTAGCGCGGCTGGTGGTTTCCTCTTCAGCGGTTGGAAGGCGGTTACCGTTGATGCTGGCCGAACTCCATTGTGACGGTAAACCGCGCACTGCAACAAAACGGCCTTCACCTTGGTCACGCTCTATCGACACACCTGGAATACGTTGCACCGCTTCAGCGGCATTTCTATCTGGTAACTTACCAATCCCATCGGCAGAAATGATACTTTTGATATTACTGGCATTTTTTTGGTTATTTGCTGCGGCCATTGCGCCACGGAAGATTTGCCCAACCGTGACTACTTCTTCCATCGCTTGTTGGTGGTTTAATAAGATTGGAGACAAGGTAGTGACTTTGCCATCAGTTACTTCAACTTGAAGTTCAGTTTCCTGATAACCCATATATTTCACGACTAAGGTGTAGCGACCGGCATCTAGTTTTGGCAGTTCAAAGCGACCACGATAATCAGATACAGTGGATACATCTTGGCCTTTTACTGAGATAACAGCGCCAGACAGATTACTTTGTGGGTCTTTTACAACACCAACAAGTTTACCTGTCGCAGCATATAAGCTGGGACTGGTGGCGAGTAACACGGCAGCAGCGATTTGGGTTAGTTTTTTCATTGCTCTTTTCTCAAAAGTTTGGGTTAAGTTTTCTGGTCTAGTCCAGTTTGTTGCAGATAGAGTAATGACGGTTTTTTACATTCCGATGACACAAAGGTGAAAAATTAACTAGCGCCTACTGCTCTTTGTTGTTTGATTCGCTTTAAATGAGATAGGAGGATGTTGTTAGATGTTTGGCTTAACTGAATAAGATTTGTCATACTCGCGTTATCAGCAGCAGGTTTTCAGTAAAGGAATGGCAACGTGATTTATGCTTTGATTGCGGCGATTGGACTTTCTCTTTTTATCTATAGCATCACAGCTCGACAACTAGATAGGGCGGAGCTCACCGCACCTATGTGGTTTGTGCTAACGGGCGGGGCGATAGGCTTTGTGCTTGGTAATATTGAAGGAGGGCAACAAGCTTTAGCGGTAGATATTAATGGCCTACAGACTTGGTTGCCGATTATTGAGCTGACGCTTGCGATTTATTTATTTTCCGATGCTGCAAAAACGCGATTACGGGTGTTATCTCACAGCTTTCAGTTACCGGTTAAATTATTACTCGGGCTGCCATTAACCATGGTATTTGGCGCGTGGGTGGCCCATGAGCTATTTCAGTTATCGTGGTTGGCTTGCTTTTTAATTGCGGTGATCATCACTCCAACCGATGCCACTTTATGCAAAACCTTCATTCAGGATAAGTCCGTGCCCACGAGATTGCGTGAGGCAATTAATGTGGAAAGTGGCTTGAATGATGGCCTGTGTATTCCGGTATTTCTGTTTTTACTGGGAGTATTAGCTGAGCGAATGCAAGCGACAACTGAATCATTTGCTTGGATTTTTATACGTGAAGTGGGGATTGCACTCGTTGTCGCGGGGTTACTGACTGGGGTGATCATTTGGTTACTTAAACGCGCCTATCAACATCATTACTTTGCGTCTAAAACCAGCCCTTTTCTCTTTGTTGGCATCGCTTTTTTAGTTTTTTCGGTAACCCAAGCTCTGCATGGCAGCGGTTTTATAGCTGCATTTGTCAGCGGTTTGCTGTTTGATAAATATTATCGTGATGAGTTTAAAGATCAGCTTATCGAAGAAGGGGAGCATCTCGCCGAATTTGCGGCTTTTATGATCTGGATAGTATTTGGTTTGTCGGCAAGTGTAGTGTTGTTAAATGTTACCCAATGGCAGGTTTGGGTGTACGCAGTGTTAGCAACCGCCATGTTTAGATTGATCCCGGTATTCCTCTGCTTGTTAGGTGGTGAACTGACAACCAAAGAGCGCTTTACGTTAGCTTGGTTTGGCCCCAAGGGATTGGCTTCGGTGGTGCTCACCTTAATGCTACTCAGCGAAGAGTTGCCAAATGGTTTGCAAATTACTCAAGTGGCAATGGCAACGGTGCTGCTCAGCATTTTTGTGTTTGGATTATCTAGTCGACCTATTTCTAAATTATTTACCGGTGCTTCTGGTCGAGAGTGATTACTCTAAATCACAACTGGAGTAGCGTGTGATTTCGTATCTGAATTGTACTGTTATATTGTAACTTATTGTGAAATAAAATATTTTTTGTCACTTTGCTGAAATAAAAAAGTCATGTAACGCGCCTAGACTGTGCCCGCCTTACAGACAAATATTACGTTTCAGGAACAGTACAATGAATAAAAAGTTACTTACAGTTGCTATCTCTGCAATTCTACTCACCGCGTGTGATGACGATACAAAAACCGTTGAGGTGATCAAAGAAGTCGAAGTCATCAAAGAAGTACCAGTGCAAGAAGTGACACAAGTAAAAAATGTGATCCTTATGATCGGTGACGGTATGGGACCACAGCAAGTTGGCTTACTTGAAGAGTATGCTCAGCGCGCGCCAAACTCAACTTATAAAAACAAAGGCAATCAAACTGCGCTGTCTAAACTTGCTGCGGGTGGTCATTTAGGCCTTTCCATGAACGCACCACATGGCGCAACTGGCAGCCTAGTGACTGACTCTGCTTGTTCGGCAACTCAATTAGCAACCGGCCTTGCTGCAGGCTCAGAAATGATAGGCCTTGATGCCGATGGCAATAAAGTAGCGACTATCTTAGAAAAAGCCAAAGCCGCGGGTAAAGCGACGGGTCTTGTTTCAGATACGCGTATTACGCACGCCACGCCAGCAGCATTTGCTGCCCATATGCCGCATCGTTCATACGAAGCTGAAATCGCTGAGCAATTAGTTCGCTCTGGCAGCGTTGATGTGATGTTATCTGGTGGTGCTCGCGTATTTGTACCAAAGAGCACGCCTGATAACGCTGAAGTACAAGCACAACTTGACGCGCTTGGCATGCCTAGTAGCGTATATAAAAAATCAAAACGTGGAGATGAAACTAACCTAGTTGTTGAAGCAAAAGAGCAACATGGTTATGGCCTTGCTTTTGATAAAGCACAATTAAGCAGTTTTGAAGGCGAGAAAGTACTAGGTCTATTCGCAAACTCCGGTATGAGTGACGCAATTGCTTACAAAGCTTGTCAACAAAGCAACAGCTGTACTCAGCCTTCATTAAAAGAAATGACGGTGAAAGCGCTTGATATCTTGTCTAAAGATGAAGATGGCTTTTTCTTGATGATTGAAGGTGGTCAAATTGACTGGGCGGGTCACGCAAACGATGCAGGTTGGATGTTAAATGAGCTGCTTAAATTTGATGAAGCTGTTGAAGCTGTTCATGAATGGGTAAAAGACCGTAACGATACACTAGTCGTTGTGACTGCAGACCATGAAACGGGTAGTTTTGGCTTTAGTTATTCAAAGCATGAGCGTCCTGAAGCACAAACGCTATCTGGCGATGGTATGTATGTCAATGGTGTTGCTAAAGAATATCATCCTAAGTTTAACTTTGGCCCACTTGCGCAACTAGACAAGCTCTACGCGCAAACAGGCACCTTCTTCGATATTCTTGCTGAAGCTGCGCCTGATGAAGCCTATGAAAATGTATCGGGCCCAACTTGGAAAGCGACCATTGAAGATATGACGGCTTACACGGTGACGCTAGATAATGCAGAGAAGGTTGGTCAAAGTGTTTATGACGACAAAGGTGCAACGATGATCCCTGCGTTTGAGGACTTCGGTGACTTCTATGTATACGCTAAAGAAGATTACACTGGAAAAATCGCTCGCGCGATTGCCTCAGAGCAAAGCGTAGTGTGGGGTACTGGTACGCATACGGCTGCGCCAGTACCGGTTTATACTTTCGGTCCTGCAGGCGTAACTAAGCAGTTCTCAACCATGCAGCACCATGTGGACGTTGCAAACAAAATGATGACTGCGCTTGGTTTAACTGAATAAACCAAGCACCTAGATTTAAGTAACTTCAGTTAAGCCACAGCAATGTGGCTTTTTTCTGTCATTAAGGTTAGAAACTCGCGTTGTGGTAGCGGCTTTGAATAGTAATAACCCTGACCAAAATCACATCCAGCCTGTTTTAATAGCTGATGCTGAGTCGCAGTCTCAACGCCTTCAGCGATGACTTTTAAACCAAGGCGGTGGGCCATCAAAATAATGGTTTCACACAGGGTTAAATCGTCTGCATTGGTTGCGATGCCATCGACGAAGCGCTTATCAATTTTCACAAAGTGACAATCTAATTGTTTTAGATACGCAAGTGACGAGTAACCCGTGCCAAAGTCATCCAACGCAAATTGAAAACCTTGCTGCTTTAAGCGTTCAACACGTTGCTTTGTGCGGCTATCATTGTGCATCATCATTCCCTCAGTGACCTCTAAAACCAAGTGCTCAGGGGGGATCGCAAGCGTCGTGAGTTTGTCACTCCAGCTTGCCAAGGTGCAATTTTTAGCGGCAAATTGGACCGGTGAAACATTGATGCTAATTTGTGTTGTATGGCCTAAGTGCTGTAGTTGCGTCAACGTGTCAACAGACTGCGCAAAGGCTAAATCTCCAATATGATGAATGAGCTGGGTTTCTTCGGCTAACGGAATAAACTCAGCTGGACTCACCATGCCTTGCTCAGGGTGTCGCCAGCGGATCAAGGCCTCGGCTTTGGCGACGCGATTATCGTCAAGTGATACGATAGGCTGGTAGTGCATTTCAAATTGATTGTTATGCAGTGCAGTACGAATACCTTTGAGCATTTGCATTCTAGATTCCGCGACTTTGCGTAAGGTGTCATCAAAAATCACGTAGCCATTACGACCTTGTTGCTTTGCTCGATACATTGCTTGATCGGCGGCCTTTAATAGGGCTTCTGCGCCATTACCATCTGTTGGTGCGGTGGCAATCCCCATACTTGCCGTGATATGGCACTGCTCATCTTTGATCTCAAACGGTTGTTTAAGTGCTGATTGGATCTGGGAGGCCAATGCTTTGCATGTTGTTTTGTGTTCGTCATCTTCCAACACAAAGACAAACTCATCACCTCCAATGCGAGATAAAAACGCGTGCGGAGCCATACTCTTCAAACGTTGCGCGACTAACTTTAAGAGTAAGTCACCGTAATAATGGCCTAAAGTGTCGTTAATATCTTTGAAATTGTCGAGATCGAGTAACAATACGGCGGTTTGCTGTTGTCCGCTGGCAACCTGCTTTTTTAAGTGCTTTTTAAGTCCCACGCGGTTATGAAGATCGGTTAATTCATCAAAATGTGCTTGTTTCCAGATCAGCGCATCTTTACGCTTAACTTCGGTAATATCGGTGAAGATCGCGACACGGCGATAGATCTCACGGTTGCTATCATAAACGCTATCAATAGTTAGCCATTCGGTGTAAAGCTCGCCATTTTTCTTACGGTTGACAATCTCACCTTGCCAACGGCCGTGTTCGTTAAGCTGCTGCCACATTAATTCGTAAAAGCTATGGTCGTGTTGACCCGATCCCAACATGGCAGTGGACTTACCCAGCACCTCTGAGCGTGAGTAACCAGTTACACGCGTAAAGGCGAGGTTGACGTCCAAGATAAAGCCATTAGCATCCGTGATGATCATGCACTCGCTACTATTGTTGTACACCAATGCTGCAAGGTTTAGTGCCTCTTCTTGATGCTTACGTTGACTAATATCACGGAAAATCAGCAACGCCTGAGGATGGGATTCAATGGCGCACAGGCGACATTCAACTACTTGATTGCTGGTTGGAGAAAACTCGAGTTGCACATAGGTTTTATCGTTTAGCAGTGCAAGTTCTGCTCGGATCCGCTTATAAATATGTTCTGGTAGCAACTCTCTCAGCGTTTGTGCCTTATCGGTATAATCACCATAGCGAGATAAGATCTGAGCCTGTTGATCTAAGCGCACATAGCTATCGGGGAGTGCATTAATCAAGGCTTTTACAACTGCAAGTCTATGATTTGCGTTGTCTTCAGCGGCTAGGCGTGTTTGTGCCATATGAGCAAAACGCTCGGCGATATGCTCAAATTCACTGGGTACTTTGGTTGCATCAAAACGGGGATCTTGCTTGCCAGATTCAAGCTTTGCAATAGCATGCTTGAGTGCACTAAGCGGTTTTAAAAGCTGTTGTTTTAATTGCCAATGGGTTTGCCAAAACAAAATGCATACAAGCACAAAGAAGATCCCTAAAAGGAGCGCAAAACGCTTGTCTATGCTGCTCAACTGGGACTCAAAATCGAAACTAAAGTAGATTTGTAACGCTCGGTTGCTGTTATTGAGTGATTGCTTTACATACACCAAGCGATTGCCTTCTGGGGTGTTTAGTAGCGTCGCCTGCGTGCTTAAATTGCTTGGCCAAGAACTGCTAACAGCACGACCAAGCTCTGTATTTGCTGCTGGATATTGCGCAATGATTTGCGCTTTAGCGTCGGCAATCATTACCCGAGTACCAACAGGAAGAGGCAGTTTTGCAAGGGTCTGGCTCCAATGCGTTAAGCCTTTCACCGCAACAAGCATAAATAAAAATTGTTGCTGATCATCGTAAATTGGTAGCGCGAAGTTGACTGTTGCACGTTGCATGCTGCGGTCAATTTGATACTCACCAATACTAAACTGGGCAGTGCGCATTGCGGTTTTAAAGTAACCACGATCGGCGATATTGATCTCGCGTTGATCTGCTTGATGCGTAGTACAAAGTACGTTCCCTTGTGCGTCAACTATGCCAAGGTTAGCTAGATTGGGGCTGAGCAGCATCGCGTGATAAAGCAGCGGCGGGCATTTACCGTGCTCTACCGTAAGGTGATCAATACGGGTCGACAGTTGCTGTAACACTTGTTCTGTATCTGCGAGTTCTACCTGCTGGATCGCCGCAACTTGTTTGGCGTAATGCAGCGCCTGTTGTGACTGTTGTGTTAATGCCTGCTGACGTTGCTCACATAATAGAAATAAAATAATGATCAGACATGGCAAGCACAGTAGAACGAGTAAGCGATAAAATCGAAACTGTATTGAAGATTTCAGAATAATCCCACCTATGGAGCTGATCAGAGAGCGCGAATGATACCGAATCGAGTAGGGACAACCAAGCTAATTTGCATAAATAATTCAGCTGCAAAAGCATCCTTAAGCAAGGGTTAACAAATGGAATTTTTAATTTCTAATTTGAAAGTATGACGTGATTATCCGGCCAAAAAATATGGCATTTTTTCATCTCTCCACTTTTTTCCACAAAATTCATGATCTTCCACAAATCCCGCGATTTTTCTGGCTTTCAAAGGCGTTAAAGGTACCGACTGAGCTTGACAAAAGTGCTTGTCAAGCCCTAGACTGTTCTTCTGTGGTAAAAAGTGGGTTTTAGTGGATCAAACTGGATCAACCAACTTAGAAATAGGATCACGCATGTTTCGAGGTGCAAGTTCGCTAGCTTTGGATGACAAAGGGCGTTTTGCGGTACCGACTAAGTACCGTCAACCGCTGCTGTCCGAAGATCAGGGAACTGTTATTTGTACTATTGCGATCAACGAACCGTGCTTGTGGCTCTACCCACTCTCCGAATGGCTAGAAATTGAGACCAAACTAAGTCGCATCTCTAATACCAATCCCAGAGTGAGACGCTGGCAGCGGATGTTGCTAGGTCATGCTACAGAATACCAACTAGACAAAAATGGCCGAATTTTATTGGCGCCTTCATTGCGGTCCCATGCGCAATTAGGCAAAAAGATCATGCTAGTTGGGTTACTCAATAAATTTGAAATTTGGGACGAAGAACGCTGGTATCAGCAAATGCAGGCAGATACCGAAATTGAACACTCAGGAAACTTTGAGGAAAGCCCTGAATTGGAAAACTTTTCCTTGTAGGGGTAAACAAATTAATGAGCGAAGAGTTTAAGCATATTTCGGTATTAATGACCGAAACCCTAGATGCCCTAGCAATTAACCCTGAAGGTATATATATCGACGGGACGTTTGGTCGTGGTGGGCACTCAGGTGAAATCCTCAAAAGATTGTCGACTGGGCGTTTACAAGCCATAGATCAAGACCCTCAAGCGATTAAGGCGGCTGAAAAGTTTGCTGATGATACACGTTTCTCTATAGCGCGAAGCCGCTTCTCGCAAATTAAATCTGTCGCGGAACAAGCCGGTATCTTAGGTCAGGTTGATGGCATTTTGTTGGACATTGGTGTGTCTTCACCTCAGCTTGATGATGCAGACCGTGGCTTTAGCTTTATGAAAGACGGGCCACTAGATATGCGTATGGATCCTGATTCAGGTCGCAGCGCTGCACAGTGGCTAGCTGAAGCAGAGCTTGAAGAAATGGTATTCGTGATCAAAAAGTATGGCGAAGAAAAGTTTGCCACTCGTATTGCTCGTAAAGTCATTGAAGTGCGTGAGCACACCGCGATTACAACCACCGCGCAATTAGCGCAATTAATTGATGAAGCAGTGCCTGTCAAAGACAAACACAAGCATCCCGCAACTCGTACTTTCCAGGCTATTCGTATTTACATTAACAGTGAGTTAGAAGAAATTCAGACAGCATTGCAAGCGTCACTTGAGGTGTTAAAACCAGGTGGTCGGTTAGTGGTGATCTCGTTTCATTCTCTAGAAGATCGCATTGTAAAGCAGTTTATCAAGAAGCAGAGTAAGGGAGAGGCGATACCCAGAGGTCTGCCTTTAACGGATGAACAACTTAAACAAAATCTCACCTTAAAGGCAGTGGGTAAAGCCATTAAGCCTAGCGATGCAGAGATTGCACAAAATCCACGCTCGCGAAGCTCAGTATTAAGAGTGGCGGAGAAGCTCTAATGAATGCAAGTAAGCAACGTCAACCGAATCTATTTGTAGAAATAGGCTATTACATCATTGCAAACAAGTTGACGGCATTCTTGCTACTTACGATTTTGATTTCTGCACTCGCTGTAGTGCAAATTACCCATTTAACTCGCCAGCAATTGATACAGCAGGATGAGCTATTGCAACAGCGCGATGAGTTAGACCTACAGTGGCGCTACCTCGTTGTAGAAGAAGAGTTTTACTCCCAGCATGCAAGGATTGAAGAGATAGCGAAGATGCAGTTAGAGATGAAACGCCCAACCAGTAAAGATGAACAGGTGATTGTGCTGCCATGAATAAACAAAAGCAAAAAACTCAATCTATTATCACCTGGCGCTTTGCTCTAGTTTGCGGCGTAATGCTCACCGTTTTTATGACGCTTGTTGCACGCGCTGCATTTTTGCAAGTAATTGAGCCTGATAAGGCCATTGAAGAAAACGATAAGCGCACCGTACGGGTTGAGAAACTCAATGTTCAACGAGGCATGATCTTCGACCGCAATGGCAAAGAGCTGGCTGTGAGTGTGCCGGTTGTGAGTGTTTATGCAGATCCTCTTGCCATTGATAAGGCACTTGCCAAAAAAGTGTTACGTAAAGCCCGTAAAGAAGGTGAAGATTATAAAGCGTTAGAGCAAAACGATGCTGAGCTGAAAATACGGAAACAAGCTTGGTACGATGATGAGCTCAGGTGGAAAGAGCTTGCAGATGTGCTCAGACTTAAACCAGAAAATGTCGATGAACGGCTTAGGGGAGACCCAAGCCGTCGTTTTGTCTATTTGAAGCGTCAAGTGACGGCGGTTGTTGCCAACTATATTCGTCAAATGCGCCTGCCGGGCGTGCACTTGCTTGACGAGTCCAAACGGTTTTACCCAAGCGGCGAAGTAACGGCGCACATGATTGGTGTAACCGATATTGATGGCAAAGGTATCGAAGGCGTCGAGCGTATGTTCGACTCTGCATTAACCGGTACGGCTGGTAAACGCACCATTCGTAAAGATGCGCAGGGTCGTGAAGTACAAGTACTTTCAGAAGAACAGCGTGTTGAGCCTGAAGACGTTTACTTGAGTATCGATTTACGGATCCAGGCTATTGCCTATCGCGCGTTAAAGTCGGCGGTACTGAGCTATAAAGCTACCTCTGGTTCGGCGATAGTTGTTGATGTACACACTGGCGAAATTTTAGCTTTGGTGAATAGCCCAAGCTTTAATCCTAACGACCTAAGTACCGCAGCGCCTTATAAACGACGTAATCGTGCCATGACTGACTTGTTTGAACCCGGTTCGACATTAAAGCCTTTAGCGGTATTGGCTGGTTTAAATTATGGTGCAGTTAAGGCAACAGACACGATAGATACTTATCCGGGTTGGATGAACTTAAGCGGCGGCTTAGTGAAAGACACTCGTAATAATGGTGAGCTGAGCTTAAGAGAAATTCTTAAAATCTCCAGTAACATGGGGGTTGCGAAGATCTCACAAATGCTGCCAAAAGAGTATTTTATCAATTTATACCAAGAAGTGGGTTTTGGTGAGCCAACGGGCTCAAACATGATTGGTGAAAGCGCTGGCTTATTTTATCCAAACCGCCGTTGGTCTAACTTTGAAATTGCAACACTCTCTTATGGTTACGCAGTATCTGTAAGCACTGCACAAATGGCGAGACTTTACGCCATGTTTGGAGCCGGCGGTATCTTGCGACCACTCACTATTGTGAAGCAAGATGAAATTCCTGAAGGTAAGCGTATTTTTAGCGAGCAAGATACACATGCCGTGGTAGAGATGATGGAGTCAGTATTTGAACGTGGCGGCACAGCCCATAACGTAAAGGTTGATGGATACCGTGCTGCTGGTAAAACAGGTACTTCAGAAAAAGCGGTTGCGGGTGGCTATGGTGATGAGTACGTTGGTTACTTTGCGGGCGTTGCACCGGTAAGTGACCCAAGGCTTGCGGTTGTGGTGATGGTCAATGAACCAGCGGGAGATGTTTACTATGGCGGTCAAACCGCAGGGCCTGCATTTGCTGAAATTATGTCTAATGCACTGAGAATTTTAAACGTAGCGCCTGATAAAGAGCGCGTAGCTTATATTTCGGGAGCAGATAACGATGCGTGATCTGGCTCAGGTACTCAGTGATTTTGGTGTCAATATTGCCTCAGTTGAGGTTGAACATCTACGTATAGACAGTCGAGCGATTGAGCCGGGTGATTGTTTTGTTGCATTGCAAGGTCATGACCAAGACGGTGCTAAATATGCCGCCAGTGCCGTTGCGCAAGGCGCTAAATGTGTGCTTGCAGAAACGGGAAGCGAGGTTAATGTTGCACCAGAGCAAGCGATTTTTATCGATAATCTTGCCGATAAGTTGGCAGCAATTGCAGCGCAGTTTTATGCATACCCGAGTAAAAAGCTCAAACTCACAGGCGTTACTGGCACCAATGGTAAATCTACCACGACAGCAATGATTGCCAATTTAGCTAGCCTAACCGGTAGTGAAGGGGCTGTGATAGGTACGCTTGGTTATGGTCAACCAGACTGTCTTATTCCGTTGGCAAACACCACGCCGTCAAACGTAGATTTACAACGTATTTTGGCGTTTTTACAGCAACAATATGATCAAGTCGCGATGGAGGTATCTTCCCATGGCTTGGTGCAAGGTCGAGTTGACGAATGCGACTTTGATGTGGCTGTTTTCACCAACTTGACGCGCGATCACCTAGATTATCACGGTGATATGCAAAGCTATGCAGAAGCCAAAAAACTGCTATTTACTCGCTGTGCGCCAAATCACAAAGTCATCAATATTGACGACGAAGTAGGTGCAAGTTGGGCCGCTGAGTTCGGCGACGACACTGTGGTTGTTTACGGTCGCTGGACTGAAAAAAATAGCTACCAACAATATGTATTCTTTGATGCCGTGTCGGCACACCCAAATGGTTTAACGGCGACGTTAAAAACCAGCTGGGGTGAATGTGAAGTCAGTGTGCCACTGTATGGTGAGTTTAATCTTTATAATTTAGCTGCTGCGATTGCGACTTTACTATTACAAGGCGCAAGTCTTGAAGCATTAAGCGAAGCTTGCAGCCAGCTCTCGCCAGTTGCAGGCCGCATGCAGCCATTTAGTGCCCCTGAAAAACCTACATGTATTGTTGATTATGCCCATACCCCAGACGCTTTGGCACTTGCACTACAAGCCTTGCGAGCACATGTACCGGGTAATCTTATCTGTGTGTTTGGTTGCGGTGGTGATAGAGATAAAGGTAAGCGTCCTGAAATGGCGCGAGCGGCAGAGAAATATGCAGATAAACTGGTGATCACCAGCGATAATCCACGAAGTGAAGATCCCAATTTAATCATTGATGACGTTAAGGCAGGACTCATCCACCCTGAGTATGCTGTCTGCCAGCCTGATAGAGGGCTAGCCATTCAACACGCGATAGACCTAGCTGATGAAAATAGTGTGGTGCTGATAGCGGGGAAAGGGCACGAGGATTATCAAATTATAGGTACTGAGCGCATTGATTTTTGTGATAGGCAATGCGTTGCAGCGATTTTACGAGGGGAAAAGGCATGATCAAGATGGATTTTTCTTGGCTTGCAGCAGTCTTAAAAACCCCTTACGACGGGGAGAATTTGGCAGTCGCCAATATTAATACTGATACCAGAACAATACAGTCTGGAGAGGTATTTTTAGCACTTAAAGGGCCTAACTTTGACGGCCACCGCTTCTTGGATGTGGCCAAAGCGCAGGGTGCTATTGCAGCTATTGTTTCTGAGCACGATGAAGATATCGATTTACCACAGTTTGTTGTTGCAGATACGCGCATTGCTTTAGGCCAAATTGGCCGAGCAGTAATTGAAACCGTTGCCCCTAAAACCATTGCAATTACCGGCAGTGTCGGTAAAACCACAGTGAAAGAAATGTGTGCGGCGATTTTGGCGCAAAAAGGTAAAGTCCTTGCGACGAAAGGTAATTTTAATAACGACATCGGGGTACCGTTGACGCTATTGCGCTTAAGTGAAGATGATGAATATGCGGTGATAGAACTCGGCGCTAACCACTTGGGTGAAATTGCTTATACCACTGCATTGGTAAGTCCAGACGTGGCGACAGTATGTAACGTCGCACCAGCCCACATCGAAGGGTTTGGTTCAATTGATGGGGTAGGAAAAGCGAAAGGTGAGATTTTCTCAGGCCTAAAAGCTGACGGTGTCGCAGTCATCAATGCTGATAGCGATTATGCTCAGATGTGGCAGGAAAGCTTAGCTGTTTCTAAAGTGAAACGTTATAGCCTAAATGCTCAGCTTGATATTTGGGTGGAAGCAATTGAGCTGGATGAGCTAGCTCGCCCGACCTTCACGCTATGCCAAGGTGAACAGCGTACCACCATTAGTTTACCGCTTAGTGGCCAGCACAACGTTGGCAATGCGTTGATTGCGGCAGCATTGGCAACTGAACTGGGCGCAAGCTTAAGTGAGGTGGCAACGGGTCTTGAACAAATGGCTGAAGTAAAGGGCCGTGTCAACATGATCCAAGTCTCGGACACGCTGCGTGTCGTCGATGACACCTACAATGCAAACGTGAAATCTGTCAACGCGGCGATTGATTTACTGGCGTCTATGTCTGGCTATAAAGTATTGGCGTTGGGCGATATGGCAGAACTGGGTGAAGATGCCCGCGAATATCACCGTGAAGTCGGCGAGTATGCTAAGCAGCAAGGCATTGATGAATTGTTTTCATTGGGGGTGCTGAGTAGTAGCGCAAGCAATGTATTTGAAAAGCCAAATCGTCATTTCTCGACTCGCGAGAATTTAATGAAGGCGTTACGGGTTGTATTGGCTGAGCAATCAGGACAATGCACCGTTATCGTTAAAGGATCACGTAGTGCGCGGATGGAACTGCTCGTTGAAGAATTAGTAAACGCTGGCCAGTCGGATAGCGAGACAGGAGAAGTATCATGTTAGTTTGGCTAGCCGAGTATCTTACCCAATATTATTCTGGGTTTAACGTATTTTCTTACCTTACGCTGAGGGCGATTTTAGGCATTTTAACGGCCTTAATGATTTCGTTGTATTTTGGCCCTAAACTTATTGCTGCATTACAACGTATGCAAATTGGTCAGACCGTACGTGATGATGGCCCTGAATCGCACTTGTCCAAGTCGGGTACCCCAACTATGGGTGGGCTGTTAATTCTTGCTGCGATCTTTACCAGTACGCTCCTGTGGGGCGACCTTAGCAACAAATATGTATGGGTGACGTTATTTGTCATTGGCAGCTTAGGTATTGTTGGGTTCGTGGACGATTACCGTAAGGTGATCAGAAAAGACAGTAAAGGCCTAATTGCACGTTGGAAATACTTCTGGCAGTCGGTTATTGCGATATCTACGGCGGCATTTTTGTACTTTACGTCCACCAGCGCTGCGGAAACCACGCTAGTCGTGCCATTTTTGAAAGATGTATTACCACAACTTGGTTTGTTCTATTTAGTCATGAGCTACTTTGTGATTGTGGGTACGTCAAACGCAGTTAACCTGACTGATGGTTTGGATGGTCTTGCCATTGTTCCGACCATTTTGGTTGCCTCAGCACTCGCGATTATTGCATACGTGACTGGTAACGCTAATTTCTCAAGCTACCTTCATATTCCTCATTTGCCACTCACAAGTGAATTGGTTGTGGTATGTACGGCGATTGTCGGCGCAGGCCTTGGTTTCTTATGGTTTAACACTTATCCGGCACAAGTTTTTATGGGCGATGTGGGTTCATTGGCGTTGGGTGGTGCACTCGGGATCATCGCTATTTTAGTACGCCAAGAGCTAGTGCTGATCATTATGGGCGGTGTATTTGTGATGGAGGCATTATCCGTGATTTTACAGGTAGGGTCATACAAACTCAGAGGTCAGCGGATCTTTAGAATGGCCCCCATTCACCATCATTACGAATTAAAAGGATGGCCTGAGCCGCGCGTGATAGTCCGTTTTTGGATTATCTCGATTATCTTGGTTTTGGCCGGTCTTGCGACGTTGAAGATTAGATAATGATGTATATTGAGCAATTACAGAAAAAGCATGTCACGGTACTGGGGCTTGGAGTCACAGGACAGGGGATTGTGCGTTTTCTGCTGTCGCACGGTATTAATCCAAAAGTGGTTGATAGTCGTCCAGTGCCTCCGGGCTCGGATTGGCTAAGTCACAACGCACCTGAATGTGAAGCGGTATTTGGCAATCTTGCTGATGCCGCTTTGGCGCAAACGGATCTGATTATCATCAGCCCGGGGATCCCGCTATTTGAACAGAGCGTTGCCGCAGCCATTGCCGAAGGCGTTGAAGTCATCGGCGATATCGAGCTATTTGCACGTCTCAATACCCGTCCAGTGATTGCCGTCACGGGCTCTAACGGTAAGTCCACCGTCGTTACGCTTGCGACAGAAGTATTGAAAGCCGCTGGCTTAAAAGTCGGACTCGGCGGCAATATTGGCACGTCTGTGTTGTCGTTGTTAGAGCAGCCGTATGATGTTTATGTACTTGAGCTGTCTAGTTTTCAGCTTGAAACCACGCATAGCTTGGCTTGTTTGTCGGCAATGATCCTCAATATTACTGAAGATCACATGGATCGCTATCCTGATTTTCAAGCTTATATTGAAGCGAAGCAGCGTATTTACCAGCATGTTGAGCATATTGTCTTTAATGCTGAAGATCATTATACCTTTGCGCAGCATGGGCAAGGCAGCAGTGTATCCCTCACTGAGGGGGATTATCACTTAATGCCCTTTGACGGTGAGCCGCATTTCGCACACAAACAAACACCACTGCTAGCGGTAAAAACGTTGGCGATGGTGGGGCGACATAATCAATTTAACGCCTTGGCTGTATTGGCGTTATTAGCGCCGATGCAATTGCCTATGCAGGCATTTGCCAGCGCGTTTGCGAGTTTCACAGGGTTACCTCATCGTTGTCAGTTGGTTGCTGATGTTGCAGGGGTTCGTTACTTCAACGATTCAAAGGCAACGAATGTTGGCTCGACGGTCGCCGCTATTGATTCTTTGGCTTCAGGCCGAAAAAATATTATTTTGATCGTGGGTGGTGATGCGAAGGGGGCAGACCTTTCACCACTCAAGACGCCACTCACTACGCATTGCAAAGCGCTATTTTGTTTCGGACAAGACGGCGCACAGTTTATGCCACTGCTGCGCAATAGCCATCAGGTTAACAATTTGGAAGAAGCCGTGTTGGCGGCAAAAACGATAGCGACCAATGGTGATATTGTGCTATTAGCACCAGCCTGTGCCAGCATAGATATGTATCCAAACTATATGGCGCGTGGGGATGAGTTCGTCCGTTTAGTGGGGGAACATGCTTGATTAACGTCGCTGATATCAAAGAGGCGCTAACGCCTCGCCAGTCCGAAAGCTTATTTGACGTACCTTTGATGTACTGCATGCTCATGCTTATTGGAGTGGGATTTGTGATGGTAACAAGTGCTTCTATGCCGGTTGCCGAGCGACTATTTGATAATCCTTTTCACTTTACTATTCGCCACGTTATCTTTTTAGTGGGCTCGTTTATTCTCTTTTGGTTTGCGACGAGTGTGCCAATGACTTGGTGGAAGCGCAGTAATCCATATTTGCTGCTTTTTGGTTTGGTACTGTTAGTGGCGGTACTCATTATTGGTCGCGAAGTAAATGGTGCAAGACGCTGGATCCCGCTAGGTCCTTTTGGTTTGCAGGTGGCGGAGGCATCTAAGCTATTTTTCTTCAGTTATATTGCCGGCTACTTGGTACGTAAACGCGATGAAGTACAAGAAAACATCAAAGGCTTCGCCAAGCCAATGATTGTGTTTGCGGTGTATGCGTTCTTAATTTTGATGCAACCAGATTTAGGTACTGTGGTGGTCATGTTTGTGACGACCGTTGGCCTGTTGTTTTTAGCCGGTGCAAGGCTTTGGCAGTTTTTTACCTTAATGCTTACCGGTGTCTCTTTGGTGGTACTGCTTATTATCATTGAGCCATATCGTATGAAGCGTGTCGTGGGCTTTTTAAATCCTTGGGAAGATCCATTTGGTGCCGGTTATCAATTGGTACAATCCCTAATGGCATACGGCCAAGGTGGCTGGTTTGGTCAAGGTCTGGGTAATAGCATACAAAAGCTACAGTATTTGCCGGAAGCACATAATGACTTTATTTTTGCTGTAATAGCGGAAGAACTGGGCTTTATTGGGGTATTTAGCATTATTATTGTACTCGGCGTATTGGTTACTCGAGCGCTCTTTATCGGGCAAAAGGCCCTTAAAGCAGGCAAAGAATACGAAGGGTATTTTGCCCTGGGCATTGGTATTTGGTTTGCCTTTCAGGCAGTCGTTAATATTGGCGCGAGCGCCGGCATTTTACCCACTAAAGGCTTAACGCTGCCGTTTGTTTCTTATGGTGGGTCGAGTCTTTGGGTGATGACAATTGCGGCAGGCATTCTACAACGTATAGATTTTGAGACAAAAATGTCGACAAGGCAGGCAACATCCCGTGGAGGTAGACGATGACAAAACGTCTTCTAGTGGTCGCGGGCGGTACAGGTGGACATATTTTTCCAGGTATTGCAGTGGCACAATTTTTACAGGCGCAGGCTTGGCAAGTGAGCTGGGTTGGCACTGCGGATAGAATGGAAGCCGATGTGGTGCCGCGTTACGGTTTTGAAATTGATTTTATTGCCATGAAAGGCGTCCGTGGTAACGGGGTCAAACGATTACTAACCGCACCATTTATGGTTTTAAAAGCGGTACTTGCAGCAAAGCGTATTTTACAACAGCGTAAACCTGATGTGGTGTTAGCCATGGGCGGTTATGTAACTGGCCCTGTAGGTGTTGCTGCGAAACTGCTTGGGATTCCTTTGGTGATCCATGAGCAAAATGCGGTTGCGGGTATGAGCAATAAGTTGCTGGCGAAAATTGCAAGTCGCGTATTGGCTGGTTTTCCCGGCGCATTCAGTGAAAAGCTCGCTCAGGTTGTGGGGAATCCGGTACGTGCAAGTGTTGCTGAGATTAGCGATAAACCCGTTTCAGTGCCGTTAAATCTATTAATTGTCGGTGGTTCATTGGGAGCAAAAGCACTGAATGAAACCGTGCCAGAAGGACTCAAGTTACTAAAGCTACAGGTGGCCAGTATCGGATTAAATATTCGCCATCAAAGCGGTAAACATAACCAAGACGATACACAACAACGATATGAAAGTGCAGGCATTAATGCTGAGGTCAGCGAGTTCATTCATGATATGGATGCCGCATACGCTTGGGCTGACTTGGTTATTTGCCGTGCTGGCGCGCTTACCGTGAGTGAGATAGCCGCAGCTGGGAAAACGGCGATTTTTGTGCCTTTCCCACATGCCGTTGACGATCACCAGACGGCTAACGCGCAATTTTTAGTGTCGGCTGGGGCAGCTTTTATATTGCAGCAAACTGCACTGACGCCAGAAACGCTAGCAACTACACTGCAGCCACTTGTTATTGAGCCGCAAAAAATTGCGACCATGGCAGCAAAAGCGAGACAATGCGGTAAGTCGGAGGCAACAGCGAAAGTTGCCCAAATTTGTACAGAATTATCGAACTAGGATATTAAATGGAAGCTTCAAGCAGAAGAGCAATGCGACGTATCAACACCATCCACTTTATCGGGATTGGTGGTGCGGGTATGGGTGGGATTGCAGAAGTGCTGGCCTTTGAAGGTTACCGAATTACAGGCTCAGATATCGCTAAAAGTACGATGACAGAGCGATTAACAAATATGGGCGCCGAGATCTTTATCGGCCACCAAGCTGAAAATGTAAAAATGGCTGATGTGGTTGTGGTATCGAGTGCCATCAACGACCAAAACCCAGAGATCCAAGCGGCGAAGGCAAACCGTACGCCAATCGTTCGTCGCGCCGAAATGCTCGCTGAGTTGATGCGCTTTCGTCACGGGATTGCGGTGGCAGGAACACATGGTAAGACCACAACGACGAGCCTGATTGCGAGTATTTTTGCGCGGGCTGAGCTGGATCCAACCTTTATTATCGGTGGCTTGCTCAATAGTGCTGGCAGTAATGCCAAAGTCGGCAGCAGTGAATATCTTATCGCAGAAGCGGACGAGAGCGATGCATCGTTTTTGCATTTGCAGCCGATGGTGTCGGTGGTAACAAATATCGAAGAAGACCACATGGATACTTACGACGGTGACTTTGAAAAAATGAAAGACACCTACATCGAGTTTATCCATAACTTACCATTTTATGGTCTAGCGGTGGTGTGTATCGATTCGCCAGTCGTGAGAGAATTATTGCCACGCTTTGCAAGGCCGACAATCACGTATGGTGAGGCTAACGATGCGGATTATCAGTTACTGGACTTCAAGCAAACACAAAGTGAATCACACTTTAAAGTCAGAACCAAAGATGGTGAGTTACTTGAAGTGAAGCTAAATATGCCAGGTAAGCACAATGCATTGAACGCGCTGGCATCTATTGCGGTTGCAAAAGATCACAATATTGAAAACGAAGCGATTTATCAGGCGCTAGCCAATTTTGAAGGTGTAGGACGTCGCTTCCAGCATTACGGCTCATTCAATAATGAAGTGGGTGAGGTGATGTTGGTTGATGATTATGGTCACCATCCGTCTGAGGTTGCGATGACGATAAAAGCAGCTAAGTCTGGTTGGCCTGATAAGCGTTTGGTTATGATTTATCAGCCACATCGCTATAGTCGAACACGCGATTTATATGAAGATTTCGTAAAAGTGCTTTGCGATGTTGATAAACTACTGCTGTTAGATGTATATAGTGCCGGTGAAGCGCCCATCGTTGGTGCGGATAGTAAAAGTTTGTGCCGTAGTCTCCGTCAACGTGGCGTTGAGCCGATCCATATCAGTGACCATGGTGAATTGGCGAAAGTGTTGGCAAGCACCATGGCAGATGGTGATTTAGTGTTGACGCAAGGGGCCGGCAATATAGGTCAAATCGTGAAGCAGTTAGCCGCAACCGGGCTATCGATAGCGCAGTTAAAACAGAGTGAATTATGAGTAGTCAGTTTGGAAAAGTAGCCGTATTACTTGGCGGTAGTTCAGCAGAGCGAGAGGTGTCGCTAAAATCCGGTAATGCAGTGTTAAATGCCTTCGTTAATCAAGGTGTAGATGCGATTGCTTTTGATCCAGCAGAACGTAATTTATGGCAACTTAAAGACCTTGGTGTAGATCGCGTATTCATTGCACTGCATGGCCGTGGCGGTGAAGATGGCACTATTCAAGGTGCGCTTGAGTTTATGGGGATACCATATACAGGAAGCGGTGTACTTGGTAGTGCGCTTGCAATGGATAAAGTCCGCTGTAAGCATCTTTTTCAGTCTGCCAAGTTAAGTACGGCACCTTATGCTGTCGTAAGCAAAGAGACGGGTTTTGATGCTAAAGCGCTGATAGCTGAATTTGGCAAAGTCATGGTAAAGCCAAGTCACGAAGGCTCGAGCATAGGTATGGCTCAGGCAGACAGCGAAGAAACCCTGACTGCGGCATTAAATAATGCCTTTACGTTTGACGATCAAGTTCTCGTTGAACAATGGATCACTGGACGCGAGTTTACCGTGTCTATGCTCGCTAAAGAGGCATTGCCTGTTATTGAAATGCGTACGCCTCGTGGTTTTTACGATTATGAAGCCAAATACCAAGTCAACAGTACTGAGTATTATTGTCCGGCGGATATTAGCGCTGCACACACTGAGCAATTACAAGTGATGGCAAAGCACGCTTTTGAATTGGTTGGTGCCACTGGTTGGGGGCGCGTTGACGCCATGCAAGATGAGCAAGGTCATTTCTATCTACTCGAGGTAAATACCGTACCTGGTATGACCGAAAAGTCGTTGGTACCGATGGCAGCAAAAGCAACGGGTGTAAGTTTTGAACAATTAGTTGTTCGCATTTTGGAGCAAACGCTTTAATATGCGAGCATTTTTGGCAGGGTTGAAGCTGATCGGTTCAAGAGTGAACTGGCCCCTTTTTTGGGGACTTGGCTTCTTCTTTGTGGTGATTTTTACATTGGTAAGAGGAACATACTGGGTAAGTGATTGGTTAGTTGCACATCATGATGCGCAAATAAAAACACTCAAAGTGCTCGGTAAACCGCATTATACCAATGAAGATGACATTGTGGCGGCAATTAAAACCGCAGATTTAAATAGTTTTTTTGAGCTTGATGTAAAAGCAGTCCACAAGGCGGTAAAGTCTTTGCCTTGGATTGCGACAGTGTCAGTCAGAAAACAATGGCCGGATACGCTGCAAGTCTATGTAGTGGAACATAAGCCGGTTGCGCATTGGAATAGCGATTCATTACTCAATGATGATGGCGAAGTATTCCAAGCGAGTAGTAACAAACTGCCGCAAGGGCTGCCTGAATTATATGGCCCTGAAGGGAGTGCTGAAGAAGCATGGCAAACATTTAAGCAGTTTAAAGCCTTGTTGGCGGTAAATCAGTTTACGTTGGAAAGTTTAGCGCTTTCAGAACGATTTGCTTGGCAGCTATGGCTGGACAATGGGATCCGCTTAAATTTAGGGCGTGAAGACAAAGCCAAACGAGTACAACGTTTTATTGACGTGTATCCACGTATGGAACGCCCTGAAGGTAAAGTAATCGATGTCATTGATTTACGCTACGACACGGGACTGGCAGTGAGTTGGAAAGAACCTACTGAGCAGCAAGAACAACAAAATAACAAGAGTGAAGCATGACAAAGTCGGCAGAAAGAAACTTAGTGATTGGATTAGATGTTGGCACATCAAAGGTCGTCGCCACAGTTGGGGAGATCACTGTGGACAATCAACTTAGTATTGTCGGTGTCGGACGCCAAGAGTCTCACGGCATGGATAAGGGCGGGGTAAACGATTTAGACCTCGTTTCTGAGTCTATTAAACGCGCTGTAGATGAAGCAGAGCTAATGGCTGATTGCAGAATAAGCTCGGTTTATTTGGGGATCTCAGGCAAACATATTCAGTGTCAAAACGAAAGCGGCGTGGTGGCAATAAACAATGCTGAAGTTACAGACGATGATATTGCCAATGTTATTCACATTGCACGTTCTGTACCTATGTCTGCCGAACGCAAAATGCTGCACTCATTGCCGCAAGAATATAGCATCGACATGCAAGAGGGGATCAAAAACCCTCTGGGTATGAGTGGCGTAAGGATGGAAGCGAAAGCACATATCATTACGTGTTCGAATGACATGGCAAAGAATATTGAAAAGTGTGTTGAACGCTGTGGTTTACAGGTAGACCAATTAACGTTTAACGCCTTGGCGTCATGTTACTCAGTGTTGACTGAAGACGAAAAAGAGCTTGGTGTTGCGGTATTAGATATTGGTGGTGGCACCATGGATATTGCGATTTATGTGAATGGGGCGCTGCGTCATACTGCCGTGATCCCGGTTGCGGGTAATCAGGTCACGGGCGATATAGCAAAAATATTTAGAACACCTATTTCGCATGCAGAGTCTCTGAAAGTACAATATGCCTTCGCGTCGAGCCAAATGGCATCAAGCGAAGAAACCATCGAAGTACCAAGTGTTGGTGGACGTCCTGCTCGGGTAATGTCTCGTCATACTTTGTCTGAAGTGGTAGAGCCAAGATTTAGAGAACTGTTTGAGCTTGCACAAGAAGAATTACGTCGCTCAGGTTTTGAAGATCAAATTGCGGCGGGTCTTGTTATCACTGGCGGTAGTGCCAAGATGCAAGGTGCACAAGAAGTCGCAGAAGATATATTCCAAATGCCAGTAAGAATAGGGAAACCAATTGGCATTAAGGGATTAACAGATTATGTGGATGACCCTGCATATGCAACGGCGGTAGGTTTGTTACAATACGGCCGTTCACTACAATCGATGAATGCACAGAAGTCGAAAGTAGATGCAGAGGGGAGTTGGTGGAACCGTGTTACAAAATGGTTCCAAGGCGAGTTTTAATACTCAAGTCGGAGAGTGAAGATGTTTGATATTATGGAACAGCACAGCGAAGAAGCTGTCATTAAAGTCATCGGTGTCGGTGGCGGCGGCGGTAACGCCGTAGAACACATGGTAAACCAAGAAATTGAAGGTGTACGTTTTATCGTTGCGAATACTGACGCACAAGCGTTACGTCGTTCGTCTGCGGATATTACCGTACAGCTGGGGACTCAGATTACTTCAGGTCTTGGAGCTGGCGCAAACCCAGAAGTGGGCCGCAGCGCAGCAGAAGAAGATCTAGAAACCATCAAGAGCAGCCTTGAAGGCGCAGACATGGTATTTATCGCAGCCGGTATGGGCGGCGGTACAGGTACCGGTGCCGCACCTGTTGTTGCACGCGCAGCAAAAGAACTAGGTATTTTGACTGTGGCTGTAGTAACGCGCCCTTTCGATCTTGAAGGTAAAAAGCGCATGGCTGCGGCTGAGCAAGGTATTGCTGAGTTGTCAGAAATTGTAGATTCACTTATTACAATTCCAAACAACAAATTGCTTAAAGTTCTTGGTAAAGGGACTACACTGCTAGATGCCTTCGCAAAAGCAAATGACGTGCTTTATGGCGCGGTACAAGGTATTGCAGAGTTGATCACACGTTCAGGTCTAATCAACGTTGACTTTGCGGATGTGAGAACTGTAATGTCAGCAATGGGTACTGCAATGATGGGGACGGCTTCGGCGACAGGTCCTGATCGTGCACAAGAAGCAGCGGAAGCCGCGATTTCTAGCCCGCTTTTAGAAGATGTTGACCTAACTGGCGCGAAAGGTATTTTGGTGAATATCACCGCTGGCATGGACATTACTATCGAAGAGTTTGAGGTCGTTGGTAACCATGTTAAAGCGTTAGCGTCAGAAAACGCGACTGTGGTAGTGGGTGCTGTTATTGACCCTGAAATGAGCGAAGAGCTAAGAGTGACAGTGGTTGCTACCGGCTTAGGTGGTGACCGTCGTCCGCAATTTGGTATTGTAGACAATGGCTTTAGACAAGCCTCAGGCTCAGATGCAGTAGGTGGAACACAAACTAGCTCACAAACGAGCATGTATGTGCCAAGCTTTACGCAACCACAAACGTCAGCGGCAGAACCTGAGCAACCAGCTGAAGCGCCTGCACCACAAGTACAAGAGCAGAAGCCACAACAAGCTTCTAGTTCAGCAAGTGCAAAAGGCAGCGACAGTAAAGAAAAAGGTGACTACTTCGATATTCCGGCTTTTTTACGTAAGCAGTCAGACTAAAGTTGGTATAAAAAACAAACAAAGATTGGCAGTTTGGTGGAACTATGTTATACTCCGCCGCCTATCTAGAATTTAAGTAGGCGAATATATGATTAAACAACGTACGATTGCACAAGTCGTTAAAGCCACAGGTGTAGGTTTACACAAAGGTGAAAAGGTCACGATCACTCTCCGACCAGCTGGTGTGAATACAGGTGTTGTATTTCGCCGCGTTGATCTAGACCCTGTTGTTGATTTTGAAACAACACCGGAAGCTGTGGGCGACACGCAACTGTGTACGTGTTTAACAAATAAAGACGGCGTTCGCTTGTCTACTACCGAGCATTTGATTGCCGCGGTAGCTGCGCTTGGGATTGATAACCTCATCGTAGAGCTAGACAGCGCCGAAGTGCCTATTATGGATGGCAGTGCATTGCCATTCATCTACTTAATTCAAAAAGGCGGTATTGAAGAGCAAAACGCTGCCAAGCGCTTTATTCGCATCAAAGAAAAAGTGCGTGTTGAAGATGGCGACAAGTGGGCCGAAATTGAGCCTTACGATGGTTTCCACATCGACTTTGAAATCGACTTCAATCACCCTGCGATCAACGCTAGCCGCCAACGTATTGGATTAGACATTACCGCTCAAAGCTTTACTGAAGAGATCAGTCGTGCTCGTACTTTTGGTTTTATGCGTGATATCGAATACATGCATGCAAACAACCTAGCCTTAGGCGGCAGCATGGATAATGCGGTTGTTTTAGACCAGTTTAAAGTATTAAATCCTGATGGCCTACGCTATGCGGATGAGTTTGTTAAACACAAGATCTTAGACTGTGTGGGTGATATGTTTATGGCAGGTCACAACATTTTAGGTAAGATCTCATGCTATAAATCAGGCCACGGCCTAAACAATATGTTGCTTCGTGAAATCATGGCAACTGAGTCAGCATGGGAGTGGGCAACATTCGAAGAGCCAGTCAGTATGCCAGCGCCAGGAATGGAAGCGGGTATCAATACCGCAACGGCATAAGGCTTTTAGGCTAATACAGTTTGATAAAAAATGACGCTAAGGCGTCATTTTTTTTGCGTTGTGTTTGCGTGTTTAGCGAGTCTTTCTAGTTTCGCCTTAAGCGATGGTGGAGCGGATTGCGCTAGCGCTAGTAAATGCTCGCCAGTGGCTTGGCTCATACTGCGATTGGCTTGATAGGTCGAAGATTGGGATTCCACCTTGTTGGTGAGACGCTGTTGGGCTTCTGGATTAGTGGTAATTTTAACCAATGCACAGTCATGTAACCCAACTTTTCTAAATGCACTGAGAATATCCATTTTCAAAAAATTTAGCCGAGTAGCAAGCGTTGCCGAAGCCGCTTCTATCGTCAGTGTCCCCTCTTTGTAGTGAGCGACACGGCATTTTTTACTCAAAATAGGGCCTAGCGTGTCTTCCAAACAGCTCTGCAACTGTGCCGCTTGGGCACTTTTTTGGCCATATTGATTGAGCTTATCTGACCACCCACCCATCACTTCATCAAGCGGCTTTGGATTGTAGCGATTTTTAGCCAATGACTTACTTCCCATAGGTTGAAAAATAAAAAATAACCGCCATATCGGGATAATACGGAGTCAAATTACTCCGTACTGGTGGTTTCTCAGTCTTCTAAGTATATCAGAGACAAATTTTTGAGAAATCCAAAAGTACCAACATTTGTTGTCGAAAGCGCTTAGCTCTGTACTCGAATAACTGAGTCGAGTTAGATGCTAACTAAACTTTATCACTTGCAACGGTACGCTTACGCCCAACAGTAAAGATTTCTTGCAATTGAACTTGGTATTATTTACCCAATAAGGTTTGCAGAAACAAAGAGTCTGGTATGATAGGGCATAATTTTAACTCGGCAAGATACAAAATGCTCACTCCTAAATTGGCAAAATGAAAACCGGAATTTAGGAACGCTTTTGTCGCCAACAGGACAAGCGCGACCCAGCCTTAACCACATTGGCTTAGAGAAATGGGTCAGCCAATACACAGAGTGAAACGGTTTAAACATGTTAGCAAATATTTTTACCAAAATTTTTGGTAGTCGTAATGATCGCACCATCAAAAACCTAAGAAAAACAGTCGCTTTAATCAATGCGTTAGAAGAGCAATATGGCAAATTAAGCGATGAGGAACTAAAAGCAAAAACGGCTGAATTTAAACAGCGTATTGAGCAAGGTTCAAGTCTAGATGATTTATTACCAGAGGCGTTCGCTACGGTGCGTGAAGCATCTAAGCGCGTATTTGGAATGCGTCATTTCGATGTGCAGATGATTGGTGGTATGGTGCTTCACCAAGGTCGTATTTCAGAAATGAGAACGGGTGAAGGTAAAACACTAACAGCAACATTACCTGCGTATTTAAATGCGGTTTCAGGTAAGGGTGTTCACGTTATTACCGTCAACGACTACTTAGCTAAGCGTGATGCCGAGACAAACCGTCCACTCTTTGAATTCCTAGGCCTTACTGTAGGTTGTAACGTACCAGGCATGATGCCACAGCAGAAAAAGCAAGCCTATGCAGCGGATATCACTTACGGCACCAATAACGAGTTCGGCTTTGATTACTTGCGCGATAACATGGCGTTTAGTGTTGAAGAGCGTGTACAACGTCCACTTAACTATGCGGTTGTGGATGAAGTGGATTCAATCCTAATCGATGAAGCGCGTACACCACTGATCATTTCTGGTCCTGCTGAAGATAGCTCTGAGCTTTATGCCGAAATCAATAAAATTGTGCCTGATCTTGTACAGCAAGAAAAAGAAGACGAAGAAGGCGTGGAAGGCGATGGCGATTTCACCATTGATGAAAAAGGTAAACAAGTTCACCTTACCGAGCGTGGTCAAATCAAAGTTGAAGAGTTACTGACTGAGCGTGGTTTGATTGAAGAAGGTGATTCGCTTTACTCAGCAGGTAATATTTCATTACTTAGCCATGTTTACGCAGCACTTCGTGCTCACAAGTTATATCAAAAAGACGTTGATTACGTTGTAAAAGATAACGAAGTTATCATCGTTGACGAGCACACTGGCCGTACGATGGAAGGTCGTCGTTGGTCTGAGGGTCTTCACCAAGCTGTTGAAGCGAAAGAAGGGGTTCGTATTCAGAACGAAAACCAAACCTTGGCTTCAATCACATTCCAGAATTACTTCCGTTTGTACAACAAGCTTGCAGGTATGACAGGTACTGCGGATACTGAAGCGTTCGAATTCCAGTCAATCTATGGCCTAGATACGGTAGTTATCCCAACCAATAAACCTATGGTGCGTGATGACCGTGCAGATCTTGTATATTTGACGCAAGAAGAGAAATTTGAAGCCATTCTTGAAGACATTCGTTCTTGCCAAGAACGTGGTCAGCCTGTATTGGTGGGTACGGTATCTATCGAAAGTTCTGAGTATCTTTCTCACTTCCTTCGCAAAGAAAAAATTGACCATAACGTACTGAATGCGAAATTCCACGCCCAAGAAGCAGATATTATCGCGGACGCGGGTCTACCGGGCAAGGTAACGATTGCGACGAATATGGCTGGTCGTGGTACGGATATCGTACTGGGTGGCAGCTGGCAGTCGGATGTTGAAAAATTAGAAAACCCGTCGGAAGAGCAAGTAGCAGAAATTAAAGCCGCTTGGAAAGCGCGTCATGATGCAGTACTGGCTTCTGGTGGTTTACATATTATTGGTACTGAGCGTCATGAATCGCGTCGTATCGACAACCAGCTACGTGGTCGTGCAGGTCGTCAAGGTGATGCTGGTTCAAGCCGCTTCTACCTATCGATGGATGATGCATTGATGCGTATCTTCGCAGGTGAGCGTATGACTAACATGATGCGTAAACTAGGTATGCAACGTGGTGAAGCCATTGAACACCCATGGGTTAACCGTGCAATTGAAAACGCCCAGCGTAAAGTGGAAGCGCGTAACTTTGATATTCGTAAACAATTACTTGAATACGATGACGTTGCGAACGATCAACGTAAAGTGGTTTACGAACAACGTAACGAGCTACTTGAAGAAGGCGATATCTCAGAGACGATCACGGCTATTCGTGAAGATGTATTGAATGCGACAATTGATCAGTATATTCCACCGCAAAGTCTGGCGGAAATGTGGGACATCCCAGCACTTGAAGAACGCTTGAAAAATGACTTCCATGTTGAGCTTCCGATTGCTAAATGGCTTGAAGAAGACAGCAAGCTATATGAAGAAATGCTACGCGATCGTATCGTAGAGGACGTGGATAAGGCGTACAAGCAAAAAGAAGAGATGGTAGGCTCAGATGTGCTACGTCACTTCGAAAAAGCGGTTATGTTACAAAGCCTAGATCAGCATTGGAAAGATCACTTAGCGGCAATGGATCATCTTCGCCAAGGTATTCATTTACGTGGTTATGCGCAGAAGAATCCGAAACAAGAATATAAGCGTGAGTCGTTTGAGTTATTCTCACAAATGCTTGAAAACTTGAAGATTGACGTTGTTGGCGTACTAAGTAAAGTTCAGGTTCGTGCTGAGGAAGATGTTGAGAAAGTTGAAGAACAACATCGCAAGAGTGAGCAAGCACCGCGTGAATATCAACACGAAGAAGTTGAGCGCGTGGGCGGTGAAGCGCCTGAGGGGGCGGTTGTTGCTGAGCGCACAGAGCCAAAAGTTGGTCGCAATGAGCCATGTCCTTGCCAATCAGGTAAGAAGTTTAAGCAGTGTTGTGGCAAACTAAAATAACAGGCCCTAAATCTAAATTGGTATAAAAAGCGACGCTAAGTCGCTTTTTTTATGGAGTAAATGATGCAAAAAAAACGTGTCGAAGTCGCTGTTGGTGTTATTGAAAAGGCGCAGCAAATCTTTGTATGTTTAAGAGGTGAAGATCAACACCAAGGTGGGCTTTGGGAGTTCCCAGGCGGGAAAATAGAAGCGGGTGAAGATGTCTTTTCGGCATTGAAACGTGAGCTGCAAGAAGAAGTTGGCATTGAGATCTATAACTCATCTGAGCTAATGCGTATTGAGCATGACTATGCTGATAAAGCCGTATGCTTATACATTCATCATGTTGAGGATTTTTCCGGTGAAGCTCATGGTGCAGAAGGGCAGCCTTCTAAATGGGTTGCAGTTGAGCAGTTACATGAACTCGCGTTTCCTGAAGCCAACAAAGCCATTGTGGAATTATTACAAGCGCGCCAAAATTAGTGACAAACTTTGTTACTAAATTCAGCACTCTGAGTCATAGTCATTCACTATGTGCATAGGTAGACTAGTGAATGACCGCTTACGTGTAAATAAACATCAGCCAACGATTCTCGTTACTCTGAGATTTGATAGGAAACACAGCTAGAAGGAATTCTTTTCAAGCCACGAAGGTTATGTCTATATTACATTCATCTATATGCAATTGACCTGCTTGATTATTTAACCTGAGGTTTGGATAAGTAATTTGAGCATTATTTTATCTAGATGAATGGAATTCGACGTTTACAAGCGAAACTCTATCAGGGGAATAAAATGAAGAAATTATCACTGACCGCTGCGAGTGTTGCACTTGCATTGGGATTGATTGGTTGTAGTGAACAACCGCAAACACAACAACAGCCAACGGAACAAGCCGAAGTACAAAAGGCAGTTTTGAATTCTGGTATCGAATTAGAAAATATTGATAAATCAGTGCGCCCACAAGATGACTTCTATTTTCATGTGAATGGTCATTGGTTAGAAAAAACAAAAATCCCTGCAGATAAGTCAAATTATGGCTCTTTCTCGCAGCTTTATGATGAGTCGCAAAAAGCACTGCGTAAAGTACTGGAAGATGCTGCAAATAATGCATCTGCAAAAGCGGGTAGCGATGAGCAGAAGCTAGGTGCGTTTTATCAAAGCTATATGGATGAAGGGGCGAGAAACGAGCTGGGCTTAAACCCAGTTAAGCCTTATCTGAAAGAAATTCAAGACTTGAAGAGTAAGTCGGAGCTACCAGCTATCTTTGCTAAAATGCGTTTAACGGGGGCAAGTACACCGTTTGGTTGGTACGTTAATAATGATGCCAAAAATTCAAGCGAAAATGCACTTTATATGTTCCAGTCAGGGCTTGGTTTACCAGATCGCGATTACTATCTGAAAGATGACGAAAAATTCAGTAAGATCCGTGAACAGTACCAGCTTTACATTGAACAGTTGTTGGCTAAGGCTGGTCATAAAAATCCAGGCCAAGCTGCACTGAATATTGTTGCGTTAGAGAAGCAAATTGCTGAGGTGCAATGGACACGTGTTGAAAGCCGCGACGCGACTAAAACCTATAACAAGCTAAGCAATGATGCGTTTAATCAATTAATGCCAGACTTTGATACGTCAGCATTTCTAACTGCGCTTGGTATCAAAGCTGATTCACTTATTGTAAGCCAACCTAGTTTCTTTGAAGGGCTATCAAAAATCATTGCTGATTCAAAGCTAGAAGCTTGGCAAGACTATTTAACATTCCACTTTACCAATGACTACGCTGAGTTACTAAGTAAAGATGTAGTTGACCTTAAGTTTGGGTTCTTTGGTAAAACATTGACGGGTGTAGAGGAACAAGCGCCAACGTGGAAAAAAGCGGTGGATGCAAGTAATTCTGTGTTAGGTGAAATGTTAGGCAAGATTTACGTAAAGTCTTATTTCCCACCAGAAGCGAAAGCGCGGATGGAAGAGTTGGTTGCTAACCTTATTAAAGGTTTTGATCAAGCAATTGACGGCCTAGAGTGGATGAGTGCTGAAACAAAAGTAGCAGCAAAAGACAAGCTCAATAAGTTTACGCCAAAGATTGGCTATCCTGACAAATGGAAAGATTACTCAGCACTTGAAGTAAGCCCTGATGATCTAGTCGGTAACTATGTACGCTATAGCCAATTTGCTAATCAGGAAATGATCGATAAATTAGGCAAGCCTGTGGACCGTAGCGAGTGGTTGATGACACCACAAACGGTGAACGCGTACTATAACCCAGTGAATAACGAGATTGTATTCCCTGCTGCGATTTTACAGCCACCATTCTTTAACCTAGAAGCGGATGATGCAGTAAACTACGGTGCAATCGGTGCGGTTATCGGTCACGAATTAGGTCACGGCTTTGACGACCAAGGTGCGAAGTACGATGGTGATGGTAACCTACGTAATTGGTGGAGTGAGTCTGACCTTTCACAATTCGAAGCGCGTAGCCAAAAGCTGGTTGAGCAGTTTAATGGTTTTAAACCATTTGAAGACGCTGGTGTTAATGGTCAACTGACACTGGGTGAAAATATTGGTGATCTAGGCGGATTAACTGTCGCTTATAAAGCGTACCAAATTTCACTAGGCGATCAAAAAGCGCCGGTTATTGACGGTTACACAGGAGAGCAGCGCTTCTTTATGGGCTGGTCACAAATTTGGCGTCGCAAATACCGCGATGAAGAGCTGCGTAATCGTCTGATGACAGATCCGCATTCACCAAGTCATTATCGAGTGATTGGTGTGCTGCCGAATATGCCTGAATTCTATAAGGCATTTGATGTGAAAGAAGGCGATAAGATGTATCTTAAACCAGAAGACAGAGTGAAAATCTGGTAATTTCACATTATGAATTCGTGGCGGTTTTATTGTGTTCTTTCAGTAAATCCGCCGCTTTTACAACATCCAATTACAATTCTCTGAACTTCTCACAAAATATCACACTCAATTCAGCACTTTCTACAAGCACTCGCTATTTCCAAGGTCAAGTTCATCGCTATTTGATGGTATTTACAGCCAAATCAGAGTAGCTTCATTTTGTCTAACACAAGGATATGAAAAAATAATGATAGCGCTGTCATTTTAACTTTTATATGATGTTTAGGAACAATAAGTGATTAAATGATGTTCATTTTGAATTGAACATGAAGACTGGGAGCAAAAGATGAGAATAAAAACGACTTTGCTTGGGGCGATAATTGCTGGATGCTCGTTTTATACACACGCATCATTTACGCAGCAGCAGTTAGCGCAATTTGCAAGTGACACGCATTTTGAATTTGCGGTAGAAAATAACTTCAGTAATGGTGCAGGGGGCTTTAGCGGTGCTATTACACTGACTAACAATTCAAAAGTTGATCTACCAAAAGGACAAAGCGATTGGCAAATCTACTTGCACTCAGTTCGTCATATTTCAACGGAAACCGCTGAAGGTTTACGTTTTGAGCATATTAATGGCGACCTTCATCGTATAACCCCAACCGATTCGTTTGCTGGCTTAAAAGCCGGTGAAAAGCTTAAGTTAGCTTTTGATGGTTCGGCTTGGGTTGCAGCATACAGCGATTTTATGCCGCGTGCCTTTATTGTATCAGGTAAAAATAAACCGGTCATTTTTGCAAATACTGATACAGAAGATATGACGCAGTTCGTTGCGCCATTTGAGCGTGAGAACCAGCTGAAGAGATACAATACACCTACCGATTACACGCAGATAGCGAACGCAGCGCTGCGTTTTGAACGTAATCAAAGCAATATTTCGGTCTCAAAAGAAGATGCGCTAAGACGTATCATTCCAAAGCCTGAGCATATCGACTTTAATCGTGGCGAAATCACCCTTAACAAAAACTGGCAGATCCGCTTTGCCGGACGTTTGAAGTCAGAAGTCGCCGTTTTTCAAGAAGACTTATCAGAGTATGGTCTGGATTTAAAAGCGGAAGCTAATCACGTGCCTGAAGGGAATATCCCGACGATCCGCCTTAAAGTTGCGAAAAGTCTAGGGCGCGATTATGACTACAACCAAGCCGGATCATATACATTAGATATTGATGATGATGTGATTGAAATCACGGGTATTGATAACGCAGGTGTGTTTTACGGTATTCAAAGTTTGCTTGCACTATTTCCAGCCAATAGTAAAAATGAAATTACCTTGTCTCACGTAGAGATCAAAGACTCTCCGCGCTTTAGCTGGCGTGGTATGCATTACGACAATGCCCGCAACTATCATGGTAAAGATGCGTTATTTAAATTAATTGAACAGATGGCGCGTTATAAATTAAATAAGTTCCACTGGCACTTTTCAGATGATGAAGGTTGGCGCTTGGAGATCCCAGGACTGCCAGAGTTAACAGAAGTCGGCGCATTCCGTTGTTTTGATTTACAAGAGCGTGAGTGCTTACTGACTCAACTGGGCACCGGTCCTTTCAAAACGGGAAGTGGAAATGGTTACCTTTCTCGCGAAGACTTTGTCGAGTTACTTAAATTTGCCACTGCGCGTCATATCGAGATCATTCCAGAAATCGAAAGCCCTGGGCATGCTCGTGCTGCGATTAAGTCCATGGAAGCGCGTTATCACAAATTGATGGAAGCAGGTAAAGCGCAAGAGGCCAAAGCCTATCTTCTGAACGACATTGATGACACTTCAAAGTATCTAACCGTGCAACTCTATACTGATAACTCTATTAATGTATGCTTGGACTCAAGCTATGCCTTTATGGAGAAGGTGGTATATGAGCTGCAGGAAATGTATCGCGATGCTGGCACTATGCTAACCACAGTCCATTTTGGTGGCGATGAGGTTGGAAAGGGATCATGGACTGAATCACCAGCATGTAATGATCTATTTGCGGTCGCCGACAACGGAGTGGCTGGACCCAATGATTTAAAACCATACTTTACTCAAAAAGTTGCAAAGTTGCTTGCTAAGCGTGGGATCACCCCTGCCGCTTGGGAAGATGGTTTAATGTATAACACCACGACGACCTTTAAACGTGATGAATTTCCAAATCCACAGTTTTTGGTAAATACTTGGGATAACATTTGGGAGTGGGGTGTTGCAGACAGAGCTCACCGTTTTGCAAACAACAATTACCAAGTTATTTTGTCTCACGGTACACATTTGTACTTTGATCACCCTTATGAAGCACACCCTGAAGAGCGCGGCTATTATTGGGCAACTCGTTACACAGATACGAAAAAAACATTTTCGTATATGCCAGATAATATTTATGCAAATGCGGACTTCACGCGAAACCGTGAGCCTATCGTGAATCTAGAAGCCTTAGTTGGTCGAGAGTTACCTGCGCTTAAAAGACCGCAAAATATCCTTGGTATGCAAGGGCAAATATGGAGTGAGACCATTCGCTCGGAAGACCAAGTGTTACGATTAATTTTCCCTCGTTTGCTTTCGCTCGCGGAACGCGCTTGGCATAAAGCGGATTGGGAAGGGCGTCGTATTAACCAAAAAGAGTTAAATAAGGACTTCTCAACCTTTGCTGCAGCCTTGTCTTTAAAAGAAATTGCAAAGTTGCAAAACGATGGCATTAAGCCAAACCTTCCGGTTCCTGGTGCCAAAGTGGTGTTGGGTAAACTTGAAGCGAATAGTGCTTTCCCTTATCTTGCAATTGAAGTGAGCTTAGACAATGGTGAATCTTGGCAGCCTTATACTGATCAGATGAGTGTCTCAGATGAAAGTAAGGTATTGTTGAGAACGCGAGCCGGAGAAAAAAATACGAGCCGTGTCACAGGGTTGAAATAAACCCTCGTATTCAGTTTATCGCAAAAAAGGGCAATGGCCCTTTTTTGGTGATAATTTTGCTCAAATTCTAACTGGTAATGAAATAGATTTTAACGTAAAGTTAAATGTCAGCGCTGTCATTTTTCTGGATCTATGCCAAATTGAGCACATAAAGCGCAAAAATAATAATCCAAATTAACTTTGTACATTGCTGAGTTTGCTTCAAAACTGCAATGTACCCCTAGCAACAAGAAGAGTTTTATGGAAGCGACAGTGGATAAAGAACAACTCGCCAAACAAAGCGTCTGGCTACCTATGACACTCGCAGGGTCAATGTTTTTCATATTGGGCTGCATTACTTGGTTAAATGGGGCTATTACGCCATTCTTACAACAGATGTTGGAGCTATCACCGCTCCAAGCTTCATTTATCATTTCTTCTTTCTATATTGCAGTGACGATCGCAGGTATCCCATCAGCGATGCTGATCAAAAAAGTCGGTTACAAAAATGGTATGGCTATCGGTTGCGCGATTATGGCTTTATCTGCATTGATGTATATTCCTGCTGCAAAAATGCAAATGATCGAAATCTTCCTATTTGCTCAGTTAATGATAGGTGTTGGTCAAACTGTGTTGCAAACCGCTGTAAATCCATATGTGGTAAAAATGGGTTCTGAAGAATCAGCGGCTGTACGCGTATGTATTATGGGTTTACTCAATAAGTCTGCGGGTGTAATCGTACCTATCGTATTTGCAGCTGTTGTGGTCAGCGGCGTAGTAAATGAAGGTGAAGCACTGTCACAAGTTCAAAAGGACGCGATGGCAAACAGCTTGATTGCCCCATATATGAGTATCGCAGGTTTAATCTTCTTATTTGCTTTATTTGCAAAAGTATCACCACTTCCAGATCTCGTATTTGAAGAAGAAGCTTCAACAGGTAAGGGTGAAGTAAAAGAAGCGCTTAGTCACCCTCACTTAGCGCTAGGCGTTATTGGTATTGCGTTATATGTTGCAGTTGAAGTTATTGCCGCCGATACGATTGGTTCATATGCATTACAGTTAGGGATCGCTGATTACTCTGTGATGACGTCATATACCATGGGCTGTATGTTAATCGGTTATGCGATCGGGATCGCGACTATTCCACGCTTTATGTCACAGCAAACTGCGCTCGTGATGTCAGCTATTGCAGGTATAATCACCGTTTTTGCTGTTGTTTTAGGCAGTAATGAGTCATACTTCCTATCGAATATACTATTGGTACCTTTTGGTGGACCTCACTTACCAGATCCGCTATTGTGTATTGCGTTGTTGGGTTTTGCTAATGCCATGGTATGGCCTGCAATTTGGCCTTTAGCACTTGATGGCTTAGGGCGCTTAACAGGCACTGCATCAGGCCTACTTATTATGGGTATTGCCGGTGGTGCACTTGGACCATTGCTTATCGGTTTAGGCAACGTTGCTGGACTAGGTGCTCAAGGTGCGTACAGTTTAATGCTACCTAGCTACTTATTCATTCTCTTCTATGCATTGAAGGGTCATAAAATGAGAAGCTGGAAGTAATACAGAATTTCTATGTATGTAGAAATAATCCCGTGTGTGATGCCACCTGAATAAGGTGGCATTTTTTATGCCTAAATCACTCCCTTATCTGCAAAACCGGCTTAATGCTGAGATCTTATTCGCGATATAAAATCGCTGCTACGCAGATGTCTGGTGCTTGTTGCTTGGTGTTGGTCGTGTAGGAGCTACTTTATGTAGCGAGGGTTTTATTCTTAAGTCGCGATATAAAACCACTGCTACGCAGATGTTTGGTGCTTATTGTGTGGTGTTGGTCGTGTAGGAGCTGCTTTATGCAGCGAGGGTTTCATTCCTAGTCGCGATATAAAACCACTGCTACGCAGATGTTTGGCGCTTGTTGTTTGGTGCTTATTGTGTGGTGTTGGTCGTGTAGGAGCTGCTTTATGCAGCGAGGGTTTTATTCTCAGTCGCGATATAAAATCGATGCTACTCAGATATTCGGTGCTTGTTGTTTAGTGTTGGCAGTGTAGAAGCTACTTTATGTAGAGAGGGTTTAATTCTTAGTCGCGATATAAAATCGCCGCTACGCAGATGTTTGGCGCTTGTTGTTTGGTGCTTATTGTGTGGTGTTGGTCGTGTAGGAGCTGCTTTATGCAGCGAGGGTTTTATTCTCAGTCGCGATATAAAATCGCTGCTACGCAGATGTCTGGTGCTTGTTGTTTGGTGTTGGTCGTGTAGGAGCTGCTTTATGCAGCGAGGTTTTCATTCTTAAATCGCGATATAAAACCATTGCTATGCAGATATCTGGTGCTTGCTGTTTAGTGTGTAGGGGTGCAATGTGCGTAAAAATAAAAAATGTGGAATACATTTATAGAAAGAGTGGGGCGACTGATGGGACTTGAACCCACGACAACCGGAATCACAATCCAGGGCTCTACCAACTGAGCTACAGCCGCCACAAAAGACTTGAACACCTTGTCTGGTGTGGCGCGCATAATACATAAGTTTTTTCCAAATGCAAAGGGAAATATCGAAAAAACTTAATAAAAGTTTTTTTTCGGAGATTATTTCCGCATACAGCAAATATTCATATATCCTATGTATGATCCAGCCGATCTAATGATAAATAACTGCTTAATATAAAAAGGGGGATGAGTATGGAAGCTGTTTGGAAATGGGTTAATGAGAACTCAGATTTAATCTTACACTATGTGCTTCAAGGCGTTATAGCACTAATAATTTTCTTCGTTGGCTTAAAACTAGCTAAGCTCAGTGCTGATCTCACCGAAAAAGCATTTGGTAAACGCAAAGTAGATAAAGCGGTAGGCTCATTCGTTGCCAATATTGCTTATGCGATTGTGTTTGCCGCGACACTGCTTATGGCATTATCTCAGGTTGGTATCGAAACCACCTCATTCATTGCTATTCTAGGTGCCGCAGGTTTGGCTGTTGGTCTTGCGCTGCAAGGTTCACTTTCTAATTTTGCATCTGGCGTACTTATTATTATGCTACGTCCATTCAAGTCAGGTGACTATATTGAAGCTGGCGGTAGAGCGGGTAGCGTACAAAAGATAGAAATCTTCTCTACTGAGCTACGCACTCCTGATAACAAAGTGATTGTAATGCCAAACTCTTCGATTATGTCTGGTGCAATCGTTAACTACTCGCGTGAAAAAACACGTCGTATTGACCTTGTTATTGGTGTTGGTTATGACGCAGATCTAAGAGAAGCAAAAGCAGTATTAAAGTCTGTACTAGACAATGAACCAAGAATTCTTAAAGAACCAGCATACAATGTTGCGGTACTAGAGCTTGCGGATTCAAGTGTTAACTTTGTCGTTCGCCCTTGGGTTAAAACAGAAGAATACTGGCCAACGTATTTCACTCTTGTGGAAAATATTAAAATTGCGCTAGACGAAGCCGATATCACCATTCCATTCCCGCAAATGGATGTTCACCTACACAAAGATCAGTAAAAGGTTAGTTAGAAATGAAATTAAAGGTTTTAACCTGTTGTATTCTTGTTGCAGCAAGCGCTAATGCAGCGGCAGAAAGCAAAGCTAAGAAGCCAAAGAAAGTTTGGGATGTAACCAGTGAAGTGGGTGCGATTATCACCAGTGGTAACACAGAAACAACAACCCTAAAAGGTGGGATCAAAGCTAAGCACAACCTAACTAACTGGAATAACGAGTACAAGTTAGACGGCTTCTACAAAGAAGACACGCGTGAAAACGATGCGGGTGTAGATGTTACATCTCGTACTAACGAAAAATACTCAGCATCAGTTCAAGGTAACTACAAGTTAAATGAAGATAACAGCCATTTATTCGTGTTTGGCTCTTATGTTTCAGACTACTTTGGTGCTTACCGCAGTGAAGCTGTTATTTCAGTGGGTTACGGTCAGCGTTTATTCGAAAACGACGACATGTATCTTAACGCTGAAATTGGTCCCGGTGTAAAACGTTTTGAGCACCAAGACGATAGCACTGAACTTGACGATGACGGAGAATTACTTGCTGGTACTTCTGAAAGCGAGTTCATCGGTGTTGGTAAACTAGATTACCAATGGCAGATCTCAGAAAACGCACGCTTTACGCAGCTTATCGCGATTGAATATGGTGATACCAACACCAAGACAACCTCTGAAACAGCATTGTTGACTAAAATCAACGGCTCTCTACAGATGAAAGTGGCATACAACATCATCCACAACTCAGACGTAGCAGACGATAAAGAAAATACAGATACAGAAACCTCACTTACTTTGGTTTACAGTTTCTAACAAGTATCTTGTCAAAGGGCACCTCAGTGCCCTTTTAATTCTTCCAAACTTCGGTAGAATGCCTGAAGTTTAACAAAAATCCACAATGGAAGAGATTTACGTGAAGTTCCTCAGACTACTACTCCTCTCAATGCTTTTTTTGATCTCACATCAAACAATAGCGGTAACACCCAGTAAACAGCAAATAGAGCAGTTTAAAAAGCTCCCCAAAGCACAACAAGAAGCCTTAGCAAAACGTTATGGTTTCGATATAAGTGCGTTAGATAACAACAAAAAAGGTGATAAAAAGAACGAAGAGAAGGAATCTTCGATTTTACCACGTGACAAAAAGGGGTTACTGGAAGAGGAAGAAGAAGAGGATAAATTCAAACCAAAGTTAGAAGAGCTTAAGCCTTTTGGTTATGAACTCTTTGCTGGTGAGCCTACGACTTTTATTCCTTCTGAGTTGGCTGCTATTCCTGATACTTACTTGCTTGGGATTGGAGATACAGTAAAAATCAACCTGTATGGTAAAACCAATGAAGAGCACGAAGTACAAATCGATCGTGAAGGACGTCTCGCAATTCCTAACCTAAGCCCAATTCATGTAATTGGCTTATCATTTAAGGAATTGAAAGCACTGATCTCGAAAAAAATCTCTGAGGAAATGATCGGTGTTCAAGCTTTCGTCTCGATGGGTGAGCTTAACCCTATGCGTATTATGGTAGTGGGTGAAGCCTATAAGCCTGGTAGCTATACAGTGTCTCCTCTCGCCACTGTCACACACGCTCTGTTTGTTTCTGGTGGAGTGAGTGATAATGGTTCGCTGAGAAAAATCCAAGTCAAAAGGGCTGGTAAGCTAGTTACTACCTTCGATCTCTATGACTTATTGCTATTTGGTGATAGCTCTGATGATGTGGTTTTAAAGCCTGGCGATGTTGTTTTTATTCCGCCAGCGGCTAAGAAAATAAAAGTAAAAGGTGAAGTTAACCGCCAAGCTATCTTTGAGCTTAAAGAATCTGACTCGCTTGAGAGTGTGATGGCTATGTCAGGAGGCTTCAAAGCCAATGCAAATAAATCGAAAGTGGTTGTCTCACGCTACAACGGTGATGGAAGGCGCATCACCCTAAACTACAACTTTACTGAAAACACAAGCTACAAACCACAAAACGGTGATGAAATTTCGGTCAACGCGGCTTCAACTCGTTTCCAAAATACCGTTACTGTAGTTGGTGCGGTAACCAGCCCAGGTCATTATGAATGGCATCAGGGTAAGACACTCAAAGATATCTTCAGTGCGCCACGTGAAGACTTGCTATCCATTGCAGATTTTGGCTACTCATTGATTATTCGTGAAGTTAACTTTGAAGGCGACATCGCTATCCATCAGTTTTCTTTACAAGATATTTTTAACGGTAAAGCGGGAGATATAGAGCTCGAGTCTAACGATACAATCGTCGTATTTAGCCGTTATCAGCTTAAAGAAGAAGAAGAACAGTTATTAGAAGACCTCGCGTATAACAAAGAGCAACTGAAACTACGCGAAAACGTGAAATTATGGGAGCAATTTGAGCGTGATGAGTTCTTAAAATATATTGGTTTGAAAGAAGATGAACTATTTGAGCTTGAGGAAGAAGTTAAATTAATCACAAGTATTGATGCACTTTTTCAAAAGCCTGAAGAAGTAGAAGAAGAAGACTATGCGGTATTTAGTCGTCAAAAGCTACTTGCGCCAATTGTTGCTAAGCTACAGAGACAGGCAACACCTAGCGAACCTGCAAAATTGTTTGCGGTAAACGGTCAAGTAAAGTTTCCTGGTGTTTATCCATTATCTGAAAATGCAGATTTCCAAAAGGCGGTGCAAGCTGGCGGTGGATTTCTAGAAGCTGCGTATCTCGAGCAGGTTGAGCTAACTCGAGTTGTTTATAATGATGGTAAACAGGTAGAACATATCCAGCTCAACGGGTTGAACGAGTTGGCTAATCCAACTCAAATACTGACGAGCAAAGATACTGTTAACATTTTCCCAAGACCTAATTGGCAAGAAAGACTACAAGTAAAGGTTGTTGGCGAGGTTAAGTTCCCTGGGACGTACACCATTAAGCGTGGTGAGACACTTGATAGCCTACTAGAAAGAGTTGGTGGCTTTAATCAATTTGCACATAAAGAAGCGGCAATTTTTACGCGTGAATCTATCAAGCGTAAAGAAACTTCTCAAATTCAACGCCTAACTCAAGAGTTAAGACGCGATATCATTACTAATACTTTCCAAAAAAGTGCCACTGCAAATACTTCTATGCCATATGAAGATATGGATCAAATATTAAAAGATTTATCGAAGGTTGAGGCGTTAGGACGTTTAGTTATTGATCTTGATAAACGTTCGACCCAATCTTTGCAGTTAGAAGATGGTGATGCGTTATATATCCCAGCGATGCAAGACTCTGTTAGTGTCATTGGTGAGGTTAATCTGGCTGCAACGCACTTATTCGATTCATCCAAGTCTGTTGATGACTACATTAAAGCTAGCGGTGGATTAAAGCAAAAAGCGGATGATGAGCGTATTTATATCATAAAAGCTAATGGTTCAGTTGAATTACCAAGTTCAGGATCATGGTTTGCAGTCAGCAGCCATGGAGGCCAACTAGCGCCGGGCGACACGATCGTTGTACCTCTAGACGCTCAACATATTGATAGCTTGACACTGTGGAGTACTGCGACACAGATTATTTATCAGCTTGGCTTAGCTGCGGCTTCAATTGCAACGCTTAACAAATAATGGATAACAATAAACAGATGACTGAAGCTGATATCATTAAAAAAAATGAAGTTGATTTGACTGAAATTTTGTCAGTGCTTTGGAGGGGAAAGTGGCTAATTATATTAATCACTGCTGTATTTGCTGTATCCAGTGTGTTTTTTGCACTTTCTCTACCGAATACTTATAAAGCGACAGTATTACTTTCACCTGTTGAAGATACTCAAGGCGGCATGCTCTCAAATTTGAAATCGGAGTTTGGCGGCTTAGCTGCAATGGCAGGGGTGAATTTGGGGGGAAGAAAAGGTGATAAATCTGCTCTTGCGCTTCAAGTAATGCAAAGCCGCTCGTTTTTAAATAACTTTGTTGAAAAATATGAGTTAAAGCCAAAACTACTAGCTACTGAAGGCTGGGATCTGGGTAGTAATCAGCTGATATACAATGGTAAAGTTTATGATAAAGAAGCTGGTACTTGGCTCAGAGATGTTGCAGCACCTTTTAAGCCCGAGCCAGGCATTCAAGAAGTATATGAACATATCAGAGCAAAAAACTTAGCTGTGATTGAAGAAAAGGAAAAGGGACTAATTACTATTGCAATGACTCATTATTCCCCCTACTTAGCGAAGGAAATGGTTGAAAACATCGTTGTGGAAATTAACGATTACATGAAAGCTGAGGCAGTAGCAGAGTCCAATGTAAAAATAGAGTATTTAAAAAAAGCATTAGCGGAAACATCGGTTGCAGATATGCAGAAGATATTTTACCAGCTGATCGAGCAACAAGAGCAGGCAAAGATGCTAGCGCAAACACAGTCACAATATGTGTTTAAGACAATTGATCCTGCCATTCTACCGATCCAAAAAGCTGGACCAAAGCGTGCATTGATTTGCCTTGCTATTACTTTCTTAGGCAGCGTACTTGCGTTTGTTCTGTTATTATTCAGACATTTTGTGCTCAGAAAGTAATTTTTGGGTAGGGTAGAGAGTTGTTATTTAGTGTTATTGGCAATTTAGTTTAAATTTAATTTCTATTACAATGGCGCGTTAATTAGATAATGATGGAAGCATGTGGATCTTTATGGTCATTTTCTTTGCATTTTTAGCATCGTACTGTTCAATTTTTATGATTAAGCCTGTCGCTGAGCGTTTTGGCTTAGTTGACGTACCCTGCAGCCGAAAAAAGCATGTGGGTGCTATTCCGCTTATCGGTGGTGTATCGATTTTTGTGGCAGTGTTGGCTTCAATCATTGTGTTTTTGCCACTTGAGAAAAAGCTGATAGTTTACTTAATTTGTGCTGCTGCTATCGTCCTTCTTGGGGTAATTGATGATTATCGCCAATTAGGAGTCAAGATCCGTTTAGGTGTTCAGGCGTTAGTTGCACTCATTATGATGTGGGGCTCCGACGCGTATATTCATAACTTGGGCAATTTGTTTGGGTTTGGCTCTATTGACTTAGGGTTGTTGGGTATCCCTTTTACAGTCATTGCTGTTATTGCTGCTATAAATGCTTTTAACATGATTGATGGTATAGACGGCCTAGCTGGTGCCATGAGTATTACAACGTTTGCAGCCATTTTAATACTAATGGGGGTTAATGGTGGGCAGTTGTCGGTTTTACCGTTAATCATTATTGCAACCATAGTTCCTTATCTCGCTTTCAACCTAGGCGTATTGGGTCACCGAAATAAGAAAATATTTATGGGTGATGCGGGCTCTATGTTCATTGGGCTGAGCGTCATTTGGTTGTTAATGATAGCTACTCAATCAGAAGTAGATAACGCTTTCAGTCCAGTTACTGCGCTTTGGATAATTGCTATTCCACTGATGGATATGATGGCAATTATCATTAGGCGTGTTAAAAAAGGCCATTCTCCATTCAAAGCAGACAGAGATCATTTACATCATGTCTTCATGCGTATAGGTTTTAGCTCCAGAAAGGCCTTAATTACGATATCAATGTTGGCTGTATTTCTTGCGTCGATAGGGATTGTTGGAGAGTTGATAGGTATTCCCCATTGGTTTATGTTAGTCTTATTTATCGGTATTTTTGTTGCCTATTCTGCTTGTATTCAACACGCATGGAAGGTAGCACGGTTTTTAAGAAAGCACGTCTTTATCAAAAAAATTAAAGAGTAGTTCAATGAAAAACAATATGAAGGCAAAGAATAAACATAACGGCTTCACCATGATGGAGTTGTTAATTGTGATCGTAATTTTAGGCTTGCTAGCTTCATTAGTGGCACCAAAATTTTTCAACAAGCTTGGAAGCGCCTCTCGAGATATCGCTGCGGCACAGATGAATGCATTTGAAACTGCACTTGATACTTACCGCCTTGATATTGGTACATACCCACAAAGCTTAAACGAGCTAAGAGAGAGTGACAATCCAAGGTGGGATGGACCTTATTTACCAAAAAACATCCCTTTGGATCCATGGGGTAATAGTTATAATTATTCTCAACCAGGAAATAATGGTGAACCATATTCACTGTTTAGCTTTGGTGCTGATGGTAAAGAGGGTGGTGAAGGCGATAACCGAGATATTATTCACAAATGAGTTTATTTAGTGATTTTCTAGTCCATAACTATGAACTACAGGACTCAGATGTTCGTAGAGCTCTGACATATCAAGAAAAGTTTGGTGGAAAGCTAGAAGAGATTTTGGTGAATATGGGCATTTTAGATGACAGCCTAATTCCTGATATTTTAGCGTCATATCTAGAGCTATCTCTGTTTGATATCAATTCGGAGTTTTCAGTTTTTGTTGAATATCAATATTTCACCTATTTTGCTAGCCACAACTGGCTTGTTCTGAGAGGTGAAAATGAAACGCTTGAGTTTGTTACTTCTGATCCGTTGAATCCAGTTTTAAATAACTGGCTTGCAGAGCATGAAATCAACTGTACTATCAAAATAGCGTCGGAATCTGTAGTTAAATCAATTCTTTCTGAATACTCTACAAATAAAAGCAACGTAGATGAGGTTAGTTCGGGTTCAGAAGAACAAAGGCTAAGGGATTTAGCATCAGAAGCTCCGATTGTTAATTTGCTGAACTCCCTAATGACTCGCGCCTTGAGGGAAGGTGCATCGGATATGCATATTGAACCTTTTAGAGGGCGTTGTCGTGTTCGCTATCGGGTCGATGGTGTACTACTGGATATAGAAAAACTCCCGTCATCGATGCAGCTGCCTGTAGTTACCAGATTAAAAATCTTATCTGGGATGGATATTGCTGAAAAGCGCCGCCCGCAGGATGGTAAAATTGAGCTTAAACTTGCTGGTCAAGAAATTGATATTCGTGTTTCTGCGTTACCTGTAAACGAAGGTGAGTCGGTCGTAATGCGATTTCTTCGTAAAGAGAATGTCACTTACGATATAAATGTTTTAGGGCTATCACCAGATATAGAAACCGCTTTACGTGCAGATATTAAGAAGACTGCGGGAGTTATACTGATGACAGGCCCTACAGGGTCCGGTAAAACAACCACACTGTATACATTTCTTAATGAACTAAACAATGATGATGTAAAGATCATTACTTTGGAAGACCCTGTAGAATATCAACTGCCTGGAATCAACCAAGTACAAGTTAATAGCGATATTGGTTTTACATTTGCGTCTGGTTTACGCTCTATAGTGCGTCAAGACCCTGATGTAATAATGTTAGGTGAGATTCGAGATAAAGAAACTGCACAAATAGCGTTGCAGTCAGCGTTGACTGGGCACTTGGTATTCTCAACTGTTCACACTAACGATGCTGCGAGTGCTTATACTAGGCTATTAGACTTAGGTGTGGAAGAATTTCTTTTAAATGCAGCTTTAGTCTCTATTGTCGCCCAGCGTTTAGTAAGAAAAAATTGTTCTCATTGCTCTGAACCCGTGAATTTGGAGCAAGAAATTATAGAGAAGTACCTGCTTCATGATCTTGCAGACAAATGCAATGAAACTCTACAGCCGAAGGCCGGTGTAGGTTGTGAAAATTGTGGTTTTACAGGCTTTAAAGGCCGGCTTGCCATTATCGAATATTTACCTTGTGACGATTTTATAAGAAGTACTCCAAAAGACAGTAACTTCGTTACAGTTGCAAGACAACACAATTTAGCTTCAGGTAGAAGAACACTTGTTGAAGACGGATTATTAAAAGTTATTAAGGGACAAACAACGATTGCGGAAGTACTCAGGGTTGCGGGTTAATGAACTATATATATCGAGGCTATGATGGCAGTGGTGCAAAGCTTAAAGGGAATGTAGAGGCAGAAGACAAAACTCAAGCCATTGAATTGTTGGAAGCGCAAGATATAACCGTAATTGAATTAAAGGAAGAGCGAAAAGGGATAACTCTTTTTGGAGGCAGTAAAGTTGGCTTGTCAGAACTTGAATTTATGACATCTGAACTCAGCTTACTTTTGGCCTCTGGAGTCAAAATAGATAAGAGTTTAGAGATTATTAAAAACTCTAAATCTGAGCCTCAATTGGTCAGATTAATTGAAAAAATATTAAGCGCAATTAAGTCGGGTGAAAAGCTATCTGAAGCATTTAAAAAAAGTTCACCGATATTTGATGACCTCTATTGTAACCTTATTCAATTAGGTGAAGAGTCGGGGATGTTGAGTGCAGTCTTTAAGGACCTAGCGGACGATTTAAAGTTTAAAAAGCAGCTAAAAGATAAGATCATATCTTCACTTACGTATCCTGCAGTTATTTTTGCTGTTTGTATACTCAGTGTATTTTTTATATTTAACTTTATTATTCCTAAAATGGCAGTGATGTTTGAAGGAATGAAAGAGCTGCCTTGGTATACCTCTCTCATGTTAGATGCCAGTCAATGGATGCAAAATTATCAGTTTTATTTAATTGGTGGAGTTTTGTTATCAGCTTATGGGATAGTTAATTTCACAAAAAAAAACAATGCCTTCAAATCGTGGCTGAACTTAAAGTCTTTAAGAATCCCGGTGCTCTCCCATTTTATCTTATTGGTCGAACGTATTCGCTTTAATAGTGCTTTAACGATGATGATAAAGTCAGGGGTCGTCGTCGACAAGGCGATAGGGTTTGCACAAAAAAACTTACGTAATATCGAGTTAGCCAATCAAATAGAAGTGGCTAGAAAAAAGGTTAATGAAGGTGAAAAACTATCTTCTTCCTTAAATCAAACAGATCTCTATCCTGCATTTTTTGTTTCGTTATTGGAAGTAGGTGAAGAATCCAATAATTTAGAGCTGATCTTTAATGAAATTGCTGACCGTTCAAAAAGTGAGTTTGAATCCTGGACTCAAAAACTGACGTCTTTACTCGAGCCTATTATGATATTGATTATGGGCCTACTCGTTGGGGGAGTTGTAGTTGTGATGTTACTGAGTATGGTATCAATGAATGACATTGGGATTTAGATAATGTCTACGAGCCGTGGCTTTACTATGGTTGAATTGCTGGTCGTCTTGGTATTGATTGGGCTACTTAGTAGTTTTGTAGGTCCAATGGTAATTTCTCAGGTAGAAAAAACAGAAGCTAAAATAGAAGCTGCTCAAATCCTTAAGCTATTTGAGAATGCCAGTCAAACAGCATTTTGGCTTAATGAGAGAGTATTATTTCGCACCGAAGCAAATAACATTCTGGTTGTTAGAGAGATAAGTGGGAAACAGATTGTTAAAAAAGAGTTTAGAGTGCTTCGATTTAAAACTGGAGAAATTGAGATTGGGGCTACAGGGGATAGCAGTGCAAGAAGTTTGAATTATTACGTGAATGACCAAATGCGTACAATCGAACTTGTCTCAATGTGGCCTGAATATAAAGGACTGCCTGTAAATGCATTCAATTAAGGGTTTTACACTGATCGAAGTATTAATTGCGTCCATAATTCTTTTTTCGACCATCGCGTTAAGCACACAAGTTTTTCAAGGGGCAATTATCTCATCGGAGAAAGCTGCGGACCATATAAAAATCTCAGCGATTAAGATGCTATCGTTGGATTTCATTTCAAGTGAAATTAGGAAAGGAGAAAGAAAAGGAAGCTTTTCGAATATGGGCGTTATGGTGAGCTGGGAAGCTAATGTGATTAAGAAAGGAGCACCTCCGGCGGTATTTAATTTTGACGAAAACCAAATGCAATATTTTGAAGACAAATTTGAAGTGCTAGAAATTTCTGCCACTTTTCAGTTTGGAAGGTTAGTTGACACAATGAAATTCAAAGAGCTGTATTGGCATGAAAAGTCTTAAAGGCTACACACTTGTGGAGCTGCTAATAGCTATGGCGGTTATGTCAAGTTTGATGCTAGTAGGTAGCTTTAGCTATCAGTTTTTTGCAAACCGTTGGAATAAAGAGTTAGGCTCCTTCTCAAAAGTTGAATCACTGTCTTCTGGTCTTATTGCTTTACAATCTATTTTTAAAGGCATATCTCCCTTTGTTATCTATAATACTTCAACCTCACCTCGGACCCCTACTATCTTATTTGAAGGTAACAACGACGCTTTGTTAGGATATACAAAAAGAGGTCTGATGTATGAAGAGGAAATTTTTCGCATACTTATAGAGCCAGAAGGTGAGGGCTTTCAATTAGTTTATCAGTACAATAACTTTAATAAAATGAGGCTTTTAGAGACTACAGATACAATTGAATTTGAGAAAAGTGTTGTATTGCTGAATAACATAAAGCACGTCACCTTTCAATATTATGGTTGGAATAGCATTACCGAAAAAGTAGAATCGGGAAGTATTGGCACAACCCCCAATTTAATGGAAAAGTACTCTTCAAGTACCACTCAATTGCTGCCTTTATACATTCTTGTGAGCATAGCAACCGAGGAGGGAAGTGCCGTAATAAAGGTGGATACGGAAAAAGGGGCGCATCGACATATCTCTCCTTATATCGGGAGGCTACTGGATGAAGTCTAGAATGTGTTGTGGCATCGCATTAGTACAGGTCCTTATCATGGTAGCCATGATTTCGCTCTTCCTTTTGTACATTCAGCAAGTTAATAGCGCTAAAATCAAGCAGACTGAAAGAGTAAAGCTCAGAGCAAATGCAGAAGCTGCATTGCAATCAGCTAAAGCAGAAGTTGAGTTCCAATTGTTGACGAATTCGAAGCAGTTGGTCGATGCTCACAACAATTTTGACCAAGAAGACAACCGACGAAATTGGAATCTACATGGAAAGAAATTTCCGCTAGAGGGAAACGTGTATGCCTCTATTCAAGACCATGCTGGGTTAATTAGCATACATCACTATAGTTCATTGAGAATGACACGTGCATTAAAGGCACTAGGGATGAACGAAACTCAAGCGCTAAAGTTAATAAGCGCTCTGCGAGATTGGCAAGATGAAGACTCTTCTACCGCTGATGTCGGTATCGATGGAGTAGTAGACTATAAAATAAGAAATGGGTTGGTGAGTCAGATTAGTGAACTAAGCTGGTTTAGTTCTTTAGATGAGAAAATGCTCAAGCAGGTAACTTCGTTATTTACTACCCACTTTAATGGTGAGTTCAATCCGTTAACAGCGCCTGACAACCTTTTGAGAGCAGAGGTGGGCGAAGATTATGGTGATAATATAGTAGCTTTAAGGGATAATGGTCAGCTGACGGTTAATCAATTTCAAAATTTGACTGGGGTCGTCAGGGGGGATGGTATTCGTTTTTCTCCTTCAAACTGGTTTAGCGTTTTATTAGAATATTCTGAACAGGACATCACTATCAGAAGAAAGTATGTATTGAATGTGAGTCCATACAGTAAAAGCAAAAAACCGGTCGTGTTATTAGAAGAGTCCAGCATAAGGTAGTGATTAAGTTGTTAAGCAAAATAAAAAATCTGTGCAATAAATTGCTAAGTAAAGGAGTTTACTATTTTGATGGTGAACTAAAGGCAATTGACTTTAATAAAAAGCAGCTATGTGTTGTTGAGCAAAAAGAGATAACTCCTTTAGTGGTGATCGTGTCTAGTGACCATTACAAAACAGAGTTGAGAACGGTTCCTTTTACCACGGATGCTGACGTAAGAAGAGCATTAAAGCTTAAGCGCAACACAGGGCAATTTTGGACTGTTGGTAAAAAGCTCTCTCAAAAAACTGAGGTAAACTATTGGCGGTTCAGTGATGCAGTGCCAAAAGGTGTATTCACTGTACCTGAAGCGCTATTTTATTTGTGTGCAAATAAGCTTAGATTTCTGGAGGTAGAAGGGCATCGCAGCAGTTACTATATGAGCTTTTCAGAAGGAAGTTTTCAGGTTACGAGGAAATTTGGCCTGATTAATTCAGCCGAAAAATTTTTGCTTTCAATCGGTGAACCCCAGCATTTTTCTCAACAGTTTAAATCAGCTGACAACTCACTTTTAATAAATAGTCTTACTAATTTGGCGAGCTTTAACTCACTTAGACTTTGCTTGTCATTTTTTAACAGTCAAGCGGCTGGGATTGACAAGATAAAGCTTACAAATAGCGTTATACTACCGCTTTCTTTGGTTTTGTTTATATATTTGTCTGCATCTAGTTTATATCTAATCGGGAAAGAGCTTTATGTCACTTCTAAATACCAATCGATCGAGTCTTCTGCTTTTTCATTAATTGAAAATCAAAATAAGTTTGATGAAACCAAAACGAAGTTAGATGCAATTAACCGTCTTGTATCTCAAGATGCAAACTATCCAGCTGCACTTTATGTCATGACAAATGTATTTAACAAGGTAAAAATGTCGAACCTATTGTTTGAGTCAGGGCGGTTTGTGTTTAGAGCTGAAGCCGAAAAGGCAACAGATATATTGGCTATTGTCAAAGAGCACCCTAGCGTTCGTGATGCCAAGTTTGATTTACCTGTAGTCCAAAGTCGGGCAAATGAAAGGTTTACTATTAGTTTTACGTTAAGCAACACACATGTTATTGAAAAGGTAAATAAATGAAAGAGTTATATAAATACCGTGTTTCATTAACTATAATCGCGTGTTTGGTTATATTAAACTTCGTTGTGGTGCCAGTATTAAGTTGGCAAGAATCAAAAGGGGAAGCGCTCCTTTTGGCTCAAAAGAAGTTGAACAAGGCAAAATCAGTTATAGAAAATAAAGAACATATTAATGCAACCTCAGAGCAACTCCAAGTAGTTGCTGATGATGTTGAGCGGTTACTGTATAAAGTAGAAAATATAGAAGACTTTAAGTTAGAAGAGCAAACTAGATGGCAGTCTTTAGCTGAAAGTCAAGAGTTGCGAATTAAACGCTTTGGTTGGAAAACGCCTTTTATCGAACCAGTTTCTGGACTTGGCCGATTAGATTTAGAGCTTCAAATAGAAGGGGATGGCGATAAAATTGTTGACTATTTGCTCGATATAAAAGCTAAAGATAAGTTAGCAATTGACTCAGAGTTTAGATTATCTTTTCGGGGTCAAAGAGAACAACAGCTTGGCATTTTTAGTGTATACCTTAATCGTAAGTTTTATTTTGATCCCAATAGTGCCGGTTTTCAGGAGTAATCATGGTTCTAGCTAATATGAATACTAAAGTGGGCGGGATTTATCCAAAAATTGTTATGCTAACCATGAGTCTAACCATAATCTTTTGTGTTATAGACTTCAGTGATAAAGCCTTTTGGGCATCAAGCGAAATATCGCCTAATGAAGTCGATATTAGCGCATTGGCACGAGTTCAGTGGGGGATTTCAAACCAAACTATATCTAAGTATAAAGAAAGTTTTGATGGATATAGATATGAAGAAGTCGAATCGTCTGAACCGGTAGAAAAACAGTTTACAAAAGAAGACGAATACACCCAAAGTGGTTCGTTGACAGAAGTTTTTGTTGATAACAATGTTCTAAAGTTGAAGGCAGTTATCAGTAAAGGCGAAAGTTTTCAGGTTATTATTGAAGTGGAAAATAAGCAAACTGGTGAGTTATCTATTTCACAGGTGACAAATAATAGTGATTTGTTTAGTTTTAAAGTCAGAGTGATCAACACATTGAGTATAGAACTAACTCGAACAATTGAAAGCCGTGAACAAAAAATACAGTTAACGATGTTCCAACTTCCAACAGCTTCACAAGAGGTGCAGTAAAGCTCATGAAACAAATTAATAAGTCATTCTGCTTTAGTATGATCACGGTACTCACTCTTTCGGCATGCAAGTCCACAAATCCCAAAGATGTCGGAGTGTATAATGTTGACAAATCCTATATCGAGCAAAATATTCGTAATACTGAAGTTGAGGGGGCTGAACTTCTTGGCGAAACAAGCGTTAACAATAAAGAAAGGATAGCGGATGGTTCGCTACAATTTTTGCCAAAATATCGTACATACATCAACGAATCAAAAGTAACAGATGATGTTATCGATAGGTTTTCAAATACAGAAATGCTCTCTGTTAGTGCAGAATCGCTTAGGATAATTCACTTTTTACATTATGTTTTAGGCGATCAGCTGAAACTAAATTATGTGTTATCTGATGAGCTTAAAGATGATAATCAAACGATAACGCTTAATATTCAAGATCAAGTGAGTGAAAGAAAGTTATTTCTACTTTCACGCGAGCTGTTGGAAGAAAAAGGCTACGTGTTAAGGTTTCGAGATAATATTTTTTACGTGCATCAAAAAGAAGACAGTAATAGCACGCTTAAAGATGTAGTGTTTGGATATGGAAAGTCTGTAGATGATGTACCTCAAACCAGTAATGAAATTATTCAAATGGTGCCATTCACTTATGGTATGCAAATGGGGATGGCGAACACATTAAGGCAAATGCTCGGTATAAAAGCCTCTTCTGATGTAGAGAGAAATGCCATAAATGTATACGGAAAAAGAAACGAGATCATTAGAGCGCTTGAGCTCATAAATATGTTCGACAGGCCTAGTCTTGCTAACCGTGAAATAGGTGTATACCAATCTGTATATATGCCAACAAAGAAAATGTTAGACAGTTTGACAGAGCTGCTTAAACAAGAAGGGATCACCCTACAGACCGGGAGTTCAACGGCTGGCACCGTAACCGTGGTTAATATAGAGCAGCAGAATCGCTTGATCATGTTTGCGAATGAGCGCTCATTATTAGACAGGGTCGTGTTTTGGGCTGAAGAACTGGATAAACCGATTAATACGGCTGAAAAACAGTATTTTATTTACCAACCTAAATATTCACGTGCAGTGGATATGGGAGAAAGCCTTGAAGCGTTAATTGGTAATGGAGGGAGTTTCTCCAACTCAACTTCTGTCGCCAATGAGGCCTCTTCAAGCGCGTCACGCCCAAGTGTCACAAGCGCATCGAATAAAGACCTGAAAATGGTTATTGACGAACGCTCTAATTCCGTTATTTTTTATACAACGGGGGAAAGCTACCAGCAAATTCTACCACTAGTTAAGCGATTAGATATATTACCAAAACAGGTGATGCTTGAGATGGTAATTGCTGAAGTGTCTATGACAGATGAATTTAAACAAGGGGTGGAGTTTCTACTTAAAGGAAGCAGTAATTATAGCTTAAGCACGGAAGGTGCCTTTATGGGGGAGGGCGGCTTTGGCGGATTATCCTATGCCCTGACCGGAGATAGGGGGAAAGTCGCCGTTAATTTGTTTGAGAAGAACTCGCTTGTGAATATTTTATCCCGCCCATCTATCGTTGTAAGAGATGGTGTGCAAGCATCGATCAATGTAGGTAAAGATATTCCAATTATAGGCCAGACAACTTCAGACCCAATTAATGGAGAGCGACAAACCACATCAATTGAATACCGAAAGACAGGTCTACAGCTTGATGTAAAGCCAACGGTGAACGCGCAAGGTGTTGTACTCATGGAGATATCTCAGAAAGTCTCAAATGAATTACAGCAGACTACCTCGACAAGTGGAAATCCATCACTTTTTGACAGAACCATAAAGACAGAAGTGGTTGCTGAAAGTGGCCAAACTATTGTGCTTGGTGGAATTATCAGTGAAAACCGCTCATTAAATGACTCTGGTGTACCCATACTTAAAGATCTGCCAATTTTGGGCGAATTATTCTCCGCAGATACTAAAGATGGCGATAAGACGGAGTTGGTTATTCTCGTTACGCCACGCGTTATTCAATCTAACGACGAATGGAAAGACATAAAAGAAGCGTTTAGGACTAAGTTTGAGCAACTTTCGTTTTAGGTGTTCACTACTTGTCATAATAATGTTCTAGACTTGTCGTAGTATTTTTACGTGTAGAAATACAGAACGCTGTACACATAGGTTCGAATAGCTTCAAAATTAGGAAAATTATATATTTATTACGCTATTTTCGCTTGATAGCTGGGAGAAACTTGAGTACACTCAGTACGATTCTTGTTTTGTTAACTAACTTATAACTAACAAAGCAAATTGAAAGCAACTGAAAAATGGATAATTTAGTAAGTTGTTTATTTTGTAGTCGAAAAGTGGTGCCGATGTTGACTAATTTACAAAACAATGGTTACACTCTCGATTGCTTAATTTGTTTGGTTGTTGCTTAGGCGACGGCCTAAGTACAATAACAAGTAAATTATTTGAAATGATAGAACACTCTAAACTATTATTTCAGTTTCATGAAACTTGGAGAATGGAAATATGTTCAAAAGAACTCTACTAGCGCTAGCAGTATCTGGCGTAGCAGTATCTGCAAACGCTGCAACAATTTACACAAAAGCATCAACATCTGTTCAAGCTGACGTTGAAAAATCAATCACAGCAAACGCGAAAGGCGAAGCTGGTGAAGCACTAGGTACTGATAAAGTTTTTGGTGGTGCAAACACTGACAACTGTACAGCTTTAGCGTCAGCTTTAGGTGTTTCACTTTCTAATGACGGTAAATTTGCTGTGGCGGCTTCTGGTAAAGCTGGCGATACAGCAGCATTTGCAGCATTAAGCGGTCTTAATAAAACAGAAGTTAAAATGACTGCAGATAATGTATGTACAGCTTCTGTTAAACCAGGTCTATCTACATCAAGCGTTAAAGATGGTCTAGAATACTCTTCAGTTAAAGCGATTGAAATCAAGCCTGTTATCGTTGCTGGTATCGGTGGTTACAAAGATGAAGATACTATCACTGTAAACCTTTCTGGTGCTAAAGTTGACCTTACTAAGACAACTGCTCCTACAATCACTGTTGGTAACGATGGTCTGAGCACTGCTCCAGGTAATTTCTCTTTTGATATCCTAGATATCACAGCAGACCGTGTACGTTTTACTGTTCAAACAGTAAACGCGAAAAACGACTTTGTTAAAGGTGGTGCGGTACTACAATTAGGTGGTATTTTCCTTGACTCTAAAGGTCTTTCTTCAGACACAGCAGTAAGTGTTGATTCTTTCGCAACTAACACTTCTGGTACTGATTTCGACGTGGCTTCAGCTCGTGTTATTACTACACTTGTGAACCAATACACAGCGTCAGTTTCATCTCTTCTAGATGCAGCTATCGATGTAGGTAAAGATCGTCAAGAGTTTGCTACTGGTACTAGCGATGCACTAGTAGTTGCAATGAAGAAAAACACTGACAACCTAGAGCTTACTCCAGCTGAAGTACATTACACTATTACTGGTGACTTCTCTTGGATGCTAGATGATGACATCGATACCAATAAAGATGGTAAACTAAGCTCTGCTGAACTTGGTAAAGCTGTGAAAGTTGCTGGCTTAACAGACGACGCTGCTAAGTCTTACGCTGTAAATACAGATCTGACTAAACTAACAGTAGTTAGCACAGTAACTGGTGCAGTTGATACTTCTGCAACAATCACATTTACCGTTCCTGGTCACGATGAAGGCAAACTTGAGAATCTAATGATTCCAGTTCAAGACTTCACTGTTGCTGTTGATGTTAAAGACAACAAAGCATTCTCTACAGCTGCTGTAAACATGCCAGCACTATCTGCTACAAACGCAGGTGCGTGGACGCTTAATGGTTCTGTAGTTATCGTTCCTTACATGCCGTTTGGTCCGAACACTCAACCAATTCTACGTCACACTAACGCTGGTACTCGTACTGGTGATATCACTGTACGTTACATGGTTGAAGACGAGCACAACGCATGGCAACCACTAGCGGCTGCAGGTGTTAAAGACGCTAAACCAGGTGTAAGAAACATGCTTAACATCGTTACTGATGCACTTAAAGCTGAAGGCTATGATTCAGAAAAGTCTGGCTTCAAAGTAGCTCTAGAAATCGTTACTAACGTTCCTTCAAGAGACGTTCACGTATACGGCGGTGCTAAGGTTGATGTTGACGGTCAAGACCGTATCCACTTAGGTACTTTCAAAACTAACAACTAATATTTGATATTAGTTCTAGTTTATAAAAGGCGAGCTTAGCTCGCCTTTTTGTTATTAGAGAAAAATAAAACTAGGTCATAAATTTAAACAATTGCTTTTTGCTACAAGATACCTAGCACGGAATAATTAGTCGCGCCTGAAACCAATTTAATTTATTGAATTACTTGAAGATCTAAACAATCTTGCTACCTTTAAATTGCAGCTTTTTTGAATCACACAGCCAAAACATTGCAATTTGAGTGTAAAAATAAAACCTACCATGCAAGCACCACAAAAACACCTGTTTCAAGTCGAGTTTATTGATATCTTTTCATCGCGTTATGAACTCGCGAAACTAGTAAAACTCATTGATTGACTGCGCCTAGAGGCAGATTCAAACAGCACTATGGCGATAAAGGCGCTGGTGCCAAGCCTATCCCCGCCTACCTCGAATATCTTAAACAAATTCACAAATTGTCTGATGAAAACACGGTGGCCATGTGATGCGAAAACCCGTATTGGTAGACAGGGGGAGGTGGACTATGACGAGAGCTCTTCAAATTTGCCTTTGTTAGGAATCCTTGGCAAAGAGTTTGGTCTGAATATTGTTATCGCCAGCATAATTGTAGTCTTGATGACTTCTTGCTAAAAAGGTTTCCAACGGAAACACAAGACAATTATGCTAATGGAGATGATTTATATCGACATATTATTCCTCAAACTGAGTGTATATTTGATCACAGAGATGTCTTTAAAGTTGATTTCATCGGTCGATTTGAAATGATAAATGAAGCCTTTAAGACATTATCTCTACAACTTTTTGGTGATGATAAACTTTTACCTCATGTAAATAAGTCTCCATCTAAGAAAGTGTTAAACTTATGTAATAAGAATAAGGTAGACTATCAGAGTGCATACAGCGATAAAGGGGTTCAGTTTACTGAAAAGTTCTCTGCTCGTGATATAGAGCTGCTCTCTTATCGCTTTGAATAACAGGAAAAAAAATGAAAGATTTAGCCCAGCTAGAGTTGTTAATAGAAAAACAGAAGTATAAAAAAGCATTGCCGCTAGCAAAAAAACTAGTTAACCATGACAGTGGTTTTAGGGTTACAGAGCTGCTTGGCATGGCTCAACATGGTGTGGGGCAATATGGTTTAGCCGCCATAAATCTCATAAAAGCCGCAGAGTTAGCTGGCACATCGAGTCAAAAAGCTGTTCTGTACCGAAATGCAGGTATTTGTTATCAAAACTTAGGTGATAAGTTTCAACTGCAGGCCCTGCAAGCTTTCGAGCTATCACTTCAGTTTGATCCTGGCTTCGATAATATACAAATGCGGGTCGCAGCTGCGGAGTTAGCTTTTAGCCTAAATCAATACGATTTAGCACTCTCATTAGCTGCCAAGCTTATGGCCTATTCGGATTACGCTGCATTAGGCTTAGTTATTACGTTAAGAGCACATTTGGCTAAAGGCGATCAAACTAGCTTTGAAAAGCAAATGCTGATTATCGAAGGAGAAAGCAGCGCTTTTCCTGAACAAGAGGCGAAAAACCTATTAGTAACGCTAAAAGAGGCTGATAAACAAAGTTGGTTTATGAATATGTTGGGGTTATTTTCCAATAGATTTTCGCATCAAGATTGGTTTAAATATTTGCAAGGCTTGCAAATTCAGCAACAACTCACAGCAGAAAAGCCTGAGGAGTTGATTGTATCCGATAGCAATGAAGTTGCAGAAATCATTAGGCAGTTAGTTGAAGAAATCAAGCGTTACGGTGGAAGTGTTTCAGAGGATTTAAGATTAGTTGCCTGCCAAGGTAATTTAAGTATTAAAGCCTTTAATCAGCAACCTAAGGTACTTATTGATATTCCACTGGAATGTATGCCTTTACTAGACGATTTTGAGCTTGAAGTAAATGGAAATACACTAATCTCGACACCAAAAAAAGAGCTATTAAATCCAACAGCGGTCAAAACGATGTCACTGATGGTAGAGCTTTACAACAAAGCAGATAAAGTAACGCAATGGAAGCTATCCTCTCCTTTTTTTACCTTAAGTAAAGATAGAGCTTTATTAGAGAAGCTTTGCGATGGTAAAAAATTAAATACTAAAGTGAATAAAGATAAGCGGCTTGCCTTAGAAGAAAAGTGGGATGAGTTATTTCTATCGAGCTTTTTCGGCTCGCGAAAATTTGCGTATAAAAATGACTTTTTCAACATAGGAAAAGAGGGCTATACCTCTGGATTATTATCTATAATTGATTTCTTTAACCATAGGTGTGGGGCGTCGCCATATAAATTAAGTAACAAAGGTATATCAGTGGAGGGAACACCGGGTAATGCTGAAGCCGAGGTTTTCGTTAATTACAACCAATTTGACCCGCTTTTAACGTATTTAATTTATGGGTTTGTTGATTGCGCAAGCGACTATTTGTTTTCTATTCCTTGTCATATCTCATTAGCAGAACTCGAGTTTGAAGTATTTGGAAATACAGCAGTACTTGACGTAGAAAATCGATCAAATAGAACATCTCATTTAGCGGCATTTTTGCCTAATATTGCAGTAAAGGAGCAAAGCGTCGGCATCGATAAACTACTTATCACACCGAAGCATCCAGAATTACTAAGAGAAGCTATACAGACCGTTCTCTTAAGTGTAATGGATAAAGATAAAATCAATGACGTAATACTTGCAGACTTAGTGAAGAGTTTTGAAAAGCAGTTGCTGACGCAAAATATTAGCTATTGGCGAGAAGTTGAAGCACTGGCTGCTGAAAGTGCACTAGAGAATAGCGTTATTGATAGTGTCAACTTGCTTTGTAAGGAGTCTAAATCCATGATTCAGAGATATGCGAGTAAACATTCAATAACTTTATTCTAGGTAGTTAAATAAGCTAACGATACGTAATAACATGATGCCGATCACAATCTCTCACGATTGTAGACCTCGTAAAAACCTAACTGACGTGATTGGCATCAATGTTATTTGGTGATCGCGATGCATAAAATATGCATTTATTCAAACTGGTACTTAAACAACTCAATATCCCTTTTGTAAAAGTCAGCAACAAATTCAGTTGTTTCGTTGTCAAAGTAGGATTGATAAGAAGGCTTTACTTTCTTACCAATTAACTTTTCTAGCAGTGGGTGTCTTTTTGTTGTTTTATTTCTGTATGGCAAATCGACAACATGTCCAAAAACGCGTTGGCTGATAGTCTCAAAATCATTCATTAAGTTTTCGAATTTACCAACAGTATCTACTAAACAATCATTTCCTTCATAGAGAAAACAATGTTGTGGAACTAAGTGCCTTAAGTTCCCTATATGGTTTTGATAATCATCAGAGTCGCAGCTAGGCAGGTAATCCAGTACAAAGTGCTTAAAGCTAAACGGGTGCTGCTTGTATGTATATTCTGATACCAACCTACTCCAAGGGTTGCGCACAAAACTAAATTTATAGTAATCGTGAAATTGCTCAGGAGTTATGTAGCCAAGTTGCACATATTCGCTGGCGGTTAAATGAGCGAGTCTAGGAGGGCCTTTCTTGGGGTTACTGTTTTTTTTGAGTAAAAGTGGCGCTCTTTCTTCCCAGGTTAAGGAAAGTTCATTAAGAAATGCACTTTCAATACTCTGACCTGCAACTTTTGGTATGTGAACAAAGATGCAGCGATGTTGGTGAGATATCATGTTAATGATTCCTAAGTATTTTGTATCTTGCGAAGTAATATCCGAGGAGGTTTTGCGTGCTCATTGCAATGGCTGTTGTAATAGCAGCGCCCAGAGGACCATGATTAGTAATGAGGTGCATGGCCAATATAACAGTAATAGCAGCAGTGAATATGCTAATATTTTGGTAGGTTTTTTCTTGGCCACTCATCGTTAACAGTGTGATTGCAGGTCCCGTAATAAGGTTAATAACTTGACCAGCTATAAGTACCAGTAACCATAATTCACCTTGTTTATAATCCTCGCCAAAAATGCCTAATAAATATTCTGAATAAAAATAGAACAGTAAAACCGTGATTGCGGCGACGAAAATAGATGTTGATTGACTAAGTGAAAACAGTTTCTTTACTTCATCTAGACGATGTTGTGAGTAGCTTTTTGCGAACTTTGCGGCCGTTACACTATTTAAGGCAAACAAAAAAATACTTGGGAGCATCGCTAGCTTGGTTACGATGGCATAAACGCCAAGTTGCGAAAGAGACACTTGTGTGCTTAGGTATAGTTGGCTCCCTTGTTGCACCACTAAATAAACTAAACCGCTAATCCAAAACGCTTTTGCACTTATCCAGAATGAATAGCGTGGTTGGGGTGTTGTGGTGCTAGGGGGGCGAAGTTTAATTACAATAAATAGGCTAGTAATAGCTGTAATGCACAGTGCGCCAGTCACAAGATACAATACCAAAGCAAGAGTGCTCAAATGCATGGTTGTAGCACCAAAGAGCAGTATACAGAGGCTAGCAAATCCACTGAATGTGGTAAATAAGCTGGGTTTTGATAAGCCTTTGAAAATGCATGCGTTTAGATTGATTATTGCAGTGGCGAATGAGGCTATATGCAGTAATGTCCAAAATTGAAAGGTAGAGATACCTGAAATGGATAATAAACTATAAAAGTGACAGAGTAATCCAGTTGTCACTACCGTGATAGAAATGCAGGTAAAGAAAATAGCATATATACGCGGTAAAAACCTTGCAATATCTGTGTGTTGCTGTGATGCAATGAAGCGAACCGCAGCTTGGTCCAGTCCACATTTACTTATTGCTACAATAAACAGAATGAGTAGTTGAAATAAGGCAAATAGGCCAAAATCATCTGTTGATAATTTTTGAGCAAAGTACCAATTAACTAGAAAGCCTAGTGCCGTTGTAAGTAGTTTTAGCAATAGTGGAAGCCTTATTTGGCTTAGAAAATTATTACTTAACAATTGCGTTATACTCTCGTATTAATTGTTGTGCGATTGCATCTCTACTGAAGTTGCTATCGATGTAAGCGTGTCTTTGATTGTGCTCATTTAAGCCACACGACGTCTTTTTCAGTACTTCAAACATGAGTTTGGTGAGGGTATCAATCGTGGCGTCTTCGGCAACTTTCCCATTTAGCTTCTTAACGACGTATTCAGGCCCTTCACACGGAGAGCTAATGACTTCTAATCCACAAGATAGTGCTTCATGTACAGCAACAGAAAAGGTTTCATATTCGGACCAATTAACATAGCAGTCGCTGGATTGCATCAGTTTAGCGACGGTTTCTCTAGAGCTATCGCCAATAAATTTAACTTGTTTTAATTTTAACGACTCGCACAGTGTTTTGAGTTTTTGTTTATCTTCTCCGTCTCCAACTATTAATAGTTTGGCTTTTGGGTGTTCTTCAGTGATGTATGAAAATGCGCTAACAATGCTAGCAACTCGTTTAACTGGCCTTAGGTGTGCCACAGTAATAAAAGTGAAATCATCATGTATTTTTTCTTTAGGAGTGAATAACTCTGAGTCAACCACATTGCCAATGATCTCAATAGTCCTATCTAACTCAAATCTGTCCCGTAAGATGCTAGCTAGGCTCTCCGAGACGCAAACTAATTGATTTGCCGCTCGGTAGGCTTGACCTATTAATTGTGTCTCGAATTTAGGAGTTGTCGATAATTTTGCTGCTGATGCATGTTCTGTAATTATAAAGGGTATCTGATACTGTTGGGCTATTTGTTGTGCTGCAAGACCAGCTGCTCCTCCAGGTCCATAAAAGCAGCTATGGGCATGTAATACATCAGGTAACCCGAAGTCTCGAGTATATTGCTCAAACAGTTTTTGATACTGCACTATTCGTTGTTTTAAGTTTATTCGGTACAGTGCAGGTAAAGTAAAATATCGATTTCTTTTGGTATCGATTTGTACATCATTTAATTGAGAAGGTGGTGTACAAGTCAAGGCATGTTTTATTGAAACCGGCTCGGGATAGATAACGCCCACATTACATCCATGTTCTTTTAACGAAAGTGCCTGCTCTTTGAAAAAAGAGCCTAAGGTTGGTTTTTGACTGGTGTGATACCAAGAGGGTAGAAATAATACATGCATGTTGTAATTCGAGTCGTATTGCTAAACAGCCAAGCGATTGTTCTGGTATAGTATCACCTAATTTTACAGAATACTTTGATATTTTCGATGATTGAAAAGCTAACAAGGCTTCTTAAACGCTGGTTGCCACTTCCTGTCTACCCGTATAAATCTTATATGATAAGAAAGCAGTGTATTTTTATTCACATTCCAAAAAATGCAGGTACCAGTGTCTTAAAGGCATTTGGCTATAGAGGTTATCGGCTTCATGCTAAGTGGTTTGATTATAATGAATCTAACCCATATCTTTTTGAACGCTATCATAAGTTTGCTATCGTTAGAGCGCCCTTAGCAAGGTTATATTCTGCTTACAACTATGTGATAAAGGGTGGTAACCAGAGTGAAGGGGATAGGGCGTTGCAACAGCAGGTGCTAAATAATGCCAGAACGTTCACGGAATTTGTAGATAAGATATTGACTCCTGAATTTGTGTTGTTTCAACCTTTATTTCAACCACAGAGCTACTATATATTTGATTCTCAGTATCAATGTAAAGTTGATACTATTTTACGCTATGAATCTTTGAATCACGATTGGCGTAAGCTTTGTATTTTGAAAGGATGGACAATGGAGTTACCTTGGTTAAATAAAGGGGCTTCAACATTACCCGAGGCGCTCTCCCCGCAACAGCTCGAAAAAATTCAATGTTTATATAAAGTTGATTATGAATTACTAGGTTATCGCTTCAATGAGTAGGAATACGATTATACTCACAAGCAATGCTTACCTTCCTAATATTGGAGGGGTCGAAAATTCCTTAATGCAATTGAGTAAAGCGTATCATGAGTTGGGTTTTCGAGTTGTGATCATTGTTAGTAACGTTAATACTGTTAATAAACAAACCTTACCGCTTTGCGAAACTACCGAATACGCAACTATTTGGAGGTATGACGTTTGTTTTCATGGGCAACAGCACTCTAAGTTGAAAGCATCCCTTTTGGGTTGGCAAAATATGCGACGTTGCTTTAGGGCCGCTAGGGTTGAGTTTGGTAACGCTTTGGTCATTAGTCGTTATCATATTACTACTATCCATGCTCGATTAGCTGGCTTTAGTCGAGTGAGCTATTTATTACCCGGTGTTGTTAAATTCCAAAACCAGCCAAGCAATACTCATAAGGTGGAAGGGCTAAGGCAAATCAAACAATGGTTAGCGATTTTTTATCATCATGCGATTCAAAAACTTGCTTTACAGGTAACTGAGAAAAATTTTGTGTTTAGCAGTAATATGTTAAACCAGTTAGCTCAAATTGGTTTTGATTGTAGCAAGGTGACAATGGTGAGCCCTGGAGTAGATACAAATAAATTTATTTCTCTTGATGTAAACGCTCAAACCGCCTTGAAAGGCAAGCTGGGATTACCCTTGGATAAAAACTTATTACTCGTTGTCGGACGGTTTACCGCGGCAAAGGGAATTGAGTATGCAATTCGGGCACAGAAAGAGCTTTTACATACACATTTAGTACTTGTAGGTGGTGGGGAGCAGGAGGATTATTATAAATCCTTAGTTGTGAAACTTGGTATTGAGGAATGTGTTACTTTCGTTGGTGCTGTAGCGGATACTTCTCCATTTTATCAGGTAGCGTCACTATTTCTTATGACATCAACTTATGAACCGTTTGGACAAACTATTCTTGAAGCATTAAGTTGTGAAGTGCCAGTTATTGCGTTTCGCGCAGGAGAGACTGTGAAAACGGCAACTTGCGAGATGCTTGGTGACGATGCATGTTTTTATGTGAATACATTAGATGCTAGTGATTTGGCAAAAACTATTTCATGTGCATTAGCAGACGTTGAAAAGCGAGCGCAAATTTCGCGTAACGGCGTGGCTTTTGTTAGGCAAAAATACAGCTGGAATGCATTGGCTAAATCACTAATAAAGTAGGCAAATATTGCTATTTAGGATTTTATCAAAAATAGCAATATTACTCGTAAGATTACTCTGTTGTGGGGTTGTATTGGTATATTTGACTTGTCATTTGGGTCGTAAACGCACCTCCAATTTGGTACTGCTTCTGATCAACTGACTCCATTTTAAAGTCACGCAAGTAGTAAGTTTCAGAGCCTTGTTGCTCCGTAGCACTTGGATTGCTTGATAGGTTACTCCACTGCATAGTTTGAGTATTGTAATTCAAAACGTGTGCTGCGCTATGAAGCTGAATGTTTTGCTGATTATGCGTCAGCGTATAGTAGCTCCCGAAGAGCTCAGCCGGCACCTGCTCATTTAAGAGTATCTGAGCGCTTGAGAGTTGATACTGAATTAAGTGAGCTTGTTGCTCTTGAGTATTGTTAGCCGTTATAAATAATTCGTTTCCGATAAACTGGCAGTCAGTAATCGATAGATTTGGTAGTGATGCCGGTTTGTGCGACCAAGTTGTATCAGCGGTGGCCAGCTGATAAGCATACGTGGTGTTAGCTTGTTGGGTGAACGCAACAATCGTGTCATTGTTTGCACAACTCGCTAGAACATTATTTTCAAAAGGGGCAAATTTGGGCGCTGCAATTGATGTCCATTGTTGTGTACTAAAATCAAAGATCTCCATTGTCTCCTTGGGGGAGGAGGTGCTTGGGCAGGCCTCTGTTCCACCGAAGAGGAACAACTTATTGTTTGATACTTGAGCTTGATAATAGTAGCGAGACTCGTTTGCAGAAGGTAACGCTTGCCAATCCGTGTTTGTGGTTGCAAGTGAGTGGATCTCAGGTGCGCTTAAAGGTGCATTTGCGCAACTCATTGAGGAAGAAAGTGATGCTGCATGACTTGCAATGATGATTTCCTTTCCAAGTGTCGCAGACTGCAAGTGACTACCTAGATTGTTTGGGATCTCTGAAAAAGCTTGCCATGGTTGAGATACAACCTCTATGTCGAAAGGGGGCAGCGATACGCTATGTTCGCCATCCAGTACAGATATAACAATTTGCCGATAGTTACCAAGCTGTTCAATATTAGCCGGCTTTCCACTTAGCTCACCGGTTGTTGTATCAAATTCCGCCCAACTAGGTTTGTTGGTAATTCCGAATTGATATGTGCTAGTTTCACCGTCAACATCTTCAACAGTTGGCGTGAAATGATAGCTGTCGTTAAGTTTGATAGCTTCGGGCGAGGGGGTTCCTGAAATAGTGGGAGCGTCGTTAATCGCTTCGACTGTTATATCGACGGTAACTTCATTACTCAATACCCCACCTTTTTTAAATTTGTAAGTGAAACTGTCAGTGCCATTTTTGTTTGGTTCTGGTTGATAACTTAGGCTCAAGCCACTGCTGGTGAGCGTGCCAAGAGTGGGTGACTTTATGACTTCAACGGTTAATGTGTCGTTTCCACTTGGTGCGGACTTTGGGCTAACCGCAAGCGTGTAAGTTTCATCTTCTTGGGTGGTAAATGCTGTTGATGTTTCTACAGTAAAGCTTCCTTGGCCACCGATTACATCATTGTCATTGTTATCTGAACTCCCTCCACAGGCGCTTAACAAAGCACTAGCAATGATAGTAGAGATTATTGACCTTTTCATAAATACCTTCTCCTTGAATGTTGTGCTCACCTCTAGTGTGAGTATCTGTTGGACGAAATTCAAGCAATATCTTTTCAATACCTTGAACGCTAATATTATGGCTTACGATAAGGTATTTTGTGGCGTAGATGAGTTGCATTGCTCGTGTTAGAATGGAAGTTTGATGATGAAGTCAAGGTTAATACTTTTCGCGTAGTGACTGGTTTGACTGTTGATGTGTTAATATTGCAAATTAAAAGATACGCGCTTGGCCACAAATAACTTTTTAAAAAATATCCTAACTCTTGTTTCGGGCACTGCTTCGGCGCAACTCATTTTGTTACTGATCTCGCCTGTTTTGACACGACTCTATAGTGCGCAGCAGTTTGGTAACTTCGGTGTGTTCGTCAGTATTATCACTATACTTTTAGTACTCGTCAGCTTGAAGTATGAGCTCGCGCTTCCCCTTGTAAAACAACATTCAATTGCTAAGGTGCTACTACACCTCTGCTTTATCTTGATCATATTGAGCTGCACAGTGGTTGCAGTTGTTGTCTATGCATTTGATTCATGGTTGGTAGAGCATCTCAATCTATCGCTAAATAAAAGTGAGCTTTATCTTATCCCTGTTGCGCTATTTGCTTGTGGTTGTTACCAACTTTTGCATTTTTACGCGATTAAAACAGAATCTTTTCGGGTGTTAAGTGTGTCAAAAGTGACGCAATCTGTGATTATAGCAATAGCGCAAGTTGGACTTTCGTTGTGGACGGTTTTTGGTTTAGTGCTTGGGCATACTTTCGGGTTTATTGCATCGACTTTGATGTTTTTATTACAAAAGCGAGATACGTTACACTTTAACGGCTACAACCCAAAACGGTTGCTAGCGGTTGCTACACGCTTTAAAAACTTTCCTAAGTATACGCTTTGGGCTTCATTGGCTAACACCTCAAGTACGATGTTGCCTGTAGTACTGTTTTCTGGTTACTACTCTGCGGCACTTGTTGGGCTCTACATTTTGGCACATAGAATGTTATTTGCACCTGTAACGCTCATCGGAAATGCGGTTGGAAATGTCTTTATGTCAAACGCCAAACATTATTTAGTTGCTGGAACGTTGGCAAAAAATACCCTGGATATTCATAATCGCCTGATACTGATTGCTATGCCTATTATGGCCTTAACTTTGCCTTTTTTACCTGAGATCTTTGCAGTGGTTTTCGGGGAAAAGTGGACTGAAGCGGGGGAGATTGCCCAGTTTATTGCTATATGGATCTACTTTGTATTTACTGCGTCTCCTATCAGTACTGTTTTGGTTGCAATGGAAAAGCAAAAACTTGCGGCTTATTTCGATTTTGGTTCTTGTATCGTTCGTCTAGGCAGCGTAGTGCTGTTATCTTCCATGGCTTTTAAAGATGCAATTATGTACTTTTCAATTATCAATGCACTTGTAGTAAGTGCGTTCATCTTATTGGTTTTTTCTCAGCTCAATATTTCTATAGCAGACTTGATCATGCCGCATTTAAAAGCGTTTGCTGTTTTATGTTTGCCAAGTTTTGTGATTATTCGCTTACTTGCCGAGCAAAGTGATTTCATTGGTTTTCTCAGTGCAGTGTTTGTCGTGTTGCCATTAACATTACTGATGATAAGGAAAAAGATTTGAAAGTGCTCGTTTTACCTTCTTGGTATCCACCGTACAAAGGGGAGTTTATTCAGCAACAGGCGGAAGCGCTGGCTGAACAGGGACATGATGTCATAGTGCAAAGCGTAGAGCGTATTTCACCAAGAGAGCTACTGCGATGGTTGAGTGCTTGGTGTTGGTTGTTTTCCGGTCGTTACACGTTATCGCAAGAAGGTCCGTTGACTGTCGCACGGGCGCCATTACCTGGTATTCCAAAGTTTTATGCATTATATGCTGAGCTGTTTGCATTTAAATCTAAGCAAGTATTTAAACGTTACAGAAAGGTGATGCAGTACCAGCCAGATGTGATCCACGCACATAGTTTAATATGGGCCGGGTATGCAGCGAGCAAAATCGCAAAAATGTTTCCGGTTAATTATGTGGTCACAGAGCATCGAGGGCGATTTATTAATAATCAGTACGTAAATGAGAGTGAAAAAAAGGAAATGTCACTGGTACAGGTTAAAAAAGCGCTGCAAGGGGCAAGTAAAGTCCTATGTGTCTCATCTAAGCTTATTCCTTACCTGCAGAAAGTGTGCCCTGAGGCCAAGCTTGAAGTCCTTGCCAATATGGTAGATGTGGATCGTTTTACAATGAAACGTTCAACAGTACACCAAGCTTGTCAGTTTATCTGTGTTGCGCATGTGACGCCCCTAAAAGGTCATGAAACTTTGCTCCAAGCCTTCGCGAACGTAGCATCCAAAGATAAAGATGTCTCATTAACGATAGTCGGTGATGGTTGGTATTTAAACCAGGTCAAGGAGTTAGCTGTAGAGTTGAACCTAGAGAGCCGGGTCAGTTTTACGGGTAACTTGACGGCGAGTGAAGTGGTGAGTGCGCTTCAGCAGGCAGATGTTTTTGTTCTTCCAAGTCAATACGAGGCCTTTGGGGTTGTATATATCGAAGCAATGAGTGCTGGCTTACCGGTTATCGCCACGAATACTGGTGGGGCTGTGGACTTTGTAAATAAAGAAAATGGCATTTTGGTTGAACCAAATAATATCGAGTTACTTGCAAATACGATGCAGTATATGAGGGATAACAGAGCACAATACTGTAGCCAAACTATTGCAAAGCAAACTAAGCAGCGTTTCTCCACTGTTCACATTGCCAGTCAACTTAGTAAGCACTTACAGAGTGTATCGGAAGTCAAATGATGTATAGCGTAATAACAAACCATGTAAAAGCATTTGATGCCCTCGGAAGCCCCTACTTAGAGCAAAAAGGGCTCGATGGTAGTGAGTTTGGTCGTGGGTTTTTCGAACGACACTCCCTCTCTTCATTATCTGGATTTTTTGCATTGCTCAGCCATGAAGATGAGTTTGTGAGGCTTATAGCTGATAGAGTTCGCTCGATTCCATTATTTTATGCAGTAACGAATGACAAAATATTGTTCTCCTCCAATTATGCTTGGCTGCATTCGGAGTTACAGCAAAATGAAGAGTGTGAGCAGGGGAAGGCTGAGTTCGCATTAACTGGCTATGTGTGTGCAGATAGAACGCTATCTAAGCAAATAAAGCAAGTTGAGGCGGGCCAAGAAGTCATCATTTGTAAGCGCACTGGGACAGTCAGCAAATCAAACTATTTCCTATTCCAACATCATGAGCCTGAGGTTCAGGCTGAGTCTCTATATGTTGAACAGTTAGACATGGCTGTGAGGGCTGTATTCAAACGGCTTATAGAATTTGCCGCTGGACGCCAAATTGTGCTGCCGCTTTCTGGTGGGTTTGACTCTCGACTCATCGCTTCAACGATAAAACAACTTGGCTATCAAAATGTCGTCTGTTTTTCCTATGGCTTAACAGGAAATAAAGAAGCAACGCTGAGCAAGCAAATTGCTACTGGGCTGGGCTTTCAATGGTACTTTGTTGAGTATAACGAAGATAAATGGCGCAATGCTTGGTTTAGTGATGAAGCCAATGAGTTTCGAGAAATGGCCTCTAATGGTGTGTCTTTACCACATATACAGGATTGGTTGGCGGTCAGAGAATTAAAAGACAAACAGTTAATTTCAAGCGATGCTGTTTTTGTGCCGGGCCACAGTGGCGATTTTGTCGCAGGCTCTCATATCCCAGACATTGTCTTTGAGCAACAGCAGTTCTCAAAATCTGACCTAACCTCACAATTGCTCACGGATCACTATCAGAATGTGCCAAGGCAACTAATTGAAACGCAGACATTTAATCGAATAAAGGTAAGCCTGCAGCGGCAATTATCAGATGGCGATGTTCTTAATGCAGAAGCGTTCGCTAATCAATATGAGCTTTGGGACTGGAGAGAAAGACAGGCAAAATACATTATCAATTCGGTTCGTGTGTACGAGTTTTTTGGCATGCAATGGTGGTTGCCCTTATGGGATAAGGAATTTGTTGAGTTTTGGTGTGAAATGCCACTGCAATATAGGAAAAAACGCCTTTGGTATAACGCCTATGTTGCTGACAGATTCAAATCCGTGGTTGGCGCCCAAAGTGAAATCGCGGATAAAAATGCGGCGGATTTCAGTTTTGCTCGTAAGTTAGCGCATAGACTTTATCAAGTGATGCCTACACCGCTCAAACAGCTTATCTATGGTAAAAAACTCAGAAATGACTTTGATAATCACTTTTTGGCATTTGGGGCGTTGCTTTCTGATGAGCAAAAAGATGAATATGCCAAGTTTGGTTACACCATGATTGGAGTTTATTCCTTACTGTTCTTACAATCTCGCTGGGGAAATAAAGAGAGCTAGCAGAAAGTTTTGTTGATTGCATTCTTTAACAGTTTTATTTCTTATACATGCTATATTCGCTCAGCTTTCTAAGCAAATTGTGACTTTTGTAGGCAATTAACAGCCTATCGGTTGTATCATTGCTTGGTAATAAGGTAAAATCCGTCGGTTCACGGGCTGTGTAAAACGCGGTTTTGTAGGAAAAGTAGAAGGTCTTCTGAAATAGGTCTCCTACGAGGAATATTCTCAACTAATTTGGCTACATATTTATGAAAGTTGTAACAGTAATTGGGGCAAGGCCGCAATTTGTCAAAGCCGCTACATTTAGTCGCGCAGTCAGAGAGCACAATCAAACCAGCCAAAAAGCAGTGCAAGAAGTGATAGTTCATACGGGGCAACATTACGACGCCAATATGAGCGATATCTTTTTTGAAGAGATGCAAATTCCCAAGCCAGATTACAGTCTCGGAATTGGTGGTGGCACCCATGGACAAATGACCGGCCGTCAGTTGGAAGAGATTGAGAAGGTACTATTAGAAGAAAAGCCTGACTGGGTTTTGGTTTATGGTGATACCAATTCGACACTCGCTGGTGCATTAGCTGCAGCTAAGCTTCATATTCAGGTTGCTCACGTTGAAGCAGGGCTACGTAGTTTTAATATGAGAATGCCTGAAGAGATTAATCGCATCCTAACTGACCAAATCAGCAAAATTCTATTCTGTCCTACAGATACCGCTGTGCAAAACTTAGTACGAGAAGGTTTTAAAGACAAAAGCTGTCAGGTACGCAATGTCGGTGATGTGATGCTTGATGCTGCTAGTTTCTATACACAAAGCGCAAAGCGACCAGCTATCCCAGAATATGACAGTTTCTATCTGTGTACAATCCACCGAGCAGAAAACACCGATGATGAAAATCGTCTCAAAAGCATCATTACAGCACTAAATGAGTTATCGGAAACTCAACCTGTTATTTGCCCAATTCACCCTAGAACACAAAAATTAGCTGAATGCTTGGGTCTTGAGATTAAGTTTGACGTAATACCGCCGGTGAGTTATTTCGAAATGGTATGGCTGTTAGAGCATTGCGAGATAGTACTAACGGATAGTGGTGGCCTTCAAAAAGAAGCGTATTTTTTCTCAAAGCCATGTATTACAATGCGAGATCAAACTGAGTGGGTTGAACTGGTCAACACCGGTGTGAATCAACTAGTTGGTGCTGATAAACAAGCAATTTTAAATGCGGTTGACGCTGCAAAAGCAACGAACTTTGCTCAAGCTGAGAGCTTATATGGTAACGGTGAAGCCGCGAAGACGATATTGGCAGCTCTTCTGGAGTTTGAAAGCGCCTAATGAAACATCAGTTTGAATATATCGCTTTTGTAGATGCCGAGAAGACGCCCGGTGTTGCAAAGAAAATAGATAGTACAGTTGCTTCTGCACAAAAGTTGGGCTTGAATGCCAAGTCTACTTTGCTTGCGCCAACGATGTCGGGAGCGTGGGGATTTATCAAGGCCCTGTTGAGCACCAATACAGAAGTATTGTTTGTTCGTTTTTCTAGTTTATTGTTTCCATTTTTGTTTTTTCCTTTTTTGCTCGCGCGACTAAGAGGAACAAAAATAGTAGTGGATGTGCCAACGCCACGAAAGTCCGTGCTGGTAGAGCTTAAAACATCAGAGCCAAGAATGCTTGTAAGAATGTTTAAACAGAGTATCTCATTACTTTCTGCCAGTTGGGTGCTAATGCCTGTAAATCTAATAGTGCAATATGCGCAAGAATCTGCATGGTATTTATTCGGCGTTAAGCATAAAACACTTAAAATAGGTAACGGTATTAATATACCTGAAGATTTGCCTGTAGCGCTGTCATCCTGGCAAGCCGATGATACCTTAAATTTAATTGCGGTAGCGCAACTCGCAGATTGGCATGGATATGATAGATTGTTGAAAGCAATCGCAGAGTTAGCAAATAAACCTGATGCGCCGAAAGTCAGTTTGACTATCGTAGGCGAAGGGGAAGCGTTTGAACCTTTGAAGAAACTGGCAAAATCATTAAAAATTGACTCGCAAGTTGAGTTTACGGGATTTTTATCGGGCGCTAGATTAGATGCACAGTTTAACAATGCACATATAGGCATAGCGAGCCTTGGCTTGTATCGCATAGGGCTTGATGAAGCTTCAGTATTGAAAGCCAGAGAGTATGTAGCAAGAGGATTAAGTGTCATTGGTGCCGCCAATGATCCTGACTTCCCCGCGGATTCTGATATTCGCTTGATGGTGAGTAATAGTGATAGCACGAATGACATCACGACGTTGATTTGTGAGTTACCGACTAAAACATTAATGTCACCTAGTGAGTTAAGAAAGTATGCGGAAGAAAACCTGAGCATGGAGAGTAAGCTCAAGCGTATTTTAGATAAGTTAAATTAACAGATAGTGTAGGCGTAATTTGATTCATTCAAAAGTGTTAGATAACAAACTGTCCTCTAAAACAGTCTTTGATAAATTACTAGATGAGAGTACAAAAGGGCTGCCGCGTAGTATCGCTGTGACTTTTGTAAATCCATTTTCATACTCACTGTTGAGTAAAAATGCTCGTCTATTATCGGGACTGGACGTTATTTTTTCAGATGGTTCGTTGCATACAAAATTACATAACACTTTTAACCAAAATAAAATTCAGCGATTAAGCTTCGATTTTTCTTCGATAGCAGTCGATGTTTTACGCTTTGCCAATCAAACAGGAAAACGCATCGCCTTTATTGGCGCAAAACCGACCTTAGTTGATGTCGCCGTCAAAAATTACGTCAGCATGTTTCCAGACCTCAATGTCGTTTATAAGCATCATGGTTATGTAAATGATGCGGCACTTAAGTCACAAGTCATCGCTGAGCTTAATCAGCAGCAGCCAGAAATTATTGTTTGTGGCATGGGGACTCCAAAGCAAGATGAATTTATTGTTGAATTAAAAAATGCTTTAGATACTCCTGCGTTACTGTTCACTTGTGGCGGATTTATTGAGCAGTCAGCAATTAAAGCTGACTATTATCACCCATTAGTAAAAAAACTTGGATTACGTTGGTTGCAAAGAGCGGTATTACACAAGCATGTTCGTCAAAGGCTTGTAAGAGAATACCCAAAGTTTGTTGTTAGCTATCTGCGCGCACAAATGAAAAATAAACGCACTCAGTCAATCGAAGAAGCCAACCCTCGCGAGAAATAGGAAAAGTATGTTTTCTCCTTCACCAACAAAAAAAATAGGCATTATTGGCCTTGGTTATGTAGGTCTGCCGTTAGCAGCTGAATTTGGTAAATATTTTGACGTTGTTGGGTTTGACATCAATAAACGTCGAATTGAGCAATTGCGTGACGGGTTTGATGCAACGTTAGAAGTGAATAAGACACAGCTAACTGAAGCGGCTAAGCTTTCTTACTCCTGTGACGAAAATGACTTAACCTCATGTAACATTTTTATCGTTACTGTGCCTACACCAATTGACGATACACATGCACCGGATCTTAATCCTCTTCGTAAAGCGTCGGAATTGGTGGCTCGTCATATCAGCAGTAACGACATCGTCATTTTCGAAAGCACAGTATATCCAGGCGCAACAGAAGAAGTCTGTATTCCTATTATTGAGAAGAATTCGGGCCTTAAGTTTAATCAAGACTTCTTTGCTGGATATTCACCAGAGCGGATTAATCCAGGTGACAAAGTTAATACTTTAACAAAGATTACTAAGATCACTTCAGGTTCGACCCCTGAGGTCGCCGACTTTATCGACGAGATGTACCGCTCAATTATTACCGTTGGTACGCATAAAGCATCTTCAATTAAGGTTGCAGAAGCCGCAAAAGTGATAGAGAACACCCAGCGTGACTTAAACATTGCTGTGATTAACGAGTTTGCAAAAATATTCAATCGCTTGAATATTGATACGGAAGAAGTACTAAATGCAGCAGGCACAAAATGGAACTTTTTGAAATTTAAGCCTGGACTGGTCGGCGGTCACTGTATCAGTGTTGACCCTTATTATCTGACTTTTAAAGCTGAAGAAGTTGGTTATCGTCCAGAGGTCATACTTGCCGGACGTCGTATCAATGATGGTATGGGCGAATACGTTGCGACACAGCTCGTTAAGAAGCTTTCAAGCCGTAAAATTCATATAGATGAAGCAAAAGTACTCGTACTTGGGTTTACCTTTAAAGGTGACTGTCCTGACGTGAGAAACACTAAAATCATTGACGTAGTGCGCGAACTTCAAGATTTCAATATGTCAGTTGATGTCTACGATGGGTGGGCGAGTGCAGAAGAAGTAGAAAAAGAATACGGTATACAACTTGTCAATCAGATACAGCACGGTCAATACGATGGTATTATCCTCGCGGTCGATCACTCTGAGTTTAAAGAGTGGGGCGTGGAAAAGATCAGAGCATTCGGTAAAGAAGATCATGTTTTATACGATGTTAAACATGTATTAAACCCACAAGATGCAGACATAAGGCTATAACAGAGCAATGGAAAAGATGAAGAATTTCGCATTAATTGGTGCGGCGGGCTATATCGCACCTCGTCATATGAAAGCCATTAAAGAAACTGGTAATCTGCTGTCGGTTGCCTATGACATCAATGATTCTGTGGGTATCATCGATAGTATTTCACCGCAAAGTGAGTTTTTCACAGAGTTTGAGTGCTTCTATGACCATGCGCATCAATTGAAGCGCAATGAAGCGACTAAGCTTGACTATGTTTCTGTTTGCTCACCTAACTATCTACACCACTCGCACATTACCGCTGGTCTGCGTTTGGGCTGTGATGTGATATGTGAAAAACCTTTAGTACCGACGCTCGCTGAACTTGATGACCTAATTCAGGTTGAGCAAGAAACCGGCAAGAGAGTATTCAACATATTACAGCTAAGACATCACCAAGCTATCTTAGATCTGAAAGATAAAGTCGCAAGTTCGTCAAATACCGACAAGCATGAAGTGGAGTTAACATACATTACTTCTCGTGGTAAGTGGTACATGCAAAGCTGGAAAGGCGACCCTAGAAAATCTTTTGGCGTGGCGACGAATATCGGTGTTCACTTTTTTGACATGCTGCACTTTATTTTTGGTGACTTACAGCGCAACGAATTGCATTTTATGAACAATGACAAAGCGGCTGGTTATTTAGAGTATGAAAATGCCAGAGTAAAATGGTTTTTGTCTATTGATGCTGAAGATTTACCAGAGGTCGTTAAAGGTAAGCAACCGACTTATCGCTCAATCACTTGTGATGGCGAAGAGTTAGAGTTTTCGGGCGGCTTTACCGATCTCCATACTGTTTCTTATCAAGAAATTTTAGCTGGCAGAGGCTATGGCTTAGAAGACGCACGTCACTGTATCGAAACCGTAAATGCAATCCGTCAAGGTAAAGTGCATATCGAATCACAAGCGGATGTTCATCCGTTTTTACAAGGTAAGCTCTAATGGCCTACCAAAAACATGAAAGCGCGATTGTGGATGATGGCGCTCAGATAGGTGAAGGCTCTCGAGTTTGGCATTTTGCACATGTTTGTGGCGGAGCCAAAATTGGTGCTGGCTGTTCGCTCGGGCAAAATGTTTTTGTCGGTAATAAAGTAGAGATTGGTAATAACGTTAAAATCCAGAACAACGTGTCAGTGTATGACAACGTTTATCTGGAAGACGATGTATTTTGTGGTCCGAGCATGGTGTTCACTAACGTCTATAATCCGAGAGCGTTTATAGAGCGCAAAACTGAATACCGAGATACTCGCGTCCAGCAAGGCGCAACGCTTGGTGCAAATTGCACAATCGTGTGTGGCGTTACAATCGGCTCGTATGCATTGATTGGTGCCGGCGCTGTGGTTAATAAAGACGTTCCTCCTTTTGCGCTTATGGTCGGAGTACCAGCGAAGCAAATCGGTTGGATCAGTAAATATGGCGAGCAACTAGACTTGCCCCTTGAAGGTGAAGGTCGTTGTGTTTGTCCGCATACTGGCGAGCAGTATGTACTAAACGGAAACCAACTTAGTCATCAATTTTAATGGAATGATGTAATGCAATTTATCGACTTAGCTGCACAGTATCAGCATTTAAAAACAAAAATAGATACACGGATCGCAGCGGTATTAGAACATGGTCAGTATATTATGGGGCCTGAAGTACAAGAGCTTGAAGCCGCATTGTCTGATTATGTAGGTGTAAAGCATACTATCACTTGTGCTAACGGTACTGACGCGCTGTCTTTAGCTCTGATGGCATTAGATGTGAAAGCTGGAGACGCCGTCTTTTGTCCAACTTTTACATTTTTCGCTTCCGCTGAGACTATCGCTTTTGCAGGAGCGACTCCCGTATTTGTCGATTCTGATGAAAAAACATTCAATATTTGTCCAATCGATCTTGAAAACCGAATTAAGCAGGTAATAGACGCTGGTGAATTGAAACCTAAAGTGATTATGGCTGTGGATTTATTCGGCTTACCTGCTGATTATCCAGCGATTAAAAAAATTGCGGATAAATATCAACTAAAGATTATTGAAGACGCAGCGCAAGGGTTTGGTGGTGAGATTGATGGTAAACGTGCAGGCTCTTTTGCCGACATAGCTACAACCAGCTTTTTCCCCGCTAAGCCATTAGGATGCTATGGTGATGGTGGGGCGCTATTTACCGATAACGATGAATATGCTGCATTATTACAATCACTACGAGTTCATGGTAAAGGTAAAGACAAATACGATAATGTTCGCATCGGCATGAATAGCCGATTAGATACAATTCAAGCCGCTATTTTATTGGAGAAGCTTGCAGCTTTTCCTACCGAATTGGAGAATCGTAACCGCGCCGCCAAGAACTATACCAATGAGCTACAGTCGCAGTTTGTTACGCCTTTTGTGCCTGAGGGATATTTAAGCTCATGGGCGCAATACACTATCCAAGTAGATAATCGTGAACAGGTAATGCAATCATATAAAGAACAAGGTATTCCGACCATGATTTACTATGGCACCTGTATGCATCAGCAAAGTGCTTTTGAGCATTTAGGTCATAAGGAAGGTGATTTTCCGATTGCTGAAAAACTGGCTAAGTCAGTACTGAGTCTGCCTATGCATGGATATTTATGCGCCGACAGTGCCGAATAATTTTGCTTGTGAGTGCTTAAAAGAATGAATATTTCTGTAGTTATTCCGCTTTTTAATAAAGCCGAATATATTGAACGAGCTGTTCATTCTGTACTATCTCAAAAACATCCAGCGAGTGAGATCATCGTCGTAGACGATGGCTCCACTGATGCTGGAGCGAGTGTAGTTGAAAAAATAAACAGTAGTAAGGTGAGATTATTACAACAGGCTAACAAAGGCGTTTCTGCTGCAAGAAATGTTGGTGTTCGTGCTGCTAACGCTGAGTTTGTCGCATTCTTGGATGCTGATGATGTTTGGCATGATGACTTTTTGTCTAATATTCAATCCCTTTATCAAACTTTTCCCGATGCACGTATTTTTTGTACTGGCTATGAGTTCAATACAGTGGAAGGGAAGCGAGCGGCCAAAAACCAACATTTGCTAGAAAATAGAGGGTTGCTGCAAGATTATTTTTTAGCGTGTTGTAATGCTGATTTACCAATAACCTCGTCATCTGTTTGCATTGCAAAAGAGAGCTTGCTAAAAGTCGGTGGGTTTAAAGAAGGATTAAGCCTTGGTGAAGATCAGGCCGTATGGGGTAGCGTTGCTTGTCAGTGGCCAATTGCTTACGATAAGTCAGTGTCTGTGATGTATGATTTAACGGCTTCTAGTGTTGGGCAGTCGCCGTCGGACTTTGAGCAGCCATCTCCACATATTTTTGAATTTCAGCGTTTGCTGGATGATGGTATTGTGCCTATTGAGCTTATTGGAAGTGTAAAATACCTACAACACCTTACCGTGATGAGCAGTGTGAAAAGTAATTTACTCATTGGTAATCGCATGAAAGCATTAAAGCTTCTGCTAACCCACCCTTTATTACAATGGGACAGGTATCGCGTAGCTGCTTTTTTCTTACTAATAATGCCAAAGAGCTGGATCGCTCGTAGCTATATGGCTTTAAAGCATCGGAGATAAGCATGGTTAGAAAGCAGTTTTTGTTTTTCTTTCTAACATTAGCAATCATGAGTATTGGTATTATTGGTCAATACCATGTGCTGCCAACTAATGCTATTTTCGAATTGCTGGTTTTATGCACTTTTTTGTTTGTTGCTAAGCGCATGTGCCCAAGCGCATGGCTCGTGTTCAGCTGTAGCCTGCTTTATTTGATTATTACGTTAGCCTTAGCTAAGATTCGCGGTATCCATCCTGTTGATTACTTTATTGCCTATAAAACTTTTTTTTATCTCGCTTTATTGCCATTTTTTTCCTCTAAAGTGTTATTCGAAGAAAAGCTACTGCGACGTTTTTGGTACATTCTTCTGCTACTATTTTTCATCAAATACGTTATATGGATTGGCCTTGGGCAGGAAGGTCGGCCAGGTATTTTTACCGAAAATAACTATGAAATCATGTTTGTACTGCTATTAGGGTGTGCAATATGGGGCTTTAATCGCTCTTTGTCATTATTTGACTGGATGGCATTAGGTGTGGTTACTTTTCTTTCAGGTTCTCGTTCTGGTGTGATCTGCTTTCTTGCAATGTTCACCATTTTCTATATTAAAGACTTTGGTTGGAAGACCATAATTAAGTTGCTTGTTGTTGCTATAATCGCTGCTGGTGTCGCTGCAACCTTTATTAGTCGTTTGTCGGGCGGTGATATTGAAGCAATCGATAGGGTGGTTTTTTTCCAAGGCTTTTTGAAAGCGATCTCAGGCTGGGGATGGCAGGAATATTTGATTGGTTCGCAAACACTTACAGCAATGCCCGAGAGTGTGTGTACAAGGTTGCAGTATTACCAATCACTATTTAGTGCAGGCAAGCCAGGCGTGTGTTACTCAGTTATATTACATACTTATCTCACTAGAGCGATATTTGACCATGGCTTTTTAGGATTGTTATTTATCTTTTTGGCAGTGAATCAGCTACTCAAATTGAGCGATGTTTCACCGCGAGCAAGACTTGCCTGCATTAGTATTTTATTTTTAAATGGAGCATCAGTCAGCTCGATGAATAGCGTATATGCTATTGTTGGACTGATTATTGTTATGACCGCGTTGTATCCTGAGCGGTTGAAATATTATGGTTCTTCAAGTGCAAAGTCAGCTAGAGAGCTAAATGCGTCCACTTAACTGTCATCTTCTTTACTTATAGTAAGCTGAGGGTTGAAAAGAGGCTAAAACTATGAAGATAACAGTTGTTGGTGCAGGTTATGTTGGGCTTTCCAACGCAATTCTTCTCGCGCAGCATAATCAAGTTACATTGCTAGATATAAACGAGTCCAAGGTGCGCTTGGTGAATGATAAGATTTCGCCTTTCTATGACCCTGAGATTTCAGAGTATCTGCTTTCGAAAGAGCTCGAATTAGTAGCCACAACATGTGCAAAGAGTGCTTTTGGTAACGCTGAGCTTGTTATAATCGCTACACCAACTGATTATGATCCAAAGACGAACTTTTTTAATACAAGTAGTGTAGAAAATGTAATAGGTAAATTGCTAACTATCAATTCTCAGGCGAAGATCGTAATAAAGTCTACAGTTCCTGTGGGTTTCACCCGTAAAGCTAGGGAGCAGTTTAACTATGAGAGTATTATATTTTCTCCTGAATTCTTAAGAGAAGGTAAAGCGCTCCACGATAATTTATATCCATCAAGGATCATAATTGGTGCTAAATCAGAACATGCACAAGTTATAGCTAACCTTTTTCAACAGGGGGCATTAAAAGCGGATATTGATGTGCTTTTTAGTGGGTCAACGGAAGCTGAAGCGATCAAGTTGTTCTCGAATACTTATTTGGCGATGCGTGTAGCCTACTTTAATGAGTTAGACAGCTATGCTGAATCTCATGGTTTAAATGCTAAGCAGATAATTGAGGGGGTGTGTTTAGACCCTCGAATCGGTAGTCATTACAACAATCCCTCATTTGGCTACGGTGGCTATTGTTTACCAAAAGACACGAAGCAGCTTTTAGCCAACTATAAAGACGTACCCAATAATATAATTCAAGCAATTGTTGATGCAAACACAACAAGAAAGGACTTTATTGCCGAGTCAATTTTGCAAAAAAAACCTAAGGTGGTGGGGATCTACCGATTAATAATGAAAGCGGGATCAGACAACTTTAGAGCTTCTTCTATTCAAGGTGTGATGAAAAGAATAAAAGCGAAGGGAGTCGAGGTAGTGGTTTATGAGCCAGTACTGAAAGAGACAACTTTCTTTAATTCTAGAGTAGAAAACAGCCTCGATGTATTCAAACGTAGCTGCGATGTAATCATCTCTAATCGTATGGTTGAGGAGTTACAAGACGTTACTGAAAAAGTCTACACAAGAGACCTTTTTGGCAGTGACTAGGCTAGACCTAATTGAGAATATACGTATAATAGTAGGCCTAATTCGTTAGGCTTATTTTATTAGGGAACGCAACGCATGGAATGCTGGTATTTGCTCTACTGTAAACCAAAACAAGAACACAGGGCACAGTCAAATCTTCAAAATCAAGGGATAGAGTCTTGCTTCCCAACTTTCGTAAAAAGAAAAACCTCTGGCTCAAAAGCGGTGAAGCAACCGCTGTTTCCACGATATTTATTTGTTAAGCTAGATCCACATTCTTCACACTTTTCTGCTGTAAAAAACACTCGCGGTGTTTCTGACTTTATTCGTTATGGTATCGATCTGCAAATGGTACCAGATGAACTCGTCGCTCAATTAATGAATAAAAATGAAATAGCGGACGAGCTCGATCTTCAAGAAGGCGACTTGGTTCAGTTAACAGACGGCTGTTACAAAGACATTCACGCCATATATCAACAACCTGATGGAGAACTTCGTAGCATTTTATTAATTAAACTGCTTAACCATTATGCACAAATCGTTGTTGATAACTGTACAATAAAAAAGGTACAATGAAAACTTCATCCTTTATTCTTATTTAATTGTTATAAAAAGGGTGTACTCTGGTTTGACTGTAAACTTCTTCACGTTGTTAGAAAAATTACATTCTCATAGCGGAACGTTGGTAATTTTGTAGCCGTAATTTAAAAGCTCAAACCATTTCGTAGCAGCGACTTTATGTCGCGACAAAATGGTTCTGGCGCGGATTTACGCCGCAAAAACATAAACACCTAAGGTCTACGTGGTAGGAGCGAGTTCACCTCGCGATCTTTTACTGTAACTAAAACCAGCATTTGGGAGCTACAACCTAAGGGCGGAAGCGTGCCTGAATGCCGTAGCAGCGACTTTATGTCGCGACAGAATAGTTCAGCAGTGGCTTTACGCCGCGAAGACATAAACACCTTGGGTCAATGTGGTAGGAGCGAGCTCACCTCGCGATCTTTCACTTAAACCGAAACCAGCATTTAGGAGCTGCAACCTAAGGGCGGAAGCGTGCCTGAATGCCGTAGCAGCGACTTTATGTCGCGACAGAATGGTTCAGACGGGCTTTACGCCGCGAAGACATAAACACCTTGGGTCAATATGGTAGGAGCGAGTTCACCTCGCGATCTTTTACTATAACTAAAACCAGCATTTAGGAGCTACAACCTAAGGGCGGAAGCGTGCCTGAATGCCGTAGCAGCGACTTTATGTCGCGACAGAATGGTTCAAACTCAGACGTAGCAGCTTTACGCCGCGACCAAGGACCAAAGATTAAATTGCAAATTAAGAAACAACAAAAACAACAATCTAAAAAATGAACTCAAACTTGATAAAGGCTTTTAACCACATCTCTAGGTAAAAACATAGAATATAGAGTGAGATCTTGCGCAAAACCTAGTACTCACTTGCGATTAACAATCGTGCATGCTTTAATTAGCCCACGAAATTTTTATTGTCCCTCTACTATTTAATAAAGGGCAATAAAAGTAATTAAAAGAAAAGATTACAACACTTTTGGGAAGAAACAATGGCGCTACGCTGTAAAACTATCATTGCTTCAGCCGTTCTGATGACAATGAGCGGCTGTACACTTGTTCCTGGTGGCCATTTTGAAGGAATCGGCTCTGGCGAACAAACCGCAAATCTAGAACGCGACTTAGAAAAAGTAAATATTCACATCATCGACTCTCAGTTAGTTCAAGAACACAAAATCAAACAAGCCAAAAAAATTGACCGTTCGTCACTTGCAGGTATCGATGTCTCAAACTATGAATATCGTTTAGGCGTTGGGGATGTCATTACAATTGGCGTTTGGGATCACCCTGAACTTACAATCCCGGCTGCGGTACAAAGAACAGCCGAGTTCGATGGCTTTCGTGTTCAATCTGATGGAACTGTTAACTTCGCTTATGCGCCGAAAGTTCCAGCAGCTGGGAGAACCATTAATGAGTTGCGTGATGAGCTTGTCAAAAGGCTAAGCCGTGTTATCGAAGAACCTCAAATAGATGTCAAAGTGGTTGGTTTTAGAAGTCAAAAAACATATGTAACCGGTGAAGTGACTAAGCCAGGTGTATACCCAATCACAGAAACGCCAGTCACGCTAATTGATGCAATAAACCAAGCCGGTGGTCTGACTGAAAGCGCAGATTGGGAAACCGTAACTTTTACTCGTGGTGAGAAAACAGAGGTTATTCAACTCGATGATTTCTATGCTGAGGGTGATATCTCACAAAACCGTTTGTTGCAACATGGCGATATCATTCATATCAGCCGCAACGACAAACGTAATGTTTATGTTTTAGGTGATGTAATTAAAGCAGGCAAAGTAGATGTAAACCGCTATGGCTTGAGTTTAGCTGAAGCACTTACGGATGTAGGTGGCTTTAATGAGCGTACAGCTGATGCTAATGGTGTTTTTGTACTGCGTAAACGCGACCTACAAAAAGACGGCGTGCTTGCAGATGTATACCAACTACACGCAAAAAATGTTGCCTCATTGGTACTTGCAGAACAGTTTGAGCTGCAACCCCAGGATATTGTGTACGTTACCAGTGCGCCACTTGCTCGCTGGAACAAAGTTATCAGCTTACTATTGCCTTCGCTATCTACTGTGGATGCAATTCAAGATATTGAAAATCAATAGTGTGATTGCTCATGTTTGATAGTGTATTAATGGTTTGCGCTGGCAATATTTGCCGCAGTCCAACCGCAGAATATGTATTAAAAAGCAAATTGGCGGGTAAGAATATTCAAGTGTCGTCGGCGGGCTTAACCGCGTTAGAAGGTAAATCAGCCGATGCAATGGCACAAGAGCTTACTAAGGCGCAAGGTATCAACATGAGTGAGCATCAAGGTCGCCAGCTCAGTGGTACGCTTGTTGCGCAAAACAGTCTCATTTTAGTAATGGAGCATAGGCATCTTGACGACTTATGCAGCCGTTACCCTCAAGCTCGCGGTAAAACCTTTTTACTCGGTAAATGGGTTGGCGATAAAGAAATCCCCGATCCTTACCGCCAATCTAAAGAAGCGTTTGAACACGTGTATGAGCTTATCGATAGCGCCTGCAGCGCTTGGCAACAGTATTTATAAGGAATTAAGAGTATATGAATGCTCAGCCAAATCTAATTTCTCCGCAAAAAACACAAAAAGACGACGAACAAGAAATAGATCTAATCGCATTATTTGGTGCGCTACTTGATGCCAAGTGGTTTATAACGAGCGTTACCGCTTTGTTTATGCTCTTAGGTGTTGCATACGCAATATTTAGTACGCCAATTTACCAAGCTACAGCTATGGTACAAGTCGAAGAAAAGGGAAGTTCCGTCCCTGGTTTTGATGACATGGCTAGCATGTTTGAGAGCACATCCGAAGCAGTGACTGAGATTGAGCTACTTAAATCAAGAAGCGTAGTAGGTGAAGCGGTTGACACACTACAATTAGATGTCGTCATAGAGCCTAAACTATTCCCTTTATTTGGTAACCGAGCTTTTCGTAACTTTGTAGCGCTAAGTGAAGGTGAAGTTGCTGAACCAAGTTTAGGGGCTGAGTCTTACGCTTGGGGTGGAGAAAAAGTCGAAATTCACCGATTCCGAGTCCCTAAAAGTGCCGAGGAATTGGAGTTTACTCTTAAAGCACAATCTCAAGAAGGCTTCTCGCTCTACGATGAAGATGGAGAAGAGGTGCTTTCTGGTAAAGTGGGACAAGAAGTAAAGTCAGGAGAATTTGAGCTAGTTATCAAAACTTTGGTTGCACGACCTGAAACTGAGTTTAGTATCGTAAAGCGTAATCGCCTGCAAACGATATTGGATCTGCAGAAAGAAATTTCTGCATCTGAAAAGGGCAAAGATTCAGGGATCATTAACCTCGCGCTGCAAGATAAAAGCCCTGAATATGCAGAAAAAGTGCTAGACAAAGTGGCAAGTATTTACGTGCGCCGTAATGTTGAGCGTAACAGTGCAGAAGCGCAACAATCACTAGAGTTTTTAGAAGTACAATTACCTGAGGTTAAGCGTAGCTTAGAGCGTGCTGAAAAGGCTTTTAACGATTACCAAATTCGTCAAGAATCCATTGATATTAGCCTAGAAACGCAAGGTGTTTTAGAGCAAATTGTAGCGCTAGAAACAAAACTACAAGAGCTAGAATTAAAGCGCTTAGAGCTTGGCCGTAAATTTAAACGTGAGCACCCCTCTTACCGTGGTGTTGTTGAGCAAATTGATACGGTCAAGCAACAAAGAAATGAATTAACTGGAGAGGTGCAAGGGCTACCTGAGACTCAGCGAGAGTTGCTACGTTTGAAACGTGATGTTGAAGTAAATAATGAAATCTACACTCTGCTACTAGGCAAAACTCAAGAGCTGGATATTGTTCGAGCCGGTACGGTAGGTAATGTTCGTATTGTTGACTATGCAGAGGTAAATACAACAGAACCTGTGAAGCCGCAAAAAGCTCTAATAGTGGTTGTTGCAACTTTACTAGGTGGTATGCTTGCTGTTGCCATTGTTTTGGTCCAAAAAGCGATGCACAAAGGGATAGAGGACCCTGCTGAAATAGAAGCATTAGGCTTGCCTGTTTATGCGAGTGTACCTTTCTCTGAGTATCAAGTTAAGCTAACTGGCTTTGCCAAGGCTCGACAAGGGAAGACTGCAAAAGCAAAATCAATTTTAGCTATCGATAACCCTGCGGATCTCTCTGTTGAAGCATTACGTAGCCTACGTACGAGTCTTCACTTTGCGATGCTAGAAGCTAAAAATAATGTAATCGCTATTTCTGGCCCAAGCCCAGGTGTAGGTAAGTCATTTATCACAGTTAACTTAGCAACAGTGCTTGCTCAAAGCGGCAAAAAAGTGCTGGTGATCGACGGTGATATGCGTAAGGGCTACTTACAAACACAGTTTGGTATGAAATGGGATAATGGTTTGAGTGATTACCTATCTGGACGTTTAAACCTGAGTGAAACTATCAAGAATACGCAACTTGTAGGTCTTGATGTGATGACTCGTGGCCAGATACCACCAAATCCGTCAGAGCTTTTAATGCACCAAAATTTTACCAAACTAGTAGAAGAAGTGAGTAGCGTATACGACTTGGTGATTATTGATACACCACCTATTTTAGCAGTAACAGACCCTGCAATAGTTAGCGCACATGCAGGTACTACGCTGTTGGTGACGAGGTTTGGCCAAAACCACGCAAAAGAGCTAGAGATAACGCGTAATCGTTTTGAACAAAATGGTATTGATGTAAAAGGCGTTGTGTTTAATGGTGTTGTTCGTAAGTCAATGAATGCCTATGGATATTACGGCTACTACAACTACGAATATAAGAGCGATAAATAAATTACTATAGGCTGCAGTCTCGAAGCCCGAGGTTTGCAGCTTAAAACTTATAAATGGAGTAACAATGGAAATCTCCCAAGCCCGTATGACTCACCTAAAACAACTAGAAGCTGAGTCAATTCATATTATTCGCGAAGTGGCTGCAGAATTCGATAATCCAGTAATGCTTTACTCTGTCGGTAAAGACTCTGCTGTAATGCTGCACTTAACCATGAAAGCATTCTACCCTGCTAAACCTCCATTCCCTTTAATGCATGTTGATACAACATGGAAGTTTAAAGAAATGATAGAGTTTCGCGATAAAATGGCCAAAAAGCTGGGTTTTGATTTGCTAGTACATATTAACCAAGAAGGTGTAAATACCGGTGTTGGACCATTTACTCACGGCAGTGCTAAGCATACGGATATCATGAAAACGCAAGGCTTAAAGCAAGCGCTAGATAAATACCAATTTGATGCCGCTTTTGGTGGTGCACGCCGTGACGAAGAAAAGTCACGTGCTAAAGAGCGTGTTTACTCATTCCGCGATAAAAACCATCGCTGGGATCCTAAAAATCAACGTCCAGAATTATGGAATACCTTTAACGGCAAAGTAAATAAAGGCGAAAGTATTCGTGTTTTCCCGCTGAGCAACTGGACCGAGCTTGATATTTGGCAATACATTTACCTAGAAAACATCGACATTGTACCACTTTACCTAGCGGCAGAGCGTCCAGTGGTTGAACGTGATGGTACTTTGATTATGGTTGATGATGAGCGTATGCCACTGAATGAGGGGGAAGTGCCAATGAAAAAAATGGTCCGCTTTAGAACCCTTGGTTGTTACCCTCTAACTGGTGCCGTTGAGTCTAACGCAACAACGCTGCCTGAAATTATCCAAGAAATGTTACTCACCAAAACCTCAGAGCGCCAAGGCCGTGTAATTGACCACGATTCATCAGGCTCAATGGAGAAAAAGAAAATGGAAGGGTATTTCTAGAGCGCATAGCAGTGCTTCGTGCCTCAAGCTATGAGCTGCGAGCGTAACTATATAGTTAGGAACTTTAAGTGAGTAGCAAAATTGATTTACAGGGATAGTGATGAAATACGAAAATTTAGAGGTATGGCAGCGTAGCTTTCGCCTAAGCATAGAAATTTATAAAAAATTTGAGCTGCTAAAAGATTTTGGCCTGAAAGATCAAATGTGTAGAGCTAGCGTTTCTATTCCTAGTAATATAGCGGAAGGCTTTGAAAGAGAGTCTGAAAAAGAAAAGGTTCGCTTCCTGATTATAGCAAAGGGGTCTTTAGGTGAATTAAAAACACAGTTAATGATTGCAACTGAAGTAGCTTATATTTCAAAAGAAGATAGCTTACCAATTATTGATGAGTGCGAATTAATTGGAAAAATGCTCGGTGGCTTAATTAGAACAATCAAGAATTGCTCGTAGCCCGTAGCCCGTAGCCCGCAGCTCGTAGCCCGTAGCCCGTAGCCCGTAGCCCGTAGCCCGTAGCCCGTAGCCCGTAGCCCGTAGCTCGTAGCCCGCAGCTCGTAGCTCGTAGCCCGTAGCCCGTAGCCCGCAGCTCGTAGCTCGTAGCCCGTAGCCCGTAGCTCGTAGCTCGTAGCTCGTAGCCCGCAGCTTAAGTAAGGACTTAAAATGACCGACCAAACCAAACCAAACCTTCTTGAAACAGATATCGAAGGTTACTTAAAACAACACGAAAACAAAGATCTACTGCGCTTTTTAACCTGTGGTAATGTTGATGACGGTAAATCAACATTAATCGGCCGTTTGTTACATGACTCAAAATTAATTTTTGAAGATCACATGGCGGCAATAAAAAATGACTCAAAAAAATTCAATACCACAGACGAAGAGTTCGATTTAGCATTACTGGTAGATGGCCTACAATCAGAGCGTGAGCAAGGTATTACCATTGATGTAGCTTACCGTTATTTTGCCACAGAAAAGCGTAAGTTTATTATTGCTGACTGCCCAGGGCACGAACAATACACACGCAATATGGCAACCGGTGCATCTAACTGCGACTTAGCCATCGTGATGATTGATGCCCGTAAAGGAGTACAAACACAAACTAAGCGCCACAGCTATATTGCATCACTACTTGGCTTAAAACATGTAATAGTAGCCATTAACAAAATGGATTTAGTTGATTACAGCCAAGATGTATACCGTAAAATTAAGGCGGACTACAAAGCCTTTGCTGAGCAATTAGATATTCCTGATGTGCGCTTTGTGCCAATCTCAGCGCTTAAAGGCGATAACGTGGTAGATAAAGGTAGCAACCTCGACTGGTACCCAGGTGCAACACTCATGCAGCTGCTTGATACAGTAACCATTAGCGATGACAAGAATTTAGATACCTTCCGCCTACCTGTACAGTATGTAAATCGCCCTAATTTAGACTTCCGCGGTTTTTGCGGCACCATTGCTAGCGGCATAATTAATGTTGGCGACCAAATTACAGCATTTCCATCGGGTAAAACATCGTCAGTAGAGCGTATTGTTACTGCCGATGGCGATTTATCAACGGCTTTTGCAGGCCAAGCAATTACATTAACTTTAAAAGACGAAATTGATATTTCGCGTGGTGATGTAATTGTACGATCAACTGCAGACCAAAAACAGCTACCAACAACAAGCTCAAACTTTGCAGCAACGATTGTGTGGATGGCCGATGCCGCAATGCAGCCAGGTAAAGAGTACGAGCTTAAAATTGGTACTAAAAACACCTTTGGTAAAATCAGCAATATTAATCACCGTATTGATGTAAACACCCTAGAGCAAATTGATGCCAGTGAGTTGCAATTAAACGAGATTGCAAACTGTACTATCGAAACATCAGCACCTGTGGTTATTGATCAATACAAACAAGTGGTAGGAACAGGCTCGTTTATTATTATTGATCGTTTAACTAATGTAACGGTTGGGGCGGGTATGATCACAAATACAACCGCCGAAACTCTAACTTTGATAAGAGAACCTCGTACTTATACTGAAGCTGAAGTTGCTTTAAATAAATATATTCGAGAGCATTATCCTGAGTGGGGGTGTAAAGGTGTATCATGAACAGAGAAAAAAATAAGATAACTATACATATAGGTTTTCATAAAACAGCAACAACGTCATATCAAAAGAGTATTTTCCCAAACCTTGAAAATGTAGAGTTTTTGGGGCGAAATTGGAAAGGAGTCTCTGAAAGTGCATCTTTATATCAAGAAATCTGTGAATATTGTTTTAATAGTAATAGGGATGAAAGAAATTACGAAAGAATAAATACTAAGTTAGCGGATTTACTCGAAACTAAGTCAATTCTTATTTCTGATGAATGGTTTTTAAGTGATTATTCAGGCTTTTATGGCGTGAAATCGTGTCCATGGCAGATGAAATTAAGGAAATTAGCTAAATTATTATCTAATTTTGAACATGAAGTTATAGTTTTTATTCGTTCGCCACTGGATTGCCTATTTTCACAGTATTGTGAGTTTAAGACTGTTGGGCTTCCTGATGCTTTAAAAAGTTTTAATAGGTATTTAAATTCCAATGATGCTAAAGCATATGATTATTGTGAATTAGACCGGTATTTAAATACAATATTTCAAAGTGTCAATTTTGTTACTTTCGAAACACTTATATCTTATCCTGTTTCAAAGTTATATTTGGAAAGAGAAGTGCTTAATGTAAAAATATTAAAAAGTGAATTAGAACATACAAACAACAAAGTCATAAACAATGATAAAGTTCAAGTCAAGGTGGTTAAAAAAGGTTTTTTTGCAAAGTTCTATGATAGTTATATCTCGCACAATTTAAGAAGGAAACTCAAAAAAATAAAAGTTCTAGGTGATATAAAGAACTATTTATATAGTAACAAATCATCAATAGTAACAGTGCCGTTAGACGAAAAAAAAATACCAGTAGAAATGGAGCGGATGTTTTCTAATGCTGAAACTTTTTACCAGGGGAGATTAGATTATGAAAGAAAGTTTGAAATTTAGTGTTGTTATTTCCGTTTATAATGATGTTGTTAATATTGAAGATGCCTTAAAATCTGTTTTTTCTCAAAGTTTTAAATCTTATGAATTGATTGTAATAGATGGTGGTTCGAATGATGGAACATTTGAATTATTGGATAAATATAAATCGAGATTTACATACTTCATAAGTGAGAAAGATTCTGGGATATCTGAGGCTTGGAATAAAGGCTTAGCAAAGGCTGAAGGCGATTTTGTGGTGATATTAAATAGTGATGATTATTGGCCACCCAATTACCTAGAGTCAATAAGCGCTCAGTTGCCAGTTAAAGAAAAAAGAAAAGCTTTGTTTTATGGGAACACTCAAATGGTAATGGGTGAGGAAAAAACAAAGTTAGTATGTAAAAAGTATATAGAACCATTCGTAGGTTTTTTGGGGTTTAGGTTTATGCACACAAGCTTGGTAGCTTCTAAAGAAGTGTATACTATGGTTGGTGAGTTTAATACATCTGTCAGAATTGCGATTGATACTGAATGGCTGATGAGAGCAAGGATGAAAAATATTAAGTTCTTAAAATTAAACCATACCAACTACATGAGAGAAGGTGGCGTATCTGACTTAAATCAAAATAAAGCTTTTTCTGAGTTTCTATATTTCGGAAAATCGATGGGCTTTCTAAAGTTACCAACTAAGTTTTATCTAAAAGTTAGGGATTTAATAGTAGGCTAATATGAAAAATCAAATATATTTTCTAGTATTGCGTTTTTTAAATTTTATTATTAATCTCATGTTCTTCCACTGTATTAAAAATAAACTCTTACGCTTTTTGAATGTGAAGTTATCTAGTTCAGCTACTATTAATGGTCGAGTCAGATTTTTCGGTTTTCGTGAAGTAACAGTCGGGATAAATTCTTGTATAAATTTTGGGTGCTATTTAGATAACAGGGATTCTATTAAAATCGGAGATAATGTATCTATAGCTCATGATGTCAAAATCTATACAGCTGGCCATGATTATAACAGTAATGACTTTTCTTTCGTTAAAGCGCCTGTTGAAATAGGTGATAATTCGGTGGTTTTTTCCAATGTGCTTATAATGCCTGGGGTTAAAGTGGGTAATGGTGCAGTAATACTTCCAGGGAGTGTGGTAACAAAAGATTTAATTGAGCTAGGTGTTTACGGTGGGGTCCCTGCGAAGCTATTAAGAATGAGAGCTGCTGACTCACTAAATTATGAAATTAACTATAAATACTGGTTTGCTAATTAATATGACATCCATTCTTTTAGTGATTAATTTATTTCTAATAATTTCATCTACATTTTTATTTCTTAGGTTTGTAAGAAATGTAGCTTTCATACTGCCGAATGTTTTTTTATTAATTTATTTTTTTATTGTGCCATTATCTTATTCAATCACTGGGTTTTCAATGTATGGAAATTCATATTCAGATAATGTAATTGAAGCCTATTTATTTTCAGGCTCTCTTTTTATATTTTTTTATAGTCTAGCTTTTTCTTTTTTTCAAAAATGTACATTTGGTGGCAAGGCAACCAATTTATTCAAGCTTTTTTTAGAGTCACCACTTAAATTAAATGTTAATTTATTCTTCTTAATATTAGGTTGGTTTCTAATCTCCTATTTTATTGGGGTTGCTAGAACTGGTTCCTTGCTTTATTTGTTCACTAGTTCTTCTAATGCTTTTGCTGAAATGATGGCGCTTGCAAATGGTAAATATTTTTTGATTTTTATGACTTCTGGCCTTGTTTATGGCTTGCTAGTTTTGATTATGAGAAAGTTAAATGATGAAATATCTTTCAATAAGGTATTGTTATTTACTTTGAGCTTATCTTTTTTTCATTTTTACTTCAGCACTCCAGCCACAAGAACATGGTTTTTATTATTAATGCTTTCTATAACTTTTCATTTTTACGGAGATATAAATAAACTTAGCTTTAAAAAAATAATATATATTTCTGTAAGTGCAATTGTTATGTTGCCATTACTTGTTATCCTAAATTTTATTAGGCAAGGTATGAGTATAGCCAGTGCATCATTAGAAATTAATAAGATTATGCTTAATTTTGCTCAGTTTGAAAATGCTCTTATATTAATCGATAAAATTAATTTTGATTTGGATTTTACTTACTTTAAATTCCTTTTTGCTTCTATTAGCCCTTTATCTATTGTGCCATCTGCAATTCTACCTTTTCAAAAACCAAGAGCTGACAAAGAAGCATATTTAACTGAAAATATATTTGGGGACGCCATAGATCTAAACTTTTATCAGGAAGGGTCGACCTTAACATATACAATGCCTATTTCTGGTTATGCAGACTTTGGATATTTAGGGGTAATTTTAACTGCGCTTCTTTTTGGTGTTACACTAGCTTTTTTTCTAAAATTGTTTAGGAAAGTTGGTAGTTTAAAATTGTTAATAATCTATCTAGCATTGTTTTCAAGTACTGCCATAAGATTTGGTTATGAAGGTTTGATTTCTGTCTTTTATGCATTCCTTTTGATGTATTTTATTCAGTATTTGTTTTTTAATTTAATATCTTCTTTCGTGAATATAAGAAGGGCTTGAAATTGTTTTATTTCTTTACAACACATAAAAAGTTTTTATTTCATAATGGTGGTGATGTTTACACTCGTAATTTGATATCTTTTCTTAAAGCTGAATTTGAAATTGATGTTGGGTACTTTCAACATGATCAATCTTCTAATTTGATTTGTAAATTTAAAAAGCTATGGTCCATAGTTTCATCTTTATTTAGTTATTACCCAGCTAAGGTTTGCTACTTTAAAAGGAAGATTAGTAAAAATGAAATTGAAAAAATACTACTTTATAAAGCTCTTTTTATAGATCATCTTGATTTATATTGGTTTGCGATTGAAGCAAAAAAGATAAATCCAGAGTTAAAGGTTTTTTTAGTTAATCATAACTTTGAATCTAAGCTTTATAAAAGTGGGTTATCAAGAGTGTTACGGTTCTTTTTATACTTTGATATTAAGAAGTATTTAGACTTTGAGGTGAATGCATTAGCAACCTCTGATTTCGTAATTGCTCTATCTAAACAGGATCAAAATATTTTTACTAAGTACAACAAAAATGTATTTTTACAACTTCCTCTGTTTGACTATGAAAGAAGTAAGGCGCCTATATCTAAGTCAAAATATATTCGAATTGGATGTATAGTAAACATGAATTGGTGGCCTAACGCAGAGGGAGTTAATTGGTTTTTAAATAATGTAATCCCGATAATAAATAATCAATACAAATCAAAAGTTGAATTTAACTTTTATGGGCCAAAAACTGATAAGCTCGATGTGACGAGTGGCATCGTGAATGGTCATGGTTTTGTTGAAAGCTTATCAGAGGTTTGGCTCAATAATGATATTATGATTAATCCAGTTTTCAATGGCTCGGGTATTAATATAAAAATGTGTGAATATTTATATAATAATAAACCAGTATTATCTTCTAGTTTCGTAAAAAATGCTTTCCCAGAAGAAGCTTTGTCATCTGTTGTTTTTGCTGACTCTGCAGATGAATGGGCTTCAGCTATTTGTAATTTTGTGGATGGTATAATTCCGGAGGTCTCGGAAGACACGCATTGTTTATTTTCAAGATTATCTTTTATTGAGGAATTAAAGTTTGAAAGCTAAAATTCTTTATGTCATGAGTCGAATGCCATATCCAAACTCAGGTGGACGAGAAAGAATGATACACCAGACTTTAAGGATGTTGAAGGGTAGCAATTATGATATTGATGTTTATTATTTCTCTAAAATCAAAGATAATAACCTTGAACAGAGGCTTATAAAAGAATATGGAATTCTAAATATATCACATATTCCTATTAGTAATTATTTACTTGCAATGTTCAAATCCGTTTTGTCTTCTGAACCATTTCAATTTAGCTTTTATAAGAGTAGCGCCGCAAAGACTCTTATCGATAAATCTTTTAATAATAATTATAAAGCAATTATTTTTGATATGTTGAAAACCACATCAGCTGTTTCGGAAAAAACTCTTAAGCTAGGCAAGGGTTTAGTTTTAGAAATGGATGATCTTTTATCATTAAGATATGAAAGAATGAGGGAAGCAAAAGTAGAGTCATTCTTAGGGCAATTTGATGATCATATTAACTCCAAGTTTATAAAAATGCTTTTAAGTAAATTATCTGCTTTTATTCTATCTATAGAGTCAAAAAGGATGGCTAAGTATGAAGCTCGCGCTTTAAAATATTTTGACATTGTCACTTTGACAAGCCCCAAAGAGGCGGATCGCTTAAAGCTTTTGGGAGAGACTGAAGTAATTCCTGTGCCCCCCTCTGTTAATGTTTTGGGTACAGTGAGTTGTAATGGTAAATATAAAAGTAATGATTTAGTATTTGTTGGCAACCTTTTAATGGAGCAAAATTTAGCAAGTCTAAGTTACATTATTCATAAAATTTTACCTACTATGCCTGAAGTAAAGCTGAAAGTTATTGGTAAGTATGATAGACGGGTAGTTAATTTAGTGGATTCTTCAAAACATAAAAATAACATTCTGCTTCTTGGGTTTGTATCTTCTTTAGAAGAGCACATTCTATATGGGGATGTATTATTGAGTCCAATTCTTTTTGGTAGTGGAGTGAAAACAAAGATTGTAGATGCATTAGAAATTGGTGTTCCAATTTTGACGAATGAACTGGGGATTGAAGGTCTTGATCTAGTAAGTCATGAGAATGTGTTTTTGTGTGATTCTTACAAAGATTATGCAAAATTTTACTCACTTCTTATGAATTCTTCGGATACATATGCAAAAATTGTAGAAAGTGCGTGGAAATATGCAGAAGCAAACTTAAATGAGTCTATACTTATGAAGCGATATCTTTCAGAAATAGAAAATATTTAGAGAGTATTAAATTAATGGAAATTAAAAAAGCTTTAATAACGGGAGTTACAGGGCAAGATGGATCATATTTAGCAGAATTCTTGCTTGAAAAAGGCTACGAAGTCCATGGTATTAAACGTCGTGCATCGAGCTTTAATACAGAGCGTGTAGATCATATCTATCAAGATATCCACGAAGATAACCCTAAGTTCTTTTTACACTATGGTGATTTAACAGATACATCAAATCTAACCCGTATTTTAAAAGAAGTACAGCCAGATGAGGTTTACAACTTAGGTGCCCAAAGCCATGTAGCTGTATCGTTTGAAGCGCCAGAATATACAGCAGATGTAGATGCTATTGGTACTTTACGTCTATTAGAAGCAATCCGCTTTCTTGGGTTAGAGAAAAAGACTAAATTCTATCAAGCTTCAACGTCTGAGCTTTATGGTGAGGTACAAGAGATCCCGCAAAAGGAAACTACACCTTTCCACCCTCGCTCACCTTACGCTGTCGCGAAAATGTATGCGTACTGGATTGCGGTAAATTACCGTGAGTCTTATGGTATGTATGCATGTAACGGTATTTTATTCAACCACGAATCTCCTCGTCGTGGTGAAACGTTTGTAACGCGTAAAATCACACGCGGTCTTGCGAATATCTCACAAGGTCTAGAGAAGTGTTTATATCTAGGTAATATGGATGCGCTACGTGACTGGGGTCATGCAAAAGATTATGTTCGCATGCAGTGGATGATGCTCCAGCAAGATACTCCTGAAGATTTTGTGATCGCGACAGGTAAACAAATCTCAGTAAGAGAATTTGTGTCTTTATCAGCAAAAGAGTTGGGTGTTACGCTTGAGTTCAGTGGTAAAGGTGTTGATGAAATAGCGACAGTGGTTGCGATTGAAGGTGATAACGCACAGGCACTATCAGTAGGTGATGTGATTGTGCGTGTAGATCCGCGTTATTTCCGCCCAGCAGAAGTTGAAACATTACTAGGCGACCCAACTAAAGCGAAAGAGAAGTTAGGTTGGGAGCCAGTGATTACTGTAGAAGAAATGTGTGCAGAAATGGTTCAACATGACCTAGCTAAAGCTAAGCAGCATGCATTATTAAAGTCTCACGGCTATGCTGTGAATGTTTCAGTAGAGTAATCTCAGAGCAGTAAGTTAGAAATAAAGTGATAACCCAGCTTATGCTGGGTTTTATAATGGATAAAGAAATGAGTTCTAAAACAGTTTTTATCGCAGGCCATAATGGTATGGTTGGCAGTGCAATTGTTAGAAAGTTAAAGCAATCTGATGATATTAAGGTTATTACAAAAAGCAGAGCGGAGTTAAACCTGTTGGACCAGCAGGCGGTTCGTACATTTTTTGAAGAGAATCAAATAGACCAAGTATATCTTGCTGCGGCAAAAGTGGGTGGTATTGTTGCGAACAATACTTATCCGGCAGAATTCATTTATGAGAATTTAACGATTCAAAATAATATCATCCATAGCGCGCACTTATCTGGCGTTAATGATTTACTGTTTTTAGGGTCAAGTTGTATCTACCCGAAATTTGCAGAACAACCGATGACAGAAACGGCACTTTTAACTGGTATTTTAGAACCAACTAATGAGCCTTATGCGATAGCTAAAATTGCAGGTATCAAGCTGTGCGAATCTTACAATCGTCAATATAGTCGTAATTATCGCTCTGTCATGCCAACTAATCTGTATGGAGAAAATGATAACTTCCATCCAGAAAATTCTCATGTTATTCCAGCACTTATACGTCGCTTTCATGAAGCAAAGTTAGCAGGTGATGACAAAGTGGTTGCATGGGGTACCGGCAAGCCGATGCGAGAGTTTTTGCATGTAGATGACATGGCTGCAGCATCAATCCATGTAATGAACTTAGATTCAGAAACATACAGTGCAAATACACAAGAGATGTTAAGCCATATAAATGTAGGTACAGGCGTAGACTGTACAATTAGAGAGCTTGTTGAAACCGTTGCGAAAGTAATTGGTTTTGAAGGTGCTATAGAGTTTGACGTGACTAAGCCTGACGGTACACCGCGTAAATTGATGGATGTGTCTCGTCTTAAGTCGTTGGGATGGGAATATAGTATTTCCCTAGAGGCAGGTCTAAAAGATACATATGAGTGGTTTTTAGCAAACCAAGATAATTTTAGAAAATAGAGAACATAGGATGTTTCTAGATAAAAATACGTTTTCGACAGTAATAGAAAGCGCGCCACTTGTTTCAATCGATTTGGTTATATTAGATGAGAATAACCAAGCACTGTTGGGTGAGCGGCTAAATAAACCAGCACGAGGGAATTGGTTTGTGCCTGGCGGACGGATTTTAAAAAATGAATCGCTTGCAGATGCATTTGAAAGGTTAACTAAGGAAGAGCTTGGTGAGGCATTTCCACTTTCAGAAGCTGGTCTTTTAGGGCCTTATGACCATTTTTATGATGACAATGTTTTTGGTGATGGCTTTAGCACACATTATGTTGCCATTGCTTATATCCTAAGGCTGAGCAATCCGCTAAATGACTTACCACACAATATTCAACATGGTAAATACCAATGGTTCGATATAGACAGCCTATTAAAAGATAAAAAAGTTCATAAGCATACTAAATGGTACTTTGAAGCATTACAGAATATACAGGGATAACAAATATGATACTTCCTATCATCATGGCAGGCGGCTCAGGCACGCGTTTATGGCCATTGTCACGCGGTAACTACCCAAAACAATTTTTAAAATTGCATGGTGAAAATACCATGCTGCAAGAGACTATTTTAAGATTAAATGGTCTTGAACATGCACCTGCGATGTTAATTTGTAACGAAGAACACCGTTTTATTGCTGCTGAGCAAGTTCGTCAAATAGGTGTGGCGCATAGTGGCATCTTTCTAGAGCCTGTAGGCCGTAATACCGCCCCTGCTATTGCATTAGCAGCCTTTAAAGCAGTTGAAAACAATCAAGACGCATTATTGCTCGTTTTAGCTGCTGACCATGTAATTGAGAATCAAATCGCATTCCAAGAAAGCGTGAACAAGGCAAAATTGTTAGCGGACCAAGGCAAACTAGTAACTTTTGGTATCGTTGGTAACACCCCTGAAACGGGTTATGGCTATATTAAACGTGGCGCAGAAGTTGAGCACGGTTTTGTTGTTGATAGCTTTGTTGAAAAGCCAAATATCGAGACAGCTAAACAATATATTGAGAGCGGTGACTATTACTGGAATAGCGGTATGTTCTTATTCAAGGCAAGTCGTTACCTTGAAGAGCTAAAGGCATTTCGCCCAAATATCTATGAAGCGTGTCAAAAAGCAGTGCAAGTACAAAATAGCGACATGGACTTCGTTCGCGTAGATAAAGAAGCATTTGAAGCATGCCCAGATGAATCTATTGATTATGCAGTAATGGAACAGACACAAGACGCAGTTGTGGTACCGATGGATGCAAACTGGAATGATGTAGGCGGCTTTGCAGCATTATGGGAAGTGTCTGAGCAAGATGAAAATGGCAATGCTTTCATTGGTGACGTTAAATCTGTAGATACAAAAAACACCCTAGTATTTGGTGAAGACAAGTTAGTGACAACAGTAGGTGTTGAAGACTTAGTTATCGTTAACACAAAAGATGCTGTACTAGTTGCGCACAAAGATGAGTCTCAAAAAGTAAAACAAATCGTTAGCCAATTAAAAGCGGACGAACGCTCAGAAGTCACATTCCACCGTGAAGTATATCGCCCTTGGGGTAAATACGACTCAGTAGATAACGGTGAGCGCTTCCAAGTAAAACGTATCACGGTTAAACCAGGTGCAAAACTATCTGTGCAAATGCACCACCACAGAGCAGAGCATTGGATTGTGGTTTCTGGTACTGCAAAAGTACAAATTGATGATACAGAGCAATTCGTCACTGAAAATGAATCAGTATACATTCCTATTACTGCGGTTCATGCATTAGAAAACCCAGGTAAAGTTGATCTCGAGCTTATTGAAGTTCAATCGGGCTCTTATTTGGGGGAAGATGATATTGTGCGCTTTGAAGACCGCTACGGAAGAGTGAAAGGTTAAGTAATGAATACAAAGTCAGTAATTCAAACAAGTGGTATTGCATTTGGTACCAGTGGTGCTAGGGGTCTCGTTGTCGACTTTACACCAGAAGTGTGTGCAGCCTTTTCAATTGCATTTGCTCAGAGCATTAAAGGTGAGTTCGCATTTAATAAAGTGGCCATTGCGATAGATAACCGACCAAGCAGTTTTGATATCGCTAAAGCCTGCGCAGCAGGTTTAAAACAACTTAATATAGAGGTTGTTTATTATGGTGTGGTACCAACACCAGCACTTGCTTATACAGCGATGCAAGACAATATGCCTTGCATTATGGTTACAGGTAGCCACATTCCATTTGACAGAAATGGTTTAAAGTTCTACCGCCCCGATGGTGAAATCACCAAACAAGATGAACAAGCTATTCTTTCTACTGATTTTAATTTTTTTGAATTGAATCTAGCCGATATCAGTTTACCAACAAGTGATAAAGCAAAAAATGCTTACACCGCTCGATATACAAATCTATTTGATAGCGAGATACTAGCTGGTAAAAGAGTGGGTATTTATGAGCACTCGAGTGCGGGTAGAGATATTTATAAATCACTCTTCGAGCAACTGGGTGCAGAAGTTATTTGTCTGGGGCGTAGTGACGAGTTTATCCCAATCGATACCGAAGCTGTATCTGATGAAGATAAACAAAGAGCCAAAGAGTGGGTAAGTAAATACCACTTAGATATGTTGTTCTCAACTGATGGTGACGGTGACAGGCCGCTAGTTGCAGGTGAAAACGGTGAGTGGTTAAGAGGTGATATTTTAGGCCTGCTTTGTAGTCAAGCACTTTCAATTGAAGCGCTTGCAACACCTGTTAGCTGTAATACAGCCATTGAGTTGTCAGGTAGCTTTAAAACAGTGAGCAGAACAAAAATTGGCTCGCCATATGTCATAGAAGCCTTTGCAGAGTTAGACAAAACTTACGCGAGAGTAGCGGGTTTTGAAGCAAATGGTGGTTATTTACTGGCGAGTGACTTTGAATTTAATGGTAAAGCACTTAAAGCGCTGCCAACAAGAGACGCGGTATTGCCTGCGCTGATTGTAGCAACAATGGGTAACAGCATAGCAAGCTTGCTAATAGGCTTACCACAACGTTTTACTGCAAGTGATAGGCTAAAAGATTTTGCGACAGAGAATAGTAAAACATTAATTGCCGAGCTAAGTGCAAATCCAAATATACTGCTAGCCAAGCTGGGGCTGGGGGAGCTCAGTTAATCTGTACTACAGATGGGTTGAGGCTCTGTGCAGAGAATGGAGGTATTGTGCATTTGAGGCCTTCAGGGAACGCTCCTGAGCTGAGATGTTACGCAGAATCGACTTCTGAAAAAGAAGCAATTGTGTTGGTTGACGGAGCTTTAAAATATGTAAGATCAAGAATAAATTACTAAAGAATAATAGTATTCGCTGAAGGTGCCCCCTTCAATCATAGATAAATTGTAGTAAAGGAACTATCTTCTACTATATTTTCTGTTTTACTTTATGTTTAAGTAAAATAATAGGCAATCAAGCAAGAAGGCTAGCTAGGTTCCATGGTTAACTTCTATTCCATTGGTGGATCAGAGATTTGCGCAAAAATGAATAAAGGTATTTTGCAAAATAATTCAACTGTAATCGCATTTGTTCAGCGAGTATTAGATATTGTAATAATAGTAAGCTGCCTATGGGTAGCTGTCACTCTTGAAGGTTTACCTTGGCTAATTCAGCATACTACCGCCGCTTTACTTGCCGTTTTTTTGTTTCACTTTACCAGTGAGTTAGATGAGCTCTATATTTCATGGCGAGGCTTATCAATTATCAAAGAGCTTAAGAAGGTGGTTTCTCATTGGTGTGTGTGTGTGGCAATCTTATTTTTAAGCGTTTACTTCTTAGCGCCCCAGTATCTTGAACCTGCAGGACTACAACTCAGTTGGTTTGTACTTGTAATCCTGAGCCTCTCTACATACAGGGTAGTTTTGCGCTTATTATTGAGGTTATTAAGAGCCCAGGGAATCAACACTCGAACTGTTATTATCGCTGGCGCGGGACACTTAGGACAGAAATTAGCAAATACTATTGTTACGCACTCTAGTTTTGGTTTGGTTTTCAGCGGGTATTATGACGATAATCTCTCGGAGGACAATATTGTAGCTGCTCAAACGCTAGGTAACTTGGAGCTACTTGTTAAAGATTGTAAAGAGGGGGGGGTTGACCGTGTTTATATTGCCTTGCCCCCACATGCTTATGAAAGAAGAAACTGGTTGGTCAAAGAGTTGTCTGATAGCACCGCAAGTGTTTATATTGTACCTGATATTTACACTTACCAGTTGCTTCATGCGAGAAGTGATTCAATCGTTGGCATTCCTACCATAAGTATTTATGACTCTCCTATTGATGGTAGCAATGCCATTATTAAACGTATTGAAGACATTGTACTCTCTATGCTTATTTTAATACTTATATCACCTGTTTTATTCGGTTTAGCGCTTGCGGTTAAGTTTACCTCTAAAGGTCCAATATTCTTTAAGCAAAATCGTTATGGAGTTGATGGTAAACCCATAAAAGTCTGGAAGTTTCGTTCAATGAATGTAATGGAAGACGGCGCTAAAGTGACTCAAGCAACCAAAAACGATGAGCGTTTTACCCCTATAGGTCAATTTATTCGCAAAACCAGTTTAGATGAGTTGCCTCAGTTTATAAACGTACTCCAAGGTAGTATGTCAATTGTAGGGCCAAGGCCCCATGCTGTTGCCCATAACGAAGAATATCGTAAACTGGTCGATGGTTATATGCTACGGCATAAGGTAAAACCAGGCATCACTGGTTGGGCACAAATTAACGGTTGGCGCGGAGAAACCGATACACTAGATAAGATGGAAAAGCGCATAGAGTTTGACCTTGAGTACATCCGTAACTGGTCCTTATTGCTTGATTTGAAAATAGTGTTCTTAACTATATTCAAAGGTTTTGTAAACAAAAACGCGTATTGATAACTTGGCAACGGGCAGCGGGGCGGATAAATGAGAAGTACATGCTTACCAACTTAAAATCTATTTTTAGTAATGCCGAACATCTCCACACGGCTATTAACGCAGCTTTAGCTTTGATTATTCGTATTGTAGGTGCATGTACTGCATTTCTGTTTAATTTAATCATTGCAAAACAGTTAGGTGCAGAGCAAGCAGGTTATTTTTTCCTGGGCTTTTCATATGTGATGCTGTTATCAGCAATAGCAAACCTTGGCTTTGAAAATACTATATTACGTTTTACTTCATCAAATGCTTGCTTTGGTCATACAGTCCGAGCAATTTTGAATTTTTCTCTGAAGTATGTTGTCGCGGTTTCAGGTGTACTTTCGGTAATAAGCTTCCTTTTGGCACCATGGCTCTCAATAGTTGTGTTTAAAAAGCCTGAGTTTAGTGAAACACTGCAATATATAACGCCAGCGATAATTGGGCTAAGTTTTGTGCTTTTAATAGCAATGAGTTTGCAAGCTCGTCATAAATTGATTGCAAGTATCTCCTGTCAAAACATAGCTCATTTTATGCTGTGTGGTGCGGCGGTTATTGTGCTTTCTGTAAAATCAGCCAGTACCGCAGCACTTTATTTGAGTTTATCGCTAGGAGTAACCTCCTGCTTTTTTTACTGGATTAGCATAAAAAGCTTGAATAATAATGGCGAAAAGCCTGAACCTAAAGAGTTGTGGCACAGTGCGAGACCTAACTGGGTGATTATAATAATGAGTCAGTCAGCTCAATGGGCTACACCAATAATTATTGGAATCCACTTAGTCTCTGAGCAAGTTGCATATTTTAGCATAGCTCAGCGTATCGCACTTTTAACTTCATTTATTCTAATGGCAGTAAACTTGGTTGTTGCACCAAAATTCTCCATGCTTCATGCTAAGGGCGATAATGTTGGTATTCGTAAAACTGCTTTGTTTTCGGTGCGGTTATTGGTATTAAGTGCATTACCCATAGTGCTATTTATGTTGGTATTCCCGGAGTTTTTAATGGGTTTGTTTGGCGAAGAGTTCAAAAAAGGGGCCGCTATTTTACAAATACTAGTATTGGGGCAAGCCGTTAATGTTGTAACAGGTTCAGTTGGCTTTTTATTGCAAATGACTGGTCATGAGCGCGATATGCGTTTGGTCACACTTATTAGCGGTTTTGGTGTTTTAATTAGCGTGCCTATTTTGACTAAATTATTTGGTTCTATAGGTGCCGCAGGGGCTACGGCATTTTTTATTAGCTTGCAAAACCTATTAGCTGTTTATTTTGTTAAAAAAAGATTGGGTTTCAATACCTTAAAGTGTTGGCAGAAGGTTTGAGTTGTAGGTTAGGAATAAGGATGTTTGCATGGCTTTAGAACAATGGTTGATGGTGGCTATTTTTTTATCAACCATTGTGGGGTTAATTAAATATCAATACTTTCCTGAACGAGTATTTGCAGCTGCGAGCTTAACCTGCTTTGCCACTTCATTAGTATCTACCGAACAATTACTTGCAAATGCCGTCAATCCTGGTTTAGTTACTTTGCTGTTACTTGTGGTGTGTGCATTTGCTTTTGAACGCACTGGTTTTTTGCGTAGGCTTGCCAATGTGCTTTTCAATGGTTCGGTAGTTAAATCCTACGTACGTACTCTACTGGCCACAGTGCTGGCATCTGGTTTTTTAAATAATACTGCGGTGATAGCTACGCTTATTAGCCCAGTTAAAAACAACAAACTAATAGCCCCGAATAAACTATTATTGCCGTTGTCGTATGCCGCTATTTTGGGCGGAACATTAACACTCATTGGCACATCTACTAACTTGATCGTTAACTCAATGCTGATTGAGCGAGGTGTTGATGGGTTTGCTTTTTTTGACTTTCTTCCCATCGGTCTCACCGCTGTTGCTGCCTGCATGGTGGTTATTGGATTTACCGTCAAGCGCTTAAATGGCAAAGTTAACGATTTTGCTGAGGTGGCCGACTATTTTGTAGAAGCACAAGTTAATAAAGGTTCAGCGCTCATTGGTAAAACAATAGAGCAAAATGGTCTAAGAAGCTTAGAGTCATTGTTTTTAGTAGAGATTGTAAGAGAGAGTAAGTTGATATCTCCGGTTACTCCTTCGCATATTATCCGCGAAGGCGATAAGCTTATTTTTTCAGGAGATATCACTAAAATTTTAGTGCTGCAGCAGTTTGAAGGGTTAACACTATTTGCAGAAAAAGACGGGTTGCTTCGTGAAAACCTAACCGAAGTGGTCGTTAAACCTGGTGCTGCGGTAGTGGGAAAAACATTAAAGACGGCTGGTTTTAGGGCCCGATTTGATGCTGCTGTCGTTGCGATTAGACGAGAAGGTGAAAAGCTTTCAGGCAAGTTAGGTGAGGTGTCGATTCAGGCTGGAGACTTTTTAGTTTTGGCCGTGGGTCCTGATTTTGCTAAGCGTACTAATCTTACTAAAAACTTCTTTATACTCAATGGTGTAAAAGCAGAGAATATGCTCTCAGGCATAAAAGAACGGATTGTTACTTGGGGGTTTGTTGTTACTCTTGGGGGAGCATTAGTACTAAACGTAAGTCTATTAAAGTGCTTTATTTTTTATTTAGCGATACTAATAGCGAGCAGATGCTTATCTCTTAATGAAATAAAGCGCCGATTCCCTCTTGAATTGTGGCTAATAGTAATGAGTGCTCTTACCTTAGCAACAGCTTTAGATAACACGGGAATTGCTTTGTTAATAGCTGAGCAGTTTAAGTCTCTTTTATCTGAACAAAGCGCATATGTGGCTTTTATTGGTGTTTTTATTCTCACGCTGTTGTTTACAGAGCTAATTACCAATAATGCAGCTGCTGCATTAACATTTCCTATTGCCTTTGCTATAGCTCAGGGATTGGAAGTCAGCTATTTACCATTTGTATTGGCAGTAGTATTTGCTGCCAGCGGTAGTTTTATGAGCCCTTATGGCTACCAAACAAATTTAATGGTTTACAATGCCGGAAACTATAAATTAAAGGACTTCGTGCTGTTTGGCCTACCTGTCTCTATCACATACAGTGTGGTTGTACTGGCTTTAATTCCTATATTCTTTCCATTCTAGGGGAAGAATATAGGCAATATTAATGAGTCACAGTTGCGAAGTTGTAATTAAATATCATTTCAAAGAAGCTAGAATCTGGAAAAGCGATGACAGAAAATATTGTATGGCACTCTCAGACTGTATCAAAAGCACAAAAACAGGCACATAAAGGACATAAACCTGTATTGCTATGGTATACCGGGCTCAGTGGCTCTGGTAAATCAACAATTGCCAATGCAGTAGAGGCTAGATTATTTGAGTTAGGGTGCCACACTTATCTTCTTGATGGCGATAATGTGCGCTTAGGATTAAACAAAGGGTTGACTTTTAGCGATGACGATAGGGTTGAAAATATTCGCCGGATCAGCGAAGTAGCGAAGCTTTTTGTCGATGCTGGAGTGATTGTCTCTACTGCGTTTATCTCACCATTTAAACAAGACAGAGAGCAGGCGCGTAAGCTTATGGAAGAAGGTGAGTTTATTGAGGTGTTTGTCGATACTCCTTTAGAGGTTTGCGAGAGCCGCGATCCAAAAGGGCTTTATAAAAAAGCGAGAGCAGGCGAAATACCAAACTTTACCGGCATTGATTCGATATTTGATATACCAACAAGGCCTGAACTGCATTTAAAAACAGCAGAGCAAAGTGTTAAACAATGCGCAGAGCAAGTTATAAAGTACTTACAACAACAGCAGATTATTACTTAAACTTTTCAAGCTAAGAGCATATATGTACTACGATATATTTAATGGCGATGCCGACGGCATTATTGCGCTGTTACAGCTCCAACTGGCGAATCCTGTCGACAGTATAAAGATCACGGGAGTAAAGCGTGATATTGAACTAATGAAAAAAATAACGCCAAAGGAAGGTGACAATATTCGTGTGCTAGATGTATCTATGGAGAAAAATAAGCCGGACCTCTACCATGCGTTGTCTGTTGGTGCTCGTGTTATGTATGTAGATCATCATAGGGCTGGTACAGTTCCTGAACATTGTAACCTGTTTGCTCATATCAACCTGGATCCTGATGTATGCACGAGCTTAATTGTAAGCGATATATTAAATAGGCGCTTTCATTTATGGGCTATCACTGCAGCATACGGCGATAATTTAATTAGCAAAGCTAATAGAGAAGCTGATACTTTGGGTTTAACAGAGCAAGAAAAGTCTAACCTAAAAGCGCTTGGCACTTACATTAATTACAATGGTTATGGTAGCGAGATAACAGACTTGCATTTTCATCCTGTAGCATTATTTAACGCTTTACTGCCATATACATCCCCCTTCGAGCTAATTGCAGATAAACAGTCAGTCTATTATCAACTTGAAAGAGCCTATAAGGCTGACATGCTAAGCGCAGAGTCAGCACAAGTACTTCATGAATGCCATTTTACTAAAGTGATTCTATTAGACGACAAAGCTTGGTCTCGACGAGTAAGCGGTGTACTAGGCAATGAACTCGCGAATAAAACACCGAACAAAGCGCATGCTGTTATCACATATAACAATAAAGGTAGTTACACTGTTAGTGTGAGAGCGCCATTAAGTAACAAACAAGGGGCAGCCCATGTATGCAGCCAATTTACAACCGGTGGTGGCCGTGAGGCCGCAGCTGGTATAAATGAGTTGAAAGCGGAGCAATTAGACCTTTTTATAGAAATACTTGTAGGCTATTACAAAACCTAATCATTTACTAACGTATCTTCATCTGTGTTAGTCTAAGCCAACTTACATAGCCAAGCTTTATTTGGCGATAAAATTACAAAAACTCTTATGTGGACTAGGGATATGCTTAAATCGAACTTTATTATGCTAGGCAGCTTATCAATGTGTTGCTTGCCTGCAGTGGCTAGTGAGCGTCTAGATTCTTTTCAGTCTTTTGCTGGGTATACTGGCTTATTCAATACACCAACTGCAGAAGTATTAGAGAAGGGTCACGTAGATCTTGGTTACAATAATCAGCTTTTTGATAACAGTCGTACCTTTGTTGATGGCCATAACTTTATTTTCTCCGCTGGCCTATTTGATGGTCTTGAGGTGAGTGGTTTAATTGCTACTAATACAATGCATGAAAACCTGTTTTCTAAAGGAAGTGGACAGATCAGGGATCTGTCATTTAATTTAAAGTATCAAATTCCCTACATCCCAAAAGGTTGGTTTGATTTAGCTGTTGGTGCAAAAGATTTAGGGGGGGCCGTTAATTTCTATGAAACTTATTACATTGCAGGTTCTAAGAAGTGGCGTAATTTTAGGTTTTCTGCCGGGGTTGCAGCAAGTGATAGATTAAATGGTCAGATGGATGGTGTTTTTGCTGGTATAGAATGGCAGCCACTGGACTGGTTTGCATTGCAGGTTGAGCATGATGCGGATGCAGTGAATGCGGGCTTACGTTTAACTGTACCTAAGGAGTGGATTTACGATGTAGGTACACTCACGTTAACCAGCAAGTTTTACAGTAATACTGATCATGCAGAAAAGGATACCTTTTGGGGAATAAACTTTTCTATGCCGCTTTTTGAGCAGGCAAAGCTGAACGACCCTACGGAAGCTGCACCAGCGCCGATTTTAGATAACCATAAAAAGCGTGAGGCTGCGTTTGAAGCGCACTATCAACAGCAACGAGAATTGGCTCAAAAGCCGCTAGAAGAAGCTAAGCAAGAAGTAACTGAGCGTGATGAATACAGAAAGTCACTTACACTACAAACTCGGGAGCTTAAAAATGCGCTAATCGACGATGGTTTAGAGGCGATTAGTGTGGGCTTTAATCGCGACCCGCATATTGTTGTAAGTTTTGAGAACTATGTCTTTAATCGTAATGATATAGACGCTATTGGTCTTGTGCTAGGTCGTATTGCTGAACATATAGATGAGCCTGAGGCTAAATATACGATTCAGTTATTAAACCGTGGTATTCCAATGCTTTCTGTGCGTGGTGATATCGATAATTACCGTGAGTTTATCAATACTAGCAGTACGCCAGATATGGATATTCGTCGCGGTGAAATGGATCCGATTGGCAGTGTGTCTTGGGTGGGAATGCCTAAGGCCAACAGTCCATACTTTAAGCCTCGTGTAACTATAGGGCCATCACTAGACTCACACTTCGCGACTGAAGTTGGAGTTTATGACTTCTCACTCGCAATTCGAGCCGATGTAGAGTTGCCCATGTGGTATGGTGGCGGTGTAAGTATTAGTGCTGAGACTGAAGTTGCGAAAACCAGTGATTATGAGAATGGTAAAGCATATGGGCGCTTTGCAAAAGACAGTGGCGTTACGCAAGCGACAATCTATCAAACGTTAGATTTACCGTATGGAATTTATAACCAAACTCACATTGGTTTCTTCAAAGAGTTTAACGACTATACCGGTATTAAAAATGAAACGACTTGGCTTAGTGAGAACGGTCGTCACCAGCTTAATGCTGAAATTGGCTATTTAGAATATGATGACTACGACTTAGATAGAGACTATCAAACTTTGTCTTATCGCTATAACTGGGTTGAGCAGGATGTGAGTTTTCATGCAACGGCAGGTCGGTTCTTTTATGAAGATAGTGGTGTAAAACTAGAAACTCGCTTCTGGTTTGGCGATAGCTATATCTCAGTATTTGCCCAAGATACCGATGTACAAGTCGCAGGTATTGCATTTAGCATCCCACTTACTCCACGTAAAGATATGGTACCGATCCGTTATGGCCAGATAAAAGGGAGTGAAGCATGGCGTCATGAGGTAAGTACACGTATTGGTGATACGTTGAATTACTTGGCTATTGGACGAGCTCATTCAGTTAAAACGCCTGTGAATTTGGATAAGACATTCCTTAATCAAGGACGCTTGTCGAGTAGTTATATTTACAGCAATTTGGCAAGATTAAGAGAAGCTTACCTAACTTACAGATAACAGTAGTTGCGGCTTTGTGTCGCGATGCTCCTGTCGCGGGATAAACCCGCTGCTACGGGAGCGGTGTTTCGGTGCTTTTGTCGCGGGGTAAACCCGCTGCTACGGGAGCGGTGTTTCGATGCACTTGCCGTAGGCTTATGGATTTGTAGCAACGACTTTACATCGCGATGCTCCTGTCGCGGGATAAACTCGCTGCTACGGGAGAGATGCTTCGATGCTCCTGTCGCGGGGTTATGTATTTGTAGCAGCGACTTTATGTCGCGATGCTCTGTCGCGGGATAAACCCGCTGCTACGGGAGTGGTGTTTCGGTGCTTTTGTCGCGATTCTCTTGTCGCGGGGTAAACCCGCTGCTACGAGAGTAGTGTTTCGATGTTTTTTGTCGCAAGGTTATGTATTTGTAGCAGCGACTTTATGTCGCGATTCTCTTGTTGCGATGCTCTCGTCGCGGGATAAACCCGCAGCTACTAAAATCTGCGGGAATCATACAGCCATCTCACTCTTACTCTTAAATTCATATACCTTGTTAATAAATAAGCACTATATTGAAACTTTTTGCTATAAATTTGACTTCATTCATTGTCTATTTAGTGTTCTAAAGGTATCCTAATTTCAACTTATTACAGGCGGTTGGAACTACCGCTTTTCTGTGATAAATTAAGGCAGCTAACTCCGACTATATGGTTGTTTTTCCGCTAGATTGGTAGAATAACTGAGTTGGCTTTAGTCAGGGAGCGACTTAGTTCCTGTCTGTCTTATTAAATGATTTAAAACTTAAGCTTATATTGCTCTCTCGCAATATGGCTTTTTTTATGAGTTAACGCGTCAAATCGACGTAAGTTAACAGAAGGAAAACAAGGACTAATCATGATTGCAAATAAAAAATCTCTTCTTGCGCTCTCTGTAGCGTCTGCGCTAACGCTTTCTGGCTGTTTTAGCGATGATGACAACAACGTAACTATCACGCCTCCACCAGAGCCTACTGATCCAGTGATCGTTGCACCTGAGACTCCAGATGCGCTAGCACTAGTTGTAAACGGTAACGTTGTTAATGCAGACTTCGACGCGATCAAAGCGCAAGTAACTCTGCTTGAAAACGGTGAACTAAGTGCAAACACTGTTGACGTAAATGGCACTGCAGTAAACGTGATTGACGCAACTGAAGGTGACTTTACTTTCACACTGAAAGAAGGCGCTGCCGTCGATTCAATTACTGTTAACGTAACAGCTGAAGGTTATGTATCTAAGAGCTTTATTGTTGATTTAACACTTGCGGAAGGCGAGTCAGTAGTTCCTGCTCAACTAGAGCTTGTTTCTAAAAATGCAGAAGGCCTAGCTGATAAAGTGGTAGAAGCTTCTGTAACTGATGCGACGACTGCTGAAGTAATCACAGCAAAAGCTGAATCTGGTAAAGCAGGTGCTGACGTAGCGGTTCCTGCAAATACCCAGCTACTTGATGCAAACAACAACCCAGTGTCAGGTTCTACAATTTCACTAAATGTTACTGCTGCTGATAGCACATCAGCAAGTGCGGGTGCAATTCTTCCTGAAGGTCTTAACGCGGCAGGTGCTGCAGAAGTTAAAACACCAGTTGCTGTAACTAACATCGTAATGACTGACGATGCTGGTAACAAAATCAAGAAGTTCAGCAAGCCTATCGAAGTAACAATGGCAATTCCAGCTACAACTACACTAAGTAGCGGTGAAGCTGTTAAAACAGGTGATGAACTAACGCTAACTTCTCACAACGAAGATACAGGTGTTTGGTCTACTGAGACAAACAAAGTAACTATTGGTGCATTAAATGAAGCAAACGGCACATACGCTGGTTCATTCATGACTGACCACCTTACGTTCTTCTCTGCGGTAGATACATTCGACGCATGTCAATCAGACATCAATGTAACGTTCTCTGGCGATGCAATCCCTGCTAACGGTTTAACTGTTAAGATGGAATCTAGCGACTATAAAGCTTCTGTACAAGCAAAAGCAGGTTCTACATCACAAACTGTTATTTCTGCAAACAAGGCATCACAAAAAGGCATTGCTGCTGATGCAACTGCACGTGTAACTGTTAAAGACAAAAACGGTAACACATGGTTCGATAGCGAAACTGAAGTGTCAGTTTGTGGTAACGTAAACGTTGCGCTAGCTAACCCTGTTACACTTGTTGCTGAGTCATTAGCAGTAACCGCTGTTTGTGAAAACGACAACACAGTAACTACACCTCTAACGGGTGCTGTAGTTAAATACCGTCTAGAAAACAAAGGCTTTGAATCAGCTGCTGGTACTGGTGGTACATACGAGCTAACAGACCTAGTAGAAGCTTCTTCATATGAAGTACGCGTTGTACCACGTGGTGCTAAGTTTGCGGGTCTAGGTGCTCAAAACTTTACTATCACTGCTGATGGTACTGATGAGACAGCTGAAATCACTGTAGCATGTGACGAAGTAACTGGTTCTTAATAACTATCGACTAAGGTTTGCCTTCATTAAGGTAATTTACGTCTTAGTAAGATTAAAAAGCCGCTTAAATGCGGCTTTTTTGTGTTTGTTTCTTATTCAGTGGTTTCTTTTAAAAGGCGTTGTTGTGCGACCTTGTATTTAAAATATGTTAGTAGTCGTTACGATAACTTAAGGCTATGAAGTAAAAGCACTTGTTATCTTGGCAACTCTCGCCAATCACGAACTAACTCGCACACCTCAGTGTAAAAATATTTTAATTACTAGCTGGACAATCTTTGAACTTTCTCTATATTTAAGTTTCGATGTAATAAAACGCGCGTTAGTGCCGCTTGGCACTTTCAAAAAAGGGAACAAGGACCAATCATGATTTCGAACAAAAAATCTTTACTCGCTTTATCTGTAGCTTCAGCTTTAGCACTTTCGGGCTGTTTTAGCGATGACGATAACAATGTGGTAATCACTCCGCCACCTGAGCCGACAGATCCGGTAGTTGTTGCACCAGAAACGCCTGCAGCTTTAGCATTTGCTGTAAGTGGTAACGTAGTTGATGTTGATACTGTTGATATCGTTGCGCCGGCGACAATTACCTTTTTTGAAGATGGAGAACCAACCTCAAATTTGGTTAACGTTAATGGCGACGCAATCACTCAGATCACAACAGAAGATGGTAGCTACACTTTTACTGTAAAAGAAGGTGCGAATGTTGGGGTTGTAACTGCCGTAGTAGCTGCTGATGGCTATTTTTCAAAAAGCTTTGACATCGACTTAAGCAACGAAAACTCTGAAGCAACGCTAGAAGCAGAATTGGCACTTGTGTCAAAAGGCGGTGACGAAGTTGTTGAAGCAAGCGTTTCTGAAAGTGTGACTAACGCAACAACAGCTTCTCCTGTTACAGCTGCGGCTGCAAAAGGTAAAGCAGGTTCTGATGTAACGGTTCCTGCAGGCGTGCAACTAAGAGATGCAAGTGGTAATGCCGTTACAGGTACTTCTGTATCATTAACTGTTGGCTCTGCGGATCCTACGTCTAGCAAGATTTCAGCTGTTTTGCCAGCTGGGTTGAGTGCTGGTAGTACAACTAGCATTAAAAAGCCAGTTGGTGTAAGTAACATCGTTATGCAAGATAACAATGGAACTAAGATCAAACAATTTAGCCAAGAGATCGATGTTTCTGTTTCACTTCCTGTCGCAACCTTAGCACCATCTGGTGATAGAACCATTCAAACGGGAGACCAGTTTGATGTTTCTTCAAATAACGAAGATACTGGTAAATGGCAGTCAGAAACGAATAAAGCAACTGTTGGAGCGTTGAATGCTGAAGGCACGGCTTACAAAGCATCTTTTAAAACCGATCACCTTACGTTTTTTACACTGTCTCGCTCAGTTCCAATCTGTACGCAAGGTATTACTGTTAATGTGACTGGCGATACAGTGCCGAGTTCAGGTCTATATGTGAGTATGACCTCTGCTGATGCGAGCGTATCAAGTTATTTACGTGGCGGTAGTACGTCAAAAACAGTTGTTTCAGCTAGCACTTCAGCGCGTTATGGTATTAGCTCAACAGCAACAGCACGTGTAGTTATCCGTGATGCTGCAGGTAACGTGTGGGGGAATGCTTCATCAACAAATGCTGAAGTTCAGGTATGTAATGGCCCAGTTGCGATCACGCTAGCAAATCCAATTCAAACCACTGTTAATGAAAATGTAACTGTTAGAGCTGTGTGTTCTAACGATACAACGGTAACAGAAGTTATCCCAGGTGCGATTGTTAAGTATAGATCAAGTACGACTAAGCCATTCCGCACAGCAGCGAACAATGGTGACGGTACTTTTGCATTGTCAGCACTAAACGGTGATGTTGCGTCATATGCCGTTAGTGTAGATCCTCGAATTTCAGCACCATTTACAACGTCTATTACGCCAGATGGAACAGATGAAACTATCGATGTTTCAGTAGCTTGTGACACTGTAACGGGTAGTTAAGTACAGAATGATTAGTCCAATCAGTTAAGCCGCGGAGACGCGGCTTTTTTCTTGCCTAAATTTTAAATATTTTTATTCATAAAATCATACTCCCAGAATTAACCTTTTTTTCGTAGCAGCGACTTTAGGTCGCGACTCTTTTTATGTCTTTATGTCGCGACTCTTTTTATGAGTTTATGTCGAGATTCTTTCTGTAGGCTTATGTCATGGCCCTTTTTATTGTGAAGATCCTGTCGCCGTTATTGGTTTTCTATCGCGGGATAAACCCGCTGCTACAAGTTTGGCGTAGCAGCGACTTTATGTCGCGACTGTTTTTATGAGTTTATGTCAGGATTTTTCTATGAGTCTATGTCACGGTCCTTTTTTATTGTGAAGATCCTGTCGCCATTATTGGTTTTCTATCGCGGGATAAACCCGCTGCTACGAGTTTGGCGTAGCAGCGACTTTAGGTCGCGATTCTTTCTATAATTTTATGTAAAGGTGACGCTATGGCGCTCCTGACGACGGACAAGCCTGGGTCTAGGCGGGAAGGTGACTATCAAACTTCCGAAAAAGACTAAAAACCGTTAAACTTAAGATCTTTAGTATACTCAATACGTTGACTACAGTATGAAATCTCATTTAGGCCGCAGAGCATTTTCCACTATGGAGCTTCATACCTTGTTTAACGGTTATATCTACTCAGATGAAAAGCTAAAGCGTGAACAGCCTAAACATTGGCATTTTTGGCTACCTTTACTGAGTTATTACACCGGTGCGTATAGTGATGAAATTGGCTCACTTACACATAATGATGTTTACTACGAAGACCACGTTCATGTATTTCACTTTAACACCCATGGTAAAATTCAACCGCGAGTGGTGCCTATTCATCCCGCATTATGGCAAGCAGGTTTGGAGCAATATCTAGCATTGGTAAAACAACAAGGATATCGACGTCTTATGTTTGATTTACCCGCAAAAACAGGTCGTTATAGCGAGAAAGTTAGAATATGGTTTTCTGGAGAGGGGGAAAGACAAGGGTATCTACAAAAATGTGGTTTACCCAATGTTGATCAGCAAGGAATGAAAACGGCGATCAGCAGTTTACGACTAAACTTCGAGCAACAGATCAGAATATCAGCTATTCAGCTTGGCACTAAAGATAGCTTTCAGTATCTGTTGGGCTTAAAGCACGACGGATATGAAGTTAGACGTCCACCGTTTCATGTGCTTAAACAGGTGATTTCTCCTATCCGAGTCATTAACCCCAATATCACATGGCAACGCTTTTTGGAGCGGCACTAAAACGTAGTACTCAGTTACTACCACTTCTTACGTCAAGCGCATTATTATTTGCAAGATAAGTTAAGCAAGTAACACGCAGCATAGACGCCAAGTTTTTGATCTCACCATGACGTTCAATCACTTCTTGGTAAAGTAAAGAAATAAACTCGGCAAGACCCAGATCTTCCCGTTGAGCTATGGTTTCTAATACTTGCCATATTTCATTTTCTAACGCGAGGCTAGTAACAGCTCCTTGAATACGAATAGAACGTTTGGCTACTTCGTAACGATGAGGCTCAGTTGATGCGTAGAGTTCACACATATAAATTCCGTAGGTAAAGTAATGGCAAAAATGATCCACTCAATGATCAGAGTGAAAGACGCTGATCGCTCAATCAAATTTTATCATGATGTATTTGCGTTGGCAGTGAAACGACGCATCGACTTTAATGATTTTTCTCTTATCTACCTTGGCAACGATGAAACTTCGTTTGAACTGGAACTAACTTGGAATCATGACACCACTGTAGATTATACAATCGGTAATGGCTATGGGCATTTGGCTTTCGCCACGGATAGCTTGCAGGCTGTCTACAACAAGGCTCAAAAGAATAGTTATTGCCCTAAAGAAATCAAAAATTTTTATAATCAAAATGTATTAATAGCAAGATTCTTTTTTATTAAAGATCCTGATGGTTATGATATTGAAGTAATTGAAAAAAGTGATGTGTATCGGTAGTAATGGGTTTATCCCGCGACCAAGGTTGGTAATCGATATAAAATCGTTAAAGATGCCGCGACGTGAAGGCGTGAAACAATCGCGACGTAAAGTCGCTGCTACGAATGTGAATAAATCTGTAGTAACGGGTTTACCCCGCGACTAGGATAGATGTTACGACATAAAATCATTAAAGGTGCCGCGATGTGAAAGTGTGAAACAGTCGCGACGTAAAGTCGCTGCTACGAATGTACGCAAACTTGTATCTGGGGGGATCCCGCGGCCAAAGTTGATTCCAATATACTTTTCAAGTTTGCTCTCTTTCAAATCTGCTCTATTCTTTAAGTATGCAGGGTTATAAGGATATAACATGTACAAAAGTCAAAACTTGAGGAATAAGCGGGTCTCACTCGTAAATCATTTCTATGCAATTACCTTAACGTGCAAAGATAGAAAATCGTACTTTAACTCCTTTCCGATTTGTGCCGAGGCCGCTAAGACGATCATGGCTTGTGAGCTGGGGCAGCTTTTTAAAGTCATAGCTTTCGTATTAATGCCGGATCATCTTCACTTAATCATTCAATTAAATGGTTCTTTAAAGTTACCAGATTCTATTCGAGCGATAAAAGGTCGCATAGCAACCAGTTTACGTTCTTTCGGAGTATTTGGCTTATGGCAAAAAGGTTATTATGAACATTTAATTCGAAGTGAAGACGACTTAAAAGAACAAGTAAGGTATATAATTCAGAATCCAATTAGGGCTAAGCTTGTTACGCGGGTTGGTGAATATCCATATTGGTTTTGTATTTGGGTGTGATTTATTAAGGTGATTACAGTTAAACAATCACGACCCAAAGTAAAAAGGTCGCGACCTAAAGTCGCTGCTACGAATGTACACAAACCTGTAGCATCGGGTTTACCCCGCGACTAGGATTGATGTGCGACATAAAATCGTTAAAGATGCCGCGATGTGAAGGCGTGAAACAGTAGCGACCTAAAGTCGCTGCTACGAATGTACACAAATCTGTAGCAGCGGGTTTACCCCGCGACTAGGATTGATGTGCGACATAAAATCGTTAAAGGTGCCGCAACGTAAAGGCGTAAAAGCAATCGCGACCTAAAGTCGCTGCTACGAATGTACACAAATCTGTAGCAGCGGGTTTACCCCGCGACTAGGATTGATGTGCGACATAAAATCGTTAAAGGTGTCACGACGTCAAGGCGTAAAAGCAATCGCGACTTAAAGTCGCTGCTACGTATGTACAAAAACCTGTAGCAGCGGGTTTATCCCGCGACCAAGGTTGGCAATTTCGACATAAAATCGTTAAAGGATTTGCGACGTCAAGGCGTGAAACAGTAGCGACCTAAAGTCGCTGCTACGAATGTACACAAATCTGTAGCAGCGGGTTTACCCCGCGACTAGGATTGATGTGCGACATAAAATCGTTAAAGGTGCCGCAACGTAAAGGCGTAAAAGCAATCGCGACCTAAAGTCGCTGCTACGAATGTACACAAATCTGTAGCAGCGGGTTTACCCCGCGACTAGGATTGATGTGCGACATAAAATCGTTAAAGGTGTCACGACGTCAAGGCGTAAAAGCAATCGCGACTTAAAGTCGCTGCTACGTATGTACACAAATCTGTAGCAGCGGGTTTACCCCGCGACTAGGATTGATGTGCGACATAAAATCGTTAAAGGTGTCACGACGTCAAGGCGTAAAAGCAATCGCGACTTAAAGTCGCTGCTACGTATGTACAAAAACCTGTAGCAGCGGGTTTATCCCGCGACAAATTAAGAAGCTAGGCTTAATTGATGAAAGCGTTTCAAAAATTGCGAAAACTCTTCACCTAATTGCTCATCACGAATAGCATATTCAACGATGGCTTTAAGGTAACCAAGCTTGTCGCCACAATCGTGCGAACGACCGCTCATATGAAAAGCCTCAACGGTTTCCTGTTCCATCAGCATATCGATAGCATCGGTTAGCTGGATTTCTCCACCAGCACCGATTGGCGTTTTTCTTAGTAGTGGCCAAATATTTTTAGAAAGCACATAGCGACCAACAACTGCTAGATTAGAAGGAGCTTCTTCTATGGCTGGCTTTTCTACCATATGCTTTATTGCACTACTTTCACCTGGACGTAGCGGCACACCGTTGATATCAGCAATACCATACTTGCAGACATCCTGCTGTGGTACAGGCTCTAACATAATTTGGCTAGCTTTCGTTTGGTTGAAACGAGATAGCATTGCAGCTAAATTTTCATTTCCCTGATCGGCTGTGTATTCATCCAAAATGACATCGGGCAGTACAACAACAAAATCATTATCCCCAACAATAGGTTGTGCGCACAAAACTGCATGTCCAAGACCTTTGGCTTCACCCTGACGAACATGCATAATCGTAACATCTTCAGGGCAAATCGAGCGTACTTCTTGTAAAAGTTTACGCTTAACACGTTTTTCGAGCGTTGCTTCCAATTCAAAGCTGGTATCAAAATGGTTTTCAATTGCATTTTTTGATGAATGAGTCACTAATACAATTTCTTTAATACCCGCAGCAACACATTCTTTGACAATATATTGAATCAGTGGCTTATCTACCAAAGGCAACATTTCTTTAGGAATGGCTTTGGTCATTGGGAGCATGCGAGTACCAAGGCCCGCGACAGGAATAACTGCTTTCATAAAAAGTCCATATTTTGACTGGTTTCCAATTTTCACCCTGCATTGTAGCGCTTCATACAAAAGTTGCAAACCAGATTAAGTTGCAATTTCTTCAATAGTATTTAGGACTATACTCTAATACTTCATTTTATGCCGTTGCTTCGCTTTTTCGCTATTTTGGAGCTCTTTGTTCAAGCTATTAGGCGAATAAAAACATCATGCACGACGAGAGCTGAATGAGCACTGATTTTAGAGATTACAGCTTTGATCTTTCTACGCTTTTCCATATTTCAATTGAGAGTTACTGTACATAAGAAGCCAAACTGATTTCATCTTACACATTAGTGGCTCTATCTAGTGAAACACAAAATTAGGCTTAATTTTTTATTAAGTTCGACTTTACGGCAGGAATGTGGGTTGAATGTGAAGGCGTAGCGTAGTGATCTCATTAAAGCGATGTTAGCTTGTATTACAACTGTTTTTTATCGCAATCTGTACTTATAGGGTTAAATATCATATCTATTTTATTCGGTTATTTTAGGCCGTACGTTAAATTTAAATTGGATAGTCGTAATAAAAAAGCCCCTTTCGGGGCTTAAATTAACGTTTAGATATGGAATAATTAAAAGTTAACTGTGATTTCGTTTGAGCAGATTTCACCAGATTGACACACTTTATATGTGTAGCTGGTGGCTTCTAAATCACGTGAGAAGTCTCTGAATTTACCAGTGTTTGCAACCGTTTCAAGTACTTGACCATCACGGTAAATCGTTACTTCATCAGCACTGCTGCCTTGCCATGAAAGCTCTACGCGGATAAAGCCTAAGCGAGACTTATTAGCGCGAACCAGTGATAGCTCAACCTCATCAGTGCTAACCGCAACAGACTGAGTGGTTGTGTGGCTGTTGCCTTCACTATCAGTCACCGATAGAGAAACGCTGTACTCACCAGATGCTGCAAATTCATGAATTGGGTTTGCGTCAGTACTGATGCTGCCATCACCAAAGTCCCATGCCCAGCTAACGATATCATCATTCGGATCGCGGCTTTCATCAGTGAATGTCACGGCAAGACCTGAAGCAACAAAGCTAAAGCCCGCAACAGGAGGTTGAGGTGATGCTTCGCCTAGACCTGTTAGGTTTAGAGTCCAACTGTTCAATGTACCAGTATCGATACCTGCATTATCTGAGACAGACAATGTCCAATCACCTGTTGCAACTTCGCCATTAAATGCCGCAGAGTTAAAGGTTTGGTTAATGTCATCTGCACTGCCACCTTGACGGTTATGCAATGTTGCCACGGTTCCAGCAGGAGAAGTAAGCGTAACAATTAAGTCGCCGATGTAGGTGTGTGTAATATCCACTAAGGTATTGCTATCAAATACGGTAACGGTGTCAGCCACAGTGATCACAGAAGTAATACCTGAAGCATCGTTATCTGGAATGTCTACTGCGGTAGTATTTTCATAACTGAAATCGCTTAACCCTTGAGGTAATACATACAGTCCTACTTGCTCATGATCCGCAAGCTCGCCAGATGTTGCGTTTAGCGTGAAGCTATACTCACCCCACTGAGTTGAGGCTACAGTTGGTACAGAAAGTGTTACTGTATCGCCTGGCATTGCGGTAGTCGCAGACAGCGTTGCACCTGCAATTGGTGAAGTAACAGACAAATCAATAGTACCCTGCCAGTCAGCGACTGAAGCAAAAGTAAATTCGTATGTTGCAGTATCGCCCGCTGTGATTTCTTGATTAGCTGGACGAGCTGATACTCTAAAGCCTGGCTCTGGATCTGCATCAATTACAGCTTGATTCACATTTAAGCGCTTACCAGACACAGTTTTATCTGTAAGATCTGCATTAACATCACCACTTTGCATTAGTAGGTTTTTAAGCTCAATAGCAGTGAGTGTCGGGTTGATAGAAAGTACTAGGGCCGCTGCACCTGCAACGTGAGGCGTCGCCATCGAAGTACCTGAGTAGCTTGAGTAACCACCACCCGGAACGGTAGATAAAATTGCGCTACCTGGCGCACCCATGTCTACAGACGTTAGACCCCATTGTGAAAATGAAGACATCGCGTCAGTGTGGGTTGTACTAGCAATAGAGAATACGCTGTCGTGCTCATAGCTTGAAGGATAGTGAGGGTTTACATCGTTATCTACCGCACTGTTACCGGCTGCTGCCACAAATAAGATGTCCGCATTTTCACTTGCAGTGATCGCATCAGAGAGTGCTTGGCTAAAGCCGCCGCCGCCCCAACTGTTATTAGTAACGCGAACGTTGTGACCGGCATTTTTAAGCGCTACGATATAGTCAATACATTCAATCGCATCTGAAGTTGAGCCTGAGCCTGATGCATCTAGGAATTTACAGCCCACGATTGAGACCTCATGGTTCACACCAGCAACGCCCGTTGCGTCGTTGCCTGAGGCACCGATAGTACCTGAAACGTGTGTACCGTGACCTTGGTCGTCCATCGGGTCGCCGCTACCTGTGATTGCGTTAATACCGTGAACGTCATCAATATAGCCATTATCATCATTATCAATGCCATCTCCAGCGATCTCTCCTGGATTGCGCCATGCATTTGCCGCGAGATCTGGGTGAGTATAATCAATACCCGTATCGATCACACCGACGATAACATCACGTGAACCAATAGTGATATCCCATGCTTCAGGGGCATCAATATCGGCATCAGCGGTACCACCAGTTTGACCTGTGTTATGCATACCCCAAAGCTCATCAAAGCGACTATCGTCAGGAATTCCAAGTGCTTTTACTTGATAGTCAGGTTCGACATATTCAATGGCCGGGTGGTTAGCTAGTTTTTCAATTGCTTGCTTTGCTGTGATGCTATCTAGTTTAAAGTTTGCTAGGCGACCTTTTAAAACATGGCGATATTTGTCGTCTACGCCATCAGCGTTCAAATCCGCCATCTTGGCTTTTACAAGGTTTCTTGCATTGGCACGAAGTGCAGCAGAAGTGTTTTCTTTAAACACAACTAAGATGCTGTCATCTGCGGTTGCTGTTGTAGTTTCGATTTGAACAGCTGCTTGAGAAGTGAAAGCAAGTACAGGAAGCAAAGCCAAAGACAATGCAGAAAGTTTAGATCTCATATTAATAACCTTTTTAATTTCAAGCGTATCCATCAATACACAATTTTTGAGTTGGTAGTTTTTCTGGTAGTGGCTGTGGTCTTTTTGGCAACGTCTTAAAACCTAGACCCAGATATTGAGCAGTGCAATGTAAAAAAAGAGTTAACCAATAAAATCAGTTTTTTTTACTGATTTTTAATTTTTGGAATAGATTATTTGGTTCTTTTTTATGGGGTGGGTGGATATGGGGACGATTGAACTTTAGTCATACTTTTTTTGTACCTCCATATTTTATTCGTAATTTTGTGTGAGTTTATCCTTGTACTTTATTGAAAATAATGAAGTATTTTTTTCATAAAATCTTCTTATTTATCTTCAGTTGTTCCCATCTTAGAGTTAAAGGTGACAAGACGTAATAAAATATATTATTTCAACATATGAATTTGCTGACTTTGATATAGATTATGTTTTTCACTAAAAATGTAACACTCTGGTAACTGGCACAGGTGGGAGCGACTCAGGAGTAATGAGTCATAACAGGACGTTAGTTAAGTGAAAAGTTGCAGTTGGCTGAGTTCGGCAACAACTCAATGCCTGCACCGATCACTTAATTGAAAAATAATATAATAAATCTCTAAGGAGAACAGTGTGAAGTTTTCAAAATCAATCGTAAGTTGCGCTATCGCGCTTGCGCTAACACATTCAGTTACAGCACATGCTGAGGCAAAATCAGATAATAAACCACTTTCAACTTCTGCACTTTCACAAGTGGAGCGTGCAAGTGGAACAAGTAACGAACTCAAACTTTCACAAACGTCAGGTAGCCAAGGTGGCAACGAGCTAGCTTCGGTGCAACTGGGTACTTCTAACCTGACAGATGTGACTACGATTGGCGACAACAATATTACTGAGGCCGATCAGAATGGTACTGGTAACGTCGCTATTATTACGACCACCGGAAATAACAATAACCAAGTATATAGCCAAGATGGTGAATCTAACGGCGCATTAACTGAGGTTACTGGTGATGATAACGCGATTGACATTCAGCAATCAGGTAGCGGGATCCTTGGGATTAACAACGAAGCCATCAATGTGATTAATGGCGATCAAAATACTATTACAGTATCTCAAGGTTCTGGCGGCCAATGGTTCTACAACCTAAATATGCAAGGTAGCCAAAACGAAGTTACAGCGACACAAACAGGGACGTGGAACGAAGCGACACTTGAGTCAGTACAAGGTGACATGAACCAAATCACCTTAGATCAAGATGGTGTGTACAACCAATATAAAGTAGTTAGTCTACAAGGTAATGAAAACGAAATTGAATCGAGCCAAAGCGGCAACTTCAATGTTATCTCTGTAGAGACTGTGATTGGTGATGACAACCAAGTTGAGATCGAGCAATCGGAAGGTGATAGCAATACGGTTAACGTATTTGAAATTACTGGAGATAATAACGAGCTTAATATCGATCAGGAAGGTTCAACTAACACTTTCGCGTCAGATTTATTAGTTGGTAACGACAATGAAGTGATGACTGAACAACGTGGCGACGAGAACAAAGTCCAAGCAGACGTGATTGGTGATAATAACGAATTTACTGCGATGCAAATCGGTAATGGTAACGAGATGTATCTTGGTGTTGCTGGCGAGAACAATGAATTCTCAGCAACTCAAGTAGGTGATGCGAACATCGCACACATTGCGAACTTCAACGGTAGTGATAATGATGTAGATGTTACCCAAACGGGTGATGAAAACGAGGCGGTGGTGCAGTCATCTTATCCAGACGTTAGCCTGGCAAGTAATGATAACGCTGTTGATATTTCTCAAAGTGGTACGGGCAATGGTGTTGTTGTGACAATGAGCAGCGTATTTGATAGTAGCTCAAACCAAGTAGATATTGCGCAGTCTGGCGAGTTCAACGCGATTGATCTGATGCTCGAAGGTAGTCGCAATATGCTAGACATCACACAAAATGGTAGTAACAACTTTGTGATGGGTATGGGTTCTGAGGCATTCATCATCAATGGCGATGATAATGCATTTACAGTAAGCCAAATTGGTGACGGCAACTTAGTCCAAGGTGGAATTACAGGTAGTGGTCAAAACATTACCGTAACTCAGGTTGGTGACAACAACGTTGCGACTATCACTCAGCAATAACTAAGTAATTTAGATAGGGGGCAAAACCAGCCCCCATATTTTGTACTATTCAGCTAACCAAAACATCAATGTGAATCTCGTCAGCAAAGACATTCTACGCCGTGAGTAAACAAATAATGATAAGAATAATAACACTCTTGAGCGCTATGCTCGTTTCTACATTTTCACTGAGTGCACAAGAAGATGTAGAAATTGATGGTTTAGTGATGGATCAGAGTATTAGCCGATTTGGTCACCAGTTTTACTTTCAATTTTCACAGCTGTGGAGAGATGTTCCTAACACCTCTGGAATTAATATCACGGTTAAAGAAACGGTTTTGCCAAGAGCAGGCACTCGGTTAGAAGTATTAATGAACAGTCGCGCAGTGTACGCAACAGCAATGGGAAGAAGGGGCGGCTCCGTTGATGAACGAGTTGAAACTGCTATTTTCACCATTATGGATGCGATGGCGAGAGAACAATATCAACAGAATGGCTCTGAAGATCTAGCTGCGAGCGGGTGGTAAAATGACAACAATAAAAACAACAATCATGTTCGCTGGTTTAATACTACTTGGTAGTGCTCATGTGACAGCGACTGAGCTTGTATATAAGCCAATTAACCCTGCATTTGGTGGTAATCCGTTAAATGCCAATATGTTACTGAGTAAAGCACAATCTCAAAATAAACATAGAGCACCAATCATAGAAAAAACCTATGACGAAAAGTTTCAAGAATCACTCGAGCGTACGTATCTTAACCGTTTGGTAAGAGAAATCACGGATGTTGCGTTTGGTGAAGATATTCAAGACAGTATCTTTAACCAAGACGCGACATTTATGAGTGGTGACTATCAAATTCAAGTGATCACCAGTACACCCGACACCATCACGGTTAGGATCACGAATACAGCATCGGGTGAAGAAACCATTCTAGAGGTCCCCAGATTTGCCTCATCTGCTGGTGGAGGATATTAAATGCTCCGCGTAATTTTATTGGTATTTTTATTACTGCTTGGCGGTTGTTCTAGTATGTCCCGCGTGTTGCCTCCCTCGCAAAGTATAGCAATTGAGTTGACCGACACCGAAACCTTTGCAGAACTAAAAAATTTACCTACACCTAAAGGGCGAATTCCTGTCTCTGTTTATTCATTTCGCGACCAAACAGGGCAATACAAACCACAAGATAATGTCAGTTCATTTTCAACAGCGGTGACTCAAGGCGCTAACTCTATTTTAATGCAGGCATTACACGAAACGGATTGGTTTATTCCGGTAGAACGTGAAGGACTGCAAAACTTGCTGACTGAGCGCAAAATTATTCGTGCAGCAAGTGATGATAATGACACAAACGCTTTGCCACCTTTAATGACTGCAAAGATCATTTTAGAAGGCGGGATCATCAGCTATGACTCTAATATCCGTACAGGTGGTTTGGGGATGGAGTATTTTGGCATAGGTGCATCTGAGCTTTACCGTGAGGATGTTATCTCCATTTATATGCGCGCAGTTGATGTTCGTACCGGGCAAGTGTTGCTCTCCGTCGCGAGTAGCAAAAAGGTGCTATCCATGGAGGTTCGGGCAGGGTTTTTCCGCTATGTAAGTTATAAACGTTTGGCTGAAGCCGAAGCGGGTTTTAGCGATAATGAGCCAATGCACATTTGTGTAACCCAAGCGATAGAAAAAGCGCTGACTTTGATGGTACAACAAGGCATTGAAAAAGGCGTGTGGTCGGCCGCTACCGTATCGTAGGTCGCGCTTTAGCGCGACAAACCTTTACCACAACGCTTCCTTTTATACGGCACGCACCACCAACCGTAGGTCGTGCTTTAGCGCGACACATCTTTAAGCACGACACAACCTTGAGCACGTGCTCATACTAGCCACTTTAAAATAAAGAATAATACTGGTGCATGAGATTCAACAATAAAGTCATCCACCAATAAGCTGAGTATGTTAATCTAATTGGCAATGAAATAATAAAGAACGCTAACATCATGCACGTACATATTTTAGGGATTTGCGGTACCTTTATGGGCGGGATCGCAGCCATCGCTCAATCATTGGGGCACAAAGTCACAGGTTCAGATCTCAATGTTTACCCGCCGATGAGTACACAACTTGAATCACTCGGTATTGAATTAACTCAAGGGTACGATCCTAAGCAACTCATCGATGTTGAGCCTGATGTGGTGATCATCGGCAATGCCATGAGCCGTGGTAATCCGTGCGTTGAATATGTTTTAGAAAAAGGTATGCGTTATACCTCGGGCCCTGAATGGTTAAAAGACCATGTTTTACGCCAGTCATGGGTGTTAGCTGTGGCCGGTACGCATGGCAAAACGACCACTGCAAGTATGTTAGCGTGGTTACTCGAATACGCAGGATTACGCCCAGGTTTTTTGATCGGTGGCATTGTGCAAAACTTTGGTGTGTCGGCGCGCACGTCAGATACGCCATTCTTTGTTATCGAAGCCGACGAATACGATACGGCGTTTTTCGATAAACGCAGTAAGTTTGTCCATTACTTACCTCGCACGTTAATACTCAACAATCTTGAATATGATCACGCTGATATTTTTCCAGATTTAAATGCCATTCAAACCCAGTTTCATCATTTAATTCGCACGCTACCCAGCCAAGGTAAAGCCGTATATCCAGCGGATGATACTGCGCTACAAAACGTCATTGAACGTGGTTTTTGGAGCGAGCAGGAATCCCTTGGTAAAGAATGGTCGTATAACCTGCTCAAGGCTGACGGCTCTCGCTTTACGGTATTATTTGAGGGCGAAGAAAAAGGCGAAGTAAATTGGCAGGCGATTGGTGTGCATAATGTCAAAAATGCCATGATGGCGATTGCAGCGGCAAGGCATGTGGGCATTCCAATCGAGGTAAGTATCGAAGCGCTAGGGCAATTTATTTCTCCCAAACGCCGTATGGAAATTAAAGGGGAGGTCAATGGCGTCACTGTCTATGATGACTTCGCGCATCACCCCACCGCAATAGCAACGACCCTAGCAGGGCTTAGAGCCAAAGTTGGAGATGCACCTATCATTGCTATTTTAGAGCCTCGCTCAAATACGATGAAACTTGGCATTCATCAGGAAACCTTATTGAAATCCCTTGATGTGGCAGATGAAGTGTATCTATTCGAACCAGATGGCCTATCTTGGTCTCTTAAAGCACAAGCCGAAGCCGCGGGTCGTCAGTGTTTTGCAAGCGTAGATGAGATTGTCACACAGGTTGTGACAAATCAAGCACCAAACCAACATGTACTGATCATGAGTAATGGTGGTTTTGGTGGCATCCACGACAAACTTTTAACTGCATTGAAAAAGTAATCACTATGTCAGAACAAACATTTAATGGGCCAATTACGCTGGCCTTTAGTGGTGCGTCGGGCGCCCCCTACGGACTGAGATTACTCGAGGTATTGGTGTCGTTAAACTATCAAGTTTACGTGCTAATCTCGAGCGCAGCCAGAGTGGTGCTGGATACTGAGTCCAATCTAAAACTCTCTGGTAATGAACAAAAAGCAACGGAGCAACTAGAGGCACTTTTCTGTGCTAAAGATAAGCAAATTCAGGTATTTGGTAAAGATAACTGGTTTAGCCCTGTAGCATCTGGCTCGGCGGCACCCAAGCAGATGGTGGTGTGTCCGTGTAGCGCGGGAAGCGTGTCAGCTATTGCACTTGGGGCATCTGATAATTTGCTTGAGCGTGCGGCAGATGTGGTGATCAAAGAGCGTGGTCAATTAATATTAGTGCCGCGCGAGACACCCTTTAGTCCAATTCATCTTGAAAACATGCTCAAGCTGAGCCGCTTGGGGGTGACTATCATGCCGGCAGCGCCTGGTTTTTATCATCAGCCACAAAGTATCGACGATTTGGTCGACTTTATGGTGGCCCGTATTTTAGATCATCTACACATCGAGCATACCTTAGCTAAGCGCTGGGGTTATGGAGAATAATAAAATATGACAATAGCACTGAATATCAAAGGGTTAAAGAAAGTTTATAGTAACGGCGTCGAAGCGGTTAAAGGCATTGATCTCGAAGTTCAAGAAGGGGACTTCTTCGCATTGCTTGGTCCAAACGGAGCGGGTAAATCTACCACGATAGGGGTTATTGCCTCACTCGTAAATAAAACCCAAGGCAGTGTAGAAGTTTTTGGCCATAGTATTGATACTCATTTGGAAGACGCTAAATCGAACTTAGGTTTAGTACCACAGGAGTTCAATTTTAGCCAATTCGAGACGCTAAACCAAATTCTAGTGACTCAGGCGGGCTATTATGGTGTGCCAAGAGACGTTGCCCATCAGCGAGCCGAGAAGTATCTCAAGCAGCTTGGACTATTTGATAAAAAAGACAAGCAAGCTCGCACGTTATCCGGCGGTATGAAACGGCGCTTGATGATTGCAAGAGCATTGATGCATGAGCCTAAGCTTCTTATATTGGATGAACCTACGGCTGGTGTGGACATTGAACTACGCCGTTCTATGTGGGATTTTTTGCGTGAAATTAACAAGCAAGGCGTAACGATTATACTCACAACACATTACTTAGAAGAGGCAGAGCTGTTGTGCCGTAATATTGCGATTATTGATAAAGGTACGATTGTTGAGCACACGACCATCAAGGCATTACTCGCAAAGTTAGACAAAGAAACGTTTGTACTTGATCTTAAGCCACCCATGCAGCCTGTGGCACTCGATGGTTACCAATTTACCACCGTCGATGACCATACTATTGAGGTAGAAGTAGCTAAGTCGCAAGGGCTCAATGGGGTATTCACACAACTCACAGAGCAAGGTAATCAAGTATTAAGTATGCGTAACAAAGCTAACCGTTTGGAAGAGTTGTTTGTTGGCTTACTAGAGCAGGGGAGAGGGGCATAATTGTGTTGAAATATGGCGTCGCGTTAAAAAGTATTTGGATAAAAGAGTGTATTCGGTTTTTACGTATTTGGGTGCAAACCTTAGTACCGCCAGCGATCACCATGACACTTTATTTTGTGATATTTGGCAGTTTAATCGGCTCGCGCATTGGTGATATGGGTGGCTTTAGCTACATGGAGTTTATTGTACCTGGCTTAATCATGATGTCGGTGATCACCAACTCCTACTCTAATGTAGCCTCGAGTTTTTATTCCACCAAGTTTCAAAAGAGTATTGAAGAACTACTCGTTGCACCTGTGCCTAACTATATTATTGTACTTGGCTATATGGGCGGTGGTATGGCGCGAGGCATGCTGGTTGGGCTTATTGTTACTATCGTCAGTCTGTTTTTTGTGGATATTCAAATTCACAACCTAGCGGTTATCGTTATTACGGTTATTTTAACGTCAGCCGTGTTTGCATTAGGTGGTTTGATCAATGCGGTGTTTGCCAACAGTTTCGACGATATTAGTATTATTCCGACTTTTGTGCTGACACCTCTGACTTATCTAGGTGGCGTATTTTACTCAATCACATTACTACCAGAGTTTTGGCAGGGTGTGTCGCAGGTAAATCCAATCATTTATATGGTAAATGCCTTCCGTTTTGGCTTTTTAGGTGTTTCGGACGTTGATATTGGCGTCGCCTTTACGGTATTAGGTGTATTTATATGTGGTCTATTTTGGTTGTCACTGCACTTAATTAAACGCGGTGTTGGACTAAGACACTAATCGCAGGATAAAGAATGAGCGCTGCCATCAATTGCAGCGCTCTTGCGTTATTTCAGGTAAAATCCTTACCATTCCTCCTTAATAATGACTGGTTATGACAGAAGCAAACTCTCGTAGTATTACCACTAATCAACAAGGGCTACACGAAAAGCTCGATGAAATCGTTACTAAGCATCTAACCGCTGAGTTTAAAAAACCCATTGCGGCACATACACAAAGTGCTTTCGATGAGGTTAATGCACGAGTACAGGCCTTTAATGGACCGATTATTTTGGACTCATGTTGTGGTGTTGGTGAAAGTACTGCAAATTTGGCGAAGCGACACCCTGATGCGTTGGTAATTGGCATCGACAAGTCTGCACATCGACTAGATAAACACGATGTTGAATATAAACAAACAGAGCAAGGCCAATATATTTTGGTGCAAGCCGATCTCAATGACTTTTGGCGATTAGCGCTGGAAGCCAATTGGCAGCCAACTCACCATTATTTGCTGTATCCTAATCCGTGGCCGAAAGCTAAACATATTCAAAGACGCTGGCATGGTAGCGCGGTGTTTCCCTTTATCGTCAAGCTAGGCGGTAAGTTGGAGCTGCGCAGTAATTGGGATATCTATGTAAAAGAGTTTGCCAGAGCTTTGACGCTTAGCGGTGTTGATGTTGAAGTGGAAGCCTACGAAAGTGATGAGGCCATTACGCCCTTTGAGCGTAAGTATTGGGCAAGTGGTCAATCTAGTACCCGCTTAGTCGTAACGCTTTGATCTAACCCATTACAGATCTACACTTCAAATTGATAAAAGCGGCTTAAAGATGGCCGCTTGCTTTTCCTATCCAACTCCCTTCTAATCTTGCAACGCCTGCAGCTTCCAATTGTTTTGCCTGTTTGCTGGTCGCAACACAGGGTACAATCAAGTCGATCCGCTTGGCATTGCAATGACTTGCAAGATATTCAATGGAGCTCAGCAGCATCTCATCTTCATCCAAGTTTTCACAAATACTGGCTTCTAAACAAATGGCATCCAGTGGGAGTTTTAAGATCCGGTTGATGGTAAGAAAGCCGCTATTCACACCCGTTACCGCAACATTTGCACCTTTTGCTTTTAACGACTGCATCATTAAGCTCATATCGCTAAAGTTTTTGAGCACATCTGTTTCATTAAACTCAAATGTGATGAGCTGTGGCTGCGGGTAACGGCGCAGGATCTGGCTGATATATTCAAAATATTCCGCATCCGCGATTTCACTATGGCTTAGTTGCATACTCCAAGCATGGTTTGATTTACGAAAACGGGTGACGCATAACTCAAGTAGCTTCATGCTAATTTGAGCGCGGAGTTTTGGTTGCTTCATCACTGGGTAAAAATGTTCGGCGTCGATGATAGCGCCGCGCTCGTTAAGGACGCGTGCTGTGCAATGGTACTGAATGTCAGCATGATCATGACAAGCTTTACGCGGCGTAAAGAAAGGAATGATGCGGTCTGATTCACACGCGCTTTGCAGTAAACGGGTGAGGTGGAGATTTTTTGATTGTTGTTGAGGATTCAGTTGCAGCTGAGAATCAAAATAACACACTTGGGTATTTTGCTGTTGAGCCTGACGTAGCGCGAGAAAGGCATTTTCAAGTAACAGCGCACAATTGCCTTTAGCAACACCCGCACACAAATTAACGTATAAATGCGGCGCGTCGTATATGGGTTTTGCACAAGGGAATGACTCTGTTAAGTTCGCCAAATAATGCTCACCGTTTTCGATACTGGTAACTAGCGCAATTTTAGAGGTAGTAAGGCGATAAACCTCAAATGGATGGGTAAACTCGCTAAAGTAACTCATGACTTTTGCCATAACGTTATCGCCAACTTCCGTGCCATAGAAGCTAATGATATCCTCAAGCTCTTTAACCCACACCACGCTTAAGCATAGGTGTTGCGATTTAGAATATTTAAGTGCTTGCTCAAGAGCTATTCGGTTGCCAAATCCGGTGCGACTATCCGTTGTTAAAGTCTTCTTGTAGTACATAAAGTACAAGCTCACGACAACCAAAAACATCACAAAGAAGAAGCTAGCGTCAATGGCGGCATCCATTACACTTTCTTGTAACCGACTTTCTAAATCGTGAATGGTTAAATCCGCACCTGCAATATAAGTAGTGCCATCGGGTAGCACAAAAGGAATAAACACACTTTTAAAGTGACCCCATTTGTCTTTGGCTATTTCAAATACAGGTTCGGTAGAATGAAAGGCGCTTTTTAGGGTAATTGAGGCCTCGGAATAAACGTCTTGATAACGTGTAAGTCGGTTGAGTTTAAGATCTTCTCGGGTGTAACTGGACGCGGTAAAGTGCACGTAAGGTGGCTTAAGCACCATGGTATAGACGTATTCAACATTTAGAGCACGGGCAAGCTCGGTGAGGGCATGACTTTTTTGCTTAAATTCTGCAGGGGTTATTTGCTCTGGTGACTCGTGATATTTTTTACCTACAATGACGTTGGCGCTGGTGGCAGCATTGATTAACTGGGCGTCGATCCTTGCCATGATATCGCGGCGCGTATCATAATAGTTGGCGATAACATAAATCGATAGGGCAGCTAAAAAGATAAAAGAGGCTAAAACGAGCCAAGCAACTGGGAGTCGGGAAGTGTAACCTGTGAGCCCTAAAAACTGAGTTGCTTTTGCTGTAGGCTGCCTAGATTTAGCTTTGAGTGGTTGAGCGATACTCCGAGTATTCATGATAATCCTTTATCCACAATATCGTTATCTAACAACGATAAAATGCCTAACTGGCGTAAGCGTGGTGGCTGCTTTGTTACATAATATAAACAATACAACATAAATTGACGTCTTGAGAAGAAATAAAGCAAAAAACTTTTTCTCCAATGATCAATAAAATGCATTGTTGCGGGCAAATCGGCAATATACCGTTTTGCTGGGTTTATGTCCCCATTTTATACCTTATTTTTGACGAGAATGTAAAATAGAAACGTCAAGATACTGGTGGATTTTTCACTGAACTTTCGTTGGGTTTTCATAAAATTGTCAATGTTTCATGAATTTTAACTAGACAATAGAAGACAATTCCCTTTCTTTACAGTAAAGTTAGCCATTTCATGTATCACAATCTCTTGTGCAATTTGTATTTACTCAATTTCTAAAATGGGTAGATAGGCTACTGCACCGTTTGATGTTTAGGTAGTATTGATGGGTCCAAAGCGTTGCGCCGTTGCGTCTGAAGAAAGCTTAATGCGTATATTTACCGTGCCTGAGGCGCCTGATTCAACTTTAAGCAGAATCGAGCAAGAAATCTCGAGCAATTTGGCTGGCTTTTTAAATGAGAATATTGCGGCAATCGAAAAGCCACTGCACGAAGTTGAAAAAGACTTTCAGTCGGCAGTGATCCCCGAAGTGCCGATGTTTGTCTCAGACTATGCGCAAGATATCATGGAGCAATTAGTTGCTCACTCGGTACATACCGCAGCCCCAAGCTTTATTGGCCATATGACTTCAGCTTTACCGCATTTCGTGTTGCCTCTGTCGAAGCTGATGGTGGGACTCAATCAAAACCTAGTCAAAATTGAAACGTCAAAAGCCTTTACTCCACTTGAACGTCAAGTGTTGGGAATGATGCATCATTTGGTTTACGGTAGCGATGATGCTTTCTACGATAAGTGGATGCACAGCGCAAAAACGTCTCTTGGTGCTTTTTGTTCTGGTGGCACAATTGCTAATATAACCGCGCTTTGGATAGCAAGAAACCGCTTATTAAAAGCGGATGGTGAATTTAAAGGTATTGGTGCATCAGGTATTGTGGCCGCGATGCTACATTATGGCTACCGAGGCTTAGCGGTATTGGTTTCTGAAAGAGGCCATTATTCGCTAGGTAAGGCCGCTGATGTGTTAGGTATTGGCCGCGATAACTTCATTTCAATCAAAACAGCTGGCAACAATAAGGTTGATGTTGATGCCATGCGAACTAAAGCTCATGAGCTTGAAGCGCAAGGGATTAAAGTACTGGCTTTAGTTGGTGTTGCAGGGACAACCGAAACGGGTAATATTGACCCGTTAGAAGAGATGGCTGACTTAGCCGAAGAGCTGAATTGTCACTTTCATGTCGACGCCGCTTGGGGTGGAGCAACACTACTATCGAATAACAATCGTCACCTTCTTAAAGGGGTGGAGCGAGCAGATTCAATAACCATAGATGCGCACAAACAAATGTATGTGCCTATGGGGGCGGGTATGGTGCTATTTAAAGACCCTGCAGCATCTGATGCAATTGAACATCACGCCGAATACATCTTACGGAAAGGCTCAAAAGATCTGGGTAGTCATACTTTAGAGGGGAGTCGTCCTGGTATGGCGATGTTAGTGCACGCATGCCTGCGTGTCATTGGTCGTCAAGGCTATGAGATGCTCATTGATAAAGGGATCGAAAAGGCGCGGTATTTTGCTGAACTCATTAAACAAACCCCTGATTTTGAGCTGATCTCTGAACCTGAGCTATGTTTGCTGACTTATCGCTATGTGCCTGAGCAAATAAAAGCGGCAATTGCACAAGCGGATGAACAAGAAAAGATAGAGATTTATGCCGCACTCAACCGTTTTACTGCAAGCATGCAAAAGCGTCAGCGTGAAGCGGGCCGCTCTTTTGTTTCTCGAACACGCTTAACGCCAGAGCAATATGACCGCCAACCTACTGTGGTATTCCGAGTGGTTTTAGCCAATCCACTGACATCAGAGTCTTTGCTTAAAGAAATCATGGACGAGCAACGACAATTGGCAATGTCAGATCCGGTATTTAAAAAATACCTCGCAAAATATATTAAATAATCAACGAATAAAGTGGCCTCGTGCCACTTTAATAATCTCAGGCTTATTACCTTTTAGCATTACCTCCTTTACGGATTGCTCTACTTATATTCTTATTTCTTACATAATCGTGTGAAAATATTCCTAAACATAGGTTAATTCTAGTATTTAAGACTATGCTTAAAAATTATGGCGCGTTATGCTAGCAGAAAAGAATAAAATCTTCGTATTATGTTGAAGAACTTTAGCAATGTCACTCAGAGGCTTAGGCGGCTCAGTTCGCAGGAGCTTGATGTATCGGGAACATTTCAAAGCTTCCTGATTGATTTACTAGATGAAGGTAAGCTTACCTTAGACGTCACTCGGGTTTCCGTTTGGTTGTTTGACGATCTTGACAAACCCTCTGAACTTATCAATGTTGCTAATACAGATTGGCAGGATGATGAGTTACCTGTGCAATTGCCTGCTTTAACGTATGAAAACTTTCCCGCTTATTTTTCAGCAATCAACAGTGGTCAATCGATAGATGCGAACGACGCTGCTGCCGATCCCAGAACCTCTGAATTTCAAGAGTGTTATTTAACTCCAAACCACATAGTAACCATGTTAGATACGGTGATCTTTAAAAATGGTATTCCTCACGGAGTGGTGTGCTGTGAGGGGAATAATGGCGTACGTACGTGGCACAAAGATGAAATCGCGTTTGCAGAGATGATTGCAGACTGCTGCAGTCGCCGATTACTGGTTAAAGAGTTATGGCAGTTACAGTTACAACTCACTGATATGGCGTTTAAAGATCCACTCACTGGATTGAGTAATCGACGTTTTTTAATGGATAACGCAAAACGTGAGATCAGTCGTCATGCACGCTTTGATCATCCATTTAGTATGATGATGCTAGACATAGATCACTTTAAAAAAATCAACGATAATCACGGCCATGAAATCGGTGATTTAGTGTTAAAAAGCTTTGCTGAGATCTGTGTAAATACCTTAAGGTTAGAAGACTGTATGTGTCGCTTAGGGGGGGAAGAGTTTATTGTGCTGTTACCTAACACACCGGTAAATTCAGCGATGGTGATCGCCGAGCGCCTGCGACAAGAAATAGAGCAATCGGTTATCTCTACACCATCAGGGGAGATCACCATTACATCAAGCTTTGGGGTCGCATCAGTCAATACCAATTTGCCTTTTGGTCATTCGTTAAAAGCCGTTGATCACGCGGTGTATCAAGCCAAAGCCGCTGGCCGCAACTGCGTGATCCCCGCGCAATAAAGGTGGCCTTGAATACACCAACCACAAGCGCAGCCAATTTGCTATTGCACGCTCAAGTTAGTTGAAGCGTCCGGCTCTGACGCGCCTTACCCTTTGGTTTATCCAATGTCTAAAGCAGTGTGCATAGAGCCATTGCTTGATGCCAGTTAGGTTTTTGTGTTGCTGATAAAGCGCATCAGGACTTGTATAAAGCCCTAAATCGCGTGTGATACTTTGCTTTTGAATATATGCACCATTTAACGAAAAGCGATTATCGGGTTGCTGTAAACAGGGAGTGGAAATACCAAATCCCGTAAAGCCTTTTGCCTTCGAGAACTGTTGCTGAACTTGTTTTAGGTAGCCGTCATCTATTATGTAACCTTCAAGCTCTATCCAGCGCTCCTCTAGATAAACTTCAACCCAACTATGGATAATACTTTTTGGAGCAAACCACGTCAGTAGGGTAGGAATTAACCCTTGTTTAAGATCGTTTGATATCTCAAATCCATGAACTCGTGTTGGAATATCACAAGCCCTCAGTAGTGCAACCAGCAATGTTCCTTTGGTATTACACTGGCCATAGCCTTGCTTAAGCACTTGGCTTGCAGTTAGCGTATCTATCTTACTATAACCAAACTCTATGTCGTCTTTAACGAAGTTATAGATTTGCTCCGCTGCTGTGATTTCATCAAGTTGCCGCCAACCTTTTGCTTCTATTAAGCTTTGGATCTCTGAATGTTGATAATCAACTAAAGGGGTAGTTACTAAAAATTGTTTCATGGTTATGCTCCTATTTTGGTAGTAGTGTGATGCAACTTAGGTAACTAAGCTTGAATAAACTGGCTAAGTTCATGGTTAGTTAATGGGTATACAAATAGATTTTTTTATTTTGTATTTAGGGAAGGAACCTATGAGAAAAACAACAAAGATTGTTGATAAGATATGTACTGAGAAAGCACGGAAGCAGCGACCAAGTGACCACGATGACATGTTTTACGATTGTGGAGGGTCGCTTGCATGATGTGGAAAGTCTTATTTTATTTCTTACTACTGACGTTTATTGCCTCAATCTATGATGCATTTACGCTGCCGGATCATTTAGCAATAGAATCGAGCGTGTTTACTGGGATTGTGTTATTGGTCGCAGATCTCTTAAATGTATTTGGTGCCTTTTGCGTCGCTTATGGCAAGCGTCCTATCACAGATATGTGGTTTTGGAGTGTGTCGTTAGCGCTATTTGTTGCTGCCAATGTTTACATTCAGATCCAGGCATTTATTCAGTTTCGTATTGGCTATACGGTCGATGAGATGATTGTTCATTCGATTATTTTTCTCGTCGTATTAACCATATCGTCGCTACCTATGGTTAAGTTGATTGATGAAGCTTATAAACGAGGTAATAAACAGGCGGCTTAGCCTAGTCCAATTAGCTTAGTCCAAAGTGCTTTGTGTTTTTAATGCCTCTGTCGGTGTAATGCCAAACTGCCGTTTAAACGTACGGCTTAAATGAGCGCTATCTGCAAACCCCGCGAGCATGGCTGCTTGTGTAAGGTTGTTGCCTTGTTGTATGGCGGCAACTGAGCAGATCAGCCTGCGCCACAGCACATAAGGTCGCCACGCTATCCCCACTTGCTCCGTAAACAGATGTAAAAAGCGACTTGGTGAGAGGTAAAGTGACTTGGCAATCGTATTTGCGCTAAAGTGATTGGGTTTAAGGCAAGTTTGTGCGTTGAAGCATGCATCTAATTGCGCCAATACACAGTCAATTCGTGGATCTAAATCCATCGTCGGTAGCTCGGTAAGTCCTACAGTACGTATTAACTCGGCAAGCTTGGCATTGCTCTTTGGTGCAGTATTTATCTTGATTGCTGAGCAGCTATTGCCTTGCAGTTGCTTGCCATACAAGCTTTTCGGCTCGACTAATATCACCCAGCCAGAGGTCATTTTTAAGCTATGTTCTACGCCACTAGCAATTACGCTTGGGCCAAATAGCGTCTTATCACCGATTTGCGCGATACAGTCGCTCAAGGGCAGATTAATTTGAATAAGGTGATGTGAATGGCGCGCGGCATTCAAGTCTTTGACAAATGAGGCGAATATACCCGGAGTGAGATGCAGCATAAAAATAGCCGAGACTTTCGCCTCGGCGAGCAGTATTAACCAGCAAATGCGTCTTGCAATGGTGGTACAACTTGCTTTTTACGGCTCAGTACGCCGTCCAACCATACTTTGCTTGCTTCAGGCTCAACGTCGTATGCTTTTGCGATGATCGCTTCATCATCAGAAGCGATCAGCATTTGTGATCCTTCTTTCATGATATCAGTAAGTAGTAGCATCACGCTGTGGCGATTACCTTCTTCTTTTAATTTTGCGATATCTGCATGTAGCTCATCTTTGATCTTATCAAATACAGCAAGATCAACCACTTCAAGCTGGCCAATACCAACAAGGTTGCCATTCATGTTAAAGTCTTTGAAATCACGCATGACTAGGTCACGAATTGGTGTGCCTTCAACTGCTGATTTCACCTTGAACATTTCCATGCCAAGCTCTTTAGCATCATCAACACCCGCGATTTTTGCAAGTGCTTCAACACATTTGATATCCGCAGTGGTACAAGTTGGTGATTTGAAGATGACTGTGTCGCTTAGGATTGCACACATCATGATGCCAGCAATGTTTGCTGGGATTTCTACGTCGTAGAAGTCGTACATCATTTTAATAATCGTGTTACTACAGCCAACAGGGCGGATCCAACACTCAAGTGGTGTTGAAGTTGTAAGGTCGCCTAGTTTGTGGTGATCAACTACGCCAACTACAGTTGCTTTATCGATGTCGTCTGGTGCTTGCGTTTTTTCAGTGTGGTCAACGATATACACATCTTCGCCAGCATAGCTCATCTTAAGCTCTGGAGCTTCAAAACCAAAACGGTCAAGAATAAACTGAGTCTCCGGTGAGACTTCACCTAAACGCGTAGGGATTGCTTCTTCACCAATTTGGTTTTTTAAATAAGCAAGTGCGATTGCACCGCAGATTGAATCTGAATCAGGGATCTTATGACCCACTACATACATTGCCATTGACGGAACTCCTTAAAATTTTGCCCACATTCTAGCAAAATAACTTGTCATTTAAATAGTGTAAATGCGCAATTTGGCGTAGATAGGGTGCGGTAACGACAGATTGTTGAACTAGGCGAAATAGCCTCGTTGAGCAAGGGCTAATTGAGCATGTATAAATGTAAATTAGTATTATACACTAACCGCTCAAACGCTTAGGAGATGGGTATGATTCAAATGAGCCGTAAGGGCTGGAATAATGTGGTGATCTTTTCCATGTTACTGATGATCTTTTTTCTCAACGGCCTTCACTATAAATTGAATCCCAGTGACGACAAAGCAAAGATACAAGCTGTGCTACCAGAGCAAAGCTTTGTCTTAACCGTGGCATTTCCTGGCTATAAAATTGAACGCATTGGCACGAGCTGGCGTATAGAGTTACCGCAAGGTTCAAACCAGAGCTTTAGTGAAGATGCCTTACGTGCGCTTGTTGCCAAGTGGCAAAGTTTACAGCTATTGGTTGTTGAGGCGCCAAAGCAGTTGGAGCCCGCGCTGAGCGCTGCGCAGTTTTGGCTGGCAACCCAAGAACTTCCGCTTAGCTACCAACTGTATCCTAGCGATAATGGCTTTGTATTATTTGATAAACAACAACAGCGTTGGTTTGAGCTTGATAGTGTGCAAGCCAAAGCATTATTTCTACCGATAGAATTGTAATACCACAAACCACACAGTAATAGAGTGAATTATGCCTGAGTTACCAGAAGTCGAAGTGAGCCGTTTAGGCATTCAACCGTATTTAGAGCAACATATTATCCAAAGCGTAAAAGTACACAATGGTAAGCTAAGATGGCCTGTACCAGAGGAAGTACAATTGCTTGAAGGTGAGAAGGTGCTTGCGGTTAAGCGACGGGCAAAATATTTGCTTATCGAATCCAAGCATGGCACTGCGATTTTGCATTTGGGGATGTCAGGAAACTTGCGTGTTGTTGATAACACTGAGCCGCTAAAAAAGCATGATCATGTGGAGATCATTCTGGCCTCAGGTAAGTCGCTCAGATTGAACGACCCGCGTCGTTTTGGCGCTTTTTTATGGCAAGGTGCGGGCGAAGATCATAGCGTTTTTGAAAAGCTGGGTCCTGAGCCATTGACCGAGCTTTTTACTGCAGAGTACTTATTTGAAAAAAGCAGAGGCAAAAAGCAGCCGATTAAACAATTTGTTATGGATAATCATGTGGTAGTTGGTGTGGGTAATATTTATGCCAATGAATCTTTGTTTAAAGCGGGGATCCATCCCAAAAAAGAAGCAGGTAAAATTTCACTTAAACGCTACCAATTACTGACACCGATCATCAAGGAAACTTTAAGTGCAGCTATCAAACAAGGGGGGACGACACTTAAAGACTTTGCTCAGAGTGATGGTAAACCGGGTTATTTTGCTCAAGAATTGCTGGTGTATGGTCGTAAAGGTGAGCCTTGCGTAAGCTGCGAAACGCCATTAAAAGAGATACGTCTAGGGCAACGCAGCACAGTGTATTGCTCTAAATGTCAGCGCTAGAGCAAGGTGCAGGCTAGGAGCCTGCGGTTTTAAAGTCTATCTTAACTTGGTTTTCTTGCAGCGTTGCTGAACAAGGGGGATAACTGCGGGTTGTTTTATACACGCGGTCAAAGATATGGATTTCAACCCCAGAATGAAGCGCTTTGTTTGCTGCAAGTTTCGTGTTCTCGAGTAGATCGTGTAAGTCGTGATCAAGCTGGCTGAGCTTTTGCTCAAGGTGCTCGGCTTGTTGACAGTAGTGCATCTGTGTCGCGCCAATTTTAGTTTTGAGTTGTTGCTTTTTAGCAGCGTCTTTAACTAACTCTGCTTTTTCAATCGCTTGCTGTAGTTGATCTAGGGCATCATTGGTGGTGGCAACCTCCTTGAAAAGGGTGTCGGTTTCTTGGGTGATTTTAAGACCTTTACGTGCCAGATAAATCATCATCTTAGCACCAGACTCACTGCCAATCTCTCCCGCAACCACCATTTGTGCATCGATAATTGAGCCACCTATCAACTTGCCATTTGGATGATCGCCAGTGCCAACTTGTATTAGCTTTTGCGCTTTAATATCGCAGTGGTTACTTTGCTTATTGATAATAATGTTATCGCCTTCAAGATAAGTATATTGTCCATGGGCAATCTCAACATTGCCTTTGGCGATAAGCTTGCAGGTTAAGCCTTGCTCATTATTTTGATGGTCGACATGGCCAATCACGCCACCTCGCACTTCAATATGACCACCTGCGATAAGTTCTCCAGATTCTACCGTGCCGAGCACTGTGATATCGCCTTGTGCGGTTACGTGCATACCCGGTTCCACATTATGGGTGACCACAACGCTGCCATTAAAGTCGACATGGCCACTTTTTACTGTGACATCGGCAATCGTAAATACGTCATCCACGCGCATACCGTTGGCGATATCTGAGGGGCAACCTGCAATGGTTGCGATAAGCTCTAGTGGGTTGTTGGGGTTGATCTCGGTGCCTTCACCCGCCATAAGCTGGAATGATTCGCCGGGCTTTGCTTCAATACTTTCTCCGCTAACCGTAAAGCCTTCTTTACCTGGTGTTGCGGGTTTTTGAGTGACTAGTAAATCTCCTGGTGCAACGCTTGCAAGCTTGCCAAAATCACGCATGTCAACGGTGCCATCTTCACGCATTCTAGGTTGCTTGAGTCTCTCTTTTAAAGTTTGTACGTGCGGCAGTAATTTTGCTGACTGGCCGTCTTGTGGGGGTCGGCCTTGGGCGATTAACCCAGATGCTTCTTCACCAGGTGGAAGTTCAAATTGTTTGCGCAGGATGTTTTCTAGGTAAGCTTGCTTATAGCCACGACTGACGCCTGCTTTAACAATGGCTTTTTTCGCTTCTTCTAATGATACCGCTTTACCACCACGAGCTGTTTTAAGTTGTCCAAATGCTTGCATTTTATCGTCACTTAAGGTGACTTCAAACTCGGCATCATGTTGTTTAGCAACGACAATTTGGCTCTCGGGGAAGTCGCTTTGGAAAAAGGCATTAATCGAGTCGTGATCAATTTCGCAGTCGGCAAATTGCGACTTTTCGAGGGCTTCAATCACAAACGCTGCACTCGGCGGTGAAGCAGACTTCACATCCATTAAGATATTGCCATTGTGCGCAAGCTTGAACACGATAACTGCCTCGTCGAAATTTTACCCTATAGTTTCAGCTTGCTAAATAAACATCAATTGGTCAAGTGCTTAGGCCAATTTTCTTACGTTAATATGGGTTAAGTTAAAAAACAGAAATAAATCGTGGTTTTCTAATACTTTCAGGTGAATAAAAATCAGCGTGCTTAAAAATGTGCGGGCTTATCATGCGCTTCTTGCAGCAGGATTTTAATCGCTTCAGGAACAACCTTTTTCTGTGTTGAAATAGCATAAAAATACTCATAAATATTAGGCAGTTCCTGATACTGCTGTAGCACCCCTTGGGCTATTTCGTCTTTTACTACTACGGCAGGTAAAACGGCCACCGCGCCACTGTCTCGTGCCAGTAGTCGCATCATCGCCATATCGTCGACCTCTGCCAAAATGTTGGGGAAATACTGATACTGAGCGCACAGCGCATTAAATGCGGTGCGTAAATCTGAGTTGGCAGGTGGCAAGATCCAACGTGTTTTTTCAAAGCCTTGTGGAAATGGCGTGTTTGGCTTGAGCGCTGGCGGACCAATGATCGCCAGCGGTTGCTTGGCAACCAGTTGGCACTGCCAATAGGGGTCTGAAGTATCTAGGTTTATTGTTCGGTTGGTAAGCACTAAATCCAGCTCATAATTGGTTAAGCCGTTGAGTAGCTCAGAAATACTGCCTGACTTTAACTTAAATTGTACATTGCTACGCCGCATCAAAGGACTAATAAAAGCTTCTACAAAGTTACGTGACAGAGTGGTCAACACCCCAATCGTCACGTGGGTGATTGACTGTACGCCTTTGCTTAGCAAGGCTTCGAGCTCTTGCCCCGTGGTAAAAATATCATCGGCATAGCTCAGCACCTTTTTACCCTGATCGGTAAGCATTAGGCTGCGGCCTACGCGCTCAAATAGTGATACCCCGACATTATGTTCCAACTGTTTGATTTGCGCAGAGAGCGCAGATTGCGAAACATGTAATTCTTTAGCGGCTTGAGTCAGGTTTCCGAGCTTGGCAACCTGCCAAAAGTAGTAGAGGTGGTGATAATTAAGTCGGCTCATCTATATATAAGTAAAACAGAACGAATAGTTAAATTATATCTATTTTTATTAAATTAAAAAGGTTGGAATAATGACCTAATTCAAGACTTAGGTGAGATGCATAGAAAGTGATGATTAATATCTTAGTGGTGTTGTTGCTATTACACTTTTTGATTGCTGCGTCTTTTATGAGCAAAGCGTCTCGTAGTAACGCTGGGTTATTTCGTATTGCGAATGGTTTTGCTATCGGTGTGGTAATTTGTATCGCTTTTGGCTGGGGAAGTTGGGCAACGCAAGGTGATATTGCCAGTAGCCTGTTTGAAATAAGCTTTTTACGGCTTAGCGTGGTGTCATTGATTGGCTTTATGAGCTTTATTTTACTGCGTTACTCCATTCACTATTTACATGGTGAAAAACACCGGGTCCGCTATTTTCGCTATCTACTCACCACATTACTGAGCGTAACTATCGTGGTGCTCAGTAATCACTTAGTCCTATTTTGGTTGGCTTGGGTCGGTATTAGTTTGAGCTTGCATCGTCTACTGCTGTTTTATCCTAACCGCCCGAGAGCGGCATTGGCCGCACACAAAAAGTTTATTTTGGCGCGCTTGGCAGAAAGTGCATTGCTTGGAGCTTTTATTTGTATCTACCTCAGCACTGGCATGCTCCAGCTTAATGACATCACAAACTATTACTTAACTCATTCAACGACACTGACTGCGCTAGAGCAATCAGCAGCTGGCTTACTTGCAATTGTGGCGCTGCTAAAGTGCGCGCAACTGCCAGTGCATGGCTGGTTGATGCAAGTGGTTGAATCACCCACACCGGTAAGTGCGCTGCTGCATGCAGGGATCATTAATCTGGGTGGTTTTTTGGTGATGGTGTTTGGCCCTTTGATTTTACGCGTAGAAGCTGCGAAATGGCTGATCTTGATCGTGGCAGGAATAACGACATTATTGGCCGCGCTTATCATGACAACGCGGATCAGTTTAAAAGTGCGCTTGGCTTGGTCAACCTGTGCACAAATGGGACTGATGCTAGTGGAGTGTGCTTTGGGACTATATGAATTAGCGCTGCTGCACTTATTGGCCCATTCAGCCTACAAGGCCCACGCATTTTTAAACTCAAGCCAGTGGATCCATGAAGATTTGACTCGTCGCTTGAGCGACCAGTTTGAGCCGCCCTTGTGGCAATGGCTCATTGCACTTGCCGTGGCAACTGGCCTCACTACAGCAGCTGCAGTTGTCATTGAATATCAAGGTCCTATCAGTATTTGGGGATTAATGGTTGGCGCATTAACTGTGTGGCTAGCGCTGCGTTTTGAGGCGCAAGCCCCTAGCAGCTATTTTAGAATTATCACCGCAGCAGTTGTGTTGTTGGCAGCCTATAGTACGCAAAAATGGCTATTGCACTTGGTAGTCGCGCTACCAAATGATCTTAGAGCGCAAGCACTCGATGGTGCTGATATTTGGTTGCTCAGCTTAGTAGTGTTACTCATCGTAGTAAATTATCTGCTCTATTACCGCGCACATTTGGTAACGGTGCAAAAACTCTCTCGGGTGTTGTATGCCGGCCTGTACTTAGACGAGTGGATGACACGATTAACCATATTACTTTGGCCCGTCCATTTGCCAAGTATTAAAAAGCAGAAACACCTAGCCATTCATCGCTATGCTGCAGGGCACGAGGAGCAGAAGTAATGATAGACACACAAAATAACAAACAGACTCAGCTATCTAAGCCGCAACAGCAACAACTGCTGAGCGCTGAAACACGCATTGCGCCAACTTGGCCGCTCGATCAATTGATCGCAGTGAATCCATTTTGGGGAATGCGCGATCTGCCTTTTGATGCGGTGGTCAATAAAATGAGTGCGTTGGCACAGGTTAGAATGCTGATGCCCGTGGCATTTTATCTTGAACAATGGCAGCAAGAGGCGATTTCAGAGCAAGCATTGCAGCAATCTGCGGCACATTACGCGGTGGAGCGCAGCACCAATGCGCTACTTAATTGGCTCAAAAAAAGTCACTGTGGCGAGTTGCCACACTGGCATACATTAGCGGATTTGCTTGACCGTTATCGCTCTGAGCATAAGATGCCATGGCAAGAGGAGATAAGCCACCAAATTAGCCAATTTTGCGCCGCGCATTATCAGCAGGTGCAGCCTATTCTCAAACAAACCCAAGGTGAGGATAAACTCTGTTTGTATCGTCACTGGCATGAAACCGTATCACGAGATTTGGGAATAAGCATCGTTATGGGGGAGTCGGGTTTAGTGGATTACTTTAAGGCTTTGCCAACGTCTCCTGAGTCTTTAATTGCGCTTGCTGTCGACACCTTAGGGGTTGGTTTTAATGAGCTGAGTGATTATTCGCACATGCTACTGCTAGACATTAATGGCTGGGCATCTTGGGCGGCTTATGAACGCTGGCAAGCAGATCTTGCCCAGCATCCGGCTTCCGATATGCGTGCGCTATTGGCCATTCGAATGGCGTGGGAGCTGGTGATTTGGCGTTACGTGAGTGAGTGCCATCCAACGACCTTTACCCGTATTCAATACCATTGGAACAAGCAAAAGCTGCAACTTGCTGAGATCGTGCTTGAGCATAAAAAAGCATTGTTGCCACGGCTGGTATTTCAGCGGGCACTCGAGCTCAGTTATCAAGCCACTTTAGTAGGGCAGCTAAAAACTCAGCAGGTAAAATCTGAGGGTGCTCGTGAGCAAGCTACACCGACCTTACAAGCGGCTTTTTGTATTGATGTGCGCTCAGAAGTGATCCGCCGTGTGCTAGAAGCTCAAAACGCAGGCATTCAAACCATAGGCTATGCTGGTTTCTTTGGCCTACCGATTGATTATCATGCGACTAACTGCCGTTTTAGTCGGCCACAGTTACCCGGATTACTAAAAGCGCCAATCACCGCAATACAAACGCCCGCACCCCAGAACCTTGCCACAAAACGCCAGCAAGCTGGCCGTTGGCATAGCTGGTCTCACTCTGCTGCGGCTTCATTTTCAATGGTGGAGTCGATGGGGATGAGCTACTTTTATCAGCTATTTAGCAAAGTGTTTTCATTGCAAAAAACTCAGCACCCCGTCGATAGCCATATTGATTCAAGGAAGTGGCAGTTAAAGCAAGGCGAACACGAAGTTACTGTTTTGGAGCAAGCAAAACTCGCAGCTGGCATATTAAAAGGGATGGGACTGACCGAATTTGCTGATACGGTCCTATTGGTTGGCCACGGAGCGCATACCACCAATAATTTACATGAAGCCGGGCTGCAATGTGGTGCATGTGGCGGCCAGTCGGGAGAAGTGAATGTTAAAGTACTCGCGCAACTTCTTAATGACCAAGCGGTACGCGCAGAATTAATCGCGCTAGGCATCGCTATTCCGTCGCAAACCCGTTTTGTTGCAGCGCTACATAATACCACCACTGAAACAATTACCCCCTATGGCGAAATAGATACAGAGATGACCCGCTGGTTAAAGCAGGCAGCGCATCTGGCTCGAGTAGAGCGCGCTCATACGCTTGCGATAACTGGTAAAGCGTTATCCGTGCAGCAGCTGGAGCAGCAATTTATAGCCCGTACTAAAGATTGGTCTCAAGTCAGGCCGGAATGGGGCCTTGCCAACAATGCGGCATTTGTGGTTGCACCGAGACAAGTTACGCAGGGAATTGACCTGCAAGGTCGAGTCTTTTTGCACGAATACAGCGCCGAGCAAGATCAAGACTTTAGCCAGTTAACTGCTATTTTAACCGCCCCTATGCTCGTCACTAACTGGATCAATATGCAATATAACGCTTCGGTAACCGATACCCACAAATACGGCAGTGGTAACAAGGTGTTGCATAATGTCGTGGGGGGCAGAATTGGAGTGTTTGAAGGCAATGGCGGAGATTTGCGAATTGGTCTGCCAATGCAATCCGTTCACAACGGTGACAAATGGATGCATACCCCACAACGTTTGAGCGTAATTGTACAAGCGCCAACCGAAGCACTAGAGCGAATCATGACAGCACACCCAGTTGTAAAACAATTGGTAGAAAACGAGTGGCTTTATCTTCTGTCTACTTCGCCTAATTGTAACGAAGTTAGACGATTTGATAACGGTAACTGGGAACTTCTTTGAATTCAAACGAAACTCGTTGCAACTTAACAAGTTATTGTGCAGAGTATTGCAGAAATTGAAAGGTGTGGCTGGATGCTGCGTAAACTAGACGACCTCCTAGCCACCAACATTGGACTGTTTATACAAGGAGGCTGCTAGTGGCTTTTGATTATGGCTCTATTGATTTAGGGCTTAAAAACCCATTTAAAACGGAAGGTAAAATCACTGCTATTCGTGGTGCAATACAAACTATTGCTGGAATTGCATTACTGGTGATTGCCGCCAGCTCTGTTAAGAGCGATGCGGGTATGGGTTGGATCATCATGCTATTTGGCATGTTGATTTTAGGTCTTGGGATCACGTCTCTTGCAAAAGGAATATATGCAACGCTGCGTTTTTTTGTGGGTCGTAACCATCCCACCTCTTTAGCTTATAACTTCAGTAAATCAGAAACTTCAACCGCCCAGCAAGAAAAGGCTGATGTGGCTTACCGTGCTAAAACGCTAGAAGAAATGTTGATTGGCCGAAAGAACAGCACGTTTGTAGAACCGAAAGGGTTCTTATCGCGTTTACTTCACAGCATTGCACCTAAATTACTCTTTCTCCCTTATCCTATCAGAAATATGAGCCAACGCTTATTTGGTGCATGGGTGAGTACATTAACTGCACTTGTGCTTTATGGTGTGGTGGCGTTTGTATCGCTTTCTGGCTTTGCCGGTGATGCTGGGGAGCTGACTTTCCCAATCTATAGCACCTTACTGATGATATATATTTTGTCATGTTGGTATAGCGCGGCTAAACCGATTTCACGCAAAGCGGAACATGCCATTGAATCTTTGGGGAGTGCGACCCTCACTAAAGTGATTTCGCTCTCTTTTGTGCTACCAATCCTGATTGGTTTAACTTTGTCTTACATCATGGATGAAGGAAAGTTAAGTAAAGCCGATATTGAGCTCTTTTTTGCGCCGTTACCTAGTCTTCATACTTGGGCTTATCTCACGGGCGTTATCGTGCTTGCACTTGGCTGTAGCGCCATTATTGCTGTTATGCTTAAAGCGCGTTTAGACAAAGTAAACCCAGTGGTTGAAGTGTCTGAGTTAAGAGAAAACTGGCAAGAATCAGTACATCCAAATGAGATATTTATTAACTTAGACAACTTGGTGATGGCTAATCGCCGATATAAAGAAGTACCAAACCGAGTTTATCGTGAGCTAGATCCCAGCTTGCAAGAACAAGTTGATGGTAAAGGTGGCTTTAAAGGCGAAATGATCCAAGAAGTACAACCTAAAGTTCTGCCCCTAGATTTAGGTAAATCGTTTGAACGCTTTAGGTTTTTATCCTTGCTTGGTGGTAACTTACTGCAGCTAGTAACTCTTGGATTAAGCGTCTTTTTTGCTTATGCCGTAGTAGATATTTACCACTATATAACGAGCGCCAATATCAGTAATTTTTCTAGTGCTTTCAGCGAAGAAAACATTGTGTCATTCAGCGCTGTTGTGATGGTAGCCGTACATTTACTGCTAAGTGGCTTATTGATTAAATCGTTTGCGTCAATGCTAACCAATGCTGCACACGTATTCTATGCCGAGATGCAGTTTGAATCTCTGCTGGTTTATTTTAAGTGTGAAGGGACATTTACTGAGTCAAAAATATCAACAGGTACTGGTATTCACGATTCCACACGCTCTGAAAATACGCTAGTACGCAGCAGTATTACCCCTTGGGTAGTGGTGTCGAGAATAGTTTCAACGACCTTCGCTGCCACGGGCATGAAAAACCTAGAGCACCCAAGACATATTTTAGAAATGCATAAATACGATGCACAGCTAAGCGACATCCGTAAAGATGTGATTAGCTTCTTAAAAGACCGAGAATCCATCGCCGCGATTACCAGCGAACGTGATTTAGGTAACGCCTCACAAGTATACCAACTCAATCAGCAAACGAGAGCGGTGGACCAAAACCACCAACTGCGTGCAAGTAGTGATGAAGCCGGCGCCTATCTGCGCCGAGAAGAAGCACTCGAAAATAAAGAAGAGTAACAGACAAATGCCACCCTCGGGTGGCGTTTTTGTTGAGGTTAGTGAGCTTTATTCAATATATTTTTTGAATTTGCTCATTGAGTGGCAATCTAAACATTTAAAAATTCAAAAGTTTACCGAAAAGAAACCGTTAAAAAATGCCTGTTTGCTCACCAAACTGCCCACCACTTGTCTATGGCTTTTACTAAATCTTAGTGGTGCTTCTTGGCTATGACTACGGAAAAACAGTGCCGTTTTTATGCTGCTGTCAGGACTTAAAAATAGAAGTTTTGAAGGGCTTTATCGAGTGATTTTTCAACACTTTATTTATCTATGGATACAATAGTATCTACTTTCTGCTTTATTTCGCTATAATAGATATAACTGTATCCATTTGGTCTTTGCGAATGAATTTTACCTTACTTGATGATACCGATGTAAGCCAAGCTTATGCGGCTTATTTGCGTGAGTTACGAAAGCAGGCAAAATTGTCACGATCTGCATTGGCTGAGCGAAGCTGTGTACCTGCTGCCACCATTAAGAAGTTTGAGTTGACCGGGCAAATTTCATTTCGCCAATTGCTGTTGCTATGGCAGACCCTCGATTCATTGGATAGGCTTTATCAGCTCACACAGCCTAGCAAAGAACGCGCTGCTATACCCACGAGTATTGACGAGGTGCTAAAAGATGAGTTTTAAACCCATTCAAAAACTCATGGTAACTCGTAGATTAAGCTCCGGTGAGCAGGTTGCTGTAGGGGTCTTGGCGCAGAATCGGCAAGGCGTTTTTTTCAGTATGCAGACAGCTATTTGCAGCAGTTTGGCAATTTATCACCTTTTACTTTGCAGTCGAGCACACAAGTTCAAGTCGCACCTAAAGCGCCGCATCAAGGTGTACATGGCGTATTTGGAGATTGTTTGCCCGATGGCTGGGGCATGCTGTTGCAAGATCGTATTTTCCGGCAACGGGGCATCCTGCCTAATCAATTAACGGCGATGGACCGGCTGGCTTTTGTAGGTGATAAAGGCATGGGAGCGCTGTCTTTTTCTCCGGTGTCTGAGTTTTCAACCACGACGAACGCTGACATTGATTTAGCTACTTTAGGCTTAGAAGCGCAAACGCTGTTCGTGATCAATCTAAAGATGAATTTGGTAAAACGATGGGGTTTGTTAATTTTGGTGAAGTTGACTATGTATCACATACTGGTAGCCAACCCATGAGTATCACTTGGCAGTTGCGAAATAGCATGCCGGCATTCATGTGGAAACAGGCGGCTAAGTTAGCAATGGCATAGCTTTTGTTATTGGGTGTTAGCTTAATAGAGCGAGCATTTCCTTAATAGGCCAAATACAGTCTTTTTGTCCTTTAACCATGCATGGGCGTTCAGCTAACCAGGCTGCAGTTCTATACGGCGAACAATCCATGATGTTAATTTGGTCGAACCAAAGTTGATGTTCTATATCGCCTTTCATTTGATTCATCGTCCCTTGCACACTACGGTTATTGGCTTTGGCGATTGTTAGCGGGCCGAGTAATGAGGCTGCTTTTTGTAATTGCTGGTTACTTGCACCCACTTTTAGCAAGGTATTCATAAAGCTATCAGCAAATAGATAATCTAACTTTGCAAAATCTGGTTTGGTGAGACCAATAATAAATACTGGAAAGCGGGTTTGATTATGCATCAGGAGCACACAGTTTCTGCGTTGTATTGTGAGCAAATTAGCATGCCAATCTGACAAAGGGTGAGTGTTTGGCGTGCTTAAATCAGTCAGCTTTGCATCGGAACAAGCGGGTATAACTCCTTCATTGACAGGGAGCTTTGCAATGAGTTTTTGTGTACAGAAAAGGTTAATCATGCGGTTGCCTTTTTGTTCTAATAACAGTTGAAGTTTAGCGAAATTATGAAGGTTAATATACTTCATAAAATGAACCCAATAAAAAACCGCCGAGAGGCGGTTTTTCAAAGCTGATAGAATATCGGTGTGTTATTCAATATTCTGGATCTGCTTCTTGAGTGTAAAATAGAAGTCTTTAAATTACAGTTGGTTATCTTTGGTTTTTACTAGCAAAAAAAGGCGTCTGCCACCACTCCTGCCACCATTGTTTTTCGGTTAACCCTGTGTCGAATTACTCTATATTCCGAGGCTAGTTTAGCAGCTTTTGGATCTCTATTGAATATAAGCATATTTGGTTAACCCAATTTTTGATATTTGTACAAAGCTAACGAGGTTTATTTTTCCAACCTATGCCAGTTACGACTCCCATCCCCGCTGCGAGGACATGTGTTAAGATTTTCATCGCAGTGTCGGTGTCGTCTTTTACAAATACTAATGCCACAACTAATCCAATTAGAAAGATAATAACGCCTACTAACAGATAATAGCCTTTATTAAACTTCTCATGATTCTGGTCTAATTCAGTTATATTTTCTTTGTGCTTTAGGTTTGCCTTTTGAGATTCACTTTCGTGTTTTCGTTCAGAGTGCTCCCCGAATTTATCTATAGCCAAGCCTACGGCAGTCAGAACTGTTTCAAAGTTGGCATTTTGTCGGTTTACAATATTCAGAGGCGAAAGCCGTTCTTCTTCTGTCATTTGGCTTTCTAATTTACTTTGTTGCTCAATTTGTTTGCTTATTTCTTCGGTACTCGACACCATAGCGTCCTTCTCATGCTTATTTCTTTAATGAGTCTGTTTACAGAAACTAAAAAATTATATTTTGCGTGCTTAAGGCGTTCGCACACTATGCAAGTTAGTATGTTCTTAGTGTGTTAGTATGAGTGTTTTTGAAGGTACTCATCATAAGAAGAATAGGACTTTGAGCCTTTAGACCTTCTTTTCCGGCCAAGTACAGTACCATCAATTCTTGTTTGAACAAATTTGGCGAGTTCATCGAATTTAGTCAATGGCACCATATCCCATTTAGCCCCAAACTTTCTCTTAATTGAGGTATAGAAAATAGCGTAATTCATATTTCCAGAACCGACCTCAGCTTTCTTAAATTCATGATACCTATCAATCAAGTATTTGACGTAGTTCTTATGCTGCAAGCTTGAAGCTATTGAACCAAGAGGGGCTTCAACTTTGATACTTTTCTTTGAAGTTTTAAACTCAACATTGGTTGCTATCACGCCATTGTTTGTACCACCAGAGAAGTTAATTACATTCTCTGTGTGATGTGAGGTAGTAGGGGAGTAATTTAGATCTAAAGCAAGTTGTTTGACTTCATTTTCAACGGACTTACTTCGGATAATATCATGCAGTTTCTTTACATCGGTCTCATTCTGGAGCAAAAGGGGCAGTTCGCTATCTATTTCTCTAAGTCCTTTACTCACATAATGTCCAATTGCACCGTTGGCTAGACCATTTGCCAAAAAAGTAATTATTTCTTCCATGTTTATCTCTAAACTTTTTGTAGTTATTCAAACTAATGCAGTAGCCTAAAATATCATTGTTAATTTTGTGTTTCAATAACGGCTAACAATGTTTTATCCACTCTTGTATATCATTATAGCGCCACCCGATACGGCTTCCTGTAAGTGGCACTCTAGCGGGGAATTTCCCTGCACGTTCTAGTCGCCAAATGGTTGTACGGGAGAGATCAGTTAGGCGCTGTACTTCTTTTACGCAAATGATCTTATCGGGTGTGCTTAATTGTGGCGGTTCATTACTGGACTGGATTTGTTGCGCTAAGTACTCCAAAAGTTGAAACCCGAAAAATTCCGTAATTTCTTCGTCAACTTGGATATACTCAATTTTATGCTGCTTCTGTAACTTTGTGAGCGCTTCAATAGTGCAATGCAAGAAAAGAGCGGCTTCAGTCTGAGAAAAGCGCTGATAAAGGCATATACCCATGCTATCGGCCATATCACATATTTGTGGAGTAAACGGATGCGCCATATTTAAGCTCTATTCCCTTCTTGCTATACCTGACAAAGTTGAAATTTTAAGGTTCAGGGTTCAAACTGTTTATATATCAGTCAATATAGATAGTAATGTATGGAAGCCAAAGAGCAAGATTCAATTTATCGGCCAAAAGACGATGAGCTGGTTTCACGAATTAACGCCTATCACACGGTAATGAAGGAAAAGCGCAATATTGAACTGAGTCTTGACCTATTCAAAGATAAAGAATGGGCTGAGCGGTTGGGTTCGACACAAGAACTCGAACAGGCGCACAAAGTCATTTCAACTAGCCTAGAAAAGGCCATCATGAGTTTTAGTGATAGCGATTTGAAAAAAGCCAGTGAACAAAAACTCTTAGACGATACACAGCTCCATGAAATGCGAATTAACCAAGCTAAAGCAAAGCTCGGTACACTTCGTCAATCTCAAGATAGTTACGAGAAAAAACACGGTAAATCAATTTAATAGAGTGACCGAGTTAAATCGATTATTTCGAGTAACGCGAAATAACGAAGTAAATTTGATTATTTTAAAATATCAGTAAAATCAGTTTGATAGATTTAATTGATAATACAAGTTTATGAAAGTAACTGTCTATACCACAAAATGAGGGGCGGGGAAGTCTCCAATCTCAACCAATATCGTTCACGACCACGGTTTTGCGTTAGGAACAAACGAGCCATACCATATTTATGACGAAATATTACCTGAAGATCAGTTTATGGCCGTTGATCTCAATGAGCCTTTTCCTGTGATACCTGATCATATAGATATGGTCTTCGATCTTGCTGGGGCACTTTCAAATAGCGCATTAAGTATTAGCACCGCGATTGCGCAATCTGATTGGGTGATCATACCCATCTATGATGAGTACAAGTCCATACTAGCGTGATTAAATACACTAGCTGAAGTTTTACACCTCAATAAAAATGTTCTTGTGGTGGCAACCAAACTGCAAAAAACTTACCGTGACAAAGGTAAAAGCTGGCATGAGTGCGAAAGTTTTAGGCACATTCAATCGCTTGTGCATGAAAAGTTTGGCTGAGATATTCCCGTACTACCACTGAAGTTCTCTAAGGTATTTGATGAGATCTTTAAGTCCAAAAAATCAATCTCACAGCTTCAAGCTGCGTCACCACTTGCCAAGTTTCAATATAGGGAAGTGAGTAAGCAATTCGATGCCATTTATTCTTTAATCCTCCCTAAAAATGAATCAAAAAAATAGCCTGACAGATATCAAGCTTAGTAACAAAAACACACTATCTAATTTGATGCATCAGCCATCACCATTAAAAACCAGTGGCAGAACAGCAAAACCAGCTGCGGAAAAACAATCAGAGCTGGTAGGTTTAAGATTTACACCGTCAGAGCTTGCGGTTATCAAGAAAAAGGCTGGGTTAGTGCCTGTAGCGACTTTTATTAAGAATGAACTGCTTGAGAGAACTAATTTGTTGTAATGCCGTGAAATTTACTTTTGCAAAAGGTTGCTATAACTTGGTTTATATTTACTCACTAGCCCTCCCTAAACTGTGTAATAGAGGTGAAGACTACTTCACATCTTAATGGAAATATATGTTTGATAATAAAGCATTAATTAGAAGTTTTGCTCAGGAAATAGATATACCTTACTTAGTTCACTTTACTAAAGTTTCTAATCTTGAGAGCATTATCTACCATGGGCTGGTTTCTCGTGAAAGCCTAGATCAAGGCTTGTATCAAGGAGTGGTCAATGACAATGAACGGTTGGACAATCGTCGAGATACTGTTTCAGTCTCAATAGCCCACCCTAACGATAAAATGTTCTATAAGTATAGAAATGTTGACTCCGATTGGTGTGTTCTAGGTATAAATGTGAGAGTGCTCTGGGAGCAAGACTGTTTGTTCTTTAAACATAATGCCGCTGACGCTTTAATGAGTAACTTATCTGAACAACACTTGAGAGATGTTGGCGCTTTTCGGTCTATGTACGATGAAGTTTCATGGCTGGGAAGTAGAGTGGAACAGGGACTTTTGAACTATGACCCTACGGATGTTCAAGCAGAAATATTGGTGAAAAACTATATCCCCACAAACTCAATATTTGGAGTTGTTGTCTCTAACAGGCAAGTGAAAAAGAATATTGCTCACTTTACTAATCATTTGAAGGTGGCAATCAACGAACCTAATAAGATACTCTATGCGAGTCGAAATTATCGTAGGAAATGGCAATAATGGCAATTCGTCCAATTTTTGTTCCTTTGAAAAACAATGTTGGAGTGTTAGAAGAGAGTATTGAGTTTAAATGGTTCTCTGGTTTTTCTTTATCGCAGAAACAAAAATCAATAGCTGAGTTACACTCGGTTGCAAATGAAATGGGGCATAACAGAATATTGGAAATTTCGAGCAAATCACCTGATGAGTTAGGTGTTTCTCTTAGTGCTTTTAACCTGCAAGTAGTTACGGTCAAACAAAAAAGAAAGTTTAGTGTCGAATCTGCTTTTCAGGGGAGTAAAGTTTTTGAAAAAGGTGGGCCGTATGTTGATTTATTCCAGCGCACATCATTGGAAGCAAAGCGAGACATCAGACTGAAGGAGTCTGGTAATTTGATAAAGTTTCAATTTTTCAATAGTGACTTTCCAATTATTCCAAGAACTTATTTTTATGATTGGTTATATATCAATGCTTTACTTCAGAATGAAGAGCTTAAAGAACGGCTAGAGGAGTATAGCTGCTTTACAGATATAGAGTTTAATCCACAAAAATCAATAAATTGCCAAGCGCATGCTGTGGCTCTCTATATAAGTATTAAAAATAAAGGACTTGAAAGTCAGCTCAAAGATCCAAGCGACTTTTTAAGTATCGCTTCTGGACATTATGAAAAACAAGAGCGAATGATATCAGTTCAAAATAAGTTGGTTTAAGCGATATATCATATTGTGCAAATAGGTTCTTACCTAAAGCTTACCTGACAAAAGAAGTTACACTTTTCATTTTGTATTACGCAACAACATATTTTGAAATACTGAGGCGTGGAGTATATGCAGGATATACACACTGTCTTTTGATATATCGTATTGATAGTACAGGTTGTAGTCTCGATAAACAAAGCGCCTGATATTCTTTTCTTTGTTGTAGAGCGGGTGGGAACAAGGGAATGTAGCTAAGTTTTCAACTGCTCTTTGCAAGAATTCTTCACAGAAACTTCTGGCTCTGGCTGGATTATCTTCAGCTATAAAACATTCGATCGATTCAAGGTCGGTTTTGGCTTTGCGGGTTAGTAGTACTTTTACCATTGAGATGCTGGTTTAGAAAGTATCTGTGAAATATTGCCAGCATCAAGTTCAACCATATCACCATTAGCTACATCTTGAAGACCTTGTTCAATACCCGAATCAATACGTTTTTTTACGTACTCTGAAACTGCCTCGAAGATAAGATCTTCAGGCGACTGAAACCCTGAGTTGTTAGCTTCAGTTTGTACAAGCTCAGCAACGTTACCGTGGAGAGTAATAGTCATACTGTCTACTCTTAAAAAATAAGCCTACTTCTATTGTATCAGAAATTGGTCAAAGTCAAATCTATAGTGTAAAGAGCTTGCGATAGTTAGAAGAATCTTGTTTACACATTTAGAAATTGAGACTATGGTATTAATCTGTCAGTCCCGCTATCAGCTTATTTATTGAGTTTGTATTTTCAGAGTAAAGTCTGGAGTATTCTCTCTCGAAGTCAGGCCAATTGCTTTCAAAGCTTTTTCTAAGAAATGAATCATCAACACTATCTTCCCCTAGAGTATTATTGAGACTTATCATAAAGTCTAACATGCTTTGGTGAGTTGGACTGGTGTAGTTAAGCCCAAGTAGTGATAGTGGGTGATTATCACTTGAAAGTTTTCTGTAGTCCAAGTTGCCACATAAAATGGCGAAAGTAGGTCTATTTTTTCCAAAGAATAAGCCAGCTTCGAAATTAATCCAGTTTCGGTCTTTACTTTTTTCCGTTAATACTGAGATACAGCAGTGACTTTCTTCAGCTGCTTTTACTACATTTTTTGGGAAGTCAGCACCCTGAGGTAAACAGTTTGGATCCGTAGAACACCAAGTTTTTACTACAGGGATAACTAAACCAATCCAGCTGTGTAAGAATGAAGCTAGATCTGTAGCATTCGCAGAATGACTGATAAAGAGTTGTTTTCTAGGCACTCATCAATTCCTCAAATACTAAAGTAGCATTTCTGGCATCATATTGGTTGGTTTCAAGCAAGTAGAATATCCGTTCATAAGCATTGCTTCTTCTCATACTTTTATTAAATCCTTGTAATATGTATTCAAAAATATATTTAATGAATATAAAGTTGATGCTAAGCAGAAGTTCACGTTCGCTCTTATTCATTGCCTCGTATTGTTCTTTATTGACCGCAGTTACAACAGGAGGATAGTGATAAGCCCATTTAGCTACGTGAGCAAGCATTTTCGATGGCTTCGAATCAGTTATTTCATGCCAAACTTTGTAATGGACTATATCGTTTAAATAACGACCCACCATAGCAAGAATATTTGTATAACTAACCCTTAGATAGCCCTTGATACCTAAGCCTGTGGCTTCCATCTCTTCTACGAACATCGTCGCTAATTTTTCAATAGCTGCAACTCTGCGCTCATACTTTGGGTAAAATTCTGTATGTAAAGAGTCAATGCGTCCCTTTACAGCAGAGTAATCAAAATTAGCCGATAGCCATGAACCATATAAACCAGACATAAAAACTCTTAATGTTTTAGCTTTCTTTAGAAGTGCTCTCAGGTTTAGGTAAAAAACCTGAATCAGCTAAAATACCGTGAAGAGTTTTTTTCACAAAATCTCTAGTCACTTCGTAGTCAACAAATTCCTCAGAGCAATTCTGTTCTTCTAAGGATAGGAACTGTTTCAATGCGTCATCGCTACTGAATGAGTATTCCAATTTATTTTCCATTCTAATCTTATATAAATTAATAAAGTTATAAAACTCGTGAATCATACAGTGTAACTTTGAAAAGTCAATTGCATTTTCAAAAAATTAACATTGATGTCTAAGAATTCTACATACCCACGAGTATTACTTAAAATAGATTGTATTTCAATATAGTACAATTAATCCCAATGATAGAGGATTGAATCATTTTCAAGTGTTTGCTTTTTCGTTTTGTTCTTGTTCAACTTTTTTTCCAGTTTCCGTATACTTGCTTTCACATGCGCAAACTTTTGCTGTGATTCGCTGAGCCTTTTAGCTACATATTTACATTGATCGCGCAGTTTATAGGGCTTTTGTTGGATGGTTCTGACTTGTTCTTTCCACCGTTCGATTTTACCTTCACAGTTAGGTACTAAGCCATCAAAACAACTATATGCTGAGGCAACGCGAGTAGCCATCGCGACACTTGAAATAATTGAACTTAATCCGTCCCAAAAACCACCTTCACCATCACCAATAGCATCAGCGGCACTTTCAGCTCCCTAAACCAATTTCACCACCTGAAAGGCGTTGACTAAGCATGGAGCTACACGCATTACCAGCTAGAAATAGCTCTGCATTACTGGCTCTTTTACCGTTACGTTTACGTTCTTCTTGTAGCGCATATTTACAAGCCTTTGAACCTAGTGGCGCAAGGCATGAGATCTGAGCTTTTTGTAAGGCGTCAGGATCGTCACAAATAGTACGGGGTCGTTGAGGTGTGCTTTGGGCTGCTATCAGTGTGCAACGATTATTTTGATACGCAGGGTTTCTATTAAGTGACCTTAATAAACTCTGTATATCACTGGGGTATTGCTTTTGGTAGTGTGCAATTTTTTGCTCTATTTCAGACTTTTCAGTAATCAATCTCGCATGTTGATTTGGTAGTGGGTTTTTAATGCACCTGTGAATAGGTTTGCCATAAGGGTCATCTTTTGGCATGAGCTTAAAGCACTGCCCTGAGACTGATTTATTTAAGGTGTATTTGTAGCGATTTGAGCCAATATCTCGACCATACCAGCGGCTATTGTCTTCAGACACCAAGGTGGGTAAATCTTCGGAGGCTTGCTGCTTTTGGTAATACAAGGTGATGGAATCATACTGAGAGCTTACCTTGTACGGGGTTGGTGTTGAGCACCCTGTCATTGTCAAAACTACAGTCAGTAAGCAAAGCAGTGTAAGTGTGCGTTTTACTAGCATTCGTTTATCTCCTTTAGAAACCAGTTCAGTACTACTTCAACTTTCTCTGAATTGTCTCCCATGCAATGTTGATTAGCTTGGCGTTTTCTTTCGCCTGTTGTTTTAAAATCCCGTCAAACTTATCTAGTTTGTCGGGATGAAATAAGTTTGATAAATGCCGATAAGCTTTTTTAAACTCGGCTAGGCTGCTGCCAGCATGAACGCCAAGAATTGAGCAAGCGTCCTCGAATTTGCGCGGATCTAACCCCGTAGAATCAAATTGTGATTGGTTTGAGTTGTTGTTCGATTGTTGTTGGCTTTGTTGCCGCTGAAAGGCTTCTTGCTTGCGTCTGAGTTCTTCACTGGCGCGTTTTATTTCTTCCTCGGCTTGAGCTTTTTGTCTGCGGAGTTCTTCAGCTTGGGCTTTTATATCTTGCTCTGATTGCTTTATGTCATCTTGATATTGAGCTTGGCTTTGTTCACTTTTAGCTTTGGCGAGTTGATAGCTGAGTTTTACTTCAGAGAACGCATCGATGAGCCAATAAAAAGGATTGGTGTAAACGTATAAAAAGCCCAGTAAATAAGGGATAAAATACCAGCTTTGATCTTCAGTAACTAACGTTGAACCGACAGGCACTAATGAGACAGCTAACCCAATAAAGATAAAAAATGGATTACCACCTTTGCAGCATTTGCCAAAAATGAAGCCCATAATAGCTACAAACACCGTAAAAAATAAAACCGTGGTCATTGTTGAAACAGTCTCCGATATAAGGGCTTGCCTGTATGTACTAAAAAGCCAGCTACAAAGGGAATAGTGATAAACCAAGTATCAACCGCCATTGCAAATTGCATCATGGGGTAAAAGATAAGTAAGCCTACCAAACACCAAAAAATATTCCCTTTACGGCAAAACCAGCCAAAGACAAATCCACAAACAAAGATCAGCCCAAGGTAAAATAGTAGGTCGCCCGTGAAGTGTACGCCAAACAAGTATAAGTCCATTACAGCCTCACCAGTTTGGAGTTAATGCAGCGGTTGCCATGATTGCTAATTATTGGCGGAAAGCTCGCTGCTTTTTTAAATCGTCTGTTTTGATAATAAGGTGTCACGGTCAATTTAACGGGGTATCGATTTTTACATATCAATAATGCTTCGTTATCGAGCATGGTTCTGACTTCGTCAGAGTTAAGCAAGTTGTACTCTCTGTAGTTGTCGTGAGTATCGGTAAATTCGGCGACTTGTCTTTCTCTTACACGCCCTGATAGCTTTGAAAAATAATCTGCGGTTACGGGATCTGAACTGCTTAAACAAATATTTGTGTTAAACGCGCCTTGGATTGATTCAGCGGTTTTTTGTCCGTAGCGCATCGACAATTGAGAGATAGACTGCAAAATTATTGAAAGCGATACACCATACCCCCTGATAGTGTTAGCAACTGAAACAAAATCACTCACGTAACTATTTCCAAACTCATCATATAGAATATAAACAGGTAATGAATTGCCACCCAAATGATGATTACGCATACACTCATTGAACACGCTACGAAAGAACAACGAGGTCGCGAATGAGTAATATTTTTGGTGCTCTGGCGGCGTACAAAAATAAATGATGGTTTTTTCTTTTCTTAAGCGTGAGAGGTCATAGTCGGACTTGCTAAAAAAGGTGCGCATATCTCGATTAGTCAACGCCCTTAGAGCGGTTAAGCAGATCCCAACAAATGATTGAATTGCTTCTTTGTTACCTGTTAACGCGCCTTTCCACTCGTTCAGTACAGATTCGTCTTCAGGAAAATTTGGATCCCAGCAATTATTAGCTATCCAATCATCCAGCCCCTCACCAAGCGCACCAAAGTTTTGTAACAGGTGGTAGAGGTTAGGTAAGTTGAAATATTTCTTATCACCAAAGCTTAAGCACTTTATCAGCGTACCTAAAATACGTGTTGCACCGTTGTTCCAGTAGGCGTCTCCTTCTTTTGGGTTTCCTGACCAGATTAAGGTTTCGGCTATTAATTCCAGTTCAACAAAATTTTTTGCTTCGGTGAATGGATTGAACAAATTAGACTTGCTGACATCATGTGGGTTAAATACCACAATGTTGTAGCCGTTCGCTTTTAAATATCCTGATGTAGCTTGATGCACTTCGCCTTTGGGGTCGTGAACAACTAACGAAACATTATCGTTAGCCTTGGCTAATACGTTACTGATAATGTACTTTGTGGTTTTTCCTGCGCCCACGCGGGCTGTGAAGCATACATTTTGAAAGCTTTCAGTTACCGATAAATAACGGTTGTTGCCATCAATAAGTAGTCCTTTATTTCTGCGCGATAAAAAGCTGCTAGCCTCGCTACTATTTAGCAGCTTAGAGCCTTGCTTGGTGTTGAGCACTTTACCTTTAATCAGGTACTCAGTGGCTTTATAGGCAAAAGCGCCAATCGCTTTAAACACCATAATAATCTTATCCATCCTCCTTGGTTATAGAATATTGTTTTGACTTTCTAGCTCATAACAACGATTGCCTATGCTGTTGCAATGTTTGTTTGGCTTTATCTGATTTGTGTTTCCACGGTTTGCTTAATTTTGAGCCTTTCACCAACGCCAGTGCTTGGTCACATATACGCTTTACCTTTGCTTTAACAAGGTCAATGGTGGCGCTAATTCAACGGTGCTTTTTCTCATCGCTATCAGCATTTTTATGAGAGTTGCGATGTTGCTTTAGCTGCTCTTTTGCTTTGTCTTGTTTTTTCTCTGGCAAAACATCACGCTTTTGTTTTTCTGAGCTTTTATTGAGTGTAGCTTCTTTTTTGGCAAACTCCTGTTTCTGCTCCTGTATTTGCGGTTGCTGGGTCAGCTCTATTTGCTTACTCATCGCGGTAAATTGACTCTCAAGGCCGAGTGTTTTAAGACGGTACTTTCTGTCAGTTACAGTGTCTTTAAAACCGATGGCCTTACCTCGGGTATAAATTTCTAAATGTTCAGCGGCTAACCTTTCAAAAAATTGCTGCTTATTAACCGATTGAGTAAATATGCGTTCAAGCGCTTTGGTTACTCGTTCTCGTTCGGGCATTTTTCCCGTGCGTTTTTTTAATTCAGCCCCATTGTGAGATGTTTTCTTACCAGCTTGTTTGTTGATCACAAGCCCTTGTTGCAATTCGGGGTAGTGTTTATTTGTCCAAGTTTCTAAATGTTTTTTTGCGCGATCAAATTCATGTTTGCTCAAGCGTAGGTTTTTATTGCTCCCTCGCTCATTAGAGCTAATCATAAGATGAAAGTGGATATTATTTTGCGCATCGTTGTGCATATACCCATAAACAAGGTTCTTGTTTGCTCTTTGAACCACATACTCTTGCACTATATGAAAAAGCGCGTCCTGTTGCTTTTCAACACTGACGCTTTGGGTACGTGTAATCGAAATAATTTCGTGATACAGGTACACGCTGTTTTTTCGTTTTTTAAAGAGCAAGGAGTTATCGATAAACTCCTGAAGTATTTTCTCTCGTTGGTGTGTATAAACATTTCTCGAAAAAACATGCACACCGTCATGTTTTTCCGCTCCTTTTTTCATATAGTCATAAAGCTGATCAAAGTTAGCGACTTTGCGGCTTTTTGACTTAATTATCATGTTACTTTTTTAATCCTTTTAATGTGTATTCGGTGACTAGATCTTCTAGCTTTTTCAGCTCCATCAATAACTCGTTTTCATGCACCATAACTTGTAAGGTGTTTGAGCGGTGCGCGATTTGATTAATATTGTTGGCAACATTACGAATTAAAAAATGTAGCGTATCGAGCTTTTCTTTTAGCTCAGCTGGGATAAAGTAGTGTTGTTGCTGATAAGCCATTGCCATGTTTTTTACTGTCTGACTAACGGTGAGCTTTTCTTGTTGAGCAGCCTTTTTAAAGTTGCGATACTCTGCCAGCGTAAAGTTTAACTCCACACGTTTATGGTGTTTTCTAAACTCTGCCATGTATTGCTTTTGATAATCTTTTTTGTGCTCTGGGCTGTCCATACAGGTCTATTAGCAAAATAAATTATTGGCTCGATACGGAGCTTTTAAGGGGGTTGAGGGGGAAGCCCCCCACAAGATGCAAACAACGGTAGCGAAGCGTATTTCCGGAAGTTTGCAATCTTGCTCTCATACTTCAACCATAGCTGAGAGTTTAAAATTTGTGCAAATTTCAAGTGCGAATTTAGCGCAAAAATTTACAGGAGTACAGGGTACGTAAATGCAGGGGCACAGGGTACGCACACCCATTTTGGCGCGGTTTTTTATACTGATTACAGGAGCTGAAGGTACGTTTCAGCGGATCACACGAGAAAAATACAGGGAGGTAAGGTACGTTTAGCTACGTTTTGAAAAAAGTTACAGGGAGCAGAGGTACGTTTGTGCATTCTTAAGCATAAATTTAAGACTGAAAATGCTAAATACAGGAGTATGGAGTACGTAAATGCAGGAGTTGAAGGTACGTTTCAAAATTTATTGTGGCTTGGTGCTGCATACACGACTGTAATCTATTGCCTCTAACCCTTTCTTTAACCCTTTTAATCTTATTTATAACCAGTAAATAATGAGTTTTATTCAGCGGTTAAATGAAACTCAAAAAATGCCCTGCGGGGCTACTTGCTTAAAAAAGAAAAATTATTGATGGCTAACATGCTCAATCAGCCACTCATTCAAGTCTTTGTGGTTTGGGTAGGCACTCGATAGGTCATTTATTTTTAAATGGTTGAGCGAGTTTTTGAGCTGTTTCAGCGTTTCAAGCCCTGTGGTTTTGTTGTTGAGTTCATCACGATCTCTAAAATAGTCTATCTCTGTAATAGCTGGGTGTTGCGCAACAAATTGAACAAACCTATCAAGCATGGCACTACTATTGAGCACCACAGTTGTAAACGGTGGGGTGTGCAGGCTCTTAGCGGTTAGGTACGAAAGAAAGTCGATAAAGCCCTCAAATAATAAGGTTTTGCTCGTGCCCTTATCAAACACACTAATATCAACTCCAAGCCCCGCAAAGCCTTTAAAATTTTTGTTTCTAAGTGCAAAGGTGCTGCCACTGGCAAAGCCAATAGAATAAAACTGTTTACCTGATGCTATCAGGCGACAAGTAACTTCTTGTACGTACCCTTTGGCTATATTGAGGTTTATTTTTCTATCATTTTGTAAGTATTGCTTGAGTGGGTAACTAAACAATGCCTGTACTTTTAGCACCTCTATTGCCGCTGATTTTTTATTTAAGCCAGTTACGTCGTTTGTAGTAGGGGCAATGCTTGGTGTTGAGGCGTCAAACAATGTTTGATGCACATTATTTGCCACTATACGGGCAGCTTTATTTGAAAATGAGTGTACAGTCGGATAGAGACTATCAAGCACCCCTAATGCGCTCTTAACGTCATTATCAGGCAAGTTATGAACATGGCACACTAATTCAATTAAGCGGCCGCCAGCGCCTATAGGCACATCTGACCAAATATTTTTCTCAATGTTTACACACAAAGAGGGTTTGCTATCTGATCTTGTTGGACTGTGGTACACGTACTCAAGGCCATTAGTTCCTTGCTGAGTACGGGCAAATTTTGCGCCTATACGTTCTAGGTAATCAGTGATTGGAATTTGTCTTGCGTCTTGTGTTCTCATGGTTTGGGTTATTGAAATAATTTTTTCTTGTTGCCAAATAGCATTTTTCACCTCTCTATATTGTAGGCTGTTTTTTCACGATGAAATGTTGCGCTGGAATCATACTCAAACGCCATAGGCTCTACTTTTACAGACTCATCGGCAATAAAGGCTTTTTCAGTACGCTTTGTCAGTTGGTTGTTTTCAATCATAGTGCTGATAAATTGTTTTGAGGGATAAATATTGAGGATCGCATCAATGATTTTTCTGCCTTCGTACTTTTTCTTTATTTCTACTTTGCTGATCTCTGGCATAGCTTCGAGTAGCTTTGTGATCTTTTGCAGTGTAATACGCTTTTCTTTGTGCTCGTTGAAGTTAATCTTTTCAATAAGATAGTTAAGTGATGGATTATAAGTTGCATTTTCACTGGCATAGCGAAACTTAAGGTTAAGCAGTGCCCTTAGCTTTATCAGGTAGTAAGACTTAGAGGCAACAATACTGGCCGAGTCTGAGGCTTTCCAATCGCCGCTTTGAATATAATTGGTGATCATATTTCAAAGCTCTATGACGACTTTTTTATCCTCCATGTAAATGTCTTTGATACGGTTAAAAATATACAAGCTTTCGCCGTTTTCATTACGCACGGCGATATCAGTACGTTTTAGTATCTCTAATGCTTCACGAATGCTTGAAGTGTTGTAAGGGCAATCGTTCGGCTTCAGTGTTTTATTTTCGACTTTATTGATGGCGTTGATTATCTCTTTTTGAATTTGATAGTAGGTTGTCTTGAGATAAAACACTTTATTATTTTCGCCGTCAGATTGAATTTGCATCGCTTGTTTTGAAGCCATTGAAATAATCGCATATTCAATACGTGCTTCTCTTAAATGCGGGAAATGGCTTTGAAATTTTTTACTTTTCTTGTTCTTAAAATTAGCGGGTGAGATCTCAGCAATAAATCCTTTGCCGTCAATCGTAAATGGTCTTTCTACAGATTCGGCCACACCGTCATTGATCCATGTGATCAGCGGATCATTCGGCGACACATCTTTTGGAATAGCTTCGTAAGTTTCAGAAAGGTTGAGTCTCTTGGTTGACTGGAAAAGCTCAAGCTGAATCGCGATGCTTTCTTGTCAAAACTGCACACTTCTAGGTTTTGGTCACATAGCGGTAAGTTAAAAAGTATTGGTTGTAGTTATTTTACTCAAAGGTACAGAAATGCAAGTGAATATCTTTCGCGCTTTTGTTTGTATGATATTGAAATTATTATATAAATTCATCATTGACAGAATTTTACAACTCACGCATGATGGATTTTTATACTGAAGTTGTATCTTTAATAACCTTCACGCTCAGCCAAGGAGAGAAACGTGAAATTAGAGAAGTTAACCATACGTAACTTTAGAGGTATTGGGTTTGCAGAAATTGATATTGAAGGTTTCACAACTTTGGTTGGGCCTAATAATATTGGCAAATCAACAATCTTAAATGCTATTCATCTTGTATTAGATAATAAAAAGCCAAAGTTAGAGGATTGGCCTGCTCAAAAGCCTTCAGATGAGACAATGGAAATTATATGTGAATTTGGCTCGCTTGAAGACTGGGAAAAAAGAAAACCAGCTATTTCTAAGCTTTTATACAATGATTCGTTAAAGGTGAGAGTTGTTGCTGATTGGAATGCTGAACAAACAGATTATAGCTATGAATATTCGGTTTATAACACAGAAAACAAGTTTCCATTTTCTGGCGAAAATTATTCAAATGCTAAGAAAATCCCTGATGCCAAGGCAATTTTTGATGAGCTTGGTATTACAAGTGCAGCAGCGTATAAAGAGCGCTTAGAAGAGATCGAACAGCACACTCTCGTCAATCATCCCGAGTGTGTTGTTCAGTCTGAAGATTGGCATGTGAAGAAGTTTGCAAACTCGTTGCAACAAGCAGTCCCGCATGTAATGTATGTGCCAGCCAGTTTTAAAATAGAAGATGAGCTGAAAGCCTCAAATAACAGTCCGTTTTCATTTTTATTCACAAACAAGCTTTTTCCCAAAGTAAAAGATGATGAAACCTACAAAGATTACATAGTGAAAGCCGACTCGCTTCAGAAAAAGCTTAAAGGGCAAGCTGAAGATGGCGCGGAAATAGATGGTCTAGGGGATGCATTAGAGCAAGTATCGAGTACGTTGAATCAAATATTAGACTTCGACTCTAAGGTTCGTTTAGCGGTTGGCGATATAGATGTTGAACCATTATTTATGAAGGCAGCTACTTTTCTAGTTGATGAAGAAATCGAAACGAGCTTACAGTATCAAGGAAGCGGTGTACAAAGAGCGCTCGCTTTTGCAATGCTAGAAAGTAATGCTTCGGTTGAGTCTGAAGTAACTGGTGAACAAAGAAGTGTAATTGTACTCTATGAAGAGCCTGAGTTATACATACATCCCCATTTAATGAAACGCCTTAAAAATACTCTTCAAACACGCTCTGAATCGCCTAAATGGCAGGTTATTTGCTCAACTCACTCTCCATTTTTGATCAATCTCGCAGATAATCCTAAATCATTAAAACTACTAAAAAGAAATACAGATAATGAAAGGCGGGTGCATCAAATTTCAAGTGATATTTTTGAGCAAAATGGTGAGTACAATGAGCGCACATTGTTAAGAGCCACTTTGGATTTTCATCCAACAGTTTGCGAAAGCTTGTTTGCGAAGCGTGTAGTGCTCGTGGAAGGTGATACTGAAGTTGCTGTATTTAGTATGATATCTGAGTTAGTAAATAAACTAGGCATTGCTGGAAGTAAACACAAAGACACAACAGTTGTTTCAGCTGGTGGTAAATGGACGATTCCTGCAATTGCAAAAGTGCTCAATGCTATGGATATTGATTACAGAATCATTCACGATATGGATAGAAAACAGCTTTCGGACGAGGAGTTAGCGCAGGTAGCTCCGATTCATCCATTTAGGGCAAACGAGAAAATTAGTGCTGTAGCTGGGGATGATAGAATTTTCTTAGTTGAAGATACGTTTGAACACGTACTATGGGATCAGGCTGAAAATGAAACTGCTAAATCCAGTGATAAGCCTTTTAGTTCGTGGGTGCGTATTAAAGATTACATCGATGACACACAAGAGTTGACTGATCAGAGTAAAGCGACTTTGAAAGAAATTATCAAGTTCGCATTTTGTGATTAATATTTTTTAACATGAATATAGATAACTCCTGCAAATTTGCAGATTTTAAAATTTAAGGACAATAGAATGAAACTTTCAGAGTTAGTCACTGCCGCACTTAAACCGAAAACAATCAAAGACATCAACAATAAGTATGATTATAAGGATGAGTACCCACAAGGAGAAGGTGATTCTGATAACGTCGCTTGTGGGCAAGATGGCAGCTACAATGAATTACAGTATATCTACAATACGTATTTAAAGCCTGAAGTGACAAGCGGTAATATTACAGAAAAGGATGCGATAGAGGCACTTGATTCGGCTTGTTCGTCTCTCAATAACCCTCGTAAACGAGAAGATTTCTATAGTCATTTAGAAGATAAACTAGGTATTCAGATCCCTTAATCGTAGGCTGAAAACTTATAAAGCATGGCTATTTTGCTCGCCATGCTTTATGTTTGATTGATAACATATTGTCACTAATAAAGTATTGTTTATTTTAGTCGGAATGGTTTACAACAGCGATAATTGATTGCAATTGCTCTGCTACCATCCCTAATGCTTCTCTTCGCTCATCCAAATAATCATACCTGTCATAGATTCCCTCAACGCCTTTTAGCTTATGATTTAAGCATCGCTCGGCTATATGACCAGCTACACCATTGCTTGCAAGTAGGCTTCGACAGGTGCGGCGTAGGTCGTGAACGGTAAAGTGGGGCACGGGCATTTTGTCTTCACGAAATAGCTTTTGAATGGCGGCGTTGAGTGTGTCGGGGCTGATATGCCCAAAGCGCTTGCTGGCTCTGCGGTTCGGAAAGACATAGTCAGAGCCAAAGGCACGTATTTGCAACTCTTTGAGCCATTCAATGACGATGGGGCTTAATGGCACGGTTATGCCTCGGCCAGTTTTGCTGCGCTCCTGTGGTATATGCCAAAGCGCTTCTTTAAGATCAAATTCAGCCCATTTTGCAGCGATTAGCTCACCCTTTCTCACACCTAAACAAAGTAGCAGCGAAAAGGCTAAATAGTTGTCGCGGGTAAATTGGTCAGAATTTTCCCGTAGGCATTGATACACTTTCTCTAGTTCTTCAAGTGATAGGGCGCGGCTACGGCTTTGCTCTACACCGCCCGCATCCGACACGTTAAATGCTTCAGCTGGGTTTGAGGTGCGTAAATCCAGCTTAATTGCATGTCTGAATAGCTGCTTGCAGTACATAAGCGCATCATTTGCAATGCTCGGGCGGTCACTTTGCGCAATGCGTTGTATCGCGCCGCGAATATCTCTAGGGTTTACTTTTTCGATTGCTAACCCACCAAAATAAGGGGCGAGATCTTTGGTATAAATACGTCTAGGGATATTTGGGTGCTTTAAGCGTTTTTCGCATTCTTGCAGCCAGTCTTCGGCAAGATCATTGACGGTTTTTAAGGTTTCGTTATCGAGGCGCATTTTCTCGGCTTGAGGGTCGATGTTTTCATTTTTCACATCAAGCACAATTTGCGCTGACTTTAATCGTGCCTCAGCTAATGAAACATCGGGGTATTTGCCGAAGGTGATTTCTCTGCGCTTTTTATGAATTGTATATCTAACCACCCAAAAAGCGCTTCGCTCTTTACTGATTCGAATATAGAGGCCATTCCCAATTGAGTGATAGCCTACTTTACCCGTTTTGATTAAAGACTTAATTTGCTGAGCGTTGATTTTGTTTGCCATATCATACCTTTACAATAAAAGTGGTGGCAGATTTTTAAAGTTTGGGGCAAATTTTGAATTTTTTCAAAATCTGCCACCATTTCTGCCATCATTTTTTCATTACAAAGAGCAATTCGGGGCAACAGGTTGAAACACGTAAAACTTATAACTCTAAGATTTTAAAGGCCATTTTAACACTCAGAAACAGTCTGAAACATTACTCGATGTTTTGGATCTGCTCGCGCATTTGCTCAATTAGAACTTTAAGTTCAACGGCGGCGTTGGTGATGTCGCTGTTGATTGACTTTGAGGCTAGGGTGTTAGATTCGCGGTTGAATTCTTGCATCATAAAGTCTAAACGACGGCCACAAGCGCCTCCTTTTTTGAGGATTTTGTGGGTTTCTTTGACGTGTGACTTGAGGCGGTCGAGTTCTTCTGCAACATCTTGCTTTTGCGCAAGGTAAATCAGCTCTTGCTCTAGGCGGCCTTCGTCGATGTCGGTTTTTAGTTCTTCTAATTTTTGTGAAAGTTTTTCACGTTGCCACTTAGTGACTTCAGGCATGTAGCCTTCAACGATGGCAACTTGCTCTAGAATACCGTCAAGACGAGTGGTGAGCATGGTTTCTAGGTTTTCGCCTTCACTTGCTCGTGCAGCTTTAAAGTCTTCTACTAGCTCATCAAAGCCACCTAACAGCTCGCTGTTTACGGTGTCTAAGTCGACTTCTTCGGCTTCCATTACACCTGGCCAGCGCAGAATGTCTACTGGATTGATATCACCGCCGCTTTGTGATTGTAGCCACTTTGCGCTTTCAACAAGTTGCTTTGCAAGCGATTCGTTGACGGTTAGTTGGCCAACGTGCGCAGGATTTGCGGTGAACTTTAGGAATACTTCAACTTTGCCGCGTTGTAGGTGTTTACGCAGGCGTTCACGTATTACTGGCTCTAAGCCTCTAAATTGTTCTGGTGCGCGGATAAAGGTTTCGAGGTAGCGTTGATTAACTGAACGAATTTCCCAAACCCCAGTGCCCCAGTCACCTTTCACTTCTTTGCGGGCGTAGGCGGTCATACTATGGATCATATAAAGTCCCTAAATTAGCTTGGTTTAACCGGAGCATTATAGCCGAATTTCCACACAGCCCTAAAGTGAATTTTATTTTTAGTCGGATCGCGTGGCATAGTCTCTATGATCCCTTTATAATGTACGGCAAATTTTGATGATGGGGGAACGTGGATGCGTCCAAGCGAAAGAACTGCAAATCAGATCAGGCCGGTTACATTTACTCGTAACTATACAATGCACGCTGAAGGCTCAGTAATGGTAGAGTTTGGTAACACCAAAGTGTTATGTACGGCTTCTGTAGAAGCGGGTGTGCCACGCTTTATGAAAGGTCAAGGCAAGGGCTGGATCACCGCAGAATACGGTATGCTTCCGCGCTCTACACATACGCGTAACAACCGTGAAGCGGCGCGTGGTAAACAAGGCGGCCGTACCATGGAAATTCAACGCTTAATCGCACGCGCGCTCCGTGCCGCAGTTGATTTAAAAGCGTTAGGTGAGAACACCATTACTATCGACTGTGATGTTATTCAAGCGGACGGTGGTACACGCACGGCGTCAATTAGTGGTGCTTGTGTGGCATTGGTAGATGCACTAACGCACATGCGTGCCAAAGGCATGATCAATGTAAACCCGTTAAAATTTATGATAGCGGCAATCTCGGTTGGGGTTTATAAAGGTCAGCCAATTACCGATCTTGAGTATCTTGAGGATTCAGAGGCTGAGACAGATATGAACGTGATCATGACTGAAACTGGCAAACTGATTGAAGTACAAGGGACAGCTGAAGGCGAACCGTTCTCGTTCGACGAGCTAGATGAGTTACTTGGTCTTGCGAAACACTCAATTCGTGAAATCATTGATCTACAAAAGCAAGCGTTAGCGTAATCAACATTCAGTAGGAAAGACATGAAACCGTATCAAAAAGAGTTTATTGAATTTGCCTTAGAAAAGCAGGTGCTTAAGTTTGGCGAGTTTACGTTAAAGTCTGGCCGTACTAGCCCTTATTTTTTCAATGCAGGCTTGTTTAACACGGGTCGTGATCTGGCGCGTTTAGGTCGTTTCTATGCTTCGGCATTGGAAGATGCTGGCATTGAGTTTGATGTATTGTTTGGCCCAGCGTACAAAGGTATTCCTATTGCGACAACGACGGCCGTTGCACTTGCCGATCATCATAATAAAGATGTGCCTTACTGCTTTAATCGTAAAGAAAAGAAAGAGCACGGTGAAGGCGGTAACTTAGTAGGTTCGGCGCTTGAAGGTCGTATTATGCTTGTTGATGATGTGATCACCGCGGGTACTGCTATTCGTGAGTCGATGGAAATTATTGCTGCTAATGGTGCCGATCTTGCTGGCGTATTAATCGCATTAGATCGCCAAGAAAAAGGCAAAGCTGAGCTTTCTGCTATTCAGGAAGTTGAGCGCGACTTTAATACTCAAGTAGTGTCTATCGTGAAATTGGCTGATCTGATCACTTACCTTGAGCAACAAGGTGGTATGGATGCACACTTGGATGCAGTTAAAGCATACCGTGATAGCTACGGTGTAGCGTAAGCCCTACGATTTTCTGCAGATGGCTAGTACCATGCTAGCCATCAATTTACTTCTCTTTTATCTCAGTTTTATTGTGTGTTTTTACACAGCTCTTAATTCAAACTCACTATTGGTATATGGCGTAGCGCCCAATTAGCAAGTTCAACTCGGTTGCGCGAATTGGTTTTTTTAAATGCGCTGTAGATATGCGTTTTTACTGTGTGACTACTTATGTTTAGTCTATCAGCGATATCTTCGTTTTTAGCACCAGCAGCAATAAGCTTGATCACAGACTTTTCTCTGCCAGTAAGCATATTTAACTCTTCATTACTTAAGATAATGTCGCTGTTAGGCAATGCTTGTGGCATCGCGGCGATCAGTTCGCTAAATGCCTCTGAGATAGCGCTGCGACAAAACCAAAGCTCGCCTTTGAGCACACTGCTTAATCCTTGAAATAACGTCTCTGGCGGAGCATTGTGATAGAGTATACCTTTCACATTGCCAAGTAGCGCCGTTTTTTCATTCACGCTGTCTTCATTTGCATTAAAGAGCAGTACCTTGTGTTTAGCCGCCAATAGCTTTACTTCAGCACTGATAAGTTCATTGCAATCTCGGTGTTCTGTATCCACCAAAAATAATGCGATTTGTTCACGTAGCGCTGGCTCTGGTAGTCGAGTATCAACTTTGACTGTATGTCCTAGCGTCTCCAGCACTTTGATTAGCACAGTATAATTGGTGGAACTGGTATTGGCTCGAGCATGAGTCAGAATAAAAAATGCTCGATCTTGCCATGCTAGCGAGTTGTTGGAATATTCCTTTGCAAACATAGAAGTATTAAATCCTTTTTTATTCCAGATTAAAATTAATATACATTTGTTTTACAAAAAATTTAAGTTATTTATTAGGCTCAAACTAAAAAGCTGAGCCTAATACCATGCTTGTGTAAGCTAAGGCTGTTTATTTGTACAATGCACGCCATGCACAAGTACGATAGCCGTTCTTCTCAAAGAAGAAGCGATTACAGTTATCGTCATAGTTGGAGTTACCCACATCTATACGATAGCCACTGATGTACCAGTTATGCAGCGAAATATGCCCACCGTTGTACAGTAGCGAAAAGTGAACGTGAGGGCCGGTTGATTGGCCACCTTGGCACAATGCCGTTGCTTTATCGTCCGCATAACGGCCAAGCCAAGCGCCTGCAGAAATGACATCACCAGTGTTATATTGCAAACTTTCCATATGGTAATACTGAGTTGAATAACCGCTTGAGTGAGTCACGCGAATATTACAAGCTGAGTAACGAGTCACTGTGCCGCCATGCGCTGCTTGAACCCAAGGTGTATTACTTCCCCAGCCACCTGAGCCGTTATTAAAATCAAGCGACGAGTAAGGGTAACCAGAGCCTGTATTTGAGTGTGCACCACCGCTATACCAAGCGTAACCGGATGGCCACGGGAAGCTCATGCTAAAGCTAGCAGCTGATACCGCTTGTGTTGAAGCTTGTTCATTAAAAGCAATGCTGTTGTCCGCTTTTAATGCTAATGACTCACCGTTAAATAACGTTTGGTAAGTATTGAATAGGGCATCTGCCGATGTGTGTGTCAGATCTGCAAGTGCAACAGTTGCTTCGTTGACTGCTGGTAATTTTTTAGCTTTGCCTTCATCACGAAGTTTTTGGAATGCGTAGTATCTTGCACTTAGATTAAGCGCTACATCTTTTACTTGCGCATCAAATCCCTGTTCATGAGAGAGTGTACCAAACGGTGCAAAGAGGGATTGTTTATCTGGATTACTTATCACACCTGACTCAAGTTCCATTAGTGCCAGCAACAATTTAGGGTTAATACTGGCATATCCTGCATAGTGCAAGATCACTTCGAGCTTGTCGCTTAAATGCGGTGCCGTGCTGTCAAGCACCTGCTGCCAATCTACTTGCTGTAAAGCATTGCTGAAAAGAAACAGTTCAGGGTTTACTGCTATTACACTAGAAATAGGTAAGGCACTGATGTGTTCTGCAGTAAATTCAGGCATAGCTACAGAGTCATGCTGGCCTGCAGCTGTTGCCTGATGTGAGAGGAGCGCGACTAAACACGCTGATAGATAGTGGCGTTTCATGTTGTATCCTTTCTGTTTGTTTTTTGTTCAATTAAGTTATACCTAAATGTGAGTATTTTGTAAAATAAAAGTTTAAAATGTGATTTTTTTGAGTGATGGACTTAGATTTTTGCCTGCTAGATTGGGGTTTTTTGTAAAAGCGACTATAAAAAAGAAAGTGGTGTGATGTGGAGGTTGCTATGAAAAGGCTAATTACTCTGTCTCAACTAGAAGAGTTGCTAGAGGAAAGGCAGGGGGGAGAGCGTCGAAAACAACGAAGTAATGTTTTGCCTTTCGTCGAAAGGCGCAACCATGTAAGGAGAAAAGCCGACAAGCAATACCTTCAAAATAGAATGGATTAGTACACTCCTCACCCTACTATTTTGCTGTGAGTCCTGCATCCGAGTAAAACGCGTAAGGCAATTGATTCGTCTTCGCGTGATACATAGCTTTATCTGCTTTAGCAACTAACTCTTCTGCTGATGTGGCGTCAGTTGGATAAATCACTGCGCCAATGCTTAAGTCCAGTTTTACTTCGCGAATATTGGCGCTTTCATCTTGGAGACAGTAATTATCACTGAGCAAGTCATACTTATGCTGAGCAAGTTTTCGTAACTGATTTTTTTCGGTTAGATGAGGGGCGATAACCACGAATTCATCACCACCGTAGCGTGCAACAAAATCTGACGCACGTTTATACATTTTAAGTTTTGCCGACAGTATTTTTAGCAATTGATCGCCCGCTTGATGACCAAGCTGATCATTGACTGGTTTAAAATTGTCGAGATCAATAAACAACACACCAAATCCATGACCATACCGCTCTGACTCAGAAATCGCTCTTTCTAATTCGTTATCAAATGCGCCGCGGTTATGTAGCATAGTAAGTCTATCCATCACCACTAGGTTCTCTAGATTTCGCTGCATTTCGTAGCGTTCTTTTGAGAAGGTGATTGTACGTGCCAGTAGTGGGCCGCTCACTTCGTGTTTTGGGATATAATCTTGCGCACCAAGTTGAATTGCCTTTTCGCCAAACAGTGTTTCAGATACCCCAGTTAGCACGATTATAGGGGCGCTGATTGGCAACTGTTTTACTTTAATCAGCGTGGTAAGGCCTTGGCTCTCATCGATATTTAAATCGATAAGGATGGCTTCTGGCTTGACTGTGTTTAAAGCGGTTTCAAGTTGCTCTAAATTTTTGAAGTGTTTAACGTTAAACTTTTGTCTACCATCAGTACTTGCTAGTGTGCGCTTTACTAAGTAAGCATCTTCATCGTTGTCTTCAAGAAGATAAATCAGCCATGTATTCATAGTTACCCTTGCACGACACAGTTATTGTCAAACCAATACTGCTTGATTAATTTGATCAACGACTCTAAATCACTTAAGCGTCCGGGCTTGGTAATATATGACTTAGCACCCAATTGATATGCTTTACGAATGTCACTGTGGTGAGTAGAGGTGGTATAGCATACCGTTATTAATTTATCGGCAACTTGTTCATTTTTTAAAGCTTCCATAACTTCAAAGCCACTCATTTTTGGCATGTTTAAATCCAGCAAAATGACTTGGTCGTAGGTTGCGATAGAATCGAGGTAATGCAGCAGCTCATGACCGTCAGAAAAAATTTTAAGCTCTGGCGCATTGGCAATACTGCTGTATGCTCTTTTAAAAAAGTAGACATCATCTGGATCATCTTCAACTAATAACAGTTCCATTATTACTCCTTAACTTCTTTTGGCAGTATGATTTCAAACAAAGCGCCATCATCACTTTGCAGGCATTTTATTGTGCCGCCATGCAGTTTTACGATTTGTCGGCACAGCGCTAGTCCAATACCACTGCCATACTCTTGTGTGGTGCCAAAACGCCTGAACGGTTCAAAGACTTGCTGACGTCGAGATTTTGGGATCCCAAGCCCATTGTCTTTGTAATGGATCACCGTTTCATGGCCGGTTTGGCTGGCGTAAATTTGGATCACGGGCGCAAGCTCTGGTGACTTAAACTTAATGCTGTTACTGATTAAGTTTTGCAGCACTTGAAGAAAAAGCGAGGGATCAAGTTCGATAGGTAAATCACCATTCTCTAGTTTAATTTCTGCGCCGCTTTCCTCGATACTAAAGCTCATCACTTCACAAATATCTTCTAACAACAAAGTTAGATTGGTTGTTTGTAGCTTCAACTCATGGGAATGCAAGCGTGATAACTTGAGTAGGTCTTGGATCATGATCCGCATTCGTTGACTGGCATCAACCAAGCGCTCTATTTCAAACTTTGCATCGTCGTAGTCTTTGAGTTCTGGCGTAATTCTTTGCGCCAAACTGTCCGAAAAAGCGGTGATCTTTCTGAGAGGCTCTTGTAAATCATGAGAAGCAATATAGGCAAAGTGCTCAAGGTGGGCGTTGGATTCTTGCAGCTGTAATAGCAATTCAGTGTGCTCGGTCATATCGACAAAAGTACCCAGCATCAACTCTGGCTCGCCATTGTAAGCTCGAGTGATCACGGTATCGACGGAATAACACCAAACCCAATGCCCTTCTTTGTGTCTAAAACGATATTTTATCGGGATAAGTTCACCGTCTTGGCTGGCTCTCACTTCATCAATATGCTCGTGAACGAGTGCGCGTTCACTTTCATGAAAACATAGTTCTAAATTTGAACTTTCTAACTCTTGAATTGTATAACCAAGGAGTTGAGTATAACGCTTGTTTATGCGCGTGTTTTTGTGGAGTTTTAAGTCGTAGAGATAAAGGCCACATACCGCTGAATCTATCATTCGCTGTAAAAAGCGTTGGTTGTCTTCAAGCTCTTTTTCTGCGAATTTTCGCGCCGTAATATCGACGGCGATACCAACGATCCGCTCAACTTGGTTTTTACTGTCTTTAAGTGGATAAAGAGTTGTCTGATACCAATGTTCTTTATTTTTGAATGGTATCATTTCTGTGTAATCTACGGGTTTTGCGACCTCAACGCAAAGTTGGTAGTTTTTTTCGATTCTATCTACTAGCTCCGCTTCCAACAGTGTCCCTCTGAGTTCGCTGAGGGTTTTACCCAATATTTCATCAAGTTTGACGCCAGTGCGTTGACAAGCAAACTTATTGTACTCGAGCACTCGAAATGTTTGCTTTTCTTCTACCTTTAATAGCCAAATAGCCTGACTTGCACCTTCGTAGATGGCATTGAGAATTTTGTTTTTTTCCGCCACTTGCAGCTCAAGGGATTTTTTCTGATGGATATTTCTAAGTGCTCCAGACATCACCAATGCTTTACCGTGGTCGTCAAATTGGCTGTTGCCTACGGCGGAAAACCACGCGTATTCTCCTTTGTTGTCTCGCCCTAAGTACTCGACAAAATATTGATCTTTAGTGGCAAAGTGATGGTCTATGGCATCTTGCACTTTGCCCTGATGGTCTGGGTGGATATGTGCAAACCAGTCGTCATAGGTGATTTTTTCGTCGTCGCGTTTACCAATCATGGTTTTTAAACGAGATGAATAGCTGACGCTGTTGTCGACAACGTTCCACTCCCAAATGCCATCTTCGGTTGCCCCGATTGCACGCTTCATTTGCTCGGTGGATTCCGCGAGTGCTTGCTCTGTGCGTTTTAGTGACGAAAGGTTATTAAACACCGCTAAAATGAGATTAGCACCGTCATGGGGCTCTTGTACTAAGCGCATCTCCATCGGGATTTGATTGCCAAATTTGTCTTTCACATGGCACAGTGCTTCTTTACTGTAATCGTTTTGGTTAAGTAGAGATTGGCTAATGGACTCTAAGCTGTCGAACGGATCATCCAAACTGACGATATCGTGTAATCTCAGCCCAATTAATGCATCTGGCGTGTCGTACCCAAGCTCGCGATAAAAATAAGGATTGCACTTACTCACGGTGAGTAGCTGGTCAAGTAGCAAGGTACTGGTGGGTAAGGCATCGAGCATAAACTCGGTAACTCTGTGTTGGTCTAGTTGCGAATGAAGCGCCTGCTTTTCATCGGTAATACGTTTGAGCCTTGCGGTTACGCCATGGAATTGATTGGGGGTTGGGATTGCGACGGCGCTTGGGATAAGTCTAAAAAGATAAACCGCCGTTACCATTGAGATAAACGCTGTGACTGCTTTTGAAATGCCATGAATACCATAAGCGCCATGCCAAACGGTATAAACGCCAATTAAGTGCGTGAGTCCACATAAAGTGATGAAGCTACAAAACAACACAAAGACCCAATTTCTGCCAACATCAGGGCGCTGTTTTGCATAAATCATAATCGCCATGGGAATCGAAAAGTAGGCTGCGGCTATCAAGATATCGGAGATAACATTGGTCCATAGCAGGTGAGGTTGCCACAAATAGCAATGACCATGTGGCATGTACGCGCTATTAAAAAATGACTCAAATGAGTTCAAATCCATGTTATTTCCTTACCTCAACGTGTAGCCAATTCATATAAAAACATCCGCCGTTAAGACGCTAAAAGCACACTCAAGCTACGATAGTAAAATACGCTTTAAAAGTCCTATTGCTCTGCTTTAACTGTAGTATATCTATTTGAAATTTCGACAAGAGGTGTAAGAAACCTGAACTTCGGATAATTAATGCCTTTCTAGCAGCCAGTTTTAGCGCTAACTGTGTTGAATTCACTTCCAATAGCCAGCTATTGGTGCGTAAATTCGCCTTGCCTACAGGACGTAGGTACCAGGGCGGTAGCAGGACGCGAGAGCGGAGTTATCCCCAAAACTCTCTGGCTAGATAAGAAAATAATTTAATGTGATTTTAAAAACAAAGGGTTAGATCATTCCTTATCCTAATCTCTGGTTTGGAAATCTTTATCGTGAGGTAGGGAAGAGGGGAGTTGAGAGATTCACAAGGTGAAGCGCGTGGCTTCACCTTGTTATTCGGTGAGTCGAAGGTACTTTTCGGCTAACTGATCAAGACTTTCTTTGTGGTTTGGATCTGGTTTAATGCAATCAATGGGGCAGACACTTACACAGGTTGGTGTGTCGTAATGGCCGACGCATTCAGTGCATTTGTCAGGGTCAATTTGATAAATTTTATCGCCCATGTAAATGGCTTGATTAGGACACTCAGGGTCGCACATATCACAGTTGATACATTTATCATTAATAAGCAGTGCCATCGTTATGCCTTTTTAAAAGGATTACGAGTGTCCTCACTTTGGCCTAAATTGCGCATTAAAATGGCGTGACTTAAGTCTATGTCCTGCGGTAATGGAATTTTGACGATATGACCCGAGCCCTTGGCGTCATCTATCGCTTCGCCTTTTTTATTTTCCATGTGTTCAAGATTAAAGTGAATATTGCCCTTAGGCGTCATTAATTCCAAGCTGTGACCAGTACAGAACTTGTTTTTAACCTCAATTTCAACGAGACCATTATTAGTGCGACCTAGCACTTCACCAACAAACTGCTGTTGGTCAGACACCGAATGACCGTAGTCGTAATTTTGATAGTCTTGATGTACATGACGTTTCAAGAAGCCCTCGGTATATCCTCGGTGGGCTAGGTTTTCTAGGGTTTTCATTAAGCTTGGGTCAAATGGTTTACCCGCAACAGCATCATCAATGGCTTTACGATAGACTTGTGCGGTGCGAGCAACATAATAGAATGACTTGGTACGGCCTTCGATCTTAAGGCTGTGCACGCCCATACGAGTCAGTTGATCAACATACTGGACAGCGCGTAAATCTTTGGAATTCATGATGTAAGTACCATGCTCATCCTCAAATGCTGGCATGTATTCACCTGGGCGACCTTGCTCTTCGAGCATAAACACTTCGTCGCTTGGTTGGCCTTCCCCTAAGGTTGGAATAATCGCTTTTGGATCGACCTTATGGACAACATCGCCGGTTTCGTTTTCTTGACCAGGTTTGACATCGTAGCTCCAGCGGCAGGCATTGGTACAAGTACCTTGGTTTGGATCGCGCTTGTTGATATAACCCGACAATAAACAGCGACCAGAATAAGCCATACATAAGGCGCCGTGAACGAATACTTCAAGCTCAGTGTCTGGACACAATGTACGAATTTCTTCTATTTCTTGTAGCGACAACTCGCGAGAAAGAATTACGCGCTCAACCCCTTGTTTGGCCCAAAATTGCACCGCCGCATAGTTAACAGCATTTGCTTGTACGGATAGGTGAATTGGCATGTCTGGCCATTTATCGCGTACCAGCATAATTAGCCCGGGATCGGACATGATAAGCGCGTCTGGCTTCATCGCGATAACGGGTTCAATATCACGTAAGTAAGTTTTCACTTTGCCGTTGTGTGGCGCAATATTTGATACGACATAGAGCTTTTTGTTCTGCTGGTGGGCTTCGTTAATACCGATTTCGAGGTTGTTTAGATCAAATTCGTTATTACGTACGCGCAGACTGTATCTTGGTTGTCCGGCGTAAACAGCGTCGGCACCGTACGCAAAAGCGTAACGCATATTCTTTAAACTGCCGGCAGGAGAGAGAAGTTCTGGTACAAACATGGTTTACCTCTGATTACGGGTCAGCTGTTGAGTGATTTCGCGTGCTGATTCTAAAAAGCGGCGCAGTATAGAAGAAAGCTAAGTAAGTAATTTTGATGTAGATCAGGTTTTTTGACATTGTGCAAGGAAGGGTTACTGTTAAGGCTTCTGCTGGCAATTCTGCGTATTTAATCGACAAATAATTCACCAAACTTTCGTTTCTTCGCAAAGAAAGCGGCGTGAGATAGTAGGTTTTTTCTACCAAAACACGTATAATTCGCGCCCGTTAATATTCACAATAATATTTTGGAGCAAAAAAGATGGCTTTAGAGCGCACTTTTTCAATCATCAAGCCTGATGCTGTAGCTAAAAACCACATCGGTGCTATCTACAACCGTTTTGAGTCTGCTGGTCTTAAAATCGTTGCATCAAAAATGGTTCACCTTTCTCAAGAGAAAGCTGAAGGTTTCTACGCAGAGCACAAAGAGCGTCCTTTCTTTGGTGCACTAGTTTCTTTCATGACTTCTGGTCCAGTAATGGTTCAGGTGCTTGAAGGTGAAGACGCAGTTCGTAAAAACCGCGAAATCATGGGTGCTACTAACCCTGCTGAAGCGCTAGCTGGTACACTACGTGCTGACTACGCAGACAGCATCGACGAGAACGCAGTACACGGTTCTGACGCGCCTGAGTCTGCTGCTCGCGAAATCGCTTACTTCTTCGCTGAAGAAGAAATCTGCCCACGTACTCGTTAATTCGAGACTTGGTGCCAAAGAAGGGCTTTCGAGCCCTTTTTTTGTCCCGCAGCTAAGTTGCGGGATAAGCGTGCTTTGTAAAGTAATCACACTACTTCACAAAACACGTTACATTATTTGTGATGTTTGCTGCTTTTTTGTACAATGTGTTGTTGGCAATTTAGCTGTTCTTACCGTCTTTAACCGAGGTTGTTCATGACCACTATTGAGAAAAAAATTAACTTACTTGATTTAAATCGCGAGGGGATGCGCGAGTTGTTTGCATCATATGGCGAAAAGCCGTTTCGCGCGGATCAGGTGATGAAATGGATTTATCATTTTGGTATCGACAACTTTGATGACATGAGCAATTTGAACAAAAAGTTGCGTGCGCGGTTGCAGGCTGAGTGTGAGATTAAAGCACCTGAAATTTCAGTAAAGCAGGTGGCTTCTGACGGTACCATTAAGTACGCCCTATTGCTTGAAGGCGGCCAAGAAGTTGAAACTGTGTGGATCCCAGAAAAAGACCGAGCAACACTGTGTGTATCTTCTCAGGTTGGTTGTGCTTTGGAATGTACTTTCTGCTCAACGGCGCAGCAGGGCTTTAATCGTAACTTAAAAGTGTCTGAGATCATTGGCCAGGTTTGGCGCGTGGCAACCGACATTGGTCTGCATAAAGGCGATAGCACTAAACGCCCAATTACTAACATCGTTATGATGGGGATGGGTGAGCCTCTGTTAAACCTAAATAACGTTGTACCAGCGATGGAACTGATGATGGACGATTGGGCATTTGGTTTATCCAAGCGCCGCGTTACGCTAAGTACATCGGGTGTGGTACCTGCGCTTGATATTTTGAAAGAAAAGATTGATGTGGCACTGGCGATTTCGCTACATGCGCCAAACAACCCACTACGTGATGTGCTTGTACCAATCAACAAAAAGTATCCGATTGAAGAGTTTCTAGCAGCATGCCGTCGCTATATCGACGGTTCTAAAGCAAATAAAGACGTCACCATTGAGTATGTGATGCTACAAGATGTTAATGACAGTACAGATCATGCCCATGAGTTGGTGCAAGTTCTCAAAGGCACGCCGTCAAAAATTAACCTGATCCCATTTAACCCGTTCCCGGGTAATGAATATGGCCGCTCTAGCAACAGCCGCATCGATAGATTTTCTAAGGTGTTACAAGCAGCAGGACTGACCTGTATCGTTCGTCGTACTCGTGGCGATGACATTGACGCTGCATGTGGACAGTTAGTGGGCGATGTCGTAGACAGAACCAAGCGTTTAGCTAAGAAAAAACAGCGTGACGATAATGCCATTGCTGTCAATGTGAGCGCACAATAATATTCATGAGCTGGGTTTACCCAGCTCATTTCATCTTGACCACAGATAAGTTCTGACTATCTGGTAAAAAATAGATGAATCTCTTAGCCTTTTGGGTAATATAGGGCACACATAGAACCCAGTGGCATTCAAAGGTGAGTGATGCAATCGCGAAATTATCGCAAAACAGGATTGGCTGCATCCATTCTCGCAGGCGCGAGTTTAGTTCTGTCAGGTTGTGTGACGGAGAGTAGTTATCGCTCCGACGGGCGTCCTGTGGCCGAACAACAAGTCAATAACACCAATGCCGCAAGAACTCGCATTGCACTGGCACTTCAATATCTCAATTCAGGTAACACTACCTCAGCCAAATTTAATTTAGAGCGGGCATTACAGCTAGCGCCAAAACTGGCCGAAGCCCATTATACATTGGCGTATTATTACGAGCAGGTGGGTGAGCAACAACGCGCTGATAATGCCTATCAGGCGGCTTTGGATATTGAGCCAGATAACCCCGACACGCTAAACAACTATGGCACTTTTCTTTGCCGAGTTGGTCAGTATGACAAGGCGAGCCAATATTTTTTCAAAGCGATAGAGGTACCGAGTTATTTGCGGGTATCGGCAAGCTATGAAAACTTGGCGCTGTGTGCGCTGAAACAAAATGAGTATTCCCTAGCCGAGGAGTATCTGCAAAGCGCGATTAAGCATAACGCTCAGCAGATGTCGTCGCAACTTGCGCTCGCGGGCCTATACTATGCTCGCAGCGATTTCTTAAGAGCAGAAGATGTGCTTGATAATGTTGCCAAGCGTGGATTTATTTCGCCAAGAAGCTTAATGCTTGGGCACCTAGTACATATGCAAATGGGCCACTTACAGAAGGCGCAAGACATCGCCACGACTTTGGTGCAAAGTTATCCAAAATCAGCTCAAGCAGGCCTTATCTTAACGAATAATATCGCTGCAAGTGAATTTGAACGGTTGCGCAATCGCTATCGAGAAGCGCAGTTAAATAAGCTTGCCGAGGCGTCGCCTAATCATATTGTTGCGAATCCAAAAATTAAAATTAAACGTAAGAAAACGCAATCGAATTCAACCCAATCATTCACCGTTGATTCACCCGCTGAGGCCAATAATTTTGCGCCTTCGGCAAAACCTGAAGTGGCAAAAAGCACGTCTTTGGTGAACGTTAGCTCGGACTCTGAAGCTCGGGTTGAGTTTTATCAACCGGATCCATCGGAAGTCACATTTAGTCCTCGCTCACGTGAGCCTCAAGTGTTAGCGAGTACGTCATCAAGTAGTTCAAGTGTACCGTTATTAAATCGTGACGTTGCGCCTCCTCAGGTACCTTTTCATACTGTTATTGCAGGTGAAAACCTATTTAGTATTTCAGTCAAATACGACATTAAAATGGTTGAATTGATGGAATATAATCAAGTGCGGGAATCTGCAAGATTGTACGCAGGTCAAAAGGTGTATCTTAACAATCCCAATGTCGTGCATGAAATTGCGGCGGGAGATACTTTGCTCAGTATTGCCGATCGATATGGTGTGTTGATCGATGAAATTATGCGATGGAATAAACTCACTCCTGATGTGGCGCTGCAAGCAGGCCACGGATTATTAATTGTAGACCCAACAAATTACGCTTTATGAACCAAACAATGAAAGAGCAGGAAGCACCTGAACAAGAGCAGCCTTCACTCGGGCAAACTTTAGCAACGGCAAGACAAAATGCCGGGATCAGCTTTGCTGAAATTGAATCGCGCTTAAAGATGACTCATGCCCAACTTACCAAGCTCGAGCAGGATGACTATCAAGACCTGGGGCCTGAAACCTTTGTGCGTGGCTATATTAAAAATTACGCCGCGTTACTGGGATTGAATCCGACGGAAGTACTGGCTCGATATCAATCTCCGGAGTTGCCGCCACAGAAAAAGCGAATGCAAAGCTTTTCTCGCCGGACTCATAAAGAAGCCCACGATAACCGCCTAATGATGGTGAGCTACATTGTGTTGGCTATCGTGCTGGGGTCGTCGGCATTTTGGTTTTGGCAGACCAGTAGCTCAGAACAAGAAGTGGTGCCTGAAACGCCGGTCACTCAGCTTGAGAGGCCAGTTGAAAATGCCACAACGCCAAAGGTTGATGAGTTAGCATTACCTACTGAGCAAAACAATGACACAACCCCGCAAAGCGAGCCACAGGCGAGTGAAGCGGAGGTTTCAGTGCCAGTTGAAACGAAACCGCAAGCGACAAAACGAGACTCTGCATTGAGCACGGTAGTCATGCATTTCAACGAAGAAAGTTGGGTTGAAATGTTTGACGCAACACAAGAGCGTGTCGCGTTTGGTGTTAAAAAAGCGGGATATACTATGACAGTTGAAGGTAAGGCCCCTTTTTCTGTTATACTCGGCAAGCATCAGGCCGTAGAGGTCACGCTTGACGGTAAACCAGTGTCATTGCCTGCGTTTACTAAAAACCGTCTCGCTAAATTCAATTTACCGTTAACAGAGTAGTCAGCATGTTTTCAGAACCACCTATAAAGCGTAGAAAATCAACAAGGATCTATGTCGGTAATGTGCCTATTGGTGATGGCGCACCGATAGCAGTACAGTCTATGACGAACACCAATACTCTAGATGTTGATGCGACGGTGGCACAAATTAAAGCTATCCAAGACGCCGGAGCGGATATTGTCCGTGTTTCTGTGCCGACAATGGATGCAGCTGAAGCATTCAAAAGCATTAAAGAGCAAGTGGATATTCCACTCGTCACGGATATTCACTTCGATTATCGTATTGCATTACAAGTGGCTAAGTACGGTGCCGATTGTTTGCGGATAAATCCTGGGAATATTGGTAGTGAAGACCGTATTCGTGCAGTGATTGATGCGGCGGGTGAGCACAACATTCCAATTCGTATTGGCGTGAATGGCGGCTCACTAGAGCGCGATTTGCAAGAAAAGTATGGTGAACCAACACCTGAAGCCTTACTTGAGTCTGCGATGCGACATGTCGAAATTCTCCAGCGCCATAACTTTGATCAGTTTAAAGTCTCGGTAAAAGCTTCCGACGTATTCTTAGCCGTTGGCGCTTATCGTTTATTGGCAAAAGAAATCGACCAACCTCTGCACCTTGGGATCACCGAAGCAGGTGGTTTTAGAGCCGGTTCAGTTAAATCGGCAGTTGGTCTAGGGATGTTACTTGCTGAAGGAATTGGTGATACATTACGTGTTTCACTTGCGGCTGATCCAGTGCAAGAAATCAAAGTGGGTTTTGATATTCTAAAGTCACTGCGAATTCGTTCGCGCGGCATTAATTTTATTGCTTGCCCAAGTTGCTCTCGCCAAGAGTTTGATGTAGTGAATACAATGAATCAGCTGGAAGAGCGATTAGAAGATATCGTCACGCCAATTTCGGTGTCTGTGATTGGCTGCGTGGTCAATGGCCCTGGTGAAGCACTTGTCAGTGACTTAGGTCTTGCTGGCGCAAATCGCCGTTCAGGCCTTTATATCAATGGCGAGCGCCAAAAAACACGGATTGATAATGATGATATCGTCGCTCAATTAGAGTCTCAGATCCGAGACTATGTAGAGAAAAAAGAAAGTGAAGAAAAAATCGATGTAAAAATCATCGACTGACACCTGTGTAATCGTTAAGATAAGCGAATTTCGCGCTTTCTCACGGCGTGCTAAACTGCACGACGATAAATGGCATTAAAGAAATAAAACCAATGCGATGAGGCTGTTTGAGCGTATTTAGTTAAAAGTTCAAGCAGCAGTAAATCGATTGGTGACAAATTTAAGTTAGGGTTTTCAGTGACTAAACAACTTCAGGCAATCCGTGGAATGAATGATTGTCTGCCAGGTGACACGCAAGTCTGGCAGAAAGTAGAATCGGTATTAAGAGAGACAGTAGCGGCTTTTGGTTATCAAGAGATCCGCTTTCCAGTCGTTGAGTCGACCGATCTATTTAAGCGCTCTATCGGTGAAGTGACCGATATCGTCGAAAAAGAAATGTATACCTTTGATGACCGTAATGGCGATAGCTTAACGCTACGCCCGGAAGGTACTGCTGTGTGCGTACGAGCGGGTAATCAAAATGGTTTGCTATATAACCAAGAACAGCGCCTTTGGTACATGGGGCCGATGTTCCGCCACGAAAGACCGCAAAAAGGCCGTTACCGTCAATTCCATCAATTTGGTGTTGAAACTTTTGGTATGGCAACACCAGATATTGATGCTGAAGTGATCCTAATGACGGCGCGCTTATGGCAGCAGTTTGGTATTCAAGATCATGTAAAGCTTGAGCTCAATTCTTTGGGGTCAAATGAAGCGCGTGCTGAATATCGCGATGCTCTGATTGCATATCTGGAGCAACACAAAGAAGCGCTTGACGAAGACAGCCTGCGCCGTATGTACAGCAATCCACTGCGCGTGTTAGATAGCAAAAACCCAGAGGTGCAAGCTGTACTGGTTGATGCACCTAAGCTTTCTGAACACTTAGATGAAGAATCACGCGAACATTTTGCTAATTTGTGTGAACGTTTAGACGCAGCTGGCGTCGAATACCAAGTTAATGAAAAACTGGTACGTGGCCTAGATTACTACAACCGCACCGTATTTGAGTGGGTGACAACAAGCTTAGGTTCTCAGGGTACTGTATGTGCTGGCGGCCGTTACGATGGCTTGGTTGAGCAACTTGGCGGCAAAGCAACACCAGCCGTTGGTTTTGCTATGGGTATCGAACGTTTAGTGTTGATGCTACAAACGCTGGAATGTGTGGGTGATATTCGTCGTAATGCTGATGTATATGTCGTTGCGATGGGTGACAAAGCGGCGATTCAAGCTCCAGTAGTTGCACAGCAATTACGAGATGATATTGCTGGCCTTCGCGTGATGGTTCATTGTGGCGGTGGCAACTTTAAGAAACAATTTAAACGTGCAGATAAAAGCGATGCTGTTATTGCGCTCGTGCTAGGCGAAGATGAACTCGCTGAAGGCAAAGTGACAGTGAAGTATCTGCGTGAACAGAAAGAACAAATCACCTTACCACTTGCAGAAGTAAAAACGCTGTTAGCAGAGCTGGTAAGCTAAGAGGTTAGAATGGAAATTTATTCAACAGAAGAACAACAAGCAGAAGCAATAAAACGATTTTTCCGTGAAAATGGTACAACGATTGTAGTCGGTGCCGTGCTTGGTTTAGGTGGTCTGTATGGCTGGAAAGCGTATAACCAAAGTCAGATCGATAGTGCAGAAGCAGCATCAGAAGCATACACTCAGGTTGTTGAAAGCGACGATGTACTAGCAAAAAGCGACGCCTTTGTTGCTGCAAATGCAGATTCTAACTACGCCGTGTTAGCGGCTTTCGTTGCTGCTAAAGAGGCAATCGACAAAGACGATCTTAAGCTAGCTGCACAGAAGCTAACTTGGGCGGCTGATAATGTTGCTAACGCTGAGCTAAAAGCAACGGCTTTATTAAGACTTGCACGTGTACAAGCGTCTCAATCTCAATACGAACAAGCACTTGCAACACTGGCTAAGCCTATGCCTGAAGCGTTTAAGGCGCAGCTTGCTGAGATCCAAGGTGATATTTACCTTGCTCAAGGTGATAAAGATAAAGCACGTAGTGCTTATCAATCGGCATTAGAAGCGGCGAAAGGCAATAGCAACCCTATGCTGCAAATTAAACTGGATGATCTTGCACAAAAGACAACGGTTTAAGGAGTTGCCATGAAGAAGTTAACGATGGCCTCATTGGCTTTATGTGTTGCAGCACTCACCGCTGGTTGTTCTTCTAATGATGATGAAGAAGAGTTAAAACTCCCTGAGATCAACAATCAATTCGACGCCACTGTTGTATGGCAAGAAGGGATTGGTGACGGAGTTGAGCACTACTTTTCGCGTTTATCTCCAATAAGCTACCAGAGCACTGTTTTTGCAGCTGCCCGTGAAGGTATAGTGACAGCGTTTGATACTGAAACAGGTGAAGAAAAGTGGCGAGTTGATGTTCGTGAGAATAAAAACTTTTGGCCATGGGAAGACAATGACAGTGCGAAGCTGTCAGGTGGGATCACACAAGCTTATGGCAAACTATATGTTGGCTCTGAGCACGGACAGGTTTTTGCGCTGGACCGTGAAACCGGCGAAATAGTTTGGCGTAAGTCGGTACCAGGTGAAGCGCTGTCAGCGCCAGCTGCAGGTGATGGTCTTCTTTACGTTAACTTAGGTTCAGGCAAGCTGGTTGCGCTACACCCAGATACAGGTGAAGAGCGTTGGCACTATGAGCAAGAAGTCCCTGCGCTGACATTACGTGGTTTAAGCTCACCGACCAGCGCGAATGGTGGCGTATTGGTTGGCGAAGAAAGTGGTAAGTTAACAGCACTTATCGCTGAAAACGGTTTTACCGCATGGAGCTCAGATGTTGCAATTGCAAAAGGGGCTTCTGAGTTTGAACGTTTGGTGGATGTTGATACTAAACCCGTTGTAAGCGGCGCATATGTGTATTCTATCGCCTATAATGGTAAACTAGTCGCTATTGATGTGCGCAGCGGCAATGTAGTGTGGGATCGTGAGTACAGTAGTTACCGAGACCTCACACTCGATCTTGACGTAATTTATTTGGTTGATAGCGATGGCGTACTGTACGCACTAGACAAAAACTCAGGTATTGAACGTTGGACACAACCAGCTCTGCGCGGTTGGTATCTAACCGCTCCAACGGTTGCTGGCAACTACGTAGTGGTTGGCGATCAGGAAGGTAACTTACACTGGCTGGATAAGAGTTCTGGTGAGTTGGTATCGCGTACCGAGTTTGATAGTTCTGGTTTTTTCGTTGAACCGATAGTGGTTGATGGCAAAGTATTTGTTTACACGCGTGATGGTGAACTTAGCGCAGTTCAAATTCCGCAGTAACTTTCTGAATTTTTAGATATTTTATGGGGCTTCGCTTTTGCGAAGCCTTTTGTTGTTTTTAAAAGAGGTAGTCTATGCTTCCTGTGATCGCTCTGGTTGGGCGACCTAATGTGGGTAAATCCACACTGTTTAATCGTTTAACACGTACTCGTGACGCGTTAGTTGCTGACTTTCCGGGTCTGACTCGCGACCGTAAATACGGCCAAGCAAACTATGAAGGCTACGAGTTTATTGTGGTAGACACGGGTGGTATCGATGGCTCTGAAGAAGGCATTGAAACTGAAATGGCCGAGCAGTCGCTGCTTGCAATTGAAGAAGCGGATATTGTGCTATTTTTGGTGGATGCGCGCGCAGGTATGACGGTTGCTGATCAAGCTATCGCGCAGCACCTTCGTAAACAACAGAAGAATTGCTTTGTTGTCGCCAATAAAACGGATGGCATTGATGCTGACTCCAACTGTGCTGAATTTTACCAGCTAGCACTCGGTGACGTTCAACAGATCGCCGCCGCGCACGGTCGTGGTGTTACTCAATTATTAGAGTTGACGCTACAACCGATTATCGCTGAGCTTACGGCTCAAGATGAAGAGCTTGAGCATGACGATGAAGATATCGCAGAGCTTTACCTTGAAGGTGAGGAAGCCGAAGACGGCAAAACGGGTTTTGAAGACAAGCCTGTTAAACTCGCGATTATCGGTCGTCCAAATGTGGGTAAGTCAACACTAACTAACCGTATTTTAGGTGAAGACCGCGTTATCGTTTACGATATGCCGGGCACAACGCGCGACTCAATTTACATTCCGATGACGCGCAATGATAAAGAGTACGTGTTAATCGACACCGCCGGCGTACGTAAACGTAAGAAAGTCAGCGATGTCGTAGAGAAATTCTCGGTTATCAAAACACTGCAAGCGATTGAAGATGCCAACGTGGTATTGCTCGTTGTAGACGCGCGCGAGGGGATCTCAGATCAAGACTTGAGTCTACTTGGTTTTGCACTAAATGCGGGTCGCTCGTTGGTTATTGCGGTAAACAAATGGGATGGTCTTGATGACTATGTCAAAGAGCGTATTAAAACTGAGCTAGACAGACGACTGGGTTTTGTTGATTTTGCTCGTCTGCACTTTATTAGCGCATTACATGGTACAGGTGTTGGTCACTTGTTTGAGTCGATTGACGAAGCTTATGAATCAGCGACTAAGCGAGTAAGCACGGCAATGTTACGTCGTATTATGGATATGGCTCAGGCGGATCACCAGCCACCACTAGTTCGTGGACGCCGTGTGAAGCTTAAGTACGCACACGCAGGTGGTTATAACCCGCCGCGTATTGTTATCCACGGTAATATGGTGCATGAACTGCCAGATAGCTATAAGCGCTATTTGATGAACTACTATCGTAAAGCGCTTAACGTAATGGGTACGCCGATTAAGATTGAATTCCGTGAAGGGGATAACCCTTACGCTGGTCGTTCAAACAAAATGACGCTATCGCAAAAGCGTAAGCTTCGCGCATTCGCAAAAGAAAACCGCAATAAGTCGTAAGGCTTTTTGCGAGAATTGTAGCTCGACACTATCTGGTTAGTGTGTCGAGCTAAACATAAGTTCCATATCTATCCAACCAATTCCTGTTTCCACACCTGACTATATTTAACCCAGAACTCTTTTACTTTGTTTTACCTTGCCCAACATTTGTGCTTAAGTTATAAATGGTTACATTAGGTTTTATTGATAGTGAGGCTTAGGTGTTTGCCAAAACGGTGATTTATGTAGAAAGTGTTGAGGAAGTGCTGGATTTTTACTATCAAGCATTTGGCTTGAGCACTTTTGATATGACAGATGAAGGGGATTATGGTGAGTTAGACACAGGTGAAGTGAAACTCGCCTTTGCCAGCCACCCGTTAGCTCAATCACAATTTAGGCAAGACTATATTCGTTGCCATCCTAAACAGCCTGCACTTGGATTTGAAATTACTATCAGCTGTGAAAATGTCCCTGAATGCTATGATAAAGCGGTCGCCGCTGGAGCTGAGCCATTAAGCCCACCAAACCAAAAGGGTAGAGTAACACAAGCTTATGTGAGGGCCATTGAAGGGACTTTAGTTGCTTTGGTGTCAAAGCCGGGTGAATAGTGGCACTCACAAGGGATGAGCGCCACTTTGATGCGGTGTGCTTTTATTCTATATCGACAAGTAGTCTCGCAAGACCAACGGGCTCGATTTCAACACAAACGTTGTCATCATTCCAGTTTAGACCAACGAGTGCATCATCTTCTTTTAGGTCGAGTACCCATTCGTCAAGAAAACTTTCAACATCAATACTCATTGGCGAGAATTCACTCCACTCGTCGCGACATTGAGCTTGCGCTTTTTCTTCACTATCCCAAAGCAATAACACATCAGTCTCGTCAAACTGGTTTGAGTCAACCACAACCATACCGCCGTCATCAGAGCTAAGTGCCCAAACGCTTTCAGTATTTTTTACTTGCTCAATAAACTCACTGACTTCTGAGCCAATTTCTTCTTCATTCATCATAGGTGTTCTCAATTTCGTGGATCAGTTTGCTGGGCGATTGCTTGGCTTTGCCAACGGCCATGAAATGCCATCAGGTTAGTGTAATCGCTCAGGTCGACGAGCTCTCTAAATAGAACCCAATCAATAAGGCAGTATAAACTGATTTGGAGATAATCACAGTGTAAAAACTCTTCTGTCACACACTCTTCATTGAGATAGTGCAGGGTATGGCCAATTCGTTCCCGCTGTAGATTAAAAAATAGTTTATCTTGTTCAATATCAAAACCAGAGCGCTTGCTAAGTAACAGTTCCACCAAAGAATCATTACAGGCATTGATAAGGATCAGCCAATTTTCTTGATCCCAATTGGGAAATGGAAGTTGATGCTTTTCACGGAGGTAGCGAACAATCAGGTTGGAATCACAAATAAGTTGTGCATCATCTATTAAAAATGGGATTTTACGGGCAGGATTATGGCGAATAAGTTCGTCATGGCCTGCTTCAGAAAATATATCTATATGCTGGTAGCTCATTGGGAGCTGTTTAGCCGCGGCCCACATTCTAATTCGACGGGCGTATGGACTGGTGTTCGAACCTATGAGTTTCATGCCATCATTCCTTCAACTAAGTAACTTTCGCTCATTCAGTAAATGTAGCGAGTTGGTATTAAGGAATGATGGCGAAGTGATTAACTTTTCGCAAGCGAATTAATCGCTACGACTGGTTACCTCAAGCAAGTGAAAACCAAACTGCGTTTGCACTGGCCCTTGTACTTGATTGATTGGGGCTGAAAAAACCACTTTATCGAATTCAGGCACCATCATGCCTGGTCCGAACTCACCTAGCGCACCACCATCTTGGCCCGACGGGCAATTGGAGTACTGCTTTGCGATTTCTGCGAAATCTTCCCCTGCTGCAATGCGTTCTTTGAGCTCCATGCATTGCGCTTCACTATCTACTAGGATGTGTCTTGCACTAGCGATTGCCATAATTTCTCCGATGATTATTTATTATTCATACTTTATTCTAATCTAGGTACGTTAAAAAATCAGCTTATCTAGGCAAGAGTTTTTCAATTTCGCTAGTGAGCTCGTCAGACATAGGTTTAGTGCGGCTGTTAAAGCGCTTAATTGTTTTCCGATCAGCTGACACTAAGTATTTGTAAAAATTCCAATTTGGAGAGCTTGTTACTTCGTTTAAATGTTGGAAAATGGGGTTAGCATCCGAGCCTCGAACTTCCGATGTCGCAAACATATTGAAGGTTACACCGTAGTTGATAAAGCATACTTTTGCAGTTTCCTTTTCGTCGTCTTCTTCTTGGAAAAAGTCATCTGAGGGAAAACCAAGTACAACAAGGCCTTTATCTTGATATTTTTGATGTAATTGCTCAAGCCCTTCAAACTGACCAGTAAATCCACAGTTACTTGCTGTATTTACGATGAGAAGCGGTTTGTCTTTAAATTCACATAGATTAAGTGAGTCATCAGAGCGCAGTTTTCGCAGCTCAACATTGGTAAAATCATCACAGCTGGATGTCTTTGCATACGCGTTACTCGAGATTAGGAAACCAAGCGCTAAGCTCAGAATCGAAAGACTTTTTATCATCAGTGCTTTCCTTTTATTTTGTTTATCTCTTATGATACGAAAATATTCGTTACCTTGATCAGCTTTCATGAATATTAGACTCGCTAAACCGCATGACCTTTGTGCCATTGTTGCCATTTACAACGAAACGATACCGAGCCGCCAAGTCACAGCGGATACGGAGCTCGTAAGCGTAGCACAAAAGCAAAGTTGGTTCGCCGCACATACGCAAAATCGTCCAATTTATGTAGTAGAACAGGAGGGGGAGGTGATTGCATGGATAAGCTTCAGCAGCTTTTATGGGCGCCCTGCCTACGATGGTACGGCTGAGGTGAGTATTTATCTTGCAAAAGCCGCACAAGGCCAAGGGTTAGGTAGTAAACTCATGGATTTTGCAGAGCAGCAAGCGCCGACCCTGTTTATTACAACGTTACTTGGCTTTATTTTTTCTCATAATCTCCCCAGTATCCGCTTGTTTGAAAAACACGGTTATAAAAAGTGGGGAGAATTACCCAACGTCGCGGTCATGGATGGTAATCACTATAGCTTGACGATTTTGGGCAAGTCTCTCGCATAGCTTTATACGCCGTTGGTCTTTGCTGTTTGAATTTTTTTCGCTGCGTGAATTAGACCACGGCGTCAAACATATCAAAATAGTGCTATTTTTTAGCGTCTTGTGATTCTTCTACTAAACTGGATCTCAGAATTATCGGTAAAGGATCTGGTTATGACGAATCGAGTGCTGATTATTGACAGCAGCAGTGTGCAAGCGATGCGGGTAAAGGTATTATTTGAGTTACTCGGTGGTGAGGTAGAGCATGTGCATTACCGGAGTCTAGAAGCAAATCTCGATTTTGATAAATTTGATGTTGTTGTTATTGCTCATGGGGTGCCAGCCAGTAAGCTCCAAGCGTTATATCAACTGAGGAATCATGATAAGTTAGTGTTGTTGGCACCAAAACCCGATAATGCCGAGCACTTAAAATCTTTCAGTGAAATCAACCGCGCCTTGCCGAATGGCATTGTGATCTACCCCTTCTTTGCCAATAAAGATATTACTGGCTTACTTGAGCGCCTACTGGAAATTGGTTCTACTAATACCTTAGTGCTGCCCAAAGTGTTGCTGGTTGACCATCATACGCCTCGTCTAGAGACTTTAGCTAACGGCCTACGCGGAGCACAGCTTGCGGTGACGACCGCGACGACGCTTGATGAAGCGATGCAAGTTGCCGAGCGACATCCTGTTGATCTCCTTATTTGTGACTTTAATCTAGAAAAAGACACTGGCTTAGATGTGTTTAATAAAGTTCGTCAAGTGCACCACAATTGCCGCTGCTTATTGATGACTTCTCGGGTTAATCAAGTGGATATGTTAGAAGCTGTGCGTCAAGGGGTTGAGGACATTTTGATTAAACCGTTTGATGAGAGTGATTTATTACAAAGCCTGCATAAATTATGGCAAACAGAGCTCTTAAGACGTCATAACCAAGAGTTGGTTGAGCGCCTACAGGATACGGTCGATGCCTTGATTGAACGCGACAGTCTGTTGCGCGTGATTTATAAACATACCCCGGATCCGATTATGCTGTTCAACCGTCAAGGCCATATTATTGAAGCAAATGACGCGTGTTGCGAATTGTTTGAGCTGACGGAAGAAGAATTACAGCCACTCTCTATTTTTGAGCTATTTGATGAAATATCCGTGTCGCAATTACGCGATTTGATGAAGCATGTTGGTATGTTAAAGCACTTTAATTGTGAGCTGAGTCTGCCAAAAGCGGGTGAACGCAGCATTCCTTTAATGGGAACGTTTAACGAAATCGATCATCACGGTGATATGGCATTTGCGGTCATTTTTAAAAATGTCTCAAAGCTTAAAGAGCAACAAGAAGTGCTAGAAGAAACCAAAGAGTTACTAGAGTTTGAAGTGCAAGCTCGAACGGCACAGTTACAAAAAGCCAAAGAAGCGGCGGAAGCGGCCAACCTATCTAAATCTGAATTTCTAGCCAATATGTCCCATGAGCTTCGCACACCAATGCACTCTATATTAAGTTTTGCACGTTTCGGTTTAGATAAGTTAACGGCTCCAGAAGTGCCGGCAGACAAGCTCAAAAAGTATTTATCTCGTATCGAAACCAGTGGTGAGCGTCTACTGGTACTACTTAACAATCTGCTTGATTTATCAAAGTTAGACGCAGGCCGCTTTCCATTTAATCCAAGCTTTCACAACCTCGTTAATGTGATCCAAAGCGGTATTGAAGATGTATCGGGCACTGCGCTTGAGAAAAAGATAAAAATCCGCTTTGAAAAGCCCGCTCAAGGCGTGATGACCTTTTGCGATCCGGAGCAAATGAATCAAGTGATCAGAAACTTATTGGGCAATGCGCTCAAGTTTAGCCCTGAAGGGAGTGAGGTGAGTGTACTGTTAAGCTGTAAAGATCAAGATATTCATATCAAGATTGCTGATCAAGGGGTTGGTATTCCGGATGACGAATTGGAACAGATTTTTGCCAAGTTTGTGCAAAGCAGTAAAACAGACAGTGGTGCTGGCGGCACGGGTTTAGGTCTTGCTATATGTAAGGAATTTATTTTGCTGCATAAAGGGCAGATTTACGCCGAGAATAATCCCGAGGGTGGTGCATGTATCAATGTGAGTCTGCCGTTAACAGAGCATCTTGAGAGTAATGCAGTGTAATGGTTGTAATTGGAAAGGCGTTGAGTAAGCGTCTATAAATAATAATAGAGCTTGTACTAATACAATCTGATTGGGAGCTGTTGAAGCACTGGCCTTAAATTACCATATTTTCCCCACAGTGCCTTTCCCATTGTGAACCGACGAAGGATATTCATTTATGGCTTTACGCAGAATCTTAGCAGTTGACGACGAACCATTTAATCTAGAAATCATTGAAGAGATTTTAGAAGACTTAGACTTTGAGTTAAAAACCGTTGAAAGCGGTCATGAATGTCTAGCTGTAGTTGAAGACTTTGACCCTCAAGTTATTTTACTTGATGTGAGCATGCCAAAAATGAGCGGCTATGAGGTATGTAAGGCGATTAAAGCCAATCCAAACACACAGCATATTATCGTTATGTTTGTGTCGGCAAGGGGCTCTGTTGAAGAGCGCATGGAAGGCTACTCAGTGGGTGCTGAAGATTATATTGTTAAGCCGTTTGGCCAAGGTGAGTTAAAAGCCAAGCTCACGCACTTGAATCAAATGCTACTAGAAAAAGATATTCTGGCTCAGCAAATTGAAGATGCAACCTCCACAGCATTTAGCGCCATGGCTAATAGCAGTGAAATGGGGCAAATCGTTACCTACATCGAGCAAATCGGTGAGATAGAAACAATCCCGCGACTGGCGGAAGCTTTATGTCAGTGTTTAAAGGGACTGGGACTTAATTGTAATGTTGAAGTTCGACTTGAGGGACAAAAACATCACTTTGCAACTACGGGGATTTGCTCACCTATCGTCATTGAATTATTTGAAATCTTACACACCAAAGGGCGCTTACATGAATTTACTAACCGCATATTGGTTAACTATCCATTTTTGAGTATTTTGATCCTCAATATGCCGGGAGACGATCCAGATAAACACGGTAGATTGCGGGATCATATTTGCTTTATTGCCAGCGTAACGGAGCAACAGTTAATTGCCATTTCCACTAAACGCAAGCTGGTACAGCAACACGAGGACCTGGAAGAAGCGATAAAAATGGTGCAAGGTAAGTTTAACAGCATGGTGTCGCTGCTTGATAAAAATCGTCAAGAAAATGAAAAAGTGTTCCGCTCATTACAAGAGTTATTTGAAGAGCGCATTCCGACAATGGGCCTAGACGAAGATCAGGAGATGTTTATCTATCAAAACGTCGATAAAGCGATTCAAAGCTCAGTCGCAAGGGAAGAAAGTGTGCGAGAGGTGAAAACCGCTTTCCATGATATTGAAGAAGACTTAAAACTACTCTCGCGACGCTCAGAATAAACCCTACTTCCAATACCGCCGTAGGTCGCGCTTTAGCGCGACTTCTTTAACTTTTATAGCGCAGCTTTTTTATCGTGATTCTCTCAACTTATTTAACCGTAGGTCGTGCTTTAGCGCGACAAATCCGCTAAGCGTCCCGTGGCAAGCCCTTTTCAATAATGCGGATCAGCCTTGCTTTTTTGCGTTCATGTTGGTCTGACTTTTGTCTTTGTTGCTCCAACGCCCAGTCGATATGCTCGATAACAAGGGGAGTGGCACTTTGACGCTTATCTTCCAGTGCTATAACGATGGCTTCATCGTATTGTGCATTGCCAAGGCCAACGGCTAAGTTTCGTAGCCAACGTTCATGTCCAATCCGGCGAATGGGGCTACCTTCAGTGTTTTTTAAAAATGTTGCTTCATCCCAAGCAAATAAGCTCAATAATTGCTGATCTTTAAGTTGAGTTCGCGGCAAAAAGTCGGCTTCTTCCGTTATTTGACCATAGCGATTCCATGGGCAGACTAACTGGCAATCATCACAACCGTATATCCGATTGCCCATTTTTGCCCTAAACTCCTCTGGAATAGCGCCTTGAAGCTCTATGGTGAGATAAGAAATGCAGCGTCTCGCATCAACGACATAAGGTTCTACGATGGCGCCGGTAGGGCATAAAGTTAGGCAGGCGGTACAACGGCCGCAACCTTCTTCTTGGTTTGGTTTATCAATGGGAAGAGGAATATCAACAAACAGCTCACCCAAGAAAAACCAAGATCCCGCCTGCTTATTAATCACTAGACTGTTTTTTCCACGCCAGCCAAGTCCTGCTTTTTCTGCAATTTGTCGCTCTAGTACCGGGGCTGAGTCGACAAAAGGACGAAACCCTAATGTGCCGACTTCTTGCTCAATCTTTTGTCCGAGCTGCTTTAGCTTATTGCGCATTACCTTATGATAGTCTCGACCTAATGCATAACGAGAGATGTAAGCTGTGGTTTTGTTACCAAGCGCTCTGGCAAAGCTGGCATCGGGTGGCAGATAGTTCATTTTCACCGAAATAATACGCTGAGTGCCAGGAACCAGTTCTGCGGGGCGGGCACGCTTCATTCCATGCGCCGCCATATACGCCATTTCACCATGATAGCCTGCGTCTAACCAGCGCTGAAGTTGCGCTTCATGCTCGCGTAAATCAATGTCGGTTATACCGACTTCTGCAAAGCCAAGTTCTTGGCCCCATTGCTTAATTTGTGCTGCAAGTTCACTATAATTGATATTATCGGTCGTCACGGGAAGAAATAATGGCTAATGAATACACGGACAATTTACCACAATTTGCTTATTCAGCCCAACAAGTGCAGCAATATGAAGCAAAAGCCGCAAAGTTATCAGGCACAGATCTAAGTACTTTAATGAAGCGAGCAGGGACTGCTGCATTTCGCTTTATTGAAAACAGCCAGCCAAAATCCAGTCATATCTTAGTTATCACAGGTAAAGGTAATAACGCGGGAGACGGTTTTGTCGTTGCTAAATTATGTCAGCAGGCCGGATTTTCCGTCACCGTATTTGCGTTATTTGCACCCGAAAGCTTAACGGGCGATGCGCAGCAGGCATTTTCTCAATATCAAGGCGCATTGGTTTTTTCGTTGAACGAGGTAGAGTTAAGTCAGTTTACGGTGGTGGTTGATGGTGTGTTCGGCACCGGTTTTAGAGGTGAGCTGCCTGACCATGTTTGCCTTTGTTTTGACAAAATAAATAAACTGCCGGTTACTAGGTTGGCACTTGATGTACCGAGCGGTATAAATGCCACAACAGGAGAAGTTGCGGCCAGTGCATTTTTAGCTACCAAAACCATCACCTTTATCGCGTTAAAACAGGGCTTACTTAGCGGCTCAGCAAAGCGTTTTGTGGGAACGTTATTGTTAGCCGATTTGGATGTTGGTGAAGCATTCAAAACCCTAGTAACGCCAACATCAAATTACTTAAATCATGAAACCTTCATGGCAGCAAGGCCGCAGCGAGCACTAGATAGCTATAAAAATGCACATGGTCATGTGTTACTTATTGGCGGTAATCGTGGCATGGCTGGGGCAATTCGATTGGCAGCCGAAGCCGCTCTGCGAGCAGGAGCTGGCCTTGTATCGGTCGCTACTCATCCTGATAATATCGCGAGCGTCTTACAGGGGCGCTTTGAATTAATGGTGCACGGTGTTGAGAGTGCGAATGAGTTATCGCCACTGATGAAAAAAGCCAGTGTGATAGTGCTTGGTCCCGGGCTTGGTCAAGACGCTTGGGCAAAATCACTTTTTAATTGTGCGATGGCAACTGAATTGCCGATGGTTATGGATGCTGATGGACTCAATTGTTTAGCGCATGCACCGAGGCAAAAATCAAACTGGGTGTTAACGCCTCACCTAGGTGAAGCAAGGCGGTTATTGAGTCACTTAGAGACACCGCTAAATGAACACGACCGCTTCGCGGTGGCTAAAAAAATTAGCCATGAATATGGCGCTGTTACGGTACTAAAAGGGCCGGGCAGTTTGGTATCTGAAGGTGAGCGGATAAATATTAATCGTTCAGGCTGTGCAGGAATGGCGAGTGCTGGGATGGGCGATGTTTTATCTGGTATTATAGGCGGTTTAATTGCCCAAGGGATGGAAGCATTTGCTGCAACAAACCTAGCCGTGTATATTCATGGTTTAGCTGCCGAGCAGGCCGCCAATGATGGCGAAAAAGGTATGTTGGCCGGGGATTTATTCGAACATATTCGAGGTGTTTTAGGATGACGACAGGTCATATGAAATTCGATTTGGCTGATGAGCCAGCAACAGTTGCCATGGGTAATAAAATTGCCAATGTTATTCGTCAAGGTGCGGTACTATTTTTACACGGTGATTTAGGCGCGGGTAAAACCACGCTCACTCGCGGGATCGTGCAAAGCCTTGGTCATTCAGGTAAGGTAAAAAGTCCAACTTATACCTTAGTTGAACCTTATGAACTGGATGATGTCTCAATATATCATTTTGATTTATATCGATTAGGTTCGCCTGAAGAGCTCGAATACATGGGGATCCGGGATTACTTTGCAAGTAATGCTATCTGTGTTGTTGAGTGGCCTGAAAAAGGTGAAGGCTTTATTCCAAACCCAGATATAGACGTCACAATGCAGTATGCTGGTGATGGCCGTCAAATTACACTTGAGGCCAAGTCTAGCCGCGGCGAGGCACTATTAAAACAATTACAAGATCATGCGTAATCAGCCGACTATTAGTTATATTTTCATTTTTATCGGCATGCTCTTAGCGAGCATGCATAGCTTTGCCCAAAACGCCATTGAAAGTGTGCGTGTTTGGCCCTCCCCAGAAAGCACTCGTATTGTTTTTGATATGAGCGATAAGCCGGATTACAGCTATTTTGTGCTGAAAAATCCACTGCGCTTGGTGATCGACCTTGAAAACACCAAGCAACAAAAAGACTTTCCGAGTGTTCCTGACGAACATCGCGTTGTAAACAAAGTGCGCCACAGCAAACCAAAAAATAGCAATTCTGCACGGATTGTTGTGGAGCTAAGTCGCAGCGCTACGCCAAAAATCTTTGCGTTGGCACCAACCGGCCCGTATAAAAACCGCTTAGTCGTTGATTTGTATGGTAAGCAGATGAGCGCTTATGACGATACAAAAACTGCCACACCACGAAAAACACTGGCGCAAGACAGAGATATTGTCATCGCCATCGATGCTGGTCATGGCGGTGAAGATCCGGGTTCTATTGGACCTTCAGGTACTTATGAAAAGCTCGTAACCATTCAAATTGCGAAGCGTTTAGCACGCTTAGTCGATAGCCAGCCAGGGATGAGCGCAAAGCTTATTCGTACTGGCGATTATTACCTCAAGTTGAATACGAGAACCGCAAGAGCGCGCGAAAGAAAAGTGGATTTTTTTGTGTCTATTCACGCAGATGCCTTCACCAGTCCTCAACCACGCGGTGCGTCGGTCTGGGTGTTATCACTGCGCAGAGCAAATTCTGAAATAGGTAAGTGGCTAGAAGACAAAGAAAAACACTCACAGTTATTGGGAGGGGCTGCCGATTTAATTAAGGATACGGCCAACGAAAAATATTTAGCCAAAGCGTTACTTGATATGTCGATGGAACATTCGATGAAAACCGGGTTTCAGGTCGCAGAAGAAGTCGTCAAAGAGCTGAAAAAAGTGGCAAAAATGCACAAAAGCAGACCGCAAGCTGCAAACTTTGGGGTACTAAAATCACCAGATATACCTTCGATCCTGGTAGAAACCGGGTTTATTTCAAACCCTAAAGAAGAAAAACTATTAATGTCTCCGCATTACCAAGAGCGTTTAGCTCGGGCTATTTTTAGTTCGATAAAGGGCTATTATGAAAAAAATCCACCGGATAATTCGCTCTTTGCGCGTATGCAATCCAATAAGCCGGTGACGCATAAAGTAAAAAGTGGCGAATCATTGAGTGTGCTGGCTAGCCGTTATGGTATTACGGTCAGTGAATTGAAAAAAGCAAATAACCTGAAAAACAATACCTTGTTTATTGGGCAAGTCTTAACTATTCCAAAAGCGTAAATGATGACGATAGAAATACTTCCAGCTCGGTTGGCCAACCAAATCGCTGCCGGTGAGGTGGTGGAGCGGCCAGCGTCCGTTGTGAAAGAGCTGGTGGAAAACAGTATTGATGCTGGTGCGACGCGCATTCAAATAGATATTGAGCGTGGAGGACACAAGCTTATTCGGATCCGTGATAACGGTATCGGTATTGTTAAAGACGAGCTGATGTTGGCGCTGTCTCGCCACGCGACAAGTAAACTGAAAAGCTTGGATGATCTAGAGTGTATTGCTTCGCTGGGCTTTCGAGGTGAGGCGCTGGCATCCATCAGTTCAGTATCGCGACTGACTCTGAGCTCTAAACCTCAAGCGCAAGAAACTGCTTGGCAGGCTTTCGCCGAAGGGCGAGATATGGCTGTGCAGGTTCAACCTACCGCGCACCCAGACGGCACCACGATTGAAGTCAAAGACCTGTTTTTCAACACGCCTGCACGCAGGAAATTTTTACGCACCGAAAAAACCGAGTTTAGCCATATCGATGAGCTGGTTAAGCGCATTGCATTGAGTCGTTTTGATGTTGCCATCACGCTCACTCATAACCAAAAGGTGGTTCGCCAATATCGCCCTCGCACTATTGAAAAAGGTGTTGAGCGAGTTGCGCAAGTTGGTGGTAAAGCATTCTTACAGCAAGCAAGCTTTATCGACTCAGGTCATGAGGGACTAAGATTATTCGGTTGGGTGTTACCTGCGGGGGTGAACAACGGCACACAATATACCTACGTAAATGGTCGTATGATGCGAGATAAGCTCATCTTGCATGCGATTCGCCAAGCATTTGATGAATCAATCGGGCATGAAGAGCTTCCCGGTTTTGTCATATATCTTGAATTAGATCCGAGACAAGTTGACGTTAATGTCCATCCCGCGAAACACGAAGTTCGCTTCCATCAAGCGCGCTTGGTTCACGACTTTATCGTACAAGCAATAAAGCAGGTCGCGACGGAGCAAATTGATTTACCTTGTGCAAGCGAGACCGAGACTCAAGCACCTGATATCGCATCGCCATTATTTACGCCCCAAGAACAGGTAGATGAAACCTATCATCAAAGTTACCGTTCAACCTTACAGCCCGAAACGCAAGCACAGGCCTATTCGGCTCCAAGTACCTTCGGCGAACGCACTGAGGCTTCAAGAGCAGCCTCAGGTGGCGGTCGAAGTAACTATGGCGGTGCAACAGGTGGTGGCAAAAAGCAGGTGAATGTAAACCAGCTCTATCAAGGACTATCACATCAACAGATGCAGCACTTCGATCAAATTGAAGAAGCTGAATTACCGTCAATTGAAGTAAGTAGCGTCCCGATATCCGCCAGTAAATCTAGCTGGATGCTGTTGCCGCAAGGCAAAGTCATGCTTGAGCAAGACAATCAGTTGTTGTTTGGTGATTGTAGGCAAGGGCTGTTGCCATATTGGCAAATGCAAATTGAGCAAGATGGCACATTGCAAGGCAAAGCGCTGCTGTTACCCGTGCGCATCAAGTTAGATAAAGCCGCACTGGAAGCATTGCAGCAGCGTGAAACTTGGTTGGCAATTTTAGGGTTTGCGATTGAAATCTTTGATGGCCATATTTTAGTTAAAAAATTGCCTGTGTCGCTCTATAGCATAGATGTTGGTGAAATTTCTAAGCAAATGATGGAACCAAGCTCAGATGCTGAACTCCAAGATTGGTTACAGTGGCTAGAAGTCTCAACACCCAGTAGCTATTTCGATAGCCAGCATTTTGATTTAGTTAAAGAAAAATTACTTTCAAAAGCCTCATGTTTGGCTCGTATTCATAAAAGTGCGGTTACAATTGATGCCCAGAAGTTGGTCAGTTTTTTAAGTTCGCAGTAATTCGTGCCTAAGTAGGTATTAATTACCATGTACTATCAGCTATAATACGAGATTAGTGCAGTTTATTAGTAGGTTAGATGTGAACAAGTTACCTGTCATTACCCTAATGGGACCGACAGCAGCGGGCAAAACCGCATTGGCCATAGAGTTATGCCAAGCGTTAAATACCGAAATCATCAGTGTAGACTCGGCGTTAGTGTACAAAGGGATGGATATCGGTACGGCAAAGCCGAGCGCACAAGAGCAAGCACAGGCACCACATCACCTAATTGATATTATTGATCCTGCACAAAGCTATTCGGTTGCTGAGTTTCGTGCCGATGCTATTAAACTAATTGATGATTTTCATCAGCGTGGCAAGGTGCCAATTTTAGTCGGCGGCACAATGATGTACTTTAAAGGCTTGATTGAAGGCCTGTCGCCATTACCAGAGGCTGATGCTGAAATCAGAGCGGTATTGGAGCGCGAAGCCGAACAAAAGGGTTGGCCTGCGCTGCATCAACAGTTAAAAGAGATTGACCCAGAAGCCGCGGCTAAAATCAGTGAAAACGATTCGCAACGCATCAACCGCGCTTTGGAAGTTTATCGCATTAGTGGTAAAACGATGACTCAATTGCAGCAAAGCAAACAGGATGCATTGCCATATCAGTTTCATCAATTTGCGATTGCGCCAAATGACCGAAAAGTTTTGCATGAACGTATAGAGAAAAGATTTAAAATAATGTTGGATGAAGGCTTTAAAAATGAAGTTTTGGCCTTATATCAACGTAAAGATTTACACCCTGATTTGCCTTCTATTCGCTGTGTCGGATATCGGCAAATGTGGGAGTATTTAGCTGGCGAGTGCGATTATAACGAAATGGTTTTCAAAGGCGTCGCAGCGACCAGACAACTGGCGAAGCGGCAATTAACTTGGCTGAGGGGGTGGCAAGATGTGACTTGGCTTGACACCGATAGTCAAGAAAACTTGCAACGTGTTCTAACTTCGCTAAGCTAATAGTAGTTGTTAAATCAGCGTGTTCTGATTAAATCAACGACCTGACATAATAACACCTAAAACGAAGGATAAGAAAATGGCAAAAGGCCAATCTTTACAAGACCCATTTTTGAATGTCTTGCGTCGTGAGCGCATTCCTGTCTCAATTTTTTTAGTGAATGGCATTAAATTACAGGGCAAGATCCAGTCATTTGACCAATTTGTGATTTTGCTTGAAAACACAGTAAACCAAATGGTTTACAAACACGCCATCTCCACTGTGGTTCCAGCTCGTGCGGTTAACTTCCAAAATGCAACCGGAAGTGAAGCGGGCGACCAAGGTGAAGAAGGTAATTATTAATTCTTATTAGTAGGAGCTTAATGCTTGTTTGACCGTTATGAAGCCGGCGAACAGGCAGTCTTGGTTCATATAGAATTTCCTCACGAAGGAGATCGCGAAGATCTACGTGAATTGGAAATGCTAGTTTCTTCTGCTGGTGTTAGTAGTGTGGCGGTTGTGCAAGGCAGCCGTCAAGCACCACATGCAAAGTTGTTTGTCGGAACGGGTAAAGCTGAAGAAATTGCCGAGATTGTCAACATCCACAACGCAGATGTCATCATATTTAACCACCAACTCAGTCCCTCACAAGAGCGCAATTTAGAACGCGTTTGTAAGTGCCGAGTGTTAGATAGGACAACGCTGATCTTAGATATTTTCGCGCAAAGAGCCCGTACCCACGAAGGTAAATTGCAGGTTGAGCTTGCTCAGCTAAGGCATATCTCTACGCGCTTAATTCGAGGATGGACGCACTTAGAAAGGCAAAAAGGGGGGATCGGCTTACGTGGTCCTGGTGAAACCCAATTAGAAACCGATAGACGGTTACTAAGAGAGCGAATTAAGAGTATTCGTAAACGATTAGACAAGGTAGCCGTTGTGCGTGAGCAAGGGCGTCGAGCGCGCAGTCGTAACGAGATCCCAACCGTTTCTCTGGTAGGCTACACCAATGCGGGTAAATCGACGCTGTTTAACAAAATTACGGATGCGGATGTATATGCTGCGGACCAATTGTTCGCAACGCTTGATCCTACGCTAAGAAAAATAGAAATCGATGATGTTGGCCCCGTTATCTTAGCAGATACAGTAGGTTTTATTCGTCATTTACCTCATGACTTGGTAGCAGCATTTAAGGCGACTTTAACAGAGACTCGTGAGGCAGATTTACAGCTTCATGTCATCGATGTTGCAGATCCGAGAAGAAAAGAAAACATAGAACAGGTACAATTGGTTCTAGAGGAAATTGAAGCCAATGACATTCCTCAACTTTTAGTCTACAACAAAATTGATCTAATGGACGAAGTTGCGCCTAGAATAGATAGGGACGATGAAGGAAAACCGATCAGAGTGTGGTTAAGTGCCCACTCTGGAGAAGGGATTTCGTTGTTATTCGACGCCGTTAAAGAGTTGTTGGCAAAAACCGTTTTCACAGCTGAGCTTGCTGTCCCTCCTGCGCTTGGGCGTTTACGAGGTGCGCTATTTGAGCTCAATGCCGTGGATGAAAAAGGCTACGACGAGCAAGGCAACTGGCTTGTTTCGGTAAGAATGCCAAAAATCGAATGGGAAAAGCTCAATAAGGAATTCGGGCGAAATCTCAATGATTTGGTCGTTGGTAGTTAAAAATCGTCAATTTCGAGCGTATTTTTATATGAGAGTCGCTCGAATTTTGTTAGATTTAACCTAATTCATTTAAATAACAATGGAGTATAGCTATGGCCTGGAACGAACCGGGTAATAATGGCAATGATAACGATCCGTGGAAAAACCGCGGGGGGCGGGATCAAGGCCCACCTGATCTAGATGAAGTATTCCGTAAATTTGGTAATAAATTCGGCGGTATTTTCGGCGGTAAGCCGGGGAAAGGTGGTAATGGCGGATTAGGCGGTGCTGGTTTCGTCTTTATACTTATTATCGCAGCCATCGTATGGGCACTAAGTGGTATTTACACGGTAAAAGAAGCTGAGCGCGGTATCGTGTTGCAATTTGGTAAATTTGACCGTATTGCTGAGCCGGGTCTGCGCTGGAAAGCCACGTTCATCGAGCGTGTTATTCCTGTAGATATTGAAGCGGTACGTTCATTGTCGGCTTCAGGCTTTATGCTTACGGAAGACGAAAACGTAGTAAGCGTTGAGTTTGAAGTGCAATATCGTGTTGTTGATCCAACACTTTATCGTTTCAGTGTGACCGATGCTGACCACAGCTTACAACAAGCGCTAGACAGTGCTCTGCGTTATGTTGTGGGTCATGCTCGCATGGACCAAGTGTTAACTACGGGTCGTGAAGTGGTTCGCCAACGCACTTGGGAAGAGCTAAACAGTATTATCGAACCATACAACCTTGGTTTGATTGTTACGGACGTTAACTTTAAAGATTCTCGTCCACCAGCAGAAGTAAAAGACGCATTTGATGATGCGATTGCTGCACAAGAAGATGAAGAGCGTTTCATTCGTGAAGCAGAAGCTTATGCGAGGGAAATTGAACCGCGTGCGCGTGGTCAAGTGACTCGTATGACGCAAGAAGCAGAAGCTTATCGCGAACGTATTATCCTTGAATCTCGAGGTGAAGTAGAGCGCTTTGAAAAGTTACTTCCTGAGTACCAAGCAGCAAAAGAAGTAACGCGTAAACGTTTATATATTGATGCAATGGAGCAGATTTTGGGCCGTAGCTCAAAAGTATTGGTTGATGTTGAAGGTGGTAATAACATGCTGTATCTACCACTTGATAAGATTATGCAATCCCATAACAACGCTTCGTCACCAGTACGTTTACCAAATCAGAGTGATATTGAGCAGCTTCGTAGAACGATTGAAGGTACTCAACAGCAAAATAGTTCTGTCAATTCAGGCGGCGATAGATTTAATCGCGACAGATTTGGTAACGGGAGATAATCAATATGAAGAATTTTAGTCTACTTCTATTAGTCACTGCCGTGATCATGTCGTTTTCTGGTATCTTTGTAGTAAACGAAGGTCAAAGAGCAATTGTACTGCTATTTAGTAAGGTACAAAAAGACGCGAATGGCGATGCTTTGGTGTATGAACCTGGTCTTCACCTGAAAGTGCCTTTCTTTAGCCAAGTACGTAAATTAGATGCGCGGATCCAAACCCTAGATGGTCAACCTGATCGCTTTGTAACCAGTGAGAAGAAAGATCTAATCGTGGATTCTTACGTGAAGTGGCGCGTGAATGATTTTAGTGCTTATTACCTACGTGCGCGTGGTGATAAGCAGTATGCGGAAACGCTACTTAAGCAAAAGGTGAACAACGGTCTAAGAACAAACTTCGGTTCGCGTACTATTAAAGAAATAGTATCTGGTGAACGTAGCGAGCTAATGGAAGAAGCGTTAGTTCAAGCGTCGGAAAGCGCGAGTGAGCTTGGGATTGAAGTGCTGGATGTCCGTGTTAAGCAGATTAACTTACCTAACGAAGTAAGCAGCTCAATCTACCAACGTATGCGTGCTGAGCGCCAAGCTGTGGCAAAAGAGCACCGTTCAGAAGGTCAGGAAAAGGCGGAGACCATCCGCGCTGATGTTGATCGTCGAGTGACAGTCATGCTTGCAGATGCCGAGCGTAATGCTCGCGCGGTTCGCGGTCAAGGTGATGCAACGGCGGCAAACATTTACGCTAAAGCATATAATAAAGACCCTGAGTTTTTCGGGTTTGTTCGTTCGCTTGAAGCATATAAAAATACCTTTAAAGATAAGAATGACGTTATGGTGTTATCACCGGATAGCAAGTTCTTTGATTATATGAAGGATGCAAAAGCTCAATAAGATGATGCTTTTGAGATGATTGTAAAACCCCGCCAGCCAGCGGGGTTTTTTATTGGCGCGATATGGCCACAACGTTAGACGATGAAATCCCACGAGTAGCCGCGCTCTTTCATGCCGCAAAAAACACACCGTAGCAGCGACTTTATGTCGCGAATAAACAAATCGTAGCAGCGGACTTTATGTCGCGATAAAACATGTCGTAGCAGCGACTTTATGTCGCGAAAAACACACCATAGCTGCGACTTTTTGTCGCGAAGAAACACTCTATAACAGAGCCTTTATACCGCGAAAAAACACATCGTAGCAGCGACTTTATGTCGCGAAGAAGCCTACCGTTGCTGTGGACTTTATGTCGCGACCAACAATAAAAAAGCGGCCAATAGGCCGCAGTTAGGAAGTGAATTGGTAGTAGTCTATTAAAATAACAAACTCTTAAAACACGTATTTCACTGAAAGTTGCAGTCTGTCTAAATCACCTTCGAGGCCACTTTCTGTTTCCCGAGTACCCATTTTATATTCAGCACCAAAGGTAAGCTTTTTCACGGGTGAATAAAGTAGGTTTGCGCTGTAACTCATACTTGATTTTGTCGGATCGCCAGTCACCGCCAGCAAATCGCTTTCGTTATCAGCATTAAAGAAAGAGTATAAGAATGTTGAACGGAATTGTTCATTCCAGCTATGTTGATAAGCGATAAAGCCCGACGTCGAGTCAATTGCATGTAACGAGTTACCGTCGTATACCGCGCCATTAGCAACGTTTAGGCCTACGTAACGACCAAGCCCTTGACCTTGGGTCAGCATAAATTTCAAGTTATTGTCACCAAAATTAACACGACCAGACGCACTGACCCCAAATGAGCTTTCAGACTCATCAGCTCCACCGACTTTATAGGTAATTTGGCGCGCAAGTGCCGCTACCGCAATATGACCCCAATCAGCATTGTGTGTGTAACGTGCAGTGAAATCAGGCATGCTAGCGTCATCAGTGACGACACGGCCACTATCTGCAGTGGTAACTGTACTTTCTGGGTTTTCAATAGAGAAAGACCAGTTTCCTGTGGTGTATTTAGCCATGGCTTGGCGTACGAAAACGGTACCTTCAGCTGGGCCGACGAAATCTAAAGTCTCTGGTAGCGCACTAACATTTTGGAAGTTTGACCAAGCCTGACCGAACAAGAAACCCTTGTAGCTCACAAAGGCTTGGCGAATACGAGGTGAGTAGGAGTTACTAACACGCTCATTGCCTCCCGATGTAGAAATAAAGTCTAGCTCGATTTTAGTCTTGATACTGCTGCCATCATCAAGCTTAGTATCGGTCCCGAAGCTAAACCGAGATTGACGAGCGTGCATATCAAATACAGCGTCGCTATCTGAGTTTACCCCGACCGGAGTCGTACCAGGAACGTAAAAGTCTCGGCCGATATTTTGCGCACCCAGCGCGCCGTCAGAAAAGTCACTCCAAATGGCATCAAGCTTGATATAACCACCATAGTTAACTTTAGTATCGCCAATCTCAGCCGCAGTGGCAGGGAGAGCGCAGAGACTACTGATAGCAACTGCGAGCAGTTTTTTATTAATGTTATTCGTTGTCATAATCCAGTTCCTCAATAGCTGTGCTTTGCAGTTGGCAGCAGCTGACATTCATTTTAATCATCACTAACTGTTGTTTAAGGTTGGTTTTTACTCAATTACCTATTGGTCTATTAGACTAAGGTGGCATACGGTAAATGAGTGGAGGATAAGGCGATCATAATATTTGTATTAAATTGGGTACAATCGGTAAGCTGTATGAAACTTTTACGTTTGCAGCTGTTCTACAACTAAGGTCTAATACTTAAACACCCAAGGCTGGGTGATCCTTAGGAAAAGCGTGTCTAGCAGACCTAGACCTCTAAATATAATGGAGATGACTATGTCACAGAGCATTTATCCAGTTCCTGAAAAAATCAAGAACGCAGCATTAATCAACGACGAGCAATATCAAGAACTATATCAAAAGTCGGTTGATGACCCCGCAGAGTTTTGGAAAGAGCACGGTCAACGTTTAGATTGGTTCAAACCCTATAGCAAAGTTAAAAATACCTCATTCGACAAAGGCCATATCAATATTAAATGGTACGAAGACGGCGTACTAAATGCCTCTTATAACTGTATTGATAGACACCTGGAAAAGCGCGCCGATAAGGTTGCATTGATTTGGGAAGGTGATAATCCAGAACAAACAGAAAATATTACCTACCAACAGCTACACGATGAAGTCGCAAAGCTTGCCAATGGTCTTAAGAGTTTAGGCGTTACAAAGGGTGACCGCGTTGCTATTTACATGCCGATGACTCCACAAGCAATTTATGCCATGCAGGCCTGTGCAAGAATTGGTGCTATCCATTCCGTTGTGTTTGGGGGCTTTTCACCTTCAGCGATTGCAGACCGTATCAAAGATTCTGGCGCCAAAGTTGTCATCACCTCAGATGAAGGTCGTCGCGGTGGTAATTGTGTGCCGCTTAAGGCAAATGTTGATGAAGCGGTAGCGCAAGCTGGCGTCACCACTATCGAGCATGTGATTGTACATCAATTAACAGGTGGCGATGTTGAATGGAATGCTCACGATGTATGGTGGCATGAATTAGTTGCTGATAAACCTGCCGAATGTGAACCTGAAATGATGAATGCGGAAGATCCGCTCTTTATTCTTTATACCTCGGGCTCTACCGGTCAGCCGAAAGGGGTAGTGCATACTACGGGTGGATACCTAGTGTATGCATCAATGACCCATGAGTATGTATTCGACCTTCAAGAAGATGATATTTACTGGTGTAGCGCGGATGTGGGCTGGATCACGGGTCACAGTTATATTGCTTATGGTCCACTAGTAAATGGTTGTACTCAAGTTGTATTCGAAGGCGTACCGACTTATCCAACGTCTGGTCGCATGGGTGAAATCGTTGATAAACATGGTGTTACTATTCTCTATACTGCACCTACCGCGATCCGTGCGTTGATGGCGAAGGGTGATGAGCCGACAGCAAGTTCTAAGCGTGACAGTTTACGTATTTTGGGTTCGGTCGGTGAGCCAATTAATCCAGAGGCTTGGTCTTGGTATTATGAGCAAATTGGTAATAGTGATTGTCCTATCGTAGATACTTGGTGGCAAACCGAAACGGGCGGCATCATGATCACGCCACTACCTGGCGCTACTGCACTTAAGCCGGGTTCTGCGACCCGTCCATTCTTTGGTATTGCTCCTGCACTATTTGACGCGGAAGGTAATACGCTGACAGGCGCGACCGAAGGTAATCTGGTGATTTTGGATAGCTGGCCTTCACAAGCCCGTACGGTTTATGGCGACCATGAGCGCTTTGAACAAACTTACTTCTCGGCTTATTCGGGCGTTTATTTCACGGGCGATGGTTGTCGCCGTGATGAAGACGGTTACTACTGGATCACCGGTCGCGTGGATGATGTACTTAACGTTTCAGGTCACCGCCTCGGTACTGCTGAAATCGAAAGTGCGTTAGTCGCTCACGAAGCGGTTGCTGAGGCGGCTGTGGTAGGCTATCCACACGATATTAAAGGCCAAGGGATCTATGTCTATATCACGCCAAATGAAGGGGTAACGGTATCTGACGAGTTAACTAAAGAGGTGAGAAATTGGGTGCGTAAAGAGCTAAGCCCAATTGCAACCCCTGACATGATCCAATGGTCTCCAGGTTTACCTAAAACCCGTTCTGGTAAAATCATGCGCCGTATTTTGCGTAAGATTGCAGCCAACGAGTATCAACAGTTAGGGGATACTTCTACACTTGCCGATCCAAGTGTGGTTGATGAATTAATCGAGAATAGATTGAATCGTTAACTGAATAACTTGAATTGCGACCTAATATAAACATACTATAACGGCTGTTATCTTTACGATAACAGCCGATTTTTTAGGAGCATAGCATGTATCAGTTTTTAATCGCGGATGATCATCCTCTATTTCGAGAGGCGCTTAAGGGGGCTCTAAAAGCGCAGTTTGAAGGATTAGAGGTATTCGAATCTGAAAACTTTGACACTACGCTCTCGGTCTTACAACAACAAGAAGAACTAGACCTACTCCTGCTCGATTTACATATGCCGGGCAATGGTGATTTATATGGACTAATTCGGATCCGTGAGGATCACCCAAGTCTTCCAGTTGTTGTGGTTTCGGGAAGCGAAGACCTTTCTATCATTTCTAAAGTGATGGGATACGGCGCGATGGGTTTTATCCCAAAAGCGGCGTCAGTAGAACAAATTACCGAAGCCATAGAGCAAGTGCTTGAAGGTGACACGTGGTTGCCTGAAGGCATGAAAGACAAAGTGGCTGAACTGGAAGGGGAAGACAAAGAGCTTGCCCAACAAGTGGCCTCGCTCACGCCGCAGCAATATAAAGTGCTGCAATATTTACACGAAGGTTTACTGAATAAGCAAATTGCCTACGAGCTAAATATTTCAGAGGCAACGGTGAAAGCGCATATCACCGCTATCTTCAGAAAGTTGGGTGTCTATAACCGTACTCAAGCCGTATTGATCGCTTCAAAACTACAACTAGAACCTATCGAAGCGAATGACTAACTTCGCATTATTGCTTGCAAGGTGCTTACCTTGCAAGCAGCACTGCTTTAGCTTAACTCTTTAAACGCCTGACTTAGTCCCTCTATTGTTAGCGGATACATTCGGTTTTGCATTAATTGATCTATTAGCTCTATCGAATGGTAATAAGACCAATAGCTTTGCGGCTGAGGGTTAAGCCAAGCCACCTTACTAAAGTGATTGGTTAAACGATTCAGCCAAGTAGCTCCTGCTTCTTGATTCCAATGCTCTACGCTACCGCCGGGATAGGTGATTTCATAGGGACCCATTGTCGCGTCACCAACAAATATTAGTCGATAGTCTGAGCCGTATCGGTTAATTAGCTGATAAGTATCAAGCAATTCGCTGTCACGACGGTCATTATCGTGCCAAACATGTTCGTACACACAATTATGAAAGTAAAAAAACTCAAGGTGCTTAAATTCACTGTGTGCGGCACTGAAGAGTTGTTCACAAAGCTGGATATGGTCATCCATAGAGCCGCCAATATCAAACAGCATCAATACCTTCACTGAGTTATGCCGCTCAGGAGCCATTTTCACATCCAGCATGCCGCCTTGTCTTGCGGTAGCGCGAATAGTTTCATTAAGGTCGAGCTGATCGCTTGCTCCGCTGCGCGCAAATTTACGCAATTGCTTGAGTGCAAGCTTAATATTGCGGCTGCTGATGTCGGTATTACTGTCAAGGTTGCGATACTGCCTTTTATCCCAGACCTTTACTGCTCGGCGATGACGGTTTCCATCTTGGCCAATGCGGATCCCTTCAGGATTATAGCCGTAAGCGCCAAAAGGCGAAGTGCCACCTGTACCAACCCATTTATTACCCCCTGCGTGACGTTTTTGTTGCTCAGCCAAGCGTGCTTTTAACGTTTCAAGGAGCTTATCGAGTCCACCCATGGCGTTAAGTTTGGCTTTTTCTTCTTCAGACAGCGACTTCTCAAACTCTTTACGCAACCAATCCTCAGGCAATTGCTGCTGTTGAAGTTGTGAGAAGAGATCAATTGACTCTATTCCCTCAAAGTAATCAGCAAACGCACGGTCGAATTTATCAAACAAGGTTTCATCTTTCACGAAGATGGTTTTTGCCAAAAAGTAAAAGCCGTCCAGATCGGCAAAGCAAATTTCTTTATCCAGCGCCTCTAAACAGTCTAGTAATTCGCGCAGGCTCGCTTTGATACCGTAACGTCTAAGCGTGAGTACAAAATCGATGAGCATGATCAGCGGCGGCTCATAAAGGCGAGTTTCTCAACCAAAGAAACATCTTGCTCGTTTTTAAGTAGCGCACCAAATAACGGCATTAGGCCACCTTGGTTAGATTTGTCATGCAACGCGTCAGGGGAAATATCTTCCGCTAATAATAGTTTTAGCCAGTCGAGTAATTCACTCGTGCTTGGCTTTTTCTTTAGGTTTGGTGTGTCGCGTAATTGGAAAAAGCTTTCGAGTGCTCGTTGTACTAAATTTGCTTTAATATGTGGAAAATGCACGTCTACAATCTGCTGCATCTCTTCTTTGCTCGGAAAGTCGATGTAGTGGAAAAAGCAGCGGCGTAAAAAGGCATCTGGCAGCTCTTTTTCATTGTTTGAAGTAATAATCACGATGGGGCGCACCTTTGCCTTTACTTGCTCGTTAGTTTCGTAGACATGAAACTCCATTTTATCGAGTTCTAACAGTAGATCATTGGGAAACTCAATATCGGCTTTGTCGATTTCATCAATCAGCAGAACGGGGCGCTTTGTCGCGGTAAAGGCCTGCCACAGCTTACCTTTGATGATGTAATTACCAACGTCATTAACGCGAGGATCGCCAAGTTGACTGTCGCGTAAACGCGAGACCGCATCGTATTCGTACAGGCCTTGCTGGGCTTTGGTTGTTGACTTTATATGCCATTGGATTAGTTCGGTATCTAAACTTTTTGCCAGTTCTTCGGCGAGTAAGGTCTTGCCTGTACCAGGCTCACCTTTAATCAGGAGTGGTTTTTCTAAAACGATGGCCGCATTCACGGCCTGTTGTAGTGCAGAGGTAGCAATATATTGATCAGTACCTTTAAACATAATTCAACTTCTTGTGGTCAGATGAGATAGGCTCATCTTGCCACAATCAGCTTTTCGCTGCCAACCCTGCTTCGGTTTCGATTAAGGTGAAGCGAGGCACCGCTTCGCCTTCGACCATAACGTCTTCTAAAAACATTTCAAGTGGTCGAACCCAAAAGCTCATATCTCCATATAAGGTTTGATAAACCACTTGCTTCTCTTGCGTTTCACTGTGCGTTGCCAAGGCGTGCACTCGATATAATTTTCCTTTGTAGTGGCGGTAAATTCCAGGTGTGATATCCACTAATTCAAGCTCCAAAAAATAAAAGCCGTACGTGACGGACTGAAATGTTATAATCCGTGCCATTAAGACTGAAGGTGTTTAAAGATGAATTATATTGCGCTGGACGATTATAAGAAAGCTTGGGTTTTCAAACATAAAGATCTTCCAATCGAAGAATCCGACCTGGCATTGATAAAGCCAATGTCAGCGGCGCGCGCTGCGGTGCTTTGGAGCACTATGGTAAGCAACGAAAAAGATCACCCTGATTTCTTTGATAAAACAGATTGGGTTGGTAAAGCGGACTCATGGCAAGAAACCCTCAATTGGGAGCAGCCGTGGGAAGCCGGAGAAGCATTTCCTGAAACTATCGAGCAATTTCTTGATTGGCAAGCTAATACCACCGTGTATTTTTGTCTCTCTCGAGATGATGTGATCGAGACCCGTTTTGACGTGTTCAAGCGATGTTGGCAGAACTTTATGTTTTTGACTGACGGTAGTTTCTTAATAGGAAAAAAACGCAGTTCGGTAGTACAATTTATGGCTGAGGGGCAAGCAAAATTAGGAACCAAGCCGTAAGCAAGTACAACTGAGCAGTTTGCTTTGATTTGAAACATGGCTAGTGTATAAAGGATGTACACCAGTCTACTAAAGTAGATTGCATTGACGGGAGGCGTTTTGGAGCAACAGCAAAATACAATCTGGTATGACGAAGCATCTCGCCTTGTATTTGCCGAGCTTGTAAATGTATTTTATGCCAGAGAGTTGCCGAAACTTGCTGAACTCTCAGATCATACTCGCCTTCAGCGTTTGTTAAACAGCCTGCCGTATTATGTTGAGCGCGCGGCCACACATATTATTCATGGTGATGTCCCGCTTGAGCTAGATAGTTTCAATGGATGTTGGTTAGCAAAGCAAAAATCACAGCCTAAATGTGATGACGCTGCCAACGCAGCATTTTTTACCACTAAGGTGAAAGTGGGGCTGGTGGTTCCCGTGCTATATGCAGACTCGACGGGGACAACCGTAAGGCTCGACAGTGTCGACCAAGTGAATGAGGCTGACAAATTGCACTGCAACCAATTTGGCTGGTTTAGTGTTAATGGTAATAGCTTACAAGCAAGCGACGAAGCGCGTGTACAATTGCTAAAACCAACGAAAGCGTTAATGACAGCGGCTTGTTGTGGCCATACTTGGTATTTTGGCAAGGCGGTAGTACCACGAAGACTGACGCTAAGAGAAATGTTACTTGCCAGTTCAATTAATTGGCCACAAGTACAAAAAACAAAAATGAGTCAACTATCCTAATCGACTCAAAAAACAGAAGTTTGGATTAAGCAATGCGATTTTTTCAGTTAGCGCTGTTGGTTTTAGCGCTATTTATTCAGTACAGACTTTGGTTCGGCCACAACGGCGTGGAGGACTACACTCGGATAAAATCCGTGGTTAAATCGCACCAAGAAACCAATGCCAATCTCAGTAAACGAAATAAATTATTAAAAGCGGATATCGACGATTTAAAACTCGGCCTTGAAGGGGTTGAGGAGCGTGCTCGTCATGAGCTCGGCATGATTAAGCCTGGCGAAACTTTTATCCGTGTATTACCGAAAGTACCTCATGAAAAGAAACGATAAACTTGCAGTCGTCATCCCCGCAGCTGGGGTTGGCAGTCGTATGCAGGCGCAGATGCCTAAACAATATATTCCACTATTAGGTAAACCAATTTTAGTACACACACTGGAAAAACTAGCCGGGCTTGAGTGCGTCAGTCAATTTATGGTCGCCGTTTCCAAAGAAGATGGATATTTTTCATCGGCGTTACTGCCTGATAGCCGTTTTAGCCACTGCGAAGGTGGACAAGAACGTGCCGACTCTGTTTTATTGGCGCTAAAAGCATTGGCACCAAGTCGCCCTGACTGGGTGTTAGTTCATGATGCAGCTCGACCTTTAGTTGCGCTGGACGATATTCATCAGCTGATTTCACAATGTATAAATCAACAGCAAGGTGGCATACTGGCTGCCAAGGTTAAAGATACCATCAAACGCGGTGCGGAGTTGGTACAGGAGACCGTGCCTAGAGCGTCGTTATGGCAGGCTTTTACGCCTCAAATGTTTAGGTATGAAGAGTTATTGGCGGCATTGGAGCTTGGACTTTCTCAAGGTGCAAATATCACAGATGAAGCATCAGCGATGGAATTACAAAATCAGCCAGTCCAACTCATTGCCGCGCGTACGGATAACATTAAGATCACGACGCCGGAGGATTTACCTCTGGCGGAGTTTATAATTCAACAACAAGGTAAACAGCATGATTAGAATTGGCCACGGATTTGATGTTCATAAATTTGGTGGAGCTGGCCCATTGACGATTTGTGGGGAAAAAATTCCTTACGAACAGGGCTTTATTGCGCACTCCGATGGTGATGTGGCAATTCATGCATTGTGTGATGCCTTGTTGGGGGCACTTGCGCTGGGAGATATTGGTAAGCACTTTCCTGATACCGCGAGTGAATTTGAAAATATCGACAGTCGTATTTTATTACGCCGCGTGATGGAACAAGTGAAAATACTTGGCTATCAAATAGGGAATATCGACGTCACGATTGTCGCACAAGCACCAAAGATGCGACCACATATTGATGCGATGCGCACTAACCTTGCTGCGGATTGTGAAGCGCAGCTAGACCAAGTTAATGTTAAAGCAACTACCACTGAAAAACTGGGTTTTGAGGGGCGTAAAGAAGGGATCTCAAGCCATGCTGTGGTGCTATTGGTAAAAGCATGAAGACACTCAACTATCTTTATGGCAAACCGTTATCTGACGGCGATTATAAGTCACAACCAGAAGACTTTAGAGTCGAAGAAATTTTAGATATTCCTTTTACTGGCGAAGGTGAGCACGTTTGCTTGCAGATCATAAAAAAGGGAGAAAACACCGCCTTTGTCGCTAAAAAGCTTGCAGAATTTGCCCAAATTTCACCGCGAGATGTCAGTTATGCTGGAATTAAAGACAGACACGGTGTTTGTACGCAGTGGTTTAGCGTGCCGGTGCCAATTAAAAAGTTGATAGATTTTAGTGCACTAAATAGTGACTCTATTTTTGTGGTGCAGCAAATACGGCACAATCGAAAGTTAAAAACAGGTTGTCATAAGGGTAATCGCTTTGCCATTACCCTCAGAAACGTGACTGCTCCACTTGATATTCTGTCGCGTATTAATGCCGTACGCCAAGGGGTTCCTAATTATTTTGGAGAGCAACGTTTTGGTCATGATGGCCACAACTTAGCCATGGCAGATAGGTTATTTGACGGCGAAAAGATCCGCGATAAAAAACTCAGAGGGTTGGTACTTTCAGCCGCTCGCTCTCATCTGTTCAACGAAGTCGTTAGTCGCCGCGTGGCAGAGCATGGTTTGGCAACGACTTGGCACCGTGAAATCTTTTTACTGAGCGGTAGTAACGCCTTTTTTGACTCAGAGATTGATTGCGAACTCATCGAGCGGTTACTGAATGGCGATATTTTGCTTTCGGCGCCATTGGTTGGTAAAGGTGAAAAGGGCTTATTGCCGCAAGAGCGTGAATGGTTGGCACCTTTTGCTAAATGGCACGAAGGATTGGCAGAATTTGGGATGAAAAATGAGCGTAGAGCGCTCAGATTAATACCCGAAGCGCTTAAGGTGAGTATGGCTGACGACAGTACGCTAACCCTTGAATTCAGTTTACCAAAAGGAACTTTTGCCACGGCGCTGCTCAGAGAGCTTGTTAATCATAAAGATGCCAGTAAAAAGTTTAATAAACATGAAGAGTCGATACAGCAGTGAGATACTCATTGTCTAACAAGAAAAAGAGGTGAAATATGAAGATCCTATTGAGTAATGACGATGGTGTTCACGCCAAGGGCATTGCTATCTTGTATCAAGCGTTATCACAAATCGCAGACGTAACCGTTATTGGTCCAGATAGAAACTGTAGCGGTGCGAGTAACTCGTTAACCTTATTAAACCCGCTCAGAGCAACTACGCTAGATAATGGTTTTATCTCCGTGAATGGCACGCCAACCGACTGTGTTCACCTTGGAGTGAACAAACTGATGGATGAATTGCCGGATTTAGTCGTTGCAGGGATCAACAATGGCGCTAACCTTGGCGATGATACGCTGTACTCCGGCACTGTTGCGGCGGCCACTGAAGGTCGACATGTGGGCTTACCTGCGATTGCCGTTTCTCTTTGCTCTAAAAATGAAGCCCATTATGAAACTGCAGCACATGTCACGGTAGAGATCATTAAAAAGCTTGCAAACCATCCGCTACCAAAAGACCAAATTATTAATATTAACGTCCCTGATATTCCATTAAGTGACTTAAAAGGGATTAAAGTCACTCGACTAGGCTCACGTCATAAAGCGGATACCATGACCGAACAAATCGACCCATGGGGCCGAAGTGTGTACTGGTATGGCACCTTAGGTCATGAAAGTGACGCTGGTGAGGGCACGGATTTTCACGCTGTAAACAACGGTTATGCCGCTATCACACCGCTCAAGGTGGATATGACGGCTTACGAGAGCTTAGATGCTGTGGCGAGCTGGTTATCTTAAGAGGCGTATGTGCTGAGTAATTATCAGGGCAGCGCTAATGCGCTAGTGGAACTGCTAAAACAGCAAGGCGTAGAGGATGAAGTGGTACTCAGTGCCATCGCTAACACGCCTAGACACTTGTTTGTCGATGAAGTGCTTAAACATAAGTCATATGAAAATACAGCTCTTCCTATCGGACAAGGACAAACAATATCGCAACCTTTTATCGTTGCAAAAATGACCGAAGTGTTAAAACAAGTGGGTGTTAAAGGGCGTATTTTGGAAGTGGGGACGGGCTCAGGTTATCAGACCGCAGTACTCGCGCAAGTGTTTGAACAGGTCTTTAGCATTGAACGGATCAAGTCACTGCAATGGCAAGCGCGCAGAAGGCTGCATTTGCTGGATTTATATAATGTGACGATGAAACATGGAGACGGTTGGAAAGGCTGGGCTTCAAAAGCGCCTTTTGCAGGGATCATTGTTACTGCCGCAGCACAATCAGTACCAGATGAGTTATTGGCGCAACTAGAAGATGGCGGTGCTATGGTCATTCCCATCGGGGTTGAAGCGCAAACACTCACCTTGTTTGTTAAACAAGGGGAGCAGTTTATTCGTCACGCCCTCGCACCTGTACGCTTTGTGCCTTTAGTCGCTGGCGAAGTCGGTTAATTTTGTAGCTTTAAAAAACAACTCCATAAAATATAACTATTTTTTCCAGTAGAATGTGAAAACCAAGCAAAATTAAGTTAGATTGATATGATAGTCGTTGATAGTAGCACTGGAAAATATAAGTAATGTACAAGTCTCAGGTCATCATATCGATTTGTTTAAGCGGCCTGCTTGTTGCCTGCTCATCGAATCATACGCCTGCGCCTGTAACAACTTTATACTCTGGTAAGACCACTTCGTCACATAAAATTAATATTAACGGAAGCAGTTACAAAGTAAAAAAAGGCGATACTTTATTTGCAATTGCATTTAGCGCGAACAAAGATGTAAGAACGCTCGCGCAAATCAATAAAGTTAAGCCTCCGTACACGATCTACCCCAATCAGATCATTCGTCTAGAATATCCCAAAAATAAAAACAAAAAGAACACAAAATACACGAAAGTAAACCACAAGTCTCGGTCTTTAAAACAAAAAAGTAACAAAAGCCCCAAAAAAGAGCTTGATAAGCCAAATCAACGAGAGTATGTTCAAAGACAAGCCACACAAAAATCTAGTAGTACCAAGGCTTTGTATAATAATAAGGTACTATGGAAATGGCCTGCTGAAGGCAAAGTGACTCGTCACTTCTCTGTTAAAGAGAATGGTTATAAGGGATTGGAGATCTCTAATAAACCAGGTACTTCAGTTAAGGCTGCTGCTGGCGGTGTAGTTGTATATGCAGGGAGTGCGTTGCGTGGGTATGGTAATTTAATCATTCTGAAACATACAGATGATTATCTAAGTGCGTATGCCCACAACGCTAAGTTACTCGTCAGAGAACAGCAAAAAGTTAAAGTTGGGGAAAAAATTGCCGAAATGGGTAGTACAGATGCTTCTAAGACGGCGCTTAGGTTTGAGATCCGTTTTAAAGGTCAAGCTGTAAACCCGGCAAAATACTTGCCATAAAGTAATGCGAGTACATCGATTGGTTCGAGTACCCTTACTTTTATTCGCTTGGGGAGAATACTTATGGCTCACACTGCAAAATTACCTACAAAATCTACTCCAGAGTTAGACAAGTTCGAAGATGATAATATTGACGAACCGAAAGACGAATTACTTGAAGACCTCGAAGACGACGAAGAAGTTTTTGCCAAAGAAGAAGTGGTTAAAAACTTAGATGCTACTCAACTCTATTTAGGTGAAATTGGATTTTCCCCACTGCTCAGTGCAGAAGAAGAAGTTTACTTTGCGCGTAAAGCGTTAAAGGGGTGCGAAGCCTCACGTAAACGGATGATAGAGAGTAACTTGAGATTAGTGGTTAAAATCGCTCGTCGTTATAACAACCGTGGTTTGGCATTACTTGACCTCATTGAAGAAGGTAACTTAGGCCTGATCCGGGCGGTGGAAAAGTTTGATCCAGAACGTGGATTTAGATTTTCTACATATGCAACTTGGTGGATCCGTCAAACTATCGAACGTGCAATCATGAACCAAACTCGTACCATTCGTTTGCCTATTCATGTTGTCAAAGAGCTCAATGTTTACCTACGTACAGCACGTGAATTGACGCAAAAGCTGGATCATGAACCTACCGCAGAAGAAATCGCTGAATGTCTCGACAAACCCGTCGAAGAAGTCAGTAAGATGCTGCGTCTAAACGAAAGGATCACTTCGGTTGATACGCCTATCGGTGGTGAAAATGACAAAGCACTGCTCGATATTATCGCGGATGAAAAGGGCGGTGGTCCAGAAACCGAAGTACAGAGCAACGATATTAACAAACACATTGTTGATTGGCTTGGAGAGTTAAACCCAAAACAGCGAGAAGTGCTCGCGAGACGCTTTGGTTTGCTTGGTTATGAGCCATCTACGCTTGAGGATGTTGGCCGCGAAATCGGGCTAACGAGAGAGCGGGTAAGACAAATTCAAGTTGAGGCGTTGAGACGCTTAAAAGACATTTTACAACACGAAGGGTTAAGTACCGATAGCCTATTTGAGCAACAGTAAATTGGTATGATTTACTCATTAAAAAAGCCGCAATATGCGGCTTTTTTAATTCTTGAAATGGTATAAAACCAGCAAAGATAGAAAGCGATTACAAGCTTTCTATCTTGGCTTTTTGTTCAAGTAGCTTAGTTTTTGCATCGCTAAACTCAGCTAATTTTGCTTTCTCTTTAGCAAGTACTGCTTCTGGTGCGTTACTTACAAACTTTTCGTTTGCGAGTTTCTTTTCAACCTGCTCAAGACCTTTTTCTGCTTTTTCAAGCTGCTTAGCAATACGCGCAAGTTCTGCTTCTACATCAATCAGACCTGCCATTGGGATCATGATTTCAAGGTCGCCGATAAACGCAGTCGCACAAGCTGGTGCTTCGTCTTTGCTTGCAAGCAAATCTACCGTTTCCAGTTTTGCCAGAGCGCTTAAGAAAGCTTGGTTTTCTTCTAGACGACGTTTGTCATCTTCGCTTGCACCAGTAAGTAACACGTTTAGCGGCTTGCTTGGGCTGATGTCCATTTCACCACGAATGTTACGGATAGCAATAATAAACTGCTTCACCCACTCAAGATCAGCCATCGCTTGCGCATCAACTTTGCTTTCGTCGAATACTGGGAACGCTTCAAGCATAATTGTCTTCGCTTCGACACCAGCGATTGGTGCTACACGTTGCCAAATTGTCTCTGTGATATAAGGCATTAGTGGGTGCATCGAACGAAGTAAGCCTTCTAATACGGTGATAAGCGTATGGCGTGTACCACGCTGCTGCGCTTCATTGCCTTTAAATAGAATTGGTTTAGTTAGCTCTAGATACCAGTCACAGAATTGGTTCCATGTGAACTCATAAATGGTGTTTGCCGCAAGGTCAAAGCGATAGTTATCCAAGTGCTCAGAGAACACCTTAACCGTATTTTGGAATTGGCCTAAAATCCAACGATCCGCTAGAGAATACACTTTTTCGTTATCGTTGAAGCCACAGTCTTGTTCTTCTGTGTTCATCAATACATAACGGCTAGCATTCCAAAGCTTGTTACAGAAGTTACGGTAACCTTCAAGACGGTTCATATCCCAGTTGATATCACGTCCCGTTGACGCCATTGCTGCAAGAGTGAAACGCAATGCATCAGTACCGTGTGCTTCAATACCATCGACAAATGTTTTGCGCGTATTCTTTTCGATTTTTGCCGCAAGCTGTGGTTGCATCATGTTGCCAGTACGTTTAGTCACTAGGCTCTCAAGATCGATACCGTCAATCATGTCTAGTGGATCTAACACGTTACCTTTTGACTTAGACATCTTATCGCCATTTTCATCGCGAATAAGGCCAGTCACATAAACGGTCTTAAATGGAACTTGAGGTTTACCATCTTCATCTTTGATGAAATGCATGGTCATCATGATCATGCGAGCTACCCAGAAGAAGATAATGTCGAAACCAGTAACCAAGGTATCTGAAGGGTGGAATACCTTTAGATCTTCTGTGTTTTCAGGCCAACCTAACGTTGAGAAAGTCCACAGTGCAGAAGAGAACCAAGTGTCTAGTACGTCTTCATCTTGGGTCAGCGTTACGCTCGCATCCAGGTTATGGTTTTGACGAACTTCAGCTTCGTCACGACCAACATATACATTACCTTCGCTGTCATACCATGCCGGGATCCTGTGGCCCCACCAAAGCTGACGTGAAATACACCAGTCTTGGACATCACGCATCCAAGAGAAGTACATGTTCTCGTATTGCTTAGGTACAAATTGAATATCGCCATCTTCTACCGCTTTTACCGCAGGCTCTGCAAGAGGAGCAACGCGAACATACCACTGATCGGTAAGTAATGGCTCGATAACTACGCCAGAGCGGTCACCGTAAGGAACGGTTAGACTGTGATCGTCGATTTTCTCAAGTAGACCAAGCTGCTCAAACTCGTCAACGATTTGCTTACGCGCATCGAAACGGTCAAGGCCGTGGAAACGCTCTGGAATTGGGGCATCCATCGCTTCAAGTGGCTTACCATCAAAAGTAAAGCACTCACCCGTATTCAGAACTGCTGCGTCTTTGTTGAACACGTTGATCATTGGCAGCTCATGGCGCTTACCAACTTCGTTATCGTTAAAGTCGTGTGCTGGCGTGATTTTTACGCAGCCCGTGCCTTTTTCCATATCTGCATGTTCATCAGCAACGATAGGAATGCGACGATTGACGATAGGAAGTAGAATTTCTTTACCAATTAAGTCTTGGTAACGTTCATCATCCGGGTTTACCGCAACACCAGTGTCACCTAGCATGGTTTCTGGACGAGTGGTTGCTACGATAATGTAGTCTTTACCATCTTTGGTGGTTACGCCATCCGCAAGTGGATAGCGCAAATTCCACATATGGCCCTGCTTGTCTTTATTCTCAACTTCTAAATCAGAAATCGCAGTGTGTAATTTAGGATCCCAGTTAACTAGACGCTTACCACGGTAGATTAAGTCATCTTGATATAGGCGAACGAATACTTCTTTTACCGCTTCAGACAGGCCGTCATCCATCGTAAAACGTTCTCTATCCCAATCTACAGAAGCACCTAAGCGGCGTAACTGTTTAGTAATTGTGCCACCTGATTGGTCTTTCCATTCCCAGATTTTATTGATGAACTCGTCACGGCCTAAATCATGGCGTGATTTACCTTCTTCGGCTGCAAGCTTACGCTCAACCACCATCTGAGTTGCAATACCTGCGTGGTCGGTGCCCACTTGCCATAGCGTGTTCTTACCTTTCATACGCTGGTAGCGGATCAAAGTGTCCATGATAGTGTCTTGGAACGCGTGGCCCATGTGTAGACTACCTGTGACATTCGGCGGTGGGATCATAATCGAGTATGCGTCACCATTGCCTGATGGCTTAAAGTAGCCATTTGACTCCCAGTCTTGATACAAAGACTGTTCAATATCTTGTGGATTGTAGGTTTTATCCATTACACAGAACCCTAAAAATGCTATTTCTCAATGTCTTCAGTGGAAATTGTTGCGCCAAGTGCACGAAGTTGCTTAAAGCGTTCTCGTGCGGCTTGCTTAGCGCTGGCTTCAACAGGCACAAAATCTATCACCTGTTCAAAGCGACGAATAAAGTCAGGGACGACCCGAGCTAGATTAATAAGCACGGGGCGACGAGCAGCAGGAGGCATAGTGCCAATTTCCACCGGTGCGCCGCCTTTGGGGCCTTCGCCTTGTAAGTTGTGGGGCACAAACCTGTCTGCGTCAAAACACCAAAGGTGCTCATCGAATAAATGAGCATCGTCAGTATTATCGACGTTAACAAAGATACGGTGTCCAGCTTGATATAAGCTCGCCGCAGTTTGTGCTGCCAGATCAAAATGAGCCGGAACGCTAATCCCCGGCTCATCGTTTTGTTTTAACACGTAAAAGCGCGCTTTGATAGTCATGATAATAATACCAATTGCGAGGAGTACTGAGGTTTGCCACAGGCTCCACAGCTGCTCAATATCTGTAATCTTGTTTACCGTGATAGCGTAGACGAAGAAAATCAGTATGCGCGGCTTAGTTTAAAACTAATTATAGCGCCACTTAAATGCACACAAATAAGCCTGTATTCTGCCATATAAAGGCAATACCATCAATCAAGAAGCAAGAGAAGAAGAATAAAATATGGCAAGTGGGGGAAGTGCATGTTGAGGTGGTTTAGTGGTTTAGTGGTTTAGTGGTTTAGTGGTTTAGTGGCTTTGTAGTGTTAATTTGGTGCGGGATATAGTCGCGGGGTAAACCCGCTGCTACATGTCGAGGGGTAAACCCGCTGCTACGGTTTGGAGTAACCTTATGTAGCAGCGACTTTATGTCGCGACTTATGCTTGTTAAGTGTCGCGACCAGACTATTAGTCTTGCTGTGCGTCCGTGATATTGGCGCGATTAAGTAAATATTGCATCAGCATAGGCACAGGACGACCTGTAGCGCCTTTGTTCTTGCCGCTGCGCCATGCAGTACCTGCGATGTCTAAATGCGCCCAGTTGTACTTTTTCGTAAATTTAGACAAGAAACACGCGGCTGTAATTGTGCCAGCTGCGCGACCACCTAAGTTCGTAAAGTCAGCAAATGGGCTTTCAAGTTGTTCTTGATAATCATCCCAAAGCGGCAGTTGCCACGCTCTGTCGCCACTTTGTTCTGACGCTTTTAGCAAATCATGGGCAAGCGGGTTATGGTTAGATAATAAACCTGTCGCATGGCTACCAAGTGCAACGATACATGCCCCCGTTAATGTCGCAACATCGACAACGGTTTCTGGCTCGAATGCTTCAACGTAAGTTAGCGCATCGCACAGTACTAAGCGGCCTTCGGCATCCGTATTGAGTACTTCAACGGTTTGACCGGACATAGTGGTTAAAATATCGCCCGGACGGTAAGCATCGCCCCCTGGCATATTTTCGCAGCCAGCTAAAACACCAATTACATTAAGTGGCAGTTGCATTTGTACGACAGCTCGCATTAAGCCAAGTACGCCTGCGGCTCCGCCCATGTCGTATTTCATTTCATCCATCGCTTCGCCAGGCTTGATAGAAATACCACCCGAGTCAAATGTTAAGCCTTTACCCACGAATACGATTGGTGCTTGGCCTTCGTCACCACCGTTATAGTGGATAACCGACATCACTGACTCGTTGCGACTACCACGGCCAACTGCTAGGTATGAGTGCATACCCAGCTCTTCCATTTCTTGTTCACCAACAAGGTTTACGGTAACGTTATCAAAGTCTTCAGCCAACTGTTGTGCTTGCTCGCCCAAATAACGAGGGTTGCAGATATTTGGTGGCATATTCGCAACGTCTTTACACAACTTACTACCAGCTGCGATAGCAAGACCGTGCTCAATAGCGCTTTCACCGATTGTTAATTCACGGCGCGTTGGTACGTTAAAGACGATTTTACGTAGCGGGCGTCTAGCCTCACTCTTTTTGCTTTTTAGTTGATTAAAGGTATACAGGCAATCTTGCGTGGTTTCGACCGCTTGGCGAACTTTCCAGTAAGTATCACGGCCCTTAACATGTTGCTCGGTCAGAAAACATACCGCTTCCATTGAGCCAGTTTCATTTAACGTATTGATGGTCTTAGAGATGATTTGTTTGTATTGTTTATCATCGAGCTCTCTTTCCTTACCACAACCCACCAACAAAACGCGTTCGCTGAGTACATTTGGTACATGATGAAGAAGTAGAACTTGTCCTGGTTTGCCTTCAAGATCACCACGTCTGAGTAAATTTGAGATATAGCCTTCGCTTATTTTATCCAGCTGTTCACCAATTGGTGAGAGACGGCGTGGCTCGTATACACCTACAACAATACATGCGCTACGCTGTTTCTCTGGACTACCACTTTTAACGCTGAATTCCATTGCGACTCCTGAGTCTTTGTCATGTCATTTTGAACTTTTTACGCCAACACACTTTCCTACATTAAAGTCATGAATATGCTTTAACCTTAGGTAGGATATTCCGGCGCATTGACATATAATAAAGTGACTAAAATAATCAGTTTACTCAATTTTTCCCACTATTCCAGTGAAACAAGACGTTTTATAGGGACGAACATTGCTTATTTTCCGCTATTTAACGGGTGAAGTACTAAAATCTCAGGTTGCGGTTTTTCTCACCTTAATGACAATATTTTTGTCACAAAAGTTTGTACTCATTCTGAGCTCAGCGTCTGAAGGGAGTATACCGGGTAAGTTAGTACTTGCTATGCTTGCGTTGAAACTGCCACAGTTGGCCGGATATATTTTACCGCTTAGTCTCTTTCTTGGGATCATCTTAGCCTATAGTCGCATCTACGCCGACAGTGAAATGACGGTGCTACGCGCTTGCGGGGTCAGCGAGTGGTATGTCGTTAGGGTAACTTTAGTCTCCAGTGTCTTTTTTGCATTACTGGCCGCTTGTGTGAGCATGTATATTGCGCCTTGGGCGAGCGAAAAAGAGTACCAATTAAGAGAGCAAGCTGATGCGGAATCGGGGCTTTCTACTCTCAGAGCCGGTAGATTTCAGCAAACGGGCAATGAAAAAGCGGTGGTATTTGTTCACGGTATTAGCGAACAAGGCCGCGAATTAGACAAAGTGTTTGTCGCGCAATTGCCCGAGAAGGACTCAAATCAAGCCGCTCGTTTAGTGTATGCGCAAAAAGGTGAAGTGATTGAGCTTGATAGTGGTGAGCAGCAATTACTCCTTCATGAAGGTAAGCGGTACGAGACCGATGGTTTCAGCCAAGCACTTAATCGCACTGAATTCGGTACTTATCAAGTGCAAATTAAAGAACAAGAAATTGAACACCAGCGCCGTAAATTAGAGGCTATTCCAAGCTTACAGTTACTTGAAATGGATACGCCAGAAGCAAAAGCACAATTTCAGTTGCGATTATCGGTGCCCATTTCCATTTTGCTACTCACTTTACTGGCGGTTCCTTTGAGTGTGGTAAACCCAAGACAAGGCAAGTTCGCTAAGCTCGTGCCAGCAATTACGCTATATTTGGGTTATTTCATTTTACTCAATGCAGGCAAGTTTTTGTTAGCTGAAGAAAAAGTGCCAGCTTCAGTTGGTCTCTGGTGGATCCACCTAAGTGTGCTCTTTATCGGCGTTTATTTAATTGCGAAAGGAAGACCTTTTGGTGTGTGGGTGCGCTCGGTATTTATCAAACGGGAGACGACGGTATGATGAAGACGCTAGATTGGTACTTAGGGCGTAGCATCTTACAAACCACGGGTTTCGCGCTATTAGTTTTTGTTGGGATCAATACGCTTATAAAGTTTATTGAGCAACTGCGCTCGGTTGGTCGTGGCAGCTATGATTTACTCGGTGCCATGCTCTACACCATTTACAGCATGCCAAGCGATATCGTCGTCTTTTTCCCGATGGCTGCGCTGATTGGTGGCCTGATTGGTCTTGGTGCACTTGCCTCAAGCAGTGAACTAATTGTTATGCAAGCGGCTGGGTGGTCGCGTTTTCAAATTATCATGTCGGTGATGAAAACGGCAGTGGTGCTGGCATTACTGATGATGGCGCTTGGAGAGTGGGGCGCACCAAAAGCGGAGCAAACCGCAAAACGGTTAAAAAACGAAGCAATTTATGGCGGTGAAGTCTACAGCGCTCAGCGTGGTGTTTGGGCGAAAGACGGCGGCAATTTTATTAACATTGGTAATGTTGAAAAAAACGGTAAGCTTAAAGATATCGCAATTTATTATTTCGATGACTCACTAACACTAGCAAAAATCGTACGCGCTCAGTCGGCGCAAAGCATATCTAACGGCTGGCAATTGCAAGATGTGGAAGAAGTGCATATCGATCAACAGCAAATTACAACGCATTATTCAAAATCAATGCTCTACGAGTCTGAATTAAGTGAAGACAGGCTAGGTGTTGTATCGATAGAGCCCGATGCTTTGTCTTTTACAGGGTTATGGTCATTTCTCGCTTATCTAAAGCAAAATGAGCAAGATTCAAGTAGCTATGAACTCGCGCTGTGGCGTAAGGTGATGCAGCCGCTGACGATTGGGGTAATGCTGCTGGTGGCTTTGTCATTTATCTTCGGGCCATTGAGGACGGTGAGCATGGGCGCGCGGATTATTATGGGCGTGGTAACAGGCTTAGCTTTCCATCTGAATAATGAAATTTTTGGCCCTATCGTGATGGTATATCAAGTTCCACCGGTAGTTGGTGCGTTAATGCCAAGCTTGTTATTTATTGGATTGGCTATCCATCTGCTGAAGAAACAAAATTAACGTTTTGAATTAAGTAAAAATATAGGCCTCATATTGAGGCCTATATTTTTTATGGACATGGCTAATGGAATAGGCTGCTATTTGAAGCTTAGATTAGTCTAAGCTGTTATACACCTTTTTATTTTCCTCTTTGCTCAGTACCACTACCTCAGTGCCACACAGCATATCCTGGAGCGATCTTTTCTTTTTAAAGTCTAACAATACTATCAGATTACCCAGTCCAAGTAGCGCGCATAGGCTACGAGCGATTGCTTTTGGCCAAGTTAACAGTGCTCCGTCAGGGGTTTGCACTTTTAAGCGCCACGCGCGCATGCCGATAGTTTGGCCGCTCTTAGTCCAAAAATAGGCAAAAAACAGCACCGAAACCAGCACCAATAACATAGCTCTAAGTGTATATAAGATAGGATCCGCTTGGATCAGCGCCGATACGTCTTCATGATTGCCAAGCGCGAGCAGGTTAAATGAAATTAAGGCATTGATGGTTAGTAAAAATAACACGGTAGTCAGCATTGCGAACGCGACGACCACTAAGCTGTCGTATATAAGTGAAGCCAAGCGACGGCTGAAATTCGCTGGAGCAAAATGTGACATAACAACTCTCATAATTACAAGGTTGCGGAGTATTTTACACATAAACCGATAAAACGTTTACTGAATTACGTTAACTAATGGATTAGCAACGCCTTGCCCTTGCCGTTTTAGCAGGAATAAAGTTGACTTTAGGGCAATATTTAACAGCTTGTGCGCAAATAACAAGCAGTTAACGCCTTATTGCAAAAAAATTACTTGCCGTTCTTAATCGCCTTTGTATAATGCAAAGCATAGAGACGAAGGCAAATAAAAAAAGCCTGAGCTCAAAGTGGTTTTTCTTTATTTTCTCTTGTTTTAGAAGATGAAAGAAAAATTATGCCAGTGTGATGGAATTGGTAGACATGACGGATTCAAAATCCGTTGCCTTCGGGCGTGGCGGTTCAAGTCCGCCCACTGGTACCACTTTTTATAACCCTTGCTTTTTAGCAAGGGTTTTTTTATGCCTTGAATTTATGCTTTGAAATTATGGTATCGGACTTGGACGCCACGCGGGTGGCGCTAATACAGGTTAAGAGTCCGCCCACTGGTACCACTTTTTATAACCCTTGCTTTTTAGCAAGGTTTTTTATGCCTGAATTGTAGGTCGAGATTTATCTCGACGAACGAATTAGTCTTATCTCAATGGATTGGTTTCTCTCTACAGACCAGCCTTGTGCAACTGGACTTGGACGCCACGCGGGTGGCGCTAATACAGGTTAAGAGTCCACCCACTGGTACCACTTTTTATAACCCTTGCTTTCTAGCAAGGGTTTTTTTATGCCTCGAATTGTAGGTCGAGATTTATCTCGACGAATTAGATTAATTGGCTCAGTGGATTGGTTTCTCTCTACAGACCAGCCTTGTGCAACTGGACTTGGACGCCACGCGGGTGGCGCTAATACAGGTTAAGAGTCCGCCCACTGGTACCACTTTTTATAACCCTTGCTTTTTAGCAAGGTTTTTTATGCCTGAATTGTAGGTCGAGATTTATCTCGACGAACGAATTAGTCTTATCTCAATGGATTGGTTTCTCTCTACAGACCAGCCTTGTGGAACTGGACTTGGTCGCCACGCGGGTGGCGCTAATACAGGTTAAGAGTCCACCCACTGGTACCACTTTTTATAACCCTTGCTTTTTAGCAAGGTTTTTTATGCCTGAATTGTAGGTCGAGATTTATCTCGACTAATTGGGCTTATCTTGACGAACGAATTGCTCTTATCTCGATGAATTGATTTAAGCAAGCGTCACACCACAGGTGCTATTCGTCGCTACAAATCAAGCCACCTCCACGGTTCAACCCATTATTCTAAACCGGCAGTTACTTCCTCACAAAACTGGCAGTTTTCGGTAAATTGCCTATGCTTTTGTAATTAAATTGGTTTATTGTAGATTTAAGCAGCTAGATTTTATTAGGCAAGAGAGGCGATGAAGGTAACCGTAGAAAAGCAAACCATAGTGCTGTTATCGTTGTTTACCATCGTGTTCTGGAGTTTGACTTTCTACGCGGTAAATCTTATTTCTCACTCTATTGTGGTTCAGGAAGTAAGCGAAAGAACCGAAACGGTAAGGTCTAACATTTCACTTGTCCGCGCTAAAATTGAAAACGCCATATTTATGGACACCTATCTAGCTGAGAGTTTAGCGACTTTTGTTACAATCGATCCTGACTTTGCAATTGAGCATTGGTCTCATGTGGTTGCTAAAGCCGTTGAAAAGTCGACGCTGATTCGCCATGTCGGTCTCGCGCCAAATAATATCATCAGTCATGTCTATCCAGTTGAAGGGAACCGAGCGGCTATCGGTTTCGATTTTCGTACTAACCCTGAACAGTTTCGCACCGTTGAAATTGCAAGAGCCTCTCAAAAGGTATTTATCGCCGGTCCATTGCAGCTAGTACAAGGCGGTGAAGCATTGATAGCGAGGTTTCCTGTGTTTTCAGATTATCCGAGGAATGAAAACTACTGGGGCGCGATTAGTGTAGTTCTAGATTATCAAAAGCTGCTTGAATACAGTGGCATTAACGAGTTGGACAGTGCCACTTTAGCGATTCGAGGTCGAGATGGACTAGGTGAACAGGGGGATGTATTTTATGGCTCTGCTACCTTGTTTGAAACACCAGATTTAGTCATCCCAATCAATTTACCATCTGGTGAATGGCAGCTTGTGGCTGATTATCAAATAGACGAGAACACCTATGCGGAGGAAAGGCAACAAGCTCAGATTTTGGTTACTGCTGTTGCCTCAATATTGTTTCTCTCGTTATTAGTACTCTATCGTTCGTATCACTTAGCACATACCGCCTCGTTGCAAGATGATTTAACTAAGTTGCCCAACCGTCGCTATGCGATTAGGCAACTCAATACGTTACTTGGTCGTTCAGAGCAACCGTCATTTGTGCTGCTTAACCTCGATCTAAATAATTTTAAACAAGTAAATGATAAGTTTGGTCATGAAGTGGGAGATAAGCTGTTACTCCATGTCTCGTCAATTTTGATGAACTCAGTGCGTGTGTACGACTTTATTGCGCGATTGGGGGGGACGAGTTTGTTATTATTTTGCACAGAGTATCAGAAGACGCTTTGGTTAACTCAATTATAAAAAATATTAAGGAGCAGGTTGAAAAGCAACCGCTACAAGTTGATAGACACACTATTCAAACGACGGTGAGCGTTGGTTATGCTTTCCCTACAGCAAATCAAGATAGTGTTTCTGAACTCATGGCTCGCGCCGACCACAGCATGTATTACGATAAAAATCTGTCGCAACGACAGCAAAAAGAAAGTGAGGTTTTGGAAACAAATCAGGAAACCCACTAGAACTATACTAAGCTTACAGAGTATCAATTAAGTGAGAATGTGCCGTGCAGCTAAAGCAGTCAGTTCTATTTTTCAAAATTGCCGCGTTGACTTCTGCGATTGTGATCATTTTCGTCAGTTGGTTCTTGTATTACGAAGTGAGTCGTAGTGCCCGCCTTACTGCACAACTTACTCAGCTGCAAACCGCTCTACAACGAACCATAGATCAAGAAGAGCACATTCTTATTCGAGCACAAAAAGATGATGTTTCTGCCATCCCACAATTAAAGTACAGCTATCAGGATAGCTTTAGTAACTTGCTTAATTCTATGGCCAATGAAGAGGCCTTGCTGCCGTTGCTATTACAGCTCGATGAACTGTCAAAAGCTTACTTTGGTAAACTAGATGAACTTATCCGCTTGCATGAACAGCTCGGCTATGACGAAAATGCAGGTATTTATGGTGAGTTCAGACGTAGCGCTCATGCTTTGCAGGATCGAATTTCTGGTAAAGCTATACCTCAGTTGGAAATTGCCATATTGGAATTAAGGCGTAGAGAAAAAGACTTTTTGTTAAGAGCTGACTTAAGTTATTTGCAGCAGCATGAACAACTCGTCATGCATGCTGAGCAACTAATCAAAGACAGCGCGCTAAGTGAAGAGATAAGCAATTTGCTTAAACGTTATGAAGCGGGTTTTGCAAGCTATGTTGCTATTTTGCGAAAGCTAGGTTTGCACGATGGTGAAGGCGTTCGTGCGGAGCTATTCACCGAGAAGCAAAAATTAAGAAGCCAGTTTGAGCTAGTATCAATCCGTACCCAAGCCGTTACACAAGAACGTAAAGAAAGTATCATATTATATGGTCTTATTTTAATTGTGCTGATGAATATTGCCGTGCTTATCTTACTGAATTATCAAAATAGCAAAGTCACACGGCATATACTGGCTATCAATAAAGTACTCGTAAAAGTAGCTAAGCTTGAGGACTTTAGCTTAAGGGTGAATATTGACGGTAACGATGAGATTGCACAAATAGCTCATCAACTTGATGACCTATTAGCATTTATTGAAACCTTGCTTGCGCGCCTAAGCGCAGCGCAGCAACGCTTAATCGAAGAAGCCAAAATGGCGAGTTTAGGAAATATGGTGAGTGGCTTTGCTCATGAGCTTAATACGCCTCTTGGTGTTGCTATTACCAGCCAATCGCATTTAAAAGAGCAAGTCGCGACACTAAAATCGCAACTTGAACTTGGTAAGTTACAGCGGCAAACCTTGACGACACTAATTACTGAGGCAGAAGCCGCGCTATATTTATTAGAAAATAACCTCCACCGCACAGCCTCGCTGGTAGATGATTTTAAGCTTGTGGCAGTGAATCGAGAGTTTGAAGAAAAGAGCACGTTCAACCTTAAGCATTTAGTTAAAAATGTCTTTGATTGCTACCAATCAGAATTAAACCAAGAAGACTATGCCATTGAACTCGAAATCCCCGAAAACCTAACTTTGATCAGCTACCCGTCGGTGTTTAGCCAAGTTGTTGGGTACAGTATTAACAATTGCATCAAGCACGCCAAGATTGACGGGCAAAAGCTCAATATTGTGGTATCTACCGTATTAATTAATGATTATATCCATTTTTATTTTAAAGATGACGGCGCGGGAATAGATAAAGAGCTATTGCCCGCTATCTTTGAGCCTTTCGTTACTTCGAAGCGTTTTTCGGGAGGGACAGGGCTTGGCTTGAGTATCGTATATAACTTAGTAACACAGAAGTTGAAGGGTGAAATCAAAATGCAAAGTCCTGCGCATGGCGGTGCCTGCTTACATATTATTTTAACCGGAACAGAGTTTAATTTTACAGAAGAGTGAGTAACCTGAGCTTCGGATAATTAACGCCTTTCTAGCAGCCAGTTTTTGTGCTAACTGCGTTGAATTCACTTCCAATAGCTAGCTATTGGAAGTGAATTCGTCTTGCCTACAGGATGTAGGTACCAGGGCGGTAGCAGGACGCGAGAGCGGGGTTATCCCCAAAACTCTCTGGCTAGATAAGGAAATAGTTTAATGTGAGTTTAAAAGCAATTAGTTAGCTCATTCCTTATCCAAACCTCAGGTTAAGTAACTGGAGCGTGGGATAACAACTCGCTTTCTAGCGGCCGTTATTTCTTATGCGGATTTGCTTATCTGAATACAGCTTATGTAAGGTAAATAAAGTAAAAAAGCCAGCATGACTGATCATGCTGGCTTTTATTCGGTTCATTGGCAGTAGGTATTAGCCTTTTTTGCTCGCTACCCACTCATCAACAAATGATTCAAGCACGTTTAGTGGAACTGGGCCATTTTTCAGTACGACGTCGTGGAACTCACGAATATCAAACTTATCGCCTAGTTCTTTCTTAGCGGCTTCACGAAGTTCTAAGATCTTCAACATCCCCACTTTATACGCTGTAGCTTGTGAAGGCATAACAATATGGCGCTCTACCATCTTCACTGCGTCTGACTTAGCATTAGGTGTATTATTTACGTAGTAATCAATACCTTCTTGACGTGTCCACTTCATTGCATGGATCCCCGTGTCTACTACTAAACGGCACGCACGCCATAATTCCATCGATAAGCGACCAAAATCTGAATAAGGGTCTTCGTATAAACCCATTTCTTTTGGTACAAGCTCAGAATATAAGCCCCAACCTTCGATGTATGCAGTGTAGCCACCAAACTTACGGAATTTAGGCATATCTTCTAGCTCTTGAGCAATCGCGATCTGCATGTGGTGACCCGGAATACCTTCGTGATAAGCCAAGGCTTCCATTTGGTAAGTCGGCATCGCTTCCATGTCGTAAAGGTTTGCATAGTAAACACCAGGACGTGATCCGTCAGGCGCAGGTTGCTGGTAGAAAGCTTTACCAGCAGATTTTTCGCGGAATGCCTCTACGCGTTTTACTATCATGTCCGCTTTTGGCTTAACGATAAACAGCTCATCCAAGCGTGACTTCATATTATCGATCATCGCTTTGGCTTCAGCTAAATATTGTGCCTTACCAGCTTCTGTATTTGGAAGGTAAAACTGCTTGTCAGTTTTCATGAACTCCATAAAGGCTTTTAAATCGCCTTTGAAGCCCACTTTCTCCTTGATTGCTCGCATTTCGTCATGAATACGCGCCACTTCAGATAAACCGATTTCGTGAATTTCTTCAGCGCTTAATGCTGTGGTTGTCGTACGTGCTAGGGCGTTATTATAAAATTTTTCGCCGTTAGGAAATTTCCATGCTCCATCACGTTTGTCTGCTTTTTTCTCAAGTTTATGTAGGTAGCCAATCAACTTGTTATAAGCAGGTTTTACTGCTGTTGTTAGCGCGTCAGTTGCTTCTTTTACCAGCACTGACTTCTCGTCTTCACTGATTTCAAGTGTTGCTACTTTGCGTTTGAAGTCAGCCAGTAACGTTGAGTCGTCACCCGCAGCAAATGGCGCACCTTTAATGATATTTTCACTTGATTCAATGACGTGAGGGAAAACGAATTTCGGTGCAATAATACCTTTGTCCGCACGCGCTTTTAAGTCAACGATGAGCTGATCAAATACAGCCGGTACACCGTTTAAACGTGAGATATAGGCTTTGGCATCTTTCACATCGGTAATTTGATGCTGGTTGATTAAAAATGCAGGCACCATTGAGTGTGTACCATACATCTGATTTACCGGATATGAGTGATAACGCCATTTAAAATCAGCAATGGTGTTTTCAAGACCTTGCTTGAATAAGTCGTAGCTCACTTGCGTATTGGCATCTAGCTTACTGCGATCAATTGCATTAAGCGCAGCTAAGTCTTGTTTCGTCAGTTCAAGATCTTCAAGTTGGCGCGCTTCGCTGCCGTCATCCCACTTGTCGTAGTCTTGTTTGATACCCATATAAGTTTGGTAAACTGGGCTACGCATTACGCCACGGGTAAACGACGCTTCAAAAAGTGCGTTCGCCTTTTCTACTTCACTTTTTACGACTTGTTGTTCAGCTTTTGGAGTAGGTGCTGGAGAGTGTGTGGTTTGTTGACAGCCAGCAAAAAGCGCGACGCTTACCGCTGCTGCTAAAATGGTTAATTTACGCATTTTATACCCTTTTATTATATGTTGCCGAATGGCGGTTTTCATGCGGGTTGCAGTGAATATCACCCGCATAATTTCTATATCTTATTAAACAAATAACTCTAGCAGATCGTTGAGGTATCGGTGGCCTTTATTTGTAACTAGCCATGAATCGTTGGTTTCCTCAATCAAACCCTTATCTACGGCCTCAGCAATTTGCGTTGCAATAGCGCTAAGTTCAAGACCAGTGTAGTCAATAAACTGTTGTTTTGATGCGGCAGTTTTTAAACGGAACACATTCATAAAAAACTCAAATGGTCTGTCATCGCTTGCAACATGCCACTGCTCATACAAATAGGGTTTACTCAGATCCATATAGCCGCGAGGGTGCTTTACCTTTACGGTTCTTAAGATCTGTTGCTGCTCAGGCAAAGTGATTTTGCCATGCGCACCACAGCCGATCCCGAGATAATCGCCAAATTGCCAATAATTCAAGTTATGTCGACATTGAAACCCCGCTTTGGCATAGCCTGAGATCTCATATTGCTGGTAGCCGTGCTCTGCAAGTAATGCCTGACCTTGTTCTTGGATGTCCCACAGTGTTTCATCCTCAGGTAAAACCGGGGGCTTAGAGGCAAACTGCGTATTTGGCTCAATGGTTAATTGATACCAAGAAAGGTGTGGCGGTGCCATCGCAATGGCTTTTTCTAAATCACTTAAGGCGTCGCTAACAGATTGATTGGGAAGGCCATGCATCAAATCAAGATTAAAGCTATTTAACCCTGCTTGATGGGCTTCTTGTGCGGCATTGAGCGCTTCTTGCTCGCCATGAATACGACCAAGTTGAGTAAGCTTTTCCTGTTGTAAGCTTTGCACTCCTATCGAAATACGATTGATGCCAGCCGCGACATAATGCTTAAAACGATCTGTCTCAACTGTGCCTGGATTTGCTTCTAAAGTGACTTCAATGTCATCCTCAAAACCAATTAGCGCCTCAATTTCACTGAGTAAATAGCGGTACGCTTCACCGGAAAGCAGGCTAGGGGTGCCACCGCCAATAAAAATACTACTGAGTTTACGGCCTTGAACATAGTGAAGATCGGCTTTGATATCGTGGAGCAAATGTTGAATATATTCCGTTTCAGGAATATCGCCCTTTTTACCATGGCTGTTGAAATCACAGTAAGGGCACTTTTGCACGCACCAAGGTACGTGCACATAAAGACTTAATGGAGGTAGTTTCACGCGAGGCCTTGAAAGTGACTGACGAGTTGTTTAAGTGCCTGTCCTCTATGGCTGATTGCGTTTTTTTCTTCCTTGGTTAGCTCTGCTGATGTGCAGTCTAAACCTTGTACCTTAAAGATTGGGTCGTAACCAAACCCTTCTCGGCCTTGTTGTGTTGTGGTGATTTCACCTTCCCAACTCGCCTGACAAATAATCGGCGTTGGGTCGTCAGCGTGGCGCATATAAACTAAAACACACCAAAAACGGGCGCTGCGCTCAGTTTGTTCACCAAGCGCTGCGAGTAAGTGATCAATATTTTTTTGGTCGTCGGCGTTTGCGCCAGCATAACGCGCTGAATATACTCCAGGTGCGCCGTTTAATGCGTCTACCTCAAGGCCTGAGTCATCGGCAATGGCAGGCAAGCCAGAAATCTTAGCAGCATGACGAGCCTTGATAATGGCGTTTTCCACAAAGGTCGTGCCGGTTTCTGCAACCTCTGGCACCTTGAAATCACTTTGCGGTAATACCTCAATGTCATACTGATTTAGCATCGCGCTAAGTTCTTTGACTTTACCTTGGTTGCCCGTGGCAAGTACCACTTTATTTGACATATGTTTCTCTACTCTACATAAAACTTTTGTGAGAACGTGAGTTTGCGGCTTTGCTTACCTTCACTGATCTCAATGTCGAAGCGAAAAATATCTTCATCGTCGTAATCTAATTGGGCAAGATAGTATATTGCCTCACCTTCCACGACTTCTTTAAACTCTAGCTGCACGGTTTTACCAAGTAAGTTTTTGGCGCTACCTGCAACGCGTGCCTTAACTGCGGGTTTTCCTGGCTTGTCGGCCAAGACCGAGATATTCACAATCGCTTTGTTACCGCTACGAATTAAGCCATACGCTTTTGCAATTGTGGGCTGAACAAAGGTAGACGGGAAGGCGATATAATGCACTTCCCAAGGACCTAAGTCTTTAAATTGGCCGCCTTGTTCATCTTGAGCGAATGCGATTGGTGCAAGCAGCATCATTAACGCAATAATAAATGATTTCATTTGGATGCTCCTATCTCAGTAAATCCATCATTAGGATCTGCAAAAATTGCATGCCGATAATTAGGACTAAAATAGATAAGTCCAGTCCACCTAGCGGTGGGATAACCTTACGAATAGGTCTTAGCATCGGCTCTGTTAATTGCTCGAACACGGCGGCAACTGGATTGTAGCCTTGCGCTACCCAACTTAAGATGGCGCGAATAATAAGGATCCAGAACACCAAACTAAATGCTTCTTTTACTACCGTAATAGCGCCACCAATCAGCGCGCCTAAAGCGTCAAAGTAACCACCGAATAACGCCATCAGCGTCGCCATTTTGGCAAAACCAATAATGAATGCCAGCACCAAAGAGGCAAGATCTAAACCGCCCACACCCGGAATGATTTTTCTCAGTGGGTTCACGGCAAAAGAGGTTGCTTTAACAACCGCTTGGCTTAGCGGGTTATAAAAGTCCGCTTTGACAAGCTGCAACCAGAATCGTAGTAATACGACCATTAAAAATAGATCAAATACGATCCCGACTAAAAATTGCATGGCATTCATTGGTCACCTTTAGATTTCTTTTTCCATTGCTTCAGCGCGCGCGATACATGCATCCATCGCGTCCGCTACGGTTTTTGGTAATTGCTGTGCTTTTAAATGCTCAACGGCTGCGTGGGTTGTGCCACCTTTAGAGGTGACGTTAGCGCGTAGCTGAGCAATGCTAATATCTGGTTGCGATAATGCCATTTCAGCCGCGCCTAGTGCAGTTTGCTGCACAAGCTTTCTGGCTTCCTCAGGACTAAAACCTAGGGCTTTAGCTTTTTCTTCAATGGCTTCCATAAATAAGAAGAAATACGCTGGAGACGAACCCGTTACCGCAATAACGTCGTTGATTTTCGACTCTTCATCAAGCCACAGGGCAATACCTGTGGATGAAAATACTTGCTCAACATAGTCTTTTTCTTCATCGCTGATGTCGACGCCATACAGGCCTGACACACCGCGTCCGAGCAGTGATGGCGTGTTAGGCATACAGCGCACCATTTTTACAGGTTGGCCGAGCATTTCTCTCAGTCGTGCAACGGTAATTCCAGCGGCGACAGAGATAAACAGTTTATTGCTAATATCAATATCTGCATCTTGAAAGGTCTGACACAGCTCGGCCATCATCTGTGGTTTTACAGACAAGACAATGACGTCAGCCGCGGCGACTGCTTCTAGATTATCTTGTGTTGTTCTTACCGATAATTGCTCTGCGACTTTGGCAAGTTTCTCTGCATTGCGGTTGGTGGCAATAATAGACTGCGCGTCAAAGCCACTTTTGATCATACCACCGATAATGGCATAGCTCATATTTCCCGTTCCAATAAATGCAATTGTCTTGTTTGACATTGTGTTATTCACCTCACTGTCGTTTGCCAAAAATATCAGTACCAATGCGAACCATAGTGGAGCCTGCTGCAATCGCAGTGTCTAAATCGCCACTCATTCCCATCGATAAGGTATCTAGCTGTTGATATTGGTCCTTTAGTCTATCAAAGCAAGCGCGCATTTGCTGGAAATATTGTAATTGCTTTTGTTTATCATCGGTTTGCTCTGTAATAGTCATCAAGCCACGAAGCTCCAATTGACGACAGTCATTAATAAACTGCGCCAGCGTATCAATCTCATCGGGATGACAACCTGATTTGTTGTCATCACCGCTAATATTGACCTGCAACAGCACCTTGAGTGGCTTTAAGTTTGTTGGTCTTTGTTCATTTAGCCTGCGTGCGATTTTCTCTCTATCCACGCTTTGTACCCAATGGAAGTTTTCGGCGACTAATCTTGATTTATTGGACTGGATTGGACCAATAAAGTGCCATTCAAGCGCTTTGTTTTGTTTAAAATAGGTAACTTTATCAATCGCTTCTTGTACGTAAGATTCACCGAATTGGGTTTGACCTGCCGCAATCGCAGCCTCAATATCGGCGATAGGTTTGGTTTTAGAAACCGCGAGTAATTGTACTGTTTCGCTGAATTGACAGTTTTGCTTGGCTTTTTCTATCCTGCCGTAGGCGTTATCTAAGCGTTCTGCTATTGTAACCATATAGTACTAGTGCTCATTGTGGAGTTATAAATGGATATTACAGAATTATTGGCTTTTAGTGTTCAACACAAAGCATCTGACCTACACCTTTCTTCGGGTGTTTCCCCTATGATCCGTGTTGACGGGGACGTACGTCGGGTGAATATCCCGCCGTTAGAAGCAAAAGACGTCAGCAGCCTCATCTACGATATTATGAATGATAATCAACGTCGTGACTATGAGCAAAACCTTGAGGTAGATTTCTCGTTCGAAGTGCCAAATCTGGCGCGTTTTCGTGTTAACGCCTTTAATTCAAATCGTGGTCCTGCTGCGGTGTTCCGTACCATTCCAAATCAAGTGCTGAGCTTAGATGATTTGGGGGCACCAGACATTTTTACCAAAATTTCCGACAACCCACGTGGCTTAGTATTGGTAACCGGCCCGACAGGCTCTGGTAAGTCAACCACGCTGGCTGCGATGGTGGATTATATTAATAACAACAAACATCACCATATTCTAACCATCGAAGACCCGATTGAATTTGTTCACGACAACAAGCAAAGCCTTATTAACCAACGTGAAGTACATAGAGATACGCACAGCTTTAACGCGGCGCTGAGAAGTGCACTCCGTGAAGACCCAGACGTTATTTTAGTTGGTGAATTACGTGATCTTGAGACCATTCGTTTAGCGCTAACTGCCGCGGAAACAGGTCACTTAGTATTTGGTACTTTGCATACTACCTCAGCACCTAAAACCATCGACCGTATTGTGGATGTGTTCCCAGGTGAAGAAAAAGACATGGTGCGTTCTATGCTGTCAGAGTCGCTACAAGCGGTGATTTCACAAACACTGGTGAAAAAAGTTGGCGGCGGGCGCATAGCAGCGCATGAAATCATGCTCGGGATCCCTGCTATTCGTAACCTTATTCGTGAAGACAAGATTGCACAGATGTATTCGGCAATTCAAACCGGTGCAATGCACGGTATGCAAACCATGGATCAATGCCTTACAAATTTATTAAACCGTGGTTTGATCACACAGCAAGATGCGCGTGCAAAAGCGCATGACAAAAATCAGTTTAATAGCGGCTATTAAGTAGTGGTGTAGCGATGAATATAGAACCATTTTTGCAAACGATGGCCAATCAGCAAGCATCCGACTTGTTCGTTTCGGCAGGGCTTGCGGTGAGCGCCAAAATCGATGGCGAACTTAGAGCGTTAAGTGAAGAAAGCTTAGATGCCGAGCAGTCACTGAATCTTGTTACCTCGATTATGAGCGACAAGCAAAAGCAAGAATTCTTTAACACTAAAGAGTGTAACTTTGCGATTGCCAATGATATCGGGCGTTTTCGTGTTTCTGCATTTTGGCAACGAGATTGTGCGGGTATGGTTATTCGCCGTATCGTTACCGCGATTCCCGATGTCAATGAGCTAGGTTTGCCGTCGGTATTGACCGATGTGATCATGTCCAAACGTGGCTTGGTGTTATTTGTAGGTGGTACGGGCACGGGTAAGTCAACCTCGCTTGCTGCACTGCTCGGTTATCGCAATCGTAACCAACGTGGCCATATTTTGACCATTGAAGATCCCATCGAATTTGTGCATCAACACCAAAAAAGCATCATTACTCAGCGTGAAGTGGGCATTGATACTGACAGTTTTGAATCTGCCTTAAAAAGTTCATTACGCCAAGCGCCAGATGTTATTTTAATTGGTGAAATTCGCTCGCAAGAAACCATGGAGTATGCACTGAGCTTTGCTGAAACGGGGCATTTATGCGTTGCAACCTTACACGCCAATAATGCTAACCAAGCCATCGACCGTATCATGCACTTAGTCCCCAAAGAAAAGCACGATAAACTGAAGTACGATTTGGCGCTGAACTTGCGCGCTATTGTGGCGCAACAACTAGTGCCTTCTTCAAAAGGCGAAGGTCGAGAGGCGGCCATTGAAGTGTTACTGAACTCCCCACTCGTTGCCGAGCTTATTAAAAAAGGCGATATTGGCTCGATTAAAGAGGCAATGGCAAAATCGAAAGACATGGGCATGCAAACCTTTGATCAAGCGTTGTTTGAGCTTTATAAGCAGCAGCGGATCAACTATGCCGACGCACTACATCATGCTGACTCGCCAAACGATCTGCGCTTGATGATCAAGCTGCAAAATAATGAACAAAAAGGTGCGGGCTTCCTACAAGGGGTTACGGTAGATGGGTTGGATTCGAAGAACTAAACGCAGCTACCTATTCGCTTTTGTGCTGAGCTTTGCTGGAGTACTTAATGCCAGCGAAGCACTTAATGTTTTTATTAGAGATGATGTCCTCGCTGATTATCAACGTTTTGTTGGTGAACGCGACGTCACAAAAATTACCGATTTTAGTGGCCAGTATTTACGCCGTGATGTTGTCGATATGGTGATAGCACAGCAAGCCTTGCAAAAAGGTGGCTTCGACAAAGCATTTATTTTTACGCCAGGCTTTGTCAGTTTTCGTGAATCCAATTTGCTTGAAAAAGGGGAACAACTACTTCACTTTGATAGTTATTGGAAAGCAGACCTTGAAAATAAAGGTCGGCTGCTTTTTATCAGTGAGCCGGTTATTCAAAAAGGTCAGTATTTTGCTGGTATTTATCACGGGATAGATAATCAAAAAGTAAAGCAGCTACAAGCGGAGCAAGGGCTCACCCAGCTAACTTCGGTATCGAACCCTAAGTGGCAGACCGATTGGCAGACCTTGGAGTCACTTCCGCTTAAACAGCTTCATGCTGAACCAGATTGGATGTCACAAGCGCGTATGGTGAGCAAAGGTTGGGTCGACTTCATGTTGATGCCGCTTATGCCGAAGCTAGATAATCGCTTTGTTTTGGAAGATGTTGAGCTCATTGCTAATGAGCATCTAGTCGTGCTGTTAAACGACAGCAGACATTTTGCGGTGTCTCGGCTTCACCCTGAAGGTGAACGAGCGTTTGCTGCATTACAAAAAGGCCTTGCAATACTACGTGAGCAAGGCCGGATCACTAGCGCGTATCAGCAAGCAGGGTTAATACCTGATTTGAATAAGTACCAAGTCGTAAACCCTGCACAGGAGCTTCGCTAGTCATTTATACGCCTACTCGCGGCTAGAGTTGCTTTGCTAGCTGTACAAAAACGGCGATTTCACCATAGTGTTTAGAGGAATAAGAGTTGCCTTACTGCTGGTGATTGAAAGCGTTGAGAGTCCGTTAAATATGATGGACTTTTACAGTTAGCCGTACCTTTAATATCAGTACTGAATTTTTGATATTAAAGGTCGGCGCTAGATTGATATTTTTAGTGTGTTATCGCTACACCGACTACGCCGTGTATAAATATCAATTCACTTGGTGGAAAATAAAGCTCAACAGGCCCAAGAGTTAGTCAGGCTATTCCCACATTGCTTCAAAGTAGCTTTCGAGAATAATACAAGCGGACATGCCGTCTACCTTACCTTTTGCGAGGTTCTTATAGCCACCTTGTTCAAATAAGCGTGCTCTGGCGTCAGCTGTCGTCAAGCGCTCATCTTGTGTTTCTACCGGCAACCGGAAGTGGTTATGCAGGCGGTTGGCAAACTTTTTTGCCCTGAATGTTAAATCTTGATTGGTACCATCCATATTCAGCGGTAGACCGACCACTAATAAATCAGGTTGCCATTCGTTAATAAATACGGCGATGTCATCCCAATTTGGAATACCATCATTTGCCTTTACAGCACCTAAACTTGATGCGGTTGCAGTGATTTCTTGGCCGATAGCCAAGCCGATACTTTTAGTGCCAAAGTCAAACCCGATGACGCTACGTTTACCTTTAGGCACTTTCTCTTTTTTGTTTTCCATGAATACTTCGTTTATTAACCTAAGCTCAAAATGACAGGCTAGTTACGCATGACCCGCTTGCGAGCTTAATTGTGCAACGTCGATACCAAGCATTTGTACTGCTTTTTCCCAACGCTTTTCGGGTGGCGTATTAAATATGATTTCGGGGTCTGCCTCGACGACTAACCAAGTGTTTTCTTTCAGTTCTTTCTCTAGTTGACCACTTACCCATCCAGCATAGCCCAAGGTGATGATAAAACCTTCGGGAGAGTGTGATGACGTTAAAGAGGCTAAAACATCTTTTGATGTGGTGATCATAATTTCGGAGCTAAGCTCTTGGCTTGAGGCGTAACCAAACTTTGGCGTATGTAGTACAAAACCTCTGTCGGTGTGAACAGGCCCACCGGCGTAGATATTTACCTTAGCCGCTTGGCTAGATTTGTCGTTATCGATATCAATTTGATCAAGCAATTCGCCCACGGTGATATCGATAGGGTGGTTTACCACCAACCCCATCGCACCATCTTCGCTGTGTTCACAAAGATAGGTTACCGTATGATTGAAAAAAGGGTCGTCCATGCTGGGCATTGCCACTAAAAAGTGATTAGCGAGTGATTTCATAACCAGACCCCCTTAATGGTTAGTTTTTAGTATGGTCGAGTTTTCGCTCGATCGCATCATAAAACTTATCCATAATTGAAATGTCATATGCCGCTTCAATTTCTTTCACGCAAGTTGGTGCGGTGACATTGATTTCGGTAAGCTTATCGCCAATGATGTCTAAGCCAACGAATATCAGGCCCTTTGCCTTTAACGTTGGGGCAATGGCTTCGGCAATTTTCCGGTCCGATTCGCTAATAGGTCTTGCTTCACCACGGCCACCTGCCGCGAGATTACCACGAGTTTCACCGCCCTGTGGAATGCGAGCCAAGCAGTATGGCATCACTTCACCATCTACCACTAACACGCGCTTATCACCGTCTTTAATGGCTGGGATATAGTTTTGCGCCATCGCATAGCGAGAACCATGTTCGGTAAGCGTTTCGCAGATCACGCCAATATTTGCATCATCTTGTTTCACTCTAAAAATAGACGCGCCGCCCATCCCATCTAAAGGCTTGAGAATGATATCGCCATGTTTAGCTAAAAACTCGCGAATTTGTGATTGATTACGCGTAACTAAAGTATCTGGAGTATGTTCACTAAACCACGCAGTAAAGAGCTTTTCATTGGCGTCGCGGAGGCTTTGTGGTTTATTTACTACAAGCGATCCCGCAAGTTCAGCGCGCTCAAGAATATAAGTGGCGTAAATATATTCAGTGTCAAAAGGCGGATCTTTACGCATTAAAATAACGTCAAGGTCGCCTAAGTCGATTTCTTGTTTCTCAGCTAGTTCATACCAATGGGAAGTATCGTCAAATACCTGCGCTTTTGCTGCGGTCGCTTTGGCAACGCCTTGGTACAAGAAAAGATCATTCATTTCCATGTAATACAATTCATAGCCGCGCTGCTGTGCCGCCAGCATCATGGCAAACCCGGTGTCTTTTTTAATGTTAAAGCCACTGATAGGATCGGAAATGATCCCTAATTTAATTGTCATAGACGCTCCCATTGCGCTTGCTGAGTTTACCCATGATATGGGGGTTGCTCTGTGTATTTAAAGTGCTAAATCGCCAAATTGCAGCTGTAGTGCGCTCAGTACCGTTAGCGCTGCGGTTTCTGTACGTAGTACACGTGGGCCTAAACGGACATCCACAAACCGCTGTTGAGCGGTGGCGTCTAGCTCTTCATCGGTAAAGCCGCCTTCAGGCCCCACTAAAAAGCGGATCCCAGACTGGGTATATGGCAGTGTTTTTATTGAATGTTCGGCGCGAGGATGTAGTGTGATTTTTAACTCGTCGCTTTGCTGTGCAAGCCACTCAGACAACTCCATCGGCGGGTGAATAACAGTGATGGTATTACGTCCAGATTGCTCGGCCGCGGCAATTGCTATCTTTTGCCATTGCTGGTGTTTTTTTGCTAGACGCTCACCACTTAATTTAACGCCGCAGCGTGTGGTAAACAAAGGGGTGATTTCGCTCACGCCCAGCTCTACCGACTTTTGAATTGTGAAGTCCATTTTATCACCGCGAGAAATCCCTTGCCCAAGATGTATGGCTAGTGGAGATTCTACATTTTTGTCTTCAAATGATTCAGGTACAGCAACAACTTTCTTTTTCCCAACTTCACTTAATTGACATAGGTACTCGCCGCCTTGTCCGTTGAACAGGCTGACTTTATCTTTGGTTGTCATTCTAAGCACTCGGCCTATATGTCCTGCGGCGTCATCATCCAAAGTAACTGGCACACCAATGGCCAAAGGCGAGTCTTGATAAATATGTGGAATACGCATAATTCGATTATTCAGTTGCTGTTTTGTGGCAATGGTAAGCGCTCGCGCACGGTTAGTCTACATCATCCTGCCACTTTAGCTTTACCGCAAAGTAACCCTGTGAGCTTGGCAAGCATCAAGTCAGGGTCGGGGAGGCCAGCGGTATCCGGATGACAAGATAAGTGATTGATTAATGCTTGTGAGTGCAGTTTAGTGATCTGAAAACCTTGTGGGGATTGTTCGATTAAAAACCGGTGAGGGTGAAGAGAATCAAAAATAAAGCGCTGCTCTTCGGTGGCTAAATGATAGTCCAGAGAATAGAGCAACACGGCATGAATGTTATGGTGACGATGCAAATAGCTGGCAAGTTCAGAAACGCTAATTTCATTGTCAAAGTCACAATAACAGTAGTCTTTTATTTGCTCTTTAAACATCATCTTGAGCATTTGTTTGGTGTTGTCACCTGCGATAATAATATTACTGGCTTGGCTAGAGCGCACGTTTTGCAAATGCTCGACGAGTTCTTGGCTAAAATCCCAATTGCTATCTACCAGTAAAAATCCATCACTTAAAGCATTCATGCAGTATTGCGTTACACCGAAAACAAGTTAATAAGTAAATAGCCTATGGAACAGAAAACCGCAAACTCCAGACATGCGATGCCAACGTTATCTTGGTGGTCTACTTCTAACCCAATATTGACCTTAGGTAAGGATAAATGCAGTAATACGTAGCTACCAATGTAAAGAAAAAGCCACATTACACCGCAATGCATGACAACCGAAAACAAGTTTTCTACCACTTTTGCTCCATGGTAGGGAGCGCTGTGTAGTCCCGCATACATGGCTAAAGAGAGGCCGATGGATTTGCCCGCATAACGAATACCAATCGAAGTGTTTCTGAGATTAAAATTTTGTTGTAAAGAAGCACCTTGGTTAAACCTGGCAAAGCGACTTTCTCTGATTTTACTATCTAGTGTATAAAGCAGCTGTAATAGCATAAAGCCAAGGGCTACGACTAATAGATCGCTCCAGCCTTTCGGGTGCACCCAATGATATAAACCAAGCACCAAAATGGTGTTACCGAGTAACATGCCGGAGTCCACCATCGCGGCGCAGATATTTTGCTTTAAAATCGCTTCTTCTTCGTCAAACTGATACAAAATCCATTTGCGATGGATCCATTGGCCAAAGTATACAAAGGCAATGATCAACCCAATATGTAAGGCCACTTGCAGAGGGTGTGCCTGCGCTCTCACCACACCTAAATCATTGAATAAGTATGCAACACAAACACACAGCATCGTCACTTGACTGGCATAGCTGATCCCAAGTGCAAAGTTGTCACGTTGTGCGAGCTCGTCATCTAGGAGATTGTTGGCGCTACGCTGGATCATTAAGCGCAGCAAAATAGTTAAACCGCAGACAATGACAAAGCAAATCAAAATCGCTAAAAAGTTGATATTGTTTAAAGACAAATAACTCATACTCGGTGTAAGGTTGTGTTTTAGATAGAGTTACTATAACACTGCTCACAAAGAGAGCCAGCCTACCGTGGAGTTTTTTATGTCGGAATTGTTTGTTCAAGCAGCGCTGAATACGCTTGCTCAAGAGCGTTACCAAATGATTTATGGTGATGCGCCGATGGAGCCCAAACTGGCACGGTTACTGGCGTTGAGTGATTTTGCCGAGCGTACGCTTGCACGATTTCCTGAGTGGGGAGCTTGGTTGCTCGATGATGCGCAGATGCAAATGCGCGACTGTCCTGATGTGTTTGACTTCTCCGCGCCATTGGTTGAAGAGAAACAAGCTTGGCAGCAGCTGCGTCACTATCGCTTAAAGTATTGGCTTAAAGTGATGTGGCTGGATTTGGTTGCAGGCAATGAGATTGATGACAGCATCAGCTATGTTTCGCAGTTGTCCGATACTTTGATTTCAAATGCTTATCAATGGGCGTACTTAAGCGTAGAAGCGCAATCAGGCTCACCAAAAGATGTGGCTGGTAACTCGATACCCATGACGGTATTAGGCATGGGGAAGCTTGGCGGTAAGGAGCTGAATTTTTCCTCTGATATCGATTTGATCTTTGCCTATCCAAGAAGTGTCGACACATCCGGTGGCCGGCGTAGCATTGAGGCGCAAGTATTTTACACTCGAGTGGCACAAAAACTTATTTCAGCGCTTAATCAAGTTACCATTGATGGCCAAGTATTCAGAGTTGATATGCGTTTAAGACCATTTGGGGATAGTGGTCCTTTGGTAATGAGCTATGCCGCGATGGAAGATTATTATCAAGATCAAGGTCGAGAATGGGAGCGCTATGCGATGTTAAAGGCGCGGCCAATTGGTGAACCGTCGCTGTATTGGCAAGAGTTTTACGACTTAATCCGGCCGTTCGTCTATCGCCGTTATATCGACTTTTCTGTGATAGATTCACTGCGAAAGATGAAAAACATGATTGCCCAAGAGGTGAGACGCAAAGGCTTAACGAATAACATAAAGCTGGGCGCTGGTGGCATTCGAGAAGTAGAGTTTATTGTGCAGGCTTTGCAACTGATACGCGGCGGTCGCGAAACGCCATTACAAACCCCTTCATTGTTACAGGCGTTAGAAGAGCTTGAAACGCTTGAGATTGTCCCTATTGAGGTCAAAAACCGTCTGCATGAGAACTATTTAGTGCTGCGTAAAGTTGAGCAATATCTACAAGCATTTGACGACAAACAAACGCAAACTTTACCCGACAACAACTTAGACTGTCTGCGCCTGAGCCACTTATTGCAATGTAACGATTACGCTGAAGTCGAGCAAATGCTAAAGGTTGTGACGCAGCATATCCGGGCTGAGTTTAGTCAAGTCATTGGTGAACCGCCTGAAGATGAGTTAGATGAAGACGACAGCGCGGTTTATGCATGGCAAACGGGAGAAATCGCTCAGCTAGGTCAGTGCCGAGCTGCGCCATGCTTTGAGACTTGGCAAACTGACTTGATGGAGTTTAAACAAGGACTAAGTAAAAAGCAGGCGGGCACTCGTGGTCGCGATATTCTCGATAAGTTAATGCCTGCCTTGCTACGAGAGCTCAGTAAACAAAACATGGAGCCGGCACTTGCTCGCGTGCTCAGTGTGATCAATAAAGTGGCTTCTCGTACAGCATATTTGGAATTACTGTATGAAAATCACGGTGCGTTGACTCAACTTATCAAGCTTTGTTGTCATAGCGCGTGGATTGCTGAGCATATTGCGAAGTATCCGATCCTCCTTGATGAGCTTATCGACCCACAAACTCTCTATAAACCTTTGCCATTAACGGCCTATAAAAATGAGATCCAACAAGCATTTTTGCGTATAGATGAGCAAGATGTTGAGCTACAGATGGAAGCACTGCGACAATTTAAACAAACGCATCAGCTAAAAGTCGCGGCTGCAGACGCCACTGGCGTGTTGGATATTATGAAGGTGAGCGATCATCTAACTGCGCTTGCTGAGGCGATTATCGCAAAAGCCGTCGATATTGCTTGGGGGCACATGGTCGCGCGTTTTGGCGCGCCTGAAGGTGCAACAATAGAAGAAAAAGGCTTTGCTGTAATAGCGTATGGCAAGGCGGGGGATATGAGCTCGGTTACAACTCAGATCTAGACTTAGTGTTTGTGCATAATCGTGACGGCGAAAGCCAAACTCAAGGTGATAAGCCTATCTCTTCAAGACAGTTTTATATGAAGCTGGCACAGCGTTTAATGCATTTGTTCAATACCAAAACGCTCTCTGGCATGCTTTACGAATTAGATACTCGACTTCGCCCTGAAGGAAACTCGGGCTTACTCGCTATCAATCTAGAAAGTTTTTACCAATACCAGTTAGAGCAAGCTTGGACGTGGGAGCATCAGGCGCTAGTGAGAGCTCGTATGGTGTTGGGTGAGCCGAAAATGGCCGCACGATTTGATGAAATACGCCATGCAATACTAATGCAGCAGCGAGACGTGCCTAAATTAGCGGAAGATGTTCGCAATATGCGTGAAAAAATGCGAGCCCACCTTAACCAAGATAGTGACAGTCACTTTGACTTAAAGCAGGGAATTGGCGGCATGACGGATATTGAATTTATCAGTCAGTACATTGTGTTGCGATATAGCAGTCAGTATCCAGCACTTTGTACTTATCCAGATAATATACGTATTTTAGAGCAAGCGGGTGAAGTTGGAGTGATTGATGGGGATGAAATGAAGCACTTAATCTCTGCATATTGTTTGTTTAGAGATCAATACCATTTTAATAGCTTAAACCAATTAGGTAGGGTTGTTGGGCGTGAAGCATTTGATCAACACGCACAACAAGTCACTCAAGTTTGGCAGCGGGTACTTGCTTAACCCGCTAGCTTACGGCAGTTTTCACGTACGTAAACGGGAGGGTTTTCGGTGATAACCGCAGCACGCTCTCGCGGACAGAAAAATGTATAGACTTGAAACTCAAAGTCGTCATTTATCGCCGTTCCAACCTGATAGAGTGCAGAAACAAAGTCGGTATCAAGACGGAAGTTGTATTTAACCACATAATCACGCTCTAGATACCAAAACAGTTCCACACCTTCTTCTTTGGCTTGCTTGGTAAGCACATCTTTTAAGGTATCGCCAGTATCAAAGCGTCTTGGTTGTTTTTCACCTGTCCATTTAGGGTTAGATGGCTTAACAGCAAGCGCTCTTTGCGCGAGTGCGTCATCAAGAGGATAGGTGGGCTTGCCAAGTGTGATAACGTACTTTTCACGATCAGTATCACGATTGCTCATGCTATTTCTAAAGCTTTCGTAAAATTGCGACAGGCCTTGCGCTGCAACATTGGTGGTTTCCCTAAAGTTCATGTCTTTAGAGGCACCAAAAAGAAAATAGTAGGCAGCCCAAATGAGTAACACACCTAGTGATAGGTGTTTAGTCCAAAACCAGATTGACGATAATTTATTTTTTTTCTTCTTAGCCATTTCAAACTACTCCAAGACTCTAGGCCCTAATAAAACGAAGGTGCCTTTTCATCAGGTCGCGTTTTAAAGCGACGATGCACCCACATATATTGATCCGGCGCACAATTGATTGCTTGCTCCATTCTCTCGTTGACGCGAGTAACATCTGCAAGATCATTGCCACTTGGGAATGATTCTAAAATAGGTTGTATGTCTAAATGATACATCCCTTTTGCATCTCTCGTACAGTGTAAGCTTAAAGTCTCAGCCTTTTTGCTAGCAGAAAATAATAAAGTACCAGTTGTTGTTGCAGCATCAGGAACCGCAAAGAAAGGTGCGAACTCACAGCGCTTGCGGCCATAATCTTGATCAGGCAGGTAATAACAAACGCGTTTGCTCGAGAGCGTTTTCAATAACCCTTTAACGTCTCGCTTGGTGACTAAATACTCATTTGAGCGCAGTCTCCCACGGGTCATAAAAAACTCCATAAGTGGATTATTGTGTGGGCGATAAAAGCCAACACCTTGCACTTTAGTGCCTAGTACTCGGCTTGCCATCTCAAGATGCAACATATGGGGAACCAGCATAAGTACCCCTTTTTCTTGCTTTTGCACGGCTTCAATATGCTCTAGCCCTTTAATCGAGCCCACCACCTGATTGATGCGCCACTCTGGCCACCACCATGCCATCCCCGTTTCAAGTGTTGCTATGCCGGTATTTTCCATATTTTTTAGTAGCATAGCCTTATGTTCTGCTTCACTTAGGTGTGGAAAGCAAAGTTTCAAATTGACATCAGCAATATGACGGCGACGTTTCATATATTTATGGACTAGACGTCCAAGGCCTCTACCCAGTGCAAATTGAACACCTTGCGGGAGCCATGAGATTAAATACAGGGCGAAAACACCAAGCCAAGTCAGCCAAAATTTAGGTGCTAAGAATGACCATTTGAAAGGTGAGTGAGTAACCAAAGTAATATACCTAAGACTTAATTGAAGCGGCTAGTTTATCTATATTGCTGTAAAAATACAAAAAGCCAGCATAGCTGGCCTTTTCAGAGGTGATAATCGAAGTACTTAGCCTTCAATTAAACCTTGGTTGATTGCTTCAAGATCGGTACGAGACAGTGTACCTGCTGCTTGTTTTAAGCGCAGCGACGAAAGTACATAGCGATAACGAATATCAGCTAAGTTACGTTTCGCATTATACAGGTTTTGCGTGCTCACGAGTACGTCCACGATGGTACGAGTACCTACATCAAAGCCCGCTTCAGTTGCTTGTAATGCACTTTCTGCTGAAACAACCGCTTGCTCTAGCGCACGGTAAGTTGCAACGTCTGAAACCACTTGGTTATAAGACGTGATCACCGAGCGCGTCATGTTGCGCATTGCCGCTTCCATATCTTCGCTGCTAGCAACAAAGTTTGCGCGAGCTTGATCGGTCGCCGCAACGGTTTGACCACCAGTATAAATTGGTACGTCTAACGTTAAGCCTACCGAAGTTCTGTCGCTACGTGGAGCATGTTGTCTACCTGCACTGTCAGCTAAAGAATCAGAATAAGTAGCGTTTAAGTTTAGTGTTGGGTAGTGTCCAGCTTTAGCTAAATCAATTTGATCTTTTGCGATGTCTACCGCGGATTTAGCGACTTGAAGGTCTAAGTTCTTCGCTTTTGCAATCTCGATAAAATCATTGGTATTTTGCGTAGGCTTAACCGTTGAGAAGGTTTCAGTATTTAGCTTGTCTAGTTTAGCGTGATACTTACCCGTAATTGTACGTAATGTTTCACGTGCTGTTTCAACCGCATTACCTGCTATGATTTCGTCTGCAACTGCACGGTCAAATTGCGCTCTTGCTTCATGCACGTCTGTAATTGCAGTTAAACCTACTTCGTAGCGCTGTTTTGTCTGCTCTAGTTGGCGTTCAATAGCACGCTTCTCGGCTTGTACAAACTCTAGGCTATCTAACGCGCTTAGCACATTAAAGTAACCTTCAGCAATACGGACAATCAAAGTTTGCTTTTGCTGCTCATATTGAGTCGATGCTTGCATTGCACGTTTTTCAGCGATCGATAGCCCCTGCCAAGATGCCATATTAAAAATGGTTTGGTTTAGGGAGATTGAACGCTGAAAGGTGTCAGTGTCAGACTCAAACATGGTATAGCCTGTTGAGTCATTTTGCTGGCTCGATGGACCTTCAGAGTTTACGTCTGTGTAACTCATTTGAAAGCCAAGCTGAGGTAGCAATACGCCTAACGCTTGGTCTTGTGCATATTTTTGCGCATCAGCCTGCGCTTTAGCCTTTAATACGGTAGGATCGTTAGCCGTTGCAATGTCGTATACTTGCAGTAGGTCTTCCGCGTGGGACAGGCTGCTTGAAAGTGCGCACGACAACCCAACAACTAATGATAGTAGAGTTTTTTTCATTTTTCGCTCAGTCCTTAGACAATTTTTATACTGTCAGCATGTTACCCTGTTTTTGCGGCCCAATTAAAGACCAAATGCGTAAAACATCGCCAACAAGTGTAACAGAATATATTAATACCACTTGGGTATTGTAAAGTGGAAAAAGTTAAAGGTAAACGACTTCGTTTACTTATTCAGGTATGACCCTACTATAAGGGCGATTGGTTAGCTTTTAAACCGTTGCTATTAAAAAATACAGGATTATTTTATGAAACCTTTGAGTCAGTTCAACAAAGTCGACGTCAATGTTTCTTCAATAGAAACAATCTTCAATGGTTTTTTCACCATTCACAAGTACCAATTTACTCACGCCTTATTTAATGGCGGCGTATCAGAGCTGATAACTCGCGAGATATTAGAGCGTGGTCATGCGGTTGCAATATTGCCGTATGATCCTATTACAGACAGCGTGCTGCTGATTGAGCAAGTTCGCATAGGGGCGCTGGCTTCAAAAAATTCCCCTTGGCTTTTGGAGTGCATTGCAGGAATGGCAGAAGGGAGCGAAGATTACGAGTTTGTTGCAAGAAAAGAAGCAAAAGAAGAAGCTGGGCTTGAGCTGGATAAGCTCATTTATATGCGCTCTTATTTATCAAGCCCAGGTGGTACAACAGAGCGACTATATTTGTATTTAGCGCTTGCTGATTTATCTGAAGCGGGTGGGGTTTATGGACTGGCTGAAGAAGGTGAAGATATCAAAGTGCATGTGATGCCACTTGATGAAGCCCTTGCACGCCTTGATAATGAGGAAATCGATAACGCTGCCACTGTTATTAGTCTACAATGGTTGGCATTAAATAAAGCGCGGATATAGAAGCAGTTTAGGAGTCGTATTTTTGTCACAAGTGCTGAGCTCAAAGCAGTATATTCAATCTTTGCCCCGTTACATCACGCTGTGCGAACGTAATTATTTACGGGCGCTAAAATTGCTACCTGAAGAAGTGGTCGGTGAGAGTCGAGTGATTGACTTAGCCTCTGCGCGCTACTGTTTGAGCGTAGCTGGAGTCAGTAAATACACAACGGACATTCACATCGAGCAGATGGCGACAGTAAGCGCCCATCTGCCACACTTTTCGTTGTCTGTGCGCCTCTACCATGATGCTAAAGTGGCTGAAGTAATTCACCGTGATTATCATCGTCGAATAAAGCCATCTTATGGTTACCCAAATCCTGATATGCACCAAAAAGATGAAAAGTATCAAATAAATGCGTTTTTATCTGATTGGCTTATGGTGTGTTTAGAAAAAGGCCGCGTACATTTAAACTGGGATGTAAACAATGGCTTGGTTTGATCTTGAGCTGCAATTCGATAAAGCGCAAATTCGTATTGGCCATTTTACGGATTGTCATTTGTTTGCCACGCCTTGTGGGGAATACTTTGCGGTAAATACCGCCGCTAACCTTAAACGCACTCTAGCAGCGATGGCAAAAGAGCATTTTGATTGTGTGGTGTTTGGCGGTGATTTAACACAAGATCACAGTGCGGCTTCTTATCATGAGTTTGCCCGTTTAGTGAGAGAGAGTGAGTTGCAATGTACTGTGCTTTGGGTGCCGGGTAACCACGATGAGCTAGCTTTACTTGAAGAAATAAGTGCTGGGCAAATCGTCTGTCATAAGCGCATCTCAGGTCCATTTGGTCAGGTGCTACTGTTAAACTCAAAAGGTGAAACACCCGCCGGATGGTGCGCTAAGTCACATTTAGAGGCGCTCAAAAACAAGCTTAACGATAATATCAACGACAATACGATTGTTTTTGCTCACCACCATCCTCGGCCGATAGATGGCTATTTAGATAAACACATGCTCGAAAATGGTCCTGCACTGTTAAACTTGCTGGTGGACTCAGAGCAAGTCTTAGGGCTATTTCATGGTCATGTGCACAATGAATATCAACAACAATTTCGCACTTTACCTATCTATGCGACGCCTGCAACATCAATCCAATTTGAAAAGCACACAAAGGACTGGTGTCAGTCTGATTTGGGTCCCGCTTATCGTGTCATCGTATTTAGTAAAAGCGTTATAACAACAGAGGTAAAATGGCTCGGAAAGTAGTTTATATTCACGGCTTTAATAGCTCTGAGCTATCCTATAAAGCAACGGCATTTGGTGAATATATGATGGATAAACAAACGCCATACCTTGTCCCAAGACTACATTATGACCCGAGAGTCGCATTGGCACAGTTGGATAGCGTCATTGATTCTGATACTGTGTTATTAGGTAGCTCGTTAGGCGGCTATTACGCCACCTACTTTTCGCAACACCTTGGCTGTAAAGCAGTGGTGATAAACCCTGCAGTTAGGCCTTTTTCATTATTAAATGACTACCTTGGACCACAATACAATCCTTATCAGGATTGTCATTATGAGCTGCAGCATGAGCATATTGATGCGTTAAAATCCATGTATGTCGAGCAGCTTAGTAATCCAGAAAACTTGCTATTATTGCAACAAACGGGCGACGAGGTGCTGCCTTTTGAAGAGGCGGTGCGTTATTATAGCCATTGTCGTCAAATTATTGAGTTTGGTGGGGATCATAGCTTTGTTGAATTTCCACGCTATTTTGACATCATCACCAAATTTTTAACTATCAAAAATTAGAATTTATGCACAAAGCTCTGCTCAAAACTGTACGTTGTGCATATACTAGCGGATAAAAAGATAACTAGAACTAGCCTATGAGTCAGCAAAACTATAATGCCGAAGCTATTGAGGTACTCAATGGCTTAGAGCCAGTTAAGCGCCGTCCTGGCATGTATACCGATACCACCAGACCTAATCATTTAGGTCAAGAGGTTATCGATAACAGTGTCGATGAAGCCTTAGCCGGACATGCCACCAAGATTGACGTGATCTTGCACGAAGACAACTCCTTTGAAGTCATCGACGACGGTCGAGGAATGCCCGTGGATATTCACCCAGAAGAGGGCGTGCCTGGGGTTGAATTGATCTTGACCAAGCTTCATGCCGGGGGCAAGTTTTCCAATAAAAACTACCAGTTCTCCGGTGGTCTTCATGGGGTGGGTATATCGGTTGTTAATGCGTTGTCTACTCGGGTCGAAATTACCGTTAAACGCGATGCGCAAATCTATGAAATGGCATTTGAAAACGGCGATAAAGTCGAAGACTTAAGAGTGACCGGCAGCGTTGGTAAGCGTAATACCGGCACCTCAGTACACTTTTGGCCCGACGCGAGTTATTTTGACTCAGCTAACTTCTCAATTACTAAGTTAAACCACTTGCTCAAAGCCAAGGCTGTATTGTGTCCTGGGCTTAGAATTCGCTTTGTAAATAAACAGACGAAAGAAACGCAAGAATGGCACTATGAGGCAGGTCTTGAGGATTACCTAAAAGACAGCGCTGAAGGCTATGAAGTGCTGCCGAAATCTCCATTTACAGGCAGTTTCAGTGGCTCAACCGAAGGGGTTGATTGGGCGCTTCATTGGTTGCCTGAGGGCGGCGAATCTATCGCTGAAAGCTACGTAAACCTTATTCCAACGGCGCAAGGTGGGACTCATGTAAATGGGTTACGCCAAGGCTTACTTGAAGCGATGCGAGAGTTTTGTGAATTCAGAAACCTGATCCCGCGTGGCGTTAAACTGACGCCTGATGATGTTTGGGACCGTTGTAGTTATGTCTTGTCGGTTAAAATGCAAGATCCACAATTTGCCGGTCAAACCAAAGAAAAGCTGTCATCACGTTCGTGCGCTACCTTTGTGTCAGGCATTGTCAAAGACGCCTTTAGTTTATGGTTAAACGAACACACTGAAACGGCAGAGTTACTTGCTGAGCTGTGTATCAGCAATGCGCAAAAACGTTTGCGTGCTGCGAAAAAAGTGGTTCGTAAAAAAGTCACTTCGGGTCCTGCTTTACCGGGTAAATTAACCGATTGTTCTGGAAGTGAAACCGAACGCTCAGAAATATTTTTGGTGGAAGGGGACTCAGCAGGTGGCTCGGCAAAACAAGCACGAGACCGTGAGTTTCAAGCAATCATGCCACTGCGCGGTAAAATCCTAAATACTTGGGAAGTGGAATCTGGACAGATCTTAGCCTCGCAAGAAGTACATGATATTTCTGTTGCCTTAGGTATTGACCCAGACTCTGAAGATTTATCAGGTTTGCGCTATGGCAAAGTATGTATCCTCGCGGATGCGGATTCTGACGGGCTTCACATTGCAACTTTATTATGCGCACTCTTTGTGAAGCATTTCCCTGAGCTTGTTCGTAAGGGCCATGTTTTTGTTGCCATGCCGCCGCTATTTCGTATTGATGTTGGTAAAGAAGTTTACTACGCCCTTGATGAAGATGAGAAAAAGGGCATATTAGATCGTATTGAGGCCGAAAAGAAACGCGGTAAAGTCAACGTACAACGCTTTAAAGGATTGGGTGAAATGAACCCGTTGCAATTGCGTGAAACCACCATGGATCCAAATACTAGACGTTTAGTTCAGCTGACATTAGATGAACCTGAACAAACCCTCGAAATGATGGATATGCTGTTAGCTAAAAAACGCTCTGGCGACCGTAAAATTTGGCTTGAGCAGCACGGAGATAAGGCAGAGGTTTAACATGAAAATACATTGCAAATTGACCACGGTAGCGACAACACTGGCAGCAGTGTTATTAAGTTCACCAGCGCTGGCAAATGATATGCTTTCGCGCCTTTCAGTACCTAAAGGGTATGAGCTGAGCTATTTTGCGAAAGATGTTGAAAATGCAAGACAAATGGCGGTGGGCAAAGATGGCACTGTGTATGTTGGCTCTCGCAAAGCGGGTAAAGTTCACGCACTTATTGACAATAACCGTGATGGCGTAGCCGACAAGAAAATCTTGGTTGCAGAAGGGCTGAATATGCCCTCTGGTATTGCCCTAAAAGATGGTGACTTATACGTTGCTGAAGTAGAGCGTATTGTGCGTTTTAAGCAAATTGCAAAAAACCTTAAGGCACCGGTAAAAGAAGTGGTGTTCGATGATTTGCCTGACAAACGTCACCACGGCTGGAAGTACCTAACAGTATCGCCTGAAGGCGAACTGATCATTCCTGTTGGCGTGCCTTGTAATATTTGTGCCGAAGACCCTAAGTTTGGCCGTATATTTTCACTAAATCTTGAGACAAAAAAGCTTTCGACGATTGCCAAAGGTGTGCGTAACTCAGTGGGTTTCGATTATCACCCAGTAACCGGAAAGTTATGGTTTAGCGATAACGGTCGCGACATGATGGGAGATGATATTCCACCATGTGAAATCAACCGCGTTGACGAAATAGGTCAGCATTTTGGCTTCCCGTATGTTCATGGCGGCAGTGTGCTAGACCCTGAATTTGGTGAGGGTAAATCGGTGACTGACTACGCCATGCCAGCACTTGCACTACAAGCGCACGTTGCACCGCTGGGCATTCACTTTTATCGTGGCGAGCAATTTCCAAAGGCAATGAAGCATCAGCTTTTTGTTGCTGAACATGGTTCTTGGAACCGCAGCAAAAAAGTGGGCTATCGAGTAATGCGAGCAAACGTGCAAGATGGCCAAATTCGAGGCTATGAGCCTTTCCTTACCGGCTTTATGGAAAACGAAACAACCTATGGTCGACCAGCCGCAATTGCAGAGCTCGATGACGGTAGCCTGCTCGTTTCCGATGATTACGCCAATGCGATATATCGCATCAGCTACAACAACAAGTAAGGTGTAACATGACAGATCCTCAAGCCTTGTCCTTGCAAGGCATTGAACAACTTCCGATGGGGCGTTTTACTGAAGACGCCTACCTGAACTATTCCATGTATGTGATCATGGATAGGGCGTTGCCACATATTGGTGACGGCCTGAAGCCTGTACAACGTCGTATTGTATATGCGATGAGTGAGCTGGGCTTATCTGCTCAAGCAAAATACAAAAAATCTGCCCGTACCGTTGGTGACGTATTGGGTAAATATCACCCTCATGGCGATAGTGCTTGTTATGAGGCTATGGTACTCATGGCGCAGCCGTTCTCTTATCGCTACCCGCTGGTGGATGGCCAAGGTAACTGGGGTGCTGCGGATGATCCTAAATCATTTGCTGCGATGCGTTATACCGAGGCGCGTTTATCTAAGTTTTCAGAAGTACTGCTGAAAGAGCTTGGTCAAGGTACGGTTGATTGGACCGCTAACTTTGATGGCACCTTAGATGAGCCACAAGTGTTACCCGCGCGTTTACCACATATCTTGTTGAATGGGGTGACAGGTATTGCGGTGGGGATGGCAACCGATATTCCGCCGCATAACGTACGCGAAGTTGCTGAAGCTTGTTGTTTGTTATTGGATAAGCCTAAAACCGAACTAGAAGAAATTCTAGAATTGGTCAAAGCGCCAGACTATCCAACCGATGCGGAAATCATTACGCCGCAAGAAGAGATCAAAAAGCTTTACACCACAGGTCGTGGCTCAATCAAGATGCGTGCTGTATACACCGAAGAGCAAGGCGAAGTGGTGATCACCGCGTTGCCGCACCAATGTTCGGGTGCCAAGGTGTTAGAGCAGATAGCAGCGCAAATGACCGCGAAGAAACTCCCTATGGTAGCGGATTTACGTGACGAATCGGACCATGAAAATCCGACGCGTATCGTCATCGTACCGCGCTCAAATCGAGTTAAGGTCGAGCCATTAATGGCGCACCTATTTGCCACGACGGATCTTGAAAAGAATTACCGTGTTAACATCAATATGATTGGTTTAGACGGCCGTCCACAGGTTAAAGACTTGCGCCAGATTTTATCTGAGTGGTTAGTATTCCGTCGTGAGACGGTGCGTAGACGTTTGCAGTATCGTTTAGACAAAGTGCTTGCCCGTTTGCATATTCTTGAAGGTTTGATGATTGCATTTTTGAATATCGATGAAGTCATCGAAATCATTCGCAACGAAGACAAACCAAAAGAAGAGTTAATAGCGCGTTTTGGTCTTTCAGATAAGCAGGCTGAAGCAATTCTAGACCTGAAATTACGCCACCTTGCAAAGCTTGAAGAAATGAAGATCCGTGGTGAGCAGGATGAGCTTGAAAAAGAGCGTGATGGATTGGAAAAAACCTTAGGCTCTGAGCGTCGTATGTCGACGTTGATGAAAAAAGAAATCCAAGAAGCTGCTGAATTGTATGGCGATGATAGACGCTCACCAGTAGTTGAGCGTGGCGAAGCCAAAGCGCTTAGCGAAAAAGATTTGATCCCATCAGAGTCTGTAACTGTAGTGCTATCTGAAAAAGGCTGGGCGCGTTTTGCAAAGGGTCATGATATCGATGCAGAAGGGCTAAGCTACCGCTCAGGAGACAGTTATAAAGCCTCTGCGAAAGGCAAGAGTAATCAGCCTGCGGTGTTCTTAGATACCTCAGGGCGAGCCTTTGCAACCGATGCGCATAGTTTACCTTCAGCTCGGAGTCAGGGCGAACCGATGACGGGACGCTTTAACTTGGCGTCAGGATGTAACTTTGAACATGTGGTCATGGGCGAAGAAAAGTCGACTTATCTGATGGCGACCGATGGCGGTTACGGTTTTATCAGTGACTTTGCGGATATGGTGAGCAAAAACAAAAATGGTAAAGCGTTCGTCAGCGTGCCAAAAGGTGCCCATTTGATGGCACCAATTCAGGTATTCGATGTTGCCACCGATATGTGTATGGCGATTTCGAGCGAAGGCAGAATGCTGCTATTCCCATTACGTGATTTACCTAAACTTGGTAAAGGTAAGGGGAATAAGATTATCTCTATTCCTAGCGCGAAGGTGCAAAGCCGCGAAGAGTTTGTCAAAGTGTTAGCGGTAGTACCTGAAGGCGTTTCTGTTACCTTACATGCAGGTAAGCGCAAGCTAACCTTAAAGCCGAGTGATCTAGAACACTATTATGGTGAGCGAGGTCGCAGAGGTAATAAGTTACCGCGCGGATTACAGCGTGTAGATAGCTATGATCTAGAGCACAATGGTGTCGAGACACCAGAAGACAATGACGCTCGCGTAGATACCGAAGAATAACCGATACAGGCCGCCCACCGCGGCCTTATTTTTATCTGTTGAAAACCATCGCGAGGTAAACTCGCTGCCACCAAATAAATAACGCTATGCGGTATCTGTTCACCCATTGAACTTTGTGTCTGAGCCGGTTTATCCGGCGACCTTTGAGCTGTTTAGAACATCGCGAGATGAACTCGTTGCCACCAAATTAACCACTCTGTGTGGGTGTCTGTTCACCCATTGAACTTTGTGTCTGAGCCGGTTCACCCGGCGATCTTTGAGCCCTTTAGAACATCGCGAGGTGAACTCGCTCCCACCAGTTAAATAACGCTATGCGGTGTCTGTTCGCCCATTGAACTTTGCATAGGAACCGGTTTATCCGGCGACCTTTGAGCTGTTTAGAACATCGCGAGGTGAACTCGCTCCCACCAAATTAAATAACGCTATGCAGGTGTCTGTTCACCCATTGAACTTTGAGTAGGAGCCGGTTCACCCGGCGATCTTTTAGCAGTTTATAACATCGCGAAGTGAACTCGCTGCCACCAAATTAACCAGTGTAGGTGTCTGTTCACCCATTGAACTTTGTGTAGGAGCCGTTCACCCGGCGATCTTTGAGCCGTTTAGAACATCGCGTCCCAGATCAAGAAATGAAAATAAAAAGACACTATTATTGCAGCATTTTATTGCGCTTTACGTTAAAATATTCGGTTATACCAATCACACAAGTGCCTATGGCTTGCAAACAATTGTAATTGGTATCAATTGGCAGCACTTGCTGCTTGTCACCATCACACGGGCTTCCTAACGGGGTATTTATGTCAGATAAGTGCTATATCACAGCGCAACAATTGCTAGAAGATTCATTTCGCTTAGCCGCTAAAGTTTATGAAGACGGGTTTAGACCTGACTTTATTATCGGTATTTGGCGTGGTGGTGCGCCTATTGGTATCGCAGTTCAAGAATACTACGATTACAAAGGTATAGAGACTGATCATATCGCAGTACGTACTTCTTCTTACTATGGCATTGGTAAGCAATCTAAAGAAATCAAAGTTCACGGTTTGCATTACATTGTTGAAAATGCAAACGCTGACGATTCATTACTAATCGTTGATGACGTGTTTGATTCTGGCCGCAGTATTTTTGCGTTGAAAGAAAAGCTTGCAGAGCTAATGCGCTTGAACCTGCCTCGCGATATTCGTGTTGCTTGCCCATACTACAAGCCAGCAAACAAAAAAGTACCAATGACACCAGATTATTTTATTCATGAGTCTGACGAGTGGTTGGTATTCCCTCACGAGCTGTCTGGTTTAACACCGGAAGAATTAGTGGAAGGAAAGTCTGACTTAGCAAATATTAAACACCTATTTGCAAAATAAGCTGATCAGTACTCAAGGGCGAGAAAGTACTCGCCCTAGTTATTCTAACCGCGAAAAATTAAGCTTGCGCGAAGCTATCAACAAAATCCTCAAGCGCGTCAACATCAACTGGCTTTAAGCCTTCACTACTGCGTACTATCAAGCCCTTTTCTACCAATTCACTGACCACCCGACGATATGCACGCTCAGTGGTCGCAAATCTTTCGGCTTCAGCACTTACCGTTGAGTAAGCACGAAGTAAAGTTGGGTTCGAATTCTCTGCACGCAATAAGCAATCTTTAGCGATGTTGTAGCTAAGCGGCAACAGCAACTTGTCTAAGTTTATCTTTTGGTTTTCTGTAAACTTAGCGGCGATGGTTTGCGCGGTATACAGGCTCAACTCAGGTTGCTCTAGCAGTAATTTTCGCCAATATTTTAGTTCAATGAGGTGATAGGTTACATCGCTCAAGCAAGTCACGGTATAAATACAGGGCTGATGATTCAGCGCTTCGATTTCGCCAATTAGCGTGTTGTTACAGTCCAGTTGTCCGAGTAATAAGCGACGACCGTTACCGACATCATAACTAAAAGACACAGTACCACTGGTCACCAATATGAGTTTACTCAATGGTTCATCTTGGTGGATCAAGACTTCTTTTTTGCTGTGCTGAAAACTATTACCAGCAAATGCGAGTAACTGTTCGACCAAATTGGTTGAAAAATGATATTGAAACATCTAGATGGCTCTTCGGACATATGTCCTATTTATTAAACTATAATGACGTTAGCATGAATTTTTCAGTTTTACGCTAACTCACACCGTTTAAGTAGTATCGGTTTTATCTCAGCGCTGTGGCGAAGAATTTAATAAACGATATTACCATTAAACCCCCACTTCCCGTGTTAGAGCTAATTTATTGGTGCTAATTTCTAGGGGCTTGTGGGTTAGCCTTTTTATTCTGCTCGATACGTAAATTCGAGCATAAACTATATGCTAACGCAACTTAGGGGAGAGGACAAATGAGTTGGGAATATTTAGGCTATTTAGCCTCTGCTTTTTTGGTCGTTTCTTTGATGATGAGCGATGTTGCTAAGTTGCGTTGGTTCAATTTAATGGGTTGTATTTGTTTTACTGCCTATGGCGCACTTATCCAAGCTTGGCCGGTGGCATTAACTAATGGTCTACTGGCACTAGTTAACACCTACCACTTGGTTAAATTGCAAAAAGATCAACGCTGATATTTAAGCTCACCTGCAATCCACGTCTGCTCGACTTTAATATCATCAATTTTATCTTCGCTTACGGTAAAGTAATCTTGGTCGATTAAGATAAAGTCGGCCCATTTTCCTTGTTCTAAACTTCCCAGTTTATATTCTTGAAATGCAGCATAAGCAGCATCAACTGTGAATGCTTGTAGTGCTTGTTCTCTGGTTAGCTTTTCTGTTGGGCGCCAGCCATCTTTGGGTAAATCTTGATGGTCTTGTCTGGTGATAGCGGCATGCAGACCATGGAAAGGGTTTGCAAGCTCCACTGGAAAGTCAGAGCCCGCTGCGACTCTACTTCCTTGCTTTAAGAATGTTTGCCATGCGTAAGCGCCGCTAAGCTGTTTGTCGTCTAGGCGCTTTTCGGCCATATGCATATCAGATGTGGCATGAACAGGCTGCATTGATGGAATAATATCTAACGTCTTAAAGCGGGGGATATCATCCGGATGGACAATTTGTGCGTGCTCAATGCGATTTCTGAGCAGTCTTCCACCTGCTTTTTTAAAAACGTGTTGATATGAGTCTAGCACGATGCGATTCGCTCTATCGCCAATGGCGTGCGTGTGCGCACTGTAGCCGCTGCGTATGGCTTGGGTGATTAATGCTTCAAGCGTCGCTTGGTTTTCGAGCATTAACCCTTTGTGACCTTTGCGGTCATGATAGTCGCGAATAAGTGCCGCACCTCGACTGCCAAGTGCGCCATCAGCATAGATTTTTACACTACGAATAGAGAGTTGATCTCGTGTATCTTTGACCACTCCAGCGTCTAACATCTCTGCGAGTTTGGGGGAGCTTGCACTTAACATAGCGTAGACGCGTAGCGGCATCGTGTGTTCCTTGGCGCGTGCTTGGTAAACCTGCCATGTGGTGTAGTCAATCCCGGCATCATGGGCTGAGGTAATGCCTAAACTCAGCAAGTGTTCTCCGGCTTTATTCAGTGCCTTGTTTACCTGTGCATTTGACTGAGCTGGGACATGAGTGCGAATAAGGTCTTCTGCCTTGTCGATAAAAATCCCGCTCGGCATACCGCTATTCAATGTAATGATTTCACCGCCTTCAGGTGTCTTTGTTGATTTCGAAATGTTGGCAAGCGCCATCGCTTTTGAGTTTACCCAAATAGCGTGACCATCTACTCGAGTGAGCATGACAGGCTTATCTTTTACGTACTTGTCGAGATCGGCTGCGGTTGGGAATTGTCCGCCGGGCCATAAGGTTTGATCCCAGCCTCGACCTATTATCCATTCACTTTCATGGGCTTTGGCGTAGTGGCTAAGCCGTTTTCCTACTTCTGCAATGGTTTTGCTACCGCGCACGTCGAGTGTGAGTAAATTATTGCCAAGGCCAATGATGTGACCGTGTGCATCAATTAAACCGGGCAATAGGGTTTTTCCCTCACCGTCAAACTTGGTTGCACTCGGGTATTGAGTACTGAGATCCTTTGCACTTGTTTTTACGACTTTACCGTCTTTAATGACCAAAGAAGAAAAGCGCTCAATTTGCTGTGATTTAGTGGGCGTATAGCCATTTACATTGTGAATTAAGGTTACTTGAGCTGTTGATGACAGGCTAAAGCTAGCCAAAAGCGCGAGGAATGTTTTTTTCATTATATTGTCCTTCACTGAGAGTGTTTATTCAGAATAATCATCTAACTCAATAAAGCCAAGTCTTTGAGTTGAGAGTATACTTGGGTTTTAAAGGAGTGGAGTGTCAAAGTGAAGTTGTTTGTTGTATACCTAGGTGGCCGTATTCAAGGTTGCCATATTGAAATGCATGATGTGCGCTTTGTCGCGGCAAATACAATTGAAGAAGCTTATCCCAAATTAAAGCAGCAATGGGTTGGTGATAAAAACTCGGTGCATATGGATAGCTACACAATCATTGAACATGCCGATGGTTATGCCATTGAACTTACCGAAGAGCGTGTTGAGCAAGCTGAGCATTTGTATTTTGTGAACTTGGGAGGATATAAGCCAGATAGTTTAGCTGAGGCGCATGACTTTGGGCTGTTCGTTGCAACGAATGCCGATGAAGCAAAAGAGAAGGCAAAAGCGTTTTTGCTTAACGGTTTTAGCCATATTCATAAAGACGATTTACATGATGTAGATGACTGTTTTGCCATCGATTTATTTGATCAAAACTTAAATATCAAGCTCACCCACAGTGGCCAATCAACACCGCTTACCCCTTTGTGGTTTGGTTATCATCCTCTATAACCAATGTGAGGGATACTTTAGCCCTCACCCTCATTGTTTTCATCGTTATCTGCTTTTATGGCTATTTTGATAGCGACAATCACGACGGCAAACATTAAAAACGGCAGTGCAGCTAGAGAGTATTCGACAATGTGGCTGTCTTTGTAGCTAGGTTGCAAAATAAAATGGCCACCCACACACATTAAGATCACTACAAACAGCAAAGGTAGCATCATAATCTCTTTGTTCTTTTTGTGTTTTTTCATTCTGAACTCAGCTAATTATTCTTTCATTGAATGGTGAACACTCTCTCACACGCGGTGCAAAAAAGCCTTGATCGAAATCAGTGCGGCGGATTATACCAATTAACTCTGAGTTAGAAATAAAATTCATGAGTTTATACCAATTGTATTGATTAAATGAGCTATTTGAAGCGGAGAAATAGCTTTAGTAGCTCCGCTCTCGCGTCCTGCTACCGCCAAGGTACCTATATCCGTATAGGCAAGGCAAAAATTTTTCTATTTAGTTGTTCTAAATGAGAAATTTTTAACGACGCTAATATGGTATTTCACCCTTCAAATTGGTTGGAGAGTTAATGCAATTGGTATTATTACTTGGGAGGGGGGAAGGTCCGTGGTATAACGAAGCTCTATCGCTGTAAAAACCAACAAATACTATGACCAAAAACAATAAACAAACCATTGTTATCAAGCTCGGCACAAGTGTCTTAACTGCAGGCAGCCAGACCTTAAACAAGCCCAGACTTGTTGAGCTGGTAAGGCAGTGTGTAACGTTGCGTCAAGCTGGTCATCAGGTCATTGTTGTATCTAGCGGTGCTGTTGCTGCTGGGCGCGGTGTATTGCAGCAACAAATTGGTCATTCGCTCGCTGAAAAACAGATGTTAGCTGCGATTGGGCAAGGTCAATTAATCCATTTATGGCAGTCATTGTTTAGTATTTACGACGTTAATGTGGCACAAATGCTACTGACACGAGCCGATCTTGAGCACCGCGAACGTTATCTAACGGCACGGGATATGCTCACTAAGCTTTTAGAGCATCATGTCGTGCCGATCATCAACGAAAACGATGCGGTGGCAACGTCTGAAATCAAAGTTGGCGATAACGATAACCTCTCGGCTTACGTCGCAATTTTAGCAAATGCCGATAAATTGGTATTACTCACCGATCAGCATGGTCTTTTTACCGCAGATCCCAGAGCCAATCCAGATGCGCAGTTGATAGAGCAAGTAACACATATAAACGACGAACTTAGAGCTCTTGCTGGTGGTAGTGGCACACAACTTGGCACGGGTGGTATGGCGACTAAGTTGCAAGCCGCCGACATCGCACAACGAGCAGGCGTTGATGTCGTGATTGCAAAAGGTAGTGAATACGACATTTTACCGCAAGTACTTACGCAAACCGCACCAAGCACGACGTTTTTGAAGTTTGACGCTCCGGTTGGAGGGCGCAAGCGCTGGTTGCTGTCTGGCCCTAAATCAACTGGTAAAATAATTTGTGATAATGGCGCAATCAATGCGGTATGTAATCAAGGAGCAAGTTTACTAGCAAAAGGTATCGTGTCGATTGAAGGGCAATTTAAACGTGGTGAGCTGGTTCAAGTGTTTTGCCAACAAGGCACGCTACAGGCACAAGGTTTAACTAGCTTAAGTAATCAAGAACTTGGTTTGGTAATTGGCCGTCATAGTAGTGAATTTGCGCAGTGTCTTGGCTTTGAAAGTGCAGAGGAGATCATCCATCGCGATAATTTGGTGCTCTTAAATCAACATAGCCAACAAGAAGTATTAAATTAGCCTATAAATTACTGTAAATTCAGAAGGCTGTTCTACACTTATCAAGAGTCAATTTTATTGAGAGGCCTTGAATGTCGATTAGCTATTCACCCTGTGGTCACGAACTTACTTTAGAGCTCTTGGCGCAAAAGAGTGAACTGGTGCTAATGCAGGCCCTTGAGCGGGTTATCTCTGATGTTTGTGGGGAAAGCTATGCATTTTATTTCAGTAAAAGCTTATCGGAAAAAGAAGTCCCAAAGTCCATATTTGTGAGCCATCGCGACTTTTGTGTTGTGGTGGGACCGGTAAATGCCGTGGTAGATAAATTACAGCAGCGCCAAGATGACAAACACCTCATTCAATACCACGGCGATAGTGTTATCCCGTTTTATCATCAAGCTCAGCTCGTTGGTTTTTTATATATAGAAGGCCAAGTAAATCTCACCACTGCGACTTTAATGAAGCACTTACTCACTGTTTTTGCGCATCAAATGGCAACATTGCACTTTGCTCGTATCGATCCGCTTTCCGAGCTACTCAATCGCCAAACGTTTGATGAAAAAGTCATGGAAATAACCAATGGGGACGGGTTTACGGTATGTCGTGATGACAGTGAAGACCGCAAGTGGTATTTAGCGATGGTAGATATTGATCACTTTAAACAGGTAAATGACAATTTTGGCCATGTGATTGGCGATGAAGTGATCCTGCTGGTGGCACAAAAGATTAAAGCCAACTTTAGAGCGGAAGACTATGTATTTCGTTACGGCGGTGAAGAGTTTGCGGTGCTATTTCAAAGTCACAATGACGATTCTGCTGAAGTGGCACTTGAGCGCTTGAGAAGTACAATAGCCTCTAGCCGATTTCCGCAAGTAGAGCATGTTTCTGTCAGCTTAGGTTTTACCGAAGTGGTCGATACACTACAAGTTTCTGAGCAAGTTCATAAAGCCGATCTTGCGCTGTATCACTCAAAAGAAAATGGCAGAAACCAAGTCACAAACTACCTCACGTTAGGGTTAGCTGAATCACAATACGCATGTGCAGAAATAGAGTTGTTTTAAGCTCCGCTTATATATAGCGCTTAAAGATTATGCTAAACTCCCCAGCCTATTTTTTAGCGAATTTAGCAAAAGGTTTGGGAAACGTTATGCAATTTGTAAGATGGTTTTTAGGACGTCTGATTTTACTTTTTGATTTTATTTTTACCCCGCGCAGTAAAAAACGTGCCGCAGAACAACAGCAAAAGCTAGATGCTATGACAGCAAACTTAAAGTTATACCAATTTAAGGCATGTCCATTTTGCGTTAAAGTGCGCCGCGCTGCCAAGCGTGGAGGGCTTAAGCTTGAAACCCGTGATGCCAAAAATGATGAGCAATATCGCCAAGAGCTGCTAGAGCAGGGCGGTAAGGTGAAGGTGCCATGCTTGCGAATCGAAGAGCAAGGCGAAGTCACTTGGTTATACGAATCCAATGACATTGTTGCTTATCTAGAAAAGCTGGAAAAAGCAGCTTAATTCACGCGCCTTACTATGCGCTAATCAGGCGCTATGCTAGCATAGCGCCATTAATCGACTAATCCATTTTTAAGAGAATTTTGATGACTATCCGTACTCGTGTCGCACCCTCTCCAACCGGTGATCCGCATTTAGGAACGGCTTATATTGCCTTATTCAACTATTGCTTTGCCAAGCAGCAAGGTGGTGAGTTTGTATTACGAATTGAAGATACCGATCAGGTACGTAGTACTGTTGAATCTGAGCAAGCTATCATGGACAGCCTGCGCTGGTTAGGGCTTGACTGGGATCATGGTCCGGATGTGGGTGGCGAGTTTGGTCCATACCGTCAATCAGAGCGTTCTGACTTATATAAAAAATTTGCACAGCAGCTTGTAGATGATGGTAAAGCGTTTTACTGCTTTGCGACGGCTGAAGAGCTAGACCAAATGCGTGAAGAGCAGATGGCAGAAGGCTTACGTCCTAAATACGACGGCCGTGGTTTACGTCTATCTGAAGAACAAGTGAAGGCAAACCTTGAAGCTGGCAAGCCTTACGTTATTCGTATGAAAATCCCAGAAGAAGGCACGTTTAAGTTTAACGATTACCTTCGTGGTGAAATTGAGATCCCATGGGAAAACGTAGACATGCAAGTGTTGTTGAAAGCCGACGGCTTCCCAACTTACTTTCTTGCAAACGTAGTAGATGATCATCACATGGAAATTAGCCATATCTTCCGTGGTGAAGAGTGGATCAACTCTGCGCCTAAACTACTAAAACTGTACGAAGACTTCGGCTGGGAAGCACCTGTGCTTGGTCACTTACCGCTACTTCGTAACCCTGATAAGTCTAAGCTGTCAAAGCGTAAAAACCCAACTTCCATTAACTACTACAAAGAAATGGGTTTCTTACCAGAAGCACTACTTAACTATTTAGGTCGTATGGGTTGGTCAATGCCGGATGAGCGTGAAAAGTTCACTTTGGCTGAGATGATTGAACACTTTGATATGAAGCGCGTATCGCTTGGTGGACCTATCTTTGATATTGACAAGCTTAACTGGTTAAATGGTCTGTGGATCCGCGAAAACCTAACCGATGCAGAACTTATCCAGCGCTTTGTCGACTGGAAGTTTAACGGTGATATGTTGGCTCGCGTACTTCCTGAAGCCAAGGCGCGTATCAACACGCTATCTGATTTGGTGGGGCTAGCCGGTCACTTTGTGGCGGGCTTACCTGAATACGATCCAGCGTTATTAACGGCTGGTAAAGCGGACGACGAAGTGGTTCGTCAGGCACTGCAATTCTTTATTTGGGAATTAGAAAAGCTGCGTACGTGGAACAAATCTGAGATCTTCTCTATTGCAAAGGCTGTGGCGACACACCATGAGTTAAAGATCAAAGAGTTCTTAGAGCCTATCTTCGTTGCTATTACAGGCAAAACCTCATCGACTTCAGTAGTAGATGCGATGGAAGTGTTAGGTTCAGACCTTTCTCGTGCGCGTTTAAGAGTGGCATTAGAGCATATTGGTGTATCTAAAAAGCAAGCTAAAAAGCTTGAAAAAGCATACCGTGAGTACCCGTCTATTGCATAATTGCGAGACCGTATTGCAAAAGCCGCTAATGTAGCGGCTTTTTTATTGTCTGAAATGTATCGTGTTTACCGCTTTCCTTGTGCCATCAACACATCAAGAGACTGCTTTAATAGTTGAATTTGCTCCATACTTAAGCCCGCTTTTGCCATCATTTGTGCTGGGATACAAGCGCATGATTGCTCGAGGGTTTTACCTGCTTGAGTTAAGTGAATGAAGGTTTGTCGTTCATCATCAGGATTTTTGCTACGGGTAACGAGGCCACGCTCTGCTAAGCGCTTAAGGAGCGGTGTTAGGGTGTTGCTATTGAGTTCAGCTCGCTCGCCTATTTCTTTCACCAGCTGTCCGTCTTGCTCCCATAAAATCAATAACACTATGTATTGCGGATACGTGAGCCCAACCTCTTTGAGTAACGGCTGATAAAGTCGCGTAACCTGTCTTGATGCACTATATAGCCGAAAACAGATCTGGTTATCGAGATTGAGCTGCGGGTTAGATTGACTCATTTAGTAACTTTTCAATATCTTTGGCTATTTGTTCAGGCTTGGTGATTGGGGCATAGCGCTTAACGGGTTCACCCTGTTGGTTAAATAAAAACTTAGTAAAGTTCCATTTGATTTTATTACCAAATAGCCCCGGAAGCGCGGACTTTAGATATTGATACAGTGGGTGTGCTTTGTCACCATTAACCTCAATCTTTTCCATCATCTGAAAATCAACACCATAATTGATTAAGCAGCCTTCTTGAATTTGTTTTGCATCGCCGGGTTCTTGCTTACCAAACTGGTTACAGGGAAAGCCGATGATCACAAGTCCCTGATCCGCGTATTTTTGGTGTAGCTCTTGGAGTCCTTCATATTGTGGTGTTAATCCACACTCACTGGCCGTGTTAACAATAAGCACAGCTTTGCCTTGTAAGTCGGTAAAGTGATATGCCTGACCTTGTAATGTGTTTGCTTCAAACTGATAGAGTGTCGTCATTTTTAGTCTTTCATGATTTAATCGTGTGCGATTTAATTTAGACTAAGTATGACCCTTGTGCAACCGCAGTTGAAATTATTTTGCAGGTGTATGTTGATATTTGACGCTTAGCATCGCAAGCCGCCTGGTGATCAATGCGTGATCTTGCTTGGGGAGATATTTTAAGTGTGTGGTTAAATAGGTACTAGTGGAATACAGTGCACGGATCATCTGGTTGGCCTTTTCGATAAATGCTTGCGTTTCTTGGGTATGGCTACAAGCAATATGGCCTTCGAGATGAGGGAGGTTATTCGCTATTGGTAAGGAACCCACTAGGTGTGCCTTGTCCTTTGGAAAGCTCTGCTGAAAAATAGCGGGGTAGGCTAATATAAAGTCGACTTTACCTGCACTAAACTGCTCCATAATGGTTTGTGCTGAGGTTTTATACGGTCTAATGGCAACATTTTTGGGTTCAAGTAGCGCTAATGCGGAGTCAATGGTATTGCCATAAGATTTGCCAACCTCTTTGATGATGGTGGCTTGTGGATAGTAAGCCATTAAACTAGTAAGAGACTTCAGTTTACCGGTGGCATTCACAAGGCTGGCATCCATCGGGGTGTGTTGTTTGAAGTAGTATAATCTATGGCTTGGATATAGGTGGATGGGGATGGTAAACAAAAAGGCTTGCTGGCGGCTTGGGGTTTTTAGGCGAGACACCGCGCACACGGGCTCTTCACTTGCTAGTAATTGATTAAGTTTGGTTGGGGTGACAATGTTAAAATCAAAGTAATCTCGGCCAAACTGGTTTAACAGCAAGTTGTTGGTATCTGACTCTAAACTATGGGCTTGTTTGCTAAAAAGTCTTTGCTCATCGGCAGGTTCATTCGAGATCAGCAATATTTTTGCGTTGCAGCACGCACCAAACAACAGCAGCATTAACAGTAAGTATTTCATTATCGCTCCAACCCCGCAAAGCAAATACCAGTTTACTATAGAACATTGTGCTTAATTAGCATTCAAAATGCGCTGCCAAATCAAGATAAGCGGTTATTTAACCTTAACTCTTTGTGCTGAGTTTTATAACCTGTCATCATTGCAATGATTTTTACCTATGGGGCAAATAAACGATGACCAAAGTGTGGGATGGATTTATCCGCGGGTTTCACTGGCTGCTCGTAGCAGGACTAGTAACCTTATATATTACTGGTGAAGAAGGCATGATGGATCTTCACTTTGTTACTGGCTATTTATTGTTAGCGCTGATGGCAGCGCGATTAATTTGGGGTGTCATTGGTAGCCAAACCGCTAAATTAAGTGCGTTATTTCATTCACCTAAAGCAATTTTATCGGCCATTAAATCAAAACAAAGCCATGTAGGACATAATCCTGCGGGAAGTTTGATGGTGCTGCTATTTTTTGTACTGATCCTTGTTCAGCTCGTTTCTGGCTTGATGACAACAGATGATATTTTGGTGGAAGGCCCACTCGCACAATATGTATCTTACGACTTAGTTGAATTAGCAGGTGATATACATCACACCAATATTGAGCTGTTAATTGCCGCCATTGCACTGCATATATTTGCTATTGTGGTGTATCGCCTTAAAGGTCAAAACCTAGTAAAGACGTTAGTAACTGGCAAGCAAGAAAATGCAGTCAGCACGCCTGTCATGAAATCGAGTGTTGTTGCATACCTTATCTTTATTGCAATTGCTGCTGTGTTACTCTTTACTTGGGGCGCTGAGCCATTACAAGGGTTAATGTAACTCAACTCTGAACGGAGGTTAGCGAGGTTATTGTTTTCAATAACCTCGCTAACCTTTAGCATCAAGTCCGGCCAATGTAATATTTGTTAACAGATTATCGTAACAGATATGACCTCTATTTCAGAAAATTCTGGTAACATGGCGCAGTTTTATCTTAGAGGTTAGAGAAAAGTAGCGATGTTAGAGCCGTATTATCAACAACAAGCAAATGAGATCACCATTACCAGAGAGCAGGGGAGTTTATTTGCAAAAGGAGTCGCGGACGACTACAACCCATTGCACGACATCGATGCAAAGAAGTTTTGTGTACCGGGTGATCTACTTTTCTCCTTAGTGTTAAAGCACTACGGCTTAAGCGAGAATATGGAGTTTAGCTTTGTGGGCATGGTTGATGAAACAACAACGCTCACCTTGCCAGAAGGTGCTGCACAATTTGATATTACCGCTAATGATAAAGTGATGCTGTCCGTGTCGCGCGCTGGCGAAACCAGCACGTGCCCAACGCTTATCAATAGTTTGACAAGAAATTACGTAGAATTTTCAGGCACTACCTTTCCTCATGTGATCATCCCATTGATGGGTGAGCAAGAGGTAATGATAAACCCAGCAAGGCCAATGGTGATATACGAATCTATGTCTATCCATATGGATGATATATCGGTAACGGAAGTAACATTGGAAGCGGCTAAGCCAGAGTTTAGCTATGAAGGCAAACGTGGCAAGATCAACCTGCGTTTTAACTTGCTGTCGAATGGCACTAAAGTCGGTTATGGTGAAAAGCACATGTTAGTTTCTGGGATCCGCGAGTATTGTCAGCAAACCGTTGATGATTTGATTGCCTATTACAACGATAGAAAAGTAGCATTAAAGCCGTAACCTCCCAATACACGCTGACACACCAGTCAGCGTGTTGCCCACACTGTTCCTTTTAAACAATAATTCATCCACTCTTCAGCTGTCCGCTATACTGTTTAGATAAAATGTAATTGAATTAAATGGTATTACTGTGCCGTATGCAGACTTGCTCAAACCAGAAGCCTCACAACAAACATTATTAAAGTGGCAAAAAACAGTCGATTTGATGGCGAAGATTTTTTCGGCGCCTGCTGCGTTTGTGGTGCAAAAGAAAGAAGATGGCTTTGCAGTGATGATTGCAAGCGACCAAGAAGAAAACCCGTATCCTGCTGGTGGTTTTATACCGCAAGAAACCAATATCTTTTGTAAGCATGTTGTCGCTAATAATCGCAATCTATATGAGCAGCACGCCAGTGTAAATTATCAGTGGGACGATAACCCTGAGGTTGCCAATGATGGCTTTGAGTCTTATTTGGGGGTACCTATCCATTGGCCCAATGGAAAGTCGTTTGGCACTTTGTGTGTGATGGACTTTAAACCCACGAATTACGGCGCTCCGTTGGTTGAATTTATAGAGCATTTACGCGATATGCTAGAAGACGATTTGGTGATGATTGAGCGCTATAGCAAAATCAAAGCGATAGCGATGCAAGATCCGTTGACTGAAGTACTAAATCGTCGTGCGACCGAAATACTCGGTGAACATAAGCGTGATATTGCCTTAAAACTGGGTGGTGCGCTTTACTGTGTCTTTCTTGATTTAGATGGTTTTAAACCAATAAATGATAGCTATGGTCATGAAGTTGGTGATCTGGTGTTACAAAGTTTGGCTGAAGCCTTGAAGGCCGCAAGCAGCGAAGATGATATTATCGGGCGCTATGGTGGTGATGAGTTTCTGGCTATTGTGCAGCGAGATAATGAAAAAGCCGTCAACGACTTTATTTTTCAAAGTGAGGCTAATTTCTATCAAGCGTTAAAAGAGAAAAAGCTCCCCAAGTGTGGATTTTCAGCGGGATTTGCCAAGTGTGAAAATAAGTTTGAAAGCATGGCTAGTTTATTTTCTCGGGCAGATAAACACATGTATCAGCAAAAACTGAGCTGAATGCTCGATGTGATCTAAAGCATATAGGCGACGCAGTTCCTGACAAGGCATGCCTTTTGTGAACAATGGCGATTTTACGTAAAAAGCTGGACTAATAAACTAGCCATCACAGCCCACCTTTCATCAACTACCACAATGGCTAAATAACATCTGCTATTTAGCTGCGAAAATTACCGTCATCAAGTTGTTAAAATGGCCAAGATCGGAGAGAATATAGCAATCTTTGTTCGAATTTAGCGTGGCCGAGTTTTGGTTCGGTTGCCAATGCCATAAGTAGAATTTCAATGTCAAATATGAGTATTCCGCAGGAAGTGTCGCGCAGACGTACTTTCGCGATCATTTCACACCCGGATGCGGGTAAAACCACCATCACCGAAAAAGTACTTTTATTCGGAAAGGCGTTACAAAAAGCCGGTACGGTTAAAGGCCGTGGCTCAAACCAACACGCCAAATCTGACTGGATGGAAATGGAAAAAGAACGTGGTATCTCGGTAACCACTTCTGTGATGCAGTTTCCATACAATGATGCCTTGGTAAACCTACTAGATACTCCGGGACACGAAGACTTCTCTGAAGATACTTATCGTACGCTCACCGCTGTTGACTCGTGCTTGATGGTAATCGATGCGGCAAAAGGTGTAGAAGACCGTACCCGCAAACTGATGGAAGTAACGCGTTTACGTGACACGCCAATCGTTACCTTTATGAACAAATTGGACCGTGATATTCGTGACCCAATGGAGCTACTTGATGAGGTAGAAACCGAACTGAACATCATGTGTGCGCCGGTTACTTGGCCAATTGGCTGTGGTAAAGAATTTAAAGGTGTTTATCACATTCATCGTGATGAAACGATTTTGTACCAAACAGGTCAAGGTCATACGATCCAAGACAAACGCGTGATCAAAGGGCTAGATAACAGCGAGCTTGACGCCGCTGTGGGCGAAAGTCTTGCGGAACAACTTCGTGAAGAGCTTGAGTTAGTAATGGGTGCCTCGCACGAGTTTGACCGTGAATTATTTCTAACTGGCGAATTAACCCCTGTATTCTTTGGTACGGCACTTGGTAACTTCGGTGTTGACCACATGCTTGACGGGTTAACTGAGTGGGCACCAACGCCACTGCCGCGTCAAACTGATGAGCGTGAAGTAAAAGCCGACGAAGAAAAGTTCTCTGGTTTCGTGTTTAAAATTCAAGCAAACATGGATCCAAAACACCGCGACCGTATCGCCTTTATGCGTATTGTATCTGGTAAATATAGCCAAGGCATGAAGATGAACCATGTGCGTCTTGGTAAACAAGTCAGTATTGCGGATGCGGTAACCTTTATGGCGGGTGACCGTGAGCGTGCTCAAGAAGCGTTCGCGGGTGATATTATCGGTCTACATAACCACGGTACTATTCAAATAGGTGATACCTTCACACAAGGTGAAACGCTTAAATTTAGTGGTATTCCAAACTTTGCACCTGAGCTATTCCGTCGCATTCGTCTAAGAGATCCACTTAAGCAAAAGCAGCTACTTAAAGGGCTGGTACAGCTTTCTGAAGAAGGTGCGGTACAGGTATTTAGACCACTTATCAATAACGACCTGATTGTAGGTGCGGTTGGGGTGCTGCAGTTTGATGTGGTTGTGGCGCGCTTAAAGTCTGAATACAACGTAGATGCGATTTACGAGAGCGTAACGGTTCAAACCGCGCGCTGGGTAAGCTGTGATGACGAGAAGAAAATGGCTGAATTCCGCCGCAAGTGCGAGCAAAACTTGGCACTAGATGGTGGTGATAACCTAACTTACATCGCACCAAGTCGCGTAAACCTAAATCTATCAATGGAGCGTTATCCTGACGTGAAGTTCCATGAAACTCGTGAACACTAATCGCTGCGCATTAAAGGAAAACAGATGAACATCAAAAGTATTTTAATTGAAAAAGCCAATGCAGCGATGCAAGCGGCTGGTATCCCTGAAGGTACAAACCCAGCGGTAACACAAAGCACGCGCCCTCAGTTTGGTGATTACCAAATTAACGGTGCGATGGGGGCTGCTAAAGCTCTAAAAACTAACCCAAGAGAGCTGGCGCAGAAGATCATCGACAACCTAGACGTTGCTGATCTTGCAGAAAAAACGGAAATCGCAGGCCCAGGTTTTATTAATATTCACCTCAAACCTGAGTTTTTAGCCACAAGCCTAGAGGCGGCAAATACGGATGCCAAGCTAGGTGTTGCTGAACATGCTACGCCTGACAAAGTTGTGGTCGATTTTTCTTCGCCAAACCTTGCTAAAGAGATGCACGTAGGTCACCTGCGCTCAACTATTATTGGTGATGCCGTTGTGCGTGCCCTTGAGTTCCGTGGTGACACTGTTATTCGCCAAAACCACATGGGCGACTGGGGTACCCAGTTTGGTATGTTGATAGCACACCTAGAAGATTTGCTGAATCAAGGTGTTGACCTTGAAAACGTCGCACTTGCGGATCTTGAAAGCTTTTATCGTGATGCCAAAAAGCGTTTTGATGACGAAGCCGGTTTTGCCGATAAAGCCCGTGATTACGTCGTAAAACTACAAGGTGGTGATGCGCATTGTCAGAAGCTATGGCAAATGTTTATCGACACCTCAGTTAAACACTCTGAAGAAGTATACGGCAAGCTAAACGTGACGCTTACGCGTGATGATATCATGGCAGAAAGTGCTTACAACGACCGTCTTGCCGGTGTAATTGAGCTGCTAAAAGAGCAAGGCATTGCGGTTGAAGATCAGGGCGCTCAAGTCGTATTCCTTGACGAGTTGGCAAATAAAGACGGTGAACCTTCCGTATTTATCGTGCAAAAATCAGGTGGTGGTTTCTTATATTCAACGACTGATTTAGCAGCCTGTGATTACCGCTCAAATGAGCTAGATGTTGATCGTATCCTAATTTTTGTTGATGCGCGTCAGGGCTTACACTTCAACCAAGTTGAGATCACAGCACGTAAAGCGGGTCTTTTAAAAGACAAAACCAGCTACGAGCCGAGCCTATTCGGTACTATGATGGGTAACGACGGCAAACCGTTTAAAACTCGTACTGGCGGCACGGTGAAGCTATCAGATTTACTTGACGAAGCGGTGAGTCGTGCGACAGAAAAGCTTGCTGACAGAGCCTCTGATCTATCTGATGAAGCACGCCAAGAAATCGCACGTAAAGTGGGTATTGGTGCAGTGAAGTACGCCGATCTGTCAAAGCACAGAACCAGCGATTATATCTTTAACTGGGATACGATGCTGAGCTTTGAAGGGGTGACGGCGCCATATTTGCAGTACGCCTATACCCGTGTTCGTAGTATTTTCCGCAAGGCAAACATGGATAGCGCCAGCCTAACTGGTCGCATTCAAATTCAAGCACCACAGGAAAAGGCACTTGCGCTTAAACTGCTGCAACTGGAAGAAGTGCTTGATCTGATGATCAGCGAAGCAACGCCACACGTATTATGTAGTTATTTATATGAGCTTGCGAGCTTGTATATGACATTCTATGAAGCGTGCCCAATTTTGAAAGATGATGTAGCTGCAGACGTCCGTGAAAGTCGTCTAGTGCTATGTAATCTGGTTGCTAACTCACTGAAAACAGGCTTAGATTTGCTTGGTATCGAAGTGATGGAGCAAATGTAAGTTAGTTTTAACTTGCATTAAGGTATACTAGAAGCCGCTTTATAGCGGCTTTTTTTGTTAAGGATATTGTGATGAAACTTGAAGACATTCGCAGAGAATATACCAAAGACGGTTTACGTCGTGAAATGCTAAAAGACACACCCGTTGAGCAGTTTGAAACCTGGCTCCAGCAGGCGATTGATGCCAAGTTTACCGACCCAACAGCGATGGTCGTCGCTACGGTTGACGAGCACGGTCAGCCGTCTCAACGCATTGTTTTACTCAAGCATGTAGACGAGCACGGTTTTGTCTTCTTTACCAATACCGGTTCACGCAAAGCGCAAGAATTAAAGCAAAACAACAAGGTATGCTTACACTTCCCGTGGCATGAAATTGAGCGTCAGGTTATCGTGTACGGGGAAGCAGTCTCGTTACCAACCAGTCGCGTTGCCAAGTATTTCTTATCAAGACCAAAAGAAAGTCAGCTTGCAGCGTGGGCGTCTCAGCAATCGCGCCCCGTGTCATCTCGCCAAGCCTTGATGCAAACCTTTAGTAGCATGAAAGACAAATTCGCTAAAGGCGAAATCCCACTACCTGATTTTTGGGGCGGTTATTGCGTAGAGCCCACTAAAGTTGAGTTTTGGCAAGGTGGAGAGCACCGTCTTCACGATCGCTTTATGTATGTGAAGCAAGCCGATGGTAGTTGGGAAATTGAGCGGCTTAACCCATAAATTCGCCTTTATAGATAGTCACTGTCACCTCGATTTTGACGAGTTGGCAGATGACCTAGCTACGCATATCAAAGCAGCCCATTGTTTGGGTGTTGAACGCTTCGTGGTGCCTGGCGTTACCCTTAAGCAGTCTCATGAGCTTGTTGATTTTCAAGCACATCATCCACAATGTGAAATCGCCGCGGGGTTACACCCTTATTTTATTGGCGAACATTGCTACGACGATATGGCTGCTTTGGTCGAGCATGTAATGCACAATCGTACCCAACTGTGTGCGATAGGAGAGTGCGGCATTGATACAACTTGCGATGCGCTTGAGCGGCAAATTGCACTGTTTGAAGCGCATATTTCGCTGAGTAATGAGGTAAAGCTTCCGCTAATCGTCCATCACCGTAAAAGTCATCACCTAATTGCCGCCGTGTTTAAACGTGTTAAACCACAATATGGTGGGGTGATCCACGCCTTTTCAGGTTCAAAACAGCAGGCTGAATATTATATCGCTCAGGGTTTTAAGCTCGGAGTTGGTGGCACAATTACCTATCCAAGAGGCGAAAAAACAGCGCAGGTAATATCACAGTTGCCGCTTGAAAGCCTAGTATTGGAAACCGATGCGCCGTCGATGCCGTTACATGGTTATCAGGGGAAGCCGAACTCTCCTAAGCGAGTCGTCCAAGTATTTGACAGGCTTTGTGAATATCGAAGCGAAACACCAAGCGAGCTTGCCGCAGCGCTCTATCGAAATACCACGCAGTTGTTTGGCTTGGGGTAAATTGATGATGTCGAGATAAATCTCGACCTACGAGTCAATATCACAAATGGGATATAAAACCATACTTACCAACAATAAATAACCCGTGTAGGAACCGGTTCACCCGGCGATCTTTTGGTATTTATTAAAGCGTCTATACATCTCATAGCTTGGAGGAATGATTTATGCGTTAGTTGGTTATTCACCTTTTATTAATGTTTAAGAGCTTAATTTAAAACCTTCAACATTTCTCAAGGAATAGAAAAATGAATGATGAAACGAAAGTAAAAAATGCCATTAATGCATTTTATAAAGGTGCAGGTTTAAATTTATCTTTCAAAGGCAGCGTAAACGAAAATGTGGCACAGGTTTTTGGAGAGATGATCCAAGCAACTAAAAGTTGTACGACAGCTCTAAATTGGGTTCCTGAGCCGACGGGAGGCAAGGTAACTATCAAATGGATAGTAAAGAACTTTGCATAAAGCATTGTAAAGCAACTTAGTTCAGAACAATCTCTTACCTGTGCAAAAGACGTTGTCAGAAATTACAGAACGAAAATGGAATTAGCTGCATTAGGGATTTCGTTATGTTTAGAATAATTTTACTTGCCGCGTTAATGTTCACCTCGAACTTGGTAATTGCGTCACAAACAGTGAACCCTTTTCCAAGCTTATCTTGTAGTAATAAGTTACATATCAGAGTTGTTGATCTCGTTTATTGTGTAGATAGCACGACACTATCAAAAATTAACTTTTTAGGACTAAGTAACCAAACTGTGGTCGTAACTAGCCAAGATCAAAATGAGTTGGCAATTGCGTTAAACCCACCGGAAATCTCACTTGGTGATATGCATAAAAAGTTGAATATGAGCGTAAACGAATTTTTTCATGCCCTGTATCATTCAGATCCTAAAGTAAAAAACATAGCAAAGCTTCGCTCGGCTTTTGACATAGACGAAAACAATCCGATGAGTGTGTACCAAAACGGCGATATTTTTGCTTTTGTCGTTATGGGAGAAAATCAAGACTACGATAGGGTTTACATTAATAGAAAGGGAAGCGATGTTATCTATCAGATAAGTGGTGAGTTTAACCAATCTCAGTTAAATCGTATTCTCTCCTCGCTTATTTTGGATTTGTAGCATAGCTGTTCATCTTATAAAGTAGGAGCCAGTTCACCCGGCGATCTTTACGCAGTTACTGCGATATAAAATCATACTTACCAGCAGTAGAAAAGCAGGTGTAGGAGCCGGTTCACCCGGCGATCTTGATGCTTTTACCACGATATAAAATCATACTTACCAGCGATAAATAACCCATGTAGGAGCCGGTTCACCCGGCGATCTTTATGCTTTTCCGGCATAACACCAAAACTACTTAAGCCAATTGTTGATTAATAATGGAGATCATCTCATCAGCGTATTGGTGAATAAAAAAGTGCCCACCAGAAAATTCGGTAAGCTGGTATGGCTGTGTCGTTAGCTCTTGCCACGCAATAACATGTTCATTCAAGATCTCATCATCAACGCCATGGAAAACATGGATGGGGATGGGTAATGCACACTGTTCTGCTACATAGGTATCTGCTATTTTAAAGTCAGCTCGGAGCAACGGGAGTAATAGCTCCATAAGCTCTTTATTTTCAAGAACTTCTTTTGGCGTACCATTTAAGTCACGAAGCTCAGCAATAAATTCATCGTGTGGTAAGCCATGTAAATGAGACTTAGTTGATATGCAGTGTGGCGCTCGACTTGCTGAAGCAAATATTTTTTGCGGAGTTGGTAAGCCTACGTCCAGTAATTGAAAAGCAAGCTCATATGAAATGCGACTACCTAAACTGTGCCCAAAAAAAGCAAAAGGTTTACTCGTAATGTAGTCACTATGGCACATAAGCTCTGCAATAACATCTGGCATATTATCAATTGCAGGCTCAATAAGTCTTGCACCTCTTCCTGGTAGCTGAACAAAAACAAGTTCAACATATTCACTTGCTTTATCGCTCCATGGTGTAAATATAGCTGGTGAGCCGCCAGCATAAGGGAAGCAAAATAGCCGCACCTTAGCGTTTGGGTTCGGTTTTGGGATTATAAAAAGTTTACTAGTCATGTCCTTTATCATTTATCGTTCTTATATAAACTAACAATTATATTATCAAAATATTTACAATAGAGACAGTGGGAACTTGGTTTCATCTAATGAGTGATATTTTCAGGGGCTGGTAGCATCTTTACTTTCTTGCGAATTTTGCGTTTTACTTCCCAGCGTTTTAATGCTCGACCTATTTGCCATGTGAATACCATCGTAATCACCAGCATCAGTAAAACGACTCGTCCAAGTTCGTGGAAATGAGAGTGGCTTTGTGACATAGCAGCTTCTGTCAAATAGACCATATTGACGAACCCAAGAGGCTGTCCCATCGGCGTATATACTGGTTCAGAAATAATGCTTTTGGTTTTACTCAGTCCCGGTAAGGTTTGAGGTAGCTGCTGATAATCCGTGGGTGAGGAATTACCGTCGTTACCAACAATAAAGCGTCCTTGATAATCATAAATCGCGACTTGAAGCACAAAGTCATCGCTAGCGAGGTGATTTGCCAGTGCGCTGAGCCTTGGCGTATCACTGCGAGAGAGGGGCAATGCTACATTTTTTGCGAGCTGTTTGGTGAGGCTCCTTGCGGTAAGGTCTGCGCCATTATGGAGCAAGCGATGAGATTCAAAACTGGTATTAAACGCAAGCCAAGTCACCATAACTAAGCACGTCGCAGCGATGCACAGGCGAAATAATCTACGCCCTCTGGTCGAGTTTAACACTTCTAATACATGTAAATTTTTCATATTTATCGCATATTGCCCGCTTTTGCTAAGGTCCAGTGCTGACAGCTTAGCGCAATCATGTTAAAAATCGGCTTAACGCTATCAAGGAGCAACTTATGTCGTCAATCATTCAATTCGCTAATCGTGAACTAAACACACCAATTCAGGAACATATGGCGCTGGCTCATTGGTATAGTTGCCAAGGTAACACAAGCCTCACACAAATAAATCAATTACCTGAGACGACAACTCAATCAATATGCTTTTTTGGCCAAAATATACAATTGCAACACCTTCTGGAAGTTGAGAAATTTCTTCGAACATTTGCTATCGAGCAAACTTATTTTACGGCATATCAACCTCATGAACAGCTCCCAGTTGCATTGGGTATCCGTTTTAATGCGTCGCATTTGCCGAGCAAGGCTGAAGTAAGAGGTTTTGCAAAAAGCATTAATGCACAAGGCGCGGTGATAACACAAGCACCTACTTTAGAAGAACCGGGGCTACTTGTGATGGATATGGACTCCACCGCAATTCAAATTGAATGTATTGACGAAATTGCTCGATTGGCCGGCCGATATGATGAAGTGGCTTCTGTCACCGCACAGGCGATGGCGGGGGCACTCTCTTTTTCTGAAAGTCTACACCGCCGCGTCGCGTCACTCTCTGGCGTACCGTTATCACAAATTCAATCATTAAAAGAAAACTTACCGCTAATGCCCGGCATAGAATTGTTGTGTCAGGCGCTCAAACAGCATCACTGGCATCTTGCCATCGCCTCGGGTGGCTTTACATGGTTTGCAGAATCATTGATTGAGCCACTCCAACTAGACGCTGTATTTGCCAATACCCTAGAGGTGGAAAACGCGCAGCTTACCGGCAAAGTGCTAGGTGATATCGTCGATGCCGACAAAAAGGCGGAAGTGCTAGGTCAACTTGCAACCCAGTATGCGATCCCAATGACTCAAACCGTTGCCATTGGTGATGGCGCAAATGACTTAGTGATGATGGCAAACGCCCAGCTAGGTGTGGCAATCCATGGTAAGCCAAAAGTGGTAGAAAGTGCCGACGCGGCTATTTGTGAAGGATCTTTGTTACAACTGTTATATTTGCTAGGTGTGCCGAAATAATATGTGCTATGAGACGTACCATGGAGGGTGATTTCTCCAATCACTCGAGACTATGAATTAAGTCAGCTCGTCTTCCTGACGTATTTCGACGCCCATCCATGGGCTACGACTTACTTTTCTTTGATGCCCAAAGAATCGTTGCGCAAAAGAAAAGGCACTTCTTCTTCACCCGAAAAACATAACTTCTCGGCGGGTGAACCACCTCCCACAAAACTATTTAGACTGTGAGTTAGGAGACTATGCTGATAATTTTTGTAACCCTTGCAAACAGCTTTATTGATGAAGTCGTAGACGATCTCACAAGCAACTTATTCCCCCTCCATCACACCCAAAAGCATAAGTCGATATGCAATGTGCCGACAGGATGTCGGCCAAGTCTTGTCTGGCATAGGGACGTGCCTTACAAGACGGTTGCACTATATCGGCTTAGGGTTTGAGGATTGAGTGTGATGCTGGGGCGACGTTTTCTTGGTTCGTTCTTTTTCGTCGTTTAAAAAGAATGAACGAGGAGCGCATGGATGCGCTTTGATATTAAATATGGAGGTTTATGTTGCTAACGGCTGGTAGCTCTAAATTTACCGTAAAGTCAGCCCGTCCTCCTGACGGATTTCGACGCCCATCCATGGGCTACGACTTACTTTTCTTTGATGCCCAAAGAACAAGTAAGCAAAAGAAAAGGCACTCCCAACATCACACTGACTCCTCAAGTAAATTGCCAATATGAACGTCACCGCGGTGTAAGGGCCATCCTTGGCCCTGTCACCGCTTTTCACGCATCCATGCGTTGAAATGACGCATTGGCAATTTACTTTCGGGTGTGATGAGGGAGACACAAGGCGCTGATAGTTTTGTTTGGTGCTTGCAGGAAAATTAGCTGCTTTTGAGAGAAAAACTAGTGCACACGGCCAATACCACACCAGAAAATATAACTGTTCGGCGAGTGAATCACCTCCCACAAAACTATTTAGACTGTTAATTAGGAGTTCACACCGATCGTTTTTGTGGTGCTTGCAAGCAACTATGTTTCTGATGGCTTTGTGGACAGCTAACAGACAACTTATTTCCCCCTCCATCACACCCGAAAAGCATAAGTCGATATGCAATGTGCCGACAGGATGTCGGCCAAGCCTTGTCTGGCACAGGGATGTGCCTTACAAGGCGGTTGCACTATATCGGCTTAGGGTTTGAGGATTGAGTGTGATGCTGGGGCGACGTTTTCTTGGTTCGTTCTTTTTCGTCGTTTAAAAAGAATGAACGAGGAGCGCATGGATGCGCTTTGATATTAAACATGGAGGTTTATGTTGCTAACGGCTGGTAGCTCTAAATTTACCGTAAAGTCAGCCCGTCCTCCTGACTGGTTTCGACGCCCATCCATGGGCTACGACATACTTTTCTTTGATGCCCAAAGAACAAGTAAGCAAAAGAAAAGGCACTCCCAACATCACACTGACTCCTCAAGTAAATTGCCAATATGAACGTCACCGCGGTGTAAGGGCCATCCTTGGCCCTGTCACCGCTTTTCACGCATCCATGCGTTGAAATGACTCATTGGCAATTTACTTTCGGGTGTGATGAGGGAGATACAAGGCGCTGATAAATTCTTGTGGTGCTTGCAAGCAACTATGTTTCTGATGGCTTTGTGGACAGCTAACAGACAACTTATTTCCCCCTTCATCACACCCGAAAAGCATAAGTCGATATGCAATGTGCCGACAGGATGTCGGCCAAGTCTTGTCTGGCACAGGGACGTGCCTTACAAGGCGGTTGCACTATATCGGCTTAGGATTTGAGGATTAAGTGTGATGTTGGGGCGACGTTTTCTTGGTTCGTTCTTTTTCGTCGTTTAAAAAGAATGAACGAGGAGCGCATGGATGCGCTTTGATATCCGCCAAGGAGGGCAAACTGACACCGTTTTATTTGGCTTGAGATTTAAAAACAGTCCGTTACATCAAAAGATAAGCATTCGAATGCTGAGTAAAAAAAATGAGTTAAAAATGCTTGCCTTTTATGTAACAATAGCGCGCAAATAAAAACCAATCGCAGCACACTAGGAAGTCGTACTGTGTATTGGTGGAACGGCTTTAACCAACAACAGTGGACATAAAAAATGCAAACAAGGATTGTGGTGTATGGTACTAACCATCCTGTACATGTCGTCGATTTTGAACTCACGACCTGTATCAATAGCGGCTTTTTACTCAAAGCGAACCTAGAATCCCAATTTGACCTGGCTGATGAGTTACTCGTCGGCAACATGCTCACGTTTGAAATTGAGTCACCAGATGCAATATCAACGTATTTCACTGGGACTTTGTTTGATATCCAATCTGGTTTTGTGTCTGAGCACACCTGTGGTGCAGAGGTGATTTTAAAGCCTCGCCTTGAGTTACTTAAGCAAACTGAAAAAAGCCAAATCTTTGTACAAGCCAATGTTCAGTCTGTCCTCAATAAGCTGATACAAAAAGCCGGCTATTCACAAGACCGGATAAAATGGCGAGTCACTAAAGATTTACCCACGCTACCGCAGTGCGTACAAGCGCTAGAAAACGACTACACCTTTTTCACCCGACTCTTGGCAAAGTACGGCTTAATCTATTGGTTTGAATGCCATGATTTTATTGAGTCGATAGTGATTGCAGAGGGGAATCTTGCAAGCCCCTATATTGAACGAGGCTTGTTGTCGGTAACGGATAAAGATGGCCTGGTGCACGAACATGAAACCGGCTTTGTTGGGTTTACGCAGTGCCAAAGCCGCCATCGTTTTAAAATGGGTGGCTCACAAGTGCACATGAATGCCCATCCACCAACCTCAGTCAGCCCGGCGCAGCGCAGTTATTTTGAGCCTGCTGCACAAAATCCCGCTGAGCAATTTGAGCGCACTGGCAATCTCGAGCTTGCCTATCAACAAGGTAAAAATGAAGTCACGCTGGTAGGGAACGTAGCCGAAGCCAATGCCGGTTATTCGTTTTCGTTAAATGGTAAATTGGGCACAGCAAAAGGTGGCGATTATACTTGTATCCGCAGTAAACAGGTGTATAAACAAGGCAGCGCTAATGACCCAAACCAAGTTGCGTATCATAGCGAGTCGGTGTGTGTACCACGGGGTGAGCCAATACGTATCGCGCCCCCAGAGCATAGCCCAAAACCGATGGTGTTTACCGCCACAGTGCGCTCGCTGTCGGGGTCAAAAACCAATCCTCACTTAGATACCCAAGGGCAATATGCCACGCAAGTACATTTTGATAGTCAGGTGACTGAATCAGTAAAGCGCCTCACACAATATGCCTGTCGTGGTCAAAAGCAACCGACAGGGTTACACTTTCCACTGCTGCCAGACAGTAATGTGCTCATCGGTTGTATGAACAACGACCCAGACCAAAGTTACTTGTTAGGGTTTGCCCTTAACGACACCCAACCATCCGTTGTTACTAGCGCCAATAACACCCAAAACGTGTTGTGCTCTCGCGGCCAAAACCTGTTGATGTTTGATGACACCCCAAAAACCCCGCATATTGTGTTGCAAACCCTAGCGGGCAACCAGCACTTGGTGTTACATGGGGATAAAAAGCAGCCTTATATTCACTGGCTTGCGCAACTTGGCGCGATGAATATTTTTGCAGCCAAAGACATACAACTTGGCAGTGTTAAAAGCGCAATTCGACTACTCACCAATAAAACCTTTATTGCCAGCGCCAAACAACAACTGGCACTGGAGAGTAAAAAGTCAGTGATTATTGATGCAGCAACCAACCTAGACGTCACCGCCAATCAAATTGACGTCAGCGCCAAACAAGATTTGACCCTTAAGGCGGGTCGCAGCCATCGCAGTGTTATCCAAAGTGATATCAACCTCAAGGCAGACAACAACCTTACCATCACCGCCCCGGCGGGAAGTCAAATCATTCAAAGCCAAGGCAATATCACGATTAAAGGCAGTGGCTCTGGCAACCTCACTCTTGCCAATGGCGGCAGTGAAATCAGTATTGACTCAAGTGGTAACGTCAACATCTTTGCAGACAAGTTACTGACCTTAAAAGGCAAAGCCATGACTGTGTTTGACGGCAGCATGGAGCAAGATATTGGCGGCAAACAAAGCGCCACGATGCCGAGTGTACCGCAAATTCAAGCGCTCTCTGAGAATGCTCGACTCTCACTTGCCGCCGATGGCATTGCCACCATGATGAGCAGTACCATTGAGTTGTCTTATACCTATCAAGATGGCAGCCCAATTATGGGCGCACCTTATACCATTCGATTTGCAAACGGCACAGCGCTGACTGGTAACTTAGATGACAGCGGTAAAGCAAAAATTGAGAATGCACCGCCAGGTCAATATACCGTGCAATATGGTGAGGATAAACGCGATTACCTGCCAGAAGATAATCGCCCTAAAAACCCACTGTATGGACAAATCACTCCAGCGCGAGCCGCTGAAATGGTACGCAGCGGCAATACTGCACCACTGATAGAAGCCAACGGCATTGCAACCCAAGCAGGTGATTGGTTATGGGGCACACTGCAAGGCGACTTTAATCAAAACCCCTCCACGTCACAAATCGTGGTAGGTACCTTGATTTCCATGATACCGATTATCGACCAAGTCATGGATTTACGAGATATCATTGCCAATGTCATGTTACTGACCGACGATGATGAAGCCAACGACACCGACGCTTGGCTTGCCTTTACCTTGACCGGCATTGGTTTAGTGCCAGTAGTGGGCTCAGCAGTCAAAGGCGTGGGCAAGGTTATCTTAAAAAATACTGGAGAATCGCTCTCTGCTGCGCTTGCCGTTTTACGCAAGCTCGGTAAAGGCGACCCAGTTAAATACCTAAGAAACATCAACTGGCAAGACCTAGGAAAACAATCCGCTACGGAAGTTAAAAACATCGTCAAAGGCCTGCGCGATTCACTCGATGACATGTCTACCAGTTGGCACTACGACCTACTACTCCCAGACGCTGCCATCGAAGGCATGCAAGCCACGGTAAAACGCCTAGACGACGTCACCCCCAAAATCGACCAGCATATGCAACAAGCCGCCCAAGAAATCGGACAGCGAGTCAATAAAGCACTGGATGAATATCAAGGCCAATCACCAATTCGAGGCGTTACCGACAAGCCCACCAAAGCCAAAGCCGATGAATTGGAGCCGCCAAAAGGGAATGAGTTACCGGGGGTAAAAAATAGTTTTGAAGGCACAACCACTATAGATCCGCAATCCATGGAAAAGCTGAACGACTTAGAACGTAAAGTTAAAGTATCAGATAGTGGAAAAGCAATAATACAGTTTGGCATAAACGCTGGGAAAGAAAAAACAATTATTCTTTCTAAAAAAGCTGGCCAGATAGAAACCAGGAATGGCATTACTTTAGCGAGAGATAAATATGGATTTCCTATCTTTAACAGCAAATTCGATACACATGTACCCAATAACCTTTTAGGTAATAAAGATGCTGCTTCACACTTTCAATATGCAAATGAAAGGCTGAGGAGTTCACTACAGAAAAACCCAAGTTTAGCTGAAGAGATGGGGCTAACAAATATTCAATTAAAACATTTCTTAAAAGACCCTGCCCCAAAAAGCCACCAGCAGGATTAACTTGGCATCACCATCAAGATACAGGTAGAATGCAGTTAGTCAATCAAATAGAACACGACGCTTTCGTGCCCCATACTGGAGGAATGTCTATTTGGGGTGGAGGCTATAAAAAGTAACAAGGAGCAAAAAGTGAATATAATTTGGGAAGAGTATGTAGATCCTCCTTTGCAAGATATCTCGAGCAATGAGATTTCAACCATAGAGGCCATTATAGGTTTTATACTACCTGCTGATTACAAATCTTTTATAGTTGACAAGCAGGGGTTAGTACCATCTAAAGAGGTAATTGAATCAGGTGACTTAGCACCCGTACCGTTTGGACCGTTATTTCACGTTTTAGAAAATTGTTCCTCTGAACACATGCTATATAGTGCTCTGGAAAAATTTAATAAATGGAAAGATTTATATCCGAATATCTTTCCTATTGCTGATGCCGGAGGTACTGGCAACTTTTTTGCCTATAATTTTAATATTGATCATTCAAATCCACCTATAATCTTCGTGAATGTGGAAGAAGATCCTGATTCACCAGAAGCTTTTATATATGTTTCAAGAGATATAAATGAACTTCTCAATAATTTGAGAGCTTAGTAACCTAATCTGAATCTGGATATATCCTCCATACGTGCTTCTAGGCTTACCCAAGGGTGTTGACTTGTTTTACACCCTTAGCTGTTTTGTGGACATAGGCTAGGTGGCATAGTGCCGAACGATACGATGTGTGCATCGCATGGCAAAACTGCCTGAAAATTCTAGCCAAACTGTGGGTAAACTGAGTTGCTCAACCAGTCTGAGCACCAAAATGTCAATATTCAGAATCGGCTAAATAGAGGTCAATAGACAAAGTCATCTTAAAAAATACCGAGAATCCCTCTCTGCTGCGCTTGCCGTTTTACGCAAGCTCGGTAAAGGCGACCCAGTTAAATACCTAAGAGACATCAACTGGCAAGACCTAGGAAAACAATCCGCCACGGAAGTTAAAAACATCGTCAAAGGCCTGCGCGATTCACTCGATGAAATGTCTAGCAGTTGGCACTACGACCTACTGCTTCCAGACGCCGCCATCGAAGGCATGCAAGCCACGGTAAAGCGCCTAGACGACGTCACCCCCAAAATCGACCAGCATATGCAACAAGCCGCCCAAGAAATCGGACAGCGAGTTAATAAAGCACTGGATGAATATCAAGGCCAATCACCAATTCGAGGCGTTACCGATAAGCCCACCAAAGCCAAAGCTGATGAATTGGAGCCGCCAAAAGGGAATGAGTTGCCGGGGGCTAAAAACAATAGTTCAAATAATACAAAAACTAAGAAAGCTCGTAAGATATCAAACCGCTTGAAATACCTTGGAAAAACACCAAGTAAAACATCTCGCACTGGTAAAGAGGTCATTGCTAGGATGCGTAAAGAAGGTAAGATAAGAGATAAATTCGGTAAAACCCAGTTTAAAGACAGCAAAGGAAATTGGCACCCGCTGTCGCAAGCAGACATGGCACATGACCCGACAGATGCAGTAAGGTGGTGGAATACGAAAGGTAGGCAATATGGCGCAAAGTCGAAAGAAGTTAGGAAGTGGATGCTTGACCCAAATAACTATACATTGGACCATTACAGCCTAAACCGTTCAGCGGGAGCTAAGTTAAAAGAAACCTATTTATCCCCAATTAATAAGTTGAAAAAATGAAAGAATTAGATGAAAGATTAAGTGATGAGATTAATGAAAAATTTAATCGTTCTCTGGAGTTTAGAGACAGAGGAAAAATAGATGAGTCATTTGTTGCAATGCAAGAAGCTATCGAATTAATCCCTTCACCGAAGAGTCAGTGGTCAGAATCATTAATTATTATTACTTCTGCTTGTGAACACTTTATTACGATCGAGAAGCTTGCTGAGGCCGAAGCACTAATTGATGAGTACTTAAATTCAGACTTTTGCATTTCATATGATGATAGCCCAAGCTTCATAAAAGGAATTATATTATTTGAAATGGGTAACTTTAAACAAGCATATGAATGGTTTGCTAAAGCCAATTCTATTTCACGGGGTAGATGCTTTGTAGAACAACCTAAGAAATACAAAACCTTCTTTAATGAGTATAACCAATGAATGTACATGACGAGATAGAAGAGTATTGCGAGCAAGGCAATGACCTTTTTGATGAAGAAGATTTTCAAGGCGCAATGACACTCTGGAAAAAAGCCTTCGATTTACTCGCTGATCCAGATGAAGATTGGGAGCAAGCCGTTTGGCTTAAAGTATCTATTGGGGATAGTTATTATATGCTTGATGAATATCAACAATCCCTAGATTCAATGCTGGATGCATTAAACTACCCTGAAGCACTTGACAACCCATTTATTCACTTTAGAGCTGGCCAGTGTCATTATCAGTTAGGTGATAAAGAGCGCAGTAAAAATGCTTTACTTAAGGCCTATATGTTAGCCGGAAAAGAAATTTTTGAAGACCATGGAGAGGATGGGCTTTTTTATTACGACTTTTTAAAGTCCGAAATCAAGTTATAAACCAGTTCTACGCAAAGGACAGCACATGACAATTAGCATATACATCGTGCAATATCTTGTTCGATATATTTACCACAAAATTCAAGAGCCTTGGCTTAAGCTTCACACAAAATATCATCCTTAAGGCGGGTCGCAGCCATCGCAGTGTTATCCAAAGTGATATAAAGCTCAAGGCAGACAACAACCTTACCATCACCGCGCCGGCGGGAAGTCAACTCATTCAAAGCCAAGGTAATATCACAGTAAAAGGCAGTGGCTCTGGCAACCTCACCCTTACAAGACGGTTGCACTATATCTGCTTAGGATTTGAGGATTGAGTGTGATGCCGGGGCGACGTTTTCTCGGTTCGCTCGATCGCGTCGTTTAAAAAAATAAACGAGGAGCGCATGGGTGCGTTTTGATAATAAACATGGAGGTTTATTTTGCTAACGGCTGATTGCTCGAAATTTATCGTGAAGTCAGCCTGTCCTTCTGACAGGTTTCGAAGCCCATTCATGGGCTACGACTACCCGAAAAGCATAACTTCTCGGCGGGTAAACCGCCTCCCACAACGCTATTTACACTGTGAGGCTGGAGCCGCTTTTGATCTTATAAACTACTCTATTGCTACTGAGAAAGTGGAAATTCCACAAGCAACTTTATTCCCCCTTCATCACACCCGAAAAGCATAAGTCGATATGCAATGTGCCGACAGGATGTCGGCCAAGTCTTGTCTGGTACAGGGACGTGCCTTACAAGACGGTTGCACTATATCGGCTTAGGATTTGAGGATTGAGTGTGATGCTGGGGCGACGTTTTCTTGGTTCGTTCTTTTTCGTCGTTTAAAAAGAATGAACGAGGAGCGCATGGATGCGCTTTGATATTAAACATGGAGGTTTATTTTGCTAACGGCTGATTTCTCGAAATTTATCGTGAATTCAGCCCGTCCTCCTGACAGGTTTCGACGCCTATCCGTGGGCTACGACTACCCGAAAAGCACACTTCTCGGCGGGTGAACCGCCTCCCTACAAAACTATCTGCAATGCTAATTAGGAGGCTATGCTGATAGTTTTTTTGTCATTGTTACAAACAGCTTAATTGCTATACCCTCATAGGAAGAGTTATTGCCATGCGCCACGTTGAATTTGGCGAGGTGTGTTACGCCATCCCTCAAATTGTGATTCGACGTTTTCATTAAAATTACGAAAGAGTAGCTCGATGTTTTGTGCAGGTACAATATTGCACGGATTGCTGCTTTCTTGTCGTAAATACTCGAAAAAAGCGTTGCTGTTGTGCTCGACCATAAATCCGGTAAACAGGTAACTATTGGCATATAAGGTGTTACTTTGCATGGTTTGCCACTGATTTTCGCTATTGAATAGGGTGTTAATATCAAGCTTGGCAAAGCGCGATTTCAAAATCCCTTCTTTCGTCAACCAATCTTCGTCAGAGAGGTAAACTGAAAATTGACCTGTTTCGGTAATTCTTAGGTGCTCAAAATACTCGGCTAAGCCTTCCGTTACCCATCGAGGGGTTACGCCGAAATAGTAAAAAACTAGGGCGTGCACGGACTCATGAATGAGCGTTCTTAGCGTTTCTTCTTCAGTGCGACCGCCATTGATAAAGCCTTGGTTTTGAAACAAGAAGTACATGCCCAAGGTGCCTGCGGGTTCTGCATCTCGAGAGAGGATTAACTCATTGTAGTCAGCGTCATTGGCGGCAATATGCATGTTCAATTGGATGGGGGATAAGGCTTTTTTATGCGCTAACTGGTTAAAAAAGTGCTTAAACATCATATACACCACGTTGAGGGCTTGCTGCGCCTGATACTCAACATAAGGGCTCACGGGTTCACCCGTTAGATTAAGTTTAAAATTTTCAATGTCGTTGAATTGCGTTTGCAAGGAAAATACTTCGTGCTTTAGTGCTCCACAGGTAGGTGTTGAGATACCGCTGAACATATTAACAAGATCACTGTGCCCGTTTAGGTTAGAAAAGGTTTTTTCTGGTTTTTCAGGTAGCTGTTGTTTCGTTACTTCTGGTGGTGCAACCGTTAGGTGAGGAGTGGTGTCTGGCTGACTTAAACGTTTTTCGGTATGGGTGTCTAGCTGTATGCCAAATTCCGTCAATAAAGGTTTGATAGACCTTATCGAGTTTGCTGCTGCACTTGGGTAGATAAAATAAAGCGCAAACAATATCAGCGTGATGATAAGTAGTAGGACAAAGACCCGCCAAACCAAAGTGATATCCTTGTGTAATACATGCCCAGAGACTCTGGTTATACTCGATTATCGGTAAACTTGGCAATGAGTAATTTGATTATCTGCTTACTCCCATGGCATTAAATAACAGCTACTTTAGTGTGTCATAGCGTATCGTTTGCATTATTTGCCATTCTTTTTTCTACAACAATGTACCCATAATCTAATTCGTTGCCTATACTTTTTGAAAAAATAACAGAGCATACAGATGAAAGTAGTTTGGCCGTTGATTTTACTGTGTTGTGTGGGCGGGAGTGCGAGCGCGTTTGATACTCAGGTGAATATTACGACGGGGCAATGGCCGCCGTACTTAGATCAAGCGAAACAAGATCAAGGCTGTGTGGCTGCTGTGATCCGAGATGTCTTTGCGCTCTCCGATATAAAAGTCCGATTTTTATTTATGCCTTGGGAACGCGCCTATCAAGAAGGAATGAAGGCAGCTTACATTGGTAGTGCTTATTGGTATTACAGTGAGCAAAGGAGCAAAGACTATATTTACACTCAACACCCACTTACTGAAGAAACGGCACGCTTTTATCACCATCGAGATTTAGCGTTTACCTATACGAGTTACGCAGATCTCAAGCCATTTAGATTGTTGCTCAATCAAGGGTTAACTTATCCGCCTTCTCTGTTAGAGGCGATAGAGACGCTTGAAATCAAAACTTCATATGCCACGTATACCAGTAAAAATGTGGCACTGATCCTACGAAATCGTGCGGATATTATGATTATGGACGAAAAATCGGCGAAGTCTTATCAGCAGGAACTGCCAGCGGAAGAAGCGGAGTTATTAGCTGCGCAAGCGATCCCTGCTTTTATCCAAAAAGGCTATTTGCTTATCAATAAGCATCATAGTGAATATGTCGAGTTGTATAACGAAGGGCTTAAAAAACTATGGGCGGATGAAGACTATGTTGCTCAGTATCGTGCTCGTTGCTCTCGTGTGTTTACCGATTGATTGCTTTTTGGCTTTGCTAAAACCAAATAATGCCCTGATTCGTTGCGAAATCATTCATAAGTTAGAATCCAAATTTGTTTTTAATGTTTTGCATAGCCTGTTGCCTATTTTGACGGTATATAAAGCATAAAGAGTGTTATTACACGTAAAGCCTAATAGTGTATTCAGTGGGATTTTAGAGCATGCTTTGCAGCCAACAATCGTAAAGACTATCTTGGATCGTCATTGGCTGCTTTAGATTAAGACTTGCCTTATCCAAACCGCCTTTCCGGCAGCTTGATTTAGCGTTAAATGGTATATGCTCATCTGGTCTGACCATTTAAATCGCCTTTTAAATTTTCCCGATTCTTGGTTAAAGTTTATGCACGCCAACTGTTGTTTTTACACTCAGCTAATTATTGAATTGGGCTGAATTTTGACAGTTGTCATGGATTTTGATAACGTATTGTGCAAATTTGGTATGACCAATTTACCTATGAAGTTAATTCTTACCAAATTGATTAAAATAAGTCAGCGGTCTGGCTAGGTCACATCATAAAAAATTGGCGTTATTTCAATGTCTTTAAAGATTAAAGCAGCAAAATTATCCGACGTAATACTAGAACAGCTTGAGAATATGATCCTCGAGGGCTCGTTATTACCCGGTGCAAAGTTGCCGCCTGAGCGTGAACTAGCTAAGCAGTTTGAAGTGTCGCGTCCATCACTTCGTGAGGCTATCCAGAAATTGGAAGCTAAGGGGCTTGTTACCCGTCGGCAAGGTGGTGGCACGTATGTTAAGAATCAGCTAGAAGAAGGGTTGACTGATCCGTTATTCGACTTGATCAGTAAGCATCCAGAATCTCAGTTCGATTTACTTGAGTTCCGTCATGCATTAGAAGGCATCGCCGCCTACTATGCGGCACTCAGGGGCACAGAGAATGACTTTGCAAAGGTACAACAAAGCTTTGACAATATTGCAGAGATAGGTGATGACCTGATGCAAAAGGCAAGGGCAATTAATGCTTTTCACTTTGCCGTTGCAGAAGCGTCACATAACGTCGTCCTGCTTCATCTTGTAAAAGGGATGCAGTCACTGCTTGAGCAAAACGTGTTGCAAAACTTAACGGTCTTGGTGCAGAAATCAGATGTGAGTGAGCAGCTCGGTGAGCACAGAAAGTTGTTATTAGATGCGGTGATCAATGGTAACCCTGAACAAGCAAGACTTGCTAGTAACGCCCACTTAGCCTTTATCGAAGAAGCGTTATTAGAAGCCGGTAAAGAGCGTTCGCGAATAGAACGTTCACTGCGTAGAACAAAACAGCAGTAATCGGGCTTGATTCAGTAAGAATTGGCACAAATAGAATAAATTCGTATTTTAAACATAAGGAACACTCCATATGTCTGAAGTCAATAAAATTGACGTAGACGCGCTAGAGACCCAAGAATGGTTACAGGCGCTTGAGTCGGTAGTAAAAGAAGAAGGCGTAGAGCGCGCTCAGTTCTTGTTAGAGCAAGTATTAGAGCAAGCGCGTCTTGATGGCGTAGATATGCCAACAGGCACTACGACTAACTATGTCAACACAATCCCAGCAGATCAAGAACCTGCGTATCCAGGGGATGTGAACCTTGAGCGTCGTATTCGCTCTATCATCCGTTGGAATGCGATCATGATCGTACTTCGTGCTTCGAAGAAAGATCTTGAGCTGGGCGGGCATATGGCCTCTTACCAGTCATCAGCTGCATTCTATGAAATGTGTTTCAACCACTTCTTCCGTGCACCAAACGAGAAAGACGGTGGTGACTTAGTGTATTACCAAGGTCACATCTCTCCGGGCATTTATGCTCGTGCATTTGTTGAAGGCCGCCTAAGCGCTGAGCAGCTAGATAACTTCCGTCAGGAAGTAGACGGTAACGGTATTTCTTCATACCCACACCCTAAGCTAATGCCTGAATTCTGGCAGTTCCCAACGGTTTCTATGGGTCTAGGTCCAATCGCGTCTATCTACCAAGCGCGTTTCCTTAAATACCTAGATGGCCGTGGTCTAAAAGATACGTCTGAGCAACGCGTTTACGCCTTCCTTGGTGATGGTGAAATGGACGAGCCAGAATCACGTGGTGCGATTTCTTTCGCTGCCCGTGAAAAACTAGACAACCTATGCTACCTAATCAACTGTAACCTACAGCGTCTTGACGGCCCAGTAATGGGTAACGGTAAGATCATCCAAGAACTAGAAGGCCTATTTAAAGGTGCTGGTTGGAACGTGATCAAAGTCGTTTGGGGTTCTGGTTGGGATAAGCTACTTGCCAAAGATACTACGGGTAAATTGCTGCAACTGATGAATGAAACAGTTGACGGTGATTATCAAACTTACAAAGCAAAAGATGGTGCCTTCGTACGTGAGCACTTCTTCGGTCGTTACCCAGAAACAGCAGCACTTGTTGCTGATATGACTGACGACGAAATCTTCGCGTTGAAGCGCGGTGGCCATGAGCCATCGAAGCTATTTGCTGCATTTAAAGCGGCACAAGACACCAAAGGTCGTCCGACTGTGATCTTAGCTAAAACCGTTAAAGGTTACGGCATGGGCGCTGCGGCTGAAGGTAAAAACATTGCTCACCAAGTTAAGAAAATGGACATGACACACGTAGCGCACCTACGTTCACGTCTAGGCCTTGATGACTTGGTATCTGATGAGCAATTACAAGATCTACCTTACTTGACGCTAGAAGAAGGGTCAAAAGAGCATGAATATCTACATGCTCGCCGTAACGCGCTTCACGGTTATACACCTAAGCGTTTACCTAACTTCACAGAAACGCTTACGCTACCTGAACTAGATGCATTTAAACCGCTTCTAGAAGAACAAAAGCGTGATATCTCAACCACAATGGCATACGTTCGTGCGCTTAATATCTTGTTAAAAGACAAGAATGTTGGCAAGAGCATTGTTCCAATTATTGCTGATGAAGCGCGTACTTTTGGTATGGAAGGTTTATTCCGTCAAATCGGTATTTACAACCCGCACGGCCAAAACTACAGTCCAGAAGACCGCGATATCGTTTCTTACTATAAAGAAGCAACCTCTGGTCAGGTGTTACAAGAAGGTATCAATGAGCTAGGTGCGATGTCTTCATGGGTTGCAGCAGCAACGTCATACAGCACGAACGACCTACCAATGATCCCGTTCTATATCTACTACTCAATGTTTGGTTTCCAACGTGTAGGTGATATGGCGTGGATGGCGGGCGACCAACAAGCGCGTGGCTTCCTATTAGGGGCAACTGCTGGTCGTACAACGCTAAATGGTGAAGGTCTACAGCACGAAGACGGTCACTCGCACATTCAAGCAGGTACAGTGCCTAATTGTATTTCTTACGACCCAACGTTTGCATTTGAAGTAGCGGTTATTCTGCAGGATGGTATTCGTCGTATGTACGGTCCAGAGCAAGAGAACGTGTTCTACTACCTAACGCTTATGAACGAAAACTACCATATGCCAGCAATGCCTGAAGGCGCTGAAGAAGGTATTCGTAAGGGTATTTACAAGCTTGAAAGCTACACTGGCGACAAAGCACAGGTTCAGCTAATGGGCTCGGGTACTATCCTGAACGAAGTACGTAAAGCGGCGCAGATCCTAAGCGACGACTACGGTATCGGTTCAGACGTATTCTCTGTAACGTCATTTAACGAGCTTGCTCGTGACGGTCAAGATGCAGAGCGTTTCAACATGCTTAACCCAGAAGCAGAGCAAAAAGTGGCTTACATCACCAGCGTACTTGGTGATGCGCCTGCAATTGCTGCTACGGATTACATGAAAAACTATGCTGATCAAGTACGTGCATTTATGCCGAGCGCATCTTACAAAGTACTTGGCACAGACGGTTACGGTCGTTCAGACAGCCGTGAAAACCTACGTCGTCACTTCGAAGTGAATGCCGGTTACGTGGTAGTTGCAGCACTTGGTGAGCTAGTTAAGCAAGGCAAAGTTGAAAAATCAGTAGTGACTGACGCTATCAAGAAATTTGATATCGACACCACCAAAACTAACCCACTTTACGCATAAGAGGACGAGTGATGGCAATCGAAATTCATGTTCCAGATATTGGTGCCGATGAGGTTGAAGTAACCGAGATCCTAGTAAGCGTAGGTGACACGGTTGCAGAAGAGCAATCGCTTATCACTGTTGAAGGCGACAAAGCATCAATGGAAGTACCAGCCTCAGTGGCGGGTACAGTTAAAGAAATCAAAATAGCGGTAGGCGATAAAGTATCGACTGGCTCTTTGATCATGATCTTTGAAGCGGCAGGTGAAGAAGCACCGGCAGAGCAACCAGCAAAAGAAGCTAAGCCAGAAGCAAGCGCCTCTGACAAGACAGAAGTGAAAGAAGTTCACGTACCAGATATTGGTGGCGATGAAGTTGAAGTAACTGAAATCTTAGTAGCTGCGGGTGATGTTGTTGAAGAAGAGCAATCGCTTATCACGGTTGAAGGCGACAAAGCCTCAATGGAAGTACCTGCACCATTTGCAGGTACTATCAAAGAAGTGAAAATCAACGCGGGTGACAAAGTGTCAACCGGTTCATTGATCTTCATCTTCGAAGTGGCAGGTAGCGGTGATGCACCTGCGACTACCGAAGCTGCAGAAGCGCCAGCTGAAGAGCAAGCACCTGCTGCATCAGCTGAAAAAGAAGTGCATGTACCAGATATCGGTGGCGACGAAGTTGAAGTCACTGAAATCATGGTTGCTGTTGGCGACAGCGTTGAAGAAGAGCAATCTCTTATCACGGTTGAAGGCGACAAAGCCTCAATGGAAGTACCAGCTCCGTTTGCCGGTACGATTAAAGAGATCAAAGTCAATGCTGGCGACAAAGTATCAACGGGTTCTTTAATCTTCGTATTCGAAGTGAAAGGCGCGGCACCTGCACCTCAGGCAGCAGCTAAAACTGAAGCAAAACCAGCTCAATCTGCGGCTCCAGCAGCAAAATCTGAAGCACCAAAAGCCTCTGCACAAAAAGATGACTTTGTGGCCAATGATCAATATGCCCACGCCTCACCTGTGGTACGTCGTTTAGCGCGTGAGTTTGGGGTTAACCTAGCTCGCGTTAAAGGTACAGGTCGTAAGAACCGTGTACTAAAAGAAGACGTACAAAACTACGTGAAAGAGCTGGTTAAGCAAGTTGAGTCTGGTCAAATCGCAAAAGGTGGCAACACTGGCGGCGGTGAGCTTGGTCTTATTCCTTGGCCAAAAGTAGATTTCAGCAAGTTTGGTGAAATAGAAGAGAAGAAACTTTCTCGCATCAATAAGCTATCGGGTGCAAACCTTCATCGTAACTGGGTACAAATCCCACATGTTACGCAGTTTGACGAAGCAGATATCACAGAGCTTGAAGCGTTCCGTAAAGAACAGAACGTGCTAGCTGAGAAGAAGAAAATGGGTGTGAAGATCACACCATTAGTATTCGTGATGAAAGCGGCTGCAAAAGCACTTGAAGAGTTCCCAACGTTTAACTCTTCACTATCTGAAGATGGTGAGAGCTTAATCTTGAAGAAATATGTTCACATCGGTATCGCGGTTGATACACCAAATGGTCTAGTGGTTCCTGTTGTTCGCGACGTGAATAAGAAAGGCATCATTGAGATATCACGCGAGTTGATGGAAATTTCTAAGAAAGCACGTGATGGTAAACTGACGTCTGCTGATATGCAGGGCGGCTGTTTCACTATCTCAAGCCTAGGCGGTATCGGCGGTACGGCGTTTACGCCAATCGTTAATGCTCCTGAAGTTGCGATTCTTGGTGTTTCTAAGTCAGACTTCAAACCGAAATGGAATGGTAAAGAGTTCGAGCCGCGCCTAATGGTGCCGCTAAGCTGTTCATACGACCATCGTGTCATTGACGGCGCGCTAGCAGCTCGCTTTACTGTGACACTTGCAAACTACCTAAGCGATATTCGCCAGCTAGTAATGTAAGAATAGAAACCGCATGACTTAGGTGATGCGGTTTTCTTGTATTTTGTTGTTCCGCTTGATAATTAGGCGGGACAATAGAGAGTGTGAATGATACACTTTCGAGCAATAATAACTCTCTCTGCCCTGTGCCCCGAATCGGGTGTTTGGCAGGCACTTTGGGTCGGCTACTCTCGACGAGTAAACCCGTTCAAATAACAGTTAAGGTAATAACATGAGCAACGAAATCAAAACTCAAGTTGTTGTACTAGGCGGTGGTCCTGGTGGTTACTCTGCAGCATTCCGTGCAGCAGACTTAGGTTTAGACGTTACACTAATCGAATCTCGCGACACGCTAGGTGGTGTGTGCTTGAACGTTGGTTGTATCCCTTCAAAAGCCCTTCTTCACGTTGCAAAGGTAATTGACGATGCAGCAGAAATGGCTTCTCACGGTGTTTCTTTCGGTGCTCCACAAATTGACCTAGACAAAATCCGTTCATGGAAAGAGTCTGTGATCGGTCAACTTACAGGTGGTCTTGGCGGAATGGCTAAGATGCGTAAAGTAACTGTAGTTAACGGCTACGGTAAGTTCACAGGTTCTAACACTATCGCTGTTGAAGGTGCTGACGGTGCAAAAACAGTGACCTTTGATAACGCAATCATTGCAGCGGGTTCTCAGCCTGTAAGCCTACCTTTCATTCCTGAAGACGAGCGTATCATCGACTCTACAGGTGCACTTGAGCTTAAAGACGTGCCTGAAAAGCTACTTGTACTAGGTGGTGGTATCATCGGTCTTGAGATGGGTACTGTTTACCGTTCACTAGGTTCAGCGATCGACGTAGTTGAGTTTGCTGATCAACTAGTACCAGCGGCTGACAAAGACGTTATCAAGATTTACCAAAAGTACGTTAAAGACAAGTTTAACGTAATGCTTTCTACTAAAGTGGTTGCTGTTGAAGCGAAAGAAGACGGTATCTACGTATCTTTCGAAGGCAAGCAAGCACCTGAAGGCCAAGTTCGTTATGACAAAGTACTAGTTGCTGTTGGTCGTACACCAAATGGTAAGCTAATTGACGCTGACAAAGCGGGCGTAAATGTTGATGAGCGTGGCTTTATCAGCACTGATAAGCAAATGAAAACCAACGTTGATCACATCTTCGCTATCGGTGACATCGTAGGTCAGCCTATGCTTGCGCACAAAGCGGTTCATGAAGGTCACGTTGCTGCTGAAGTTATCTCTGGTAAGAAGCATTACTTCGATCCTAAGTGTATTCCTTCAATTGCATACACAGATCCAGAAATCGCTTGGGTTGGTGTGACTGAGAAAGAAGCAAAAGAGCAAGGTCTAAGCATTGAAACTGCGGTATTCCCGTGGGCTGCTTCTGGCCGTGCAATCGCTTCTGCACGTACTGAAGGTTCAACTAAGCTTATCTTTGATAAAGAGTCAGGCCGCGTGATCGGTGGTGCTATGGTTGGTATCAATGCAGGTGAAATGCTTGGTGAAATCGGTCTAGCAGTAGAGATGGGTGCTGACGGTGAAGACCTAGCGCTTACTATCCACGCTCACCCAACGCTGAACGAGTCAATCGGTCTAGCTGCTGAAATCTTTGAAGGTTCAATCACTGACCTTCCAAACAAAAAAGCAGTGAAGAAAAAGTAAGTTTTTCTGAGCATTCAAAAACCCAGCCTTGTGCTGGGTTTTTTGTTTTTGGCTAAGTGGGGAGCTTATTTCTAAGTAACCTGAGGTTTGGATAAGAAATGAACTAACTCATTGTTTTTAAAATAATATTAAATTATTTCCTTGTCTAGCCAGAGAGTTTTAGGGGTAATTAGGCGAATTTACGCACCAATAGCTTGCTATTGGAAGTGAATTCAACGCAGTTAGCGCTAAAACTGGCTGCTAGAAAGGCATTAATTATCCGAAGCTCAGGTTAAGGATTCCAAGCTAAGCCATCAGCCTGAGAAAATTAATAATTACAAGTAGTAAGGCGGAAGTGGCAATAAATAGCCAGCGCATCTGATTGAGTAGTCCGAGTAAATGCTGAATATGCTCAGCTGAGGGTTGCGTTTTTGCACCTACCCGCATCACGTCATAACGTTCACCAAAATAAAAGCGCGGCCCTGCGAGTTGTGTATGTAAATTTGCTGCAAAAAAGCTCAGTGCCCATCCAGTATTCGTTTGGCTAAAGTGACGGCCGTAGTATTTAATGTAGTGCCAAGTTTGCTTTGGTCTAAGTAGCAACGAAAAGCAGGTAATTAATAATCGAATAGGCACAAACTCAACGAGCCAAATCATGCGGGAAAGGCTTGCCATAAAACGGCTTGAGGGGAGCATTACTTGCCGCCAAGCATGGTCACACAGTAGTAACAGTTTATAAAATAGCGCGAGATAGGGGCCTGCTGTTAGATACAGTAAAGCAATGACAAAAAAATGGCGCAGGGTATTTAATGCGGTGCTATCTATGGTGGCTTTACAAATACCAAGCTCTGTTAGCTTCTCTACATCTCTTGCTACCATTCCTTGCAACACGGCTCTTGCAGTCACTTTTTGCTTTGACTTTATCAGCGCGGAAATGCGCTTAGCACGGCTTTCATGGCTAATATCTAAGCATAAAAACAACACCAGCCCACCGAGCCACTTAGGATAAAAAGCAAAGCTTATAATCGCATAAGTTAATACAGTGATAGTTAATATTGGCAGGAGGAAGCCGAGTGTACCGGATAAAAGTTGATAGCTAGAAGCGGCTTTAGGGCGATAAACTTTTTCGGCAATCGCTTTAAAAATAAGGCTAAGAATAAGATTAGGGTGGTAAAGTGTTGATAACCTTACCCCTAGGCTGGCAAAAATCGCCAGTAAGAAAATGATCAGGCCCTCATGGGCCTGAAGCAAGCTGTCGAGCACTAAAGCGTAACCTTATCCAGCTTATTAAGTAGTGCCATCACCATCTTAGAAGAGTTAACAGAAGCGACTTCTAGATACTCTTCGAATGATTGCGGTGATTCTTTGCCGGCGATATCAGATAGCGAACGGATCACAACAAATGGCGTGTTTAAAGAATGGCAAGCCTGCGCAATTGCCGCACCTTCCATTTCTACTGCTAACATCGTAGGGAAGTCTGCACGCGCCTTGTCGATGCGTACTGGGTCGCACATAAATGAGTCACCCGTACAGATCAAACCAACCATAGTTTGAATGCCTTCAAGCTCATGTACGCTTTGCTCTGCTGCTTCAACTAATTTTGTGTGCGAAGTAAACGCAGCAGGCATTTGCGGAACTTGACCAATTTCATAGCCAAATGCAGTAACATCTACGTCATGATGACGTACTTCATTTGAAATCACCACATCGCCGACGTTTAGTGATGGTTCAAAACCACCAGCAGAACCCGTGTTGATCACGCAATCTGGCGCAAAGTTGTCGATAAGCAAAGTTGTCGCAACCGTCGCTGCCACTTTACCAATGCCAGACTGTACAAGCGTTACGTCAAGACCAGCCAGTTTGCCGGTATAAAAAGTAAAGCCACCTTTGGTCAATGTTTGCGGGTTTTCCATGGTGTTACGCAAAATGGTAACTTCTTGCTCCATTGCGCCGATAATGCCTACTTTCATCAAAAGATTCCTAATTTGTGGTGGGGAAAGCCCCAGTGTCAAAATTGCTTTTATTATACGAAAGGGGTTTTGATAGGTAAAACAAAAAACGGGCTGACGCCCGTTTTGCTAGATTTCTGCCAACTGAGTTGACTGTGCTTTTGCCTGTGAAGGGGACAGTACCGCAGGTTTGTAGGTGCGGTTTCTGGTTTTCTTTGGCATCTCCACTTTTTGGCCAAGCTTGAATAAGATTGCCGCACGAACCTCCGCGCTTTGGTAGCCACTTTTGATTTTCATGCGAATGTGTGGAATACCCGCAGATTCCAGAGCGCCACTGACAAACCAATCTTTTTGTGCTTTGTGGCCGTTTTTATTGGCGTTATTGACCAAATCAACAGCGGCAACAATTTTCAGTGTCTCTTTGTCTACCAAAACATAATCCAACTGCTTATTCTTAGCTTTGGTTACTGCGGCACGACGCGCTTTTGGAGAGATCCCCGGCTTGCACTCAATCACATCAATGAGCTTAATACGGCTAACGATTTTATATCTATCGCCAACGGCACGTTCTAATAAGTGTAGAAATGATGCTTCAACGGTGGTAAAAACAGATTCTTTACGATTAAACGGATAAGGATTGCCACCCACATCGGTGTACTTAGAAGCGACAATGGAAGCAACGACCACTAGAGCCAAAATAGCAAGTAACGCAAATTCCATACAAAACTCCAAATCAAAAAAATGACATCTGTGGTTTTATAAGCAATAGGTGTGCCAGAAAGCATAGTGGTTTCTTTACGACGAAATCGTTCAATCAGCGACGATAATGCAGCTTTGATAAGTAATAGATGTTTACAAAAACATGGCTGCAAATTCTTATTGCAGGTTTATCTGAACATATGCTGGTGATATTCTCTCACTCATAATTGTAAACGCATAATAACAATAATATGTCGGTTAACTTGATCCCCACGGTACTATACTCGGCTATGGTGGGCGTGGTTTTGTCTGCGCTGCTCCGTATCTTCACCATAACTAAGCCTAAACAGACCATGTATTTATCTGGATTGTTGGTATTATTGTTCATTCATATTATGGGTGAGCTCTATATTTTTACTGGTGTATTTCAATATGCTCCCGCTATTGCTGGGTTTCAATTACCTGTCAGAATGTTGATGGGACCTGCGCTTTATTTTTATGCGTATAAGGCGATGTTTCCCAATAGCAAAATTTCTTTAAAGGCACACTTGCTCGCTTTATTTGGGCCTGCAGTAGTGTTTTTGTCTATGATCCCTTTTATTTTTAGCATCACCCCAGAGCAGAAACTTGCCTTAGCTAATCCGAGCACTCGTGATCCTGCCCTTTGGAAAATAGCCATCTTTGTCTGCTTGTTTACCGCAGTAACTTTTATTGTGGTTACTTTTGCCTATTTAATCGCGGCATTAAGGCTTCATTCTCAACATCGTAAGCAGCTTATGGATAAATACTCGGCGATTGAGCAGCGTGCAATGGACTGGCTGAAAATCATCTTGCTCCTATGGGGACTAGTATGGCTTTTTTACGCAGCAAATTACGCGGCCTCATTTTTTGGGTTTAATTGGTTTGCGATGCGGTCATTGTTACCCGTATTTGAGTTCACGGTATTAGTTTCATTTCTTAACTTAGCCCTCAAGCAACTCGAATTGAGCGAACCTGAAGAGACAAAAAGGCCTGAGCCACAACCAAGAGAAGCCGTTATTTCCCATGATAAAATGCAGCTGATTGCAGACAAATTAACCACAGCGATGTCTGAGAAAGCACTATTTAAAGATGAAGATCTGTCTTTAAATGGCTTATCGACAGCGATTTCTGTGAGTGAAAACCACATATCAGAAACGCTCTCACAATTTATGAACACCAACTTCTTTCAGTTTGTGAATGGTTATAGAATTGAAGAAGCAAAAAACCTGCTAACAAATAGCGACATGTTGGTTTCCTCTATCGCTTTTGAGGTTGGATTTAAATCAAAATCGACATTTAATAGCGCGTTTAAAAAACGAGTTGGTGCAACGCCAACTGATTATAAAAAGAACAATTGAAGAAAAAGTGATGCTGTTGATGTGCTAATTAGTACGAATATGCCCATTCGGACGACAACAATGACAAGTTCCTAGAAAATTTGATGAAATATTTCGTTGAATAAAGAAGGACGCATTATGAAGGTCACAACAGCGCGTTTTGGGTTATCAAATGAACAACAAAGTAGTGCTTCAGCAACTACACAGACAAGGCTAGAAAATGCCAATAAGTTATTGAAATACTCAGCTATATTTTGGTTCTCGGTGATATTGGCTGGCCAGTGGTTTTTCTTTTATTACATTATTAAGTTTTATGGTATGTCGGTCATTAACGACAATATGGAGATTTGGAATCGCTGGGAACCGATGGGAAACACGCCGCATAAGGCCGGAGATATAGCGGGAAATATGCTCTTTTTCGTTCATGTCATGGGGGCTGGGATCGTTGCGTTTGGCGGTGCGTTACAGTTGCTCCCAAAAGTGAGGGCTGTGTTACCAACTTTCCATAAAATCAATGGCTATACTTTTTTAGTGACAGTATTTTTCTTAGCGATATCTGGATTTTACTTATCTTGGGTAAGAGGTGCGAGTCCAAACCTAATCTCTGAGATAGGCACGAGTATTAATGGATTTCTTATCTTAGGCTTTGCCTATATGACGGTGAAAACGGCGATAAGCAAGGATATTGCCAATCATAGAAAGTGGGCGATTCGACTATTCCTTGTCTCTAACGCGCAGTGGTTTCTTAGAGTCGGTGTATTTAGCTACTTTATTACGAGCACAGCAGCCGGAGTTACCCCAGCGTTTGGAGACCCATTTTTCCCAATGTGGACTTTTGGTTGCTTCTTGCTACCACTAGCTGCTGCACAGCTATATTTTTACGGTTCTCAAAGTAAACGTCCCCATGTCAAAGTCATAACGTCATTCGTACTGGTTGTGCTTACTGTGCTGATGTCATTAGGGATAGTTGGATTTACCCCGTTTTTACTGCAAATCATGAGTGGAGAGCCCATAGCATTTTGATTAGGATTTAAACTGGTTGCACTAAATCAGACGTTATTGATTACAGCGTTTACACTCAATAAAAATACAGGATTATCGATATGAAAAAGGCAGCTTTGTCGTTTTGCTCATTATGTTTACTGGGGCTCTCATTGAGTTGTTATGCAAATGGCTTAGACTCTTCCGTGCGTTATTTTGGGCAAACAGCACCAGGTACTTTGGCAATTCCATTTATGCCTGAGCATGGAAGTTCAAGTGATTGGGAATTAGGTGGGCAGTTTTCTGCAAATTTAAACGAGTTTTACTTAGTTAGAAAGAATTATGTCCCCCATGAGCCCTCAGTCATTGTGTATCGTAAAGACGGGCGAGATTGGCAAAGACATGACTTTCACCGAGCATTGAGTGGTGATCTCGATGTACTTTATTCGAAAAAAAATTACATAGAAAAAACAAGTTCCGGTTGGTCATTGATGAAAAGCCTTGGTCCTCAATTTGATAGAGAAGATTGGGGATAATGCGTCTTTCAGCTTCTGCTAACGGCACATTTGTGTTCGATGATTGGAAAAATAACGATGTTATTAGAATATCTAAAGTCGTTAAAGGGAAACGGGAAGCCCCAAAGCTGCTAGGCACTGAGATTAACTCAGGAACTTGGACAGCTCATCCATTTATAGCGCATGATGAATCCTATATTATTTGGGATAGTGAAAGAGAAGGTGGGTATGGTGCGTCTGATATCTATATTAGCTTTTTACAAGAAGATGGAAGGTATGGCACAGCGATAAACCTTGGCGCTGAAATAAATACTCCGCTTACCGAAAACGGCGCTTTCGTGACGCCCGATGGCAAGTTCTTATTTTTTGGTCGCTCAGAAGAGAAGTTTAGAGCAGATGGTTCCTCGTATTGGGTTGGCGGTAAGCATTGGGTTGATGCTCAAGTGATTGAAAAGCTTAGAAAGAAAAAATAAATTGGTCATGTGTAGCTGAGGCGGCGGCAATGTCTGGTGACATCGCCGCCATGCGAACCGACTAACGATAGCCGCTCGCTTTACTTTTCTTCTTGCTCTTTAAGCACGTAGATCTCACCATCAAAACTACCTTGAATAGTCAATCCTTGCCCTGCCAGCTCCTTGAGATATTCAATATGCTCTTGGGTGATATGCTGGCCCGGCACCAAAAGCGGAATACCCGGAGGATACGGGGTGACTAAACCTGCACAAATTCGGTTGTTGCTCTTGCTAATAGGTACAGATTCACGCTCGCCGTAGAAGGCATCACTAGGAATACAAGCAAGATCAATAGCGGGTAAATTCTCAGGTAAGCGTGAGCGTCGCGTTGACTTCGATAGTTTTACCTTGCCGCCATCAAGTTTCTTTAAGGCATTGTATAAACGAATGATCTTTGAGCGTGTACCACCCAAGGTTAGTAAGACTAAGATAGTACTGTGGGTGTATTTCTCAATCTCCAGCCCAATTTCGTCCAGCAGAAATTTATGAATATCCTTTAATGAGTACGGTAGTTCACTAATATCTATGAGGATTTTAAGCGGATCATGCCCCATATTATCGCCACTAAAATGTGGGAATATGTTCATGAAGTCTTGCTTATCAAGCACTTTGATATGTTTGAGCGAGGCCATCTGCTGTTTGAACTCTGTAACATGGTTCAGCAGCGCATTGAGTAACTTATAGCCTTCCATCTCTAACTGCTTTTGGCACACATCCAAAGACGCAATAAGTTGGTATTTGGGCGAGGTGCTGGCGTAGATACTGTAAATCTCACGGAAGAAATCAGCATCAAAATCGGGGTCATTAATATGGATATAAGACGCCTGCGAAAATGCCGATACGACTTTATGCGCCGAATGGGTGACATAATCGGCACCTGCATGAATGGCGGAGTAATGGCGCAAGCTAGGGTGAAATAGCGAGTAAGCAAACCAAGCTTCATCGATAAAGACTTTGATGCCATGCTGATGGGCAAATTCTACGACTTGTTTCAGGTCGCTCAGCAAACCATCATAGGTACAGCCGGTGAGCACCAGTAGTTTTGCATCGGTATTTTGTTCAATCGCTTGCTTGATGTCAGCCAGTGAAGGCGGTGCGAATATGCCATATTTTGGATTTAAGATACTCGATAAATAGATAGGGAAACTGGCCGATTGTAAAATGCCATAGTGCACAGACTTATGACAGTTGCGGTCGATGATCACCTTATCGCCCTTGCGAAGGAGGGTTTGCAAAATGATTTTATTCGAGGTGGACGAACCGTTGGTCACGAAGTAGGTGCGTTTAACCTCAAACGTTGCCGCTGCGGATTCCTGAGCGCGGCCAATGGTATTGGTGCTGTCTGACAGTGAACCTAAAGAGTCAACCGATACAGACAAGTCTCCGACAAAGACATTACGGCCATAGAATTGATAAAAATCTTTGATATAAGGAGAATTTCTAAAGCTCGAACCGCCGCTGTGACCCGGAGTATGCCAAGAGTCGTTCGCTTCGCCGACATAACTGCGATACGCCGTCCAAAATGGCGTCTCGGCTCTGTCATCAAAGTCATTGATCATATATCCCAAAATGGCTTCAGGATCTGAGATAACTTCATCTTTAAAGAAGAAAGACTCGATTTCCTCGGATTCGTTGACTATCTCAAGCCCTTTAGTGTCATCGCCAATAACGTAAACTGGTAATTCTAGACGAATACTTTTTAATTGCTCGATAAAGCGACTATAGGTTTGTTCGCCACTTTTGTTGTGCACATCCCAACTCAGCACGACAGCTTGAATATCACCATCTTCAGTGACATGCTCCAAGGCTTTTGAAAGTTCGAGGCATTCAATAATATCGATTTGAACATCCTCTCGCTCAAAATTAGGGATCGTTTTTGACAGATTGCTTGAGAGCGCTTGCAATACAGCTGGCTCTTGTTCTATTAACAAGATACGAAGGACAGGTAGCATAATGATATTCGCATTAAAATTTAAAGGCTTTCATTAGCATAAAGAAAGCGCAGTGATTTGTGAAATCAATACTTTGAAAATGTTCCTGAAATTGTAAAACGGATGTAGGCGAGGAAGTTGTTGCGAGTGATAGAAAGTGTGCTATTCAACATAGGAAACAGGAAGGTTTCGAGTATCAGGCGTGTCTGAGTTAAATTTGGGATAGGGTGTTTTTGAAGGCTGTATTACGATTGCTTTTCAATGATAAATACAGTAGCTATAAAAACAACAGGCCCTAGTAATCATTTAGGCTAACAGATCAATAGGAGTCAAAATGAGATTGGTTAATTATGTTGTGTATGTGTTCTTATTTGGGTGTTTAATCAGCTTCCCTTCATGGGCTGATACAAATAACTTGTCAGGAACATTGGTTGTTGTAAATAAAAAGGGGGACTCGGTTGATTTCATCGATCTTAGCAGCCGAAAAATTAAGCTGACGCTCGCAACCGGCAGAGGACCACATGAATTAGCAATGAGTGCCGACGGGCATACAGCTGTTGTCACTAATTATGCACGTGGCAATAGTCTAAGTGTTTTTGACGTTCGGCAAGCAAAAAAAATTAAAACTATTGATTTTTCTCGTTATCCAAGGCCACATGGCGTGTTGTTTTTAAAAGACCAAAAACGCGTTGCAGTATCGTCTGAAGGCTCCGACAGTGTGGTAATCGTTAATATAGAGTCGGGGAAAATTGATAAAGTAATAGCAACAGAGCAAAGAGGCTCTCATATGGTGGCGCTGCCGGCGTCTAGCGAGCGTGTTTACACCACAAATATGCGCGCAGATTCAGTGTCTGAATTAGATGTAAAGTCAGGTGCCTTACTTCGCAAAATTTCAATGCCAAAAGTACCAGAGGCTATCACCATAAATAAAAGTGGCTCAGAGCTCTGGGTTGGTAGCAACGATGATGGCTTAGTTACCGTGTTTGATGTAGCAAATGAGCGTATAATTAAGCAATGGAAAGGTTATAGCTTTCCATACCGTGTGTTACTTACCCGCGATGAGCAGTTTGCTGTGATCCCAGACTATAGGAATCACACCCTTGATGTGATCGATGCAATGCACAAAGAAAAGCTGCGTCAAATAAAGTTTGAGCCGGGAACAGGACCAAAAGGCGTGATCCTCCATCCAGACGATCGCACTTTATTTTTATCCGCTTACCAAAAAAATAAGGTCCTTGTTATAGATATTGTATCTGGCAAAACCTTATTTGAACTCCCTACTGGTAACGGACCAGATGGAATAGGGTATTCAGCAGTGGTATTGCCTTAGGCTAACCATCACGTCGATACGAATGTGGCGTGAAGTAGGAGCTGCTTTACGCAGCGAACTGTGTTTTCATATCGCTTGAACAATTTTACGAAACAACAAATTCACAAATAAAAGTTGTGCTTATGCTAAAACAAAAATTAACTATCAGTCTTCTCTTTAAACTCACATAAGTCTTCAATAATACAGCTGCCACATTTAGGTTTACGCGCGGTGCACACATAGCGGCCATGGAGAATGAGCCAGTGGTGGACATCTACCTTAAATTCTTTTGGTACCACCTTTTCCAGCTTTTGCTCGACTGCCACTACATCTTTACCCATGGCAAACTTGGTGCGGTTGGAGACGCGGAAGATATGGGTGTCTACAGCAATAGTCGGCCAGCCAAAAGCGCAGTTTAGTACCACGTTTGCGGTTTTGCGACCAACGCCTGGTAGTGCCTCTAGTGCTTCACGGTTTTCAGGGACTTCGGAGCCGTGTTTGTCGACGAGGATCTGACACATTTTATAGACGTTATTGGCTTTTGAATTAAATAAACCAATGGTTTTGATATAGTCTCTTAAGCCCTCAAGGCCAAGCTCCAGAATTTTCTCAGGCGTGTTGGCAACAGGGAAGAGTTTGCGCGTTGCTTTGTTCACTCCAACATCAGTGGCTTGTGCTGAGAGGGTAACGGCAACTAAAAGCTCGAATGGTGACGAGTATTCTAGTTCGGTTTCAGGGTGCGGATTTTCGTCCCTGAGTCGCGTGAGTATTTCTATACGTTTTTGTTTATTCATAAGATTTACTTGCTAAATTCAATGACGGTAGCATGCGGTTATTTTCATTAAACAGCGATAGTGACGGTATCGCTGCAAACTGGCTTTATTATTACCACATTAGTTTAAGTTAGTGACCCGTGCTCTTGGGCCTTTTACTTCTTCGGCTGTTGGCGCTGCTTTGGCTTTGAGCTGAGCGTCGATAATGTTTTTAGCGGCAATCAAAAAACCAAGGCCTAAAAAGGCGCCCGGTGGCAGGATTGCAACTAAAAATTGATGATCGAATGAGAAGATCTCAATACGCAATACACTTGCCCAATTGCCAAGGAGTAGCTCGGCACCATCAAATAGTGTTCCTTGACCAATGAGTTCGCGCATTGCACCCAGTACAAATAGCACCAGTGCAAAACCCAGCCCCATCATTAAACCATCCCAAACCGATAACAACGGGCTATTCTTCGAAGCGAATGCCTCGGCACGACCAATAATGGCGCAGTTGGTCACGATCAACGGAATAAATATACCAAGGGATTGATACAGACCAAAGGTATAAGCGTTCATGAGTAGTTGAATAACCGTAACAAAGGCGGCGATTATCATCACAAAAACAGGAATACGAATGTCTTTTGGCACCCAGTTTCTCACCACCGATACGGTAAAGTTAGAACCAACCAGTACCAGTAATGTGGCAATACCAAGCCCTAACGCATTGGTTACCGTTGAAGTCACCGCAAGGAGCGGACATAGGCCCAAAAGCTGTACCAGTGCAGGGTTATTTTGCCATGTACCTTCTTGAAAGAGCGATTTTAACTGACTCATTGCGACACCTCGCAAGCATTAGGCGCGTTAAATAGCGCATCAAAATGAGTTTTGGCAAACCATGCGGCCTGATTTACCGAGGTTACCACAGCGCGTGGGGTAATGGTTGCACCGGTAAATGAATCAAATTGACCGCCGTCTTTTTTCACATTCATTTTAGGGTCTGCTTCACCTTCAACTTGAACACCGTTGAAAGTCGTTACCCAGGCCGATTTTGCCAGCTCTACCTTATCACCAAGGCCTGGGGTTTCTTCATGGCGCGTCACACGTACACCTGAGATCAAACCTTGCCTATCGACAGCGGTTAAGACATCGATATTGCCACTGTAGCCTTTCGGAGTGATGTGTCTCACTAAAAGAGCTGAGGGTTCGCCATTGAGTCTGGCTCTGTAAATTGTGTGCGGGCCGCCTGGGCCGAGTTCTAAGGCGTTGCTGGTGGTGCAATCCAAATACAGAGTATTGTCGTACTTATCTGCTGCAATCACCTGAGAAAGTAGTTGCATCAGGTGTTGCTGCTCTTGGCTGGCAATTTTATCTTTGGTGAGGTCATTAATCAGTGCGACCGCTCCTGTTGTTGCCAGTGCAAATGCCGCGAGGATGAGGCCATTTTTCTGCATCGATTGAATTATCATGATTTTGCTCCATGACCATAAGTACGAGGCTGAGTGTAATGATCGATAAGTGGCACTGCCATATTCATGATCACAACTGCAAATGCAACGGCGTCTGGATAGCCACCAAATTGGCGAATCACATAGACAGTAAAGCCGATTGCCGCGCCGTAAATCAGGCGACCTAAGTTAGTGGTAGAGGCCGACACCGGATCGGTGGCAATAAAAAAGGCACCAAGCATAGCGCCGCCACTTAACAAGTGGAATAGGGAGCCGGGCTCTGACTCAGGGGCAATGATATAGCCAATTGCGCTAGCAAGGCCAAGACTGGCAATAAAGGCCACTGGAATATGCCAGTTGATCACTTTGGCTTTTAGCAGATAAAGACCACCTAGCAAAAAGGCGAGGTTAACATATTGCCAACCAAGTCCCGCAAGCGCTCCAAAACCCTGCTTACTCATCGCCTCATTAACCGTTAAGCCTTGTGAAACTGCGGTTTTTACCGAGTCTAATGGCGTTGCACCAGTCGCACCGTCAATCACCCCTGCACGCCATACGTCAAGTGTAACACCTTGGCTGCTGGACTCGGTAAAGATCATCGCGAGTTGGTCGACAAAGCTTAGCGACTCTAGCGTGAGTGCTTGAATAGGTGACCATGAAGTCATTTGTACAGGGAAGGAGATCAGCAATAATACATAGGCCGCCATGGCTGGGTTGAAAAGATTAAAGCCTAGGCCACCGTATAGCTGTTTTACAATAGCGATGGCAAAAAATGCACCAATGACGGTTATCCACCAAGGGGCTAGCGGCGGAATACTGATGGCCAGCAGCACAGCGGTGAGCCAAGCACTGCCGTCGCTGAGGCTAGGCCATATCGCTCGACCTCTTAGCTTTAGCACTAGCGCTTCAGCAAGGCTTGCGGTAATAAGCGCCAAAGCCAACTGGATCAATACACCAAAACCAAAATAGTAGGTTTGGACTAAGATCCCGGGAATACAGGCTGCCATGACGGTCATCATGATTTTGTTGACCGACTTATGGCTATGATTGTGCGGGGATGAGGCCATGGTTAGTTTCATGACGGTTCATTTCCTTCTTGTTCTTTCGCTTGCTTCTTCGCTTTTGCTCTCGCAATTGCGGCTTTAACGGCGGCTTTTTTACGTGCTTCAGGGCTAAGTGCTTGTTGCTGCTCAGATGTGCCCTCAGCACCTTGCTCTGTACCGCTGGAGTCTGTTTCTGATCCCGCCGTTGGCTCATTTGTTTCTTCGCCTTGCTCACTCACGCTTTCGCCAGCTTCTTGTGCCTCTTTAGCGGCTTTTTTGGCCTTAGCTCTGGCAATTGCGGCGGCAACGGCAGCTTTACGTGGATCTTCCTCGGCGCTTGCCGTTGGAGCGGCTTCTGCTTGTTCGCTCACGCTTGCGCCTGCTTCTTCAGCCTCTTTAGCTGCTTTCTTGGCCTTAGCTCTGGCAATTGCGGCAGCAACGGCGGCTTTACGTGGATCTTCGTCAGCGCTTGCCGTTGGAGCGGCTTCTGCTTGTTCGCTCACGCTTGCGCCTGCTTCTTCAGCCTCTTTAGCTGCTTTCTTGGCCTTAGCTCTGGCAATTGCGGCAGCAACGGCGGCTTTACGTGGATCTTCCTCGGCGCTTTCCGTTGGAGCGGCTTCTGCTTGCTCGCTTGTGCTCTCGCCAGCTTCTTCCGCCTCTTTAGCGGCTTTCTTGGCCTTAGCTCTAGCGATTGCGGCAGCAACGGCAGCTTTGCGTGGATCTTTCTCGGCGCTTTCCGTTGGAGCGGCTTCTGCTTGTTCGCTCACGCTTGCACCAGCTTCTTCCGCCTCTTTGGCAGCTTTCTTAGCCTTAGCTCTGGCAATTGCGGCAGCAACGGCGGCTTTACGTGGATCTTCGTCAGCGTTATCGGTTTGAGCACTGTGTGAAGCTTCAGCTTGCTCGCTTATGCTTTCACCTGCTTCTTCCGCTTCTTTAGCGGCTTTCTTGGCCTTAGCTCTGGCAATTGCGGCGGCAACGGCGGCCTTTTTATCGCTTGGCGCTGCATTGGCTTCAGGTTCAGCTGTGTCTTCTGCGGCTGCTTTTTTGGCTTTGGCCCGGGCGATTGCAGCCGCTACGGCTGCCTTTTTATCGTCTGTTGCTGCTGGCTCAGACTCAGGTGACGCTTGGGCTGCGGCCTTTTTCGCCTTTGCACGGGCAATGGCGGCGGCTACTGCATCTTTTTTATCTGTGCTTTCAGGCTGATCAGTTTTTTCTTCTTTATATTTACGCGCCTGCGCTTTGCGTTTTGCACGCTCTTCAGCAATGGCGCTGTTATCTGGCTCTAATTCGCCGTTCTCACCTCGTTTGGCTTTGGCGCGTGCAATCGCAGCTTGGACCGCGGATTTATCTGACTGCTTATCTTTAACGCGTGAGAGTGCTTCTTGTACTTTTTCTTTATCTGCGGTTTTTGGTGCAGCGCCCGCCGAACGGCGTTTATGTTTATTTTGGCGTTCTTCTTGTTCGCGCTCTAAGCGCTCTTTTCTTGCCTCAAAACGTTCTTTAGCACGCTCAGCTTTGACTTGTTCAAGCTTTTGTTCGCGAATGTCGGCTTTGGCTACACGATAGTATTGCACTAAGGGGATTTCGCTTGGACAAACATAAGAGCACGCACCGCATTCGATACAGTCAAAGAGGTTGTATTCCTCTAACTTTTGGTACTCTTTGCCTTTAGCAAACCATTGTAACTGCTGTGGTAATAAGCTTTGAGGGCAGGCATCTGCACAGGCACTACAGCGAATACATGCCTTTTCATCACCCGGGATCGCAAGTTCTTGGTTGTCTGGCGCGAGTATACAGTTGGTGGTTTTGACCACAGGGATCCTAACCGATGGCAAAGTAAAGCCCATCATTGGACCACCCATGACGACGCGCTGCGCCTCTACTGGCGTAAAGCCTTGTGAGTCTAGCAGGTGCTTTATTTCAGTGCCGAGTAAAGCCCACACGTTGCTTGGCTGAGTAATGGTATTACCGGTTACGGTAACTACGCGCTCAATAAGGGGTTTACCCTCAAAAATAGCTTGCCAAATTGCGAACAGTGTTCCAACGTTCTGCACCAGAACGCCGATATCTGCTGGTATTCCAGCACTTGGTACTTCTTTAGAGGTTAATAGCTTGACCAGTTGCTTTTCACCACCAGAGGGGTATTTGGTTGGCACACTACGGACTAAGATATCCTGATTATGCTGAGCCGCTGCGGTGATCGCCGCAATGGCTTCAGGTTTATTATCTTCAATGCCAAATAACACTTTTTGTGGCTTCAATATACCTTGTAGCACTTCGACGCCTGCGATGATTTCTTTGGCGTGCTCACGCATCAAACGATCATCGGCTGTAATATATGGTTCGCACTCAATGCCATTGACGACTAAAAACTCAATGGGCTTTGGGCTGTCTGCTTTGACATAAGTTGGGAATCCCGCACCGCCCATACCGGCAATACCAGCTTGGTGGATAATATCGATAAGCTGTTTGTTATCAAGCGTGCTAATGTCGCTAATTGGGTTCAGTGGTGTCCACTTATCTTCACCGTCTGGGCGCAAAATAATACTGAGCTCAGGTAGCGCGGATGGATGCGCCGACGGCATCGGCTTTATCGCTTCAATAGTGCCAGATGTGGGAGCGTGGATGGGCAGCGACCAGTTCGTGCCGGGAGCCGTCAATGCTTGCCCTTTAAGCACGTGCTCGCCAGAGTTAACTAACAGGCTACCATTGGCACCAATGTGCTGCTTTAGGGGCAGAATTAGTTTATCAGGCAAAGGTAAACGAGCAATCGGTTGTTGGTTAGATAATGTCTTTTGCTCTGGTGGATGGATGCCACCTGGGAACTGCCACAGTTTTCCGCTTTCTATTTGTTCAAGTAATGTTTCCACTTAAACCTCTTAATCAATCTGTGTCACAGGAATGGCGTCTAGCTGCCACTTCCACGTTTGCTTGGTCTGTGCAACCGGGATCATATCAATACAATCGACCGGGCAGGGCTCGACACACAGATCGCAGCCTGTGCACTCGTCGATGAGCACGGTGTGCATTTGTCTGGTTGCACCAACGATAGCATCCACGGGGCAAGCTTGAATGCATTTGGTACAGCCAATACATTCGTCTTCACGAATGTAAGCCACCTTCTTGACCGGCTCTGCGTCTTCTCCGCCAGCCAGTGGCTTTGCTTCTACGCCCATTAAGTCCGCCAGTTTTTTCACTGTTGCTTCACCGCCGGGAGGGCATTTATTTACGTCATCGCCATTCGCAATCGCTTCAGCGTAGGGTCGACAGCCGGGATAGCCACACTGGCCGCATTGAGTTTGTGGCAGAATGGCGTCTATCTGTTCAACAATTGGGTTGCTTTCAACTCGGTATTTCACTGCGGCATAGCCAAGCACAATACCAAAAATAAGCGCCAGCGCACCCAGCGCAAGTAATGCGTAAAGTAATGTCATATCTAAAACTTAACCAATCCAGAAAAGCCCATAAACGCAAGCGACATAAGTCCTGCGGTGATCATTGCTATCGATGCACCTTTAAACGGTGTCGGCACGTCAGCGACGGCTAAACGCTCACGCAAAGCGGCAAATAGCACCAAAACCATAGAAAAGCCAACCGCAGCGCCAAAACCATAGACTGCAGACTCTAAAAAGGTGTGGTCTTTTTTGATATTAAGTAGTGCGACGCCTAGTACAGCGCAGTTGGTGGTGATCAAAGGTAAGAAAATTCCCAGTAACCGATATAAGGTTGGACTGGTTTTACGCACCACCATTTCCGTAAATTGTACAACTACCGCGATTACCAAAATAAAGCTCATCGTTCTTAAAAAAGTGAGGTCGAGAGGCAATAAAATATACTGATTGACCAAGTAGCTGGTGACTGAGGCTAGCGTAAGAACAAAGGTGGTCGCTAACGACATTCCCACTGCGGTATCCAATTTTCCAGATACCCCCATAAATGGACATAAGCCCAAAAATTGGACTAAAACGAAGTTATTCACCAGCACTGTGCCAATGAGCAACAAAATGTATTCGGTCATTCCTGCCTCTATAACTTATTCACTTTATGCGGGTTTTCCCGTCAAATCGAGGTGATAGTTAACTGTATTAAAGAACTTACTAGGTGCAAGTTTTGACTGGATTTAATTCTGCTAAAAATACTTTTTAGTAGAATTAAACCGATAGCACCGTTCCGCTTTGAATTTTTTAAGTGAAAACATGTGCCTTGCTATCATTTAAGCTAGCCTCTCAAATAGTGTGAGGCTGTAGCTTGTCATGTAATGCTGACAGTTTTCATTCAGTTATTAGCAAGTAATCCTAATTCAGAGTTTGCTTATCAGGCTAAATATATGAGCTTTTAGCAATAAAATCATGGTGATAGAGTGATGTTTATTGCTAGATCTTGGATTACCGCTAGCGCCGAAATAATCTTCAAGCTTATCTTTGTGAACTTCTTAGATCGCACGGATAAATTTGAATGATAATTCCTGCCAATAGTAACACAGATTGTAACTGGTGTGGCAAATGATAGTGTACGAAAGTCAGCGCAATGGCTGCGGGAAAGGGAAGGGCAAACCAGTTGCCCTTGGCACTTTCGTTGAACTTGGATATAGGGAAGGATTATCCAAGCTCAGGTTTCCTAAATTTCTTTTGGTTTTTCGATGTAATAGCCTTGTACACCGTCCAAACAGAGCGTCTCGACTATATGTTTCTCTTCTTGGCTCTCGATACCTTCGGCAAATACATTGACACCGATGCGGTGCGCAAGGTCAACCATTAAACGCATAAAATATTGATTATTCTTGTCTTCTTCAAGACCACGAGTATAGCTTGCATCCATTTTGATATAGTCAGGCTTTAAGTCTCTAAAGAACTTAAACGACGTCAAACCCACGCCAAAACGCTCAACGGTGATACGAGCGCCGGCACGATGAACCATATCAATAAAGCGCTTACTGGCTTTAATATTCTGCTGTAAGCCAAACTCGCTCACTTCAAATACCAGTTTAGAGGCTAAATTGGTTTCTTTTAACAAACGGCGTTCTAACCAGATCACAAATTGATCATTATGAGCACTCGATGCGGTAACGTTGATCCCAAAATACTTTTCATTAAAGTTACGCGTTTTGATAAGTTCTAGCGAGGTGTCGATGATCAGCTGATCAATCTCAATGGCCATTTCTAGCTTTTCCGCCATGGCAAGGAAGGACGCAGTTGGTAGCATTTGTCCTTCTTCGGTTTTGAAGCGGGATTGGATCTCTGCATAGGCCTTAGAGTTTTTACCAATTGGCATGATATTTTGCATCATCAAGCTAACACGCTTGCTGTTGATCACATCGCGGATCACGCGACGCCAGTTTTGATTGCCAAATCCAGCACTGACATTATTCACTAAGTCAGACTCACGTTGAATATGCCAAGCATTGGCTTGTTTGCTTTGCGCCATGCTCATCGCATTATCGACGACCGAGAGTAGTTCTCCAAGTGGTTTACCGTTCTCATAAGGCACGATCCCAGTGTTTGCAACCGATGATAGTTCTTGGTTTTGCTGGAACTGAGTAAAGCGGGCTTGCAGTGTTTCACCAAACTCTTCCGCTTCCTTACTTGGCACATTGGGTAATATCACTGCAAAATCCGAGCTATTTAAACGGAACACCTGGCTGCCAGCATAAGTGCCGGTGACGTGCTTGATGATATCCGATACTGACTTAATGTATTCATCGCCTTTTTGATAGCCGCGGGTTTGGTTAATGACCTGCAATTCAGAGCAACGGATCATCGCCAGTGAGCCAAATGCCTTTTTGGCAGACGACTCGATATATTGCTCGTAGTACTCAACAAACATATTACGATTGCCAAGATCAGTAACCACATCTTTATACGCTTCTTGCTTGATAGAGTGGGCGGCATTTTTGATGTCTTCTTGCTTTGACTTTAAAAAGCTGGCTAAGCGTTTAAAAGAGGGGATTAAATCTTGGCCGAGTTCTGCAACTTTGCCATCGTTAAAGTCAAAATCAATATTGTCGGTAACTTGATTTTGCGTGATATATGAATCTACCGCATTGGCCACTGTCATACTAACGTTGCGATTCAGCTTTTTATACACGCCTTGCATAAAGAAAACAGGAATAAAGGCAACTAACGCTGAAATAATGATAAGTAGCAGTAGGGCTTGTTGTAGTAATTGTGCCTGACTTTGTGCATTGATCAAGAATTCGATTTTGATGTCTTTGCTATCGTTAACAGCAAATTGGGGGCGAATCGCATTGATATTTGATTCTATGAGTTCGGCGATAAAGGGGAGGTTGCTCGGTGTATTGACTTGCAAAACGGTTTGACCGTCAAAGTCTCGTACAATAAAAGTTGAGAAAACATCTCCGCTATTTAAGGCTTGGCGGATATGTTCAGGAGTAACTTCAGTGAGTTTCTTATCCTTTATATACTCTGTCACCATGGTATGGGCACTTTGTTGTGCTTTGTTGATTGCAGAGTCAAAACTTGTTGCGAAAAAAAAGCTACCAATCAAGGAGAATAATAGCCAAGAGGTGACTTGGAGTACGATAAGTTTTTTAAAACCAGCCATAGTACGCTTCTTAAAGAGGGTTATTCCATAGTATCGGGTGCATTGCCAATTTCTTTATCAAATTCATCGGTTTGATTTTTGTCTGGTCGATAAATTACAGAGAAGGTTGTTATTTGAGCAAATGCAGTGAGAATATTGCTTGTAGAGTAGTGTAAATGCAGGAAAAAGTCTAATGCTTTCGTGGAATTGGCTCCCCCTCCCCGACTCGAACGGGGGACCTGCGGATTAACAGTCCGTCGCTCTAACCAACTGAGCTAAGGGGGAACAATTTGGAACTTTGGGAATGCTCTTTTTGAGCAATATCTTATTGATTGGCTCCCCCTCCCCGACTCGAACGGGGGACCTGCGGATTAACAGTCCGTCGCTCTAACCAACTGAGCTAAGGGGGAACTACAATAAGATTTTGACTTTCCGGTAAAGGAGTGGCTCCCCCTCCCCGACTCGAACGGGGGACCTGCGGATTAACAGTCCGTCGCTCTAACCAACTGAGCTAAGGGGGAATAGTCAAGTGTGAGAATTTGGCTCCCCCTCCCCGACTCGAACGGGGGACCTGCGGATTAACAGTCCGTCGCTCTAACCAACTGAGCTAAGGGGGAAGCGTATCTCTCAACGGGGCGAAATATTAATGACGACATTGCAAGGTGTCAACCACTAAAATCACAGAAACGTAAAAAACTCTACTAAGCGATGAATTAATGCGCTATTTGTTGGCTTTTTAGCTAGTTTTGGATTCTTGATATAGGGCCTGTTGACCTTTGCTGTTCTATTTTGGCTACCCTGAGTGGGTTTTGATCGCAGCGCTCGACTTGCCGCCTAGTAATTTAAGCGAAAGTTGAGCAATACGTAATTTATCCATTGTTCATATAATGACTCTTAGTGAGTTTTGATTTCAATATGCCTACATGATGAAAATCTGCAAAACATGAAAGATAGGGCTGTTGTATAAAATTCCTAAATCATCGTATAGGGGATGTCGAATAAAATTAACATATACAGCATTTACTGTTTATCTATACAGTGATATATTTTGTTTAATGTATTTTTTGAACGTTTTGTTTGAATTATATCCCTAACTGCTCATTTTATGATGTTTTCTTGAGATCTTTAAATCATTGCAATTATCACGTGAATGAGATCAATGAGCATAAATAGTGTGGTATTGATAATCTCTATTTAAACGCGGCGTGACAAACAGTAAGTAGTTACTATCATTAAAATGAGAATCAATGATTTAATAAAAAGTTTAATTAAAACAGTTGGATATGTGTTCCTTGTTATTTTTAGTCGTTAGATGCTTTTTACTTCCAGAAGCAAGGTTAGCCTAGAGATCTAAATTGATCCAGTTGTTGTTTTAAGAATGATCACACTAAACACGCCATTGATCAAAATTACTCCAAGCTGAAAACCTTTATTCTATTGGCTTGGAGCGACTTATCCACGGAATCTGTGGATAACATTGTTTATTATTATTTGAGAAGTATTGCAAGACTATGAAATTAGGGCGCTGCAGCCGTTTCAAGTAAAATTCGATAAATATTTAATTTTAATAATATCAATGGTTTATATTTGGTTGGTTATTTTTGTTTATTTGTTGTTCAGTGTGAAGCTTTTATGAACTTTTTACCATTTTGGCTGTGCAAAAAACATGCTACTTTGCAAGCTGGATTGTAACTTTTTTGTCAAAACATACTGAATCGTTATTTTTAACACTAAACCTCAATCCTGTAGCGTAATACAAGCTTTTTATAGGTAACTGTTGCTAATTTAGACTTTATAACGACTCTTAACGTTTACCGCATAGCGTCAACATCTTGAATAGCATACAATGAGCCGCTTAAAGTATCAGAAATAGGTTGTTATGACTCAAGCTAAGTCAAATTCCAATGGCAACGATATCCTTTTTGGTGATATTGGGGCGACTTTAAAGCGAATGACGATCCCCATGATATTCGGGATGATCACGCTGATGATGTTTAATCTCGTTGATACTTTCTTTATTAGTATGCTTGGCACCGAGCCGCTCGCGGCAATCAGCTTCACCTTTCCTGTTACCTTTACTGTAATTAGCTTAGCCATCGGGTTAGGTATTGGAACATCCGCCGTTATCGCGAAAGCTTTAGGTAGCAATTTGCTCGATGAAGCTAAATTTGATGCCGCAGTAGCTATTATTATCTCTGCGATATTCGTTTCATTACTTTCTATTCTCGGTTTCATTTTTGTCGATGAGATCTTTATTCTCCTCGGTGCTGGTGAAGCGGTTATGCCATTTATCCACGACTATATGTCGGTGTGGTTCATTGGTTCGATTTTATTGATAACGCCGATGATTGGTAATTCAGTGCTGCGCGCCAGTGGTGATACCAAAACGCCAAGCTTAGTTATGGGACTCGGGGGATTAGTAAATGCGGTGCTGGACCCGATATTAATCTTCGGATTTGGGCCTATTGATGCAATGGGTGTAAAAGGGGCAGCAGTGGCCAGTGTGTTGTCTTGGAGTCTAGGGGTAACTATCATTTTATATTTACTGATAGTTAAAAAGCGTCTTATCTCACTGTCTGCAAAATACACCAGCTTCACAAACGCGGCGAAAAAAATTCTCACCATTGGCCTGCCTGCAGCTGGCGCAAATATGCTAACGCCGTTAGCAATGGCGGTAATGACCGCACTTATAGCCAGTTATGGACCTGAAGCTGTGGCCGCATTTGGTGTTGGAAGTCGTATTGAGTCAATCGCAAGTCTGGTGGTTTTAGCGCTTTCTATGACCTTGCCTCCCTTTGTAAGTCAAAACTTTGGTGCAAAGCACTATCAGCGTGTGTCTGATGCCTATACTCAAACACTTAAATTTGTGCTCGGTTTTCAATTTGCGGTCTACTTATTACTGGTATTGAGCGCTTACTATATCAGTCATACTTTTGGTAATGAGCCTGCTGTTGTTGAAACCATACAGCTATTTATTTATATCATGCCGCTTGGATACGGTCTTCAAGGCGTGATCATATTAACTAATTCATCATTTAATGCGTTGCATAAACCGATGAATGCGCTCATTCTAAGTGTGATCCGACTGTTCATATTTTATGTACCTATTGCTTATATAGGCTCACAGTTGGCTGGGTTGCCAGGGCTATTTGCAGGCGCTGCTTTGGGGAATTTATTTACCGCAGCCATTGCTTACAATTGGTTTAAGAAAGTGATTAATGAAATTGCAGCAAGCGAGGTTCAAAAGGAGGCGTAATGGAAGATAAGTTTCAGCTAGTTTCTGAGTTTCAGCCAAACGGAGATCAACCAACAGCGATTGCTCAGCTGTGCGATGGTTTAGAATCAGGCCTTGCACATCAAACCTTGCTGGGGGCTACGGGAACGGGTAAAACCTTTACCATGGCTAATATCATTAATAACCTTAACCGCCCGACAATTATTATGGCGCATAACAAAACGCTGGCAGCGCAACTGTATGGCGAAATGAAAGAGTTCTTTCCTCATAATGCAGTTGAGTATTTCGTCTCTTATTACGACTATTATCAACCCGAAGCCTATGTCGTTGCCAGCGACACTTTTATTGAGAAAGACGCGTCTATCAACGACCATATAGAGCAAATGCGTTTATCCGCGACCAAAGCGTTGCTTGAGCGCAGAGACACTATCATCGTCGCCTCTGTTTCAGCGATTTACGGTCTTGGCGATCCCGACTCTTACATGAAAATGATGCTATTACTGAAAGTCGGTGAAACCATTGATCAGCGCGACATGTTAAGGCGCTTGGCTGAACTACAATATACGCGTAATGATATGGATTTTAGTCGTGGTACCTACCGAGTTCGCGGTGAAGTTATTGATATTTTTCCTGCGGAATCGGAAACCATCGCGGTACGGGTTGAGATGTTTGACGATGAAATAGAGCGGATCAGTTTATTTGACCCCTTGACTGGTGCCGTTGAAAAACACCTAGTACGCGCGACTATTTATCCAAAAACTCACTATGTAACGCCAAGAGAAAAGATCCTTGATGCCATTGAGCGCATTAAGGTGGAACTCAAAGAGCGTCGTAATCAATTATTGGATAAAAATCGCTTAGTCGAAGAGCAGCGCATCGCTCAACGTACACAGTACGACATTGAAATGATGACCGAGCTTGGCTATTGCTCTGGTATTGAAAATTACAGTCGATATTTATCGGGACGCGCACCAGGCGAGCCACCACCAACTTTGTTAGATTACTTGCCGGATGATGCGCTTATGATCATCGACGAGTCTCACGTTACCGTTTCGCAGGTTGGTGCAATGTACAAAGGCGATCGCAGTCGTAAAGAAAACTTAGTTGAATATGGTTTCAGATTACCGTCTGCGCTAGATAATAGACCACTAAAGTTTGAAGAGTTCGAAGCGATTTCGCCACAGACCATTTATGTTTCGGCGACACCCGGTGATTATGAATTGAATAAATCAGCGGGTGATGTTGCTGAGCAAGTGATCCGCCCAACAGGGCTGTTAGATCCAGAAGTAGAAGTGCGTCCAGTTGCAACTCAAGTTGACGATTTGCTCTCTGAGATCTACAAACGGGTGGAAGTGAATGAGCGTGTGCTGGTTACTACGCTAACAAAACGCATGTCAGAAGATCTGACCGATTATCTTAACGATCATAACGTTAAGGTGCGTTACTTACACTCTGACATCGATACCGTTGAGCGTATGGAGATCATTCGAGACCTACGCAAAGGCGTTTTTGATGTACTAGTCGGCATCAACTTGTTACGAGAGGGCTTGGATATGCCTGAGGTTTCATTGGTTGCCATACTTGATGCAGATAAAGAAGGCTTCTTACGCTCGACGCGCTCTCTTATTCAGACAATTGGCCGCGCGGCACGTCACTTACATGGTAAAGCTATTTTATATGGTGATAGGGTGACCAACTCGATGCGCCAAGCTATAGATGAAACGCAAAGACGTAGAGAAAAGCAAGAGGCGTATAATGAGGCTAATGGCATTACACCAACGGCGCTCAATAAGAAGATCACGGATGTAATGGATCTCGGTGAGGAAGTGGCTGATGACAAAGTGGTTGATATCGATGCCAAATTTAAACCAGGTATGCCTGCAATGGATGCGAAAGAGATCGCCAAAGAAATAGACCGACTTGAAGCACAAATGATGAAGTTTGCTAAAGAGCTTGAGTTTGAAAAAGCAGCTCAAGCGCGCGATCAAGTTCAGATCTTACAAAAGCGTTTGATTAAAGCCTAGGGCTAAAACGTCGGCTTTAAAGAGTAAAAAGCATGTGTGGTAGAGCACATGCTTTTTTATTGGTTGGGGAGGTCGCTTTAGAAGCGGTAGCTGACACCTAGAGATAGGCTCGATGTATCCAAATCACCCATATCAAGATACTTGTAGCCAAGGTTAACTGCCATACCGTTATCCCAGTCATATTGCCAACCGGCTTCAGCGACAAAGCCGATACCATCGTCGGTAATTAATTTAGTGCGGCCACGAGTGATTTCGTAATCGTAATAGTTTGCACCTAATTTGCCATAAAAGTAGCTGTTGTCGGAAATTTGATAGTAGCCTTTTGCAGCAACGACAAAGTTATCAAATTCTAAGTTATTAGCACCAAGACCAAACAAAGTTTTGTTATTTTGTGTGCAGGTAAACTTGCGATCATTTTCGTCTTCACACTTCCAATCATCTAAGTCTTCACCGCTGTTATAACCTAATTCAAGTGCCAAAATTGGCGTAAAGTGATAGTTATAATAGAGGTAAGCTTGGCCTACACCATCACCATCTTTACTTGAGCTTTTATAAGAAGCGCCACCGCCAGAGATGTCTAAACCAACGCGATGCGTCTCGTTATTTTGTTCTGCAAAAGACGATAAACTTGTTGTGAGTAATGCAAGAGATAAAAGCGCTTTAATTTTCATAATCAATGTCCGTTGTGGTTAACTTGAGGACAGTATAAATAGAGGGGGTGTCAAGGTCTGTTGGGGGGCTGTCATAAAGTGTAAGAAGGCGTCGAATTTGGTTCTTATTATTTTACAAATATAAATAACCTGAGCTGCGGATAATTAATGCCTTTCTAGCAGCCAGTTTTAGCGCTAACTGCGTTGAATTCACTTCCAATAGCCAGCTATTGGTGCGTAAATTCGCCTTGCCTACAGGATGTAGGTACCTTAGCGAGAGCAGGACGCGGAAGCGGTGTTTTCCCTAAAACTCTCTGGCTAGACAAGGAGAAAACTAAGTTGTGCTTTAGCAACAATGAGTTGGAACATTTCTTATCCAAACCTCAGGTTAAATAGTTGCACTTGCTAAGTGCTTTTAGCTGTCTTAGGTTTTGCAATGAACGTTTGGTATTTTAGTATGGTCGTCAATGTCAAAATCGCAGCAATAAGCCCACTCCATATGTGATGCATGATCAAATGACTTGCAATGAACATAGGCACGTCTTGCCAACCATCAATTAACAAAAGTTTACTCACTAGCAGCGAGTAACCGAGCAGGTGCGCGAAGAGAACAAACTTAAAGGATTTAATAAATTTGCTTTTTGCATTGACTGGCAGGGCTGGGAGGTTGAGGCGTAACGCGACGATAAAGGCTACCGAGAGCACAATACTGACTACTCCTAACCCGAGTAATGAGGTTTTTATCAACACCATGGAGTAGATAAAAGCAAGTAACATGAGCCTGCCTAACAATTACGGAAAACGCAGTTTATATACGCTTAGGTTTTGAGTCTATTCGAATTATTCTAAGGATTAGGTAGTGATTTTCTGAGTGATCGCTCTATACTAAAAGCCGATTTTATCAATAGTTTGTAAACCGATGTAACATTGCCCTATATTTTCGCGGCATGTTTCGCTATAAATGCAATGTTATGTCGTAGTAAATTCGAATAAAACAATAATTATTATAGTAATTAAGACCAAGTTGGGAACTAGGGAAATGAAATTCGCTTTTAAGGATTTTTTGTTTGATAGCAAAGAGCTAAAGCTTTATAAAGACGACAGAAAGCTAAATTTAAAACAAAAACCTGCTCAGATATTGGAGCTATTTTTATCCGCTCCTCAAACTATCCACAGTAAAGAAGACATCTTAGAGAAAGTATGGCCAGATCGAAAAGTCACAGATCAGGTCGTATTTCAAAATATTGGCCATTTACGTGCCTTGTTCGGCGATGATGCCATCAAAACCTTTTCACGAAAAGGATATCAATGGCAGATCCCTTGTACGGCTTTTGAAGGGACCGCGGAAGCTCAGGCTTCATCGCAGGCTTCACCTCAAACAGCGACCAATGAGTCGACCAAAGTGGATGTACAACCGGAGGAGGACGAGGCTGTAGTGACTGAATCGCCTTCTGAAGTGCTCGAAAGACCAGAATCTATTGGTCGCAAACTGCCTATGTTTGGGCTTGCGGGTGCACTTGTGTTGCTAGCCTTGGGTATCTACTTTACGTTATCGTGAGTCAAATTTACTTGAGTTGAGGTTGTGTCATGTTGCAAACGTTGTATATCACAGGTGCAGGGGTGAGTGCCGAAAGTGGTATTCCAACTTTTCGGGGAGAGGATGGCTTTTGGACGATAGGTTCGGCTAATTACACTCCTCAAGAAATGGCAACGCGCGCAATGTATAAATCGCAACCGGCAGAATTCTTAAAATGGTATTACCATCGTTTTGTGACTTATCGTAATCACGGCCCCAATCAAGTTCATCAATGGCTTAGTGATAAAAATGTGATCACGCAAAATATTGACGGTTTAGATGGTAAAGCGGGTAATAACCACTTTATTGCGATCCATGGACGTGTTGATCAGGTAACACCCTTTCATACCCAAGGTGAGCCCACGGAGTGCTTTACTGCCCCTTGGGATGAGGTAGATGAAAGTCGATTAGCTGAGTCGTTGTTAGCACTTTTCAAGATTGCTCGACGAGGGCCTGAAAAAAGCGTGTCACTTAAGCCATATGTATTGTTATTCGACGAATACTACACCGATCTGTATCGTATTAGCGAAGCACAGTCACGAATGTATGCCGCGGATCGAATGATTTTTATGGGCACTTCCTTTAGTGTCAATATCACTCAAATGGCCTTGGAAATAGCAAGGCACAAAGCAATTCCGATAGAAGTGGTTGACCCAAATCCTGCGCACTTACTTTACGAGCAAGTCACCTATCACCGCATGACGGCAAGTGAATACATCGCCAGTTTGCCAACCTCTTAATTTAAAACCTGAGGAAAGTTAGCCTGCATTGCTTTGATAGTAAGTGGCTAGCAGAAATTGTTTATATTCACTGAGCCGGTGTTGTTGTAGGAGGTGTGATTCAATCACTTTGGCGTTGTGGTTTTCCACTGCGCTTGTATGTCGCCTTTCGATTTCCATCAAGCCAAGTAAAGCGCTTAATTCTTGAATACTCAGTGGCGCAGTATGGCTATTAAAAGCTAAGTAGCATTCTAGAGGTGTTAACTTTTTTGCGTTTCTTTGACTCAGTGCATTTTGAAGTAGCTCTTTGCTTTCAAAGTGCAATAAGGTTCTAAGATAATTTAGACCGTTATCTTTCGCGGGCATTTGCGATAAAAGAATATGTAGTATGTTATTTCCTTGCGGGTTAAGGTTATTGATTTGCTCAGCTTGGATCAAAGGTGTTGAGAAAAAGGCAAACTTCTCCAAGGAGTTAATCGCAGCTATCATCGCTTCTGGAAAGCATGCTGCTTGTAAGCAAATACTCGCTATATCTTGATAGTGGCCATAGAGTGCAGTGTTACTCTGCGCACTTTGAAAAAGAAACTTGAGAACTTCAATCTGCTCGTCTTTAGGAGCGTGTGCGTACACGGCTTTTATTTTTTCTATATCCGCGCTTTTTAACGCTAGCAAAAACTGAGTTAGACTATTATTCAACATACATAGAACCACAATTTATTATTTAATGCTCACGCAATATGATAGCCTATTCCCCTGCTGTTTTGCTCAATTTATAACGATAATAACGATAATAACGAAGAGACGATAACGTGTTGCACTTTAAGATAATACTGCTTACTTGTTGCCTACTATTAAGCCCGCTAGTTCATGCTAATGAGCGTTTATATGATGCTTTTATAAAAGAAATTCAGCAACAAGAAACACGTGATAGCGCGCTTCAAAAAGTCGACCAAGTATTAGAGTCAGGCTTAACGCCGGAGGAAATTGCTGACGTTCACCATAAGACCACGGTTGCATTAAAAAACGGTTTCCAGCTCGAAGAAGCACATAAATGGGTGGAGCGTTTCAAACAGGTACTACTCTCGCATCATTTACCCGAATATGAAGCTAAATACTCTTTAACATATGGTGATCTGATGCTAAAAGAGGGGAAGTTTAGCGACGCGATTAGTTATTTAAACCTAGCCGTATCTCAGCTATCTGCGCTTGATATGCATCGATTGTTAAGCCACGCTTATCGCTTTCGGGCTGCTGCTTACAAAAGCAATGGCAGTTATAAAGACTCGATAGAGAGTTATGAACTCTCAATTGAAGTGGCAAAGAAGTATGAACTCCCAGATTTGCAAGTGTCTGCGATCACTCAGTTAGCAGATGTTTACTCGGATCTTTCATTACCGGACAAGGCACTTGAATTACTGCAGCAATCGATAGCTGTACTAAAAAGCCAAAATCAGGAAAATACGGTTTTACTTGGACAAGTTTACTATAACCTAGGTGGTGCACATCAAGTGATTGGCGACCATGAAAAGTCGCTTGAAGCCTATCAAACCGCATATGACTATGACATTAAAGCGGGCAATGTCGTTTATTCAGCTTACACGTTGATCCGCATTGGTCGTGAACAAATGAAACTCAGCCAATATGACAATGCACAAGCGTCATTTGAAAAAGCATTTAAGATTTTTGAGGAGAATGAGCACACCAGAAATCAGGGCTGGGCGCTGAGCAATTTGGCTGAAGTTAAATTAAAAGCAAATGAAAAAGCTCAGGCTAAAGAGTATGTTGAACAGGCGTTAGAGTTAATTGATCCGGTACAAAGTAAAGTGCTTTATCAAGAGACGATGACTACCTATGCGCAAATTGTTTTACCTGAACGAGCTGATTTTTTTATTCAAAGTATGGAGCAAATTATTGCTCAAGATGAGGTTTATCTTGGCCTCAAGGAAACCGCATTACGAGTGTTAAAGGACGCCTATAGCGCGAAAGGTGACTTTGAGTCTGCGCTTAATTATCACTTGCAATATGCGGAATCTAAGGTTTCTCAGCTTGAAAAAGAAGCCAGTCAAAAAGCCTTGGCTTATCAGATGGATACCGAGTACCAGAAAAATCAATATGAGCTACAAAGTCTAAAAACACAGCGTGATGTAGAACTGGCCGAACAGCGCGTAGAACAAATAGTAACGGCAGCAGTGGTGGGAGTTTTGGTCGTTCTACTGAGCGCGTTCTTATTACTTGCGAGAAACAAACGTCGCGCGCTGGAACTCGAGAAGCAGCTTCTCAACAAAACTTTGGATTTAAAGCAGCAACTACTTGCAGATATTTCTCATGAATTAAGAACACCGCTTACCGTACTTAAGCTGCATATTGAATCTCTGGAACATAATTTGGTGGAAAATCCAAAGCAGAGCTACAAAGTGCTTAACCGCCGTCTCGATACTCTTAACACATTAATTAAAGATATCTATGAACTCGCGCAGGCAGATACTGGCAGCCTTAACTTGGCGTTAGAGCGTGTCAATGCCAAACAAGCGTTTATTGGTCTTGTTGAAGATATTGATGACTTTGTGACGGATGAAGGGCTTGAGTTTAATGCCAATATAGAATTACCAGATGAACTGGAAATCGATATTGATGTAACTAGATTTGCTCAGGTATTCAATAACTTGGCTCGTAATAGTGTGAATTATACCGACAAGCCGGGAGAAGTCTGTGTGGATATTAGCTATCAAAGCCAGCAGATCCAATGTGTTATTGAAGATTCAAGCCCAGGCGTGGGCGATGAAGCTTTAGGGAGATTGTTTGAACGTTTGTTCCGCTGTGATAAATCACGTAGCCGAGATCTTGGTGGCTCCGGCTTAGGTTTATCTATTTGTCAAAAACTGGTTGAATTGCACGGTGGCAGCATTGCCGTTGCGCATAGCGAATTAGGTGGGTTGAAAGTGAGTGTTATTATACCTTGTGAGTAATAACACAAACCTGCTTTTAGCTGAGGTAATATATTCAGTGCGATTTCACATTGTGATATAGCAAAAGCTCGCCGCGTAAAGCGGCTCTGGCCAGAGTTATATATTGCATGTAGGAGCGATTTTACATCGCGATATGGTAAAAAATCGCCGCGTAAAGTGGCTCTGGCCAGAGTTATATATTGCATGTAGGAGCGATTTTACATCGCGATATGACACAAAAAAGCTCGCCGCGTAAAGCGGCTCCCACCAAAGGTTATATATCGCGTGTAGGAGCGATTTCACATCGCGATATGGCACAAAAGCTCGCCGCATAAAGCGGCTCCTACCAGAGGTTATTTATTGCATGTAGGAGCGATTTTACATCGCGAAAGGTACAACACCGCAACTACAAAAAGTTGCGTTCAAATCGCTTAAGCACTGTGGGCTTTACCTTTGCAGCGGTGAGTATCAGCATAGTAAAAGCGACAATAAACCAGATGGGGCGATTACCATGCTCTGCATACCAGCTTACTCCACTAATGAGTTTTACATCACTTTTCAGTATATTGGCTTCGAATTGTGGAATGGCATGCTGAATTTTGCTAAGTGGATCGTAAACACCAGTGATACCATTATTCGTTACTCGAATTAATGGGCGCTGTAATTCTAAGGCACGCATGCGAGCGATCTGCATATGCTGATGCGGGCCGTGGGAATCTCCAAACCAAGCGTCGTTGCTCACAGTAAAAAGAATATCTGACTCAGAGGTAAAGTTACCTCTGACAAGCTCGCTAAACGCGATTTCGTAGCAAATAGCGGGTAACACATGCAAACCGTTCGCAAGTAGGTTTGGTTGTACCGCATCACCTCGAGTAAATGACGACATTGCTAAGTTAAAAAGAGGGGCTATAGGACGCAATAGGTCTTCGAACGGTACAAACTCACCAATAGGCAACAATTGGTGCTTCTGGTAGCGGTTTTTGTGCAAATAGTGATATTGCCCTTCGCTGTCTTCTTTTTCCTTTTTACCAAGGGTGATCAGCGTGTTGTACGCGGTTCTGGTATCAAACTGATAATCGGGAATACCCGTTATTAGTGCAGTTCCATTAAACGCGGCTGCTTTGTCCAGCCCTTCTAAAAATGGGTAGGCGATATCTTCAAATTCAGGAATAGCCGCTTCCGGCCACACTACTAAATCAACGCCTTGCCAGTTAGGTCTAGTCATATCTCGATATTTAGACATGGTAGGCCAAAATTGCTCAGGCTCCCAGCGCAGACTCTGCTTGATATTACCTTGTACAAGTAAGGTGGTGATTTCATCTCCCGAGTACTTTAGTGGGCCTTGAATGATTGGCACACTGTATAAACCGGCAATGCCAGCAAAGCAGACTATGGTGAGATAAATCGCACGTTGTTTAAGTAGATAGTAAAGGCTTGTTGTCGCTAGAATAACTAGCAATGTTAAGCCAAATTCACCGATCCAAGGGGCTAAACTACTCAGAGGCGAGTCAGTTAACGTATAACCAAAGCTAAGCCAAGGGAAGCCCGTGAGCATATGGCCTCGTAGCCACTCGGTAATGGCAAACCCCGCAACAAGTGCCAAAACCCGTTGCCACGGTGTGCGAGTAAAGTAGCTAGCAAAAGCAAATGCCAATGTTGGGTAGATGGCAAGATAAGCACATAGTAATGCCATCAACAGCACCGAGACAGGTAAGGGTAAACCACCAAATTCAGCGATAGAGACATGCACCCAGCTTATGCCAAGGGCAAACCAGCCAAAGCCAAATAAAAAGCCATATTTAGCCGCGAGCTTTGGACTGGGTTTATCGGTAAGCCAAGTCGCTATAATCAAGCTGACAAACGCGATAGGCCAAAAACCAAAAGGGGAATAAGCAAAAGTAAGCGCACAGCCAGAAATGAGTGCCAGCCATGCAAACTTATCTTTTGCGAGGTTACTCAGGTTAGATACTAGAGTCTTCAACATGTTCAGATTTAGGTACACTTACTTGAATTTGTAAGATCCTCCGGTTATCGGAGTTAGTTACCTTAAACTGAAGGGGATCTATGTCTATAGTTTCACCACGGCTAGGCATATGGCCAAATGCATGAAGAATAATACCGCCAATGGTATCTGCTTCTTGGGTGTCGTAGTTGGTTTTGAAAAATTCGTTGAATTCATCCAATGGCGTGAGTGCTTGCACGGTATAAACATGTTTAGACAGCTGACGAATATCTTGTTGTTCTTCGTCGTCATCATGTTCATCTTCGATTTCACCAACAATGGTTTCGAGAATATCTTCGATAGTAACCAGTCCAGATACACCGCCGTATTCATCAATCACGATAGCCATATGGTAACGTTTTTGACGGAATTCGTTGAGCAGGGTATCGACACGCTTACTTTCAGGCACGACCACAGCGGGACGAAGATATTCGCGGATACTTGGCAAATCGCTCTCTTCGCGCAAAATCAAAGGTAAGAGATCTTTGGCAAGTAAGATGCCTTCTACGTGGTCTTTGTCTTCACAAATCACAGGAAAACGCGAGTGTGAAGATTCTACCATCATAGGGAGTTGAGCACTGAGCGGCTCATCTACATCAAGTGTAATCATTTGCGAACGTGGGATCATGATGTCACGTACTTTCAGCTCTGAAACGCTGAGCACACCTTCCATCATATCTTTGGTTTCTGGGTCAATCAGCTGGCGCTCTTGCGCATCAGCGATGACTTCAGCCAGTTCTTCTTTATTTTGGGGTTCCCCTTGCAGCATCTGTGTGATGCGTCCCAGCCAGGTCTTGCTAGAAGAACCCTGACTACTTTGCGAGTTATCGTCGCTCATTAGTTGTGTCTGCTCCGTTAATTTAACAATCGTCTCTGTAAGGATCTGCGATATTCAAAGAAGCGAGAATTTGCTTCTCTATTGTTTCCATTTCTACCGCGTCTTGTTCATTTATATGGTCAAATCCAAGTAAATGCAAGCAACCATGGATAACCATATGGGCGAAGTGGTCATGAAAGGTCTTTTCTTGCTCTATGGATTCTTGGTATACCACTTGGGGACAAATAATTAAATCACCAATAAGTGGCAACTCAATCCCCGGTGGCGCATCAAATGGGAAAGACAACACGTTGGTTGGCTTGTCTTTGCCCCTGTACTGGCTATTGAGCTCTTGGCTTTCGTGCTCGTCAGCGATGCGAATCGTTAATTCTGCTTCTTCGCGAAATTGCGTTAATGCATGTTCTGCCCATAATTGAAATTGTACTTCGGATGGCAAGTTTTCAAACTCACAAGCCAATTGCAAATCTAGCATTAAGTCCATGGTTTATTCCTCAGAAGGTTGCTGTTTCGCTTGATGCTTTTCAGCTTTAGCGAGACGCTCTTGTTCTTCTTTCTTCTCGTATGCTTCGACGATACGAGCAACCACAGGGTGTCTAACTACATCGTGAGATTTAAAGAAGTTAAATGAAATCTCTTCTACATCATTGAGCACTTCTATCGCATGACGAAGTCCAGAGCGCGCACCACGAGGTAAATCGATTTGCGTGATATCACCGGTGATCACCGCTTTTGAATTAAAGCCAATCCGTGTTAGAAACATCTTCATTTGTTCAGTCGTGGTATTTTGGCTCTCGTCCAAGATAATAAACGCGTCATTGAGTGTTCGACCGCGCATATACGCCAAAGGTGCAACTTCAATGACATTTTTTTCGATTAAGCGCTCAACTTTTTCAAAACCAAGCATCTCGAATAGGGCGTCATAAAGAGGGCGAAGGTAAGGGTCGATTTTCTGTGTTAAATCACCCGGCAAGAAGCCCAGCTTTTCACCAGCTTCAACCGCTGGACGAGTGAGGAGGATGCGACGTATTTCTTGACGTTCTAGCGCATCAACCGCTGCTGCAACAGCAAGATAGGTTTTACCTGTACCCGCAGGACCAACACCGAAGGTAATATCGTGAGTTAAGATATTAGCGACATATTGGCTCTGATTTGGATTACGAGGCTTAACCACACCGCGACGAGTCTTAATATAGACTTCTTTGTCCCACACGGTTGGGGCGTCTTGTTCAAGTACGTTCGCTTCTGTGATGGCTAGATGAACCTGATCCGGTTCGATTTCTGTCATTTTTCCTTTCACAGGCTGAGTATCAACATATAGAGACTTTAGAATATCCACAGCTGCTTTTGCCGTTACCGCTTGTCCGGTCACTTTAAACCAATTGTCACGGTGCGCGATTTCAACTCCAAGGCGACGTTCTATTTGTTTTAGATTTTCGTCGAACGGACCACAAAGTGAAGAAAGGCGGTGGTTATCTGCGGGTTCTAAGTAAATTTCTATATTCTTTATCTGATTACTCAAAATGTCTTCCTATAAAAATGACGCTAGCCGAAGCTAGCGCACAATTTAAAAATGCTAGGGGGTAAAAGTACCAACACCTAATTCATTAATTTCAGGTTCTTGTGGTGCTTTATTTAAGATATCCGACGGTTTTACGTCACGACGTAAATCCATTTCTGCTTCAGTACGGATAAGTTCACCACGTAACGAGTTTGGTAATGCCTCAGTAATACGTACATCGACGAATTGGCCGATCACTGAGTGTGGACCTTCAAAGTTTACAACGCGGTTATTTTCGGTTCTACCACGCAGTTCCATTGGGTTTTTCTTCGATGGGCCCTCAACCAAAATACGCTGCTCGGTATCGTGCATCTTGCGGCTGATATCCTGCGCCATTTGGTTGATACGGTTCTGTAGCAGATACAGGCGTTCTTTCTTTTCTGATTCTGCAACATCATCAGGTAAGTCGGCTGCTGGTGTGCCAGGTCGCGCCGAGTAGATGAAACTAAAGCTCATATCAAAGCCGATATCATTAATCAGGTTCATCGTTGCTTCAAAGTCTGCGTTCGATTCGCCTGGAAAACCAATGATGAAATCTGAAGACATGCTTAGGTTCGGACGGATCTTCCGTAGCTTGCGGATTGTTGACTTGTACTCAAGCGCAGTATGACCGCGTTTCATCAGGTTTAGAATACGGTCTGAACCACTTTGTACCGGTAGGTGTAAATGGTCAACAAGCTCTGGCACATCCGCATAGGCTTCAATGATATCTGGTGTAAATTCAACTGGGTGAGATGTTGTATAACGAATACGGTCAATACCGTCAATTGCTGCAACGTAGCGAATTAAGTCAGAGAAGTAACAAATTTCACCATCGTGCATTTCACCACGGTAAGCATTTACGTTCTGACCGAGTAAGTTCACTTCACGTACACCTTGCTCCGCAAGCTGAGCAACTTCAAGGATCACATCATCTAAAGGACGGCTTACTTCTTCGCCACGTGTGTACGGTACTACACAGAACGTACAGTACTTAGAGCAACCTTCCATAATTGAAACAAATGCACTCGGGCCTTCAGCCTTTGGCTCTGGCAAACGGTCAAATTTTTCAATTTCAGGGAATGAAATATCAACGACAGCACCTTCTTTGCTTTGCACCTGTTTGATCATCTCTGGCAGGCGGTGCAATGTTTGTGGGCCAAACACGATATCAACAAATGGAGCGCGCTGACGAATGGTGTCACCTTCTTGTGACGCTACGCAGCCACCAACACCGATAACAAGATCAGGGTTTGTGTCCTTTAGTAGTTTCCAACGACCAAGTTGGTGGAATACTTTTTCCTGTGCCTTCTCACGAATCGAGCAAGTATTGAGTAGGATCACATCAGCTTGCTCAGCTTCTTCTGTAAGCTGATAGCCATTTGTTGAATCCAAAAGATCCGCCATTTTCTGGGAGTCATACTCGTTCATCTGACAACCCCAGGTTTTAATATGCAGTTTTTTACTCATTTAAATATTGCCTCGTTTACAACTCGGTGTTTAGCACTACGCGTTTCTCGTGCAGGCGATGCTGAATTGATATCATTATGCCTAAAGGACGCGTATTTTATATGACCTATCTTGTCTAGCCAAGTATAGATTTTAACTTTCAAAATGTGGATCAATACAGGGTGTTTTAAGCAAACATCTGTTTTTATATGCGTTACAATGCGCAAAGACTCAATTAAGTGGAATATGGCATGAAAAACAAGGCTCTGATAGTCGGTGGTGGCATGGTTGGTGCGGCGTGTGCCGTTAAGCTAGCGAAGCAAGGTGTTGATGTAACCGTTATTGAACATTCTCCCATCTCACCAGGTGCAATACTCTCAAGTGATAAGGTAGATATTCGCGTTTCTGCTATCAATCGCTTTTCCGAGCAGTTACTAGATGAGCTCGGTGCTATGCCTGTGTTAAGAAACACCAGAGCCGCGGTTTACAAGCAGCTAGAAGCCTATGAGGATAAGCCAGGACAATTGATATTTGATTGTGAAGCGCTAAACGCCTCGCACTTAGGCCACTTAATTGAGAATAACCTCATTCAAGCTGCATTGTGGCAACAGTTTGAGAAATTTGATATCAAAGTGGTTTCACCAGAGGGGACTCCAAAGCGCATTGTTCATAATGAGGATTCCGTGACGATTGAGTATCAAGCAGCATCCTTTACCGCCGATTTGTTAATTGCTGCTGATGGTGGCCGTTCTATCGTCAGACAAATGAGTGGCATAGGCGTGACGGGGTGGCAATATGAGCAACATTGTATGGGGCTGCTGATTAAACTCGACGCGCCGCAACAAGAAAAAACATGGCAGCAATTTAAGCCATCAGGTCCAATTGCCTTTTTACCTATGCAGTATCCGTATGCCAATCTGATTTGGTATGACAACGGCAATAAACTCAATTTACTTAAGCAACTAGATAAGCAGGCGCTAAAACAAGAAGTAAAAGCTGCATTTTTTGAGCTACCCGGTGATTTTGAGATTGAAGAAGTAGCGGTTTTTCCTTTAGCAAGGCAACATGCTAACCAATACGTGAGCGAACGAGTGGTATTAGTAGGAGATGCAGCTCATACCATTAATCCATTAGCAGGGCAGGGAGTAAATCTTGGCTTTAAAGACGTAGCGGCACTTGCCGAAGCGATTGAGTCAAAAGAAGATATTGGTGATAGCAGCGCACTACATCATTACGAGTCAAAGCGTAGACAAGACAACCTTTTGATGATGAGTATGATGGATGCGTGTTATTTTGGCTTTTCGAATCAAGTAACACCGTTAAAGCATTTGAGAAATCTGGCGCTGAATGTGGCGAATAAAGCTGGACCGTTAAAAAAAGAAGTGCTTAAGCACGCCATGGGCGGAGTTGGTTTTTAATCTTTGTTCTCTAAACTGAGCGTGTTACACCAATTTACTTAATTAAGTGATCTTTTTGAAGGAGCAAGTATTAAGATAAATTGGTATTACTGCACGCTTCATTATTTAGTGCCGAGATCATCTCATCAGTGTTAGCTTATCGACGACATACATCAAGGTATTAATATCAAATTTGCCATCTAGCCTTAATAACCAATCACTGTTGGGCTGCAAAATGTAAGCAGTTTGAACTCCTGAAGGTCTGATAGAAGAAAAAATATGTTTTGCTCCGTGAGTAGCGGTAAATACATTTGCTTCGTCTATAACGCCAAGCTCAGCACTGACTTTCTGCATGTCTTCACTCTGTATATCAAACGTACCATTGAAAGCTCGTGTCATAAACTCAAGAGGTGTTAAATCGTACTTGTTAGGTAGATCAGCAAGTGCAGTAGCACCAGTTATCCAGCTTAACGTTAGTTCAGAAGAGTTGCCGCTAAGCACAACTGAGTAGGTATCGTTAGTAAAAGTTTGAAATGAAACTTTATTTGCCTGTTCTGAGGGCTGACAGTAGCTAAAATGCTTAAGTGCTATTTCTATGTGTAATGGAGAGCAAATTGAGCTAGCCCTTGCTTCTACAAAGCTAGGTATACTGAAAATGATTAATGAGAATAAAAGAAATAAAGACTTTAGCACTTTCTTTCCTAACATGAAGAAAGTTTAAAAGTAACATTAGAAAAATGAGCTAGGAATGAATGAAGAGGAAAGAAATTGTTACTAAATGGTGCGGAAAGAGAGACTTGAACTCTCACATCCGAAGATACTGGAACCTAAATCCAGCGCGTCTACCAATTCCGCCACTTCCGCACAGTAGATATTTTATTTGTAGCTAACATCTCAAAAAGAGATGGCTGGAGTACCAGGATTTGAACCTGGGAATGGCGGGATCAAAACCCGCTGCCTTACCGCTTGGCGATACTCCAGCAATAGAGGTAAGTTCAAACCTTATTTAAGCCCAGATTTGAGTTAGGCTACCTTACCGCTTCCACTTCGTGTCGAGACGATACCCAGCAATAGAGGTAAGTTCAAGAGTTTGAGTTCTACTTGAAAGAACATGGTGCGGAAAGAGAGACTTGAACTCTCACATCCGAAGATACTGGAACCTAAATCCAGCGCGTCTACCAATTCCGCCACTTCCGCATTATATTGTCTGGAGTATTTGGAACCTAAATCCAGCGTCTATTTTCAAGACATCTGCTAATTCCTCAACTTCAGAAAGTTGGCTGGAGTACCAGGATTTGAACCTGGGAATGGCGGGATCAAAACCCGCTGCCTTACCGCTTGGCGATACTCCAACGAAATAAAATCTTTTTGAGTTCTGATTTAAAAGAACATGGTGCGGAAAGAGAGACTTGAACTCTCACATCCGAAGATACTGGAACCTAAATCCAGCGCGTCTACCAATTCCGCCACTTCCGCATTTGTAAATGGTGGCTATGCCCTGATTTGAACAGGGGACCCCATCATTATGAGTGATGTGCTCTAACCAGCTGAGCTACATAGCCATTGGCTGGAGTACCAGGATTTGAACCTGGGAATGGCGGGATCAAAACCCGCTGCCTTACCGCTTGGCGATACTCCAACGAAAATTTGATTGTTTTAGTTCAAATCAAGAACATGGTGCGGAAAGAGAGACTTGAACTCTCACATCCGAAGATACTGGAACCTAAATCCAGCGCGTCTACCAATTCCGCCACTTCCGCACAGTGTAGCTAACATCTCAAAAAGAGATGGCTGGAGTACCAGGATTTGAACCTGGGAATGGCGGGATCAAAACCCGCTGCCTTACCGCTTGGCGATACTCCAACGAAAATTTGATTGTTTTAGTTCCAATCGAGAACATGGTGCGGAAAGAGAGACTTGAACTCTCACATCCGAAGATACTGGAACCTAAATCCAGCGCGTCTACCAATTCCGCCACTTCCGCACATCTTTTTGCATTAGTTATTGGAACCTAAATCCAGCGTCTATATTAAGACAACTGCCAATTCCACTACTTCCGCACATCTTTTGGCATTAGTTATTGGAACCTAAATCCAGCGTCTATATTAAGACAACTGCCAATTCCGCCACTTCCGCACATCTTTTGCAACAACAAATCGATGAGTTTTGGTAGTAGTTAAAGCATGGTGGCTATGCCCTGATTTGAACAGGGGACCCCATCATTATGAGTGATGTGCTCTAACCAGCTGAGCTACATAGCCATCTCTTTAACTTCTCATCATTGCTGATGCGGGGCGTATTATGCGTATATGCCCCCAAGCCGTCAACACCTTTTTTGCAAAAAATCTGCTAACACAGTTTGTTTGCAGATAAATTAAGCGAAACGGCCTGTTTTTATATCAAATCATGCGGGGCAATTGCAAATTTTTAACAAAACCTGTGAACTTTTATTCCTTTGGAGTCTATAACTTACTCTGAAGAACAAGGTACTTATTTGATTGAAAAGCAGAGTTGATAAAACTAAAAAGGAGCCGAAGCTCCTTTTATTGAAATAGCGTGTAGTAACTATGGTTACACGTTAAATAAGAAGTTCATCACATCGCCATCTTTTACGATGTATTCTTTACCTTCTTGGCGCATTTTACCTGCGTCTTTCGCACCAGATTCACCACGGAACTCGATATAATCATCAAAGCCGATAGTTTGTGCACGAATAAAACCACGTTCAAAGTCTGTGTGGATTTTACCAGCAGCTTGAGGTGCTGTCGCGCCAACAGGGATAGTCCATGCACGCACTTCTTTTACGCCAGCTGTAAAGTAAGTTTGCAGTTTCAACAACTCATAACCACCACGGATCACGCGGTTTAGGCCTGGCTCTTCTAAGCCTAAGTCATCCATAAACTCTTTCTTATCTTCTTCTTCAAGTTCAGAAAGTTCAGCCTCAATTGCTGCACATACAGGGATCACAACCGCGTCTTCTGCTGCTGCAATTTCACGTACTTTGTCTAGGAATGGGTTGTTTTCAAAGCCATCTTCGTTAACATTGGCGATGTACATAGTTGGCTTGATCGTTAAAAAGTTTAGGTAGCTTATTGCTGCCGCTTCTTCTTTATTTAGCTCAAGTGAGCGAAGCGTTAAGCCTTCGTCCAAGTGCGCTTTTACTTTTTCAAGTACAACGAGTTCAAATTTCGCGTCTTTATCGCCGCCTTTCGCTTTCTTCGCGTTACGTAAAACCGCGCGATCAGCAGTATCCATGTCTGCAAGTACCAGCTCAGTGTTGATAACATCAATGTCTTCAGCAGGATCGATTTGACCAGCAACGTGAACGATATTTTCATTTTCAAAACAGCGAACTACGTGACCGATAGCATCCGTTTCACGGATGTTTGCCAAAAATTGGTTACCTAAACCTTCACCTTTCGATGCACCTTTTACCAAACCGGCAATATCCACAAACTCCATTGAAGTTGGGATAGTACGCTGAGGGTTTACAATTTCAGCTAGCTGGTCAAGACGAGCATCTGGTACTGGTACTACACCGGTATTCGGTTCGATAGTACAGAAAGGAAAGTTTGCGGCCTCAATGCCCGCTTTAGTCAACGCATTAAATAAAGTAGATTTACCTACGTTAGGTAAACCAACAATGCCACATTTAAAACCCATAGTGTTTATTCCTAAATTTCTACCGTATTATCTCAAGCACGCATCATGGCGAACGAGAAGCTTAGGTATTACTCAATCAATCGCAGCAGTGAACTGTTACGGTTTAAATGAATGTAGTCGATTTTGCGCTTTTAACACACCGTCTTTTGCGAGTATTTCCATACATCGGACTGCTTCATCCACAGCGGCATCAATTTTCTCTTGATCAGCTTGTGGTGCTTTGCCTAAAACCCACCCCGTGACTTTGTCTCTGTGTCCTGGGTGACCAATACCAACGCGCAATCGCATAAATTCTTTGTTATTTGCCATTTTAGCGATTATGTCTTTTAAGCCATTGTGACCGCCGTGACCACCACCTTTTTTGAGTTTGGCGATACCGGGTTCTAAATCCATTTCATCGTGAGCAACAAGAATACTCTCGACGGGGATTTTATAAAAATTGGCAAGACTCGCGACCGCTTTACCACTTAAGTTCATATAAGTCGTAGGGATCAGCAATTTAAACTCTTGATTATTGATGAGCACTTTGCCAGTGAGGCCGTGATGTTTAGCGTCTGGTTTTAGGAGGCAGTTGTATCTTCTGGCTAGTTCTTCGATAAACCAAGCGCCAGCGTTATGACGGGTGTTTGCGTATTCGGGGCCTGGATTAGCCAGGCCCACAAGCATTTGAATATTATTCAAGGTGTTAACACCTGAACAATTACTCAGCTGCGTCTTCAGCAGACTCTTCAGCAGGAGCTGCTTTAGGAGCGTTTACTGAAACAACCGCTTGGTCGTGATCTGCACCTTTAGCAAGTTCAACTGAAACAACGCCAGCTGGAAGCTTGATATCAGATAGGTGTAGAGTTGCGCCAACAGCTAGAGTCGCTACGTCAACTTCGATGAACTCAGGAAGTCTTGCCGGAAGACAAGTGATTTCAATTTCAGTTAGTTGGTGAACGATAGTGTTGCCACCTTTAGTTGCTTTCTCTTCGTTGATGAAGTGAACAGGAACTTTAGTGTGAAGCTTTTGAGAAGCATCAACGCGTTGGAAGTCTAAGTGAGTGATCTTAGGCTTGTACGGGTGACGTTGCATATCTTTAAGAATTGCTTCAACAGACTCACCGCCAATGTTTAGCGTTAGGATGTGAGTGTAGAAACCTTCGTCTTCTTGCGCTTTCAATACTTTGTTGTGATCAAAAGTTAGTGAAACTGCATCTTTACCAGCACCGTATAGGATTGCAGGAACTTTGTCAGCGCGACGTAGGCGGCGGCTCGCACCAGTACCTAGGTCAGAACGTACTTCAGCGTCTAATTTGTATACAGACATGGATGTCTCCAAAATAATTTAAGTTAATGTGTCAGAGAGCTCGCGACCAAGCTCCCTGCCTAAAAAAGGCGCGCCAATATACCACTAACGCACTTGCAATGAAACCTATAAAACAAAAAAAGCACCAGAGGTGCTTTTTGGCTAATCAGTTTTGGTGCCGATTAGTGTTGAAACATCGCAGAGATTGACTCTTCGTTGCTGATACGGCGGATAGTTTCGGCCATCATATCTGCAAGTGTTAGTACTTTGATGTTATCAAGCGCTTTCAATTCATCAGAAAGTGGAATTGAGTCAGTCACGATAACTTCATCGATAACTGAGTTGCGTAGGTTTTCCGCAGCATTGCCCGAAAGTACTGGGTGGGTTGCGTAAGCGAATACGCGTTTTGCACCGTGCTCTTTAAGTGCTGCTGCTGCTTTACATAAAGTACCGCCTGTATCTATCATGTCATCGACAATGATACAGTCACGACCAGCAACATCACCAATGATGTGCATAACTTGAGAAACGTTAGCCTGTGGACGACGCTTATCAATGATCGCTAGGTCTTTATCATCTAACAGTTTTGCAATCGCACGAGCACGAACCACACCACCGATATCAGGTGAAACTACTACTACATCTTCGAACTTACGCTCTTTCATGTCTTCGATTAGCACTGGGCTACCGAATACATTGTCAACAGGTACGTCGAAGAAGCCTTGGATTTGTTCTGCGTGTAGGTCAACAGTAAGAACACGGTCAACACCTACGCTTGAAAGGAAGTCTGCAACAACTTTAGCAGTAATTGGAACACGAGCAGAACGCACACGGCGGTCTTGACGTGCGTAACCGAAATAAGGAATAACGGCTGTGATACGACCAGCAGATGCACGACGTAGCGCATCAACCATGACGATTAACTCCATTAAATTATCATTTGTAGGAGCACATGTTGATTGGATGATGAATACATCTGAACCACGAACGTTTTCGTTGATTTGAACGCTAATTTCACCGTCGCTAAAACGGCCAACAACGGCATCACCTAACTCAATAAACAAACGTTTTGCAACTTTTTGAGCTAGCTCAGGTGTTGCGTTACCAGCGAAGAGCTTCATGTCGGGCACGGTAGGGTTCCTCAGGCACTGAATTTTTTGGACTAACATGCAATGACCATGAAATAAAAAAGTCAAAACAAGCTAACTTAAACAATTTACTTCTAGTTTTGCCAAGCGCGCAATTGTCGATGACAAATTGACTCACTTGTATTTTGGGCAATAAAGCCCTGCCAAGATGAAGGTAGAGTTTCGAGCACACGCAGCGCTGCCTCACGATTTTCAAACTCCGCGAAACAACAAGCTCCAGTACCAGTCATTTTGGTTGGTGCATATTTTAGCAACCACGCGAGGGTCTTTTCAACCTCGGGGTAAAGCTTTTTGACAAGAGTTTGACAGTCGTTGCCCGTATCCGAGAGTTTCCAACCGCTTTTTAGCTTAGGCGTATTGCGTGGTAAATCTGGGTGAGTAAAGACTAACGCGGTGCTGACATGAACGGGTGGGGCAACCACCAAATACCATTTTTGCGCGATGTCAATTGGCTCAAGTTGCTCGCCAACGCCGTGGGCTACAGCTGTTTTACCTTCAACAAAAACAGGCACATCGGCGCCTAGCTGGAGACCGAGTTTTGCAAGTTCTGGGATAGTAAGCTGACATTGCCACAGCGTATTGAGTGCCAATAAAGTCGTGGCAGCATCGGATGAACCACCACCAACACCTCCACCCATGGGAAGCTGTTTATTTAAGTGAATGTCGACACCAGCCGCAATTTTTTTATAGGGCTCAAGAATTTTGGCGGCTTTATAAATGAGGTTATCTTCGAGTGGAATACCTGCGGTGTCACCACAAATGACGATTTCTTGCTGGTTACTGGTTAGCGTAAATGCTAATTCATCACCAAAATCTAAGAAAGTAAATAAAGTCTCTAGTTCATGGTAGCCGTCTTCTCGACGGCCATTGATATGCAAAAAAAGATTTAATTTTGCCGGTGCGCTTAGCGTCAATGTCTTCATTTAAACTGCCATGAAGTGATTAATACTTTGACCTCAATATTGGTCGATGAGAGTTTCATGCGACTAGGCAGCCACATTCCGTCTTGCATTTTATATTGTTGATAGGTGATTTGCCACACTCGGCCAGATGGGCTTTGCCACTGTGCATTGCTTATTCTGCCAAGGTCATCAAGTTCGCTGGCTGGTGCTTCAACTAAGCCCGTTAGCCATTGAGGGGCTTGATTGACCGGAAGAGAGAGACCACTTAAACGCTTAACCAGATCGCTACTGTCCATGCCTTTATGGACATTGTCTTCAAAGGTCAGCTCCGAATGTGTGTCTAATTCTTCTAGTTCGAATATGCGGGTGCCAACAAAGCTGGTTAAAATCAGATTTTGTTTATCTTCTTTTAAATACCAATTAAAGTTAGCTGATTGACGATTGTCTGGGGCAATAAATGCAAGTTTACCTCTCGCTTGCCAATTTTTTTGTTGTTTTAGTCTAGATTGCCAGTCTTGTGCTACGTTTTGCTGAGGTAATTGTTGCGCACAACCCGTTAAAATTAATAAAAATATGAGTAAAATCAAATGAAGTTGTCTCAAAGGCCTTTCCTTACTTTCCATATTCGATTGATTTTTGGTAAAATTGCCGGCTTTAAAGCAGGGCTCGAGCAATACTGGCATCTATGACCATCATCGCACTTGGTATCAATCACAAAACCGCGTCTGTAGAATTACGTGAAAAAGTGGCGTTTTCTCCAGAACAGCTTACAGAAGCATTGCACCAACTCCAACATTCTTCGCAGTTTAAAGAATCTGTGATTGTGTCGACCTGCAATCGAACCGAGATCTATTGTAGCCTTGAGTCTGCTGATCCCCAAGCACTACTCGGTTGGTTGTCAGATTTTCATAACATAGAGCAACGAGACTTAACAGAAAATGTCTATGTGCATATGAATCAGGATGCGGTGAACCATTTAATGCGAGTTGCCTGCGGTCTTGATTCATTGGTTTTAGGTGAGCCACAAATTCTTGGGCAAATTAAACAAGCTTTTAGTACGGCCAAACAACACCATGCCATTCAGCCAACATTTGAGCGTTTATTCCAAAAAACTTTTTCGGTGGCGAAGCAAGTGCGCACCGAAACCGATATTGGTGCAAGTGCTGTCTCAGTGGCGTATGCCGCTGTTAATTTAGCAAAGCATATTTATGGTCAATTGGATAAAACTCAGGTCTTGTTAATTGGTGCTGGTGAAACAATAGAGTTAGTTGCTAAACACTTATCGCAGCATAATCCAAAGTCAATCACTGTCGCGAACCGCACAATTGAGCGCGCACAAAACCTAGCAAAAGAAGTTGGCGGTAGTGTTATTTCACTGGCACAGTTGCCAGATGCGCTACCAAGTGCAGACATTGTTATTAGTTCAACTGCGAGCACCTTACCAATTATCGGTAAGGGAGTGGTCGAGCAAGCGCTTAAAAAACGTCGCCATAAACCAATGTTATTTATCGATATCGCGGTGCCTCGCGATATCGAAAGCCAAGTGTCAGAGTTGGATGCTGCTTATCTTTATTCAGTTGATGACCTGCAGGCGATAGTCAATGAAAACTTGGCCAGTCGTGAACAAGCGGCCATTGAAGCGCAGCAGATCATCGATGTACGCACGCAAGAGTTTTCCGAGTGGCAACGTTCGCTGCATTCAGTGGATGTGATTAGGCAGTATCGCCAAAGCGCGCAAGAAATTAAAAATGAGCTCGTGGACAAAGCAATAAATCAGCTACAATCGGGCAAAGAAGCAGATAAAATTATTATTGAATTAGCAAATAAGCTGAGTAATCGACTAACACACGCACCAACACGCGCCATTCAAGAGGCTGCGAAAGAAGGCGATATAGATAAGTTAGCGCAACTCAAGCAAACATTAGGTATTGAGCAGGAATAACGTGTAAATGAAAGAGTCTGTATATCGTAAGTTAGAAACCTTAGTAGAGCGCTATGAAGAAGTTCAAGCGATGCTAAGCTCGCCTGAGGTGATTAGCGATCAGAACCGCTTTCGCGCCTTGTCAAAAGAGTTTTCAGAATTGGAAGACGTAGTTAAAGCGTTTACAGCCTACCAACAGGCTCAGGAAGACGTCGCAACTGCTGAAGAAATGCTAAAAGACTCAGATCCAGACATGCGTGAAATGGCACAGGAAGAGTATAAAGAAGCAAAAGCTGCCATTGCTGCGCTTGAAGATGACCTTCAAGTATTGATGTTACCAAAAGATCCAAAAGACAATAACAACGTATTCTTGGAAGTGCGTGCGGGAACCGGTGGTGATGAAGCCGCGATTTTCGCTGGCGATTTATTCCGTATGTATAGCCGCTATGCAGAAACGCAAAAGTGGCGCGTTGAAATCGTGAGCGCTAACGAAGGCGAGCACGGTGGCTATAAAGAAGTTATCGCTAACATTAGTGGCGACGGTGTTTATGGCAAACTTAAGTTTGAATCTGGTGCTCACCGTGTACAACGTGTGCCTGAAACTGAATCTCAAGGCCGTGTTCACACTTCTGCATGTACGGTTGCTGTGATGGCAGAGATCCCAGAGGCAGAAGCAATCGAAATTAATCCGTCTGATCTAAAAGTGGATACTTTCCGAGCTTCAGGTGCCGGTGGTCAGCACGTAAACAAAACCGATTCTGCTATTCGTATCACTCACTTGCCGACAGGCGTTGTGGTTGAATGTCAGGACGAACGTTCACAACATAAAAACAGAGCGAAAGCGCTGTCTGTACTAAGTGCGCGCTTACAGCAAGCAGAAGATGAAAAACGTGCAGCGGCAGAAGCTTCTGAACGTCGCAATCTAGTAGGTAGCGGTGACCGCTCTGAGCGTATTCGTACTTACAACTTCCCGCAGGGCCGTATTACCGATCACCGTATCAACTTGACGCTATATCGCCTAAATGAAGTGATCTCCGGTGAGCTGGGTGCTGTTATCGATCCGCTGGTTATTGAATATCAGGCTGATCTACTGGCAGCTATGAGCGAAAGCGATTAATGCCAACACTTAACATTGCCCAAGCCGTTGCTTGGGCAACCTCTGAACTGTTACCACACTCCGAGTCAGCAAAGCTCGATAGCGAAGTGCTATTACTCCATGTTATCGATAAAAACCGCACTTATCTCTTTACTTGGCCCGAAGCTGAGCTTTCTACACTAGAGCAGCAGCAATTCGAAGAATGTATCGCACGCCGTGTTACGGGAGAGCCTGTCGCACACATCACAGGTCAAAGAGAATTTTGGAGCCTGCCTTTAAAAGTTAACAACAGCACGCTTATTCCAAGGCCTGATACTGAAACTCTGGTTGAGCATGTTTTAACTCTCAGCATGCCAAATGACGCTCAGGTGCTAGACTTAGGCACAGGTACTGGCGCGATTGCACTGGCGTTGGCGAGTGAATATCCAGCTTGGCAAATCACCGCAGTAGATGCTTCAGCAGACGCCGTGGCGCTTGCAAAGTCTAATCAATCTCAGTTGGGCTTTAGAAACGTGTCGATTTTGCAAAGTGATTGGTTTAGCGCGGTTGCGGAGCAACAGTTTGATTTGATTGTGAGTAATCCACCTTATATTGATGAAGCCGATCATCACTTATCACAAGGAGATGTGAGATTTGAACCGCTCAGCGCGCTGGTCGCGGATGACCATGGCTATGCGGATATTTTTCATATCATCAGGACGGCTAAGCTACATCTGAACTCGGGGGGATATTTGCTACTTGAACATGGCTTTGAGCAAGCAGATAAGATCCAACAGTTTTTTGCAGAAATGGCGTATATTAATATACTTACAATAAAAGATATGGCAGGGTGTGATAGAGTGACGTTGGCAATGTTGCCGTAAAGTCATGAACTCACACGAAAGTTAGGCGCTTCAATAGGATCCGCAATATGGATGATTTTTTGTTTTCAGACGAACCCGCTGACGTAATTGAACCTGAAAAAGTAGGCACTTGGAAGGTTATTATTGTCGATGATGAGCCCGAAGTGCATGCAGTGACAAAGTTAGCACTGAGTGACTTTGAGTTTCAAAAAAAGCGTCTGGAATTTATTAGCGCTTATTCGGGTGAAGAAGCAAAGAAAATCGTCGATGCCAACCCCGATGCTGCGGTGGTATTGCTGGATGTTGTCATGGAAACCGACGATGCTGGTTTGCAGGTCGCAAAATACATTCGTGAAACCGCGAAAAACAACCATATCCGTATCATTTTAAGAACTGGTCAGCCAGGTCAAGCGCCTGAACGCCAAGTTATCGTGAACTACGATATCAACGACTATAAGTCAAAAACAGAACTCACCGCGCAAAAGCTCTTTACTGTGGTCATGTCGAGTTTACGTTCATATCGCGACATTCTCGCCATCGATCAATCAAGACAAGGGCTTGAGAAAATCATTAAAGCCTCCCGTGATATTTTTGCTACTCACTCAATTGAGAGTTTTATTGAGGGCGTGCTACAGCAACTTACTTCGCTGATAGGCACTGTCGACCAAGCTATGTATGCAACTTCACTTGCAGCGGGTAAAGAAGCTGGCCAAACGAACGATCAACTGGTTGTATTTGCAGGGCGTGGAGAATTTGAAAGTAGTGAAGGTAAGCCGATTTCTGAAGTGCTTAGCAGCGATCAAATGGATGCCTGCTTAAAAGCACTACAAGATAAAGATATTGTATATAAAGACAATTATCTATTTGCCTATTGCTCCAGTGACTATAACCACGCCTCAATGCTATTTGTGTCTGGTATTCCTGAATTCTTAACCGAAACTCAGCGTCATTTAATTGATATTTTTGCTCAAAATATGCAATTGGCGTACGAAAATGTACAGCTACAAGCTGAGATTGAAGATACCCAGCAAGAACTGGTGATCCGTTTAAGTGAAGCGCTTGAGCTTCATTCCACCAATACCGGCAATCATGTTAAGCGTGTTGCATATCTTTGTCACACGCTTGCCAAAGAAATGGGTCTTTCTGATAAAGAAGCTGAACTGGTGAAAATGGCGTCACCACTGCACGACGTGGGTAAAGTTGGTATTCCTGACGCGATTTTAAATAAGCCTAGCAAGCTGGATGACGAAGAGTGGAAAGTCATGCAAACCCATACAGACAAAGGCTTTGACTTGTTAAAAGACTCTCGCCGTGAGATTGTCAGTGCGGGCGCACTAATCGCTCGTGACCACCATGAAAAATGGGATGGCAGCGGTTATCCGAAAGGTAAAAAAGGCGATGAAATACACCTTTATGGTCGCATCGTAGCACTAGCTGATGTGTATGATGCGTTACGCCATAAACGTTGCTACAAAGAGGCATGGAGCCAAGAAGAAGCGCAAAAAGAGATTACTGCGCAAAAGGGAAAACACTTTGACCCCAAACTCGTAGATGTATTCAACCGTTGTATTAATGAGTTAGAATTGATCCTACAACGTTTCCCTGATTAGAGAATAATATGGATTACATGGCGTTAAAACATACGCACTTACTATTTGTGGTATTGAGCATAGTGCTATTTTACACTCGCGCGTTTTCGCGTTTGGGTTCAGGTAAATTAGCAACAAACAAAGGCGTGTTTATTACCAGCCACAGCGTAGACACTTTGTTGTTAGTTACAGCGGTCATTTTGGCGGTAACGACGGGGCTCAATCCTGCACAACAACCTTGGCTACTACAAAAAATAGTTTTAGTGTTTGGTTATATCGCATTGGGCTTTGTAATTGCAAAAGCAAGTGTTAAAAAGACCAAATATTTGGCGCTAGGCGCTGCAACATTGGTACTAATGGCCATCGCGCATCTCGCCGTAAGCAAGCAAGGCTTCTTTGCTTAAGCATTTCAATTGGCGCTTGGCTTATCACCGAGCGCTTCTATATCTCCATAATAAGTAAACATTTTTACTATTTCAGCGAACGATAGATTGGTATTACTAAATTTCCCCCCTTGGGAATATGACAAAAAGTGGTAAACTAGTCGTTCTAAATGAAAGCAATTCAAGAGAAACCGAATTCTATGAAGAATGATATCTGGTTAGATGAGAATGACTTATCTCTCGATGACAATTCAGATGCATTTTCCTATCCGCCATTGATCCGTTGTATCAAGGCTGAGCAAAGTTGGGATGCACAAGCTGATACCAATGAAACTTTGTGTCAGTTAGCAGAGCTCGAATTTGCCGTGGATGAAATTCGCCATAAGCATACAAACAATCATAAATGTTTGGATGAAATCTTAGACGCTTTTTATACCTTGTGGCTATTCAGTGGCAGCAGTCAAAAGGTGCCTGAATATAAGCTCAATAGCGTTTGTTACGCACTTTCCATGCGCAGTGGCACCAATACTGCACTGGGTCTTGTCTTAGTGCATCTGCTTGAACGAGCGAAATTAGAGGCCAGTCTTGCCCTAAGCCAAGGGGAGATTGTCGTACACGTCGCTTTTAGCGAAGAAGAAGGTTATGTCATTGAGCCAAGCTCGGGCCACCAGAGCTGGTACATAATTCCAGAAAACGAAAACAATCAAGACAAAGAGCAAGAAAAAGACCAAGAGCCGATGGAGCTTATTTTTAACGAAGAGTCGTTAAAGCTTTATTTGTCTCAGCAAAAATGGGCGTTTATTGCCGCAGAAAAGTTTGGTCACGCGTTAAGTTGCGTCGAGCAATTGATGGATATCTTAGGCGATGATCCTTATGAACGTCGTGATAGAGGCTATCTACTCAACCAATTAAACTGTCCGAAGATGGCAAAAGATGACTTACAATTTTTTGTTGATGAATGTCCGGACGACCCAACCATTGAAGTGATCCAGCATCAGATCAAAGAGTTGGCCGATCATAATAATATTTTGCATTAAAAATAGTTATATAAAAAATAATAACAGCGAGGATTTATGGAGCAAAGCGCTGCGCTCGTTACCAATAACGCGGTAATTATGGGCCTATTGGCCGTTATTCTGGGATTTGTTTTTTACACATCGAGTCAAAAAAGCGGAGTTTGGGCAAAGTTTTACAAGTACGTGCCAGCGCTGTTGATGTGTTATTTCTTACCATCTCTGTTAAATACCTTTGGTATCGTTGATGGCAACAATAACGATGTTTACACGGTAGCAAAGTATTATCTGTTACCCGCTTGTTTGGTGCTATTGACACTAAGTATTGACCTAAAATCGATAGCGGCTTTGGGTAAAAAGGCAATTATCATGTTCCTAACGGGAACGGTGGGTGTGGTGATTGGTGGCCCAATTGCGCTTTTACTTACTGCTACCTTTATGCCTGAGCTACTTGGTGTAACTGGCCCAGAAGCTGTATGGCGTGGTATGGCCGCGCTTGCAGGAAGCTGGATTGGTGGCGGTGCCAATATGGTGGCGATGAAAGAGATTTACGGCGCAGGCGGAGAAATCTTCACCATCATGGTAACGGTTGATATTGTTGTCGCAAACTTGTGGATGGCGTGCTTGCTCTATATGGCGGCGCGCAATAAAGAAATTGATGCGCGAACCGGGGCGGATACTTCTTCAATCAACCGCCTAATTGACAAAGTACAAGCATTTGAAGCAGAGCACGCAAGAAAACCCGAACTCAAAGATTTGATGATCCTAGTTGGTTTTGCTTTTGGTGCAACGGGGCTTGCGCATTTTGCTGCGGACTTACTGGTGCCATTTTTTAGTAGTAACTACCCAGAGCTGAAGAAGTTCTCTCTTCACAGCAAACTTTTTTGGATTATTGTTCTCGTTACGACCATAGGTCTAGCACTTTCGTTTACCAAAGCACGTCAATATGAAGCGGTTGGCGCGTCAAAAATTGGCTCGAGCTTTTTATATATTTTAGTAGCAACCATTGGTCTACACATGGATATCACCAAAATTGTTGAGGCGCCTAAATACGTTGTTATTGGTGTTATTTGGATGGCCGTGCATGTCGGTTTGTTATTTATCGTTGCTAAATTAATTAAAGCACCTGTGTTTTATGTTGCCGTTGGCAGTAAAGCAAACATTGGTGGTGCGGCATCTGCGCCGGTGGTGGCCTCGGCTTTCCACCCAGCGCTTGCTCCGGTCGGTGTGTTACTGGCGGTGCTTGGTTATGCTCTTGGTACTTATATGGCTTGGTTATGCGGACAATTGCTTCGTGTAATAGGCAGCTAAAGGATAAAAAATGAATACAGATATTATTAACGTTGCGGGACGAGAAGTTGCAAACGATAAGCCGTTTGTACTGTTCGGTGGAATGAATGTGCTTGAGTCTCGTGATTTAGCAATGCAAATCGCAGAGCATTACGTTGAGGTCACAAGTAAACTTGGGATCCCATACGTATTTAAAGCGTCATTTGATAAGGCTAATCGCTCGTCAATTAACTCTTACCGTGGCCCTGGCATGGAAGAAGGCTTAAAGATTTTTGAAGAAATCAAAAAGACCTTTAATGTACCGGTTATCACCGATGTGCATGAGCCATTCCAAGCAAAACCCGTTGCGGAAGTTGCTGATGTGATCCAGTTACCTGCGTTTCTTGCCCGTCAAACTGACTTGGTTGTCGCTATGGCAGAAACTGGCGCGGTGATCAACGTGAAAAAACCACAGTTTTTAGCGCCACATGAAATGCGTCATATCATTAAGAAAATCAATGAAGCGGGCAATGACAAAGTTATCCTCTGTGAACGCGGCAGCAGCTTTGGTTATAACAACCTGATCGTGGATATGCTGGGCATGGATGACATGAAGCGTATGGCTCCTGTTATTTTTGATGCGACACATGCGCTACAGCGTCCAGGTGGTCGTAGCGACTCTGCCGATGGCCGCCGTGCTCAGGCTGCTGAGCTTGCTCGTAGCGGTATGGCACTTGGGTTAGCTGGACTTTTTATTGAAGCGCATCCGAATCCAAATGAAGCTAAGTGTGATGGTCCTTGTGCATTGCCATTGGCTAAACTTGAAGGCTACCTACAACAGATGAAAGCGGTAGATGAGCTAGTTAAGAGTTTTGCGCCACTGGACACCAGCGCAGCTGATTTATAATCTATACCCAAGCGACCTCATAATTAGATGTTGTTTGGGGATTTTACTTGCCCGCGGTTAGCGGGTTTTTTATAGGCATGAATGAATGTCACGACGAGTTCCACCATTAAATGCATTAAAAGCCTTTGAGGCGGCGGCACGACACCTGAGCTTTACTAAAGCAGCGGAGGAGTTGTACGTCACTCAAGCTGCGGTTAGTCATCAAATTAAAATCTTAGAAGAACATCTAGGTTTAAAACTGTTTTTGCGAAAAAATCGCTCCTTACTGTTAACTGAGGAAGGGCAGGGCTATTACCTCGATATTAAAGATATTTTTTCACAATTAATCGATGCGACTGAAAAGCTCCTAGCACGAGGCGCAAAAGGGTCACTAACGGTGAGTTTGACGCCGAGCTTTGCAATTCAATGGTTGGTACCAAGGCTGAGCAACTTTAATGAGTTGCACCCTGAAATCGACGTACGGATCAAAGCCCAAGATCACGACGACAACTCGTTAACGGATGACGTTGATGTCGCGATTTACTACGGTCGTGGTAATTGGAATGGGGTGCAAACCCATAAGCTACATACTGAGTATTTAGTGCCGTTATGTAGTCCATTTTTATTAACCGGCCCAAAACCGTTAAATCAGCCAAGCGACCTAGCGCAACATACTTTACTCCATGACACCACGCGTCGCGCTTGGAAGGCATGGATGAAAACCGCTGGGGTCAGAAATGTGGCGGTAAATACCGGGCCTATCTTCAGTCACTCTTCTATGGTGTTACAGGCAGCAATTCACGGCCAAGGTGTGGCGCTGGGAAATAGCGTACTGGCAAGACCGGATATAGATGCAGGGCGACTGGTTATTCCGTTTAGTCACCACCTCGAAAGTAAAAATGCCTATTATTTGGTATTTAGAGAGTCGCAGTCAGAGCTGGGTAAAATAGTTTCATTCAAAGAATGGATGCTCGGTATGGTAGAACACGAACAAGAGTTAAATAGTTTATGAGCGCAGTAAATATTGAATGGCACTATGCTGAAAACCCAGTTGCACAGTTTATTTTTGCCCATGGTGCAGGCGCAGGAAGCGATAGCGATTTTATGCAAGAAATGGCTAAATTGCTTGCTTCTAAGGGCGTTCAAGTTGGACTCTTTGACTTTGAATATATGCAGCAAGCCAAACAAGAAGGGAAAAAGCGCCCACCAGAGCGTGCCCCTAAGCTACTCGCGTATTTTCAGCAAGTATTGGCCGCAGTAGAGCCAAGTTTACCGCTCTTTATTGGTGGTAAGTCAATGGGCGGGCGTATGGCATCTATGCTGGCCTGTGAAACCACCGTAAAAGTGGAAGGGGTACTTGCGTTTGGTTACCCATTCCACCCGCCAGGTAAGCCGGAAAAGCTCAGAGTGGACCATTTTCCTGAGCTGAAATGCCCGCTGCTCATTTTACAAGGCGAACGTGATACCTTTGGCAATCGTACAGAGGTTGATGCCATGTGCTTTCCAGAGCAAGTCATGGTGAAATGGCTCAAAGATGGCGACCATTCACTCAAGCCACGTAAGGTGAGTGGTGTAAGCGAGTCAGAGAGCCGCGCGAATGCTGCCGTGATTGCGGCGAATTTTATTAAGGAGCGCTGTCATGGCTAAGCTCTACTTGATTATTGGCAGCGTGTTTTGTTTATTGTCTGTGGCTCTAGGCGCGTTTGCCGCTCACGGTCTCAAAGGACGTTTGAGCGACTATGCCATTGGTATTTTTAATACGGCGGCGCAATACCAAATGACTCATGGTCTTGCCATTATTGCCACCGCGTTTTTAATCAAATGGGGCCTCAAGGTGCAAGTTGCTGGCGGTTTCTTTATTATGGGTGTATTGCTATTTAGTGGTAGTCTGTACTTACTAGCCTTAACGGGTATGAAATGGCTAGGGCCAATCACCCCAATCGGTGGTACCTGTTTTTTAATTGCTTGGATTTTATTGATAGTTCAAGCTGCTAAATCTTCCTTTTAATCTAGAGAATCTAATGTCGAGTATCGTTATCTATTGTCGCGGTGGTTTTGAAAGTGACGCCGCAGCCGAAATTAATCATTATGCTGCAAAGCATGGAATTGCTGGCTACGTAAAAGCTAAGCCGAATACTGCTTTTGTAACATTTGAGTGCTTTTCGCCAAATGATGCTGAGACCTTAGCGAAGAAAATCGACTTTAAGAAACTGGTGTTTGCAAGGCAGTGGTTTGTTGGCACTTTACATACCCATATGCCGATTGAAGACAGAGTGAGCGTGATAAAAGCGGCTGTGGAAGGTTTTCCTTTGTGTGGTGAGCTGCGCGTTGAAACGCCAGATACTAATGAAGGTAAAGAACTTTCTAAATTCTGTAAAAAGTTTTCAACGCCTTTGTCTAAGGCGCTCGAGAAGCAAAATAAGCTGACTCGTGAGGTAAAACCTACCAAGCCTGTGTTACACGTATTGTTCCTTGCCAATAACACCGCTTATGTTGGTTATTCGTTTAGTGATAACAATTCGCCATTCTTTATGGGGATCCCACGTCTGAGAATGCCATCGGACGCACCAAGCCGCTCGACGCTAAAATTAGACGAGGCATTCCATGTCTTTGTGCCTAAAGATCAGCAAGAGACACGTGTGCGTGCGGGGATGCGAGCCGTTGATTTAGGTGCTTGTCCTGGCGGTTGGACATACCAGCTGGTACGCCGTGGCATGTTCGTCGCCTCAATCGATAATGGCCCGATGAATGATGACCTGATGGAAACGGGACAAGTGAAGCACTATCGTGAAGATGGATTCAAATATCGCCCAGAAAAACGCAATATTGATTGGTTGGTGTGTGATATGGTCGAAAAGCCAACGCGTGTTGCTGATCTGATGGTGGACTGGGTGGTGAATGCGTTCGCTCGAGAGCTGATCTTTAACTTAAAGCTACCGATGAAAAAACGCTTCGACAGCGTGTATGAATGTCTTACGCTTATCCATGAAGAGCTACAAAAGTACAATGTGGATTATGAGATCCAAGCAAAGCACCTATATCATGACCGTGAGGAAGTCACGGTACATATTAATGTGCTTAAAGTACCGCAAAATTTGTATAGCTGATTTTAAACGATAACAAGATCGCCGCGTAAAGCGTCTCCCACACGGGTGTTAGCTTAGTTGTAGGAGCGATTTCACATCGCGAGCTTTTTCATCAATCTCGCCGCGTAAAGCGGCTCCCACACCGATGTTAGCTTATTTGTAGGAGCGATTTCACATCGCGATATTTTTTATCAATCTCGCCGCATACAGCGGCTCCCACACGGGTGTTAGCTCAGTTGTAGGCGCGATTTCACATCGCGAGTTTTTTCATCAATCTCGCCGCGTAAAGCGGCTCCCACACCGATGTTACCTGATTTGTAGGAGCGATTTCACATCGCGAACTTTTTTATCAATCTCGCCGCGTAAAGAGCCTCCCACACGGGTGTTACCTTAGTTGTAGGAGCGATTTCACATCGCGATCTTTTTCATCAAGCTCGCCGCGTAAAGCATCTCCCACACGGGGGTATCTTAGTTGTAGGCACGATTTTACATCGCGATATTTTTTATCAAGCTCGCCGCGTAAAGCGGCTCCCACACCGATGTTACCTTAGTTGTAGGAGCGATTTCACATCGCGATATTTTTATCAAGCTCGCCGCGTAAAGCGCCTCCCACACGGGTGTTACCTTAGTTGTAGGAGCGATTTCAGATCGCGATATTTTTATCAAGCTCGCCGCATAAAGCGGCTCCCACATCGATGTTATCTTATTGGTGGGAGCGATTTTACATCGCGAGTTTTTTCATCAAGCTCGCCGCGTAAAGCGTCTCCCGCACCGATGTTAGCTTATTTGTAGGAGCGATTTTACATCGCGATCTTTTTATCAAGCTCGCCGCATAAAGCGGCTCCCACATAGATGTTAGTTTATTGGTGGGAGCAATTTCACATCGCGATCTTTTTCATCAAGCTCGCTGCATAAAGCGGCTCCCACACGGATGTTACCTTATTTGTGGGGGCGATTTTACATCGCGATCTTTTTGTCTTAATCAATCAGTCTTAATAACTCGTTACGCGGTTGATTTCTGTAAGCGATGTCACCCCTGCGGCGGCTTTTTTCAGGCCAGACTTACGTAAGTTATCAAAACCTAACTGCTCTGCTTTTTCGGCAATCTCAAGAGAGTTTCCCCCTTCCATGATCAGGTGCGAAAGCTCTGGCGTGATTTTTACCACTTCATAAATACCCACACGGCCTTTGTAACCATCGGTGCAGCTTTCACAGCCTTTAGGTGCAAAAAGGGTAATCTCTTTAATTTGCTCGGCAGTAAAGCCTTGCCCTAGCAAGGCTTCTTCCGGCAGTGTTTCGGGTGTTTTACACTTAGGGCAAAGGCGTCTTGCGAGACGCTGGGCAATAATCAGACTCACCGAGCTTGCTACGTTGTACGCCGGCACGCCCATGTTTAATAGACGGGTGAGCGTTTCAGGCGCAGAATTGGTGTGCAGCGTACTCAATACTAAGTGACCGGTTTGGGCGGCTTTTATTGAGATCTCAGCGGTTTCAAGGTCACGGATCTCACCAACCATCACCACATCCGGATCCTGACGTAAGAATGCTCTCAAGGCATTGGCGAAAGTCATATCCGCTTTGGTATTGATTTGTACTTGGTTAATACCCTCAAGGTTTATTTCGACAGGGTCTTCCGCCGTGCTGATATTGCGCTCTGGCTGATTAAGAATATTCAAGCCAGTGTAAAGTGACACGGTTTTACCGGAACCCGTTGGACCGGTTACCAAAATCATGCCCTGAGGCTGTTCTAGTGCGTCGAGGTAAAGCTGTTTTTGCTCAGGCTCATAACCTAGCACGTCAATGCCGAGCATGGCGCTGGACGAATCTAGAATACGCATTACGATTTTCTCGCCCCACATGGTAGGCAGTGTACTTACACGAAAATCGATACTTTTGCGCTCGGAGATCTTTAATTTAATGCGGCCATCTTGCGGTTTGCGTTTTTCTGCTATGTCTAAATGCGCCATCACTTTGATACGGGCGGCGAGACGAGTAGCTAATGTGTTTGGTGGGCTTGCCATCTCATGCAGCAGGCCATCGATACGAAAGCGCACACGATATTTCTTCTCGTAGGGCTCAAAGTGTAGATCCGACGCGCCTTTTTTTATCGCGTCCATTAAGATTTTATTGATATAAACGATGATTGGCGCATCGTCTTTGTCTTCGTTGGTGTTTTGCTGTTTAGGCTCGTCATCAACTTCTAAGTCGGCAAATTCTTTAAATTCTTCTTCAGAGATCGAGAGGCCGCCCGTTGCATCAAACAGCTGATCAATCTTTGCTTCGAGTTTTTTGTAGTCGGCTACCAGTACTTCACACTGTAATCCAGTACTAAACTCAAAGTTTTCAAATGCGCCAAAGTCAGTAGGATCAGAAGCCGCAACGTAGAGTTTTCTACCTTTTTGTACCAGCGGTAAAATATGGTGCTTACGGATCAGTTTTTCTTTGACTAGCGCTGGTGGAATTTCACTAACGTTAAAGTGATCAAGATTAAAAAAGGGCACCTTGAATAAGTCTAGGCATTCTTCAGCTAGCTCTTTGGAGCTCATTCCTGAACTTAGGCAAATTAACTCGGCGGTGGTGTTTGCTTCTGGCTGGCGAGACTTTATTTGCTCAGCAGTGACTCGCCCTAAGGTAATAAATTTACGCAGTAGCGGGGAATGATGTTCCATAGTACCTCTTTGCCTTCACATTGAATGCATATTCAATATTTATCATTAAGTTGGAAAAATGCCAAGTTATCACGTTGAGTGTAGAGTAAATTTTACTAATTATTTAGTCTTACTTTCACTTTTGCTAGATTGATAAACTCATTGTGTAATCTATCTGTCTCTTGCAGGCTTTCAAGTAGCGGTCGGTCGTTGTCTAATATGTAGTCCGCTTTTGCTTGTTTATCTGCGCGCGGTAACTGCGACTCGATAATACGGTTTACTTGCGCTGCATCTACCAAATCTCGGCTGGTTGTTCTTGCGATTTGCGTATCAACAGCAACATCAACAAGTAAAGTGGCATCGCAGTAGCGCTCTAAACCATTTTCGAACAGCAGAGGCGCAGCTAAAACCACGTAATCGCTTTGCGCTGCGTTTAACTGCGTGAGTATTTCATTACGGATAAGCGGGTGAAGTAGCTCATTAAGCCACTGTTTTTTGTCGGCATCAGCAAAAATAATGGCTCTTAACTTAGCTCTATCTAAGTTGCCGTCCAGCTGTAAAATGGCACTGCCAAACTTATCAGTAATTGCTTGTAGCCCTGTGCTGCCTAGCGCGACTACTTCTCGTGCAACGATATCGGCGTCAACAACCACTATCCCTTTTTGCTGCAAGTGGTTAGTGATGGCCGTTTTACCCGCACCAATACCGCCCGTCACCCCTAAAATCCAATTATTCGTTTTTAGCATTGTCTTACTTTACATGATTAAGTTTACGTACCACAGCTGTAGCTGCTCGCCGTACATTAGGGTGATCCAGCCTGCAATGGCTAAGTAAGGGCCAAATGGGATTGGGGTGGCTTTATCTCGGCCTTGAACACTTAATTGGATGCTACCAATGATTGCGCCGACTAGGCTTGAAAGTAGCACTATAGTTAGAATTGCTTGCCAGCCCATCAATGCACCAAAGATGGCTAGCAGTTTAAAGTCGCCATAGCCCATGCCTTCTTTACCTGTGAGTAATTTAAACAGCCAATACACACTCCATAAACTCAAATAACCTATGGCCGCGCCGATAATGGCATCATTGGGCTCAATGCCAACACCAAAACAACTGGCAACCAGTACTAACCATAAAGTTGGTAGCGTTAACTGATCTGGCAGCAACATTTCGTCGATATCGATAACCGTAAGTGCGATTAATACCCAAGTAATCAAAACATATAGAGTGGCTTCTAAAGTGGCACCAAAATGCCAAGCAATCCATGTGGAGAGTAGGGCGGTTGTTAGCTCTACCAAAGGATAGCGTACAGAGATTGACGCGTCGCAGTGGTTGCATTTGCCTTTTAATAATAGCCAGCTGATCAGTGGAATGTTTTGCCACGCCTTAATCGGCGTTTTGCAGCTGGGGCAATGAGAATTTGGTTTAATTAAATTAAACACGGGTGCTTCAGCGGTTTGTGTTGGTAGCTCATCGGCAAGCAACACGCGACATTCTGATTGCCAGTTCTGTTTCATCATTTTAGGTAAGCGAAGAATAACCACATTGAGAAAGCTACCGGTGCAAAGACTAACGAGTCCGACGGTGAGTAACCAATACCATAACTGGGTTTGCATCAAGTTGATAATATCTTGCATAAGTTGGGCGCTTGCTTATATTTTTTGTTTAAATTACCGAGGCATGCTCGGTATAGGTTTTTGGATATAACAGTGTACCATAGGGAACAATCGAGAACTTGAAAGCTTACGAGGTGTTTTCCACTACACCACTGAGCCTAATTGGAATATAGGCAAGTACATAGCAATGATAAGGCCACCGATCAGTACGCCGAGTACCACCATAATTAATGGTTCTAATAGGCTAGATAGGCCATCCACCGCATCATCGACTTCTTGCTCATAAATGTTTGCAACTTTTGCCAGCATACCATCTAGCGAGCCCGATTCTTCACCGATAGACACCATTTGCACCACCATATCAGGGAAGACTTTGGTGTTATGCATTGCCCAGTGCATTTGGTTACCCGAGTTAACCTCTGCTTTTATTTCTTTAATCGCGTTTTTGTAAATAATATTGCCTGATGCACCTGCAGCAGAATCGAGTGCATCGCCAAGGGGAACACCCGCTGCAAAGGTAGTCGAAAGCGTACGAGCATAACGCGCCACCGCCGCTTTTTTCAAAATTTCACCGACAACGGGAAGTTTAAGTATCATTCTGTCGTTAAAGTGTTTTACAGCAGGACTGCGAATCAGCATTTCTTTATAGGTATAACCAAATAGGCCAAGTCCGAGCAAAAACACCCACCAGTACTCTTGTAGAAACTCAGAGAAACCAATAACCATAAGCGTAAATGCAGGTAACTCAGCTCCAAAACCGTTAAATATGTCTTGAAATTGAGGTACGACAAAAATTAATAATATAGAGGTAACAATTAACGCGACAACAATGACAGCTATCGGGTAAAACAATGCTTTCTTAATTTTAGATTTCAGCGCTTCGGTTTTTTCTTTATAGAGCGCTATGCGGTCAAATATGGTATCTAGCGCGCCAGACTGTTCACCTGAATGAACAAGGTCGCAATAAAGTTCATCAAAATATCTGGGGTAAGCACGTAATGCTTTCGCTAAAGGCTGACCTGCCTTCACTTCATCGCCCACATGACCTATGAGTTTAGACAATGATTTATTTTTGCTGCCTCTGGCCAGCATCTCAAGAGTCTGTACTAGAGATACACCAGCAGTCAACATAGTGGCAATTTGTCTTGTGACCGTTGCAATATCTTGAGGAGTGATTTTTTGCGCACCAGACAAACCAAACAGTGGTTTAGGTTTACGCTTGACTTTGGAAGGAGTAATGCCCTGTTTTCTTAGCTGCGCTTTGACTAAAGCGACACTCGAGCCTGTTATTTCGCCTTCGAGGCGTTTACCTCTATTATTTACTCCGACCCACATAAAGGTGTCTAAAGTATTGCTAGATTCTATAGATTTCTTATTCATGGATGAGAGTATTAGTTGAAATTAACGGGGAGGTTAAATCTCCCCGATAATTTATTAGCAGAGGTTTGTGATATTTGCTGTTGTACATGAACCAGTTCTGGTAAACACATAGGTTGACGGAGCTGGATCTGCTGGATCAATTGCTGGGGGAGTTAAAATATACGTATATCCACCGGCTACTGCAGTACCCGTTGCAGTGATAACACCAGTGGTTGCTGTGACAGTAACACTGTCCAAGTTGTTTGTTGAAGCTGGTGCTGCAATACCTAACTCGGCGTAAGTGTCGCATGCTGTAATCACATTGTTGTTAGTCTGCAAACATTCTGTCATTGTCGTTTTTACCGACGCTGCGGCAGTAACTACTTCCGTAAAACGGGCTTTCACTGTGTAGTCCTGATATGCAGGTAGTGCTACTGCTGCCAAAATACCTACGATTGCAACTACAATCATTAGTTCGATTAGGGTAAAACCACCCTGTTGTTTTTGAGTCATGATGTGTCTCCTAAATTTTAAGTGACTTAACCGTACAATGTTTAAGTTAAGCGTTTATTAAAACCTTTGCAATAATTACCAATCCATCGAATCAACAAACTGGTGTGCTCAAATTGACTTAACGGCGACCAAGAAGATGCAAGAAGCTCATCATTCAAAAATCTTAAAAGCTAAACCCGTTAAGTTTGTGACCGTTCCCTAATCAACTAGAAGTGTAGCACCGATTTAGTTTCAGCGATCACAATTAACATTTACTTTAATAGTAAACGCTGAGCTCAGCAATTGAATTTTAATAATAAATTATTGATTCTCTTGCGATAGCGCAAGCTTTCCGAATATCGGTTCAAAAAACGAACGGAATTAATCGTTACTGAACATTAAGATCTTGTTACACTCTAGTTCTTTTGTCGTATTTAACGGGTTTTAAGTAGATTTGTCAACGAAATAGAAAACTTTCTCTATTACGTGGGATTACGGGAAAGCACAGAACACTCCGTTTATGGTAGCGATTTTGTTATTAAATAAGGCTAGGGCCTGTTGACCTTTGCTGTTTGATTTTTGTTCTTCTGAGTGTGTTTTGGTCGCGACGCTCGACTTGCCGCCTAGTAATCTAGGCAAAAGTTGAGCAACAATGAACAAAGCGCACTCAGGTGAACCCAAAGGGCAGCGCTTGATTAGCATTTCTACTGTGTTATCACCTGACTTACATAGAATAACTATGCTACGCAGGCTCTGCCTTGTATAAATACCAGTCAAACTGCTGCAAAAACAAACTTGAAAGATCAACAGGCCCTAGCTACAGAAAGTTGAACCATTACTGGCAGTGTCGCATTGGTAGCTTGAATGCCACATTAAGTAAGACAGAAAAACAAAAGGGCTCAATCAAGGCCCTTTTTGCATGTATAAAAGAGAGGAAGTTGTCAAAGCTTTACATTATTCAAAGCGCATCGACAGGTCGATGCTTTGTACATGCTTGGTCAGTGCGCCACTCGAAATAAAATCAACACCGGCTTGTGCGTAAGTCGTCAAAATTTCAATGGTCATATTACCAGAGACTTCTAGCTTGGCTTTGCCTTGCGTGATTTCAACCGCTTGTTGAATGTCGCTCACACTGAAGTTGTCAAGCATAATAATATCGCTGCCAGCATCTAAGGCTTGTTGTAATTCGCCTAGGTTTTCTACTTCAACTTCTACCGGTTTGTCTGGGTGGTTATTACGCGCAGTCGCAACGGCTTTGGCGATACTGCCACAGGCGGCAATGTGGTTTTCTTTAATAAGATACGCGTCGAAGAGGCCAATTCTATGATTTTTACCACCGCCACATTTAACGGCGTATTTTTGTAGCGCTCTTAATCCAGGGATGGTTTTACGTGTATCTAGCAGTTTAGTTTGCGTACCGCTCAGCACTTCAACATACTTTGCTGTGGTGGTTGCCGTGCCCGATAGCGTTTGTACAAAGTTAAGCGCCGTGCGTTCTGCGGTTAGAATCGCTCTTGCTGAGCCGCTTGCGGTAAACAAGCGAGTGTTGGCGGCGACAAAATCGCCGTCGTTCACAAGTACGTTGACGCTAACACTTGGGTCGACCTGCTGAAAAACTTCTTCGATTAACGCCTTGCCAACGAATACACAATCTTCCCTTGTGATCACATAGGCATTTGCGTGCTGCGTCTCTGGGATAAGGGCTGCGGTAATATCACCTTCGTTTGGTGTTTGATAATTAAGGTCTTCGTCTAGCGCCTGCTTTACCATTTGGCTGATAAGGTTTTGGTCAATCATAGGTTGTCTTTTCATTTTTTCTGCAATGGCCGAATTTTACGCGCGTTTGCCTAGGAGTACAATTGATGGAGAAGAATTCACGAAATTTGGCGAGGTGGCTTTTGTTTCGCGGGGTAAACCCGCTGCTACGTGTATGCGTTGTTTGCTGTGACTTTATGTCGAAAACCAATATGTATTTTTGTAGCAGCGACTTTATGTCGCGACAGAGTATTTGAAATGCAAATCCTTGTTTGTAAAGAAAGAGTTGCCGGCTAAAACGGAGGTCGCGGGGTAAACCCGCTGCTACGTGTATGCGTTGTTTGCTGTGATTTGATGCCGAACGGTTATGTGATTTCGTAGCAGCGACTTTATGTCGCGACAGAGTATTTGAAATGTAAATCCTTGTTTGTAAAGAATGAGTTGATGGCTAAAACGGAGGTCGCGGGGTAAACCCGCTGCTACGTGTATGCGTTGCTTGCTGTGATTTGATGTCGAACGGGTATGTGTTGCTTACTGTGACTTTACGTCGAAGCCAATATGTATTTTCGTAGCAGCGACTTTATGTCGCGACGGTGTGTTTGAAATGCAAAGGCTTGTTTGTAGAGAATGAGTTGATGGCTAAAACGGAGGTCGCGGGGTAAACCCGCTGTTACGGTTATTGTTTGCCAGCTGCAATTTGATATCGAACTATTATGTCTTTTATGTCGCGGTACTATTGTTACATTACACATAAACCCATCCCTACCTTTTGTCTTATTTTGTCTTTATAATCGAATGCAAACCAAGGCTTGGAACTAATACTTTGAATTGGCTACCTTTTGCTAAACACAAGCAATCCCCCCATTACGATGAAAGACCGCAAGCGTGTGAGATAGATTTACTGGTGATCCATAATATCTCGTTGCCCGCAGGGTGCTTTGGCACGCCGTACGTGGAAGACTTATTTATGGGCACGCTGGACTGCGGCGCACATCCAACTTTTTCTGACTTAGAGGGAGTAAGAGTGTCGGCGCACTGCGTTATACGTCGTGACGGTAGCATCACCCAATACGTTCCCTTCATTGAACGGGCTTGGCATGCGGGAGTGTCTGAGTGGCAAGGTCGAACGCGTTGTAATGACTTTGCAATTGGTATTGAAATGGAGGGTACAGACACCACGCCATATACCGAAGCACAATATGCGAGTTTAGTAAAAACAACGCGTTGGCTGCAGCAGCACTATCCAAAGCTGACGAATGATCGTATTGTAGGGCACAATGATATTGCTCCTGGAAGAAAGACAGATCCGGGGGCAGCATTTGATTGGCAGCATTATTTTACCTTGTTAAATAACCAAGAGAGCTAGGCAAGCATGATCTTAATTTCTATCATCATCGCGCTTATTATTGAACGACTTGGCGCGCGGGCGAACTACTGGCAAGTCGACCATTACCTGCAAAGTTACTACGCGAAAACCAAATCTTGGACTCAGCCAAATGCCATGTTGGGTTCGCATTTCGGTGTGATGCTTTGGTTAGTTATTCCTGCATTGGTTGTTGCTTTTATTTACAGCCTAAGTGACTTTGTGTTTTGGCAGTTTGCAATCAATATCTGTGTGCTCTTAGTCTGTTTTGGCTGTGCAAAATATCGCAAGCTTTATAAAGGCTATTTGAATGCGCTGACCAGAGGTGATAACGAAGCGGCTACGCTTTATGCGTTGCAAATGGGGCAAGACAAATTAGAAGATGAGCCGGGCGGCGAGACGTTTGGTCAGACGCTTTCGTGGATCAACTTTCAGCATTACTGCGGAGTTATTTTTTGGTTTGTGGCGTTGGGCGCGCCGGGCGCTGTGCTATATGCGATGGTAAGACAAATTGTGCATTGGCATCACGAGCAAGAAAATCCGCCGCTACAGCATGTGTTTGAGCAGTTTTGTCGGTTATTTTATTGGCTAAATTGGCTTCCTGCACGGATCGCAAGTTTTGGTTTTTTGATCATTGGTAACTTCAGTAAAGGTACATCAAGTTGGTTGAAGTATGTGCTTGATTTTAAAACCACAAATCGTCAAATCGTCACAAGCACTGCACTTGCGGCTGAGCAAATTGAACAACAGTTTTTAGGTTGTACCTTTGAAGCAAGCTGTATGATGCGCCTCGTGAAACGTAATATTTTGTTTTATCTCGTGATTATCGCAGTATTAACCCTATTTGGTTGGGTGGAGTAGCCCTAGCTGCAAACTACACATCTTTATAACAATGCTCCATATACTGTAAGCGCATATGGAGCAGTTGAAATCAGTGTTTAAAATTGGCCTCTAACCAGCGCTTTTTCTGCTCTTCCATTTTAGTAACAAGCGGCGCATCAAAGCCCATGTTTCGAACCACATATTCCGTAACATCTATCAAATCACACACCCCAGTCACTGACCAAAGTGCTTCTTCTAGGTCTTTTGCTTTGTGGATTGCATAGTGGCTTACATAGCGCAGCTCATTTGCAAGATAATCCATATCTGGCCGGCCAGTTTTTGATACATAGAGCTGATAGACAAAGAGTAGGTCATTGCGTAGTGCTTTTTTAGCATACAAATACAGGCTATCAATGGCCTCTTCATGGGCAATAACTTGCGCACCTACCGCTTCGTGTTGACTGCTTTGGTTTGGATCAAACTTAATAAACACCAAGTATTTGAGCGGTTTATCCTGTCGCGATTTTGTTTTTAGAATTTCGGTGAGCTTTTCTTCGACGAAACGGTCGGGGAAAACGGCTTTGGCGTCCAAGGTGTTATCGTCATTATCGCTAAACGAATGCAGTAAGTGGTGAAGCGATGTCGGGTAAAGCCCCTGTCCAATTGCTCCCACCGCATTATGTGAAGTTTCTTTGTGTAAATAAAGTGGAAACTGGCAAACGGATTTAGTCACCATGTTACGCAGCGCAAGTGATAGCCCCGGCACCTTTGGCGCTTCATCACAAGCAACCAGCTTGTCTTTATTACTCTCAATAAGGGCTTTAAAGAACCCCATGGCAGAATGGTCGAGTTGACCTATTTTCTGCACTTTCAAGTTAATGATAGTTTTAGTTTTATTGACCATCATTACTTCATAGCGCAAATTCGTTAAATTGTGCTGTTTCGTCAGTCTCTGCAAATCGACTAAGTCTAAGTGTATTGAGTCACCTTTATTCAGCGGCATTTCTTGACCGCACTCTATTTGTAAACCCATGACAGAAAAATCACGGGTAACACACTTGAATGTTCCTTGACCATCAATATGAACGACGACATTGGTTTTATACAGGTAGCGTCTGTGCGCACGCAAGTTAACGTATTCTAACGCAACCACCTCAAGCGGAGGAGGAGTGGCTGACTTGCCGTGACCGAACTTCTTTAACTGATTAACTAAACTTTGTTCGTAACTCAAGCGTTGGAATCGCTCAGTGATAGATGGGTTTCCAATATCTGTCAGTAACATGAGATATTTCACGTCCTGGATAAAGCCTTGTACCCTCGGGGTGGGGCGTTTATTTAGCTTTTCGACATTTTTGCCTGCACTTGCGGGAAGCGAAAGCGGGATAAACGCATCCTCATGATGGCTTGGCATGAGTTGTACTTTAAACGTGCGCCAGCTGTCTTTTTGGCTGCCAAAGGCAAAGAACAGATCGTTTAGTTGCTGCATTTCTTCCAGCTCAAAGTCAAAGGCTGAGTAAAAGTACATTTTGCCTTGACTAGAGTGAGTAAACACATGGCATACCGCTTCTTTTACCGCGCCAGAAAGCGCGAGCAGTCGCTGCATTCGTTTTTGGTTGAAGACGGAATAAAGGCCTGATTGTTTTCTTTCGTCTTCAAAGTAGTAATTGATATGGGCATTATTTTCGTTGGTAAGCACCATGCTTGGATAAAGCTGTTTTTGTTTCTCACAGATGAAAACAAACAAAGAGCAGACGCGTGGAAAATAATACTGTTCGTAGCCTTTACAAACGACGGCATCCAAAGTGTTGTCGAGATTTATCTTATAGCGGCGTTTGTTACCGTGTATAAAACTATTTAAAAAGTCATCAAACCCTTGGTTTTTCTCGATAAATGTGCGTTTTAAGCGAACTTGGTTGTATTCAATCGTGCCGGGTTCTACGGCGACGACTTCATACTGAATACCTTCTTTCAAGCCAAGTTCAAAGTCTTGCTCGAGACCCACTAAGCGGATCGAAATAATTTGTCCGGGATCTACCTGTTGATTGGTCGGTAATTTTATTTTAGCGCCGCTGAGGGAAATATCGGAGGTAGTAGCGGAAACCTTAGGGCGATTTTTTGCCAGTTCCACTGTGATCTTAATGGAGTAATTCATGCGCTCTTCGGAGCGGCTTTCGTACGACGCGAAACGGACTAGTTTAGTGTAGTTATGATTGACCGCGTCTTTTTCTACTTCTTCTTCGCGTGCTTTGGCCTGCTTTTGCATGACCTTATAATTATTGTCGGTACTCATTACGGATTCGTAAACTGCAAGGGTATAACCCCCATGTTTAGCGACTTCCCGCTCGAATACTTCGATTGCTAAGTCATCCATAAAGTGCTGTTTGCCTTCATATTCATAAGGCTTAACTTGACCTGCGACTTGTCCTCTGAGGTCAATAAATCGTGCCACGGGCTGAGATAGCCGCGACATTTCCATTTTTAATAGAAATTGGTCCGGCTTGGATAGGTCCGCAGTACGTTGCTTAAATATGCGATCAAAAGCCGGATCGCCAAGATCCAGCTTTAAATCTTCAATTAAGCTTTGATATTTTTGTAATCTATCTTCAGGCATAAACAGTTTTACACGCGCTCATTTTATGTGACCAGTTGGGTCACCGCCAATATTATGTCAACATTGGCGCTTTATTAGTTTATTCTTAACCTATTATTGTGTTTAAGCAAGATATATACCTGTAATTTATGGCAAAAAAGAAAACAGCATTTGTATGTAGCGATTGTGGTGCCGAATTCGCGCGTTGGCAAGGCCAATGCTCGGAGTGTAAGGCATGGAATACCGTAACGGAATTTCGCGTTCCATCAGCAAAATCAGTCCCTCAAGGCGGTTCAACGTCAGGTTATGCCGGTCTTGTTGAAGCTAAAGTACAAACCTTAGATGAAGTTAACCTAGAGCAATTACCTAGATTTTCAACAGGCTTTAAAGAGTTTGACCGTGTACTTGGTGGTGGTGTTGTACCGGGAAGTGCAATATTAATTGGTGGTAGCCCCGGCGCTGGTAAAAGTACGGTGTTGCTGCAAACTATGTGTCGCCTTGCCGAAACCATGAACACTTTGTATGTCACTGGTGAAGAGTCGCTGCAACAAGTTGCCATGCGTGCGACACGATTGGGGCTGCCTACAAATAAGCTTAAAACACTCGCAGAAACCAATGTTGAGACGATTTGTCAGCTCGCGCTACGTGAAAAGCCAAGTATTATGGTTATCGACTCAATTCAAGTAATGCATATGAGTGATATCCAATCGGCACCCGGGTCGGTTTCTCAAGTACGTGAAAGCGCTGCTTATTTGACGCGTTTTGCCAAAACCAATCAGGTTGCCATTATTATGGTGGGGCATGTAACTAAAGATGGTACACTGGCCGGTCCTAAGGTGCTGGAGCATTGTATTGACTGCTCCATTTTACTGGAAGGCAGTGCCGACAGTCGCTTTAGAACATTACGTGGCAATAAAAACCGTTTTGGTGCTGTAAACGAGTTGGGTGTGTTTGCTATGACAAGCCAGGGCTTAAAGGAAGTAAACAATCCTTCGGCTATTTTCTTAAATCGTGGTGAAGCGCAAACACCAGGCTCATTAGTCATGGTTATTTGGGAAGGTACGCGACCATTACTCGTGGAAGTCCAAGCACTAGTCGACTATTCACAGCTCGCCAACCCGCGTCGCGTCACTGTTGGTTTGGAACAAAATCGTTTAGCCATGTTACTTGCGGTATTGCATCGTCACGGCGGTTTGCAGGTGTCGGATCAAGATGTGTTTGTAAACGTTGTAGGCGGTGTCAAAGTGACCGAAACCAGCGCTGATTTAGCCTTAATAGCCGCACTGGTTTCAAGCTTTAAAAACCAAACGTTAGACAGGCAGCTGGTGGTATTTGGTGAGGTGGGGTTAGGAGGTGAGATCCGCCCTGTGCCAAGTGGGCAAGAGCGGTTGCGTGAAGCATCTAAGCATGGATTTACAAGAGCAATTGTACCAAAAGCAAATAAACCAAAAGAAAATATTGAAGGGATGGAAATTGTTGCCGTCTCCAGCCTTAGCGAAGCGCTTGAGGCACTTTTTTAAATAATGGAGTGAAATATGAATAAGTCCACATTAGCAGTTGCCGTTGTGGTGTTAGCAGGCGCAGGGTATGTTGGCGCAAACTATTATGTCAATGAGCAAGTGAAACAAGAGATCACCAAGCAAATCTCAAGTTTTGAACAGCAAAGTGGCCTTACGGTGAGTTTTGCAAATAGCTCAGTTGATTTATTTTCTCGCGGTGTAGAAATTACCGATTTAACGATCTCACAGCCTGATGAGAAAATAACATTATTTACCATCGATAAGCTCAATATTGTCGGCTACGAGCAAGACAAAATCAGCCCCTATACTGAACTTGACCTAGTTGGTTTAAAATTAGCAAAAGAAGCAGCAGAGTTTACCCAAGGGATGTCGCCGGAGCTGGTCAATGCAACTTATCATTTAAAAACAAGTCTTGCCTATGACGATGCATCTGGCGCCAGCGAGGTGAAATTCGCAACGTCGGCAGAAGGTATTGTAAAAACCTCTTTTAACGCTGCGTTTGGAAATAGTAAGGCCTTTATGGATGCTTCATTAGCGGCGTCAAAAATTCAAGGCGATACACCAAACCTTGAGCAAGAGCTTCAAGTACAGTCGCAAATGATGACAGCAATGCAATCGCTCGAATTAAAATCGCTGGCTGTGAATATTGACAATGCAGGCACCTTGCCTCAATTCATAGAAGCTGAACTTGCACAGCAAGGAATGACCAAAGATGACTTTGAAGCGGTGACAGCACAGCAGTTAATGTATTCACCGATGCCGCAAGAATTAAAAGATGCAATCACGGGTTTTGTATCTGGAATGGAGTCTTTGTCAATTTCTGTGACCGTACCACAAAGCCAAAATATGATGGCGCTTGGGCAACAGCTATCTTTGGCTATGGCACAAAATCCAGAAACGCTGTCTGAACTTATCAAGATCAACGCAAGCGGTAAGTAAAGCCAATCCAGCTAGTTTAACGGGATTGTGGACTTGCTCTGCAATCCCTCCACCTCTTACACACCCATTCATTCGCTATATCTATTTCACTAAATTGATGAAATCTAAAGCAGCCTTGAGGTTGATCATACAATTCGTTGGAGTTGCAAAGGCTGCGGTGGTAGCATTGGAGTATAAATTGCTTGGGAATGTATTTATGAGCGAATTCAAAGACTACCAGCAAGCTCAATTGCTATTAGAAAAACACGAACTATTTATTGCCCCTGCTGAAGTTCACGGCACCATTTCTGGGCTATTGGCCTGTGGTCTGAATATTGAAGATTCAGAGTATTTAGGGTTATTGAGTGACGTATTTAACGACGGTCAAAAATTTTCAGCGCCAATTAGAGAGTTTTGCATCGATTTATATAAACAAGTTGCCGAGCACTTTAACGACGGCGAGTTCCAGTTTGAACTTTACTTGCCGCCAGAGGACGAATCATTACATGACCAAGCTAACGCACTGATTGCTTGGGTATCAGGCTTTTTACTGGGCTTTGGTTTAAAGCAAAAAGATTACGGTAAGTTATCTGCTGATGTTAAAGAAGTGATTAACGATTTTAGCGAAATAACTAAGCTTGATACTGGTTTTGAAGACAGCAACGATGATAAAGAAGCACTGCTCGAAGTGGTAGAATATGTGCGTGTTTCTACACTGTTATGCTTTGCCGAAATGGGTAAAGAGCCCCAGTCCGTTAGCACATCAAAGACGATACATTAATTATGATAAAAAACAGCGAGTTTGTAGCACGCCGTGCGCGTCTTATTGCGGCACTAGATAACAATGCCGTAGCGATTATTCCTGCGGCCGTAGAGTTAACCCGTAGCCGCGACACCGAATTTCCGTTTCGCCAAGATAGCGACTTTTTTTACCTGACGGGATTTAAAGAGCCGGATGCGGTTTTGGTGCTTACGAAAGACAGAGACGGCAATGCGCAGTCTACGCTGTTTTGTCGTAATAAAGATAAGGTTGCTGAGATTTGGCATGGTCGCCGGATGGGCTATGAGCAAGCTAAATCGCAACTTGAACTTGACCAAACCTTTGCGCTGAGTGACTTAGACGACGAGCTATTAAATCTCGTGAATGGTCGCAAGGTATTATTCTACGGGCAAGGCACATATAACGCCTTTGATGATAAGGTTTGGCAGTTGCTAAGTACATTGCGTGGCGCACCGAAAAAGGGCTATCGTGCCCCTGAGATAATCAAAGATATTCGCCCACTCGTCCATGAAATGCGCTTATTTAAATCGGATGCTGAAATCGCCATCATGCGCGAAGCGGGCAGAATTAGTGCTGAGGCGCACAAACGCGCGATGCAGTTTGCCAAGCCGGGCGCAACGGAATACCAGCTTGAAGCCGAAATTCATCATCATTATGCAATGAACGGTGCGCGTCACCCAGCCTATGGCACCATTGTTGGCAGCGGCATTAATGCGACGATTTTACACTACACCGACAACTGTGATGTGCTACAGGACGGCGACTTAGTACTGATTGATTCGGGTTGTGAACTTGAAGGCTATGCGGCTGATATAACTCGCACTTTCCCTGTAAACGGCCAGTTTACTGATGCGCAGCGTAAGATTTATGAGTTGGTATTGGCGGCGCAAAATGCGGCCTTTGGTGAAGTAAAACCGGGTGGTACATTAGTCAAAGCCAATCAAGTGGCGATGACCGTATTGACTCAAGGGCTAGTAGATTTAGGCATTCTTGCGGGCGACGTTAATGAACTCGTAGAAGCGCAGGCATGCAAAGCATTTTACATGCATGGATTAGGTCATTGGCTAGGTCTTGATGTTCATGATGTCGGTGAATACAAGTTAGATGAAGCGGATCGTCCATTTGAACCTGGCATGGTACTTACCATTGAGCCGGGTCTGTATTTTGACGAAGATGCGCAAGTTCCTGACGAGTATAAAGGAATTGGCATTCGTATCGAAGATGATCTGTTGGTCACCGAGTCAGGTTATGAAAATTTAACCGCACTGGTGCCAAAAACCATCGCAGAAATAGAAGCATTAATGAATAACTAGTGGACACTTTGCGTGCAACAGTTTGATGTCGTCGTGGTTGGTGGTGGTATGGCAGGAGCCAGCGCCGCCATCGCCATAAAAAAAGTCTCTCCGCAGGCAAAGATTGCGGTTATTGAAGCCTTTGCGCCAAAAGGTAAACAGCATCCAAGTTTCGACGACCGTAGTATTGCGCTTGCTGCGCAGTCGGTCGCATTTTTGGGCGAGCTAAATCTATTTAATCCCGAGTGGCAGTACGTTGAGCCAATCACACAAGTGAATGTTTCAGACAGAGGTCACTTTGGTAAAGCGTGGATAAACCCTGAAGACTACAACCAAAAAGCGTTAGGCTATGTAGTTGAAGTCAATCCCTATGGCAGCTTTTTACACGAGCAGTTGAGCAATCTTGATATTGCACTGTTTTGTCCGAACCAAGTGGCGCATATACATCAACAACCAGAGCAGGTTGAACTGACCCTCGATAATGGTGAGCAATTACAAAGCCGATTATTGGTTGTTGCGGATGGTGCGCAATCTCCCACGCGGGCTAAGCTCAATATTGGCTTTGATAGCATAGGCTACGAGCAAGGCGCATTGATTGCCAATGTGCAAATCGACACGGCTCATGGCGGTCAGGCGTTCGAGCGTTTTACCGAACATGGCCCGATGGCACTGTTGCCAATGAGTGATAATCGCTATTCACTGGTGTGGTGTATGCCAAATGAGCAACTCAGCGAGTTTGAAGCGATGGCAGCACACGAGTTTTTAGCTGCATTGCAGCAAGCCTTTGGTTATCGCGCCGGGCGCTTTGTGCAAGTGGGTATGAGAGCAAGCTATCCGCTGGTGCTTGGGCGAGTAGAGCAACTCACACATCATCGCGTGGTGGTGATTGGCAATGCGGCGCATGCCATTCATCCCATTGCAGGACAGGGCTTTAATTTAGGTCTACGAGATATTCAAGTACTAACCTCACAATGTCAGGCGAACGTGCTTGATGAGTGGGGAAGTTTTCAATTTACGCGTGCTTATCAACTGGCGCGAGCGCAAGATATTAATACGGTGATGACATTAACCGATGTGCTCGTTCGACTATTTTCAAACTCATCAAGAACCTTAGCCTTAGGCCGTAGTTTAGGTCTACTCACCATGGCGCTGTCCAAAACAGCAAGAGCGCCGCTGGCCAAGCAATTGATGGGATATAAAGGATAAAGGAGTTGGCATGCAACAAGTTCAAGTTTGTATTGTTGGTGGTGGATGTGTTGGTTTAACGCTGGCGCTAGGGCTTGCGCAGCAAAATATCTCGGTATTAGTGCTAGACAGTGGTGAAAAGCCAACACCATTGGCACAAGAATACAGCGCACGCGTGAGCGCGATAAGCGCTGCAAGTCAGGCTTTATTTGAGCGCTTGGGCGTGTGGCCTGATATTAAAGCGCAGCGCGCCGCGGCATATACTCGTATGGATGTACGCGATAAAGACAGCTTTGGTAAAATCGCCTTTGATAATGTCTCGTTAGACTTACCTGAGCTTGGTCACATCATTGAAAACGACGCCATTCGCTATGCGTTGTTAACAGCACTTGAAGCACAGCAGTCTGCCAAACTGATGTGGAACACAAAATACCAAAGCTTGCACCAAACAGACACCGATGTGTTGCTAACCTTAGCGACTGGTGAACCTGTGATGGCGAAACTAGTGGTGGCGGCTGATGGCGCACGTTCGGCTATTCGCCAGCAGTTTAATATGCCAATCACGTATTGGGATTATGATCACCATGCGCTGGTTGCAACGATAAAAACCGCAGCGCCACATGATGCAACAGCAAGACAAGTGTTCCTCCCTGATGGACCGTTGGCCTTTTTGCCGCTTGATGACCCATATACTCATTCAATTGTATGGTCTACCGCACCGGATAAAGCAAAGCAGCTACAAGCCATGCCGGTCGAGGCTTTTAATAAAGCGTTGAGTGCTGCAATTGATATGCAGTGCAGTGTGTGTGAATTGATTAGCGAAAGACATGTTTTTCCTTTGACTATGCGCTATGCAAAACAATGGGTGCACGGGCGGATCGTTTTAATGGGCGACGCGGCACATACCATTCACCCGCTTGCAGGCCTTGGCATGAATTTAGGACTAAAAGACGCTGCGTATCTGATCACCTTGTTGTCAGCACCGCAAGAGCAATTTGCCAGCACACGGATACTGCGTCAATATGAGCGGAGCAGAAAAGCAGATGCCCAAAAGCATATTGCCATGATGCAAGGGCTTAAAGAACTGTTTGAAGGCAATCACCCGTTGAAAAAGCTAGTACGCGGTGTGGGCCTGAGCTTGGTCGACAACCTCGGCCCAATCAAGCATTTGTTCGCCAAAGAAGCGATAGGCGGTAAATAAAAAGATCGCCGCATAAAGCGGCTCCCACAGAGGTTTTATGTTGTTGGTAGGAGCGATTTTACATCGCGATCTTTTCAACAACCTCGCCGCGTAAAGCGTCTCCCACAGAGGTTTTATGTTGCAGGTTGGAGCTGGTTTACCCCGCGATCTCTTAACCTAACCTCAATGCAATAAACTCAGCGAGTTTATCAACGGCGTGGGCGGATTCTTGGGTGTTTTTTACTAGGCTGATACCGATTTGGCCGAGTTCGGGTAATATTTGGGTTTGGGTCTGATAAGGCAGCTCTGCTGGCACGGTGCTTTTGGCCAGTACGGTGATCCCGAGTCCCTCTTTTAGTGCGGCGGTTAGGCCGGTTAAGTCGGCGTTGCTATATACGATACGGTATTGTAATCCAGCTTGCTGCAACGCCTCGATAGCGCGGCGGCGATAAATACAGCCCTCTGGTGCGGTGACTAAAGTGACAACCGAATGCTGCGCAAGCGATAAATCGCCAACCCAAACTAATTGATCCTGCATAAAGACTGGATATTTAGAGGATGAGAGTTCTTCGTTAAGCGCTAGCACCAAATCAAACTGGTCTTGCCTTACTACAGAAAGTAAGTGTTTACTCAATCTTGATTTAACTTCTAATGCAACATCAGGATATAAAGAAACGAAATCACCAATAATAGAAGGTAAGATCCGTGCTGCAAACTCACTTGGAATGCCTAAACGTACTCGGCCTGTCACACTCTCTGAGGTAAATTGCTGAATAATTGCGTCGTTCTGCTGCAGCATTTGTTTGGCTAGGGGCAAAAGTAGCTCACCATACTGATTCAACACCTGCCTTTGGCCCTGTTTTTTAAACAGCTTGCAACCTAGCATGTCTTCTAAACGTTTGATTTGCAAGCTAACAGCAGGTTGAGATAAGCCAAGCAGTTCACCAGCCTTGGCAAATCCACCAACATCAACCACAGTGACCAGCGTTCTTAATCCATCAATTGATAAGTTTTTCATATAAGGAAATGCAATTTATAAAACCCAAGTACATTAATATTATTTATCAATTGATAAGTAAATACAATTTGTTGTTGAGTTTGCGCATCCTTATACTTTTGCTCATCGAAATTTCACTAAGGTAGTGCCATGAGCGTCACGCCAATTATCTTTGCAAAGCACCGTCAGGGCAGTGTTCCGGCGCAAAACCATTACATGCCAACTGATGCTGTTGTTGTACTTGATTTCAGCGGCTTTGAGACCACGCCTTTCTTAAGCCAAATTCTTGCACTTAACTTGAATAAGTTAATGGCACCGGGCTTAGGTTTTCAAGGCAAACTAGACAGTGGCGAAAATTTTGCCGTGTACTATTTTAGTGAAACGGCTTACCGTTTTGTTGTAAGTGAAAGCGCAGCCGCTGAGCTGGCAACACTGATTGATAGCCATGCCGATGAGTTCGATATTGAACTGGTACGTCGTCACGACTTAGTTGCTGCCACCATAAGCGGTGAGCTTGCGTTTGAGCGTTTAGTTAACGACTTTACATTAACGCCAGGCCTTAGGATCTCAGATAAAAATGCCTGCTATGGCAAGCAAAGCGGTGAAGTATTTATTACGACCTTGCTGGTGGACGAACAGCAACAGTATCAGTTGATTGCGCAAGCTGCTGTATTAGATAAGTGGCAAACGACGCTCACTGACGCTGGTTTTAAACTCGTTTCATAAATTCCGTGCAGTTATCGTAAGCGCGATAACAATAACCCCCTCAGCGCCAACCGATGGTGGCTGAGTAAAAAAGTGAAGGATAAGTATGACTTCTAAAACAGTACTACACGCGAAGCACCTAGAAGCTGGCGCGAAAATGGTAGACTTCCACGGTTGGGAAATGCCAATCAATTATGGCTCACAAATTGAAGAGCACCACGCGGTGCGTCAAGATGCGGGCATGTTTGACGTTTCACACATGACGATTGTTGATATCGAAGGTGTAGACGCAAAGGCATTTTTACAAAAGCTAGTTGCAAACGATGTAGCTAAGCTTACTGTGGCTGGTAAGGCGCTATACACAGGCATGCTAAATGAGCAGGGCGGTGTAATTGATGACCTTATCATTTACTTCTTCACTGAAACGCAATATCGCCTAGTAGTTAACTCTGCAACACGCGAAAAAGACCTTGCACATATCGGTGCGGTAGCAGCTGATTTTGAAGTCACAGTTACTGAGCGTCCTGAGTACGCGATGATTGCGGTACAAGGTCCAAACGCAAAAGCAAAAACAGCAACTATCCTAGACGAACAACAACAAGCGGCTGTTGCAGGCATGAAGCCATTCTTTGGTGTGCAAGCTGGCGACCTATTTATCGCAACAACTGGCTACACTGGTGAAGAGGGTTATGAGATCGTAGTACACAACGATGGTGCGGCGGACTTATGGCAAAAATTATTAGACGCAGGTGTGCGTCCAGCTGGCCTAGGTGCACGTGATACGCTACGTTTAGAAGCGGGCATGAACCTTTACGGCTCAGACATGGACGAAACGGTGTCTCCACTTGCAGCGAACATGGCATGGACAATTGCATGGGAGCCAGAAGAGCGTGACTTTATCGGTCGTGCAGCTATCACTAAACAGCGTGCAGAGCAAAGCACTGATAAGCTGGTAGGTTTAGTCCTAGAAAGCAAAGGCGTAATACGTGGTGGTTCTAAAGTTATCGTAGAAGGTGGCGAAGGTGTTATCACTTCTGGTACATTCTCACCAACTTTAGGCTTCAGTGTAGCGCTTGCGCGTGTACCTCGTTCAATTGGCGAGACTGCACAAGTTGAAATGCGTAAGAAGCTAGTTGATGTTAAAGTAGTTAAGCCAAGCTTCGTTCGTAACGGCAAGTCAATTATCTAGTTTTTATAGATAATAAATAGAATAACATTGATGTCGCTCACGGGGTGACATCGCAACCGACCAAAGGAACAAAAAAATGAGCAACATTCCTAGCGAGTTAAAGTACGCTACTTCACACGAGTGGGTTCGCGCTGAAGGTGACGGCATATATACTGTTGGTATCACTGAGCACGCACAAGAACTTCTAGGCGACATGGTATTCGTTGAATTACCAGACGTAGATGATGAAGTTGACGCGGGTGAAGACTGTGCGGTAGCTGAGTCTGTAAAAGCAGCGTCAGACATCTATGCACCAATCGGCGGCACTATCGTTGAAATCAACGAAGACCTAGAAGATGCGCCTGAAACTGTAAACAACGATGCTTACGGTGACGGTTGGTTGTTCAAAATTAAAGCGTCTGATGAGTCTGAGCTAGACAATCTACTAGACGCTGAAGGCTACGCAAATTCAATCGACGAAGACTAATTTGTTGATAGTAATAAAAGCCCCTTTTTAGGGGCTTTTATTGTTGCTTTTTGGGCAAGGGTGCTTGCTCAAGGTATGACGAGATCATGCCAACGTTTTTAGAATACTGCCGTTACCAAGGTATCTCATTTAGATAAAAACAGTATTCACCTTTTTCATTTGGATCATAGGAACCTGGACTAATGTCAAACGCCAAATCTCTTGAACAGTTAGAGCAAAAGCAAGATTTTATCCGCCGCCATATCGGGCCAAGCCCAGCACAGGTGAGTGAGATGCTAAGCGCTCTTGGAGTATCTAGTGTTGAAGAGCTGATCGGTCAAACTGTACCTGCTTCAATTCGTTTAGAAGAGGGCTTACAGATCGGTGAAAGCCGCACAGAAGTGGAAACCCTAAGCTACCTGAAATCAGTAGCAAGCAAAAACAAGGTTTTCAAATCTTATATCGGTCAAGGCTACCACCCAACGCACGTACCTCACGTTATCCTACGTAACGTACTTGAGAATCCGGGTTGGTACACGGCTTACACCCCTTATCAGCCAGAGATTGCGCAAGGTCGCTTGGAATCACTACTTAACTTCCAAACGCTGACTATGGACATTACCGGCCTAGACTTAGCCAGTGCATCACTACTTGACGAATCCACCGCAGCGGCAGAAGCAATGGCGCTTGCAAAACGTGTATCTAAAGCGAAAAAAGCAAACATCTTCTTTATTGCCGACGACGTACACGTACAAACTATCGATGTAGTATCTACGCGTGCTGAGCAGTTTGGTTTTGAAGTAGTAGTAGGTCCTGCTAGCGACGCTGCTAACCACGAGATTTTTGGTGCGCTATTCCAATATCCAACAACATCAGGTGAAGTGGTTGACGTTACTGACCTAATCGCACAAGTACAAGACAAAAAAGCGATTGCCTGTGTTGCCGCAGACATCATGAGCTTAATGCTACTTAAAGCACCTGGTAAACTAGGCGCAGACGTAGTGCTTGGTTCTGCACAGCGTTTTGGTGTACCTATGGGTTACGGCGGTCCACATGCTGCATTCTTTGCTACGCGTGATGCTTACAAGCGTTCACTACCAGGCCGTATTATTGGTGTGTCTAAAGACCGTTTAGGTAACGACGCACTACGTATGGCGATGCAAACTCGTGAACAGCATATCCGCCGTGAAAAAGCCAACTCAAACATTTGTACTGCACAGGTGTTACTTGCGAACATGGCTGCGTTTTACGCGGTTTACCATGGTCCTCAAGGTCTTAAGATCATCGCTGAGCGTATTAATCGCCTTGCAAGCATTCTTGCAACGGGTCTTAAAGCAAAAGGCGTGGCACTTAAGCACGATACGTGGTTTGACACTATTACTGTTAAAGCGGACGACGCTGACAAGCAAGCGGTTGTGGCGCGTGCAGTAGCAAAAGGCGTAAACTTTGCCCTTAACCACAACGGCGAATACTCAATTGCCGTAAACGAAACTACTACGCGTGCAGACGTAGCTGAGCTATTTGACATCATTTTAGGTGACGACCACGGCCTAAATGTAGATGCGCTAGACGCACAAGTATCAGGCGAGAACATCACAGGTATTCCTGCAAGCCTAGTGCGCGACGACGAAATTTTAACGCACGCAAACTTCAACAGCTATCACAGCGAAACCGAGATGCTGCGTTATATCAAGCGTCTTGAAAACAAAGATTTAGCACTAAACCACTCAATGATCTCATTGGGCTCGTGTACCATGAAGCTAAACGCAACCGCTGAAATGATCCCAGTGACTTGGCCTGAGTTTGCAGAGCTACACCCGTTCTGCCCAATCGACCAAGCACAAGGTTACAAGATCATGATGACTGAGCTGCACGACTGGCTTGTGAACATCACAGGTTACGACGCAGTATCACTACAGCCAAACTCAGGTGCACAAGGTGAATACGCAGGTCTTATCGCGATCCGTAAGTTCCATGAGTCTCGCGGTGAAGGCCACCGTAACATCTGTTTGATCCCAAGTTCAGCGCACGGTACAAACCCAGCGTCTGCACAAATGGCAAGCATGAAAGTGGTTGTGGTTGACTGTGATAAAAACGGTAACATCGATATGGAAGACCTACGCGCGAAAGCCGCAGATGTAGCTGAAAACCTATCGTGCATCATGGTCACTTACCCGTCTACACACGGTGTATACGAAGAATCTATCCGTGAAGTATGCGACATCGTGCACCAGCATGGCGGCCAAGTATACATGGACGGCGCAAATATGAACGCGCAGGTTGGGGTAACTAGCCCAGGTTCAATCGGCTCTGACGTATCACACTTAAACCTACACAAAACATTCTGTATTCCACACGGTGGCGGTGGCCCAGGTGTTGGTCCTATCGGTGTTAAATCGCACCTAGCGCCATTTATGCCTAACCACAGCGTGATCAACGTGGAAGGTACAAACGTAGGCAACGGCGCGGTTTCTGCGGCACCTTACGGCTCAGCGGCTATTCTACCTATCTCGTGGGCATACATTGCGATGATGGGCAGCGAAGGCCTAAAACAAGCAACAGAAATGGCAATCGTGAACGCTAACTACCTAACAGCCAAGTTGAGCGAGCACTTCCCAATTCTATACCGTGGCCGTAACGACCGTGTTGCCCACGAATGTATTGTTGACCTTCGCCCACTGAAAGAAGCCACTGGTATTACCGAAATGGACGTGGCTAAGCGTCTACAAGACTACGGCTTCCACTCACCAACAATGTCGTTCCCAGTTGCGGGCACACTTATGGTTGAGCCAACGGAATCTGAGTCTAAGGTAGAAATCGACCGCTTTATCGAAGCCATGGTTTCTATCAAAGGTGAAATCGACAAGATTGCATCAGGCGAATGGTCTATCGAAGACAACCCATTAGTATTTGCACCACACACGCAAGCAGACGTATTAAGCAACGACTGGAACCGTGCATATGATCGCCTCGCAGCGGCATTCCCAGTACCAAGCGTAGCAAAAGACAAATTCTGGCCAACGGTAACTCGTATCGACGACGTATACGGCGACCGTAACCTAATTTGTTCTTGCCCAGCGGTTGATACTTACCGCGATGCGTAAGAGTTTTGTCGATCTCGAATAAAGAATGCAACTATCGGAATTAAGTTTGCAACTCAAATAAAGTTTGCAACCGATAGTTGAATTTAGAGATCAGTAAAAATTAAAAAGCGAACCAGAAATGGTTCGCTTTTTTGCTTTTGTGCAAAATAAAATTTTTATAGTAACAGCACATCTTCAATGACATTGTCAGGCGGCTATTTAAAACCACCGCTGCAATACCAATTGTTTTGCATCAAAGCCTGATACATAGCGGTTCTCCAACTGTTTCTATGTTGTAGTGATGCTCCAGAGTGCTTTTTTATTAGGGCTTGCTCTACAGCCGTCTGCTGACCAATTTGGAAGTCAATTTCTAACTCACCACGTAAATTTGATAACTCTTCACCTGCTTGAACACAAAAACGTTGTGCCAATTTAAAGTCATTGAAATGGTTGGTAATTCTAGCTTTGTCATCAGCACTCCAAGTGTTTGGAGGGTGAGCATAGTATCTAACTGTAGCTGGACTAGTTTCTATGACTTCTGCAAACAACCATTGATCATTGATAAAGTGCCCTTGATCAAAATAAGGGTGTAAGCTTTGCTCATTCTTCGATGCTGCTATTCCTGCGCTTTTACCTTTATTACAAGGGGTACAACTTGGAACTAGATTGTTTGGATGAATAGATAACAGTGGAAACTTTGCTTTCGGTAAATAGTGATCTAACGTGTCAACTTGCCCAAATCCACAAAATGGACAAATACGCAAAGGAGCTCGCATCATTAAATAATCATAATATTGTCGAGCTGGCTTTGTTGCAGGAACTAAATGAAATGTATATAGACCTTTTAGTTCTGCTTTAGTTACTCGCCCTGAGACAATGTCAGCATCAGCACCAGCAAAAGGAATTATTTGGAATAAGTTGGCAGTGGTAGCTTTAACGTCAAAATCTTGCACAGCGTTATTCATTTGTGGATTGATAGCATTTAATCTTGTAGTTAAAAGTTGGTTACTAATGCTTTCTACACATGTATTTAATACATCAGTGAAATTTAACTGAGGCAGTGGAATAGCTCTCATTGTTAAACTACCTCTTTATGCGCGATTAAAGCTCTGAGGATGGCTTGGCCTTCATAGCCTAACTGGCCATCATAAAGATCTACAATCTCATCAAAGGTTTTTCCTTCTTCGACTGACTCGATTAATAACGCATGAAAACCGGACTTTGTGACTTCTAAGCCAAATACTTCACGAGTCAATACACCGACATTTTCTCCAAAAGTTTCATTTTCTGGTCTAAATGACACCCCTTCATTTCTCGTACGTTCCAACTTCCAAACGCAGCTTTTAGGTATTTCTTGAAGCACTACGGGTGAATGAGTGGCAATGATAGCGACAGCGTTTCTATCTACTAATAGATCAGAGAGGGCTCTTGTAAATGCTGATAATAGCGGTGGATGTAAATGGCTTTCTGGCTCATCAATTAGGACTAATGTTTTCTCTTCTATTGTTTCAATAAGCTTGGTTAATGTGAGTAAAACAATCGTATGGCCTGAGCTCATTCTACTTACTAAGTTGAATGCTGATTTTTTAACTTCGCTGATTCTGTTTAATTGACCTAAGCGTGTGAGATTCATTTCAGCAAAGTTTATATCAGACTCTAACGTCTCAATAGCTCTTATCCATCTTTGTTTCTTGCTATCTAGGCCAAAGCAAACGGCTAAACTATTAACAAAGTCACTCCTTAGTAGTTCTATATCTTTCAACTCATTTGAAACATTATTTCCACTCTTCTTAAGCCCAATGTAGAAGTAACATGTACCTAAAGATCTATCGGATCTATCTGTCGGTGGGATGAACGGATCAAATGCGCTAAATGATACAGATGATATACTGCTAAAATAGTCTTTTGGGAGTTCGGTTTCTTGCCAAAAATTAGTTTGTATGAATATCGAACCAACTTCGGCAGGGTCAGCTTCTTCCTCAATAACACTTCTAACAATATTGTTTAGAAGGGTTGTTTTACCAACCCCATTTCTACCTATCAATACGTGAATATTGCTAGGTGGAAAAGAGCCTGGTGTAACTTTAAAGCTTAAATCTATTTGAGCGCCTTTTTCAGTTTGTTGCTTCTTATATGAAAAGTTGAACTCTGTAAGTGGGGCTTCATTTTTTAATATTCTTGAATACTGTCCATGGATTACAGAAATACTTACGTTCCTTAGCAAGGATGTTTTAAAAACATACTCATTGACCGCAACATCAAAGCTCGATTTTAAATACGCTACGTCTTTGAGTTTATCTAAGAGTTGATTTCCTAACTCTTCGCTCAACAATCTTCGTATATTTTTGTAGTATTCTTCATCTTGTCCGAGCGTAAAAGCTTTTTCAGGTAACTCGCTAAAACTATCCGGTAACTGCTCTGAGACCCACTCCGATTCAAACCCAACAATACCAAGCTTTAGATTACCGATTTTATGCCTAACTCCATTTTCATCGAATACGATGAGTGAAAAACTTGTTTTAAATGAGTAGTCATCCCAATTATCTTCACACAAGAAAGCTGTTAGCCTACCAGTTTGTGGAGGGAAGGCTCCGTGTTTACTTTTTTCAAACGTTAATTCCATTTGCTTATCTCTAAAACTGCCCATATGTACTGTTACCAGCGCCTTGATAATTGGCATAAACATGCTGATAAACAACAAGGTTTAGGTCGGCCAACTCATCGTCAGGGTAAGGGGCTTGTGGTAGCCACTCTAGGCTATCTTTGATCATGGTTTTTACTTGTGAGCTAACTTGCGTACTTTCACGCCAGCGTTCCACTTTGAGCTTTTCTGCCTTAAGTTTTTCAAGTGTTTCCTTGGCAACTTTTTTAACTTCTTTTTCTTCGGCTTTGGTTAGCGAGGGTTTTATCAATAAGTCGTAAATCGCTAACGTTTCTTCATCTAAGCCTTCACGCATAGCTCTTTCTTGTTCGGGGCTTAAATCGTTTTGCATAAAGTCATTTAGATCATCAAATGCTTTTTGCACTGCTTGGATGTCTTTGCCTTCGTTGTATTCGTCAATAATACGTTTGTATTTTTCGTAAAATTCTAGGCGAATTGGATTTTCTCGAACCATCTTTTCAAGTTGTTTTTCAATGGCTTCTTGAAGGTCGAATACAACGGCATTTTTCTGTTCTGATTTAGCAAAAGCTCTTCTTAATTTGTCAAAATCTAAGTTGCCAAGATCAACATAGTCGTCTGCTCTAACTTCACTTTTAATGGTGCTAACGCTCATGCTGACTTCTTGTTGAAGCTTCCGCATGACAGATGAAATGTCGGCAGATTTAGTCTTTTGATTGAGCTGGTTGTAGATTGCTTCGATAGCGTTGTAGCGAGGAATAAATTGTTTAACTATTTCTTCTGGATAAAGCGCTTTATATTTGCGCATAACATCACGAGCCGCCACTTCAAATTGAGTACGTGTAGTTTCATTGAGACACACGGCATTAGCGGCTTTGCCAAGCGAAGCTAGTCTCTCCATGGCCGTTTTAGCATTCACTAAATCTTCAAGGTTAAAATCTACTTCAGATAAGAAGTTGGCTACAGCTAGAATCGCTGCATTTAGCTCTTCTGCCATTTCCTCTAACTTTTCTACAGGGTTGCCTGGCTTTTCTTCACCACCATTGCCTTTACCACCTGGCGAAGTCGGTTTGCCGCCTTCACCATAAACGGAATAGGCTTTTTCTAGCTGGGTATAAACATTGCCGTAATCAACAATTAAGCCATTTTCTTTTTCATCGTCATAAACACGGTTAGCACGGGCAATTGTCTGCATCAGAGTGTGACCTTGAATTGGCTTATCTAGATAAACTGTCGATACGCATGGCGCATCAAAGCCAGTGATCCACATGGCACAAACAATAGCTAAACGAAACGGGTTCTCTTCATCTTTAAATTCCGTTTCAAGATCTCGCTCCACCATCTTTTTACGATGAGTTTCAATGTCTAAACCAAGCTCTTTAAACTTCTTAACTTCGTTTTGCTCACCACTTACCACCACGCAAACTTCGGTTTCTTCAACACGGGCAAGGTGCTTTTTAAGGACCAATTCTTCCTGTTGATCTTCCGCATCGTCAATGCGCTGTTTGAGTTCTTCAATGTACTCAGGCCAATAATTCATTACCAAGTTATACATACGTACAGCGGTTGGTTTATCAAGGGCAACAAACATCGCTTTACCTTGATATCCTCGGTCATTGAAGTGCCACACCAAATCTTTAGCGATTTTATCTAAGCGATCATCAGATGTGAGAATGGGATAGTCTCTAGCAAACTCTCGTTTTAGCTTGGCGATTTGGTCAGTATCGAGATCTTCATTGTTGATGATCTCTGCCATGCGCTCATCTAAATCTGGGTTTTCAATATTGAGCTTTTCACCACGGTTTAAATAACGCAGTGGCAGTGTTGCCCCATCATCCATCGCCTTTTTAAAGTCATAGACTGAAACATAACCACCGAAGATTTTTTTCGTCAGTTCAACTTCATCGGCAATTAAAGGTGTGCCTGTACAACCCAAGAAAGACGCATTAGGTATGGCTTTAAATCGCATGTTCTGAGCGTAAGTACCACCTTGAGTTCGGTGAGCTTCATCGGAGATAACAATAATGTTATCTCGCTCAGTAATGAGCGGATATTCGGTTTCTTTCTTTTTGTCGATGGCGAATTTATGAATAAGAGTAAACACATAACGATGGTTTTCACTTAACAGTTCACGTAAATGAGCACGGCTTTTCGCTCTCACGTTTTCTTCGGTAACTGCGCTACAGCCAGTAAAAGTATCGTATAACTGGTTCTCTAATTCGGTACGGTCAACCACAATTAAGAAGGTATAACTCTTGCCAAATTTACGTAAGATTTTTTGGCAAATAAACACCATAGAATAGGACTTACCCGAGCCTTGGGTATGCCAGAAAACACCAAGCTTACCTTTTAAGTCTTGAATGTTTTTCGCTTGCTCAACCACTTTATTTACACCAATAAATTGGTGGTTTTTCGCCATGATTTTTACAATGTCGTCACCTTCGCCATCAAACAGTACAAAGTTTTCAAACAAATCTAATAAGCGATGCTTCTCACAGGTGCCTCGTAAAATGGTATCTAGGCTAACTTCGCCTTTGTCGTCTTCCTCAATACGTTTCCATTCTAAAAAGAACTTATAAGGGCTGGTTACTGTGCCTACTCGTGAATCCGTACCATTACTTAAAATGATAAAGGAATTGCTGTGTAGCACTTCTGGGATGGTATCTTTGTAATCAGTTAGGTTATCTTCAAAGGCGTTGCGCAAATCGGTGTGATGGGCTTTTAACTCAAAAAACACCAATGGAATACCATTAACAAAACCAACAATATCAGGGCGACGATTATAAAGTCTACCCACTACTTCAAATTGCCTTACCGCTAGGAAGTGGTTGTCTGTTGGCTCGTTAAAGTTAAAGACCTTAAGGCGTTTTTTATGCAGTTTGCCTTTGTCGTCCTGAAAGCTTACTTGTACGCCTTTGGTTAGCAATTCGTGCTTGGCTTTATTAATCGCTCCTAAGCTTTTATCGGCCTCAACTTGGGTGATTTGGTCAATGGCATTTTGATAAGCCGTATCTGGTAAATCAGGGTTCAACTTAACCAGTGCTTGTTTTAAGTAACGAATAAGTATGACTTCTGATTTATTGGCGCGACCAAGCAAACCGTCACTACGGTCATCACTGGTTGATAGCGTTTCATTGTGCCAGGCGGTTGTCACCTGCCATTGCAGGTCGAGCAATACCTCTTCGCTGGCTGCTTCTACCAATCCATCTTCAGAATAGTCATAACTCATTTATTGATACTCCATTCAATACGCTTTTTTGCTTCTTTTTGAAGCCGAGCGCTTGTTATTGTTCTTTCTTAATTATATTTATATGGCTGATGCCATTTTATCTTCTTGTTGTTCAAGGCGTGTCAACATAGCTTCAGGCAATTCCACTTGTTCGATATCAATCATGCCTGTCATTAATCGAGGAAGAAGTATATCTCTGGCTTCTTTCAATAGCTTAATTTGCTCGTGTAATTTGTACTTTGTTGTCAAAATTGGTTCTGCAAATTTATTAAATTTATCAATAACATCATTGCCAGGAAGTGTCTCTTCAAGTGCTCGGATAAACTTCAAACTGTAAAATTTTTGGGCTACACCAGATGACATACTATCTAATTTGTTTACGGTGTGTTCGTTAGCCAAGTAGCTATATAAGAAGTATTCAAATCCCGGTTTTCTCTTGAAGATAACAACATTTTTACAGCTATATTCAAAATCTTGGGTAACGACACCTGTATTACCCAGTGTTCCTATGTTTGAAAATAAAATATCCCATTTTGATAACCCACTTCTTTTCTTGATCTTTTCGTGATCTTCATGGCTTATCAAATAAGCATCATCAAAATTAATGAATCCGTTCTCAATATGCTTACCTGTGATTAAAGGGACACCCTGCTCAACTTGTTTGGGACTATCGTGAGTTCCGTCTGTAATTTTTTCGCAAAAATCACTAATTGGGCGTTTTTCCCAACCTTCAGGTAGGCCTGTTTCTTTATCAAAAACAGTGGTTTCATGGCCGGGGAATTTCATACGAACAAACCACTCTTCGTATGTGATTTGCGCCATTTCTTCTAACAACTTAATGCGTTTTAGGTTGTTTTCAATAAGGTCTTCGTAGCTGGTCAATATGGCAGCGATACTTTTTTGATGCTCTAAATCTTTAGGGAAATAACAAGGAAGGTTACCGATCATTCCTAAACTCAAAAAACTCTGAGCAACACCACTTTTTATTTGATTTATAGCAAGCTGAAAAGTTGGAGACTTAAACCAGTAATATAAATAGTTCGGGTCTATTAGAGACTGATTTGGGCGAACGATTGCGACGCTACTCGATAATCCGAATAAGTCACTTTTCTTAACTAGGTAAGGAGCCCCCAAACTCCCAATAATTCCCAGTAAAACATCATTTTCCAGAGGCTTTGTGATGGCTTTTGAGTCTGCTCTAAAGTGCTTTTCGTAATCTTCTTGAGAAATATAATCTACTTGGCTCAGATTTAATCTCTCAAGGCCAAAGTTTTTAGAAGATAGATAAAGAACACCTTCGTCTAATCGTTGTATGCTCGCATGAGCTCCATCACCTATTCTGGCAACATCTTTAATTTTTAGGTCTTCCCAACCATGAGGTAATGCTGTCACAGTTTCACCTCTTTGATAAGTTGGAGCAATTGCTGAGAAGAGTTATTCAGGTTATCTAATTCAGAATGTATTTGATTCATTCTGCTTACATAATTAAAATTTGGATCTATATCTATCTTGTAACCAACATATCTTCCAGGTGTTAAGCTGTAGTCGTTTTCCTCCACTTCATTACGACTAACTATTTTACATAGGCCTTCTACGTCCTGATATTGGTCGTTAGGGAAGTTTTCTCTTAATGAAGACCAATCTTTAATGCGTTGTTTATAGTCCGCTAATTCTTGTTTGAGTAGGGTTTTATGAGCATTTAGGGCAGCGGTTAATGACTTAAGCAGTTTGCTGTTGGCATCCAATTGCTTTTTAAGCTGTTTGCTTTCTTTGGTAGCTTTGTCTTCTTTACTGAGTGCTTTAAAGTCAGCCAAGGCTTTTTCAGAATCTGCTTGGCATTGCTCGATTAAGGCAAATAGCTTTTCAACAGGTTGGTTAAAGCGTTTATTCCACGTATGGCAAACGTCAAAGTCACTGTTATCTGCAACACTTAATACTTCATCTAACTCTGCGGTAATTGAGCTGAAATCAAGGTTTGGTTTGTCCCCCTTAAAGTCCTCGGCATTGGGAGCTGCTAAGATGGTTTTACACTCTTTACGCAATTGATTGATTTCAAGCGCAATGTCTTTGGCAAGGTTGATTGCTTCTTGGTTGTGGATTGTTTGTGCTGAAGCAATAGCAGTGTCATCACCACGGTAGGATTCCATGATGGCGTTAAAGTTAGTTAACTGACCTGGTGAGTAATCGTTAATGGTATTGGTGACAACTCGGAAGGTATTACGAGCATCGATCATTAAGATCTTGTCTTTGTTCTCTTCTCTTTTACCTTTGTCTAAAAACCAGACATGACAAGGCAGAGAACGGGTATAGAAAAAATTATTACCTACCGCAACGATACAATCGACAGCGCCTGTTTCAACCAGCTTTTGGCGAATGGTTTTCTCGGTGTTACCAGCGTCAGTCGCTGAACTTGCCATAACAAAACCAGCACGACCTTGCTCGTTTAGATAATGATAGAAATATTGAATCCAAAGGTAATTGCCGTTATCGGCTTTTGGAATACCGACATCTTTAAATAGACGAACATCGGTTTTAACGTAATCTTTTTTCTTATCGACTTTTTTTACGTTAAATGGTGGGTTAGCCATTACAAAGTCACACTTGCCAACTAGCGAATGAGGATCTGAGTAGAAGCTGTTGCTCTCGATGATTTTACCTTCAATACCATGAATAGCTAAGTTCATTTTGGCTAAACGGGTGTTGTTCGATTTTAGTTCGGAGCCGTAACAAGTTACTTTGGTATTGACGGATGCATCTTGGTTTTCTTTTTCAGCAAGCTCTTCAATAAAGTGGCCCGTTTGTACGAACATGCCGCCTGAACCACAAGCGGGATCATGGATGACACCGTGATCAGGTTTGATCATGTTTACGATAAGTTGAACCAGTGATGGCGGCGTGAAGAACTCTCCGCCTTCTTGAGCACCAGCTCCGTCCATTGAGAACTTCATTAGGAAGAATTCGTAGATTCGCCCGAAAATATCGCCTTTGATTTTCTTAACTGAGTCTTTGTTAAATACTCGAATAAGCTCTCTTAGAAGGTCTGTATCGAATTCTTGGTAGTTTTTCGGTAATACACCTGCCAAATCTGGATAAGCCTCTTCAATGAGTTTCATGGCGTTATTAATGGCTTCATCAAGCGATTCTGATTCTGGTAAATCTGCCAGATAGTCGAATTGCGACTCTTGCGGCAACATCATTGCGCCAGCGGCTAAGAAGTCATCTTTGGTAGGTGCTCGTTTCCCACGAGGACCTTCTTGAATGCTTGCTTCAATTTGCTCTTTGGCTTGGTCGTAGCGGTTTTGTGCATAACGTAAAAGAATAAGACCAAGCACCGGATCTTTATATTCGGCTGCGGTTAGTTTGGAGTTAGCACGCAGCGAATTGGCGCTGTCCCATAATTCGGTTTCTAATTGTTTGATTTCTTGTTGGTTCATGTGTGTCTAATTCTCAAACTTATATTTCAAAGAAGTCTTCATCTATTTTCTTCAGGTGCAGTACCTGTTCGTCTCGGCTGCCGATGTTATATCGCAGCATGAGTTTGGCTAATTCGGTGCCATTTATAAGTACAATGCGAGTACCTAAGTTTTGTGCGGTATCGATGGCTGACGATGTAAATTCAGATGTTGTAATGAAAATGCCTTTCTGTGCTTTTTTTAGATTTAGTGCGCCGAAGAAATCTCGAATGTCACTAGCACCAACGTTATTGCCTTCTGCATAACGCTTGGCTTGTATGTATATCTGATCTACGCCTAAAGGGTCTTGATCTATAACACCATCTACGCCATTGTCACCCGTTTTACCAAGTGCATGGGCTGCGCCTTCACCTGTACCGCCATATCCCATGGCAACGAGTAGTTCAATCAGCAGGTCTTCAAAAAAGGCTGGGGTGACTTTACGGGTTCTGTCTAGGATATCTTGTGCTAGCGCATCGTTAATCTTTTTGTAAGCAGCTCTTAGTGCTTCATCAGGGGTGATGTCTTTCTCTGACTCTACATCAACGCTAGGCGTATCAGATTCATTTGTCTTTTGCTTAAATGCTACAAATTCATCAAATTGCTTTAGATAGTCATTGTCAATTTTAACACTGGGATCTTGCAAAGCGGATATACCACGAGCGGTGATCACAAAATGTGCTCGCCGTGTAGTCTCAAGCAAGCCTGCTTTGGTTAGGTAAGTCCTAGCCCAACCAACACGGTTATCAAGAATAGATTGTCTGCCGCTTGGCAGTGTCTCTTCACGTTCAGCTTCAGATAGACAGAACTTATCAGCTAACTGATTTATCACATCGCGTAATCTAACTTCTTTGCCATCAGCTTGATGAGCAATTTCGAGAAAGGGGCGCATGAATTCTTGATAACTAGGGATCATATAACATCCTTATTTATTCTTTTGGTTGAGGACTCTTTTGTTCTTCAATCCACTTTTCCAAATCTACGCGCTTAAAGCGCCAACTACCACCCACCTTGAACCCAGGTAATTTGCCTTCACTTGCAAGACGATATGCCGTCTTTTCATTTAGCTTTAGGTAGGTGGCGACCTCTTGAATGGTCAAAATATCATCGGCCATGTTTACTCTCTGTATGTGAACAGATTGATAGTATGAGAAAATTGAGGAATTAGCAATTGATCCTAAGCGATCTCAATCGGCATTATGAGCGGGTGGAAGTAACCCATTCAGACCTTACAGGGTAAAGCCACAAAGAAGGTATCTCTCCTTTTTGATGATCAAGACGTGCATTTGGAGGCGGCTGCTAATATAGTGCCTTCAGGTAAGGTTCCTTACCTCAGTAGTTCAGAAATGGCGGTAAAACAGCCTAAAGCGGAAAAGAAAGTCTGATGAAGTTACTATTCTTTGCCAGCAATGTATTAAATAAATGGCTTAAAACCGATCTGCCGAGATTACCAACGCGTGAAGGTAAACAAGCGGGGGTTAAGACACTGAAATCAGATAGCACAGCTATGTGCTGGCAAGCTCATGTGATTGATAATCGATACAAGTCATATGAAAAGACCATAATTGTTTGTGAAGCCAATAGTCGCTTTGTCTTCTTTATACCAATTACTGCACGACTAACTGTTGATGAGTTAACTAAGTTACTCACTATGGAGTGGCAGGCAATGTTGGCGGAAACATTGGAAAGCTATCAAAGCGCTGATGGAAGAATGCCTAGAAGTGAAATAGCCTTGTTGTTGAGTGAGTTATCAGACATAACATTTAACGTTGAGTGGGTTAAAAATACTGATTTAAGTATAAATGGGCATATTTGCGATGCAGGGATTTGGGTTGAACAAATTTTAAGAGAGCAAGGTGCATCCCAGTTATCAGCCCGGCAAGCGACTGAATTAGCTATTTACCTAAACACGTCCGTAAAACGAATAACAAACAAAGAAACTAAGCGTAAAGAGAAGGTTATTCCGATAAAGGAGTTACTGGCCTATTGCCAAGCTTTGGTTAAAAGTGAGTGCCTTGGGGATGTGAACGAAGTTGCGTCACATAATGCTTGTGACTTATCCAACGTAGTGTATTTAAAGCATTATAGAAAGTAGAGTAGCTTATCAAAAGGTAAAGTTGAAGGTTGGACTCCAAAAACAAGTCGCGACATAAAGTCGCTGCTACAAATTGTTCGTAGTCGCTGGCAAGCATCTAAAGATCGCGGCGTGAAGCCGCTCCTGCACGGTTTAGTTAAAATAGAAGAGCCAAGGGGTTGTAGGTCGCGCTTTAGCGCGACTTAGCAAATTTTGAAAAGCCGTCCTTTGTAAAAAGGGCGGCTTTTTTGTGGGTGTGGATTTGGTGAAGACACATATTTGGCTCTTTTCTTGGTTTGTGGGAGCGGCTTCACGCCGCGATCCCTTATAACGAAGAATAGCTGAGACTTCACACCAAACCTCTATGTAGATCGCCATTTATGGCGACAAATAGTGTACCTCTCTGGTTTTGCCTTACCGGCGAAGCAACATGAGGCAAAGTTGAAGGTTGGATTCAAAAGACAAGTCGCGACATATAGTCGCGACTACGAATTGTTCGTAGCCTTAAATGGCAACCATCAAAAGATCGCGGCGTGAAGCCGCTCCCACCCGATCAACTTCAGCTCGGTATAAAGTTGCGTAGTGCTTTTGCCGCCATTGCTTACAGTCAGGCCTTGAAGTGTGCATTTACCGCCTTAATGGACGGTAATAGGGAGATCGTTTACTACTAACGACTGGCCATTTTGCTGAGCTCGAAGAAAACTGGATACCAAAACGTCGTTGGATAGGGTGCTGATGTCGTTAACGGTTTCGACCATGCAAAACGTAATGGAGTCCCAACCTAAATCTTTAATAAAGGCTTCAAGTTTATTGATGTTATCTTCGTAGTTTTCGTCTGTGGTTAGCAGGCCGATGGAGTGTTTGTTGCCGGGTTTGTACTTCCCTTGCTGAGTGATGGTGCATTTAGCGTAACCGCTCAGTACATAAACTGTATTTGTGCTTTTGTTCATATTGGTGACATGTTTAAGTTTAATTCTGATTTTGATTTCAGATGCATTTTTTAAACCAAGCTTGTAAATATTGCTCCGCTGTTTGCTTATGTATTGAAAGTATTGAGAAAATTTATTGTGTATTTATCTTGGTTGTTGAACCTATAAAAGGCGTCAATTTTTTGTGAGATTGAGTGATAGGGATTTCGCTTGAATTGTGTTTCTATCTAAAGCTACGCTGAAAACAAAGGGAGCTGAAGCATTACTTGTCGCCATAAATGGCGACCTACGTAGGGTACAATGCAAGAGCAAAGCTATAAAACCCAGCTTTTTCCGTGTGCTTATATCTGCCGCTTTGTCGAGATCAAAAGGAGTTGAAGCATTATTTTTCGCCATAAATGGCGACCTACGTGGGATAGCGTAAGATTGCACTGCGAAATGCTGGCTTTGCTTTCCTTATCCTAGCAAGTTGTCTTTAAATCATCTCATTAATCTTGTTGCTGGTACGATGAGTTGTTACTCTCAAGTTCAATAAATAAAATTAAAGGTAACATCATGCAGGAATTTTTAGAAATGTTTGCAATCACCACCAAAGTGAATGTGGTATGGGGAGAAATGGATGCGTTGGGGCATGTGAATAACGTGTCGTATTTTCGTTATTTTGAAACCGCGCGAATCGATTTTTTGACTCAAACGGGCTTACTTTCTGTATTATCTGAACCTACCCATAGTCCGGTTTTACGTGATACTTACGCGCAATATAAACGACCCGTCACTTTTCCAGATACCTTGCATATTGGTTCATATATCACTGATATCAAAGAAGATCGTTTTACCATGCGCTATGAGGCGTTTAGTGAATCACAACAAGCAGTATGCACAACCGGGTATGCGAATGTGGTGATGTTTAATATGAAAACAGGGAAAAAATCGCCAATTCCAGAGAGCATGCTGGCCATCTTGAAGCAATATGAGATGGACGATAATCAATAGAAACTCGAGTTTGGGTGTTGCGTTGCGTCGCTGTTTTAGAGTTGTCGCGGCGTAAAGCCGCTGCTACGACAATGTGAGATGGACGATAGTCAATAGAAGCTTGGAGTTTAGGTGTTGCTTTGTATCGATGTTTGAAAAACTGTCGCGGCATAAAGCCGCTGCTACGGGAATATAAGATGGACGATAGTCAATAGAAGCGCGGAGTTTGGGTATTGCTTTGTATCGATGTTTGAAAAACTGTCGCGGCATAAAGCCGCTGCTACGGGAATATAAGATGGACGATAATCAATAGAAACTCGAGTTTGGGTGTTGCTTTGTATTGATGTTTGAAAAGCGGTCGCGGCGTAAAGCCGCTGCTACGACAATACGAGATGGACGATAGTCAATAGAAGCGCGGAGTTTGGGTGTTTCGTTGCGTTGCTGTTTGAAAGTTGTCGCGGCGTAAAGCCGCTGCTACGGTAGTAGGAGTTTTCGTTATGATCTTGATATCAAAAGGTGAATTAAGTTATCTATGCCAATATTAATTGCGAGGCAGAATATCAAAGCGATAGTGACTGCTATCCAAGCTGAAGAGCAGTCGCTTCGAACGCGTTATCCTATTTTAAATCAGCAAAACGGTATTGCTATGGTGATTTTGCTGTTGTCGTTAAGTGCGCTAATTGGCGTTGCCTTGCTTTACTATTTTGCCGTTATTCCTGCATGGCTGTGTATTATCTTGGCGGCTTTTATTACCTCTATTTCTCATGAACTTGAGCACGATTTGATCCATAAACAGTATTTTAGCAACCGCCCATTTGTATATCATTTTATGATGTCGACGGTGTGGCTTATGCGACCAAATACGGTGAATCCTTGGTATCGCAGGCAAATTCATTTACATCACCATAAAGTGTCTGGTACTGAACAAGACATAGAAGAGCGCTTGGTGGGTAATGGTATCCAATCTCCTTGGTTGCGAGCTGTGGTGGTTACAGATGGATTGCTAGGTTTATTATTGAATGCCAAGCGGTTTAGTCGAGAAATCAAGGGTTTTACGTTTTTGCAGGTCTTTAATGCTGGCTTTCCGCTTGCCACGGCTTATTTTGCGACTTTATATGGTGTGATTACTTATTACGTGCTGCAATTTATACAACCGTTTGAATTACCTAGGTGGGGAGCAGAGTTACTAGCGGTTGCTGAGTTTTTAATGGTGGTGCTGATTGTGCCTAATATGATCCGCTCAGCATCTTTAAACCTTGTCACATCTTCAATGCATTATTATGGCGGCGTGAGTAATGTGTTAGAGCAGACCCATGTGATCACCAGTCGCTGGTTTTTACCGTTTCAGTTATTTTGTTTTGATTTTGGTCGTACGCACACGATCCATCACTTTGTACCGAATCAACCGTTTTATATTCGACAATTGATAAGTAAAAAAGTACGCCCAGTTATGGCTCAGCACGGAGTACGTTTTGATGACTTACAAAGCCTAAAAAATGCAAATCACTACCCGGACAAAGAGCGGGTTAGTCAAAAATAAAAAGATGCTTACAGCAAAAACTTATCCAACTGTTAGGCGGTTATTGATATCACGGCTGGTGAGTATCTGACTAGCATCAAATCCCGTTGAGCGTTTTGCCATACGGTCGTATAACAACACGTTGACTGTCGCGGCTAAGTTCATGCAACCTGTGGTTGGTACATATGCCACGGCATCGGCGGCATCCACGATTTCCTGTGGCAGGCTGCCATCTTCAGGACCAAAAATGTATAACGCATTGTCGGGGTGAACAAACTGAGGCAGTGGGGCTGCGCCCTCTACCAGCTCCACACAGACAAGCGCACGGCCAGCTACTTTTAAACTGATAAAATCATCAACTTGTTTGATGGGAATGTTGTCGGCAACGTTTTTTGTATCCGTATGATACTTTGCAGCCCTTGCATAACGATTGCCACTAAAGTAGATGGCTTGCGCATCATAACAACCTGCGGCCCGTAATACGCCACCCACGTTGGTTGGTGATTTAGGGTTTACCAATCCGATTGCTACAAATGACTCGCTCATACTTTTTAATTCTCACTATACCGGCAGTAACGCCACCAAAAATTCGACGAGCGATTGTATCATGCGCGTGATTTTGTGCCAGTTGGTATTGTTGGGGGAGAGTAGATGTTGTCGAGCTAAAGCTCGACCTACAGAAGTTGGGCTTAGTAGTCTTCTAACTCATCGTCAGATAAATCGTTTGATTTTCTATAGCCTGGCTTTGCTAAAATCTCAACATAAAAGGAAGTGAGGTTTTCAGTTTGCGTTTTATCAATCAACTTGTTTAGTTGTGATAGGTGCACCGGCTCGGCTTCAGCCTCTGTGTTACCAAACTTACAATCAAAATCCCAATAATCAGCGCCCGCTGGCAAAGTTTTGTTGCGCTCGCGCTTTAGGTATTTTTTAAGCTCATGCTTAACCGCGTCAACGCGTCTTTCAAGTTTGATTTTAGGGTGAATTAGTTCAAATGTCTTTTTCATAGTTGCCTTCAAGCAAGAAATACTCAATCGGCAAAACAGTATGCCTGAGTAGATAATGTGTATTGATTTAAGCGTAAAGCTTACGCGCGAATAAATACAGGAATGTAATAGGATATTTTACGTTATATTTTGTGAACTGGCGAGGGACTTTATGAGTGTCCAAGAGAATAAAAGCTGAGTTGGTTGCGCGAGTTCGCAGCCAACCCGTATTGCTAACGTAACCATTGATAATGGTGGATTAATTCGCTTTTGGTTGCGTTTGAGTTGTGGGGGCTGGTGCCAATTTACGCTCCAAACGCTCTAGCTTTTCTGCCAGTGCGGTTTGTGTCATCTCTATTTGGGTAAGGCTTGCGCCGATCTCTATCTGTTTAGAGTCTCTGCTTTGTGCTTGAGACTTTAACTGATCAACATCGCCATTAATGGCTGCAATTTGATTTTTTAGCACACTAGCGGCTTGCTGTTGTTCTTCTAATAGCGATAGTTTTAAAGCAAGCTCCGTTTGACTCTGCGATAGCGTTTCTACTTTGGTAGTCGTACTGGTCTGGTTTTTAGCGTTATTACTTGCTTGCTCTTCGAGCTTTTTGATGTCTGATTGGTTTCTTCGCCACGCTGACGCCCATAGTTTATCCATCTGCGACCAAAGCTCGTCTGTGCGCTCGGTTAGTGTGTTCAATTTTGCTTGCATTGCACCCGCGGACAAGTCCATCTCTTCATCTGTGGTGGTGAGGGTATGCTCAAGCTCGGCAATGCGCTTTGTTGATTCGAGTAATTGTGCCTGGGTTGTTAAGTTTTGTTGGTAGAGCGCAAACGCCGCAGCAGCCAACGCAATAATCGAAATTGCACCCAACCAATTCATCATCCCCATACCTTTGGCGGGCTGGCTTGTTTGTTTGGTACTTTCTTTTGGTGCTGAGGTTTTACGGCTCGCTTGAGTGGTGGAGTTTTTATAGGCTTCAACCTGATCTAAATCTGGCGTAATACTGGGAAGCTCAGGTTCAATTCTCTTATCCAACGTACTTTCCTCTTTTTTGAGATTTATAAGGAGCCTTAGCAGCTTACTTGAAAATAACGCAATATGGAATCGGCTGGGTTAAGTGAGTCGATGGAGAAAGGGGAGAGCTTTGCCTATTTAACCTGAGCTGCGGATAATTAATGCCTTTCTAGCAGCCTGTTTTAGCGCTAACTGCGTTGAATTCACTTCCAATAGCCAGCTATTGGTGCGTAAATTCGCCTTGCCTACAGGATGTAGGTACCTTAGCGAGAGCAGGACGCGGAAGCGGTGTTTTCCCTAAAACTCTCTGGCTAGAAAAGGAAAAAACTAAGTTGTTCTTTAGAAACAATGAGTTGGAACATTCCTTATCCAAACCTCAGGTTATTTAGAAAAGCCAAAGGTGCTTTCTGATCTTGTAGCTAGTTTGAACTTACCGTTACTGTGATGACATCTGAGTAAGTACCTGCGGCATTTAGGCCGTTGGAAAGCGGGGTGATATTCAACGGCGTTGCTTTGGTTTCACCACTACTACCGGTACCTGCAGCTGTTGCATTGGTGTGCTGATATACACCATTTTGCAGATCTATCCCTTCGTTATCACCAATATTTAGGGTGTAAGCCAGTTTGCTGCCTTGACCGTTATCGGAAACTAAAAATCCGCCATTGGCAGAGCTATAAGAAGTGGTTGCGTTTTCGCCGGTATTGCACCAAACCTCTAATACGCCAATCTGCTGGGTTGTTTGGGATGCGTCTAGGTTTAGTCCCGTGGTGTTGTTTTCAGTACTAATTGTTTTGCAAGTGGGGTCTATAGTGCCTTCAAAGGAGAATTTACTTTCAGAAGCCGTTGTATCAATAACTGCAGCATGCACAAACATAGATGCGCTTACTAAAACTGCAAAGAGTAATTTTTGTATGGTGTTCATGGCTTCTTCCCCCTCAAATAAAGTACAGCAGTTATGTCTCAATTTGCAAGTGAAATACCACGGGCTACGGGATATTTTATCTGTAGATTTGGGGAGAGTAGAACATTATCTTAGCGCTATAAATTAATTGCCGGGATGTATAATTACTAGCCCGGCCATTTACTTTATTTGGGGGAGGGCAACGAGTGCTTTTGTCAAACGCTCACTGCCTCATTATTTTGTTAGTTAGGGCTAACCGTTACAGTGATGGTATCAGAGTATGTACCCGCATCGTTTAAGCCATTTGACTGTGGTGTGATCTTTAACGTAGTTGCTTGCGTGTCACCTGCGCTGCCTGTGCCTGCAAGCGTAGTTAGATGCTTATAAGTACCGCTTTGTAAGTCAACACCTGAAGTGCTGCCGATATCTAGCGTGTAAGCAATTTTGCTGTTTTTGCCGTTATCAGCAACTAAGAAGCCGCCGTTAGCAGAGCTATATTCAGTTGTTGCATTTTCACCTGTGTTACACCATACGTCTAGCGTACCAATTTCTTGAGTTTCTTGAGTAGAATCTAGATTTAAGTTAGTTACGCTGTTTGAGCCACTATCAGTTTTACACATGGCTTCAATAGTACCTTCAAAGGTGAAACTTGCTTCATTTCCTGTTGTTTCTACTACAGCAGCTGCCGCAGTCATTGACATGATTGCTGAGGCAACAAATAGTGATTTAAGTAATGTGTTCATGGCGCATCCCCTTGAATAAAGTACTGCTTTATAATTTGTGTTAGGTTGAATACCTAGTTATTTCAAATTAAAAGCAATTGGTGTGCCAATGTTTTTAATGTTTGTTTTCTTTTTGTTGTTTTCTTTTTGTTGTTTTGTTGTTTTGTTTTTTTGTTCTTGTAATTCAAGTTGTTATCTTGGGTAGACAGTGAGTGATAAATTGTCGCGATAGTAGCCTGCGGGCATAAGCTCGGTATTACCTAGCTGAAATTCAAAGCCAAACCACGAATCTCTGACGCCGGGATAGAAATTATAGCTTCGCGTTAAACGTTCTGATGACGATATTTTGACGTTATCGAAACTAATTGCGTAATCAATAAGGGCTCGTTTGTTGGTTTCATGACGCAAGCCGTTATATTCAGAGTCTAGGACGATATCGTATGAGCTATTACTCAATATTTTTATACCCCAGTAAAAGCGCATATTCGTTTTTAGTTCGCCTAAGTCTATGAGGTAGTGACCATCATCGCCCGACACTTTACCTTTGCTTGAGTTATCGAGCGAGATGGCGATTTGTGGCTCGGCGTAATAGGTCATCTCCAGATATTGCTCTGCGATGACCTTATTGCGCCTTACAATAGACACTTTTACCGCACCATAGTAATAACCGGCAGGAAACAAACTGTAGTGCCTTAAGCGCATCCACATTTGTGTAGAGCGGCTAGTTAAGGCTGCTTTGGCGATACCGTTTTTAACGTTAATACGTTTGTATTGAGAGTCCAGCAGTCTACCGTATTTATCTTCAGTCGGGCCCGAGAAGACAAACGAATAATAATACGTATCTTCAACCCAGATTTCATCGGCACAATCTAAAAGCGAATCAGAGACTTGTATTTTTAGCGGTAAATATACAGTTACTCGATTGCCATACTCTTCTTTTATCTCGGCTGAGTTAGAGGTCGCCAAAAAATTGCCATCACATTTGTTGCGCTTCGCCAATGCAATAGGCGAGATCAAATAGCTGAGTGCAAGCAGCAAAAATAGTGCGAACTTCATTTGTTTGGATCTCCCTGTAATTGTGCTTGCTCAAGCGTGATGGTGCCAATTTTGATAAATCGTTTTTCGCCATCATTCACGGTAAATTGTCCGACGATGTCATTAATTTCGATTAGGTAGCTACCTGTACTGATACCTTCTACAACAAATCGACCCACTCGGTTGGTAAAAAAGGTGCGGTTGATCGGAGCGTTATCACTGTCGCCGGCATTAGATTGCCTTATTACTTGTCCTCTTCCCAGTGCAATAGGTGTGCCTTGTTCGTCGACTATTGTACCTATCACGGTATAAGATAGGTCCGAACCTACTTGAATATGGTGCCCTGTATTGGCGCCACCTACTAATTTATAAGTGCCGGGACCCCAATCATAACCCAGAGGGGCGTTGGGTACATCAATATTAAATTGATAGTTGGTGTAGCCAGTGCCCAAGTCAATTAATGCGCCAATGTGTTGCGTTGGTTGGTTTTGTGCACGGCCAGAGCGGTCGACGTTAACTAATACGTCGTTATTTTTTAATGTTTTATGCTTAGTAACTACAGCAAAAGGTGTGGTAGTGGTGGCGCCCATACCAAAGTGACCATCAGCAAAACCTATACTTGACGATAAGTTTACACTGGCGGAGCTGTCACTCGTAAATTGCGAGCGAGTGTAATTACTTGCGGTCATATCAGCTCTAAAAAATGCGTTAGTATGGCTGGCTTTTAGCTGTTCTTGCCTATACCCACTGCCTTTTTCCGCCCGTAATTCATAGCCATAGTCATTGACGTAGTTATTGTTTGTTTTGGCATAGCTTACGCTGGCGACTTTACTACGGTTGTTATATTGAGCTCTCGTGCGGACGTTGTCTTGGCGGTTGTAATGATTCCACGTAAAGTTAAGCACGAATTGATTTTCGGAGACGACACGAGGGTCGTCGCTGGCATTATGGTTATATCCAACTCTTACCCTAGCCCCTTCATAGCGAAAATTAAGCTCAGCAGAGAGGTTCTTGGTGACCAAATCTTCATTATTTACTTGCCGCGTTGCGTTGAGCGTAAAGTCTATGTGGTCGTTGATAATATAGCTGTAGTCAGCAAAAGCCCTTTTGTTATTGCTGAGCGTGACTTCTTCAAGCCAAGGCGAGTTGCTAAAGTCTTCCATGATTTCATAACCCAAACGTAAGTTGGGCGAGCCATAATTACCATGACCAAAAATACTATGCTCTGTTTCTATCGAGAGGGCATTGCCGGAAATATCAGACGTTTTACTTTGCGAGTAACGCAGCGATACATTGCCCAAAGGGCTACTGAATGTGGTGATTGAGCCAAATACTTGCCCTTGTGGATGGGCCGCGCCATTAACTCCAAGTGAGAGTTTATCGGTAACGCCATATTCGTAACTACCAGAAAGCAGCGCGTCGTCGTCATAATGATAACGACCATCATCTACTACCGATAAAAAACCAACTGCTAGCGAGTAGTCACTCACACCTTGAGCCAATAGCCGAGAGTTATAGTGACTAGTAAAATGGAAGTGCTGGGTTTCACCATTGGCATATGTCGCAACAACGTGAATATTATTTATGCCTGAAGTCAGCGGTAAGTCATTGAGGTCATAGCGTCCCGCTTTGAGGCGTACTCTAGAAATCAAAAACTCATTAATAAATATCTCAAGTGTTGCAGGGCGGGGTAACATAAACTGTTGGCTGTTACCTGGGGTGATCTTACGTTGGGGTTGCAGCTTTGAATAGGCGCTTGCGACTTTGAAGCCTGCAAGTGGAGCACCCGATAAATGGCCATTATTACTGCTTTGGGTATCACCTAAAGTGAATCGTCTCGGTTTTTCGGGCTGATCGTAAAATACTGCCGTATCACCACGGTAGACGTGACTTTGCTCGGTGCTGCCGCTTTCCCAAAAAACCGAACTGTGCATATTTATGCCGTTGCTACCGCCAACATTGGCATTTATAAGCCATTCGAATTGTGAGTGGTAGTTTTGATTATTGTCACTACGCTCATGGTTTAGGTTGAGATTATTCAGTAAAGCCCAACGCGCTTCTTGTGTTGGTTGTTCAAAGTATTTCTTTCTGCCATAAGAAAGCGTGTCTGTAGCCATGGCCGCTTCTGCTAGCGACATGTCTATAGTGAGATCTTGTGCCTTGAGATCAAGCGTAATTCCCTTTGCTTGTAACATATCTAGGGTGACCTCGTGCTCCTCAAGACTTGAGAGCCAATCGAGTACGTCTTTACTTAATACGGATTGTAGATTTTCCTTCAGCTGCATGGCTGAAACCGATTTTAAATCGTATCCATCTACAGAGGCAGAAACTTGCCCCACCTCGGCATTATTCAGCCGAACGGGAAAATCCATTGAATAAACCGCCGCCCATGCGGGGGCTGTCCACATCAGATAAAGTGGAGTAAACCAAAATTGTTTTAAACGAGGCAAGCGCAGGCTTGAGCGCATTGTTAACATCTAGCTATTTTTTATTTAGAAGCCAGTAGATTAATAAGCTCTACTGTTTTACTCGGCTTGTCATTGAGCAATGGCTGTAAATTTATCACCATAGTGTGATTTGGCATTATAAAACGGCCCGCAGTAACTGACTGAAACTTCACCCAATCTATGACAGTTGCGCCATCGTGGAAACGGTATTCAAACTGCGATAAGTCCAGAACTCGGTCACCTTGGTTACTTAGGGTGAGTGTACATTCGGTTAGCTCTTCACATTGCAGCGCGCTGTTTATTTGCGATTGAACACCATCCGGACTAACAAACACTAAAGTGGCAAAGTTAAATACCATTTTAACGCCAGATGCTTCATCTTCTCCGGGAAGTGGCAGCTGTTTGAAGACAATGCGATAAGACTGTGTTTGTTTGAGTTCGGGCGAGCCTAGGTATTTTGCTCTGAATACTTGATAACTTTTTGCCGGTACTTCCACTTGCGGAGGCAGCACAATAAAGTCTTCTTCGGCGCTGATCAGCACTTCTTTTTGGTGCTCGTCAAAAGTACGTTTAAGTACCTCTATCTCGATGGGTAAAGGATTGTCACTGGGGTTTTGGAGGCGGTAGGTCACGAGTGACTTTTTACCATGTGACGAGAGGTCGACAATCATTGGTTGTACTTGGTAAGCCAAAGCCGGAGCTGCTAAACAAAACAGCAATAACAACAATATACGCATTCAAACTCCAACACTGAGAAGACCAAAATTTCCGCTATACGATACCCAGACTATTTGGTATTACAAGGGTAACATATACGCTTTTTTTTATAATAACCAAATAGTATGGTTGAAATTAGAAGAGTGACAGTTTTTCACAAACCCGAATAAATCTACATTGCTTCAGTCTTCAGGACCAAGCAAAGTAAAGGTTAAATGTTTACGCATATCCTTTAAAATCACCCCTTTTTTCAGCATGGCGGCGCTTAAACGCTTTTGCCATTTAAGGAGTTCTGGCTTTGCGGCTTCCAGTGCCTGTTCGTTCTCAAATTGGAAAAAGAGTATTAATGAGCCGGGGAACAAGTGATATTCCACATCAAACCAACATTGCACCATGCCGGGAATTTCTGCACGAGCTTGTTCTTCGAGTTTGTCAGCAATGGTCAGTACCAAAGCTTGCTGTTTTTCTTGTACTTTTGAGAGCTTTTTCATAATGCTATGGATGTAAGAGGCCAAAAGCCTAATTATACTCAAGCTTGCGGGCAATCAACAACTCGAACTTACTTTGCCCTCTATTTTTGTAAAAACACATCGTTCTTATTTAACTAATCTAAATGAAGTGGTGTCATTAGAAAGTGATAATAATCAAAGCAACTTGAAATTAACCAATGGAGCAAGTGTTCCCGTCAGTCGTCGGCTTGTCCCGTCGGTTAGGGCGACGCTTAAAGCATCTAATAACTTCAGTTAAACCTTGAATATTGTAATTAGACCACATATCACAAAGGACATTACAGTTTTTGATTTAAGTTTCTCATATGACATTTTCTGTTCACAAATATATCTTTGTGCCTCTAAAGTTGACTGGTTAGATCTAAATCTAATTTTATTTGTATAAATGTAAAAAAATAGTGAATTTGTATCGCGGCTTTAGTAGTGTATTTAGTAAATAAGCGCAGCCTTACTAGCTAAGATGCTAAAGTTTCGTTGTGTAATGAAGAACCAAGGAAAACAAAAACTAAGGAAACGCATGAAATTATCGAGTGTACTTTCACTGGTCAATCAAGTGGAGAAGTCAAAATTTATAAATGCTATAGATAGGATTTGTCTAGAAGCTGTAAAGCACGACAACAAAATAGCAACTCAGTTAAATAAACTTGATGGTCAAATTAAAAATGCAACAAGTAATGATATTACTCAGCTATTTAAAATTGTATTACCTCACTTTGAAAAGTCGGTAAAAGAACAATTAGCGATGTTGGGAGCTCAAGCTACTCTTTTGACAAATATTCTAAGTAGAGATGGAAACTGCATTGCTAGGGTTAATTGGATTGAGTCTTTATATACAAAAGAATGGGAACTCATTGACTCCAAAGCTAACGAATTGCGCTCTGAAATTGCAAGTATCAGTGATGATGACATATTCTCCGAGGGAAAACGGTTAGGAATCTATCATGCTTGCCTAAAAGAAGCATATTCGAATGATGAAAGAAATAATAGAGAAGCGAAAATCACGGATGATGAACGTGGTATTCTTAATGTATTAGCTAAGCACCTTGATGTTACCTCAGATAATCAAGCTGGAATCGAGCATTTGATTGATCAAATCCCCAAGAATGGTGTGCAAGATGCAATTAATGATTTACGAGAAATTGGACTGGTTTTTGTAAGTAGAAAAAGGCAAACCGTATACGTTCCTGATGAAATTGTAAGCTTGTTTCACCGGCTACAAGGAAAGGAACTTGCCGACAAGCATCTGCTAAGAATTCTTAGAACCTTTACTGATGCGGAGCTCTCAAACGTACTTAAAAACCACAGAAAGAAAATTCGTGGTGTTGAGAGAAAAGATAAGATCGTAAATATAATCAAGTTGGGGCTGTCGGTCACTCAAATCCTAAAAGTGGACATGTTTAGCGAGGGTACGCCAGTCAACGATTGTAAAGATCGCTTAAAAACATTGATACAAGATCTAGATCTAGAATTGGATAAATTTGGTTCAACGATAGAAGAACGTATAGATCTAATCTTAAATGCTTTAAATCAAAGCTCGGAGCGAGAGTTTAATGCTTTAAGTGCTACAGGATTTAAAGAGCTATTTTCGACGCTGCAAAATCACTTCCCTTCATTAGCTACAATATTGAAACAAGAATTCGAGCTTGAAGAACAAGAGGAGCTAGATGTCGAGAAATTGCGGGCGCTGAGTATTACACCATATGATATTTTATATATGTTGACCAATGATGAAGTGAAAAGTGTTGTTGAAAGTATGGGGATTAAAAAGCGAGGAAACTTAAGGCTAAATATCCTTAGCAGCTTTGCTGATGCAACAGACAAACTGATTGATAATTATGGTGCTCTAGCGAGACGAGATTTGGCTAAATTGAAAAGTGAAAATATAGAAGTAGCTGAAGCCGAATTAGGAGTTAAATTCGAAGAAGTAACTAAGGCAATATTTGAACAATTAGGTCTTGAAGTAGATGAAGATTTGAGACGTTCGATCAACACCTCGAAAGATAAGGCTGATATTCTCATTTCATTGAGTGAGGATGATGTAATTGTAGGCGAAGCGAAGACATGTAAAAACGGAGATTTTGCAAAGTACTCGACGACCTCAAGACAAGTAAAGTCATATGTAGGAAGATGTGAAGGTGCTGGTAAAAGAGTTGCTCAAGTTTTAATCGTCGCTCCCTCGTTTTCTGATGACTTTGTTGAGAGTGCGGAAATGGATACTGAAGTAAATATCTCTTTGCTGGAGGCTGATGGACTTAAGCGAATTCTGGATGCCTATAGAGCACGGAGAAAACCTAAGTTTTCAGCAAAATTGTTTACTAAAGGTGGCTTGTTGAAAGCCGATTTAATAGCTAAGAACATTTAAGTGTCAAAAGTCAATGAAGTCAGAAAGTAGCTTCTGACCTTTGTGATTTCATTGATCACTCAACATTAGTATCTCACTCAGCAGCTGAGGTATCTGCTCGACCAAAAGGGCTAAATATTTTATTATCATGGCAGTATAAATCTTATGCAAGGAGCATAGTCTGTTATGACCAAGGAAAAATCGTTATCACTCTCTACAAAGCTGAAGTTTTTGTTTGCTGCAATTGGCAAGCATTTGGGTGTTATCTCCGTTGGCATTCCGTTTTGTATTGTTGGTGGATTCACCATTTACATTGGGGTAACTGAGCAATACGGTGCAGGTATTGGGGCTGTTATTTTTGGCGCTATATTTATCTTGATACCTCTTGGAATGTACGCTTTTTCCCTGCCATCAAGTATTCGCTACTACTACGAAAAAGAATTGACGAAAGAGTTTGGTAAGCACCTTTTCGGCACCATTACTAACAAAAGAATTGAATCTAACACTTATGTTCACCGAGACGAGTATGACCGAGAAGTGGAGCATCAGGAGACTTTCTATTTCGTTGAGTACAGCTATCAATTTCAGGGCGGTCGTGAAGGTGAGTTTATTCTGGATAACAAAGATTTTTATGACAAGTTGCAGGTTGGAGATGATTTACCTATCCAAGTATTGACGGTAAAACCAAGCGTAGCAGAGCCCAGACTCATCACTACGGACTTAAACCCGCTGAAAGTTACTAGGTTAAATACACAATTGGTTGAGGCTTACGCTTCAACCAATTGGCGCTGAAAATACCCTTTTAGAAAATCGAGCAGTAGTCGCACTTTTTTAGAGTTGGCATTGCCTTCTGGGAAAACGCCATAAACATGTATGTCTGGAAGTGTGTAATCTTCTAATACGGGAACCAAGGTACCGGCCTGTATTTTTGGTAACGCATCGTAAGTTGGAATTCGTCCAAGACCATGACCTCCCTCCACAAAAGCGGTGCGTGCCGCTGCATTGTTGGTGCTTATATCGCCTTTCATCGTGATGCTATAAGCCCGAGCCCCTTTACTCAATGTGAGTGCGCCCGATGTCAGCTTGTAAATCACCCATTGATGCTGGTAGAGATCGGTGGGGTGCTTGGGGACGCCGTACTTTTGCACATAGTTGGGCGATGCGCACAGGCAGGTTTTTAGCACCGAAAGTTTACTGGCTTGCAAACCTGAGTCGGGAAGTGGTGCGCCTCGAATGGCCAGATCAATCCCTTCTTTGATGATATTGACGACTTCATCTGTGAGCATGATATCGAGCTGAATCTTTGGATACATGGCTCTAAATTCATTGAGTGCAGGCACTATGGTTTGCAAGCCAACATTAACAGGGCAGGTAAGCTTTATTAGACCGATAGGCTCTTTCTTTAAATTCTCAATTTGCTGGTTTGCGGCAAAGGCTTGCTCTGCAATCACACGGCAGCGCTGGTAGTATTCGCGACCTGCCTCTGTAAGTGAAATAGTGCGAGTCGAGCGATTGAGCAATTTTATGCCTAACTGTGACTCCAGTTTTTTGACATGATAACTCACCACTGCACGAGACAAGTTTAAATGCCTGGCGGCGCCGCTTAAGGTGCCTTGCTCAATAACTTGGGCAAAAACGACCATGCTTTTAAGTTGCTCAAACGAAATGTCCACGCATTACTCCACTGGTTGAGATGAATTGATTGTATCAATTGTTTGAACAAAGAGTTAGCTTTTGTCTGCATTGTTTAACTTGTCTTAAGCTCATACTTTTATATTTATCCGCAGGCTAAATAGCCTGAAGTTTTAAGAAAGAATGAGAGGTAACTTTGATGACAGCAAAGAAAATTTTAATGGTGCTAACGTCACATGCAGAACTTGGCAAGACAGGTGAGAAAACAGGATTTTGGATTGAAGAGTTTGCCGCACCTTACTATGCCTTTGTAGATGCAGGGGTAGAAGTAACGCTTGCTTCACCAAAAGGTGGTCAGCCGCCAATTGACCCAAAAAGTGAACAGCCCGATTTCCAAACCGACAGTACTAAACGCTATTTTGATGATCAAAAAACGCAGGATCGGGTGGCAAATACGGTGCCACTGGCTGAGGTGAGCGCGGCAGATTTTGACGCTGTGTTTTATCCTGGCGGTCACGGACCATTATGGGATTTAGCAACAGATGCCAATTCAATCCAATTGATAAGCGCCTTTTTAGCAGCAGATAAACCAGTTGGTACGGTGTGTCACGCTTCGGCGGTGCTAATGGATGTAAAAACCACGTCGGGTGAGTATCTGGTAAAAGGTAAAGTGGTGTCTGGTTTTACGAATAGTGAAGAGGAGGCCGTTGGGCTAACTGATGTCGTGCCATTTTTATTAGAAGATGAGCTGGTTAAACGAGGTGCAGATTTCCAAAAAGTGGATGACTGGAATGTGTTTGCTGTTAGAGATGGCTTACTGTTTACAGGACAAAATCCAGCAAGCTCTGAACTTGTCGCTGAGAAAATGCTGACGTACCTAAACCAGCTGTAACCTGCTTATTAAAAGGAATAAATGATGAGTAACGCAATAAACCAAACTCAAAACGCACAAACGAATCGTCGCATTACCTTAGCGTCACGCCCACATGGTGCACCAACGCAAGAAAATTTCAATTATGAAGAAGCACAGATCCCAACGCCGAAAGAGGGGGAAGTGCTCCTTCGTACCGTCTTTTTGTCGTTAGATCCATACATGCGTGGCCGTATGAGCGATGCAAAATCTTACGCTGAGCCGGTTGCTATCGGTGAAGCGATGGTAGGTGGCACAGTATCCCGAGTTGAAGCGTCAAATAACCCTAAATTCGCCAAAGGTGACTGGGTACTCGCGATGAGCGGCTGGCAAGACTACAGCGTTTCGGATGGCACTGGCTTACTTAAGTTAGACAACAATTTACCCAACCCATCATATAGCTTGGGCGTGTTAGGGATGCCAGGCCTTACCGCCTACATGGGACTGATGGATATCGGTCAGCCAAAAGCTGGAGAAACTGTAGTCGTTGCCGCAGCAACAGGTGCTGTAGGTAGCCTTGTTGGACAAATAGCAAAACTGCAAGGCTGTAGAGTAATAGGCATCGCTGGTGGCGCCGAAAAATGCAGTTACGCTACCGAGACACTTGGTTTTGATGCCTGCCTTGATCATCGCAAGGACGATCTCGCTGAGCAGTTAGCACAGGCATGCCCATCAGGAATTGACGTCTATTTTGAAAATGTGGGTGGCAAGGTGTTCGATGCGGTGATGCCATTGCTTAACTCAAGTGCCCGGGTTCCACTTTGTGGGTTGATCTCTCAATATAATGCCACTGAGTTGCCATCGGGGCCTGATCGTATGTCGATGCTAATGGCGACACTGCTGATTAAGCGAGTGAAAATGCAAGGCTTTATTGTATTCGACGACTATGGACATAGATACAACGAGTTCAGCGAAGCCATGCTGCCATGGTTAAACGCGGGCAAGATTAAGTACAAAGAGCACTTAGTCGAGGGGATGGATAACACAGTCGAGGCATTTATTGGCTTATTGGAAGGTAAAAACTTCGGCAAACTTGTCGTGCGCTTAGGTCCAGACGAACTCGTATAATTATATTTATCAGGAAAAATTAGATGTTAACTGTTCACCACTTAAACGAATCACGCTCGACAAGAGTACTTTGGCTTTTACATGAACTCGACATGCCTTATGACCTTGTTGAGCACCAGCGAAACTCTGAAACGCGCCTTGCGCCTGAAAGCCTAAAACAGGTGCATCCGCTTGGGAAAGCGCCTGTGCTGGTCGATGACAACCTAGTTTTATGTGAGTCAGGAGCCATTATGGAGTATTTGCTCGACAAGGCAGAAGACAGTCGTTTGCGACCAGATGTGGGGACTCCTGAATACTATCAATATCAAGAATGGTTGCACTTTGCTGAGGGGTCATTGGCGCTGCCGGTGATAGCAACTTTGATGATGAAGATGGAGAAACGTACAGGCGATAAACCAATGGATGGTTACATTGCTAAAGAAGTCAATGTCGACTTTTCTTATATAGATGCCACACTCGCCAAGCAAAGCTATTTTGCAGGCAACGACTTTACCGCCGCCGATATTATGATGACGGTGATGCTAGAAATCGCAGATAAAGTTGGTTTACTCGCAGCGCATGGCAATATCAAAGCTTATCTTGAAAAAGTGCAAGCTCGCGGTGCATATCAAGCTGCACGAAGTCACGGTTAGCCTGTTTAAAAGCCAGAGGTTTGCTCTGGCTTTTGCAAAAGTTACTTTCGCACGCCGACTTCCCCTACCTAAGATCGCGCCGTCAACATGTCTGCTTTTACATTTTTTTGCCGTTTAATAAGGTGCCAGTCACCGAATTTCGAATCAATTCATAGCAGTGCCTTTCACTGCGTGTTTGGTTAATCTCCTAAAGCAGAAGTTATATAAAATATTAGCACTCTACCTCTTTTTATCCCTACACTGGCTAAGTCGAATTAAACTCGGTTTTTACAAGAACATTTAATAACAAACTAAGCAGGTTCAACACTTTATTTTTTTCTTGGCTGGACTCAAAATAGAGACTTTACTCAGCTGGAAAAGGAGCCAGAATGAAAGCAAAATTGATATTTGCAAGCGCAGTATTAGCGGTAGGGTTAGTGGGGTGTAATAGCGACAGTAGTGGTCCTGATGATGGTCAATGTGGTGGTGTTGGCAACTCAAGGTTTGATATAACCGGCTTTAACCTCGGTGAATTTAGCGCTGATCAGGTAGATGAGTGGGTTAACACTGAATATGATGGCGTTGAACCTATTTCGTATCAAACACTCGTATTTCAGCTTAAAGCTGATACGCAGTCTGTAGCGCAGTTAAGCGCACCGAGCTTTGAGTTTTCTTTAATTAGCACCGCTTATGCCTGTTCACCTGTTCCTCCCTATACCGATGAAAAAATTACGGATATAAATATTACCTCTAGCGCTGCGTTTAGTGACGAGTTTCCGGCAGGTTCAAGCTTAAATGAGGTGTTTGACATCGTGTATATCGGTTCTGATTACTCAAATCAGGTTGATTATCGTAGGCTGGATAATGGTGAAAATGACTACTTTTCAATATCTGAATTTTTAGATATGGAAGATAAAAAAGCGAGCGAATTTATCCAGTTTGCACTGAATAGTGAGCCCACTTACAAACAGAACCATGTATTTTATATTGAAATTTCACTGGATACCGGCGAGCAATTTTCGCTTGAATCTCAAGAGCTCAGTTTTACCGAGTAATACTAAAAGTATCGCACCACAGCGCTAAGCTGTGGTGCTGTGTTCACTGCTTTGAATGCTTGATTGAGGTAGCTCTAGCTGCGCTTCAATGGCATGGATCAGCAACATCGCTTTATGCCACTGCTGTGAAAGTTGCCACATTTCCGCTAGTGTATTGATATTGCTTACCATCTTATCTATCGCCAGTGACGCGTGAGTACCTGCTAGAATTAAGTCGTCTTTCACATCGTCATGTAAACGTTGTAATGCCTCTTGCGCCAGCAACAGCTCAGTAGGTGTTACGTTTTGCCCGTGTAAGCTGGTTTTCATGAAGTGGCTAAGTTGGGCTTGGTATTCATTCAATTGTGCATGCAAGTCATGATGCTCTGCGAGTTGCTTATATGGAGCGTGTTCCGTTAATTGTTCTACACAGTGACTACAAGTAAACAAATATTGCTCAATACGCATGAGTTTAGCGAGTAGTGAGGTGGTCTGTGATGATAATGCTGATTGCTCTACCGACACAATAAAAAGGCTAATTTGTTGACATAGAGATTGAACTGCATGGAGTGCCTGTTCAACCGCGAGTTTATCGGTCGGGAGTAGGCATTTATCAAATTGGGCCAACACCTTATCTGCAACGAGTTTGGACTCAAGCAATAACGCATTGATTGCAAGCTCTGGCGTTTGGGCGATGGTATTATCTAAAAAGCGTGGCCTCGAAGCCGTCTCCTCGGCACTGCAAAAACGTTTCATTAAAAAGCCAGCAAGCCTGTCATTGAGTGGAAAGATGAGTAGCACGCCCAAAATATTAAACAAAGTATGAAAAAGTGCCAATGACAACGCAGGATCAGCAGTGACGCCGAAAAGCGCGGTAAAATGGTTGATGAGATAAAACAACGCAGGTAACACCGCGAAAGCGACCATCGCGGTGAATACATTAAATATGACCTGAGCCGCCGCGACGCGTTTAGCATTAGCTGTTGCGCCAATGGATGCCAGCATAGATGTTGACGTGGTGCCGACGTTTGCGCCGATGACCATCGCGCCTGCGGCATATAATCCAATCATGCCACTAGCAGCGGCGGTAATGGTCAAGGCGATGGAAGCACTGGAGGATTGAGTGAGGGTTGTCATCACCATACCCACCAGCAAAAAGGTCAACATGCCGTTTATTCCCTCTGCGGTAAATTGGCTTAAATCAAAAGCAGCGACAATATGCTCAAATGCACCTTTGAGAATATCAATACCGATAAAAAATAGCCCAAAACCAACCAAGGCCATGCCTGCCGACGCCAGTCGCGAGCGAGGAAGTAGTAACTTCATCAAGGCACCAATGCCTATCAAGGGGAGTGCAATAGCTTGGATATTAAATTTAAATCCAACCGCGGCTACCAACCAGCCAGTGATGGTGGTGCCAACATTGGCGCCATAGACAATACCAAGCGCCTGATGCATGGTAATAAGACCGGCATTTACAAAGCCCAAAGAGGCCACGGTAACCGCGCTGGATGACTGCACTAAGGCTGTCATGCAAAAGCCAGATGCAATACCGCGCTGAGGGGTTTTGGTCCACACTCCAAGCACTCGGCGCAGTGACGAGCCAGCCGCTAGTTTCAGGCCGTCTGTCATCATACTTATCGCAACTAAAAATATCCCCAAACCGCCGAGTAGCGTTCCTGCAAGTTGAAGTGTTTCCATATCCCTTCCACGTATTACATTTTTACTCTGTTTGCTTGTTGCACAATATCATTTTTGTTGTGCTTTGCTTTGTTTAACGTCAACTTTTACCGTTGAACTCAAACTCTGCAGAAATTGCATAGGCGTTACGCCGTTCCACGACTTAAACGCACGAATAAAACTACGCTCATCTGAAAACTGTAGCGTATGCGCCACCTCATACAAACTACTGCCTTGAGTCAGTCGCAGTTTGGCCTGCTTGTTCTGTACGTTATTTTTGAGTTGCCTAAAACTGGTTTGGTACTCAGCGAGCCTTCGTCTTAATGTTGCCGGACTGATATTGAGCTTGTCAGCCATTTGTTCTTGGCACAGTATTCCCGCGTTAAGCTCACTATAGACTTTGTCGAGCAAGTTAGCATGGTCGTTGATCGACTGCTGGTGATGGAGTGTGTTTGCGAGTGAATGATAAATGGTATTGAGCGCTAGATGCTCTAGCTTCGCCAAATCTAATGATTGATTCGTTTCTTGGTATTGATAGGTGAGTAAGTAGCGATTGCTTAAGGATTTAATGGGAATGTGGGTGATAACCGAGTTTAGCAGCGAGTTTGAGTCACTTTTGGTCTGCACTTGTGAGAGTTGAACTTGGGTGGTTTCGGCGCACACATATTTTACGAGGCCATGGATCAATATCAGCATGCTATCTAACATACAGCGAGAAAATTGCGCGTCAGCGGCCGTGGCATAGTCAAAGGCCGCATCATCAATTATATAACTCACTTGAGTGTGTGATACTTCGCAGAAATTGTAGGTCCCCGCGTGGATAAAGTTATAGCCACGGGCAAGCTCTTGTAATAACTGAGTAATGGTACGGCAATGGCGCAGGCTATTGAATACAAATTCGTTGGTGCCAGGCAGAAGCTTTTTGCGGTTAAGGTTTAGACTTTCGTCATTGAGCTCGACAGCACAGTGTTCCATCACGCGCATAAACTCAATGGCATCTAGGGCGTCAATGGCTTTATTGATAGCCAAATACTGCGCGACCGCAGCAAATTCCAGTTTTGCTGCGGTGAGTGTGTGCTGCATCAATTGCACGTAGCAAGGTGCAATAGCGGTGTTTGACATAAATACGTAAGCTCATCCTGTCACTCTCAACAATTCAGTTAATCAACATCAACTCAAGATAGCAATAGTTTTGCGTTGCAACTTTAGTGCAGTATTTTGTCACCACCCGCCGAGGGGGGCTAGGGAGCACTTAACCAATTTTTGATTTGGTTGATTGCACTGGGTTCCCAGCCAAGCTCTAGGTGGTTGGTAGCCACAACCGCTGAGCCCGCTAAGTTACTTATTCCGGTGCTATCGATGCAGCTACTGATAAATACAACGCCATCAGAAGGGCCGGTATGTTCATTGTGAATAAATGCCATATCGGCCTGATCGCCGCAAAGATTATAAACTTGAACGCTGCTGTCGGTGCCAGCGCTACGAACTTGGTCTACCAGTGAGTTGACCGTAAACGTTGCAATACCTCGGCCTTTGCTCACAAACCCTAAGCCACCGTAGTAAGTGGTGTACCAATCTTGCTCTGTGGTGGGGAGTGCATATTTATCATCTAGTGCTTTTAGCATCTGCGCGGAGCCGGGAAAATAAGGCGAGTCGTAAACCCACTCGGAACTTGAATACCATAGGCCAAAACATAATATTTGATCATGCGCGGTAGGCCCATTTATGCTGCCGCCACATTGCGAATAAGCACCATAGGTATGATTAACGCCGTGACGAAATGACCAATCAATACCGTTGTTGGGGGCGCCGAGCATCACCAGTTTACGTACGTCACTGTTGAATTTAGTGCTCCAAGCATTGGTCAAAGAAGAAATATACATGCGGGCATTAAACGCGCTTTTTGACCAAGTGACTAAATCGACTTGCGTTGCCCCCGTCTTATTTTTAACCTGAACGATGGCATTGGCTATCTGCTCCGCCCAGATAAAGCCATCGCCATTTTTATGCGCCAGATTTAAGGCAAAGACTTTGTAATCATCACTGGCAAGCGCTTGCATTAAGCCTTGCGAAGGGCAGTTTTGTCGACCACAGCCGTAACTACCGGCCTCGTTTGGATTTGCCCAAGCCAAATCAGCATCTTGATTGGCACCGTGGATCAGCAACACCGGTGTTTGGCGGCTGTTACTATCCCAACCCGGTGCATGATAAAGCAGAAATTGCGCAGAGCTTGGTTGGCTAGATGCAAAGAAAGTAGCACGCTGACCTGATTGATCGCCACGGCCGTCAGCAGGAAAGCTTTCATTGCCGATATGCCCTGAGCTATCTCGCCACCTTTCAATCTTTTGCCAGCCATTGTTAATACCTGTGGTATAGGTGGCTTCAAGTGTCGCTGATGCATGCGCTAAACCACTTGCTGCGAGTGAGATAAAAGCGAGCAATCCATAAGTGTGAGTGCGCAAAGTCGTGTTTGTGTTTTTCATATTTTTATCCTAGGTCAAGTCATGCTTTAATTGATTGGCAATATTGCTGCGCGCGAGCTTGCAGACGTCGAGCACGGCAAAGGAGAAAAACGCATGTATGGTATTTTCAAAGCAGGTTAAGGTATTAAGCACACCCGCTTGCTTTAGTTTTTTGGCGAGCAGTATTCCCTCATCGTAAAGTGGGTCGCAGCCGGCAAGCAGCACACTGGTGGCAGGAAGATGCGTCATGTCTTCAATAAATAATGGTGAGACATTGACGTTTGCAGCGCTTTGCTCGGGTGCTAGATACCAGTCGCAGGTGTCTTTAATTGCGTCCCTAGTTAGCAACAAGTTTCCATCGCCATACAGCATGCGTGACGGGTAGGTTTCATGGGGAGAAAAGGAATCAACTACCGGATAAACTAGGTATAAGTTACTTAGGGTGTTTGGCTGTTGTTGATGTAAGTTATGCGCTGCAACAAGCGCTAAGTTACCACCGGCACTGTCGCCCATCAGGGAAATCTTAGTGGGGTCTAGCTCCAACTGCTGGTGGTTTTCTTGTAGCCAATCTACTACGGATATTACTTGCTGCAGGGCGCATGGAAACTTATGCTCAGGCGCGAGGCTGTATTCGACACTGAAAAAAGCGACACCGGATTGCTGGCATAAGTCTTTTACCAGACCGTCATAGCAGTCGACATCTCCTAAAGACCAGCCGCCGCCGTGGACAAACACCACCGCGGGACTGGGGCTTGCCAAAGACTGCGCCGGCCGGTAACAGCGAACGCCCACGTGAATACCATTGTGTTCAATGTGTAGGTCTTGGCTACTTACTTGTGCGTCAATTTCTCCCGCGAGCCCCAAAAACATCGCTCTTGCGCCTTGTCGTGAGGTCTCAATGGAGATTTCGATGTCATGAATGTCGCCAGCTTGAGCCGCGAGGTCGTCTAACAGTGCTTGTGTTTGTTTGTCTAATTTCATAATTAAAACTTATATTTAAGGTTGATACCGTACGTTCTAGGCGCGCCGTAATAACCAAGTTGAACCCCGGGTGCTGCGCTAAGATCGAAGCCGTGTTGACGATAGCGTTTATCGCCTAAGTTTTTGCCGTATAAACTGGCTTCCCAACTGTCGTCCGCGGAGCGGTAGTGTAGTGACATATCAAAGAGGGTGTAGCCAGACTGTGCAATCACCTCAGAGCTGCTCACGGTGAGATAGGTTTTACTGCGATAAGCGGCACTACCACGTAGTGAAAATTCGCCTTGTGTAAAGGCGCTAAAGAAGTATTCAAAGCCCGCACGGCCATTCCATTTGGGTGAATTAACCAGCTCTCTTTCATCGCTGACCTCTTTACCAAAGTCGCCGATAAGCTCATCGTAACCGGCCCCTAAATAGCCCAGATTGAGGTTCAGAGTGAGGTTATCGGAAGCCACGGCTTCGAGCTCCATTTCTGCGCCGTAAATAGTGGCTTTACCTGCATTTTCAAACAGTGATAAAAACGCGCCGGTGTCGGGGTCGATAGAAAAGCGGCTGAGCTGAAAGTTTTTGTAGTCATTGAAAAAAGCCGCGGTATTTAAGCGAATATTCTGCTTATTCAATAAAGACTTAGAGCCAATTTCATAGCTCCACAAGGTTTCTGGTTCAAAAGGTTGTGCAAATGAGGTGATCCGGCCGTTAAAACCGCCGCTTTTAAACCCTTTTCCAGCGCTCAGGTAAACCATGCTGTCGTCAGAGATGGTGTAATCGAACACCACTTTTGGGGTAAACTCTTTCCACTCCTTGGATGCGCTGTAGCCTGTCGGGCTATAGCCAATGCCTGTACCGAATACCGCCTCCATTTCCTCTGCTGTTGTTACACCGGTGCCAAAAAACTCCTCGCCTTTGGATGTGACTTCTTTTTTCTCAATGGTGTAGCGTGCGCCAAGCGTGACGTCGAGCTTTTCAGTCAAAGACCAAGAGAGGTTAGCGTAGAGGGCTGAGCTGGTATTTTCTTGATCGCGTTCTCCTGCGTTAATCACAGGCCAAGGCAGGTAAACGTCTGGTGCCACCATAACGAAAAAGTCCGGAGCAACGGAGCCGCCAAAACTCAGATCGTCCTCATTAAAGTAATAGAGCCCAGATACCAAAGAGAACTGGTCGTCTTTGTATAACCATTGAAATTCTTGGCTTATTTGCTGTTGATCTTCGAAATTAAAAATACCAAATGATGCATCGGGGGTGGCATCTAAGTCTAAGTGCGTGCGGTATTCCATTTCGCGTCGAGCAGTGATGGATTTAAATACCGAGTGGCCCTTGAGATATTCAAGCGTTAAGCTCGCTCCCGAGGTATCCAGTTCTTCTAAATCGTTGTAGTTAACGTCGACGACAAATGGGTCTTCCTCAGGTGCATAATAGCCTTCTTTTATCACCGAATAGATAGGCGTTTCTCGATGTGGAGTGCGTGAGCTTGAGGGGGATGCGTTCGAGCCGTCGACGACTAAATAGGCCGAAAAATTCTCACTTGGTTGATAAAGTAAACTGCCGCGCCATGCTAGGGTATCTTTGTCGTGGTCGTCACTATTGTTATAGCGATTCTCACTAAAACCATCTCGACTACTTTTGGCAATTGCAAAACGCCCAGAGAGCGTGTCTTCAATCAATGCGCCGTTGACGCTAGCTTTTATCGTTCGAGCATTATAATTTCCAAGCGCCACGCTGACATATCCTTCGTTGTCTTGCGAAGGTTTGGCACTACTGAAACGCACCGCGCCACCTATGGTATTGCGACCGTAAAGGGTGCCTTGTGGACCACGTAATACCTCGATTTGCTCAGGGTCGACAACATCTAAAAAGGCACCTTGAACGCGCCCAAGATATACGTCATCGAGATACACACCAACGCCGGGGTCGTTAAACGAGATAGAGTCAATTTGGCCAATTCCGCGAATATAAATGACGGCGTTGGAAGCATCACCTGAGTGCAGGTTAAGGTTCGGAACGTGAGATGCCAAGTCACCGAGGTCTTGTACGTTCATCTTCTCAAGCTCTGAGGCGGAGAGGGCGGTCACCGCAAGCGCGACATCTTGTAGATTTTCGGTTTGCCGCGTTGCGGTAACGCTGATCCGCTCAATTTTTTTGCTTTGCTCATTGCTAAGCGTGGACTCCGCTTCGGCATAGCTATGGCCTGATAATACTGCCGCTATCAGAAGTGATAGTGTATGCCGTGGTATACCTTTGGTTGAACTGACTCTGTGCGATTGAGTTGCTGCAATCATGCTGAGTAACCTTTTCGTCGTTATTATTATGTTCTCCAGTATAGGAATGAAGAAAATTCAATAGCTAGGACAAAAACAGTCAACTTGATGAGCAAATTAGCTCAGGACAGAGCAAAGCCGTACTCGACTAGTATTTAGTCAATAAATGGGTTGATTTTATTGCACCTAAAAAAGATACACCCCGAGTTGCATGAAAAATACAGTAACATTAACAATTACTTTGCTATTCTCGTTGCTACTAATGCTATCAACGCCGACTTTGGCATCTGAGAGTGAAAATAAGCTGCAGATCCATGTCCATTATCAGCAAGCCTTGGATTCATGGTTGATACAGTACAAATTGCCTAAAGCAGTTGAGCGGGTAATTGGGGTAAAGAGATTATCATAGAGCTAATGCGTACTCATTGCCGCAGGATTAGCCTCAGCTATTACGATGACTATATCAAGACCTACCCGATAGAGAACTGCGAAGTATTTGACCATGACATGGAGATACAGTTTGTAGATGGAGTGGATCTGCTTAAAAATGGGGTATTGGCTTATCAAGCTTTCAAAGCAAAATGTCAGCGCGGTGGCGTTGTTAATTTCGCAGATAGAACCAAGCAACCCGTTGCCCAAATCCGCTGTTTGGATCAAGTCGGTGCACTTACGCCTTACATAAAATTGACGACCGAATAGTCAAACCCAAGGATGTATGGAGGCGATATTTTTATTAAAAAAGTTGGACGAGCAGTTATGGTGAGGTGTGATACAAACTTGAGCTTGTATCACATTTCAACATTATTCATTCAGTACCTCGGGTTAAACTTCATTTAAATTAAATTCTGGTTAATCGCCTTTATGACCGCTTGGGTTCTGTCTTTAACTTCAAGTTTTGCGAGTATTTGAGAGACATGGTTGCGAATGGTGCCTTCGGAATTGTGTAAAGTGTTGGCGATGATTTTGTTTGACATGCCGAGAGATAAACAGCGCAACACTGCTTGTTCTTTTTCAGTCAATTTTTCTTGTGGTGCTAATTGCTGATCTAGAAGGTAAGTCGTCAAAGCGCTTTGTAGCACTTTTTTCCCTGCAATCACTTGTTGGATGGCGTCGATTAATGCCTCTAGTTCAATATTTTTAAGTACATAGCCCCGTGCACCAAGATTAATGGCCTTTACCAATACATCGCAATCTTCAAAGGTAGTGATAATCAAAACTGGAGTGGGTATTGCGTTAGTGCGCAATGCATTAAGTACACCTAGTCCATCTAAATTAGGCATGCGCATATCCAGTAAGATGATGTCAAATTGTTGTGAAGCGAGTAACTCAAGTGCCTGTATACCGTCTTCAGCTTGCCCTTTTATACAAATGTTTTCGTCAAGGTTAAGCAAGTTGGCTAGGCCTAACCTCACCAAGGTTTGGTCTTCCACGAGTAGGCAATTGATCATGTAATATTCTCGGATAAAAGGTTAAGTTCGGGTACAGGTATGGTTATCGAGCTGATGAGCTTTTGATTTTCAATTTTTTGTGTGAATGAGCCGTTAAGTAGTGCTAGTCGCTCATGTAGCCCAGATAAGCCATTGCCTTGTTTTGGCAAGCTAGACTCGCTTTGGTTGTGAAAGGCGCTAGCTTTTAGATTATGGTTTGCTGTGTCAATTACGACCTCAAAATTGATATGATTTGCTTTGGTATGTTTGAGCGTATTGCTTACCATTTCTTGACAAAAACGGATCACGCAGAGCGAATGCGCTTGCGAAATTTGTTCTGATCCACGGTCTAGCTTTAAGGTGTAGCGCAAATTGGGTGTAGCCGTGAAAATTGCTTCTAGTGCTTGTTTCAAGAGTGTTTTATTGTGGCGCTGAGTGGATACGATACTTCTTACTTCCTCAAGCAAAGTTTGGCTTAGTTGATGGCAACTCGCTAGGGTTGGCTCCATATCTTCGCTTGCCGTTCTTTTTGCGAAATCAAGATTAATACTCAATGCTGTGAGTTTATGGCCTAGTGAATCATGCAATTCTCGGGAAATATTGAGTCTTTCTTGCGCTGCTGACATGGCTCCCATCATGTGTTGCGCGGCTTTAAGCTCTTTGTAATTTTGCCGAGATTGGTAGTGCATATTGAGGCTCTCAACTATGCGTCTGCTGACAAACCAGTTCATTGCACAAAAAAATAGCCAAACAGCAAAGGTGATCCAAGGTACGTTACCCTCCCACCTTGTATGGTGTGTAAATCCGTATACCAGCATAGCAAGTAACACGGCAGACAGAACTTTAGGGAATGAAAAGTGCGGACTAAAAATTGCAGAAAACATGACCAAATGAATAAAAACTAATGAAGTTGTTGATACCTGCATAAGTAGCGCTATCAATACTAGGTAGGTACAGGCTGCCGCATGGACTCGCTTATTTGGGTTGTGAATGATAAAAAACAGCAATGTCAAAATGGCACCGCTAATGATTAGCTGGCCGACCAATGCGAGCTGAGAGTTACGGTAATACATACATGCAAGTGTGACACCTAACCAAGAAGCAAGTGTTGAAAAACGCCAGTCTGTTGTATGGCGGATAGGAGAGTCCATCATTTCTGCGCAAAGTTTTTATTTTTGATTATTACAGAATCGCTATGGTGAGAACAGTGATAATTGTCATAGTCAAAATATGAGATTTATCACTGGTGACGTGACATCACTTTACTAAGATAGTGATGGATATCGGTAATTCATATGAGGCTTATTTATGACGGATATGGCAACGATTTCTTCAATGGCTACTGTTCAATGTGGCGTCGCTCGTGCTGATGGAAGATTATGGGCGACGGCAGATACACTGCATTTTACTCCTTTCAATACCTTGCTGGGGCTAGGTCCATATCAAATTGATATCGTTGATGTGATTAAGGTTGAACAGTGCCTTGGCAAAGGCGCAGGACTGCTTCCTCTTACAACTCAAGCGATCCAAATTACATTAAAGAGTAATCAAACGTTCAAATTTATTTTATCAGAACCTGAATCATGGGTAAGGTGGTTCAATTCTATTGACTGTTGATTAAATGAAAAGGATTTAAACCCCATAATTTATAGATGGCTTTCTTTAAGTTGTTGTAAATTTTTAATTTTAATTTTTATTTTCCTGGTTGGTTTCATTTGGTAACTAGTTTGAAGAAAGGGATTGTTCAGTTTGATAATTAACCTATAATTAATTTGGCAGGTAGAAATAAAGCTGATAACCTATTGCCCGTCTCAAAATAATCTCACTTAAACACAAGGATTATAGTGTTATGAATGCTCAAAGATTGGAGCGCATATTAAGTGCGTTTTTACCTTCTTTTATTGCCAAGCAACTAGCTAAATCACCAAAACTTTTGCTGTTTGTTGTGCTATTTATCACCTTGCTCGTCATTTTTATTATTAAAGTCGCCTCTTTTGCTATTTACTCTTTGGTCGTGGGAGCTGTGTTATTCGGCTGTTGGATGGCGTGGAGTGGCACTAAACGCATCATGTCGAAGCGCAAGAAACGAGTGTCTTAAAGTTAAATCAAGATACTCTGGGCTTGATAATTATTACGTAATTAATCTGAAATATATTTTTTCGGTTTGTCTGCCGTATTAGATATTACATAAATTGAAAATCTCAATCTATTTAAGGAAAAATAACCATGAGTCTATTAAATAAATTCAAAACACAAGCGCAATCTATTGGCAGTAGTATTGGTGAATCTACCAGTAAACTAAGCGGTGATATTGTGTCTTCAACGAAAGACAATGCAAAGCTTGCAGGTTTGAAATCAGATATCGCGTCAATCGATGGTCAACTTAATATTGCATACCAAGATATTGGCCGCAAATATATTGAAAACCTAATCAAAAACGATGGTGCAAATCTTGAAGCTGTATTGCAAGACACTATCGAGCGTATCGATCCGTTAATTAAGCGTAAAGACGATCTGGAAGCGGAAGTTATCGCTATCGAGAAGCAACTAAAAGATCAGATAGTTATCCAGGAAAAAGCGGTTTTCCAAAAAGAATTTGATGGTGAAAAAGAGAAACTAGAAAAAGCGCTAAAGCTTGATGTTATCTCACAAGACGAGTTTGATACTAAGCTGGCTAAAGCACGTTTGAAACTGGACAATTTCGATGAAATTCGTAAAACCAAAAAGCAGCACGAAATGGGTCTAATCAATAAAGAAGAATTAAAAGAAAAGCTAACGGCATTAGGTGCGTAATCTAACGCTTAATTACTCCCTGATTAGCCAGCGCTAATAATTTAACAATTATATGAGCTGGCTACACTCTGCGTTATTGAAAAATCATATTCAAATCATTGCGTTTACGTTATTCGCTTTAACCTTAAATTGGCAGCGATTGTTTAGTAAAGTGGAATACCCCACATGTAGATGCACATCAATTTAATTGGCTAAATTACTCAATTCGAAGACTCTTTATTGCAAGGCTTGCTTCGCCACCTTCTGTGTCTGTCAAGTCTGGTACAAAGTAAAGTGCGGAAACATGCTTGAGTATGACCCCTTTGTCTTTTGACCAAGCAGGTGTCCAGTTGGGTCTGGCAAAATCATTCAGAGCTACGTTGATTGTTTGCCAAGTATCTGATGCTGGTAATTTAGTTTGGTAGTGAGCATAGCTTTTATCACCTGAGCCGCCATACTCCTGTTGCGATAACTTAACTATCAAAGCGTTATCACTTTTATACGTCAGTGCAATGTTGAATTGAGAGGGGAGCTGTTTAGTGGGCAAGTCGTAAATAAGCTCTACCCAAGAGTTGTTTTGTTTATCGACTCGCGGCACGCGTTTAAACTGAATAGCAACTTGCTCTTCATTAACAAGCGGGCCGTTCAGAATTGCTTGGCTGCCATGCGGATCGGTCGCAAAACGCCACTGTTTTGGCTTTAAGTTTGGCTGAGTATAGCTACAGCCAGAAACCGCTACAAAAAGTAAAAGTGATAAAAAACGCACAGAAAAATCCTTAGAACAACGTCCCTAAAATATAATTTTTTAGTTTATTTACATGGAGGTAATATGACAACGGGGCGCATGTGCATTTTTGGCCAATGTTAGAAAATTTCAAGTCATCATACTTCTATGTGGCTTGCTAAAGTTATGGCGCCGATCATGAGAGATTGATTTATTGGTGTGGTTGATCTCATACTGTTTCTAATGCAGGTGAGCTAGGGCCTAGCAAACAAATAAGGAGTCGTATGGAAACGGAGTTTATCTCTTTTATATTTTATCTTTTTGTATTTATTGGCGCTGTTTTTGCCCTACAAGATAGACAAAGGCTTAAGCAACTCGTTAAAAAAGTACATCAGTTACAAAATACGATAGAGCAGCAAAGTCGCCGGATCTCGACACTTGAAGGTCGTGAATTCTCAGATCAAGCATGCTCAGAGCAAACACATTCAGAGAATAAGCTTTCTGAGTGTGGACAAAAGAATGGCGAAACAGCTGATAGTACATCATTAACAGCACGGACTGCATTGGGCGAATCCACGGCAACAGCCAATCATACACAACCTCAGCAGCCTGAAAGCACGGTCACTATCGCAAGAGCTAAGCCTAGTAAGAGTAAACCAGCTTTTGAATTTGACTTTACTTTAGATGCCTTATTAAAAGGAAATGGACTTTTTTGGATAGGTGCCGTAGTGCTAGCCCTTGGCGGCGTTTTTCTAGCTAAGTACTCTATTGAAGCCGGACTTCTTCCCCCAAGTGTGCGAGTGATACTGGGCGCTCTTTTTGGAGTCAGCTTGGTTACTGCCGCTGAAGTTGTAAATCGCTACAAAGAAAAGCTAAAAATTAATACTCCGTACATTTCTGCAGCGCTTGCCAGTGGTGGCGTGATCACTTGCTTTGCCATGACATTGGTTGCTTTTGATTTCTATCATTTTATACCGGCTAATATGGCCTTTATTTTACTCGCCATTATTTCCTTGGTTGCGACCTCTTTGGCACTGCGATTTGGCCCTGTGCTCGCAGGTATTGGCATCGTTGGTGCGTATGTCGTGCCTGCTTTGGTATCGACAGGTTCTAATAATATCGGTGCGTTACTGCTGTATATCAGCTTTGTTTCACTCTCTGCGATATGGGTTGCGGATTATGTGAAGCAAAAATGGTTGTGGTGGCAAAGCTTTGTTGGTCATTTCTTATGGTTTTGCACCGCGGTTGCGGTTGGTGGAAGCAGCGACTTTTGGGTGCTGCTGATTTTTGCGCTTATCTCAATGTACTTATATGTGTTGGTAGACGTACTGGGCTGGCGCCTGACGAATTCAATGATAAGTCCGTTGCCGGTCAAAGATCTATTAATGCCAAGAAAAGAGCAATTGGGAATTTTACTCCCACTGTTACTTATCGCATGTGCGCTAATAATAAAAACCCATATCGATACGCTTATTTGGGCTAATGTCTTATTTGCTAGCGTGGTTTTGTGCGCGGCTTATAGACATAGTGCATTGGATAGTTGGCCATTTTATTTACTATTGTTTGTACTTCTCTCATTCTACTTGATGCCCAAAGTGGGCACTTTCGACGACGTACTTTTTCCTTTCACCGGTAAGTATTTGTTTATCCAAGTAGCAGTGGTCATCACGATGTTATTTAGCATGATGATGATTAAGCGATACCCATCAAGACTCGCTTATTTGATGCTGTTGAACGTGGCACCACTTGCGCTTTACGGTGTAAGCTACGCTATTTCTCCGAGAGTCGCAGAAGCAATTTTATATCCTGTATGGGCGGTTGAGATGTTGGCCATCGGGCTCTTCGCTTTGTATTGTGCGATGAAAACGGATACCAATATTCAGCAGGTCACTTACCTTATTTTGGCGAACGCCATGCTGAGTTTGTGTTTTACGATGTTACTCTCGGCAAGCTCGTTGACGTTAGCGATTGCGGCACAAGTGGCGTCTATGAGTTATTTGAGCTGGAAGTACAAAGTGCGTATACCTGATTGGTTGTATAAGGTTGCACTTATTGCCGTTGTTACCCGTCTTACTTTTGCGCCTTGGCTTGCAGATTACAAGCACGAAACGATTTTAACTATACATTGGACACTTGTGGTCTATCCGCTGGTGCTGGGCATTATTTGGTTTGCTACCAAATACAACCCTTCAAAGGCCCTGAACACTTGGTTTATGGGCGTCGCAATGCATATTGTGGCGCTTTTGGTCACGACCGAAACAAGTTATCTCTTGATTGGTGACTACCCTGATTTTACTAATCTCGGTTTCCAAGAATCCGTGTTGCTTGCTTTGAATTGGCTGGTGCTTGGCGCTGTATATCTGTGGCGAGGGCAGCTCAGCGACAAGGACAACAGACTTTATCCGCTTGCCGCGAGCTTGCTATTACTTGGAAGCGCGTTGCTCCACACCGATATTTCGTTTGCCAATAATCCGTTTTTTGACAGGCAATATATTGGAGACGGTGTGTTTAATTGGCTACTTTTGCAGTGGTTGGCACCAGCATGTGTATTCGCTGTCATGCTCCAGTTTAAGTTAATACCACCGCAATTTAAGCGTTTGGTATATGGACTGATAGCCGTGCTAGGGGTCTTGTTTATCAATGGTGAAATTCGGGCGTTATTTCATGAGGGTTTCCTTGTGCTGTCGATGCCGATGGAGCAATCCGAGTTATATACCTATTCGATTGTTTGGCTATTGATTTCAACCGTATTGATTTTTGTTGCCAAGCGGATAGAGCATAAGGTGTTGATTAACGCCGGTTTTGTAGGGCTAGCCATTGTTATTTTAAAAGCCTTTGTGGTCGATATGGCAAACCTTGAAGGTTTGCTGCGCGCCTTGTCTTTTATCGGTTTAGGCTTATGTCTGGTGGGAATTGGTTGGCTGTTTCAAAAAATGCAGGATCAGCCCAGAGAGGTAAAACCAACGGCGGACTGATCCTTACATTTTTACAAGCAGTAACCACCGTCAACAGTGATGTGCGCGCCGCGCATTGCTGTTGACCCTTCACCAGTTAAAAAGTCTAAGCTTGCTAGCATTTCTGTTGCTTGTAACATGCGCCCTAATGGAATAGACGCCAACCCTGCATTGAGCTCGGCTATTTGTTGCTCGCTCATTCCTGCTTTATTTTGGATTTCAGTATGGGTCACCCCAGGACGCAGGTGGTTAATACGTACTCCACGGTCACTCCATTCTAAATTGAGCGTTGCTGCTAGCGCCTCAAATGCGGCTTTGCTAGCGGCATAACTTGCCGCTCCTGCAAAAGCACGCTGTACCGCAATACTTGATACATAAACAACACTACATGGATTATTCATTGCAGGTAACAAGTGCTGTAATAGCATTGCTGGGCCTGTGAAGTTAATAAACATGGTCGTATTTAAATCGCTTAGCTCATTGTCTGCAAAAGGTTTTGGATAGAATACACCCGCATTTAAAATCACCGCGTCAAGCTTAATATCTTGTGCTTGTAGCGCCTTAGGTACGCTTTCAAAGTGGGCTGGAACGCTGTTGTCACAGAGCAGCCCTCGCACTTGTGATGGATGGGCTGCGCATGCTCGTAGCTGGTTTTCGACCGTTGCAATTTTGTCTTCGTTTCTTCCCGTAAAAATGACTTTCCAGCCTTGGGTGAGGTAATGCTTGGCAGCTGCAAATCCAATTCCAGCGGTTGCGCCAGTGATCAAGATGGTTGGTAATGACATGGTAAATCCTTATGCGTTATACGATGGTATAAATGACATTGTAGTGATTGCAATTCGTGCTGATAAGATGATAAAAAACGAATTGATAAGTTCTCTTAGAGAAACAATGAAATGGAATTACACAAGCAATTAGAAAATTTGTATTTATTTAGGCTAGTGGCCTCTATAGGTAGTTTTCAGGGCGCTGCCGATAAAGTGCAGTTACCACGCTCGTCGGTCAGTAAGCGCATATCGCAGCTAGAGCAGCAGCTCAATGTGCGTTTATTAGAGCGCAGTACGCGTAAATTGGCACTGACCCAAAGCGGCAGCCAATTACTCAAAAGTACTGAAAAGTTGCAGGAAGTATTAAGTCAGACTGAGCAGTTAAGCGAGCAGCAACGTTCAACGCCAAGCGGTAAGGTAAAGATCAGCTGCTCGACCTTAATGGCTGAACGCTATTTGCTGGCTAAACTACATGATATTTCTAAACAGTTTCCTGATATACGCTTCGAGCTGAACTTGACGGACGATATTGTCGATTTAATCGATAATCAGATAGATATTGCTATCCGAATAGGGCATTTACCTGATTCTTCGTTACTTGCTAAGAAAATCGGTGAAAAATCCTTTGCTTGGTTTGCCAGTCCGGAGTATTTGGCTGTAGCCGGCACGCCTGACTCCCCCGACGCTTTATTGAGTCATCGTTGCTTGGTATTTAAAAATAAAGGCACCACCATGGACAAATGGCCATTTGTCCATCAAAACGGTCAGGTGTTCAACATCAAGCCCCATGCCGTAACGTATTGTGATGATGCCCGTGCAATGGTGCAACTTGCGGTGCTTGGACAGGGGGTTGTGATGGGAGACCCTTACTACGTTCAACAGGAATTAAACCAAGGTCAGTTGGTACCTATTTTAACCGAATACGCACATCCTGACCGCCAACCAATTCATTTAGTGTGTTTAGGTAAACAAGGCCGCAGTAAAGCCGTACAGTGTGTATGGGAAGCATTAAGCCATAGTTTGAATAGGATGTAATTGTGGCGTCAGGTTCAATCACTTCAACATAACTGGTATTCTACGCGGCATACTGAGTAAGTGAGAGTAAAGAGATGATCAACGATAAAGATATCATTGAAACTTTGGACGAGCTGGAAGCTTTTTTGCTGCTAATTGATAACGGTGGCTTAGGGTTGCAAAACGTGGCAGGTGTGGCACTGGCAACGAACAACAGCGATGGCAGACCATTTATTGCGATTTTGGATGATAAACACCAATTGTTGTTGGGTCGTTGGGTATCTCAAGACGTGTATGAAAACGGCAAAGACATGGTTCGTTACGGACCAAAGAAAGCGCATTAATATCCTTTGAGTATCCGCATCGCAGGATTTAGGATTGGAGTGCAGGATAAACCCGCTGCCAATCCGTTTTTGTCGGCGGTTATATGAAACTGCATCTGTGCTTAAGCGTCGTTTTCAATATACACGGAGTCGCTTGCCATAAGCTCTATGGCGACGATTTCAGAGCGATTCATGGTGAGTTTATATCTTTCTAACTGAATTCCCTGAGAAGATTTAAACCGCATTACCAAGTTGATTTGATAGCGACGTTCAACTGACTTTTTCGAGACCTTTTTCCCTTCAAGGCTATAAAGCTTTCCTGCACCTTTTTTTAGATAGCGTACAAACGAACTCATGTTAAAGGTGATACGTTGTTGTACTTCTTCGTAACCGGGTAAAAACTCATCAATATGTACTTGGTTTTTACAGCAAAAATGCAGTAGATGCGCAGCTTGTTTATTTTGCTGTCGACGCTTCTTTAGTAGCTTATCAACGTCTTCTGGTAGGTCTTTTTTACGAATATGTTCCAGCCATATCGTTTGTGTACAAACGATGGCGTCCGTCACTGAGTTTTTAAACTTGTTGCGCCACTTTGGCCGGCCGCGTTGAATATGACGCCATGCCCACTGGGTTAAGTCTTCTTTGAATGTTTCTCTAAGGCCATAAATTACCCCAAGCAAAGCGATAAGGGCGACTGTGACTTCTTGAAAGTTAGAGCGGGCGTTGAGCACAATAAACATCACGAAGGCCATGATAATACCAGTAACCACACCGCGAACTAAACGCTTTAGATTGGTACTTAAGTCGATGGTTTGTTTGTTAAAAACAACGCCATATTCAATGAGCCTTTCAAGCAATTTCATTTTATTGGTAATGCGGTTTGGGTCATCCAACGTGACTTGGGAGTTGTAGCTCTGCTCCTCACGGTATAGGTTCTCTCGTTGACAGAAACTAACAATACAGCTTCGCTCATGACTAAAGTCGCTTGACTTAGGCCCGCTAGCGATGAGTTTCAAAAACGCTTGCTCAGTATGCCAGCTGAGGTAGTTATCTGCGTTTTGATAGTAAGGCTTAAGCTTATTGTCTGGTGGCGTGTAACGCCTGAGCTTCTTCAATAGGCGTTCAGTTTCTTCCACCAATAATTGTGCGGCTGGATAAAACTCATCGGCCTCTTTTAGCTTCAATGTCTGCTTTACATCGGCATCTAGCGCAATGCGGATCTGGTAGCAAAATAGGTTTAGATTAACGCGGTAATCGGTTTTTTGACCTTTGCTTTGGCTGATAAAGCGGCTACGTACCAAGGGGAGATGAAGCTGCTCCGAGTAGTATGCACTGTGGCTTTTTATATTGGCATTAAAGTAGTCTACTTCGTTCAACGTGTTGGTATTAATCCCCATATCGGTTGGGATTGAAAAATACAGGTCGAGTTGGTTTGTCTCTTTGGGAAGGAGTTGATAGTTGATTTTAAAAGATAAGCTTTCGTCTTGACTTAGTTTGGCTCTGCTCACTCGGGTATGGTGCCTCCTTGAATTAACACTTTGTAATTATAACATAGATAAGTGTATGAAAGCTGAAACGGGTTTATAGGTTATTGTTCTCGCTGTTTAATGGGTTCTGCTAAACAATTCTCATCTTTAGAAAATCACGAAAAATAAAACCTTTAATGATTGATGTTTTTATTTTGTTAATTATGTTGATAGTTAGTGTTATCAATACTAGTGTTGGTGGTGAAATTTCATACGTTAAAAGGAGGATTAGATGAAAATTTCACACTTATCAGCTGTATTAGTAGCAGTATCAACAACCTGCTCTAGCCACGCACTAGAACATAAATTGACCCCATCAGGAGTAGTGAGTCAATTTGGTGCAGTCAAATCTATGAAAGACCGAAACTTAATCGAAAAGCCAAGCAAGGGGGTTTCACACATATCATTTAATAGTGCTGAATCAGCTCTAGATATTACTCCTGTTTGCCCAACTTTATCTACGGGAAATCTGTATACGATTAATAACTCGCAATCAGGTGATGCGAATTGTTATCACTTTGAAATTACTGAACGTAGCAAAACAACCGCTTTGTTGGTTGATCAAAATGCACTGACCGATGTCAATTTATCTATTTTGCGTCACAATAGTGATGATACTTACACCACAATTGGCAGCTCTGCTAATGCAGGGAATCAAGATGAAGTAGTTGTTGCGCTTACCGAGCCCGGACATTATTACTGGTATATGGAGGTGGTTGAATCCGATGGGTCGCCTTTCAGTTTTGGCGCAGCAGTAGCGACTAATCTAGACGAATATGAGTTCAATGATACGGTTGCATCGGCAACTGTTTTGCCAGATCAGCAAACAAGCTTGGTCGCTAATATGGATGCTGTCAATGACATCGATTATTTTCAGTATTCTGCAGCACGGGGGCAGGATCTTTTTCTGTCACTACAAAGTACCGCAAGTAATGAATATATTTTTGAGGTATACAACAATGGGTGGGTTTTGTTAGATAATAACCAGTATATTTCTTTAACTGGACTACAGGTAAATCAAGTCGTTAATTTTAGAGTTAGGGCTAACCCAAATGTCGCAACAAATCCAAGCAATACCTATAATTTGAAGGCTGGATCAGTGGCTTCTATCCGAAAGCGTACCGTTTCAGGAGAAGATAACGTGATTCGTATTCCCGGCTCCGCATACGACAATCCATACCTTACTGTACAAGCCTATAATAAAATTACCTGGTCAGCAGAGTTAGAGGATTCGACAGGAGCGCCTGTAGCCGGGGCAACAGTTCGGCTTAGGTTAGTTAAAAATTGGCGTCAAGGAAGGGGATCTGCTGTTAATTATGACATTACGACGGGCCCTGATGGTAAAGCTTCTCGCGTGATTGATCTTGGTAATTGTGACCCTAATGAGTACCCGGTTCGCCATACTGATTATGATCGCGGCTATAGAAACCTTTGGGAATCTGATTTTGAGCGTGGTGAATGGCAAGTAGTCTCGCCATTAGGGGTAAATTCAAGTAATGAGCAAACTACGAATGCACTTTGGGGCGCGATTGGTCATATTTGTTATCAAAGGCTGATTTCTAGTACGCCATCTTAGTACACATATAGGAAGCCTTAATGGACTTGGGGGCTTCCTCTTTAATGCGGTATTGGTGGCGAGCTATCTCTCAATGTTTCTTTTACGTGAGCCGTGATGAACTCACCAAGTTACTTTTTCGCCTTCATTTAAAATATACAGTGGCGTTTGGGCTTTTAGCACTTGTTGCATATGCAGTAAGCGGAAAAGCGCTGAATGTGAAGTTTTATCTCCCATTTTCCAACTAGCATTACCGTAGCCCCACGGCACCATAACCTTGCAGCCCAGCTCTTCTGCGGCAGTCAGTGCATCTTCTGGTGTGGTGTGTACTTTACGATACCAATCAGGATGTTCTTCGCTGTAGTATGAAGCAATTGGAAGTAGGCACACATCAATATCACCGTATTTTTCATGAATGTCTTTGAAGTGCGGTGAATATCCAGTATCTCCAGCAAAAAATAGAGTCTTGCCTTGGTGTTCTAATATCCAGCCACCCCATAGTGCAGCGCCATGATCTTCGTATAAAAATGGCACCCAAATACGGCTGCTAAAGTGATTTGCTGGTACAAAGTGTGCAGTTACTTCACCAAGCTGTTTACTTGAATACCACTCCATTTCAGAAACTTTGTATCCATCTTCAGGAAAGTGCTCTGCAAATCCAAGCGGGGTGAGGTAATTTGGTCCAGTACCAATCGCTTCGATATCGCTCTTGTTAAAATGATCGTAATGAATGTGGGAGTACATTACCGCATTGGTTTGCTGTAACTCTGCTTGACTGAGCTGTGCAGGTTGATTGCGATTAAACCCTTCTGAGAGGCGAAATGCCCAGTTTACAGGCCAGTCAAATTGAGCCGTGACAGGGTCAAACAAAAACTGTTGTCCATCTTTGGTGTTGACTTTAAAACTCGCATGTCCGAGCCATTGGATAGCAAAGCCAGTATTGATTGAGAGAGTGGGGTTGTTGCCAACGTAAGTGCAATCTTGCATTTCGGACTGACATTGAATTTGTTGGGTGACTGGATAGCAGTTTTCTTCGCAAGTCACGGGATAATCTTTAAACTTATTGTAGATGTTGGAATATCTATCTTCATACCCTTCTACAGAGCTATGTTTTACCACGGAAGACTCAGATTTTATTCGCTCTACAACATTACTATTACTGCAGCCTGTTAATGTGATCATGACTGCCAAAGCAAGCCTTTTCATGCCCATTCCTTTTTATAATTATTAGCTTTTTTTGAGTTTACCAATAAAAGGGGGCGGGGTGTAGCGGTGAATTAAGCCTTAGGTGAGGGTTGGATTAGTGCATAACCCAACGCTCATTGTGGGTTAGAGACTAGGAATTACGTTCCTGCGCCTCAAACTTATATCCCGCTCCGTAAATGGAGTGGATAAAGTCGTATTTAGGCGCGATGCTTTGCAGCTTTTTACGAATATTTTTGATATGGCTATCTATGGTTCTGTCGCTAACAATGTGGCTGTCATCGTAGATGTGATCCATCAATAAGTCGCGGCTATAAATTCGGCATGGGTGTCCGTACATTGCCTTTAAGAGCATAAACTCGACATAAGTGAGTGTCGCTCTCGCGTCGAGGAAGGAGACAAACAAGCTCTCTTCGTCCAATTTAAGTTTGCTCTCGGTTTCTGACACTGTGCCGCGCTCATTTAGCGTCACGCGTCTTAAAATCGCCTTCACCCTTGCGACGACTTCTTTTGGACTATAGGGTTTACACACATAATCATCAGCACCCACTTCAAGACCAAGGAGACGATCGATTTCTTCTACTTTGGCGGTGATCATGACAATTGGCACGTTAGAATAAGCTCTGATCCGCTTGCAAATTTCGATACCGTCAAGATTAGGCAGCATGAGGTCGAGTAAGATAAGGGCGGGTTGCTGTTGTTTAAAAGCCTCTTCAGCCAAAGCGCCATCATGAACACAATGGCTGGTATACTCGGCTTGAGCCAAGTACTTACTTAAAATATCGGCAAGTTTTGGTTCATCTTCGACGATTAAAATATGTTTGTTTGGCACGGGGGAAACTCATTATTATTTCAGTTCAATAATAATAGCGAGACCACCCAGTTCGCTCAAGTCCGCAGTGATTTTTCCGTTGTGGGCAGCAACAATACTTTGGCAAATGGCTAAACCAAGGCCAGAGCCACCCGTTTTTCTACTCCGTGCTTCCTCTACTCGATAGAGCCTATCAAATAGTTTGTTTAGCTGTTCCTGTGGTACAGAAGGTGCGCTGTCCTGCCAGTAAATTATCGTTTTATCTTGTCGTTGTATGACTTTTACATCGAGATTTCCGGGTTGTTCAGCTGAGGAGTCTGTGTAACGCAAGGTGTTTTGCAGTAAGTTGTCGAATAGTTGCCCAAGGCGCTGCTCGTCACATTCTAAGGTAATATGCTCATCGCATTGCAGAGAATAAGCAAGATGGTGCTTTTCAATTTGGTGACTACTTTTCGCAAACGTGCGTGAGAGCAGGTCGTAAAGGTTTTCTTTATCCATGTTGTAAGTAAGTGCACCGCGGTCTGACAGCGATAGTTGATGTAAATCGTCCACCAGCCGAGTCAATCGTTGGATCTCTTCGTTAAGCGACATCAGTTGTTCAGGATCGCTTGCGATAATGCCATCAATCATTCCCTCAAGTTCCGCGCGGATCACGGCAATCGGCGTGCGTAGCTCGTGCGAAATATCCGCTATCCATTGCTGCCTAGCTATTTGGTTCTGCGCTAATGTGTCTGCCAAACGGTTCATATCTCTGGCAAGCAAACCGAGTTCATCTTTACTCGCGATATCGACGCGAGCATCGTAATTTCCTTGTGTCAGTGTTTTTGCATTGCGGCGCAACAACACGATTGGGTTGACCATATATTTACTAAAAGGCACGGCAATCACTAAAGTAACCAACAGCGCGACAAGCGCAATGATGATGAACTGCTTACGTTGTTGCTCTGCAAACAGTTGGTCGAAGTCATTGCGTACCAAGCCACTTTGCTCGACACCTAAGTAGGCGATAATCTGTTCGCGTTTAGGCTGCGCCAAATGGTCGCTTTGATAGACTGGGAACCACAGCGAAGTCTGCTTACTTTTCGGTGTGCCCATGATAATATTACCTTGTGCGTCTTTGATCAGCAGGCGCTTTTTATTGTCAAAACGCGGTGGGGGACCATCACGTCTTCTTGGTCCTCCTTCGCCTCTTTCACGATGTCTTGGTGGTGGACGAGAATGTAGCCTGTCTCGCGGGCGCTCGTCCTCAGAAAGACCATAAAAGCTACGTACTATGCTGTCCCAATCCTCAGAGCCTCGATACACCCAGTCCAAAGAACCATGGCGTGCGTAAGTCTCGGCAACTTGCGTTACCACATTTTTGAGTTGTGCCCGAGAGGTATTTTCAAGATAGGCAGTAAAGCTTTTTTCAAACGCTAATTTATTGGCGATATAGATAGCCAGCACCAATGTGGTGTTGGCTATCAAAATTATCAGCAATAGTTTGACGCGAATGGTCATTTTCATGGTTGTTGTTATTCCACCGGTTAACGTTGTGCATGCAAGCGTAAATTATCAGGGTCTGGTGTGCGACGGTTTGGCACCCATCTTCTTACGCACTGTTGGTCTTTTGCACACTTGTCTGTCAAGGCATGTAAAAACGCAACGAGATCCTGCTTTTGTTGTGGCGCTAAATTAGCGGCAACAAAGGGTGACTGGCGCAGTAATGCTAACGCCGCTTCACTATTTTCTCTCGCTTGTAGGTTTAGTGTGTCACACTGAGCGGTTAAGGAAAACTGCTTTAATCCACAAGCACCACCACGTTGAAAAAATTGCTCGACGGTTTGCTCAGGGTTTGAGTAATGATTGACCACTTGTTCTAACGACTCGTAGGCTCCTGCGTGACCATATGGCGCCGTCAGGGCAACATTGATTAAGCTCGGGACTCTAAACGCAAATTGATTGCGAGGCGAGGGGTCAATTGCAGCGCGTCCGATATCGGCCTGATTATCTTGTGTACCAATACCATACTGTGGAAAGGCGAGGTTAAAGAAACCATCGTTAGTGAAACGTTCACCACTGTGGCACCCAACACATCCTGCACCGCCTTCAGCTACTGGAGTAAAAAAGAGTTTAGCACCACGTTTTTGTTGAGCACTAAGTGCGCCACGGTCACCACGGGCATAGCGATGCCAATCGGTATCCACCATCACAAATGACGCTTGATACTGGCCGAGCGCAAAGGCAATACTATCAAAGGTAATTAAGGTTTGCGCGTCAGCTTGCGAGTTGAATGCTTCTCTAAAGGCCTGAAGCCAATCATTGGTGGCCAAGCCTCCGGCTTCATCACCGTAATCGCCAATGCGCTGGGCTAAATGTGAGCGGACTTGTTCATTGGTTTCGGCACTTTCGAATGCCTCTCCACGCATTTCTTCACGAGAGGTGACAGGAAAGCGAGACAGGGTTGCAACTAGTGAATCTGCCACGTTTACATCTGGTTGGTTAAAACCTGAATCAGGTGTACTGATAAAACTGCTTTCATTGCCTTGGTCGTCAGTGATCGTCACACGTTGAACACGGCCGTCCCAAAATAAAGCGTTGTTGGCAAATCCGGTATTAAAAATGGTGGGAGAGTTACGTGGAATATTGATGTCATCGTCGACTGCTTGGCGACCAGGGCCTATCACATCACTTTCTACTGCGTTTGTACCTATTGGCAACGAAAGGCCATCGGCACCACCGAGCCTTGGATCGTGACAGCTCGCACAGGCGACTGATTTTTCTCCCCCAAGGGCTTTGCTAAAAAATAACTGCATGCCGAGCTGAGCAATGGGATCTGAGATCCTCGGCAGTTGTTGCGCACCTGCAACTCTGCCAGTAATACCGCGAGCACGCATAATTTGTGAGAGTTCATCATCCAGCGCCGAGTTTGGTTGTGGCTGGCCTGGAGGCGGAGGTGGTAGAGGCTTATGTTGTGCTGCTATTGGTAAACTTGCCACCGCGGTAACAAGTGCCATTGCACGTAGAAAGTTCGCGTTGTTCATCGTTATTCCAAACCTTATTGTGATTCGAGTTTTAAAATTGGCAGGCAAAAGTGCAGAGAATGTGAAAATGGAAGTTTTTGTTTTGGATGAAGGGTTATCGAACGTAAAATATTTAGGATTGATGTGTATTTTAGTTGTTTTAATTTTAGTTCAAACATTGTGTTAGCATAAGCCACGAACGCTTTATGATGATTAATTTGCTCGTGGCGTAAAGATCTTATCCAATCAGAAAAGAATACACTTTATTATCTGTTTACATAGTTTCCGCGATATAGCCACATTGAATCCATGTTTTCATTGTGATTAACAAGACCAACACCTGTAACAACTGAACTATTACCTGATGCTGGTGGGAAATATGAAACTTCAATACCGCCACTTCCAGGGTCATAGCAAGTTTTTGATTGGTTCGTTGATTTAACTCCCGTACCGTAGAATATCTCAGAGCCTAGATTTCCTTGACTATCAAATTTTCGGTAACTCACCCGCAGCGCTGCAATATCATCTGAACCATTGATGCGCCACTCCATACCTGTAATTGCGATATTGTCGGATGTATTTACGTACTGACATTCAAGCTCGTGACTTGGTTTGCTGCCGTAGTTTTTGCTGTAAATCTGACTAAATTCACCATTGCCTAATATTTGACGATACCACAAGGTGACGGTAGTTACCGTTGTGTTTCCAGCTCGAGCACCAATACCAACTAAAACGTGATCAGGAATTAACATTGGGATTGGGTTTTGCTCAGGAACCATAGTTGCACGTTCACCATACTTATATACATCGACATCAGTAATATAGTAACCCGAGTTATTTGCTTGTACTAACGGTGAGAGTAATAAAGCCGCGACCGGCAAGATATGTTTATTTTTCATAGTATAAGTCCTTTAATTAAAATATGAACAAAGAAGTTTGGTATCATTTCACACTTGTTTACATGTGTAAATGAAATGAATATAATTTGTTTAGTTTGGGTTTGTTCATATTTCCTAATTAAAGCTAAAGAAGTCTCACCACGTATTTAATTGAGTCATTCACTTAATTGATATTTAGCTCGTGTAAGTGGGATTTGTATGCGACGTATTGAGCTTGGGAAGGCTGATAGAAACATAGGCTCAACAGCGCTAATATCAAATGCGTATGCTGGCGCATTGTCATATTCGCCGAATAAGGCGGTAACCTGAGAAAAAGACGTAGGTACAAGCTTGTATGGCGCTAGCGATTGCGGTATATCAAGTTGATATTGATATGCTTTCACCAGTTGTAATGCGTGATCAAAGTGGCAAATATTCCAGCTTTGATTTTCATTGTTTAGCTGCAAAGCCCACACCCCATTTTTATCGGTAGCGACAGAGTATGGGTTTTCACAAGGCGCAGGTAGTGACTGTGTGTTACTGCGCTGCCAAGCACCCTGGTGATTCAAACAGAGATTCTCTTTGCTATTAAGCGTCACGACTCGTGTGCTGAGTCTTGCTTTACAAGCATCTTCCACAGGTAACCAATAGGCGGGTTTGGTGGTGGAAAGTACCATAAATCCAGCAGGTCTTTCTGGGTCGTGCGAGGTCCATCCAATAAAATAGTGGTTGTCTACGCGCCACTGATCGTAGCTTAACCGACCTCGTTGGTATTTAGTAGCTAAAGGCAAAGCGCCTTGTCGGTCCGCAAACTGGCAATGGATGGTGTCACTCTTAAGTTTACAGGCTGACTGAACCCTATCGAAATTGAGAGGTATTGCAGCATCTGGATAGTTTGGTGGAATAAAGCGCGTGTGCGGCAACGATGTTGGTCTTAACTCATTATTGTCTGATTGTTCAAAGCGGCACTCTGGCCGCTCAGTAGAGGGTGCTAAGGCTACTTTATCGCTAGACATAGCGAGCTCGCAGCTTAATAAATCAAAGCTTGCCGAAATGCTAAAGATAGCGAGATAAATTAGCCAAGCGATATTCGTCATTATTTTCCTAATTCAAAATGAAAGTCGGTAACCTGTAACGATTTAACTTGAGGCACGAAATAGCTAGTATCGTAGATATTGCTGTAGTCATGCCAAGCTTCACCTTCGCTATCAAGCTCGTTATCATTAGGAGCAAGCCAAGGTTCTAAAGGTTCAGTTAAGAAGCTGACATGTAGGTGATTCTTATGATTTGATTTAACATCTGTAACGCCTTTCAAATTATCGGCAAAGATAATTTTAGTTGCGCCTAACTGTACCAAAGCGTCAACTATCGTCTGTGTGGCTTGGCGATGGTAGTGTGCGTCACCAACGCTAACCGGGCCTGATGATGTTCCTATCGGACGAATATCTACTGTACCACCAAACTTGTGCGTAAAATGAGGAGGATTTATTCCACCCCAGCGCATGGTTGCTCCCGTTATTGTGAGATAATTTGGCATCCCGACAGGTTTGTTTTGTACGTTTTTCCAAGCTTGTCCTAAATTTTGTAACGCACTTAGCAAGTCTGGGTGTAAGTGGCGGCCAACTAGACCTGCTGTAGTAAGCCCCTCACTTGCGCGGTCTGGAATGTTGACTAAGCCTGTTACTGCGCATTTTACGATTAGCTGAGCCTGCAAGTTACCAGTTGAGGCTGTTAACTTATCAGAGCCTGGCTGTTGTTCATTACCGCAGCTATGGAAGTTATTTACGGTAACTTTCACTTGGCCATTAGCATCGGTCACTAGACTTGAAGCTTCGTAAGGAGCACGTAATCGGAACAGCCCTTGGTCTATTCTTTGAATTACCGTTGCTCTTGAACCACTAGGAAAACGATTTGCCATGGTATTTTTATCTCGCCAACTTGATGTGGTGAGCGTGTTATAAGTTGAATTTATAGTAATGGCTTTACCAACGGCCGGTCTGCCATCAGAATAGGTTAATGTTAATGTCCAAAGCGCGCTGTTGCCATTTTTTGGGTATAAAGTGACTTCACTGGCATTTTCAAGCCACTGCTGACCAAAATAAGCCTTTCCATTCGGTGTTGTAATGAGGCCGTCATAATCAAGGTTAGTGTTGATCGAAAGGGTTGGTTGAGGTGTCTTGGCGGATAAGTGGGCACAAAATCCCAAGGCAACACAGATTAGTGCATTTCTTCTGTTCATCGTTAATCTCCTTTTATTAATCGATATGAACGTGATTACTGCGTTAAATTTGCTTTGTTTTAAGAAAACACCCAGCGAGACAAAAGTAATGATAGTAAAGCTATCGCTTTTGATGAATAAACTAGCACTACACTCCTTGTGGTGAATTCAAGATAGACTAGTATAAATTTTGTTAAATACAAGTGAGTTTTTTGTGTTTTTGATTTGGGTGTACATCTAAGCTTATTGAAATAGTGATCGACTCAGCTATCTTTAATTAAGGTATGGAATTTAGGTAGTGCTCCCATGTCCAAGAGTAGACGTCAATTTCTTGAAGCTTCACTAGCGGCATGTTTGAGTGCTTCATTTCCGGTTAGCCAAGTGCTCGCACTAAATTTACTCTCAGAAGATGAACGAGAACAAGAAATGGCTAAGCGCAGTGCTGCCCTCCATATCTTAAGATTAGCTTCCCCATACCCTGCGGATCAAAGTGACTTTATCCCGCACATGCATCAAGTGCTTAAGGAGAATGTTGAGTCTATGACTCGCGGTAAAATCTATGTTGATGTTCACCATAGTGGTGCGCTTGGAAGTGGCCGCGAGTTAATGGCGGCAGTGACTCGTGGACATGTGGAGGCCGCACTTATCTCTGTGGCAAATCTGTCTCGGGCGTTACCTGTGCTAGATATCCTTAATATCCCATTTTGGGCGAGCTCAAATCGCGCGTTTCTCAATCTAATTTGTTCGCCACAGTGGCAGTCACTTGTTATTAAGCCTATTAGTGAACAAGGAAAACTGAATATCTTAATGCATCATCTCGTTGGAGGTCGCACCCTAACAAGCACAAAACAGTTCAACCGCTTGATTAATTTGCCTGAAAAACTCAAAGGAGTAGTGCTAAGAGTGCCTGCTTCTAAGGTTTTGAGTCATTTTTACAGTATGACGTCGGCAAATGTTATTGATGTGCCTTGGGCACAAGTGGCCAAAATGGCAAGAACAAAACATATAGAGGTTATTGACCCTAGCGTTGTTGGCTTGTTTGCAGGTCCTGATCTGCTAAAAAACGAGATAGGGCAGATAGCTTTACTCGAAAGTGTCCCCGATGCTTGGGTGACCGTCGCAAATCAGCATTGGTTAGATGGTTTGCCGCTGCGCTTAAAAGGGGAAGTCGAGGACGCGGGTAAGCAAACATTTCATACTCATATTGCGCAGATAGAGCAACTGCAAAAGCACTGTGAGCGCGAGCTCATGGCCTTGGGCGCAAAGCTGCACCCTTTAAGTGTGGACGAAAAGCGCGAATGGCAATTAAGGTTTGGCCATCACAATGCACAGTGGAATAAGGTAAAGCGAGAGCTCCTAGGCAGTACTCGCGCATTTCAACAGCTGGTAAATGCAACAGAAAAAGAGTTTATTTAATAACCTAGGTTGAGAGCAACAACAGGCCTTCTTGCTATTGTTATCGTGCGTTATGTTTGATTCTTTTTTTATACTTTTTCTTTATTATGAAATGGCAAAATACCATAGTTAACAACAATTACCTTAGTTCAACGACATCAACCGGAGCGCAGCTGTGAAAATATCCGTAGTAGAAAATCCTGAGCAACAATTTGTCGATTTTTTAAATAATAAAATTAGCGAGTTTAACTGGGCGAATTGGGAGGTCACAGAGCGCCTACCATTGGCGGTTGAAGTAAAGGATGAGTCTGGAGAGGTTGTTGCTGGTGCAGCCGCGCGTACTTTTGGTAACTGGTTGTTGCTCGATACTTTGTGGGTTTCTGAGACACTTAGAGGTCAAAATATCGGCTCACAGATACTAAAAAGTCTTGAAGCGGCGGCCAAACAAAGAGGGTGCGTGAAATGCTTACTCGATACCTTAAATTTTCAGGCAATGCCGTTTTATGAAAAGCATGGCTACGAGACTCAATGGATCCAAGAGCAATACCCTAAAAATGGCTGTAAGTATTTTATGGTAAAGGTGTTATAACAAGTTTAGTGGGTAAGAGTACTTACCCACAATGGCGGATTAATAAGGATTTGGACAGGTTCGAACCTGAAAGTGTGTAAACCAAGGACAGCCTTGATCGAACTTGCTTTCTGGGTATAAAGGTGGATTGCCAGCACCTGCAATATTTGGGGTTTGCGCCATTGGTAAGTTTTGTAAATCTTTTGAAAGGGACTTAATCGCCTTTTTGTTTAATTTAAGTTTCATACTTGTGTCCTTGTGTTAACTTCACTGTTTATCTTATCGAGAAAAGTGGAGAGTGCAAGGGGGATGGGTATTTTATTTATAGGAAGCATATATTGATGAAAAATGTAGAAAACACAGAGCAGTTGGCTGCGGTAAATCAAAAGGTAGTAAGAGAAGGTGAGTGCTTACCATCGGTACAATTAAAAGATGGTAGCAGAGTACAGACTGGCACAGTAGCAACCATGTTGCATAATATCGAGCTTTACAACGCCGGCGAGCGAGGACAGGTAGAGGATGAGCTCAAGCTTGCAATCCCAACACTGTGTAAAATAGGTCTATTTGAGCTGTTTTCTGTGGAAGAGTGGTTGAGTGGGGATAATCCTGGCCGCCGATACGTGGGTGAATGTGCCAAGGCATTTTTAAGTAATGATGTTAGCTAAACTTCAGAGACCTCATAGCGCTCTTAAATCGATACAGTTTTTAATTCAATTGCGATTATAAGACGCTCAGCTATTGAGCGCACGCGTGGGATTACCTACAATACAGCATGCTTAAATAATTGAAGAAAAACGATGACAGATTCAATCGAAAAACCAGCACTACCAGATAGGCTTTCTATCAACCCTCGCAGCCCACATTATGCTAAAGAAGTGCTAGAACATCATATTGGCATCCGTTTTAACGGAAAAGAGCGCACGGATGTTGAAGAGTACTGCATCAGCGAAGGCTGGATTAAGGTAGCATCACCAAAGGCATTAGACCGTCGTGGTCAGCCTTTGCTACTGAAGTCAAAAGGGACTGTTGAAGCTTACTACTGCTAAGCTTAACAAACAAAGATACAAAAATGCCGGACTTTATCCGGCATTTTTTTACATCAATTATATTACCACTCAATTAATGTGCTGAAGTTAACCAGCTCAGAAATTGACGTGCTTCGCCGCCATTGGCGAATTGTGTGATCTTACGGCCCGTGCCGTCAGCAAAGATCACTTTAGATTTGTTCACCGAAATTGAGCGAATTGGTTGCTCAACACGGATCTCTGTTCCGTTATATGTATATGACATAATAAAACTCACTTTTATAATGCACAGCAAATTAGCTGATGCTTTTGATAGTAGATGAGCTTCATTACAGTTTAGCGAACAGAAGACACTGTCCTCGCAACGACCCGATATGGGTATGACAGCTTATACCAATTTTCTTAATTGGCTTGATTTCGCCTGACTATATTAAGCTCTACTTGTATTTTTTATGCGGACTTACTGGATCAAGGCAAGGAGGCATTACTTGAGGTTTGCTTTATTTTGAGAGGAAGTTAAAGCAAGAGAAGGATAATATAGAATTGCATTTTTAAAGCAAGCTTTTTATGTCAGCGGAGTGATAAATATTTTCAACACTTAGCCAAATTAAAGCACCTAAGTTTGCCCCGAGGCGTTAAACCCCGAGACATAGTTACTCTATTAGCACAGCGTTTGTTCGACTGACTGCTTGCCGTTAAATAGCTCAAATGTGAGGTTCTGAGGATGTTGAGTGGCAAGGTAAACTAGCGCGTCTGCAACATTCTCTCGACTTATCACTGCATCTTCTCTATTTGCTGGGCGTGAAGTGGAGAATCCTCCGGTTGCAGGCTCATTTTGTAACGTACCTGGTCGGACGATGGTGTAGTTTACAATACTTTTTTGTAGGTGTTGGTCGGCCATGTGTTTGGCTACCAAGTACGGTTTGATTTCACTTTCAATGTTATCAGGATCGTCAGCACCAATAGAGCTGACCATAATAAAATGTTTAACGTTTGCTTTCACAGCATAATCAATAGCTTTAGTGGCGGCCCATAAATCAATCAGTAGGGTTTTGTCCGCACCTGTTTCCCCACCAGAGCCTGCGCTAAATATTACCTGCTCGACGTTGTCAAAGGCTGAGCTAAAATCGCCTTCAAGGTCTTGCTCAATGATAGTAAGTTGCTCAGACTGAATATCAGCTAGCTTGCTTTTATTGCGCACTAACGCCACGACGTCATGGCCTTGTTCCAGCATTTTCTTTGTCGTCATTTTTCCAATTTGACCACTGGCACCAATGATTAAGGTCTTCATAGATAAACTCCTTTAAAGTGTTTGCTTAACTAAGACCTTGGGGTCATGGTGTAGATTTAAACCCCTGTGGTGGAAATAGGTTATAAATAGGCGAGTAATTGTATAGATAATCTAAAGTCGTGGTGGTCAGGGGAAAATTGACCACCGTAGAGAGGGGAGAGTAACCTGTTACTTTGTTACTTTGCGAGCTCTAAAGTTACGGCCTTTCATTTTTCCTTCTGAGATTGTTTTAAGTGCCACGTTGGCAATACTGCGCTCAACCGCAACGTATGATGACATCGCGGTGACTTTTATTTTGCCGATTTGGTCACCTTTTAACGCTTGATTTGAGGTCAGTGCACCTAAGATATCACCTGGTCTTAATTTTGCTTTCTTACCGCCGTCGATTTGAATGGTTACCATCGGCGCTCGGTTAATTTTGTTATTTAACACTTGGTCGCTTGGCAGGGTATTGGGCTCTATTGTTTTGCCTAAATAGTCTTCGAGGGCATTTACTTTATGCGATTCTTTATAACTCATCAAAGAGCACGCCACCCCTTTATTGCCTGCGCGCCCGGTTCTGCCAACGCGGTGAACATGTACTTCTGGGTCATGGGCGATATGGTAGTTGATCACCATATCTACGTGATCGACGTCGATACCCCGGGCTGCGACATCCGTTGCCAATAAAATGGTCACGCTCTTATTCGCAAAACGAACCAATGTGCGGTCACGGTCTTTTTGCTCTAAGTCACCGTGAAGTGCTGCTGCATCAAAACCTAGGCTATATAGGCTGTCGCATACGTTCTGGCATTCTGCCTTGGTGTTGCAGAAGATAACCGCTGAGTTTGGTTGAAATTGCATTAACAGCTTTTGTACCGCAGGCAATCTCGCATCGTTATTGTCGACTTCGTAAAAATACTGTTCAATTGAGCTATCGTCATGTGTTGCTTCAACCGTGACTTTGGCTGCATCTTTCATGATGTGCTGCGCGAGCTGCTCTATTTTTGGTGGGTAAGTTGCACTAAATAACAGGTTTTGTCGTGCTGTAGGGCAGTGATCTATGATGCACTGTAGTGACTCTTCAAAACCCATCTCCAACATGCGATCCGCTTCATCCAGTACAAAGGTATTCACTTCATCTAGCGACAAACGGCCTTTGCGCAGGTGCTCTTCAATACGCCCTGGTGTACCCACAATGATGTGCGCACCATGTTCAAGAGAGCCAATTTGTGGACCCATAGGTGCACCACCGCACAGCGCTAACACTTTGATGTTATGAACAGCACGGGCAAGCTTGCGAATTTCAACCGCAACCTGATCGGCAAGCTCTCGAGTTGGGCATACCACAAGCGCCTGCACGCGAAAGCGTTTCACGTTTAAATTATGTAATAGTCCTAAAGAGAAAGCGGCGGTTTTACCTGAGCCTGTTTTACCTTGGCCAATGACATCTTTACCCGCCAAGATAAGCGGTAAGGTTTGTGCTTGAATGTCAGTCATGGTGTGATACCCCAATGACGCGAGGTTATCGAGTAAGGCGCTGGAAAGTGAGGTACTTGAAAAAAGTGGCTGAGTCAAAGTCGCTGTCTCTGTAGTTCTAAAACCGCAATTATAACATGGCTCGAACGGATAGCGCGTGTAAGGCCGTGATAAAATTTTTTACCACGGCCAAGTGCGTTAAAAAATAATCTTAAACATTTCCCATGAACAGGGATAAGTGGCATTACAGCCTATGACGGTAGGATGCACATTGGCTCCCGCGCCACCATTACCTGCGGCTTGGATATAGTGACCATTGATTGACTTAAGCGCCACTTTATCGCCATTTTGGATCAAAGCGCCGGGATTATTCGGCAACTCAATCGTGAAGGTTTCCCAAATAGAAGCCACCGTTCGGTTGGCATTTAACTCAGCGCCCCCACCTTGCTCTGCAACAAAGTAATAGCCAGTGGCTGTTTGAATGTGGATGGTGTCGCCATCAAACAGGTTACCGCCGTTGACATCGATAAGATTAAACCGCTCCCAAGGGCCAATCGCAATACGATTGGCGTTTACTGTATTACCGCCATTATTTTCTGCGACGAAGTAATATTGTCCGCCGGTTTCAAACGACACATTAGTAAAAATCGTCGGGCCACATGGGGCTGTAGTGAAGGTTAAGTCTTCCCCTTGAATGGTGGTGCGAGGTGGCTTTGGATCTCCTCGAAAACGGAAATGATATTCGCTGCCGCACTCTAGGTTCGCTATTTGTGCGCTAACCGGGCCATTCACACCAGCCGGTGTTGCGAGTACGCTGTAGCCGTAGTTAGTGGTTGGGCCATAATCAAACGTTTCTCCACTTAAACCAATAGTAGAGGCGGAGTAGCCGTTTAATTGAGCGGAGGTTTCTGTGATATTGCTCGCAGCTTGGGTCACATATTGCGTACCAGCGTGCGCTAAAAATGTACTACCAAACAATGTGAACAGTATCAATTTCAAGATATTCATTGTCTAGCTCCTTTGACGAAAAAAGGCTGTTACGATTAACAGCCTTTTTAGCTTAGGAGAAGGTGTTGCAAATGCTATTACACCTGCTTACACCATTAATTATTAATTGCCAGAAGTGGTCTTCTGGCGTGGTGTACGTTTTTCTCCAGCGTGTTGGCTCTTTGGCTTGTTTGCAGACGATGATGGGCGACGTCTACGGTTGCCATTGTTATTACCAGCAGGTTTACCGTTACCACTTGGCTTATTGTTGCGAGGACCTGAATTTTGCTTAGGTTTGTTTTTCGGCTGAGCGGAAGGTGCTTGCTCAGCGTCTGTCGCCTTTGGTTTTTTCGGTTTCTTTGGCTTTTTCGGCTTGATTGGGCGCGTATCTAATTTTGACTCAGGTACGGCAAGTTGCGGTTCAAACCCAGGCTCCACTTTACGCGGCACCAGCTGTTGAATTAATCGTTCAATGCCAAATAAATCGCTTGCGGTCTCTTGGGTAACAAACGAGATAGCTTCACCTGTCGCACCAGCGCGGCCTGTTCTACCGATACGGTGAACATAATCTTCGTAAACATTTGGCAGGTCAAAGTTCACGACATGAGGCAGCTCTTGAATATCCAAGCCTCTTGCGACAATATCAGTAGCAACAAGTACACGTACTTCACCATTTTTAAAGCCAGCAAGGGCTTTCATGCGAGCGCTTTGGCTTTTATTACCATGGATTGCTGCGGCATTGATCTTGTCTTTTTCTAGATCCTTAACCAAGCGGTTGGCACCGTGTTTTGTACGGGTGAATACCAACACTTGTTGCCAATCATGCGTTTGCACTAAATGCTTGAGTAAGCTCGTACGTTTACTTTTGTCTACCGGGTACACCCATTGAGTCACGCTTTTTGCGGTGCTGTTTGCTGGTGCCACAGAAATCTCTACTGGATCGTGAATTAGCCCTTTTGCCAATGCTCTAATCTCTTCAGAGAAAGTGGCAGAGAACATCAAGTTTTGTCTGCGGCTTGGCAATACTTTGATAATGCGCTTGATATCGTGAATAAAGCCCATGTCTAGCATACGGTCGGCTTCATCCAATACCAATACTTCAAGGTCATCAAATTTGACAGCATTTTGCTGGTAAAGGTCGAGTAATCGCCCAGGTGTTGCCACTAAAACATCAATGCCTTTACGCAGCTTCATCATTTGCGGATTGATCTTCACACCGCCGTAAACAACTTCAGAGCTGATAGGCAGGTGTTTACTGTACAGCGCAACACTTTGCCATACTTGGTCAGCAAGCTCTCTGGTCGGCGTTAGAATTAATGCGCGTACGTTGTTCGCACGTGGCTTAGTACCGGCAATCAGCTTTTGCAACAAAGGTAATGTAAAGCCCGCTGTTTTACCTGTCCCCGTTTGCGCCGCAGCCATCACGTCTCTGCCTTCTAAAATAGCAGGAATGGCTTGCTCTTGAATGGGAGTTGGTTTGTCGTAACCTTGTTCGACAACGGCTTGATTTATTTCTGGGGCTAAACCTAGGTGGCTAAAGCTCATGATTTTGTACTCTGTATTGGGCGGCGGGCAAGAGTACAGTATTTACTCCGCTTAAGCAATTTCGCCGTGTTTTTAAATTGCCCCGAGTTAAATAACGATAGGCGGGTAGATAACAAAGCATAGCGTAAACATCAGGATTACAATCAAAATAAGTGAAAGGAAACGTTCGTACTGCAGGTCTATTGATGGCATTAGTTATTCACGACCAGTTTGCGCTGTATATAAGTCACTAATTCGGCAAACTGGCTTAACTTAGGAGCCGTTTTGTGAAATACACATCTGTATCCTTGTTAGAAAAGGGGTTTTATGTTGCGAGCCTTGCAGTTGCGTTGTTACTTTCACCATTAACACAAGCGCAAACTGAGCAAGTCACCGCCCAGCAATTTGTCGATTTGCAACAAGGGCAAGCCCATTTCCCGGGGTTTCGTAGGGCACACGCAAAAGGGATTTGTGTGTCAGGAGAATTTAAATCGAATGGACGGCTATCTCAGTACTCAAACGCAACCGTTTTTAAAGCCGGCACGCATCCATTTATTGGTCGATTGTCCATTGCTGGAAATAATCCGCACGCTGCTGAGTTGATGGCACCAGTAAGGAGCTTCGCGCTGAGCTTCGTAACAGGTGCTGAGCGTTGGAATATTGCGATGAATACGCCTCCAGTGATGGCGGTAACGAATCCGCATGATTTTTATCAGCAAATTGTTGCTCTGAAGCAGGGCAAAGAGGCAGTAAAAGACTTTTTTGCAGAGCACCCTGAAAGTGCGGATTTTTTGGCATGGAAAGCGAGTTACACGCCAAGCTCGAGTTTTGCCCTTGAGACTTATCATAGTATTAATGCGTTTTATTTGGTTGATGAAAAAGCGCAGCGTCAGGCTATTCGCTGGAAAATGCTGCCATTAAATGAAGAAAGTAAAAATCCTTACACAGGCAAAGACGCGCTACAGCAAGAATTTGCAACTCGATTAGAGAAAGGAGCGGTACGCTTCAATTGGCAGTTTATATTTGCCAAGCAAGAAGATGATGAAAATAATCCAGCCAAACTTTGGCCCAGTAACCGCGCGAAGGTAGATGCAGGAGAGATCTTCATAACGCATTGGCAACCGCAATTATCGGGTAACTGCCATGCACTCAATTTTGACCCCTTGATATTACCTAGCGGTGTTATAGCAACCGAAGATCCAATTCTAAGAGCGCGTTCTGCTGCCTATGCAGAGTCCTATCGCCGTAGGGCTAAGGAGCAATTGATGGGCGCGCTTGAGGAGACAGCGAATGACTGATCAAATAACACGATTTAATCTTGCGATGAGAGTGCTTCACTGGTCTATGGCATTACTTATTTTTGCTATGGTTTTTGCAGGACTTGCGATGGTACGTGCGCTTGAGCCTTGGCAGCTTACCTTACTTGGGCTACATAAATCATTTGGTGTGCTGGCACTTTTGTTACTTTTATTGCGCTTTCTTATTAGAATAAAGTCATCGATACCTAGCTTGCCATCTGGGATGTCGACAATACAAGTCAAACTGGCCAAATTCAGCCACTGGCTGCTTTACGCATTGATGTTAATCATACCGACTAGCGGCCTGTTGATGCAGTATTATGCAGCGCGACCAATAGTGGTGTTCGACTTGTTCACCATTTCAGCCGCGATGGTGCCTCATATAGAGTACTTTGCTGTATTTCGAGAAGGTCATGGTTTAGCGGTATTGTTACTGATTACAGTACTTGCAGTTCATATTGGAGCAGCGCTTTACCATCACTTTATAAGAAAAGATGGCGTGCTAAAAAGCATGTTGTAATCGATAAAGAGTCATTGTAAGTAAAAACAGTTAAATTACCGCGCCCTAACACTCTAGTGTCATATTGGTGTCGAAATAGCCCATGTTGCACTCGGCTTGTTTAATGGCGGGATAGCTTTGCTCCATCGCAGCCCTTAGCAAGTTTTTATAATCGCTTCTTATGATACTGCTAACCAAACGAGTTACGCCAAAGTCTAGAAGCACAAAATAAATAACGAGATGTAAAAACTCTCGAATATCTCGTATGTGCCATTTAAAATTGAGTGTTTTTAATACGTTAGCTAGGTGTGATTTGTTCTTAGCGAGCCAATTGATGGCTTGGATAATTCACTGCTCGCTAGTTGCAGGCGATTTGCATGTTGAAATGACAATGTTTGACTGGTAAGTTACTAAAAATACTAAATAAAATTAGCTTGAATGTTGTTGTTTTTGACTTGTGGATAAGTGAGATATTCAAGAATTCACGCTAATGAGCTGTTAGGTACTCAAAGGAATGCAGAGATGCTCTACAAAATAGAAGAACAAGCCGAAGCTTTTGAAAAGTTAGAGCCTGTAGAGTTCAAAGACTTTTCTAGTTTTGGAAAACTTGAGAAAGATCTAGAAAACTTAATTGCAAATAGCATCTTAGATGTGTTGTTTGAAGATGCTAGATTGATGCCTGTGTTTCAGGAAAGACAATGGCAAGCGGAAGCTGATATATATGCACTTAATGAAAATGGTGAATTAGTTATATTTGAATTAAAGCGTGCATCAGTTGGGAAAGATGCCGTCCATCAAGCACTAAGATATGCGCAAGATGCTGGTCAATGGAGCTACCAAAAGTTAGAACAAAAGTTCAAAGAATATAGCAAAAGCGAAATGTCACTAGTTGAAGCTCACAGAGAGGCTTTTAGTCTTGAGCATGAATTAGATCCAAAAGAAATAAATAATAAACAACACCTATTAGTTATCGGTAGTGCAGCTGATGAATCATTAGTATCTTCCGTCGATTACTGGAAGAAAAATGGTATATCTATTGATTTCCTACCATATCGAGTTTACGAAATCGCTGGAGAAAAGTACTTTGAATTCTTTGCGCTTCCATATGATAAGCACAAGAATCCAAGTGATGTAAAAGGTGTATTATTTGATACAAATCGTAGTTGGGATGAGAATTCTATTTGGTCGATGATGGATAATAGTCGTCTTGAGGCATATGGTGATGCAAAGAGGTTTGTTCACTATGTTCATGTAGGAGATATTGTTTTCTTTTCGCACAAATGGTGCGGCTTAATCGCTGCCGCAAAAGTAAAAGGTGAAGTTAAAGCTCCTGACAGTGAAACTTTGTATCGAGACGTAGAGTTTTTGACTCCTATTCCGAACCGGAAAGATAACAAATTGTTGGCTATGCCTTTTTCAGCAGTTAGCTCAAAAACAGGTAAAAGCTTCTTTTGGGCTAGAACTATAAAGGTCCCTTATCTGACAAAAAATGAAGCACTTGAGTTAGTCGAGGAGCTTAACAATTACTTGTATCGCACATAATAAGTCAAGGCTGACTACGAATAGATTGGGCGAATAGATGACACCCACTTATATTTGCACCCACGCTGGAAAATACAGGTTAAAAAGTATAAAAATACTTCAATTGGGCTTTGTGCGTTACTCACAAATTATGGCTAACTATTTTTGCCGTTAATTTTGGCCTAATTAACAAAAAATAACTGTAGTTCTATGAAATATTTTAGAAAAATGATTGAGCATTATATTCCTGTCAATGATGATGAATGGGATTATGCTTGCGGAATATTTGACATTAAACACGTAAAAAAAGGAACAACGGTACATCATGCAGGTGAGGTGTTTAATGAGATATGGTTTATTAAAAGTGGTTTAGCCAGATCATATTTAAGTGATATAAATGGCAAAGATCATACTTGGCAGCTCTATTTTCGTGGCAAAAGTAAGCATGGTTTAAATCATTTTATGGACGATAGCGTAAGCTTTTATGAAAAAACAGGGTCAATGCTTAATTTTGAAATTCTTGAAGATTCGGTTTTTTATGTAGCGCCTCTGGAAGCACTTGATAAGCTTTTATCGCAAGATAAAAAATGGGAGGTGTTAGCACGGACATGGATACATAACACCTATTATTCCGCAACATACAAACGCGTCCTTTCTCTCATGTCAGAGACAGCTGCACAGAGATATGCTCGTTTACTCGATGAATACCCTTATATATTTAAGCAAGTTAAGTCTTATCATGTGGCCTCTTATTTGGGGGTCGCTCCCCAAACATTGAGTAAATTAAAAAATGAATCTAGGTGAATGAACTTTAGTACTCCGTTGTTTACCATGTTTTTTTCAATGGAGATTAATAATGAATATCGCTCATAAATTTAGAAGCCATCAGGAACAAAACTCGTCGCTTTACATTGATAACTTCAGGAATGTAAGTGGCATCGCCAAACTAAGTGTTATACATGCATGGAGCACATCATGATAGAACTGACACAGATAGGCGCTCGACTCATCTTTATTGGAATGGTTTTTTTTCTTGCCGGTTTAATTCAAGGTGCGTTGATACCAGTGGTTAAAAATTCCCGAATGGCGCTTTCAGCTCACTTAACTGCTGTTCAATGTGGAATGACTCTCGCGATCTTTGGTGTTATCTGGTCGTTGGTCGAACTGCCTTTATCTTTAGAAATCTTTGTGGCTTATGGCTCGGCCTTGGGATTTGTCCTTATTTGGCTGGGAATAACTTTGGCATCTGTAACAGGTGCAAGTATAGCGCTTCCAATTGCTGGGGCTGGATTTTCATCAACAGTCACTGCAGAATTAACCGTTAAGATTATGGTGCGCTCTGGGTCATTATTATCACTAATTGCCTGTACTTTTTTGGCTTTTGGGTTACTGCCAGTACTGCGGTAGTCGAAATTAATGCATAAAGAAGCTATCTAACCACCTCCTCTTTTGTCTCGATTTTTGGGCTTTGTGTAAGCACTCGCTTAGCCTAAAAAGCTACTATGGCGGCAATAGTTAAGTTTCGTATCTGGCACTTCCTTGTCTCTGAAGATAAAACTTAACGTCACTACCATTGTCAAACATCCGTAATTATGTCGCTTTTTCGAGACGGCGCCTTTTATTTTTACAGCTTTTAATATTTCACTCTTTTTTGTTTGGTATGTTATATTGTATCAACTTAATGCAGGCATGACGAAGGAGAAAGCGTGAACGCAAAAGTACAGTCGTTTGGAGACAAGGCAGCAATTGGGTTATCTATGCTGTGCTTAGTTCATTGTTTAATATTACCTTTTTTATTATTTGTACTTCCTCCCTTTGCGGGTTTACTAGCGCTCTCCGATGAAGTTTTTCACGAATGGTTACTCATAGCCGTGCTACCCATTAGCGTATTGGCCCTTGGATTTGGCTATGTGCGGCATAAGTCAGGTCTTGTCGTGGGCTTGGGGTTAATGGGCTGCACACTCTTGGTGCTAGCAACTCTTTTAGGTGAACAACGCGGAGAAACCTTGTTCACAGTGCTTGGCTCTATGCTCATCTCCTACGCTCATCTTCGAAACTATGCGCTGCGTCGCAATTTTCACTAAATAAAACCCTATTTGGAGTTACTATGAATAGCCTTATGCCTATAGAGCCGTTGCTTGACGTGGACTCAGTGCATCATCAGCAGTCAGAACATGCCACCGTGTTAACCAAAATTTATGAGCCCAACACCAATATTGTGATTTGGCAACATGCAGTATCATCTGCTTTGAAAGCAGAGTTTGGTCGCTACTTAGAAACAGCAAAAGAGCTAGAGTTAGCGCTACAAATTGCGACTAGCAATATCACTTGCGAAGTCAGTGAGTCGTTAAAGCGTTTGAATTTTAGTGATGCGATGGTGGCGCATATTATTGAAATAGTAGATATGTTTAGCTGCTTATTTGAACTTCGCGTCGTTGGTTTACGGTTAAAAATGCTCGAGACTGCAATGTGCCCGAAATTTCATGTTGATAAAGTACCAGTACGACTGGTGACTACACTCGCAGGCGCGGGCAGTGAGTGGCTTAGAAACCAGCACGTATCAAGGGATGGCAACAAACTGACTATTTCTCCTGAAGCTGACGCAATACAGCTTGCCTGTGGGGATGTGGCATTATTAAAAGGTGAGCGTTGGGACGGAAATGAAGGCCGTGGCTTAGTGCATCGCTCACCAGCAGTAGTAACAGGGGAAAAGCGATTACTACTGACGTTAGATTTTATCGCCTAGATTGGATTCATTATGACAACAAAATTAACTGCATTTGTATTTAGCACTATTTTTAGCCTCTCGCTATTGGGATGCCAGTCGGAGCCTTCAAATATCGGTTCCTCCGCGGTAAGCGGCCAAGCAAACGTCGCTCCGCTTAAAATCGCGACTTGGAACATGGAGCATTTAGCATATCCATCGAGTGCAGGATGTAGGCCTCGTGATGAGCAGGAGATAAGCGCGCTGCGCGATTATGCAAAAGGGCTTAATGCAGACGTTATTGCGCTACAGGAAGTTGCATCGGTTAAGGCATTAGAGCAGGTCTTTCCAAGTAGTGAATGGCAATTACTGATTTCAAGTCGAGCTAATAGCGCGACGTACGACTGTAGAGGAAGTGGAAATCTATCTACACAGCAGAAAACCGCGTTTGCGATTAGAAATAATCTGGTCCCAAGCAAAGTGGATAACGTGAGCGAACTTAGCGTGGATGTTGAAGGGCTAAGACATGGTCTAGTTGTGACCTTAAATACTCAGTTTGGTGAGCTTTCAGTGCTTAATGTCCATCTTAAAAGCGGCTGTTTTGTTGATAACTATTCAACTTCGGATAAAAAGGCTTGTCGACTGCTGGCAGAGCAGTTACCAGTACTTAAGTCTTGGTTGGAGAAACACGCAAATAGCAACACCATTGTGTTGGGCGACTTCAATCATCGTTTAAGCCATGGCGACAATCAATTTTGGCAGCAGCTAACCAAGCACCAAAATAGCGCCTCTGCACCTTTGGTAAACGCAACTGAAACACTGACAGGTTGTCACCCACGCTATCCTGTGCCGATTGACCATATATTACTAAGCAACAAACTTGCAAACACGGTAAAATTCGACCCCAGCGTACATTTCTTTGCGGATATGTCTGAGGAGAAAATGCTCAGCGATCACTGTGCTATTTCAGTGTTAATTAGCATGCGTTAAGGCGGTTGTTCGTTGCACCAAAAGGGAGCGCATATAGCCAAAAAGTCAACCGGTGATGTGCAAATATTATCAAGGTCTAGTCGCCAAAAGCGGCGTCTTTAACGGTAACTTTAGTGTTGAAATTAGACCTTATTTGCTTTAGTCTGCTGCGCAAATTGAGCTGAGTTACATAGACTTAGCGCTGCGCATTCAAAGGATTTGAACAATGACTAAACGCTTTTGGTTTACCACGCTTTATGGTGTATTGCTGGCAATCATTTTATTGGTTGTGAGCGCGCCTTCTCTGGCTTATTTGAGATTTAAAGATGCGTCGGTAGCGGATCCTCACTTCTCTCAGCTACAAGTTAATCTCGATATTAATAAAACGGGTGCACTGCAAGTTACTCAGCAAGGCATATTGCAAGGGGGAAACTTCGATTGGCAGGGGCTCGCGCAAACAATTGAGCTGGATGTGAGGTATCCAGATGGTACACACTATCTGAGCGATATCAGCATTGACTCAGTAAAAATCGACGAGCAAGAAGTGCGTTATGCACTGAAGTATAACTACGATAGAAGTGCAGTAACGCTCGTAATAAGCAAAGAGCAGCTCCCAAAGCAAGGGCAGGCTCAGCAATTTGAAGTGCGATATCAATCAAAAAACCGTATGCGGTTTTATCCGGCATTGGACGAATTGACTTATTCACTCTTTCCGAATGTAAATCTGAAAATAAACAAGCTTACCGTCTCGATTCTCTATCCTCAAACTGCAACGCTCAAGGAGCACCAATTGTTTGTCGATCATCTAAACAATGATGCGTTTGTGATACATGATGGGATGGTTGATGGACGTAATCAGCTCCTATTCGAGAGTCAATCTGAGATAGCAGATAAAGCACAGGGAGAAATCGCCCTCGCGTTTGAAAAAGGTGTGTTTAAGGATAACTATCTTTACCGCAAAGTATGGTATCCGTTTAGAGTGTTATTTATTGCTTTGCCGTTTTTAATGCTATTTGCATTGGCTGTGTGGCAAACGCGTAAGCGCCTCCATGCATTGCCAAAACTTGCCGATGCGCTTCCTTGTTCAGCTCAACCACCAGACTTACCGATTTGCTTGGTAAGAGAACTGGTTGCTGCAAATATCGAACGCATGCTAACAGCAAAAGACGCGTTAGCTGAGGTGTTAAAGCTTGCAGTGGCGAAACAATTAACGATTAGCGAACGGGGTAAAAACAACGATGAATTTAGTAATGTTGACCCAAAAAAGCTGCATCAAATTCAGTTAAATCCTGAAGCGCCGAGCCAGCCAGAGGCGGTTGGGTTAAGCGGTAAACTGCAACGTTACTTTTATCAACAGCAAGACGTGCAAAACCCGAGTGGAAAACGCAAGCGAAAACGAGTGATAAAAAACCGCTTTGTTATTAACAAAGGAAACGAGGGGAGAACGTCTTTCACAGAAATAATATGTCATTATGTGAATAATGCCGAAGTCGGGAAAGCTCAGCATAATGTAAACTTTCTTGCTTTTATAGCGCCTATTTTACTTTGGTTAAGTGCTTCATTTGTTGTGATTGGAGTTGGTGCTGGCAATGGGTGGCAAGTGTTTGCGGGTAGTTTAATTGTAGTTTTATTGTGCACTTCTATATTATTAATTGCGGTGCTTATTGTAGAGATGTTCATAGAACATCGCAGCGAAGATAAAAAGAGCCGAGAAATGTGGCTTGTACGAGCGTTAATTTATATTCCTACCTATTTATTCTTATTATGGATGTGTGTTGATGGTGATGATGAGCTGGTGAATGGTACCAGTGTGGTTTTTCACTTCTTTTACCTAGGCTTTATTGCGGCTTTCTTTTCATTTATCGGGCCTTCCAAGCAATTTAAAGCTTGGGTATTGCAGTCTCAGCAATTTTATCAATACATTAAACTTAAGAGTCAGCACTGCTTCGCTGAAGGAGTCGAAAAAGCGGAGTACGAAGCATTGTTACCTTATGCATATGCATTTGGTTTGTTGAATGAATGGATAAAAGGGTATGAGGCTTATCTAACTGCAAAGCAGGACGACACTACGCCTTTGATCCCTTGGATCCGGTATAAAAAAATTACCGAGCCGAGAGAATTAAAACAACATTTAAGTTGTCTTGAAGCGGTCATGCCTGCAATATCATGTTCGCTGTATGATAGACTGCCATACACTTAGGGCGATTGATTTTTCAACTTTGTTTTTGTTGAGCGTTGGCATTTTTGCAAGCACTATATGCGCGTTACATAAACAGTTATTTGACAACCGCACCTGATGAATAACTTAAACGAAAGGAGTGTGCTATGCCATCCGCAAACTTACTTGCCTTGCTCGATGATGTCGCTGCGTTAACAAAATTAGCCGCAACGAAAACCGCTCCGGTGTTAGGAGACGATCTTGCCGTCAACGCAGAGCAACTATCGGGCGGGATCAAACCAGATCGGGAACTTGCAGTCGTATGGAAAGTGTTTAAAGGCTCCTTGCTGAACAAGTTTATTTTAGTGCCTGTTGCTTTGGCTTGCAGTTACTTTGCGCCGTTTATGATCCCCATTATGCTAATTTTAGGGGCGCTGTACTTGCTGTTTGAGGGCGGCGAGAAAATTCTCCACGCTATTTTTCACCGTCAGGAGCAACAGCAAGAAACCGATGAGTTTGTCAAAGCGCTTAAGGATGAGCGTGTTGACTTAGTCGAGTTTGAAAAAGACAAAATCAAGGGCGCTATTGTTACCGACTTTGTTCTGTCGGCGGAAATTATCATTATTGCGCTGGGGGCGATTGCTGATCAGCCTTTTGAAAAGCAAGCAATAGTCCTTTCGTTAATTGGACTTGCGCTGACAATCGGGGTTTACGGAATTGTGGCCCTGATTGTTAAGCTTGATGATATTGGTTTAGCCATGATTAAGGACGCAACTAAGACTACACTTGCGGCGATAAAACGTGGGGTGGGTAAGGGGCTGCTTTATTTTGCTAACGGTCTGATGAAGTTTTTGTCAGTCGCTGGTGTGTTGGCAATGCTTTTAGTTGGCGTTGATATTTTGGCTCACCAGTTCCACTTACTCGAAGAAATTGTTCACGCTATTGAAAAGCTGATCCCTGCAATGAGCTGGTTTTTGAGTATTATCGCCAAGCTTGGATTGGGTGCGGTGATTGGTGTCATTATTGCGGCGGTGCTAAGTCAGTTGCTGGCAGTGTTTAAAAAAGTATAAATATCTATATCGCAAGTAGCCCGCATATTTCAGGGCTACTTGCAGAGCTTTTCGATTACCTTCTAATCGGCACTTGCTGGTTGACTTGCTTTTGCGGTGCTTCATTGAGGTTTTGTGGTAATAAACGTTTGGCTTTACGCTGCTCTCGTAGCGTAAATTGTAGCGCTTTTAAAATCCGCGCATCCAATGGCGTTTCGCAAAACGGGCTTAACAGGTTGTTCTCTTCCGTCGGATCTTCACTCAAGTTATAACACTCGTATTCACTGGGAATGAACTGAGTGGTTGTTATTCCGTCTGGGTTGCCGACGCCAACGACATTACTCACAGACGCTTGCGTGGTAGGCTCATCGTTACCACCAAGATCAACTTGGTTCGGGTCTTGCTCATAGAATCTAGCGTTATCAAAATAACGCACAAACTTCCATTTCGTGTCACCGCTGATATCCGGTAGTTGCGTTATTACGGCTTCAATATGGTTCGGTTGGATAATACTATTGTAAGCTTTACCGGTAAGCATATTCGTCATATCACTGCCAACTTCGATGTTGTCATCGGTCATAAAGTAAATGGCTTCTTCTTTGGGCGACGCTTCACCTAAAATGACGTTGGCTAGGTTTCTGCCAACGAGTGGCTGTGCCTCACTGTGATCTTTAGCAAGCTGAGTACGAGTTTGCTCAATATCTATATCTGCTAGACCAAGCAGGGTAGGCAGTAAGTCGATGTGCGATGTGGTGATATCAAGCTGCTTAGGTTGATTGAAAAGCACAGGATTAGAAATAATAAACGGCACGTTTAATACTTCTTGATACGCGGTGTACCATTTTTGATGTAGACCGCCGTGAGCACCCAGTAGCTCACCATGATCTGAGGTAAAAACGACAATAGTATTTTCATAAAAAGATGATTGCTTTAATGCGTTAACTACCTGTTCTATATGCTTATTCACTTCTGCGATTAGGTAGTAATAAAACTGTCGATAGGTTTCATCTGGTGGTTGTGGTAGATACATATGCGGGTACATAAGCTGATAGTCTTTTTGGCATCTAGGCTTGTCCATTAAGCTTTCAGTTTGACTTGGGGCTGGCGCAACACTTGGAAGGTTACCGGCTTCTTTTTCAGCATAAAAGTTGGAAAACCAATCTTTTTGTCCCATTAATACAATGTCATGAGGGTTTACGAATGAAGAAACCAGTAAAAATGGTGTTTGGTCGCCGTTTTGTGCCTTTTCTTCAAGTTGTTTAAGGGTTTCACAAACTTGATTGGCAAATCCCGGATCTCGAGATGTGCCTGAATTGTTCTCTGCTGCGCCATGAGGTTCAGGACCTATCCATTGACTAAAACCAAACTTATCTAGACGCTCTGCGCGCTCATAGAGAGCTTGTTTTGCTGGGTAAGGCTCTCCGGTTGCAGAGTTACTATACAGCGCTTGCTGACTCCCCGGCACGATAATATCCTCATCGGAGAGGTGCCACTTACCACGATAATAGGTTTGATAACCTGCTTCGCGAAACCAAGAGCCCATGGTTGGCACGGTATTGGGAGCCAGCCAGAACATGTTTTGATCAAATGACGACTTGCCAATTCCAGGTGTTTGGCTCACACCGTGTAGTGATGGATATTGTCCCGTGTAAATGGATGTTCTACTTGGTGCGCATGCCGTCGCTGCTGCATTATGATTCATAAATTCCATGCCACAGCGGCGCATTTCTGCCATGCACACACTGTGCTTTAGTCGATACTCTTTTGCTTGTGAATTTTCGTAAGGCGGAGGGAAGCGCTCTTCATCGGTGGTAATGATTAGAAAGTTCGGTTGTTTGCCATTAATCTTCATTACAATCTCCTTTTAACTTGCACAGGGCAAATGCCCACGAAGAGTGTAGTTGAAGATCCTTAGGTATTTGCGCTTTGTGTAATTTAATTGTTTTTTTATTTTAAATAATGTGTAAAAACAACATTCTGTATTTTCTCAACGACGAATAGAAAAAAGGCCTTATCGACCTTTATATAGTTTTGTATTTGGTGAATTACCAGTCGCCTGGGTCGCCGCCATCTGAGTCGCTGATCTCCTCGTAAGTACCGCCAGTGTCAATACTCAGCTGTTTAAGAAACTGAAATGTAGGGGTACTAGATACCGACTGAGATGCAGATGAAACATCTAATACATACATCTTATCTTTATTAGCCAGAATATTTTGCACTGTGCCTGTATAGATTGTGGCATTGAATTGCACTGGTGGTAGCTCAAACAGGTATTTAGAGGTTACGCTCGTTTGCCAATTTGAGCCGCCACAGCTAGAGACTGGGCTGTCATTTTCGCCGCCATCAGTAGATCCATACACTCTTAACAGTGCGCCATTAGCGGCTTCCGTTGAGTAGTTTACTCTCAACTCATCAGCGCCATCACACATAGCTTGTGCAAGAGCCGTTAGCCCTGAGCACCCTTCTGGATCTAGTTGATAGAGTGCCATCATTGCCGCATTGAAACCGACAAACCCGTTAGTTAGGGATTGAATTTGACCGCCACTAGCAAACGTTTTCACATTTAGCTGTTGGCCATTAATTGTGGCATCTAAAAAGAATTTTGATACTTTTTGCACTGCTTGTTGTTTTGAGAATGAACATCGGCTTTGTCCATCTGGGCGCAACGTGTTCATTGAACTACTGCGATCTAAAAAAAGCACGCCATAAGATTCAGGCGCAGCGAGCGAATTGAAACTCGACATTGTGGTTGCCAATACAATGGCAGATACTAAGATTTTCATCATCGTGAACTCCATGTCAAAAGATACCATTTGCATTATCTAATCGGGAAACCTTACGGCTGCGACAAGATATTGTTCAAATGGTGTAAGAAGTATCTGGCTGTACTGCTGATGCAGATACATGATTTGCGCAAGTAAAAAAATGAACTTAATTGGTTGCAAATTTGTTGCGCAGCGTAAGGGTAGGGTAGATTCTAATTTTATCCATTACACCACATTACAGTGATAATTTATTTTTTAAAACATAATCTTGCATTTAGGTTTGACGTAAATTTTAGTATTTTCATGATGTTATGTTTAGCTGCCTGATATAATAGCGATTGCGATTTAGTTTCTAAAAAATATACAGTAGGATGAAGTAAACAGTATTCAAAAGTATGAAATAATAAAAACAATGACAGGAAGTTTTATGAAGCGATATCTCTTTTCTCTCTTAGGTTTCCGTGCCACTTGCGTTGAGTGAATATCATCACTTTAGAAAAAATCAGTTAATGTAAGTGTTGCAATGCTTTGATTTCAGAGAGCAAATGTTTTTGTTCGCTTTCACTTAGCCCTTCAAACTTAAGCATGGCTTGGTAGGTCTTTAATAGTGATGGCTTATCTCCTTTTTGCTGATAAGCCGTGGCCAATTGCTGCAGTGCATTGAGGGATTCTGAGTTGTGCTGGCTCACAAAGCTAAATAGGTTGATGGCCGCAGTGAAGTTACGTTCGAATAGGGCGGCATTCCCGAGCGAAGTCAGCGCGCTGTAGGGGTAAGCCTTAAGTCCATATAGTGACTTAGCGATGGCGACATGATTTTCCAGCTGAGTGGCACCGGCGGCCGCTACCTTCAAGGATGGCTGATAATGGTTAAAGAGGTGCTGCAGACCATGATAATAGCTCGGGTAGACGACACTCATATGGGTTTCGCCACCAAAATGCTGTGCTTTGAAGTCAATTCCATTTGGCTTTCGCCAAGCATCATTAAGACGTTGAAAAGGCTGCGTTATGATTGCGTTTTCGTCTGCCATGCTGATGTAGATACACTTGTTGATTAACGCTTTTGCCAGTAAGTCATTTAATAATCGCTCTTTATCCCACCAAAGGCTTGGACTTGCCAACATCACACCATTAAATAAATCGGGTTTTTCAAGTAGCGCATAGGTTGCAAACAGCCCACCGAATGAGTGTCCTGCTAACGCGCGATAGCCTGATGTTCGATAATGCTTGTCTACGTAAGGGATGAGTTCTTTGTCGATAAATTGCAGTAGCATTTCTGCACCGCCTGGATTTTGCTGCCGTGTTGGACCTGCAAAATGTCCCAGTACCGCAAGGCTGCCTTTGCGATAAGGTGGAGTCAGATCTCGAGTGCGGTGTTCGTTGGTTTCGATGGCAACAATGATAAGTTCAGGTATTTTATGTTGTTGTGCCAAGAAGCGAGCCGCTGAAGCGGTATGTTCAAGATTGCTCTGACCATCAGTCAGATATAACACTGGATAGCTTGTATTGCCTTGTTCATAGCTTGGTGGCAGGACGATATGAACCGTTCTTTTTTGCGAAAAATAAGCGGATGAAAGCTGCAGTGTCGAGTTCGAATTTACTGATTTATTAGCAACAGCGCTACCAATTGACAGTAATGTAAAAATAGCCACGATAACAATGTGAGTAACTAACCTAGTTTGCATAACCGCTCGTTCCTTGCTTAAAAATCATCGCTAATTTAACACGAGTCAAAACGACAAGGAACGAGTTATATAGAAGCGCTTAGGAATTATTTGTTTTGTCTTGAGCCTTCTAAGGTCACTATCACTCCATTCTTATTGGTGTTTGTGCCTTATTAAGTAGTTTAGAAAAGATAGGTTTTAAGCAAAAAAGAGAAAACACTGAAACGATTGCCATCACTAAAATGCCAATTAGAGGAATAACATAACCAAAGGTAAAACTAGCACCGACCACGTGTCCCAATATACATTCTGCGCGGTAGATTGGATAAAATAGACCAGCTATCAAAAGTCCTAGGGCTGTATACATGGTGAGGCTTTGATAACCGAACTCCCAAAGGGCTGATTGCAACAAGCTAAAGAGTAACATCACAAAGAATGCGACCAAAAACTCAGTAGGAATAACCACGGGTGCTGTTTTTTTAATGCCCTCTGTGCCAATTGCTTCATGGAGCCGCAGTGCAGTAAGCCAAGCTAATACGGGAATTATGATAATGCCCCATGCGTTAGATACTGCCGGAAAATCTGCTCTGTGAAGTAAGTGGTGACTGACTATGCCGCCGTTTAAATGTTGCCACATCAGCGTTAATATCACGAGTAAGATTGCCGATGTAATTAGGCCTTTGTTGATTTTGTTCGCTGTGACTGAAAGCATGTTTCTACTCCTAGCTGATTAAACTGTAATTTAACTAAAAAAGACGGCTGAAATGCGTGGCCACCACATCATGACAGCGGCCGCGCAAACGCCAATCGCGGTGATCACAAAACCTAAGCTCATCATCACCGCGATTATCCACACCGGTGCGCTGGCTTTGGTTTGGCGTTTTGCCCAAAAGTAGAGTTCTGCGAGTGCCATTGGTAGCAGATAGCAGGCAAACGAAATAAATATATCGATAGGGCCATCTAAGGTTGCGGTATTGCCATTGAAGCCTTGGTTGACCATGTACCAACCAAACAAATAAAGACGAAACGTCCACACCCCATTAACCAAGAAAAAACTATGTACGGCATAACGTTGATGTGCGGCGATATTTTTTTGTATGGCAGTGCGCCAAGCAAAAAATATCGCAATGGGAATTAACATACCGTTGAGTGTTATTCCAATGGCACCAATATCGCTTAGCCTAAGACCGGTTACCCAAGTGAGATATAAGCCTGTGAGTGCGCCCGAAATACCGAGAATAAAAAATACGCGTCCGTTGTAGCGGTGAAAGCGTGGAAAGCGTTTTCGCACCGCAGGAATAAGCTGTAATAAGCCGCTGGTGGCCAAAATCACAGCGGGTAAAACATGGCTAAAAAACACCTTGGCATCTTTTGTGTGTCCGCTCGCCGGTGAAACCGCTGCACTTTGCTCTGTGAGTTCCACGATAAGCGGGATGGCATATAGGCCTAAGATATAAACAGCAAACATCCATTGCCCGAGCAGTGCGATACATATCCAGCTCTTTACGGCACCATTCAATACGCTAAAGGGACTAAAGAAAAGCCCAGTTGTTTTGGTTAGATTGAGGGAAGACAAAATACTTATCCTTATAAATCAATGAACTTGATATATAAAATGACAAGATTTTGCTATCTCGTCGCTTTGATTTTGAAAATCAAAGCAAAGAAAGTAGGCCGAATTTAAAAAATGGTGGTGTTAAGTTTACTTACAAAGTTAATTTGAATGCTTTTGGTGTGGCTGTTAGAGTTTCTGTGTCTACCAATATTCCTTCAATCACCATGACTATTGAAAATTATTACCTACTTTTGCTTAGCCTATGTTGCACTTTGGTTGTTACTCAGCTTTTTGTAAAAGAGAAAAAAGCAGCACATTTACTCTTTGCTTTAGTGTGCGGCTCGATAGCATTGGCCACGACCAAAAAGCTGACTCAGGACTCCTTAAATGGATATCAGTATTTAATTGGCATGGGTGCTTGTGTGACCTGTAATGGGTTTTGGTTGCTTGCTAGGGCACTATTTAGAGAAAAACAGGCCATTTTAAAAAGGCATGTTGTGTTTGCAATCGCCATTGCTGCCTTGGTCATATGGCGACAAGGCTATTTGTTTATCGATAGTCAATTACACATGAACGCTCGCGGATTTGTTGAGTGGCTTAACATTGCGGCGTATGAGCTTACCTTGTTGTTGTCATCTAGTGTACTCATGCTGGCATTTTGGGAAGGGTGCAGAGGGTTCTCGCAGTCTCAAGGGCAAGAAAAAGCACAAAGGGTGCTATTTTTATCCGCTTATTTTATTTGCGTCGCAGGCACTAAACTAATCGAAAATCGCTTTGCCGATAATCGTGAGGTTCAAGAATGGGCAGTGACAAGCGCTGCCATCCTCATTATATTGACGGCGCAAGTGTTACTGTATTGGCGATTTTCATCTCAACGTACAAGTACATCCGTTAGGTGCGTCGAATCAAATGAACCAACACAAACCGAGGATGATATTGCGCTCCAGCAACAGGTGGAACACTTTCTTATCGAGCAAAAAGGCTTCCTCAAAGAAGGGTTAAAAGTTGCTGACTTAGCTCAGCAATTTAATGAACCTGAATACAAGATAAGTCGAGTGATACGACAAAACCTGCAAGCGCGAAATTTCAGCCAATTGGTCAATGAGTTGCGGGTTGAGCATGCCAAAGTGCTGTTACAAGACCCCGCTAAACAGCATTGGCCAGTACTTGTCGTTGGCCTGGAAAGTGGTTTTGCGTCGGTTGGACCATTTACTAGAGCATTTAAAATCGCTACGGGAACCACACCAAACCAATTTAGAAAGCAAAATAGCCAAACGCAGGTGCTACGTGAAGCACAAGAGTAAGTGGCGATTAATCTAGCTTAGTCAGTTTGTATTGTAGCTGCTGAATAGGTAGCTCTATCGTCTGTGGGTCAAGCTCTGGCGTAATATCACTGACCGGAAAGACGTTATCAATTTCCACCGCATTCGCGATAGCGTTTGTATCGCCATTGGATAAAAAAGTAAGTTGGGTGTAATCACTGGGCTGTAAGTCATACCGAGCCAGCGTTGCCTTTAAGTCTATGCTGTATTCGTATGCAGCTAACAGGCTACCTGTGTTATCGTTGTATCTGCAGATCCGCCATTGATAGCTACTTTCGATAAACTCCAGCGCCCAAATCCCACCTTTATCTCGGATCATTTGTTGTGGTTGTTGGCAGGGCTGTGGTAGGGGCAGTAAACGGCTATGAGACCAAAGTCCTTCGTGGTTTTGGCACAATAAGTCGCCCTTACCAAGGTCGATAAGATGCGAGCTTAGACCATATTGGCAAAACTGGGAGGCGGGAATGAAAAAGGGATCGCTGTGCGTGTTAAGCGCGCCAAACGCAATATAGCCCATTAATACCTCAGTGTTGGTCATCCAGCCAAGGTAAACATATTCATCATCTTGCCAGTTTATTGATGCGATTTTCCCCTGTTTAACGGTGTTAGTCAGCGTGAAGTGGTCGCTTTTACCATTAAATGTACAAGTCAAACTGCCTTGTGTAGCGTCGATGTTGCATGATTGCTGAACTTGCTCCTGTGATAACCGCTTTATTTTAGAATTTGGCGTTTGATGGGTTAGCGCTGAGGTGAACTTAGCCGCAGCAGACAACAGGCCGGTTTGATCTTGTTTAAAACGACATTTAGGCTGTATCTTTGAGGAACTGAGCACGACACTACCATCAAGTACAGCAAGCTCACAGCTATTGGCTATGGTACAAGCCGTGAGCAGCATAACGCCACCAAAGGCAATCCAAGTGTTTTGCAAATCACAATACTCATCAATCATCAGCTACATCCTATAAACATAGCTGATAACACCTTGATTAAGCAATCTTTGGTGGCGAGTGCTTATCAGTCAGGCTATGGCTGAGGTTTGTTAGTCGTTTCGTCCAGCTCCTCGGTTGGCTCACTATTTTGCTCATTGTCGTCGAGTTCATCGTCGTTATCGCGAGGCGCGTCTTCGTCTTCGTCAACGACAAGTAGCTGCTCATGTGCTGTTTTTTCCTCGATACGCGGGTCCATGGTGGCAGCGAGCGGTGAGCTGGTAATATCAGAAGTCGCAGCCACATAGTCGCTAGGCTCTGGCTGCTCGGCTTTTTGTCTCGCGTTGATAAAGTGGAGGAGTAAAAACATAACAACGGTTAGTGCGCTTAACGAAGCGTATAGGGCTTGATGACCAAAATGGGACATGATCTGTGCAATAGCGGCCGAGCCAACACAGGCACCTCCCCCAAACGCCACCAGCAGTGCAGAAGAAACGCCAACACGGTCTTCATCATCAACACGGGAGTTTGCTAGTGCCGAAGAAAGTGGATACATGGTAAATGCAAATAACCCAAAGCCAAAAGTCAGCCAAAGACTGTAGCTTGGGCTCAGTGGCAGTAAAAATATACAAAGAGAAATCAAACCGATAAAAACAGCGTTACTGCGCAGTAAGATACTTCTGCGAACTCGGTCGGAGATAATGCCCATTGGCCACTGTGCAAGCAAACCTGCAAAAATCGTTACCGACATATACATGGCAATTTCTTCGGCATTAAATCCTGACTGGCTTGCAAAAGTCGGGGCAAGGCCATAAAAACTACCATTAATTACACCAGCAAAACAAACCGCCGTAAGAGATTGAGGCACTTTTTTGAAGTAGGTAAACAGACTGACTTGAATAGGCTTAAGTGGCTTGGGGTGGATCCGCCTCGTCGTTGAAATGGGGATAATTCCAAAGGATAAGGCAACAACAATTAAAAACAGCGGCGCATAGCCAAGCTCAGGAAAATTAGACAGTGCAAACTGCCCTGTTACCATACCGAGGTAGGAGGTGAGCATGTAAAACGAAAATACCCTCCCTCGTTGCTCAGGTGCCGCTTGTTCATTCAGCCAGCTTTCGAGCACCATAAAGTTACACATCATGCCCAGACCCACCACAAGTCGTAGTCCAAGCCAAAGATAGATATTGTCACTCACCCCATGTATCGCTACGCAGGCCGTCACTGCAGCTGTGCTTGCCGCAAACGCGCGAATATGCCCAACTGATTTGATCAGGTGGTAGCCTAATTTAGCACCGAGCAACAAACCCAAGTAATAAAACGAGGTAAGCAAGCCGATCCAAAACGTGCTGACGCCGTGCTGGCCTAAATAAAGCGCTAAGTAAGTGGTCAGCAGGCCTGTCCCACCGACTAAGAATAGATTTGTTAAATAAAGCGATGGAAAAGATTTCATATCGACCTTGGGATTCATTATGAATTTGCGTGTAACGCTCTAATAGTAGGGGAGAAATAGTTTATTTCCAAGCAAAAAGCTGTTGACTGTTTATCAGCCTTGTTTGCTTGTGTCGTTGGCTGATTACTACATAGCCTAAGTTATGGGTTATTCAGTGTGGTTCTGGCAAAAATACAGTGATAACACGCGTATAATTGAATTGTTGTTTTAATTGGGTTGAGTGTTTTTTGTTCAGGTGATACAACTTAAGTTCAGGACTAAATTATTACGAGCTAGTTCCTGAATTTATCAATAGAACAAAAAAGGATTACCAATGAAATTAACGGTTAAAAAATTAAAGTCTTTATCTAAAAACAACCAAACACTTGATTATGCTGCGACGCCTAATGTGGCAGGTGGTTATACAACGAGGCCTGGCACGATTGGTTGTGAAACCACGACTAAAGAGTGTGATTTAATCACCACGGCACTTTGTACAAGCGCTAGGTGTGACAACTACACGACTGAAAATTGTTAGCAATCAAGTAAGCAGGAGCTGGGCTGTACCTGCCTTTATTTTTTGTATTTTATTGATTAATCAACCTGAACTCAGCATAACGTCTGACGTACATACCAAGCTCAGGCCAATGTAGTTTTAATTTCCTTGATTCATTTGCGTTAATTTATCGCCAATGGGTTGAGAGAAGTTATAGCCGTCGTATTTATCCCAGTTAATCGACCATGTCATCACGCCACCAAAGTTCGGATAAGTCTTGCTAGGTCGAATAGTGCCACATCCTGTACCTTTGGTTAAACAATCTAAGGCATTGATGATATTGCCAATAGGCGCTTGGCCTGAATTTGCCGACTGTGGACCAGAAGGTAGACCGATGGCTACTTGGTCATCCCTAAGTGGCACAAAGCGGGTGCCATCAGCAAGATCAAATCCCTCAATCAACATTTTTGCATGGGCAACCATCATGTTCACTGAGCCCTCTGGAGCACTTCCCGGTTCATATGGGTTAGGTAGGCCGCCATTGTTGTATAGCTGTACGTGAAGTAAATCTAATGTATCGCGTAGCTCGTTTATAAGTGGAATATAAGCGCCCCAGATACCTGAATAGGCAATCATGCCACCATGCACATAGGGATGTTCAGGGGCCATGGTAAGTACCATATTGCCACCAATATTTTGTTCAATTTGCTTTAATGCTCTTGGCAGTCGAGCTTGGATCTGAGAGCCATGCACAAGGTTCGAGCCGCTCTCTAAATCGATATCTAGCCCGTCAAATCCCCATTGTTGAATAATATCGGTGAGGCTACTGACAAATGCCGCTTCATCGGCATCCGTATTAAGGGTAATTGTGCCTTCTGCACCACCAAGACTTAGCACAAAAACTTTACCTTGCGCTTGTAGTGCCTGCATGTCGGATTTGAATTTTACCGGGTCGATAGGCGGGCAGTTAGAGCGAATGTCTTTTTCAAATGGCGTGAAGTGCACTGTACCATTCGAGTTTCTATCATTTTCAGCAAAGGCAATATCGATGATATCCCAAGCAGTAGACATCTGATCAAGTGGAATTGGGCAACCAGCTGGATTGACAAAGTTATGCCAATAGCCAATCAATTTGTGCTTTTTACCGATGGGTTTATCGATGACTTGAACAGTCACGCCGCTACTGGACACCAGATCATTATTGTCGTTGGTGGCCGTGGCATAAAGTGTTTTTGTGCCGATTGAGGCCGGTGCATAACTATATTCGTAGGGTGGCGTTGTGTCTGTATTGAGTAACACGCCATCAGCATAAAACTGTACTTGAGTGATTTGTCCAACAAAAGAGGATGCTTGTGCAATCAATTGAGTGGAATTACCCAAGGTAATTTGGCTGCCGCTCGTAGGGGCGAGTAAATCAACGGCAATCGGTTTATCTGTCACATTCACTGTAACTGTTTGCTCGCTTTGATTACTTTCGTTATCCACGGCAATGGCTTTTAAACTCACCGGATTGAGGTCTGTCGGTGTCCAGCTGTGACTAAGCGTTCCTTGATTGGCTGTGGCGAGGAGTGTGTTGTCGGCATAGAGTGACAGTGTAGCAATAGTGCCGTCTGTATCTTGAGCACTAACAGAGATAGTGGTGGGTGCATTGACCAAAACAGTACCATTATTGGACGGGCTTTCGAACGTTACGGTTGGCGCGATTGCGCAGATCCCTAAATCGCTCCATGCATCGGTCCAATACTGGCCTGCACCAGGCTCATAAGCCCATTGCGCGTTTGAGCTACACCAACCTGCAATATCACAGCGATATTTATGATTATTATGAGCGACGAGTTCACCAGCCTGGTAATTTTGTCCAGCGCTGTATGCTCTAAGGCCTTGGCAGCCACCTCCCACTTTTGTTAGCACATCGATGGCAAGGTTTGCCTCACTTACCAAGCCTTGATTGTCTATCGCTTTTACATTTAGTTGGTTTACGCCCACTTGCTCCGCTTGGAATTGGAACTCAAAAGGAGAGGTTGTTAGGTTCGCGACAAGCTGATTGTTCACGCTAATTTCCACTCTCGCAATAGTACCGTCGCTATCTTCAGCTGTGATGCTGATCCCTACCATATCGCCTTGATAGAACTGCTGACCGCTGGCTGGCGCTACAATGGATACGTTCGGTGGTAGATTTCCTCCGCCCGGTTTTACTGTGATCTGTGCTGATTGCGAGCTTCCGGTTAGCCCTTGTAAATCGGTGGCAATTGCACTGATATCGTATTTGCCAAGTACTGCGTTCCAAGTGGTTTGAAATGGTGCGGTAGTGTCCGTAGCGATGACTTGCCCATTTACTAAGAATTCGACATAAGCCAGATCACCATCGACATCATTGGCATTAGCGGAAAAAACAGCGCTGTCATTTTCGCCCAGCACAGCGCCATTATTTGGGCTGGTGAGTACGACACTCGGTGCTTGACCAGACCCTGTTGCACAAGCTCCCAGTGACCGCCAGACATCATAAGGACCGGAGTGGCCAGCTGGATTGTCGTTTTGACTGTACCACTTAGCTTCATATGCTTGGTTTTGGGACTGTGTAATATCCCCTTGTCTGTAGACTTGTTGTTCAGACCACAGGGTTAAATTACTACAGTCGTAGGCGTTTGCTTGGCCCGCGAGGATGAGAGCACCGCTCGTCCAAGCCAATCGTAATATAGAAGTTGGTTTCATACTGATCCCTTACATGTTGTTGTGTGTTTTATGAACAAAACCAAATTAGCATATAGGTAAATAATTCGTTAATCAACACTCGAGTTATGAGTAAATCTTATCGCAATTTTAATTCGCATATTTCAAATAATCGGCTAGGTTTAGAGGGAATTTAACGGACTTTATAGGATCCATATAATGGCGACTTCTTCAATTCCTTCCGGTTATCATTCACTCACGCCTTACCTTATTGTGGCTGGTGCAGCAAAAGCTATTGAGTTTTACCGAGCTGCTTTTGGCGCTAGTGTAAAGCTTCAGTTACCTATGCCAGATGGCGGAATAGCACATGCGGAGCTGCTGATTGGAAATTCTTATGTGATGCTTTCAGATATGTGCCCTGATATGCACTTTAAAGATCCCAATGAGCTTGGTGGCACGCCCGTTAGCTTGATGTTGTATGTTGACGATGTGGACACTGTGTTTACGGGGGCAATTGAATTGGGGGCACAGCAAGTCACGCCCGTTTGTGATCAGTTTTATGGTGATAGGGCTGGAACGCTACGAGACCCATTTGGTCATATCTGGACGATTGGCACGCATAAAGAAGATCTCACAGAAACCGAGTTGCTCGCGCGTATGGCTGATTTTATGGATAAACAACAAGATGCCTAGTTGAGGTAAGTTTATCTTATTAGATTGCAGATTTATTAATTTTTTGTTTGTTTTTAATGGTGTGCTTTTTGGAGTTTTTGGTTAAAAGGCATTATTTAACATATGATTAAGGGTTGTCTTAGTGGTGAGGTGAATTTTAAAGTTAATTTTATTGTGAATAATGTTGAATTTTTTATTTTTTCATGGCAGCTTAAGAATTAGTGATAAATTTTTATCACTAAACGACTATTTCAAGGAAATGATAATGAAATTAAAATTAAAAAAATCAGCGTTGAAGCAACTAGATAAAAACCAAAGCCTACCTTTACAGCAAACGCCTCAAGTAGCAGGCGGTGCTGAGCCAAATACTAGAATTCCTTGCCGCTTAACGGAAACGTTGACTGGTACGGATTACGGTCAGTGCCGTTGTTAGTATAGTCGAGCAGTGTTTTAGGTTAGCCTGATGAGATAGAAAATCTACTTGTTGGACTACCAACCTTAAACAACATGATTTACAAATTAAGATTAATCAAGGATAAGAAGATGAAATTGAAATTTAAAAAAACAGCATTAAAACAATTAGATAAAAAGCAAAGCTTGCCTCAAGAGCAAACACCAAACATCGCTGGTGGCGCAACAGGTATTCGTTGTCGTCCTCCGATGTCAGAAACTGGCAACCAGTATTGGCAGTGTGAGTGTTAAAATTAGTGATAAATTAACATGAACAAGCTCACAGTTAAGTGAGCTTTTTTATTTCGAAAAGCAACCTGATTTTAATTTATCTTCATGTAATTCAATGCTTTACGTATTTTGTAACGTCTCAATAAATTAAGCGGTTTACGCTTTAATCCAGCAGCAATTACAGCCTCTGTTGCTGCGAGTATGCGCTCGGCGCTTTTACCATCACGGTAAGGATGCACTTGCTGAATGTATTGCTCAATACGTTCACTTTGTGCGTCGGACAGGTTGAGTGCTTGTTCAACCGCTTCAGATAATTGGCTTGCATCGGTAATATTGAGTAAGGCATCTTGAGGTTGGTGATTATTAAAAGTGATAACCGGTTTACCAATTAATAGCGACTCATCAACGGCGCTAGAGGTATCAGAAATCACCACATCGGCTTGCTGAATGAGGGGAATGAGATTGTCATTTCCGGCGATTTCAAAGTCGCTGATGGTTTCAAGTTCCATGTACATCTGTTGCCACTGCTGTTTCGTCTTAGGATGAAACTTAAGTTGGACTTTGTATTTTCCTGACTCTGCGAGCTGTTTGATGTGTGCATGTAATGCTTCAAGCGATGTAAGGTTCGGTGAAAAAGTGGGAGCATACAGTATGACTGGCTTTTCATTATCTTGCTTGGTGTAATCAAAATAAGGGTCGAGTTTTGGCCAGCCAGTTTCAATCACCGAGAAATAACCATGTTTTTGTGCGAGTTGGTTAAATGGCGCAGTGGTAATTGGGCCGTGAGTACAATACAAATCGAAGAAACCACGGATCCCAAAGTGACCTTTCTTTTTATATTCTAATCCGTGAAATACTTGCACTTTGGCGCCTGGAAAAAAGTCAGGAACAACGTTTCCAGGAACAAATACAGCTCTGGGATTAAACGCCTTGACGTCCTCTACGCTCAGTAACTCCGTTTCGTCTGGTGCAAGTGAACTTGAGTTTACATCTTTACCTTTTAAAAACCATTTCACCACATCACCGTTTGCACGGATAGCATTTTGGAGGGGTCTTAGAATGGCAAAGCTATATGGTTGCTCAATGTAGAAAAGGTAATGTTTAGGCATTGAAAGTCACTTATAAAATCAGAGTTTATGGCCAGCACTTGAATGGCGCAGCTAGGGCCAGAGCGATATTAAGCAAATAATACCGCTTTTACCGCATCAATACCAAACATCCGTTACTCGGCTGTGTTGGCGCCGATACGTGAATGCACCTCAGTGGCTTGAGCCATCATGTTATCCATTAAGGTTTGTACTGATTCGATTTCTCGAATTAAGCCTTGAGATTGACCAATAAACTGCACGCCATGATCTAAATCTCCATGGATTGTGGCGGCTTCAAGTTTTTCGGTGGCGGCACCAAAGAGCGACAGCATCTTAATTTTATCGAATTGAGATAACAGTCCTAGTAGTAGCTTCCATAAGGGCATGTCGACCATTTTGGCGGCCTTGAATGATTTTATGGTGGCTATGAAAAAGTTCATCGGGCGGCGCGTTGCCTTTTCAGCCATGGGGGTTTTCATTACTCGAGCATAAAGACCATCGAAGTTTTTGGAATAAATCGTCTGTTCAACGTCTTTTTCTACTACAGTATCTTTGACATGTTGATGCAAAGGGCTTTCTTTAGATGTTGCAAAACGAGAGCCCATCGCAACGCCCTCTGCGCCAAGCGCTAGCGCGGCGATAAGTCCTCGACCATCAGCAAATCCCCCTGCGGCAATCACAGGTATATCGACAATATCGACTATACTCGGCACTAAACACAGTGAAGTTACTTCACCACCATGGGCTGCGGCCTCATGACCTGTAACTAATAGCGCATCAACGCCAGATTTTTGTGCTGCTAATGCATGCTTTTGCGTCACCACAGTAGCAATGACTTTTCCGCCGTAGGCTTTAGCCGCTTGCACTAGCCAATCGCCTTTTCCTAAAGAAAAATTGATAACAGGCACTTGCTCTTCTAATGCGACTTTGGCATTTTCTTTGGCGCCTGGCATCATTAACGTCACACCAATACCAAAAGGCTTATCGGTGAGTTCACGAATTTTTCGTATTGCTTGACGTGTCTCGTCCTGACTGAGCGGGCCCGTGGCTAAAATACCTAAGCCGCCAGCATTGCTCACTGCCGCAACAAGCTCAGGGACAGAAATCCAGCTCATGCCGGGTAATATAATGGGTTTTTCGATGCCGAATAATTCGGTGATAGCAGTTTTCATCATTGTTATTCTACTGGTCAGATGTGTTTATGAGCATAGCTGGAATTTTGCTTGAAGTGAATACTGGTTGTAAGATACCTGTTTAGAAAGAGGAACTAAGATGAACGTAGTTATATTATTAGTGAGTTTAGTCATCGCGTTGGTCGTCTTGATACCGCTGTTGGAAAAGTATCAGCAGCGTTTAGGACTAGATAAAATGCAAAAGTATGCCAAATATGTACTGCCTTTATTAATGGTGACGCTGATCATTAAACTTATCTACGTTTTAGTGGCCGGGTAACAAGCGCCGAGCTATTTTTTGCGGCGCTTACCATTTTGTAACTTCAACCATCCCGGTTTTTGCGAACGATTTAATTCACTTAAAATAAGGGTTGCCTTTTCTATTGTGATCCTAAAGTCGGCGATATCTTTGTATACCTGAACTGCTATTTTCTTTCTTTTTACCGCCGCGCCGGCATCTAAAAATGACTCGACCAATTTATTCAAAAAGCGTATTAGCGGCGAGCGAGCCCGAGTATTATCTTTACTTTCTAAGCGTTGCGTTTGTTGCTCGAGTTTGCGCTTTATTTGCGTTAATTCGGCTTGGCTAAATTCGCTTTGGGCATTGGGCAACATTTTGAACAAGTCGAGCTTGTCAGCTAAGTATTGGCATTCAATCGCGCTGAGCTCCTCTTGCTGTAAAATTCTACTTAAGCCATTTCTAAACTCAGTTTGTGTCACGCTGCGGCGGCTCAGGCGCTCGCAATGCTGATTAAACAACTGCCACTTTTGCCACATGTAAACATAGCCCAGTCCCGCACCTTTGATATTTTGCATGCCGACGATAATTTGGTGTTCATTTGGCAGTGCTTGTTTGGCAATGATTTGGTTTAAGGGATCAGGCTTGATGTCGCTATCATGCACTAACGTACATTTGAGAGTGGCAAGTTGCTCTGCAAGCGCTGCTGTTTGCGAAAGCTTAGTGTTCAGATCTTCAACTTCAAAAATCGTATAGGCAATTGTCCACGCTTCAAAACGTTTTAGAATTAGCTGATGTGTTTCATCTTCACTGTTAAGGTGTGATTGTAGTGAGTCGATACTTGAAAATGCAGATTCAGGCAGCTTGTCTGCCGTAGTATTTAATGATGCAATAAGCGCATCTCGCGATAATGTGAGCCTAAAACGCGTGAGTAAATCGCACAGTGCGTTGTGGTCGTTATTGCTGAAAATACTGTGTAAGAGGTTCTCCAGTGCAACCATAAAGTACTTAAAGAAGCCATCGATATTGGTGCCGATCACCACAATGGCATCAAAATGCAGATCATTGGCCAGAATGTTCGCAAATACTTGCGAGCGCGCTACGCGGTCGTTGCGATTATTAATCAGAGCAACAATTTGCCCCTGCTTTCCCTGTTCGACGATGTTTAAGCGTTTCCAATTTTCTATCGTTGCTAGGCGTTCGTTGGCAGACATGCTGTTGATAAAGCTTTGACTGATTGCACCAATCTTTGCGGTCGTAAACTGCTGAAGCACGCCAACATCGGGAATAACCCTAGAAGCCGTTTCTTTGAACACATAGTCTTTATTGATGCCAATATATTGCGCCATTTTGCAGACTAGGGCGATGTTATCCGGATGCTCAACATAGGGGTACTTTGCGAGAATGTCAGGCGTTATTTGATACCCATCACCCCAATGAATTTGAATGAGCGAAGTGTTTTTTTGTTCTGCCGCCAAGTTGAGTACGGAGGCCATATTCTGCTCGGCGGTGAACACTTGGGTGTTGTAGCCCAAAAAGGCAGACATTTCTTTTGCTACATCTAAGCCTGTTGGGCCCAAAATATCTTCATGATCCGGGTAAGCATTTGTAATGGTAGCAAAATTGTCTTTCATCCAGCGCACTAGAATTTTTACATATCTCGGAGTCAGGCCCATACATTCCCATAGGAAAACGTCCGCTTTTACCTGCTTTGCAAAATGTAGCACATCAGCTTGCTCCCAAATACTCGCTTTGTCGAAAGGCCGAAATAGCGGGATCTCATATTGCTCACCAGAAATTTTTGAATAGATAAGCATCGCTTCACAGCCCGTGGTCTTGCTCACGACTCTCAGCGCCAAGCTGCTAAATAAAGCTGACTTCAGCCTCTCGGTTCCTGATTTTCCTCGTGTTCCCCAGCCGCCAATGGACACCGGAATGTGTTTGCGATTTTGCTTTATTCTTTTACTGACATAAATATGCCGAGTCCAAAAGTAGCTAATAAATGCAAGCACAAAGAAAACCAGCTGCGAAATACTATTTTGATAAATGGCATCGACGTATTCTTTAAAGCTGCTCCAAATGGTGAGTAGCGCTGAGGTTACACCAGAGCGAGTATAAAGTTGCTGAATGTCTTTCGCGACAGGAAAGGGCGTTTTTGCGATGTCGCCATAGGCACTAAAGCGTAGCGAAAACCCCAGCGTGTTAAGTGCATCCAAATACTTACCTTGCTCAAGTTCGTTGCCTTTTCGTAAGCGGTCTAGCTCTGCAAACTGCCATGTTATGGTCCAGTACGCCTTAAGGCGTCGCCACAAAGTTGATGGCGGAGTAACGGCTAAAATACCATCCGGCGTATAGGTTTTGGCGTCTTCTTTACTGTGGTCATTAGTCAGTACACTTAGCAAAAAGTCGAGTAATGGTAAATGTGGTCGACTCGTTTGTTCGGCGATATTAAAGAGCAACTCCCCCGGCACTTTTGTTTCGCTAATTTCCGCGGTAGTGCAGCTAGGGACGTGGATCGATACGCTGGGCTTTTTCGCTTTGGTATGGGAATAGCTTTGACGTTTATCGGTACTTGGTTGTCTTATTTCGTGTATTACTCGCCACAACCTTCTTGCTTGACGATAGCCTTGTTGGATACGCCAGCCAGCTTTTGTTTTTGAGGCATTAAGACTTTGACCGCGCTGTGCAATATAAGAAAGTGAGCGGCCCAGTTCATCACGAGACCAAGTTGCCAGTGCGTCACTTTGTTCGTTGGCTTCAAGAGAAGCGTTGAGCTGCGCGATGATGGCTTGATGATAGAAGCTACCTAGCTGCTCTCTGGCTCTGGTGATATAACGGCAAACGGCAATGTTTTTTTCGTTCGATAAGCAGTCATTTAAGGTATCAATAAACCGTTTGAAGCAGAGTTCGGCTTGATTTGATTCAAGTTGCATATTCAGCATAATACGCGCGCTTTGCTCAAGCGCTAAGCGCTTGAGTTGCATACTAAAGTCGCCAGTTAGTACGCGTTGCCACAGTAAAAATGCAAAGTCCTGTTGGCAAAAGCGGTCGGCGGATAACTGCTTTATCAAGGTGAAAAGTACGGCATTCTCATTCTCTTGCTCAAACCGCTTGGCGATTAACTCTTGTGCAAAGAATGTGGGATAAAACTCGACAAACTCTAGCGTAACTTGGCGCACTCTGGGTAAGGTGTGCTCGCTGAGTGCACAAAGCATGTTGAGATCTTTTTCTGTAAGCTTTGGCTGGCTGACAATAATTTTAGGAAAGATACTCAAAATATAGAGTACTTCGGCATCAACGTGCTGACTATTTTCAATGTCGTTCGCTTCTTCAAGCAAAGCCCACATGTAGGCACGAATAAAAGTGGGGCGTTGATGTATTAAGATCTCTAAAATATCGACGGTTGCCTGATAGGGCATGTTGTCAGACTCAAGCAACTCAATAAGTTTGGCGATAAGATCTGCGTCTAATTCCGAGTCAACCTCATAGTTGTTCAAGGTTGCGACCATATTGACCAGTGCGCGGATCAAGCCATGACGAATATGTTGATTTTGACTATGGGCGAGTAAATTTAAGCAAAATGGCTGTAAATCCAAGCGTTGCCAAGCATTTTCTAGGGTATCGTGGTGAGCACGTAAATATCGATTCGTTAGCGCCCCAAGTTTGGCGATTAAAAATTTAACCTGTTGCTCAATAGCGGCAACTTGATGTTGATATCGAGCAACTACAGCGCCTTCGTCAAACCATCGTGAAAAAGCTTTTTTATCTTGTTCTAACGCGGCTTTAGTAGTGCCAAGTTCTTGAGCATATGCAATAATATGAAGCTCTTTTTCACTGGCAAATTCAGACTTAGCGATACGCTGTACAAATCCGGTGTGGGATACCTCAAGCAGCAAAATTTGCTCATGTAGAGTCTCAATTTTATGGCGTAAAAAGGCGATAGATTGAAGTACCAGCCAGTCGGTTTCATCCTCGTTTTCAGGGCGATTGTAAATGAGTTCCCATGCACACAATTCGTCGATCAACGCACTGTATTTATGTTGATACAAGTTCAGCCAAAACTTTTCAGTTTCGGCAAAAAATAAGGCTTCTAATTGACTCTTTAAGGCTTCAACGCTCATGTAAATCTTGCTCTAATAAATGACTTAGCTGTAACGATTCAAAAATAATTTCATCGTGAGCATAGGAGGCAAAAGCGGTTTGCTGTAAGTTGCCTAAACGTACTTGTAGCCCAACCTGATGGGTATTGTTAAACCAGTCTTGAGTCCAAGTTACACCTAACCAACCCGCGGTGTTATGACTAAAGTCAAAGCCCGTTTGCCAACCCAATTGAGTTAAGTATTGCCATGTTGGATTAGGACGGTTCTGATCGGCAAATACATAGCTTGATGTTAATCCGGCATGAAAAATATGGCCTTGATAAAATTGATACCAATCAAATGAAAACAGTGCATTGTCGAGCGTTTGCCAATCTTGATTTGACGTCAGGGTAACGCCGGAGCTGAAGTAACTATCAACCCAGGGCTGATAGCGCAGCCCAGCATGCGCTTGCCAGCCGTGCTTGTGATTATTACGGTAAAAGGCGTACATATCAGGACCAATTTGCTCGTCTGCAATAAATTCGTCCTTGCTGATACTGGTGTACGTGTAAAAAGGCTGCCACCACCAAATGCTTCTAAAACCGCTGTTATAACGGTGAATTTGGCCAAACTTTGCCGAAATACTAGAGCTTAAATGGGTTTCACTGATTGCCGTTGCATCCTGCCAGCGATTACGCATTCTTGCTTCTGCAAACCAGTTCGACTGCTGCGAGAGCCAATCATATTGACCATTGATAGAGAAAGTGTCTTGGTGATGATTATCCATCGTGTAGAAAGTATCGATGCGGTACCAGTTATTTTCATCCTTCATTCTCAGTGATAAACCTAAATCGAGTGTAGTACGGCTAGGGCTAGGCTCCGTTGTCTGTACAATGTCGTCGCTATCAATATTCAAAAAGCCTTCGATGCCAGTGCGACTTTCATCAGTTTCAATACGAGCTTGCTGAAATACGGGCTCAGCACTTGTTGGTGTTAACTGTTGCTTGGCTTTTAAGAACATTGGCACTTCAGGTACTAGGTTAACGCGATGCAATGTTGGACTTAACGTCCAGATAGACATGCGTGCTAACGTTTGCTGTTGTTGGCCGGTTAGTGATACTTGTCCTGCCGGGTGAAAATAGGTGGCTTCACTTCTTATACCATCGGCAAAGGTTTCAATTTTAATCAGACTATCTCGAGCTAATTTCGCCGTGATTGGGGTTGTTTCATCAGAGCGATAAAAAATCTGCCTCGTATCCAATGGGATATCATGCCATTGACCTTGGTCGAAGTATTGCGGACGTACACTCACACTTTGCCCCGATAGAGGGTTGAGCCAACGCAATTGCAGCAGTCCTTGTCGTGTCTCGATTTGTTTAATGCCGTAATAGAGTGGTTGCGTTGGCTGCAGCGAGATCACATCACCTTGATTTGGCCCCACCAGCTCTACATTAGCAGGCGGTGCCACGATTTGCTTGGCAGAAGAGTAGGCAAACTTTACTCTTACTTGCACTTGTTGGTACTCAGAAAAATCAATAGTCAGTATCTCATTTGCTCTGAGTGGCAGGCCTGACGGCGGATTTTCTGTGAGGTGTGCGGTGATCTGGTCACCAACGCTTTGCGCCGCAAGCGTATCAACTTTTACCTTTTGTGTGCCAACATAGCTAGTGTATTGTTCCGCAGCAAGCCATTGACCATAGCGCATCAGGCGGGCATATAAATCGGTTAAAACGGCATCATCCGACAAACTCGGGTGCAGACGTTGAAGGACCCTGTTGTAGCCTTCATTAGACAGTGTTTGCTGGCTCAATTGATACAAGGCATTTATCGCAATTTCTCTGGCGCTGAGGTCATTTACCATGCGCGCATCAGCGCGACTAACCAAGTGTGCAGACTTATCTACAAAAGCCGGAGTATCAGCGGTGTCTGGTTGCACCCGGATCTCTACAAACAACTCATTATTACTGAAAAGGGTGAGACTTTCATTTGCCGCTAATTGAATATATTGCTGCGATGCAATAGATAATCGAGTGGTTTGTGGCTGCAATTGCAAGTTTGCTGCAATATCACTAAAGATGGGTAAAATCCGGGTTTTGGCGTTGTGTTCATACAGCAGCCATTGAGTATTTTTGTATTCTTGTCCTTGGTACGCAGCACGTGCACTTAGCTTGACCGTCAAAGGCGTCTTAGCAACCAGTTTGATGGGTTTACCCGAACCTAGCGGGTACAGCTCAGTTTGATCATCCATTGACTCCACGACTTGTAAACCATAGTGATTAAGGCTGTATTGAGGCAGGGTTAGTTCGTCCGTTTGAATTGCCGCGACTTGTTCGGCCTGTTTTGGTGTTAATGCCATTTGCTGGCTTGTCCACAGCGCTTCTTGCTGAAGGCCGGAGTCAAGTAGGTACGTCAACAGGATATCATCGCATTGATATTGCGTGATATCGCTTTCGTGGGCAGCGCATAATAGGCTAGCTTGGATATATTCATTCAGTGCTAAATATCTCGTGAGTAGTTCATTAGCGGCGTATTCTCTTAAAGATTGAGCAGTGCTTTTTAGCAGCGATTTTAGTAACACCTCGGCGTTTCCACTGCGTTCTAGCTGAGTCAAAATAGCGATATTAAGTTGCCAAGCCATTAACGTAACTTGCTCACTATGCCCACTCAAATACGGCTTCAGTTTCGCAAGTGCCATGAGTGGTTTGGTCTTTGCTACCATTTGTAGTTCCGCAAGCACTTTAGTGGCGGTAAACTGGTCGTGGCTGTCTGTCTTAACACTTAGTTCCGGCGCACTCAGCACGCTAAGAGATAAATAGTAAGTGTCAGCTCGATTTTGTTTGCTTCTTGCAAGTAGACCTTGAACGAGTGGCCATTGGCCTAGTGCTTCTTGCGTCATGGTCAAGAAGTCGGGAAATGGTTGTAAGCGGTTTACTGCTACAGCGATATCAAGCGCTTGCTTAGCCCCTTCAATCATCACAACTTTGGATGCTGGATTTATGTGTAGGGTAAGTCTTTGAAAATGACTGCTAGGCGCAACAAGCAGCGTATGTTGGCCATGCTCGCTGGAGATGGTTAAGCGCTCTTGCGTTCTTGCTCGAACATACAAAGTAATTGCATTATCAACTCTCATTATATTCTCAAGATGATACTTCAGTGGTTGAGACGAGGTAATGTAATTGACTCGCTGAGCGCTTGAAGTGAGCAGCACTTGCCCAGCGGCGTTGCGGCTGCCCAGTGTCACTCCACTTAGCGCAACATGATGAGTGAGCGGTTGAGGGGAGCTTGGCGTTAAAAAATACACCGCAGAGGCAATATCGTTAAGCATTTGCTTGCGTTTGACCGCCAACGCCGTGTCAGAAGCGCTAAAAGTGAGTGGAGAAGTATCTCCATTCATGTAAAGGACGCTAAGCTGCTCGTTTAGCTGTTTATTCCAATACGGATTAAATAACGACTCTTGCTGCTTTATTCCTGCATTGTCATCGTAAATACCACGGTGCATTTGTAGTAAGTTAAGGTAGGCAGGCACCGATGTTGTGATAGTGAGATAACTACCTTGCGGGATGGCGATATAATCTTGGTTAGACAAGCCGACTTTAGGCTCAAGGTACTCATCCGCTTGGATATCTGATATTGCAATGGTGCTGATAACCTCACCGTTGACTTTAATTGTGACAATACCGTTTTGCGCAATCGCGTGTAGATCTTTTCGAACCTCTAGTTTGAGCTTTTTGGCGTGTTCAAAGAATACGCTTGTCACTTGTGTAGGTTGTAGATGGTACCAACGCTCTGTATCTTGTGCTAATTGCAGTGTTTGGTCGTCAAGTCCTGGCAGTCTGAGCGCTCTTCGATACGGATCTCTGTGGCTGTGCATGCTGCCTTGCCAAAGCGTGAGAGATTGAGCGTTATCACCGGTGTAAGCAACCTGAATTAAGCGGTTTTGTGCAGTTGCACTCAGTTGGCATCTGGATTGAATACATAACCAATCGGACGTTGGAATGGCACGTCGTAGCTTTGGAGTTTCCCCTGCAAAAAATTCGAATGTATCGAGGGCACTTGGTGTTGTGACTAACCATGCGTGACTTGGCAAAAACAGCCACGCTTTTTGCCGAGGTGCAAAGTGCTTGTTAGCATTGGCTTGGATAAATTGCATACGTGACAGATCAACCCATTGGGCAGCCGTTTGTATCCCTACCTCATTGGCTCGGGATATCGTTGCAAACAGCAGTAGTGTCATTATAAAAGTGATTGCACGCATTTAGTAAACTGATCTAGTTGTTGATTGTTATTAATTAATTGCTTTCTTGTTTGATAGCTTAGCTCAATATGGATAAAGCTATATTCAGGAAGCGCAAGCTGATGCATGATATTTTGCGTCCCGCCAAGTTCTTGCACTTCTTGAGGGTAAATCAGCGCCCGATAACCTTGCTTAACAAGACAAGACTTCAACTTCCATAGTGTGTCGTCATTTGTTTTGCCTTGGCTCAAAATTATTTCGCTTAGTTTACCGCCGTCGGTTTTTCGCTTCTTCTGACTAAATCCATGTATTTGGAACACTTTTGCTGTTGGGTGTAAAGATGTAAAAGCTACGATAGCTGACGCGTGAATATTGTGAGGTTGCTTGGCGTAATCATAGTTTTTACCAATGTCATTGTTATCGTATCTGTGTTTTGTGTTGTTCAGTAACACTTGGCAACTGTGCTGGAAAATGTGCTCACCAATGGTCTGCGTATGTTTATCATGAAAGCGATGTGGAACAGACACCACGCAAGGCCGGTGTTTAGGCGCATACGTGACTTCGCCATGCGCTTCACTTTGAGGCTTTGGCGTCAATGTAAATTGCTCTGCTTGGTGCGTAAATTGCCAGCCATCGAGTGCTACAGGTTGTTTAAACCAGTGCGCCATTTTGCTGCTGTCGGGAATCGCAGCGTTAACATTCAATGACAAGCATAATGCAATGTAAAGTGCGTAGCGACTAAGGCGTTTCATCTTGCCACCAGTTTAATGTTGCATCAGGCTGTTCATGTTCCTCTAATACACTTATCCAAACATCATGTGAAAAGCGAAGCGTCATGGTTTTAGGCGATGTTAAGTCTTGAAACAGCGGCAAAGTAATACTTGGATACTCGTACAGCTCTGTGTGATTAGGGTTAAAAAACATCCTCGTTTGTGCAGGGTTTAGGTGTAGTACAAAGTGTTTAGCTAAAATCGTGTATTCATCGCTTGGGGTGATGACCTTAGTGCTATCTAGGGCGGTTGCTACCGTGATTTCAGCTTGAGGTTCAGCACTAAACACTTTGACGACCAAAGCGTTAGGTTGCAAGTTATCCTCGCTAACAGCAACGGTAAATGGCGTTGTTTTTGCCACTTTGTACAGGCGGATCTTCCGCACGGTTCTTGGGATCCCTTGATTGATGAAAAGTGCTTGGGTGTTCACCAACTCCTCTATTTGTAAGCTGTTTAACGGAACTTCAAATAATGTAGGTTTATGCTGTTGCTTCACAATCACACTGCTTGGGTAGCTTGTTGCTTTACCGAGCTTAAAGAGTGCAGATTTGGCTACCTGACGATATTCAAACTCCATTTGCGGTACTGAGTTATCAAAGTAAGCTTGCTCAATGGGCACCAACGCGATATCCGATACAGCTAAAAGCTGATCTAAGTCTTTGGAGCGGTATTGAGGCAGCAACTCAGGTACTTCAGGTGGCGCTTCAAATAAGCGCACCGATGCTATCTGCTTTTGAGTGTGAAAGAGATAATGGTTGTCGGCCTTTTGGCTAAACCATGCATCAATCCCTTGATAAACTGGACTTTCAGGGTCACACACCGAATCGCAACGATGGCTCAGATAATTAAATGTTGGACTGCGAGCTTGCAGCTTCACCATCGCGTCTTCGGCTTCAATTTTGATTTGATTAACGTTATTTGGTATTGCCAAATAACGCTTCTCTGCGGTTGGTAAGGTTTGTCGCTCCGTGGTTTCAGTTATCAGTCTATCAAACAAAGCTTGCTCCGCCGTTGCGGTAAAAACATAGTCCTTGATCCGCTCATTGTTGCTATAGAGGCTCACAGAGAGAGTGCTGCCAATGGGCGCACGCCACTCTAAAGCGATATCGCTTTTAGGAGAGACTTGATAGTAAGCCGGCGTTTGCGCGTTGAGCATATAATAGTAACTATGCAACGGGACTATAGGGTCGACGCCATTGCTAAATACCCGAATGCTGGTGGGGGCGCTTGCGCTAACGGTAACAAGGCCAGCTGGTAAGTTGCTTAGTTTAGCTTGCGCAGCGGATAGCACCTCAGGCATTAGTGGCTTTGGCGCGTCGAGTTGGCGTAAATCGTGCCAAACAAAAGTAAGATTTGCATTCTCGGAATGGCTTAATAAATATTCCGTGTGTTCATAGACGCGAAAACTCGCGCTTAGCTGCTCAGAAATAAACAAACTATCTAAGTCTAGCTGGGTCGAAAAATCATGATTAAGCACATTGTAGGGCAGTGACTCGTATAACAAGTCAGCACGAAAGTCGATGTTAGGCACGCCCTGTGGCGCTAGCTTTTGCCAATCTAACATGACCGAATTGTATTTTTCTTCGTTGGTTAAGGCGTTTTCACCTATGGTGTGGTAATTCGTCATGCGTTCACGCCATTCGGTTGGCCTTTTCAGCCATGCTTTGGCGGGGTCGGTAATACTGTTACTGGTTTGGGCATGGACGCGTACCACCACACCTTTAAGCTGAGCATTTTCTGGTATTAGCTTTAACGTGATAGTCGTAGCTTGTTGTAACTCTTTACGATTTAAATAAAAGGATTGCCCAGACGCCACGGCCAACGCTTCACGGTTTTCAATGATCTGTTTTACCTGTTGCTGAAAGTCGTTCGAGGCAGCTTTAGCTGCATGATGATAAGTACCGCGATAAATAATCGCTCCTTTTGCATCAAGTAACTGATATTCAATAGCATAGTTGACAGGCTGATCATCCAACGGCTGCGATTCGAATATTCCATTAGACAACACCCGGAGAGACATGGTCCGAGACGCAGAAAAGGAAAACTTCAGTGCCCTGTCGGTTTTTAGCCAATGAACATTGGAGCGGATATTAAACAGGGTCGAGGTATTTGAAGGCTCCGCAGATTTTACCCACACAAATAAAGTGACGGCGAACCAAACAAAAAGCAGCAGCAAAGCTGTAAAAATAGCAAATCGTAATATCTGCTTAATCCAGTACATAACGCCCCTCATGAACCGCTTTTGCATAAGTGGCTAAATCAATAACGCGATTTCTTCTTGGTAAGTATAGCGCGAGCAGTGCGTTATCTCGGGTAAACATTAATCCCAGCTCACCATTTCTATGCGTGCTAAAGGCGCTTATTTTACACTGGCTTTCAAATTGACAAAGTGCTTGGAGCACCGGTAAATGTTGGGTGGTGGCGTAGCGCCCTGTGGCTACTTTAAGTGCGTCAATAAATTGCGCACTGGCCTCATGCCAATCATTTGGAGAGAGGGCAAGCAAATCGATTACTTTGAGCCTAGGTGTGTGTGCAACGGCTAAAAGGCGTTGCAATAAAGCATCGTTGGTAATGGCAAAGTGCGATTTAAAATCCGATGCCAACCACAATGCCGCTAACTCACTTTTTGGCGCGAACAGCTGATATCCCGACTGTGGTGTGGTACCGAGTTCTAAGCCTCTTGTTGCTTGTTGTCCTGAAACGGTTTGAGTATTAACACCAAGATCAGCTAGCACCCTTTGTAGTGTAGCAATGGTGTCATTATGAATAGGGTTAGGCGTTGTAAATTGGTACGCAAGCGCTGAAGGTCTGATGCTTGCAGGCGCGCTATGACTGCGGATCTGTAAATTAAGTAAGGGGTTGTCATAAAAGTAGCGCTGTGCACTTTGATACACCACATTAAATAATGACCGCACGTTGTCGGCTGCCATTACATTTGCATCGATGCTGGTATACGGATGAGCACCAGCGATTGCCAGTAACTTTGCATGGGTGGCCGTAAACAACTGCCCAGAGAACTCCAGCGTGTTACTTTCAAAGAGTGGTCTAGGCACCGCAATGGTGAGGGATGGTTTAGCCAGCAAGGCAATAAAGTACACCCCTTGACCCAAATCATAGGCAGATTTGGTATCTAAAGGAGAAAGCGCAACGAATTGCCCTTGATTATTTTCAACTAAAGTTAATTGGTACTGTAATAGGTTTGCTACGCGATTTATCTGACTCAGCCTTACCTCAAGCGTTTCTGGCGTTGTTACTATCTCAAGGTTTTGGGTGATAGCAAATAACGGCCTTAACACTTCATATTCCCACAATGCAGCACTGGTATCGCTCAGTGCACTAAATGCACCGCTGCCTTTGGCGCTAATGTGACTTGAAAATGCTTCAATAAGTGCCTGTATGCTCTCATCGCTTGTGCTTATTTTATCTATGTCTTTGTCGATGCGTTGCAGGCCATATGCGCTTAGCAACGACGAATAGCTATCCGAGCTTAAATACGCCTCAATCATCTGTCCATGGAATTGGCTGTAAGGTAAAGGCGCATTTGCCGCGAGACCAAAGTGTGCATCGTTGATGTTAAACAAGGTAGCAAGTTCAGATTGTTGCACTGAGCTTGGCACACTGTTAAATATCCACATCTGTGCGTCTTCTTTTAAACTGTGTTGGTGCATCAATTGGCTTACTTGCCGATTAATTTCTCTGAGTTGGACGACCTCTGGAATATCCATCGCCATAAAAAAGTCACTATAGAACTCGCTTTGTTTACCGTTCTTATCGCCACTTTGGTTAGGTCGCGCATTGCCAAACGCCATTGCCTGGCTTTGCCAGTAGGAAAACAATATCCCACCAGCCTCACTGGCAAGCCGCTCTGCAGTGGGGTAGGGGACGCTGATGATATGGGCTTTTTGAGCAGCTAAATTAATGATAAACAGACCGCGCTTGTGATCTTGTTGATTGTCTTTTATTACTAAAAATTGTGTTGTACGTTGCAAAGAAAAGTCGGCTTGACGCAGTAAGGTGGCGGCCTCGACATAGTGTGACTCACTATCTTGCTTAAGCAACCTAATTGCTTGTTTAAAGTGGCTACGTTGCTGCTCGGTCACATATTGGCTGACATTAACGTTAGCCGCATTTTGAGTATACAGCTGGCTCTTGTAATTACTGATCACTTGGCCAAGCGTTAAATCGCTGGCTGTTTCATTTATCGCTAATGTATTACTTTGTACGAATAGGCTTGGAATAACCATAATTGCAAAACCGATACAGATGGCGATAAAGCCACCAACAATTGAAGTTTGAAAAGTTGCACGGATCACAAGGCCTAGCGCATTTTTTTGGTAAATTTTAAGGGCGAGTAAGGTCGATAGCATGTAGCCAAAAGCAAAGGTATCGGTCACTTTTAAGGTTGGGAAGTAACCGACGACAACGTAGTTTAAAATCAGTTTGTAGACAAAGCCGATATTAAAAAACAGTAGCATGAGTCGCGCGCCTTCGATATTGGCGTGTTTTAAACGAGTAAAGTTTAAGACTACATATCCAAAGACTAAAATAATCGCTGTTTCTACGAATGATGTGAGCAGCTTAGTGGGTTGCATCAGTTGCAGAGCTAGCAGCGCTGGCAGCATAATGCCATTGAATTCCCAGCCGTACTTTAAATTAGCCCTTGATGCGATAAAAGCGGTGATCACCAAGATAATATAAGCTTTAGGGGCTGCAATAATGGAGGCCGCAACAGCTTCGTACATGACGGCAAGATTGGCAATGCTAAAGTTGGTGAACGTCATCAATCCAAAACGAATGATGATATAGGTAACAACCAACTGAATAGCGGTGACTTTTATGCCATATTTAAAGCCGCCATTCCACATTACATTGGCGGTCAAGGCGATGATAATCAGCCCGAGGCTATACAGCTGTGCGGCGTAATCAAAAGTGATGTCCCATTGTGTTAAGTACGCGGCGACCAGCGGCCAAAACAGCACATCCATGGTAACTCGAACAATAATGCTTAACAAAACGATGGCAAAAAATCGGTCACGGCCAAACATTTCTGCATAGCCCAGTCTCTCAACAAGTGTTTTGGCAAAAAACCGCATTAAGCCATAAACAACAATGGCCTCAACAATGATCACCCAAGCCGATGTTGGGCTCACGATAAATAAAGGGACTAGGTAACCTGGCACCACTAAACCAGTTAACGGGAAGCCAAACCTAAGATTGAAAAATGCGACAACCGCGATGCCTATCCAAACACACGTGATAACGGACTGCCCAAGTCCGCCCGCACTTGGGAATAGCATCAGCGTCCAGTCCATCTATTCCTCATCCCACTCTTCAGGCAAAAGTTGCTCGTTAACCGCAAGCTGCTCTGACAAGTGTGTTAAAAAGGCTTCTTTATCATCTAGCTGAGATAACTGCTCGCCAAGGTCAATAAATTCAAATAACACCCCGCTGGTTTCAAATGGGGTACTAGCGTTAAGGCTGGTTGATTGTTTGAGTAAGGCGCGAATGCTCAGTAAATAAGTTCGATTGTCTAAATATACGGGTAATACGATTTTGCCACGTTTTAAGGTTAAATAGCGCAGCTTTCCTTTAGCTTGTTCACTATCCATCTCGGTACAGCGACAAAGTAAGTCTAAGGCGGACATGTCGAAAATAGACAGCTTATGCTCTCTCGCAAAGCGTTCAAGAGATTCATTTACCTGCACAATTTGGCCAAATAAGTTATATAAAATACTGGCACTGTGAAGCTGGTTGAAGACATGCTCCAGTGAGGTGAGCTTTTGATCCATCTCATTAATTGCATTTTTGATTTTATGACTTAGTGGCTCTTTCAGAGAAAAGGTCAGCGCCCGAGTCAGTGTGCTTTTGAGGTTTTTTTGCTCAGCAGAAAACACTTTATAGTGGAATAATAATTCACCAATTTGATGTGCAAAGAGATTTACATTTTTAATAAACGCTTGCTCATCAAAACTGTCTTGAGGAGTGACGGTTAGCGCCCAAAAACCCCGAACATCTCCTGCGTACATCAAGGGTGCAATATACTGCTGCTCATCTTCCGCTAGATGTTGGAAGAAAGGGCGGGTAATTTTGATAGCACCAAACGCTTTGATTGCATCGGAATAAGGTACTCGCTCGTAATCTCGTCGCATCTCTAAGATATCACTGAGCTGACAGTGTATTGCGCGTATTTCAGTTACTCGGTGGTCACCCTCTAAGCGAGTGAGAAAGATACTTCTTCTCAGATTAAGCTGCTGATTAACCAGTTGGATGATTGCATCCCAAGGTTCATTATGCTCGAGAAAGTGCCGTGGTAGATATCGACCCATCATACGTTGCTGGATCAGGGCTATGAGAGACTTTAAGTTTTCTTCTTCTGACCATTTCAAAGAGATAAACACCCAAAGTAGCGTCAGCCATATCAAAGATAGCAGCTCACCAAGCGGCAATAACACTGAGTACCAATGATGCGCGCCAAGGCCACTTATGATCAGTAATATGCTGGTGGATATTGCAATGATGACATTGGTCTTGGTCGCATTTCTTTGGTACCACACTAAGAAAAATATTGATGCTAGTACCATGAGTGCGACTATCGTCACTTTATTTAAAGGCTGAATAAAGCTGTCGGATGCAAAGCTATTGGCGATAAATGCCTGTAGGTAAACTGGCGGAAGTTCTTGCGCGCCAAAATAAGCATTACTATTCAAGCGTGAAAACTTTGAATGCTGAGCAACTAAGATGACCTTTTCGCTGAGTTGTGCTGTGAATAGGTCACCATCAAGTACTCTCTGCGCACTGAATTTTGGCAGTGAATAATAAGGCAGTGAGTAGTCTATGATTTTGTTGAGGTATTCACCATGCTGCGGGAATATTTTATCCCACAGTATGTCACATGTGCTTGCTGGCGGTGCAAGGCTGATTGCGCTGCCATACCAATTTTCTGTTTCCAACAGACAAACCGATTGCGTATTGAATGGATAGTAAATCGAGCGGTCGTTTTGTTGTGGCGAAAGTTCGGTATTTGCAAAAAACACAACGGCTTTTGGTTGATAGTCAGAGAGTATTTTTGCCAACTGCTGATGTTGTTGCTGTAAGTTTTCTGCTTCAATCACGACTACTTGCGTTGCTTGTGTGGTGTTGAGCTTAGAAAACCATTGTAATCCAATTAGGTTTACCTGTTTATATAAGCCTGATGCTGAGGCGATCAACAAAATAGCGAATAAGCTCATAAATAGCCAAAACTCACGTTGGCGTTTTATAAAGTTTAATTGACTAAAAACCGACATGCCTTTTCACTCTCTTATTGCTGGCTAAAAGTGAGAGTCAGCTCAGTCGTCTTCGCTACTTTTACTTTAATAAATTCTAGGCCGTGGATTTGTGCACTTTGCCACTGACCGTTTTGAAGCAGCACAGGGCGTTGCCACGAGATCATCGCAATATCATCTAAAAATAAGGCACTTTCACCACTACTTGGTGGCGCCATGGAGAGGCCAAACTGGACGCCACGAGCAGGCAATCCTTCATCGCCAAGCACAACGGAATCGTCAGGTAAGGTAATGTCTTGTCTAAACGTTTGCCACTCATAACTACCCGCAGGCTTTAATTGGGGCGTTGACTCAGAAAAGATAAGGCTATCTTCTGATGTTAAGATACGAATATCAGCCTTAAACTCACCAGCGTTCTCTCCTTTGGCATAACCAAAGAGCGAGAGCTCATGGTAAGCCTGTGCCGTGCTCGGCGCTGGCGTAATAGGCATGGTACGAATTGTGTGTTTGAACGGCACACGCGTTGGTGTTTCGTTAAATTGCGTTCGTTGTAGACAAAGTCCTTGTACGCCACGATATTTGCCGACTAAACATGGCGCGATATCGTCGGCCTCAATTAACCAACGAGAGACTTCCCCTTTTTCGTTATCGCTGTCCCAGTCTTCAAAATCCCCAAAGAACAATAAGTCTCGACCAAGCACAATCTCTGCTTGAGCATCACTAGCCGTGAGTTTGCTAAGGAACTCAGCACTGCTTGAATATTGGCGTAAATCGACAATATGCTCACCGGCTTCTAAGGTAATAACTTGTTGCTCGGTTGCTTTTGCTTGAACCGGTTTATCAAAGGTGACTTCTGCAAATCCCGGGCGCAATGAGATACCAACTTCGGGTGAAGAAAATTCAGCGATACGTTTTAGTAGGGCATTGGCAAGATCGCCACTTACAAACTTAGGAACATAGTCTTCTAGATAAACGGGATAGGCTTTTAGTGCACTGATTTTAGGTGAGCCTGCAGTTTCTAACTCTACCACAGCTATCAGTCCCAAAAAGGTTTCAAGACGATTTTGCTCAAACACAAAGTTGCCTAGTCCAAGTATGCTTGGTACGCCATTGTATAAGCCAAACCCTTGCGCAACGTGAGGATGATGCGCAATCATCAAGTTAGCGCCATTTTTGGAAAGTAAATCAAAGCGGTTTGAAATATACGCCGTTGGTGCGTATGAATACTCATCACCGCCGTGAAGCTGAGCTACAACAAAGTGGCCGTTGTTACTGGCTTGCATCACCGTTTCTTTCATGCCATTGGTATCTGTTAGATCGGCAGCTCCCCCTTTAGCATCCGATGCCACATAAGTGACGGTATGCTGATCGCCTGTAATGGAAGTCGCAGACACAAAGTCTATGGTTGCTTCACCAAGGCTTAGGCTATAGGGCTTAAATGCCTCTGCCGCGCTTGTGCCCGCGCCACTGTGTTTAAGTCCCGCTTGCTCGACGTACTTCAAGGTGTCGTTCAGTCCAGATGCTTGATAGTCATAAACGTGGTTATTGCCAAGTGCGACATAGTCAATACCCAAATCATTGAGGGCAATTAATGACTCAGGCAGACTAAAAAATGCAAACTCTTTACTTGGATGGACCGTGGTTGGGTTTTTTAGGATTGGAGACTCCAAGTTAACCGAAGCAAAATCGACATGTTTAAATAAAGGATGCATAAACTGCACCAGCGCTTGGGCATCAGGTCCTGCGCTTTGGGGCTGGATAAGTCCGTCAGGGGTGCTGGGCAATGAATTCCCCATGGTAATGAGGTCAGGGTTGAAATAACGACGCCCAAACATGGTATCACCCGCGAAAAGTACGGTTTTTAGCGTGCTTGACTTAGCTTTTAGTTCAAGCGTGAGCTGCTGTTCATTGTTACTTTGATTCGCTAAGGTAAAAACCAAGGGTAAATAATCGGGGTGAGATATTTCTGCAACATAAGCGCCGTATGCTAGAGTCGACAGGTCAAATACACCATCGCTATTTGAGGTAAATGACAGACCATTTATCGTGAGGTTGGCATTGGCGATGGGCATCGCTTTTGTGTTTTGCAGCAACACGCTTAAGTTGGGCGTCTCGTTATCCCTATCTTGTTGGCTTTTATCTTCATCCTTATCTATTTGTGAAGGACCTGTTTCATTTGGGTCCTCTACTGAGCAGGCCGTGAGCGCAAATAGTAATACTAAATTTAAGATTTTTTTCATTGTGGCCAGCCTGGTTTCAAAAAAGATACATTATCCAATTCTTTAGTATTATATCTGTAACTCTTTATGCGTTGCAATCCTTTGAAATGGAATGTAAGTTTCCAAATCAAAAACTTAACAAGCGCTGAAAAACGTCTTAAAAAACAACTTTTTTCAGTTCTTCATTAGTATAGGACAAGAATTTGCGAGGATAGCTAAAATTCTGTTCAATATTCTTTACGTTTTTCTAGTCGGCCAGCTATTCTTAGAGTATGATCTCGTCAATTGTGAAAACCCGCTTTGAGGAACAAATGCGTCTAGAGATACATTGCGCTGACCGTATTGGTATTGCCCAAGAAATTCTCAATATCTTGGTGAGTTACCGTGTCGATTTGAAAGGTATAGAAGTCGATTCAGTAAATTGTCGAATGTACGTGAGCTTTCCACCCATCGAATTTGAACAGTTTCAGAAGATCATGCCTGAGATCCGCTTAATCGATGGCGTTGAAGATGTTCGTACTACAGCGTTTTTACCGTCAGAACGTGAACATAATGAGCTGAATACTTTGCTCAGTGCGTTGCCTGATGGTGTAATTTCTATCGACGCTAAAGGCTGGGTACGTCATTGCAATGACGCAGCTTGTCGCGACCTTAACATGGTTGAAAAGGAAGTGATCGGTGCCAACATTAACAACCTTTTGAAAGGGTTTAACTTTACCCGTTGGTTAGAAGGTAAAGAGGTGTTAGGTCAGACAACCCGTGTCGAAGTGGGCGGGGAAGATTTTATTGCTGATATTTTGCCAATTTCGGTGCCCCAAGGGAGCGAAGGCGATGTATTAGCCGGTGCGGTGATTAACATTAAATCGCAGTCGCGATTAGGGCAGCAAGTCAGTGCGTTTCGTCGTTACGGTCAAGAAAGTTTTGCGACGATCCATAACCACAGCACAGCCATGCGTAGAGTCGTGCGTGAAGCCAGAAAAATGGCACAGCTAGAAGCGCCAATTCTGATCACAGGTGAAACTGGTACGGGTAAAGAGCTATTGGCTAGAGCATGTCATTATGCGTCTAACCGTTCGTTAAAGCCGTTTATCGCGCTTTCTTGCGCTTCGCTGCCAGATGATGTTGCCGAATCTGAGCTGTTTGGTTATGCAGGCTATGAAGAAAATGCAGCGCCAAAACGTGGTGTATTAGAACAGGCTGATGGTGGCACGGTATTCCTTGACGAAGTGGGTGAAATGTCAACCCAGTTACAGACTAAGTTACTGCGTTTTTTACAAGACGGTACATTCCGTAAAGTCGGTGACGAGAATGAAGTTAAGGTTAATGTTCGCATCATAGCTGCAACGCAAAAAGATTTACCAGCAATGGTGCAAGAGGGCGTATTTAGAGAAGATCTCTACTATCGCATTAACGTGCTAACGCTTGAAATTTCTCCGCTGAGAGATAGAAAAGCAGATATCGGGCCTTTGGCTGAGCATTTTGTACAAAAATATGCCCAGCAAAATGGTCATCCAGCGCCAACACTTGCTAGAGAATGTATTGAGTTTTTAGAGAATTACCCTTGGCCTGGTAATGTGAGGCAGCTAGAAAACGCCATTTATCGTGCGGTCTCGTTGCTTGATGATAAAGAACTTCGTACTGAGCATCTAAACTTACCGACCTTTACCCATGACTTAGGTTATTTAGAGTCTGATTTTGAAGGGACGTTAGACCAAGCGGTGAAGCGATTTGAAGCAACCTTGTTGCGCAAGCTTTACCCCGCTTATCCGAGCTCAAGGCAACTGGCTAAACGTTTGGGATTAAGCCACACAGCCGTTGCCAACAAGCTGCGTGAGTATGGGATAAATAGAAAAACAGTCAAAGTATGATCTAAAGGCCACGCAATGTGGCCTTTATGATTTAGTTCCCATGTCTTTTGTCACGCCATCTACCTTAATATTCTTAATGCCATCTTCTTCAAAAGAGAGTGTGATACTCACGTTATCTCGCGCAAAGAAGTAATCTATCCCATTTACCGTCAAGACGTAATTACCCTTTACAGAGTCGCTAAACTCTTTTTTCACAAGAGAGATGTGATGATCTGCAATTTGCCACTTAAATTCAGAAATAAAACCTTGATTGAATTCTTGGATCCACACGCGGGTATCGTCTTTACTCAGTGTAATGGCAACTGAGTAAGACTCTGGTAGTTCAGACATGTCATAATGATTTGCACCGATGCGAAACTGTTCAGTCTGTTTGTTCCAAGCAAAACCAAACTCAAACGCTTTCTCTACACCGGTTGGATAGGTTAGCGCGCCTTCTCCTTTAAAGTCGAAGTCTGCATAGCACATACTGGAAAAGACAAATAAGGTGGAACAGGTAACAAGGGATAATTTTTTCATTGACTTCACTTCAGCTATTTTACTTAATTTGAGGTTCGCGTATGTAGTAACCGAACTCATTGTTTTTAAGCTCATTTTATGGTCATTTCTGGTCATGCTAGAAAGGCGTTCATTTTTTGAAGCTCAGATTATTAATCTAGTTTACTGACAGCATTACCGCAACCAAGGGTCAAAGTAATGTATCAGTTATAGACGCAAGCGTAGCAAAATAATCACTTTAGAATATGAATTGCTATGCTAGAATCGGAAAATTATTAACTGGTAAGACCATTGTTATGAACTTATATTTTCGTTTACTGCTGCTGTTTTGGAGAATAAGACAGAATAAACAAACGGCAGATTCCATTTTATCTCCGATAGATATCGAGTACCGCGCCCTGCCAAGCGATTGCGATATCAATATGCACTTGACCAATTCACGATACCTGGCATTTATGGATTTGGCGCGTACTTGGATGACAGAGCGAGTTGGGTTATTTGCAGCTGTGATGAAACGCCGCTGGTTCCCAATTGTTAACGCAACAGCGATTACTTATATCCGCGATATCAAGCCGCTGCAAAAATTTACCATTACCACTAAGGTGGTGGGATGGGATCATAAATACTTTTACATTGAACAGCGCTTTCATTCTAAACGTGGACTGCATGCAATTGCTTATGTGCGTGGGGTATTCAAGCGTAAGGGTGGGGTGGTTGCGGTCGAAGAAATGCTCGAAGTAGCTGGGTTTAACGGTGAAGCACCTATTTTATCTCCTGAGATTATGCATTGGAAAGCCATGTTAGAGGCAAAGAAAAACAGTAATCTATAAACTATAAAGGCCACATCAGTGGCCTTGGGGATTGAGAAAGTAACAGTAAATCTGTGATTTAAACCATTTAGGTATTAGAACTTATATTTCACACCGAACATGGCCACAACAGGGTCTAGCTCAACGTCAGATGTCAGTGCCTTTACACCGTTAGCGTAAACTGTTGCATCGGTATTGATGTCAATTTTAGAGATCATGCCGTGCAGGCCCCATTTTTCATTTAAGTCGTAGTTAAAGCCGATTTGTAATGCAATACCAAAAGAGCTATCTAAATCAACTTCTACGTCGTTAGTCTTTAGTGTTGCTTTTAGTGCAGCACTCGGCTCTTCATCGAAGAATACTGTGTAATTTAGACCCGCGCCGATAAATGGACGGAACTTAGCGCTTGCATCAAAGAAGTGATACTGTGCAAGTAATGTTGGTGGCAAGTGTTTAATGTCTGCGATTTCAGCTCCTGCTAAGCCACCAGCACCGTCAACTGTGTGAGAAAATGGTGTTGCCGCAACCAGTTCAAATACGATGTTATCGCTGTAGTGGTAGTCAAGCGTGATACCTAGCTGAGTATTTGAGTCAGCAACTAGACCAAGAGAGTTATCTTGATCAATTGCAGAAGCCGAATTGTCAGGGTTTACGTTAATAGCACCAACATTAACACTGAAATTTGCGTGTGCGAAGGGAGCAGCAACTAGCAGAGTAGATAAAAGTGCAGCGCTTAAAGTTTTCATTTTCTTCTCCTAACCCTATGTGAGGACATTTTTAAACTGTGAAACAGTGTGTGTTTTCAATGAAGTCATCTTAAAAGGGTTCAAAAAATGAAAAACTGTTCTAGATCAATTTTTAAATTGTAAGATTTCAGAAATTTTTGAAAGTTTGATTTAGATTAAGTTTTCTCGATGTCATTAATTTGCATTAAAACTGCAATGCTGTGGTCAAAGTTTCATCTTTAAATAATTGCTAGATTTCACCTACAAATCATTCTTAGTTATGTCACTAGCAACACAGTATCAAAACCTCAGTACTTCCTACGCCACAGAGATCTTAACGCGTTTGATCCAAGCGCCTTCGGTTACGCCGTGTGATGCAGGCACTATTGCGTTTATGGCAGAGCAACTCGCTGCGCTGGGCTTTACTATTGAGCAGTTTGAGGTGCAGGGAGTAAAAAACTTGATTGCAAGTTATCGTTTCTCTCAAGGACCAACTTTTGCCTTTTCTGGTCATGTGGATGTCGTGCCTGCAAATAATAAAGGCTGGATTGTGCCACCATTTAGTGCGCAGATTATTGATGGTGTGATGTATGGACGCGGTGCTGCAGATATGAAAGGTGGCGTTGCGGCAATGCTTGCTGCAACCAAAACATTACTACAGCATCCTGAAAAATTACGAGGAAGCTTTTACTGGTTGCTCACTTCTGACGAGGAAGGTGAAGCGGAGTTTGGTTCCAAATTGATTGCAGAGCGATTAGCTGAAAATGGCATTGAGCTAGATGCTTGTTTGGTTGGTGAACCGACTTCACACCAAGTGGTGGGAGATACGGTTAAAAATGGTCGTCGTGGGGCGATTTCTGGGCGTATTCAGGTTAAAGGAAGAGCGGGGCATGTGGCTTATCCAGAACAAACGATTAATGCTGCTCACATCGCAGGCCAGTTGGTTAGCCAGCTCGCGCTTTTACCTTGGTGGAAAGACGAAGCAGGATCGCAAACCACGCTGCAAGTCACCGGGATCACAGTACCAAATATCGTGGATAATTTAGTGCCAGCAGAGTGTGAAATCACATTTAATATTCGTTACAGCCATGCCTATAAGAGCCAAGAAGTTGTGCACTATATTCAAGAGTCGCTGGCTAAATCCGGTGCTATGTTAGCGATCAGTTGGGAGCGGCCTTGTGAGTCGTTTTATACCGGCGCGAAGCAAGAAAACTGTTTCTTAACGCTGGTAGAACAAGCAATTCAGGAAACAACGGGGCAATATCCGAGTTTAAGTACTGCAGGTGGCACCTCCGATGGTCGCTTCTTTGCGACCGGAAAAACGCAAGTGATCGAATGCGGGGTAAAGAATGATTCAATTCATCAAGTGAATGAACATCTATCCCTCAACGATCTACATGGCATAGAAAAAATATACTTATCTGTTTTAAATAGGTTTTTTAAAAAAGTTGAAAATTTTTAAAAGAATTTTCTTGAAAATAAATTTGCTGACCATAAATAGCTTTATGAGGACGCCGACAGGGCCTCATAAATTAAATAACTATTTGTTTTAAAAGTGCTTATTGGTTCTTTTTGAAGAGTGAGCACCTATGTATAGCTTTAAGAGGATACAAAATTATGCGTACAGTAGATTTATCACCATTATATCGTTCATTTATCGGTTTTGATCATTTAGCTTCTATGATGGATGCTGCTGCAAGAACAGATAAACAACCTAGCTATCCACCATACAACATCGAAGCGCTAGGTAAAGACAAGTACCAAATTACCATGGCTGTTGCAGGGTTTACCGAGCAAGAACTAACACTGGAATCAGAGAACAATACGTTGACCGTAAAGGGGCAAAAGCAAGCGACTGAAGAAGCCAACGAGCGTAAATTTATTCATCAAGGGATCGCCGAGCGCGGATTCGAGCGCAAATTCCAACTTGGTGATCACGTCAAAGTATTAGGCGCAGACTTAGCGCACGGCTTACTGGTTATTGACCTCGAGCGCGAGATCCCAGAAGCACTGAAGCCAAGAAAAATAGAAATTGGCTCGGGCAACTTGCTTGAAAGCAAGTAATATCAATCTAATTTATTGATTTCCAACTCGCCGCCGTCAGGCGGCTTTTTTTTGCCTAAATACAAAGCATTTGTTATTAGTAAAGTTATGCCTCACTTGTTATCCCCCAGAAAATGAAACTAGGACTAAGACAATACGTAAAAAGACGAAATGGTGTACCACTGGGTCATAGTCAGTCACTAGGAAACATGTTACGGCGCGCTTTCGGCGCTCAGTCTTTCGATGGCTTCTGGGTTTATTGGAATCCTATCTGGAGTTATTACTTGGCGTGCTTCGTATTTCGTCCATGTACAGCGAAAGTGGGGGGAAAACTTGGCTATTGGTTTACTTTTATCGTGAGCGGCGCATTGCATGACGTTATTGTTGGATTAGTAGTAGGAGAAACTATTTTTACATTTACCCCATTCTTTGCTGTACTCGGGGTTTTTGCGCTTGGATTTAAAGTGACGGGGTATCGTTATCCGAGTCAGCACTTTCTCATTGCATCTTTGCTTAATGGCTCGATCATTGTATTTAGTTTTTATCTAAGTAGTGTTTTTAGCGAGTTACTTGTATGGTAGAAGAAAAATATTGCGTTGAGATGAAGAATGGAGCTAAAAGATAAGCTGATATTGTTGTTGAAATCAGGTGGGTTATCGTTACTCATCGCGGGTGGATTTTATACTTTGTTGTTTCACATGTCCGCACAATTTCATCACCAAGTGCAATTTTCGCCCTTTTCGCAAGATACTGGCGTAAACGCGATGCTAATTTATAGCTTGTTGGTTTTTCTATTCAGTATCATTTTTAGCTATTTCTTTTTGAAAATGCATGCTGTCCGTCATGATTTACATGTCGATGGCTTAGTTCTAAGCATCAAATATACACACTTAGTGCTTTGGGGAGGTGTTGTCAGCATTGCGATTTATATCTTATTACACATGAATCAACATATTTTAGTGTTAAAACAAGCCAAAGACAGCCACACTTCAGCTCAGCAACTCGAAGCGTTGGTTTCTTATCTGCCTGAAAGTGGCGATGTGATAGATCTTGCGGTTGCACAAAACCCCGCGACGGCACCAAACACGCTAACTTATTTGAGTCTAAAACGAGACTTTGCTACGCACTTAGCACTTGCGATGAATCCAAGTACTCCCAAAACAGTGCTAGAAGAAATTATTAGCTATTATCACGGAGGACAACAAGATGTCGTCCTCAATGCGGTGATGAAAAACCCTAATGTGGCTAGCGGCAAGGTTCAGCTGCAGGTACGTTAATGGTTTTGTTCTGTGACTGAGCGCATGGGAGACGCAAGAGGAGCCGCGGCCTAATTTTATTTGCTATCACGTTCGCTCAATTCAGTACGTAGTTTACTTTGCATGTCTTTAAGTGCCGTGATTTTGTCTCTTGCCTCTTGTAACTGTTGTTGTGGTAATCCCTCTTTAACCCCACGTGCTAGCAGAGCTTCTATTTGCGCTACTTTACCATCGACGGCCGCAATATACTGTTGTTTTAGCTTGGCGTCTTTTTGATCCAAATACGCTTGGTAAGCTTCGGTATCCGACAAATCGCCCTGAAAATCATCCATTTGCTTTTCAGCTTGGTTTATTGGCGGCAGATATTCTGGCTCCGTGATTGGCTTAACGGCTTTGGGTGAGGTCTCGGCATTTGGTTTGATAGGAGCATAAGTATTGATTGGCGTGATTAACGTTTCAGTTCTTTTCTGCTGCTCAGGCTTTGTCTGTGAAGGGGGATTATATGTGGGGTTTTGCCAACCTATGTTGGCAAAACGCAGTGTGAATCCAGCTATCACAGCCCCAAGGAATATGACAATCAATGCTTGCCAATACTTCATATTACCGCTCCGCTGTTTGCCGTTTTCCAAGCCATATAATCTTGCTCGAATTTGTGCTGAGCAAACTCTTGGGTCAGTGCCCGCAGTGCTTGGTAGCGTACTGTTTCACTTTTCACATCGTAATAATCATATATCGGTGACTGGCTATACAATACCAGCCATTCGCCACTTGGCGTGCGAATACTAGGCGTTATCTTGCCTTGTTGATTACTAAACGCCAGCTGTGTTTCCCATTTCGGCGTGCTTTGGCGGGTCAGCGGAGTGAGTTGAGCCTGCCATATTAATATCGGGGTATATTTAGCGACGGCTTGTTGCCATGAGTGTGCATTTGCATAATCATTAAATTGCTGTGCGGCTTTTTGTTCGGGAAATTTCGCTGCGCTCGCACTGACTTGCTTGATGTATTTAAACCGCTTCTTATGACGCTCATAATACTTCGCGATAGCACTTTCTGGAATCTCACTTCTTAGGGTATCAACATACTGGCTCGTTGCACCATGCATCTCTTCCTTAACACCAAGAAATGCCAACATGCTCGGCCTCAATAGTTCTGCGGTTACCACTTGTCGTAACTGTTCTATTGTCAGGCCTTGCTTAGCAACATAAGGTTTTGCGGCGGTAAATAGCGCCTGTTGATTGAGATGTTGATTGACAATAGCTTGCAGTAACGCGAGTTCTCCCTGGTGAAGTTTAAAGCGGTTTTGCATTGATTGGCTATGTAATACTTGAGCAAGTGTCAGTGGCGCTGATTTTGTTAGTTGCAGCTGTTGCCATTTGAGTAATTGCTCAGCAGGGTATTGCCCATCAGCGGGGTACTGTCCTAGTAAAGACAGCATCTGATCCTTATCAAATACCAAAGGGTAGTGTTTTTTTTCAAGCTGAGAAAGTGCCGGGAACCAATGTAAGAGTGAGCTTGCGAGAAACTTATCGACGTGATATTGGGTGCTGAAACCAACGTTAGATTGGCGCTCCAAAATACTTGGGTTAAGTTGCTTCGCTTGGAATAGTAAGAACTGGTTTTCAAGTAACTGCGCTGTAGTTTGCTTTTTAGATAGTGTTCGGCCTTGCTCAAGGTAGAGTTGGTGAACCAAAGGCGTCAGGGCTTTAGGTATACTTGGTGAGGCAAAGCTTGGTAAGCAAAAACTGCTTACCAAGAAAAGTAAAACAAATCGCATTATCTCACGTCCATCGCGTGATTAAGTAAATGAACCACCATCGCTATCGCATGTGGGATCACTTGTTTTCCTGTATTTACGCGATCGTAATGATCCTCAGAGTTCAATACGATACCACCTTGTGAGTAGGAGAAAGCGCCACCTTGCGTTAGTAGTGGGCGGATGTCTGTTGAGTTAGTATCAACTGCACTAAAACTATTCATTGCTTGCTTGACCAAAGTAAAGTCATTTAATGATTCTTGATCATAATAGTCTTTCACCCAAGACTCCCAGCCAGCATGATTCAGATCTGATGTTGTCCAAGTATGGTGTGGTTGAAGTAAATCCGTGGTGTGAAATACAAAACCGAGTACTTGTGGGTTCCCGCTTTGCACATAACTTTGGTACCAATACTGACCTAAGTTGTCAATCGGTTGAAAAGGCATTTCCTCAAAGTCATCATACATGCTGTACGTTGAGTGACTATCAATACGATAGTGCTTTTCTGTTATCCCATAACTATCGTATTCAGTGTCATCAGCACTAAACCATCCAGTTTCGCCGCCATGACCATCGTCTAAATAATCGCCTTTTAGCCAAGTCGCCGCCATCGTATCAACAGAGCCCCACACGGTTAACTTTTGATAGTTATAACCACCGAAGTCATTGCCGTGAGTATCAGCTCCTTGAGTATGGTTTTGGAAGTGCCAGTAACTGGTGTATTTCACGATGCTTTCAGCAGCACCCCAAAGAGGTGCCTGTACACAGTCACCCGTAATGGCACCACAAAAAAACGTATCTTCAAAATCATCGACGTCATAAGCCGCTTGGCCTAGTAAGTTGGCAAGCGCAGATACAGACATACCGTTAGCTTGTGCGTAGGCTTGTAGCTTTGCATATTGTGTTGTTGTCGGGTTTTGCGCCATGTAATTCACAGCGTCGATTACGATACGCTTATGTGTTTCTTGACTAAATGCGTGGCTTTGACCTGCTACGGCTACTAGCGCCAAAGGGAGTAAATATTTTTTCATGAATTGCCTCTATTGATTTTAATTTATGTGAACGCGAATTTTTCTGCTTAAAGCAAAGTGCGCTATTTAAAATAATTTATGTGAAATATTTATTAAAATAAAGTTAAATTATGTATGGGTTAAAAATTAGAGAAGATGCTTGTTGGTCACAAATGGGTCAGGTATGATCTCGGGGAGAATTTAGGCACACCTGCGCTAAACGAATGGAACTATGAAAAAACTACTTATAATAATCAGTTTATTGTTACCGTTTTATGGAATTTGCGAAGAACAAAGTGACGAACTTGATGACGAGTTTGCTTGGCAGCTGAGTGTTGGTGCATTTTACGTTGATATGACAATGCCAGCTTTGATTGGCACGGACTCGACATTCAAACATGGTACTTTTCTAGTCGATGCAAAAATAGAATATAAAAGTTTTTACTTGAATACCCACTCAGGAGATTTCTTTGGTGGCTCGGATGTTGGTTACCAAATTATCAACAATGGTGAATGGGGAATTGATGCCATTTATGGCAGTTATATGTTGCCTTTTTCTGAACGTGGTTACTACGATACCGACGATGTGGTACCTGAGCTAAGAGGCATTCGTAAACGCGATCAAGATAATTCTTTAGGCTTTTCCTATTATCGCCATGTCGGTGAATTTCTTGCCGTTGCTGAAGTAGTCTACGATGTTTTTGGTGACACAAACGGTTGGGTTTTTCACCTCGAAGCGACACGTAACTTTGAATTGAGGAACTGGGATTTATGGCTTAACTTTGGCGCTAATTATTATTCTAGTAATTTTCATAATTACTTCTATGGTGTTTCAGAGGATGAAGTCAATGACTATTTGACTCCCTATAAACCCGGAGCTTCGGCCTCGGCGTTCGTACAAATGCAACTAAATTATCCAATTGCAGAAGATTGGGTGTTTAGCGCAGGCGCATCATGGTTAGTTGGTTCTCAAGATACGTTAGATAGCCCCTTAGTTCGCTCTCGCCACGCCAGAGTATTCTTTACTGGGGTGAAATATGTATTCTAAATTAATCACATGGACAGTGTTGTTTCTAGGGGTCTTGTGGAGCCACCAGCTCCGCGCCGAAGAAACTAACTCAGTGGGAATACTTCATGCTGTACCGAGCAAGTGTGTTGCCCTGAACCAGGGGAGGACTTGCTATGCTGACGTCAAAGTAACGGTAAATGCACCAACTGAAGGTGACTATTGCATTCGAGAGAGTTTGTCGAAAAAGATCCTCCAGTGTTGGGCCAAAGCGGATACTTTTAAATATGAGTTAGACTTTAGTTCTGATGAGAGTTTGAGCTATGAGCTTATCTCAAAGCAGTCTCGAGATGTGCTAGCAGTGACCACCATTGAGGTGAACTGGGTTCACAAAGTAAAAACCAAAAAAAGGCGTTGGCGCCTCTTTTAATGTTTAGGCTACGTCCGAGCGTAGCCTAAAGTTGCTCAATGTTATCTAAGCACCATTGTGCCCTTATGAGCACTTCCTGCCGTGTTTTCTCATCTTGTTTTTGCCAATTTCGATAGATCATGCCAATCCGGTGGTTGTTGGCAAACTTATCCTCATGGCGGTGCATAAAATGCCAATAGAGGCTGTTTAGTGGGCAGGCATCATCACTAGATTTTTGCTTGACGTCGTAGTGACAATGCTGACAATAATCACTCATTTTTTGCATGTAGTTACCGCTTGCAGCGTAGGGTTTGGTTGCTACTATGCCGTGATCAGCAAATTGTGTCATGCCTCTGGTGTTCGGCATTTCTACCCATTCAATAGCGTCGATGTATATACCTAAATACCATTCATCCACTTGATCTGGGTGAATTCCGGTCAACAGACAAAAGTTTCCCGTGACCATTAATCGTTGAATATGATGAGCGTAGGCGTAATCCAGGCTTTGGTTGATGGCTTCACTGAGGCAGCGCATCTTCGTTTTTCCATGCCAAAAATAGCTTGGTAGATTACGCTGGGCAAGCAAGTAATTTTTATGGCGGTAGTCTGGCATATTGAGCCAGTAAACAGCTCGGATATACTCTCGCCAGCCTAATATTTGCCTTACAAACCCCTCAATCTGTGCAATATCAATTTGTGAGTTGTCTTGGTATGCTGCGATAGCACTGTCGATAACGTGTTTGGGGTGAAGCATTTTTGCGTTGAGGGCAAAAGAGAGTCGTGAGTGATACAGTGTCCATTTATCGTCACTTTTACAGGTCATTGCATCTTGAAATTGACCGAACGAAGGCAATAGGTGTTCACAGAAAAAGGCCAAAAGATCTTGAGCTTGCGCACGGGTAGTCGGCCATAGCAATGATTCTTCGCTGTTGCCAATGGTCTTTACTTTATGCCGCTTAATCCGCTTTAAAATGTCACTAACATCGTTGACAAAACAAAGCGGTTGTGGGATAGCGTCGATGTCTTTTTGCTTGAGCTTGTTACGGTTTTGACTATCGAAATTCCATTGCTTGCCAAGCGGCTCACCGTCATCCATTAATACATTAAAACGGCGTCTGAGCTTGCGATAGAAAAACTCCATCGTAGTGTGTTTTCCTGGCGTTAAGTAGTCATCCAGCTCTTCATTAGGGACTAAAAAATGCTCAGTGTCAAAGCTGCGAACCTGTAACTGGTCGAGTGTTAATTCCATCATTTGCTTCAGTAAGCGATATTCATCCGGTCTTTGATAGTCAAAACTAGACACCTGATATTTATCACATAAATGCGCAATTAAAGCGGGGAGATCCAAATAGTCCTGAGTCTCATCGAGGGTGAGATGTAGCACATGGAATCCAGCTTTATCCAGCGCAACGGCAAAATTCTCCATAGCTTTGAAGAAAGCACACACTTTTTGTATGTGATGTTTGGTGTAGTCGGTCTCTTGTTTGAGTTCTGCTATCAGATAAAGATACTTTGCTTTATCGTCAGCAAACCAACTATGTTTGGCATTGAGTTGGTCGCCAAGAATTAATCTGAGGCCTTTATATTGAGGTTTTTGTTGTGCCATTAGTTATCCTCCAAAGGCCAACCAACATGATCTTGGCTGTCGAGTTGTGGAGTGGCTTCTCCTTGCCATAATTTTATATATTCACCATCTGGGTCAAATAGTGCTTGTTGCTTTGTGATATTGAAATGGCGACCGCCACGAGGATCTGCCCCAACACCCGCGATATACTGCCAATTTCCCCAATTTGCCGCGACGTCGTAATCGATAAGATGTTGCTCAAAAAAAGCGGCACCATAGCGCCAATCTAGCTGCAACTCATTAACACAGTAGCTCGCAGCTATTTGTCTTGCCCTGTTGGAAATCCAACCGGTTTTAGTCAATTCGTGCATAATGGCATTGACCAGTGCGCTGGGCGTTCGGCCTTGGTACCACTTTAAAAAGCGCTCTGGATAGAAACTGGTTTTTGGTGTTTTGGCTTTGACGCCTGAAAAGCAAAATAGCCTGTATTGATGTTTGAGCGCATACCAATGAAAGTACTCACGCCACAACAGTTCAAACCAAATCCAATAGGTTGATTCATTTGCGCCTCTTTGCTGCTCAAATTGAGTAAGTGCTTGCTTGATCTGTCTAGGACTGATAGCGCCATAGGCAAGTATAGGACTAAACCGAGTGGAAAAATACTCACCGAACAAGGCGTTTCGGGTTTCTTTGTATGTGAGAGCCGCATCCGTTTGGAAGTATTGTTGTAGCTGCTGTTGAGCTTGCGCTTCACCGGCGGCTACTTTGATACTGTATGAAGAGTTTGCTTTAAATTCAGCTAACTCTGATATCCGATTCGGTCTTGGTGGAAGCTTCGCGGTTGCAATAGGTGAATTAGGTTCAATTTCCTCTACAGCTTTGCGAAATGGCGTAAAGCTCTGTGGTAGTTCACTGACGCTGATTGGTAGTGAGTTTGGCTCAAAAAGGGTGTTTGAATAAGCACTAATATATTGAATGTGTGGGAAATTATCTTGTAATTTTAACCAAAGCTTTTGTTCATCGAATCCTGGATGAACAGTGCGACCGATATGAGTTACCTGCTGTGTATGAATAATCTCAGTCAGTGCTTTGAGCTGAGCTGTGTCACGCAACAGATACAGCTTCTGTTGTTGTGAAACTAGTGATTGATGTAAGGCATTGAGCGTCTGATTGCGATAACATTCGACAGCAAAAGAAGGTGAGCACTGCGCTTTGCGAGCCGTCCATAAGTTTACAGTGGGTAGATAAATGCAGATGAGTGTGTCGACTTGAGACGCCAGCGTTGTAAGTGCGGGATTATCACTAAGGCGGCAGTCGTTTTCAAATAAATAGAGTCCTACTTTCACGTTTATTCTTAACAGTCATGAACGAATAAGACTCTATACGTAACAATCAGCTAAACTGCTCAGTTAGTTTGGCAAGATTCTATTAGTGTACGCAAGTGAGCACCAACGTCTTGTGTTTTGGTTTGGCCTCGCTCAAGTAAGTTGCTCGCTTGCTGTTTTAGCTCCACCAAATCATACTGCTCGAGCAAAGTTCTTAAATATCTAACTGTATCAGCACCTTGCTGAAGCAAATCAGGAAATTGTTCGATGGAAATTTCCTGTTGGCTTAGGCGAGAAATAGAGTTGAGTAGGTCGCTTAAATTTGCACTGTCTTGCAATGCGCCTTCAACCGCAATAAGGGCGCCCATCGGATCGGCATCTAGATTATTTGCAACGCAAGCTGCAACACTGCCAACTTCTGCTGATGCTTGTACTGACTCAATTCCTTTATCACGGATCTGCTCAACCACTTGTTGTAGCTCTTGATGTTCAGATAAATATTGTGCCTCGATTTGGGCTTTAGAGTCTTCCAGCATATCGCATGCGGTAAGTGAAACGACCATAGTAGACGCAAAGGCAATCGCTCTTAGCATTTTATCACTTCCTATATAAAGATTTTGTGAAAGTCTAAATAGCTAAGGGTCAGAAGTCACGCAGAGTTTGGTTTTGTAAGCTCTGCATGACTTTGATCTTAGAGTAATGTTTAGTGGCTGCCGTTGTCTCTTCGTTTAGCTGCTCAAGTTAGTTTGCTTGTTGCTGCGCTCTTTTGAACTCCTGTAGACCAACGATATTCGTTTTCTTGAATAATTCAAAGCGCAGCATATTTTCGATGAGTAACAGTGCTTTGTTCCAAGCGTTTTTTGCTGCTGTGGTAAAATGCCTGCCAAGATGACTTTTTAGCGTTGCTGTAAAGGTAAACAACAAGACACTGATATCTTTTTCTGACGTTCCCATAAATAACAGCGTACCGCGTTGTTTTTGCAGATAATGTAATAAGTTTGACTGCTGTGGGATACGCATCACACAATTTTGCACAAAATCAAATATTTGATGCTCCCAGATTATGAGTTGTCCCACATTTGTTGGAATTTGCATGCGCAAATCGTAATGTTGAATTTGGTTGTACCAAGAAGTGCAAAAGCCATGGAAATTCGGACGAATACTCGCAAGCGTTTGAGTTAAAAGTTGATATTGATAGGGAGTAATGCTCATAGACGCCTCTTCAAACTGATGAAGAGCGGATCCTTTGCTCAAAAACAAATAGCCTAAGTCTGAGTATAGCTGTTTTTTTAAAATGCGAGACTTTTTAATATTTTTTTGTGAGATTTTTCTTACATTGCAATAATTGATTGAATTTCAATATGGTGAGCCTAGCTATTGTAGGCCGAGATCGAGCAACGGCCCACGTTCATTTAAAAATATTAGTGCTTAATTGGTGAAAGTAACTGTGGATCTGTCACGAGTTTACGAATGCCATGCGCATGGTCCTCTTCAAAATCATTGTCTTTACACCAACGCGCGAGACTATTTATATCAACTTTGGCACAGCTTGGGCGTACACTCCAGCTTACCTGTAAAGGTGAGCACTGTTGGTTGTTATAGCTAGGTCCTGTGGTTGAACCTAAAAACTCAACTGGTGTGCCGGTATTGCTTGGTAGAGCACCTGCTTGATGGTAGCCGTCAACTTGGCCTTGATAATCGAGCTCAGTGAAGTCTTGCGCATTTTCATCATTAACCACTAAAAACACCTGAGTTTCGACGCGTAGATCAGGGTTGGCGCAGCTGTCATTTAAGCAAGCACCGAGTGTCGGGCCTGGTTTTACATCACAAGAGCTATGAACCCAGTGTACTTCAATTGTATCGCCGGGCTTTACGTTGTTACATACTTTATCTTCTACAGGAGCAAGCTCCGCAGGGGTGAGGCTTGCAGTTGCATTACATTGGAATCCACCATACTTCGGGTCATTGGAAACGACAGAGAAGTCTTTGGCTTTATGTTCCGCATTTTTATGAAAGTGGATGTTACATAGGTTGAGTTTTTCTTTTGGTGGAGCCATAGCAAAAACCCGTTTGTTGTGACCCTGCAAACTATCAATATCTCTCGGTGTTTGTGGTCCTGCCGATTCACATTGCGCTGCAAACGCTTCAAAGCTAAATATAGACAGCGCTGTCAATTTGCTTGATTTTATAACCGTTCTCATTTGGTTCTCCTTTCTTTCGTGATTTTGTTGTCCCCAATTATGGATCAAGTATTTCTTTTTTGTTACAAAAAATGGAGGGAGATAAAGCTGGACCGATGAGTTTGGTGTCGCGGTGTTGTATGTGAAAAGTAAAATACCTGATTACATCTCAGCAACGAGCTGAAACGTCAGAAGATAGTTCTAAATCAAGGTTGCTATCTAGGCATACTGTCTTTATAATACGCAGCATATTTAGTCAATCGGACTGAAACTTTCGTTTTTCAGTACAATTGGCTCTAAGCATGGGCAATACATCGCTCATTCAAATGGCATTTTTGAGATGTCTACTTCTTTGAAAAGTAGAAGTAAAACAATTTTATGTTTTGGTGTCGAATTGAGTTGCTCGATAGATGGTCGGGCGCTTGATTTGGTAAAATGCCGAAGGTCGTCGGTTCAAATCCGGTTACCACTTCTTTGAAAAGTAGAAGTAAAACAATTTTATGTGTTGGCGCGGGATGGAGCAGCCTGGTAGCTCGTCGGGCTCATAACCCGAAGGTCGTCGGTTCAAATCCGGCTCCCGCAACCAAGTTAAAGATTGAGTTCTTTGATTTCGCGCATTCCTTGTAATGCGCGTTTTGCGTTTAAGCATCGGCTTTTTTGTTTAAGTTGATGATTAATTTGGCTGAGATAGCTCGCAAACCAAGCACGGCCTTTGGCCACACAGTTTGTTATTCGTGTGACGCCCCGCTTGGTTCGGGGCGTTGTTGTATCTGGCGCAAGGTGTATTCTGAGCCCAAGATCAAGCAGCTATGATTTGGGGCTTTAGGCCCTTTTTTTGTTTGTATGGAGGAGTTCTGTGTCAAAACTCGAGCAAGATTTGACTGAAATGTTGGAGCCTGCAGTTGCTGCGTGTGGCTTTGAATTACTCGGTCTTGAGTTTGTGCAAGCTGGTCGTCATTCTACACTTCGTGTATATATCGATCATGAAAACGGCATTAATGTAGATGACTGTGCGGAAGTGAGTCGTCAAGTTAGTGCAATTTTAGATGTCGAAGACCCGATTACGAACGAATATAGTTTGGAAGTATCTTCTCCTGGTGTTGACAGACCATTATTCAAACAAGCTCACTATGAAGCAGCAGTGGGAGAGGAAGTACGTTTGCGTACTAAACTTCCGCAAGAAGGTCGCCGTAATTTTAAAGGCGACTTAGTAGCAGTTAATGGCGATATGATCACGTTAAAAGTTGACGCTCAGGATTTCATCTTGATGTTGAGCAACATTGAGCGTGCCAATATCATCGCAAAATTCTAACTTTGAGTGCGAAGGACAAGGGCAAGCGAGGCATTACCTATGGCAAAAGAAATATTGTTGGTGGCAGAAGCTGTTTCCAATGAAAAAGCGGTCCCAAGAGAAAAGATTTTTGAAGCATTAGAGTTCGCACTAGCGACGGCAACAAAAAAGAAGCACGGTGGTGAAATCGAAGTACGCGTTACTATCGACCGTAAAACGGGCGAGTACGATACTTTTCGTCGTTGGAAAGCGGTTGAACCACAAGAAGACGGTTCACTAGAGAATCCATATGCGGAAATCACATTTGAAGCGGCGCAAGTTGATGAGCCTGACATTCAATTAGGTGATTACGTTGAAGAGCAGATCGAATCAATTAAATTTGACCGTATCACCACACAGATGGCGAAACAGGTAATCGTACAAAAAGTACGTGAAGCTGAGCGCGCATTAGTTGTTGATGCATATAAAGATCAAAAAGGCGAGCTAGTGACAGGTGTTGTTAAAAAAGCAACGCGTGACGCTATCGTTATCGACCTTGGTAACAATGCTGAAGCGGTAATTTACCGTGAAGACATGCTACCACGCGAAAGCTTCCGTCCGGGTGACCGTGTACGTGGCCTACTTTATGAAGTGAAGCCTGAAGCGCGTGGTGCACAGCTATTTGTTACGCGTTCTAAGCCTGAAATGTTGATGGAACTATTCCGCATTGAGGTTCCGGAAATTGGCGAAGAAATGATTGAGCTTAGAGGCGCTGCACGTGACCCTGGTTCTCGTGCTAAAATCGCTGTAAAATCAAACGACAAGCGTATTGACCCTGTAGGTGCATGTGTTGGTATGCGTGGCGCACGTGTACAAGCAGTGTCTTCAGAGCTTGGCGGCGAGCGTGTTGATATCGTACTTTACGATGATAACCCAGCACAGTTCGTAATCAACGCGATGGCACCGGCTGAAGTAGCTTCAATCGTAATGGATGAAGATACGCGCACGATGGAAATTGCAGTTGAAGCTGACAACCTAGCACAAGCGATTGGTCGTAATGGTCAAAACGTACGTTTAGCTAGCCAACTTACTGGTTGGGAACTAAACGTAATGACAGTGGAAGAGATGGAGCGTAAGAGCTCGGAAGAATCAGATAAATTGGTTAATCTATTCACTGAAAATCTAGACATCGACGATGATTTTGCAACACTACTGATCAACGAAGGCTTCTCTTCACTTGAAGAAGTGGCTTATGTGCCAGTAGCTGAATTTTTAGAAATCGACGGTCTAGACGAAGAAACCGTTGAAGAGTTACGTAACCGTGCAAAAGATGCACTGACTACGAAAGCACTTCGCGATGAAGAAAGTCTAGAAAATGCAGAACCTGCAGAAGACCTACTAGCACTTGAAGGACTTGAGCGTCATACCGCTTTTGTTTTTGCTAGCAAAGGTATCGTTACACTTGAAGACCTTGCAGAGCAAGGTATTGATGACTTAGTTGAAATTTCTGAGTTATCAGAAGAGCAAGCTGGTGAGTTAATCATGGCTGCACGTAACATTTGCTGGTTCAGCGAAGAGTAATTTATTAACGGAGGTAACATCACGTATGGCAGAAGTGAGCATTAACAAACTAGCCGAGAGTATTGGTACAACTGTTGATAAATTACTACAACAGTTAAAAGATGCAGGGATCACCAAAGCCGAGGGCGACCAAGTTACTGAATCCGAAAAGGCGACGTTGCTTGATCACCTAAGCAAGCAACACGGTGGCACTGGTTCAACCGGCCCTGAGCGTATGACTCTACAGCGTAAGAGTAAAAGCACGTTAAGTGTTAACTCATCTGGTAAAGCGAAGTCTGTATCTGTAGAAGTCCGTAAGAAGCGCACTTACGTTAAAAAGAGCGCAATCGAGCAGCAAAAAGAGCAAGAACGCTTAGCTGCAGAGGAAGCTGCGCGCAAAGAAGCAGAGTTAATGGCTCAGCAACAAGCAGAGCAACAGGCCAAAGTTGAAGCTGAGCGCAACGCGCGCGAAGAAGCGGAACGCAAGGCCGATGAGGAAGCCGAGCGCAAAGCTAAAGAAGAGGCGAAGCGACAAGCGGATGCTGAACGTCAAGCCAAAGATAAGCAGAGTAAAGAAGTGGATAGCGCGCAACAAATTAAAGAACGTCAAGAAGCTGAGCGTCTGCGTCAAGAAGCAGAAGCTGCAGCCCTGAAAAAGGCAGAGGAAGAAGCAAAACGTCAAGCGGAAGAAGCTCGTCGTCTAGCTGAAGAAAATGAAGCACGTTGGAAGGCGGAAGAAGAAGAGCGTCTTCGTCGTGAAGAAAGTGCTGATCACCACCTAACAACTTCTACTTACGCTCGTGAAGCGGAAGATGAATCTGATGCACGTGAAGAGAAAAGCGCACGTCGTAAGAAGAAGAGAAAGCCAAGTGCGAAAGAAGAAGCTGCAGAAGCGAATGCGAAGAAGCTGAAAGGCAAAAAAGGTCGCTTAAAAGCGCCAACTTCGTTACAGCATGGTTTCCAAAAGCCAGCGGCAGAAGTGAAACAAGAAGTACGTATCAGTGAAACAATCACTGTTGCAGAACTTGCTTCTCGTATGGCTGTTAAAGGCGCTGAAGTTGTTAAGACAATGATGAAGATGGGTGACATGGTTACGATTAACCAAGTTATCGATCAAGAAACTGCGCAGCTAGTTGCTGAAGAAATGGGTCACAAAGTCATTCTAGTGAAAGAAAACGAGCTAGAAGAAAAAGTACTAAATGACCGCAGCGAAGATGGTTCTCTTGAGCCTCGTGCTCCAGTAGTAACAGTAATGGGTCACGTTGACCACGGTAAAACGTCAACACTTGACTACATTCGTAAAGCGAAAGTTGCAGACGGCGAGGCCGGCGGTATTACTCAGCATATCGGTGCATACCATGTTGAGACTGAAGGTGGCATGATCACTTTCCTCGATACTCCTGGACACGCGGCGTTTACATCAATGCGTGCTCGTGGTGCGAAAGCAACCGATATCGTTGTACTTGTTGTTGCAGCGGACGATGGTGTAATGCCTCAGACGAAAGAAGCGGTACAACACGCGAAAGCGGCAGAAGTACCACTTATCGTTGCTGTGAACAAAATGGATAAAGAGGGCATTGACCCTGACCGCGTTAAGAATGAGCTTGCTCAACTAGACGTAATCCCAGAGGACTGGGGCGGTGAAACGCAGTTTGTTCATATCTCAGCTAAGACTGGTCTTGGTATTGATGAGCTACTAGAAGCAATCCTAATGCAATCTGAGCTATTAGAGCTACGAGCTTCTGAAGAAGGTATGGCATCTGGTGTGGTAATCGAATCTCGTCTTGATAAAGGTCGTGGCCCGATTGCTTCTGTACTTGTTCAATCAGGTACCTTAAACCAAGGTGATATCGTACTTTGTGGTCTTGAATATGGCCGTGTTCGTGCGATGAAAGATGAAAACGGTAAAGACATCAAAACCGCAGGTCCTTCAATTCCAGTAGAGATCTTAGGTCTTTCTGGTGTACCAGCAGCTGGTGACGAAGCGACAGTAGTTCGTGATGAGCGTAAAGCACGTGAAGTGGCACTATACCGTCAAGGTAAGTTCCGCGAAGTGAAGCTTGCTCGTCAGCAGAAAGCGAAGCTTGAGAACATGTTCTCTAACATGACTGAAGGCGACGTATCTGAAGTGAACATCGTTCTGAAAGCAGACGTTCAAGGTTCTATCGAAGCAATCGCTGATTCATTGACTAAACTGTCTACAGATGAAGTGAAAGTGAAGATAGTAGGTTCAGGTGTTGGTGGTATCACTGAAACGGATGCAACGCTTGCAGCGGCTTCTAACGCTATCATCGTTGGCTTTAACGTACGTGCGGATGCTTCTGCTCGTAAAGTCATTGAAGCTGAGAACCTAGACTTACGCTACTACAGCGTTATCTACGACCTAATCGAAGAAGTGAAACAAGCAATGACAGGTATGCTTGCACCAGAATTTAAGCAAGAGATCATTGGTCTTGCTGAAGTTCGTGACGTGTTCAAGTCGCCTAAGATCGGCGCTGTTGCAGGTTGTATGGTAACTGAAGGTGTAGTTAAACGTAGCGCGCCAATCCGTGTACTTCGTGATAACGTGGTTATCTACGAAGGTGAACTTGAGTCACTACGTCGCTTTAAAGATGACGTTGCTGAAGTTCGTAACGGTATGGAATGTGGTATCGGCGTTAAGAACTACAACGACGTTAAAGTCGGTGACCAAATCGAAGTATTTGAAACTGTACAGGTAGAGCGTACGCTTTAATTGTAAGTTATTAAAATACTTGAGATGGGGGCACTAGCCCCCATTTGTGATCTCATAGATTTTGAAATTTTAAGTGGTGAAAATGAGAGAATTTTCTCGTACAGATCGCGTTGCACAGCAAATTCAAAAAGAAATTGCAGTGATCCTTCAGCGCGAAATTAAAGATCCAAGATTGGGTATGGTAACAGTGTCAGCTGTTGAGGTATCACGCGATCTTTCTTATGCAAAAGTATTCATTACTGTGCTGAATACCAGTGATGAAGACAAAACTAAGCAAAGTGCGGCTATTCTGAATGAAGCAACCGGTTATATTCGCTCGCTTCTTGGCAAGCGTATCCGTGCGCGTATCATGCCTGAGCTTAAATTTGTTATTGATAACTCCCTAATGGAAGGTATGCGTATTTCTAACTTGGTTGACTCTGTGATCAGAGAAGACAACGCAAAGCGTGGTCCTGAGTTTGGAGATAAAGACCAAGAGGAAGAGTAATGGCGCGTCGCACCAAAGGCCGTGCGATCGACGGCATTCTGTTATTAAATAAACCGCAAGGCATTTCTTCTAACAAAGCACTGCAGCAAGCAAAGGGCATTTATTTCGCTCAAAAAGCGGGCCACACCGGTGCTTTGGATCCGCTGGCAACAGGTATGTTGCCAATTTGCTTTGGTGAAGCGACTAAGTTTACCCAGTTTTTGCTTGATACCGATAAAACCTACGTGGTGAGAGCACAGCTGGGTGAGCGCACGACGACATCAGATTCTGATGGTGAAATTGTTGAAACGCGACCAGTAAATGTAACACTTGAGCAGCTAGAGCAAGAAATTGCCAGCTTCTTGGGTGAATCTGATCAGTACCCTTCGATGTATTCGGCGCTCAAATATCAGGGCCAACCGCTATACAAATATGCCCGTGAAGGCATCGAAGTACCGCGAAAATGCCGCAAAATTAATGTTTATCGTATTACGTTAGACGAGTATGACGAGCAAACTCAACAAATTCAAATGACGGTGCATGTGTCTAAGGGCACTTATATTCGTACGATAGTCGATGATTTGGGGGAAAAGCTTGGCTGTGGTGCGCATGTCATTATGTTACACCGTAGTGAAGTTGGTCATTACCCTAGCGACAAAATGATTACCTTAGTCGAGCTAGAAGCTTTACTTGAGAAAGCAAAAGCGGAAGAAGTTGCGCCTTCGACTTATCTCGATGAATTATTGTTGCCGATGGATACCGCTTTGGTCGACTTGAGCGTTGTTGATATTAGCGCTGAGCAAGGTGTTGCTTTTGGTCATGGGCAGACCGTTGTTGTAGAAAATTTACCAGACGGTATTGTTAAAGTGGTTGCTGATGGCAAGTTTGTTGGGATTGGCGAGCGTAATCCTCAAGGGTTATTGAAAGCAAAACGCGCGCTATCTTCCGCTCAGCCGGAATCACAATAAAATCTTCCTATGCAAGGGGAGTTTATGCTGGTATAATCCGCCAGCTTCCGCTTTGGCTGAATTAGTGATCGGCTGAAGCATTACTAAACTTATTTTGGAGTTATTATGTCACTAAGCAATCAAGAAAAAGCAGAAATCGTAGCAAAGTTCGCACGCGCAGAAGGTGATACAGGTTCACCAGAAGTACAAGTTGCACTTCTAACTGCAGACATTAACAAGCTACAAGGTCACTTCGCTAACCACAAGCAAGATTTCCACTCACGTCGTGGTCTTCTACGTAAAGTTAGCCAACGTCGTAACCTTCTTGACTACCTAAAAGGCAAGAGCGTTGACCGTTATGCTGCACTAATCAAAGAGCTTGGCCTACGTCGCTAATATTTTTGATTTCTTGTTGGAAATTTATCCAACAGTAAAAAAGGGGCTAATTAGCCCCTTTTTTTGTGGCTGTTCTATCAGTATACTTACAGCCGTTTAAAAATACTTTTAAACAAGCGTCAATCGGATTTCCAATTGTAGTGCTTAAGTAAATTATGGTGAGTTTATTTAAGACTGTGATTGGTCCCCGTTGACGTTGAAAACAATTTAGTAAGGAAAATATTGTGCAAGCAATTATTAAAGAATTTCAACTAGGTCAACACACGGTGACTCTAGAAACAGGTGCTATCGCACGTCAAGCTGACGGCGCAGTACTTGCAAGTATTGGTGATACTTCGGTACTTGTTACTGTTGTAGGAAGAAGAGAAGCGGCTCCTGGCCAAGACTTTTTCCCACTAACGGTTAACTACCAAGAAAAAATGTACGCTGCAGGTCGTATCCCTGGTGGTTTCTTGAAGCGTGAAGGTCGTCCTTCAGACGGTGAAACACTAACCGCTCGTCTAATCGACCGTCCAATTCGTCCTCTATTCCCAGACGGCTTTGTAAACGAAGTTCAGGTTATCGCGACAGTGGTTTCTGTAAACCCTGAGATCCAACCTGATATCGTTGCTTTGATTGGTACTTCAGCAGCACTAGCTATCTCAGGTATTCCATTCAATGGCCCGCTAGGTGCAGCGCGCGTTGGTTTCATCGACGGTCAATACGTACTTAACCCTACGCTAAAAGAGCTAGAGACAAGTAAGCTTGACCTAGTTGTTGCGGGTACTGAAAACGCAGTACTAATGGTTGAATCAGAAGCTGAAGTGTTAACTGAAGAAGAAATGCTTGGCGCTGTTGTATATGGTCACGAGCAATCACAAGCTATCATCAAAGCAATCGAAGAATTCCGTGCTGAAGCTGGTAAAGCTGCATGGGATTGGACAGCACCTGAAAAAGATTTAACACTAGCTGAAAAAGTCGCTGCAATTGCAGAGCAAAAAGTAGGTGATGCTTACCGTATTACTGACAAAGTTGCACGTAAAGAAGCACTTTCTGAAGCAAAAGCAGAAGTCATTGAAAAGCTAGGCGCTGAAGTTGCTGAAGGCGAGTCACTAGACGAGCAAGTGGTAGGTAAAACATTCAGCGCACTTGAGAAGAAAATTGTACGTAGCCGTATCATTGCTGGCGAAAAACGTATCGACGGTCGTGAACCAGATATGGTTCGTGCGCTAGACGTGATGACGGGTGTACTGCCACGTACTCACGGTTCTGCAATCTTTACTCGTGGTGAAACTCAGGCACTTGTAACAGCAACCCTTGGTACTGAGCGTGACGCGCAGATGCTAGACGACCTAACTGGTACTCACAAGCATCACTTTATGCTTCACTATAACTTCCCTCCATTCTGTGTAGGTGAAACGGGTTTTGTAGGGTCTCCTAAGCGTCGTGAAATCGGCCACGGTAACCTAGCTAAGCGTGGTATTGCGGCAGTAATGCCAACACTGGCTGAATTCCCATATTCAGTACGTGTTGTATCTGAAATCACTGAATCAAACGGTTCATCTTCAATGGCATCAGTATGTGGTACTTCACTTGCGCTAATGAACGCTGGTGTTCCAGTTAAAGCGTCAGTTGCTGGTATCGCGATGGGTCTAGTGAAAGAAGGCGAAGATTTCGTTGTACTTTCTGACATCCTTGGTGACGAAGATCACTTAGGTGATATGGACTTCAAAGTAGCGGGTACAGCAAACGGTGTAACTGCACTACAAATGGATATCAAGATTGAAGGTATCACCAAAGAAATCATGCAGATCGCGCTTCGCCAAGCGAAAGCAGCGCGTCTACACATCCTAGGTGTGATGGACCAAGCGATTTCTGCACCTTCTGAAGAGCTATCTGAGTTCGCTCCACGTATCTACACTATGAAGATCCCTGCGAAGAAGATTGCTGAAGTTATCGGTAAAGGTGGTGCAACAATTCGCCAGCTTACTGAAGAAACAGATACAACGATTGAAATTGAAGACGACGGTACTATCAAGATCGCTGCAACGAATGGTAATAGTGCACAAGCTGCTATTTCACGTATCGAAGCGCTTACAGCAGAGCTTGAAGTTGGTACGCTTTACACTGGTAAAGTTATCCGTATCGTAGACTTCGGTGCGTTTGTAAACGTACTTCCTGGTAAAGATGGTCTAGTGCACATCTCACAAATCAGTGAAGAGCGCGTAAATAACGTTTCAGATCACTTAACTGTTGGTCAAGAAGTTAAAGTTAAAGTACTTGAAGTTGACCGCCAAGGCCGTGTTCGCTTAAGTATCAAAGAAGCACAAGAGAAAAAAGCTGAGCAGCCTAAAGAAGAAGGCGCTGAGTAATCTTTGCAATGCTTTGCATAGAATAGAAGTGTAAAGGGGCTGAATAGCCCCTTTTTTTATGCTTTAATGCTGTTTGACTCAAAATGATGAAACAAAACTGAGTTTATCTGGTCAATAGAGAACTAGGCAAAGTTATAGTACATAACCTGAGCTGCGGATAATTAATGCCTTTCTAGCAGAAAGTTTTAGCGCTAACTGCGTTGAATTCACTTCCAATAGCCAGCTATTGGTGCGTAAATTCGCCTTGTTTTCCCTAAAACTCTCTGGCTAGACAAGGAGAAAACTAAGTTGTGCTTTAGCAACAATGAGTTGGAACATTCCTTATCCAAACCTCAGGTTACATAATCAGATTGTTGGTATACCTGTGCAAAGACTCTAAACGGGCAAATGCCATTGAATGAGGAAGGAAATGAAGTTAGCGAAAATAGTTGTGCCATTAGTGCTAATGGGGCTGGTAGGATGTAAAAGCACGCAGCCAGAGGCCACTAAAAACATTGTAAATGTTCCGCTTGCAGTACCACTTCAAGCCAATTTCCGTAATGAGATTGCCATTGCTCGATTTAACGAGTTACTCTTGCAGCCGGATATGGCAAATGAGCAACGCGCGCAGCTGCTATACAATCGCGGTATGTTGTACGATAGCATTGGCTTACAAACTCTTGCTCGTATTGACTTTAATCGTGCCGTACAAATTAAGCCAGATCTCGCCGAAGTATATAATTTCCTTGGTATTCATCAAACGTTAGAACAAAATTATGGCCGCGCATATGAAATGTTTGATGCCGTGCTAGAGCTGGACGAGCAACATGAATATGCCTATTTAAATCGTGGTATCGCATTGTATTACGGTGAAAGAGCTGATTTAGCAGTAAAAGATTTTGAAGCCTTTTTGGCGCGTGCTCCAAAAGATGCGTACCGTGCTATGTGGCTGTATATTGCTCAGCAGCAAGTAGACGGTGCGCTTGCTGAGCAGACATTGGCGGCAAATAGCCAAGCATTAGACCCTGACGAGTGGTCGTCTCAGTTAGTTGCACTGTATTTGGGTACTTTATCTGAAGAAGCATTTCTTGCGCAGATCTCTGAGGGCGTGAGCACCCAAGAAGAGTATGCGCAGCGTCTCTGTGAAGCCTATTTTTATCTGGCTAAGCGATATCAGACCCAAGGGGATTTAGCCTCTGCGATTAGCTATTTTAAGCTCGCGCTGGCAACTAATGTATATGAGTTTGTAGAACATAAATACGCCCGTCTTGAGCTTGATTTACTTGCCCAGTTGAATGACGAACAAGACGCGAGCTAAACACCTTTTTATTTTCGTGCTTATTGGGCTGCTGTTTTCAAGCAGCCCTAATTATGCACATCTCTCCATCGCGCAAAAATCAGCACTTGTCGTCGCCAACCCAAATAGCTATTTTGCCATTGCACCGGTGCTTGAGATGTCACCCTCCCAAGCAAGTACACAACTAGTAAAAGCCATTGCGGATCTAAAGCAACCAAGTTGGGAGTTTGAACGGTTACAGCGTAGTTTGAGTGCTCAAGAGAAAAATAGCACTAAGCTGCTTTTACTTGATACTTGGTCTCGTTTAAATCGTCAGCAGCGCCGGCAAGTGTCCGAGCAGTTAATATCACTTGGCCGATATCACTTACTTTATGCGCTTTCAAAGCGCTACGCGTTAAACTCAGAACTCACTTCGTTGCTCGCGGTGTGGCAAGGAAAGTCTGTCACGACATTTTTGAATAACCCCTACTTAAGACAGTTTCACACTCTCTCAGAGCGTCAGCATTTAAGTGCGTCTTGTCAGTTTAATCTTGCATTAATCGCCAGTGATTTAGATGGTTTGCAGCGTTTACAAGTGCTTAAACATGCTTATGAGCAACAACCAGAGCCGGCCACAGGCGTATATTGTTTATCTAAACCGATATATGTGGCGAATAAGCTCAGTTGTAAGAGGCGAAGGGGATTTGCAATGTGTGACTTACGACACGAGCAGGGCTTATCGGAATACGATCATCTGGTGTTAATGGCAACGGAAGGACTTGCTAATGTCAGTGGCAAGCACATGACTTTAACCGCCACCAGCACCTACAATACGCTGATACATGAGCTTATGCACTTTAGCGGCTTTGAAGATGAATACCCAATACCAGCCCAAAAAGCAAAATGGCTTTGTGCGACTTCAGGGCAAAAGGCACCAAATCTTTACGTTGGTGACCAAGCACCGAGCAATTGGGTACCGAGTCGCACTTGCGAGTTAGGTAAACTTTCCTCATATAAACCCTCGAATAGTCACTCTTTGCTGGAATATCAATCAATTAAGTTAGATGAAAATTACCGTAAAAGGTGGTTAGCAGTACTGAATTCAAGACCCTTAGAAGATAAAATCGCAGTTAATTCGGCTGAATAGTTTTGAACTTATTCTGAATAGTTTGTTAAGGTTGGCTAAAATAGCATCAGCTAGAAAGTGAAACCCTAGACAACTCAAACACTAATCAAGTATAACAGGGTTCATGTACGTGTGGTTAATGTGTATCGATCGCTCCAACTTGGAAGGGGGATTGTCACATTAATCTAAACGAGCCATAACGACGCAAATAAAAGGTTTCATCTATGACTTTATTTTGGATACCCTTGCTATCCTTAATTGGCAGTTTTATCTCTGCATTTACGGGAAAGCTTTCTCGTAATCAGTCGACTGCTATAACCTTAGTAGCGCCAGCAGTGGCAATTTTACTTGCTGTTGATCTCGCCCCTGCCGTTTTCGCAGGAGAGACTATTCGGTACACATTTGAATGGGTCCCGCTTCTAGATATTAACATCGCGTTTAGACTGGATGGTCTTGCGTTGCTGTTCGTTTTCATGATTTTGGGCATTGGTATGCTGGTTATCTTCTATGCCAGATACTACCTGAGCCCCAATGATTCCATGCCTAAACTTTATGCTTACTTAATGCTCTTTATGACCGCTATGCTTGGTATTGTTATGTCTAATAACGTATTACAGCTGTGGTTATTCTGGGAGCTTACCAGCATTAGTTCATTTTTACTTATTAGCTATTGGTGGCATAAGTCAGAGGCCCGTAAAGGGGCGAAAATGGCACTTGCTATCACCGGCGGTGGCGGCTTAGCACTGCTCGCTGGCTTGATGTTGATAGGAGATATTGTAGGCAGTTATAACCTTGATGTGATTTTATCGAGTCGTGAGCTTATTCAATCCCATGCATTATATGAAGTGGCGTTAATCCTTGTGCTACTGGGCGCATTTACCAAGTCCGCGCAATTTCCATTCCATTTCTGGTTACCGCATGCGATGGCTGCACCAACGCCTGTAAGTGCGTACTTACACTCTGCGACTATGGTGAAAGCTGGAATATTCTTACTGGCGCGCTTTTATCCTGCGCTGGCGGGTACAGAGCTGTGGTTTATTCTCGTTGGCCTAACTGGCTTAGCGACGCTGCTCGTTGGCGCTTATATTGCGTTATTTAAGCATGATCTAAAAGGTCTTCTGGCGTTTTCGACGATCAGTCATTTAGGTCTTATTACTTTATTACTTGGTCTGGATACTGAGCTTGCGACTGTCGCGGCGGTTTTCCATATTATTAACCACGCAACGTTTAAGGCTTCTTTATTCATGGCGACAGGGATCATCGACCATGAAACGGGCACTCGTGATATGCGTAAACTTAACGGTATGTGGCGTTTTATGCCCTATACCGCAACGCTTGCGATGGTTGCCGCTTCTGCGATGGCTGGGGTGCCGCTACTTAATGGTTTCTTGTCTAAAGAAATGTTCTTTGCCGAGACGCTACACCAGCAACTTCTGGGCTCTATGTCGTGGCTAATTCCAATTTTGGCGACAATCGCCGGTGCATTCTCTGTTGCGTATTCGGCGCGATTTATTCATGACGTATTCTTCAACGGAGATCCAATTGATTTACCCAAGGAGCCACACGAAGCGCCACGCTATATGCGTTTTCCAATCGAAATCTTGGTCGCTTTATGTTTGATAGTCGGCATGTTCCCTAACTTTATCGTTGATGGCATGTTAAAGACAGCATCAAGTGCGGTATTAGGGGAGGCTGCGCCAACCTTTGAGGTTGCTATTTGGCATGGCCTTAACTTACCACTGCTTATGAGTGGTCTTGCGGTATGTGGTGGTTTATTAATTTATACTCAGCGCAAATATCTATTCCAATTCCAAGCTTCATTACCGCCAATGAACGCTAAGAAAACGTTTGAACGCACTATGTACAACATAGTGTCTTGGAGTCGCGCGCGTGTAAACGCAGTAGAAAATGGTTCGTTACAGCGTTATCTGATGCTGATGTTTATTGTTGTGCTGGTGAGTGCAGGCTGGCCATTGTTTGAAATGTCACAGTTAGTGGGTAATTTAGAGCCGACGCCAATTGACGTACATAACGGTATTGGTGCTGGTTTATTAATGATTGGAGCGATTGGCACGGTTATCTGGCATCGTACTCGTATGGTTGCACTGCTGATGATTTCGGTTGTGGGTCTCATGGTATCGGTTGCCTTCACGCGCTTCTCTGCACCGGATCTTGCGCTTACTCAGTTAACGGTAGAAGTAGTAACCATTATTCTGTTGATGCTTGCGTTATTCTTCTTACCGCAAAGAACGCCGAAGGAGTCTAGTTCTATTCGCGTACTACGTGATATGGGTATTGCTTCAGCAATCGGTGTGATCATCGGAAGTATCAGTTACGCCTTGATCACAAGGCCATTGGATAGTATTTCTGAGTTCTTTATTGCAAACGCCAAAGTTGGCGGTGGCGGGACCAATGTCGTTAACGTTATCTTAGTGGATTTCCGTGGTTTTGATACGCTAGGTGAAATTACCGTACTGGGTATTGCGGCGCTTGGGATTTATAAGTTGCTGATTAACTTACCACTATTTATGCCAGGCAGTGACAGTGAAGGCAGACCTTGGGCGAAAGAGAGATATCCGCTACTGCTGGCAAGTATTTCACAAAGCTTATTGCCTTTGGCATTGCTGGTTTCGGTTTATATTTTCTTGCGCGGTCACAATCTACCGGGTGGTGGATTTATCGCGGGCCTAATCACGGCGATAGCCTTTATTTTACAATATATTGCTCATGGTTCGAATTGGATTGCAGAGCGCTTTGATGTCAACTATCGCAAGATTATCGCAACGGGTATCGCTATTTCTCTAGCAACCGGTGTGGGAAGTTGGTTCTTTGGCAAACCATTCTTAACCTCATGGTTTGATTATTTTGATATCCCATTGGTTGGTAAAACTGAGTTGGCAAGTGCCATCGCATTCGACCTCGGTGTTTATATCACCGTGGTAGGTGCAACGCTGATGATTTTGGCGAGCCTAGGTAAAGTAACGGCAAATGCGCCCAAAGAAGAGGTGAATATTTAATGGAATTGCTTTATGCATCGTGCGTAGGCTTGCTAGTAGCCTGTGGCGTATTTTTGATTCTACGAGCAAGAACATTCCCTGTTGTTCTTGGTTTAACTATGTTGTCTTATGCGGTCAACTTGTTTTTGTTCGCATCGGGTAGATTGACCTTAAACAAAGCAGCAGTGCTTGGTTATAGCAGTGAGTATGCAGATCCACTGCCGCAAGCCTTGGTATTGACGGCAATTGTTATCGGGTTCGCGATGACTGCATTTGTCGTGATCTTAGCTATTCGCGGTCGTTCTGATTTGGGTAATGACCATGTAAATGGCATTGTTCCTGACAAAAAGGGTAAAGCATGATCCAACATTTGACTTCTTTACCTATTTTATTACCTATGTTGGCAGGGGTGATCCTGCTGATGCCACCGTGTGGTAAAAACTTAGCGATTAGGCGTAAAGTATCGGTACTTATGTCGCTGATCACGTTTGCAGTTTGTGCCTCACTTTTACTATATGTTCAGCAGTCTGGCATTCAGGTTTATGCGATTGGTAACTGGCAAGCACCATTTGGTATTGTGTTAGTTGCTGATCAACTTTCTACTCTGTTAGTCAGCTTAACCGCGTTGTTGTGTTTTGTGTGTTCGCTGTATAGCTGTGCCGGAGACGACGAACGAGGAAGTTTCTTCCACCCGTTACTGCACTTTTTGGTGATGGGGGTAAACGGCGCTTTCTTAACTGGTGACGCGTTCAACTTATTTGTATTTTTTGAGATTTTGTTGATAGCGTCTTATGCGTTGTTAATGCATGGTGGTGACAAGCATAATACCCGTGCTTCATTGCAATACGTGATCCTAAATCTTGTGGGTTCGTCGGTATTTTTGATTGCATTAGGTATCTTGTACGGTGTACTTGGTACTCTGAACATGGCGGATATGGCTTATAAGATCACCTTCTTACAAGGAGATGATGTTTATCTTGCTAAAATTGGCGGCTTGTTATTATTGGTTGTATTTGCGCTAAAAGGCGCCTTGCTACCGCTTCATCTATGGCTGCCAAACACCTATGCAACCGCGTTACCTGTTGTTGCGGCTTTATTCGCAATCATGACTAAAGTGGGTGTGTATTCCATGATGCGTGTATACACGCTGATTTTTGGTGACCAAGCTGGTGAATTAAGTCATATGGCACAAGAGTGGCTATGGTGGCTCGCTCTGGCGACTATCGTCATGGGTGGGATCGGCGTACTTGCTAGTCAAGATTTGCGTAAGCTGTCTGCAAATTTAGTGGTGGTGTCAGTTGGTACCCTAGTGGCATTAGTCGCCGTACAAACGGTAAATAGCAGCGCTGCAGCCATTTACTATTTAGTGCACTCGACATTAGTGTCTGCAGCTTTGTTCTTACTCGCTGATTTAGTGGGGAAACAAAGGGGTAAAGTTGCTGATAGGATCACCGCGGGTCGCCCAGTAGTTCAACCTATGTTACTTGGCATCATGTTTGCGATTGCGGCAATCACTGTGATTGGTATGCCGCCGCTATCAGGTTTTATTGGCAAAGTATGGATCTTAAAGTCGACCATCGAGTCGAGTCACACGTATTGGTTTTGGGCGGTGTATTTATTAGTAAGCTTAGCGGTATTAGTCAGTGTCTCAAAAGCAGGTAGCACTGTGTTTTGGCATCATACGGGTAAAGTCGATACACAATCGACAGAAAAAGCGCACCCAGCCCAAATTATCGCAATTCTTACCTTGATAACTTGTGCGCCGTTAATGGTGATTTTTGCCGGCCCATTGACTGATTACGCATTGTCGGCAGCCGACTCTTTACACGACTTTTCTAGCATGACGAATGCTGTGTTAAAAGGAGCGAAATAGATGCGTTTAGAAGCAAGGTTTAAATGGCTACCAACTCCATTTCGCAGCTTACTGCTATTTACTGTGTGGTTATTGCTGAATAATAGTGTGTCAGCTGGGCATATTATTCTCGCGACTATTCTAGCAATTGTGATCCCGCTGATTACCTATCGGTTTAGAACTAAGCAACCACTGATCATTAAGCCATGGCGTGCGTTTACTCATTTGCTGTTGGTGCTTTACGATATCATCACCGCCAACGTTGAGGTCGCGATAAAGATTTTAGGACCAACGAAGAAATTACGCCCCGGTTTCGTGTTGGTGCCGCTCGATATAGATCAAGCTATGCCAATTACTATTTTAGCCAGCACGGTATCTTTAACTCCTGGCACCGTAAGTGCTGAGGTATACCCTTGGCCTGAGTCTGTAAAAAGTGGCGAAAAACCAGAACGTAAATACCTACTGATCCATGTGTTAGATCTTACGGATGAGCAAGCATTGATTGATACGGTTAAATCTCGTTATGAAGCGCCATTGAAGGAGATTTTTGAATGCTAGAAACTGTAATTCTGATTGTCTTTGCGATGATAGGTGTATCGCTTTTGCTAAACCTGTGGCGTTTGGTTGTTGGGCCTTCAATTCCAGATAGAATTTTAGCGCTCGATACCATGTATATAAATACCATTGCGCTTATTATTCTGTACGGAATGAGTATGGGAACGGCATTGTACTTTGAAGCCGCATTATTAATAGCAATGCTTGGTTTTGTAAGTACGGTTGCGGTATGTAAGTATTTGCTACGCGGCGACATTATAGAATAGGAGAGCGATATGTCAGAATGGATAATTTCTATTTTATTACTGTTAGGTGGTGCGTTTGTATTGATAGGCTCTATTGGTCTTGTGAAAATGCCTGACTTTTTTATGCGTCTCCACGGTCCTACAAAAGCCACAACGCTAGGAATGGCGTGCTTATTGACCTCGGCAATGGTGTATTTCAGTACCACGACTGATGGCGTGAGTGTAAAGGAAATCTTGATTTCAATATTTTTGCTGCTCACCGCTCCCATCTCTGGATATATGCTGATTAAGTCAGCAATACATCACCGCTTGCCAAGCAATGAAAAGACGACTGGCAAAGACAAGATAAAAAAATAGTGCTTCGGCGCTATTTTTTTTATCTATCACTTTATAATTTATTCGTCAAAATACTTCGCCTAAGCATCATAAATTTCAGTACGTTATTAAATTTTTTGCTACAGTTAAAAAAGACTTTATAGTCGCCGATAAAAATAGGGGTCACTCGTTTTATCAAGTTGATGATGAACGTGCAGTGCAATTTGTTTGCATACTAAGTCTAAAAACTGGGAATGTTATGAAACAAGCTTCGATTAAAAACAAACTCTTATTCTTTGTAACAGCATTAGTAACGAGTTTGGTTGTTATATTAGTGACAACAATGTGGTTTCACCTTGCAGCGGAAAATACCAAGCAAAGTGAAGGGGTCCAACAAGCGATTTATGATGAAATATCCCAAGGCCTTATCGCTAAAGGCAATCAATATGGGCAACGTGTGGCTGGCTTTATCAATGAAGCCTATCGTGTTCCTTATACTTTGGCGGGTGTACTATCTCATACCGCCACACAGGATCCTCTGAGCCGTGAACAAGTACAAGAAATTGTCAATGGTGCGCTAAAGCAAAATCGCTTTGTGTCTTCTATGTATGCGCAGTTTGAACCGAATGGTTACGATGGCAATGATGCCAGTAATCAAGGTGGTTCGAGTCACTCTGTGCCGGGCGCTGGTACCTTAGAGCTCTACTTTACTCAAGAAGCCAATGGCCCGATGCAACAAAAAGTTGAGTCGGCAGAAGAAAAATATGCCGATGCAATCAATGAATTTGGCCTACGAGAAGCCGAGTGGTATCTGTGCGCAAAAGATAAAATAGCGCCTTGTATCATGGAGCCCTATTTATATGAAATTTCTCCGGGCAACAAAATGCTGATGACCTCATTGACCACACCAGTCGTGGTCAATCGTCAATTTAGAGGCTTAGTGGGCGTAGATGTAAATTTGCCGATTTTTCAAACTATGGTCGACGAGCTCTCAAACTCGCTTTACTCAGGAGCCGCTAAAGTAACCTTGTTAAGTGAGCTGGGTCTTGTTGTGGGTTCTAGTCACTACAAGAATTTAGCCCGCCCACTTGCAGAGTCGACAAAGTCAGATAGGGCGGAGGTGTTAAAATCGCTGCATACAGGTTCTGGGATTAAAGAGCTTGGTGAAGATTTAGTCGTAGCAGTACCTATCAACATTGCGTTGCCAAATACCACTTGGTCTCTTGTAATCGAACTACCTAAGGCAATTGCACTTAGTTCTGCTACAACGCTGCAAAGTCAGCTGGAGGAGTCGACAAACTCCGTTGGTCGCTGGATGCTTATTATCGGTATTGTTATTGCTGTTATTGGCATTGCCATTGCGGTGGTATTAGTGAACACAATTATCGGGCCGCTTACGCATATTCAGGAGCGGGTAGAGAACTTAGCTTCTAGCGAAGGCGATTTAACGCATGAGCTAGAAGTGAGTCATCATGCTGAGTTGATTGCCTTGGCGCATGGCTTTAACCGCTTTACTGATAAACTACGAAAGATGATTGATGACCTCAAAGGTCTTGCTGAATCTTCCTATGAGCAGTCGCATCGAACAACAGAAGCCGCGATAAACATCAAAAACAAAGTTGCTAATCAGCATTTGGAAATAGATAGCGTAGTTACTGCAATTAACGAACTTAGTGCAACTGCTTCAGAGGTGGCTCGGGCGTCGGAAAAAGCGGCTGCAAGTACGAATCAGGCTGCTGATCAAGTTCAGCAAAGCGAACAAAGTATCATTAAAACAACTGAAACGGTGCAATCAATGGCGGATCAAGTTATTGATGCAAAACAAGCGGTCGTGAAGGTATCTGAGCGCAGTGATGATATTTCCAAAATACTAGAGGTGATCAGAGCCATTGCAGAACAAACTAATTTACTGGCCTTAAACGCAGCAATTGAAGCGGCAAGGGCGGGGGAGCAAGGGCGCGGCTTTGCGGTTGTTGCCGACGAAGTTCGAGCTTTGGCGTCAAAAACACAGGCCTCAACGGACGACATTAGTAAACTAATAGATAATTTACAGAGTGAGGTCGCGAACTCAGGCCGGATTATTGAGAGCTCTGTGCAGTTAGGTGAAGATGCAGTGAGTTATTGCCAAGAATCGGCTAGGTTAATGAGTACCCTAGTTGCTGAGTTGACGAGCATTTCTAATGAAGTAACACAAATTGCGACGGCTGCGGAAGAGCAAAGCATGGTTACCGAAGAAATTAATACAAATACAACGGGCATTTCAGATGCCGCTGCTGAGCTTTCGAAGTTCGCAGATGAAGTAGAGCAAGCGGCCAGTTCAATGACGCTGATAGTCGAACAAAAACACAAGCAACTTAATTTATTAAGAACGTAAGTTTGTTGGTTTGCAAAGAGACTGGAGACAGTCTCTTTGCAGCTATGGCGTTTTTCGTCAAAATTCACTATGATAACTGTATCTATATACAGTTAAGCTAATCATGAAACTCTATATCGCTGAAAAACCCTCTTTAGGTCGGGCAATTGCCGATGTCTTACCAAAACCACATAAAAAACAAGATGGTTATATAGAAGTCGCGAATGGTGATGTGGTTTCTTGGTGTATAGGTCACCTGTTGGAACAAGCAGAACCTGAAGACTACGACGCCAAATACAAAAAATGGCAGTTTCATGATCTACCAATCGTGCCTACTCAATGGCAGTTCAAGGCAAAGCCAAAAACAAAAAAGCAGCTTAGCACTTTAAAAAAGTTACTCGCAAAAGCCGATGAAATCTACCATGCTGGAGATCCAGATAGAGAAGGGCAATTGCTCGTGGACGAAGTATTTCAATTCGTAAATTTGCCAGAGCGGAAAAGAGCAACGATCCGACGTTTGTTGATCAGTGATTTAAACCCACAAGCTGTGAAAAAGGCATTGGCTTCGACACGTTCTAATCAAGAATTTGTTCCTTTAAGTGTATCTGCGCTTGCAAGAGCTAGAGCTGATTGGCTATTTGGGATGAATTTAACCAGAGCATTTACGTTGGCCGGGCAAAAAGCGGGAGTGAATACCGTCTTGTCGGTTGGCAGAGTGCAAACTCCGGTACTTGGTTTGGTTGTTAGGAGAGATTTAGAAATAGAGAACTTTGTATCTAAACCATTTTATGAGGTGATTGCACACATCAATAAACCAAATTGGGGTGTTTTTGAAGCTAAGTGGGTACCAAGTGAAGCATGTAAGCCCTATATGGACGAAGATGGGCGTGTTCTGGTTAAAGCCTTAGCCGAAAACGTTGCGGATCGGATCAGTCAAAAGCAAGCAACAATAAATAAGGTTGAAACGAAACCAAAAAAGATAAACCCGCCGTTACCCTATAACCTTTCTTCTTTACAGATTGACGCAAATAAGCGCTACGGTTTATCAGCTCAGCAAGTGTTGGATATTTGTCAGGCACTCTATGAGAAACATAAACTGATCACTTACCCGAGATCAGATAACCGTTATCTACCACAAGAACACTTTGTTGAAAGAGAGCAAGTCATTGCGGCTGCTAATCACAATCAGGGAATAGACAGTAAGTTTATTAAGTTAGCTGATATGAATCTAAAAGGAGCGTGTTGGAATGATAAAAAGGTAGAAGCGCATCACGCCATCATTCCAACCACTAAAAAGCTCCGCAGTGCTCAGCTTGGGCATAGAGAGTTGCAGGTCTATCAACTTATCTCTGTACAGTATCTTGCGCAATTCTTTCATCCCTACCGCTACAATGAAACTAAAGTGGAGTTGGAGATTAGTGGTGGTCAATTCAAAGCACAAGCGAAGCAAATAACAGATCAAGGATTCAAGATACTGTTTAAAGGTCATGAGGTAGAAAAAGAAAGCCTATTGCCGAAGTTACAGGTGGGAGAGCAACTTTTATGCGAGAAAGGTGAAGTTAAAGAAAAGCAAACCCAGCCGCCAAAGCATTACACTGAAGCCACCTTATTAGGTGCAATGACAGGTATTGCACGGTTTGTTTCCGATCAATCTATCAAAAAGGTATTGAAAGACACTGATGGGCTTGGCACTGAGGCGACGCGGGCCGGAATTATTGAGCTTTTGTTTAGACGGCAGTTTCTTAGACGAGAAGGTAAGACGATATATTCTACGGCGCTGGGAAAAGCATTTATTCAAACCCTACCTGAATCACTTTCATTACCAGACAGGACTGCGCTCTGGGAGTCATTGCTCGGAAAGATCGCTAATAAGGAAACGTCGTATAATCAATTTATGCAACCGCTTTGTGATGAGTTAGGTGGATTTATTGACAGCGCTCAGTCTATCAATACGAATGAACTGAAAGGTGTTCCTGTACCTGCATTTAAAAAACGTGGGGCAAGAAAGGGGAAATTTACCCGAAAGAGAAAGCCAAGCTCTGCATAATTGTTTTCTTGGCTTGGTTGTAAATTCAGATAGTGTCACTATATCAACCATATTAATTACTCAGACAGAAAATAGAATATGAGCAATACAATCCAACTAACCCCTGAAAACATTCAGCAAGTAATAACTGATCCAAATCCAGAGAAAGTGTTATTGCTGACCTTTTATAGCAATCAAAATCCTGAATGTGTTCAGCAAGACCAAATATTGGAGAGGATAGCGGCAGCTTATAGTGAGCATATAACCATAGGCGTTATTGATTGTGATGTCCAACAAGCTCTGGCATCTCAACTCGCTCAGCAAATTGGTTTACAAGCTTTGCCAACGATTGTGATTTTAAAAGGTGGTGCGCCAGTAGATATGCTGGCAGGGGCAAAAACAGAAGAAGAAATTAAAGAAGCTTTGTCTGAGCATTTACCATCACCTGAAGTTATTTTACTTGATCAAGCGAAGCAGTTCCTCGCAAGCGGTGACCTAAATAATGCCTTTGGTTATGCGAAGAAGGCATACGACATTGACAGTAGTAACACTCGAGTTAAGTTGGTGTTTGCGGATATCTGTATGCAAATTCAAAAATTTGATGAAGCTCAAGCGTTATTAGATTCTGTAAATGAAGAACAGCGAGACCCGTATTACCACAA